>NZ_JBHFFO010000001.1:4800000-7565000 GCF_045222935.1 Streptomyces sp. Ac-502
TGGCGATGAAGAGGGCGAGTACGGCTAGTTGGAGGCCTACCAGGGCGTACTGGACGCCTTTCGTGGCGGTCATGCCGCGGTAGCTGACGGCGGTGGCGAGGGCGATGAAGGCCAGGCACGTCAGGACGTGGGCGGCCTTGTCGCCGTCCAGGGCGGCGATGGCGTCGCTGCCGGTGAGTTCGCCGAGCAGGAGCCAGAAGAAGGAGGTGGCGACGCCGGCCAGGTTGGAGAGGACGATGATCGTCGCGATCACCAGTCCCCAGCCGCACATCCAGCCGATACGCGGGCCGAACGCCTTCACCGTCCAGGTGAAGGACGTGCCGCAGTCGGGGACGGCCTTGTTCAGCTCCCGGTAGGCGAAGGCGACCAGCAGCATCGGCAGGAAGCCCGCGAGGAAGACGGCCGGCATCTGGAGGCCGACCTCGCCGACGGTGGGGCCGAGGGTCGAGGTCAGGCAGTAGACGGGGGCGACGGTCGAGACGCCGATGACGGCGCTGCCGAGGAGCCCTACGGAGTTGCCGCTCAGGCCCTTGCCGCGGGTCCCGCCGGTGCCGCCTCCGGCGGCGCCACCAGCCGTGTCGGCGGCCCTCGTTACCGTGTCTCCGGCCGGGAGCCGGGGGTCTACCTGAACCATGAACAGGACGTTAAGGGCTGCTGTTTCCGCATCGGGGGGCTGAAGATCCTCCCCTCGGGAGCCGTGGAATCCACATGAGGGTGGGGTCGGGCGGGCTTTTGGGTGAGGTTTGCAAGGCGTGCTGCGCGTTACGGTCGGTAACTTGAAGGTCGTACGGTCGAGTTCCGGACTGCGGGAACCGCAGCCCTGTCCGTTTCGTCCCGTTTCAAAATTTTCCCGCGCCGTCGCGCACCGGCCTCATCCCGGCCACACCACCGCCTGCGTCTCGCTGTACGCGTGCAGCGCGTACGAGCCGACGTCGCGCCCCACCCCGCTCCGTTTGAAGCCGCCGAACGGCGCCTCCATGTTCCGCCCGACCGTGTTGACGCCGACGCCGCCCGCGCGCAGCCGCCCCGCCACCCGGAACGCGCGCGCCACGTCCCCGGACCACACGTAGTCCAGCAGGCCGTAGTCGCTGTCGTTGGCGAGGGCGACAGCCTCCTCCTCGTCGGTGAAGGGGAGGACGACGACCACCGGGCCGAAGATCTCCTCCCGTACGACGCGCAGGGTCGGGGTGCAGTCGGTGAAGAGGGTGGGGGCCACGTAGAAGCCGCGCGGGAGGGGTGGGCGCTCGCCGCCCGTGACCAGGTGGGCGCCCTCCTTGCAGGCCAGTTCGATGTACGACTCGACGCGGTCGCGGTGCGCGGCGGAGATCACCGGGCCGATGACCGTGTCCGGGGCGGCAGGGTCGCCGATCTTCAGGCGGGTCGCGTACGCGGTCAGCTTCTCCACCAGCCGGTCGTGGATGGCGCGCTGCGCCAGTACGCGCGTCGGTGCCGTACAGATCTGACCGCTGTAGAAGGAGTACGTGGTGCCGATGCCGGCCACCGCCGCGTCCAGGTCGGCGTCGTCGAAGACCAGTGCGGCGCCCTTGCCGCCCAGCTCCATGAGCTGGCGTTTCATGCCGCGTCCGCACACTTCGGCGATGCGCTGCCCGACGGCCGTGGAGCCGGTGAAGCTGACCATGTCCACGTCCGGGGAGTCGACCGCGGCCTCGCCGATCGCCGGGTCCTCGCCGGTCACGAGGTTGACGACGCCCGGTGGCGCACCGGCCTCGTCCAGGGCTTCCTGAAGGGCCTCGGTCAGGCGGTGGACGGAGAGCGGGTCCTGCGGGGCGGGCTTGATGATGACCGTGTTGCCCATGGCCAGGGCGGGGGCGATCTTGCCGGCCGGGTTGGCCCAGGGGTTGTTGTAGGAGGTGACGCAGGTGACGACGCCGACGGGGCGGCGCACCGCGAGCGCGCCGAGGACGGCCGCTTTCCCGAACGGGCCCGCCTCGTTGATCTGCGGCGGTAGGGGGTCTCGACCGGTTCCAGCGCTCCGCGCGCGTACCGCTTCAGGCGGGCGACGGCGACGCCTACCTGCATCGCGCGGGCGGTGCCGGTCGTCGCCCCGGTCTCCGCCTGCGCGAGCCGGGTGTACGGGCCGATGTTGCGCGCCAGGATCTCGGCGGCGCGCTCCAGGACCCGCGCGCGGGTCTCGGGCGCTGTGCGCGACCAGGGCCCGAACGCCTCGCGCGCCGCGCGGGCCGCCTCGTACGCCTGGTCGCGGCTCGCCTCCGCCGCCAGTCCGACGGTCTCTTCGGTCGCCGGGTCGGTCACCTCGTAGTGGCCGTGGTCGGGCGCGGTCCACGTGCCGCCGATCAGCAGCCGCTCGGGGCGAGGGGCGGACGGACCGGAAGGCGCGCTCACCGCGTACGCACCGTCTCGGTGTCCCGGCCCGATCGCAGGACCTTCCCCGGTACCGCCCCGGTCACCGCGCCGTCCCGTACCGTCTCGACGCCGTTGACCCGTACGCTCACGATCCCGGCGGCCTCCGAGTCCAGTCGCGGGCTGTCCCCCGGCAGGTCGTGGACCAGCCGGGCCGGCCCGGCGTCGATCCGCTCCGGGTCGAAGAGGACCAGGTCGGCGTGGTGGCCGACGGCGATCCGGCCGCGGCCGCGCAGGCCGAAGAGCCGGGCCGGGTCGTCGGTCAGCATCCGTACGGCCTCCTCCAGCCCCGCCAGCTTCCGGCCGCGCAGGCAGTCGCCGAGGAAGCGTGTCGTGTACGGGGCGCCGCACATGCGGTCCAGGTGGGCGCCCGCGTCGGAGCCGCCCAGCATCACGTCCTCGTGCTGCCAGGTGCGCTGCCGCAGGGCCCAGCTGTCCGGGTCGTTGTCGGTCGGCATCGGCCACAGGACGGTGCGCAGCCCGTCCTCGGCGCAGATGTCGACCAGGGTGTGGAAAGGTTCCTGGCCGCGTTCGGCGGCGATGTCGCCGACCACCCGGCCGGAGAGTCCCCGGTTCGCGGCGGAGTACGTGTCGCCGATGACGTACCGGGCGAAGTCGGCCAGCCGCCGGAAGACGCCCGCCTCCTTGCTCGCCGCGCGCCGCAGCATCTCCTCCCGTACGGCCGGGTCGCGCAGCCGGGCGATGCGCTCCGGTACGGGCAGGGCGAGGATGTCGCCCCAGCCGGGGATGAGGTTGAGGGCGCAGAAGGTGCCCAGCGACATGTTCATGGGGGTGAGGATCGGCATGGTGAGGGCGACGATCCGGCCGCCCGCCTCACGGGCGCGCTCGCTCGCCTCCAGCTGCCGGGGGACGCGTTCGGGTACGGCCGCGTCGATGGTCAGCACGTTCCAGTTCAGCGGGCGCCCGGCGGCGGCCGACATCTCGACGAGCAGGTCGATCTCCTCGTCCGCGAACTGGTCGAGGCACCCGGCGACGATCGCTTCGAGCTGGGTGCCCTCGTGGTCGGCGACCGCGCGGGAGAGCGCCAGGAGTTCGGCGGGGCGGGCGTGCCGGGAGGCGACGGGTTGGCCGTCACCGTCGGCATGGGTCGAGGACTGGGTGGTGGACAGGCCCCAGGCGCCCGCCTCCATGGCCTCGTGGAAGAGCCGGAGCATGGCGTCCAGCTGGGTGTCCGTGGGCTGTCCGCCGATGGCGTCCGGGCCCATGACGTGGCGGCGCAGGGCGCAGTGGCCGACCATGAAGCCCGCGTTGACGGCGGTCCGGCCGTCCAGGGCGTCCAGGTATTCGCCGAAGGTGGACCAGTTCCACGGCGCGCCCTGCTCCAGTGCCGCCAGTGACATGCCCTCGACGCGGCTCATCATGCGGCGGGTGTAGTCGGCGTCGCCGGGGCGGTCCGGGTTGAGCGGGGCGAGGGTGAAGCCGCAGTTGCCGCCCGCGACGGTGGTGACGCCGTGGTGCATGGAGGGGTGGCGTACGGGTCCCAGAAGAGCTGGGCGTCGTAGTGGGTGTGCGGGTCGACGAAGCCGGGCGTCAGGACGAGGCCGTGGGCGTCCTCGGTGGTCCTGGCGGGGTCGGTGATCCGGCCGACGGCGGTGATCCGGCCGCGCTGGACGGCGAGGTCGGCCTGGTACGCGGGGGCGCCGGTGCCGTCGACGACGGTGGCGCCCTTGATCAGGTGGTCGAGCATCCCCGGGAAGTCCCTTCCGCTCGGAACGGCCTTGGTCAGGCGGCGCTCTGCCGGAAGCGGGCCGTCCGGTGCACCGGATCCGTGTCGATCTTCGGGATCACGTGCTCGCCGATCAGCCGGATGGTGGTGCGGGTGTCCTCGGGCGAGACGCCGATGGGCAGGCCGAAGGAGAGCTGGTCGGCGCCGGCCTGTTCCCAGCGCTCGCACTGGCGGAACACCTCGTCGGGGTCGCCGCAGATCATCAGCTCCTCGGCGATCAGCAGCTCGATGATCTCCTCGGTGTACTCGGGCAGCAGCTCGGGCCACTCCGGGATGCCCTCGGGGCGCGGGAACGTGTCGTGGTAGCGGAACAGCAGCGACTGGAGGTAGTTCAGCCCGCCGCCCACCGCGATCTCCACGGCCTTCTGGTGGGTCTCGGCGCAGATGGCGGTGGAGGTCACCATGACGTTGTCGTTGACGTACGCGCCGACCGGTTCGGCCTGCTCGACGGCCTTCTTGTACGACTCGACGACCCACTCCATGTCGGCGACCTTCTGCACGCTGAAGCCCAGCACGCCCAGACCCTTCTTCCCCGCCATCGCGTACGAGGCGGGTGAGCCGGCCGCGTACCACATCGGCGGGTGCGCGGTCCCGTACGGCTTGGGCAGCACCTTGCGCGGCGGCAGCTGCCAGTGCTTGCCCTGGAACCCCTGGTACTCGTCCTGGAGCCACATCTTCGGGAACTCGGCGATGGTCTCTTCCCACAGCTCCTTGGTGTGGTTCATGTCGGTGACGCCCGGCATGAACCCGAGGATCTCGTGGCTGCCCGCGCCGCGCCCGGTGCCGAACTCGAAACGGCCCCCGGAGAGGTGGTCGAGCATGGCGGCCTTCTCGGCGACCTTGACGGGGTGGTTGACCGGGGCGAGCGGGTTGAAGATGCCGGAGCCGAGGTGGATGCGCTCGGTGGCGTGGGCGAGGTAGCCCAGGTAGACGTCGTTGGCGGAGAGGTGGGAGTACTCCTCCAGGAAGTGGTGCTCGGAGGCCCACGCGTACTTGAACCCGGCCCGGTCGGCCTCGATGACGTACTCGGTCTCCTCCATCAGCGCGTGGTGCTCCGCCTGGGGGTCGGCCTTCGCCCGCGCGGCGGGCACATATCCCTGAACGAACAGCCCGAATTCCAAGGTAGGTTCACCGTCCCTCGTCCGCCTTGGCGCCAATACCTGACGCCCCGTCAGATCGGGTCCGACTCTCGCACCGGGCTTCCGGGCCGTCAATACCTGACGGGCCATCAGGTACGGGCCAGGAAACGGCGTACGCGCCTCAGTACAGGCTGATGCCGGACAGCCGGCCGCCGTCGATGACGAACGGCTGGCCCGTGATGTACGAGGAGTCCGCGCACGACAGGAACAGCGCCAGCCGGGCGACCTCCTCCGGCTGCCCGATCCGCCCGAGGGGAACGGTCTTCGCGAAGAACGCGTCAAGGTCCGGAGCGGAGGCGGTGGAGGTGCCGGAGACGTCCGCCGTCTCCGCCGGTCCCCGCTCCGGACGCGCCATCGGGGTGTCGACGGCCCCCGGGCACATCGCGTTGACCCGGATGCCCCGGCCCGCCAGCTCCATCGCCGCCACCCGCGTCATGCCGACCACCGCCGCCTTGGACGCCGCGTACGCGGTCAGGTACGCCATGCCGGACAGCGCGGCGTACGAGGCGGTGTTCACGACGGTGCCGCCGCCGGCCGCCGTCAGCTCCGGGACCACCGCCCGCATCCCGAGGAACGTGCCGACCTGGTTGACCTGCACCACCTCCTGGAACTCGGCGAGCGGGGTGGCGGCCAGCTCGTTGAAGCGCAGGATGCCGGCATTGTTGACCAGCCCGTCGACCGTGCCGAACGCCTCCCCGGCGGCCCGGACCGCGGCTTCCCAGTCCGCTTCCCGGCGCACGTCCAGGTGTACGTACCGGGCGCCGTCCCCCAGCTCCGCCGCCAGCGCCTCCCCCGGGCCGTCCAGCACGTCGCCCAGCACCACGCGGGCGCCCTCCGCGACGAAGAGCCGCGCCTCCTGCTCGCCCTGGCCGCGTGCGGCGCCGGTGATGATGACGACTCGGCCGTCCAGCTTCCCCATGTGCACCGGTCCCTCCGGGAGCGTCGTGCGTCTCAGCTGTCGAGGTGCGGAGCCACGCCGGTGGCGAACGCCGCCATCTGGTCGCTCAGTTCGGTACGGCTCCGGCTGCGGAACCGGACCTGGATCTGCCGCACCCCCATCGCCCGGTACTCGCGCAGCGACTCCGCCAGCCGCTCGGGCGGCCCGGTGAGGGTGCGCCGGCCGGTGTCCCACGCGGGCTCGCCCACGTACAGCGGCTCGGTGATGGCGCCGGCCTCGGCGGGTGTGGTGAGCCCGGCTTCCGCCCGCAGCCGCCGCAGCTTCGCGAGCTGCGCCGGGAGCTGGTCCCTGCGGTCGCCCTGCGGCAGCCAGCCGTCGCCGCGTACGGCGGCTCTGCGGAGGGCGGCGGGTGACGAGCCGCCCACCCAGACCGGTGGGCGCGGCGTCTGTACGGGGCGCGGGCGCTGTCCCAGACCGGTGAAGGCGAATCGTTTCCCTTGGTAGGAGGGGAACTCTTCCGGGCCCAGCGCCGCCTTCAGTGCGTCGATGGCTTCGTCCAGCAGGGCGCCGCGCCGCGTGAAGTCCACCCCGAGGGCGTCGAACTCCTCCGGTACGTGCCCGGCGCCGACCCCGAGGATCAGCCGCCCGCCCGAGAGGTGGTCGAGGGTCGCGTACTGCTTGGCGCTGAGCAGCGGGTGCTTGAGGGCGGCCAGGGCGATGTGGCTGAGGAGCCGTACGCGGGTGGTGGCCGCCGCCAGGTAGGCGAGGGTGGCGACCGGGTCGTACCAGACCGTGCTCATGGCCGCGGCCAGTCGGCGCGGTATGCCGATGTGCTCGCAGCAGGCGATGTAGGCGAAGCCGTGGCGGTCGGCGGTGCGGGCGATCTCCACCAGGTCGGCGGGGCCGGCCCCGGCCTCCCACGGTTCCGTGTAGAGGGTGCTCTGCGACTGGACGGGGAGCTGGATGCCGTACGCCAGCTTTCCTTCGGGCAGCACCCGCACCCCGTCGTCTCCGTGTGTGCCGCTTCCCGTAGTGCTGTCCACGTCCACGTCCGCGTCCACCCCCGGGCGCTCGGCCGACGGTCGTCGGCGGCTGGGGGTCATGGTGTGGGCTGACGGCCCGTCAGGCAAGGGCGCGGGCGACGGTGGCCGGGGCGGTGGCGGGGGCCGTCAGGGCCTGAGGTGCGCGGGGAGCGAGCAGGCCGCGGTGCCGCCGGGCATGCGGTGGCGGTTGTCGGCGACCAGGCGGTACACGGCGTGGGCGGCCTGGCGGAACGGCGGCAGGGTCAGCAGCGCGCCGGGGACGGACCAGAGGCCGCGTGCGCTCATCAGCAGCTTGGCGACCGCCTGCGCGCCGCCGTACACGGTCCCCGCCGGAGTGATCCACAGCACCTCGTGCTCGGCCCGCTCCGGGGTGACGCCGAGCGCCTCCAGGTCGGTGAACTGCCAGGCCGAGACGGTGCAGCGGGGGCGGATACGGCGTTCGGCGAAGCGCACGCAGGTGGTGCAGAAGCCGCAGTCCCCGTCGTAGACGAGTACGGGTCGGTTGCTCATGTCCCCATCATGCCGGGGCGCACGGGACGGGTCCGCGCCGCCCCGGGCGGGTACGTACCCGGCGAGCGTGCCCCGGCCGGGCGCGCCGCAGGCGGGCGTACCTCAGGCGGGCGTCCCGAGCCGTTCCCCCTCGTCCGCCGCCGCCCGCAGCAGCAGGTCGGCCAGCTCGCCGGGGCAGGACAGCATGGGCCAGTGCCCGGTGTCGAGGTCGAAGAAGCCGTACCGGGGGTCGGTGAACGCGGCGAAGCGCGGGTCGCCGGAGTCCACCAGGGCGCGGAGGGCCGCGGTGCTGGTGACGTTCTTGGTGCAGAAGATGCCGGTGGCGGGCAGCGCGGCCGTGGTGCCGGTCAGCCGGATCGGCTGGGTGAGGGTGGCCAGCGGCTGGGGCGCGGCGAAGCGGGCCAGCCGGTCCAGCCCTTCCGGGGAGATGCCGTCCAGGCTGCCCCAGATGTCGGTCTCCTCGAACACCGGGGGCGGCAGCCGCCAGCCGTCGCCGTGCTCCTGGGCGCGGCGCCGCAGCCGGTCCGGTACGGCCGGGTCGGGCAGCGCGTCCAGGACGCAGACGCCGTCGGCGGGCAGGCCGGCGTCCACGTACACGAGGCGGGCCAGACGGCCCGGCTCGCGGTCGGCGGCGCCGAGCGCGGGGTAGGCGCCGTAGCAGTGGGCGACGAGCACCGTCTCCCCCGCTTCGCCGGGCTCGCCCGCGCCGATGTGGTCGAGGGCCTGCGCCACGTCCTCGATGTGGGTGTTCAGGTCGGTGCCGGGGCCCGACAGGTGGCGGCGGTCCCCCATCCCGGTCAGAGTCACCGGATGCGCCCGGTGTCCCGCCGCGCGCAGGTGGTCCGCCACCTCCTGCCAGATCCACCCTCCGGTGTACCCGCCCGACACCAGCACGAACGTCGTCATCTGTGCCACCTCCCGGCCCCGCCGCTCACGGACGGCGCCCCGTGGGCGCGGTCCGTGCGGACGGCCCGGTCCCGGCCGCCCGTCCCATCGTGACGGCGGCACGGGCCCCGCGGCGAGGTACGGCACGCGGAATCCGTCACTTCTGCGGGCGCGCGGGGGCCTCTGTCCACCGCGGGCGCGCGAGCACCTTTACGTAAACCGGGGGCGCGCGGAAGCCCTCATGTACCGCGAGCGCGCGAGGGATCCCGCGCTCACGCGGGCGCGCGGGAGCCCCGCGCCACCCCGGCGCACGGCGATCACGCCGCCCCCGCCCACAGCCCGTCCGCCGTCAGCCCGAGCAGGTCGATGGCGTTGCCGCGCACGATCCGTTCGACCGTCTCGGGCGCCAGGTGTCCCATCTGGGCCTCGCCGACCTCCCTGGAGCGCGGCCAGGTGGAGTCCGAGTGCGGGTAGTCCGTCTCGTAGAGGACGTTGCCGACGCCGATCGCGTCCAGGTTGCGCAGGCCGAAGGCGTCGTCGAAGAAGCAGCCGTACACGTGGCCGGCGAAGAGTTCGGAGGGCGGCCGCAGGACCTTGTCGGCGACGCCGCCCCAGCCGCGGTTCTCCTCCCAGACCACGTCCGCGCGTTCCAGGATGTACGGGATCCACCCGATCTGCCCTTCCGCGTACATGATCTTCAGGCCGGGGAAGCGGTCGAACGCTCCGCTCATCAGCCAGTCGACCATCGAGAAGCAGCAGTTGGCGAAGGTGATCGTGGAGCCGACGGCGGGCGGCGCGTCGGCGGAGGTGGACGGCATCCTGCTGGAGGAGCCGATGTGCATGGCGATGACGGTCCCGGTCTCCTCGCAGGCGCGCAGGAAGGGGTCCCAGTCGCCGGTGTGAATACTGGGCAGGCCCAGATGTGGCGGGATTTCGCTGAAGCAGACCGCCCGTACGCCGCGCTCCGCGTTCCGGCACACCTCCCGCGCGGCCAGTTCCGCGTCCCACAACGGGACGAGGCCGAGCGGTATGAGGCGTCCGCCCGCGGCCGGGCCGCACCACTCCTCCACCATCCAGTCGTTGTACGCGCGCACGCCCAGCAGCCCCAGTTCGCGGTCCTTGGCCTCGGTGAAGGTCTGACCGCAAAAGCGCGGAAACGTGGGGAAACACAGCGCCGACTGCACGTGGTTGACGTCCATGTCGGCCAGCCGCTCCGGGACGCTGAAGGAGCCGGGGCGCATCTGCTCGTAGGTGATGCCTTCGAGTCTGATCTCGTCGCGGTCGTAGCCGACGGCGGTGTCCAGGCGGGTCAGCGGGCGGTGCAGGTCCTCGTAGACCCACCAGTCGGCGAGCGGCCCCTCGTCCCCCGGACGGCCCATCTTCGGCGCGAACCTGCCGCCGACGAAGGTCATTTCCTTCAGCGGGGCCCGGACGATTCGGGGGCCGATGTCGTGATATTTCGAGGGGAGGCGGTCCCGCCAGACGTGCGGCGGCTCCACCGTGTGGTCGTCCACCGAGATTATCTTCGGAAAACTCTCCATGTTTTTACCGTAGCGTCGAACTGACGGACCGTCAGTAACGCAGTGACAGGAGGGAATGCATGCAGGTGACACCGTTTTGTGCCCGGGCCGGGCGCCGCGCGGCCCCGCAGGCGGCTGAGCAGCGACGCTCGGACCCGCACCGGCGCGCGAGCCGCGCACGGGAAGCTGCACGCGCATCCGCACGGTCGTCGGCACCAGCGGCCGTCCCGGCCCGCCCCCGCCGCGCAGCCGAACACCAGCCCGAACGCCGGGCGTGGAGAGTCCGTGCGGAGACCGGACCCCTACTGACGTAAGGGGCTACGACAAGGCAGACTGGCCGATGCGAACGAAGTGCACAGGGCAGGGGGACACCATGGACGACGGTCCGGGGCAGGGCCAGGAGCGGCTCCGCTTCACCGTGCTCGGTCCCGTACGGGCCTGGCGCGGCACGACGCCACTGGCGGTCGGCTCCCCGCAGCAGCGTGCGCTGCTGGCCGCCCTTCTCCTGCGGGGCGGGCGCACCGCCACCGCATCCGAACTCGTCGACGCCCTCTGGGGCGAGGAACCACCGCATGCCGCCCTCGCGGCGCTGCGCACGTACGCCTCACGCATCCGCAAAGCGCTCGGAGCGGACGCGGACACGCTGGTCAGCGAGTCCGGCGGCTACGCACTGCGGCCGGTGGACCACCAGCCGCTCGACCTCGACATGGATCACGCCGAGCAGTACGCGGCCGACGCCGAGAAGGCCAGGGCCACCGGTGACCGCTGCCGCGCCCGGGACCTCCTGGACTCCGCGCTGGCCCTGTGGGACGGCGAGCCGCTGGCCAACCTCGCCGGGCCCTACGCGGACAACCAGCGCACCCGCCTGGAGGAATGGCGCCTGTCCCTCATCGAGACGCGCCTGGAACTCGACCTGGAGCTGGGCTGCCACGGCGACGCCGTCTCGGAGCTGACCGCGCTGACCGCCGCGCACCCCTTGCGCGAGCGGCTGCGAGAACTCCTCATGCTGGCGCTGTACCGCAGCGGCCGCCAGGCCGAGGCACTCGCCGTATACGCCGACACGCGGCGTCTGCTCGCCGATGAGCTGGGGGTGGACCCCTGCGCGTCGCTCTCCGAACTCCAGCAGCGCATCCTGCGCGCCGACACGGAGCTGGACGCGCCCGCCGTGCCGCACGACGGCCAGGTCCCCGGCGAGCCGACTTTCGTACGTCCGCAGCAACTTCCGGCCACGGTCGCGGACTTCACCGGCCGGGCCGCCTTCGTCACGGAACTGAGCGAGCAGCTCGCCACCGCCGAGGGCCGGGTGATGGCCGTCTCGGCACTCACCGGCATCGGCGGCGTCGGCAAGACCACCCTCGCCGTGCATGTCGCGCACGCCGCCCATGTGCACTTCCCGGACGGCCAGCTGTACGTGGACCTCCAGGGCGTCGGGCACTCCCCGTCCGACCCGGAAGCGGTGCTCGGCGCGTTCCTGCGCGCGCTGGGGACACCGGGCCCGGCCATCCCCGACGGCATCGAGGAACGGGCCGCCCTCTACCGCTCGGCCCTCGCCGGCCGCCGGCTGCTCGTCCTGCTCGACAACGCCCGCGACGCCGCCCAGGTCCGCCCGCTGCTGCCCGGTACGGACGGCTGCGCGGCGCTGATCACCAGCCGCGTCCGGATGATCGACCTGGCCGGCGCGCACCTGGTCGACCTGGACGTGATGAGCCCTGAGGAAGCGTTCACCCTCTTCACGCTCATCGTGGGCGAGGAGCGCGTGAACGCCGAGCGCGAGGCGTCCATGGACGTGGTCGGCGCCTGCGGCTTCCTGCCGCTGGCCATCCGTATCGCCGCGTCCCGGCTGGCCGCCCGCCGCACCTGGACCGTCTCCGTACTCGCCCGCAAGCTGGCCGACGAGCGCCGCAGGCTGGACGAGCTGCGCGCCGGCGACCTCGCCGTGAACTCCACCTTCGAACTGGGCTACAAGCAGCTGGAGCCCCGCCAGGCGCGGGCCTTCCGCCTCCTGGGCCTCGCGGACGGGCCCGACATCTCGCTCGCCGCCGCGGCGGCCCTCCTCGACATGGACACCGACGACGCCGAGGACCTCCTCGAATCGCTCGTCGACACCTCCCTCCTGGAGTCCGCCGCCCCCGGCCGCTACCGCTTCCACGACCTGGTGCACCTCTACGCCCGCTCCTGCGCGGAGCGCGACGAGCAGCCGCCGCAGGTGCGCGACGCGGCCCTGTCCCGGCTGCTGGACTTCTACCTGGCCACCGCCACCCACATGTTCGCGCTGGAGCGCCCCGGTGACCGCCTCACCGACCACACGGAGACCCCGCACTACCCGGGCCTGCTCTTCACCGACCGCGCCGAGGCCCTGAGCTGGCTCTTCAACGAGACCCGTTCCCTGATCGCCTGCGCGCTGCAGAACACCGGCGAGAAGGTGCTGCGCCGCGCCGTCGACCTGCTGCTCCTGACCCGGGACATGGCCGAGTCCGGCGCCAACAGCCGCCAGTGGGAGCAGGCCAACCTCGCCCTGCTGGACGCCGCGCGCCGGGCGGGCGACCAGCACGCGGAAGGCCGGGCCCACTGGGCCCTGGCGCCCTTCTACACCCATTCCGGGCGGCTCAACGAGGCGGACGAGCACGCGAAGCTGGCCACCCTGCTGGGGCTCGCCGCGGAGGACTCCTTCGCCGCCTCCCAGGGCCCCAACGACCGCGGCATCATCGCCAGCATCCAGCACCGCTTCGAGGCGGCCGAGGAGTACCTGAACCAGGCCCTGCTCGCCTTCCGGGAGAACGACAACAAGCAGTCCGAGGCGAGCGCGCTGTGCAACCTGTCGCGGCTGCACCTGGACACCGGGCGCACCGAGAGCGCCATCCAGCTCGCCGAGCAGGGTGTCGCAGCCCTCCGGGAGGTCGGTGCCTCCCGCCGCCTCGGCAACGGCAGGTACGCGCTGGGCATGGCGCTGACGCTGGCCGGCAGACTCGACGAGGCCACCCAGCAGCTGACCGAGGCGCTCGCCATCTTCCGGGACAGCCGGCAGCGGTTCTGGGAGGGCATGACCTACCTCCGGCTCGCCGAGGTCGACCTGGCGGCCCGGCGTCCGGCCAACGCGGCCAACTACGCCGAGCAGGCGCTCTCCGCCCTGCGGGGGCTCGGCGGCGGCCGCTGGCGGGCCGAGGCGCTGACGACGCTGGGGCACGCCCTGAACCAGATCGGGCACACCGGCCGGGCGAAGGTCTGCTGGCAGGAAGTCGTGACCATCCACGAACAGCTGGGCCTGCCCGTGGACGGGGAGCTCCACAATCTCAGCACCCCTGTCGCGCTGGTGTAAAAGCCGCCCGGACCGCGGGCTTCAGGCGTTTATCGATCGTTCATCGCGAGGGGCCACTCTCTAATTACCGATCCGCCGCCTCGGGGGCAAGCGGCTCGGTGACCAGGCCCCACCGCAAGGTGTCAGGCCATGGTCCACCCGTCCGGCGACCCACGGGGGAGTTGCCGGCCGGGTGGGCCAACAGCGCCCACACAACGGAGTTGATCACCGTGAGCTCTCAGAATCAGGCTCGAAAGGACGACGACAGGGACATCGTCAAGCCGCAGGACAGTCACCGGCCGATCGTGCCGCAGGACAGTCACCGGCCCATCCAACCGCAGCCCACCGACAGCCACCGGCCGATTCAGCCGCCGGACAGTCACCGGCCGATCGTGCCGCAGGACAGTCACCGGCCGATCAAACCGGAGCCCATGGACAGTCACCGGCCGATCAAGCCGGAGGACAGCCACCGTCCGATCCAGCCCATGGACAGTCACCGGCCGATCAAGCCGGAGGACAGTCACCGGCCGATCATCGACGGTCAGCTGGTCACCGAGGACGGCACCCAGCCCGCACCGGGCCGGGACGGCAATGTCGTCGTGATGGGTGAGGGCAACGTGCCCGTGGCCGAGCCGAAGTAGCGCGGCGCCGTGCGGGCGGGTCACGGGGGATGTGACGACCCGCCCGCACGGCGAGCGATTCCGCACCAGACCCACTGCGGTTTCGGCAGTCCGGGGGATCGGGGGATCCGGGGGGACTGCTGAGACCGGGGATCGGGGGATCCGGGGGGATCCGGGGGGTCCGGGGATCGCGGGGGCCGGTTTCGATGGCGCTCAGGGGGAGCCATCGAAGCCGGTCCCCGCGGCATACCCGAAGTCATAAGCTTTCTCCCCCTCTTCACGGCTGTTTCCAGCCCGGGGGGGGACAGAACACACGCCTCACCAGAAGCCAGCGTCACTTACCTGGGATTCCCCCACGGAGGAGCGGTCATGAGTCGTATCAAGCACACCCTTGTCACCCTTGCTCTCACCACTGCCGTAGCGGGCGCGGCGGCGGCTCCCGCCATGGCCGACACCCACCGGCCGGCCCCTGGCGCCCATTCCGTCGCATCCGACACCCACCGGCCGATACCGGCCGACCGTTCCGTCGCGCCCGACACCCACCGGCCGGAGGCGGGCGGATTCGTCCCGCTGGACACCCACCGCCCGTAGTCCTCGGCCCGTCACGGGCCGCAGTACGACCGAAGGGGGCCGGACCGGGTGAGGCCGGCCCCTACGGCGTCCGCTCCAGCGCGGCTCCAGGGCTGCTGCCGGACTGCTCCGGGCCGCTCTGGGCCACTCCTGGTCTAGACGACCGTCCCCATGTCCGCCGACAGCCACCGCCGCGGCCGCAGCCGGATGGTCACCGACGGGCCGAGCGTGGGCAGCACGTTCTTCAGATACGCCGCGGCGGCCTCCGGAGCGAGGTAGCGCCCGGCCATCGCGCGCAGTTCCTCGTCCGTCGACGGCTCGGTCGAGACGACCTCGCCCTCGACCGACACATAGCGGACCGTCGGCTCGACCCGGTCCACCATCAGGGAGAACCGGCCCGCCGCCGCGATGAGCCGGCTCTTGCGCGAGCCCTGCTCGGTGGTGATCCACAGTTCGCCGCCCGGCTCGTAGCCGTACCAGATGGGCACGGTCAGCGGAGCGCGGTCCGCCGCGCCCGACGCCACCGACAGGGCTCCGATGTGCGGCTCGGCCAGGAAGGCCTCGCGCTCTTGCGTACTCAACGGCATGGCCGTCTCCTCACGTGCTCGTGCGGACCAGGTCACCAGCCCCCAACGTCTTCGCCCGCGCGGATGTTCCGCATCGTTCCCTCTAACTGACGTCTCCTCATATCGGCGTACTTCTGCTACCGTCGCGCCCCCGCTCCCCGAGGAGGCGCCGTGTTCGAACCTGATCGTGTGCGTTCGCTCTGGGAGCTGATGCGATACCGGGCGGAGCTGTCCCCGCGGCAGCCGATGTTCTTCGACGAGACCACCGGCGGCTCCGGGCAGACCGTCACCTTCGGGGAGGTACGGGACCGTGCCCGGCGGCTGGCGGCCGGGTTCCACGGGCTGGGGATCGGCGCCGGCACGCGCGTCCTGTGGCAGTTGCCCACCTGGCCCCTGACCGTCGCGGTGTCCCTCGCGCTGGCCCGGCTCGGGGCCGTACAGATCCCCGTCCTGCATCTGCACCGGGAGCGCGAAGTCGGCTTCGCGCTGCGGCAGTCGGCCGCCGAGTACGCGATCGTGCCGGGCGAGTGGCGCGGCCACGACTACGCGGGTACGGCGCGCGAGGCCGCACCCGCCGGTGTGCGTGTGCTCTCCGTCGCCGACGGGCTGCCGGAGGCCGCGCCGGGCTCCGGCGGCACGCTGCCGGACTTCGTACGGCCGGACAGCACGCCGACGTGGATCTACTACACCTCCGGCACGACCGCCGAGCCCAAGGGCGTCCGGCACACCGACGGCTCGCTCCTCGCGGGCGGCATCGGGCTGGCCACCGCGCTGGGCATGACCGCGGCGGACACCGGCTCGATCGCCTTCCCGTACGCGCACATCGCCGGGCCCGACTACCTCGTCGCGATGCTGCTCAGCGGCTTCCCGGCCGTCGTGCTGGACACGTTCGAACCGGCGGCGGCGGTCGAGGCGTACCGGCGGCACGGCGTCACCATGGCCGGCGGCAGCACGGCCTTCTACCAGGCGTTCCTCGACGAGGCCCGTCGGCGCCGGGCACATGCCGGGCCGGGCCCGGCGGTCGGGCTCGTCCCCACGCTGCGGCTGCTGTCCGGCGGCGGGGCGCCGCTCCCGCCGGAGCTGTACCACGCGGCGGGCCGCGAGCTGGAGTGCGCGGTGGTGCACGGGTACGGGATGACGGAGTGCCCCATGATCACGATGGGCACGCCGTACGACAGCGACGAACAGCTCGCGCACACCGTGGGCAAGCCGGTGACCGGCGCCCGCGTCCGGATCGTCCGGCCCGACGGCGGCGCGGCACGGCCCGGCGAGCCGGGTGAGATCACCGTACGCGGGCCGATGGTCTGCCGCGGCTACACCGACCCGGCGCTGACGGCCGGGGCGTTCGACGCGGACGGCTGGTTCCACACCGGTGACCTGGGCCTGCTGCGGACGGACGGGCATCTCGTGATCACCGGGCGGCTCAAGGACATCATCATCAGGAAGGGCGAGAACATCTCCGCCCAGGAGATCGAGGAGCTGGTCCGCGCGCACCCGGCGGTGAGCGAGGTGGCGGTGATCGGGCTGCCGGACCGGGAGCGTGGTGAACGGGTGTGTGCGGTGGTGACGCTCGCGGGGGCGGGACCGAGGCCGGGGGCAGGCGCGGGTTCGGCCTCTGGGGCGGGCGCGGACGTGCTGACGCTCGGCGCGCTCACCGCTCATCTGCGCCGGGCGGGGCTGATGCCGCAGAAGCTGCCGGAGCAGCTGGAGATCCTGGACACGCTGCCGCGGGGCGGCCCCTTGAACAAGGTGCTCAAGGGGGCGCTGCGGGAGCGGTTCGGGGAGCGGTGAGGGCCGGGCGGACGGCTTGCCCGCGGCCGCTGCCCGGCCGTCCGGGGGCGTTCAGGTGAGCGGGCCGGGCTGTGGCGTGGGTTCCGGGGCCGCGTCCGGGTCGGACGGCCGCGGGATCGGGTCCGGGCCCATGGGGTCGCTCGGCCCGGGCGGGGGCGGGCTCGGGTCGCGTCCCGGCTGAGGGTCGTGGCCGGGCTGGGGGTCGTGGCCCGGCTGGGGGCCGGGCGGGTCGGGCGGGTCGGTCACGGGGCCGCCGGGCTCCGGACCGTCGGGGTATGGAGTGCTCATACTGCACGCCTTCCACGCGAGGGCCGCTTCACAACCACCGGATCGGGACAGCAGCCGACCGCGCCGCGCCGCACTGCGCCGAGGCCCGCGACGGATGCGCGCAGCCCCCGGTCGGGGGGCCGGGGGCTGCGCCGGGGGTGGGGCAGTGGTTTACGGGTGGTAGCGCTCTTCCACCTTGGTGGCGATGCCCTTGTGGATCGTGGCGCGGACCTTGACCGTGTTCTTCTTGGCGGCCTCGTCGAGCTGGTCCGTGGTGCAGGTGGTGGTGCCGTAGCTGTCGTCCGTGATGGTGACCTGGCCGTCGGGGCCGCCGCAGATGGTCGCGGCGCCGAGGACCTTGGTGTCGGTGGCGACGAAGAACGCCTGCTCCGTACCCGACTCCGGGGTCACGGTGAGCTTGCCCGGGGCGAGGTACTTGAGGGTGCCGACCAGGGTGACGTCGACACCTTTGCGCCCGGCGCCCGTACCGGTGCCGGTACCAGTACCGGTACCCGCGCCCGTAGCCGTGCCTGTTCCCTTGCCCGTGCCGGACCCCGTCGAGCCCGTACCGCCCGACGTGCCGCCGCCGGTGGAGCCGCCCGAAGCCTGCGCTCCCGAGGTGCCCGTGTCCGCGGAACCCGCACCGCCGCCGGCCGAGCCCGAGCCGCCCGACGTGCCGCCCTCGGAGGACTCCACCGCCGCGCTCTTGGCCGGGCTCGGGCCGCCGGAGGAGTCGTCGCACGCGGTGAGCGAGAACGCCGCGACGGCGACGATCGTGGCGGCGGCGAGCCGGCGGCCGCGGCGGAAGGCGGTGGTGGTGAGGCTGGGCATGCGGTTCCCCCAGGAACAGGTGCGTCGGGGTCGTCGGTACGTACGCAAAGGTGCCGGGGGCGGCTAACAGCCTGCTAACACTCCGGTAATCGACGGATGGCGTCCACCGTCTCCTGACCGACCGGGGCTTCCCGCTACGGAAGCGTCGGAACGGTGGGTGCCCCGCGCAACTCCCCTTGACGACCTTCCCGCTCGCGTTGCGCGGCAGGGCCGCCACGAACGCGACCTCTCTGGGCACTTTGTAGTTGGCCATCTCCCGGCGCGCCCAGGCGATCAGCTCCGCCGCGGTGAGCGTGGACCGCGGGCGGCGGACCGCGTACGCCCTGCCGACCTCGCCGAGCCGGGGGTCGGGGACGCCGACGACGGCGACCTCGGCGACGTCCGGGTGGCGGGCGAGCAGGCGCTCGATCTCGGCGGGGTAGGCGTTGAAGCCGCCGACGATGAACATGTCCTTCAGGCGGTCGGTGATGCGCAGGTTGCCGTCGGCGTCCAGGACTCCGACGTCGCCGGTGCGCAGCCACCCGTCCGGGGTCAGCGCCTCGGCGGTGGCCTGCGGGTCTTCGTAGTAGCCGGCCATCACGTGATAGCCGCGGACCTGGACCTCACCGGCCGTCCCCGGCTCCGCCGCCACCCGGCCGTCGGCGTCGGCGATGCGTATCTCCGTGCCGGGTACGGCGCGCCCGGACGTGGCGGCGACGGTGGCGGGCGGGTCGTCGCGGCGGCACATCGTGGCGATGCCGGAGCTCTCGGAGAGGCCGTAGGCGGTCAGTACGGTGCCGACGCCCAGCTCGGTGCGGAGCCGTTCGACCAGCTCCAGCGGCACGACGGCGGCGCCGGTGACGACCAGGCGCAGCGAGCCGAGGTCGTACCGGGCCCGGTCGGGGTGGTCGAGGAGCTGCTGGTGGAGGGTGGGCGGGCCGGGCAGGACCGTGACGCGTTCGGCGGCGATGTGGGCCAGTGCGGTGGGGGCGCCGAAGACCGGCTGCGGGATCATCGTCGCGCCGCGCAGCAGGCAGGCGATGATGCCGGCCTTGTAGCCGAAGGTGTGGAAGAACGGGTTGACGATCAAGTAGCGGTCGCCGGGCGCGAGTCCGGCGAGTTCGCTCCAGACGCCGTATGCGCGCAAGGTCTGGGCGTGGGTGATGACGACGCCTTTGGGGAGGCCGGTGGTGCCGGAGGTGAAGATGATGTCGGAGGGGTCCTGGGGGCGGACCGCGTCGGCCCGTGCGCGCACCGCGCCGACCGGTACCGCCTCGCCCGCCGACAGGAAGTCCTTCCAGGTGAGGAAGGAGTCCGGGGCGTCCCCCGAGAGGACGACGGCCCGCTCCAGGTCCGGCAGGCCGGGGAGCGGACCGCGGCCGGTGCCCTCCCGGGCCGCGCGGCGCAGCGAGGCCACGTAGGACGTGCCGAGGAAGGTGCCGGTGACGAAGAGCAGACGGGCGCGGGTGCGGCGCAGGACGTGGGCCGCCTCGGCGCCCTTGAAGCGGGTGTTGACCGGCACCAGTACGGCGCCCGCCGTCACCGCGCCGAGCGCCGCGGTGATCCATTCGGTGGTGTTGGGGGCCCACACGGCCACCCGGTCGCCGGGCTCGGCACCGGCGGCGACGCAGGCCGCGGCGGCCCGTTCGACCCGCTCCTCCAGCTGGACGAAGGTCAGGCGGTGGCGGCCTTCGGCGACCGCCTCGGCCGGGCCGTACCGCTCGGCGGCGGCCCGCACCAGGCGGGGCACCGTGCCGTGCGCCAGGTCGGCGCGGGGGTCGGTGGTGCCGGGCTCGTCCAGGTCACCGCGCATCGCACAACCTCCCGCGAGAGAACCGGCCGGACACCGGGAGCTGACTACCCGTCAGGTTAGCGGTAGCCTCCTCGGCTGTCAGCACGGACGGCCGACCACGGAGGTGCCGATGGGCGCGACCCTCAAGGACGCGGCGGTGATAGCCGGGACGGGCCAGACGGCGTTCGCCAAGCGGCTGCCCGAGTCCGAACGCACGCTGGCGTGCCGAGCGATCGTCGCGGCCCTGGACGACGCGGGGATCGCCGCGGCGGAGGTGGACGCGTTCGCCTCGTACACCATGGAGGAGACCGACGAGGTGGAGGTCGCCAAGGCGATCGGCGCTGGTGACGTCACTTTTTTCGCCAAAGCCGGTTACGGCGGCGGCGGTTCGTGTGCGACCGTCGCGCACCTGGCGGCGGCCATCGCCACCGGTCAGGCGAGCGTGGGCGTCGCCTGGCGGTCGCGCAAGCGCGGTTCGGGGCCCCGCCCGTGGCGGAACACCGCTGTCCAACTGCCCACTCCGGCCCAATGGACCCGTCCTTTCGGTCTGCTGCGGCCCGCCGACGAGATCGGCGTGCTCGCCCGGCGCTACATGCACGAATACGGCGCGACCCGTGACCACTTCTTCAACGTCGCCCTCGCCTGCCGCAACCGGGCCAACCAGAACCCGGCCGCGATCATGTACGACCGGCCGCTGACCCGCGCGATGTACATGACCTCCCGCTGGATCAGCGAGCCGCTCTGCCTCTTCGACAACTGCCTGGAGACCGACGGCGCGCTGGCGTGTGTGGTCGTCGCCGCCGAACGCGCCCGCGACCTGCGGCACCGCCCCGTCTACGTCCACTCCGTGGCGCAGGGCCTGCCCGCCCAGCACCACGGCATGGTCAATTACTGGACCGACGACCCGCTCACCGGACCGTCCTGGACCGCCGCCCGGCAGCTGTGGAAGCAGGCCGACTTCGGCCCCGAGGACGTCGACGTGGCGCAGATCTACGACGCGTTCACCCCGCTGATCCCGCTCTCCCTGGAGGGCTACGGCTTCTGCGGACGCGGTGAGGGCGCGGCCTTCACCGAGGGCGGCGCCCTGGAGATCGGCGGCCGGCTGCCCCTGAACACCGCGGGCGGCGGGCTGAGCGAGGCGTACGTGCACGGTTTCAACCTCATCACCGAAGGCGTCCGGCAACTGCGCGGCACCAGCACCGCCCAGGTCCCGGACGCCGCCACCTGCCTGGTCACGGCCGGTGAGGGGGTCCCCACATCGGCCCTGCTGCTGAGGAGTTGAGTGCTCATGTCCACCAGCATGAGGCCGACCACTGACAACGGCCCCCAACCTGCCCCGGACCAGGGCGAAGACCCCGCCGACGCCCTCCTGCTCCCCGTCCCCGACGACGACGGCGCCCCCTTCTGGGAGTACGCCGCCCGCCGCGAACTCCGCGTCCAGGCCTGCGCCGCCTGCGGCGAGCCGCGCTTCCCGCCCCGCCCGTGCTGCCCGCACTGCCAGTCCTTCGACCACCGCTGGCGGCGGATGTCCGGCCGGGGCCGCATCTGGTCGTACGTCGTACCGCACCCGCCGCTGCTGCCCGCCTACGCCGCGCAGGCCCCGTACACCGTCGTCGTGGTGGAACTGGCCGACGCCCCGCGCATCCGCCTGGCCGGCAACCTGGTGACGGCTCCGGACGCCGCGCTGAACTCCGTCGATCCGGGCCGGATCCGGATCGGCGCCGCGGTGAAGGTGGCGTTCCACGAGCAGGCGCCGGGTGTCACCGTGCCGCGCTGGCTGCTGGAGCGGCCGTGACGACGCCGGGCGGGCGGCCTTCGGTAAGCGCGGAGACGGCGCCGGACGGGCAGCCGTCCGTACGCGCGAAGACAACGCCCGACGGGCAGCCGTCGGTACGGGTGGAGACGGCGCCCGACGGCGTCGCCCTGGTGACCCTGGACCGGCCCGAGCGCCACAACGCCATCGACCTGGCGACGGCCGACGGGCTCGCGGCCGTCTGGCGCCGGTTCCGTGCCGACGACGCCGTACGGGCCGTCGTCCTGACCGGCGCCGGGCGTACGGCGTTCTGCACCGGTATCGACCGCTCGGCGGACGTCCCGCAGCCGTCCTCCCCGTTCTCGGCCGACGACCCGCTGCTCGGCATCGGCCCGAAGGCGAACGACCTGTGGAAGCCGGTCGTCGCGGCCGTCGAGGGGATGGCCTGCGGCGGGGCGTTCTACCTGCTGGGCGAGTGCGAGTTCCTGGTCGCCTCCGAGGAGGCCACGTTCTTCGACCCGCACACGACGTATGGCATGGTCAGCGCGTACGAGTCGGTCTTCATGGCGCAGCGGATGCCGTACGGCGAGATCGCGCGGCTGTCCCTGATGGGCACGGCGGAGCGGCTCGGTGCCCGCCGCGCCCACGAGACGGGCCTGGTCTCGGAGCTGGCGCCGCCGGGCGGCGCGGTGGCCGCGGCCCGGCGTGCCGCCGCCGTGCTCGCCGCGCAGCCGACCGGTGCGGTGCAGGGCACTGTACGGGCCCTGTGGGCGTCGCGGGAGGCCGCGCGGGCGCAGGCCGTGTCCCACGCCCCGCAGCTCATCGCGCTGGGCAGCCTGCCGCCGGAGGAACAGGACGGGCTGTTCGCGGCCCGCTCCCGGGACTTCCGGGTCCGCTGACAACGGGGCGCGCCGGCCCGGCCTCCCGGCCCCGCCGGTACGCCCGCGGCCCCGTCACAGCTCGGACTTGCGCGCCCCGCGGATCTCGCACTGGAACCACAGTTGCCGCGTCGAGGTGTTGGTGTAGCTGTACGTGGCCGTGTACGTCTCGGTCTGTCCCGGCCGGACGATGACGCTGCGCTGGTGCAGCCCGAACGCCGTGCCGTCGGCGGGCCGCGCCTTCATCCAGTTGACGGCCATCTCGTACTTGAAGGTCTTGGTCAGCGACGGGTTGGTCACCGAGACCGAGTATTCGAGGCGGCGGGTCGACTGGTCGTAGCGGCAGTTGTTGCCGCGCGCGTCCGAGCGGCCGTCCGGGTCGTACGTCTCCTCCGGCGTCGGCGACGGCGAGTAGGAGTACGTCGGCTCGTACGAGGGCGCGTCGTAGCCGGGCGACGGCGAGGAGCTGTAGCCGGGAGGCGGTGGCGGCGGTGTCACCCGGCGGGCGTGGCCGCCGGGCAGCAGGGCACCGCAGCCGACCAGCCCGAGCGCGCCGGCGGCCGCCGTCGCGGCCGCGATGGCGGCCCGGACGGGCCGCCGTTCCCTGGTGGCCATCAGGACAGCGGGGTGCGCTGGACGTCGGTCACCGAGCAGCGGTACGTACCGGCGGTGGCGGCGTCGGACGGCACGTACTGGATCACGTCGGTGGAGTCGGTGCGCCCCGGCATCACGTAGGGGATGCTCGGGTGGCGGGTGCCGAGGTCCTTGCCGCCGGGCGCGGTGAACTTCACCGTCAGCAGGTACGTGTACTTGGTGGTGGACGAGCTGTTGGTGGCGCTGACCGTGGTCTTCACGCTGCCCGCGCCGTTGTACCGGCACCCGTCGATCTTGATGTCACCCATGGCGCTGCGGCTGCTGCCGGAACCGCCGCTGGTGTAGCCGGAGGTGCTGCCGCTGGTGCCGCTGCCACCGGTCGTGCTGCCGCTCGTGGAACTGCCGCTGCTCGTGCCGCCGTCGTAGCCACCGGTGCTGGCCTCGTAACCGCCGCTCGTGCTGCTGCCACTGGTGCTGCTGCCGCCCGTGCTGCTGGAACCGCCGTCGCTGCCACTGCTGTGGCTGCTTCCGCAGCCGCCGCCGTGCGAGTGACGTGCGCCGGTCAGCGCGACCAGGACCACCCCGGCCGCCGCGACCGCGCGGACATGACGGAACTTCATGATGTTGTGCCCCCGTTGACCCCGTGGAAAAAGCGCGCCGCTGCGCGCGGCGCATCTCGTCCTTATCTTTTCTTGACGAGTGCACGGCAGACTAGCAACGTCTTTGCATTACCCAAAATCTCTTCCTGACCAGGTAAAACGCGCAGGTCTGGCGCGCGCGTGCAGTCGGGCGTAGCGTCGATTACAGAGGGAAACGGGACGAATCAGCGACCTGAGAGGCGACGCCTGTGGTGCGCAACGTACTCGGATCCGTACTGGCCCTCGCCGGAGCGGCGGCCGCCGTCTGGAGCCCCTTCCGTGCCTGGTACGACGGCCGTCACGGACGCGAGATCCGTATCGAGGACCTGTTCCGCGGCATCACCGGGGAGAAGGCCGACCTGTTCGGCTCGGTGTTCCTGCCGATGGCCTTCGCCGCGCTGGTGACCCTGATCGGCGTTCTGCTGCGCTCCCGCCTGCTCGTCGCGGTGGCGGGGCTCGTCGTGCTCGGCTTCACCATCCTGTGGATGGTCCGCCAGGGGCAGGAGGCGGGCAGCCTCACCGTCGGCGAGATCGCGGACCAGGGCTTGGGCCTAGGGGTGGCGTACGCCCTCGGAGGGGCGCGCTGCTGTGGCTGGGCGCTCTGCTGATGAGCGGGCGCCGGGGCGTGCGCTCCCGGCGCCAGGACACCGGTTTCCGGGAGCGGGACAACCGGTACGGCGAACCGACGCCCTACGGGGCGCCGGGGCCCGAGTGGGAGCCCGGCCCTGTCCGGGGCGGTGACACCCCGCCGCAAGGCACACCCGCGTACGACGCTCCCCCGCCTTCGACGCCGCACCACCAGCCGCCCGTACGGTGGCCGGGCGCCGGGCACCCGCCGCCCGAGTCGGGTCCGCCGGACCCGGACGACCAGCCCACCCGGGCCGTCCGCATGCCGCCGGCCTCGGACGATCCGGGGCAGCCGCCGCCCCGGCCCGACGACGAGACGCGGCCCATCAGGACGACACCGCCCCCGGAACGGCCGGAGCGGGAACGGCCGGAGCAGGAGCGGGCGGCACAGGAACGGCCTGAGCAGGAACGGCCCGCGCAGGAACGGCCCGAGCGGCCTCCCCGGACAAGGACCGGTAGCCGCCCGGCCACCCGTCACGACCGCCGCGTCAGCCCCGTCCCCTTCGCCGCGTCCAGCGCGTACACGCACCGGTCCTTGCTGCACGCGTAGACGACGCCCCCGGAGGCCACCGGCGTGCCGGTGATCTCGCCGCCGGTGGCGAGCTTCCAGCGCAGTTGTCCGCCCGTCGCGTCGAGGGTGTACAGGCAGTGGTCGGCGGAGCCGAAGTGCACCCGGCCGTCCGCCACGACGGGCGCGCCGATCACCTCGCCGCCCGCCTGGAACCGCCAGCGGGGCGTGCCCGTGACGGCGTCGAGCGTGTAGAGCGCCTTGCCGCTGCCGAGGTGCACGGCGCCGTCCGCGACCAGGACCGGCTCGGTGGACTGCCGGGCCTCGGTCGCGATGCGCCAGCGGTCCCGGCCGTCGGCCGCGTCCAGGGCGTAGACCGTGCCGAGGTAGTCGGCCAGGTAGAGGCCGCCGCCGGTGACCGCGGGCCCCGGCGCGAACGCGGGGCGGCTGAGGAACGCGGCGGGCGCCTCGAAGTGCCAGCGCACCTCGCCGCGCGCGAGGTCGATCGCCAGCACCCTGGTCCCGGCGGTGACGTACACGGCGCCGTCCGGCGCGGGCAGCAGCCGCACCGGGACACCGCCGCAGGAGGCCGCGTCGCCGACCGGGTACGACCAGCGCTCGGCGCCCGTACGGGCCTCCAGGGCCTTCAGCCGCCCGTCGGCCCAGACGAGGACCGTGCCCTCGTGCAGGACCGGTCCCAGGTCGGCGGTCTCGAAGTCGGTCTGCGCGCCGCCGGTCTCCCAGAGCCGTTCGCCGGTGGCGGCTTCCCAGGCCTGGACGCCGCCGCCCCGGGTGCCGGTGACGACGGTGCCCCGGCCGGCCTTGAGGGCGTAGATCCAGCCGTCGCTGCCCAGGCGCCAGCGCTCGGTGCCGTCGGCCGCGTCGAGCGCGTACAGGCTCGGCCCGTCGGAGGCGTGGATACGGCCGTCCGCGACGGACATGCTCCAGGCCACGTCGCGGGTCTTGAACTGGCGGCGGCCGCTGGCCACATCGAGGGCGTGCACCTCGAAGGAGGTGACGTACAGCAGGTCACCGGCGACCGTGGGCGTGCCCCACACGTCGTTGGACATGCGAAAACGCCAGGGGCGCCAGCGGGCGGGCGCGGCGCCGTCGCCGCCCGTGACGGGCGTGCCGGAGCCGGGCCCCGCCGCGGCGCCCTGCTGCGGCAGGGGCGGGGCCGGCTCGCCTTCGTGGGGTCCGTGGCCGGGGCCGCCCGGCGCGCCCGCGGGCGGCCGGACCCAGTCCGTGGCGGGTGCCTGGGCGCGCGGCTGCGGCGGCCCGCCGTCCCCGGCGCGGGGGCCTGGACCTATCGGCGCGGAGGTGCCGGCGAGGCGTACGGAGCCGTCCGGAACGTCACCGTCCGGCAGCCGTGACGCCGCGGACGGGGCGGACGCGAACGGCGGGGCGGCGACCGGCGGCGCGGCGGCCACCGGGCCGGCGGGCGCGGACTGCGGCGGCTGCGCGGCGCCGCGCGGGTCGGCGGCCCGGCGTGCGCCGGGGCCCATGCCGGCGGCTCCGGCCCAGCCGGGCTCCGGCGCGGGCGCCCCCGTCGCGCCGCCGGCGTGCGCGGCCGCCGGGGCGTTGCGCGGGCGCGGTGGCGGCGGCTGGGCGGGCGGCGGGGAGTGCGGTACGGGCTGCCGCGCGGCGCGGGGCTGCCCGGCGCCACCGCGCGCGGCGGCGGCCGGTGTGGCCTGGCGCCCGCCGCGCCGCCCTTCGATGAGGGCGACGGCGCCGGCCGGCAGCCAGGCGGAGGCGGTGCCGCTGTCGTCGCTGCCGGAGCCGAACAGGTGCGGTGCGAGCTGGGACTGGAGGTCGGCGGGGTGGGGCGGCCGGGCGCCTCCATCTGCATGCAGGACTCGATCAGCGGCCGCAGTTCGTCCGGCAGCCCGGCCAGGTCCGGGCCCTCGCGCAGCAGCATGAAGACCGTCTCGACCGGGTTGGCGCCGTGGAAGGGTGCGTGTCCGGTGGCGGCGAAGACCAGGGTGGAGCCGAGCGAGAAGACGTCGCTGGCGCCGGTGACGCTGCGGGAGTCGCGGGCCTGCTCGGGCGACATGTACGCGGGCGTGCCGACGGCCACGTTCGTCATGGTCAGACGGGTGTTGGAGACACCGCTGGCGATGCCGAAGTCGATGACGCGCGGCCCGTCCTCGACGACCAGCACGTTGGACGGCTTCAGGTCCCGGTGGACCAGACCCGCGCCGTGGATGGACTGCAGCGCCTCGGCGATGCCGGCCGCGAGCCAGCGCACCGCCTGGGCCGGGAGCGGCCCGCACTCATTGACTATTTCCTCCAGGGAGGGCGCGGGCACGTAGGCGGTGGCCAGCCACGGCACCGCGGCCCGGGGGTCGGCGTCCACCACCGCGGCGGTGTAGAAGCCGCTGACCGCGCGGGCCGCCTCGACCTCGCGGGTGAAGCGGACCCGGAACAGCTGGTCCTCGGCGAGTTCCGTACGCACCGTCTTGATCGCCACCCGCCGCCCGGACGCCGAGCGCGCGAGGTAGACCAGCCCCATGCCGCCGGCCCCGAGACGGCCGAGCACCTCGAACGGGCCGATCCGCCGGGGATCGTGCTGTGTCAGCTGTGTCAGCTGCTCCACCACTTGCCTGCCACCTCCCCGTGGGGCGTAAAAGAGACTCTCAAAAGCCAGTGGCCGCCGAGAGCCACTGCCCCGTGCAGCGTCTCACCGCCTGGCCTGTTCGGCCGTACGCGTACTGATTCTTCCTGGCCGGGCCCACGGTTGCGAACCCGGGGCCGCTCCCGTCGTGTCCCGGCGGCCTTCTGCGGTGCGCACCGGTACCGTCACATGCCGTGACGGCTCCGCGCGGACGGGTGTCCGTACGGAGGTGTCCGGGCGCCGCCGCGGGCCGCCGGCGAGCTGTCGAACACCGTACGACCGGATCGCGCCGGGACGTGGTGCCGCCGCGCCGTCACACCGTCCGAAACCGGCACCGGGCCGGATCGGCGCCCCAAAACGGCCTGGTACGTCGGGTACACGCGGTACGTCCGCCGAACTCCGGTATGAGCAGTCCCGTACCCCACCCCGCAAGCACCGGAAGCCGTCCGTCCGGTCTGCTGTCCGTCCTGGTCATGCTGTCCCGTCCCCGTTCTCTCCCCGCGCGCGGCCGTACCCACTGTGCCGTACTCCAGGTCGTCGCGCCGCCCCCCACGGGCCCCTCGCACAGGCCCGCTGCCGGGCCGCGCCGTCCGCGGCCCGGCAGCGGGAGCTGCCACCGGCCCCAATTGTGGTCCGTGAGGCGCTACTTCGGGGCCATGATGCCGAAGCCGGCGCCCTGGTCGTCGGTGAGCACCGCGAACGGCCCGCCCGGCGTACCGACCGGTTCGACCGTGATCCGGCCGCCCAGCCGGGTGGTGATCCGTACGGCGTCGTCCATTTCGGGGACGAGGAAGCAGACGGTGAAGTGCGGCGGCATCGCGGCGGGCGCGCGGTCGTCCATCCGGATCCGGCCGCCGACCTCGCGGTCCTGGCCGGGCAGCCGCCAGGGCCGGAAGCGCTCGTCCGCCGCCGGGCTGTCGGCGACGCTCTCGAAGCCGAAGACCTCTTCGTAGAAGGTGTCGGCCCGCTCCGGGTCGCGGGTGCTCAGGCTCGTCCAGACGTACGCGCCGGATTCGCGCTGCACGCCGAAGCCCTGATGGGTGCCGGCCTGCCAGATGCTGAAGACCGCGCCGGTGGGGTCGGCGGCGACCAGCAGGGTGCCCAAGTCACCGACGGGCATGGCCTCCGTGACGATCCGGCCGCCCGCCCGCAGGATCCGCGCGCTGGTCCGGGCGGCGTCCGGGGTCGCGAAGTAGATGTTCCACGCGGTGGGCATCCGGCCGTCCTGCTTGGCCATCAGGCCGGCGGCCGCCCTGCCGTCCTTGTACGCCGCGGTGTAGCGGCCGGACTCGGGAGCACTGCCGGAGAAGGTCCAGCCGAACAGCTCTCCGTAGAATCTCTTGCCCGCCTCCAGGTCCGGCAGCATGACATCGGCCCAGCACGGGACGCCCGCCGCGAATGCAGTCATGGGGCCAAACTAGCCCTGGATCTTGCATCGCGCCCGGAGAGTAATCGAACATTCTGCCAATTCTCCGCGATCACGTTCCTTACCGGACATTCCCCGGCGTCCGGCAGTGATCCGTTCCGCGTCCGCAATGACGTACGGCGTGACCGCGCATCCCCGCCGGAACCCTGTCCACCGGTCCGGAAAAGTTGTCCACAGCCTGTTGACAATACGATTCACTTGTTCGGGCCAAGCCGCCCTCCGGGCCCGCTCCGGACCGCCCCGGCCGCTCCGCGCAGGGGCCCGGCCAGGACCGATACGGCCGAACTCCCGCATCCCCATTTGCAGGCAGCCAAATCGCGCTCCGATCACCCCTCGGTAAGCTGACGGCATGACAGGACAAGTTCGGACCGTCGACGGCAGAGTCGCCGGGCGCCGTGGACAGGCGACCCGGCAGAAGCTGCTCGACTGCCTCAGCGACATGCTCAGTTCGTCCCCGTATCGAGACGTCAAGGTCATCGATGTGGCCCGCAAAGCGGGCACTTCGCCCGCGACGTTCTATCAGTACTTCCCCGACGTCGAGGGCGCGGTACTGGAAATCGCCGAGGAGATGGCCAAGGAAGGCGCGAGCCTGACCGACCTGGTGGCCGGGCGCTCCTGGGTGGGCAGATCGGGCCGGCAGGCGGCCGAGGAACTCGTCGAGGGATTCCTCTCCTTCTGGCGCCGGAACGACGCGATCCTGCGCGTCGTGGACCTCGGGGCCGCCGAGGGCGACAAACGGTTCTACAAGATCCGCATGAAGATCCTGAATGCCGTCACCAACTCCCTTACGGACTCCATCAAGGAGCTCCAGTCCAAGGGCAAGGTGGACAAGGACATCAGCGCGGCCGCGATGGCCGGTTCGCTCGTCGCCATGCTGGCGGCGGTCGCCGCCCATCAGAAGGGCTTCACGAGCTGGGGTGTCAAACAGCAGGAATTGAAGCCGAACCTGGCACTCCTGGTGCACCTGGGCGTCACCGGTAAAAAGCCCACCAAATAACCCGGGGCTCATTCCGCGGCGCACGGCTCACGCCACGTTTCACCGCCGCGTACCGCCCCTGTTTCACCCTTCACGTTCCGCCCCACGACACAGCTCGGGAATACCTCACGAAACAGCCCACGGAACGGTTCTCGTTCGCGCTCGTCCTGCCATAGCTGTACGTCACAGCGGGTGTTGTCCGCCCCTCGGGGCCGGCCGGCACCCGCTGTGCGCGTCTGCGGACGGGCCCCGCCGCGCGCCGTTCCCGGATCGGCCCCCGGGCCGCACCCCAGGTCGCACCCCGGACGCCCGTACGCTCAGCGCGGTTCCAGCCGGAAGAGCCGGATCTCCCGGGTGACCCGCGCCTGGTACGCGGCGTACGGCGGCCAGCACGCGACCACCGCGTCCCACGCCCGCGCCCGCTCCGCACCGGTCAGCAGCCGGGCCCGTACGGGGACGTCCCGGCCCCGCCAACTAATCTCGGCCTCCGGGTTCTTCAGCAGGTTGGCCGTCCAGGCCGGGTGCCCGGGACGGCCGAAGTTGCTGCCGGCCAGCAGCCACGTCCCGCCCTCCTCGGGCAGGCACGCCAGCGGCGTCCGCCGCGGCAGGCCGGTCCGGGCGCCCGCCGCCGTCAGGACCGCCCCGGGCAGCATCCGCGCGCTCAGCAGTACCTTGCCCCTGGTGAGCCGGTGCACCGCACGGTCCAGGGCGGGGACGACGTACGGCGCCACCCGCGCGAAGCCACGCGTCGCGGACACCCTCTGCACCACCCGCCTGCCGGACGCCTTCACCCGGGCGGACGCTCCCGAGCCGCCGGGCGATCCCGATCCGTCGTACGCTCCCGAGCCACCTGACGCCCTCACGCCGGCACCTCCGCCCGCATCCCGCCGCCGCCCCCGGTGTCCCCACTGCCTTCACTGCCCCCACTGCCCCCGAACACTCCCGCCGTCTCGGCGGCATGCGCCCGCAGTCGGTGCACGGGGCCGAACAGCAGCTCGTCGCAGGCCGCGCGCTTGAAGAAGAGGTGGGCGTCGTGCTCCCAGGTGAAGCCGATGCCGCCGTGCAGCTGGATGGCCTCCCCGGCCACCGCGCGCAGCGTCTCCAGGGCGTGCGCGAGCGCGAGGCCGGGGGCGCCGGGCTCGGCGTCCTCCGCCGGCCCGCCCGGTGCCCCGCCGCCCACCGCCCACGCCGCGTAGCAGGCCGCGGACCGGGCGGCCTGCACCTGTACGTAGAGGTCCGCCAGCCGGTGCTGGACGGCCTGGAAGGACCCGATGGGCCGGCCGAACTGTTCCCGCACCTTGACGTACTCGACGGTCCGCTCCAGCGCCGCCCCCGCCGCCCCGACCGCCTCGGCGGCCAGTGCCGCCGCGACCCCGGCACCCGCCCGCGCGAGCGCGCGCTCCACCCGCCCATTCGCCCCGCCCACGCCCTCCGCACCCTCCGCTCCAAGCAACGATGCGCCTACATTGCGCAGTTGGACGGCCCCCAGCGCCCGGGTCTCATCCATCGCCGTCTGCCGCACCCGCACCACACCGGGCGCGTCCCCCCGTACGACGAACAGCAGCGTCCGGCTGCGCGCGTAACCGCCCGCGTGCGCGGCCACCAGGAGCAGCCCCGCACTGTGCCCGCCCAGCACCTGCGCGGCCTCCCCGTACAGCCGCCACTCCCCCGGCGCCCCGGGCTCCCCTCCGCACTCCCGCGCCTGGATGCCACCGGCCCGGCCGCCGCCCGCCCAGTCCCCGCCGTTACGGGCGGTGAGCGCGAGGGCCGTACTCAGCTGGCCGCCCGGTACGGCGAGCGCCCCCGTCACCTCACCCGCCGCCAGAGCGGGCAGCAGCTCCGCACGCTGCGCCTCCGTCCCCAGCGCCAGCACCAGCGGCGCGACGAGGGCGGCGGTGGGCAGCAGCGGTGAGGGCAGCAGCACCCGTCCGGTCTCCTCGCAGGCCAGCGCCAGCTCGGTGGGCCCGCAGCCGACGCCGCCGTACGCGGTGGGCAGCGCCAGCCCCGGCAATCCCAGCTGCTGCGCGAGCTGCCGCCACAGGCCGGTGTCGTATCCCTCGGGGGTGCGGACGGCGGCCCGGAGGTCGTCGGGGCCGCAGCGCTTGTGGAGCAGTTCGCGCAGCGTGCGGCGGATCTCGTCCTGCTCCTCGGTGAACGCGGCATCCATCGGCGGACTCCTCCCGGTCACGGCCGTACAACGACCTGACGGGCCGTCATGTTAGGTACGCAGCACCACTTTTCCCAGCCTCACGCACACATCTCACCCGGCCGCCACACCCTCCCTCCCCGCCCACCACCTGATGTACCGTCAGGTTCATGCCGCTGCCGCCAGGGAGTACCGCCGCATCCCCCCGCAAGGTAGTCGTCGCCGGTGTCGCCCTCTCCGACTGCGGGCGCATGGACGGCGCCACCCCGTACGCCCTCCACGCCCAGGCCGCCCGCCGCGCGCTGGCCGACTCCGGGCTCGACCGCTCCCTGGTCGACGGCTTCGCCTCGGCCGGGCTCGGCACCCTCGCGCCCGTGGAGGTCGCCGAGTACCTGGGGCTGCGTCCCACCTGGGCCGACTCCACCTCGGTGGGCGGCGCCACCTGGGAGGTGATGGCCGCGCACGCCGCGGACGCCATCGCGGCCGGGCAGGCGCGCGCGGTCCTGCTGGTGTACGGGTCCACGGCGCGCGCCGACCTCAAGGCCGGCCGCCGCACAGCCAACCTCTCCTTCGGCGCCCGCGGCCCGCTCCAGTACGAGGTGCCGTACGGCCACACCCTCGTCGCCAAGTACGCCATGGCCGCGCGCCGTCACATGCACCAGTACGGCACGACGCTCGCCCAGCTCGCCGAGGTCGCCGTCCAGGCGCGGGCCAACGCGGCCACGAACCCCGACGCGATGTACCGGGACCCCGTCACCGTCGATGACGTGCTGTCCGGCCCGCTGATCGCCGACCCCTTCACCAAGCTCCACTGCTGCGTGCGCTCCGACGGGGGCTGCGCGGTCCTCCTGGCCGCCGAGGAGTACGTACGCGGCCTGGCCAGGCCGCCCGTCCACGTCCTGGGCACGGGCACCGCCGTGTCGCACGCCGCGATGTCCGAGTGGGACGACTTCACCGTCTCCCCCGCCGCCGTCTCCGGCCGCCTCGCCTTCGAACGGGCCGGGGTACGCCCGTCGGAGGTCGACGTGGCCGAGATCTACGACGCCTTCACCTACATGACGCTGGTGACGCTCGAAGACCTCGGCTTCTGCGCCAAGGGCGAGGGCGGCACGTTCGTGGAAAAGGGCCGCCTGCTGCGCGACGGCGCCCTCCCCGTCAACACCGACGGCGGCGGCCTGGCCGCCTGCCACCCCGGCATGCGCGGCCTGTTCCTCCTGGTCGAAGCAGTACGCCAACTACGCGGCGAGGCAGGCGAGGACCGCCAGGTACACCGCCCCGACGGCACCCTCCCGCGGCTGGCGGTGGCCTCGGGGACGGGCGGCTGGTTCTGCTCGTCGGGGACGGTGGTGCTGGGGCGGGGGTAGGGGCCTCGGGCGCGCGAATCCGTCAGACCTGGCCGGGCTCGGCCCGGCTCGGGTACGAAAGCTCCAGCTCGTGGGGCGGTATCACCCGCGACCAGTCGATGAAGCGCGGGCCGTACGTCTCGCTCGCCATTCGTCCGGCGTCGCTCGACGCGCTCGCCATTCGTCCGGTGTCGCTCGGCGCCCCGCCCTACGTGAGCGCCAGCGTGTACTCCACGGCACGCGAGGTCGTCGCCTCGAAGCCCAACCGGCGCAGCGCGGCGTGGAGATCCTCGTCGTCGGGGGCCGCGTTGACCTCCGCGCCGCGCAGGCCGGGGTGGTCGGTGTCGAGTGCGTGGAGGGCCGCCGAGGTGAGGGCGGTGAGTGCGTCGGCGGTGCTGTCGGCTTCGCGGTCGTGGACCAGGCGGGCGCGGTCGTCGTCCAGCTCGACGTCGTACCAGGCCTCGTCCGTACCGATACGGAACGCGACGCCCTCCTCCTCGGAGGGGAGCTGCCGTACGGCCGCGTCCCGTACGGGGACACCGGCCGGCAGGTCGCGCCGCCACCAGCGGTAGACCTCGCCGCTTTCGAGGGCGCCCAGCTCCACCGCGGCCTTGCCGGGGCTCGTGTCCTCCTCCGTGATCCACCGCAGCGCCGAGCCGCCCGCCTTGCGGGCCTCGTCGGCCGCCCCCTGCAACAAGGGCACCAGGATCGCGTCCTCCGCGCAGTCGAGGACGGCGACGAAGCGCAGGGCGGGGTCGTCGGCGCCCAGGTCCAGCAGCGCGACCGAACCCTCGACACCTTCGACGCCTTCGGCAGCTCCCTGGGGGCGGGCAGCGAGCACGGCGACCGTGCGGTCTCCGCACCACAGCTCACCGGCGGCGTCCGGATCGGTTATGCATTCAACGAAGTTTGCCATTTCTTTACCTTATGGATAGTTCCTCCCCTCTGTCCACTATGGCCCCGCACCCGGCGACCCCGCACCCGTCTCCCCGCACCCCACCGTGCCGAGAAACTCCCGTACGGCCCTGACCAGCCCCTCCGGGTCCTCGGTCGGGATGAAGTGCCCGGCGTCCAGTTCGACCCGGCGGGTGTGCGGACGGCGCTCGGCCATCTCCCGGGCCAGCTCCGGCGTCACCAGGAAGCTCGTACGGCCATGCACGAGCAGGGCCGGGCAGTCGCTGCCCAGCCAGACCGGCCAGTGGTCACCGCGCACGCCGAGGTCGGACTCGACGATGTCCTCCGGCACGAACGGCAGCCGCCAACTGCCGTCGCCCTGCTGCCGCAGCCACGGGGCGACCAGTGGCGCCGCCGGGCCGAGGCCGTCGAGCAGTTCCTCACGGGTCGGCGCCTGCCGCGGCCAGCCGAGGCAGAAGGCGATGCCGCTCGGGCCGGTGTCGGCGATGACGACCGGGTCGTCCACATTGATCAGCGCGCGGACCCGCTCCGGGTGCCGGGCCGCGAGGTGGTACGCGTTCTTGCCGCCCATGGAGTGCCCGAGCACCACGGCGGACGCCAGGCCGAGGTGGTCGAGGAGGGCGAGCGCGTCGGCGACGTACGCCTCGCGGGAATGGTCCGGGGTACGGTCCGACTCGCCATGGCCGCCCTGGTCGGGGGCGATCACCCGCCATTCCGGGGCGAGTTCGGCGGCGAGTCCGGCGAATGCGCGGCCTTCGGAGAAATGCCCGTGCAGGGCGAGGAGCGGTTTTCCGTCGGCAGGGCCGAAATCGAGATACGAGAGGCTACGGCCGCCCAGGAGCAGCCGACTGCGGCGTTCTTGTGGAGTCTCCATGCCGGTCACGCTAATCCTGGGCACGCCTTACCCTGTGAAGGTTATTTTTTGATCATTACCGGAAATGTTGGTGCAAGAGATGAAGAAGCAGGCCCGCCTGACGGCTTTCCTCGCGGCCGCCGCCGTCGCGCCCGCCGTACTGTTCGCCTCCCCGGCGCTCGCCGCCGAGGCACCGGCCGCCGCCAACTCCGCGCCGGACCACGGAGCGGAGGCGAAGCCGGACGAGTCCGCGAAGAAGCCGGCGGACCTGGCGCGCATGAAGGAGGACCTGCTCGCGGTCGCGCGGATGCTGGACGGAAACCCCGGCCGCGCGCTGGCCCGGGAGGCCAGGAAGGCGCTCATCGGCCCGCGCGAAGGTCTGCGCCGGTTCCTGGAGACGGGGCAGTACGAGGCCCGCGACGAGGACAACAAGGTGGCGATCGTGCGGAGCATGGCGGGCAAGAGCGTCGGCTCCCATGTCCGCGAAGCGGCGAACAAGGCTCTCGACGGCACCCCGCAGGACCGGGTGCGGTTCCTGGAGAAGGGCCTGAGCCTGGCCATCGAAGGAGACAACAGGGTGCGCGCGGCGCAGATTCTCAGCGTCGGCGGCCCCGCCGTCAGAGCCGCCGCCGATGAGGCGCTGTGGGGCGGGCCCGAGGCTCTTCAGCACTTCCTCGACGTCGGCCAGTACGAGGCCCGCGCCAAGGACGAGGCCGCCGCCAAGAAGGCGGAAGAGGAGAAGGCCGCGAAGGACAAGGCGGCCAAGGAGAAGGCCGCCAAGGAGAAGGTGTCGAAGGAAAAGGCGGCGCAGGAAAAGGGCGCCGGGGACAAGGCCGTCGAGGGCGGCGGCAAGAACGTCACGCCCGCCGTCGACGCCAAGTCGGCGGGCGGCCACGGCGCCACCGGCTCCGGCTCGGCCTCCGGCACCGCCGTCACGTCCACCGGCAGCGACAGCGGCACCGGCACCGGCACCGGCACCGGCGCCTCTCTCGCCGCGACCGGCGTCAGCCCCGCCACCCCGTGGGCCGTCGGCGGCGCCGCCATCGCCATGACCGCGGGCGCGGGCCTGGTGGTCGCGGGCCGCCGCCGCGCCACCGCCGAGCGCGGCTGACACCCGGCGCGTCCACGCGTGCCCGGCGGTCGGATCACCAGCGATCCGGCCGCCGGGCATCACGGCTTCACGCCATCGGCCGCGCGCCGATCACGAACTCCGTGCCGAACGGGTCCGTCACCCGCGCCTGCCGTACGTACACCGTGTCCTCCGGCTCGGTCGCCGTCCCGCCGGCCGCGACCGCCCGCGCCACCGCCGCGTCCGTGTCCGCCACCTCGAACAACGTCCCCCAGCCCGCCGCCCCGGCGGACGCGTCGCCCATGATGCCGCCGATCTCGTGCCCGTCCGGGCGGCGCAGGAACGTGAAGTCGACGCCCGCCATGTCCGGGTTGCCGTCCAGCGTGTAGGCGAAGACCGCCGCGTAGAAGTCGCGGGCCCGGGCGGCATCGGCGACCGGCGCCACCAGGTCGTTGCGTACGAGGGAGTTGGGCTCGTTGACGATCTCGCAGCCGACGTGGGCACGCCCCTGCCAGAGCCCGAACTGGGCCCCCACGGTGTCCTCGGCGATCGCGGCCCGCCCGTGGTCCCGGATGTCCACCGGCCCCCACAGCACCCGGCCGCCCGCGTCGGTGATCCGCTTGGCCGTGCCGTCGCAGTCGTCGACCGCCATGTACATCGTCCAGGCACCGCCCGCCGCGTCGGACCGCTCCATCAGCCCCGCGGCGCGCTGCCCGCCGACGAGGGCGACGGCGTACCGCCCGCCCTCCATGGTCTCCGTCTCGTACGTCCAGCCGAACAGCGCCCCGTAGAAGTCCATGGCGCGGTCGAGCTCGGGAACGGTCAGCTCGATCCAGGTGGGCGTTCCGTCGGGCTGATGGCCGGTGACACGGCTCATGACGTGCTCCTCACGGTACGGGGCGGGCGGCCGGGTGGCCGCGCTGGCCGATGAGGAAGACGTTAGGCGGCATGGCGGACAGGGCGTGTCCTACATCCGGGGCGCATTCCCGGCCGGGCTCCCAGGCCGTAACACCACTGCACCTTCGTCTACGGCGTGCCGTTACGCCGCCGCCGAATTGCCGCAACAAAGGGCAGACAACATCATGTGCGGTGTGGCCCCCGCCCGCCGTCGCCCTTCAGGCCCGACCGGAAATGACGTACCGATGCTCCGTTCCCTGCCGGCCGCGGCCCTCGCCCTGGCCTCCTCGTGCGCGCTGCTCAGCGGGTGCCACGGGACGGGTGAGCCGAAAAGCGCGGGACGTACGGCGGGGGTGTCGGCGCCCGCGCTGCTGTGGCCCGGCCGTACACCTGCGCCGGAGCAGACGTACGAGCCCAACTCCGCCGAGCGCCCGTCGCCGCTGAAGTCGGCGCCGCGCGTGCCGTCCGGTGACATGCGCCGGGTCTCGGCGCTGGCCGTCGCCCAGGCCAAGGTCGCGTCCATGACCGGCGCGCTGGACGAGGACGGCACCAACAGGAAGATCAGGGAGTGCCAGGCCGCCGGACGGAAGCCGTGTCCCGTACTGGCGCCGCAGTACCGGGACCTGAACGGGGACGGCAAGGACGAGCTGCTGCTCGGCATCGAGTCCGGGAAAACGTTTCTGTTCTTGTGGGGGTTCACCGCGAAGGACGGGGTGGTAACCCAGATCATGGACGCCGGAGTGACACCCCTGTCCGTCGAACTCTCAGGCCACGACGTGATCGTCCGCGAACCGGCCGGCAAGGGCGGCTACAGCCTCCGGCGCGTCTACTCCTGGGACAACCACCTGCAAGCCATGAACGAACGCGTCATCGAGTACGACGCGTCCCGCGCTACGAGATGAGCCGGAGGAAGTCGGCCCAGGCGGTGGGGGGTACGGAGAGGGCGGGGCCGGTTGTGTTCTTGGAGTCTCGTATGTGGATGGTGGTGGGGGTTGCGGCGATCTCGACACAGTTGGTGTCGGCGGACTGTTCGCTGCTGTAGCTGGACTTACGCCAGGCGTAGGCCACTTCTACACACGTTTGACCATCGGGGTTGCTGTGACTGCTCTTGAACCAGGTCAGTTCGGCGTTCACACTCACCTTGCCAGTTTCTCGACGAATTCCAGTGACTTCTGCGGGTCCATGGCCTGCGACCGGAGAGCACCGATCCTCTGGACGTACTGGTGTGCTTCAGCCGGCCTCGACAGCAACCTACCCTTGGCCTGCCCTTCCATGAAGATGCTGTACCGCCCGTCCGGGGAGAACACCACATCCAACGGCCCGTTGAGCCCCGCGTGCTCGGTCACGTTCGTGGGCATCACCTGCAGCATGACGTGATCAAGTTCGCGGACCGTCTGCACGACGTGGAGCAAACACTTCTTGAACGCCGCAGCGCCGCCGAGCGGCCGCTCGAACACCGACTGCTCGACCACGAAGCTCACCGTGGGGGCCGGGTCACGAATGAGCGCGGATTTCCGTTCCAGTCGCTCCGCCACCAGCCGCTCGACTTCGCTCTTGCTGTACGCCGGTAGCCGAGTTTGAAACAAGGCCCACACGTACTCGGGCGCCTGCAACAGTCCAGGCAGCACCATGCTCTGGTACCCCTCCATGCTCAGGGCTTCCCGCTCCAGCGCCTTCCACTCCAGAAACTGGTCCCGCCCCGATTCCTGCTCCATCAGACCGATGCACGACTGCAGTTCGCCCTCCGCAGCGGTGAGCCGGTCGGCCTCGATGAGGAAGCCCGCACTCGGGATGCGTTCCGCACGCTCGTAAGCGCCCTCCAGCGATACCGATACATGCGTCTGGAGAGCCAGTTCCTTCTGCGTCATCCTCGCGCGCTGACGCCAGGAGCTGATGAGCCCACCGACATGCACACGCGCGGGCGACGGCTCCATGCCCTGCACCACCATGATCAACCACCCCACACTCGTCCTTGTAGGTCCGTTGCTGCTGGTGACGCTACGCACACACACCGACCATTGAAGCCATGACGACCGAAAACCACCCCCAAGAGCCACGCCTCCTCCCCTGGGCCGGTCTGGACGGCAAGCCCTGCTACCTGATCGGCGACGGGCACGGTCCCGTGACGGACCTGGCCGACGGGCTGGAAGAGTTGCAACTTTGCACCGCAATCGAGGTGTTGGACCACTCACGCGCGACGCTGAACCAACCCGAACCCCCGCCCCCACCGAACTCCTCTTCATCACCAACCGCCTCACCGAGTCGCTGAGCGACGCCGTACGCGTGGCCGACAGCCGGGGCCGCAGGCTGGACCAGGCCCTGCACGCACCGTGAACACCAGCCATCTATACGTTTGTCATAGACGACCGTCTAGGACAAACGTATAGTCACGCCATGACCTCGACGACATCCCGTCCCCACGCCCTCATCTCCGGCGCCGGCATCGGCGGCCCCGCCCTCGCGTACTGGCTGCACCGCTACGGCTACGCCGTCACCGTGGTCGAGCGCGCGCCCGGACTCCGGACCAGCGGCTACAAGGTCGACCTGCGCGGCGTCGCGATCGAGGTCGCGGACCGGATGGGCGTACTGCCGGAGATCCGGCGCGCCAGTACGGACATGCGGACCGGCACGTACGTGAACGACGACGGGCGGCGGGTGGCCACGCTGCCCGCCGACATCTTCGGCGCCCGGGTGGACGGTGACGACGAGGTCATGCGCGGCGACCTGACCCAGATCCTCTACGACCGCACGCGCGCCGACGTGGAGTACGTCTTCGGCGACTCGATCGGTTCGCTCACGGACGACGGCACGGGGGTCGACGTCACTTTCGAACGCGGGGCGCCGCGCCGTTTCGACCTCGTCGTCGGCGCGGACGGCCTGCACTCCACCGTCCGCCGTCTCGCCTTCGGCGACGAGTCCCGCTACCTGCGGCACATCGGCGCGTACATCGCGGCTTTCAGCGTGCCCGGCGAACTGGACGAACTGACGGCCACGGGCGAGGAGGTGTACCACCTCACGCCCGGCCGCCTCGTCTGCACGTACAGCGCGTCCGGTGAATCCGGCGCCGGCGGCGCCAAGGCATGGCTCTCCTTCCGCTCGCCCCGGCTGGACTACGACCCCCGCGACGCGGACGGACAACGCGCACTGCTGACGGCTGCCTTCAAGGGTGTCGGCTGGCAGGTGCCGCGCCTCCTCGAAGCCTCCCGCACCGCCACCGACTTTTACTTCGACGGGCTCGACCTTATCGAAATGGACCGCTGGTCGCGCGGGCGCGTGGTGCTGCTGGGCGACGCCGCGCACTGCGCGTCGCCCGCGTCGGGGCAGGGTACGGGGATGGCGCTGGTCGGCGCGTACGTACTGGCCGGAGAGCTGGAGGCGGCGGGCGGTGACCCGCGTACGGCCTTCGCGCGCTACGAGGCGGAGATGCGGCCGTACGTCACGGCGAACCAGCGGATGGCGGAGAAGTTCGTGCCCCAGATGCTGCCCGCCACCAGGGCGGCGATCCGTTTCCGGCACACGATGTTGCGGATGCTCCCCCACCTGCCGTGGAAGAACTACCTCGCGAAGAAGCTCGCCGAGGACGTACAGCGCTGCGCCCACGCGATCACCCTCAAGCCGTACGGGACCCGTCGCCCGGTCCCGTCCCCGGCTCCCACATCGGCGTAAGCCGGAACCTTTTGCCCCGACGGGGCATCTCTCCACCCGTAAGGGCCCTGCCTGGTGGAGGAGTTGTTCGCATGGTGCGTCGAGTTCGGGTGCTGCTGTTGACAGCCGCACTGCTGCTGACGGGTTCGGTGATCTGGTCCGCCCCGGCCTCCGCCGTCATCGGCGGGGCGAAGAGCACGTACGGCCCGTGGGCGGTCCGCATGCTGATCGACGGCCAGCCGACGTGCACGGGGACGGCCGTCGCCCCCCAGTGGATACTCACCGCCTCGCACTGCTTCTACGAGCAGGCGCAGCCGGTCGCCGACAAGCGGATCTCCTTCCGGGTCGGCAACCTCGACATGCGCAAGGGCACCACGGTCCGGCCGCTGCCCGGCAAGCGGGTGGGCAGCGCGAAGGCCGACATGATGCTCGTCAAGGTCCCGAAGATGAAGATCCCCACGGCACGCCTGGCCACGGCCGGTGTCCGCGTGGGCCAGACCGTGCGGCAGTACGGGTGGGGCGCCACCTGCACCGATGACGAGAACGCCTGCCAGTCCCCCGTGCTCAAGCAGTCCGACCTGCGGGTCGTACGGCCGGACGACCGCCGCTGCCAGGGCTACACGGCACCGGGCGGCCCGGACTTCTGCATGGAGAAGGTGACCGGGGTTCCGGCCGGCGGCGACTCCGGCGGCCCGGTGATGAGCATCGGAGCGCACGGCACCGAAACCCTCCTCGGCGTCTTCAACGGCTCGGACCGGGAGACGGTCGCCCAGGCCGGAGAGGTCTCCCAGCAACTCGCCTGGATCCGCTCGGTCACCCGTCGCTAGACCGGAGTACGGCAGGCGCCGCCCCGCGGACCTGTGGTTCTGCGGGGCGGCGGACCTACGGACTAGGCTGCCGACCATGGTCGAACACCCGGCAGAGAACGCGCCCAGGCGCACGGGTACGGATACGGGCGCGGGGGCGCGCGCGGGCGCGGGCACCGGCCCGGACTCCGACGAACGCTTCCACGCGCTCCTCCGCTCCCTCCGCGTCTGGGACCACGAGCTGCTCGCCGTCGACCCCGACCCGGCGCACGCCCCGGCCGACCCGCTGCCGCTCTTCCGGCAGTGGCTGCGGGAGGCCGCGGAGGCGGGCGTGCCCGAGCCGCACACCATGACGCTGGCGACGGCGGACGCGTCCGGCGACCCGGACGTCCGCACCCTGATGCTGCACGACGCCGACGAGCGCGGCTGGCACTTCGCCACCCACCGCGGCAGTCGCAAGGGCCGCGAACTGGCCGCCCGCCCGCGCGCCGCCCTCGGCTTCTACTGGGCGGGCCTCGGCCGCCAGGTCCGCGTCCGGGGCCGGGTCACCGAGGCGGGGCCGGAGGAGAGCGCGGCCGACCTCCACCGCCGCTCGACGGGCGCCCTGGCCGCCGCGCTGGTGGGCCGCCAGAGCGAAGTCCTCGCCTCGTACGCGGACCTCGAACGCGCCTCGGAGGCCGCCTGGGACCGGGCCCGGCAGGAACCGGACGCACCCGTACCGAGCTGGACGCTGTACGTCCTGTGCCCGGACGAGGTGGAGTTCTTCCAGGGCGACGCCCGCCGACGGCACGTACGTATCAACTACCGTCGCGAGGGCGGGGCCTGGATCCGCGAACTCCTCTGGCCGTAGGCCCGGTCCGGCTCCGCCCGCGCACTCCTACGCCGGCGGGTTGGCTCTGGCCCCTGGGGCCGTTCATGTCGCCCTGCTCGGGGCGGCCGGTGGTCAGAACCGCTGGTACATGATGTGCAGGTCGACGTAGCCCTTGGTGGGGTGCAGGAAGCCCTCGGGGAGGGTCGCCACTATGTCGAAGCCGAGGGACTGCCAGAGGGCGACGGCGCGGGTGTTGGTCTCGACCACCGCGTTGAACTGCATGGCCCGGAAGCCCGTCGCGCGGGCCCACTCGACGGCGTACTCACCGAGCGCGCGGCCCACACCGCGGCCGCCGTGGGCCGGATCGACCATGAAGGAGGCGCCGGCGATGTGCGCGGCGCCGCCCATGTGGTTGGCGTTCATCTTGGCCGTGCCGAGGACCGTACCGTCGTCGTCCACGGCGACGACCGTGCGGCTCGGCGGAGCGAGCATCCACATCGTACGGCTGGTCGCCTCGTCCATGTCGCGGGCGAAGGTGTACGTTTCGCCGGCCGCGACGATGCCGCGGAAGAACGGCCAGACGGCGGGCCAGTCGGCCGCGTTCGCTTCTCGAATCAGCACGCGCGCCAGCATGCCGGGGGCCGGCACGGGGAGCCAGCGATTTTCCGGGCCGGGCGGGCGAGCGGCTACGGGCGTGGCGTGCCGGTGAGGTAAAGGGTGGTGATGTAGGGGGCGTCGCCCCGACGTATCGTCATGCCGTCGCGATCGATGTCTCCGGCCTCTCGAATGTCTCCGGCCTCTCGAATGTCTCCGGCTTCTCGGATGTCTCCGGCCTCTCGGGCTGCCGGCTCTCCGGCTTCTCGGGCTCCGGGTCGGCGTCTGCGGATTTTTCGGTGATCGTCAGCGGGCCCTGGAGGAAAGCCTTGAGTCCGTCCTCATAGGCCACCACCTCCTGAAGTCGGTCACTTCGGGACCGCACCGGGCGCTCTTCCGCGGGCCCGGCCATTCCGGAGGCCCGCCCGCCTTCCCTCCCAGAGTCAGCTTGGCCGCCCCCGGCCGCGCTTTCACCCGGAACGCCTCGCACCCGTAGGCGCCCGACGCGGTCCCGTCATCATGCACTTCGATCCACGGGCGCCCGACGGACGTCCCGAAGAACTCGTACGGCACCCCACGGGAGCAGTTCCCCACCGCGTGGGGCTCAGGCAGGGCGAAATACCGGGACGGCAATGCCTGAAGCGTCCGCGGTACGGAAGCGCACCCGTAACGCCATGCCGATGCGCAGGTCCGCCTCCGGGCAGTCGACGACCTCCGTCATCATCCGCGGGCCCTCGGCCAGGTCCACCACCGCGGCCACGTACGGGACGCGCTCGCCGAACGGCGGGAGGTCGTTACGGTGCACCACCGACCACGTGTAGAGCGTGGCCCGGCCGCTCGCCTCCTCCCACTCCACGTCTTCGCTCCAGCAACGCGGGCAGAACTCGCGCGGGTAGTGGTGCGCCGCCCCACAGCCGTCGGCGCGGCAGCGGCGCAGCAACAAGCGGCCCTGGGCCGCCGCGTCCCAGTAGACGCGACTGAACACGTCGACGTCGGGCAGGTCGGACCTGGGCGCGGCGGGCGGCCGCGCCGCCGCTCCCCCGGGCTCGGATGTGGATGCCGCCTTCGGTCTCACTCCGGACCACCCGCTTCAGCTCGGTGCACGGCGCACGGTGATTGCCGACGCCCTGTACTGACGGTACGTCAGTTCAATGGACGTTGGACTGGATGCGCAAGGGGGCGGGCACGGGCGGTGCCCCGTACGGCGACATGCGCGCCGTACGCGGTTACCCTCACCGGCATGCCGGACGACGCAGCGCACGCCAGCTCCTCCGCATCCCGTTTCCCCGCGTCCCGTTCCCGCGCGTCCCGTTCCCGCGCGGGCAGCGCCCCGGCGGACGGCGCCACCTTGCCCGGGACGGCGGCCGTCTCCGCCGTCCCGCCCGCCGCCGTCCCGCCCGTGTACGTCGTCGGGGGCGGGCCGGGCGGGCTCGCCACGGCCGCCGCGCTCGGTGCCTACGGCATCCGTGCCGTCGTCCTCGAAAAGGCCGACGCGGTGGGCGCTTCCTGGCGGGGCCATTACGACCGTCTGCGACTGCACACCACGCGCCGCCTCTCCGGCCTGCCGGGCCTGCCCATCCCGCGCGCCTACGGGCGGTGGGTCGCGCGCGACGATGTGGTGCGCTACCTGGAGCAGTACGCCGCGCACCACGACCTCGAAGTCGCCACGGGCGTCGAAGTACGGCGCGTGGACCGGGCGGCGGGCGGCGGGTGGGTGCTCCACGCGAACGGCGGGCGCGAGCCGGCCGCCCGTACGGTCGTGATCGCCACCGGCTACAACCACACCCCGCACCTCCCCGACTGGCCCGGCCGCGACAGCTACCCGGGTGAACTCCTGCACGCCGGCGACTACCGCAACGCCGCCCCGTACGCGGGCAAGGACGTCCTGGTCGTCGGCACCGGCAACACCGGAGCCGAGATCGCCGTCGACCTGGCGGAAGGCGGCGCGGCCCGGGTGCGGCTGGCGGTCCGCACCGCCCCGCACATCGTGCGCCGCTCGACGGCGGGCTGGCCCGCCCAGGCGACGGGCATCCTCGTACGGCGCCTGCCCCCGCGCGCGGTGGACCGGGCGGCCCGGGTGATGCGCCGCCTGTCCGTACCGGACCTGTCGGCGCACGGCCTGCCGATGCCGGACACCGGGCTGTACAGCCGGGTCCTGGAAGGGGCGATCCCCGTCCAGGACGTCGGGCTGATCGACGCCGTACAGCGTGGAGCGGTACGGCCGGTGGCGGCCGTGGCGTCCTTCGACGGCGGCGTCGTACACCTCGCGGACGGCGACGCGATCGAACCGGAGGCCGTCATCGCCGCCACCGGTTACCGGCGCGGCCTGGACGGCCTCGTCGGCCATCTCGGCCTCCTCGACACCCGTGGCCGCCCGCGCGTCCACGGCCCCCGCACCCTCCCCTCCTGCCCGGGCCTCCACTTCACCGGCTACACCAACCCGATCAGCGGCATGTTCCGCGAGCTGTCCCACGACGCCCGCCGCATCGCCCACGCCATCGCCGAGGCCCACGCCCGCCAGGACCCGACCCCCACGCCCACACCCGGTCTCGATCCCGGCCCCGGTCCCGGCCCCGAGCCCGATACCGATCCCGATCCCGTACGACCCATTCCTGACTGACCGTCAGTTGTCCTAACCTGACGAGGCGTCAGTTGGATCGGCACTCGTCACACGGGAGCGGGCGTCAGCGATGCTTGGATCGACTCACGGCAGTCTCACCACTCACTCCAGCCCCGCCCGCGCAGTGGCCTGCGGGGCCACCCCACCGCACACCGTGCACGGCACGGCCGCACCGCCCGCGGGCGGACCGCGCACCGACGGCACGCCCGCCGGCGCCACGGGGCCCGACCTGGACGTCAGCGGGCGCCCGCTGTACGCCCCCGTCCCCGACCTGGACCGGTTCTTCCGGCCCGGGGCGGTCGCGGTGGTCGGCGCCTCCGACAGCGAGGGCCGCCCGAACACCGGCATCACCCGCCAGCTCATCGCGTGGGCCGAACGCGTCGGTGCCCGTCTCTACCCGGTCAACCCGGGCCGCCGCAGCGTCTTCGGCCTGCCCTGTCTCACCTCCGTCTCCGACCTGCCCGAGCAGGCCGATCTCGCCGTACTGCTGATCGCGGACCCCGTACCCGTCATCGAGGAACTGGCCGACGCCAAGGTCAGGTTCGCGGTCGCCTTCGCCTCCGGCTTCGCCGAGACCGGGGCGGCCGGTGCCGCCGCCCAGGACCGGCTGGCCGAGGCCGTGGCCCGTACCGGCATCCGGCTGCTCGGCCCGAACACCAACCTCAACGCCTTCGCGTCGTTCCGCGAGGACCTGGACGGCCCCGCCATCGCCCTGATCACCCAGTCAGGCCACCAGGGCCGTCCCGTCTTCTCCCTCCAGGAGCTGGGCATCCGCCTCTCGCACTGGGCCCCGACCGGCAACGAGGCCGATCTGGAGACCGCCGACTTCCTCTCCTACTTCGCCTCCCGTCCCGAGGTCGGCGCCGTCGCCGCGTACATCGAAGGGTTCAAGGACGGCCGGAGCTTCCTGCTCGCCGCCGACCGGGCGGCCCGCAACAAGGTCCCGGTCGTCGCCGTCAAGGTCGGCCGCACCGAGGCCGGGGCCCGTACGGCCGCCTCGCACACCGGCAAACTGACCGGTGCCGACGCGGTGGTGGACGCGGCCATGCGGCAGTTCGGCGTGATCCGGGTGGACGGACTGGACGAGTTGCAGGACACCGCGGCCCTGCTCGCCCGGGCCCGCACACCGACGGCCGACGGCGTCGCCGTCTATTCGATATCCGGGGGCACCGGCGCCCACTTCGCGGACCTGGCGACGGCCGCCGGGCTCCGGCTGCCCGCGCTGGACCGCGCCAAGCAGGACGAGCTGCACCAGTGGATCCCGGACTACCTGGACGTCGCCAACCCGGTGGACAGCGGCGGCCACCCGGTCGGTGACCGGCGCGGCCGCAAGATCATCGACGCGCTGCTCGCCGACCCGTCCATCGGCGTACTGATCTGTCCGATCACCGGCCCGTTCCCGCCGATGAGCGACAAGCTGGCGCAGGACCTCGTGGACGCGGCGGAGGAGACGGACAAGCTGGTGTGCGTCGTCTGGGGCTCGCCCGTCGGCACCGAGGACGCCTACCGGCACACCCTCCTCGGCTCCCGGCGCGTGGCGACCTTCCGCACCTTCGCGAACTGCGTCACGGCCGTACACGCCCATCTCGCCCACCACCGCTTCACCGCCAACTACCGCTCCCCTTCGACGACGCGCCGCGCACGCCCTCGCCCTCCGCGCGCAAGGCGCAGGACCTGCTGCGCCCGGGACAGCAGCTCAGCGAACACGCGGCGAAGCAGCTCCTGCGCGCCTACGGGATCAGGGTGCCGCGCGAGCAGCTCGTCACCAGCGCGGCGGCGGCCGTGCGCGCCGCGAGCCTGGTCGGCTACCCCGTCGTCATGAAGGCGTCCGCGCCGCAGCTCGCGCACAAGACGGAACTCGGGCTCGTCAAGACCGGGCTGACCTCCGCCAGCCAGGTCAGGGACGCCTACCGGGAGCTGGCCGACATCGCCCGCCACGAAGGCATCGAACTGGACGGGGTGCTCGTCTGCCAGATGGTCGAGCGGGGCGTGGAGATGGTCGTGGGCGTCACCCCGGACCGCCTCTTCGGGCCGACCGTGACGGTCGGACTGGGCGGGGTGCTCGTCGAAGTCCTGCGGGACACCGCCGTCGGTGTGCCGCCCTTCGGCGAGGACCGGGCCCGCGCGATGCTCGGCGAACTGCGCGGCCACGCCCTGCTGGAGGGTGTACGGGGAGGGCGGCCGGCCGACGTGGACGCGCTCGTCGAGGTCGTCCTGCGCGTCCAGCGGATGGCGCTGGACCTGAGCGGCGAACTCGCCGAACTGGACATCAACCCGCTGATGGTGCTGCCGCGCGGCCAGGGCGCCGTCGCACTCGACGCGCTCGCCGTCTGCCACTGACCGCGCGAGCGGACCGGCGGCCCGCGCGGCCGCCCGGGCGCTCGCCCTCCCGCGCGCTCTCACCGTCGACCACAGAACTCGGAGCCGCCTCACCATGGCCCCCACCCCCGATTCCCCCGATTCCGTCTCCGCTGATTCCTTGATACTCCACACCACTGACAACGGCGTGCTGCAGATCACCCTCAACCGCCCGGCCGCCCTCAACGCCATCACCCCTGACCTGCGCGAACGCATCATCGAGCATCTTTCCGAGGCGTCCGCCGACCCGGACGTGCGCGCCGTCGTCGTCACCGGAACGGGCAAAGGTTTCTGCGCGGGGGCCGACCTCCGCGGCGGGCCGGGCGGCGGTGGACCGAGCGGCGGTGGGCCGGGCGGCGGCGAGCCGGGCGGTAGCGGGCCAGACGGCGGGCCGAGCGGCGCGCCGCCGCCCGAGCGGGTCGCGGGCGACGTGGCCCGCCTGATCCGGCGCGGCGCCCAGCGCCTCGTCTCCGCCGTACTCGACTGCGAGAAACCCGTCCTCGCCGCCGTCAACGGCACCGCCGCCGGGCTCGGCGCGCACCTCGCCTTCGCCTGCGACCTGGTGGTGGCGGCCGAGTCCGCCACGTTCATCGAGGTGTTCGCGCGCCGCGGTCTCGTACCGGACGGCGGCGGCGCGTACCTGCTGCCCCGGCTCGTCGGGCCGCAGCGCGCGAAGGAGCTGCTGTTCTTCGGCGACGCCGTCACGGCGGCCGACGCCGAACGCCTGGGGCTGGTCAACCGAGTGGTGCCGGACGCGGGACTGAAACAGGCCGCGCAGGACTGGGCGGAACGGCTCGCCGCCGGCCCGACCCGGGCCCTCGCCCTCACGAAGCAGTTGGTCAACGCCTCGATGCACGGCGACCGCGGCGCGGCGTTCGCGGCCGAGGCAGCGGCCCAGGAGATCAACATGACGACGGCGGACGCACGGGAGGGGGTGACGGCCTTCGTGGAGCGCCGTCGGCCCACGTACCGGGGGCGATGAGGGGGTGGGAGCGGGGAGAAGGGCCCGCCGCCCTTCCTAACTGACGGCCCGTCAGGTTCAATGGAGCCATGATGGGACACGCCGGTATGGCAGCCATCGCGGTGCGCTATCTGCGATCGGTCGGCGCGCCGACCTCGGCCGGGGCTCCGGCCACGGCCCCGGACCCGGCCCCGGACCGCGCCACCACCACACCGCCGCGCCCTGCCCTCAGGGCCGTACGGGAGGACGAGCGCGCGCCACTGGACCCGGCGGCGTTCCGCGACGTCCTCGGCCACTTCGCCAGCGGCGTCACGGTCGTCACCGCCCCCGCTCCCCCGTCCGCCCCCGCGCCCTGCGCGGCCGGCACCCCACCCGACGCCCCCGCGGGCTTCGCCTGCCAGTCCTTCGCGTCGCTCTCCCTCGACCCGCCGCTGGTCACGTTCATGGTGGCCCGTACGTCCACGACCTGGCCCCGGATCGCCCGCGCGGGCGTCTTCTGCGTCAACATCCTGGGCGCGGACCAGGGGGCCTGTGCCGAGCCTTCGCGGTCAGCGGCGCCGACAAGTTCGCGGGCGTCACCCACACGCCTGCTCCCGTCACCGGCTCACCGCGCCTGGCGGGCGCCCCGGCCTGGATCGACTGCACGATCCAGGCCGTGCACACCGGCGGCGACCACCTCATCGTCGTGGGCCGGGTCGCCGCCCTCGGCACGGACCCGGAAGCCGCCGGAGCCGGCCCGCTCCTCTTCCACCGGGGCGCTTTCGGCCGCTTCAGCGCGTAGGGCGGATCCGCCCGGCCGGAAGCCGGAGGGAGGCGGGCGGAGGGCGGCCGTACTGGCGGGCGGCACGCCGGCCAGTACGGTGGCCCGCCTCCCCGTACGTCGGCCCGCCGGCCCCCCTCAGAACGTCATCCCGTCATCCCGTCATCCCGTGATCCCGTCAGAACGTCAGCGCTCCCCGCGCCACCCGCCCCCTCCGCAGGTCCGCCACCGCCGCGTCGAAGTCCTTGATCGCGTAAGTCCTGGTCACCAGCTCGTCCAGGAGGAGGCGGCCCTCCTCGTAGAACCTCGCGTACCGCGCGACGTCGCGCTGCGGGCGGGACGAGCCGTAGCGGCAGCCCAGGATGGACTTGTCCAGATACATCGACGAAACCAGGAACGACGCCTCGGCGGTGGCCGGGGGCACGCCCAGCAGCACCGCCTGACCGTGCCGGCCGAGGACGTCCACGGCCTGCCGGATCAGCTCCGTACGGCCCACGCACTCGAAGGCGTGGTCGGCGCCGTACGGCAGGACGCCGCGTACGGCCTCGACGGTGTCCGGCGCCGCCGACGCGTCCACGAAGTGCGTCGCGCCGAAGAGCCGCGCCACCGCCTCCTTGGCCGGATCGACGTCCACGGCGACGCGCACCGAGGCGCCGGCCAGCCGGGCGCCCTGGAGCACGTTCAGCCCGACGCCGCCCGTGCCGATCACCACCACCGTGTCGCCCTGCTCCACCCGCGCACGGTTCAGGACGGCGCCGACCCCGGTCAGCACACCGCACCCGATCAGTGCCGCCGACGTCAGCGGTATCCCACGGGGAATCCGCACCGCCTGCACGGCCCGCACGACCGTACGCTCGGCGAAGGCCGAGTTGGACGCGAAGCTGTACACCTCCCGGCCGCCGTGCCGGAACGGCTTCCCGGGCATCCCGATCGAGGCGCGGCACATCGTCGGCCGGCCACGGTCGCACTCCGCGCACGTCCCGCAGTTGGCCAGCGTGGACAGCGCGACATGATCTCCTGCCGCTACATGTGTGACCCCGTCCCCCACCTCCTCGACCACGCCCGCACCCTCGTGCCCCAGCACCACCGGCACCGGATAAGGAATCGTCCCATCGACCACTGACACATCGCTGTGGCACAGCCCCGCAGCCCGGATACCGACCAGCACCTCGCCGGGCCCTGGCCCCCGTACCTCCAGGTCGTCCACGAACCGCGGCCGGTCACCCTCGAACATGACGCCTCGCATCACCGCTCCCGCCCTCCGCCGAGGCCGAGCACCCGCCCGGCAATGATCGTGCGCTGGATCTCGTCCGAACCGCCGTAGACCGTGTCGGCCCGGCTGAAGAGGAACCGCCGCTGCTCCGCGTCGAGTCCGTACGCGGCATCCGCCGTCCACGGCTGCGGACCGCACACCGCGCCCGCTCCCCGTACCTGCATGGCCAGCTCCCCCATCCGCTGGCGCCAGCCGGACCACAGCAGCTTCGCCACACTGGGCGCACCCGCGTCCCCGGCCGCCGGCCCGAGCGTGCGCAGCGCGTTCCAGCGCATCACCCGCAGCTCGGCCCACTGCCGTACGAGCCGGTCCCGCAGTACGGGATCGTCCACCGCCCCCGTACGCACCGCCTCACGGACGACTTCGCTCAACTCGGCGCCGAAAGCAACCTGTTGGGCGAGCGTGGAGACGCCGCGCTCCAGCGCCAGCAGCCCCATGGCCACCCGCCACCCGGCCCCGGGGCCGCCCACCACATGCCCGGCGCGCGCCACCGCCCCGTCGAAGAACACCTCGTTGAACTCGGACGTCCCCGTCATCTGCCGGACCGGCCGCACCTCGACGCGCCCCGGCTGGTCCATCGGCACCAGCAGGAAGGACAACCCCCGGTGCCGCCGCTCCCCCGGGTCGGTCCTGGCCAGCACGAAGCACCAGTCGGCCTCCCGCGCGAGCGAGGTCCAGATCTTCTGCCCGCTGATCCGGTACGTGTCCCCGTCCCGCACGGCCACCGTACGGACCGCCGCGAGGTCCGAGCCCGCGCCGGGCTCGCTGTACCCCTGGCACCACAGTTCCTCGCCCCGTGCGACGGGCGGCAGGAAACGTTTCCGCTGTGCGTCGTCCCCGTAAGCGATCAGCGTCGGCGCCAGCAGTTGCTCCCCGATGTGCCCCACCCGCTCCGGCGCACGCGCCGCGGCGTACTCCTCGGCCCACACCACCTGCTGCGTCAGCGAAGCCCCCCGGTTCCCAAACGAACCGTAAGCACGGTCCCACCCGATCCCGACCCACCCACAACGCCCCAACTCCCGCTCCCAGGCGAGCCGTACGCGATATGACTCACGCCCGGACAACCACTCCTCACACAGATGCTCCGCCAGCCAGCAACGCACCTCCCCCCGAAACACCCTGTCTGCGGCCCCCACCGAGAAATCCACCACACGCCTCCCACCGAGATCGGCCCCCACCCGCCCCTCCACCCACCCCTCACGGAAGGGAGCGGGCCGGAGCGGCCTGCCGCGCAGGCCCGCCCCCGAACCTTGACAGCCCGCGCAGCGACCACAGCCCGCCGCAGGCGCGCACAGGGCCGCCCCCGCAGGCGGACCGGCACCGGCGAACCGGAAACCCGCGCCCAACGAGCGCCACGCAGCCAAAGGCGAACCGGCACCAAAAACCGGGCCCCCGGGTGGCCTACACGTTGGGACGCCGCCCCCGGCCGCGTCAGCGGCCATCGCCTCCACCCGGGACAGCAACGGCATCGGATCGACCCCCACCGCCCCCGGCAGAAACTCCGCGATCTTCTCCGGCGTCCACCCACCCTCCGCGTACCCGGAGCGCAGCTCCCTCGGCTGGGCCCACACCGCGATCTTCGGCCCGGCGACCGTGTAGACCTGCCCGGTGATGCGCTCCTGCTGGGCGCGGTCGCTGAGCAGGTAGACGACGAGGGCCGCGACGTCCTCGGGCTCGCCGATCTCCGTCAGCTCCGTCGGTACGCCGGCGGACATCCGTGTACGGGCGACGGGGGCGACCGCGTTGGCGGTCACGCCGTACCGGCTGAGGCCGAGTGCGGCGCTGCGCACCAGCGAGATGACGCCGCCCTTGGCCGCGGCGTAGTTGGCCTGCGAGACGCTGCCCTGGTGGTTGCCGCTGGTGAAGCCGACGAGGGTGCCGGACCGCTGTCGGCGCATGACCGCCGAGGCCGCCCGGAACACGGTGAACGTGCCCTTCAGGTGGGTGGCGACGACCGGGTCCCACTCCTCCTCGGTCATGTTGAAGAGCATCCGTTCGCGCAGGATGCCGGCCACGCACGCCACGCCGTCCACGCGCCCGTAGCGGGTGAGCGCCGTGTCGACGACGCGCTGGCCGCCCGCCATCGTGGACACGTCGTCCGCGACGGCGACCGCCTCGCCGCCCGCCTGCCCGATCTCCTCGACCACCGCCTCGGCGACCTCGCTGCTCGGTCCGGCGCCGTCGACCGCCACCCCGTAGTCGTTGACGACCACCTTGGCGCCCTGCGCGGCGCAGGCCAGGGCCACCGCGCGCCCGATGCCACGGCCCGCGCCGGTGACGGCGATCACCTTGCCCGCCAAGAAGTTCCCCATGCCGCGCCCCTTCCCGCAGTTTCTGACGGCCCGTTAGATTTTTGAGCAGAGCCGCACCGAGCACAAGACCCGGCGCAGCCCGACGCGCACCCCGGCGCCGCCCGACACCCCGTGAAGCCCCTGAAACCCCCCGCCCCCCGAAACCCCGAAACCCCCGAAATTCCGAAAGCCCGAAGCCACCGAGGAGCCCCCATGCCACTCCCCGCCGAGTTCCACGCCCTGGCCAAACGCGTGAACAACTGGGGCCGCTGGGGCGCGGACGACGAGATCGGCACGCTCAACCTGCTCACACCCGACGTCGTACGGGAGGCCGCCGCCACCGTCCGCAGCGGCCGCCGCATCGCCCTCGCGCTGCCGCTGCGGCAGGACGGCGTACAGACCGGCCTGATCCCCGGCCGGGTCAACCCCCTGCACACCATGACCGCGATCAACCAGGAACTCTTCGGCCCGGGGACGGTCGCCACCTCCGACGACGCCGTCACCATGGGCCTCCAGGCGGCCACCCACTGGGACGGCCTGACCCATGTCTCGCACTCCGGCCGGCTCTACAACGACCGCCCCGCCGGCTCCGTCACCGCGCACGGCGGCGCCACCGTCCTCGGCATCGAGAAGGCGCCCCCGATCGTCTCGCGCGGCGTCCTGCTCGACGTGGCCCGCGCCCGCCGCGGGGATTCCGACGGGCCCGGGAGGCTGCCTGCCGACCACGCGGTGACCCCGGAGGACCTCGACGCGGCGGAGGAGCTGGCCGGGACGCGGGTACGGTCCGGCGACATCGTGCTGGTCCGCACCGGGCAGATCCAGCACTACCTGGCGGGCGACCGGGACGCGTACGCCTACCCGTCCCCCGGACTGTCGGTCCGTACGCCCGAGTGGTTCCACGCCCGCGACGTCGCGGCCGTCGCCGACGACACCCTCACCTTCGAGATCTTCCCGCCGGAGATCGACGGCCTCTGGATGCCCGTGCACGCGCTGCACCTGGTGGAGATGGGCATGATCCAGGGCCAGAACTGGAATCTGGAGGAGCTGGCCGGGGCCTGCGCGGAGGAGAACCGTTACGCGTTCTTCCTCACCGCGATGGCCGAGCCGTTCGTGGGCGGCACCGGCGCACCGGTGGCGCCGGTCGCGGTCCTCTGAGGCGGGTCACACGGGCCGGGACCACCCACGCGGGGAGGCAGGCCATACGGAAAGCGAGCCGTACGAAGCGGACGGGCGGAAGCGGACGGGCGGAAGCGGACGGGCGGCCGTACGGACAGCCGCGGCGCCCCAGCCGGGTGGCGGTACGCCGTGCGCACCCCGAGCGTGGCACCGCGGACCACCACCCGGCTACGGACACGATCCGCACTCGCCGAGGCCGCGGCCTCCCGGCCCTCGCACCTCGGCGTCCCCTCGCGGCGCATCGCTCCATCCCAGCGTGATCACGTGCACACGGCACGTCAACAACTGGTCCGCACTTTCCTCCGGTCAGCGTCAGGCGCGGTGCGGGACGGCGCAGTGCGGGTCGTACGTGCCCAGGTCCGAGCCCGCCGGCATCAGCATCGACTGCCCGCGGTCCACCTCGCACCAGATGCTCTTCCCGGTCCCCTCCCGCCGCCAGCCCCAGCGGTCCGCCAGGCCGTCGACCAGCTCCAGACCGCGGCCGTTCGTGTCGTCGCCGTCGGCACGCCGGGGGCGCGGCGCGCGGGTACTGCGGTCCGAGACCTCGACCCGTACGGTGCCCACCACGGCGCCCGAGCCCGAGAAGCACATCCGCAGCTCGGCGGGGTTCCCGGTATGCACGACGGCATTGGTGACCAACTCGGAGATCAGCAGGATCAGCGTCTCCGCCAGCGGCTCGTCGTCCCCTATGCCCGAGCCGGCCAGCCGCGACCTGGCCCACCTCCGGGCCCGCCCCACCTCCGCGGGGTCAGGCCGGACTTCCAACTGCACCTGAAGCACCTGCACCGCTCACACCATCCGAACCGGCGGACACATCGCCTCGCGCCTCCTCGGGGTCACACTCCGTGACCCCGGTGATGCACAGCATGGTTGACGTTCAGTCACCCCAACAAGCGCTTCGGGCATATTCCAGCGCAAGGGAGTATGCGTAGTGCATACTGTGCGACGCGCATTGCCGGGAGTCGAACAAGAGGGCTTCACACCCCTCCTTCGGGGGCGGGTGGAGCGCGTTCGGCATCCCGGGTCGGTCACCACGACCCCACGGGAACAGTTGCGCCTCAGAACCACTCGCACCCAAGGGAGCGTACCCGAGCGGGGCGCCGACTCCCCCTGTGACGAGTTACGCCTAGGACACAACCCGCTTTCGACCCTCCGTGACCGCTTGTGTGTACGGAGTCCGACATTCCGCACACAACCCGCTAGACACCGACATCGTCGGCCAGCAGCGCCTCGGCGAGTGCTTCCTCCGCCTTTCCGCCGCTTTGCCACTGTTCGACTCGGCACCACGCCCGTTTGAGATGGAGATGCACGTCGGCCTCCCAGGTGAAGCCCGTACCGCCGTGCACCTGGAGGCAGTCCCGGGCGTTGCGGACGGCGGCCTCGTCGGCGAGCAACTTGGCGCCGACTACGGGGAGTGACCGTTCGGTGAGCGAAGCGGCATATACGGCACTTCGCGCTATTTCCACTCTTATCAGCATCTCGGCGCACAGATGTTTCACCGCCTGGAACGATCCGATCCGCACGCCGAACTGCTCTCGGCTCCGGGCGTGTTGCACGGCCATCTCGACCGTACGGGCAGCGCTGCCCAGCTGGAGCGCCGCGGTCAGCAGAGCGGCCTCCCGGCGCAACCGGGGTACGTCCAGAGAGCGCGGCGCGCTGCGCGGGTAGGACGTCACGCGCGCGAGCGGCGTGAGGGGGTCGATCGAGCGGACGGCTTCCAGGACGGGCCAGTCGGGGGCGCTCCAGAAGGCTCTGCCGCGGGCGCCCGACGCCGGGCCACTCCACACCGGGCCGTCCGCCTCCGAACCGGCCGCCCCTCCCGGATCGCCACGCTCGCCGGGATCACCGGGATCACCGGGATCACCGCCCTCCAACAAGATCAACTCATCGCAGTCCCCAGGGTGTTCCCACAGACACTCCCCACCCCGCCCCGCATCGCACAGCCCCACCACCCGCTCCCCCGTCGCCACCCCCGGCACCACCCCCGCCAGCAGCTGCCCCGCCACCAGCGGCCCCGGCAGCAGCGCCCGCCCGGCCTCCTCGAAGACCAGCACCGCGTCCGGCAGGCCGAGCCCCACCCCGCCGTCCGCCTCCGGCAGCCGCAGCGCGAAGAACCCGGCCGCGCCCAGCTCACGCCAGAGCGCGCGGTCGAGCGCGGGGGCCTCCACCGCCTCCCGCAGCCGGTCCCTCCCGAAGCGCCGCGTCAGCAGTTCGCGGGTTCCGGCCTGCAAGGCCTGTTGATCAGCGGTGGGTCGGAGGTCCACGGCGCCCGTTCACCGTCCCTTCGGCAGGCCGAGGATGCGCTCGGCGACGATGTCGCGCTGGATCTGCGAGGTACCGGCGGCGATCGTGTACGAGAGGGACGACAGCCGGTCCGCCGTCCACTGCTGGTCCGCGTCCAGCGCGCCGCACGGCCCCAGCACCTCGGCGGCCGCGTCGTACAGCTCCTGGCGGACCTGCGAGTAGCGCAGTTTGAAGACCGAGCCGCCCGCGTCCGGCGCCCCGCCCACGTCCCGGGCCGCGCCGACGTTGCGCTGGATGAGCCGCCACAGGGCCATGAACTCGGCGTTCAGCCGGCCCAGCCGACGGCGCAGCACCGGGTCGTCCCAGCGCCCGTTCGCCCGTGCCGCGCGGGCCAGCAGGCCGAGCGTGCGGCGGCAGGCGACGACCTCGCCGACGAAGGCGGTGCCCCGCTCGAAGGAGAGCGTGACCATGGTGACGCGCCAGCCGTCGTGCTCGGCACCGACCCGGTTGGCCACCGGCACCCGCACCTCGTCGAGGAAGACCTCCGCGAACTCGGCCGGGCCGACGAGCGTACGCAGCGGCCGTACGGTGATCCCGGGCGCGTCCATCGGCATCGCCAGCCAGGAGATCCCCCGGTGTCGGGGCGCCTCCGGATCCGTACGCACCAGCAACTCGCACCAGTCGGCGATCTCCGCGTGCGAGGTCCAGATCTTCTGCCCGGTGACCACGTAGTCGTCGCCGTCGCGTACCGCGCGGGTGCGCAGGGCGGCGAGGTCGGAGCCCGCCTCCGGCTCGCTGAAGCCCTGGCACCAGACCTCGTCGCCGCGCACGACGGGCGGCAGCCAGCGGGCGCGCTGCTGGTCCGTGCCCTCGGCGGCGATGGTCGGTCCGGCGTGCAGCAGTCCGACGAAGTTGGCGCCCACGTAGGGCGCGCCGGCGCGCTCCGTCTCCTCCAGGAAGATCAGCCGCCGGGTGGGCGAGGCGTCCCAGTGCACGGTGCCGTACCCGGCGTCGTACAGCCGCCGCTGCCAGCCGAGGTCGTAGCCGCGCCGGCCCGGCCAGTCCAGCGGGTCGGGGCGGGCGGGCAGGTCAGGGAGTGCCTTGGCGAGCCACTCCCGCAGGCGGGCCCGGAACTCCTCCTCCTCGGGCGCGTACGCCAGGTCCATCAGGCGAGGCCGAGGTCGAGCGTGCGGATCGCGGTGCCGCGCAGCAGCTTGTACACGGTCTCCTCCTGGTTCCCCTCACGCGGTTCTTCCGTCCGGTGCCCGACGGGCGTGCGTGCGCCGTTTTCTGACGGAGCGTCAGTTATGAGGCTAGCCGCGCGCCCCGGAGCCGACAAGGCGCGGGGACGACGGCTAGCGGTGGTTTGTTGACGGCGGGTGGTGGTGGCGATATGCCGGAAGGGAGATCCTCAGCCTGTCGGTGGAGCGTGAGATGACCAAGCGACTGTCGTGTCCGCCCGCGCCCGGTCCGCTGGAAGCCTACGCCGCACGCTTCGACGACCTCTTGGCCACGCTGGCCCAGCGGCGGGGGTTTCGCGAGTACCTGGCCGGGCTGCTGCTGCCGCGGGACCGGAACAAGACGCTGACGTGCCTGGCCGGTACGGAGCCGGTGGCCGGCGCCCAGCATGCGGCGGTGCAGCGGCTGCAGTTCTTCCTCTCCGAGTCGACCTGGGACCAGGAAGCGGTCAACGCCCGACGGCTTCAGCTGCTGCTGACCGACCCGGCAACCGCCCCGCATGGGGGCGGGGTGCTCGTGGTCGACGATTCCGGCGACCGCAAGGACGGAAAGGCGACCGCGCACGTGGGCACGCAGTACCTCGGCTCGGTCGGCAAGACCGGTCGCGGTGTGGTCACGGTGACCACCTGCTGGGCCGACGAACGCCTCTACTATCCGCTGCACGCCGTCCCCTACACCCCCGCCCACCACTTCCCCGGCGGGAAGAACGACCCGGCCTTCCGCACGAAGCTGCAGATCGGGGGTGCTCTGGCCCGCCAGGCCGCGGAGGCGGGAGTGGCTTTCAGGGCGGTGGCCGCGGACTGCGCCTACGGTGACCACGACAGCTTTCGCCGTGACCTGTCCGCCGCCGGGCTGCCGTTCGTGATGGCCCTCAAACGCGGCCACGGCACCTGGCAGTACAAGGATGCCTTCCGGCCGGTCGATGCCGCCCGCGAACTGGCCTGGCACGGTCCCGGCCGCCCCGGTGACTGGACGCCGGTCACCCGCACTTTCCGCGGCGGGCGCACCGCCACCTGGTGGGCCGCCGACGCCCGCCTGGGATGGTGGGGGCCGGACGGCAACATCCGGCTGGTGGTGGCCACCACCGACCCGGCCACCCTGCCCGAGAATGCCACCTGGTACCTGGCCACCGACCTGCCCCGGCCCGGCTCACCCCGCGAGCAGCACAGCCAGCCCCCGGCCGCCGATCTCACCGAGGTCGTGCGGATCTACGGGCTGCGGCACTGGGTCGAGCAGAGCTACAAGCAGGTCAAGGACGAACTGGGCTGGGCCGACTTCCAGGTCCGCTCCGATGCCGCGATCCGCCGTCATCAGACCCTGGTCAACTGCGCTTTCTCCTTCTGCTGGGACACCTGGTTCGCCCCGGAACAGCCCGTGGGTGAACCGGAACCGGATCCTGGCCCAGAGAGGGGGCACACAGATGTCCCACCCGCCCCAGGCGGTCTGCTGGCCTCGCGCCATCCGCGCCGTCCGTGGCTGGCTGACGCCCTGGGCCACGCTGCAACGTTATTGGCGAGCGTGGACAACCAGGCCCCCGCCCACCGACCTCCAAGCCCTGCTCGACACCGTCGCCACCGGCAGACCCCTTGATCTCTACCACCCGCCGTCAACAAACCACCGCTAGTGTCCTGAGTCGGAGATTCGTCGTTGGTTGGGTATGAGTCGCCCGGGTCCGAAGATTGCGCCGTTGTCGGTCACTGATGCCCAGCGGGCTGTGCTGGAAGGTTGGGTGCGTCGGCGTTCGACGGCTCAGGCACTGGCCCAGCGGTCGCGGATCGTGCTGGAGTGCGCCGAGGGGCACTCGATCATGGAAGTGTCGCGCCGGCTGCGGATCGCCCCGGACACGGTCCGCACCTGGCGGAGGCGTTTTCTCGACCGCGGCCTGGACGGTCTGTGCGACGAGCCGCGGCCGGGTGTCCCGCGGAAGATCACCGATGCGGATGTCGAGCGGGTCATCGTCAAGACGCTGGAAAAGAGGCCGAAGAACGCCACTCACTGGTCGACGAGGTCGATGGCGGCGGCCACGGGCATGTCCCAGTCGGCCGTCTCGCGGATCTGGCGGGCGTTCGCCCTGGCCCCGCACCGCACGCAGACGTTCAAGCTGTCCACGGACCCGTTGTTCATCGACAAGGTGCGCGATGTCGTGGGGCTCTACCTCGATCCGCCGGAGAAGGCCCTGGTGCTGTGCGTGGATGAGAAGTCGCAGATCCAGGCGCTGGACCGGTCCCAGCCCGTGCTGCCGATGATGCCCGGGGTGCCCGAGCGGCGCAGTCATGACGATGTCCGGGCCGGCACCACGACGCTGTTCGCGGCCCTGGAGGTGGCGAGCGGGAAGGTCTTCGGCTCGCTGCACCGCAGACACCGGGCCGTGGAGTTCAAGAAGTTCCTGGCCAGGCTGGACAAGGAGGTCCCGGCCGGCCTCGGCGTGCATCTGATCCTCGACAACTACGCGACGCACAAGACGCCCGCGGTCAAGACGTGGCTGCTGGCGCACCCGCGCTTCCACCTGCACTTCACACCCACCAGCGCGTCCTGGCTCAACCTGGTCGAGCGGTGGTTCGCCGAACTGACACAGAAGAAGCTCAAGCGCGGCGTCCACCGCTCCGTACAGGCTCTCGAACGCGACATCCGGGCCTGGCTGGCCGACTGGAACGAACACCCCAGACCGTTCGTCTGGACGAAATCCGCCGACGAGATCCTCGACAAAGTCGCCGCCTACTGCCACCGGATCTCTGACTCAGGACACTAGGGCGTTTCTGATGGATCTCCGTGGAGCACACCGAGCGGCGTTCGGTGCGTGCTCTCGGTGCGCGGTGTGAAGGGTCATGTGGCGGAGCCACCTGTCCCTTTGCACCGTGCGGCGAGAGTGGGTGCCGGGCGTCGCGATGCCGCGGAGATCCGTCAGAAGCGCCCTAGTTGGGGCGGTAGGAACCCGTCGCCTGGTCGTAGAGGCGGTCGACCTCGCGGCGTTCGTTGTCCGGGCCGATGACCTGGATGACGTGGTAGCGACCCTTGTGGATCATCGCGAGGTTGCGTACGTAGACCTGGCGGCCGCTGCTGTCCTGCCAGGTGAAGGTGCCCTCGGCCATCGCGGCCCGGCCGACGTCGATACGGCGCAGGCCGGAGGAGCCGGACCAGCTGGACTCACGGTACGGGGCCAGTTCCGCCTCCTTGTCCTGCTGGTAGGCCATCGGGTCGGTGCCGTAGCGGGACGTGGTGTCGCGGCCGGGCACGATCAGCAGCTCGAAGTCGTTACCCAGGTAACGGATCTGGCCGCGCTCGTTCTCCTCGCGGCGCTGCCAGCCCTGGTGGACGGCGACCTGGAAGCCTTTCGGGTCCTTGCGCACCGCGAAGCCTTCGGCGAGGTCGGCGGGTTCGGTCGTCTGCGGCTGCTGTTTGCGTGAGCCCTGGTCGCCGGACCGGCTGCCGGAGCTGTCGTCAGGTGTCGAGCTCTGCGTGCCCACGGCGCCCTTGCGTTCACGGACGCTGTCCGCGCCGGCCTCCCCGAGCCGGCCTTCGGCATGAACAGCGCCGCGACCAGGATCGTGCCCACGACCAGGAGGATCACCAGCCCGACGAGAAGCAGCCCGAGGCGGCGCGGGCTGCGTCCACCCGGGGACGAGGCGCCCTCGTTCCGCCGGAGTTGCTTGGCGGGGCGGGGCTGCTTGGCCGGGCGCGGCTGCTTGGCGGGGCGGGGTTGCTTGGGGGCGCGGGCCGGGCCGGACCGGTGCGAGTGCTGGGTCGCGGCCGCTGCGTGCGGGGGCGGGGCGGAGTGGTGGGGAGGCTGGTGGGCGGGCGGCTGGTACTGAGGGGGTGACTGGGGCTGGGACTGAGACTGGGACGGGAATGAGGAGTGGGGCTGGGGCTGGGGTGTCGGTGGTGTGAGGGGCTGCGGCTGCTGCTCGGCGGGTGCTTCGGAGAGGCCGGTCTGGGCGTGCTGGGCGGTCTCCCGGAAGGCCGCGGCCGGGCGCTTGCCCTTCGGCTGCCGCGGCGGCTTGGCCGGGCGCGGCGGCCGGGACTGGCGTGCCTTCTTGTGCCGTCCCTTGCGGACGAGTTCACCCCGGCGCCGGAGGATCGGGAGCCGCCGCGAGTCGGCCGGCCCTTCCAGCGACGGTACGGTCACGACCCGGCTGCCCACCTCGGGCTCCGGCGCGGTACGGATCAGCGACCGCAGCCAGCCGCGCAGTTCCTCGAAGTCCGGGCGGTCGGCGGGGTCCTGCCGCATCAGCGACTCGACGACCGGCCGCAGCGCGCCGCACTCCTCGGCGTACGACGGCGGTTCCGAGCACACCAGCTGCACCAGCTCGGCGGCGCTGTCCTCGGGGTAGGCGGAGTGCCCCTGCACGATCCGGAACAGCAGCGCGCCGACCGCCCACAGGTCGGTGGCGGGGCCGACCGGCGGCGCGAGCTGCCAGTTGGCGTGGACCGGTCCTGCCTGCTCCGGCGCCCAGCGCTCGGTGACCGGGCCGACGACGTTGATCCGTACCTGCCGGGCCCGCTCGGCGGCCAGGGCCGCGCCCGGACGCCCGTAGGCAACGGGCTGGTCCGGACGCTCCGCGTACTCCGCCGGGTGCTCCGACTGCTCCGGACGCTCCGGCTTCTCCGACCGCTCCGACCGCTCCGGATGATTCGATTCCGCACCCCCTTGGACAGGGAGGGGCCGGCCTCCGGCGCCGGGCGCTGCACCGGCAGCGGGTGCGGCACCTGGATACCTCCGGGCCGCGGCCCCGGCCCCGCCCCCGGTCCGGGCAGGCTGCCGCCGTACGTGACGCTGCCCGGCCGCTCCGGCGCGACCGGTGACGTCGGCGCGGCCGGTGACGCCGGCGCGGCCGGTGACGTCGGTGACGTCGGCGCGGTGATGTGGTCCCGGTACGGGCTGAAGTGCGGGTCGGCGGGGTGTGCGGGGTCGGCGGCCGCCGTCGCGTTCTCGCCGGTGGCCGTACGGGCGGCCGCCGCCCGGGTGCCCGCCCGGTAGGCGGCTATCGCCCCGGCCCGGGCCCGGCGCGGGTCCGCTTCGGGTGCGGCGTCCGGCTCCCCGCCACCGCCACCGTCCCCGGTCGTCGCTTCGGGGCCGGCCGGCTCCGACGCCGTCTCACCCGACGCGGCGGCCTGCCCCGGCACCGCCGCACGCTCCTCCGCGTCGGCGCCTTCCCCCGCCCCCGGCACCGGGTCGTACCCGCACAGCGCTTCCTCCGCCGCGCCCGCGGCCAGGCCGGTCAGGATCGCCCGCCCGTCGTCGCACACCAGGACCGTGCGGACGGTGATGTTGCGGTGGGTCCAGCCGTGCGCGTGCAGGGCGCGGAGGGCGGTGAGGATGTCGGCGGCGACCTCCGCCGCCCGGTGCGGGGTGAGGGTGCGTTCGGCGAGGAGTGCGGCGAGCGGGCGGGCGGCGACGCGTTCACTGACGATCCACAGGCTGCCGTCCTGGGCGAAGACGTCGAAGACCTGGTCGAGTTGCGGGTGGTCGGGCAGCCGGGCGGCGGCGGTGGCGGCCTCCAGGGCGCGCCGTACGGCGGGGTCCTGCGGCGTCCGGTCGGCGTCGGACAGCCGGTGTCCGGGACCGTGCCCATGCCCGGGCCCGTATCCGTACCCGCCCGGCGCGGGGCGGCCGCCCGGGCGGCCGGTGTCCAGGAGTTCCGCGTCCACGACTTCGGGCAGCGGCACCTGGCGTACGAGGACCTCCTGCCCGCTGTACGTGTCGAAGGCGCGGGTCTCGGCGAACTCGTACTCGTCCGCCGGCGGCACCGGCAGGCGGTAGCGCTCGGCGAGCACTCTTCCCGCGTACTCGTCCACGACGCCTCCCCAGCGCGCGATGCACACCGCCTGCCCGGTTTTGCCCGGGAGCTCCCGGTTCCACTGGTTACCCCCAGTGGTCAAAACCGGTCGCATTCCCTCCGATTGCGGCTGCGTACGGTCTTCGGGGTCTCACGATACGTGCCGGGAGCGTGGGTTGAGGAGCGCTCCGGCCAACAGTTCCCCCAGGACTTCGCTCGCGCCCTGCGACCGCCGCCACGCACACCGCGTCGGCCTGCGCACCTCCCGGTACGCGGGTCGGCACGCGGGAGGCGGCGGGTCAGTCCTTCACCTGGAAGGTCGCGAACGCGGTGTCCCTCAGCTCACGGCACTCCGCCGCGTCCCAGGCGTCCGCCTTGCAGGTGACCATGATGGCGTAGCCGTGCTGGTCGTCCGCCCGGAAACCGCGGTTGAGCACGCGGACGTCCTGGCCGCTCTGCTTGCGCGTGAACGACCAGTCGGCGACCGTCGGGTATCCCCGCCACTCGATCGGCTTGATGTCGATGCGCCGGTAGTCCTGGACGCTGCCGCGCACGGCGGGCTCCAGGCTGCGCCAAGCGGCCGCGGCGTCGCTGCCGGGCTTGGCGTTGTAGTCGATCTGGACGCGCGGGAAGCCGCCCGACGCGCTGTAGATCGCGCCGGAGTTCTGGCCGGCCGTGTCCGTCTGCTTCCAGCCGGACGGCAGCGCCACGGCGAAGTGGAATCCGGGGTGGGCCACCGTGCCGTAGCCCTGCGGCACCGCCTTGTTTTTGGCGTCACCGCCCGGCTTGCCGTTCTGGCCGTTCCGACCGCTGTCCGGCGTGCCGTCCGCCGGCCGGCCGGGGGTGCCCTCGGCGCCGGCCGGAGCGGAGCCGGCCGTACCGGTGGCCGCCTTGTCGGCGCCCGCCGCCCGGCCGCCGTCCTTCTCGTCGTTCCCGCTGAGCGCGAAGGCCAGCACCGTGCCGAGCACGGCGAGCACCACGACCACGGCGGCGATGACGAGCGTACGGCGGGGTACGACGTCGGTGACGGACGCCCGCGGCGGGCCGGACGGGCGCGCGCCGTCGTCCGTCTTCGGCTCCGGTTTGGCGGCGGCGGCCGCGGCGGCCGCCGCCTTGCGCACCGCCTGGAGCGCGGTCCGTACCTTCTCCTTCGCGCCCTCCGACTCGAAGCCCGTCCGGCCGGCCGAGCCGACCGCCGTCGGCCAGTTCTTCGGCCCGTTCGTCGAGCCGGTCTGCGCCGAAGACTGGCCGGTGGTGCTCCGCGTCGTCGAGGCGGTCGCCGCCTTGGCCCCGGATCCCGTGCCCGTAGCCGTCGTGCCCGTGCCCGTGCCCGTACCCGCGCCCGACCCAGTGCGCGAGCCCGGCCCGGTACGGGAACCGGAGCCCGTACGCGACCCGGTGTCCGTGAGCGGACCGGCCGCCGACGCCGAGCGGGCGGCCGCGCCCGCCCCCGCGCCCGCTTCCGGTGCGCGTCTCTCGGCGTCCTTGCCGCGCTGCTTGGGCTTCCACTGCGGGCGCGGCACCGACGGCTTCGACCGCGCCGTCTCCCGGGCGCGGTCCTTGTCCCGGCCGCGGTCCTTGGCCGGCGCGGCGGATTCCTCGGGGACGACCGGCAGGGCCATCGCGCGCGTCGCGTCCGGAGCGGGCGGTTCCGGTCCGGCGTCCTCCGGCGCGCTGGCCGCGTCCAGGAGCAGCGCCCGCGCCGCCCGGTCGTCGAGCCGCCCCGCCGGGTCCTTGACCAGCAGGCCGTAGATGACCTCTTCCAGCACACCGGCGCTCTTCGGCGGCTCCAGCGGCTCGGTCATCACCGCGGTCAGGGTGGCGATCGCCGACCCCTTGTCGTACGGCGGCACGCCCTCGACACAGGCGTACAGCAGGCCGCCCAGCGACCACAGGTCCGCCGGCGGGCCCGGCTTCTGGCCGCGGGCCCGCTCGGGCGATATGTACGAGGGCGCGCCGACGAGCATGCCGGTGGAGGTCACCGAGGGGTCGCCCTCGACCTGGGCGATGCCGAAGTCGGTGAGCACGACCCGGCCGTCGTCGGACATCAGGACGTTGGAGGGCTTCACGTCGCGGTGCAGGATGCCCTCGCGGTGGGCGGCGTTCAGCACGTCGAGGACGGCGAGGCCGACCTCGGCCGCCCGGCGCGGCGTCAGCGGGCCGTCGTCGCGCACCACCTCGGCGAGCGAGCGGCCCTCGACCAGTTCCATGACGATCCACGGGCGGTCGTCCTCGTCGACCACGTCGTAGACCGTGACCGCGCCGTTGTTGCGGATCCGGGCGATCGCCTTGGCCTCCCGCAGCGTACGGGTGATCAGGCGGCGCTTCTCGTCCTCCTCGACCCCGCCAGGGAAGCGCAGTTCCTTGACCGCGACCGTACGGCCGAGCACCTCGTCCCGTGCGCGCCAGACCGTACCCATTCCGCCCCGGCCGAGGACTTCGGCGAGCCGGTACCGGCCGGCGAGCAGCCTGCCCTCCTTGCCGTCCATCTCGACCTCGTCGCCCACTGAATCCCCTCTGCAATCCAGCCGAGTTGGCATCTCGAACACTTGTCGATCACCAAACTGGCCCAACTCGGACAACCCACCCTGGCGGAGCCTTCATTCTCTCTCATCCGCGCCCGTGGGGAAGGCCAGGGTCTGCGACTCGGCGCCTGTTGCGCACCCGCCATGATGGCCTGTACGGGCGCCGTCCCCGCTGACGAGGGCATCGTCGGCGCGGTGCCGGCGGGCCCCGGGACGGCGGACGGCGGCGGGAAACGCCGGGGAACGGCAGGGACAAGTACGACACCACGACACATCCCCCGCACCTTCCACACCTCACGCACCTCCGACACCACCGGCCTCATCTCCTCCAGCGTCTTCCGCGTCCCTTCCGTCACCCCGTCCGGTTCCGCTCCCCTTCCTTCCACGCCGGCAGCACCCCCTCCGGTTCTCCCCGCGCCGCACGCGCCCCACCCGCCGCACCTTCCTTCGCCTGCTCACCCTCACCGTCACCGGCATCGCCACCGGGTCGCCTTCCGGCCGCCCTCACTCGGGAGGCCACCGGGGCGCCCTCGACAGGCCACCGGGTCCCCCTCGGGACGCCTCCGGACCGCCTCCGGCACCGGGACAGAGTTCTGCCGGGCGGCCCCGACGTGTCGGGGCCGCCCGGCAGAGCAGGCTGCGGCCAGAGACTCCTACAGCGGCACGATGTCCGGCGCCCCCAGCCGTGCCGCGTCGGCGGTCAGGTCGTCCGGCTGCCGCTGCGACTCGCGCTCCGCCTCCACCCGCTTCTCGTAGTGCTGCACCTCGCGGTCGACCTGGTCCGCGTCCCAGCCCAGGACCGGCGCCATCAGCTCCGCGCATTCGCGGGCGCTGCGGGTGCCCCGGTCGAAGGTCTCGATGGAGATACGGGTGCGCCGGGTGAGGACGTCGTCGAGGTGCCGGGCGCCCTCGTGGGTGCAGGCGTAGACGACCTCGGCGCGCAGGTAGTCGTCGGCGGCGGCGAGCGGCTCGCCGAGCCCGGGGTCGGCGAGGACGAGTTCGAAGACCTCGTCGGCCAGGGCGCCGTAACGGTTCAGCAGATGCTCGACGCGCACCACGTGCAGGCCGGTGCGCGCCGCCGTGCGGGCCCGCGCGTTCCACCGCGCCCGGTAACCCTCGGCGCCGACGAGCGGCGTGTCCTCGGTGACGCACTCGGCCACCCGCTGGTCGAGCCCGTGCACCGCCTCGTCCACCGCGTCCTTGGCCATCACCCGGTACGTCGTGTACTTGCCGCCCGCGACCACGACGACCCCCGGCACCGGGTGCGCGACCGTGTGCTCGCGCGACAGTTTGCTGGTCGCGTCCGACTCACCGGCCAGCAGGGGGCGCAGGCCCGCGTAGACGCCCTCGACGTCGTCGCGGGTCAGCGGCGTGGCGAGCACCGAGTTCACGTGCTCCAGCAGGTAGTCGATGTCGGCGCTGGACGCCGCCGGGTGTGCCTTGTCCAGGTCCCAGTCCGTGTCGGTCGTGCCGACGATCCAGTGCCGGCCCCACGGGATGACGAAGAGCACGCTCTTCTCCGTGCGCAGGATCAGTCCGGTCGTCGAGTGGATGCGGTCCTTGGGCACGACCAGGTGGATGCCCTTGGACGCGCGTACGTGGAACTGGCCGCGCTCGCCGATCAGGGCCTGGGTGTCGTCGGTCCACACGCCGGTCGCGTTGACCACCTGGCGCGCCCGTACCTCGTACTCGCCGCCCGCCTCCACGTCCTGCACCCGGGCGCCGACGACGCGTTCGCCCTCGCGCAGGAAGCCGACCACCCTGGCCCGGTTGGCGGCGTCCGCCCCGTACGCGGTCGCGGTGCGGACGAGGTTCATCACGAAGCGGGCGTCGTCCATCTGGGCGTCGTAGTACTGCAACGCGCCGACCAGGGCGTCCTTCTTCAGGCAGGGCGCGACGCGCAGGGCGCGCTTGTGCGAGAGGTGCCGGTGGACGGGCAGGCCGCGGCCGTGCCCGGAGGAGACCGACATGCCGTCGTACAGGGCGACGCCGGAGCCCGCGTACCAGCGCTCCCAGCCCTTGTGGGTGAGCGGGTAGAGGAACGGCACGGGCTTGACCAGGTGCGGCGCGAGCCGTTCCAGCAGCAGCCCGCGTTCCTTCAGGGCTTCCCTGACGAGCGCGAAGTCCAGCATCTCCAGGTACCGCAGTCCGCCGTGGATGAGCTTGCTCGACCGGCTCGACGTGCCCGAGGCCCAGTCGCGGGCCTCGACCAGTCCGGTGTCCAGGCCGCGGGTCGCCGCGTCCAGTGCCGTGCCGGCGCCGACGACTCCGCCGCCGACCACCAAAATGTCCAGCTCCCGTTCCGCCATCCGTGCGAGTGCTTCGGCACGCTGGGCCGGTCCGAGTGTCGCTGTCCTCACCGCTGCCTCCCGCTGTGGTCGGGGCCACACTCCCCGTCCGTCGATTTTGGCCGCGCCACCGGCCCGTATCCACCCTCCGGCGGGCCGGGCAACACCCCGCCGCCCCCGATCCGCCAATCCCCATTCTGGGCCAAATGTCCGCTTAGTCTACTTATGCTCTTATGCTTCACCGCCTCATCCGGAACCGCTCGGGAAGGACGGCAGCCAGCCATGCCCGCAGACCTCGCCGTCATCGGACTAGGCCACATCGGTCTCCCCCTCGCCCAGGCCGCCACCCTCGCCGGCGTCCGCACCATCGGCTACGACCCCGGACCGCCGCCGACGACGGCCGCCCCGGACACGCCCTCGGCCGCGCCCCCGGAAGGGCGCGCGACCCACACCGCACACAGTCCGCTCTCCGCGTCCGAGACCCGCCGGCTGCTCGCGGCCGGCTTCCGCGTCACCGACGACCCCACCGTGCTCGGCCGGGTCCGTACGGCAGTCATCTGCGCCCCCACCCCACTCGGCGCGGACGGCGCCCTCGACCTGACCGCGGTCGCCGACGCCGCACGCGTACTGGCGGCGCGGCTGCGCCCGCACACCACGGTCGTCCTGGAGTCCACCGTCTACCCGGGCACCACCGAGGAATTCCTGCGCCCCCTCCTGGAAGAGGGCTCCGGCCTGACCGCGGGACGCGACTTCCACCTCGCCTGCTCCCCCGCCCGCCACGACCCCGGCAACCGGGCACACCGCTACAGCACCGTCCCGAAGGTCATCGGCGGCCTGACCCCCGCCTGCACGGAGGCCGCGGCGGCGTTCTACGCCCGGCTCACCGACAAGGTCGTCCGCGCGCGCGGCCCGCGCGAGGCGGAGACGGCCAAGCTGCTGGAGACCAACTACCGGCATCTGAACATCGCGCTCATGAACGAGATGGCGGTGCTCTGCCACGACATCGGCGTCGACCTGTGGGACGTCATCCGCTGCGCCGAGACCAAGCCGTTCGGATTCCAGGCGTTCCGCCCCGGCCCGGGGGTCGGCGGGCACACCGCCCCCATCGACCCCAACTACTACTCCTACAAGGGGCGTTCGCTCGGCTACCCGCTGCGCCTGGTCGAGCTGGCGCAGGAGGTCAACAGCCGGATGCCGCGCTACGTCGTACAGCGCAGCGCGACCCTGCTCAACGAGCACGGCAAGTCCGCGCGCGGCGCCCGCGTCCTGCTCCTCGGCGTCACGTACAAGCCGGACACCGGCGACGAGGAAGGCTCCCCGGCCCGCGAAGTCGCCTCCCGGCTCATGGAGTTGGGCGCGCACATCACGTACCACGATCCGTACGTCCATCAGTGGCAGGTCCGCGACCGGCCCGTCCCGCGCGCCGACGCCCTCTACGAGGCGGCTGCCGGGGCCGACCTGACGCTGCTGCTCCAGCACCACCGCACGTACGACCTCCAGGGTCTGGCGGTGAAGGCCCAGCTCCTCCTGGACACCCGGGGGGCGACACCGACGGGGGCCGCGTACCGGCTCTGACCTGCGGGCGCGCGGGCCGCCCAGCGGCCGGCGGGGGACAAATCCATAGTGGACATGTCAGACCGGTCTGTTAATTTGTTCCGGCGCATCGAACGTGTGCGCGTCTACGCCGACCGGTCCCGCGCCCAACGCCACGACGGTCTCCACCTCGGGGGAATCTTCATGAGCCAGTCCATGCCGCCCGCGCCTCAGCAGCCGCAGCAGCCCCACCAGCCGCAGCAGGCTCCGTACGGCGCTCCCGCACCGGGCGGCTTCCCGGCCCCGATGGCCCCGCCGGCCGCCCGCCAGGGCAACGCCGGCCTGGCCGTCGCGCTCGGTGTCGTCACCATGCTGATCGCGGCCGGCGTCTACGGCGCGGTCCTCAAGGCCGTCGACGGCGCCTCGATCGGCTACGCGGCGCTCGCCGTCGGCGCGCTGATCGGCGCCGTCATGGGCAAGGTCGGCGGCCGCAACGCCGCGCTGCCCGTCGTCGGCGCGGTGCTCGGCCTGCTCGGGCTCTACCTCGGCCAGGTCTTCGGCATGGCCCTCCTGACGGCCGACGCCGCGCACGCCACGCTCGGCGAGATCGTCTTCGACCACTTCGACCTGGTCCACGCGGTGTGGAAGGAGTACCTCGGCGCGATCGACGTGGTCTTCTACCTGCTGGCGGCGGCCGGCGGCTTCCAGGTCGCGAAGAAGCTGGGCGCCTGACACCCGCGAGCACGCCGAAGGGCCCGGACCGCACACCTCGTGCGGTCCGGGCCCTTCGGCGTCTGGGCGTCCTGCCTCAGCGGTTGTCGTGCTGCGACGGCGCGACCGTCACCTCGACCCGCTGGAACTCCTTGAGCTCGGAGTAGCCGGTGGTCGCCATCGCCCGGCGCAGCGCGCCGAAGAAGTTCATCGAACCGTCCGGCCTGTTCGAGGGACCGCACAGGATCTCCTCGGTGGTGCCGACCGCACCCAGGTCCATCCGCTTGCCGCGCGGCACGTCCTCGTGCACGGCCTCCATGCCCCAGTGGTGGCCGCGGCCCGGCGCGTCGGTGGCGCGCGCCAGCGGCGAGCCCATCATGACCGCGTCCGCGCCGCAGGCGATGGCCTTGGGCAGGTCGCCGGACCAGCCCACGCCGCCGTCGGCGATGACGTGGACGTAGCGGCCGCCGGACTCGTCCATGTAGTCCCGGCGGGCGGCGGCCACGTCGGCCACCGCGGTCGCCATCGGCACCTGGATGCCGAGCACGTTACGGGTGGTGTGCGCGGCGCCGCCGCCGAAGCCGACGAGCACGCCCGCCGCGCCGGTGCGCATCAGGTGCAGGGCCGCGGTGTACGTGGCGCAGCCGCCGACGATCACCGGGACGTCCAGCTCGTAGATGAACTGCTTCAGGTTCAGCGGCTCGGCGGCCGAGGAGACGTGCTCCGCGGAGACGGTGGTGCCGCGGATCACGAAGATGTCCACGCCCGCGTCCACGACGGCCTTGGAGAACTCGGCCGTGCGCTGCGGCGAGAGCGCGGCGGCGGTGACCACACCGGAGTCGCGCACCTCCTTGATGCGCTGCCCGATCAGCTCTTCCTTGATCGGCGCGGCGTAGATCTCCTGGAGCCGCTTGGTGGCGGCCTCGCCGTCCAGCTCAGCGATCTCCGCGAGCAGCGGCTCCGGGTCCTCGTAGCGCGTCCAGAGCCCTTCCAGGTTCAGTACGCCCAGGCCGCCCAGCTCACCGATGCGGATCGCGGTCTGCGGCGAGACGACCGAGTCCATCGGGGCCGCGAGGAACGGCAGCTCGAAACGGTAGGCATCGATCTGCCAGGCGATCGAGACCTCCTTCGGGTCGCGGGTGCGCCGACTCGGTACGACGGCGATGTCGTCGAAGGCGTACGCCCGGCGGCCGCGCTTGCCGCGCCCGATCTCGATCTCAGTCACGTGTGTGGCCCTTCCATACGATTACGTCCCCAGTATCCCCGACCGGGGACGCTGGGGACGTATCAGGGCTTGATCACTCTTCGTTTTCGAGGAGCACCCGGGAAGTGTCCACCACGTGGACCACGAGGACTATCAGCAAGCCGTCGCCGATGACGTACTCGATCGCGATGTTCTGGGTGAGCGCCAGCGATCGTGTGTTCTCGTCATTGGAGATCGGCACCGACATCTTCGGCCGCGGGTCGTCCGCCAGCTTCTTGAGGCCCCGCTCCAGCAAAGCCCTGCGGTCCTCGGGCAAACTGTCGCGGATCCGGGCCGCGCGTTCGCTGTAACTCACCGAGTACAACATCCGACCCCCTTGAACAGGCGCCGCAAGCCTACCGGCTTCACCGCCGCGCGTAGTTCGGCGCCTCGGTCACCATCTGCACGTCGTGCGGGTGGCTCTCCTTGAGACCCGCGGACGTGATGCGGACGAAGCGGCCCTTGTCCTTCAGCTCCTCGATGCTCGCGGAGCCGACGTAGCCCATGGAGGCGCGCAGGCCGCCGACGAGCTGGTGGGCCACCGAGCCGAGCGGGCCGCGGTAGGGGACCTGGCCCTCGATGCCCTCGGGGACCAGCTTGTCCTCGGAGAGGACGTTGTCCTGGAAGTAGCGGTCCTTGGAGAAGGAGCGCGCCTGGCCGCGGGACTGCATCGCGCCGAGCGAGCCCATGCCGCGGTACGACTTGAACTGCTTGCCGTTGATGAAGACCATCTCGCCCGGCGACTCCTCGCAGCCGGCCAGCAGCGAGCCCAGCATGACCGTGTCGGCGCCGGCCGCGATGGCCTTGGCGATGTCGCCGGAGAACTGCAGGCCGCCGTCGCCGATCAGCGGCACGCCCGCCGCGTTCGCGGCCTGCGCGGCCTCGTAGATCGCGGTGACCTGCGGCACGCCGACACCGGCGACCACACGGGTGGTGCAGATGGAGCCCGGGCCGACACCGACCTTGATGCCGTCGGCACCGGCGTCGATCAGCGCCTGGGCGCCGTCGCGGGTGGCGACGTTGCCGCCGACCACGTCGACGCGGACGTTGGACTTCACCTTGGCGATCATGTCGAGGATGCCGCGGCTGTGGCCGTGCGCGCTGTCCACGACCAGGAAGTCCGCACCGGCCTCGACCAGCGCCTGGGCGCGGTCGAACGCCTCGTCGCCGACGCCCACCGCGGCACCGACGACCAGCCGGCCCTCGGCGTCCTTGGCCGCGTTCGGGTACTTCTCGGCCTTCACGAAGTCCTTGACCGTGATCAGGCCCTTGAGGACGCCCGCGTCGTCGACCAGCGGCAGCTTCTCGATCTTGTGGCGGCGCAGCAGCTCGACGGCGTCCTCGCCGGAGATGCCGACCTTGCCGGTGACCAGCGGCATCGGGGTCATGACCTCGCGCACCTGGCGGCTGCGGTCCAGCTCGAAGGCCATGTCGCGGTTGGTGACGATGCCCAGCAGCTTGCCCGCCGGGTCGGTCACCGGCACCCCGCTGATGCGGAACTTCGCGCAGAGCGTGTCCGCCTCGACGAGGGTGGCGTCCGGGCGGACCGTGATCGGGTCGGTGACCATGCCGGACTCGGAGCGCTTGACCAGGTCGACCTGGTTGGCCTGGTCCTCGATGGACAGGTTGCGGTGCAGCACGCCCGCGCCGCCCTGCCGCGCCATGGCGATCGCCATCCGCGCCTCGGTGACCTTGTCCATCGCGGCGGACAGCAGCGGAATGTTGACCTTCACGTTGCGCGAGACCCGGGACGCCGTGTCGACCGCGTTCGGCAGCACCTCGGAGGCGCCGGGCAGCAGCAGCACGTCGTCATATGTCAGACCGAGCATCGCGAATTTGGCGGGCATTCCGTCGACGTTGTCAGTCATGACACCTTCCCAAATGGTCTTGCCTCAGCGCGGACACCCATGCTAACGGCCACCACAGGCGTCTCATTCCACAACCGGTGAGGAGCGCATCACTTGTACGTTCCTATGAAATGGCCGCGGCACGGACGTACGTTCCTACGGCTGTACGTTTCCTCGACTGTACGTTCCCGCGCGGCGTCCGGCCGCCCCGGCCTCCGCCGGGGCCGGACAGCCCTTCCGCCGGGCACCGGAACACCGCCGGAGCACGCCGCGCCCCGCCGGTCCGGTTACTGCTCGGCCAGCGCCCGCAGCCGGCTCAGCGCCCGGTGCTGCGCGACTCGCACCGCACCCGGCGACATCCCCAGCATCTGCCCGGTCTCCTCGGCCGTCAGCCCGACCGCGACCCGCAGCAGCACCAGCTCACGCTGGTTCTCCGGCAGGTTGGCCAGCAGCTTCTTGGCCCACTCGGCGTCACTGCTGAGCAGCGCCCGCTCCTCCGGGCCCAGCGAGTCGTCCGGCTTCTCGGGCATCTCGTTGGACGGCACGGCCGTGCTGCCGGGGCCGCGCATCGCGGCCCGCTGGAGGTCGGCGACCTTGTGGGCGGCGATGGCGAAGACGAACGCCTCGAACGGCTTTCCGGTGTCCCGGTAGCGCGGCAGCGCGCAGAGCACCGCGACGCAGACCTCCTGCGCCAGGTCCTCCACGAAGTGCCGCGCGTCACCCGGCAGCCGGGACAGCCGGGTGCGGCAGTAGCGCAGCGCGAGGGGATGCACATGGGCCAGCAGGTCGTGGGTGGCCCGGCGATCCCCTTCCACGGCGCGTGCGACGAGATCGCCGATCTCCTGAATCCCGTCATCGCGCATCGGTCCATGGTGCCTTGGCGCGGCGCGATCCGCGGCATCAGGTCCGTACTTGTGCACCGAAGCGTTATGCGCGGCAGGTGCGCCGGCTGTCATCTCCCGCGCCCTCCCCTCGCACCGGATCGGCCCGTCCCCGAGGAACTCCATACCTCAAGGATGCGGCACCGCGCGCCGAACCGGGATTCCGCTCCCGGACCGGCACCTGCGGGACCTCCTGCCACCCCGCCCGCCACGCGGCGGGCGGGGCCCCTCATTCCCCCGCATCGCTGCACGTCACGGCCGTCCTAGCGGACCAGACCCCAGCGGAATCCGAGCGCGACCGCATGGGCCCGGTCGGAGGCGCCGAGCTTCTTGAACAGCCGCCGGGCGTGGGTCTTGACCGTGTCCTCGGAGAGGAACAGCTCACGTCCGATCTCCGCGTTGGAGCGGCCGTGACTCATGCCCTCCAGCACCTGGATCTCGCGCGCGGTGAGCGTCGGCGCGGCACCCATCTCGGCGGACCGCAGCCTGCGCGGCGCGAGCCGCCAGGTGGGGTCCGCGAGCGCCTGGGTGACCGTCGCGCGCAGCTCGGCGCGTGAGGCGTCCTTGTGCAGGTAGCCGCGGGCGCCGGCCGCGACCGCCAGGGCGACCCCGTCCAGATCCTCGGCGACCGTGAGCATGATGATGCGGGCCCCGGGGTCGGCGGAGAGCAGCCGGCGAACCGTCTCGACCCCGCCCAGTCCGGGCATCCGCACGTCCATCAGAATCAGGTCCGAGCGATCGGCGCCCCAGCGGCGGAGGACTTCCTCGCCGTTGGCCGCCGTCGTCACACGCTCTACACCGGGCACGGTCGCGACCGCGCGGCGGAGCGCCTCTCGGGCAAGCGGGGAGTCGTCACAGACGAGGACGGATGTCATGACCGCCCTCCGCAGCTGATGCGCGTCACCTTGAGCCTCCAGGCTGGTACGTATCGTCACCTGAGCGATCGACCGCCTCGGACACCTGCCCGAGACCTACCTCCGCCAACCGCTTCCGCCCTCTCAACGACGGTCACTCGAAAGAGTTACGGGTTGGACAGCCGCCTTCGGCACTCTACGTGAGGGCCCGGACACGCAGAAGATGCACGGCCAAGGAACGCCCCCTTCATGGCTCTATGCCCTATTTGGTGGCTTTTCTTCCATTTTTACGGTGTCTGTGGCTAGATTCGCAATGAGTCATATTTACATCTACTTAGACAGTAGATGTACGGTCGTGAGCACCGAGCCCGAACCGGTATCGCTTCGAGGGGACTAGCAATGGCAGATTTCTCGCGCCTTCCGGGCCCGAACGCAGATCTCTGGGACTGGCAGCTGCTCGCCGCGTGCCGTGGCGTGGACAGTTCCCTCTTCTTCCACCCCGAGGGCGAACGCGGTGCCGCCCGCAGCGCGCGTGAGACCTCGGCGAAAGAGGTGTGCATGCGCTGCCCCGTGCGCGCCCAGTGCGCGGCGCACGCCCTCGCGGTCCGCGAGCCGTACGGGGTGTGGGGCGGGCTGACGGAGGACGAGCGCGAAGAGCTGATGGGCCGGGCGCGGCACCGGCTGGTGCCGGCGACGGCGGCGATGGGGCACCCCGGCGCCGGGGGTCGCTGAGCGCACGGACTGAAGAAACGTTCCTTCGGTAACTTCACCCGATCGGCGCAGTCAGCAGTCGGGCCGAGTTCCCGTTCCCGCCGCCGCGCCGCGCGCCGTCTGCGGCCTGTCGTCTGCCGCCTGCCGCCTGCCGCCTGCCGCCTGCCGCCCCTGGACGCCTCAGCGGCCGTCCCGTCCCCGCCGTCCCGTCCCGCCGCCTCAGCCCCGCCTCAGCCCTCGACCGCGCCCGCCAGCCGCTCGAGCATCGCCTCGACCGCCGGGACCTGGGCGAGGTCCGGCAGGGTGAGCGCCACGACCTCGCGCTGCACGCACGGCTCCATCGCGACCGTACGGACCCCCTTGTGCCGTACCGACTCCAGCGCCAGCTCCGGCAGCACGGCGACGCCCAGACCCGCGCCCACCAGCCCGATCACCGCCGGGTAGTCGTCCGTCGCGAAATCGATGCGCGGCGTGAAGCCGGACCCCTCGCAGACCTCGACCAGGTGCCGCCGGCAGCGCGGGCAGCCCGCGATCCACGGCTCGCCGGCCAGGTCGGCGTAGCCCGCCGTCCCGGCGCCGGCCAGCCGGTGCGTCTCCGGGACCAGGCCCACCAGCCGGTCGACCAGGACCGGCCGGACGACCAGGTCGTCCCACTCCGCCTCGGCGGCGGGGTCCGCGCCGCGCACCTCCGGGTAGCGGAAGGCCAGCGTGATCTCGCAGTCGCCGTTGCGCAGCATCTCGACCGAGCGCGGCGGCTCGGCCTCGACCAGGGAGACGCGGGTGCCGGGGTGGTCGGCGCGCATGGCGGCCAGGGCGGCGGGCACCAGCGTCGAGCTGCCGGAGGGGAAGGAGACCAGCCGTACCCGCCCGGCGCGCAGCCCGGCGATGGCGGCGACCTCCTCCTCGGCGGCGGTCAGCCCGGCCAGGATGCCGGTGGCGTGGCGTACCAGCGCCTCGCCCGCCTGCGTCAGCCGCATCTCGCGGCCCGTACGGATCAGCAGCGGGGTGCCCGCCGACTGTTCGAGGGCCTTCATCTGCTGGCTGACGGCGGGCTGGGTGCAGCCCAGCTCGCGGGCGGCGGCGGAGAAGGAGCCGGTCCGGGAGACGGCGCGCAGCACACGGAGATGACGAGCCTCGATCATGCTTCGAGCATAAGCGGACCTTGGAGCGAGCGGGAAATAATGGCTCGCGACTTTGGCTGGATGCCAGTAGCGTGCCGCCATGAAGCTTCTGTCTGTGAACGTGGGGCGGCCGGGGCCCATGGAGTACCCCGGCGCCACGGGCAGTACGGGCATCGGAAAGCAGCCCGTCGACGGACCGGTGGCGGTCTCCGCGCCCGGCCCCAAGGGGATCGCCGGCAGCGGTCTGGCCGGGGACGCGGTGGTCAATCTCCGACATCACGGCGGCAACGACCAGGCGGTGTACGCGTACGCCCGCGAGGATCTGGACGCCTGGGAGAAGGAGCTGGGCCGTACGCTGCCCGCCGGGATGTTCGGGGAGAACCTCACCACCAGCGGCCTGGACGTGACGCACGCGCTGATCGGCGAACGCTGGCGCGTGGGCCCTCAGCTGCTGCTGGAGGTGACCTCCGCGCGCATCCCCTGCATGACCTTCCAGGGGCGGCTGGGCGAACCGGGGTGGATCAAGCGCTTCACGCGGGCCGGTGCGCCCGGCGCGTACCTGCGGGTCCTGGAGCCGGGCGGGATCCGGGCCGGGGACACGATCACCGTCGAGCACCGCCCGGACCACGACGTGACGATCGCCCTCGCCTTCCGCGGCATGACCACGGGGCGCGAGATGCTGCCGCGGCTCCTGGAGGCGGGGGCGGCACTCCACCCCGAGCTGCGCGAATGGGCGCTCAAGTACATCCGCGCACAAGAGGCTTGAACCCGGCCGAACGGGGCGCCCGTACCCCGGCCGGCGGGTACCGGCCGGGGCGAGTGGCGTACGCGGATGCGGATAGCGTGCCCGTATGACGACTGCATTGATTACGGGAGCGACGGCGGGCATCGGCGCCGCCTTCGCCCGCCGGCTGGCGGGCGACGGCCACAACCTGGTGCTCGTGGCGCGCAACGAGAAGCGGCTGCGCGAGCAGGCCACCGAGCTGCACGACCGGCACGGCGTCGAGGTGTCCGTGCTGGTCGCCGACCTGGCGACGGAGGACGGCATCGCCGCGGTCGAGCAGCGGCTCGGCGACCGCACCCATCCGGTGGACCTGCTGGTCAACAACGCGGGCTTCGGCAACAAGGGCGAGTTCCTGGACGTGCCGATGGCCGACGAGCTGAAGATGCTCAAGGTGCACTGCGAGGCGGTGCTGCGGCTGACGTCGGAGGCGCTGAAGGGGATGCGCGAGCGGCGCCGCGGCGGGGTCGTCAACGTGGCCTCGGTGGCCGCGTTCGTGCCGCGCGGCACGTACGGGGCGAGCAAGGCGTGGGTCGTGCAGTTCACCCAGGGCGCCGCCCGTGACCTGGCGGGCAGCAACGTACGGCTGATGGCGCTGTGCCCGGGCTTCGTGCGGACCGAGTTCCACGAGCGGGCCGGAATGGGGACGGACAGCATCCCCGACTGGATGTGGCTGGACGCCGACAAGCTGGTGGCCGCCGCGATGAAGGACCTCGCGCGCGGCAAGTCGCTGTCCATCCCGGACCCGCGCTACAAGGCGCTGATGGGCGTGGCGAAGCTGGCGCCGCGCAACCTGCTCGGCGGGATCACGTCGAAGACGGGACGCAAGTACGGGCCGCAGTGACGCGGTGCGGTACGGGCCGTGGGTGAGGCGCCCTCGGCCCGTACCGTCCTGGAGTCGTCAGCGGACGCCGGGGCCCTCGTAAGCGCCGATGGTGGGGGCTCCGGCGGGCAGCGGTGTGCCGAAGTAGTCGCGGCCGCCGTTGCCCGCGACGTGCCGTCCGGCGGCGTGGGCAGGTGACCCGGCGGTGAGACGGAAATCGTCGCGCAGTCCGGGGGCGGCCGTGGTGCCGCCGGGGTTGGCGGGCAGGTGCGCCGGTGGCAGGCCGTGGAAGACGTTGTGGTCGAAGCGCAGGCCGGGTGTGGGGTTCTTGAGGGCGTAGCCGCCCTGTCCGCGGCTGACGAAGATGTTGTAGCGGACGGTGGTGCCGACGGTCTTGGCGCCGCTGTACGGGCACAGCAGCAGGAAGCCGCCCGCGTTGTCGTGGCTGTTGTTGTACTGGAACACCGTGTTTTGGGAGGCGCCGTCCGCGTCGAAGGACATGCCGTCGTGTGTGTTGCCACCGCCGGAGACCTCGTTGAACTGGACGAGGGTGTCGTCCGTGTTGAACGTCCAGACTCCCGCGTTGGCCGAGGGCGAGCGGAGCTGGAAGCCGTCCACGCGGTTGTGCTCGACGACGGCGCCCGCCGTGGTGTCCAGCTTGATGCCGTCGCCCGCCAGTGACCTGAGGGTGTTGTGGTGGACGCGGACCCGGGTGCTCGGGGTCCAGGCGCCGGGGTAGGTGTGCGGGTCCTGCTGGTTGCCGACGAGGGGGCGCCGGGACCAGGTGGACTTGAAGTACACGCCCTCCCGGTCGACGTCCTCGATACGGTTCCCGGCGATCTCCAGCCCGTCGTAGCGGCTGGGCCGCGCGGTGCCCTCCACCGCGACGTGGACACCGCTGGATCCGGTCAGGGTCTTGGCGTCGCCACCGCGTACGCCGTGCACGTACAGCCCGGTGACCGCGATACCGCGGGCGGTGCCGTAGTCGGTCAGGCGCAGCCGTACGCCGTTGCGTTCGCTGCCGGGGCGCGCCGCGTTGACGATTTCCAGCGCGCTGAGCCGTACGTACCGCGTGTTGGCCAGCAGCACGGTGTCGTGGGCGCCGGCGCCGTCCAGTCGGGCACGGGCGGCGGCGCTCCCGTAGTCGGCGATGGTGAAGGGTGCGGCGGCGGAGCCCTCGCCCCTGGGAGCGAGGGTGCCGGTGCAGGTACTGCCGCGGCGGAACAGCAGGCGGTCGCCGGGGCCGTACGGCTGGGCGTTGGCCTGGGCCAGGGAGGACCAGGGGCGGGCGCGCGAGCCGTCGCCCCCGGCGGGCGCGGCGCAGTCGACGTGGAAGACGTGGCCTGCCGAAGCGGAGGGGTGGTCGGCGGCGCGCGCGCCGGGGCTGTGACGAGCGTGAGCGCGGCGGACAGGGCGAGCACGGTGGGTATCGCGCGCGCGGCGGCGCGCGGTCCGGGTCTCATGGTGCGGTTCCTGGTCCGGTACCTGTTCCGCTTCCTGGTCCGGGTCTCATGGTCCGTGGGCCTCCGTTATGGGGCGGTGGCGGTGTCCGCGGTCAGGGTCAGGGCGCTGGTGGTGCCGTCCTTCCAGGTCACGTGGATGTCGTGGGAGCCGCTGAGCCGGACCTCGGCCAGGGTGCGGGCCGGTTCCGGGCCGGACTCGGCGGTGAGCGAGGCGATCGAGACGAACAGGGCGCCTTCGGGGGCGTCCGGCACCGTGCCGTCGAGGCAGGCGGTGCTGGTGTGCTCCCCGAAGGGCGTGCTGCCGGTCGGCACGGTCCGCGGCTGACCGGCGTCCTTCGTGAAGCCGTGGACGGCGTGCAGCTGGGCGGCCGGTCCGTCGTCCGGGACGGCCCAGCCGGTCTGCCGTACGGGGGTGCCGGGCGCGGCCCCGGTGACGAGGTGGACGCGCACCTCGGCGCGGCCGTGTGCCAGGGTCGCGGACAGGACCCGTACTCCGGCGAGTTCGGAGCCGTCCGCGCGGCGCGGGGTGTGCGCCGAGGCGGCCCAGCCGGGGCCTCCGCCCAGCGGTTCGACCGGGCCGCGGCCGGTGGGTGTGCCGTCCACGAGCAGCGCGAAGTGGTTGTCCGGGGTCGCGACGGGGGTGGTGTCGGAGCCGGGGTTAGCCGCCGTGTCCACGACCGCCACGGTCTCTTCCGCGGCCGACGGCCCCGTACGCGTCGAGTAGGCGAACCGCGCGTAGTTCGGGTCGGCCGGGCCGAAGACCGAGGAGCTGCCGTGGTTGTGCAGCCTGACCAGCCCGTCGGCCGCCGTGGACTGCACGAGCAGGCCGGGCGCGCGCAGCGTGGTGACGGCGTCCTCGGTCTCGGCGGGCAGCGGTTCCTCGCGCTCGGTCCAGGCGGGGTGGCCGTCCGGCAGCAGCAGGCCGAGCAGCCCCTTGGACGCCCAGTACGGGGAGGCGGGCCCCGAGTAGCCCTGGAGCATCGGCGCGTACGGGCCGTACCAGCCGAGCGGCAGGAGGCCCTCGTCCGTCACCGCGCCGTGGTCGATGAAGTGCCGCAGGGTGCCGGAGGCGAGGCGGCGGGTGGCGCCGGGGGTGAGCGGGGTGTGGCCGGTGAGGGCGCCGAGCCAGGGCGCGGCGAGGGTGGCGAAGCGGTAGGTGAGGGAGCGGCCGAAGGGCATCGGCGCGCCGTTGGCGTCGAACATGCGGCGGTAGCCGTCGAGGTGGGCGCGCAGCCGCTCGCCGTAGGTGTCGAGCAGCGCGCGGTCGCCGGAGAGATGGGCGTGCAGGACGGGATAGAAATGCAGCGCCCAGCCGTTGTAGTGGTCGAACGCCTGGTTGTCGCCGTCGCTGTACCACCCCTCGCCCCGGTACCAGCCGTCGATGCGCTCCAGCGCGCGGTCGACGGACGCCTGCGCGCGTTCCGTCTCGACGCCCGCGTCGAGGAGGAAACCACCGACGGTCAGGCCGAACAGCCACCAGTTGTTGTCGATGGGCGGCGGGTCGAGGGCGGGCAGCAGCCAGTCCACGGCCCGGGTGCGGACCTCGTCGTCCAGGGTGTCCCAGAGCCAGGGGCGGGTCAGCCGCAGGCCGAGGGCGATGGAGGCGGACTCGACGATGGCCTGCCGGGTGTCCGGGATGACCGGCCAGGCGTCGGGGTGCTTGCCGTCGAGCCCGGGTTCGGTCACCGGGTGCCCGGTGCCCGCGGCGAGCCCTTCGCCGTACCGCGCCAGGTAGCCGTGCGGGTCCTGGCCACCGCTGCCGGCCACCCGGAAGGCGGCCGCGAGGAAGGTGCGCGCGTAGCCTTCGAGGCCGTCCGAGCGCGGTCCCGACCAACTGGGGCGGGCGCCCGGGAGGTTGATGAGGCCGTTCCGGGGCGACGCGTACGGGACGACCGCTTGCAGGAGGCTGTCGGCCGTGGCCTCCCAGTGCGCACGGGTCCAGCCGGTGTACGGGCTGCGCTCGCGGTCCTCCGGCGGAAGGGCACCGAACTTCCGGCCGGCGGGCTGAACGGGCTGTGAGGGCTGGGCGGGCTGCGGGGGCTGGGGCACGGTCATGAGCGCTTCCCTTACGGTCGTCGACCCCAGGAATCCTCAACTCGCCACGATCGAACGTCAAGAGCGCCTGATCGAACGACCGTTTACTGGGCGGCTCGATCACGCTGGACTAGGGTGCGTCTTCACCTTTTCACCCTGGAGACGGGCCGGGACCGGGGCCGGACCGTGACCGGAGCCGGGGCCGGGACCGGCCGCCGTCCCGGCCGTCACCGGTCCGGGTCCACCACACCGCGAGGGGGCTGCCGCCGTGCGCGAGCGTGCCGCACAACGTCATGACCGCCTGCTGTCCTTGGTACGGCGACGCGGCACGGCCCGCGTCACCGACCTGGCCGACCAGCTCGGCGTCTCGCCCGTCACCGTACGGCGCGACGTCGAGACGCTGACCGGCAAGGGCCTGCTCGACCGGGTGCACGGCGCGGTGTCCTGGCCCCGGCGGCACGACCGCGCCGCCGACGGCCGCGCGCCCGCCGCCGAGGGGCCGGTGCTGGGCCTGCTGGCGCCCTCGGCCACGTACTACTTCGCCGACGTGATCCGCGGCGCCCACGAGGCCGCGGCGCGGGCCGGGGCCCGGCTGGTCCTGCGGATATCCGGCTACCGGCCCGAGGAGGACCCGGCGCGCGCCGCGGGGCTGCTGTCCGCCGGGGCCGAAGGACTGCTCGTCGCGCCGGGCTGGCGCGGGCCGGGCGACCCGGCCGAGTACGGCGGCTGGGTCGCCGAACTCCCCGTACCCGTCGTGCTGTTGGAGCGCAGCGTGCCGCCGGACAGCCCACTGGCGGGGCTGGACCGGGTGTGCTCGGACCACGGCCACGGGGTGCTGCTCGCGCTGCGCCACCTGTTCGCGCGGGGGCACCCCGCGCCGCTGCTGGTGGCCCGCGCCGACAGCCCGACGGCGCTCGCCGTGCGCGAGGGGTACGACGCGGCGCTGCGCGCCCTCGGCGTGCCGCGGCCGCGGCCGGCGATCGGGTCGGTGCCCGCCGAACTGGACCCGGCGGGCTTCGAGCGGGCCGTGCGGGAGCTGCGGGCGGCGGTGGCCTCGGGGAGGCGACGGCGGCGCTGGTGCACAACGACGTGGACGCGATCCAGATCGTGCAGCGGCTCGCGGAACTGGGCGTACGGGTGCCGCGCGACCTGGCGCTGGTCGCGTACGACGACGAGGTGGCGGCGCTGGCGGACACACCGCTGACCGCCGTGGCGCCGCCCAAGCGGGAGGTGGGGCGGCAGGCCGCCGACCTGCTGATGCACCGGCTGCGCGAGCGGGGCGTCGGGGCCGGGGCCGGGGCGGCAGGCGGCGGGGAGCCGGGCGGGGAAGGTCCCAAAGGTCTCGGAGGTCTCGGAGGTCCCGAAGGTCTCGGAGGTCTCGGAGGTCTCGGAGGTCTCGGAGAGCCGGGGCCGCGGCGCCACCTCACCCTGCTGCCGACCCTGCGGGTCCGCGCTTCGTGCGGGGCGGGGAGCGGTGCGGGGGCGGCGGGGGCGGGAAGCGGTGCGGGGGCGGGAAGCGGCACAGCCGCCGATACGGGAAGCGGTGCGGAAGCGGGTGCCGGAAGCGGTGCGGGGGCAGACGAGGGCGGCGACGGCTCCCGCACCGCCTGACCGCCACCGCTCCACCCGCTCCACCCCGCCTGACCGCCCCCGCCGTCCGGCCCCCGGACGCCGCACCCGCCTCCCCCATCCTGTTCTTTTTTCGATCAATCAATCTTTCGCTCTTGACTTCGCTCAAGGCCGGCCCAAGGATCGCGGATCGCGGCCATCACCTTCGCGCCGCGCCCTCCCTCATGCTCAGGAGCCGCGCCATGAGCCCAAGTTGGAGCAGGACGACGCTCGCGCTGGCCGGCGGCCTCACCGCCCTGGCCCTGCTGACGGCCTGCGGCGGCGGTGGCGCCGCCGGGAGCGAGGGCACCGTCACCCTCACGTACTGGGGCTGGACCAAGGGCACGCGACAGGCCGTGGACGCGTTCAACGCCACCCACCGCGACACGAAGGTACGGTTCGAGGAGATCCCCTCGGGCACCGCGGGCGGGTACGCCAAGATCTCCAACGCGGTCAAGGCGGGCAACGCGCCCGACCTGGTCAGCGTCGAGTACCCGACGCTCCCCGAGTTCGTCAGCCAGGGCGCCGTCAAGGACATCACCCCGTACGTGACGCCCGAGCTGAAGCGGAAGCTGCTGCCGCAGGCCGTCCGGCTCACCACCCTCGGCGGCCGGAACTGGGCCGTCCCCTTCGACGCCGCGCCGCAGGTCTACTACTACCGCAAGGACTTCTTCACCCGGCACAAGATCGAGGTGCCGCGGACCTGGGACGCCTTCCGCTCCGCTGCCGCCGCCGTACGGAGGGCCGACCCGAGGGCGCGCGTCGGCACCTTCTTCCCCGACGACCCGACCACCTTCGAGGCGATGGCCTGGCAGGCCGGCGCGCACTGGTTCGCCACCCAGGGCGACTCCTGGAAGCTGGACACGACCGACCCGGCGACCAGGAAGGTCACCGACTACTGGCAGGGCCTTCTCAAGGACGGCCTGGTGCACACCCACGTCTCCTTCAGCCCCGGGTGGACCAACTCGCTCAAGAGCGGCGCCACCGTCGGCTACCTCGGCGCCTCCTGGGGCGCGGGCGTCCTGAAGGGCACCCTGCCCGACCAGAGCGGCAAGTGGGCCGCGGCGCCCGTGCCGAGCTGGGACGGCCGACCCGCCAGCGGCATGCTCGGCGGCTCCACGACCGCCGTGACCAAGAGCAGCCGCCACGCCGAGGCCGCGGTACGGTTCGCGACCTGGCTGTCCACCTCCGCCGACGCGGTCCGGGCCCGGGTCGCCTCCGGCGAGTCCAGCGCCTACCCGGCCGCCGCGGCGCTGCGCCCGGTCGCCCGGCGGGCGTTCGACACCCGCTACTACGGCGGCCAGGACGTCTACGCCCTCTTCGACGCCGCGGCCGCCTCGGTCGACGGGAAGTGGGGCTGGGGCCCGGCCACCAGCACCACCAACACCACGCTCAAGGACGAGTTCGGCAAGGTCGCGGGCGCGGGCGGCGGCACGGGCTCGCTCGCCGCCGCCGTGCGCGCCGGCAGCGACGCGACGGTACGCGAACTGAGGAAGCGCGGCCTGAAGGTCATGGGCCGGTGAACGCCAAGACGCGGGCCGTCACCGTCCTGCTCACCCCCTTCTTCGCCCTGTTCGCCGTGGTCATGGTCCTCCCGGTCGGGTACGCGGTCTGGCTCAGCCTCTTCACCGAGCAGCAGTCCGGCCTCGGCTTCGGCGGTACGCGCACGGTCTTCAGCGGACTCGGCAACTACGCGGCGGCGCTCGGCGACCACGCCTTCCGCGACGGCTTCCTCGTCCTGCTCGGCTACTGCGCCCTCTACCTCCCCTCCTGCTGGCCGGTGCGCTGACACTGGCCCTGCTCCTGGACTCCGCCCTCGCCCGCGCCCGGCGCTTCTTCCAGCTCGCCCTCTTCCTGCCGCACGCCGTGCCCGGCATCATCGCCGCCCTGATCTGGGTCTACCTCTACACGCCCCAGCTCAGCCCGGTCGTCGCCGCGCTGGAGTCCGGCGGCACCGGCGCCGGCTTCCTGTCCCCCGCCGGGGCGCTGCCCTCGGTCGTCAACATCGCCCTGTGGGAGTGGCTCGGCTACAACATGGTCATCTTCTACGCCGCCCTCCAGGCCGTGGACCGCTCGGTGATCGAGGCCGCGACGGTGGACGGCGCGGGCGCCTGGCGCGTCGCGACCGGTATCAAGATCCCCCTCATCCGCTCCTCCCTCGTCATGGTGGCCCTCTTCACCGTCATCGGCTCGCTCCAGCTCTTCACCGAGCCGCTGATCCTCAACCAGGGCTCCGGCTCCGCCGTCACCTCCTCCTGGACGCCGAACATGTACGCCTACACCGCCGCCTTCGCCCGCAACGACTACGGCCTCGCGGCCGCCTCCTCCGTCCTGCTCGCCCTCGTCGCCGCGCTGCTGTCCTTCGCCGTCACCCGCCTCTCCGGCCGGTCCGCCCGGCCCGGCCGCCGCCGCCTGCCGGACGCTCCCTGTACCCCGCTCACTCACCCGGACGCGTCCCCTGCCCCGCTCGCCCACCCGAAGGGCAGGCCCTGATGGCGCCCCCGCCCCGCACCGCCGTCACCGGCCCGGGCCCGACGGCCCCCGCCCCCGTACCCGTACGCCCGTCCCGCGCCCCGTCCGTACGCGCCGCCGGCCGCCGGCCGCGCAGCCGCTGGCTGTCCCCCGCCGCCGTCAACGCGGCCCTCGGCCTCGCCGTCCTCTACACGCTCCTCCCCCTCGTCTGGCTGGTCACCGCCGCCACCAAGGACGCGGGCGGCCTGCTGGCCGGGGACGCCCTGTCCTTCGAGGGCTTCGACCTGGCCGGCAACCTCTCCCGCCTCGCCTCGGAGGGCGACGGCATCTACTTCCGGTGGTACGCCAACAGCCTGCTCTACGCGGGCGTCGGCGCCGCGCTCGGCGCCCTGATCTGCGTGGCCGCCGGTTACGCCTTCGACAAGTACCGGTTCCCGGGCAAGGAGAAGCTGTTCGGAGTCGTCCTGCTCGGCGTGCTGGTCCCCACCACGGCGCTGGCCCTCCCCTCTATCTGCTGGCCAGCCGGACCGGCCTGGTCAACACCTACTGGTCGGTGCTGGTTCCCGTACTCGTCAACCCGTTCGGCGTATACCTGGCGCGGGTCTTCAGCGCCGGCTACATCCCGGACGAGGCGCTGGAAGCGGCCCGTATCGACGGCGCGGGCGAGCTGCGCGTCTTCTGGTCCATCGGCCTGCGTATGGTCGCGCCGGGCCTGGTGACCGTCTTCCTCTTCCAGTTCACCGCGATCTGGAACAACTTCTTCCTCCCCCTCGTGATGCTCTCCGACCAGCGGCTCTTCCCCGTGAGCCTCGGCCTGTACGCCTGGAACGGCAACGCGCACGGCGAGCCGTCCTTCTACCCCCTCGTCGTCACCGGCTCCCTCCTCGCCGTCCTGCCGCTGATCATCGCCTTCGTGACCCTCCAGCGGCACTGGAAGGCCGGACTCGCCGCCGGAAGCGTCAAATGACGCCCCGAACCAGGAGCACGCTTCCACCATGCACCACACCACTGACAATCGACCTGACCAGGCACGTTCCCGTCCCCCGCTGCTGCTCGCGATGGAACCCGGCCTTGCCGGGCGCCTGTTCACCGACCAGCACCGCGTCCGCCTGGCGGCCCTGGCCCGCACCGACCCCGGCCTGGTGGCCCACGACTTGACCGCCCCGCCCCCGGCCGTGGCCGCCGCGCTGGCCGACGCCGAGGTCCTCCTGACGTCGTGGGGAGCGACCCCGCTGACCGCCGCCGTCCTCGACCGGGCCCCGCGCCTGCGCGCCGTCGTCCACGCCGGCGGCTCGGTCAAACCCCACGTCACCGCGGCCTGTTGGGACCGCGGCATCGCCGTCGCCTCGGCGGCCGCCGCCAACGCGCAGCCCGTCGCCGAGTACACCCTCGCCGCGATCCTCTTCGCCAACAAGCGCGTCCTGCACTCCGCACACCGCTACCGCGCGCTGCGCGCCCCCACGACTGGCTCCGGGAACTGGACGGCGCCGGCAACCACCGCCGCACCGTGGGCGTGATCGGCGCCTCCCGCGTCGGCCGCCGCGTCATCGAACTCCTGCACCCCTTCGACCTGACGGTCCTCCTCCACGACCCGTACGTGGACGGGGCCGAAGCCGACCGTCTCGGCGTCACCCTCGCCCCCTCGACGACCTCTGCGCCGCCTCCGACGTGATCACCGTCCACGCGCCGCAACTGCCCGCGACCCACCACCTGCTCGACGCCCGGCGACTGGCCCTCCTGCCCGACGGCGCCACCCTGATCAACACCGCCCGCGGCACCCTCGTCGACGGAACGGCCCTGCTCACCGAGCTGACCGCCGGCCGCATCAACGCCGTACTCGACGTCACGTACCCCGAACTGCCGCCCCCGACTCCCCCTCTACGACCTGCCCAACGTCCTGCTCACCCCGCACGTCGCCGGCTCACTCGGCGGCGAACTGCACCGCATGGCCGACCAGGCCCTGGACGAACTGGAGCGGTACGCGCAGGGGTTGCCGTTCATGGATCCCGTACGTCCGGAAGGGCTCGGCCGGTCGGCCTGAGGCCGGATCCAAGGCCGGTACTGAAGGCCGCCCACCGTCCACAGTGCCGTCAAGTCGGCTCTGCGGGGCGCCACTTCGCTCTCGGCTTGTCTCAAGCCTTGTCGCAACGTGTTGAGACAAGGCTTGAGACAAGAAGGCGTCATGCCGAAAGAAACGGCTCCGGACCACGACCGGTCGGTACGACCGGCCGACCTCGAACGGGCCGACGCCTGGCCGGCCCACCACGGCCTGCCCGACGACCGGCCGACACCGTTGCCGGCCACACGTCTGGCGGCCCGGCGAGACGCCCGCCCGGCCGCTGATGTCCTGCTGGCCGCGTTCCTCATCGCGGTCTCCCTCAGCCACACCGTCTACCGCCCCGACGGCGACGCGGTGGACGGGCCCGGGCCTCCCCGGCACTGGTCGCTGCTGGCCCCGACGGCGGTGGTGGCCGGGCTGGTGCTGGCCCAGTCACTGCTGGACCGGCGGGTGCGGCAGGCCGACCGGCGGGCCGCGGCGACACTGCCGCGACGGGCGGCCCACCCGGTCCGGCTCGGCTGACGCACCGTGCTCGGCGGGCCGCGTGCCGTCTTCGCGGTGGTGACGTTCGGGCTCGGCTGGTGGACCGCCGCCTGGATCGCCTTCGTCGCCCCGAGCGTCATCGCGCTCGCCCTGATCGCAGCGCGGACCGCACCGAGCTCCACGGTGGCACAGCACGTCATGAGCGCCCGGTGAGACCGATGATCGTCATCGACCCGGCCTCCCCCGTCCCGCCGTTCGAACAGCTCCGGGCCCAGCTCGCCCGGCGGGTCCAGGACCGCACGCTGGCCGTGGGCACCCGGTTGCCGGCCATCCGCCGCCTGGCCGCAGACCTCGGCCTGGCCGCCAACACCGTCGGCCGGGCCTACCGGGAGCTGGAGGAGGCGGGGCTGATCGAGACCCGCGGAGCGGCCGGATCGTTCGTGTCCGCGGCCGACGTGAAGGGACGCGAACGGGCTCGCCGCGCCGCCGCCGAGTTCGCCGCCGTCGTCACCCGCGCCGGAATCGACACCGACGAGGCCGTCCGTATCGTCCGGGCCGCGCTGGCCGACGGCTCCACGGGATGACGGCGGGGAGCCCCGTCAACGGGACGAGGCCCGGTCCCCTCGAAAGGGGGCCGGGCCTCGAACGGCTGTGAGCTGCCTCAGTGGGCGTGGCCGTGGCCGTGACCGGCCTCGGGCTCCTCGTCGGCCGGCTTCTCGACGACCAGGGTCTCAGTCGTGAGCAGCAGCGAGGCGATCGACGCGGCGTTCTCCAGCGCCGAGCGGGTGACCTTGACCGGGTCGATGACGCCGGCCTTCACCAGGTCGCCGTACTCGCCGGTCGCGGCGTTGAAGCCCTGGTTCTTCTCCAGCTCCGCCACCTTCGAGGTGATGACGTAGCCCTCCAGGCCGGCGTTCTCCGCGATCCAGCGCAGCGGCTCGACGACGGCGCGGCGGACCACGGCGACACCGGTGGCCTCGTCGCCCTCCTTGCCGAGGGAGCCCTCCAGCACCTTGGCGGCGTGCACCAGGGCGGAGCCACCACCGGAAACGATGCCCTCCTCGACCGCGGCGCGGGTCGCGGAGATGGCGTCCTCCAGACGGTGCTTCTTCTCCTTGAGCTCGACCTCGGTGGCCGCACCCACGCGGATCACGCAGACGCCGCCGGCCAGCTTCGCCAGGCGCTCCTGGAGCTTCTCACGGTCCCAGTCCGAGTCGGTGGACTCGATCTCGGCCTTGATCTGGTTGACGCGGCCCTCGACGTCGCCGGAGTTGCCGCCGCCGTCCACGATGGTCGTGTCGTCCTTGGTGACGGTCACGCGGCGGGCGGTGCCCAGCACGTCCAGACCGGCCTGGTCGAGCTTGAGGCCGACCTCCTCGGCGATGACGGTCGCGCCGGTCAGCGCGGCCATGTCGCCGAGCATCGCCTTGCGGCGGTCACCGAAGCCGGGCGCCTTGACGGCGACGGCGTTGAACGTGCCGCGGATCTTGTTGACGACCAGGGTCGACAGGGCCTCGCCCTCGACGTCCTCGGCGATGATCAGCAGCGGCTTCGAGGAGCCGGCCTGGATGACCTTCTCCAGCAGCGGCAGCAGGTCCTGGATCGAGCCGATCTTGCCCTGGTGGATCAGGATGTACGGGTCCTCCAGGACCGCTTCCATCCGCTCCTGGTCGGTGACCATGTAGGGCGAGAGGTAGCCCTTGTCGAAGGCCATGCCCTCGGTGAAGTCCAGCTCCAGACCGAAGGTGTTGGACTCCTCGACGGTGATGACACCGTCCTTGCCGACCTTGTCCATCGCCTCGGCGATCAGCTCGCCGACCTGCTTGTCCTGGGCGGACAGACCGGCGACGGCGGCGATGTCGGACTTCTCGTCGATCGGGCGGGCGGTCGCGAGGAGGTCCTCGGACACGGCCTTGACCGCGGCGTCGATGCCCTTCTTCAGGGCGGCCGGGGAAGCGCCCGCGGCGACGTTGCGCAGACCCTCACGGACCAGCGCCTGCGCCAGCACGGTGGCGGTGGTGGTGCCGTCACCAGCGATGTCGTTGGTCTTGGTCGCCACCTCCTTCACCAGCTGCGCGCCGAGGTTCTCGTACGGGTCGTCGACCTCGACCTCACGGGCGATGGTCACACCGTCGTTGGTGATGGTCGGGGCGCCGAACTTCTTGTCGATGACGACGTTGCGGCCCTTGGGGCCGATCGTCACCTTCACGGTGTCGGCAAGCTTGTTGACGCCGCGCTCAAGGGCGCGACGGGCGTCCTCGTCGAACTTCAGGATCTTCGCCATGAGTTACGTGTCCTTAGTCGTTCTCTGCAACGAACTGCGCCCCGGGAAACCGGTTGTTTAGACGCGGGAACCAGGGGCGCAGATCTAGGCAATCTTCGATGGTGAATTACTTCTCGATGATCGCGAGCACGTCGCGCGCCGAGAGGACGAGGTACTCGTCGCCGTTGTACTTCACCTCGGTGCCGCCGTACTTGCTGTAGAGAACGACGTCACCCACCTTGACGTCGAGCGGCAGGCGCTCGCCGTTCTCGAAGCGGCCCGGACCCACGGCGAGGACGGCGCCCTCCTGGGGCTTCTCCTTCGCGGTGTCGGGAATGACCAGGCCCGAAGCCGTGGTCTGCTCGGCGTCGAGCGGCTGGACCACGATGCGGTCCTCAAGCGGCTTGATGGCAACCTTGGAGCTGGCGGTCGTCACGATCCGACCTCCCCTTCGGAGATCTCACGGGGTTAACTGTCTGAGGTGGCGACCAGGTCGATCCGTCGTCGCGGGTGCCGGACCTGCCCGTCGCTGTGTTTGGCACTCCCCGGTGGAGAGTGCCAGAGCCGAGACTATGACGCGGTTAGCACTCGGTCAAGCGGAGTGCCAATGCGCCTTCGGCGCGTCTTTCCGGGGTGGGGTGGCACGGGGCCACCTTGCCCAGGTGGGGGGCTTGGCAATCCTGGCTTCGTGGTGCGCTTCGCGCGTTGGTGTGGTGTTGACGTTTGGCTCGCATTGCTTGCGTTGTGGTGGCGGGGGCGCGCAGGGGGCCAACTCCTCGGCACCGTGCACGTCCTCGTCAGGAACATTGGGAACCCAGATACCCGGCTGCCTGCGGGGATGGCCCCCTACACGCCCCCTCCGGCCGGATTGGCGAGCCGAGGTCGGTGGGGGAGTTTTTCGATCACCCTGGTGCCCGCCCTCCTGGGGGTGAGGCGCACGAGGTGGAGGCGGGAAGGCAGCGCGACTGGCTTGGCCGTATGCCATGGGCCCGGGCTTGGTTTGTGAAAGCGCCTCGCCCGATCGCTCCGATAGTCGCCGGACGGCCAGGGCTCGGGGACACGTAGGGGGCTCCCCGCAGGCAGCCGGGTATCTGCGTTCCCTTATGTTCCTGACGTGGACGTGCACGGTGCCGTGGGGGCACCCCCGGCCGAAGGCTGGGGGAGAGTGACCCCTGCGGGGCCCCGAGCCCCCACCCACCGGCCTTACCGCGCAAAACGCGAGCACCCACCAGGCGCACCCCGGGAATATAGGCGGAACCGGGACAATGAGTTCATGCACATACTGGTCGTGGAGGATGAAGAGGGGCTTGCCGACTCCTTGCGGCGGGGGCTGGCTGCTGAGGGGCACTGGGTGGATGTGGCCCGGGACGGGCATCGGGGGCTGGAGTTGGCGCTGGCCGGGGCGTATGACGCGATCGTGCTGGATGTGATGCTGCCGGGGCCCAGTGGGTACGAGATCTGTGGGCGGCTGCGGCGTCGGGACGACTGGACGCCGGTGCTGATGCTGACCGCCAAGGACGGCGAATACGACGTGGCCGAGGGGCTGGACGCGGGCGCCGACGATTATCTGACCAAACCGTTCTCGTTCGTCGTGCTGCTCGCCCGGTTGCGCGCGCTCACCCGTCGCGGGCGTGCTGCCGAGCGGCCGCGCACCTTGCAGAGCGGTGATCTGACGCTGGACGCCGACGCCCGGCGCTGTCGTCGTGGCGATACCGAGATCGAGCTGACCGCCCGCGAGCTGGGCGTGCTGCGCTGTCTCATGGCGGGCGAGGGGCAGGCGGTCGCCAAGCGGGACATTCTCGACGAGGTGTGGGACTCGCCGGCCGACGTGGACCCGAACATCGTCGAGGTGTACGTCTCGTCGCTGCGCAAGAAGGTGGACGTGCCGTTCGGCCGCCATTCCATCCGTACGGTGCACGGCACGGGGTACCGGATGGCGCCCGATGACGGCTGAAAACCGCCGTCGGGCCCGGTTCCGGGCCAGGCCCGCTTCCATGCGCGGCCGCACCGCCGCGGCCGCGGCGCTCGCGATGGGCCTCGTGCTGGCTGTCGGGGGTGGCTGGCTGTATGTGTTGTTGCGGGCGAATCTTCTGGACAACACCACCAGTCGTACTGAGGTGGCGGCCCGTAAGGTCGCCGCGCAGGCGGACACGGGCGCCCTGCCGGAGGTGCTGCCTTCGCCCGCCGAGGGCGTCGACCTGGTGCTGGTCCTGGACGCGGCGGGCCGGGTCGTCGCCACCAGTCTCCGTACCGCTGATCCGCTCGCCGCCGAATTGAGGGGCTTGCGTCCCTCCCCGGGACAGGACTCCGCCGATCGCGTGCTGACCGGCTCGCCCGCCGCGGCGGCGGGCGGTACGCGTGCGGACGTGGTGGTGGTCCGGGCGTCGCCGCCCGGCGGCAGCGGGCAGGAGCGGTACGTGTACGCCGTGACCGTGCTCTCGGACGTGGACGCCGCGACCCACGCCATCGGCGTGGCCCTGCTGGCCAGCGCCCCGCCGCTGATCGCGCTGGCCGCCGCCATCGCGTGGGCGGTGACCGGGCTGGCGCTGCGCCCGGTGACCGCCATCAGGACCGAGCTGGCCGCTGTGAGTGAGAGCGAGCTGGACCGGCGGGTGCCGGACCCGGCGGGCGGTGACGAGATCGCGCTGATGGCCCGTACGGTCAACGCCACCCTGGACCGGCTGGAGCAGGCCGTCACCCGGCAGCGCCAGTTCGTCGCGGACGCGTCGCACGAGCTGCGCAATCCGATCGCGGCGGTGCGGTCCCGGCTGGAGGTGGCGCTCGCGGGCGGGGCCGGCGGCCGCGACGGTGAGCATCAGGAGTCCGTACGCGCGGCGCTCCGGGACACCGAGCGTCTCCAGCGGATCGCCACCGACCTGCTGCTTCTCGCGCGGCTCGACGCGCATGCCCCGCGTGGTGCGGAGCCGGTGGATCTGGCGCTGCTGGCGGCGGAGGAGGCCGCGCGCCGTCCGGTGGGCGGTGGGCCGCGGCTGGTCGTCGAGGCCGGTGAGCCCGTTCCCGTGCGGGGTGATCCGGCGCAGCTGGAGCGTCTGCTGACCAATCTGGTCGACAACGCGCTGCGGTATGCGGCGTCCGAGGTGCGGGTCGTGGCGCGAAGGGCTGGGGAGGGGGACGGGCACGATGGGGGTGTGGGTCAGGGCGTGCTGGAAGTGGTGGATGACGGGCCCGGTGTCCCGGAGGCGGACCGGGGGAAGGTTTTCGAGCGGTTCGCCCGGCTCGACGCGGCGCGTGACCGGGAGACCGGCGGTACGGGGCTGGGGCTGGCCATCGCCCGGGGGTCGCCCGCGCGCACGGCGGGGATCTGACCGTGCGGGGGCGGGAGGACGGGCGCGCCGGTGCCCGCTTTGTGGCCGTGTTGCCCGTACGGCCTGGTGGGCAGGGGCGGTCCGGGGGCTTCTGACGGGGGCGGCCTGGCTGAAAGCCGCTCCTGAGCGGTTCTTCAGGACTTTCAGGCTTTCTTCAGTGGCGGGCCGCCAGCCTGTTCGGATGAAGCACCGTCGTAGGCCCACCGCTCCGGACACCGCCCGCCCGCGAGGGCGCCGGCACCGGTCCCGGCGTCGTGTCGTGTTGCGCAGGCTGGCCCTGTGCGTCGCCGTGCTCCTGCTGGGCACGGCGGGCGCCGGCTGGTACTTCTACCAGGATCTCGCCGCGCGGATCGGCTCGTCGCGGGCGCTCGGCGACGGGGCGCCCAGATCGTCCGGCGGGGCGGTCAACATCCTGCTGATGGGGCTGGACAGCCGTAAGGACCAGAACGGGAACGACCTGCCGAAGGACGTGCTGGCGAAGCTGCACGCGGGCGCCTCGTCCGACATCGGCGGCTACAACACCAACACGCTGATCCTGCTGCACGTGCCTGCCGGTGGAGGGCGGGCGACCGCGTTCTCCGTGCCGCGCGACGATCTGGTGGACATCCCAGGGCACGGCAAGGACAAGATCAAGAAGGCGTACGGGCTGGCCAAGGCCGCGACGGAGGAGCGGCTCGCGCGGCAGGGCGTCACCGATCACGACCGGCTGGAGCACGAGGGGCGGGAGGCCGGGCGGCGGGCGCAGATCGCGACGGTGCGTGCCTTCCTCGGTGTGCCGGTCGACCACTTCGCCGAGGTGAACCTGGTGGGGTTCCTGCACATCGCGGACGCGCTCGACGGCGTACCGGTGTGTCTGAAGCACGCGGTGCGGGACCGGTACTCGGGTGCCGACTTCCCGGCCGGGCGGCAGACGCTCGACGGGCCGCAGTCGCTGGCCTTCGTACGGCAGCGGCACGGGCTGCCCGCGGGCGACCTGGACCGTACGCGCCGCCAGCAGGCGTTCCTCGCCTCCGCCACGCACAAGCTGAACTCGGCCGGCACCTTCACCGACCCGCTGCGGCTGCTGAAGCTGACGGACGTCGCGCAGCAGGACCTGGTGATCGACGAGGGCTGGGACCTGCTGTCGTTCCTCCAGCAGGCGAAGAACCTTTCGGGAGGGAATGTACGATTCACCACGCTGCCCGTGGAGGGCTTCGCCACGCATCACGGTGAGGACGTGAACCGGGTGGATCCGGACAAGATACGGCGGCTCGTCGCCCGCGAAACCAGGCCGGAGGCCGACCGTTCCGCCGCTCCCACCAGCGGCGACGCGCCAGACAGCGGGTCTGTCGCACCCCGGTCGGCTGTGGGAACCCTGCAACCGTCACCCACGTCTTCCTCATCGACGGTGGAGTCCGGCTCCGGAGCGGAACGTTCCGGGCAGACGGCTCCCATGATGGACGGCGGAGGCATCCCGTGCGTGGACTGACGAGCTCTCTCCGGCCCCTAGGAGGGCCGGAGAGCGACGCCGAGCGCACCATGACGTTCGCCGCTCTCGCCCAGGCCCCGAACCGGCGGCGTACGGAGATGTGGCTGCTCGCCTTCGCCGTACTGATCACGGTCTTCGGCTACACGTACACCGGTCTGTCGATGAACGGCCGGGTGCCCGCCGGGCTGCCCGGCTTCGCCGCCGCCGTCTTTTTCATGGCGCTCGTCCCGCACCTGGTCGTGCGCCGCTTCGCACCGCGCGCCGACCCGCTGATCCTGCCGCTCGCCACCCTGCTGTCCGGCATCGGCCTGGTGCTGCTGAACCGCCTCGACATCACGTACGCGGCCAAACCCAGCCTGCACATGACCCCGGCGGCGGGCGGGCAGCTGGTGTGGACGGTCATCGGGGTGGCGGTCTGTACGGCCGCGCTGATGCTGCTGCGCGACCACCGCTTCCTCCAGCGGTACATCTACCTGACGATGGCCGTCGCGCTGGTGCTGCTGATGGCCCCGGCGTTCTTCCCCGGCGACACGTTCGGCGCCAAGCGGTGGATCTTCGTGGGGCCGCTGTCGTTGCAGCCCGGCGAGTTCGTGAAGATCATGATCGCGGTGTTCTTCGCGGGCTACCTGACACTCAACCGCGACGCGCTCGCCCTCTCCGGGCGCCGCGTCATGGGCGTCCAGCTGCCGCCGGGACGCCAGCTCGGGCCGATCTTCACCATCTGGGTCATCAGCCTCCTGGTGCTGGTCTTCGAACGCGACCTCGGCACCTCACTGATCTTCTTCGGCCTCTTCGTGATCACCCTCTACATGGCCACCGAGCGCACCAGCTGGGTGCTGTGCGGCCTGGCCATGGCGGTGATCGGCGCCGCCGTCGTCGGCTCGACCGAACCGCACGTCAAGGGGCGGGTGATGGCCTGGCTGCACCCCATGGACATTTTCCTGCCCGAGAAGGAGCGGCCGCCGGGCCTGATATCCGAGCAGGCCGCACAGGCGCTGTTCAGCTTCGGCAGCGGCGGCATCAGCGGTACGGGCCTGGGCCAGGGACACCCCGAACTGATCGGCTTCGCGGGCAACAGCGACTTCATCCTCACCACCGTCGGCGAGGAACTGGGCCTCGCCGGCGTGATGGCCGTCCTGATCCTGTACGTTCTGCTCGCCCAGCGCGGCCTGCGCGTCGGCCTCACCGCCCGCGACCCCTTCGGCAAGCTGCTGGCGGTCGGCCTGGCCAGCTCGCTGCTGCTCCAGGTCTTCGTCGTCGCGGGCGGCGTCACCGGGCTGATACCCCTGACCGGCAAGGCACTGCCCTTCCTGGCCAAGGGCGGGTCCTCACTCGTCGCGAACTGGGTCATGGTCGCGCTGCTCATCCGCATCAGCGACAGCGCGCAGCGCCGCCGCGAGCCGGTGGGAGAGCCGACCGGACGGCGCGGGCGGCGTGGACGGCGCGCCGCACGCGCCGCGACGGACCTGGACGCCACCCAGGCCACTCCCCGCGTGAACCCGGCCGCCCTGCCCGCCCCGGTCCTGCCCCGGAACGGCGGCCCCGCCCCCGGCCACGGCCGCCGCGCCCGCCGCTCACGCGGCTGACCGCGCCCCGTCACCACCGGCCCCCTTCGGCCCCCTCCGCTCCGAGCCGCGCGCGCTGGCCCACAATGGACCGGGTGAACCAGGCGAACGACCTCGACTCCTTCTCCGCGCTGCACACGCCCGAAGGCCAGGCCCTGCTGGCCGAACTGCGCGACCACGACCCGGCCGACGAACTGGCGACCGCGACCCGGCTGCGGCGCGACCACCCGGCACCGCTGGTCTCCGCCGCGCTGGGACAGGCGCGGCTGCGCCAGCGCGCCGCGGCCAAGTTCGGGGCGGACGCCGCGCGCATGTACTTCACGCCCAACGGCGTCGAACAGTCCACGCGCAGCACGGTCGCCGCCCACCGCGCCACCCGTCTCGCCGCCCTCGGCGTCCGCACGCTCGCCGACCTGTGCTCCGGCATCGGCGGCGACGCCATCGCCCTGGCCCGCGCCGGCATCCACGTGCTGGCCGTCGACCGCGACCCGCTGGCCTGCGCGGCGGCCCGTGCCAACGCGGAGGCGCTGGGGCTGGCCGACCGGATCGAGGTGCGCTGCGCGGACGTCACCGAGGTGGACACCTCGGCGTACGACGCGGTGTTCGTCGACCCGGCGCGGCGCGGCGGGCGGGGCGGGCGCGGCGGGCGGATCTTCGACCCGGAGGCGTACTCGCCGCCGCTGTCCTGGGCCGTCCAGGCCGCCCGTACGGCGCCGCACGCCGCCCTGAAGATCGCGCCGGGCATCCCGCACGAGATCGTCCCCGACGAGGCGGAGGCGGAGTGGATCTCCGACGGCGGCGACGTGAAGGAAGCCGTCCTGTGGTTCGGCACCACGCCCGGCGCGCGCCGCGCCACGCTCCTGCCCGCCGGTGACTTCCTGCTGGGCACCGGCCTGCCCGACCCCGAGCCGGGCCCGGTCGGCCGCTGGCTGTACGAGCCGGACGGCGCCGTCATCCGCGCGCATCTCGTCGCGGAGGTCGCCCAGCAGGTGGACGGCCGCCTGATCGACCCGACCATCGCCTACGTCACGGCCGACGAGCACCGCCCGACCCCGTACGCCACCGCGTACGAGATCACCGACACGCTCCCGTTCAACGTCAAGAGGCTCCGGGCACTGCTGCGCGAGCGGGGCGTCGGGGTCGCCGTGATCAAGAAGCGGGGTTCGGCGGTCGAGCCCGAGGAACTGCGCAAGAAGCTGAAGCTCTCCGGCCCGGACACCTGCGTCATCTTCCTGACCCGGGTCGCGGGCGCGCCCACGATGCTCCTGGGCCGGGAGGCCCCGCGGCCGCGACGGACTGACGCCTACGCCCGGTCCGTCAGCTCCTCCGCGAACACCTGCGACAGGGGCTGCGGGCCGACGTACTGCTGACAGGTGCACTGCCCCGGCTCGTACGCCACCGGCTTCTTCTCCGCGTCCCAGGCCGTCGGCACCTGGACCGCCTCATGGCACCTGCCCTGCTTGTCGTGCTTGGCGAGATGGTGCGTACACCCGCACACCGCCTCCGGCGGCCGCTGCGCCGCCTCCAGTTCCAGCCGCTCGCGCCGCGTACTCTCCAGCCGCTCCATCTTCCGCGCGTGCCGCGTACTCATCGCCTTCCGCCCGACATCCGCGACCTTCGCGAAACCCCCCGCCATGAAGAACGCGAACACCCACCAGATCCAGTTCACCGCTTGCCCCTCCCCGTCAACGCATATGTGAGCTATGGCCAGGGTATGACCTGGTGTCAGGAGAGAGGTGGGGCAGGGCGTTGGTCAGAGGCCCTCGAACGGCGGAATGATCCGTGTGACGGCAACCAGCTTGCTTCGGGGAAGCGGTAGGAGAAAGAAGTAGCCGCCTGCCTCAGGACGTTTCCCGCGCCACGGCGGCGTGGGCGGCGTCGAGGATGCGGCCCAGTTCGGCCACCGCGCTCCGGGCCTCTTCCACATTGTCGGTGGCCACGGCCAGGTCCTCCAGTTCCCGGAACCTGGCGGCGATCCGTGGGTGACGCTGGATGTGCGCGTAGACGGCCCACTGCATCGTGAAGCGGCGCAACGGCAACAGGTCGGACCCCTGTCGCACTTGGTCGGCGGCCTGCGACAGTCCGCGGGTGAAGGTCGGCAGGGCCACAGGCGCGATCCGCGCCACGGCCTCACGCAACAGCGTGATCGATGCCTGTGGCTGTGGGATGAGGGGGCTCTCGGAAGCGCTGACGGCCATCGGTTCTCCCGTGGGCGGGGTTCTGGGCCGTGGGCCCAGAGTAGCCAGCGGGCACCAGGACGCTTCATGCGAACGAGTGGCGCGGCATGTGCCGTGAGGCGTGTCGCGCCCCCTACGAGTACAGGTTGTCCTTGCTCAGCTCGTGGAAGTGGTCGTGGTCATGACCGTGGCCGTGACCGTGCGCATGGCCGTGGCCCCCGTGGGCGTGGTCCGGGGCCGGTACGTGCGGTTCCGTCACCGGCAGGGAGGAGTCGGCCGGGAGGTCCCAGGCGGAGGCGGGGCGGTTGCGGGCGACCATTTCGGCGCCGAGGGCGGCGACCATGGCGCCGTTGTCGGTGCAGAGCTTGGGGCGGGGGACGCGCAGGGTGATGCCCGCCTTCTCGCAGCGGTGCTGGGCCAGCGCGCGGAGGCGGGAGTTGGCGGCGACGCCGCCGCCAATCATCAGGTGGTCGACGCCGTTGTCCTTGCAGGCGCGTACGGCCTTGCGGGTCAGGACGTCGACGACCGCTTCCTGGAAGGACGCCGCGACGTCCGCGACCGGGACCTCCTCGCCCGCGGCGCGCTTCGCCTCGATCCAGCGGGCGACGGCCGTCTTGAGGCCGGAGAAGGAGAAGTCGTAGACGGGGTCGCGGGAGCCGGTCAGGCCGCGCGGGAAGCGGATCGCCTCCGGGTCGCCCTCGCGCGCGTAGCGGTCGATGACCGGGCCGCCCGGGAAGCCCAGGTGCAGTACGCGGGCGACCTTGTCGAACGCCTCGCCCGCCGCGTCGTCGATGGTCGAGCCGAGGGGGCGTACGTCGGAGGTGATGTCGGGGGCCAGCAGGAGCGAGGAGTGGCCGCCGGAGACCAGCAGGGCCATCGTCGGCTCGGGCAGGGCGCCGTGCTCCAGCTGGTCTACGCAGATGTGCGAGGCGAGGTGGTTGACGCCGTAGAGCGGCTTGCCGAGGGCGTAGGCGTACGCCTTGGCCGCCGAGACACCGACGAGCAGGGCGCCCGCCAGGCCGGGGCCGGCGGTGACCGCGATGCCGTCGAGGTCGGACGCGGCGACGCCGGCCTCCTTCAGGGCGCGCTGGATGGTGGGGACCATCGCCTCCAGGTGCGCGCGCGAGGCCACCTCCGGGACGACGCCGCCGAAGCGCGCGTGCTCGTCGACGCTGGAGGCGACGGCGTCCGCGAGGAGCGTGTGGCCGCGCACGATGCCGACGCCGGTTTCGTCGCAGGAGGTCTCGATGCCGAGGACGAGCGGTTCGTCAGCCATGGGTCCGGTTTCCTTGCGCGGGGGGTGGGGAGGAGGGGGCTTCGTCGGCCGGCTCGGGGGCGGAATCGGCCGGGGATTCGGAGGGGGACTCGGTGGTACGGCGCATGACGAGGGCGTCCACGTTGCCGGGCTGGTAGTAGCCGCGCCGGAAGCCGATCGGCTCGAAGCCGAACCGCTCGTACAGGCGCTGCGCCCGGGTGTTGTCGACGCGCACTTCGAGCAGCACCTCGGCGCATTCGAAGGCGGTGGCGGCGGACAGCAGCTCGGTCAGCAGCCGGGCGCCGAGGCCGGAGCCCCACTGGTCGCGGGCGGTGGCGATGGTCTGGATGTCGCCGGTGCCGTCGACGGCGGCCAGACCGCCGTAGCCGACCAGGCGGCCGTCCCGTTCGGCGACGAGGTAGCGGCGGTTGGCGGCCGGGCCGCGCGCGTGCGCCAGCTCCGACCAGAACATACCCGCCGACCAGGCGTCCTCCGGGAACAGCTCGCCTTCCAGCTCCAGTACGGGCGCGATGTCCCACCAGCGCATCTCGCGGAGTACGGCGCCGTCCCGCGCGCCGTCGGCGGCAGCCACCCGTGCGGTCACTTCGGGGTGACCACCTTGTAGTTGGCGGGCACCTGCGCGTCGGGGCGGCGCAGGTACAGCGGCTGCGGCGGCAGCAGCTCCTCGCCGCGCGCCAGCTTCTCGGCGGCCAGCGCGGCGAGCGCGCCCGCGGACTGGTGCTCCGGGCCGCCGTCCCGTACGCCGGTGAACGTGCCGGCGTACAGCAGCGCGCCCGCGCCCACCGACGGCAGCGCGCCGGCCTCGTCGGCGATGTCCGCGGGGCGGTCCACGGCGGGCTCGGTGAGCCGCGTGCGGGCGTCGGCGTAGCGCGCCCAGTAGACCTCCTTGCGGCGGGCGTCGGTCGCCACCAGGAACGGCTCGTCGAGCCCGGCGGCGTACGCGATGCCGTCCAACGTGCACAGGCCGTGCACCGGCACGTCGAGCGCGGCCCCGAACGTCGCGGCCGTGACGAGACCGACCCGCAGGCCCGTGTACGGGCCGGGGCCGACGCCGACGACGATGTCGCTGACCGCGCCGAGTTTCACGCCGGCTTCGGCGAGGACCCGGTCGACGGCGGGCAGCAGCAGTTCGCCGTGCCGGCGGGCGTCCACCTGGCGCTCCTCGGCGAGGACGCGGGAGCCGTCGTGGACGGCGACGGTGACGGCGGGGGTTGCGGTGTCCAGAGCAAGCAGCAGCACGCCTCCAAGACTACGGCGCGGCCGCGGGTGCCTCGCCGGGTGCTACCGTCACCCGTAGTCACGCGCGTACGAAAGGTGGCACGGCGGTGTCCGCAAAGAGCAGTTCGATCGTCACCGCTCTGACCACGGTTGCGCTCGCCGCCGTCGGTTTCCTGGCCTACCAGGCGTCCGCCTCGGCCCCCGACCACACCACCCCCGGCAAGCAGCCGTCGTCGACCGCGAGCCCGGCCCCGGGCAAGGGCAAGGACGGCGCGGACCGGCAGAAGACCGAGGTGCCGGTGCCGGCCGACTCGGGCGAGGGCGAGCGGGTCGTCTACGCGCTGGGCGCGCGGCGGGTGTGGCTGGTCACGGCGGACGGCAAGGTGAAGCGGACGTACGAGGTCACGCCGAGCACCGTCAGCCCGGCCCCGGGCACGTACAAGGTCAGCGGCCGGACGCTGAAGCTCACCGGCTCCGACGGGGTGCCGGTCGAGCACGTGGTGCGTTTCGCCATGGCCGACGGCGTGGTGGTCGGCTTCAGCGCGGCGGTCGACGGCTCGATGCCGGACCCGAACGCGACGAAGAAGACCGGCGGCATCCGCGAGGCGCGTGCGGACGGCACGGCGATGTGGGACTTCGCGCTGCGCAATACGAAGGTCGTCGTCGTGAAGTGAGCCGGGGCGTGAGCCCGCGCGGAGTTTGAGCTTGCGCCGGGTTGTGAGTCGGCGCGGGGCGTGCGCCCCCGCCGTTCCCCGTTACGCCGCCGCCGTTCCCCGCTATGCCGCGTCGCGTGCTTCCGTACCGTGCGTCCGCGCGCCGTGCGGGCCCGGACCGGTGTCCTCCCGCACGGCGTCGCGCGCGTCGCCCTCGGGGCTCTCGGCACCCTCGGTGTTCTCGGGGTCTTCCGCGGTCTCGGCCCGGGACGGCGGCTGCGGGGGCGTGGACACCGCGCTGGCCGCGGCGCACGCCGCCAGCAGCTGGTTCATGGTCGGCGTCGGTTCGGCCGCGCCGTTGCGGACCGCTGCGGTGACGGGCTGGTGGGCCGACATGGATGCCTCCCGTGGCTCCTGGGCAAGCGGGCGTAGTTAGGCAGACCTAACCGGCTCTCTCTTCACCCATGTGACCACGTTCGGCGCCGCGCGCGCAACATCTTCCCGACGGCTTGTCGGAAACTACCGCACGGGTGCCCCCTACGACCCGGCCAGCACCGTCAGGTCCACGTCCGCCCAGCGCGCCCCGACACCGCGCACCGTGACCTCGCGCACGTCGTCCTCGTCCGGCGCCTCCCCGTCGGCGGGCGCGGCGGGCGCGTCCGCGCCGACGGCGCGCTCGATGACCACGTGCAGCCGGTCCTCGGACAGCTCCTCGACCTTGCCGTCGCCCCACTCCACGACCACCACCGACTCGGGCAGCGACACGTCGAGGTCCAGGTCCTCCATCTCGTCCAGGCCGCCGCCGAGCCGGTACGCGTCCACGTGCACCAGGGCCGGGCCGTCGGCCAGCGGCGGGTGCACCCGGGCGATCACGAAGGTCGGCGAGGTGACCGCGCCGCGCACGCCGAGGCCCTCGCCCAGCCCGCGGGTCAGCGTCGTCTTGCCCGCGCCCAGCTCCCCGGTCAGCAGCACCAGGTCCCCCGGGCGCAGCAGCCCGGCCAGTGCGCGGCCCAACTCCTGCATGCGCAGGGGTGACTTGACGGTTACGTGCTCGATCGTCTCGGTGGCGCTCATGCGCCGATGGTACGGCGCGCACAACCGGCATTTCGAACCCGTCCGCGGCGGACGGACGCCGCCGGACCCACCGGCCCGGCGGCCGCGCGGCTACGCCCGCGCCGACCGGGCAGCCGCCGCCGTCGCCGCCGCCCGCTCGATCAGGGTCTCCAGATGGCCGCTGACCACCTCGGGGCGCTCCAGCATCACCAGGTGGCCCGCCCCCGCCTCGCACACCGACTCCGCGCCCGGCAGCAGCCCGGCGATGGCGTCGCTGTGGTCGGACGGGGTGATCAGGTCCCGGTCGCCCGCCAGCACCAGCGCCGGTACGGGGTCGAAGGCGACCAGCGCCTCGGTCTTGTCGTGCACGGCGAAGGCCGGGAAGAACTCGGCGACGACGTCGATCGGGGTCGCCTCGATCATCCGCTCGGCGAACCGCGCCACCCCCGGGTCCACCTCTTTCGGCGTACCGAAGGAGTAGCGCTTGACCAGCCCGGCGAAGAGGTCGGCGGTCGCCCGGCGGCCCTTCTCGACCAGCTCGCTCTGCGCGCCGAGCGCCTTGAGCACGCCCGGCGCGAAGCGGTGGAACGCCTTGACGCCCAGCGACGGCAGCCCGAAGGCGACCTCGCTGAGCCGGCCCGCCGAGGTGCCGATCAGGGCCACGCCGACCACCCGCTCCGCGACGTACTCCGGGTACTGGTCGGCCAGCGCCATCACCGTCATACCGCCCATGGAGTGCCCGACCAGCACGATCGGCCCCTCGGGCACGGCGGCGTCCAGCACCGCCTTCAGGTCCCGGCCCAGCAGCTCGATGGTGACCGGTTCGGTGCCGTCGCGCTGGGCCCGGCCGCGCTCCGAGCGGCCGTGGCTGCGCTGGTCCCAGTGGACGCTGCGCACCGCGCCGCGCAGGGCCGCGCGCTGGAAGTGCCAGGAGTCCTGGTTCAGGCAGTAGCCGTGGCTGAAGACGACCGTGGGCGCTCCGGAGCGGCGCCCCAGCAGTCCCAGGAGCCGCTTGCGGCGCGCGCCGCCGGCACCGCCTCCCTTGCCGCTCCGGCTGCCCTTGCCGTCCTTGCCGTCCTCCGGCTCGTCGATCTCGTAGTGCAGCTCCGTGCCGTCCTCGGCGACCGCCGTGCCCGGTGTGCCGCGCAGCGTGCCGTACGGGCCCGCCGCGTCCAGCGCGAGCCGCGCCTTGCGCCGTACGCCCCGGCCGACCGTCAGCCGCTCGATGGCCACGCCCGCCGCGGCGCCCGCGGCGACCACGCCGAGCGCGGCGCCCGCGAGGCCCGCGTGGCGTCCCGCCCGTGTCCAGTTGCCGGCCGTCGTGGCCGCTTCGGCCGCCGCGTCGATCGCGGCGTCGGCGGCCGCCCCCGTCCTGTCGCTCATGTCCCGCTCCCCGTGTCCGCGCGTTCGTCGACATAGACGCGTGGCACCCGGGTACCGATCCGCGTAACGATCTCGTACCCGATCGTGCCCGCCGCACGCGCCCAGTCCTCGACGCTCGGCTCCCCCGGTCCCCCGGGCCGAACAGCACGGCCACGTCGCCCACCTGGGCCGGGTCCCCGCCGAGGTCGACCACGAACTGGTCCATCGCGACGGTGCCGGCGACCGTCCGCCATTTGCCCGCGACCAGCACCGGTCCGCTGTTCGACGCATGGCGGGGGATGCCGTCGGCGTAGCCGAGCGGGACCAGGGCGAGGGTGGTCTCCCCGGCCGTCGTGTAGCGGTGCCCGTACGAGACGCCGTGGCCGCCGGGTACGTGCTTGACCGACGCCAGGGATGCCTCCAGCGTCATGGCGGGCCGCAGCCCGAAGTCCTCCGGCGCGCCCATCTCGGGGCTGGGCGAGACACCGTAGATGCCGATACCGGCACGTACCAGGTCGAAGTGCGCGTGCGGGAGGCTGAGCAGCGCCGGGGTGTTGGCGTGGTGGCGCACCTCCGGGTCCAGGCCCGCGCGGCGGGCCACCGCGTCCGCGTCGGCGAAGACCGCGAGCTGCGCGTCGACGGAGGGGTGGCCGGGCTCGTCGGCGCAGGCGAAGTGCGACCAGACGCCGGTGACCCGTATCGCGCCCTCGGCCTCGGCGGCACGGGCGGCGGCGACCAGTTCGGGCCAGTCGGCGGGCTGGCAGCCGCTGCGCCCCAGCCCGGTGTCGACCTTGAGCTGGACGCGGGCGGTACGGCCGCACGCGCGCGCCGCCGCGGTCACCTCGGTCAGCGCCCACATGCCGCTGACCGACACGTCGATGTCCTGCTCGACGGCCTGCCGCCAGGGCCCGCCGGGCGTCCACAGCCAGCACATCAGCCGGCCGGTGTCGCCCGCGGCGCGCAGCGCGAACGCCTCCTCGGGGAGCGCGGTGCCCAGCCATGTCGCCCCGGCCTCCCGGGCCGCGCGGGCGCACCGGACCGCGCCGTGGCCGTACCCGTCGGACTTCACCACGGCCATCAGCTCGGCCCGGGGCGCCCGGGCCCGCAGCGCTCGCACGTTGGAGCGCACCGCGTCGAGGTCCACGGCCGCACGGGCCCGCATGGCTGCATGGTTCATCCACCCAGTGTCGCAGAACGGGGTGTTGGGGCCGGGAGAGACGGGTACGCGGGAGTGCGCGCGGGCGCCCGCGGTACGGGCCCGCGCCCCGGCGCCCTCAGTGGCGGCCGACGTCCCGCCACGCCGCGCCCAACGCCCCGGCCACGTCCGTCGCCAGGATCGGCGCGCCGTCCGGGGTGGCCGCCAGCCGGGCGGCCAGGCCGTGCAGGTACGCGCCGACGGCGGCCGCGTCGTGCGCGGGCAGGCCGGTGGCCAGCAGGGAGCCGGTCAGTCCGGACAGCACGTCACCGCTGCCCGCGGTGGCGAGCCAGCCCGTGCCGGTGGGGTTGGCGCGCACCGGGCCGCCCGCCGGGTCGGCGACGAGGGTCGTGGAGCCCTTCAGGAGCGCCGTGGCACCGTACCGTTCGGCCAGTTCCCGTACGGAGCGCAGGCGGGACGCCTCCACGTCCGCCCGGTCGGTGCCGAGCAGGGCCGCGGCCTCCCCGGCGTGCGGGGTGAGCAGGGTCGGCGCGCCGCGGCCCCGTACCCGCGCCGGGTCCAGGAAGCGCAGCCCGTCGGCGTCCACCAGGACGGGGACGTCCGAGTCGAGGACGTCCGCCATGGCGTCGCCCTCGTCGCCGATGCCGGGGCCGATGACCCAGGACTGCACGCGGCCGGCCTTCGAGGGCGGCCCGGCGTGCACCAGGGTCTCCGGGAACCGCGCGAGGACGGCGTCGGCCGCCGGGCCCACGTACCGTACGGCCCCGGCGCCGCCCCGCAGCGCCCCGGAGACCGCCAGGACGGCCGCCCCCGGGTAGCGCGCGGAGCCCGCGACGACGCCCACCACGCCACGCCGGTACTTGTCGCTCTCCGCCGTGGGACGCGGCAGCAGCTCCGCCACGTCCGCGTACTGAAGCGCCTCGGCCGTCGCGTCCCCGGGCAGCTCCAGGCCGATGTCCACCAGCCGCAGCGCGCCCGCGTACTCGCGCGCCGGGTCGATGAGCAGCCCCGGCTTGTACGCGCCGAACGTCACCGTCACATCGGCCCGTACGGCGTCGCCCGCCACCTCCCCGGTGTCCGCGTCCACGCCGCTCGGCAGGTCGACGGAGACGACCAGGGACCGCCGCGCCGCGTCGGCCAGCCGGGCCGCCTCCGGCCGCAGCCCGCCCTTGCCGCCGATGCCGACGATCCCGTCCACGACGAGGTCGGCCCGCGCGAGGTCGGCCAGGGCGTCGCCGGACACCCGGCCGCCCGCCGCGCGCAGCGCCGCCAGGCCGCCCGCGTGGGCCCGGTCGGGGGACAGCAGGACGGCGCGTACGCCCGCGCCGCGCCGGGCCAGCCGGGCGCCCGCGTACAGGGCGTCGCCGCCGTTGTCGCCGCTGCCCACGAGCAGCACGACCCGCGCCCCGTACACCCGCCCCAGCAGCTCCGCGCACGCCACCGCGAGACCGGCGGCGGCCCGCTGCATCAGGGCCCCTTCGGGCAGCCGCGCCATCAGGTCCCGCTCGGCCGCCCGTACGACATCCACGCTGAACGCAGTCCTCATGCCCCCAGTCTCACCCCGGACGGCGCGGGCATTCCTCCCGGCTCGCCCGGTCGGCGGCGGCGCGCGCCGGCTCACCCGGCATGCGGCGGCGCGTACGGATACGGGAGCGGCGCCGCGCCACGGATACGCGCACGGCCCGGCCGACGACCGTCCGTACGGATACGGGTACGGCGCCGCGTACGGACAGGCATCCGGCACGCGCCGCCCGCCGCTCACCCCTCCGCGATCACCACCGCCGAAGCCACGCCCGCGTCGTGACTGAGCGACACGTGCCAGGACCGCACGCCGAGTTCCGCCGCGCGCTCCGCGACCGTCCCGCGGATCTGGAGTATCGGCTGCCCGGAATCCAGCACCGCCACCTCCGCGTCCGTCCACCGCAGCCCGGCGGGCGCCCCCAGCGCCTTGGCCACCGCCTCCTTGGCCGCGAACCGCGCGGCGAGCGAGGCGATGCCCCGGCGCTCGCCGCTGGGCAGCGTCAGCTCCCGTTCGACGAACAGCCGCGTCGCCATGTCCGGGGTGCGCTCCAGCGCTGCCGCGAACCGGTCGATCTCGGCGACGTCGATCCCCACCCCGATGATCATTCGACGGTCACCGACTTGGCGAGGTTGCGCGGCTGGTCGACCTCGTTGCCGCGGGCCGTGGCCAGTTCGCAGGCGAAGACCTGGAGCGGCACGGTGGAGACCATCGGCTGGAGCAGGGTCGGGGTGCGCGGGATACGGACGAGGTGGTCCGCGTACGGGACGACCGTCTCGTCGCCCTCCTCGGCGACGACGATGGTGAGCGCGCCCCGGGCCCGGATCTCCTGGATGTTGGAGACGATCTTGTCGTGCAGCACGGACCGGCCGCGCGGCGACGGCACGACCACGACGACCGGCACGCCCTCCTCGATCAGCGCGATCGGCCCGTGCTTCAGCTCGCCCGCCGCGAAGCCCTCCGCGTGCATGTACGCCAGTTCCTTGAGCTTCAGCGCGCCCTCCAGGGCGACGGGGTAGCCCACGTGCCGCCCGAGGAAGAGCACCGTGTTCTTCTCCGCGAGGCCGCGCGCCAGCTCCCGTACCGGCTCCATCGTCCCCAGGACCTGGTCGACCTGGGTGCCGATCGCGGCCAGTTCGCGCACCACCGCGCGGATCTCGTCGCCCCACTGGGTGCCGCGCACCTGGCCCAGGTACAGCGCGAGGAGGTAGCAGGCCACCAGCTGCGTCAGGAACGCCTTGGTCGAGGCGACCGCGACCTCGGGGCCCGCGTGCGTGTAGAGCACCGCGTCCGACTCGCGGGGAATCGTCGAGCCGTTGGTGTTGCACACCGCGAGCACCTTCGCGCCCTGCTCACGGGCGTGCCGTACCGCCATCAGGGTGTCCATCGTCTCGCCGGACTGCGAGATGGCGACGACCAGGGTGCGCGGGTCCAGGATCGGGTCGCGGTAGCGGAACTCGCTGGCCAGCTCCACCTCGCAGGGGATGCGCGTCCAGTGCTCGATGGCGTACTTGGCGATCATCCCGGCGTGGAAGGCGGTGCCGCAGGCCACTATCACCACCTTGGTGGCCTCGCGCAGCACCGAGTCCTCGATGCGGACCTCGTCCAGCGAGAGCACCCCGGACTCGTCCACCCGGCCCAGCAGTGTGTCGGCGACGGCCTTCGGCTGCTCGGCGATCTCCTTGAGCATGAAGTAGTCGTAGCCGCCCTTCTCGGCGGCCGACGCGTCCCAGTCCACGTGGAAGTTCCGCACCTCGCCCGGCGCGCCGTCGAAGCCGGTGACCGTCACCCCGTCCCGGCGCACCTCCACGACCTGGTCCTGGCCCAGTTCGACGGCCTCACGGGTGTACGAGATGAACGCCGCCACGTCCGACGCCAGGAACGCCTCGTCCTCGCCGATGCCCACCACCAGCGGGGAGTTGCGGCGCGCGCCCACCACCACGTCCGGCGCGTCCGCGTGCACCGCGACCAGCGTGAACGCGCCTTCCAGCCGGCGGCACACCTGGCGCATCGCCTCGGCCAGGTCCCCGCAGGAGGAGAAGTTCTCCGCCAGCAGGTGCCCGACGACCTCGGTGTCCGTCTCGGAGGCCAGCGTGTGGCCGCGCTCGGCCAGTTCCGCGCGCAGGGCCGCGAAGTTCTCGATGATGCCGTTGTGGACGACGGCGACCCGCCCGGCGTTGTCCAGATGCGGGTGGGCGTTGGTGTCGGTCGGCGCGCCGTGCGTGGCCCACCGGGTGTGCCCGATCCCGGTCGTACCGGCCGGCAGCGGACGGTCGGCCAGTTCCTTGTCCAGATTGGCGAGTTTGCCGGCCTTCTTGGCCGCCGCCAGACCGCCGTCGGCGAGCACGGCCACCCCGGCCGAGTCGTAGCCGCGGTACTCCAGCCGCTTCAGCCCGGTGAGCACGACGTCCAGGGCGGACCGGCCGCCCGCATACCCCACGATTCCGCACATGAGGGCAGCCTACGGGGCCGCGCCACGCCTCCCCGCGCTCCATCCGGCCAACGGCGCCGCGCACCGGACCCGCACCTTCCACCTCCCCGCGCGCCGTCCGGGACCGCCGTGACCCGTGCGCGCGACACGCGCACCGGGCGGCCACAACCCCACCCCGGGGTGAACCCGCCCCCGCGCCTGCGGACAATGGGCGCGTGCCCCTCACCACAGAGCCGACCGAGTCGCAGCACCGCCGCCGCGCCGAGCGCTCGCCGTACGTCGACCTGACGCGCGCCGAGTGGAGCGCCCTGCGGGAGAAGACCCCGCTGCCGCTGACCGCCGAGGAGGTCGAGCGGCTGCGCGGCCTGGGCGACGTGATCGACCTGGACGAGGTACGCGACGTCTACCTCCCGCTGTCCCGCCTGCTCAACCTGTACGTGGGCGCCTCCAGCAACCTGCGCGGCGCGCTGAACACCTTCCTCGGCGACGCGGGCGGCGGCCACGGCGCACAACCCGGCACTCCCTTCGTCATAGGGGTCGCGGGCAGCGTGGCGGTCGGCAAGTCCACCACCGCCCGGCTCCTCCAGGCGCTGCTGGCCCGCTGGCCGGAGCACCCGCGCGTCGAACTGGTCACCACCGACGGCTTCCTGTTCCCCAACGCCGAGCTGCACCGCCGCGGCCTGATGTCCCGCAAGGGCTTCCCCGAGTCGTACGACCGCCGCGCCCTGACCCGCTTCGTCGCCGATGTGAAGTCCGGGAAGTCCGAGGTCAGCGCCCCGGTCTACTCCCACCTGATCTACGACATCGTGCCCGGCGAGCGGCTGACCGTGCACCGCCCCGACATCCTGATCGTCGAGGGCCTGAACGTCCTGCAACCCGCCCTGCCCGGCAAGGACGGCCGCACCCGCCTCGGCCTCGCCGACTTCTTCGACTTCTCGGTGTACGTGGACGCCCGCACGGAGGACATCGAGCGCTGGTACCTGGGCCGGTTCCGCAAGCTGCGCGAGACCGCCTTCCAGAACCCGTTCTCGTACTTCCGCAAGTACACCCAGGTCTCCGAGGAAGAAGCCCTCGACTACGCGCGGATGATCTGGCGCACCGTCAACAAGCCCAACCTGGAACAGAATGTCGCACCGACCCGCGGCCGCGCCAACCTCGTCCTGCGCAAGGGCCCCGACCACAAGGTGCAGCGGCTGTCCCTGCGCAAGCTCTGACGACGGCAGCCCGCCGCCTTCCACGAGAGGTACACCGTGCTGCACCTGCGCCTGATCGTTCCCGCCGACCGTACGCAGGCCGTGCTGCGCCTGGTGGAGCAGACGGTGGGCACCACCCACCTGGCCGTCCTGACCGGCGCCGCGCGCGAGCCGCTGGGCGATGTGATCCTCTGCGACGTGGCCCGCGAGGCCGGTGACGGCCTGCTGCACGAGCTGCGGGCCCTCGGCATCGACCAGGACGGCTCGATCGCCGTCGAGAACATCGACCTGTCCCTGTCCGTCCGCGCGGACAAGGCCGAGAAGGACGCGCCCGGCGAGGGCGCGGACGCCGTGCTGTGGGAGTCGCTGACCGACGCCACCCACGAGGAGTCCACGCTCTCCTTCACCTATCTGGCGTTCCTGACGCTCGCCACGATGATCGCCGCCTGCGGCGTGGTGCTGGACAACGCGATCCTGATCGTCGGCGCGATGGCCGTCGGCCCGGAGTTCGGCCCGCTGGCCGGCATCTGCACCGCCCTGGTGCGCCGCGCGCCCCGGCTCGCCTGGCGCTCCCTGCTGGCGCTGGTCGTGGGCTTCGCGGTGGCGATGGCGGCGACGGTGGGCTTCAGCCTGTTCATGGACGCGGTGGGGCTCTTCGACGCCGGGGCGCTGACGGCGGACCGCCCGAACACGAACTTCATCTACCGGCCGGACTGGTTCTCGTTCGTGGTCGCCGTCCTCGCCGGAATCGCCGGCGTCCTCTCGCTGACCTCGGCGAAGTCCGGCGCGCTGGTCGGCGTGGCCATCTCGGTCACCACCGTCCCGGCCGCCGCCAACGCCGCCGTCGCCTTCGGCTACCACGCGTACAAGCAGGCGTGGGGCTCCACGGAACAGCTCCTGCTGAACCTCGCCGGGATCGTCGTCGCGGGCACGCTGACGCTGCTGGCCCAGAAGCTCTTCTGGGCCAGGCAGCGGCAGCGCTGACCGGCTCGCGTCAGCCCAGCGCCGACTTCACCACATCCGCCAGGCGGCCGGCCACGGCCCCCGCCTGCTCGATGTCGGCGGCCTCGACCATGACGCGCACCAGCGGCTCCGTGCCCGAGGGGCGCAGCAGGACGCGCCCGGTGGTGCCCAGCTCGCGCTCCGCCTCCGCGACGGCCGAGGTGACCTCCGGTGACGTGCCGACCCGGGACTTGTCCACGTCCGGCACGTTGACCAGAACCTGCGGCAGACGCTGCATGACGCCCGCCAGCTCGCCCAGCGGGCGGCCCGTCGCCGCGACGCGGGCGGCCAGCATCAGGCCGGTGAGCGTGCCGTCGCCGGTCGTCGCGTGGTCCAGCGCGATGACGTGCCCGGACTGTTCGCCGCCGAGCGCGAAGCCGCCGGCCTTCATCTCCTCCAGGACGTACCGGTCGCCGACCGCCGTCTGGACGAAGGTCAGGCCCTCGCGCTCCATGGCCAGCTTGAAGCCCAGGTTGGACATCACGGTCGCCACGACGGTGTCCTTGCGCAGCGTGCCCGCCTCGCGCATCCCGAGGGCGAGGACGGCCAGGATCTGGTCGCCGTCGATCTCGTTGCCGTCGCGGTCCACCGCCAGGCAGCGGTCCGCGTCGCCGTCGTGCGCCACGCCGAGGTCCGCGCCGTGCTCGACGACCGCGGCGCACAGGCCGGAGAGGTGCGTGGAGCCGCAGCCGTCGTTGATGTTCAGGCCGTCGGGGTCGGCGCCGATGGTGACGACCTCGGCACCGGCCCGGGCGAACGCCTCCGGGGAGACGCGGGAGGCCGCGCCGTGCGCGCCGTCGATGACGACCTTCAGGCCGTCCAGGCGGTTGGGCAGCACGCCCACCAGGTGCGCGACGTAGTTGTCAAAGCCCTGGTCGTAGTCCTTGACCCGGCCCACGCCGGCGCCGGTCGGCCGGTTCCACGGCTCGCCGGAGCTGTGCGAGCGGTACGTGCGCTCGATGCGGTCCTCCAGCTCGTCGGCGAGCTTGTGGCCGCCGCGGGCGAAGAACTTGATGCCGTTGTCGGGCATCGGATTGTGGCTGGCGGAGAGCATCACGCCCAGGTCGGCGCCGAGCGACCCGGTCAGGTACGCCACGGCCGGGGTCGGCAGCACACCCACCCGCAGGACGTCCACGCCCGCGCTGGCCAGGCCCGCGACCACGGCGGCCTCCAGGAACTCCCCGACGCCCGCGGATCACGCCCGACCACGGCCACCGGCCGGTGGCCCGCAAAGGTGCCGGCTTCTGCGAGCACGTGCGCCGCCGCGACCGACAGACCGAGCGCCAGCTCCGCCGTGAGATCCGCGTTGGCGACACCGCGCACACCGTCCGTGCCGAAGAGTCGTCCCACTGGTGTCCTCCGAGTTGATGTACGTGGACCAGGGCCTTGCGTCCAGGTATACGCCGCTGGTCCCGGATAGCCGAACGCCCCGGCAGCACGGATCGTGCCACCGGGGCGTTCGCCAAGAGCTGCGCGAGCAGCCGAGCGGCAATTAGCGCTTGCTGTACTGCGGCGCCTTGCGGGCCTTCTTCAGACCGGCCTTCTTGCGCTCGACCGCACGGTCGTCGCGCTTGAGGAAGCCGGCCTTCTTCAGCGGGCCGCGGTTGTTGTCCTCGTCCGCCTCGTTCAGCGCACGGGCCACGCCCAGGCGCAGCGCACCGGCCTGGCCGGAGATGCCGCCGCCGGAGATGCGGGCCACCACGTCGTAGCGGTTGTCGAGCTCGAGCACCTTGAAGGGCTCGTTGACTTCCTGCTGGTGCACCTTGTTCGGGAAGTAACCCTCGAGGGTGCGGCCGTTGATCTTCCACTGGCCGGAGCCGGGGATGATCCGCACGCGGGCGATGGCGTTCTTGCGACGGCCCAGGCCGGCGGCCGGCTGCGGGTCACCGAAGCGCGACGCGAGCGACTCGGAGGTGTACTCACCCTCCAGCGGAACCTCGGTCTCGGTGGTGTACTCCTCGACCTCGTCCAGCGGGGTCTCGGGGGTGGTCTCAGCCACGATTCTCCTCAGATTCTCTTCGTCTTAGGGGGTGGCCGGACTTACTGCGCGACCTGGGTGATCTCGAACGGGACCGGCTGCTGCGCAGCGTGCGGGTGCTCGGCGCCCGCGTAGACCTTCAGCTTCGAGAGCATCTGACGGCCCAGGGTGTTCTTGGGGAGCATGCCCTTGACGGCCTTCTCGACGGCCTTCTCGGGGTTCTTCTCGAGGAGCTCGTCGTAGCGCACCGAGCGCAGACCGCCCGGGAAGCCGGAGTGGCGGTAGGCCATCTTCTGGCTGCGCTTGTTGCCGGACAGGTGCACCTTGTCGGCGTTGACGATGATGACGAAGTCACCGGTGTCGACGTGCGGCGCGTACACCGGCTTGTGCTTGCCCCTCAGGAGGGACGCGGCCTGGGAGGCCAGACGGCCCAGGACAACGTCCTGCGCGTCAATGATGTGCCACTGGCGCTGGACATCGCCGGGCTTGGGGCTGAACGTACGCACGGTTAGCCTTCGCTTCTTCAGTGAATAGGGTCCTGTACTGGTCACCTCGGTCGATCTCCAGCACTGGCGGCACCGCGGGTGACGCAACCCGGGTTCCTGCCGCTGGTCATCGGCCCGGTGGACCGGCGTAAGGGCCCCTCACGTGAGATAGAGCAAGCCAATACGCATAACGAACTGGCAGAATACCGGGCCGCCCCCAGCCGGGTCAAAACACGTCCCGAACCGGCGTACGATCCGTGCCCTCGGGCCCCATGGGCATGATAGCCACCGCCCGCAGTACCCGCGGCCGTACGCAGGTCCATGCCAGCACGCCCGCCACCGTGCACAGCATCACCGTGTCCTTGAAGGCCCGCCGGTGCAGTCCCTCCAGGTGCGGCCAGGGCAGCCCGCCGATCTGCGGCACCAGGGCCACCCAGAACCACACCGTGCGGGGCACCGAGCCCGGCAGGACCACGGAGGCGGCCAGCGGCGGCAGCACCACCAGCAGGTAGTGGTCGAAGGACGGCCGGGACACCAGGAAGGCCGCCACCATCAGCATCGCGGCGGTCTCCACCAGCCGCTGCGCCCCCTGGTCGCCGCGCCGCCACCGCAGCCACGCACAGCCCGTCCCCGCGACCGCCGCGACCGCGGCCACTCCGTACGCCGCGGTCTCGGGCACGCCCAGCCGGGTGAGAATCATCCCGGGCGAGGCGTCGAAGGGGCGGGCGAAGCTGTCCTGGCCGTGCAGCAGGAACGGCAGCGTACGGGTGAAGAACATGCCCGGGCGCGGCATCGCCAGCGCCGCCAGTACGGACGCCACGGCCGGCACCGCCACCGCCACCGCGAGGGCCCGCCACCGCCGCGCGAGGACCAGGAGCAGCAGCAGCGGCGCCAGCATCGGCTTGACCGCCAGCGCGAGCCCCAGGACCGCGCCCGCGGCGACCCACCGGGAGCGCAGCGCCAGCAGCAGCATCAGGGGCAGCGCCGCCACCGAGGCCAGCGTCCAGTTCCCGATGTTCACGACGTTGCGGAACGGCTCGAAGAACGCCAGGGCCACCACGCCGAGCGCCGCCAGCCGGCTCCGTACGGGAATCCGGAAGATCCGCAGCGAGGCGAGCCACCCCAGCAGCACCAGCCCCACGCCCGCTACCGGCACCAGCAGCCGCAGCTTCCCGGCGGACAGCAGCGCCTCGGGCACCGCGGCCAGCACCGCGCTGGGCAGATACAGGAACCGCTTGTCGGCATACGGAGCCTCACCACCCAGCAGCGCCCGCGCCGCCTTCACGACGAAGTCGTTGTCCATGCCGACGGTGGGGCTGTGCCGCTGCACATGGAAGATCACTGCCCCCATCAGGGCGGCGGCCACCGCCCACAGGGGCCACGGGGCCCGCCGGAGCAGCCACCCGACGAGCGGCGAGTCCGCGGGCCGCGCCGCGTCCCGGACCTCGCCAGCACCCGCTATGCCCGATTTCTCCGCGCTCATGCGTCCATCTAAGAGCCGCTCCCACAGCCCCACCACCGGACGGGAACCAAGCGGTGACGTCCCGCTACCGCTTGCGCTCCACCCTCCGCTCGTCCCACACCGGCTCCGTCGTCTCCCGCACCCGCCCGTCCGCGCCGAAGACCAGGTACCGGTCGAAGGACCGCGCGAACCAGCGGTCGTGCGTCACCGCCAGCACCGTCCCCTCGTACGCCTCCAGCCCCTCCTGAAGCGCCTCCGCGCTCTCCAGGTCGAGGTTGTCGGTCGGCTCGTCCAGCAGCAGGGCGGTCGTGCCCGCCAGCTCCAGCAGCAGGATCTGGAAACGCGCCTGCTGCCCGCCGGACAGCCGGTCGAAGCGCTGCTCGGCCTGGCGCTCCAGCTCGTACCGGCGCAGCGCGCTCATCGCCTTGCCACGGTCCTTGGCGTGTTCCGTCCACAGGATGTCCAGAAGGATGCGCCCCTCCAGCTCCGGGTGGGCGTGGGTCTGGGCGAAGTGACCGGGCACGACGCGGGCGCCCAGCTTCCACATCCCCTCATGTGCCACGTCCTCGCCCGCCAGCAGCCGCAGGAAGTGCGACTTCCCGGAGCCGTTCGACCCCAGCACCGCGACCCGCTCCCCGTAGAAGACCTCCAGGTCGAACGGCTTCATCAGCCCGGTCAGCTCAAGGTTCTCGCAGGTCACCGCCCGTACGCCGGTACGGCCGCCCTTCAGCCGCATGGTGATCTCCTGCTCGCGCGGCGGCTCCGGCGGCGGCCCGGCCTCCTCGAACTTGCGCAGCCGGGTCTGGGCCGCGTGGTACCGCGAGGCCAGCTCGTGGCTGTTCTCCGCCGCCTGCCGCAGATTGCGCACCAGCTTCTTCAGCTGCTCGTGCTTCTCGTCCCAGCGCCGCCGCAGCTCCTCGAAGCGGGCGAAGCGCTCCTTACGGGCATCGTGGTACGTGCCGAAGCCACCGCCGTGCACCCATACGTCCGACCCGGCGGGCCCCGGTTCGACGCTGACGATCTTCTCGGCGGAGCGGGCCAGCAGCTCCCGGTCGTGGCTGACGAACAGCACCGTCTTCTTGGTCTCGCGCAGCCGCTCCTCCAGCCAGCGCTTGCCCGGCACGTCCAGATAGTTGTCCGGCTCGTCCAGCAGCAGCACCTCGTCGGTGCCGCGCAGCAGCGACTCCAGCACCAGCCGCTTCTGCTCACCACCGCTGAGCGTGCGCACCTGCCGCCACTGCGCCTTCTCGTACGGGACGCCCAGCGCGGCCATGGTGCACATGTCCCACACCGTCTCGGACTCGTACCCACGCGCCTCGGCCCAGTCGCTGAGCGCCTGCGCGTACGCCATCTGCGCGGCCTCGTCGTCGACGGTCATCACCGCGTGCTCGGCGGCGTCCACGGCCGCGGCAGCCTCCCTGAGCCGCGGCTGCGCCACCGAAACCAGCAGGTCACGCACGGTCCGCTCATCCCTGACCGAGCCCACGAACTGCGGCATCACCCCCAGCCCGCCGCTCACCGTCACCGCGCCGCCGTGCGGCTGAAGCTCCCCGCGATCAGCCGCAGCAGCGTCGTCTTGCCCGCCCCATTGGCGCCGACAAGGGCGACCGAAGCCCCCTCGCCGACCCTGAAGGACACGTCGCCCAACAGCACCCGCCCGTCCGGCAGGTAGTACTCCAGATGCCCGGCCTCCACGTGTCCCATAGCCCCGGATTGTCGCCGCCCGCCGCCCGTTCCACCAACCGGTTTAGGATGCGCGGCATGAGCTTTGGGAATGGTGGGCCGTTCGGCCCCGGGGGACCGGACTTCTCGACTCCTGACTGGGACGCGCTCGCCGACGAGAGCGAGGCGCGCGGCCGCCGCAGACGATGGCTGCTCATCGGCGGCGGGGCACTGGCGACCGCGGCCGTGGCCGGCATCGTCGCCACCGCCGTGATCACCAGCAACAAGGGCGGCGACCTGCCGCGCCCGGTGACCCTGCCGTCCGAGTCCGCCGCCCCCGAACCCTCCTTCTCCGAGGTCTCGGTCCCCCCGCCGCCGAACCCGCGGGACTACATCACCGACCCCAAGAAGGACACCGCCGCCCTCACCCCCGCCGGCCTCTTCCCCGACCAGGCCATGGTGCTCGGCAAGAACAGCTACCCCCGGCACAGCACCGACGTCACCGACGACTGCACGGCCGGCACCTACGGCGCCCTCGGCTCGCTGCTCAAGCACAACGGCTGCAAGAAGCTGCTGCGCGCCACCTACGCCAAGGACGGCGTGGCGGTCACCGTCGGCGTCGCGGTCTTCGACTCCAAGGCCGCCGCGTTCAAGGTCAAGGCCGCCGACAAGCCCGGCCTCGCACCGCTGGCGGGCGACGGCGTCAGTTCCTTCTGCCAGGGCTCGCCCTGCACCACGTACGCCAACGCCACCGGCCGCTACGCCTACTTCACCATCGCCGGCAACCTGGACGGCTCGCCCGTCACCAAGGCGTCCGCCAAGGCCCTCCAGATAGGGCGGGACGGCGGCCAGTACGCGTACCACCGCATCTGGCAGCGCGGCACGGACCAGGCGGCCAAGGCCGCCCGCGCCCAGTCCTGACGCCCGCCCCGGGGCGGCTCAGCAGCAGCCGCCCCCCGGCAGGGTCCGCTTGTTGCGCGCCTCCTTGTTACGGGCCATGAGCTGGTCGTCCGCCGGATAGCCGACCTCTTCCAGGGTCAGCCCGTGCGGCCGTACGACGTGCACCGCCGAGTCCCGCACCCCGGCCGCCAGCACCTTGCCCGGCCACTCCACCGGCCGGTGCCCGTCCCCCACGAACAGCAGCGCGCCCACCAGCGAGCGCACCATGTTGTGGCAGAAGGCGTCCGCCTTCACCGTCGCCGTGACGATCCCGTCCGCGTCCCGCACCCAGCTCAACGTCTGGAGCGTACGGATCGTCGTCGCGCCCTCACGCCGCTTGCAGTACGCCGCGAAGTCGTGCTCCCCCAGCAACGCCTGCGACGCCGCGTTCATCGCGTCCACATCCAGGTCCCAGTCGTGCCACAGCACATGGCCGCGCAGCAGCGGGTCCACGCCGCCCGGATGGTCGGTCACCCGGTACGCGTACCGCCGCCAGATCGCCGAGAACCGCGCGTTGAACCCGTACGGCGCCTCGGCCGCCCGCCACACCCGCACGTCCTTCGGCAGCCGCCCGGCCAGCCGCCGCAGCAGCTTGTCCGCGTGCTCGGCCCACAGCTCCGCCGGCAGGTCCACGTGCGCCACCTGCCCGCGCGCGTGCACCCCGGCGTCCGTCCGCCCCGCCACCGTCAGCTCGTACGTCTCCGCCGACCGCGTCACCGTCCGCAGCGCGGTCTCCAGCTCCTCCTGGACCGTGCGCCGCGCGCGCTGCTTCGCCCAGCCCGAGAAGTCCTTCCCGTCGTAGGAAAGGTCCAGCCGCACCCGTACGAACCCGGGCTCCACTTCATCGCTCACGCGTGCATCCTCTCAAGCGGAACGGGCCCGCCCCCTGAGGGGAGCGGGCCCGTCCGGTGGCCTGTGTTCAGGCTCAGGCGTCCTTCGACTCCTCGGCCGGGGCCTCGGCGGCCTCGCCCTTGGTGTCCTCGGCCTTGGCGGCCTCGTCGGACTCCTTCACCGCGCGCTTGGTCGCGGCCTCGGCCTCGGCAACGGTGGCCTTCTTGGCGATCTCGCCCTCGACCAGCTCGATGACGGCCATCGGGGCGTTGTCGCCACGACGGTTGCCGATCTTGGTGATACGGGTGTAACCACCCGGACGCTCCGAGAAGCGCGGCGCGATCTCCGTGAAGAGCGTGTGCACGACGCTCTTGTCCGAGATCAGCGTCATGACCTGACGACGGTTGTGCAGGTCACCCTTCTTCGCCTTGGTCACCAGACGCTCGGCGTAGGGACGCAGACGACGGGCCTTGGCCTCGGTCGTCGTGATCCGGCCGTGCTCGAACAGCGCGGTGGCCAGGTTGCGCAGCATGAGACGCTCGTGCGCTGCGCTGCCGCCCAGACGGGCACCCTTGGCGGGCTTCGGCATGGTATTTCTCCTTCATTGCTGCACCGGCCGTATCAGGTACCGGTGTCAGTTCCCACGAGGCGGGTGCCACGCGGAAGACTTTCAATTCAGCCCGTCCGGCGCTTGAGGACGAGGCCTCAGGGCCGATCAAGCCTGCACCCAAGTACGGCGGGCCGCCGTTCCCGGCCGACCCGCCGCAGGCGGGCTCAGTACTGCTCGGTCTCCACGAACCCGGCATCCGCGTCATCATCGGCGCCAAAGGCGTCAGCCGCAGCCGTCGGGTCGAACCCGGGAGGCGAGTCCTTCAGCGCCAGACCCATGCCGGCCAGCTTCGCCTTGACCTCGTCGATCGACTTCGCACCGAAGTTGCGGATGTCGAGCAGGTCGGCCTCGGAGCGGGCGACGAGCTCACCCACGGAGTGGATGCCCTCGCGCTTGAGGCAGTTGTACGACCGAACGGTGAGCTCCAGCTCCTCGATCGGCAGCGCCAGGTCGGCGGCCAGGGCGGCGTCCGTGGGGGACGGGCCCATGTCGATGCCCTCGGCGTCGATGTTCAGCTCGCGCGCCAGACCGAACAGCTCGACCAGGGTCTTGCCGGCCGACGCCATGGCGTCACGCGGCCGCATGGCCTGCTTGGTCTCGACGTCGACGATGAGCTTGTCGAAGTCGGTGCGCTGCTCGACACGGGTCGCCTCGACCTTGTAGGTGACCTTCAGCACGGGGCTGTAGATGGAGTCGACCGGGATACGGCCGATCTCCTGGCCCACCTGCTTGTTCTGCACGGCGGAGACGTAGCCGCGACCGCGCTCGACGGTCAGCTCCATCTCCAGCTTGCCCTTGCCGTTGAGGGTGGCGAGGACCAGGTCGGGGTTGTGCACCTCGACACCGGCCGGCGGGGCGATGTCCGCGGCGGTGACCAGGCCGGGGCCCTGCTTGCGCAGGTACATCACGACGGGCTCGTCGTGCTCCGAGGAGACGACCAGCTGCTTGATGTTCAGGATGAGGTCGGTGACGTCCTCCTTGACGCCCGGCACGGTGGTGAACTCGTGCAGGACACCGTCGATGCGGATGGACGTGACCGCCGCACCCGGGATCGAGGAGAGGAGCGTACGACGCAGGGAGTTGCCGAGGGTGTAGCCGAAGCCCGGCTCCAGCGGCTCGATCACGAACCGCGAGCGGTATTCGTCGACGACCTCTTCGGTCAGCGAGGGGCGCTGAGCGATCAGCATGAGGTGTTTCGCCTTCCAGTCGTGGCACCCGCTATTTGATGCCAGCTGCGCCGGACGGTGGCCCGGCGGTGTCTACAAGGGTACGGGCGGCACGGCGCGGCTCCCAGGAGTCGCGGCGTACCGCCCGAAAAGTGCCCGGTGCCGGGCCGCGCCGGAGCGCGGACCGACAGGCTGCGGCCGTCGAGCGGCCGCGCGACGTCAGACGCGACGGCGCTTGGGGGGACGGCAGCCGTTGTGCGGCGTGGGGGTGACGTCCTGGATCGAGCCGACCTCCAGGCCGGTGGCCTGGAGCGAGCGGATCGCGGTCTCACGGCCGGAGCCGGGACCCTTGACGAAGACGTCGACCTTGCGCATGCCGTGCTCCTGCGCGCGGCGGGCGGCCGACTCGGCAGCCATCTGCGCGGCGAACGGCGTGGACTTGCGCGAGCCCTTGAAGCCCACGTGGCCCGCCGAGGCCCAGGAGATCACGTTGCCCGTGGGGTCGGTGATCGAGACGATGGTGTTGTTGAACGTGCTCTTGATGTGAGCGTGCCCGTGGGCGACGTTCTTCTTCTCCTTGCGGCGCACCTTCTTGGCGCCGGCCGTACGGCCCTTCGGAGGCATGTATTACTCCCGGTGGAGGTGGTCGGTCCTACAGCGAAGACCGCTGATGAGCGTCCGCTGAGGACTACTTCTTGCCCGGCTTCTTCTTGCCGGCGATCGCGCGACGCGGGCCCTTGCGGGTACGGGCGTTCGTGCTGGTGCGCTGACCGTGCACCGGCAGGCCGCGGCGGTGACGCAGACCCTGGTAGCAGCCGATCTCGACCTTGCGGCGGATGTCGGCCTGGATCTCGCGACGGAGGTCACCCTCGGTCTTGAGGTTGTTGTCCACGTACTCGCGGATCTTGACCAGGTCTTCCTCGGCCAGGTCGCGAACGCGGGTGTCCGGGTTCACGCCGGTGGCGGCGAGGGTCTGCTGCGACAGGGTGCGCCCGATGCCGAAGACGTAGGTGAGGGCGACCTCGACGCGCTTGTCGCGCGGGAGATCAACGCCTGCGAGGCGTGCCATGGATTGGCTCCTGAGGTATTCGGAGGTCTTCCGCAGCACCGTTCCCGTAAGACTCTGGAGCATTACGAGCCGGGTCCCCGGCCTCCGAGCCGGGGGTGTCGTCCCCTGCGTGCGCCCTGGGGGCGGGCACGAGAGGTCGGGTGTCTGCGTATGTACGTATTACTGTGCGTATGCGTCGCGCGAAGATACTGCGAAATGCAGAGAGGTCGGCGTGCGTCAGCCCTGGCGCTGCTTGTGGCGCAGGTTGTCGCAGATCACCATGACCCGGCCGTGGCGGCGGATCACCTTGCACTTGTCGCAGATCTTCTTGACGCTCGGCTTGACCTTCATGGGTGTGAGGTTCTCCGGGTCAGTGCCGCCACCCCACGGGAGGGGGCGTCGACAAGATCTACTTGTAGCGGTAGACGATCCGGCCACGCGTCAGGTCGTAGGGAGACAGCTCCACGACGACCCGGTCATCCGGAAGGATGCGGATGTAGTGCATCCGCATCTTGCCGCTGATGTGCGCGAGGACCTTGTGACCGTTCTGAAGCTCCACCTTGAACATCGCGTTCGGGAGGGACTCGATCACGGTGCCCTCGATTTCGATGGCACCTTGCTTCTTGGCCACGCTTCGCCCTTCGAATCGGCTACCTTGATCGACTGTGCGCGGATGCGTACCCGGAAAACAGGCACACGGATGCACGACAGCCGACGCGTCAGTCTACGTCAGCGTTCCCGAAAAGACGAATCCACGATTATTGCCCACGGACAGTGATCGTTACGCCTCGGGTCCGGCCCGTACCGCCGGCCGGATGCGGGCCTCAGACCCGTACCGCCGGCCGGGTGCGGGCCTCAGGCCAGCGGGTCGGGCGCCGCCTCGATGCCCAGCTCGGCCAGCTTCGCCTTGCCGCCGTCGGGGGCGGTCAGCACCAGCGGGCCCTGCTCGGTCAGCGCGACCGAGTGTTCCCAGTGCGAGGACCAGCTGCCGTCGTTCGACTTGACCGTCCAGTCGTCTTCCAGCACGTGGGTCTTGGCCGTACCCAGGTTGACCATGGGCTCGATGGCGATGCAGAAGCCCGGGACCAGCTTGGGGCCGCGGCCGCGCTTGCGGTCGACGTAGTTCAGCAGGTGCGGGTCCATGTGCATCTGCGAGCCGATGCCGTGGCCGCCGTAGTCCTCGACGATGCCGTACTTGCCGTTGGCCGGACGCGGCTGGCGGCGGATGTAGCCCTCGATCGCCTTGGAGATGTCGACCAGGCGGTTGCCCTTGCGGACGGCGGCGATGCCGGCCCACATGGACTCCTCGGTCACCCGGCTCAGCTCCACCAGCTCCGGAGCGTGACCGGAGCCCACGAAGGCGGTGTAGGCCGCGTCGCCGTGCCAGCCGTCGATGATCGCGCCGCAGTCGATGGAGATGATGTCGCCGTCGGCGAGCACGGTCTCGGTGTCGGGGATGCCGTGGACGACGACGTCGTTGACCGACGTGCAGATCGTCGCGGGGAAGCCGCCGTACCCGAGGAAGTTCGACTTGGCGCCGTGCTCGGCCAGCACCTTGCGCGCGGCGTCGTCCAGGTCCTTGGTGGTGGCGCCGGGCACCGCCACCTCACGGGTGGCCGCGTGGATGGCGGCGACCACCAGCCCCGCCTCGCGCATCTTCGCGATCTGCTCGGGGTTCTTGATCTCCACCATGGGGGCTGACGCCTTCCTCACACCGACTGCTACGACACTGCCGCGGCCGCACGGGCCACCCCATACACGATACGGCCGCGGCGCCCGTGCCCGGGCACCGCGGCCGTGTGCGTGCTTCTCGTGCCGGTCAGGCCTTGCCGAGCGCGGCCATCGCGCGCTGGGTGACCTCGTCGACCTTGCCGAGGGCCGGGACCGTGACGACCAGGTCCTGGGCCTTGTAGTGGTCGATGATCGGCTCGGTCTCCGTGTGGTAGACCTCCAGCCGCTTGCGGACGGTGTCCTCACGGTCGTCCTCGCGCTGGTACAGGTCGCCGCCGCAGAGGTCGCAGACGCCCTCGGTCTTCGGCTTGTGGTAGTCCACATGGAAGACGTGGCTGCTGTCGTTGCGGCAGATCCGGCGGCCGGCGATCCGCTTGACGACCTCGTCCTCGGGGACCTCCAGGTCCAGGACGGCGTCCAGCTTCACGGCCTTGGCCTTGAGGTAGGTGTCCAGCGCCTCGGCCTGGCCCAGGTTGCGCGGGAAGCCGTCCAGCAGGAAGCCCTGGCGGGCGTCCTCCTGGTTCAGCCGGTCCTCGGCCATCGCGATCGTCACCGAGTCGGGGACCAGGTTGCCCGCGTCCATGTAGGACTTGGCCTCTTTGCCCAGGTCGGTGCCCTGGCTGATGTTGGCGCGGAACAGGTCGCCCGTGGAGATGTGCGGGATCGAGAGGTTCTTGGCGAGGTACGCGGCCTGCGTACCCTTGCCTGCCCCAGGAGGCCCGACGAGGACGATTCGCATCAGCGGAGGAACCCTTCGTAGTTGCGCTGCTGGAGCTGGCTCTCGATCTGCTTCACGGTCTCCAGACCCACACCCACGATGATCAGGATGCTCGTCCCGCCGAACGGGAAGTTCTGGTTGGCCTTGAACAGCACCAACGCCACGGTGGGCACCAGCGCGATCAGACCCAGATACAGCGAGCCCGGCCACGTGATCCGGTTGAGCACGTAGCTGAGGTACTCGGCCGTGGGGCGACCGGCCCGGATCCCCGGGATGAAGCCACCATACTTCTTCATGTTGTCGGCAACTTCTTCGGGGTTGAAGGAGATGGCGACGTAGAAGAACGCGAAGAAGACGATCAGCAGGAAGTACGTGACGATGTAGACCGGGTGGTTGCCCTTGGTGAAGTTGGCTTCGATCCAGACCACCCAGTCGGCCTTCGACCCACTGAACTGTGCCACCAGGGCCGGGATGTAGAGCAGCGACGAAGCGAAGATGACGGGGATCACACCCGCCTGGTTCACCTTGAGCGGGATGTAGGTGGACGTACCGCCGTAGGAGCGACGTCCGATCATCCGCTTGGCGTACTGCACGGGGATCCGCCGCTGGGCCTGCTCGACGAAGACGACCAGGGCGACCATCGCCAGACCCACGACGATGACGGCGAAGAACTCGATCCAGCCGTCGGCCAGCTTGCCGGACATCTTGATCTGCCACAGCGAACCGGGGAAGCCGGCGGCGATACCGACGAACATCAGGATCGACATGCCGTTGCCGATGCCGCGGTCGGTCACCAGCTCACCGAGCCACATGACCACGGCCGTACCGGCGGTCATCGTGATGACCATGGTGATGGTCGTGAAGATCGAGTCGCTCGGCACGATCTCGCTGGCGACGGGGCAGCCCTGGAACAGCGCGCCGCTCTTGGCGGTCGCGACCAGTCCGGTGCCCTGGAGGACCGCCAGCGCGACGGTCAGGTACCGGGTGTACTGAGTGATCTTTGCCTGTCCGGACTGTCCCTCTTTCTTGAGGGCCTCCAGACGGGGGATGACCACGGTCAGCAGCTGGAGGATGATGCTTGCCGTGATGTACGGCATGATCCCCAGCGCGAAGATCGTGATCTGGAGCAGCGCACCACCGCTGAACATGTTCACCAGGCCGAAGAGGCCGCCGTTGGCGCCGGCCTGCTTCATGCAGGTGTCGACATTGGAGTAGTTCACCCCGGGCACCGGAACGTGCGCTCCGAGCCGGTAGACGAGCACAATGCCCAACGTGAACAGCAGCTTCTTGCGCAGGTCGGGCGTCTTGAACGCTCGGGCGAACGCGGTGAGCACGGTGCCTCCTGCGCCTCCCGCCTCTGGAGCGAGAGGTGACGGTCTTGAGGATCGACGAATACAAAGCGGCCAAAACCGCGCAGGACATTAGCCCACGCGGTGGGGGTCCAGGGGAAGAACCCCGGAAAATACAGCAACAGTGCACGCCACCTTACCGGCGACCATGCCCCCTTGGAACGACCAACCGGGGATGCCCCAATACGTGGGCATCCCCGGTCAGTTGATTCACTGAGCTCAGATGAGCTCGGTGACGCTGCCACCGGCAGCGGTGATCTTCTCCTTGGCGGAGCCGGAGACGGAGTCCACCGTCACCGTCAGCGCCACGGAGATCTCGCCCTGGCCCAGGACCTTGACGAGCTCGTTCTTGCGCACCGCGCCCTTGGCGACCAGGTCGGTCACCGTGACCTCGCCACCCTGCGGGTAGAGCGCGGCCAGCTTGTCCAGGTTCACGACCTGGAACTGCTTGTGGGCGGGGTTCTTGAAGCCCTTCAGCTTCGGGAGGCGCATGTGGAGGGGCATCTGCCCGCCCTCGAAGCGCTCCGGAACCTGGTAACGGGCCTTCGTGCCCTTGGTACCACGACCTGCGGTCTTACCCTTGGACGCCTCACCACGACCCACACGGGTCTTGGCGGTCTTGGCGCCCGGGGCAGGACGGAGGTTGTGGACCTTCAGCGGGTTGTTCTCCGCCATGTCAGTCGACCTCCTCGACCGTCACGAGGTGGCGGACGGTGTGCACCATGCCGCGGTACTCGGGGCGGTCTTCCTTGACAACCACGTCGTTGATCTTCTTGAGACCGAGCGAACGCAGGGTGTCGCGGTGGTTCTGCTTGCTGCCGATGATGGACTTGGTCTGCGTGATCTTGAGCGAAGCCATTACGCGTTCACCCCGGCACGCGCCCGCAGCAGAGCGGCGGGAGCAACGTCCTCCAGCGGCAGGCCACGGCGGGCAGCGATCTCCTCGGGCCGCTGAAGGCCCTGGAGCGCGGCGCGCGTGGCGTGCACGATGTTGATCGGGTTCGACGAACCGAGCGACTTGCTCAGCACGTCGTGGATGCCCGCGCACTCCAGCACGGCACGCACCGGGCCACCGGCGATCACACCGGTACCGGGGAAGCCGGCTTGAGCAGGACGACGCCCGCGGCCTCTTCGCCCTGGATGGGGTGCGGGATGGTGCCACCGATACGGGGGACCTTGAAGAAGTGCTTCTTGGCCTCCTCAACACCCTTGGCGATGGCGGCCGGCACCTCCTTGGCCTTGCCGTAACCGACACCCACGGTGCCGTCACCGTCGCCCACCACGACCAGCGCGGTGAAGCTGAAGCGACGACCACCCTTCACAACCTTGGCGACGCGGTTGATTGCGACAACACGCTCGACGTAGGCGGTCTTCTCGGCAGCTGCGCCGCCGTCCCGCCGGTCCTTACGGTCCCGCCGCTCGCCGCCACCGGCACCGCTCCCGCGGCGCTGGGGTCCAGCCATTGGATTTACCTCTCTCTGTTACGTCCGCTAGCTCGGAACCGGGGCTTAGAACTTCAGCCCGGCTTCGCGGGCGGCGTCGGCCAGAGCGGCAATCCGCCCGGCGTACTGCTTGCCACCACGGTCGAACACGACGGCCTCGACGCCGGCGGCCTTGGCGCGCTCGGCGACCAGGGATCCGACCTGCTTGGCCGAGTCCGTCTTGTTGCCCTCGCCGCCGCGGATCGACGCGTCCAGGGTCGACGCCGACGCCAGGGTGTGACCCTTGATGTCGTCGATGACCTGGGCGGTGATACCGCGGTTGGACCGCGTCACGACCAGACGCGGACGCTCCGGCGTACCCGAAATCCGCTTACGGATGCGGATGTGGCGACGCTTCGCGGCGGCGCGCTTGTAGGCGTCGCCCTTCGCGACCTTCACACCGTATGCCATGGCTTACTTACCAGCCTTTCCGACCTTGCGGCGGATGACCTCGCCGGCGTACTTGACGCCCTTGGCCTTGTACGGGTCGGGCTTGCGCAGCTTGCGGATGTTCGCGGCGACCTCGCCGACCTTCTGCTTGTCGATGCCCTCGACGCTCAGCTTGGTCGGGGACTCGACCTTGAACGAGATGCCCTCGGGCGCCTCGACCAGGATCGGGTGGCTGTAACCGAGCGAGAACTCCAGGTTGGAGCCCTTCGCCTGGACGCGGTAACCGACACCGCTGATCTCGAGCGCCTTGCTGAATCCCTGGGTCACGCCGGTGATCATGTTCGCCACCAGCGTGCGGGACAGGCCGTGCAGGGCCTTGTTCTGACGCTCGTCGTTCGGGCGGGTGACGGCGATGACGCCGTCCTCACCCTTGGCGACCTCGATGGGCGCGGCGACGGTGTGCTGCAGGGAGCCCTTGGGACCCTTCACCGAGACCGTGCGACCGTCGATGGTGACGTCCACACCAGCGGGAACCTGGATGGGCAGCTTGCCAATACGCGACATTAGCTATTCCTCCGTTCCCGAATTACCAGACGTAGGCGAGAACTTCTCCGCCTACGCCCTTCTTGCTGGCCTGCTGACCGGTGAGGAGACCGTGCGACGTGGAGATGATCGCCACGCCCAGGCCGCCGAGCACCTTCGGCAGGTTGGTGGACTTTGCGTAGACCCGCAGGCCCGGCTTCGAGATGCGCTTGATGCCGGCGATCGAACGCTCGCGGTTCGGACCGAACTTGAGCTCGAGGGTGAGGTTCTTGCCGACCTCGGCGTCCTCGACCTTCCAGCCGGTGATGTAACCCTCCTGCTGGAGGATCTCCGCGATGTGCGACTTGATCTTGCTGTGCGGCATCACGACGGTGTCGTGGTACGCCGAGTTCGCGTTACGCAGACGCGTGAGCATGTCTGCGATGGGGTCAGTCATGGTCATGAATTGGCCTTCGGCCTCTCTCGCCGGGGTTTCCTGTATGCGCCATCCCTCTCCCCGAGCTGGGTCGGGACGGGTGCGGCGCGGGGACCTTCGGCGTAGTAAGTCGTTCCTGGGCGGCGGGGCGCCCAACCCTTCTACCCTACGGGATCAAAGGGCGGGGCCCCGCCGAACAGATGCTTACCGAGAGACTCCGGAACCACCCACATGATTCCTGCCGTCCGCCGGGGCGCCCGTGCGGGCGCTGGTCGGACGTGCGGGAGGGGTGTTACCAGGAGCTCTTGGTCACGCCCGGCAGCTCGCCACGGTGAGCCATCTCACGGAGGCACACGCGGCACAGGCCGAACTTGCGGTAGACGGAGTGCGGGCGGCCGCAACGCTGGCAACGCGTGTACGCGCGCACAGCGAACTTCGGCTTGCGGGCCGCCTTAGCGATCAGAGCCTTCTTCGCCACGGTCAGTTCTCCTTGAACGGGAAGCCGAGGTGACGAAGCAGGGCGCGGCCCTCATCGTCGTTGGACGCCGTGGTGACCACGGTGATGTCCATGCCCCGCTGCCGGTCGATCTTGTCCTGGTCGATCTCGTGGAACATGACCTGCTCCGTGAGACCGAAGGTGTAGTTGCCCCGACCGTCGAACTGCTTCGGGGACAGACCACGGAAGTCGCGGATGCGCGGCAGCGCGAGCGACAGCAGGCGGTCCAGGAACTCCCACATGCGGTCACCGCGGAGGGTGACGTGGGCACCGATCGGCTGGCCCTCGCGCAGCTTGAACTGCGCGATGGACTTACGGGCCTTGGTGACGGCCGGCTTCTGGCCGGTGATCGTGGTGAGGTCCTTGATGGCACCCTCGATCAGCTTGGAGTCGCGGGCGGCGTCGCCCACACCCATGTTGACCACGATCTTGGTCAGACCGGGGATCTGCATGACGTTCTCGTAGGAGAACTCGTCCTTCAGCTTCCCGGCGATCTCTTCGCGGTAGCGCTGCTTGAGGCGCGGCGCGTTGGTGGTGGCAGTCATCAGATGTCCTCACCGGTCCGCTTGGCAACGCGGATCTTGTTGCCCTCTTCGTCGAAGCGGTACCCGACGCGGGTGACGACCTTGTTGCCGTCCTTCTCCACGACCAGCTGAACGTTGCTGACGTGGATGGGGGCCTCGGTCGTCACGATGCCGCCGGTCTGCGAGCCGCGAGCGGTCTGACCGGCCTTGGTGTGCTTCTTGACCCGGTTGACACCCTCGACCAGGACACGGTCCTCGCGGGGGAAGGCCGCGATGACCTTGCCCTGCTTGCCCTTGTCCTTGCCGGTGATGATCTGGACCAGGTCGCCCTTCTTGATCTTCATCGGTTACAGCACCTCCGGCGCGAGCGAGATGATCTTCATGAACTTCTTCTCGCGCAGCTCCCGGCCCACCGGGCCGAAGATGCGGGTGCCGCGGGGGTCGCCATCGTTCTTGAGGATGACGGCCGCGTTCTCGTCGAAGCGGATGTACGAGCCGTCCGGACGGCGGCGCTCCTTGACGGTGCGAACGATGACCGCCTTGACGACGTCACCCTTCTTCACGTTGCCACCGGGGATCGCATCCTTGACGGTGGCGACGATGACGTCACCGATGCCCGCGTAGCGGCGGCCCGAGCCACCGAGAACACGGATGGTGAGAATTTCCTTCGCACCCGTGTTGTCGGCGACCCGAAGCCGCGACTCCTGCTGGATCACGTCTATCTCCTGATCGTCTGCCGGTTCCCGGCGGGGGCCTCATTGCTGAGGCCCACCGCCGAGCCTGGCGGAACTGACCTGGGGGAAACCCCCAGGCGGTATCTAGCGGAATTCCCTGACGGGAAATTCCTTACTTGGCCTTCTCGAGGATCTCGACGATGCGCCAGCGCTTGCTCGCCGACAGCGGACGCGTCTCCATCAGGAGGACGCGGTCGCCGACACCGGCAGCGTTCTGCTCGTCGTGCGCCTTGAGCTTGTTCGTACGGCGGATGACCTTGCCGTACAGCGCGTGCTTGACACGGTCCTCGACAGCGACGACGACGGTCTTGTCCATCTTGTCGCTGACGACGAGACCCTCGCGGGTCTTGCGGAAGCCGCGCTGCTCGTTCGTCTCAGTCACATTCTTCTCGCTCATCAGGCGCTCTCCACCGTCTCGATGCCGAGCTCGCGCTCCCGCATCAGGGTGTAGATCCGGGCGATGTCCTTGCGGACGGCCTTCAGCCGGCCGTGGTTCTCCAGCTGTCCGGTCGCCGCCTGGAAGCGGAGGTTGAACAGCTCCTCCTTGGCCTCACGAAGCTTCTTGACGAGGTCCTCGCCATTCAGCTCGCGCAGCTCGGTCGCCTTGGTACCGGCCGCCATCACGACTCACCTGCCTCGCGCCGCACGATGCGGCACTTCATCGGAAGCTTGTGGGCGGCGCGGGTCAGCGCCTCCTTCGCAACCTTTTCGTTCGGGAAGGACAGCTCGAACATCACCCGACCGGGCTTGACGTTCGCGACCCACCACTCCGGAGAACCCTTACCGGAACCCATGCGGGTCTCGGCCGGCTTCTTCGTCAGCGGGCGGTCCGGGTAAATGTTGATCCAGACCTTGCCGCCACGCTTGATGTGACGGGTCATGGCGATACGAGCGGACTCGATCTGCCGGTTCGTCACGTAGGCGGGGGTCACGGCCTGAATGCCGTACTCACCGAAGGCAAGCTCGGTGCCACCCTTGGCCATACCGTTGCGCTTCGGGTGGTGCTGCTTGCGGTGCTTGACCCTGCGAGGGATCAGCATGTCGGTCAGCCCTCCGTTCCGGTGCTCTCAGCAGCCGGAGCAGCGGCAGCGGCCTCGGCCTTGGGGGCCTCGGCGCCGGCGTTCTGCTGCGGCTTGCGGCCGCCACGGCCGCCACGCTCGCCACCGCGGCGCGGACGGTCGTTGCCGCCCCCACCACGGGCCGGGCGGTTGCCCGCACGGGCGGCGGCGTTCTCGGCGCGGACCTCGGCGATGTTCTTGACGTCGCCCTTGTAGATCCAGACCTTCACACCGATACGGCCGAAGGTCGTCTTGGCCTCGAAGAAGCCGTAGTCGACGTTGGCGCGGAGCGTGTGCAGGGGCACGCGGCCCTCGCGGTAGAACTCCGAGCGCGACATCTCGGCGCCGCCGAGACGGCCACCACACTGGATCTTGATGCCCTTGGCGCCGGCCTTCATCGTCGACTGCATGCTCTTGCGCATGGCGCGACGGAAGGAGACGCGGGAGGACAGCTGCTCGGCGACGGCCTGGGCCACGAGCTGAGCATCGGTCTCGGGGTTCTTGACCTCGAGGATGTTCAGCTGGACCTGCTTGCCGGTCAGCTTCTCCAGTTCGCCGCGGATGCGGTCGGCCTCGGCGCCGCGGCGGCCGATGACGATGCCCGGACGAGCGGTGTGGATGTCGACGCGGACGCGCTCACGGGTGCGCTCGATCTCCACCTTCGAGATGCCGGCGCGCTCCATGCCCTTCGTCATCATGCGACGAATGGCGACGTCTTCCTTGACGTAGTCCTTGTACAGCTTGTCGGCGTACCAACGCGACTTGAAGTCGGTGGTGATGCCGAGCCGGAACCCGTGCGGGTTTACCTTCTGGCCCATTACCGGGTTCCTTCCTTGCTGCTGACGACCACGGTGATGTGGCTGGTCCGCTTGCGGATCCGGTAGGCACGGCCCTGGGCACGCGGGCGGAACCGCTTCAGGGTCGGACCCTCGTCGACGTACGCCTCGGAAATGATGAGGCTGCCGGCGTCGGTGTGGTCGTAGTTGTGCGCCGCGTTGGCAATGGCGCTGTCCAGCACCTTGCCGACGGGCACGCTCGCGGCCTGCGGGGCGAAACGCAGGACCGCCTGAGCCTCCGTGGCATCCATGCCACGGATAAGGTCCACCACGCGGCGGGCCTTCATGGGCGTGACGCGGATGTACCGCGCCTGGGCCCTGGCTTCCATGGTTGTCCCTTCGGTGTCAGTCATAGTCTTCGCACTCCGGTCGATCAGCGACGACGCGACTTGCGGTCGTCCTTCTCGTGGCCGCGGAAGGTGCGGGTCGGCGCAAACTCGCCGAGCTTGTGGCCGACCATCGACTCGGTGACGAACACCGGGACGTGCTTGCGGCCGTCGTGCACCGCGATCGTGTGGCCGAGCATGGCCGGGACGATCATGGAGCGGCGGGACCAGGTCTTGATGACGTTCTTGGTGCCGGCTTCGTTCTGCGTGTCCACCTTCTTGCTCAGGTGGTCGTCGACGAAGGGCCCCTTCTTGAGACTACGCGGCATCTAAACCCGCTCCTAGCGCTTCTTGTTCGTCTTGCGGCGGCGGACGATGTACTTGTTCGAAGCCTTCTTCGGCGAACGCGTACGACCCTCCTTCTGGCCCCAGGGCGAGACCGGGTGGCGACCACCGGAGGTCTTGCCCTCACCACCACCGTGCGGGTGGTCGACCGGGTTCATCACGACACCACGCACGGTCGGGCGGACGCCCTTCCAGCGCATACGGCCGGCCTTGCCCCAGTTGATGTTCGACTGCTCGGCATTGCCGACCTCGCCGACGGTGGCGCGGCAGCGCACGTCGACCAGGCGGATCTCACCGGACGGCATACGAAGGTGGGCCATGGAGCCCTCCTTCGCCAGCAGCTGCACGGAGGCACCCGCGGAGCGGGCGAACTTCGCGCCGCCGCCGGGCCGCAGCTCGATGGCGTGGATCGTCGTACCGACCGGGATGTGGCGCAGCGGCAGGTTGTTGCCCGGCTTGATGTCGGCGCCCTGGCCGTTCTCAATCCGAGCACCCTGCACCAGGCCACGCGGCGCGATGATGTAGCGCTTCTCGCCGTCGGCGTAGTGCAGCAGCGCGATGCGCGCGGTGCGGTTGGGGTCGTACTCGATGTGCGCGACCTTGGCCGGCACGCCGTCCTTGTCGTGACGACGGAAGTCGATCACGCGGTAGGCGCGCTTGTGGCCACCACCCTGGTGGCGAACGGTCACACGACCGGCGTTGTTACGGCCGCCCTTGCTGTGCAGCGGGCGGACCAGCGACTTCTCCGGCGTGGACCGCGTGATCTCGACAAAGTCGGCGACGCTGGAGCCACGACGGCCCGGGGTCGTCGGCTTGTACTTGCGGATACCCATTTCTCAGTCCTCGTCCGATTCCGGACGACTCGGACTCCGTTAGGAGGCCGGGCCGCCGAAGATGTCGATACGGTCGCCCTCGGCGAGGGTCACGATGGCGCGCTTGGTGTTCGCGCGCTTACCGAAACCGGTGCGGGTGCGCTTGCGCTTGCCCTGGCGGTTGATCGTGTTGACCCCGGTGACCTTGACCGAGAAGACCGCCTCGACGGCCTGCTTGATCTGGGTCTTGTTCGCACGCGGGTCGACGATGAACGTGTACTTGTTCTCGTCCAGCAGCGCGTAGCTCTTCTCGGAGACGACCGGCTTGACCAGAAGGTCGCGCGGGTCCGAGAAGGACTTGCTGGTAACGGTCGCCTCAGTCATCAGGCGGCGCTCCCTTCGAGCTCAGCGGCCTTGGGACCAGCCACGAAGGACTCGAAGGCGGCCTTGGTGAAGACCACGTCGTCGGAGACGAGCACGTCGTACGTGTTCAGCTGGCCCGGCTCCAGGATGTGGACCTGGGGCAGGTTGCGGGCGGAGAGCCACGCGGCCTGGTCGGCGCGCTCGGCGACCAGCAGCACGTGCTTGCGCTCGCTGATCTTGCCGAGGAGAGCCTTGGCGGCCTTCGTGGAGGCCTCGCCCTCGACCACGCCGGAGACGACGTGGACGCGGCTGTTGCGGGCCCGGTCGGTGAGGGCACCGCGCAGGGCGGCGGCCTTCATCTTCTTCGGGGTCCGCTGCGAGTAGTCACGCGGCACGGGACCGTGCACGACGCCACCGCCGGCGAACTGCGGCGCACGGGTCGAACCCTGGCGCGCGCGGCCGGTGCCCTTCTGGCGGTACGGCTTCTTGCCGCCGCCGCGGACCTCGCCACGGGTCTTGGTCTTGTGCGTGCCCTGACGGGCCGCGGCCAGCTGCGCGACGACGACCTGGTGGATCAGCGGAACGCTGACCTTCGCGTCGAAGATCTCCGTGGGGAGTTCGACGGTCCCGGCCTTGTCGCCTGCCGGCGAAAGGATGTCAATGGTGCTCATCGGTTACCTCAGGCCCCCTTGGCCGCGGTACGGACCAGGACGAGGCCGCCGTTCGGACCAGGAACTGCGCCCTTGATGAGCAGCAGACCCTTCTCCGCGTCAACGGCATGGACGGTCAGGTTCTGGGTGGTGACCCGCTCGTTGCCCATACGGCCGGCCATCCGCATGCCCTTGAACACGCGGCCCGGGGTGGCGCAGCCACCGATGGAGCCCGGCTTGCGGTGCACGCGGTGGGCACCGTGCGAAGCCTTGCCGCCGTGGAAGCCGTGACGCTTCATGACACCGGCGAAGCCCTTGCCCTTGCTCTTGCCGGTCACGTCCACCTTGACGCCGGACTCGAAGGTCTCGGCGGTCAGCTCCTGGCCGAGGGTGTACTCACTGGCGTCAGTGGTACGGACCTCGACGAGGTGACGGCGGGGGTGACGTCGGCCTTCGCGAAGTGGCCCTTGAGGGGCTTGTTCACCTTGCGCGGGTCGATCTCGCCGAAGGCGATCTGGACGGAGTCGTAGCCGTCCTGGTCATTGGTGCGCACCTGGGTAACGACGCAGGGGCCGGCCTTGACCACAGTGACCGGGACGACACGGTTGTTCTCGTCCCAGACCTGGGTCATGCCGAGCTTCTCGCCCAGGATGCCCTTGATCTGCTTAGCCATCTCTACTGCGCCTCTCAGAGCTTGATCTCGATGTCAACGCCGGCCGGAAGGTCCAGGCGCATCAGCGAGTCAACGGTCTTGGGCGTCGGGTCGAGGATGTCGATCAGGCGCTTGTGCGTGCGCATCTCGAAGTGCTCGCGCGAGTCCTTGTACTTGTGCGGCGACTTGATGACGCAGTACACGTTCTTCTCGGTGGGGAGCGGCACCGGGCCCGCGACCGACGCACCAGTACGGGTCACCGTCTCGACGATCTTCTTCGCCGACGTGTCGATGACCTCGTGGTCGTAGGCCTTGAGCCGGATGCGGATCTTCTGTCCCGCCATGGCTACTTCGTAGTCCTGTCTCTCGTAACGCTCTGGGACCCGGTACGTTGCCGTTCATCCTCCGACCCACGCGGTCGGGCGTGTCGCGCTCCTTCCCGCAGATCCCCGCAAGGGCGATCCTTCGAGAAGGAAAACGTGGGGGATGAACACCCACCGGGCGCCTGGCTGAGGCACCCCGCTGCACTTCCCGGAAGATTCCCGTACTTCCGCCCCTACACCTTCCGGTGTAAATCATGAGGCGACGAATACCTAGGACTCGCTTCCAGTCCCCCCGGCGGGAGGCGCGCAGCATCGGCACTCAACCGAGCAACCTGGACAGTGTGCCACACCAGCGGCGAACGCTGCCAATCGAGCGGGAGATCGTACACCGCGTCACACCGCCCGGATGCACGGACCCGGCTCCGGCGTGCCGGGGCGGACCGCCGCCGAGGCCGCTATGGGCCCGCCCTCACGCCGCGATCGCCAGCTGCCACTGGATACGGGCGGACTCCTTCGCGTGACGGTCGTCACCCTCCACGGCGAAGGTCGCGTGCGGGAAGTCGCGGATCTGGCGCAGCCACTCGCCGACCGTCGCCGTGCCGGGCACCGGGACCACGCGGCCCGGGCGGTCCGCGCCGCGGCTGGCGAGGACGGTGACCGTGAACTGGTCGGTCTCGGTGACCAGCACCACGTCGTGCGGGAACTGCGCGACCCGCTCCATGACCCCGCGGACCGGTTCGCGCCCGTCGGCCACCACCAGGACGTGGTCGCCGTGCTCGTCCGTGGTCCCTTCGAACCCCGCCAGTATGCCGAGGAACCGGTTTATGTGGCGGTTGCGCAGCTCGTCGATGACGCGCTGCCGCCCTTCCTGGAAGCCCGTGGTCGCGGCGAACCGGAACGTCAGCGAGACCCGGCCGGCCAGCGCCACGTCGATCTCCGCCATCTCCTCGCGCGTGGGACGGGCCGCCCCGTCGTCGAGGCCGTACGCCGCGAGCCAGCGGTTGACCTCCGACCACAGCCACGCCTGGGAGCGCCCGACGGTGCCCTCGGCGGCCGGGAAGGGGCGCCCTGGGCCTTGCGCGCCCCGGCGGCCCACTGGGCGACGTTCTGCCGGGAGCGGCCCGTGCGCTCGGCGATCTCGTGTATGCCGACCAGGTCGCGGTCGAGGCGGCGCACCCGCAGGCGCGGCACCGCGGCGTGCGCCGCCGAGGCCGCTTCGAGGGCGGCCCGGACCGCGCAGTCGCCGGGCCAGGCGATGCTGAGCAGGTCGGTGCCGCCGGCCCGCGCCAGAAGGGCGTCGCAGGTGTCGCGCAGCGCATCGACGGCGTCCTGGTCGTCGACGGTCGCGCCCGTGACGACGAAGGTGAAGTCGTAGTCCATGGCGGCGTCCCCTAGTCCTTGGGCAGGGTTGCAGGTCTGTTGTCGTTCGTCAACAGACAAAGCATGACAAAACCCCACGGGACTCGCATGGGCAACTGTCGCAAAACGCACGGTCGCCGACGGCCCATCTCAGTTGACGCGGCGGTCACGCTTCGCCGCGCGGCATCCCCGTCAGACTGCGGTTCACCGCGTCCCCCGGCAGCGGACACCGCGCCGCCAGCCGGTCGATCACACGCGCGTGCGCGGTGGGGCTGCGCGGCGTGCCCGCCACCGGGATGACCGTGCACCGCCCCGCGCACGGGCAGTAGAGCCGCCCCCAGTGCCCGTCCTTGCGCAGCACCCAGCCACGGGCCGCCCACTTCTCCAGCACCCGCCGCACGTCCTTCTTGGGGTGATCGCAGGGCCTGATCTCGCTGCCGACCACCCCCTCACCGCCCGTCGGCGCGTACGGAAGGCACCGGGGGCCCGGGGCGCACGCGCGGCTTCGGGGCGGATGCGGAGCCGGCGCTCCGCGGCACGGCACGGGTGACGGGGTGAGCAAGGACCACGAGCGGCTGACTCCTCTGGTGCCGGCTGGACTTCCTGGCGACGCCTGACCCCCGGCGCGGGCCGCCCCTCCCCGGGCGGTGACGCTCCGACACCAGTACGTTACTCCAAATGACGGAAGGTCCCCCCGCATTTCGAGCGCGCCGCACCCGGGATCCGAACTTCCGCACCGTACGGCGCGGCGCACGGCGTGCCCCGCTCCCCCGCTCCGGCTCACGACCGCGCACCGCCGAAGGCCCCCGGGCGCCGGGCGCGAAAAGATATCCGGCGCGAACAACGGCACGCCGTATCGAATGACCGCAAAAATCCTACAGCTCACAAGAAATGGAAGCCTTCCGGCTGAAGCTGCGCACCCGGCGACTATGCCGCACCCCCGAGGGAATCCTGAACCATGTCGACCGGGCGAGCAGGAAGGAGGATTTCATGCAGCGTTCCCATTCCGGAGGCCGTTTCCGGCGCGGCGGCCGCACCCGCTCCAGAACCCGTTCTTTCCCCGGACACCGATCGTGCCGCGGAGAGAGAAAACCCGGCCCCGCGCACGGGAGACGGACGGCCCCGGGCCCCGGGCGAGGGCGGCGGGCGTGACCGGGGCGCCGGGCCCCGCCTCCGCCGCCCTCCCGCCCGGCCGCGAAGACGGCTCCGCACGCCGCGCCACGACGACGTTCGGCTCCCTGCGCATCCGCAACTACCGGCTGTTCGCCGCCGGCCAGGCCGTCTCCCACACCGGCACCTGGATGCAGCGCATCGCCCAGGACTGGCTGGTCGTCGAGCTGACCGGCTCCCCCGCCGCCGTCGGCTTCACCATCGGACTCCAGTACGCGCCCATGCTGCTCCTCGGGCTGCACGGCGGCCTGATCGCCGACCGGCTGCCGATGCGCCGGCTGCTGCTGCACACGCAGGCCGCGCTGGGCACGACCGGGCTGGTCCTGGCCGTACTGGTGCTGGCCGGCCAGGCGCGGCCCTGGCACGTGTACGTCATGGCGGCCGTGCTGGGCCTGGTCTCCGTCGCGGACGCCCCCGCCCGGCAGGCGTTCGTCGCCGAGCTGGTCGGGCCGGAGCAGCTGCGCAACGCGGTGAGCCTGAACTCCGCCGTCTTCCAGACCGCGCGCCTGGTCGGCCCCGCCGTCGCCGGTGTGGTGATCACGGTGGTGGGCATCGGCTGGGCCTTCCTCCTCAACGCCCTCTCCTACCTCGCGCCCCTGACCGCCCTGCTGCTCATGCGCACCGCCGAGATGCACCCGGCCGAGCGCGCCCCGCACGGCCGCGGGCAGGTCAGGGCGGCACTGCGGCAGGTCGGCCGCGACCCCGGCCTGCTGTGGCCGATCGTGCTGGTCGCCTTCATCGGTACGTTCGGGTTCAACTTCCCTGTCTGGCTGACCGCGTTCACCGTGCAGGTCTTCCGTACCGGCTCCGGCGTGTACGGGCTGCTCAACTCGCTGCTGGCGGCGGGCGCGGTGGCGGGGGCACTGTGGGCCGCGCGCAGCCTCGCGCCGCCGCGGCGGGTGCTGACCACGGCGGCGCTGCTGTTCGGCGCGCTGGAGACGGCCGCCGCCCTGGCGCCCGCGCTGTGGCTCTTCGCGGCCCTGCTGGTCCCGGTCGGCATGGCCGGTCTGGTCGTCACCGCCACCGCCAACGCGCACGTCCAGCTCACCGCGGACGCCGCGACGCGGGGCAGGGTGATGAGCCTGTTCAAGATCGCGTTCGTGGGCGGCACACCGGTGGCCGCGCCGGCCGTCGGCTGGGTCACCGAGACCTGCGGCCCCCGCGCCGGTTTCCTCACCGGCGGTCTGACCTCGCTCGTGGCGGCCGCCGTCGTCGGCTGGGCGCTCTCCCGCCCGGCGGCGGAGAGGGAAACGGGCACGGCGACCGAAACGACGTCCGGCACCGAGCCGGAACGGGAGACGGAAAAAACGTCGGACGGGGACGCGGACTCGGACACGGCCGCGAAGACCTGACCTCCGGCCGCGGGCCACGACCTTTTCCGCACTGCCGGTATTCAGCTCCACAGGAACCACCACGCCCGGAGACCGCGATACAGGGAATTCCTGAGTTCGACGCGTCGATCGCCCGTCATTCATTCACCTGCCGCCCGGCCCGCCCCGCAGCAGCGAAAACACCCGTGAAAACACCCGTACGAAAAAGAAACACACCGCACCGTCTTATGCCGAAAGCCCGTCCCCCGTCCGACCGTGCACCTCCGGAGGTCACCCCCATGCCCCTGAACCCACCAGCCGAAGACCGCCCGCCGGCGGCGCACCGGGTCATCGCCGTGAGCGGACCGGCGTACGTGGGCAAGGACACCCAGCTCCGCATGCTGGCCCGCCGCGTCCCACAGATCGAGATCGCCGCCCACGCGGAGACCTACACCCCCGGTGGCCCGCCCTGAGCGGCACGGAGGCGACCGGATGGTGGCTCGACGGCGCGTCCTACCAGGAGCTGGCGGACGTCCTCGCTGCGGCTTACCTGGCCCGCGCCCGGCAGCCCCGGGCCAGTGGGGACCTGCGCTGCGTACGGCAGGGCCTGCCCATGCTGGAGGCGACGTTGGCCGCCGTCGCCGCCGTACGCGAGCGGTGCGGTACGGCGCGAGCGGCCCGTGACGCGCGCGCGGCACTCGCGCCGTACCGCACCGCTCTGCGCGCCTCCGAGGAGACCGAGTACGGCGTCGTCCTGCTGCACGACGAGTCCCCCGCTCTGGGTGCCGCGCGCGGTCTGGCCCGCTCCCCGGCCCCCGACTGCCTCCTGGAGTACTTCCAGCGGCGGCTGCGCGAGCAGATCAACCGCCTTCTCGACGAGGGACGGTTCGACACGGCCGTCGTCGTCGGCGACCGGCCGGTGATCGACGTGCAGCACGAGCTGCGGCAACGCCTGCACCGGCTGTACCCCGCGGTTCCGGAGAGCGCACTCTCTCGGGTGCGGGTGGCGGCACTGGGCGGCGACTGCGAGCATGCGCGCGACGCCGCCGGAGAGTACCTGCGCACCCGCCGCGGCTACGCCCGCCTCAGCGCCGCGCACCTCGCCGACGCCGCGTCGCACACCCCGGCCGTACCGGACACCGACGACGCCACGGCCCAGGCCGAACGCATCGCCGACGGCCTCGACCGCTACTGCGCCGCGCATCCGTTCCTCGACCGCGTCAGCATCGAGCCCGTACACGACCCGTCCACCGTCGAGGCCCTGCGCACACTCTTCGGCGACCGGCTGCGCGCCGTGAGCCCCGGACCCGGGGCCGGCAAGGACACCGCACCCGAAACCGCCGCTCAGGACGCGGCTCAGAGCCCCGCCCAGGACACGATCCACGACGCCGCCGCCCCCTGGCCCCGGCTGAGCCTCCAGCGGCACCTGGACCGCCTCGCCTTCGACGCCGCCTGGACGTTCCGGCCGCTCAAGCCCGTCTCCGTACACAGCCTGGGCCTTCCGAGCTGCCTCGGCACATACCTGCGCGACCTGCGCGACCGGCTCACCCGGCCCCGTACGGCCGTGGATCTGCTCGCCGTGACCGGCAGCGCGGCCCGGGGCACGTACCGGCACGGCTGGAGCGACCTGGACGTCCTCGTGCTGGCTCCGCAGGACGCCCTCCCCGGCTCCGGCGCGTCCGCTCGGAGCTGGCACCCGTGCTGGACGGGGTCCGGATGACGATGACGGTCCTCACCGAGGACGAGTTCCGCGCGGGCGCCCTGCCGCCGCGGCTGCTGCACGTCCTCACCCTCAGCGGCGCGGGCGCCCTCGCGCCCCTGTGGTGCGCCCCCGGCCTCGCCCTGCCCGTACCGGACGCCGTCACCTACGCGGACGTCAGTGTGCGCGACGGGGTCCAGGCCGCCGTCACCCTGCGCAAGCAGCTCCTGCTCGACGAACCCGATCTGCGGGTGCTCTACAAGGCCACCGCCCTGCTCGCGAAAATCATGCTCCGGATGGAGAGCGGCGCCGAGTACCCGGCCGACGACCAGGCCGTCACGGCCTTCCACCACCGCCGCCCCGACGCCCTCGGGGCCGAGCCCGGCGACGTACGGCACGACCGCGCCGGCACCGAGCGGATGGCCGCCGCCGTACTGCGCGGCTGGCTCGCCACCCTCGCCCCGGCACCGCGACCGGAGGTCACCGGCCATGGCGCCGCTTGAGCACCGCCGCCCGTTCGGCTCCGGACTGCCCGTGGCGGCGCAGATCGTCCGGGTGCCCTCGATGTGCTGCATGTCGGCCGCGCAGGAACACGAGATGCTGGCCGCCTTCAACCGGTACGGCTTCGCGATCCTGCGCTGCGCGGAGCGGGTCAGGAGCCGCCAGGACCTGCTCAGCCTGCGGCGGCGCTTCGGCGCCCCGGTGCCGCACCCGCGCGCGGACGGCGACGGGATCGTGCCGATCAGCCCCGCCCGGCCGGTCGCCGGCTTCCTCGGCTCCAGCCGCGACGAGCACCTGCTGCACACCGACGGCGCGTTCCGTGACCGCCCCGAGGCCCTGATCACGCTCCAGTGCGTCCGGCCCGCCGTACGCGGCGGTCTGTCCGTCCTGGCCAGTGCCCAGGCCGCCTACGAGTACCTGGCGCGGCACTTCCCCGGCCGGCGGGACGCGCTGACCGAGCCCGACGCGCTGACGATCACCCGTACCGACCAGACCAGCACCCAGCCGCTGTTCCGGCGCCAGGGCGGCGTCTGCACGCTGCGGTTCCGGATGGCGGACGGCGTGTCGCGGGTCGTCCCGCGCGCGGACGTCCGTGACCAGTACGCGGAGCTGTGCCGGTTCTTCGCCGCGCCCGCGAACCGGCTCAGCTTCAAGCTCGCCACCGGCGACGTGCTGATCGCCGACAACACGGCCGTGGTGCACGGCCGGACGCCCATCCCCGCCGGCATGCCCCGCGTGATGCGCCGCCTCAACTTCGACGCCACCGGGCCGGCCTGCGACCGGATGGCCTTCGGCTTCCCCGTGCACCCGCCCCCGCCGTGAGCCCTGCCCCTCCGGCGGTACGGGGCCGCCCTTCCCTAGGCGGGATCCACCGCCCGTACGACCGCCTGCGGGCTGCGCTCGGCCGTTCCCCCGGGCACCGGCTCCGACGCGTCCGTGCCGACGGCGACGATGCGGTTGTCCGCGTCCACGTGCACGACACGCGGGCGCAGCGTACGGGCCTCGGCGTCGTCCACCTGCGCGTAGCTGATAAGGATCACCAGGTCGCCGGGGTGCACCAGGTGCGCGGCGGCACCGTTGATGCCGAGGACGCCGGAGCCGCGCTCGCCCTCGATGATGTACGTCTCCAGGCGCGCGCCGTTGGTGATGTCGACGATGTGGACCAGCTCGCCGGGCAGCAGGTCGGCGGCGTCCAGCAGGTCGGCGTCGACCGTCACCGAGCCGACGTAGTGCAGGTCCGCCTGGGTGACGGTGGCACGGTGGATCTTGGACTTGAACATGGTGCGCAGCATGGCGTCACTTCCGGGAAAAGGGTCGCGTCCCGAGGGGGTACGCGCCGACCCGGACATGCTAAGCAACTGGCGGGCACGGCAGAAGGCCCGGCCGTGAACAGCGAGAAGCCCCGCTCACCCGAAGGTGAGCGGGGCTCCTCAGAGCGCTCCGAAGAGCTGCCGGGTCTCCCCGACCGTCAGAATTACTTGACGATCTTGGTGACCTGGCCGGCGCCGACGGTCCGGCCACCCTCACGGATGGCGAACTTCAGGCCTTCCTCCATGGCGACCGGCTGGATCAGCTGGACCGACATCTCGGTGTTGTCGCCCGGCATGACCATCTCGGTGCCCTCGGGGAGGGTCACGACGCCGGTCACGTCGGTGGTACGGAAGTAGAACTGCGGGCGGTAGTTGTTGAAGAACGGGGTGTGGCGGCCACCCTCGTCCTTCGACAGGATGTACGCCTGCGCCTCGAACTCCGTGTGCGGGGTGACCGAGCCCGGCTTGATGATGACCTGGCCGCGCTCGACGTCCTCGCGCTTGATGCCGCGGAGCAGCAGACCGACGTTCTCACCGGCCTGGCCCTCGTCGAGCAGCTTCCGGAACATCTCGATGCCGGTGACCGTGGTGGTGGTCTTCTCGGTCTTGATGCCGATGATGTCGACGGTCTCGTTGACCTTGAGGACACCACGCTCGATACGACCGGTGACGACGGTGCCACGACCGGTGATCGTGAAGACGTCCTCGATCGGCATCAGGAACGGCTTGTCGACGTCACGCTCGGGCTGCGGGATCGACTCGTCGACGGCGGCCATGAGCTTGAGGACGGAGTCGCCCCACTCCTTGTCGCCCTCGAGCGCCTTGAGCGCCGAGACCTTGACGACCGGAACGTCGTCGCCCGGGAACTCGTACTCCGAGAGGAGCTCACGGACCTCGAGCTCGACGAGCTCCAGGATCTCCTCGTCGTCCACCATGTCGGCCTTGTTCAGGGCGACAACGATGTAGGGCACGCCGACCTGGCGGGCCAGGAGCACGTGCTCCTTGGTCTGCGGCATCGGGCCGTCGGTCGCCGCGACCACGAGGATCGCGCCGTCCATCTGGGCGGCACCGGTGATCATGTTCTTGATGTAGTCCGCGTGACCGGGGCAGTCAACGTGGGCGTAGTGACGGTTCTCCGTCTGGTACTCGACGTGCGCGATCGAGATGGTGATACCGCGCTGGCGCTCCTCGGGCGCCTTGTCGATCATGTCGAAGGCCGAGGCCTCGTTCAGGTCGGGGAACGCGTCGTGCAGCACCTTGGTAATGGCGGCCGTGAGGGTCGTCTTACCGTGGTCGATGTGACCGATGGTGCCGATGTTGACGTGCGGCTTAGTCCGCTCGAACTTCGCCTTCGCCACTGGGTCCTCCTGAAGTGGTTCTGTACGCCTTACTCATCGGCGCCAGGTGATCTTTGCTGGGATGCCGGCCGCCGGGGCCCCCTCGCGGGTGGCGGGGACGGGCCCCGGCAGACGGTGTCAAGCCTAAAGCGTCTCGCGACTCGTGCGAGCCGGTACTACTCGCCCTTGGCCTTCGCGATGATCTCCTCGGCGACGTTCCGCGGAACCTCGGCGTAGGAGTCGAACTGCATCGAGTAGCTTGCGCGACCCGAGGTCTTGCTGCGGAGGTCTCCGACGTAGCCGAACATCTCCGAGAGCGGAACCAGGCCCGTGACGAGCTTGGCGCCGTGGCGGTCCTCCATGGACTGGATCTGACCGCGACGCGAGTTGATGTCGCCGATGACGTCACCCATGTAGTCCTCGGGCGTCGTCACCTCGACCTTCATCATCGGCTCCAGCAGGGCCGGGCTGGCCTTGCGGGCGGCCTCCTTGAAGGCCATCGAACCGGCGATCTTGAAGGCCATCTCCGAGGAGTCGACCTCGTGGAACGCACCGTCGAGCAGCGTGATCTTCACGCCGGTCAGCGGGTAGCCGGCGAGCACGCCGAACTCCATGGCCTCCTGGCAGCCCGCGTCCACGGACGGGATGTACTCCCGCGGGATACGGCCACCGGTGACCTTGTTTTCGAACTCGTACCCGTCGCCCTCGAGCGGCTCGAGCGCGATCTGCACCTTCGCGAACTGGCCGGAACCACCAGTCTGCTTCTTGTGCGTGTAGTCCAGGCGCTCGACGGACTTGCGCAGGGTCTCGCGGTACGCGACCTGCGGCTTGCCGACGTTGGCCTCGACCCGGAACTCACGCTTCATACGGTCGACCAGCACGTCGAGGTGCAGCTCGCCCATACCCGCGATGATGGTCTGACCGGTCTCCTCGTCCGTGTGGACCTGGAAGGACGGGTCCTCCTCGGCGAGACGCTGGATGGCGACACCCAGCTTCTCCTGGTCGCCCTTGGACTTGGGCTCGATCGCGACCTGGATGACCGGGGCCGGGAACTCCATCGACTCCAGGATGACCTGGTTCGACGGGTCGCAGAGGGTCTCACCGGTGGTGGTCTGCTTCAGACCCATGACGGCGACGATGTCACCGGCACCCACCGACTCGATCTCCTCACGCTTGTTCGCGTGCATCCGGTAGATCTTGCCGATGCGCTCCTTCTTGCCCTTCACCGAGTTGGTGACCTGGGTACCCGCCACGAGGCGGCCCGAGTACACCCGGATGAAGGTGAGCTTGCCCAGGTGGGGGTCGCTCGCAATCTTGAACGCGAGAGCGGCCAGCGGCTCCTCCTCGGAGGGGCGCCGCGTGATGACCTGCTCCGAGTCGTTGACGGCGTGGCCGTCGATGCCCTCGACGTCCAGCGGCGACGGGAGGTAGCGCACGACCGCGTCGAGCAGGGGCTGCACGCCCTTGTTCTTGAACGCGGTACCGCAGAACACGGGGGTGACGGTGGTGTCGCCGCCCTTGCCCGAGTTGATGGTGATACGGCGGATCGCCGCGTGCAGCTGGTCCACGGTGGGCTCCTGGCCCTCCAGGTACAGCTCCATCATCTCTTCGTCGTTCTCGGCGACGGCCTCCAGCAGCTTGCCGCGCCACTCGTCGGCAGCCTCGGTGTGCGTGGCCGGGATGTCGACGGTGTCGTACATCTCGCCCTTGGCGGCCTCGGCGGACCAGACCAGCGCCTTCATGGAGACGAGGTCGATGACGCCCTTGAAGTCCGCCTCGGTGCCGATCGGCAGCTGCATCACGATCGGGGTCGCGCCCAGGCGGTCCACGATCATGTCGACGCAGCGGTGGAACTCCGCACCGGTGCGGTCGAGCTTGTTGACGAAGCAGATGCGCGGCACGCCGTAGCGGTCCGCCTGGCGCCAGACGGTCTCGGACTGCGGCTCAACACCGGCAACGCCGTCGAACACCGTCACCGCACCGTCGAGCACGCGCAGCGAACGCTCCACCTCGACGGTGAAGTCGACGTGGCCCGGGGTGTCGATGATGTTGATGGTGTGGTCGACGTCGTTCAGCGGCCAGTGGCAGGTCGTCGCGGCAGACGTGATCGTGATGCCGCGCTCCTGCTCCTGCTCCATCCAGTCCATCGTGGCAGCGCCGTCGTGGACCTCACCGATCTTGTAGGAGACACCGGTGTAGAACAGGATCCGCTCGGTGGTGGTCGTCTTGCCCGCGTCGATGTGGGCCATGATCCCAATGTTGCGGACCTTGGCCAGGTCAAGCGAAGTGGTAGCCATATCGGCTCAATCTTCTCTCGGTCTCGATGGGGGTAGCGACTACCAGCGGTAGTGCGCGAAGGCCTTGTTGGACTCGGCCATCTTGTGCGTGTCCTCGCGCTTCTTGACCGAAGCGCCGAGGCCGTTCGAGGCGTCCAGCAGCTCGTTCATGAGGCGCTCGGTCATGGTCTTCTCGCGGCGGGCGCGCGAGTAGCCCACGAGCCAGCGCAGCGAGAGCGTGGCGGCGCGGCCGGGCTTGACCTCGACCGGGACCTGGTAGGTCGCGCCACCGACACGGCGGGACTTGACCTCAAGGGTCGGCTTGATGTTCTCCAGCGCGCGCTTCAGCGTGATGACCGGGTCGTTGCCGGTCTTCTCACGCAGACCCTCCATGGCGCCGTAAACGATGCGCTCGGCGGTGGAGCGCTTTCCGTTCAGCAGAACCTTGTTGATGAGGGAGGTCACCAGAGGAGAGCTGTAGACCGGGTCAATGATGACCGGGCGCTTCGGGGCGGGGCCCTTACGAGGCATTCTTACTTCTCCTTCTTGGCGCCGTAGCGGCTGCGAGCCTGCTTGCGGTTCTTGACGCCCTGCGTGTCGAGGGAGCCGCGGATGATCTTGTACCGAACACCCGGCAGGTCCTTCACACGGCCGCCACGCACGAGCACGATCGAGTGCTCCTGGAGGTTGTGGCCCTCACCCGGAATGTAAGCGGTGACCTCGATGCCACTGGTCAGACGCACACGTGCGACCTTACGCAGGGCCGAGTTCGGCTTCTTCGGGGTGGTCGTGAAAACACGCGTGCAGACGCCGCGGCGCTGGGGCGAACCCTCCAGTGCGGGCGTCTTGTTCTTCTCGACCTTGTCCTGCCGGCCCTTGCGGACCAGCTGCTGGATCGTAGGCACCGTTTCTCCGGTTTCTGTGTGCCAGTCTCGGTAAAGCTAACCTGGAACAGTCCCCGACCCACGCGGTCGGGTGTGTCGAATACTGCAGACCCCTCGCTGGAACGAGGAAGGCGGCAGATTGCGGTGTCGAGACCCGGCTTCCGTACGGACGAGTGCACGCACGGCAGCCTGAGGACACCCCAGGCACAAGGTCAGAGCGTACCTACCGCATGGGCTGCGGTCAAAACAAATGCACACGCGAAGGACACGCCGGACTCCTCCGGCGCTGCGGCCACCGTAGTGCGATCAGGGGCCGTACGGAAGAAGGCCCGGCCATCGCCGCGCGCGCCGTGGCGGCCGCCCTACGGCCTCCGGAGCCGCCCCCGGCGCCCGGGTGCCACCGCCCCGCCGGCGCCGTGTGTGCCCCGCCCTCGCGCCCTCAGAGGTTCGCCGCCCCCACGAAGATCATCAGGATGAAGAACAGCAGCCAGCCGCTGATCCCCAGCCAGCCCAGGACCAGCCCGGCGACCGCCTGGCCGTCCCCGCGCTCCCCCGTGCGGCGGATCTCGGCCCGCGCCTTGTGCCCCAGGATGACCGCGGGTATCGACGTCAGGCCCCACGTCACCGGGGCGAGGATGCCGCACACCAGCGCTCCGGTCGCCGAACCGTTGGTCGGCGCCGTCATCGGCTGCACCGGCATGAACGTCTGCGGCACCGCGGGCGGCGGCGGCCCGAACTGCGACTGCGGCATCGGCCCCTGCGGCAGGTCCGCCACCAGCATCTGCAGCTCGGCCTGGGTCTGCGCCTGATAGGCGTGGCCGATGCGCTGCTCGTACTCCTGCTGCGGAAGCCGCCCCTCGGCGAAACCGGCCTTCAGCACGTCCACCGCACGCTCACGGTCGGCGTGCGAAGCACGCATCGCCGGGACCTGGCCCGGGCCCTGGACCGGCTGCCCGCCTTGCCACGGCGCCGGCTGTCCACCCTGCCACGGCTGGAACGCCACTCTCAGCACCTCCCCCACATTAGGCAGTACCACCCATCATTCAGTACGCGCCAGAAGAGCGCACGGTTCCCCGCGAAGGAATCATCGCGCGCCATCACACCGCCCCGGACACCGCAAGTGGAGCCGACGGGCCGCCGACGGGGTGAACCGCCCACAACGCCGCAGGGCGGCCACCCCGAGGGGTGACCGCCCTGCGCACAGCGCGTGTCCGGACCGGCCGCCGACGGCCGGCCGGGCCCTTACTGGTTGTACGGACCGTAGTCGTAGTCCTCCAGCGGGACCGCCTGGCCGGAGCCGGTGCCGAAGGGCGAGTAGTCGATGTCGTCGTAACCGACGGCCGAGTACATCGCGGCCTTGGCCTCCTCGGTGGGCTCCACCCGGATGTTGCGGTAGCGGGACAGGCCCGTACCGGCCGGGATGAGCTTACCGATGATGACGTTCTCCTTGAGGCCGATCAGGGAGTCCGACTTGGCGTTGATCGCCGCGTCGGTGAGCACCCGGGTCGTCTCCTGGAAGGACGCCGCCGACAGCCAGGACTCGGTGGCCAGCGAAGCCTTGGTGATACCCATCAGCTGCGGACGGCCGGAGGCGGGGTGACCGCCCTCCTGGACCACACGACGGTTCTCGCTCTCGAACTTCGTACGCTCCACCAGCTCGCCCGGCAGCAGCTCCGCGTCGCCGGACTCGATGATCGTCACACGGCGCAGCATCTGCCGGATGATGATCTCGATGTGCTTGTCGTGGATCGCCACGCCCTGGTTGTTGTAGACCTTCTGGACCTCGCCGACCAGGTGGACCTGGACGGCACGCTGGCCCAGGATGCGCAGCACGTCGTGCGGGTTGACCGCACCCACGGTCAGCGCCTGGCCGACCTCGACGTGGTCACCCTCGCCCACCAGCAGACGGGCACGCTTGGAGACGCCGTACGCCGTCTCGTCGCTGCCGTCGTCCGGCGTGACGACGACCTTCTTGGTCTTCTCGGTCTCCTCGATCCGCACGCGGCCGGCGGCCTCGGAGATCGGGGCCACACCCTTGGGCGTACGGGCCTCGAAGAGCTCGACGACACGCGGCAGACCCAGGGTGATGTCGTCACCGGCCACACCACCGGTGTGGAAGGTACGCATCGTCAGCTGGGTGCCGGGCTCACCGATGGACTGGGCGGCGATGATGCCGACCGCCTCACCGATGTCGACCAGCTTGCCGGTGGCCAGCGAGCGGCCGTAGCAGAAGGCGCAGGTGCCGACGGCGGACTCGCAGGTCAGGACCGAGCGGGTCTTGACCTCCTCGACGCCGTGCGCGACGAGCTGGTCGATGAGGACATCGCCCAGGTCGACGTTGGCCGGGCCGATGACCTTGCCGTCCACGACGACGTCCTCGGCCAGCATGCGTGCGTACACGCTGGACTCGACGTCGTCCGCCTTGCGCAGGATGCCGTCGGCGCCCTTGCTGGCGATCCGCAGTTTCAGACCGCGCTCGGTGCCGCAGTCCTCCTCGCGGATGATGACGTCCTGCGAGACGTCCACGAGACGACGGGTCAGGTAACCCGAGTCGGCGGTACGCAGGGCGGTGTCCGCCAGACCCTTACGGGCACCGTGGGTGGAGATGAAGTACTCCAGCACGGACAGACCCTCGCGGAACGAGGCCTTGATGGGACGCGGGATGGTCTCGTTCTTCGCGTTCGACACCAGACCACGCATACCGGCGATCTGCCGCATCTGCATCATGTTTCCTCGGGCACCCGAGTCAACCATCATGAAGATGGGGTTCGTCTTGGGGAAGTTGGCGTTCATCGCCTCGGAGACCTCGTTGGTCGCCTTGGTCCAGATGTTGATCAGTTCCTGAGTGCGCTCGTCCTTGGTGATCAGACCGCGCTCGTACTGCTTCTGGACCTTCTCGTCCTGGGCCTCGTAGCCCGCGACGATGGCCTTCTTGGCCTCCGGCACGACGATGTCCGAGACCGCGACGGTGACACCGGAACGGGTCGCCCAGTGGAAACCGGACGCCTTCAGGTTGTCGAGCGTCGCCGCCACGATGACCTTCGGGTAACGCTCGGCCAGGTCGTTGACGATCGCGGAGAGCTGCTTCTTGCCCACCGAGTAGTCGACGAACGGGTAGTCCTCGGGCAGCAGCTCGTTGAAGAGCGCGCGGCCCAGGGTCGTCCGCAGGCGGAAGCTGTCACCCTGCTGCCACTCGGGCTCGCCCTCTTCCTGCGCCGGCGGGGTCCAGCCACGCGGCGGGACGGTGCCGATCGGGAAGCGGATGTCGACCTTCGCCTGGAGCGACAGCTCCCGGTTGTCGAAGGCCATGATCGCCTCGGCGACCGAGCCGAAGGACCGGCCCTCGCCGATGACCTTGCGCTCCGCCTCGTCGGTGGTGAGGAAGAACAGGCCCAGCACCATGTCCTGGGTCGGCATGGTGACCGGACGGCCGTCGGCCGGCTTGAGGATGTTGTTCGAGGACAGCATCAGGATGCGGGCCTCGGCCTGCGCCTCCGCGGACAGCGGCAGGTGCACGGCCATCTGGTCACCGTCGAAGTCCGCGTTGAACGCGGTGCACACGAGCGGGTGAATCTGAATGGCCTTGCCCTCGACCAGCTGCGGCTCGAAGGCCTGGATGCCGAGGCGGTGCAGGGTGGGCGCACGGTTCAGCAGGACCGGGTGCTCCGCGATGACCTCTTCGAGGACGTCGTAGACGACCGTGCGGCCGCGCTCGACCATCCGCTTGGCGCTCTTGATGTTCTGCGCGTGGTTCAGGTCGACCAGGCGCTTCATCACGAACGGCTTGAAGAGCTCCAGCGCCATGGCCTTCGGCAGACCGCACTGGTGCAGCTTCAGCTGCGGACCGACGACGATCACGGAACGCGCGGAGTAGTCCACACGCTTGCCGAGCAGGTTCTGACGGAAACGGCCCTGCTTGCCCTTCAGCATGTCGCTGAGGGACTTCAGCGGACGGTTGCCGGGACCGGTGACCGGGCGACCGCGGCGGCCGTTGTCGAACAGCGCGTCGACGGCCTCCTGGAGCATCCGCTTCTCGTTGTTCACGATGATCTCGGGGGCACCGAGGTCGAGCAGACGCTTGAGGCGGTTGTTGCGGTTGATCACACGGCGGTACAGGTCGTTCAGGTCGGAGGTCGCGAAGCGGCCACCGTCCAGCTGCACCATCGGACGCAGGTCCGGCGGGATGACCGGGATGCAGTCCAGCACCATGCCGTTGGGGCTGTTGCGGGTCTGCAGGAACGCGGAGACGACCTTCAGGCGCTTGAGCGCACGGGTCTTCTTCTGGCCCTTGCCGGTACGGATGATCTCGCGGAGCTTCTCGGCCTCTTCGTCGAGGTCGAAGGACTCCAGGCGCTTCTGCAGCGCCGCGGCGCCCATGCCGCCCATGAAGTACGTGCCGAAGCGGTCACGCAGCTCGCGGTAGAGCAGCTCGTCGCCCTCCAGGTCCTGGACCTTGAGGTTCTTGAAGCGGCTCCACACCTCGTCGAGGCGGTCGATCTCGCGCTGCGCACGGTCGCGCAGCTGCTTCATCTCACGCTCGGCGCCCTCGCGCACCTTGCGGCGCACGTCCGCCTTGGCGCCCTCGGCCTCCAGCTCGGCCAGATCGGTCTCGAGCTTCTTGGCGCGGGCTTCCAGGTCGGCGTCGCGGCGCTGCTCGATCTGCTGGCGCTCGACGGAGACGTGCGCCTCCAGCGAGGGCAGGTCGCGCGTACGGCGCTCCTCGTCCACCCACGTGATCATGTAGGCGGCGAAGTAGATGACCTTTTCCAGGTCCTTCGGGGCGAGGTCGAGCAGGTAGCCCAGCCGCGACGGAACGCCCTTGAAGTACCAGATGTGCGTGACGGGGGCGGCCAGCTCGATGTGGCCCATCCGCTCACGGCGCACCTTGGCGCGAGTGACCTCGACGCCACAGCGCTCGCAGATGATGCCCTTGAACCGGACACGCTTGTACTTGCCGCAGTAGCACTCCCAGTCCCGGGTCGGACCGAAGATCTTCTCGCAGAAGAGCCCGTCCTTTTCCGGCTTGAGGGTGCGGTAGTTGATGGTCTCCGGCTTCTTGACCTCACCGTGAGACCACTGTCGGATGTCGTCCGCGGTCGCCAGGCCGATCCGCAGCTCGTCGAAGAAGTTGACGTCGAGCACTGTCGTCAATCCCTCTTTCAGGGTCGTGCCCTTCGCGTAAGCGAAAAATGGGCTCTACATCATGGTCTGTACGGGTCCGGGGCGACCGGGGCTCCTTGGGGGAAGGAGCCCCGGCCAGGCCCGTCAGACCTCTTCGACGCTGCTCGGCTCGCGCCGGGACAGGTCGATACCGAGCTCCTCCGCGGCGCGGAAGACATCCTCGTCCGTGTCGCGCATCTCGATGGACATGCCGTCCGAGGACAGCACCTCCACGTTCAGGCAGAGCGACTGCATTTCCTTGATGAGCACCTTGAAGGACTCGGGAATGCCGGGCTCGGGGATGTTCTCGCCCTTGACGATCGCCTCGTAGACCTTCACGCGGCCGGTCACGTCGTCGGACTTGATGGTCAGCAGCTCCTGGAGGGCGTACGCGGCGCCGTAAGCCTCCAGCGCCCACACCTCCATCTCACCGAAGCGCTGGCCACCGAACTGGGCCTTACCACCCAGCGGCTGCTGGGTGATCATCGAGTACGGACCGGTCGAACGCGCGTGCAGCTTGTCGTCCACCAGGTGGTGGAGCTTCAGGATGTACATGTACCCGACCGAGATCGGGTCCGGGAACGGCTCACCGGAACGGCCGTCGAACATCCGGGCCTTGCCGGTGTCCTTGACCATCCGCTCGCCGTCGCGGTTCGGCAGCGTGGAGTCGAACAGACCAGCGAGCTCGTCCTCACGCGCACCGTCGAAGACCGGGGTCGCGACGTTGGTGCGGGGCGCGACCTCGTCGGCGCCGATCGCCTGGAGACGCTTCTGCCAGTCGGCGTCGCCCTCGACCTTCCAGCCCTGGCTGGCGAGCCAGCCGAGGTGGATCTCCAGGACCTGACCCGGGTTCATTCGGGACGGGACACCCAGCGGGTTGAGGATGATGTCGACCGGGGTGCCGTCCTCCAGGAACGGCATGTCCTCGACCGGCAGGATCTTGGAGATGACGCCCTTGTTGCCGTGGCGGCCGGCGAGCTTGTCACCATCGGTGATCTTGCGCTTCTGTGCCACGTAGACGCGGACCAGCTGGTTCACGCCCGGGGGCAGCTCGTCGCCCTCTTCACGGTCGAAGACGCGGACGCCGATGACCTTGCCGATCTCGCCGTGCGGGACCTTCAGCGAGGTGTCGCGGACCTCACGGGCCTTCTCACCGAAGATGGCGCGCAGCAGGCGCTCCTCCGGGGTCAGCTCGGTCTCACCCTTGGGCGTGACCTTGCCGACGAGGATGTCGCCGGCGACGACCTCGGCACCGATCCGGATGATGCCGCGCTCGTCGAGGTCCGAGAGGACCTCCTCGGAGACGTTCGGGATGTCCCGGGTGATCTCCTCCGGGCCCAGCTTGGTGTCCCGGGCGTCGACCTCGTGCTCCTCGATGTGGATCGAGGACAGGACGTCGTCCTGCACGAGGCGCTGCGACAGGATGATCGCGTCCTCGTAGTTGTGACCCTCCCAGGGCATGAAGGCGACGAGCAGGTTCTTGCCCAGCGCCATCTCGCCCTCCTCCGTGGAGGGACCGTCGGCGAGCACCTGACCCACGACGACGCGGGCGCCCTCGTCCACGACGACCTTCTGGTTGAAGGAGGTGCCCTGGTTGGAGCGGGTGAACTTGGCGACGCGGTACGTGGTGTACGTGCCGTCGTCGTTGGCGACGGTGATGTAGTCCGCGGAGACCTCCTGGACCACACCGTCCTTCTCCGCCTTGATGACGTCACCGGCGTCGACCGCGCAGCGGTACTCCATGCCGGTGCCGACCAGCGGGGCCTCCGCCTTGATCAGCGGCACGGCCTGGCGCATCATGTTCGATCCCATGAGCGCGCGGTTGGCGTCGTCGTGCTCCAGGAAGGGGATCATGGCGGTCGCGGCCGACACCATCTGGCGCGGCGAGACGTCCATGTAGTCCACGTCCTCGCGGGCGGCGAGGTCGACCTCACCACCGCGGCGGCGGCACATGACGCGGCCTTCGGCGAACTGCATGTCCTCGGTGAGGGGGCGTTCGCCTGCGCGATGAGGAAGCGGTCTTCCTCGTCGGCGGTCAGGTAGTCGACCTGCTCGGTGACCCGGCCGTCGACGACCTTGCGGTACGGCGTCTCGATGAAGCCGAAGACGTTGACGCGGCCGTAGGAGGCGAGCGAGCCGATCAGACCGATGTTCGGGCCTTCGGGCGTCTCGATCGGGCACATGCGGCCGTAGTGCGAGGGGTGCACGTCACGGACGTCCAGGCCGGCCCGCTCACGGGACAGACCACCGGGGCCCAGCGCGGACAGACGGCGCTTGTGGGTCAGGCCCGACAGCGGGTTGGTCTGGTCCATGAACTGGGACAGCTGGCTGGTGCCGAAGAACTCCTTGATGGAGGCGACGACCGGCCGGATGTTGATCAGGGTCTGCGGCGTGATCGCCTCGACGTCCTGGGTGGTCATGCGCTCGCGCACGACACGCTCCATACGGGCGAGACCCGTACGGACCTGGTTCTGGATCAGCTCGCCGACGTTGCGCAGGCGGCGGTTGCCGAAGTGGTCGATGTCGTCGGTCTCGACGACGATCTCCGTGCCGTTCTCGCCGATCGTCTCGGTCTCGCCGGCGTGCAGCTTGACCAGGTACTTGATCGTGGCGATGACGTCGTCGGTGGTCAGCACACCGGCGTCCAGCGGCTCGTCGCCGCCGAGCTTCTTGTTGACCTTGTAGCGGCCGACCTTCGCGAGGTCGTAGCGCTTCGGGTTGAAGTACAGGTTCTCCAGCAGCGTCTGCGCGGCCTCGCGCGTCGGCGGCTCGCCCGGACGCAGCTTGCGGTAGATGTCGAGCAGCGCGTCGTCCTGGCCCTGGGTGTGGTCCTTCTCCAGGGTGGCGCGCATGGACTCGTACTCGCCGAACTCTTCGAGGATCTGCTCGGTCGTCCAGCCGAGGGCCTTGAGGAGGACGGTCACGGACTGCTTGCGCTTGCGGTCGATGCGCACGCCGACCATGTCGCGCTTGTCGATCTCCATCTCCAGCCAGGCACCCCGGGACGGGATGATCTTGGCGGTGAAGATGTCCTTGTCCGACGTCTTGTCGATCTGGCTGTCGAAGTAGACGCCCGGCGAGCGGACCAGCTGCGAGACGACGACACGCTCGGTGCCGTTGATGCAGAAGGTGCCCTTGTTGGTCATGAGCGGGAAGTCGCCCATGAAGACCGTCTGAGACTTGATCTCACCGGTCTCGTTGTTGGTGAACTCGGCGGTGACGAAGAGCGGGGCCGCGTACGTGAAGTCGCGCTCCTTGCACTCGTCGATGGAGTTCTTCGGGGGCTCGAATCGGTGGTCGCGGAACGTCAGCGACATCGACCCGGAGAAGTCCTCGATCGGGGAGATCTCTTCGAAGATCTCCTCCAGACCGGACTTGGTGGGGACGTCCTGACCACTTTCCAGCGCAGCCTCGACGCGACCCTTCCATGCGGCATTGCCGAGCAGCCAGTCGAAGCTTTCGGTCTGCAGCGCAAGGAGGTTCGGAACCCCGAGGGGCTCCTTGATCTTCGCAAAAGAGATGCGCAGCGGGGCGGTGCTGTCGCCGTTGTTCGTATTGGCAGTCGAGGCGTTGCGCGAGGCGGCCAAGAGGGGGTCCTTCCGAGGGCTCGGACTCACTACGCGCGTACCGGTCCCGGACCGAACGAAGCCGGAGGAAAGGCCCAGGTCAGGGCGGATCAGTCGGCATTGCTCGAGCTCGGGTATGCCCCTGGTGACGGGCAGGGAGCAGCTAACAGGCAGCGCAAAGGGTCAGTGTAGCCACTCGGCACACTGATGTCCAGAGCGAGTTTCCGGAGACCGGTCCAGCACCGTGATACCGATCTTCTCCCTCCGGTAGGCGGCACCCTCCGTGACGGAGGTACCCCTCTTTGTTCGTCTCAACGCCAACGTCTTATGCCTGCCACGAGCCGTGCGCCAACAGGCGCACCCCGATGCTTCCCTCTTCGCCGGCGATCCATGCCTCGAACCCGGATCGCTTCTGACGTCGCGTCCTGAGAATTGCGCGCTGCGTGCGGTTCGTCAAGGCCCCCACCCACTGGAAGATCGTCACGGGGTGCACGGCCGGGCAACGAAGATCACCATACTCGCACGGAATGCCGGGGCGGCGCAGCCGCGGCCCGAACGCCCGAAGGCGACCACCCGCATGGGTGATCGCCTTCAGGTTTGCGAAGAGTCAGCAGACTCGTCGGGTCACTTGACCTCGACGGAGGCGCCGGCGCCCTTGAGGGCCTCGGCGGCCTTGTCCGCGGCGTCCTTGGCGACCTTCTCGAGGACCGGCTTCGGGGTGCCGTCGACGAGGTCCTTGGCCTCCTTCAGACCCAGCGAGGTCAGCTCACGCACGACCTTGATGACCTGGATCTTCTTGTCGCCGGCACCGGTGAGGATGACGTCGAACTCGTCCTGCTCCTCGGCGGCCTCGGCGGCGGGGGCGCCCGGGGCAGCGGCAACGACGGCGGCCGGGGCGGCAGCCTCGACGTCGAACTTCTCCTCGAACTTCTTCACGAAGTCGGAGAGCTCGAGCAGGGTCATCTCCTCGAACTGGGCCAGCAGTTCGTCCTGGGTGAGCTTCGCCATGGTGGCGGTCCTTCCACTAATTCGGCTGGTGCCGGATGTACATTGCGGCGGGCGTGCTGAGCAGACGTGCCCGCTGGACTGCGAAGTGGTTACTCCGCGGCCTCGGCGGGAGCCGGCTCACCGGCACCGCCCTGCTCGACCTTGCTGCGAAGAGCTTCCGCGGTGCGGACCATCTTCGTGAGCGGGGCCTGGAAGGTCGCCGCGGCCTTGGCCATGGACGCCTTCATGCCACCCGCCAGCTTGGCGAGCAGAACCTCGCGGGACTCGAGGTCCGCAAGCTTCTTGATCTCGTCGGCGGACAGCGCCCTGCCGTCGAGGACACCGCCCTTGATGACGAGAGAGGGGTTCTCCTTGGCGAAGTCACGAAGACCCTTCGCCGCCTCGACCGGGTCACCGGTCACGAAGGCGACAGCCGTCGAGCCCTTGAGGTGCTCGTCCAGCGTGATCCCGGCCTCATTGGCCGCAATCTTGGTCAGCGTGTTCTTCACCACACGGTACTGAGCGTTGTCACCGAGCGAACGGCGCAGCTGCTTGAGCTGAGCGACGGACAGTCCGGTGTACGCGGTCACGACAGCGGCGTTGGAGTTACGGAGCTTCTCCGTGATCTCCTCGACGGCTGCGACCTTGTCGGGCCTCGCCATGAGCCTCGGCCTCCTTCCGGGTGATGAGGACCGCGCAGAAGGGGCTGGGCAAAACAAACGCCCCGGCGCGGGCGCACGGGGCATGGCTCAACCGGGGGAACAGAGTTCTTCCGGGAGTTCTTCCTCGTCCACCTGCGCAGGCCGTCCGCAGCTAGCGGATCCTTCGGTTCCGTACGCCCGTAAAGGCGTACAGAGACAACCAGCGGTCTTTGGCTTCTTCGCTACGGTACGCGAACGGCCGTCGCGCAGGCAAATCCGTTCCGGACCCGGCGGCGCGCCGGGCCCGGAACGGCGGGGCGGGAGGGCGTCAGCCCTTCAGGCCGCCGCCCGCGGCACCGGCGCTGAGCTTGCCGGCGTCGTTCACCTGCGAGGCCGGGGGCTCCTGGACGTCGACCTTGGTGCCGTAGTCGGAGTAGTAGACCGTGCTCTCCGCGCCGCCCATGTTGTTCTGGGCCTTCTCGGTCTTCTTGACGAGCAGGTCGCCGGGGCCGATCCACAGGTCGATGGTCTCGTTCTTGGTGCCGCTCTGCTTGAGCGACTCCTCCAGCGCCTTCATGTCCTTCTCGCTGAAGTCCTTGGAGGCCTGCATCCGCGTCAGCTCGGCCACGTCGAAGGTGGCGGTGTAATGGGTCGTCCGAACCCCGCGCACCTCCTCCGTACCCACCTTCTTGGCCTTGCCCGACGCGATGACCAGGCCCATCGACCGCGACGGGTTGTTGTTCTGCATCTGATCCTTGATCAGCGCGAAGCTCGGGTTCTGCTTGGCGAGCGCGTCGAAGTCGTACTTCATCCACGGCTTGCCGCCGAGGCCGAGGTTGATGTACATCGCCTCCGGCGTGGAGAGCACCTTCATGGGCTTGCCGCCGCCCAGACCGCCCTGGCCGGACATCTCGGCGGTCATCCGCACGCCCTCGGCCCAGTCCAGCTCGCCCTTCATCGTGCGCGTCATCGCACCCGACTTGCTGGTCGTCTCGACCTTGGCCGACTTCTCCGCGCCGGTCTTCTCGGAGGCCGTCCGCAGGGCCGCGGCGGCGGCCTGGACGGGCGAGCCGTTGCCGCCCCCGTCGCCGCCCGCCTTGTTGCCGCCGTCCTTGTCGCCGCAGGCGGTCAGGCCCGCCATCATGACGACGCCGGCCACGACCGCCGTGATCCGCGCAGTACGCACGTACATCTCCCCGTTGTAGATCAGTTTTACGACTGCGGGTGAGCGTAGTGCAGAGGGGTGACAGCGCCCGCCGCCGGGCCCCGCGGCGTCCCGAACGCCCCGTGCCGTCCCGTACGGGCCCGTCGGCCGCGAAAGCGCCGGGCCCCGCACCTCGGACGAGGTGCGGGGCCCGGCGTACGCGTACGCGCGCGCCTGCCGTCAGACTCAGACGGCGAGCGCGTCCTCCTCGACGAGGAGGTTGCGGGTGCGGTTGCCGTCGACCGGGACGCCGGGGCCCATCGTGGTGGCGATGGTGGCCTTCTTGATGTAGCGGCCCTTGGCGGCGGACGGCTTGAGACGGTTGATCTCCTCCAGCGCCGCGGCGTAGTTCTCCACCAGCTTGGTGTCGTCGAAGGACACCTTGCCGATGATGAAGTGGAGGTTCGCGTGCTTGTCCACGCGGAACTCGATCTTGCCGCCCTTGATGTCGGTGACAGCCTTGGCGACATCCGGGGTGACGGTGCCGGTCTTCGGGTTCGGCATCAGACCACGGGGACCGAGCACGCGGCCGAGGCGGCCGACCTTGCCCATGAGGTCCGGCGTGGCGACGACGGCGTCGAAGTCCAGGCGGCCCTTGGAGACCTCGTCGATCAGTTCGTCGGAGCCGACGATGTCGGCGCCGGCGGCTTCCGCGGCCGCAGCACGGTCGCCGGTCGCGAAGACCAGGACCCGGGCGGTCTTACCGGTGCCGTGCGGAAGGTTCACGGTGCCACGGACCATCTGGTCGGCCTTGCGCGGGTCGACACCCAGACGCATGGCGACCTCGACGGTCGCGTCGAACTTGGCCGCGGAGGTCTCCTTGGCCAGACGGACGGCCTCGAGCGGGGCGTACAGACGCTCCCGGTCGATCTTCGCGTCCGCGTTGCGAAGAGTCTTGCTGCGCTTCACTGCTGCTCCTGAATGGTGGCGATGGAGTCGTGGTACGGGCCAGCGCCTGGCCCTGCCACGTGCCCCGTGATGCGGCGGGTGCCGCGGGGCGGATGCGGGGTGGCTGTCAGCCCTCGACCGTGATGCCCATGGAACGGGCGGTGCCGGCGATGATCTTCGACGCGGCGTCCAGGTCGTTGGCGTTCAGGTCGGGCATCTTGGTGGTGGCGATCTCGCGGACCTGGTCGGCCGTGATCTTGGCGACCTTGGTCTTGTGCGGCTCGCCGGAGCCCTTTTCCACGCCCGCGGCCTTCAGGATCATCTTCGAGGCCGGCGGGGTCTTGGTCACGAAGGTGAAGGAACGGTCTTCGTAGACCGTGATCTCCACCGGGATGACCCAGCCACGCTGCGACTCGGTCGCGGCGTTGTAGGCCTTGCAGAACTCCATGATGTTGACGCCGTGCTGACCCAGCGCGGGGCCGACCGGCGGAGCCGGGTTCGCGGCACCGGCCTGGATCTGGAGCTTGATGAGCCCCGTGACCTTCTTCTTCTTGGGAGGCATGCTCTCTCCGGGTCCTAGTGAGAGGTTTTTCGCCAGACCATCCGGTCATCCGGATGGAGGCATACCGCACAACGATAACGGGTACAGAGGTGCGGCCAAAAACCGAGCAGGTCAGACGGTCCCCGAGGGGCCCGCCTGACCTGTTCGGAAGCGTGGTTCCAGAAGGTGTCAGTTCTTCTGGATCTGGTCGAAGCTCAGCTCGACCGGGGTCTCGCGGCCGAAGATCTCGACGAGGCCCTTGACCTTCTTCGAGTCGGCGTTGATCTCGTTGATCGTGGCCTGCAGCGTGGCGAACGGGCCGTCGGTGACGGTGACCGAGTCGCCCACCTCGAAGTCCAGCACCTGGACCTCGACCTTGCGGGACGGCGCCGGCTTGCCCTCGGCCTCGGCGGCCTCCTTGGCGGCCTTCGCCTCGGCCTCCGGGGCGAGCATCTTGACGATCTCGTCCAGGGTCAGCGGGTACGGGTCGTAGGCGTTGCCCACGAAGCCGGTCACGCCGGGCGTGTTGCGCACGACGCCCCAGGACTCGTTCGTCAGGTCCATGCGCACGAGCACGTAGCCCGGGAGCTTGTTCTGGCGGACGTTCTTGCGCTCGCCGTTCTTGATCTGGACGATCTCTTCCTCGGGGACCTCGGCCTGGTAGATGAAGTCCTCGACGTTGAGCGAGACGGCGCGCTGCTCCAGGTTGGCCTTCACGCGCTTCTCGTAGCCCGCGTAGGTGTGGATGACGTACCACTCGCCCGGCAGGGTGCGCAGCTCTTCGCGGAGCGCGGCGACCGGGTCGACCGGCTCGGCCTCGACCTCGGCCTCGGCGTCGTCCTGCGCCGCGTCCTCGTCGGTCTCCGCCGCGTCGGCGGCCTCGCCGTCAGCCTCGGCTGCCTCGTCATCGGCCTCGACGGCCTCGTCGGCGGTCTCGACGCTCACCGCGGCCTCCTCGGCGGGCTCGCCCGCCTCGGCGTCCTCGGTGTCGAGCTCGTCGGCCGCGTCGGCGCCTTCGACGATCTCGCGAGCGCCCTCTTCGTCGGCAAGCGCCGCAGCGTCGCCCTCGACCTCGGCCGAGGCAGCCGCGTCAACGTCGGCCGCTGCCGTCTCGACGGAGTCGGCGGCGTCGTTCAGGTTCGGGTCAGACACGGTGGCTGCTTCTTCCTGGCTTCAAGGGGTTGAACATGCAAAGGGGCGCCCGCAAAGGCGCCCTTCGCGGGATCAGCCGAAGACGTACTTGACGGCCTCGTTGAATCCCAAGTCAATCACGGTTACAAGACCGATGACGATGACGACGAAGACGATCACCACAGTGGTGTACGTCGAGAGCTGTCCCCGCGTGGGCCAGACGACCTTGCGGAGTTCGGCGATGATCTGCCGGTAGAAGAGTGCGAGGCGGGCGAACGGGCCCTTCTTGCCGCGCTTGCCGCCGCGGCGGGGCTTCTTCGCGTCCGAGCCCTCGTCTTCGGAACGACCGCGCTCAGGCATGTCGATGGAGCCCAGGGCGTCCGTCACTCGTCCTCACCTGAATCCGGGTCGTTGACCGTGCCGCGCCCGGTAGAGCCGCACGGCGGTGCATTTCAGTACGTACGCGTGCACGCGACTCGGTGACGAGTGCGTGTAGCAGGGCCGGAGGGACTTGAACCCCCAACCGCTGGTTTTGGAGACCAGTGCTCTACCAATTGAGCTACGACCCTTTGTGGTTCCCCCAACCTACCGCATCCCGGCCACTGCACGAGGTGCGTGACCGCTTGCGCCCTGTCGGGGGCCAACGGTCTGCGAGTGTACGTGGTTCGCGGCCGGGCGTCGAACAGAAAGCCCCGAGGTGGTGCCCGCAAACCCGTGTGCCCGCCCCGACGGCGGTCTGGGAACATGCAGTACATGAGCGCTACTCCTCCCGCACAGTCCCCCACCGACCGTCGGGTGTCGGCCCGCGTCGGGTCGATCTCCGAGTCCGCGACCCTCGCCGTGGACGCCAAGGCGAAGGCGCTGAAGGCCGCCGGGCGTCCGGTGATCGGCTTCGGCGCCGGTGAGCCCGACTTCCCCACGCCGGACTACATCGTCGAGGCCGCCGTCGAGGCCTGCCGCGACCCGAGGTTCCACCGCTACACCCCGGCCGGCGGCCTGCCCGAGCTGAAGGCCGCCATCGCGGCGAAGACGCTGCGCGACTCGGGTTACGCGGTCGAAGCGGCGAACGTGCTGGTCACCAACGGTGGCAAGCAGGCGATCTACGAGGCGTTCGCGGCGATCCTGGACCCGGGCGACGAGGTCATCGTGCCCGCCCCGTACTGGACCACCTACCCGGAGTCGATCCGGCTGGCGGGCGGCGTGCCGGTGGACGTGGTGGCCGACGAGACCACCGGTTACCGGGTCTCCGTGGAGCAGCTGGAGGCGGCCCGTACGGACCGTACGAAGGTGCTGCTGTTCGTCTCGCCGTCCAACCCGACCGGCGCGGTCTACACCCGCGAGCAGGTCGAGGCGGTGGGCCGCTGGGCCGCCGAGCACGGCCTGTGGGTCCTGACGGACGAGATCTACGAGCACCTGGTCTACGGCGACGCGGAGTTCTCCTCGCTGCCGGTCGTGGTCCCGGAGCTGCGCGAGAAGTGCATCATCGTCAACGGCGTGGCCAAGACGTACGCGATGACCGGCTGGCGGGTGGGCTGGGCCATCGGCCCGCAGGACGTGATCAAGGCCGCGGCGAACCTCCAGTCGCACGCCACCTCCAACGTCTCCAACGTGGCGCAGGCGGCGGCCATCGCCGCGGTCTCCGGCGACCTGGACGCCGTCGAGGAGATGAAGGTCGCCTTCGACCGGCGGCGCAAGACGATGGTGCGGATGCTCAACGAGATCGAGGGCGTGCTGTGCCCCGAGCCGGAGGGCGCGTTCTACGCCTACCCGTCGGTCAAGGGACTGCTCGGCAAGGAGATCCGCGGCAAGCGTCCGCAGACCAGCGTGGAGCTGGCCGGGCTGATCCTGGAGGAGGCCGAGGTGGCGGTCGTCCCGGGTGAGGCGTTCGGCACGCCGGGCTACCTGCGCCTGTCGTACGCGCTCGGTGACGAGGACCTGGTCGAGGGCATCTCGCGGGTCCAGAAGCTGCTGGCCGAGGCCAAGTAGCGCACAGCGGCGGATGCGCGGGCCCGTGGGGGAACCCGGGGCCCGCATCTGCTTTCGGGCGGGCGCTCGTTCGGGAAAGGGCCTACCGGCGCGTCGGGCCCGTACGGCAAGATCCTGGGATGGAACGTGTACGCGATGTCCGAGGGCTGCCCAAGGCCCACCTGCACCTGCACTTCACGGGGTCGATGCGGCCGTCGACCCTGCTGGAGCTCGCCGACAAGTACGGCGTGCACCTGCCGGAGGCGCTGAAGGGCGGCGAGCCGCCGAAGCTGCGGGCCACGGACGAGCGCGGCTGGTTCCGCTTCCAGCGGCTGTACGACATCGCGCGCTCCTGCCTGCGCTCCCCGGAGGACATCCAGCGGCTGGTCAGGGAGGCCGCGGAGGAGGACGTACGGGACGGCTCGGGCTGGCTGGAGATCCAGGTCGACCCGACCTCGTACGCGCCCCGGCTGGGCGGGCTGATCCCGGCGCTGGAGATCATCCTGGACGCGGTGCGCACCGCCTCCCGGGACACCGGGCTCGGGATACGGGTCCTGGTGGCCGCGAACCGGATGAAGCACCCCCTGGACGCCCGTACGCTGGCCCGTCTCGCGGTCCGCTATGCCGACCACGGCGTGATCGGTTTTGGTCTCTCCAACGACGAGCGGCGCGGTTTCGCGCGCGATTTCGACCGGGCCTTCGCCATCGCCCGTGAGGGCGGATTGCTGGCGGCGCCGCACGGCGGCGAGCTGTCCGGGCCGTCGAGCGTGCGGGACTGCCTGGACGACCTGCACGCGTCCCGTGTCGGCCACGGGGTGCGGGCGGCGGAGGACCCGGCGCTGCTGCGGCGGCTGGCCGAGCGCGGGGTGACCTGCGAGGTCTGCCCGGCGTCGAACGTGGCCCTGGGCGTCTACGAAAAGCCCGAGGACGTACCGCTGCGGACGCTGTACGACGCCGGTGTCCCGCTGGCGCTGGGCGCCGACGACCCGCTGCTGTTCGGCTCCCGGCTGGCGGAGCAGTACGAGATCGCGCGCACGGCACACGGCTTCTCGGACGCGGAGCTGGCCGAGCTGGCCCGCCAGTCGATCGAAGGATCGCGGGCGCCGGAGGGCGTGCGGCGGGAGCTGCTGGCGGGGGTGGAGGCGTGGCTGGGGGAAGGCTGAGCCCTCCGGACCCCGGCGTGTCCTGGCTCTACCGGGCCCCGGCGCGTCCTAAAGGGTGACGCCGACCGTCACCGGCTCGTTGACCAGCGTGACGCCGAAGGCCGCGCGGACGCCCTCACGGACCTCGCGGGCCAGCGCGAGCAGGTCCTCGGTGGTGGCCTCGCCGCGGTTGGTGAGGGCGAGAGTGTGCTTGGTGGAGATGCGGGCCGGGCCGTCGCCGTAGCCCTTGGTGAAACCGGCGCGGTCGATGAGCCAGGCGGCCGAGGTCTTCACGCGCCCCTCCCCCGCCGGGAAGGCGGGCGGGGTGACGTCCGCGCCGAGGCGCTCGTGGACCCGGGCGAGGAAGTCCGCGTACTGGGCCTCGGTGAGGACCGGGTTGGTGAAGAAGGAGCCCGCCGACCAGGTGTCGTGGTCCTCCGGGTCCAGCACCATGCCCTTGCCGGCCCGCAGCTTGAGCACGGTCTCGCGGGCGTCGGCGGCCGGCACCCGGTCACCCGCCTGGACACCGAGGGTGCGCGCGGTCTCCGGGTACTTGATCGGCGCGGACAGCCCGCCCGCGTCCTCCAGGGCGAAGCGCACCCGCAGCACGACGAACCGGCCGGGGTGCTCCTTGAAGCGGCTGTGGCGGTACGAGAACGCGCACTCGGCGTTCGAAAGGGTCACGGTCTCGCCCACCGTGCGGTCGTACGCGACCACTTCGGTGATGGTGGAGGACACTTCCTGTCCGTACGCGCCCACGTTCTGGATGGGCGTGGCTCCCGCCGAGCCGGGGATGCCGGCCAGGCACTCGATGCCCGCGAGCCCGGCCTCGACCGTACGGGCCACCGCGTCGGACCAGTTCTCGCCCGCGGCCAGCGTCAGATCGGTGCCGTCCAGCGCGAAGCCGCGGGTGGCGATGCGCAGCGCGGTGCCCTCGAAGCCCTTGTCGCCGATGACCAGGTTGCTGCCGCCGCCGATGACCAGCAGCGGCGTGCCCGCCGCGTCGGCCTCGCGGACGGCCGCGACCACCTCGTCGTCCGTGGTGGCGGTGAGCAGCCGGGTGGCCGGACCGCCGAGGCGGAAGGTGGTCAGCGGGGCGAGGGGAGCATCGGTGAGTTCCTGCACGGGCTCAAGAGTACGGGGGCGGTCCGCCGCTCCGGCCGGGCCGCCCCCGTGCAGTGACGATCACTCGGCTCAGGCGAGCCGCACCACCGCGCGCGACATCCCGAGCACCTTCTGCCCGGCGCTGGTCGCGGTCAGGTCGACCCGGACCGTACGGGCCTGGTCGTCCAGTTTGGCCGCGACCTTGGCGCTGACCTCGACGACCGCGCCCTCGTCGTTGTTGGGCACCACGACGGGCTTGGTGAAGCGCACGCCGTACTCGACGACGGCGCCCGGGTCGCCGGTCCAGTCGGTGACCACGCGGACCGCCTCGGCCATGGTGAACATGCCGTGCGCGATCACGTCGGGCAGGCCGACCTCCTTGGCGAACTTCTCGTTCCAGTGGATCGGGTTGAAGTCGCCGGAGGCGCCCGCGTAGCGCACGAGCGTGGCACGGGTCACAGGAAAGGTCTGCGCCGGGAGTTCGGTGCCGGCCTCGACGTCCTCGTAAGAGATCTTCGCCGTCATCGCGTCAGCCCTCCTGCCCGGCGGCGCGCGCCACCAGCTTCGTGAAAGCGGTCACCACGTGCTCGCCCGCTTCGTCGTGCACCTCACCACGGATATCGAGAATGTCGTTTCCCGCCATGGATTTGATCGCCTCGATGGTCGAGGTGACCGTCAGCCGGTCGCCGGCGCGCACCGGGCGGGTGTAGACGAATTTCTGGTCGCCGTGCACCACCCGGCTGTAATCGAGACCCAGCTGCGGGTCTTCGACCACCTGTCCGGCCGCCCGGAAAGTGATGGAGAACACAAAGGTCGGCGGGGCGATCACATCGGGGTGACCGAGCGCCCTGGCGGCTTCGGCGTCGGTGTACGCCGGCGCGGGGTCCCCGATCGCCTCGGCGAATTCGCGGATCTTCTCCCGGCCGACCTCGTAAGGAGCGGTGGCCGGGTAGCTCCGCCCGACAAAGGACTGGTCGAGCGCCATGGGCTCGCAACCTCCCTGAAGTGGTCCCTGCAAAGAACCTGACCTTGCCATACCGGCACGCCGGCGCAGCGGGGCGGCACCGCACCGCGCGCCGCCGCCGTCGCACCACAACGCCGCGAGGCCGCCCCCAAGGACTGGGGACGGCCTCGCGGACGAGCCTGGTGTTATCGCGTCTCGCGGTGTGCGGTGTGCGAGTTGCAGCGCGGGCAGTGCTTCTTCATCTCAAGACGGTCCGGGTCGTTACGCCGGTTCTTCTTGGTGATGTAGTTCCGCTCCTTGCACTCCACGCAGGCCAGCGTGATCTTCGGGCGGACGTCGGTGGCAGCCACGTGAGTGCTCCTTGACGGACGGGTGGACGGATGAACGCATAGAAGAGTAGCCGATCGGAGGACCGACCCCACAATCGGCTACTGTCAGTAGCGGTGACCGGACTTGAACCGGTGACACAGCGATTATGAGCCGCTTGCTCTACCGACTGAGCTACACCGCTGTGATGCGAGTGGACCCCGCCCGAAGGCGGGATACCTCACACATCAGAGCCCCAATACGGAATCGAACCGTAGACCTTCTCCTTACCATGGAGACGCTCTGCCGACTGAGCTATTGGGGCGAGCGATGAAGACATTACACGGCCTGCCGCCAAAGGTGAAATCCGTATCCGGAGCCCCGCCCCGGCCGCCCCCGGCACCACACCGGTACGACTATTTCGCGCCTCCGTGAAGCTCCCCGGAGCGCCCCCTAGGCTCGGACCACGCTGCGTGATCTTGCACGCCCGGTCCTTCGAGGAGCGCGATGTCCGACAGCAGTCAGCCGCAGCCGGGGCCCGAGAGGGCCACGGACAGCGACGGCACGGGCGCCGCGGCAGGCACCCTGGTCCTCTGCGACGCCCGGCTCGCCGACGGCCGCGTGGTGGACGTACGGCTCAGCGGCGGGCGCATCGAGGCGGTCGGCACGGCCGGCAGCCTCGCCCCGCAGGGCTCCCGCGTCGACCTCGGCGGCTACCTGCTGCTCCCGGCCCCCGCCGAGCCGCACGCGCACTGCGACACCGCGCTGACCGCCGACGCCGCCGGCCCCGTCGCCGACACGCTCGAAGCCGTGCAGCGCCGCACCACCGAGGCGGCCCTGCTGCAACTCGGCCACGGCGCGACGGCCCTGCGCGCCCACGTACGGATCGGCGACGTCCAGGGACTGCGGTCGCTGGAAGCCGTCCTCCAGGCGGGCCGGTCGCTGCGCGGACTGGCCGAGCTGACCGCGGTCGCGGTGCCGCGACTGCTCACCGGGGCGGCCGGCGCGGACGGGCTGGCGATGCTGCGGGACGCCCTCAAAATGGGCGCCACGGTCGTCGGCGGCTGCCCGGACCTCGACCCCGACCCCGCCGGATACGCCGAGACCGTCCTGGAGCTGGCGAACGAGCACGGCTGCGCGGTCGACCTGCACACCGACGGTGACGACCCCGCGCGCCTCGCCCGGTTCGCCGCGATGGCGGGCGGGCTGCGGCCCGGCGTGACCCTCGGGCCGTGCGCGGGCCTGTCGGCGCTGCCGCCGGAGATGGCGGCGCGCACCGCCGAGCAGCTCGCGGCGGCCGGCGTGACGGTCGTCTGCCTGCCACAGGGCGGCTGTGCGGCCCTGGAGCGGCAGGGCGCCCTCCCGGGACACGGCGGGGCCACGGGCGGCCTGGCGCCCCGCTCAGCGCCCGTACGGCTGCTCCGCGCGGCCGGCGTACGGGTGGCGGCGGGCAGCGGCGCCCTGCGCGACGCGGCGAACCCGGTGGGCCGCGGTGACCCCCTGGAGGCGGCGTACCTGCTGGCCTCCATGGGCGAGGCCGGCCCCGAGACCGCCTACGGGGCGGTCAGCACGGCCGCCCGCGCGACGCTGGGCCTGCCGGAAGTCCGCGTCGAAGCGGGTTTCCCCGCCGAACTGCTGGCCGTACGGGGCGAGAGCCTCGCCGGGGTGCTGTCCCTCGCCTACAGCCGGATCGTCGTCCACCGGGGACGCGTGGTGGCCCGGACGAGCGCGGTACGCGAGTACTGCGACTCGGCGGCGGTGGTGGCGCTGGAGCTGCCGCGTCAGTCGCAGCGGTGAGCGGGGAGGCAGGGCCCCCGGTGCGGCTCCGGCCGCCCGGGCTGCCGCGCCGGGCCGGGTGACAGGCGTACGGTCGGGATCATGCGCATTGTCATCGCAGGTGGACATGGTCAGATCGCGCTGCGGCTGGAGCGACTGCTCGCCGGGCGCGGGGACGAGGTGGCGGGCATCATCCGCCGGCCCGAACAGGCCGGGGACCTGCTGTCCGCCGGTGCCGAGCCGGTCGTCTGCGACCTGGAGACGGCCACCGTCGCGGACATCGCCCGGCACCTCGAAGGGGCGGACGCGGCGGTCTTCGCGGCGGGCGCCGGGCCGGGCAGCGGCATCGAACGCAAGGAGTCGGTGGACCGCGGTGCCGCGTCCCTCTTCGCGGACGCGGCGGAGGCAGCCGGTGTGCGGCGCTTCGTGGTCGTCTCGTCGATGGGCGCCGACACGGAGCCGCCGGCGGGCACCGACGAGGTGTTCGCCGCGTATCTGCGGGCCAAGGGCGCCGCGGACGCCGACGTACGCGCCCGTTCCGGCCTGGACTGGACGATCCTGCGGCCGGGCCGCCTCACGGACGACCCGGGCACGGGCCGGGTCCGGCTGGCCGAGTCGACCGGCCGCGACGCGATCCCCCGGGACGACGTGGCTGCCGTACTCGCCGCCCTCCTGGACGAGCCGGGCACGGCCGGCCGCACGCTGGAGCTGATCGGCGGCGGCACTCCGGTCGACGAGGCCGTCCGGGCGGTCGCCGCCGACTGAGCCGTCCGGGTCCCGCTCCGCGGCGTACGCGCTGCGGGGCTCCGGCCCTCGTACGGACAAGCGTCCGGCAAGCAAAAAGGCCCTGATCCGTTCTCACGGACCAGGGCCTTTTCGGACCTGTGGCGGCGCCAGGATTCGAACCTGGGAAGGCTGAGCCGGCAGATTTACAGTCTGCTCCCTTTGGCCGCTCGGGCACACCGCCATGGGTTTCGCTGCCGGGAGATCCGCCGGTGTGGCGCCGCTCCGTGGCAACGACGTAAACCATACCCGATGGCCGGGGGTGGTTCGCCACTCGGTTCTTCCCGGACCGATCATGCTCGGGGTGACTAGGCTTGCGTAGCGGTCCCAGGTGGGCCGTACCCCTGACGGATCTATGTACGAGGAGCCAACTCAAGATGGCCGACTCCAGTTTCGACATCGTCTCGAAGGTCGAGCGGCAGGAGGTCGACAACGCCCTCAACCAGGCCGCCAAGGAGATCTCGCAGCGCTACGACTTCAAGGGCGTGGACGCGTCGATCAAGTGGTCGGGCGAGAAGATCGAGATGCGGGCCAACGCCGAGGAGCGCGTGAAGGCCGTCCTCGACATCTTTCAGTCCAAGCTGGTCAAGCGCGGGATCTCGCTGAAGGCCCTGGACGCGGGCGAGCCGGAGGCCTCCGGCAAGGAGTACAAGATCTTCGCCTCTCTCGAAGAGGGCATCTCGCAGGAGAACGCGAAGAAGGTCGCCAAGATCATCCGCGACGAGGGCCCGAAGGGCGTCAAGGCGCAGGTGCAGGGCGACGAGCTGCGCGTCAGCTCCAAGAGCCGGGACGACCTCCAGGCCGTGCAGCAGCTGCTGAAGGGCAAGGACCTGGACTTCGCGCTGCAGTACGTGAACTACCGGTAGTCCCTCGGCGTTCCGCCGGCGCCTCCGGCGACGGACGCGACCGAGGGCGCGGCACCGAGAACCGTCTCGGCGCCGCGCCCCGTCGCGTTCCGCACGCCTTCTCTAGGCCGGGCCGCCTGCCCGCCGGGCGCGCTTGCGGCGCGTGAACAGGACGGTCGCCAGTGCGAGAGCGGCGGCGGCAGCGGCCACGGCCAGCTCGGCCTTCCGGGGCCGGCCGGCGTCCCGGGCAGTGGCCGGCGCGGGGGACGTCCCGGGTTCGGCCGGAACGGGCGGGGCGGCCTTGCCGGGCGGGGCGGTGTCCGTGATCTCCAGCCTGATCGGTGCCGTGTTGTTCGTGGGGTCGGTGTCCCCCTCGATGGGTTCGCGTACCGAAACCTTTCCCTCGGCGCCGTCCACCCGCCGGTCGATCCGTACGCGCAGGTCCTCGTAGTTGGGCTGACCGCCGCACTGAATGTGTCCGTCCAGGTCGTCCTGCCAGCAGGTGGAGATCTCGGAGGGGGTCCCCTCCCGCTCCTCACTCGTCAGCGGGGCGAACGACGTCCCCGGCGGCAGCTCCACGCGCACCCCGCCGGCCCCGTCGCCGATGTTCGCCATCTCCGCGGTGGCGTACTCCCCGACCCTGCCGCGGAGCGTGACGCCCTTGACCTTCCAGTCCGCCTTCTTGCTGTACGAGGGCGAGGCGAAACGCAGTTCACCGCCGCCCTCGACCGTGTCGCCGGCGACCGGTACCAGGCCGAGCGCGGGCCCCGAGCCGCGCCGGCCGGAGCTCTTGTAGTCCTCGGCGTACGGGGGCGGGTCGCCCAGCGGCCAGACGGCGTAGCGGTACGCCCCCTCGACCGTGGCGTGATCACTGGTGACCGCCGGGAGCGGCTCGGCGGTCTCGTACGCGGCCCCCACGGGCACGGCGTCCGGGAATTCGCAGAAGACCGACCTGCCGCCCACCGGGTAGTAGCAGTTGTCATGGCCCGCGGCGGCGCCGACGACATCGAAGACCGCGTTGCCGACTTTCACGGCCAGCACCACACCGCGGGCCGCCGGGACGTCCCCGGTGTTCTCGAAAGCGGGTGTCAGGCGGGGGACGGCCGCACGGGCGTCGACGCGGCCGGCCTCCGGATCGTCCGCGGGGAGGACGAAGGGCTCGTGGGAGCGGAGCGTGAAGGAGGGCCGCCCGCCGTTCCCGTACGGCGCGGCGGCGCCCGGTCCGAGCAGCACCGTCGCGGCGACGGCCGTCAGAAGTGCCGTGATCCGTCTGCCTGTTCGTTCCCGCACCGACGCCCGCCCCCCGTGTCCCGAATCGGTCTCGAAGGGGACACCCTCGCACACCGTGCGCGTTTCGAGAGCCGGCACTTGACCTCAATCTTGGTTGAGGTCGGAGGCTGTTCGCATGACTTCGGAAACGCACACCCAGCAGGCCGAGTACGTCCACCCCACCGCACCGGGCGGCGCCCCGGACCCGGACGCCTTCCGGGCGGACACCTTCCCCGACATCCGGCGGGCCGGCGTCGGCACCGTGCTGATCAGTGAGTGGGACGCGGAGAACCCCGAGCGGCAGCAGGCCATGGCCGAGGGCGCCGCGCGGGCGCTGCGGGCGGCGCCGCTGCCGGACGGGCTGGTCTCGCAGGTCTACCTCACCGGTACGGACGGGCGGACCGTACTGGGCTTAGGGCAGTGGGAGGAGGGGCGGGCAGGAGCGTCCCAGCAGGCCGTCGAGGCGGGCGGGGCGCGGCGCTACCGCTACTACCGCAGCCTGCTGCCGCAGGGCGAGCAGCCGGAGCCGGGGTGCGTGGTGGCCGTCTCCTTCGAGACGACGGGGCACGAGGCCGCGCGGCAGCTCGTCGACGGCCTGCTGGACCTGCTGGGCGAGGTGCAGCCGGGTTCGGCCGAGACCTCGCGGACCGGGTCGGGCGGCATCTCCTCGAACTTCCACATCAGCGAGGACGGCACCCGGGTCTTCAACTACAGCGAGTGGACGGACGAGGCCGCGCACCAGCACACGGTCGAGACGTCGTTGCAGCAGGGCGGCGCGGTGATGAACCTGATCGCGGGCATCCCGGGCGTCACCCCGCTCGGTTTCCGGCGGTACGTGACGCCTCGGGGGCTCGTACGGCGGTGAAGGAACAGGCCGGGCCGGGCCGGCCTTCCACGGCGCCCGGAAGCGCCCGGAAGCGCCCGGCCGGCGCCCTCGGCTCAGTAACGCCCGGCGAAGGGCTGGTCCGTCGGGACGATCTCGCGGCCGAGCGGGAACAGGGAGAGCGGCACCATCTTGAAGTTCGCGATGCCGAACGGGATGCCGATGATCGTCACGCACTGCAGGGCGCCCGTGACGATGTGGCCCAGCGCCAGCCACCAGCCCGCGAAGACGACCCAGATGACGTTGCCGATGACCGAGCCCGCGCCCGCGTCGCGCCGCTCCACCGTCGTACGGCCGAAGGGCCACAGCGCATAGCCCGCGATACGGAACGAAGCGATACCGAAGGGGATCGTGACGATCAGAATGCAGCAGATGATGCCTGCGATGACGTAACCGATGGCCATCCACAAGCCGCTCAGGATCAGCCAGATGACGTTGAGGATGAGCTTCATGGTCGGCAGCCTTCCGTGCACCTGCGTGGTGCGGTGGTGGTGTCTTTCCTCCAGGTAGACGCAGCGGTGGTCGGAAACAGTTGCGGCCGGTCACGGCCAGGTCGTGGCCGTCCCGGTGCGGGCGGCGGGATCTGGCCCGGCGTCAGGACTGACGGGTCGGCGTCAGGACTGACGGCCCGCCATCTGCTCCAGGCGGCTGATGCGCTCACGCATCGGCGGGTGGGTCGAGAAGAGCTTGGTCATGCCGTCACCGGGCCGGAACGGGTTGGCGATCATCATGTGGCTCGCCGTCTCCAGCCGCGGTTCGGCCGGCAGCGGGAGCTGCTGGGTGCCCGCCTCCAGCTTGCGGAGCGCGGAGGCCAGGGCGAGCGGGTCGCCGGTGAGCTGGGCGCCGGAGGCGTCGGCCTGGTACTCGCGGGAGCGGCTGACGGCCAGCTGGATGAGGGAGGCCGCCACCGGCCCGAGGATCATGATCAGGAGCATCCCCAGGAAGCCGGGGCCCTCCTCGTCGTCGGAGCGGCCTATGGGAATCAGCCAGGCGAAGTTGACCAGGAACATCACCACCGAGGCCAGGGCTCCGGCCACGGACGAGATGAGGATGTCGCGGTTGTAGACATGGCTGAGTTCGTGCCCGATGACGCCGCGCAGCTCGCGTTCGTCCAGGAGGTGCAGGATGCCGTCCGTGCAGCAGACGGCGGCGTTGCGCGGGTTGCGGCCGGTGGCGAAGGCGTTGGGGGCCTGGGTCGGTGAGATGTACAGCCGGGGCATGGGCTGGCGCGCGGCCGTGGAGAGCTCGCGGACCATGCGGTAGAGCTGTGGTGCCTGGAACTCGCTCACCGGGCGGGCGCGCATCGCCCGCAGTGCGAGTTTGTCGCTGTTCCAGTACGCGTAGGCGTTGGTTCCCAGGGCCACGAGGACCGCGACGATCAGGCCCGTACGGCCGAAAAGTCCGCCGATGACGATGATGAGTGCGGACAGTCCCCCGAGGAGTACGGCGGTCTTGAGCCCGTTGTGCCTGCGGTGCACGGTACGCCCTCCAGGTGGTGCGGCAGGGGAACCCTTTGCTGACGTTTCCTCCACTTTTCAGTGGACCCTTTCTGTCTGGTCAACGCCAGATGAGGGGTGCTAGTTCCCTTGTGCATGCGGGGACGGCGTACGGCCGTGCGAGTGAGCCCGTGCACGGGTGTCTTCCGTGCGCTCCTGCGAGGGTGGTCGGGGGCCGTCGTATTCCGGACAGGAGGCGGTCGCGGAACCCGTTCCGGAGTGGCCGGAGATCGCGGCCGGAGGGAAGGGAAGCGGCCGGGTGGTGGCCGGACCGTGCTCGGACAGCGGTCAGGAACGGTCCGCAATCAGGTGCGGACAGCGAGCAGGTGCGATCCCGCTCAGAAGAGGTGCCGGGAACGTCCGCCCGGCCCGCTCAGAGGAGTGCGCCGGAGGCGAACCGGAGGACGAGCTGCGGCGCGCCGGAAAGGACGATGCCGAGGACGGCGGCGAGGGCGATCGCGGCGGCCAGCGGAACCGGGACCTTCGCCTTGGGGAGGGCGGCCGGTCCGGCCGTCCCGGGGGCCTGGGTACGGGCCCCCTCCGCCCCCTCGTCGACCGCTCCGGCCCCGGCACCCGCTGCGGCAGCGACCTTCACGCGCCGCTCAGCCGCGACCTCGCCCTCGCCCTCGGCCGTCTCCCCCGCCGTACGGAAGAGCACCGCCGTCCACTGGAGGTAGTAGTAGAGCGCGATGACCACATTGACGGCCATGACGACGGCGAGCCACGCCAGGCCCGCGTCCACCGCCGCCGAGAAGACCGTGACCTTGGCGAACAGACCGATGATGCCGGGCGGCAGGCCCGCGAGGCAGAGCAGGAAGAAGCCGAGGGCGAGGGCGGCCAGTGGGCGGCGTGTGACGAGGCCGCGGTAGTCGCTGATCCGGTTGGCGGGGCTCGTACGGGCCACCAGGGCGGCGACCCCGAAGGCGCCGAGGTTCACGGCCGCGTACATCAGGGCGTACGCGACGGTCGCGCCGATGGCGTGCGCCGCGTCGTCGGCGTACCCGGCGGCGGCGATCGGCACCAGGAGGTAGCCCGCTTGGCCCACCGAGGACCAGGCGAGCAGGCGTACCGCGCTGTGCGCGCGCTCCGGGGCCTGGCGCAGCGCGGCGACATTGCCGACGGTCATGGTGAGGGCGGCCAGGACGGCCACGGCCGGGCCCCAGACGTCCGCGTACGAGGGGAAGCCCTCGACCGTGACCAGGATGAGGCCCGAGAAGCCGACGGCCTTGCCGATGACGGAGAGGTAGGCGGCGATCGGCAGCGGCGCGCCCACGTAGGTGTCGGGCACCCAGAAGTGGAACGGCACGGCGGCGGTCTTGAAGGCGAAACCGACCAGGGTCAGGGCGACGCCCGCCGTGGCCAGGGTGGCCAGTTGCGGGTCGGGCAGGTCCGTGAGGGCGGTGGCGACGCGGGACAGGTGCAGGCTGCCGGTCGCCGCGTAGACGAAGCTGACGCCCAGGAGCATGACCGCGGTGGCCGCCACCGAGGACAGGAAGAACTTCAGGGCCGCCTCCGAGGAGAGGCGGTCCGCGCGCCGGAGCCCTACGAGGGCGAAGGCGGGCAGCGAGGCCACTTCGAGGGCGATGACGAGGGTCGCCAGGTCCCGGGAGGCGGGCAGCAGGGCCGCGCCCGCCGCGGAGGACAGCAGCAGGAACCAGAACTCGCCGGCGGGCAGCCGGTGGTCCTCGACGGCGGTGACCGACAGCAGTGCGGTGAGCAGGGCGCCGGCCAGTACCAGGAACTGGATGACGACGGCGAAGTGGTCGGCGGCGTAGCTGCACACGCCCGGGTCCGTGGTCAGGCAGAAGGTACGGCGGTCCCCCGCCACGAGGGGCAGGAGGGAGAGCGCGGCGAGCGCGAGGCCGCCGATCGCGCACCAGCCGAGGAGCGGCTTGCGGTGCCGCGGGACGAAGAGGTCGGCGACCAGGACGGCCAGGGCGACGACGGCGGTGATGGTGGGCGGTGCGACGGCGACCCAGTCGACGGACTGGACCAGGGAGGTCACGGAACTCATCACTTACCGCCTCCGAGGAGCTGCTGGACGGCCGGGTCGGTGAGGCCGAGGAGGGCCGCGGGCCACAGGCCGGCGAGGACGGTGAGCGCGGCGAGGGGTGTCCAGGCCGCGTATTCGTAGCGGGCCAGGTCGGGGACGACGGGGGCGGTGCGGGTGGCTCCGGCCTCCTCGGAGCCCGCGGTCGCGAGGGCACCGGGCTCCTCGGGCCCCGCGGTTCCGGCGGTCCCGGCGGCTTCGGCCCCGCCGTCCTCGGCCGGCTCCCTGCCCCCATGCACACCCGCCGTACGACGATCAGCAGGTACGCGGCGGTGAGGAGGGTGCCGAGGCCGGCCAGCGCCATGAAGGTGAGGAACGCGGGGCGGCTGAGGCCCGCGGCGGGCTCGAACGCGCCGAACATGGCCAGCATCTCGCCCCAGAACCCGGCGAGCCCGGGCAGGCCGAGGAGGCGATGGCACCGAACGCCAGCAGGCCGCCGAAGCGCGGTGCGCGCCCGTACAGGGCGGCGCCGGTGCGGCCGGCGAGCCGGTCCAGGTCGGTGGTGCCGTACCGGTCCTTGAGGGCACCGACCAGGAAGAAGAGGAGGCCGGTGATCAGGCCGTGCGCGATGTTGGCGAACAGGGCGCCGTTGACGCCGGTGGGTGTCATGGTCGCGATACCGAGCAGCACGAAGCCCATGTGGCCGACCGAGCTGTACGCGATCAGCCGCTTGAGGTCGCCCTTCGCGCCGCGCCGGGCGAGCGCCAGGCACGCGAGCGAGCCGTAGACGATGCCGACGGCGGCGAAGGCGGCGAGGTACGGGGCGAAGGTGTGCATGCCGTCCGGCGCGATGGGCAGCGCGATGCGCACGAAGCCGTACGTGCCCATCTTCAGCAGGACGCCGGCCAGCAGCACCGAGCCGACGGTCGGGGCGGCGGTGTGCGCGTCGGGCAGCCAGCTGTGCAGGGGCCACATCGGTGCCTTGACGGCCAGTCCGATGCCGATCGCGAGCACCGCGAGGAGCTGGACGGTGTGGCTGAGCTGGGAGTTCGGGCCGTTGTCAGTGGCGAGTGCCACCATGTCGAACGTGCCGGACTTCAGGCCGACGAGCAGGAGGCCCAGAAGCATCACGACCGAGCCGAGGAGGGTGTAGAGGATGAACTTCCACGCCGCGTACGTCCTTTGCGCACCGCCCCAGCGGGCGATGAGGAAGTACATCGGGATGAGGACCATCTCGAAGGCGAGGAAGAACAGCACGAGGTCCAGGACGGCGAAGGTGGCGAGGGTGCCGGCCTCCAGGACCAGGAGCAGGGCCACGAACGCCTTGGGGGACGGGCCCGCGGGCAGGTGGAAGTAGCTGTAGAGCGCGCAGAGGAAGGTCAGCAGCGCGGTCAGGACGAGGAGGGGGAGCGAGATGCCGTCGATGCCGAGATGGATCCGGATGCCGAGCGCCTGGATCCAGCTCATGTCGGTGGTGGCCTGCATCCGGGCCGGGTGGTCGTGGTCGAATCCGACGGCGAGCGCGACGGCCGCGGCCAGCACGACACCGGTGACGGTCACGCCGTGGCGCAGTACGGCCTGGTCGGGGTCGCGGCCCTTGAGGCCGGGCGGGGCGGGGAGCAGAGCGGCGACCGCGCCCAGCAGGGGGAGGACGACGACAGCCGCGAGGAGAAGCTGCATAGCGGTGTGATTCACGGTCAGGCTCCCGTGCCCGTAGCGACGAGGACGACGGCGACGGCCAGGACGAACGAGCCCGCGAGCAGCGCGCCCAGGTAGGTCTGCACATTGCCGGTCTGGGCGCGGCGGACGGCGGCTCCCAGCCAGCGGGAGGCGGTGCCCGCGCCGTTCACGTACGTGTCGACGACCTCGCGGTCGAGGAAGCGCACGAGCCGGGCCGCGGCCCGCACCGGCCGAACGAACAGGGCGGTGTAGAAGGCGTCGAGATGGAAGCCGACGGCTGCGGGGCGGTGCAGCGGGCCCAGGAGGAGCCGGCCGGGGTCGGCGGGGTCCGGGGCGCCGGCGTTGTCGCCGTAGGCCGCGGCGTGGGTGGCGATGGCGCGCTCCTCGGAGTCCGCGGGGGCGGCGTCCGGGTCCACGGCGACCGCGCCGAGCGGGACGCGCGCCGCGAGAGCGGTGGTGTGCCGCCAGGCACCGTAGGTGACCAGGGCGCCGACGAGGGCGACGCCGGTGCCCAGGACGGAGGTGGTCAGGGTCGGGGTCAGCGAGCGGCCGTCGAACCAGTCGGGCAGGACGGGGGTGGCGAGGCCCAGCGCGAGGGTGGGGACGAACAGCACCCACAGCACGGTGTTCATGACGAGCGGCTGTTTGCCGTGGTCGGGGGCGGGTTCGGGGCCCTTGCCGTGGAAGGCCAGCAGCCACAGCCGGGTCGCGTACCCGGCGGTGAGGAGGGCGGTGAGCAGGCCGGCGAGCAGGACGGTCCAGCCCGCCGCGGCGGGAACGGCGGCGAGGGTGCCGGAGGCCGTGGTGTGACCGGTGGCGGCGTGTTCGGCGGCGCCCAGGACGGCTTCCTTGGAGAAGAAGCCGGCGAACGGGGGATGGCGGCCAGGGCGAGCAGCGCGACCGTCATCGTCCAGTAGGCGTCGGGGATGCGCCGGGCCAGGCCGCGCATCCGCGACATGGCGGCCAGCGAGTTCGTGCCGGCGGCGTGGATGACCACACCGGCGGCGAGGAAGAGCAGGGCCTTGAACGCGCCGTGTGACAGGAGGTGGAAGACGGCGGCGCCGCGGTCGCCGACGGCCAGGGCACCGGTCATGTAGCCGAGCTGGCCGACCGTCGAATAGGCCAGTACGCGCTTGATGTCGTCCTGCGCCAGGGCGGCGAGGCCGGAGCCGACCATGGTGACCGCGGCCATGACGGCGAGCACGACCATCGCGGTGGCGGACGCCGCGAAGACGGGGAGGAGACGGGCGACGAAGTAGACACCGGCGGCGACCATGGTGGCCGCGTGGATGAGGGCCGAGACCGGGGTCGGGCCGGCCATCGCGTCGGGCAGCCAGGTGTGCAGCGGGAACTGGGCCGACTTGCCCGCGACACCGGCCAGGAGCAGCAGCGCGATGAGCGTGGGGTGGTCCAGGCCGCCGACGGCCACGGTCTTGAGGATGCCGGTGATGCGGAACGTGCCGGCGTCGGCGGCGAGCGCGAAGATGCCGAAGAGGAAGGGGACGTCGCCCAGCTTGGTGACGAGGAACGCCTTGAGGGAGGCGGAGCGGGCGGCTTCGGTCTCCCAGTAGTGGCCGACCAGGAAGTACGAGCAGATGCCCATGATCTCCCAGCCCACCAGCAGCACCATCAGGTCGCCGGAGTAGACGACCAGCAGCATCGCGGCGGTGAAGAGGGAGACCAGGGCGGCGTAGGAGGGGTAGCGCGGGTCGTCGCGCAGGTAGCCGGTCGAGTAGAGCTGCACGCAGCAGGCGACGACGGCCACGAGTACGGCGACGAGGGCGGCGAAGCCGTCGATGTGCAGGGCGAGGTCGACGGGGACCGAGCCGGTGGGGGTGAGCCGGGTCGCGGCGTCCACCGGGGTCTTCCCCGCGCCCGCGCCGCCGCCCTGCGAGACGGCCACGACGACGGCCAGGGCGGCCGCGGCGGCGGTCGGCAGGATGGCCAGCGGGCGCACGAAGCCGGGCGCCCGGCGGCCGAGGAGGAGGCCCGCGAGAGCGCCGAGGAAGGGAAGGAGGGGTACGAGTACGGCGGTGGTCGTGGTCGTCACGCGGCGGCCTCCGCCCGGTGGTCCGGCCGCGGCCGGCCGGGGGTGTCGTCGTTCGGGTCGCTGCCGTCCGGGCGCTCGGCGAGGTCGCGGAGGCGGTCCACGTCCGAGCTGCCGCGGTTGCGGTAGACGAGCAGGACGATCGCCAGGCCGATGCCGATCTCGGCGGCGGCCACGGCGATGGTGAAGAGGGTGAGGGCCTGGCCGGCGTGCAGTTTGTCGCGCAGCCAGACGTCGAAGGCCACCAGGTTCAGGTTGACGGCGTTGAGCATCAGCTCGACCGACATCAGGACGAGGATCGCGTTGCGGCGGGCGAGGACGCCGTACAGACCGACGCAGAACAGGAGGACGGCGAGGACGGCGGGATAGGCGAGATGCATCAGCCTTGGTCCTCTCTGAGGCGTGCGCGGTCACCGGGCCGTCCGCGGGAGCCGGGCTGCTCACGGGAGCTGGTCTGCTCACGGGGACCGGGCCGCTTGCCGGAGCCGGGCCGTCCGCTGCCGTCGGGCCGTTCGCGGTCGTCGTTCTTGCGGGAGAGCACGATCGCGCCGACGAGGGCGGCGAGGAGGAGGACGGAGAGCGCTTCGAACGGCAGCACCCAGTACTGGAACAGGCTGCGCCCGGAGGCTTCGGTGGAGCCCTGGACCGCGCCGTCCAGGTCGATCCAGGTCGTACGGAACGCGTCCGTGACGACCCAGACGAGCGCGGCGGCGGAGGCGACGGCCACGGTGAGCGCGGCCCAGCGGTTGCCCGAGTCGGCGTTCTCGGAGCGGCCGATGGGCGCCTTGGTGAGCATCAGTCCGAACAGGAGGAGCACGACGACGGACCCCACGTAGATCAGGACCTGCACCCAGGCGATGAACTCCGCGGTCAGCAGCAGGTACTCCACGGCGATACCGCCGAGGGCGACCACCAGCCACAGGGCGGCGTGCACCAGCTGCTTGGTGGTGACGGTGACCACGGCCGCGCCGAGGGTGACGAGGCCGACCAGGAGGAAGGCGATCTCGACCCCGGTCGGGGAGAGGAAACCGTGGCTTGCGGCGGCGAGCGTCACGCTTCCCCTCCTGTTCCCGGGCGGCGTTCCGAGGCTCTTCCCCGGCCGCCTGCTGCTGGGCCGCGGCCCGCTCGGCCGCTTCCTGTGCGGCGAGTTTGTCGGCGGCCTTACGGGCGGCCCCGAGTTCCTTGGGCTCCTCGGCCGCGGGGTCGAGGGCGGGCGGCTCCGGCACCGTCCACATCCACTCGCGGAGTTTGTCCCGCTCGTGGGTGAGGTTGTGGATGTCGGTCTCGGCGTACTCGAACTCCGGCGACCAGAACAGCGCGTCGAAAGGACACACCTCGATGCAAATACCGCAGTACATGCACAGAGAGAAGTCGATGGCGAAGCGGTCCAGCACGTTACGGCTGCGCTCGCGGCCGCCGGGTGCGGCGGGCGGCACCGTCTCCTTGTGGGAGTCGATGTAGATGCACCAGTCCGGGCACTCGCGCGCGCACAGCATGCAGACCGTGCAGTTCTCCTCGAACAGCCCGATCACGCCGCGGGTGCGCGGCGCCAGTTCGGGCTGGACCTCCGGGTACTGCTCGGTGACCGAACGCTTCGTCATCGTCCGAAGGGTCACGGCCAGCCCCTTGGCCAGACCGCTGCCGGGCCAGCCGGACTTCTTCTCCGGATTCTCCGGGGCCATTACGAGATCACCACCTTGACGACGCCGGTGAGGGCGATCTGGGCGAGGGCCAGCGGGATCAGCACCGTCCAGGCCAGCTTCTGCAGCTGGTCCTCACGCAGCCGCGGGTAAGTGACGCGCAGCCAGATCACGCCGAAGGCGAGGACCGCGGTCTTCAGCAGCGTCCACAGCCAGCCGAGCCCGTCGGCGCCGAACGGTCCGTGCCAGCCGCCGAGGAAGAGTACGGAGGTCAGGGCGCACAGGACGAGGATGCCCGCGTACTCGGCGAGCAGGAACAGCGCGAAGCGCAGCCCGGTGTACTCGGTGTACGCACCGAAGATGATCTCGGAGTCGGCGACCGGCATGTCGAACGGCGGGCGCTGCAGTTCGGCCAGCCCCGCCGTGAAGAAGACCAGGCCGCCGACGATCTGCCACGGCACCCACCACCAGTGGAAGGCGTCCAGGATGCCGGGCAGCGAGAGCGTTCCGGCGGCCATCGCGACGGACGCCGCGGCGAGCAGCATCGGCAGCTCGTACGCGAGAAGCTGGGCGGCCGTACGCAACCCGCCGAGCAGCGAGAACTTGTTGGCCGACGCCCAGCCCGCCATCAGCGAGCCCAGGACGCCGACGCCCATCACGGCGAGGACGAAGAAGATGCCCGCGTCCAGCGACTGCCCGACCGCGTTGCCCGGGCCGAGCGGGATGGCGACCAGCACGAGCAGGTACGGCAGGAGCGCGACGGCGGGCGCGAGCTGGAAGATCCGCCGGTCGGCACCGGCCGGCACGATGTCCTCCTTCTGCGCGAACTTCACACCGTCGGCGACCAGCTGCGCCCAGCCGTGGAAGCCACCCGCGTACATCGGGCCGAGGCGGCCCTGCATATGGGCCATGACCTTGTGTTCGGTCTGGCCGATGACCAGCGGGAAGACCAGGAAGGCGACGAAGACGGCGATCAGGCGCAGGGCGATGTCGAGGGCGTCGCTCATGGTCTGGTCCCGCCTTCTTCCGCTGCGTCGCTGGGGCCGGGGGTGCCGTGGGTGCCGTCGTCGGGACCGGCGTCGGTGCCCGTGCCAGTGCCGTCGTCGGTGCCCGTGCCCGTGCCGTCGTCGGTGCTGGGGGGCTCGGGTTTCTCTTCGGGGGTGGGTGCGGCTTCGGGCGCGGGAACCGCTTCCGGTGCGGCTTCGGCTGCGCGCTTCTCGCCGGCCTTCGGCTCGTCCTCGAACGCGGGGCGGGCGTGGTGCCAGGGGGCGTCCGAGGAGCCGGTGGGGGCGGGCGCCTGACCGGTCTGCTGATCGGGCGATTGACCGGCCTGCTGGCCGGGCGCCTGGTCGGACGCCTGACCGGACGCCTGGTCTGCCTGCTGATCGGCCGGCTGCTGGCTGGCCGAACCCTGGCTGGCGCTGCGCGTCCGGCGGGCAGGGCGTTCCGGCCGGGCGGCCGGGGCAGGGACCGAAGTCGGGGCGGCAGTCGGGGCGGCAGTCGGAGTCCCGGCGGGGGCCACCGCCTCCGTGGCCGGTGTCTGCGCGCTGTCCGCAGCGCTCTGCTGGCTCGCCGAACCCGCACCTGCCGTACGCGTACGGCGGGCAGGCCGCTCCCCCGCCGCCCCACCGGCCGCACGGGCACCGGCCGCGCGCGCGCCACGGGCGGGCCTGGCCGGGGCAGGCGGCAGCTGGCCCTTCAGCGGTCCCCACTCGTTCGGGTCGGGCACGCCGGGCGGCAGCATCTGGCGGCGCTTGGGCCCGCCGTGCTCGGACTCTCCCGGCTCCTTCGCGCCCGGCCACGCCTTGGCGACCCGTGCGGCGAGCACGAAGTCCTTGCGCAGCGGGTGGCCCTCGAAGTTCTCGGGGAGCAGGAGGGGCTCCAGGTACGGGTGACCGGTGAAGTCCACGCCGAACATCTCGTGCGTCTCCCGCTCGTGCCAGCCGGCACCCGCGTACACCTCGGTGGCGGTGGGCAGTACGGCCGCCTCGTGCGGGACGGTGGTGCGCAGCACCAGGCGCCGTACGCGGCCGGGCCGGGCGATGTCGGCGAGGTGGGCGCAGACGCGGAAGCCGGTGCCGGGCTCGTCGACCGCGCTCAGCCAGTCGAAGTAGCTGCATCCGAGGTCGTCGCGGGCGGCGGTGAGCGCCGGGAGCCAGGCGTCGGCGGGTACGTCGACGGTCAGCAGGTCGTACGCCTCGTCGGCGGTCGCGCCGGGACCGAAGATCCCGGTGGCGGAACCGGGCAGCCACCCGACGGGCGGCGCCTCGGCGGGCTCGGACGGCTCGGCGGGCTCGGACGGCTCGGCGGGCTCGGACGGCGGCCGGGCGGCGTCGGCCGCGTCGGCGGGCGTGTCCTCGGCCGACGGGACCGGGGGCTGTTCGTCGCTCACTGGTCCCCCGCTCCCTTCGGCTTCCCGCCACCGGCCGCCGCAGCCCCGGACGCCTCGCCACCGGCCGCCGCAGCCCCGGACACATCGGTGCCGGACGCATCAGGCCCGGCCCCCGCCTGCGCCGACGCCCCCGGCGCAGGCGGCGTCACCAGCCCGCTGCGCAGCGCGCCGGCCGACGGCCCGGAAGGCACGTCGCCGTTGCCCGCGGCATCGTTGCCCGCGGCCCCGTACCGCTCGCCCAGCGACTCGCGGGCGATCTTCTCCTGGAGCTTGAGGATGCCCTGGAGCAGCGCCTCGGGCCGGGGCGGGCAGCCCGGTACGTACACATCGACCGGGATGATCTGGTCGACACCCTTGGTGACCGCGTACGAGTCCCAGTAGGGCCCCCGCAGTTCGAGCAGGCGCCAAAGGAGATGACGTACTTCGGTTCCGGCATCTGCTCGTAGAGCCGTTTGACCGCGGGCGCCATCTTGTCCGTCACCGTGCCGGAGACGATCATGAGGTCCGCCTGCCGGGGGCCCGGCGCGAACGGGATCACGCCCAGCCGGATGAAGTCGTGCCGCGCCATCGACGCGGCGATGAACTCGATCGCGCAGCAGGCGAGCCCGAAGTTGAAGACCCACAGGCTGTAGCGGCGGCCCCAGTTGAGGACCACCTTCATGGGTTCGGGAGCCAGCCGGGCGAGCGGGCCCAGCCGGCGTCGTTCGACGGTGCCGCCGGCGGACACGACGGGCAGTTCGGTGCCCGTCGCGGTGGCCGGCCTCGCGTTCGTCACGTCCATTCCAGGACGCCCTTCTTCCATGCGTAGAGCAGGCCGACGGCGAGGAAGCCGAGGAAGATGAACATCTCCACCAGCGTGACGCCGCCGAAACCGGGGGCGGCGAAGACCGTCGCCCAGGGGAACAGGAAGATCGAGTCGACGGCGAAGATCACGTAGAGGAAGGCGTAGACGTAGTAGCGGACCTGGGTGTGTGCCCAGCCCTCACCCACCGGGTCCACGCCGCATTCGTAGGTGAGCAGTTTCTCCGGGGTGGGCACCACGGGCCGCAGCAGCCGCCCGGCACCGAAGGCCACGGCCACGAAGAGCACGCCGATCACGGCGATGAGCCCGACGACCGAGTACCCCTGGAAATAGTCCGCGGCAAGGCTGGTGCGTACGGTCGCGTCCGGCACGTCCGCCCTCGCTCCCTGACTGCTCTTGTTCAACGACTTCGACGATCTGTACGCACGGGAGTCTAGGCCCTGGCCCGCCCCAGGTGAGCAGTCGCGTCACCTGGCGGACAGCTATGGCCCGACTTCGCCCCACCTGGCCCCTTCACCATGGGCCCCGCACAGGACCCGGTGGCACCGCGCACGTCCCCCGTGGCACCGCGCACGCCCCCCGTGGCACCGCGCGCGGCGGCTCAGCCCTCGCGCTGCCGGCCCGGCCCGCGCGAGACCGCGCGGTCCATCACCTCGGCGGCCAGCCGCGCCGCCGCCTCCCGCGTCCGTTCGCCCAGCAGCTCCGTACGGACGGCACCGCCGCCGGCCAGATGCCGGTCGTACGGCAGCGGAAGCACCGCCGCGCCGCCCGCTCCCAGGTGCTCGACGGCCTTGCGTACGTCGATGCCCCCGTCGGGTGAGGTGTGGTTGAGCACGACGACGGCGGTCGGCAGCAGCCCGCGGTGCACCCCGCCCATCCACTCCAGTACGGACTTGGTCGCCCGTACGCCCTCCACGGTCGCCGGCGTCACCAGGACCCGCGCCTGGGTGGTGACCAGCGCGGTACGCGCCACCTCGGCCGGCAGCGTCTCGCAGTCCACGACCGTGGTCGCGAAGTGGCGGCGCAGCGAGGTCATGACGATGCGGTAGGTGTCGACGTCCAGCCGCGTACCGATCGAGCCCTGGCTGCCGGGCAGCAGCCAGCCGCCGCCCGTGAACGGCAGGAGGTAACCGGTCAGGTCGGTGATCAGCATGGACGGGTCGACGATCTGCGCCAGATCGGTGCCGGACCAGCGCACCTCCCGTACGCCCAGCCGGTGCGGCAGCGTGCCCAGCGCCGGGTCGGCCTCCACCGCGAGCACCGGGTCCGCGCGGTAGTGCGCGTACGTGAGGGCCAGCAGGGCCGCGACCGTGGACTTGCCCGCACCGCCGCGAATGCTGGAGACGGCCAGCTGGCGGCCGGTGGTCACGGGCTGCTGGATGGCGTGCGCGGCACGTGTGACGGCCTCGGTCTCGGCCGCCGCGGAGGAGGCGAACACCCGCCGCAGCGCCCGCCCGGCCCGGCGGGCGACGGTCTCGCCGTGCCGGGGCTTGGCCTGCACACCGTCGAACTCGGGCGGCAGTACGGGGACGGAGACGGGGGTGGGGGTGGAGGGGTGGATGGGGGTGTGGACGGGGGCGGGGGTGGCCGGGTTCATGGGTCCGGCCGGACCGGCCGGACCGACCTGGCCGACCTGGCTGGCCGGACGAGCCGGTATGACGGGCGCGGCGGGTACGGGTACGGGCGCGGAACCGGCCGCGGACCGCGCCTCGGGCAACGGCTTGGACAGCGGTACGGGCGCCGCAGGTACGGCACCGGGCCTCCCCTCAGGAGCCGTCGGTGCCGTCCCGCCACCCATGGCACCGCTTCCCGGCATCGCACCGTCACCCGGCATCGCGCCCCCGCCCGCCCCCGGCGCGTACCCAGGCATCGGCGGCACCACCGGCACCACAGGCCCCGTCTGCCCAGGCTTCCCCTCCCATTCCGCCTGACCCACCTGGCCCGTAACCGGCTGTCTCGACTGTCCCGGCCACCCTGCCTGCCCCGGCTGACCCGAATGCCCCGACTGACTCGTCTGTCCCGACATGAACCCTCCGCCGCCCCTTCTGGTCGGACTGATCGCTCCGGCCGACCGTCGCGGCCGCTCATTTTCGTCGACCCGGCCGGTCCTTCGCGGCCGGCCGGCTGGTCAGAACATGTCCGGCAGACCGCCGTACACCCCGAACGCCCCGACGGCGACCGGAATCAGTGCCACCACGCTCACCGACTCGGCCAGGTTCGCCAGGCGGCGCGCCCGCAGCCGTACGCGCTCCGGCGGCCGCACCGCGAGAGCGGCGAGCGGGAGCGCCATCAGCAGGCACGACACGGTCAGCGCGGCGGCCGGGTTCCCGCCGTCGGAACCCCACAGCAGGACGAGCCGTACGCAGACCGCCGTACCCGCCACCAGCAGCGCCACGACCTCCAAGACCAGCGGGTAGGCCCGCGCCCGCGAGAACAGCACGACGCTCAGCAGCACCGCGGCCGCCACCGCCCAGCCGTCCGCCGTACCGGACGCGTCCCCGGTGCCGCTGACGGCCAGCACTCCGGCCGCCCCGGCCGATCCGGCCGCCGTGACGGCGGCCAGGGTGAGCCCGCGATGCGTGGCGCCCAGCGCCGCCGCGGCCCGGTACCTGCTGACCGGCGCGCCTCCGGAGTGATGGTGGTCCAGGCGCGTCAGCCCGGCCGACGCCAGCGCGAGCCGCGGCAGATGTCCCAGGACGAGGACCGAGATCACGCCCAGCGCGACACCCGTACGGGCCGGGTCGGCGACCGCCAGCCCGATCTCCCAGGCTCCGACCGCGACCGCGACGGCCGCCGCTCCGACGAGTCCGCCCCGCCCCAGGCCCGTACAGAGCCCGAGCAGCGCGAGGACGACCGCCACCGTCAGTCCGACAGCGGCCAGGCGCGCGGCGCCGCCCGATGTCGCGCCCCAGGAGGCGAACACGCCGAGCGTCCCGCCCACCAGGAGCAGCGCGGTGCCCAGCGCCTTCCTGGAGGGCATGAGGACGGTTGCCGAACCGGCTCCGGCCGCGGCCACCGCCGCCAGGCCGAGCCACAGTCCGGCCCGGTCGAGTCCGTACCGGCCGTCTGTGAACCCGCCGACGACGACCGCGAGCAGCACAGCGGCCACGATCGCCGTCCGCGTCCGGCTCCGCTCGTCCCATCGCCAGACGTACCCGCCGCGGCCGTCGTAGCCCTCACGCCACTTGCGGCCCTCACGGCTCTCGTAGCCCTCACGACCCACGCGGCCGCCGCGTTCGGCATGTCCGCCCAGGCCGCCGACCGTATCGCCGGCCGTGTCGCCGGCCCCGCCCTGCCCGGCCGAGGGGGCGGGCGCGCCGGGGTCCCGTACCAGGCGTACGACGGACCCGTCCGCCACCTGCGCGGAAGCAAGCGTCTCGCTCCGCGCGAGCACCGCTCCGCCCGCTGTCACCAGACGAGACGTCAGCGGCTCGTGCGCCGTCCGGTCGCCGGCCGCCCGCAGGATCTCGGGCAGCAGCGTGCCGATCGGCTCGTGGGCGGGCAGGACCAGGTCGACCCGCCGCCGTTCGCCCGCCAGCACCAGCCGTCGCAACGTCACCCGCTGCCCGGCTTCAGCGTTCACCATGCTGACCACGCCCCCGTACTAGAACCGGAATCCCGTACTGGAACCGGAATCCACCCCACCGCACCGCACCGCGACACGATACGACTCGCCTCCCCGCCCCGGAACCACCTGCCGCCGACCACCCGCCCCGGCACCTGTCCGGGGAGCCCGCCTCGGGCCGGCCGCTTCCCGGCCACCCGCCCTCGGCCGTCCCCGCAGCTCCTGACCCGCGTCTAGACGCGCTTGACCACCACGGTGCCGGCCACCTTGTCGTGCAAGCACTGCCGGAACGGTTCGTCCCAGCAGCACCACAGCACGTTGAGCAGCCCCAGGAACGGCACGAACCCCATCGGGAACACCACCGCCCAACGTCCCACCGCCTGCCCGAAGGACAGGTCCGCGCCGTCGTTCAGCCGGGCGATCCGCAGACCGCAGATCCGCTTGCCGAACGTGCCGCCGTACTTCCAGTTCATGAACGGCTCGTAGAACAGCACCGCGACGACGCCGACGATCCCGGCCAGGGCCGTCGGTATGCCCACTCCGGCACCGCGCGGCAGCAGGGCCTGGACGATGCCGACCACCACGAGGACGACGATGACCGCGGCGACCTGGAAGACCCCGTCCAGTGCGCGCGCGCCGAGCCGCGCCCCCTGGCCTGCCAACATGCCTATGGGCGGCCCGCCCGCCTGCGGTGTTCCGTACGGGGGTACCCCGGCTGTCCCGGCGCACCGTATCCAGGCGCCCCGTATCCAGGTGCTCCGTACCCCGGCGCGCCGTATCCGGGGGCCTGCCCCTGCCCGTACGCCTCGTGGGGCGGCTGCTGCCCGTAGGGCGGTTGTTGTCCGTTCGGTGCCTGCTGTCCGTTCGGGGCCTGCTGTCCGTAGGGCGGCTGCTGCCCGTACGGTCCCTGCTGGTGCTCACTCATGTCGGAGATCCAAGCTGCCGCGCCCGCCTTCGCACAAGCCGCGCCCGATGTGGCCGCCGCGGACCGGGGCGACGGGGTGAGGAAAACCCCACCCCCGGGCACCGATGTCCCCCATGGTCGCCGCGGGTGGCGACCGGCAAGCTAGGGCGTATGACCGCACGTTCCGCTCACGATCGACGCCACGATCACCTTTCCGGAGGGACCGCACCGGTGCCGGGCACCGCCGGTCACGGCCACCGGCACGGCGACGGCGATCCCCTGCCGCCGCCGCGGGCCGCGCTCGCCCCCGCGACCTGGCGGGAGGTCGCCCACCTCCTGACCGACTTCCCGCTGGGCGTCCTGGCCTTCGCCGTACTGACCGTCTGGCTGGTGGCGGGCATCGGGCTGTCCGTCACCGTCGTGGGACTGCCGCTGCTCGCGGTGGGGCTGATGGTGTGCCGTCAGTACGGGAAGCTGGAGCGCGCCCGCGCACGGTGGCTGCTGGGCGTGCGGGTGGACGAGCCCAGCCCCTGCACACTGCGGGGAACGGTTTCTTCACCTGGCTGTGGCTGCGCCTGAAGGACCCGGTCGGGTGGCGGCACGCGCTGTACGCGTTCATCCGGCTGCCGTGGTCGATCCTGACCTTTCCGCTGACGATCGTCACGTTGCTGCTGCTCTGGCCCGCTCTGCCCTGGATCGCGCGCGGGCTGACCAACGTGGACCGGATGATGGTGCGCGGCCTGCTGTCGCCCTCCGACGAACTGGAGCGGCGGATCGCCGAGCTGAAGACGGACCGCGCGACGGTCTCCGACACCGCCGCCGCCGACCTGCGCCGGATCGAACGTGACCTGCACGACGGGGCGCAGGCCCGGCTCGTGGCCCTGGCCATGGGTCTCGGTCTGGCCAAGGAGAAGCTGCTGGAGGACCCGGACGCGGCGGCCCAGATGGTCGACGAGGCGCACGGCGAGGTGAAGCTCGCCCTCCAGGAGCTGCGCGACCTCGCGCGCGGCATCCACCCGGCGATCCTCACGGACCGTGGGCTGGGCCCGGCCCTCACCTCGCTGGCGGGTCGCTGCACGGTTCCCGTCACGGTGGACGTGGACATGGCGCAGCGGCCCGCGCCGGCCATCGAGGGCATCGCCTACTTCACCGTCTCCGAACTGCTCCAGAACGTCTCCAAGCACAGTGGCGCGCGGGCGGCGCAGGTGGAGCTGTGGCGTGCCCAGGACCGGCTGCTGATCCAGGTTCAGGACGACGGGCGGGGCGGTGCGCGGTTGGACGGCGGCAGCGGGATGGCCGGGCTCGCGGAGCGGCTGGGGTCGGTGGACGGGCTGTTCGTCCTCGATTCACCGGCCGGCGGACCGACGCGGGTGACGGCCGAGCTGCCGTGGCGGGGCCGGGAGGGGGACGAGGGCGGCCGCCGGGCCTTCGGCGAGGGTACGGGGCAGGGGGCGACGGCGCGCGGCGGCGGGAAGGTGCGCGGACGGGTCAAGGAGGGGCGGGGCTAGCGGGAGCGGGTAGCGGGAGCGGGGTTAGCAGGAGCAGGGGAACGGGGGGACCGCACCTTCGCCCGCCGAGGGGGTGGGGAAAACCCCAGGGTGAAGACTGCGCTTTCCCTCATGGTGCGGAAGGCGCCGGGCGCGGAGGCTGGAGGTAGTCGACAGAGCCGGACGCAGCGGATCTGCCGACGCGGCAGCAACTGGACGCTGCCGGAGGTAGAACGGCGCCGGCAGCAGGCCGACCCGGACCTGGCAGAACGGACGACGCGACCATGGACACCGCCTACGGACCCCACTCCCCCTCACCAGCAGCCTCACGCGTGCCCATGGCGTTGCGTGCCCCGTTCGCGGGCCGCACCTGGCGGGAGTTCCTCTACCTCCTCCTGAGTCTCCCGGTGGCCTGCGTCATGTTCAGCTACGCCGTCACCATGATCTCGGTCGGCGCGGGCCTGCTGATCACGTTCCTGGGCATACCGGTGCTCGCCGCCGGACTGATCGGCTGCCGGGGGCTCGGAAACCTGGAGCGTGTCCGGGCGCGCGCCCTGCTGGATCTGGACGTGGAGCACCCGGCGCCGGTGCGTGCCGCCAAGCCGGGGATGATGAGCTGGGTCTTCGCGGTGCTCAAGAGCGGTGCCTCCTGGCGCCATCTCCTGTACTCGATACTCCACTTCCCCTGGGCGGTCTTCGCCTTCGTCTTCGCGGTGACGTTCTGGACGGTGGCCTGGTCCCTGTTCCTCTACCCGCTGTGGCAGTGGACGTTCCCCGCCTACCTCGACCAGCCGGGCATCCAGCTGTGGGGCAACGGCCGGGGAGACGGCCTCTACCTGGACTCCCCGCCCGGCATGGCGACGGCCAGCGGGCTCGGCCTGCTGCTGGTCCTGGCCGGACCGTGGGTCATACGCGGCCTGACGCACGTGGACCGCGTCCTGGTGCACGGACTGCTCGGTCCCTCCCTGCTCGCCACGCGCGTCTCGGAGCTGGAGACGGACCGCGGGGTGGTCGTGGACACCGCCGCCGCCGACCTGCGGCGTATCGAGCGGGACCTGCACGACGGCGCGCAGGCCCGGCTGGTGTCGCTGGCGATGGACCTGGGCCTGGCGAAGGAGAAGCTGGCGCAGGACCCGGAGGCCGCCGCGAAGATGGTGGGCGAGGCCCACGGCGAGGTGAAGATCGCCCTCCAGGAGCTGCGGGACCTCGCGCGCGGCATCCACCCGGCGATCCTCACGGACCGCGGGCTGGGCCCGGCCCTCACCTCGCTGGCGGGTCGCTGCACGGTGCCGGTCAAGGTCTCCGTGGACCTCGACCACCGACCCGCCGCCGCCATCGAGGGCATCGCCTACTTCACCGTCTCCGAACTGCTCCAGAACGTCTCCAAGCACGCCCGGGCGAGCAGCGCCTCCGTGGACGTGTGGCAGGTGGCGGACCGGCTCATGGTGCTCGTCGCGGATGACGGGCAGGGGGCGCGAGCACGGAAACCGGCAGCGGGCTGGCGGGCCTGACCGAGCGGCTCAGCGCGGTCGACGGCCTCCTGGTCGTCGACTCCCCTCCGGGCGGCCCGACCACCATCACGGCGGACCTTCCCTGGCGCGCCTGACGCACCTGGCCCATCCGCTCCGGCCGAGCCGTCACCTCGCCCGGCCCGCCCGGGCCCCCGGTACACCTGGGCAGCCAGCAGCCCGGCCGCCCGGACCCCCAGTCCGTCTGGGCGGTTCGGGCAATCCGGCGGTACGGGTGGTCCGGGCAAGCCGGCAGTACGGGCACCCCGGCACCCCCGCACCCCTGACCGCAACTCGCACCGGCCCCGAACCGCTCCTCCCTCCCGCCCTCGCTCCCTCCCGCCTCGCCCCACCCCACCCTGTCCGAAATGCCTCCGTCCCCGCCCCGCCCTATTCGGAGTAACGCCCCGCCCGATCCCGAACGACATCCCCGTCCCCTCCGGAGCCCCGTCCGGAGTCCCACCCGTCGATTCGGGGCGGGTGGGGGCGGCCGGGATCGGATGCTGGGATGCTGGGGGCGCAGGGTGGGGAAATATCAAGACGTGGGGGCAGGAAGAGTCGTGGAGGACAGGGTGCGGGTGGTCATCGCCGAGGACTCGGTGCTGCTTCGGGAGGGCCTGACCCGGTTGCTCACCGACCGTGGGCACGACGTCGTGGCGGGGGTGGGCGACGCCGAGGCGCTGCTCAAGGTCATCGGGGAGCTGGCGGCCGAGGGCGAGCTGCCGGACGTGGTGGTGGCGGACGTACGGATGCCGCCGACGCACACGGACGAGGGGGTGCGGGCCGCGGTCCGGCTGCGGCGCGATCACCCGGGGCTGGGGGTGCTGGTGCTGTCGCAGTACGTGGAGGAGCAGTACGCGACGGAATTGCTCGCCGGATCCAGTCACGGCGTCGGCTATCTCCTCAAGGACCGGGTAGCCGAAGTGCGGGAGTTCGTCGACGCGGTGGTCCGGGTCGCCGAGGGGGCACCGCGCTGGACCCCGAAGTGGTCGCGCAGCTGCTCGGCCGCAGCCGTAAGCAGGACGTGCTGGCGAACCTCACGCCGCGGGAGCGGGAGGTCCTGGGGCTGATGGCCGAGGGGCGGACGAACTCCGCGATCGCACGGCAGCTGGTGGTGAGCGACGGTGCGGTGGAGAAGCACGTCAGCAACATCTTCCTCAAGCTGGGCCTGTCACCGAGTGACGGGGATCACCGCCGGGTGCTGGCCGTCCTGCGGTATCTCGGTTCCTGAGAAACCGACACGCTGTCAGTCACGCAGGTTGCGGGCGGCCCCGGGGGTGGCCGGGACTTGAGGAGTAGAACCAAAGACCTAGGCGCGAGCGTCTTGGAGAAGGGGGCCGGGGGGCGGTTGTTTCATGACAATTCCTGACAGAGTGCTGTCTCATGTCCACGTCCATCATGTGATCGACCCAGGGAAGGCGACCCTTACCCACGTACGATGTTCGTGGGACGACCGGTCGGCACGACGAGTCCCGAGCCACCGCCCCGAGGGAGGTCCGAAGCAGTGACCAGCCAGGTCAGCAGCCAAGCCGAGCAGGCCGACGGAGCGCTCACCCGGGAGCCGCAGGCTCCCGGGACCGGCGCCGACGGCGGGAAGAACGGCGGTACAGACGGCGGTACACACGGCAGCAAAAACGGCGGTAAAGAGGTACGTCGCCTGGACCGGGTGATCATCCGGTTCGCGGGCGACTCCGGTGACGGTATGCAGCTCACGGGCGACCGGTTCACCTCCGAGACGGCGACCTTCGGCAACGACCTGTCGACGCTGCCGAACTTCCCCGCCGAGATCCGGGCCCCCGCCGGCACCCTGCCGGGCGTCTCCAGCTTCCAGCTGCACTTCGCGGACCACGACATCCTCACCCCCGGCGACGCGCCCAACGTCCTGGTGGCGATGAACCCGGCCGCGCTGAAGGCGAACCTGGCGGACGTGCCGCGCGGCGCGGAGATCATCGTCAACACGGACGAGTTCACCAAGCGGCCGATGGCGAAGGTGGGCTACGACGTCAGCCCGCTGGAGGACGGGTCGCTGGAGGCGTACAACGTCCATCCGGTGCCGCTGACGACGCTGACGATCGAGGCGCTCAAGGAGTTCGGGCTCTCCCGCAAGGAGGCCGAGCGCTCCAAGAACATGTTCGCGCTGGGTCTGCTGTCGTGGATGTACCACCGGCCGACCGAGGGCACCGAAGCGTTCCTGCGGCAGAAGTTCGCCAAGAAACCGGACATCGCCGAGGCGAACGTCGCCGCCTTCCGCGCGGGCTGGAACTTCGGCGAGACCACCGAGGACTTCGCGGTCTCCTACGAGGTCGCGCCGGCCACCCAGGCGTTCCCGCCGGGGACGTACCGCAACATCTCCGGCAACCTGGCCCTGTCGTACGGCCTGATCGCCGCCGGGCAGCAGGCCGATCTGCCGCTCTACCTCGGCTCGTACCCGATCACGCCGGCCTCGGACATCCTGCACGAGCTGAGCAAGCACAAGAACTTCGGCGTGCGGACCTTCCAGGCCGAGGACGAGATCGCCGGCATCGGCGCGGCACTGGGCGCCGCCTTCGGCGGTGCGCTCGCGGTGACCACCACCTCGGGCCCCGGTGTGGCGCTGAAGTCGGAGACCATCGGGCTCGCGGTCTCCTCGAACTCCCGCTGGTCGTCGTGGACATCCAGCGCGGCGGCCCGTCCACCGGCCTGCCCACCAAGACCGAGCAGGCCGACCTGCTCCAGGCGATGTACGGGCGCAACGGCGAGGCGCCGGTGCCGATCGTGGCGCCGAGGACACCGGCCGACTGTTTCGACGCGGCGCTGGACGCGGCGCGCATCGCGCTGACGTACCGTACGCCGGTCTTCCTGCTGTCCGACGGCTACCTGGCCAACGGATCCGAGCCGTGGCGCATCCCGGAGGTCGACGAACTGCCCGACCTGCGGGTGCAGTTCGCCTCCGGCGCGAACCACACGCTGGCGGACGGCACCGAGGTGTTCTGGCCGTACAAGCGCGACGAGCAGACCCTCGCCCGCCCGTGGGCGGTGCCCGGCACGCCCGGCCTGGAGCACCGGATCGGCGGCATCGAGAAGCAGGACGGCACGGGCAACATCTCCTACGACCCGGCCAACCACGACTTCATGGTGCGCACCCGCCAGGCGAAGATCGACGGTATCGAGGTCCCCGACCTGGAGGTCGACGACCCGACGGTGGAGGCGGCCGTCCACGACGGACAGGGTGCCGCCGCCGCGCAGGGCGCCGACACCCTCGTACTGGGCTGGGGCTCGACGTACGGGCCGATCACCGCGGCCGTGCGGCGCGTACGGCGGGACGGCGGGCGGGTGGCACAGGCCCATCTGCGCCATCTCAACCCCTTCCCGCGGAATCTCGGCGCGGTGCTGGCGCGTTACGACAAGGTGGTCGTACCGGAGATGAACCTCGGCCAGCTCGCGACGCTGCTGCGGGCGAAGTACCTCGTCGACGCCCGCTCCTACACCCAGGTCAGCGGAATGCCGTTCAAGGCCGAGCAACTCGCGGAGGTCTTTAAGGAGGCCATCAATGACTGAGACGATCGCGGAGGGGCCTCGTCGATCGAGGCGCTTTCGCTGGTGCCCAAGGCCGAGGCCAAGCAGTCCATGAAGGACTTCAAGTCCGATCAGGAAGTGCGCTGGTGCCCCGGCTGCGGTGACTACGCGGTCCTCGCCGCCGTGCAGGGCTTCATGCCCGAGCTCGGTCTGGCGAAGGAGAACATCGTCTTCGTCTCGGGCATCGGCTGTTCGTCCCGGTTCCCGTACTACATGAACACGTACGGGATGCACTCCATCCACGGCCGCGCCCCGGCCATCGCCTCCGGCCTGGCCTCCTCGCGCCGCGACCTGTCGGTGTGGGTCGTCACCGGTGACGGCGACGCGCTGTCCATCGGCGGCAACCACCTGATCCACGCGCTGCGCCGCAACGTCAACCTCAAGATCCTGCTGTTCAACAACCGGATCTACGGCCTGACCAAGGGCCAGTACAGCCCCACCTCCGAGGTCGGCAAGATCACGAAGTCGACGCCGATGGGCTCGCTGGACGCGCCCTTCAACCCGGTGTCGCTGGCCATCGGCGCCGAGGCGTCCTTCGTGGCCCGTACGGTCGACTCCGACCGCAAGCACCTGACCAGTGTGCTGCGCGCGGCCGCCGCTCACCCGGGCACGGCGCTGGTGGAGATCTACCAGAACTGCAACATCTTCAACGACGGCGCCTTCGAGGTCCTCAAAGACAAGCAGCAGGCCGAGGAAGCCGTGATCCGTCTGGAGCACGGGCAGCCGATCCGCTTCGGCGCGCTCGCCGAGGACGGCCTCGGTTCCAAGGGCGTGGTGCGGGATCCGGCCACCGGCGACCTGAAGGTCGTCGACGTGGCGACGGTGGGCTCGGACGCCGTGCTGGTCCACGACGCGCACCAGGCCTCGCCGACCACCGCGTTCGCCCTGTCCCGCCTCGCCGACCCGGACACGCTGCACCACACCCCCATCGGTGTGCTGCGCGACGTGGACCGCCCGGTGTACGACACGCTCATGGGTGAGCAGTTGGACACCGCCATCGAGCAGAAGGGCAAGGGCGACCTGGCCTCCCTGCTGGCCGGCGGCGACACCTGGACGGTGGTCGGCTGAACAGCCGGTCACGGCCTTTCCGGTGCCCGTACGGAGCGTCTTCGGACGTCCCGTACGGGCACCGTCGTTTTCGGCCGCCGCGCATGACCACCGCACCCGCCCCCCGTCATGACCGTATCCCGGTACGGACATGACAGTCGGGCCGTCCGGCGTTACCTTCAGAACGCGACCCGCGCCACCGTCGGCGCAGATGGAGCAGCATTCCTCCGGAGGGCCCCTTGCATCCCCAGAATGAACAGCGCACTGGACTCGTCTACGGCACGGCCGCGTACGTGGTGTGGGGCCTGCTCCCGCTGTACTGGCACCTGCTCGGTGACCTGGCCCCCACCGAGATCCTGGCCCACCGGATGGTGTGGTCGCTGCCGGTCGTCGTCGTCATCCTGGCCGCGATACGCCGCTGGTCCTGGGTGCGGGAGCTGGTGCGGCAGCCCAAGCGGCTCGGCATGGTGCTGGTCTGCGCCGCGGTCATCTCCGTCAACTGGTTCCTGTACATCTGGGCGGTCAACGCCGGGCACGTGCTCGAAGCCAGCCTCGGCTACTTCATCAACCCGCTGGTCAGCATCGCCTTCGGTGTACTGGTGCTGCGTGAGCGGCTGCGGCCGTTGCAGTGGGCGGCCGTGGGCGTCGGCGCCGCCGCGGTGGTCGTGATGGCCGTGGCGTACGGCAAGGTGCCCTGGATCTCCCTGGCGCTGGCCCTCACGTTCGCCACGTACGGCCTGGTGAAGAAGGGCGTGAAACTGGGCGGCATCGAAGGCTTCAGCGCCGAGACGGCGATGCAGTTCCTGCCTGCGCTCGGCATCCTGGCCTTCCTCGGCGCGCGCGGCGAGTCCGGGTTCCTGACCGGCGGAGTGGGGCAGACGCTGCTGCTCATGGGCTGCGGCGTGGCCACCGCGCTGCCGCTGATCGCCTTCGGCGCGGCGGCGGTGCGGCTGCCGCTGACCGTGCTCGGAATGCTCCAGTACCTCGCGCCGACCTTCCAGTTCGCGCTGGGCCTGCTGGTCTTCCACGAGGAGATGCCGGCGGAGCGCTGGGCGGGCTTCGGTCTCGTCTGGCTGGCGCTGGTGTTGCTGACGTACGACGCGGTGCGCACCGCCCGTTCCGCGCGTACGGCGCTGGCCACGGCCCGGAAGACGGCCCGGGAAGTGGTCGGGGAGACGGCCGCGGCCCTGACCCCGGCCACCGCGGCGCAGGCCGCGCAGCCCGCCCGGACGGCCGCCGCACGGCCCGCCCCGTCAGCCACCCCCGAACCCGCCCCGGAACCCGCCTCCGAACCCGCCCCGGAACTGGGTGCCACCAAGCCCTGATCCGCCGCGGAACGATATGCGGGTCGGGGTGTCCGGATTCCGCCTTGCCAGCGAAGCGCGGCACGTCGAACATCAGCTTCGCGCCATGCACGGACCGTTCATCCCACGTTCGGAATCCGGAGACCCCTCATGTCATGGAATGCCGCAAGGCCCTGCGCGACCAGGCGTTTTCGAAGATCTGGCCGCGGCGGCGGCCCTCGTCCCGGCGGCCTCGGGCTGACTGCCGCCGGTGCCGTACTCGGCCTGATCGTTGCGATACCCGGGGCGGCCGGTACGGCCACCGCCGCACCCGCCGCCGCCCGCTCCACCACCCCCACCGTCAGCACCGCCGCCGCCCCCGACCTGCCGGTGGCCAACGTCAAAGCGCACCTGAGCCAGCTCCAGTCGATCGCCACCGCCAACGGCGGCAACCAGGCCCACGGCCGGCCCGGCTACCGGGCCTCGCTCGACTACGTCAAGGGCAAGCTGGACGCCGCCGGCTTCACCACCAGCGTGCAGCAGTTCACCACCGGCGGCACCACCGGCTACAACCTGATCGCCGACTGGCCCGGCGGCGACCCGAACCAGGTCCTGATGGCCGGCGCGCACCTGGACTCCGTCAGCGCGGGCCCCGGCATCAACGACAACGGCTCCGGCTCGGCCGCGGTCCTCGAAACCGCGCTGGCCGTCGCCCGCGCGGGCGCCAAGCCCGCCAAGCACCTGCGGTTCGGCTGGTGGGGCGCCGAGGAGCTGGGGATGCGCGGCTCGCAGTACTACGTGAGCCGGCTGGCCGCGACGGAGCGGTCCAAGTTCAGCGGCTATCTGAACTTCGACATGGTGGGTTCCCCGAATCCCGGCTACTTCGTCTACGACGACGACCGCGCCATCGAGGCCGTGTTCAAGGCGTACTACGCCTCGCTGAACGTCCCCACGGAGATCGAGACCGAGGGCGACGGCCGCAGCGACCACGCGCCGTTCAAGAACGTCGGCATCCCCGTGGGCGGCCTGTTCTCCGGCGCCGACTACACCAAGACGGCCGCGCAGGCGCAGAAGTGGGGCGGTACGGCGGGCCAGCCCTTCGACCGCTGCTACCACCGCTCCTGCGACACGTCGGCGAACATCAACGACACCGCCCTGGACCGCAACAGCGACGCCGTCGCCCACGCGGTGTGGACGCTGGGCGTCGGTACGACGACCCCGCCCGGCGGCACCGTCTTCGAGAACACCGACGACGTGCAGATCCCGGACGCGGGCGCCGCGGTGACCTCGCCGGTGACGGTCTCCGGACGTACCGGCAACGCGCCGGCCGCCCTCCAGGTCGGCGTGGACATCAAGCACAGCTACCGCGGTGACCTGGCCATCGACCTCGTGGGGCCGAGCGGGCAGGCATACCGGCTGAAGAACTCCAGCGGTTCGGACTCGGCGCCGAACGTGATCACCACGTACACGGTCGACGCGTCCGCCGAGCCGGCCGACGGCACCTGGCAACTGCGGGTGCAGGACCTCGGTCCGCAGGACACGGGCTACATCGACAGCTGGAAGCTCACCTTCTGACGGCCGGCCGCACCTGCGGGCCGTGACCGTACGGCGCGGGGCGGCGCGGCTCAGGCCGTGACGTCCCGCGCCGTGAAGCGCGCCCAGGCGGCGGAGCCGAAGACCGCCGCGTACAGCGCCTGGAGGCCGAGGTTCTTCTGGAGCTGGTCCCAGTAGACGGGCTCGCGCAGCACGTCGGCGAAGGACAGCCAGTGGTGCGAGAAGAGATACGGCTGGATCGCGTGCAGTTGCGGGATGTTGTCCAGGATCTGCACCACGATCAGCAGGCCGACGGTGGTGGCCATCGCCGCGATGCCGCTGTTGGTGAGCGTCGAGACGAACAGGCCGATCGCCGCCACCCCGACCAGGGACAGCGCCACGACGACCGCGATCGCCAGCGCCCGCAGCAGCCCCTCACCGAACGGCACGCTCGTCCCGGACAGCAGCGTCACCTCGCCGACCGGGAACAGCAGCGCCCCGGTGACCAGCGCCGACACCGCCACCGCCAGCGTCGCCGCCAGGCAGAACGTCAGCGTCGTCGCGTACTTGACCAGCAGCAGCCGGGTCCGTCCGGCCGGGGCGACGAGCAGGTAGCGCAGCGTCCCGGCGTGCGCCTCGCCGGCGATGGAGTCACCCGCGATCACGCCGACCGCGAGCGGCAGGAAGACCGGCAGGGTGACGGCGAGCGCAGTGAAGACCAGGAAGAGACCGTTGTTGGTGATCTGCGAGACGAACGCCGCGCCGCCGGAGCCGCCCGGTCCGCCGTCCTCGCCGCTCGTCTCGATCTTGACGGCGACACCGATCAGGACCGGTACGGCGGCGAGTACGGCGAGCAGCGCGAGGGTGCGCCAGCGCCGGAAGGTCGTGCCGATCTCGTTGCGCAGCAGGCCGAGGTTCCACAGCGGGCGCGGCGCACGGCGTACGGCCGCGCTCCCGGACCCCGCGCCCCCGGAAGCCTCCGCGCCCCCCGCCATCTCAACCCGCGACATCGAAACCCTCCCCGGTCAGCCGCACGAAGACGTCCTCCAGGGACGCCCGCTCCACGCCGAAGGCCCGTACGCGCACCCCGGCCCGTACGAGAGCGGCGTTGACCTCCGCCAGGTCGGGCGGCCCGCCGGCCGGCGCCGGGAGTTCCCCGGTCACCCGCTCCTCCGCCGTCACGAGGTCGGTCACCCCGTGCTCCTTGAGCACCCGTACCGCGTCGGCGGTGTCGGGTGTGCCGACCGCCAGCCGTCCCCGCGCGCCCGCGGACAGCGCGGCGACCGTGCCCTGGGTGACGAGCCGGCCGCGGGCCATCACGGCGGCGTGCGTGCAGACCTGCTCGATCTCGTCGAGGAGGTGCGACGAGAGGAAGACGGTGGTGCCGTCACCCGCCAGTTCCCTGACGAGCGAACGGATCTCGCGCATGCCCTGCGGGTCCAGGCCGTTGGTCGGCTCGTCCAGCACGAGGAGTTCCCGGGGCTCCAGGAGCGCCGCGGCCAGCCCCAGCCGCTGCTTCATGCCGAGCGAGTAGGCGCGTGCCTTCTTGCGGGCGGCGGCGGCCAGTCCGACCCGTTCCAGCGCGTGGTCCACGCGGTGGGCGCGGGTGCGGGGGTCCGTGGCCGGGTCGGCCGCGTCGTACCGGACGAGGTTGTCCCGCCCGCTGAGGAAGCCGTACAGGGCCGGTCCCTCGATGAGGGCACCGACCCTGGGGAGTACCCGGCGGGCGGCCCGCGGCATCGGTTCGCCGAGCAGCCGGGCGCTGCCCGCCGACGGCTCGATCAGGCCGAGCAGCATGCGGATGGTGGTGGTCTTGCCCGAGCCGTTGGGCCCGAGGAAGCCGAAGACGCTGCCGCGCGGTACGGCGAGGTCGAGCCGGTCGACGGCGAGTTGTCCGCCGCGGTAGGTCTTCGTCAGCCCCCGGGTCTCGATCACCCGGTCACCGGCGGACGGCTGCGTCATCGGTCCCCCATGTGGTCGCACCTGTGGTCGCCCGCTGTGCGCGCGACCGGTCGTGCCGGCGGTCCCGGGCGCGGGGCGGGACCGTGCGGCCCCGCCCCGCGCCCTGACCGTCACTTGGCGGACTCGGCCGCCTTGAGCAGGGACTCCTTGTCCACGGCACCGGCGTAGACCGAGCCGTCGTCCGTCACCAGGGCGTTGACCAGGCGGGTGCTGAAGAGCCGGCCGGAGCCGAACTTTCCGTTCACCTTCTCGCCCAGGCTGTCCAGCAGCTTGGCCGCGTCACCGGACGCGCCCTTGCCGCCGGCCGCGGAGAGACCGGAGCCGGCGCCCTTGACGTGGACGATCGAGGTCCAGCCGGAGCCGATGACGTCGACGCCGCCCTTGCCCTTCGCGGCGTTCTTGCCGCTCAGGCCGTACTGCCCCAGGATGCCCTGGAGGTCCTCGGCCGTCCGCTCGCCCTTGGCGCGCTGCGGCGCGCGGGCCTTGTCGCCGTCCACGACCTTCGCGCCCTTCGGCGGCTTGAAGTCGAAGGTGCCGGCCGCGGGCTTGGCGAAGTCGACGGAGGTGAAGCCCACGTCGATCGCCGCGGCGCCGCCGCCCTTGGGCGTGAGCGTGAACTTCAGCGGTACGCCGGTCTCGGCGTCCACCGAGATCCGGATCGAGTCGACGGTGGAGCCGGCCTGCTTCGGCTTGACCGAGAGCTGGTACACGTCCCGTCCGGCCACCTTGGCCGTGCCGTCGACGGTCACCGAGGTGCTGTCGCCGACCGCGTCGAGCGCCTTCTTGGCCAGCTCCTGCGGGGTGGCGTTCTTCAGGTCGCCGGACTTGCCGGAGCCGTCCGTACCGTGTTTCCCGTCCGTACCGTGCTTGCCGTCCGTACCGTGCTTGCCGTCCTTGCCCGCTCCGGCCGGGATCGTGCTGTGGTACGCGGTGTTGCTCTTGCTGTCGTAGCCCCAGATGTCACGGCCGTTGTGCACGAGGTTGTACTCGGCGGCCTTGCCGACGACCGAGACCCGCTGCTTGTCCGGCCCGTCGGCGGCGACGCGCAGCGTGTGCGAGCCGGACGCCAGGTCCATGAGCTGGTTCTGCGGGCTCGCGGAGGCGCCCTTGCCGTCCTTGTCGCCCGTACCGCTGCCGCCCTGGCCCGAGGAGCCGCCGCCGAACGCACCGGCGCCGGCGCCCGACAGGGACGGCAGTCCCAGGTCGGTGCTCGTACGGACCGTGCCGGACAGCTGCTGCACGTCCGAAGCGGCGACCTTGGCTATCAGGTCCTGCGCGGAGATCTCCGGCAGGTCCGGGGAGCCGGAGCCGGCGAACGCCGGGACCAGCCCGATCGAGGCCGCGGTGATGCCCACGACGGCGGCCGGAACGGCGTACCGCATCATTCTGCGGCGCTTCGCGGAGCGCCCCCGTCCCCGTCCCATTCGTCGGTGACCTGTGCCGGTTGGTTCCGTGGCATGTGCCTTACCTCCGTCGTAAGCGGCGGCCTGCTGCGCGACGCACTCGTCCCACTCCCGGGCTCATTGTGACCCGTTCCGCCGCGGCGTGGTGTTCTCCATCCCACCAAACCGGCCAGCCGGACGCGTCAGCCCCGGGGGCCAACTCGTGTACTCCCGTGGGTGGAGCCCCCGCGACCGCGGGGTGGAACCGGTATGACCAAAGACAGAGCCGGACCCTAGGGGTTACCGAAGGTCACCCCGCCCGGTGCACCACCGAGTCGCACAGCCCTTCCAGCGCGGCCTTCGCCATGCACTCCGGCAGCGGCGCCAGGGTGGCCCGCGCCTCCTCGGCGTAGCGCACCGTGTCACGGCGGGCCTGCTCCAGCGCCGGGTGGGCGCGCAGCCCGGCCAGCGCCTCGGCGTGCCGGGCGTCGTCGGTCAGGTCGCCGGCCAGCAGGTCGCGCAGCTCGCGGTCCTGGTCGGTGCCGTGTGCGCCGTCGGCCAGGGCGCGCAGGTGCAGGACCGGCAGGGTCGGGATGCCCTCGCGCAGGTCCGTGCCGGGCGTCTTGCCGGACTCGTGGGAGTCGCTGGCGATGTCCAGGACGTCGTCGGCGAGCTGGAAGGCGGTGCCGAGACGTTCGCCGTACTGGGTCAGGATGTTGACAGTCGTCTCGTCGGCGCCGGACATCATCGCGCCGAAGCGGCCCGCGACGGCGATCAGCGAGCCGGTCTTGCCCGCGATCACGTCCAGGTAGTGGTCGATCGGGTCGCGGCCGTCCCGCGGGCCCGCCGTCTCCAGGATCTGGCCGGTCACCAGGCGTTCGAACGCCTCGGCCTGGATACGGACGGCCTCCGGCCCGAGGTCGGCCAGTATGTGCGAGGCACGCGCGAAGAGGAAGTCGCCGGTCAGCACGGCCACCGAGTTGCCCCAGCGGGCGTTGGCGCTGGCCACCCCGCGGCGCACGTCCGCCTCGTCCATGACGTCGTCGTGGTACAGCGTCGCCAGGTGCGTCAGCTCCACGACGACGGCCGAGGGGACGACGCCCGGCGTGTGCGGGTCGCCGAACTGCGCGGCGAGCATCACCAGCAGCGGCCGGAACCGCTTGCCACCTGCGCGGACGAGGTGCTGCGCGGCCTCGGTGATGAACGGCACGTCGCTCTTGGTGGCCTCCAGCAGGCCCTCCTCGACAGCCGCCAACCCGGCCTGGACATCGGCCTCAAGAGCCTGGTCCCGCACGCTCAGCCCGAAGGGCCCGACGACGGTCACGAGGGGTACTCCTGTCTGCTGACGATCAAACGGATTGTCGATCTGTCGCTGTCTCCACCATTGGCCAGCGTATCCGGTCGCTGTTGGATCACCGTGAGCGCCCGCCCCTCCGAGGCACTCGAACGGTGTGCGAGCCCGTTCGACACCCGCCCGCGTCCGCATGGCGAACGCGCTTCTCGCACCTCGGACACCGGTGGGTCCGGGAGAGGGCGGCGCACCCCGGCCGCTGTGCGACGGGGTGCTCGTCAGACCTCCCGGTCAGACATCCGCCCGGAGGCGGGCCCCGGGCTCCTGTCCGGGCCCGCGCGCACGCCCTCGCTCAGGCGCCCTGCCCCCGTACCGCCCCTCCTACCGCGCCACCGCCCCCGCCACCCGCCGGGACGCGAACTCCGTACCGCAGACGAAGCGCATCACGGGCCCGAAGGACGCCGCCGCCGGGAGGCCCGTGAAGTGCAGGCCCGGCACGGACGAGCCGAAGCCCGCGTCCAGTCGGGGCCCTCCGCCGCTCACCGTGACGCCGGTGCGCAGGCCCTGGCCGAGGAAGTCCATCGCCGCCAGGTCGACGCGGTAGCCGGTGGCGGCCAGGACGTGGTCGGCGGCCAGTTCGCCGGTGCGGCCGTCGGGGGCGCGCAGCGTCAGGACCGGGCGGCCGTCCTCGACGCGGGCCCGGACGATCCGCTGCCCGGCCGTGACCTGGACGCGCCCCACGAAGCGGTCCCGCAGCCACCAGGCGCCCAGCGGCCCCAGCACCCGGCGGACCAGGTAGCGGCGGGCCGGTGCGGGCAGGTGGCGGAAGCCGCCCGCGTAGTGCGTGAACGCGTACAGCGACCACGCGTTGCCGAACGGTGTCTCCGGCCGCAGCCTGGGCTGATGGTCCGGCGGCGCGCCGAAGCCCACCGCCGCACGCCCGCGCGCGACGACCCGTACGGACCGGGCGCCGGACTCGGCGAGCAGCACCGCGCTCTCCAGCGCCGACTGCCCGGCGCCGACCACCACCACGTCCCGGCCCGCGAAGGCCGACAGGTCGCGGTGCTGGGAGCTGTGCGAGACCGGCCCGGTGGGGGACGGCCCGTCCGGCACCGCCGCGGCCAGCTCGCGCGGCAGCCGGGCGAAGCCGGTCAGTCCGGTGGCCACGACGACCGCGCGGGCCCGGAACTGTTCGCCGCTGTCCAGTTTCAGCTCGAATCCGTCGGAACGCCGGTCGTATCCGCCGGACCGCCGGTCGACCGAGACGACCCGGACCTGCTCCAGGCCGGGAACCAGCCGTTCCTGGAACCATTCGCCGTACCGCACGAAGGTCTCGACGGGAAGGATGTCCCAGTCGGACTCGTAGCGCCGCCCGCCCGTCGCGTCGCAGAAGTCCTGGAGCGTGTGCCCGGGCTGCGGGGCGTCGATGGTGGACGCCGCCGGTGTCGACTTGAGCAGCATGCCCGCGGGCATGTTCTCGCGCCAGCTCACCATCGGCCGGCCGAAGACGCGTACGGGCACGCCCCGCGCGCGCAGGTGCGCCGCCGTCGACAGACCGTACGGACCGGCTCCGACGACTGCTACCGGAGTGTTCACGTGCGTTCCCCTCCCCAGGGTGTTGCTGCTGGTCCGGCAGTGCCCCCACTGCCCTGGCGGGGAACGGCCGTACTGATCCCCCGTTCATCGCCCGCGCGCGTCTGCTCGCCCGGCGCAGTTCGACCAGATGCCGGGCCCCGGGGCCGACGAACCGGGCCAGCATCGTGAAGAACGGCTTGAGGTCGTCGGCGGCCAGCCACGCCAGCTCGGTGCCGGTGGCGCGGCTCGGCGCGTGCGGCGTGGTGTAGCCGCTGCGGCGGTACGCGAGCAGCGCGGGCAGGTCGATGTTCTCCACGACGAACCGCTGTCCGGAGCGCTGTTCCGCCTCCGGGACCTTCCGGCCGGTCAGGTCCAGGTGCTGGGCCCGTACGACGTCGATGCCCGCCTCGTTCTCGAACAGCCGGAACTGGGCGCCCATCCGCGGGTTGAAGTCCAGCAGCTTGTACGCGCCGTCCCGGCGGTCGTAACGCCAGTCCAGGTCAACGATGCCGCTGAAGCCGACCCGTTTGACGAACTGGGCGGTCAGTTCGGCCAGTTCCGGGTTGCCGACGACGTACGCGCAGGCCGTCATGCCCGCGTGCGGTGGCCAGGAACGCACCTTGACCCCGGTGAACAGGCTCAGCGCGGTGCTGTCCGCGTCGAAGTACGCGTGCACGATCCAGTCCTCGGCCTCCTCCCGCGGCAGGTACTCCTGGAGGATCACGTCCGGCCGCCGGCCCCAGTCTCGGGCCAGGCCGATGAGCTGGTCGGGCCCCGAGATCAGGGTGGTGCCGGCGACCGCGGGGTGCCGGCGCCGCTGGAACGCCTCGCGGTTCTTGGCCACGACCGGGAAGCGCGCCCGCGCGGCGAAGTGCTCGATGTCCGACAGCGACTCCGGGAAGGCGGACGCCGGTGACGGTATGCCGTGCTCGACGCAGAGTTCGTACAGTCCCTGCTTGCTGGCCAGGCGGCGCGGCAGGCCCGCCGCGGTACGGGGGAGCAGGAAGTGGCCGCCGAGGACGTCGGCGTACTCACCGGTCAGGACGGCGGCCTCCTCGTCGGTCGGTATCAGGACCGTGGGCCGGCCGATGCGCTTGCCGATGCGCAGCAGCACCTCGACGAGCTGCTGGGGGTCTTCGCGTCCGGTGGTCGGCCAGACGCAGCGTCCGTGCAGGTAGCGTGAGGTGGCGGCGGGGGTGAACCGGTCCTCGGTGATGGCGTACATGGGGACGCCGAGGCGTCCCAGACTGCGGATCGCCCCCACCCCCGTGGTGCAGCGGATAGTCCCCGATCTTCACGATGAGGCCCGGAACGGTCCGGTCCACCGCGAACGCCGTACTGCTCCGAGCCACCTGACCCCCCAACGGCGCGCGTCCCGCCCCGGCCACGCCCCGCAAGGAAGTTAGAACCGAACTGACCGCCCCGGTACCGTCTTTCCAGACATTGCGAACTCTTTTATGGCGCTTTGCCAACGCCTTTCGCTCACTTCTGTTTGCCTTCTGTCAATGCCCCCTTCGGCCCGCCGCTGTCCCGGCCACCTCCGCGCCGGCGCCCGCTGTCCGGCCGGGCATCCCCTCGCGGCCCGTTGGGCCGTAATCTGATCGAAAGAGCCCGCCGGCCCGCCGGCCGGGTCCGCGGCCACAGGTGACGACGCACGCGAGAGACCACGCGAGGAGCCGTACATGTCCGAGCACCACCCGCTCGACCTGCCCGAGGACCACCCCTTCGGGCCGCACACCCTCCCCTACGGCGTCTTCAGTACGGCGGACGAGCCGACGCGGCACCGCATCGGCGTGCGCTACGGCGACCACGTGCTCGACCTCGACGCACTCGCCACCACCTCCGGTTCGCCGCACGCCGCCCTGCTGACCGCACCGACCCTGAACCCGCTGCTCGCCGCGGGCCGCGACGTCTGGCAGGCCGTACGGGAGGCCGTCCGCACGGCCGTCACCGACCCCGCGCAGCGCGCCACCACCGAAGCACTGCTCATCCCGCTGGACGCGGTGACGCTGCACCTGCCGTTCGAGGTCGCGGACTATGTCGACTTCTACGCCAGCGAGCACCACGCCACCAACGTCGGCCGGATCTTCCGGCCGAACGCCGACGCCCTCACCCCCAACTGGAAGCACCTGCCCATCGGCTACCACGGCCGGGCCGGCACGGTCGTCGTCTCCGGCACCCCGGTCGTACGGCCCAGCGGCCAGCGCAAGGCACCCGCCGACGCGGCGCCCACCTTCGGACCCTCCCGGCGGCTGGACATCGAGGCCGAGATCGGCTTCGTCGTCGGCACCCCGTCCGCGCTCGGCGAGCCGGTCGGGCTGGCCGGCTTCCGCGAGCACGTCTTCGGCGTCTGCCTGGTCAACGACTGGTCGGCGCGCGACATCCAGGCCTGGGAGTACGTGCCGCTCGGCCCCTTCCTCGGCAAGTCCTTCGCGACCTCCGTGTCCGCGTGGATCACGCCGCTGGACGCGCTGGATCACGCCCGTACGGCACCGCCCGCCCGCGACGTGCCCGTCCTGCCCTACCTGGACGACTCGGACGCCGAACCGGGCGGCATCGACCTGCGCATCCAGGTCGACATCAACGGCGAGACCGTCGCCCGCCCGCCCTTCTCCGCCATGTACTGGACCGCCGCCCAGCAGCTCACCCACATGACGGTCAACGGCGCCTCGCTGCGCACCGGCGACCTCTACGCCTCCGGCACGGTCTCCGGACCGGAGCCGGACCAGCTCGGCTGCCTCCTCGAACTCACCCAGGGCAAGGGCCCGTTCCTGGAGGACGGCGACGAGGTCACGCTGACCGCCTGGGCGCCCGGGCCCGACGGCTCCCGGGTCGGCCTGGGCGAGGTCACCGGACGCATCCGGCCGGCGCGTACGCCGTGACCGGGTACGGGGCGGGGAGCGGGTGGGGCGGCGCGGACCGCGGGCCCACCCTGCCCGAGGAGTTGCTGCTCCTCGCCCTGGACCCGGCACGCGGCAAGCCGCTGAACCATCCGTCCTACCTGCGGTACGGCCTGGCCGGCGCCGCCCTCGCGGAGCTGGCCCGGGCCGGGCGGGTCACCGAGGGCCGCGGCGGCCGGATCCTGGTGGGCAGTCCGCTGCCCCTCGGTGACCTGGTGCTGGACGCGGCGCTGGCCACGCTGTCCGTCCCCGGCAAGGGCGGCGAGGCCAAGCCAAGCGCTGGGTGCGGACCGCGGCGCGCGGTGTCGACGAGGCGTGCCGGCAGCGGCTGGAACAGCGCGGCGCGGTCCGCCGGGAGTCCCGGCGCGCGCTCGGCCTGTTCCGTTACGAGCGTCTGGCGGCCGGACCGGTGGACCTCGCCGGGCCGGCCCGCGCGCGCTTCAAGAGCGCGCCGGCCACCGGCTTCGCGGACCCGCGCGACCGGGCGCTGGCCGCTCTGGTGTCGGCCACCCACCTGGATCGCAAGCTGGAGCTGGGCCGGGACCGGCGGGCCGTACGCCGCGACCTGAAGGCATTGGTCCGCGACGACTGGATCGCCCGCGCGGTGGCGTCCGCGGTCCTCCAGGACGAGGCCGCCGCCGGCAGTGGTGGCGGTGGCGGATGAGCCGCTCCTGTCCCCGCCCGGTCACCGCCCGGCCCGCGCAAGGTCACGGCAGCGCGTCAACCTCGTAGCGACGCTGCCGCGATCGCTCCGTCCCCGTCCGTCACAGGACCGGACCGTGCGCCGCGTTGCTAGCCTCTCGTCTCCCTGCCCCACAACGGAGGAGACGTACGTGCGCAAGGCAGTGCAGATCGCCGGGACGGCCGCCATGGCCGCGCTGCTGCTCAGCGGCTGTGGCGGTAGCGGAGACGGCAGCCGAGACGGCGAGCGCGACGCGGCGGGCGGGGCGCGTACGGCACCGGCCGCCACCCCATCGCAGACTCCCGGCGGCCCGGCCGGTGACGGATCGACCGGTGACGGCTCTACCGGTGACGGCCGGGACGGTGGCGGCACCAGCGGCCTCGACGGTGCCTGGACGGCCACCACCGGCGACTCGCACCTCACCCTCGTGATCTACCGGGGCATCGCCTCGCTGGGGCTCGGCGCGGACACCGGGTCGGCCTGCCAGGGCAAGGTGGAGAAGGCGGGCCCCACGGTGATCGCCCTGAAGTGCATGGGCGGCCACACCACCCGCACCCTGGGCACCGTCACGCCGGGCGCCGACGGCAGGACGCTGAAGGTGAGCTGGAAGGACGGGCCCACCGACACCTTCACCAAGGCCGAGGGCAAGCTCAAGCTACCGGGCATGCCGAGCCTGTCCGCAGGCACACCCGGCACCTGACGGCCGATCAGTCCCCGGCCCGGCCCGGGGACCTGACCGACGCGGACGACGCAGAGCACGCGCGAACGGCCGAGGGCCGCCGCGAACGGCGCAGGCCCGCTACGCCACCAGGGGTGTTTCCGGGGCGGCGCCGGGAAAGACGCCATACGCTGAGCCATATTCACTCCGAGTAGTTGCTCGACACCGACAACCACGAGGAGTCACGAGATGCGCCTGCGTACCTCCGTCGCCGCCGCCTTCGGAGCGGCCGTACTCGCCCTGACCACCCCCACCTCCGCCTACGCCGCCGACGGCGTCTTCTCCTACGGCTTCAACACCGGCGACGAGCTCGACCAGCGTGCGGCCCTGTTCAATCCGCCCGGCAAGCAGTGCATCACCATCAAGCTCCCGGACGGCGCCGACTTCGCCTACGCCGCGCGCAACCGGACGAACGCCACCGTGACCCTCTTCGCCGACGACGACTGCAGCAGCGACACCTTCTACGTCGTCCCGCCCGGCAAGGCCGCCCCGACGAAGGTCCTGGTCCGGTCGGTGCTGTTCTCCCGCTGAGCCCGGCCCCTCCCCCGCGCTGACCTGCGCCTCGCGTACTCCGGCCGGCCCTCCTCGTACGTGCTTCAGGCCGCGCCGGTCCCCTTCGCCCGAGTGGCGCAACGGCCGCCGTCCGGCACCCCTGCGGGGGCACCGGACGGCGGCCGTGGTCCGTGCGCCGTGCATCCGGCCGGCTCGGCGCCGCTCAGCGCACGAACACCCCCGCCTGACCCGCCAGGTCGAGGAAGTACTGCGGGGCCAGGCCCAGGACCAGCGTGACCACGACACCGACCGCGATGGCCGTCATGGTCAGCGGGCTGGGCACCGCCACGGTCGGCCCGTCCGCCTTCGGCTCGTCGAAGAACATCAGCACGATGACCCGGATGTAGAAGAACGCGGCGATGGCGGACGAGATGACACCGACCACGACCAGCCAGCCCGCGCCGCTCTCCGCCGCCGCCTTGAACACCGCGAACTTCCCGGTGAAGCCCGAGGTCAGCGGGATTCCGGCGAAGGCCAGCAGGAAGACCGCGAAGACCGCCGCCGTCAGGGGCGAGCGCCGTCCCAGTCCCGCCCACTTCGCCAGCTGCGTCGCCTCGCCGCCCGCGTCCCGCACCAGCGTGACCACCGCGAACGCGCCGAGCGTCACGAAGGAGTACGCCGCCAGGTAGAACAGGACGGACGAGATGCCGTCCTTGCTGGTGGCGATCACACCGGCCAGGATGAATCCGGCGTGCGCGATGGAGCTGTACGCCAGCAGCCGCTTGATGTCGGTCTGGGTGATCGCGACGATCGCGCCGCCCAGCATCGTGACGATCGCGACGCCCCACATGACCGGCCGCCAGTCCCAGCGCAGCCCCGGCAGGACCACGTACAGCAGCCGCAGCAGCGCGCCGAACGCGGCGACCTTGGTGGCCGCCGCCATGAACCCGGTCACCGGCGTCGGCGCGCCCTGGTAGACGTCCGGCGTCCACATGTGGAACGGCACCGCGCCGACCTTGAAGAGCAGCCCCATGAGCACCAGCGCCGCGCCGATCAGCAGCAGCGCGTCGTTGCCCATGGTGCCGGCCAGCGCCGGGTCGATCTGCTTGGCGCCGTCGCTGACGACCTGTGCGATGCCGGAGTACGTGACGGTGCCCGCGTACCCGTACAGCAGGGCGATGCCGAACAGCAGGAACGCCGAGGAGAACGCGCCGAGCAGGAAGTACTTCACCGCGGCCTCCTGCGACAGCAGCCGCTGGCGGCGGGCCAGCGCGCACAGGAGGTACAGCGGGAGGAGAAGACCTCCAGCGCGATGAAGAGGGTCAGCAGGTCGTTGGCGGCGGGGAAGACCAGCATCCCGCCGACCGCGAACAGCGCGATCGGGAACACCTCGGTGGTGGTGAACCCGGCCCTGACCGCGGCCTTCTCGGCTTCCCCGCCGGGCACCGCCGCGGCCTGCGCGACGAAGGAGTCCACCTTTTGCCGTGCGCGGCCGGATCGAGCCGGCGCTCGGCGAAGGTGAACGTGGCGACCAGCGCCACCAGCAGGATGGTGCCCTGGAGGAAGAGCGCCGGTCCGTCCACGGCGATGGCGCCCATCGCCGCAATCTTCGCCTTGGTGGTGCCGAAGCCGCCCGCCGCCAGGCCCACGACGGCCGCGAACCCGGCGGCCAGCGCGAGCACGGACAGCAGCAGCTGGGCGTGGTAGCGGCTGCGCCGCGGCAGGAACGCCTCCAGGACGACGCCCACGACCGCGGCACCCAGCACGATCAGCGCCGGGGCCAGCTGGGCATACTCGATCTTCGGCGCCGGGATCCTGGCCGGTGCCTCGGCCGCAATGGTCCACAGGCTGTGGACACTCGCCACGGAACTCACTTCGCGGCCTCCGCATCTGCCTTCACGGCTACGTCGGGGCGGGGATCGTGCCGGTCGACGACGGACAGGGTGTGGTCGACCGCCGGGTTGACGAGGTCCGTCAGCGGCTTGGGGTAGACACCGAGGAACAGCAGCAGCGCGATCAGCGGGGCGACGACCGCCAGCTCCCGCGCCTTGAGGTCGGGCATCGCCCGCACCTCGGCCTTCACCGGGCCGGTCATCGTCCGCTGGTAGAGGACCAGGACGTACAGCGCGGCGAGGACGATGCCGACGGTGGCCACGATGCCCACGGCCGGATAGCGACTGAACGTGCCGACCAGCACCAGGAATTCGCTGACGAACGGCGCCAGGCCCGGCAGGGACAGCGTCGCCAGCCCGCCGACCAGGAAGGTGCCGGCCAGCACCGGCGCGACCTTCTGCACCCCGCCGTAGTCGGCGATCAGCCGGGAGCCGCGCCGCGAGATCAGGAACCCGGCGACCAGCATCAGCGCCGCCGTCGAGATGCCGTGGTTGACCATGTACAGCGTCGCGCCGCCCTGGCCCTGGCTCGTCATCGCGAAGATGCCCATGATGATGAAGCCGAAGTGGGAGATGGACGCGTACGCCACCAGGCGCTTGATGTCCCGCTGGCCGACCGCGAGCAGCGCGCCGTACAGGATGCTGATCAGCGCGAGGACGAGGATCACCGGCGTCGCCCAGCTGCTGGCCTCCGGGAAGAGCTGGAGGCAGAAGCGCAGCATCGCGAAGGTGCCGACCTTGTCGACCACCGCGGTGATCAGGACGGCCACCGGCGCCGTGGACTCGCCCATCGCGCCGGGCAGCCAGGTGTGCAGCGGCCACAGCGGCGCCTTCACCGCGAAGGCGAAGAAGAAGCCGAGGAACAGCAGCCGTTCGGTGCCGGTGTCCAGCTCCAGCTTGCCGCCGGCCCGGGCCTGGACGATCTCCGTCAGGGAGAAGGTGCCGCTGCCGAGCTGGTCGGCGGTGGCCGCGTACAGTCCGATCACCGCGGCCAGCATGATCAGGCCGCCGGCCAGGTTGTAGAGCAGGAACTTCACGGCGGCCTGCGAACGCAGCTTCGCGCTGCGCTCCTCGCCGTCCGCCCCGGCCCGGTCCCCGAAGCCGCCGATGAGGAAGTACATCGGGATGAGCATGGCTTCGAAGAAGAGGTAGAAGAGGAAGACGTCGGTGGCCTCGAAGGAGATGACCACCATCGCCTCGACGGCGAGAATCAGCGCGAAGAAGCCCTGGGTGGGCCGCCAGCGCCGGTTGGGCGCCGGGGCTTCCAGGGGGTCGGCGTCGTGCCAGCCCGCCAGGATCACGAACGGGATCAGCAGCGCGGTCAGCGCGATCAGCGCCACCGCGATGCCGTCCACGCCGAGTTCGTAGCGGACCCCGAAGTCCCTGATCCAGGAGTGTGATTCGGTCAGCTGGAACGGGCCCTTCGCCCCCGCCTCGAAGCGGACCGCGACCACCGCGGCCAGCACCAGGGTGGCCAGCGAGAAGAGCAGCGCCAGCCACTTGGCGGCGGTGCGCCGGGCGGCGGGCACCGCGGCGGTGGCGATCGCGCCGATCGCCGGGACCGCCGCGGTGGCCGTCAGAAGGGGAAACGACATGGCTCAGACACCCCTCATCAGCAGGGTCACGGCGATCAGCACGGCCGCACCGCCCAACATCTGTACCGCGTACGAGCGGGCGAAGCCGTTCTGCGCCTGGCGCAGCCGGCCGGAGAGGCCGCCCATCGACGCCGCCGTGCCGTTGACCGCGCCGTCCACGACGGAGTGGTCCAGCTGGACCAGGGCGCGGGTCAGCTCGCCGCCGCCGCGCACCAGCACGGCGTGGTTGAAGTCGTCCTGGAGCAGGTCGCGGCGGGCGGCCCGGGTGAGCAGCGAGCCGCGCGGGGCGACGGCGGGGACCGGCTTGCGCCCGTACTGGAGGTAGGCCAGCCCGACGCCGAGGACCATCACCACGATGGTGGCCGTGGTGATCGCCGAGGCGCTCAGCGGCGGGTGCCCGTGGTCGAAGGAGGTGACCGGCTCCAGCCAGGTCACGAACGCCTCGTTGATGCTGAACAGGCCGCCCGCGAAGACCGATCCGACGGCCAGCAGGATCATCGGGATCGTCATGGACCTGGGCGACTCGTGCGGGTGCGGCGGGGTGTACTCGCCCCTCGTTTCGGCCGCGGGCTCCACGGACGGCTCGGCGGGTGACGGGGTCGGCGCCTTGCGCCAGCGCTCCTCGCCGAAGAACGTCATCAGCATCACCCGCGTCATGTAGAACGCGGTGATCGCGGCGCCCAGCAGGGCCGCGCCGCCGAGGATCCAGCCTTCCGTGCCGCCCTTGGCGAACGCCGCCTCGATGATCTTGTCCTTGGAGAAGAAGCCGGACAGACCGGGGAAGCCGATGATGGCCAGATAGCCCAGACCGAAGGTGATGAAGGTGACGGGCATGTACCTGCGCAGGCCGCCGTAGCGGCGCATGTCCACCTCGTCGTTCATCCCGTGCATCACCGAGCCTGCGCCGAGGAAGAGGCCCGCCTTGAAGAAGCCGTGCGTGACCAGGTGCATGATGGCGAAGGCGTAGCCGACCGGGCCGAGCCCGGCGGCCAGGATCATGTAGCCGATCTGCGACATCGTCGAGCCCGCCAGCGCCTTCTTGATGTCGTCCTTCGCGCAACCGACGATCGCGCCGAACAGCAGCGTCACCGCGCCGACCACCACGACGGCGGTCTGCGCGTCCGGCGCCCCGTTGAAGATCGCGCCGGAGCGGGTGATCAGATAGACGCCGGCGGTCACCATGGTCGCCGCGTGGATCAGGGCGGAGACCGGGGTCGGGCCCTCCATCGCGTCGCCCAGCCAGGACTGGAGCGGGACCTGCGCCGACTTGCCGCAGGCGGCGAGCAGCAGCATCACGCCGATGGCGGTGAGCTTGCCCTCGGAGGTTTCACCCGCCGCGCCCAGCACCGGTCCGAACGCGAACGTTCCGAAGGTGGTGAACATCAGCATGATGGCGATGGACAGGCCGACGTCCCCGACGCGGTTGACCAGGAAGGCCTTCTTCGCCGCCGTGGCCGCGCTGGGCTTGTGCTGCCAGAAGCCGATGAGCAGGTACGAGGCCAGGCCGACGCCCTCCCAGCCGACGTACAGCAACAGGTAGTTGTCGGCGAGGACGAGCAGCAGCATGGCCGCGAGGAAGAGGTTCAGGTAGCCGAAGAAGCGGCGGCGCCGCTCGTCGTGCTCCATGTAGCCGATCGAGTAGATGTGGATCAGCGATCCGACACCGGTGATCAGCAGGACGAAGGTCATGGACAGCTGGTCGAGCTGGAAGGCGACGTCCGCCTGGAAGCCGCCCACCGGAATCCAGCTGAACAGGTGCTGGTGCAGGGTGCGGTGCTCGGCGTCGCGGCCCAGCAGCTCCATGAACAGGGGGACGGCCAGGGCGAAGGACGCCAGCGCGAACAGCGTGCCGAGCCAGTGGCCGGCCCGGTCCAGTCTCCGGCCGCCGCACAGCAGCAGGGCCGCGCCGGCCAGGGGGCCGCGACGAGCAGGGCGATCAAGTTCTCCACGAGTACGACCCCTTACAGCTTCATCAGGCTGGCGTCGTCGACCGAGGCCGTGTGGCGGGTACGGAAGATGGACACGATGATCGCCAGGCCCACCACGACCTCGGCCGCGGCGACGACCATCGTGAAGAACGCGATGATCTGCCCGTCCAGATTTCCGTGCATCCGCGAGAAGACCACGAAGGCGAGGTTGCAGGCGTTGAGCATCAGCTCGATGCACATGAACACCACGATGGCGTTCCGCCTGATCACCACCCCGGCTGCGCCGATGGTGAACAACAGGGCGGCGAGATAGAGGTAGTTGACCGGGTTCACCGCTTCGCCTCCTCGCTGCGGCCCAGCCGCTCTTCGGAGCGCTGCTCCAGCGCCTTCAGCTCGTCCAGCGCCTCGCCGGAGACGTCGCGGATCTGGCCGCGCCCGCGCAGCGTCGGGTTGACGGTCAGCTCGGACGGCGTGCCGTCGGGGAGCAGGCCGGGGACGTCGACCGCGTTGTGCCGGGCGTACACGCCGGGGGCGGGCAGCGGCGTAGGCAGTGGCCAGGCGGAGCCTGTCGATGAGGGGTGGTGGCCGGGTGACGGGTGGGCCTGCTTGCCCTCGCGGATCCGGGCCTCGGACTGCTCGCGCTGTGTCCTGGCCCGTTCCGTACGCTCGCGGTGCGTCAGCACCATTGCGCCGACCGCCGCCGTGATCAGCAGTGCGCCGGTGACCTCGAAGGCGAAGACGTACTTGGTGAAGATCAGCGCCGCCAGGCCCTGCACATTGCCCCCGGCGTTGGCCTCGCCGAGGCCGTTGAAGTGCCGGAGCGAGGCGTTGCCGATTCCGGCGATCAGCAGGATGCCGAAGCCGAGACCGCAGGCGGCGGCCCACCAGCGCTGTCCCTTGAGCGTCTCCTTGAGGGAGTCGGCCGCCGTGACGCCGACGAGCATGACGACGAAGAGGAAGAGCATCATGATCGCGCCCGTGTAGACGACGATCTGCACGATGCCGAGGAAGTACGCGCCGTTGGCGAGGTAGAACACCGCAAGGATGATCATGGTGCCGGCGAGCGACAGGGCGCTGTGCACGGCGCGCCGCATGAGGATCGTGCACAGCGCGCCGATCACCGCGACCGTGCCGAGGATCCAGAACTGCACCGCCTCGCCGGTGGACGCCGCGGCGGCCAGGGTGGTCGTCGTCACCGGGTCACCTCCCGGGCGGCGGGCTCGTCGGGCCCGAAGGTGGCCGCGGCCTCCTGGGGCGCCGCGGTGTCCGCGCCGCCCTCCCCTTCGACCGTCTCGCCCTTGGACACGGCCACCTGACGCACCGTGCCCGGCGCGGCCTCCGTGACCAGGCCGCGGTAGTAGTCCTTCTCCGTCATGCCGGGGAAGATCGCGTGCGGGCTGTCGACCATGGTCTCCTCCAGCCCCGCGAGCAGCTCCTCCTTGGTGTAGATGAGGGATTCGCGGGACCGGTCGGCGAGTTCGTACTCGTTGGTCATGGTCAGCGCGCGGGTGGGGCACGCCTCGACGCACAGGCCGCACAGGATGCAGCGCAGGTAGTTGATCTGGTAGACGCGGCCGTAGCGCTCGCCGGGGCTGTAGCGCTCCTCGTCGGTGTTGTCGGCACCTTCGACGTAGATCGCGTCGGCCGGGCAGGCCCAGGCGCACAGCTCGCAGCCGATGCACTTCTCCAGCCCGTCGGGATGCCGGTTGAGCTGGTGGCGGCCGTGGAAGCGCGGCGCCGTCGGTTTCTTCTCCTCCGGATACTGCTCGGTGAGCCGCTTCTTGAACATGGCCTTGAAGGTCACGCCGAAGCCGGCCACGGGGTTCTGGAAGTCAGGCACCGTCGCCCCCTTTCCGTCCTTGTCGATTCCGTCACTGACAGTGTCCACCCCACCACTGACAATCAACTCCCTGTCACGCCGGGGCCGCCGTCGCGGCACGGGTGGCAGGGTCTGTCCGGGCAGCGGCGGTACGGGGAAACCGCCCGCCATGGGGTCGAACGCCGGCTCTTCGGCCGGCTCCTCCTTCTCGCCCCGCCGGAAGAAGTCCGCGACGAGCGAGATCAGCAGGACGGCGATGGCCGCGCCGCCCACGAACATCACGATCCGCTGGAAGTCGTACCCCTCGTTCTTCAGGGCCCGTACGGTCGCGACCAGCATCAGCCAGACCATCGAGACCGGGATGAGGACCTTCCACCCCAGCTTCATGAACTGGTCGTAGCGCACGCGGGGCAGCGTGCCGCGCAGCCAGATGAAGAAGAACAGCAGCAGCTGCACCTTGACGACGAACCAGAGCAGCGGCCACCAGCCGTGGTTGGCGCCTTCCCAGAAGCTGCTGACCGGGTACGGGGCCTTCCAGCCGCCCAGGAAGAGGGTCACCGCGACCGCCGAGACGGTCACCATGTTGATGTACTCGGCGAGCATGAACATCGCGAACTTGATCGACGAGTACTCGGTGTTGAAGCCGCCGACCAGGTCGCCCTCGGACTCCGGCATGTCGAACGGCGCCCGGTTGGTCTCGCCCACCATGGCGACGATGTAGATGATGAAGGAGACCGGCAGCAGCAGCACGTACCACCGGTCCTGCTGCGACTCCACGATCGCCGAGGTCGACATCGACCCCGAGTAGAGGAAGACCGCCGCGAAGGACATGCCCATCGCGATCTCGTACGAGATCATCTGCGCGCACGAGCGCAGGCCGCCGAGCAGCGGGTACGTCGAGCCGGAGGACCAGCCCGCCAGCACGATGCCGTAGATGCCGACGGAGGCGGTGGCCAGGATGTACAGCACGCCGATCGGCAGATCGGTCAGCTGCATCGTGGTGCGCTGGCCGAAGATCGAGATCTCGTTGCCGGCCGGGCCGAAGGGGATCACCGCGACGGCCATGAAGGCCGGTACGGCCGCCACGATCGGCGCGAGCACGTACACCGCCTTGTCGGCCCGCTTGACGACCAGGTCCTCCTTGAGCATCAGCTTGATGCCGTCCGCGAGGGACTGGAGCATGCCCCAGGGGCCGTGCCGGTTGGGGCCGATGCGCAGCTGCATCCACGCGACGACCTTGCGTTCCCAGACGATCGAGAAGAGCACGGTCAGCATGAGGAACGCGAAGCAGAAGACCGCCTTGACCACGATCAGCCACCACGGGTCGCGGCCGAACATCGACAGGTCTTCCTGGGCCAGCGCACTGCTGCCGGACAGCGCCAGGTGCTGCATCACGCGTCCACCTCCTCGACCGGACCGGACGCCGTACCGGAAGCGCCGGGAACGCCGGGAACACCCGGTTCACCTGCCCCGGCCACCGGCGCCACCTTCACCAACTCCCCGGGCGCGCTCCGGTGTCGGCCGCCACCCCGCCGCCCACCGAGTTCAGCGGCAGCCACACCACCCGGTCGGGCATCGGGGTGACCGCCAGCGGCAGCCGTACGGACCCGGCGGGCCCGGTGACCGCCAGCAGGTCGCCGTCCTTGACGCCGGTCTCCTCGGCGGTGACCGGCGACATCCGGGCGACGGCCGCGTGCCGCGTACCGGCCAGCGCCTCGTCGCCCTCCTGCATCCGCCCCTGGTCGAGCAGCAGCTTGTGGCCCGCCAGTACGGCCTCGCCGGGTTCGGGACGCGGCAGCGCGCGCCCGGTCTCCGCGGGGTCGGCGGCGTACGGGCCGCCCCACGTGCCCAGCGCGGTCATCTCCCGCCGCACCGCCCGTACGGCGGGCAGCGCCAGGCGGACGTCCATCGCGTCGGCGAGCATGTGCAGCACCCGGGCGTCCGGCAGCAGGTGCCGCCGGGTCATCTGGTCCGGTTTGAGCGCTGCCTCGAACAGCCGCGCCCGGCCCTCCCAGTTGAGGAAGGTGCCGGACTTCTCGACGGCCGCCGCGACCGGCAGCACGACGTCCGCCCGCTCCGTCACGGCCGACGGGCGCTGCTCCAGGCTCACCAGGAAGCCCACCGAGTCCAGCGCCTCCAGGGCCCGCGCCGGGTCCGGCAGGTCCGCCGGGTCGACGCCCGCCACCAGGAGGGCGCTCAGTTCCCCGGCGGCCGCGGCGGCGACGATCTGGCCGGTGTCCCGGCCGTGCCGCTGCGGCAGGCCCGCGACGTCCCAGGCGGCGGCGACCTCCTCACGGGCGCGCGGGTCGGTCGCCGGACGGCCGCCCGGCAGCAGTCCCGGCAGCGCGCCCGCCTCGACGGCACCGCGCTCACCGGCCCGCCGGGGGATCCACACCAGCCGGGCGCCGGTCGCGGTGGCCGCCCGTACGGCCGCCGTCAGCGCGCCCGGCACCGCGGCCAGCCGCTCGCCGACGACGATCACCGAACCGGCGCCGCGCAGCGCCTCGGCCGCGCCGCGGCCCGGGCCTTCGAGTCCGCCCGCCCGTCGCCCGCCCCCGCCCTCCACGGGAAGGCGCTCCGCGCCTGCTGCCTCATGGCCGGCCAGCGCGTCCAGCCACTCCGTCTCCGTGCCGGGCGCGGCGGGCAGCAGCGTGCCGCCCGCCTTGATCAGGCCGCGCGTCGCGTACGGCGCGAGCCCGAAGGTGCGCATGCCGTGCTTGCGGTGGGCCTTGCGCAGCCGCAGGAAGACGCCGGGCGCCTCCTCCTCCGCCTCGATACCGGCGAGGAGGACAGCGGGTGCCTTCTCCAGGACCTCGTACGTGACCCCGGCCCCGTCGTCGTCCAGGTCACGGCCCCGCCCGGCGACCCGCGCCGCCAAGAAGTCCGCCTCCTCGGCGCTGTGCGCACGGGCCCGGAAGTCGATGTCGTTGGTGTCCAGCGCGACCCGCGCGAACTTGGCGTAGGCGTACGCGTCCTCGACGGTCAGCCGGCCACCGGTCAGCACGCCGGTCCGGCCCCTGGCGGCGCCCAGCCCGCGCGCCGCCGCCTCCAGGGCCTCCGGCCAGCTGGCCGTGACCAGTTCGCCGGTCTCCGCGTCCCGCACCATCGGGTGCCCCAGCCGGTCGCGCTGCTGCGCGTACCGGAAGGCGAAGCGCCCCTTGTCGCAGATCCACTCCTCGTTGACCTCGGGGTCCTCGGCGGCCAGCCGCCGCATGACCTTGCCGCGCCGGTGGTCCGTACGGGTCGCGCAGCCGCCCGCGCAGTGCTCGCAGACGCCCGGCGAGGACACCAGGTCGAAGGGGCGCGACCGGAAGCGGTACGCGGCCGAGGTCAGCGCGCCGACCGGGCAGATCTGGATGGTGTTGCCGGAGAAGTACGACTGGAACGGGTCGCCCTCGCCCGTGCCGACCTGCTGGAGCGCGCCCCGCTCGATCAGTTCGATCATCGGGTCGCCCGCGACCTGGTTGGAGAAGCGGGTGCAGCGCGCGCACAGTACGCACCGCTCGCGGTCCAGCAGCACCTGCTTCGAGATCGGCACCGGCTTCTCGAAAGTGCGCTTCTTGCCCTCGAAGCGGGTGTCGGCCTGCCCGGCGGACATCGCCTGGTTCTGGAGCGGGCACTCGCCGCCCTTGTCGCAGACCGGGCAGTCCAGCGGGTGGTTGATCAGCAGCAGTTCCATCACGCCGCGCTGCGCCTTCTCGGCGACGGGCGAGGTGAGCTGCGACTTGACCACCATGCCGTCGGTGCAGGTGATGGTGCAGGAGGCCATCGGCTTGCGCTGCCCCTCCACCTCCACGATGCACTGGCGGCAGGCGCCGGCCGGGTCCAGCAGCGGGTGGTCGCAGAAGCGCGGGATCTCGATGCCGAGGAGTTCGGCGGCCCGGATGACCAGCGTCCCCTTGGGGACGGAGATCTCGATGCCGTCGATCGTCAGCGTGACGAGGTCTTCGGGCGGTACGGCCGCCCCGCCCGCCCCGGTGGGGGCGTCGCTGGTGACGGTCATGCGTTCACCCCCAGGTGAGCGTCGGTGTCGGCCCAGGCGGTCGACCTGGCGGGGTCGAAGGGGCAGCCCTTGCCGGTGATGTGCTGCTCGTACTCGGCGCGGAAGTACTTCAGCGAGGAGAAGATCGGTGAAGCGGCGCCGTCGCCCAGGGCGCAGAAGGACTTGCCGTTGATGTTGTCGGCGATGTCGTGGAGCTTGTCGAGGTCGCTCATGCGGCCCTTGCCCGCCTCGATGTCGCGCAGCAACTGGACGAGCCAGTAGGTGCCTTCGCGGCAGGGGGTGCACTTGCCGCAGGACTCGTGCGCGTAGAACTCCGTCCAGCGGGTGACGGCCCGTACGACGCAGGTGGTCTCGTCGAAGCACTGGAGCGCCTTGGTGCCGAGCATCGAGCCCGCGGCGCCGACGCCTTCGTAGTCCAGCGGCACGTCGAGGTGCTCGTCGGTGAACATCGGGGTGGAGGAGCCGCCGGGCGTCCAGAACTTCAGCCGGTGGCCCGGCCGGATGCCGCCGCTCATGTCGAGGAGCTGGCGCAGGGTGATGCCCAGCGGTGCCTCGTACTGGCCGGGGTTGGTGACGTGGCCGCTGAGCGAGTACAGCGTGAAGCCCGGGGACTTCTCGCTGCCCATCGTCCTGAACCAGTCCTTGCCCTTGTTCATGATGGCGGGAACCGACGCGATGGACTCGACGTTGTTCACGACAGTGGGGCAGGCGTACAGGCCCGCCACCGCCGGGAAGGGAGGACGCAGCCGGGGCTGTCCGCGACGGCCCTCCAGGGAGTCCAGCAGCGCGGTCTCCTCGCCGCAGATGTACGCGCCCGCGCCCGCGTGCACGACGACGTCCAGGTCCAGGCCCGAGCCGAGGATGTCGCGGCCGAGATAGCCCGCGTCGTACGCCTCCCGTACGGCCTCGTGCAACCGCCGCAGGACGGGCACGACTTCACCGCGCAGGTAGATGAAGGCGTGGTGCGACCGGATCGCGTGACACGCGATGACGATGCCTTCGAGGAGGGAGTGCGGATTGGCGAAGAGCAGCGGGATGTCCTTGCAGGTGCCCGGCTCGGACTCGTCGGCGTTGACGACGAGGTAGTGCGGCTTGCCGTCGCCCTGCGGGATGAACTGCCACTTCATCCCGGTGGGGAAGCCGGCGCCGCCACGGCCGCGCAGTCCGGCGTCCTTGACGTACGCGATCACGTCGTCCGGCGGCATCGCGAGGGCCTTGCGCATGCCCTGGTAGCCCTCGTGCCGCAGGTAGGTCTCCAGCGTCCAGGAGTCCGGCTGGTCCCAGAAGGCGGACAGTACGGGTGCGAGCAGCTTCTCCGGGTTGGCCTTGCTGACCTCGGCGGCCACGGTCATCACTCCCCTCCTCGGCGGTGGGTCCGGCGATGTCACTGCGGGGCGAAGCCCCTCCATCCGGGGTGGTGGCGGGAGACGGGTGGGCCGGGTCGGAGGCCGAGGTGTCGCGCGGCGCGTCGTGTGAGCTGGGGTGGGTGGCCGGTGCTTCGCCCGGGGCCCGTCCGGCGCGCTCGCCCTCGGCTTCGGCGGGGCCCGCGCCCCGCTGCGGTACGACGTGGTCGGCGGCCGGGCCCGCGCCCGGTACGGCCTCGCCCTTGGCCAGCCGCAGCCCTACCAGCGAGGCGGGCCCGGCGCCGCCGGTCGCCTCGACCGCGCCCGGCCGCTGGTCCGGGAACCCGGCGAGGATGCGGGCCGTTTCCTTGTACGTGCACATCGGCGCGCCCCGGGTCGGTTCGACGGGCCGGCCGTCACGCAGGTCGTCCACGAGCCGCTTGGCGCTGTCCGGCGTCTGGTTGTCGAAGAACTCCCAGTTGACCATCACGACGGGCGCGAAGTCGCAGGCCGCGTTGCACTCGATGTGCTCCAGCGTGACCTTGCCGTCCTCGGTCGTCCCGCCGTTGCCGACGCCCAGGTGCTTCTGCAGCGCCTCGAAGATCGCGTCGCCGCCCATCACGGCGCACAGGGTGTTGGTGCACACCCCGACCTGGTAATCGCCGCTGGGCCCGCGCCGGTACATGGAGTAGAAGGTGGAGACCGCCGTGACCTCCGCCGTCGTCAGGTCCAGCATCTCGGCGCAGAAGCGGACGCCGGTGCGGGTGACGTGCCCCTCCTCCGCCTGGACGAGGTGCAGCAGCGGCAGCAGCGCGGAGCGCGCGCCGGGGTAGCGGGCGATCACCTCCTTGGCGTCCGCTTCGAGCCGGGCCCTGACCTCGGCGGGATAGTCGGGGGCGGGGAGCTGCGGCATCCCCAAACTGACGTCTGTCACCGGTCGACGCCTCCCATCACGGGGTCGATGGACGCGACGGCGACGATGACGTCGGCCACCTGGCCGCCCTCGCACATCGCCGCCATGGCCTGGAGGTTGGTGAAGGACGGGTCGCGGAAGTGCACCCGGTAGGGGCGGGTCCCGCCGTCGCTGACGGCGTGCACGCCCAGCTCGCCCTTAGGGGACTCCACGGCCGCGTACGCCTGGCCGGGAGGCACCCGGAAGCCCTCCGTCACCAGCTTGAAGTGATGGATCAGGGCCTCCATCGAGGTCCCCATGATCTTCTTGATGTGGTCCAGCGAGTTGCCGAGCCCGTCCGGTCCCATGGCCAGCTGGGCGGGCCAGGCGATCTTCTTGTCGGCGACCATCACCGGACCGGGTGCCAGCCGGTCCAGGCACTGTTCGACGATGCGCAGCGACTGGCGCATCTCCTCCAGACGGATCAGGAAGCGCCCGTAGGAGTCGCAGGTGTCGGTGGTCGGCACCTCGAAGTCGTAGTGCTCGTAGCCGCAGTACGGCTGGGTCTTGCGCAGGTCGTGCGGGAGACCGGCGGAGCGCAGCACCGGTCCGGTGGCGCCGGTGGCCAGGCAGCCGGCCAGGTCGAGGTAGCCGATGTCCTGCATCCGGCCCTTGAAGACCGGGTTGCCGGTGGCGAGCTTGTCGTACTCGCCCAGGTTCTTGCGCATCTTCTTCACGAACTCGCGCACCTGGTCGACCGCGCCGGGCGGCAGGTCCTGGGCGAGCCCGCCGGGCCGGACGTACGCGTGGTTCATCCGCAGGCCGGTGATCAGCTCGTAGATGTCCAGGATCAGTTCCCGGTCCCGGAACCCGTAGATCATGATGGTGGTGGCGCCCAGCTCCATGCCGCCGGTGGCGATGGCCACCAGGTGGGAGGAGAGCCGGTTCAGCTCCATCAGCATCACGCGGATGACGGAGGCCCGGTCCGGCACGTCGTCGGTGATGCCGAGCAGCTTCTCCACGGCCAGGCAGTACGCCGTCTCGTTGAAGAACGGCGTCAGGTAGTCCATCCGGGTCACGAAGGTGGTGCCCTGCGTCCACGTACGGAATTCGAGGTTCTTCTCGATCCCCGTGTGCAGATAGCCGATGCCGCAGCGGGCCTCGGTGACGGTCTCGCCGTCGATCTCCAGGATCAGCCGCAGCACGCCGTGCGTGGAGGGGTGCTGGGGACCCATGTTGACGACGATCCGCTCGTCGTCGGTACGGGCCGCGGCGGCCGCGATCTCGTCCCAGTCGCCGCCGGTGACCGTGTAGACGGTGCCCTCGGTCGTCTCCCGAGGGGTCGCATGGCTGGTGGACATCAGGTGTACGACCTCCGCTGGTCGGGAGCCGGGATCTGGGCGCCCTTGTACTCGACGGGGATGCCGCCGAGCGGGTAGTCCTTGCGCTGCGGGAAGCCCTGCCAGTCGTCCGGCATCATGATCCGGGTGAGCGCCGGGTGGCCGTCGAAGATCAGTCCGAAGAAGTCGTACGCCTCGCGCTCGTGCCAGTCGTTGGTCGGATAGACGCTCACCAGGGACGGCACGTGCGGGTCGGCGTCCGGCGCGGACACCTCCAGCCGGATCAGCCGGTTGTGGGTGATCGAGCGCAGGTGGTAGACGGCGTGCAGCTCGCGGCCCTTGTCGCCGGGGAAGTGCACCCCGCAGACGCCGGTGCACAGCTCGAAGCGGAGCGCCGGGTCGTCGCGGAGGGTCTTGGCGACGGCCGGCAGGTACTCCCGCTCGATGTGGAAGGTCAGCTCGCCGCGGTCGACGACCGTCTTCTCGATGACGTTCTCGGGGACCAGCCCCTGCTCGTCCAGCGCGCCTTCCAGCTCGTCCGCCACCTCGTCGAACCAGCCGCCGTACGGGCGGGACGTGGCGCCCGGCATCCGTACGGACCGGACGAGCCCGCCGTACCCGGAGGTGTCGCCGCCGCCGCTCGCGCCGAACATGCCGCGGCGGGTGCCGATGACCTCGCCGTGGTCGCCGCGCTGGCCGGGGAGGTTCTGCGCGTTCAGGTCCTGGTCGGGGTTGACCCCGTCGGTCCCCTTGGCCGCTCCGGGCCCGCCGTTCCCGTTGACACCGCCAGTGCCGTTGGTGTCACCGTTCCCGGGGTCCCCTTGGGGCCGCCGGTCCCCTTGGTGCCGTCGCTCACCGCAGCAGCCCCTTCATCTCGATCAACGGGAGCGCCTTGAGTGCCGCTTCCTCCGCCTCGCGGGCCGCCTGCTGCTGGTTGACCCCGAGCTTGGTGTCCTGGATCTTCTGGTGCAGCTTGAGAATGGCGTCCAGCAGCATTTCCGGACGCGGCGGGCAGCCGGGCAGATAAATGTCCACCGGAACGATGTGGTCGACACCCTGGACGATCGCGTAGTTGTTGAACATCCCGCCCGACGAGGCGCACACGCCCATCGAGATGACCCATTTCGGATTCGGCATCTGGTCGTACACCTGCCGCAGCACGGGCGCCATCTTCTGGCTCACCCGGCCCGCCACGATCATCAGATCGGCCTGGCGCGGCGACCCGCGGAAGACCTCCATGCCGAAGCGGGCGAGGTCGTAGCGCCCGGCGCCGGTCGTCATCATCTCGATGGCGCAGCAGGCGAGGCCGAAGGTGGCGGGGAAGACCGATGACTTGCGCACCCAGCCCGCGGCCTGTTCGACGGTGGAAAGCAGAAAGCCGCTCGGCAGCTTCTCTTCAAGTCCCATTGGTGGCCCCTAGTCCCATTCCAGGCCGCCACGACGCCATACGTAGGCGTAGGCGACGAAGACGGTGAGCGCGAAGAGGAGCATCTCCACGAGCCCGAAAAGCCCGAGCGCGTCGAAGGTGACGGCCCAGGGGTAGAGGAAGACGATCTCGATGTCGAAAATGATGAAGAGCATCGCCGTGAGGTAGTACTTGATCGGAAATCGACCGCCGCCGGCCGGCTGTGGCGTCGGCTCGATTCCGCATTCGTACGCCTCTAGCTTCGCCCGGTTGTAGCGCTTGGGTCCGACGAGCGTGGCCATCACGACAGAGAAGATCGCAAAGCCTGCCCCGAGGGCTCCCAGTACGAGGATGGGCGCGTAAGCGTTCACCGTCCCCGCTCCCTTCAGTCGACGATGACTGGATGGCGGTCCGCCCGGTCCCGCTCACCGGCCCCACGAAGATCGCGCCTATGTGAGGCAGTTCACAAGCCCGAGCCGCCTGCATCTTATGCCCGCTGGTCTGTGATCTGCGACACGGGGTGCGACAACGCCTTTGTGATCTCCACCACCTGACGCCCGGTCATCTGGTCCGATGAGTGTCGATCTTCGTACAGCAAGCGCGCAAACGATCACTGGAGGTGACATTTTTCGGCGTTACCCCTGGTCAGCGTGGGGTTGCCACTACCAAGAGGTGGGGGATGCAAGCAAATTGGCGCAGCCCTCGGCCAACTGCTAGGGCCACAGGGCCCGCTGACGGAGACTGGTCGGCGGCCGGCCGGCGCGACCGGTCCGCGATCACCGTGACCGTCCCGAGACCGTCGTGACCCTCCCGTGATCATCGGTACGTGCTCGCGTTCACGAGCACTCCCGTCACAGCGACATCACGGGAACATAACGGGCACTCACGAGTGACCTATCCCACGCGGCTTGCTGCCTTGAACGCTTGACCTTCGGGAAGCCTTGGCGTGGCGGATCAGTAGGTGATAAGTGCCCTCGGGGCCCGCTTCGGCCCGTAAATGCCATGCGTAAGAACATGATCACGAAATTCGGGCCGCCCACCGTCCGTCCGCCGACCGGCGAAAAGTCCCTTTTATTCATCGCGTACGCGTCAAGTGTGGCGCACGCCACCTTTGTTGGCAGCAACCTGTGGCTCCTGATAGCCGTGGTGCCATGTCCCCGAACGCAGTCATACCCAGCCACCGGAAGCCCCGCCGTTCCGCGTCCTCGCGGGCACTGCGCGCAGGGGTCACCGGTGGCATCATCACCCTGGCGGTGACCGGCGCGAGCATGCCGGCCAGCGCCGCGGAGAAGCCCGTCTCCGAGACCCAGGAAATGCCGACCATCACGTCGGCACTGGCCACCAGCCTGGCCAAGAGCGCGGACACCGCCCAGCAGATGGCGCTGGACTACGAGCGCCAGGCCGCACAGGACACCGCCACCGCCCAAGCCACCGAGGCCGCCACCAAGGCGAAGGACGAGGCCGACAAGAAGGCCGCGGCCGAGAAGAAGGCCGAAGAGGCCCGTCAGGCCGAGGAGAAGGCGAAGGAGAAGGAGAAGGCCGAGCAGCAGCGCGCCTCCCGCTCCTCCGAGCGCACCTCGCTGCGCTCCCTGGCCGCCACGTCCGACGACTCCCCCGTCACCGGCGCGACCGGCAGCACCTCCTCCCTGGTCGGCTTCCTGCGCGCGCAGCTGGGCAAGTCCTACGTGCTCGGCGCCTCCGGCCCGTCCGCGTACGACTGCTCCAGCCTGGTGCAGGCCGCCTACCGCACCATCGGCATCGACCTGCCGCGCACCTCGCAGCCGCAGAGCACCGCCGGTACGCAGGTGGACCTGGGCAACCTCCAGGTCGGCGACATCCTGTACTGGGGCAGCGCGGGCAGCGCATACCACGTCGGCGTCTACGTCGGTAACGGCAACTTCATCGGTGCCCAGAACTCCAGCACCGGCATCGTGGAGAAGCCGCTGAGCTACAGCCAGCCGACCGGCGCGGTCCGCGTCCTGTAGGACGCCCCCACGCACGGCCGAGGGCCGCCGTTCCCACCGCTCGGGAACGGCGGCCCTCGTGCGTTGCGCCCGCAAAGTACCCGTATGCCGTACATGACGGCCGATCATCGGATCGGCCGTCATCGTCCATTCGATGAAGAGACGCCCGTTCGGCACAACTACCGTAACGACTCTGTCCCAGTTGTACCTCTCGCCGTACTCATCCCTTCCGCCCCGTAATGCCCGCACCCTCTTTTTCGTGGCACCGGACAGCGGCTGACGAGAGGAAGCACTTACTTAAATGAAAATCCGTCGTGCCCATACTTTGCGCGCCATCGCCTGGACGGTGACGGCCACCGCTCTTGCCTCCACTCTCAGTCTGGTGCCGGCCGCCGCCGACCCCGCCTGCCCGCCGGCCGAGCCTCAACAGAAGCCCGCCAATACCTGTCCCGCACCGTCCGCCGAGAAGCAGGCCGCGAGGAAGCAGGCAGCCAAGAAGCAGGCGGCCAGGAAACAAGCCGCGAAAAAGACCGCTGCCAAGAAGCAGGCCAGTGACAAGCAGGCCGCTGCCCGGAAGCAGGCGGCACGGAAGCAGGCGGCGAAGAAACTGGCCGCACGGAAGCAGGCTGCCGAGAAGCAGGCAGCGCGGAAGCAGGCGGCCAAGAAGCAGGCCGCCAGAAAACAGGCCGCGCGAAAGCAGTCACCCCAGGCGCCGACGGTGGCCTGCCGCCCGCCGAAGCCCAAGCCGAAGCCCGCGGCCACCTGCCAGGCCGCGCCCCGGAAACCCGCCGCGAAGAAACCCGCCGCGAAGAAGCCGTCCGCGCAGCGGCCGACCACCCAGCGACCCCCGGCGAAGCGGCCCCCGGCGAAGCGGCCCCCGGTCGAGAAGCAGGCCGCCAAGAAGCAGCCGGCCAAAAAGCCCCCGGCCCGGCGGAAGCAGCTGAAGAAGGACCACGGCTGGAGCTGGGAAGGGCTTTACATCGACGCCGCCGACCTGCGCAAGGTCAATGTCTTCCTGGCCCGTGCCAAAAAGGCCGAACGCACCGTCAGCCCCCAGGTGCGCAGCATCGCCCGCCGGACCAAGGCCACCGTGGTCGGATACGAGAACCGCCTGAGGTCCCCGGAATCGGTCAAGCGCGCGGTCGCCCGCACCATGCAGGGCAGCCCCACCACCACCGCGGACGAGGCGCTGGAAAGGATCAACGACTCCGTTCGCTACATCCTCCAGTGGCCGGACAAGTCCTACGTCAAGGGCGTCCAGGATTCCACCAAACTGCTGGCCGGGTGGAAGAACGCGAATCTCCGGTGGTCCAACACCTGGGCGCGGCCCCGCGGTTACAAGGGCATCAACACCGCCTGGCGGGCGAACGATTCGGGCCACCCGTACGAGCTGCAATTCCACACCCCGAAAAGCCGCGCCGCGCAACGGCAGAGCCGGGCCCTGTACGAGGAAGCCCACCGCCCCAGGACCACCTCCCAGCGCCGGGCCCAGATTCAGGGCCAGATGAACAGGATCTACGCCACGGTTCCCTGCCCCGCGGGCTCCCAACTCCTCAACGGCCCCCGCCGCCGCTCAGTGGAACGCAAGGTCGTGAACGGACGGCATTACGTACGGTCCGTACCGGTCATGGCCCGCGACACGTTCATGGCGTTCGGGCCCCCCACGCAATAGGCCCCGCCCCACTCCGCCCCTCGACCTTTCCCGCTCGCGGCCCGGGTGTCCGCCCCACAGTTCCTGGAGCGCGGGCGGGACAGGTCAGGCCGGACTGTACAGCCTGGAGGCGTGCGCCCGGGGCCGAGTCGGCCGTGTTGACGGCATGCTCACCGGCACACGGGATTCCACGACCCGGTGAGCCGCGTCGCGGCGTGCCGTGTGGTCCTGAAAAGAACCGGGAAAGAACTGACCAACCTCCCCTCCCTGTCCCCATTTTCCGTTTGTCACCTGATCAGGTGACGCGCTCGCTTACCGGGGCCCGGAGGCTGTACGTTCACGCCACAACCCAAAAAGAACGGCCCCCGGCGGGACTTGCGATCCCAATGCCGAGGGCCCGATCAAGAGGAAGCGAAACCTTCCCCATGATCGTCAAGAGGAAGCAAGGACCTTCCCCATGACTCGACTTGAGTCTAACGCGCCCGTCCGCTCCGTCGCTGCGATTCGGCCGTTCTCCGGAGTGATCCACGTACGGCACCACCACACGGTCAGCTTCACGGTCGTCGGCAACCACCTGGCCCTCAACCCGATGATCTCCACCATGGCCCTCGGCTACGCCGTACGCGTACAGGCCATGCCCGACGGCGCCACCATCAGCATCCGGAAGCTCGCCTCGAAGTACGCGGAGACGGAGTACGTGATCGGCGAGGCGCTCAAGGAGCTGGAGGCCGAGGGCTACCTGGTCCGGGAGCGGGTCCGCATCGACGGCCAGCGCATCGTCACCCGAACCACGTACTACGAGAACCCGAAAGACCGTTTACGGTCGCCCGCGCCGACGCCGACGCAGCAGCAGGCCCCGCCGCCACCTCCACCTCCACCCGCGCCCTCGCCACCGCCGCCACCACCACCAACGCCATCGCCATCGCCTCGCCCACAGCCTGTGGACATCCCCGAGCCCCCACGGACGGACACGGCCGTTGCGCCGGAGGAGCCCGAGGCGATCGAGGTGTCTGAGGTGATCGAGGTGCCTGAGGTACCCAAGGTGCCTGAGGTACCCGAGCCCGAGGCACCTGCGCCCTGCGAGAAGGCCGAGGCCACTGAGGCATCTACGGCCTCCGAGGCCCCTGAGACGCCCAAGACACCCGAGGGCCCCGTGGTTCCCGAGACGCCCGAGGCACCCGCCGCGATCGAGGTGCCCCAGCCGCCGCAGGTGGCCCCACAGCCCCAAGTGGCCCCGCAGCCCCAGGCACCCTCGCCGCCCCAGGTGGCCCCGTCAGCCCAGGTAGCCCCGTCAGCCCAAGTGCCCCCGCCGCCCCAAGTGATCCCACCACCCCGCACCCCCGCCGCACCCCCCGTCCTCGTCCCCTCCCCGGCCGCCGACCTCCTCTGCGGCCTGCGGCTCGCCGACGAGCGCCTGACGCTCTCCGTACGGGACGTGAACCGCCTGGCCCCGGCCGTCTCGGTCTGGCTCGACCGTGGTGTGTCGGCCGCGTACGTCGTCCATTCGCTCGTCTCGAAACTCCCTCCCGGCGCGATCGGCCACCCGGCCTCGTTCCTGAAGCACCGCCTGACCGAGAAACTGCCGCCGCCCCTGCCCGCCCGGCCCCCCGAGGAGCCGAGGCGCGTGCGCGCCACCGGCCAGGAGTGTCAGTTCTGCGGCCTCCCCTTCGCGGCCCCGCCCGGTTCCCCGGCTACGGCCCCGACCCCGGCCCCGTCGTCGTCCCTGGTCCGCTGCCCCCGCTGCCGTACGGCCGAGGAGTGGACGGCGGCGGCACCCCGGCCGGCCGCCCTGCGCAACGTCCAGGCGCCCACCCGCCTCAGGACCGGAGCAGCCGCTTCTGGACGGACTCCAGCGGCCCGTGCTCGAAGCGCCGCAGCCAGAGCCTTGCCCCGCTGACCAGTACCGCGCACACCGCCGCCCACAGGCCCAGCACCCACCAAGGCCCGTGGTCCGCCCACCGTGCGGCCAGGCCGAGTCCGAGTCCGTAACAGACCAGGACGCACAGCACGTTCTGCAGGACGTAGCAGGACAGCGCCGTACGGCCGACCGCGGTGAGCCCGGCGGTCAGCGGGCCCGGCCGGCGTACGCGGTCGACGAGCAGGCCGATGAGGCCCAGGTAGCCGACGGCGACGACGGGGGCGGCCCCGTACCGGGCCACCAAGGCCAGGTCCGGACCGGCCGCCACCGCGGCCACGTTGAGCGGGACGCCGATGCCCAGGCCCCAGCCGCACAGACGGCGCCGGATGCGCCGCCCGGGCGCGTCCGGGCGGAAGGCGCCCGCCCGGTACAGCCGCACACCGAGGTGAAAGAGGAGGACGAGCAGCGCGAAGGAGATGACGGGTTCCATGCGCAGGGCGATCGCGTTCTGGAGTCGGAAGGCGATCTGGTCCAGGTAGTTTCCGTCGGCGTACAGGTCGACAACCCGAGGGTTCACGCCCGCACTTGGAGCGCTCCCGGTGTCCTCCCCGGACCCGCCCCCGGCCACGGCGGCCAGCGTCAGCAACCCCAGCACCACCCCGTGCACCCCGCCCGCCACCCACACCAGCACCCGCTGCGTGCGCGCCGTGCGCGTCAGCTGCCAGGCCACCAGAAGGGCGACGACCGCGTATCCCATCAGCACGTCCCACGCGAAGACGAGGACGAAATGCACGGTGCCCTCGACGAAGAGGAACAGAGCCCGCCACTTGTACCGGCCCGGCCACGGACGGCCGCGTTTCGCGGCGGATCCGAACTGGATGGCCAGGCCGACACCGAAGAGAATCGTCAGCATCGAGAGGAACTTGCCGTCCGCGACGAACCGGAAGACGCCCTCCACGGTCCCGGCCCACGAGGCGCCGAACGACGCCGCGGTGACGTTGCCGTTCAGCACACCCCACTCCGCGCCCGGCGCCGCGAAGATCCAGACGTTGGTCATCAACGTCCCCAGGATCGCCACTCCGCGCAACACGTCCAGCAACGGCAACCGCCCGGCCCGGCCCGCCCCGCCCGGACCAGCCACCTCCGGCACAGTCCCCCGTACCCGCGTCTCCGCCACGCCGCTTCCTTCCCCCGGTGCCCGCTTTCCCACCATGGTCGGGCCGGGGAGATCCCGATGCTTCGTCCGCGACGACGAGAAACGACTACACCGTTCGATGCAGCAGCGGTTCTACCAAGCGGGCACCTGAAAGACGTAGGCCCGCTCGGGCTCACCCTGTCGCCTCGCGGGCCTCTCGCAGTACGGCCACCAGCTCGTCCCGCGCAGCGCTCCACGCCGGATCATCGTGGTCGAGTGCCTGGAGGGCATGTTCGGCGGCACGGCGTCGGGACGGCAGATCGGGGCGGCGCTCGATCTCGATCTCGCCGGCCCACCCGGTCAGCCACCCGCGGATCGGGCCAAGGCTCTCCGTCTTGGCCGCGAGCTCGAAGGCTTCGTTCTACGGCTTGCCGCGCAGCAGCTCCGTGCGGTCGTGGCCGCCGACCGCACGGCATTCGGCCCCGTCCCCGCCGAGACACGGCGGCAGGCGGAACAGGAGTGGTGAGCAGACGGCTGAACCGTCAGGCTCGCGGCGCCACCTTGCTCAGCCCGTTGATGATGCGGTCCATCGCGTCGCCGCCCGTGGGGTCGGTGAGGTTGGCGAGCATCTTGAGGGTGAAGCGCATCAGTACGGGGTGGGTCAGGCCGCGCTGGGTGGCGATCTTCATGACCTTCGGGTTGCCGATGAGCTTCACGAAGGCGCGGCCGAGGGAGTAGTAGCCGCCGTAGGTGTCCTTGAGGATCTTCGGGTAGCGCTGGAGGGCCAGCTCACGCTGGGCGTACGTGGCGCGGGCGTGAGCCTGGACGATGACCTCGGCGGCGATCGAGCCGGACTCCATGGCGTACGCGATGCCCTCGCCGTTGAACGGGTTGACCAGACCGCCCGCGTCACCGACGAGCAGCAGGCCCTTGGTGTAGTGCGGCTGGCGGTTGAAGGCCATGGGGAGGGCGGCGCCGCGGATCGGGCCGGTCATGTTCTCCGGCGTGTAGCCCCAGTCGGCGGGCATGGAGGCGCACCACGCCTTGAGGATCTCGCGCCAGTCCAGCTCCTTGAAGGAGGAGGACGTGTTGAGGACGCCGAGGCCGACGTTGCTCGTGCCGTCGCCCATGCCGAAGATCCAGCCGTAGCCGGGGAGCAGGCGGTCCTCGGCGCCGCGGCGGTCCCACAGCTCCAGCCAGGATTCGAGGTAGTCGTCGTCGTGGCGGGGCGAGGTGAAGTACGTACGGACCGCGACGCCCATCGGGCGGTCCTCGCGGCGGTGCAGGCCCATCGCCAGGGAGAGGCGGGTGGAGTTGCCGTCCGCGGCCACCACGAGGGGGCGTGGAAGGTGACCGGCGTCTTCTCCTCGCCGAGCTTCGCCTGGACGCCCTCGATGCGGCCCGTCAGGTCGTTGATGACCGGCGCGCCGACGTTGCAGCGCTCGTACAGGCGTGCGCCGGCCTTCTGCGCCTGGCGCGCGAGCTGCTCGTCGAAGTCGTCACGCTTGCGGACCAGGCCGTAGTCCGGGTACGAGGCCAGGTCCGGCCAGTCGAGCTGGAGGCGGTTGCCGCCGCCGATGATGCGCAGGCCCTTGTTGCGCAGCCAGCCCGCCTCTTCGGAGATGTCGATCCCCATGGAGATCAGCTGCTTGGTGGCGCGGGGCGTGAGGCCGTCGCCGCAGACCTTCTCGCGCGGGAAGGCGGTCTTCTCCAGGAGGAGGACGTCCAAGCCGGACTTGGCGAGGTGGTACGCGGTCGCCGAGCCGGCGGGACCGGCCCCGACCACGATGACGTCCGCGCTGTACTCGGAGCGGAGGGTGTTCACGGACTCGCTCACGGACTCGCTCACGGCATCAGTCGCGGACTCGGTCACGGCGGGATCTCCCGGAAGTCGATATCTGGGTGCCGACCGGCACTGGGCCCCGTCAGTCTATGGGGGCACAGGTGATCAGTATCTGAAGGGTTGGTCGGTGCATGCACGAGCCACTGGGAGCACCACGGACACCGTCCGGAACGGGTTTCACGCTGCGCGTGCCGGACGAGGAGGACGCGTGGCACTGGCACCGGGTGTTCGACCACCCGGAGGTGATGGAGTTCCACGGCGGCGCCACCGCCGAACTCTCCGTCTACCAGGAGCTGACCGCACGACAGCGCAGGCACCACGCCGAGCACGGGTTCTGTCTGTACTCGATGGTCGACGCGGAAGGACCGGCGGCCGACGCCGTCCTCGGCTTCACGGGCGCGCAGCCCTGGCCGCACGACTGGGGGCCGGTGGGCGAGATCGAGATCGGCTGGCGGCTGGGGCGGGCGTACTGGGGCAAGGGGTACGCGACGCAGGCGGCCCGGGCCGCGCTGGAGGTGGTGCGGGCCGCGGGGGTACGGAGCGTGGTCGCGATGGTGGCGGCCGGGAACGAGCGGTCCGTCGCGGTGACCCGACGGCTCGGGATGCGGCACGCGGAAACGTTCCGTACGCCGTCCGGGCGGCAGGGGTACTGCTTCCGGCTGGAGCTGTGAGGAGGCGTGGAAGACGTACGGGAGAGGGGGCAGCGGCCGGGCCGGGCCCCCTCCGCCGTCACGCGTCCGGCTTCGTCCCCCGGTGCAGGGCGACGATGCCGCCCGTCAGGTTGCGCCAGGCCACCTTCGACCAGCCCGCCCCCTGGAGCCGCGCCGCCAGCGCCGGCTGGTTGGGCCAGGAGCGGATGGACTCGGCGAGGTACACGTACGCGTCCGGGTTGCTGCTCACCGCGCGCGCGACGGGCGGCAGCGCCCGCATCAGGTACTCGGTGTAGACCGTACGGAAGGGGCCCCACGTCGGCTCGCTGAACTCGCAGATGACGACCCGGCCGCCGGGCTTGGTGACCCGGTGCAGCTCACGCAGGGCGGCGTCCGTGTCCTGGACGTTGCGCAGCCCGAAGGAGATGGTCACGGCGTCGAACACGTCGTCGGCGAAGGGCAGACGCATCCCGTCACCGGCCACGAACGGCATCCACGGGCGGCGCTTCTTGCCCTCGCCCAGCATGCCGACGGAGAAGTCGCAGGGGACGACGTAGGCGCCGGTGCGGGTGAAGGGCAGCGAGGAGGTGCCCGTACCGGCGGCGAGGTCGAGCACGCGCTCGGCGGGGCGCGCCGCGACGGCCCGCTCCACCTCCTTGCGCCACAGCCGCGCCTGCCCGAGGGACAGCACGTCGTTGGTGAGGTCGTAGCGCGCCGCCACGTCGTCGAACATCGCGGCGACGTCCTGCGGCTGCTTGTCCAGAGAGGCTCGGGTCACCCGGCCATTGTTCCTTACGGCTCCGGAAGGCGTTGGTCGGGGACGGCCCGATGCCCCCTCAGAACATCCGGGCGGTCCAGCGGTGCAGCGTCGTGCGCGAAGCATCGTGAGCGGCCGAATGGGCCGTCCCCGCGGGAAAGATCCTGCCGGGTGGAGGTGGGGGTTCCGGTTCCGTTGACGGGGTCCTGACGCAGGACGCGTCGGCCTTCACGGATCGTTGACGCCCGGCCTCACAGCTCCAGCAGACTCGCCAGGTCGATGCCGATGGGGAACGGGCGGTCGGTCTCCAGTTTCCCGGTGTGGCGAGGGTGCTCGGGGGCGGGAACGTACTCGCCCACGTCGCGACGGAGCCAGAACTCGTGCACCACCGGCCTGTCGTCCGCACCCCGCTCCACACGCCAGAAGTACGGGATGCCCGTCTCGGCGTACATGAAGGGCTTGCTGCTCCGGTCCCGGACCTGAGAGCCCGGTGAAACCACTTCCACTACGAGCTTCACGATGGCAGCCGACGTGGCCGTCAACAAGGCGACGTCGATCCCGCTCTTGTCGAAGACGGCGATGTCGGGCTTGACGGAGTTGTAGGCGTCGAGCACCAGACACCGCTCGGCATTGACGCCGTACAGGTCGGGCTTCAGCTGCTTGATGCGGAAGAACATCTCGTCCCGGACTTGGTCGTGCCACCATTCCGCCATCCCCCGAACCACGATCACTCCGTCCATGAGTTCCCAGTCGAAGGGCAGCTCCAGATCCTTGACCTGGTCGAACGTCCACTGCCCCCCGGGCGGGTTCATCCAGGTCTCCGGAGTTGCCTTCTCCAGCCGCCGGTCAGTGCTCATCACTGCTCCCATGGACGCGAGTGCGGATCACGGTCCTGAATACGACAGTACCGTCACACGAAGTGACGGGCGGGCTTCTCGGCGTTGACGGTGGTGACGCTCAGCGTCCCCGGTACACCAGCCGCCCGCCCAGCACCGTGACCAGGCAGCGGCCGTCCTCCGCGAAGACCGCGAAGTCGGCCGGGGCGCCGGGAGCGAGAGGCTGCGGGCCGGGCCGGTCGCGGAGGCCGGAGCGGGCGACCGCCGTGCGGACGGCGGGACGGGTGAAAGGGCCGGAGACCGATGTCGTGCCGGTGGCAAGCAGGCGCTGGACACCCCGGCGGGCGCTCGCGCCCCAGCGGGTGTCGGTCATGCCGAGGGCGGTGAGGGCGTCGCCGGTGAGCGGGGCGGTGCCCAGCTCGTCGGCCTCGCGCGGGTCGGGGTGGTAGGCGGATTCGAGCAGTGCGGCGCCGTCGGGTTCGTGGCGGCCTGGGGTCAGCGTGCCGTCCCACTCGCGGACGCGGGCCCGTTCGCCGTAGCGCTCGTGCAGCTCCTCGAACGGGCCGACGGCCTCGACGCGGTCGCCGGAGACGACGACCGCGTGCCCGGGGCCCGGGGCGCCGTCAGGGGCGCGGCGGACGCCGAGCACGCGGTGGATCGTCAGCACGTGGGGCTCACCGGAAGTCTCGGCCGGGGCTCAGTTGGCGTCGACGAGCTTCAGCTCGGGGTGTGCTGTGCCGCCCTCGATGGCCGTGGAGGAGATGTGCGAGGTCACGCGGTCGTCGACCGGGTCGTTGGCCGGGTCGTCGTGCACGGCCAGGTGCTCGTACGTGGTCGCGCGCTGCGCCGGGACGCGGCCCGCCTTGCGGATCAGGTCGATGATCTCCTGGCGGTTGGAGCGGTGCTTGGCGCCGGCGGAGGAGACCACGTTCTCCTCCAGCATGATCGAGCCGAGGTCGTCGGCGCCGTAGTGCAGGGAGAGCTGGCCGATCTCCTTGCCGGTGGTCAGCCAGGAGCCCTGGATGTGGGCGACGTTGTCGAGGAAGATCCGGGCGATGGCGATCATGCGCAGGTACTCGAAGATCGTCGCCTGGGTGCGGCCCTTGAGGTGGTTGTTCTCGGGCTGGTAGGTGTACGGGATGAAGGCGCGGAAGCCGCCCGTACGGTCCTGCACGTCACGGATCATGCGCAGGTGCTCGATGCGCTCGGCGTTGGTCTCGCCGGTGCCCATGAGCATGGTGGAGGTCGACTCGACGCCCAGGTTGTGGGCGGTCTCCATGATCTCCAGCCAGCGCTCGCCGGACTCCTTCAGCGGGGCGATGGCCTTGCGCGGGCGCTCGGGCAGCAGCTCCGCGCCGGCGCCGGCGAAGGAGTCCAGGCCCGCGGCGTGGATGCGGCGGATGGCGTCCTCGACGGAGGTCTTGGAGATCCGGGCCATGTGCTCGACCTCGGAGGCGCCGAGGGAGTGGATGACCAGTTGCGGGAAGGCCTTCTTGATGGCGGAGAAGCGCTCTTCGTAGTACTCGACGCCGTAGTCGGGGTGGTGGCCGCCCTGGAACATGATCTGGGTGCCGCCCAGCTCGACGGTCTCGGCGCAGCGGCGCAGGATGTCGTCGAGGTCGCGGGACCAGCCCTTGGCGGTGTCCTTGGGCGCGGCGTAGAAGGCGCAGAACTTGCAGGCCGTCACGCACACGTTGGTGTAGTTGATGTTGCGCTCGATGATGTACGTCGCGATGTGCTCCGTACCGGCGTAACGGCGGCGGCGCACGGCGTCGGCGGCGGCGCCCAGCGCGTGCAGCGGAGCGGAACGGTACAGGTCCAGCGCTTCCTCGGGCGTGATCCGCCCGCCTGCCGCGGCGCGGTCGAGTACGGACTGAAGGTCGGCGTTCTCGGTCACCGGGCGTCCCTTCGGAGGCGGGCATAACGACCGAACCAGCGTACGCCAGCGGTACGACAGGCCTGGCGGCGGCCGGGCCGGGCGGCGCGCGAAGGGCTGGGCGCGGGCCCTCCGGCGGGCGGAGCGGTGGTTCTCCGGCGGGTCAGCCGCCGGTCTTCTTCATGGTGGCGCGGGGACGGCCGCCCGCCTCGTCGTCCGAGGAGAAGGAGAGCGTGCCGTCCTTGCCGAGCGTGTATGTGACGGCCGCCTCGGCTCCCGTACAGCCAGGCCCGGGCTTGCCGTCCGTGCGCTCCCGGAGGGTCAGGGTGGTGGCGGTGGCGGACACCAGTTTCGCCTTGGCCGCGCACCGGGCGATCAGGAAGTCGTACGAGGTGTGGACGACGTAATCACCCTTGGCGCCCGGGGCGATGGTGCTGGTGATGGTGCCGTTGGGGATGTCGTGACGGGTGACGACCGTGCCGGTCCAGGTGCCGAGGAAGGACTTCGGGACGGCCGACTCCCCGGGCCGGGAGCCGCCGGGCGACGGGGTCTGCCCGCTGCCGGGCGGCTTCGCGGCCGCGTCCCTGCCGTCCCCCTCGCCCTGGCCGGGCAGCAGCTGGAAGACGAACGCGGCGGTCGTCGCGGCGGCGAGCGCACCGGCCACGGACAGGACCAGCGTGCAGCTCATCCGGCGGCGTCCGGGGGTACCGCTGCCGAGGGCGCCCTTGAGGGTGAGGCGGCGTTCCTTGGAGGAGGGCGGAGAGGAGGGCTGGGCGGGTGCTTCCGGCGGGTTCGGTGGCTGGGTGGGGGCGGCACCGGCAGTTGGCCAGGAGGGGTGGGAAGAGGGATGTGAAGGGTGGGGGTGAGGCTGAGGGTGGGGCTGGGGCGGGATGTAGGTCGGTTGCCGGCCGGAGGCAGCGGGGGCGGGCGTGCCGGGGCCGGGCGTGCCGGGGCCGGGCGGGGCGTCGAAAGGAACGAGGCCGGACGGCGCCCCGTGCGAGGGAGTGCCGGGCACCCCGTACGCAGGGGCGTCGGGCACCCCGTACGAAGCAGCGACAGGCCCTCCGTACGCAGACGCCGGCGGATCTCCGTACGCAGGCGCGGCAGGCCCCCGGTGTCCCCCGCCCGCGCGTCCAGGTTCAGCAGTTCCACCGCCTGCCTGCTGACGCGTTCGACCAGCGGCGCCGGCAGCCAGCCAGAGCGCGCCGGTTCGCCGCACGCTTCCGCGCCGCCCAGCCGCCGGGCGATCTCCTCGGGGGCGGGCCGGTCCTCGGGGCGCTTGGCCAGGCAGGCCGTGGTGATTTCGCGGAGTTCGCCCGTGAGGGCGGTGCCGAGGTCCGGTTCGCCGTGGACGACCTTGTAGAGGAGGGCCGCCGAGCTGTCCCCGGTGAACGGGCCGGCGCCGGTGGCCGCGTAGGCCAGTACCGCGCCGAGCGAGAAGACGTCGCAGGCGCCGGTGACGTCCTGGCCGAGGATCTGCTCGGGCGCCATGTAGCCGGGTGAGCCGACGGAGACGCCGGTGGCGGTCAGCGCGGCGCTGCCGTCCGTGGCGCGGGCGATGCCGAAGTCGATCAGCAGCGGGCCGTCGAGGGTGAGCAGGACGTTGGACGGTTTGACGTCCCGGTGGACCAGGCCGTGGGTGTGCACGGCGGCCAGCGCCCGGGCGAGCCCGGCGCCCAGCGTCCGTACGGCGGGGCCGTCCAGCGGGCCGAAGTCCTCGACGGCGCGGGTGAGCGAGGGGCCCGCCACGTAACCGGTGGCCACCCAGGGGACGGGCGCGTCGGGGTCGGCGTCCAGTACGGGCGCGGTCCAAGCGCCGCCGACCCGGCGCGCGGACTCCACCTCGCGCCGGAAGCGGGCCCGGAACTGGTCGTCGGCCGCGAACTGCGCGTGCACGGACTTCACCGCGACGGTACGGCCGCCGGCGCTGCGCCCGAGGTAGACCCGGCCCATGCCGCCCGCGCCGAGCCGGCCCAGCAGCCGGTACGCACCGATGACGCGCGGATCGTCCGCCCCCAGCGGCTCCATGGCTTCGCCTCCCCCTGCCGGCCCGGATCACGGCACAGCCTATGACCCAGGTCATGCCCGGTCCGGTGAACCCGCACAGCGGCTTTCGCCATCAAAGAGGTGGAACGCCAGCAACCGTCCGACTTGTCCTGCGGGGCAGCACACCCATCCGGAGACCTTCGTGCAGCACCAGCCCGGGGAGCAGCCCTCGAACGGCCCTGGGGGCCGGTCCGCGTACGGGTACGAGTCCGACGGCGGGCCCGCGTACGGCCCCGCCCGGGAGCACCGCGCGCCGCGCCGCCGCGCGGGCAGGCGGAAGCGGCTCTGGCTGGCGGGGGCGGCCGTGGTCGTACTGGGCCTGGTCGCCGTGCCCGTACTGAACGCCTTCGACGTCTTCTCCGACAACGGCGAGCCGATGACCTTCGGCCAGCCCCGCCCGGACGGTGGCGGCGCCGACGGTTCCGGCGGCGCGGGCGGGGCGTCCGGCGGGTCCGCGCCGGGGGTGCGGATGCCCACCGGGCCGCAGGCGCAGTTCACGACGGCGAACACGCTGGACGACGGCACCAAGATCGGCGTGACCACGCTGCACGGCAAGAAGTCCGGCTTCACGGGCCGGGTCTGGGTGTGGGCGCCCAAGGAGTACTACGAGGAGAAGTACGCGAAGAGCGCGTTCCCGGTGCTCATTGCGCTGCCCGGCGGCCCCGGCTATCCGGTCAACTACTGGATGGGAACCGACCTGAAGTTGCAGAGCAGCATCAGCGAGTGGTCGAAGTCGGGCAAGAGCAAGCCGTTCATCGTCGTCATGCCGGTCCTGAACGCGGACGACAAGAATTACTACGACGGCAGCGACATCCCGGGGCAGCCGAAGATGGGCACCTGGATGTCCGACGACGTCCCCGATCTGGTCAAGGCCAACTTCCGGACCTTCGCCTCACGGGACGGCTGGGCCTTCATGGGCTCCTCCTCGGGCGCCTTCGTGGGCCTCAAGCAGGTGCTCCAGCACCCCGACCGGTTCAAGGCCGTGATCGCGAGCGGTCCCGACACCCGGCCGGACTCGCCGCTGTGGCGCGGCCACGAGAAGGAGCAGCGGGCCAACGACCCGGAGCAGCTGGCCAAGCAGCTGATCGCCAGGCCCGGGGCCCCGGACGTGCACCTCGCCTTCCAGATCGGCACCAAGGAGAGCGGCCGGGCCAAGCTGGAGTCCTTCATGAAGAAATACGGCAAGGGACCGATCAAGACCCACCTGCAAGTGATCGAAGGCGGCGGTCACAACGCCAGGGGATATGTCCGTGGCATGGACGAGGGAACCATGCAATGGATCAGCAACGTGATGCCGGGCCCGACGCCCGCCCCCTGACGCGCCGGCCGGGCATTTCGTACGCCTTCCTTACTTTCTCCGGCTGACTTCCGTGCCGTTTCCGTACGCCTTCCCTACACGTTCCCTACGTGTTCCGTACGCGTCCCGTACGGAAGGAATTCGCCGCCGGAAACGGAAGTCAGCCCTGCGGGGTCCGCAGCAGGTCGACCCGGACATCCGCCGGATAGCCGGTCGATTCTCCGGTCCTGCGGGCGAATTCCGTCACGCCGCGCAACTGGTCCGGGCCGAAACGGAAGTCCAGTGTCGTGAAGTAGCGTTCCAGCACCTGCTCGTCGAAGGCCTCCCAGCGTGCGGCCTGCTCGGCCACCTTGCCGACCTCTTCGAGCGACAGGTCCCGGGAGGCCAGGAACGCCTCGTGCACCTTGCGTACGACGAGGGGCTCGCGCTCCAGGTAGTCCCGGCGGGTCGCCCAGACGGCGAAGACGAACGGCAGCCCCGTCCAGTCCTTCCACATCTGGCCCAGATCGTGCACCTGGAGGCCGAGCCGCGGCGCGTCGTGCAGGTTCGCGCGCAGCGCCGCGTCCCCGATCAGCACGGCGGCCTCCGCCTCCTGCATCATCACGCCGAGGTCGGGCGGGCAGGTGTAGTACTCAGGAGTGACGCCGATCTTCTCGGCCAGCAGCAGTTGGGCCAGTCGTACGGACGTACGGGAGGTCGAGCCGAGTGCGACCCGAGCCCCGTCCAGCTCCTCCAGGGGCTTCTGCGACACGATCACGCACGACATGACCGGACCGTCGCAGCCGACCGCCAGGGCGGGGAAGGCGACCAGGTCGTCGGCGGCCCGCAGGAACTCCACGAGGGTGACCGGCGCGATGTCGAGATCGCCGCGCACCAGCTGTTCGCTGAGCTTTTCCGGGGTGTCCTTCGTGAGCTCCAGGTCGAGCAGCGTGCCCGTACGCGCGAGGCCCCAGTACAGGGGCATACAGTTCAGGAACTGGATGTGGCCCACCCGCGGCCGGCTCCGACGGTGGTCGGCTGCGGCTCCTGCGGATGCGTCTCCAACGGTTGAATTGTCCACATGCGGAGGCTAGCCCCGGAGGGTGCCGGACGATGCGGCGGGGCCGCCTGTGGCCACTGCACCGCCCGGGTAAACGTGATCTTTGGCTCTTCCGCCCTCCAAGCGCCCCGTGCTACGCTCAGCGCAAGTTGCAGTTTGGTTTCCCTTGCAGTACAGAGCCTGCGGAGCATGTGACGCCGCAGGCTTTTGTAGTTTTCAGACTTCTTGCAGGTTCTGGAGCAGGGCAACCCTTTGGCCCAAGGAGGGCTTATGGCTACCGGAACCGTGAAGTGGTTCAACGCTGAAAAGGGCTTCGGCTTCATCGCCCAGGACGGCGGCGGCCCGGATGTCTTCGTTCACTACTCTGCGATCAACGCCTCTGGCTTCCGCTCCCTGGAGGAGAACCAGCAGGTGAACTTCGACGTCACGCAGGGCCCGAAGGGTCCGCAGGCGGAGAACGTCACGCCGGTCTGAGTTGCCCGGTCCGACCGATCGCGGTCGACTTAGCAGTACCCAAGGAGCCCCGCTCCTTCCTTTCGGGGAAGGGGACGGGGCTCCTGCCTTTCCCGCACCCCGCCGCACGAAAGCGGGCAGGCGGGTTTTCGGCGCTCCGGCCCTCCTGACCTCTTCGGCCCCCGCGGCTACCGTGCAGATTCATGACCGGGCCGACCATCGCGGTGCACCATGTGCGGGCCGTACTCAGCGGTGCGCGGCGGATGGGTGTGGACATCGTGCCGCTGTTGCAGGCGGCGCGGATCTCGCCCCTGCTGCTCGCGGACGAGCGGGCGCGGGTCACCGCCGACCGCTTCGCCCGGCTGGTCAGGGAGGTGCACCGGGCGACGGACGACGAGTTCCTGGGCCTCGGACCGCTGCCCAGCCGCCGCGGCACCTTCGCCATGATGGGCCTCGCCTGCCTGGGCTGCCCCGACCTCGGTACGGCGCTGGAGCGGGCCGTACGGTTCTACGGGCTGTTCCCCGGCGGGCCGGAGATGACGGTGACGGTGGGGTCTCCTGGGGTGACGGTGGGGTCTCCTGGGGTGACGGTGGGGTCTCCCGGTACCGCCACCGGCCCCGGTAGCGCCACCAGTCCCGGAACCGCCACCGTCCCCGGCAGTGCCATCAGCCCCCGTAACACCCCCGCTCCCACCCCCGCCCCCGCTCCCGCCCCCGCCGAGTTCTCGATCCGTACCGATCTGCGCCCGTACCCCGAGGCCACCTTCCTCGCCGAGTCCGTGCTGATCATCTGGCACCGGCTCTCCAGCTGGCTCGTCGGCCGCCGGATCCCGCTGCGCCACGCCCGCTTCGCCCACCCCGCCCCCGCACACGCGCACGAGTACGAGCTGCTCTTCGGCTGTGCGGTGCGCTTCAGGGCGCCGCACACCGCGGCGGCCTTCGACGCCCGCTGGCTGGCGGCGCCCGTCGTCCGGGACGAGGCGGCGCTGACGGCGATGCTGCGGCGGGCGCCCGCCGATCTGCTGAGCCGCCGGGAGTACGGCACGACCGTCACCGAGCGGGTACGGCACACGCTCGTCCTCGCCCTGCGCGCCACCGGCCCGGCCCGGCTGCCGGAGGCGGCCGAGATCGCGGCGCGGCTGGCGGTCAGCCCGGCGACGCTGCGCCGCCGGCTCCAGGAGGAGGGCACCTCGTACCAGCGCCTGAAGGACGCGGTGCGCCGGGAAGCGGCGATCAGCTCGCTGACGGCGGGCCGGGAGCCGATCGCCGAGCTGGCGGCGCGGCTCGGCTTCTCCGAGGACACCGCCTTCCACCGGGCGTTCCGGCGGTGGACGGGGACCACGCCGGGCGCGTACCGGCTGCGTCCGCCCGCCGCTGCCCTTTGGGGTCAGCAAAGCTGAGCGTCCTGGTCAGCGCCGTACTTACCCGGGAGTCACTACGGTCACCCCACATACCCCGTCCTCCGGACCGTTGGGAGAGCCGCATGGTGCCCCACATCCCCCATGACCGGCGTGCGTCCCGCGCGCTGCGCGCCACCGCCGTCACCGCCGTCACGGCGCTCACCCTCTCGCTCGGCCTCACGAACGCCACCGCCACCGCGCAGTCCGCCCCGGCGGCCCCGCAGGCGGCAGCGCGCCCCGGCGACGTCGTGGCCTCCTCCCCCACCTCCTTCCACCCACTGCCGGGCCAGCCGACCCGCACCCGCGCCTGGCACATGGAGTACCGCTCGACCACCGCCAAGGGCACCCCGAACGTCGTCTCCGGCACCGTCATCGTCCCGGACGACGGCCGCACCGGGCCCCGCCCGCTGGTCACGTACGCCGTCGGCACGGTCGGCCTCGCCGACCAGTGCGCGCCCTCGGCCGGCTTCCCCAAGGGCACCACCGTCGAGGCCAACCTCATCCAGCAGCTCACCGCCCGCGGCTGGGCGGTCGCCGTGACCGACTACGAGGGCCTGGGCACGCCCGGCGACCACACCTACACCGTCGGCCGCGCCGAGGGGCAGGCCGTCCTGGACGCCGCGCGCGCCGCGCAGCGGCTGCCCGGTGCCGTGCGGGCGGGCGTCACCCCGGACTCCCCGGTCGGGATCATGGGCTATTCGCAGGGCGGCCAGGCCTCCGGCTGGGCGGCCGAGCTGCACGGTACGTACGCGCCCGAACTGAAGGTCAAGGGCACCGCGACCGGCGGCGTCCCGGCCGACCTGCTCAAGGTCGCCGACTTCAACAACGGCAACGTCGGCGCGGGCCTGATCCTGATGGCGGCCGTCGGCCAGGACGCCGCGTTCCCGGAGCTGGACCTGGCGAAATACCTCAACGACAAGGGCCGGCACTACGTCGGCTTCATGAAGAAGAACTGTGTGGCGATCGACGCCATCGCCGGTGCCTTCAAGAAGATCTCCGACGTCACGGTCAAGAACCCGCTGTACGAGGCAGACTGGCAGCAGCGGCTGCGGGAGTCGGACCTCGGTACGCGCAGGCCGGACGCGCCGGTGTTCCTCTACCACGGCACGCTCGACGAGCTGATCCCGTACGGCGTCGGCAAGCGGCTGCGCGCGGACTGGTGCGCCGAGGGCGCCGAGGTGCGGTGGGCCCCGATCCCGCTGGGTGAGCACGTCGTCGGCGCGGTCGCGGGCGCCGTACCGGCCGCCGACTGGCTGGCGGGCCGCTTCGCCGGGAAGCCGGCGGGCGGCAACTGCGGCTGAGCCGGCGGCGGCAGGCATACGAGGAGGAACCCCGTGCCACTTCCCCCACAGAGGTGACACGGGGTTCCGGTCTGCCGGCCCGGCCGAACCGGCCGGAGCGCATACGAGGTTACCCGGCGGTCAGTTAACGGAGCATCAGTACGGGGCCTCCGGCGCGTACAACTCCTTCACCTCCGCACCGAAGTCCCGTGCGACGGCGGCCCGTCGCAGCTTCAGGGACGGGGTGAGGTGACCGGCCTCCTCCGTGAAGTCGACCGGCAGCACGGTGAACCGGCGTATCGATTCGGCGCGCGAGACCAGCTGGTTGGCGTCGTCCACGGCGTCCTGGATGTCGGCCAGCAGCGCCTCGTCACGGACCAGTTCCGCCAACGGCACCTGCTGTTTCCTCCGCATCTGCCGCCAGTGCGCCAGCCCGTCCGGCTCCAGCGTGACCAGCGCGGTGACGTACGGGCGGCCGTCGCCGACGACCATGCACTGGCCGACCAGCGGGTGCGCCCGCAGCCGGTCCTCCAGCGGGGCCGGGGCGACGTTCTTGCCGCCGGAGGTGACGATCAGCTCCTTCTTGCGGCCGGTGATGGTCAGGTAGCCGTCCGCGTCCAGCGCGCCGATGTCGCCGGTCGCCAGCCAGCCCCCGTCCGGCGCGCCCGCCCCCGACCCCGCGTCCGTTCCCGTCCTCCCTCCCGCTCCGCTCTCGTCCACGTCCCCGGCCGGCAGCGGCCCGCCGGTCGCGGCGTCCCAGTAGCCGCTGAAGACCTGCCCGCCGCGCAGCAGCACCTCCCCGTCCTCCGCTATCCGTACGGCGGTGCCGGGCAGCGGCCGGCCGACCGTGCCGATCCGGGGTTTGAGCGGCGGGGTGAGAGTGGCGGCCGCCGTTGTCTCGGTGAGCCCGTACCCCTCGAATATCTCGATGCCCGCGCCGGCGTAGAAGGCCGCGAGCCGCCGACCGAGCGGGGAGCCGCCGCAGATCGCGTAGCGGACCTTGCCGCCGAGCGCGGCACGGATACGGCGGTAGACCAGCGGGTCGTACATCCGCCGGGCCGCTTTCAGCGCCACGCCGGGGCCGCTGCCCGTGCCGTGCTCCTGCGCCTCGACGGCCTCCCCGTAACGCCGCGCGATCGCGGCGGCGCGGTCGAAGGAGGCGGCCCGGCCCATCTTCTCGGCCGTGGCGCGGCCGGTGTTGTAGACCTTCTCCAGGACGTAGGGGATCGCGAGCAGAAACGTGGGGCGGAAGGCGGCGAGGTCGGCGAGGAGGTCCTCGGTACGGATGCTGGGCGCGTGGCCGAGCCGTACCCGGGCGCGCAGGCAGCCGACCGCGACCATCCGGCCGAAGACGTGCGACAGGGGCAGGAAGAGCAGCGTGGAGGCGGGTTCGCTGCTGACCGACTTGAAGACCGGGTGCAGCAGTTCGATGGCGTTGTCCACCTCGGCGAAGAAGTTGCCGTGGGTCAGCACACAGCCCTTGGGGCGGCCGGTGGTGCCGGAGGTGTAGACGAGGGTGGCGATGTCCGACGGGCCGGTGGCCGCCCGCCGTTCGGTCACCAGCGCGTCCGGGACCGGCCGTCCGGCCGCCACGATCTGCGGTACGGCGCCGGTGTCCAGCTGCCACAGGTGGCGCAGTCCGGGCAGCCCGGACCGGACGCCGCTCACCAGCCGGGCCTCCGCGACGCTCTCCACGACACAGGCCGCCGCACCCGAGTCCTGGAGGATCCAGTGCGCCTGGTGGGCCGAGGAGGTCGGGTAGACGGGCACGGTGACCAGGCCGGCCGCCCACGCGGCGAAGTCGACCAGCGTCCACTCGTACGTCGTACGGGCCATGATGGCCAGCCGGTCGCCCGGCCGCAGCCCGTGCGCGATCAGGCCCTTGGCCACGGCCAGCACCTCGGCGGCGAACTCGGCGGCGCTCACGTCCCGCCACGCGCCCCCGGCGTCCTGTCCCGCCTTCTTGCGCGCCAGTACGGCCTCGCCGGGCGCTTGCGCGGCGTTGTCGAAGGGGATGTCTCCCAGTGAACCGGTCCGCACCGGCGCCACCAGCGGCGGTACGGACACCTCCCGCACGGCCCCGTCCCGCACCCGGGTGCGGGGCTCCGCCGGAGCGGGCGCCGGTGGCCCGCCTTGCCGTTGCTGACTGGACACGAGCGGCTCCTCGTCTCACGGTGGTCGCACGGTGTGCGCGGCGCGGCGGCCGGCGCGGCACAACGGCCGGCGGACTCCAACAGGCCGGAGGAGCAGGCCCGTTGAGCGGCCGGGGACGGCGCGCGGCCCGCAGGTTCGCGCTCTCGACCAACACCTGACCCGACAGTAACCTTACTTCGAAGTAAATTTACGCGAGGACCAGGAGTTGGCCAATGCCCGAGCACCGTCTTCCTCCCGCCGATGCGGCCCCGGCCCTCCTCCGCACCCCTGGAACCCGCCGCCGGACGACCGTCACCGCCCGCCGCGCAACACCCGGCGCGGACCGCCCGCTGACCGCGCCGCGCCGGCCGGGCGCCTGATGACGGCCGACGTGCCGGGCGGCGCGGCCACCGGCCTGTCCCGCGCGCCGCGGCTGATGCCCGTACTGGCCAAGGGCGTACTGACCGGCTTCGGCAAGCGCCCGCGGCCGGACGCCGTGCTGCCGCGCACCCGCCTCGTCCTGCCCGCCGTCCGCATCGGGCTGGGCCGGGCCGCCACGTACGCCCGGGTCTGCGGGTACGACGCCACCGAACCGCTGCCCGTCACCTACCCGCACATCCTCGGATTCCCGCTGGCCGCACGGCTGATGAGCGCACGGGACTTCCCGCTGCCGATGCTGGGCCTGGTGCACACCGGCATCGAGATCACCCAGTACGCGCCGCTGCACCCGACCGACACGCTCGAACTGACGGTGTACGCGAGCGCGTTGCGGCCGCATCGCCGCGGTACCGAGGTGGTGATGACCACCGAGGCGCGCCGTGGGGGCGCGCTGGTGTGGCACGACCGGAGCTCGTATCTGGCACGGCACCGGACGGCGGGCGGCGAGGGGACCGGGCGCCCCGATCCCCCGCCTCCCGGCCCCCGCGAACTGCCCGTACGCGCCCGCTGGCGCCTGCCCGCCGACCTCGGCCGCCGCCATGCCGCCGTCTCCGGCGACTACAACCCGATCCATCTGCACGCGCTCACGGCCCGCCCGCTCGGCTTCCCCCGGGCCATCGCGCACGGCATGTGGACCTTCGCGCGCTGCGCCGCCGAGGCGGTGCTGCCGGGTACGGCGACGCTGCGCATCTCGGCGGAATTCCGCTCCCCGGTCCTGCTGCCCGCCACCGTCGCGTACGCGTACGAGACCACGCGCGACGGCGGCGCGTTCCAGCTCCGCGGCGGCCCGGACGGGCGGCCCCGCGTCCACTTGGAGGGCCGGGTCGAAACGGACGTATGACGCCCGGGGCGTACACCCCCTCACCCGCCCGGCGACCAGCGCTCCCCGTCCATCAGCCGCCCCAGCCCCGCCCAGGCGAAGTTCATCAGCGTCGCCGCCGTGTCCTTGGCCGACGGGCGCTCCCCCGGCGCCGTCCCGCTGCCGCGGCCGTTGGCCCAGTCGGCCAGTGATTCGGCGGCTCCCACCAGCGCGTGCGCCAGGCCGGACACTTCACGCGCGGCCGGTTCCCGAACGCAGCCCGCCTCCTGGGCCGCCGCGCCGATCATCGCCGTGACGAACTCGACGATCTCCGCCCGCATCGCGGCGACCTCGACCGCGAACGGTTCCCCCTGCGTACGGGCCTGCTGGTGCAGCACCGCCCAGCCGTCCGGATGCTCGGCCGTATGTGCGAAGAATCCTTTCAGCCCGCTCCAGAGCTGCCGGTCGGCGGGCGCGTCCGGCTCCACCGCGGCCCGTACGGCCTCCGCGAGCGCCGCCGACTCCCGCCGGATCACGGCGCTGAACAGCTCCTCCTTGGAGTTCAGGTACAGATAGACCAGCGGCTTCGACACCCCCGCCACCTCGGCGATCTCGTCCATCGAAGCCGCCCGGTAACCGCGCCGCGCGAAGGTCAGCACGGCCGCGTCGAGCATCTGCTGTTCCCGTACGGCCCGCGGCATCCGCTTGCTCTTCACAGCTCCCACGCCAATTGCCCTTCCGTCCCGCCCCTTTACCGCCAAGTAAGTTTACGTTTTCCCGCCTTGTCCGACGCCTCTTGACGCGATCGCCCCGAAAGCGAGACGATACGGGTCGTCTCGTTGTTTCGGCCGAAAGGACCCTCCCCATGCACCAGGCACACCAGCGGTTCGTCGAAGCGGCCCCCGGCGTACGCCTGTGGACCGACCAGCGCGGCCCGGCCGACGCGCCCCCGCTGCTGCTGGTCATGGGTGCGCAGGCGTCCGGACTGGGCTGGCCGGAGCCGTTCGTGGACGCGCTCGCCGTCCAGCACCGGGTCATCCGTTACGACCACCGCGACACGGGCCGCTCCACCTGGTCCTTCGACGAACAGCCGTACCGCATCACGGACCTGGCGTCGGACATCGTCCGCGTCCTCGACGGCCTCGGCGTCGAGCGCGCACACCTGGTGGGCCTGTCGCTCGGCGGGATGCTGACGCAACTGGTCCTCGCCGACCACCCCGACCGGATCCTGAGCGCCACCCTGATGGGCACCAACGCCCTGAGCACCACCCCCTACACCCGCCCGGACGGCGTCCGGGTCCCCGTCGCCGACCTGCCCGGCATCGCCCCGGAGGTGCTGGAGATGTGGGCCCGCCCCGTCGAGGACCACGGCCTGGAGGCCGAACTCGACCGGCGCGTCGAGCACTGGCGGGTCCTCAGCGGCGGACAGCTCCCCTTCGACCCCGGCCACTACCGCGCCCTGGAACGCCGGATCATCGAGCACACCGGCCGCTACGACGTCTCCACCGCCCCCGCCCGCGCCGACCACTCCGGAATGCTGCGCACCGAAGCCCTGGCCGCCAACCGGATCCCCACCCTGGTCGTCAACGCCCCGGCCGAACCGGTCTTCCCGCCCCCGCACCCGCACCACCTCGCCCAGGTCGTCGGACACGCCCACCTGACAGAGATCCCCGGCATGGGCCACGCTCTGCCGCCGGAGGTCCAGGGGCCGCTGACGGAGGCGATCCTGGCGCATACGGCTAAGGCCGGCTGAGTGGGGGCGCGTACCGCCGCACGCGAAACGCCGGACGGGCTGGGAAGTCCCAGCCCGTCCGGCGTTCAGGTCGATACGGCCCCGCGGCCGGTGTCCGCGCTCAGGCTCCGGCAGGCGCCGGTACCGACACCTTCCGCTCCGCGTCCGCCTCCGCGACCACGCCGTCCTCCAGCTCCACGCCGGCCGCACGGTCGTACGCGTCGCGGTCCAGGATCTTCTCCTTGGCCGAGACCAGGATCGGTACGACGACTTGGCCGGCAACGTTCGTAGCCGTCCTCATCATGTCCAGGATCGGGTCGATGGCCATCAGCAGGCCGACGCCCTCCAGGGGGAGGCCGAGGGTGGACAGGGTCAGGGTGAGCATGACGGTGGCGCCCGTCAGGCCGGCGGTGGCCGCCGAGCCGATGACCGAGACGAAGGCGATCAGGATGTAGTCACCGACGCCCAGGTCGACGTTGAAGATCTGCGCGATGAAGATCGCGGCGAGCGCCGGGTAGATCGAGGCGCAGCCGTCCATCTTGGTCGTCGAGCCGAACGGCACCGCGAAGGACGCGTACTCCTTCGGGACACCCAGGCGCTCGGTGACCTTCTGGGTCAGCGGCATGGTGCCGACCGAGGAGCGGGAGACGAACGCCAGCTGGATGGCGGGCCAGGCGCCCTTGAAGAACTGCAACGGGCTGACCTTGGCGAAGACCGACAGCAGCAGCGGGTAGACGCCGAACAGGACGATCGCGCAGCCGACGTAGATGTCGACGGTGAAGGTCGCGTACTTGCTGATCAGGTCCCAGCCGTAGTCCGCGATGGCGTAGCCGATCAGGCCGAGCGAGCCGATCGGGGCGAGGCGGATGACCCACCACAGGGCCTTCTGGAGCAGCTCCAGCGCGGAACGGCTCAGGCGCAGCACCGGCTCGGCGCGGTCGCCCAGCTTCAGGGCCGCGATGCCGGCCACCGTCGCCATGAAGACGATCTGCATGACCTTCAGGTCGGTGAACGGCGTGATGACGTCCTTGGGGACGATGCCGGTCAGGAAGTCGATCCAAGAGCCGGCGTGCTCGGGGAGCTTGCCGTCCTTGGGGGTCAGGCCGGTGCCCGCGCCAGGGTTGCTGATCAGGCCGATCGCCATGCCGATGGCGACCGCGATCAGCGAGGTGACCATGAACCACAGCAGGGTGCGGGTGGCCAGCCGGGCCGCGTTGTTGACCTGCCGCAGATTGGTGATCGAGACCAGGATGGCGAAGAAGACCAGCGGCGCCACGGCCAGCTTGAGCAGCTGGACGAAGAGGCTGCCGATGGTGTCGAGGGTGGTCTTCAGCCAGGAGACGTCACCGCTCTTGGCGATCCAGCCGAGCAGCACGCCCAGGACCAGGCCGAGCAGGATCTGGGCCCAGAAGGGGACCTTGGGTATGCGGCGGGAGGTTCTGGCGGTCTCGGGCGACCGCTCGGTCTCGGAAGACGTGGTGGACAACGGACACACTCCGGGGACAGACAGGCGTCGAAAGGTGGGGAAACGGCGGACAGCGCCAGGAGAAAGGAGGTCCGTATCGATCCGTACGGGATCTCCGGCCGCCGCGGTGAAGGGGTCAGCGGCGGCAACAGGCCGCGGACATGCAGCGGCAAAGATCGACGTGCAGGCGCGCCACGAGCGGGACGCCCGTGGTGTGGTGGTGCGCTGCTGCTGTCTTCATGTCGAACACGTTAACACTTGAACTTTGGGGAACCCAAAGAAATTCTTTGGGCCCGAGGAGCGGGTGGGGCCGGAGAGGCTGGTGGAACGCGTGATGCCCCGCCGTGGAGGGTTCTCCTCGGCGGGGCATCCGTCGGCTGTGAGGCGCCTTACAGCGCCGGCGGGCGGACTACAGGAGACCGTCCTCCTGGCGGGCGCTGGCCGCGATGCGGGCCTTCTGCCGGTCCACCTTCTGCACGATCTGCTCGGACATCGCGTCCCGCTGCTTGCGCAGCAGCACGAAGCTCAGCGGCGCGGAGATCACGATCGCGAGCAGCAGCAGCCACACGGCGTTGGAACTGCCCACGCCCAGCGGGATGATGTGGAAGTACGCCAGCGCCCAGACCAGCGCGAAGCACACGACGAAGATCCCCAGACGCAGGGCGGTGTAGCGGAGCGTGGCGAACTTCTGGCTACTCACGGGCGGACCTTCTTCACGACGACAACCGAAAGGGTCTGTCTCCAGTCAAGCACAGCCCGATTCGTGATCTTTTCGGGCCCCTGCCATGGGGCGGGTGCGGAGCGCCGGGCGGATGCGGGGCGCCGGGCGGATGCGGGGCGCCGGGCGGGGCGGTCGCGGCCCGTACGCGGTTGTCGCGGCCCGTACGCGGTTGTCGCGGCCCCGGCGCGCGGCCAGTCACGCCAGTTCGCGCCACATCGTGACGTCGTCCCGGTAGTCGTCGTCGGCCAGTCTGATCGCCTCCGGGACCCGGCCGACCTCCTTGTAGCCGCAGGAGGTGTAGAAGCCGTCGACGCCGGTGCCGCCGCGGCAGGTGAGGCGGATGCCCTTGATGCCGTCGATCGCGCGGGCGGCCTCGTCGACGGCCGCCATCAGGGCGCGGCCGGCGCCCTGCCCCTGGAGGGAGGGGTGCACCATCACGGTGTAGACCCACAGCCAGTGCTTCTTCAGGCGGTGGTGGTTGAGGTGGAGGAACGCGGTGGCGAGCACCCGGCCGTCGCGCGCGTCGCGGCCCGCGACCAGCCGGGCGCGCCCCTCGGACATCGCCACCAGGTGGGAGAGCAGGTCGGGGCGGACGTCGTCGGCCGTCACCGGCGGGACGAACCCGACGGCACCGCCCGCGTTGGACACCTCGGCCCACAGCGTGCGGATGCCGTCGGTCAGTTCGGGGGTGACGGCGGGGTCCAGGTCGAAGCGGAGATCCATGGCGCGGACCCTAATCGCCTCGGGTGACACCCGCCCCTGCCGTCTCGCCTGTCCCAGCAGTCTCGGCTGGGTCTGCCACCTCGCCGGGGCCTGCCGTCTCGGCCGCCCCCGGCGTTCCGTCTGCCCCTGGTGTCACACCCGCATCGGCTGCGGCGCCTCGCGGCGCTCCGCGTCCGGGCCCGGGTACTCCCGGATGATCTCGTAGCGGGTGTTGCGCTCGACCGGCCGGAAGCCCGCGTCGCGGATCAGTTCCAGCAGGTCGTCGCGGGTGAGCTTGTTCGGCGTGCCGTAGTTGTCCGCGTCGTGCGTGATCTTGTACTCGACGACCGAGCCGTCCATGTCGTCGGCGCCGTGCTGGAGCGCGAGCTGAGCGGTCTGCACACCGTGCATGACCCAGAAGACCTTCACGTGCGGGACGTTGTCGAACAGCAGCCGGGAGACCGCGAAGGTCTTCAGCGCCTCGGCGCCGGTCGCCATCGTGGTGCGCGCCTGGAGCTTGTTGCGGACCTTGCCGTCCTTCATGTCCACGAAGTCGTGCTGGTAGCGCAGCGGGATGAAGACCTGGAAGCCGTTGGTCTCGTCCTGCAGCTCCCGCAGCCGCAGCACGTGGTCGACGCGGTGCCGGGGCTCCTCGATGTGCCCGTACAGCATCGTCGCCGGGGTCTTGAGACCCTTCTCGTGCGCCAGGCGGTGGATGCGCGACCAGTCCTCCCAGTGGGTGTCGTGGTCGACGATGTGCTGGCGCACCTCCCAGTCGAAGATCTCCGCGCCGCCGCCGGTCAGCGACTCCAGACCGGCGTCGATCAGCTCGTCGAGGATCTCGGAGGCGGGCAGCCCGGAGATCTTCTCGAAGTGGTGGATCTCGGTGGCGGTGAACGCCTTGAGGGAGACCGTGTCGGGCAGCGCCTCCTTGAGGGCGCTGAGCGAGCGCGGGTAGTAGCGCCACGGCAGGGTCGGGTGCAGGCCGTTGACGATGTGCAGCTCGGTGAGCTTGTCGCCCTCCATCGCCTTGGCGAGGCGGACGGCCTCCTCGATGCGCATCGTGTACGCGTCCTTCTCGCCCGGCTTGCGCTGGAAGGAGCAGTACGCGCACGAGGCGGTGCACACGTTGGTCATGTTGAGGTGACGGTTGACGTTGAAGTGCACCACGTCGCCGTTCTTGCGGGTGCGCACCTCGTGGGCGAGACCGCCCAGCCACGCCAGGTCGTCGCACGCGTAGAGGGCGATGCCGTCCTCACGGGTCAGCCGCTCCCCGGACCGGACCTTGTCCTCCAGCTCGCGCTTGAGACCCACATCCATGGATGCAGTCATCCGGCCGCCTCCCATATCTCTGCCAAAATCGGGCTTCACCGAGCGTACTCCCCCGTTTTCCGGCCCGGCCGGGCCCCCATGCCTGTACGGCCGGGAGCCCGCCGTACAGGCGCGGGAGCGGGGTTCGGCGTGTCGTGCGGCGGGCCGCCTACGCGTCCTCGGGCAGCTCGCCCACCCGGTTCTCCCACTTGGTGGAGAGCACGATGGTGGTGCGCGTCCGGGAGACGCCCTTGGTGCCCGAGAGCCTGCGGATGGTGCGCTCCAGCCCGTCCACGTCGCCGACCCGGACCTTGAGCATGTACGAGTCGTCGCCCGCGATGAACCAGGCGTCCTCGATCTCCGCGAGGTCGCGCAGCCGCATCGCGACGTCCTCGTGGTCGGCCGCGTCCGACAGGGAGATGCCGACCAGGGCGGTGACGCCCAGGCCCAGCGAGGCCGCGTCGACGGTCGCGCGGTATCCGGTGATCACGCCGGCCGCCTCCAGGCGGTTGATCCGGTCGGTGACGCTGGGCCCGGACAGGCCCACGAGCCGGCCCAGCTCCGCGTACGAGGCCCTGCCGTTCTCCCGCAGTGCCTGGATGAGCTGCCTATCTACGGCATCCATACGCCCCTGACCTTCCATTCACTCTGCAATCCCGGCTTTTACATGTAGAATCTAAGGCATACAGGGGCTACGACCCTGTAGACCGTCAATCCCCGTTGATCAAAGACGATCTTTCCCAGGAGATGTCACCGTGTACTCGATCGAGATGGCCTACGCCCGCATGCGTGAGCTGCAGGAGCTGGCCAATCGTTCTCGTGCTCACCGTCCCGCCGCCACCCAGGGCAAGCGCCGCACCGGCCGCAACGGCTCCACCGCCGAGAAGCGCTAGCCAGCCTCCTTGGAGCCCGAACCGAGCTCCCCTTCCCACCGCCGGTAGAGCCGGTGCGGCACGTCCGCCGCATCCAGCACCCGGCCCGCGACGAAGTCCACCAGATCCTGGATGTGCGTCGCTCCCGCGTAGAACGCCGGCGAGGCGGGCACCACGACGGCGCCCGCCTCGTCCAGCGTCACCAGATGCCTGAGGGTCTGCCCGTTCAGCGGGGTCTCCCGCACCGCGACCACCAGCCTCCTGCGTTCCTTGAGCGTCACGCTCGCCACCCGCTGGAGCAGGTCCTTCGACAGCCCCAGCGCCACGCCCGCCACACACGCCGTGCTGGCCGGCACGATCAGCATCCCCTTGACCGGGTACGAGCCCGAGGACGGCCCCGCGGCCAGGTCACCGGCCGGCCAGTACCGCACCAGGTCCAGGCCGGCGTCCGTGACGCCGAACGTGCCCGGCTTGCCGTCCGCGCCGCGCGCCAGCCACTCCCGCAGGTCCGCGCGCCAGTGCGCGTCCCGGAAGGAGATGCCCGTCTCGTCCAGCAGCGTCAGCCGCGAGGCCCGGCTGACGATCAGGTCCACCGCCTCGCCCGCCGCGAGCAGGCCGCGCACCACGGACGCCGCGTACGGCGTGCCGGACGCGCCGGAGACACCCACCACCCAAGGGCGGCGGGGCACGTCGGCGGACCCGGCGGCCGGGCGGGCGGAGTGGCCGCCGGGCCTTGTGACACCGGGCTGACTGGGGTTGTTGTCCTGCGGTTCCACGGTTCGAGCCTATCCGGCGGAACCATCGGACCCCGCACGGCCGTTTGTTCCAGTGAACGGGGAAGGGGAGGTGCCGCGGATGATGACGCGAGCGCTGGAGCGGGCCAGGCCGGCCGCCGTACTGATGCTGGGCTGGGTCGCCCTGCTGTGGGTCCTGGAGATCGCGGACGCCGCTTCCGGCAACGCGCTGGACACCTTCGGCGTGCGCCCGCGCGAGATCAGCGAGCTGGCCGACGTGCTGCCCGCCGCCTTCATCCACTTCGGCTTCGACCACCTGACGGCCAACACCCTGCCGCTGCTGCTCCTCGGCTTCCTCGCCGCGTTCCGCGTCGGCCTGCGCCGCTTCGTCGGGGTGGCGCTGCTGACGGTCCTGACCAGCGGCCTGGGCGTCTGGCTGACCGCCCCCGCCGGAAGCAACACGGCCGGCGCCTCGGGCGTCGTCTTCGGCCTCTTCGGCTATCTGCTGATACGCGGCTTCATCGACCGCAAGCCGCTGGACATCGGCCTCGGCGTGCTGGTCGCCGTGGTGTACGGCTCGATCCTGTGGGGCGCGCTGCCCACCGACAGCGGCATCAGCTGGCAGGGCCACCTCTTCGGGCTGGTGGGCGGCGTCCTGGCGGCCTTCGCCTTCCGGCAGCGCCCGGCCGAGCGGATATCCGGGGCGGGCACCCGGACGGTTCCGTAGGGGGTCCGTAGGCGGCTCGGCGCCCGGATTACGCGGTAGCGGTGGCGATGACCGCCACAACGTACGGCGCTCCGGAGGCAGCTACCCCCGGAGCGTCACGGCTCGACCGTCAGGTCGGCCAGGTCCGTCAGTTCCCTCAGGTCCGTCAGACCGTCAGTCCCCGAACGATCAGATCGAGCAGCGCGCAGACGAACAACGCTATCCCGATGAAGCCGTTGACCTGGAAGAAGGCCCGGTTGAGCCGGGAGAGGTCGTGCGGCCGCACGATCGTGTGCTCGTAGAGGAAGGCACCCACGACGATCACCAGACCGACCCAGAAGAACACTCCGGCGTGGGTGGCCAGCGCGTACCAGACCAGCAGGGCCGTGGTGACGGCATGGCAGGCGCGGGCGCCGTGCAGCGCCGCCGGGATGCCGAAGCGGGCCGGGACGGACTTCACGCCGTGCGCCCGGTCGGCCTGCACGTCCTGGCAGCCGAAGATCAGGTCGAAGCCGCCGATCCAGACGCCGACGGCGACCCCGAGTATCACCGCGTCCCAGGACCAGGACCCCGTCACGGCTATCCACGCGCCGATCGGGCCGATCGCCTGGGCGAGGCCCAGGATCGCGTGCGGGAAGTTCGTGAACCGTTTGCCGTACGGGTAGACCACCATCGGGATCACGGCGATCGGCGCCAGCGCCAGGCACAGCGGGTTGAGCAGCGCCGCGGCGCCGAGGAAGAACACCAGGGCGACCAGCGCGCCGGTCCACGCGGAGCGCACGCTCACCGCGCCGGTGACCAGCTCGCGGCCCGCGGTGCGCGGGTTACGGGCGTCGATCTCCCGGTCGATGATGCGGTTGGCCGCCATCGCGAACGTCCGCAGGCCCACCATCGCGACCGTGACCAGCAGCAGCTCGACCCAGTGGACGCTCTTGTCCGACCCGTGCATCGCGGTCAGCGAGGCGATGTAGGCAAAGGGCAGTGCGAAGACCGAGTGCTCGATCATCACCAGCCGGAGGAAGGCTTTGACCTTGCCGGGCGGTGCGGGTTCGGGGGCGAAGAGTTCCGGTGTCGCTGAATCGGCGCTCATGTCTAGAACCCGTACTCCTTCCAGCGGCGGTCGACCTTCGCCGCCGTCTCGGTGTCCGACTCGACCATCTCCGGCCAGCCGCCGTCCCTCGTGTAGCCCTCCTCGGGCAGTTTGCGCGTCGCGTCGATGCCCGCCTTGCCGCCCCAGAACTGCTGGTAGGAGGCGTGGTCGAGGTGGTCGACCGGGCCCTCGACGACGGTCAGGTCGCGCGCGTAGTCCGTGTTGCCGAGGGCCCGCCAGGACACCTCGTGCAGGTTGTGCACGTCGCAGTCGGCGTCGACCACGATGATCAGCTTGGTCAGCGACATCATGTGCGCGCCCCAGATGGCGTGCATCACCTTCTGGGCGTGCTTGGGGTACTTCTTGTCGATCGAGACGATCGCGCAGTTGTGGAAGCCGCCCGACTCGGGCAGGTGGTAGTCCACGATGTCCGGCACGATGATCTTGAGCAGCGGCAGGAAGAACCGTTCCGTTGCCCGGCCCAGCGGCCCATCCTCCGTCGGCGGCCGGCCGACGACGATCGACTGGAGCAGCGGCCGCTTGCGCATCGTGACGCAGTCGATGGTCAGCGCGGGGAACGGCTCCTGCGGCGTGTAGAAGCCGGTGTGGTCGCCGAACGGGCCCTCCGGGAGCATCTCGCCCGGCTCCAGCCAGCCCTCCAGCACGACCTCCGCGTTGGCCGGGACCTGGAGCGGCACGGTCTTGCAGTCCACCATCTCGATCCGCTTGCCCTGCACGAACCCGGCGAACAGGTACTCGTCGATGTCACCGGGCAGCGGCGCGGTGGAGGCGTACGTCACGGCCGGCGGGCAGCCGAAGGCGATGGCGACCGGCAGCTTCTCGCCACGCTTGGCGGCCACCTGGTAGTGGTTGCGGCTGTCCTTGTGGATCTGCCAATGCATACCGATGGTGCGCTTGTCGTGGCGCTGGAGGCGGTACAGGCCCAGGTTCCGTACGCCCGTCTCCGGGTGCTTGGTGTGGGTCAGGCCCAGGTTGAAGAACGACCCGCCGTCCTGCGGCCAGGTGAACAGCGCGGGGAGCTGGTCGAGGTCGACGTCGTCGCCCTGGAGCACGACCTCCTGGACCTGGGCGCTGTCGCCCTTGACCTTCTTCGGCGGTACGTGCGTCATGTTCGCGAGCTTGCCGAACGCCTCGCGCACCCCGACGAAGCCCTGCGGCAGCTCCGGCTTGAGCAGCCCGCCGATCTTGTCGCTGATGTCGTCGTACGACGTCAGGCCGAGTGCCTTGAGCAGCCGGCGGTCGGTGCCGTACACGTTCATCGCCAGCGGCATCGACGAGCCCTTGACGTTCTCGAAGAGCAGCGCGGGCCCACCGGACTTCTGCACCCGGTCCACGATCTCGCCGACTTCCAGGTGCGGGTCGACCTCGGCCTTGATCCGCTTGAGGTCGCCCTCCCGGTCGAGCGCGCGCAGGAACGAGCGAAGGTCGTCATAAGCCATGCGTTCCAGTATCCGGTACGCACTACCCTGGACGGGTCACCGGGCCCCGCCGAGGCCCGCCCACAAGCTCTGGGGGGCTGCTTCCGCAATGCTCAGGTATCTGCCGTTCCTCGTGATCCTGGCGCTGTGGATCTATGCGTTCATCGACTGCCTGAACACGCCGGAGAACCAGGTCCGCGGCCTGCCGAAGATCGCCTGGGTCTTCATCATCCTGCTCTTCGGCGAGGTGCTGATCGGCCCGGTCGCCTGGCTGGTGGCCGGCCGCCCACGCCGAGAGCACGCCGGCGGCGGCGCCGCGTCACCGTGGCCCCGCGGCGGGCGCGGCGCGGCCCGGAAGTGGGTCGCGCCGGACGACAACCCCGACTTCCTGCGCTCCCTCAAGGACGAGGGCAAGAAGGGGGACGGCCCGAAGGGGAACGGCCCGAAGGGGAACGGCCCGAAGGACGAGGGCAAGCGGGACGAGGCACTCCTGAAGGACTGGGAGGCCGACCTGCGGCGCCGCGAGGAGGAACTGCGGCGCAAGGAAAACGGTCCGGCGGACGGCGAGGGCGGCAACAACCCGCCGCCGAAGAGCTGAGGCTCCGCCGACGAGCTGAGGCTCCGCCGACGAGCCGGAGCCTGCGCCGAGGACCGGACCCTCCGCACAAGAAACTGAGCCTCCGCCGAGGACCGGCCCGGCCCCTCCGCCCGAGAGCTGCCCCTCCTCCGAAGCACTGAGCCCCCGTCGGCCGCCCGAGCCCCCGTCGGCCGTCCAAGCCCCCGTCGGGCCTGCCGAACCACCACCGGCCGGCGCTCGCCCCCGCCCCGCGCTCCCCCGTACCCCTCCCGCTCCGGCCTGATCACGTCGCACGCGTTGCCCGGACGTCCCGAGGCGAGGAGAGTGGCCGTCGTGAGGGACCGGGATCTGGAGATGCTGGCGACGGCGGTCGCCGAGGCGCGGGCCGGACTGGCGGAGGGCGGCATCCCCATCGGCGCCGCGCTGTACGACTCCGACGGCACCGTCCTCGGGCGCGGCCGCAACCGGCGTATCCAGGACGGCGACCCGTCCGCGCACGCGGAGACCACCGCCTTCCGCGCCGCGGGCCGCCGCCGCGGCTACCGCGGCACGACGATGGTCACCACCCTCGCCCCCTGCTGGTTCTGCTGCGGCCTGATCCGCCAGTTCGGCATCTCGCACGTCCTGATCGGCGAGGCGCGCACCTTCCACGGCGGACACGCCTGGCTGGCGCAGAGCGGCATACGGATCGTGCTGCTGGACGACACGGAGTGCAGGACGCTGCTGCGCGAGTTCATCGCGGCCCGGCCCGCGCTGTGGAACGAGGACATCGGCCATGAGTGAGCCCCCTCCACCCCCTGCCTCCCCCATCCCCACCATCGACCTCACCCACTGGCGGACCGGCGACGCGGACACCCGCCGCCGTATCGCCGAAACCGTCGACACCGGGCTGCGCGCCGCCGGTTTCCTCCTCGTCACCGGCCACGGCATCGACCAGGAGCTGCGCGACCGCGTCCGCACCACCGCCCGTACGTTCTTCGCCCTGCCCGCCGCGGCGAAGCAGCCGTACGCCACCGAGGTCGGCGGCCGCGGCTGGCTCGGCCCCGGCGCCGAGGCCAACGGAGCCGCCGAAGGCACCGCGACCCCGCCGGACCTGAAGGAGTCGCTGTCCTTCGCCTCCGAGGAGCCGACCGGCGTCCCGGCCGTGGACGCGGAGTGGTTCCTGCCCAACATCTGGCCCCACCAGGTCCCCGCCCTCCGCACCGACGTCCAGGACCTCCTGACCGCCCTGCGCGCCCTCTCCGACCTCCTCCTCGAACTCCTCGCCACCGCGCTCGGCGCCGCCCCCGACCGCTTCACCCGGCACACCACCCACCCCACCTGGGGCTTCAACATCAACTGGTACCCGGGGACGGAGACGGTGGGCGAGGCCCTGCCCGGCCAGTTCCGCATCGGCCCGCACACCGACTTCGGCACGGTCACGGTCCTGGACCGGCAGTACGGCAAGGGCGGCCTCCAGATCTGGACCGACCCGGCGTCCGGCGGCACCGGCTGGCAGGACGCCCCGTACGTACCGGGCTCCCTCACCGTCAACATCGGCGACCTGATGGCCCACTGGACCGACGGCCGCTGGCGCTCCGGCCGCCACCGCGTCCTGCCGCCCCCGCCGGACGTCCCCACCGAAGAGCTGATGTCCCTGGTCTACTTCTACGAGTGCGACCCCGGCACCCGCGTCGGCGGCCTGGCGGACTCGCACACGTACCTCCGCGGCCAGCTGGACGCCATCAACGCGCAGGGCACCTCCTGACGCCCCAGGTCCGCCGCGCCTAATTCAGTGGCCGCCCGAGCCGCCGCTCGCCCAGACTGACCGCCCATGAACGTCAGAGACGACCAGCTCGACCACACCACCGGACACGCCGCCCACCCCGAACCGCTCCGCCGCATCCGGGCCGTCCACACCGACACGACCATCACCGTCTACCAGGCATACAGCCCGGCCCTCGGCCTCCCCGCCGCCCGCGACGGCCGCTTCCCGCCCGCGTGGAAGCGGGAGCGGATGACGTGGATCAAGCCGTCGTTCCTGTGGATGATGTACCGCTGCGGCTGGGCCACCAAGCCCGACCAGGAGCGCGTCCTCGCCATCGAGCTCGACCGCACGGGCTTCGACTGGGCGCTGCGCCACGCCTGTCTGTCCCACTACGACCCCGCCGTCCACCCCGACCGGAACGCCTGGAAGCAGCAGCTGCACGCCTCCCCGGCCCGCATCCAGTGGGACCCCGAACGCGATCTGCGCCTCCAGCCCCTGCCCCACCGCTCGCTCCAGCTCGGCCTGTCCGGCGAGGCGTCCCGCCGCTACGCCGACGAGTGGACCGTCGCCATCCGGGACGTCACCCCGCTCGCCCACGAGATCCACGCCCTGGTCACCCGCGGCGACCTGACCACCGCCGCCGGCCTGCTCCCCGAGGAGCGCCCCTACTCCCCGGCCGCCGCGTAGTCCGCGCGCAGCTCCCGCCACCGGTCGAGATTCCAGGTGGACCAGTCCTTGGGACGACCGGCGAGGGCGTCGGTCAGGAATTCGAAGTGCTGGTGCCAGCCGGCTAGGCAGTCCAGGCGGAAGGCGGCCGGACCGGTGCACTCGTTGGTGAAGCACAGCAGCGTGCCGGATGCGTCGGGCCCGTTCCAGGGCCGGAGATCGAAGCGGATCCGACCGTGGACATCGACGGTGTACTCGGCCAGCCGGGTCGGTCCCCAGCCCGTCACCTGCCCGGGGGCCACCGTCGCGACACCGTGCTCGTCGGTGTTCTGCCAGCGCAGCGTGATCGCCCCACCCTCGCGCCGCACGAACGGATCGGCGGCCGCGAGCCACCCCGGCAGCCCCTCCTGGGTGGCCACCGCACCCCAGACCCGCTCCACAGGCTGGGGAAAGCTCAGCTCGTAACGCAGGGTGTGGACGTCGTCGTCGGACACGGCGGTGCCGTACGGAACAGGGCTCTCAAGACGATCCATGAAGCCACCGTCGCGTACGGCACGGGTTCCCGCCGGGGGACTGCTCCGACCGGGTGTCACAGGGTGGGAGTCCCCTCAAGCTGCCAGTCGTCATGGCGCGTGACACGGCCGGCGGCCAACGGTGAACTGATCAGTACCGTCGCCGGCCGCCGGAATACTGGATCGGCTTGCGGCACTCCGGAGCATCGACGGGGCGGATGCCCGGTTGAGGGCGTGGCAGAGCGCGGCATGGATGCGCTCCGCCTCGGCCACGGTCAGCCGCAGTGGGGCGGTGGCGAACAGTTCCCCGCGGCGGGTGATCTGGAGCATCAGAGCCATGCGGTCGTCCGGTTCCCAGCGCACGGCAGTGCCGGTGACCGGCGTGAGCTCCCAGCCGTGCGTGTCCCGTCCTGCCCGGCTCATTCGGCGGTCCCGGCGTCCGCGGCCAGTCGTCCTTCTGGCTCGGTTTCCTCGCCCCCGGGCGCGGCCAGCCGCCCACCTCTGCTCTCGGCCACCCGCAGCACGTCCCGCAGCGCTTCGCACAACCGGGCGCTGAGGAAGCGGAATTCCAGGCCCCCGGCTTTCCGGTCTTCGAGCATGTCGGCCGCGTGGTCGAGCAGTTCGGTTCCCATCGCCAGCTGAACCTCTTCCATCTCGTCGGCGAGCCGGGAGAGGTGGCTGTCGCCGTAGTCGGTCAGCAGGTACGAGCGTTGCCCGCTCGGGCCCGGCCATGGAAGCAGACGTGGGGGGACGCTCACCGTGCCACCGCCGCGCGGGGCGGGCCGTTCAGCAGCAACTCGTCAGACTTCTTCTTGCGGTTCCGCATGTCGTTCTGCTTCCTCGGGGTCGGTCGCACCCCCGGAGCACCGTGCTGCGCCGCCGGGGTGTGTCTTGTTCGCAGTAAACGCTCCCCTCCGGGCATGGGACAGCGTTCATACGGAGGTTCACGTGCACCCGGAGGGTTCAAGGTCTCGCTCAGGGGGTTCACAACGAACCCCCTCACAGGCTGCGACCCCGTGTGACACGATGGACACTTTCCGTGGCGCCGGGGGTGTCAGCCGAATATGGGCAAAGAGCCGAACCATCGCTTGGCCGCCGTCATGGCGGAGGCCGGCGCGTCGAACAAAGGGCTGGCCAGACGTATCCGTGAGGTCGCGCAAAGGCATGGTGACCACGTCGGCACGACACACGTTGCCGTCCAGCGGTGGCTGAACGGGAGCGGTATCCAGCAGCAGACAGGTATGTACGTAGCCGAGGCACTGAGCGACAAGTTACAGCGGGAGATCTCACCGCAAGAGCTGGGGTTCCCCAGCACTGTGCACACCTCATGTCCCGCCGGAAGCAAGGGGTATGCCGACTCGTTGCCCGAGACGCTGAACGCTCTCGACGGCCTCACCTGCCAATGCCCGGAGAACGGCCGCTCGGGAGAACCGCAGCTCCCGGACAGCGAGATGCACTCGGCTGTCCTCAGGTGGCTGATTTCCCGGCCGGAGGGAGCACCCAGAGACACCACCGGTACTCGCCGAGTCGGTATGCGGGACATCGCCGCTGTCCGGGCCGCTGCCGGGTTTTTCATGCAGCTGGACTTCCAATTCGGTGGTGGCCATGCGCACAAGGCTTTCCGGCACTACTTCCGGGAAGATGTGCTTCCTCTGCTCGGAGCCTGCTACACCGCCAAAGTAGGCGAGGCACTGTTCAAAGCTGCCTCGGAGATGTCGCAGTTGCTGGCCTGGAGCGCGTACGACATCGGGAATCACCCTCTCGCCGGCCGGTACCTGCTTTCCACACTGCGGCTGACGCAGGTGACGGGCGATCGCATGATGGGCTCCAGGATTCTGGCCAACTTGAGCCATCAAGCCAACTACCTGGGCAAGGCGCACCGCGCCCTGACCCTGGCACGTGCGTCGGTGGAAGGCGGTAAGGCCGACTGCACCCCCCGCGCGATGGCGTTGTTCTGCGCCCATGAGGCCCGCGCCCTGGCCACTGCCCAGGACCGCAGAGGTACTGCCCGCGCGATGAGCGAGGCCGAGAGGTTCTTCGAACGGGCCGGGAGTGCCACTGATCCGGAATGGCTCGCCTATATGGATGAAGCCGAGCTGAACGGCGAGTTCTGCCACTGCTTCCGCGATCTCGGACACGGCCCGGAAGCCGTGCGCTTCGCCGAACGCGCCGTCGCGCTCACCGATCCCAGGTACGCTCGCACGCTCGGCTTCTGCCGCATGGTGCTTGCCCAGAGCCAGCTGCTCAACGGGGATCTCGAAGCCGCCGTGGCCACCGCCGGTCTCGCTGTCGAAGCGGGAGACGCACTCCAGTCAGCCCGGTTCCACCGCTACGTGAACGACTTCCGGCGTGAGATTTCCGTTCACGCGAGGGATCCCGTCGTCCAGCGTTTCAACGAACGGGTACGGAGCGCGATGAACCGGATGGACGACGCGTAGTCCCGAGTCACCTCGGCTTCCAGTCGCGTGGCGCGTCCTCGTTCCGGAGGGAGAAGATTCGACGGGCGTACTCCGCCGCCGTTTCGGCGTTCTCGGCGACGTTCTGCATGAGCCAGGTCGTCATCTTGAATTCCTGCAAGGCGCGCAGGGTGGGGAAGCCCGGCCAGCCGCGCAGATCCCGGCCGTACGCTCCGACGAAGGCGCCGTACTGCTCCTCGGTCTGCCAGCCCAGGCTGTGATGCTCGGTGGCCGTGACCATCAAATCCCATTCGGGGTGGTCGAGGCTGAATCGTTCGAGGTCGATCAAGATGACCTGCCCGGCACGGTCCACCATCAGGTTCTGCACGTGCGCGTCTCCGTGCACGGCGCATTTCCGGGATGTGAAACGCAGGCTCGCAACGCGTTCCCGCAGTTCCCGGGCGCGCTTGTGCAGAAAGGCCCGGTCGGCCTCCGGTATGCCGACCGCAGCTGCGATGCGCCGGTCGGTCCGGCCCAGGGCCGGGTACGGCGGTAACGCCAGGGCGTCCGGCGGACTGAGCGCATGCAGATCCCGCAGCACCCCGCCCAGCTCCCCGTACGTCGGCTTACGGGCGCCTTCCTCGATCAGGTGCCAGAACGTGACGGGGTGGCCGTCGACGACCATGGGCTGCTCCAGGTCGTCGACCACGCGCGCCGCGGGGAATCCCGTGCGCGACAGCCAGCGGGACACCCGCACCTCGCCCCGGGCCGAACCCAGGTATTCCGCCGAACGGGCGATCCGCACCACCACAGGATGGGCTGCCAGCCGGAACAGCGCGTTCTCCCCGAGGCGGAGCAGGCGCGCCCCGGCGCTGTCGAGGCCTGCCCGTCGGCAGGCCCCGGTGAGTACCTGGGCGGCGCCGCCCGACGTGAACGGCGTGCATACGTGCCCCGTGTTCCGCTCGGCGTCGGACGGCATCCCCGTATCCACTCCTTTAGCACCGCCGGACCGGCGGCCGCGTAGCCCTCCGGGTCAGACCCCCGAGTAGGAGTGCAGCCCCGAGAAGAAGTAGTTCACCACGTAGTAGTTGAAGATGTACGTCACGAAGGCGAACAGGCCCAGGTAGGCGGCCTTGCGGCCCTTCCAGCCGGCGGTGGCGCGGGCGTGGAGGTAGGCGGCGTAGGCGACCCAGGTGACGAAGGACCAGATCTCCTTGGAGTCCCAGCCCCAGTAGCGGCCCCAGGCCTCGCCGGCCCAGACCGCGCCCGCGATGATCGTGAAGGTCCACAGGGGGAAGATCGAGGCGTTCACGCGGTAGGAGAACTTGTCCAGGCTGGCGGCCGCGGGGAGGCGCTCCATCACGGAGGTGGCGAAGGCGCCGGGCTGCTTGCCGGACGGGTCGGCCAGCTTGCTCTCGTAGCGGTCGCGGAAGAGGTAGAGCAGCGTGGAGACGGCGCCGAGGTAGAGGAAGGCGCCGGAGATGATCGCGCAGCTGACGTGGATCCACAGCCAGTACGAGTGCAGGGCCGGGACCAGCTGGGAGCTGTCGGTGTAGAGCCAGGTGACGGCCACGCCCAGGTCCAGCAGGACGGTGGCGGTCAGCAGCAGGCCGATCCAGCGGACGTTCTTCTTCAGGGCGAGGAGGACGAGGTACGCGGCCACCGCGACCATGCCGAAGGTCGTGGAGAACTCGTACATGTTGCCCCAGGGGGCACGCTGCACGGACAGGCCGCGGGTGAGGACGCCGCCGAGGTGGATCAGGAAGGCGAGGGTGGTCAGCGAGATGGCGATCCGGCCGTACAGGTCGCCCTTCTCGGTGCCGCCCGCGGCGCCCGGGCCGTCCGGGACGTCCCGGGCGCCGTTGGCCGCGCGGGTGACGACCTTGGGGCGCTCCAGTACGGCGGTGCCGCCGCCCTGCTCCGCCGTGCGGGCCGACGCCTTGGCGGGGGCGGGCACGGTGGCGGTCAGGGCCGCGGCCGTGCGGCCGACCTTGCTGCGGCTGCCGAAGGCCCACTCGGCGAGGTGCGCGAGGAAGGCGAGGGTGTAGACGGCCATGGCCGAGTAGATCAGCACGTTGCTGATACTGGCCAGGTTCTCGTTGGTGGCTGCGGCAGCGAGGTTCACGCGCGCGCTCCTTCGGAGGGATCAGCAGGATCGGCGGAGTCTGAGGGCTTCGCCGCGTTCTCGGGCTCGGTGGGGGTGGGGGTGGGAGCGGGCTCGGCGGCCTGCGGCGCGTCCGGGCCCAGGGCTTCCGCCAGGTCCGCCAGTTCCTCCGGCAGGCGGGCGGACTCGCTGCGGCCCAGGCCCGCCAGTTCGACGACGGTGACCCCGTCGGCGCCCCGGACGGCCCGTACCCACACCCGGCGGCGCTGGATGAACAGCGAGCCGGCCAGGCCGAGCAGCACGGCGACCGCGCCGATCAGCGCGAGGCCGTTGCCGGGCTGGTGGGAGACCTGGAAGGTGGCCCACTGCTTGACGCCGACGAACGTGATGCTGCCGTCGCCGCCGGGCAGCTTCATCGTCTCGCCGGGCTGCATCATCTGGGCGACGGCGCGGCCGTCCTGCTTGTACTGCTTGAGGTTCTTCTTCTCCAGCTGGTACACGCTCTGCGGCAGTCCGGAGTCCACGCCGAGGTCGCCGTGGTACGCGGTCAGCGTCAGCCGCGGGTTGTCCAGCGCGGGGAACGTGGAGAACATCGAGCCCGAGCCCTTGCCGCCGTACGTCGGCACGAAGAAGCCCGAGAAGCCGAGCTGGTTGCGCTTGCCGTCCGGGGTCAGCGCGTTGGGCACCTTGACCACACCGGTGGAGGTGTAGTTCTGCATGTCCTGCGGCAGGAACGGCACCGCGCCGCTGTAGACCTTCTTGCCGCGGCCGTCGGTGACCTCGACGACCGGCGCGTAACCGTGCGAGAGCAGGAAGATCTTGGAGTCGGCGATCTCCAGCGGGTGGTTGACCTCGATCTTGCCCTGGTGCTCCTGGCCGTCCGCGCCCCGGAAGTACGAGATGTTGGCGCGGAACTCGCGCGGTGTGCCCTTCTGGGGCCCGGTGCGCTCGTAGGACGCGTCGAAGCTCTTGAGGGAGAAGCCGAACGGTTCGAGGTCGTCGGTGTCGTAGAAGGCGCCCGACTTGAAGTTGTCGTACTGGGTGAGGCTGTTCGCGAAGCCGTCGCCCTCGACGACGAGCTTGCCGCCCTCGGACTTCCACAGGCTGCCGACGGCGACCGCCACCAGGATCACGATCAGCGAGATGTGGAAGACGAGGTTGCCGGCCTCGCGCAGGTAACCCTTCTCGGCGGCGACCGCGTCACCGACCGTGTGGGCGCGGAAGCGGCGCTTCTTCAGCATCCGCTGCGCGGCGCCGAGCACCTCCTCGGGCGCCCGGTCCGTATGCCACGTGGTGTACGCGGGCAGCCGGGTCAGCCGGCGCGGGGCGCCCGGCGGGCGGCTGCGCAGCTGGCCGACGAACTGCCACGTACGCGGCACGATGCAGCCGATCAGCGAGATGAACAGCAGCAGGTAGATCGCGGAGAACCACACCGAGCTGTAGACGTGGAACAGGCCCAGCTTGTCGTAGACCGGCGCCAGCGTGGTGTGGTCGGCCCGGAACTGCTCGACCTTGGTCGGGTCGATGCTGGTCTGCGGTACCAGCGAGCCGGGGATGGCCCCCAGGGAGAGCAGGAACAGCAGGATCAGCGCGACCCGCATGGAGGTCAGCTGCCGCCAGAACCACCGGGCCCAGCCGATCGGCCCCAGGGACGGGAAGGAGACCTCCTCCTGGGGCGCGGTGGACAGTTGCGAGCCCGCGGCGCCGACATCGGCGTCGTCGGCGTCGCGGGCGGCGTCGGTCTTGGTGGTCATCGATCAGATCCCTGGGGTGAAGCTGCTGGACCAGCTCCGCATGGTGGACATCAGGTCGGCCCACGCGCCGGTGAGGAGCAGGACGCCGAGCACGACCATCATGCCGCCGCCCAGCCGCATCACCCACACGTAGTGGCGCTTGACCCAGCCGAAGGCGCCGAGCACCTTGCGGAAGGCCAGTGCGACGGCGATGAAGGGCAGGCCCAGTCCCAGACAGTAGGCCACGGTCAGCAGGGCGCCGCGCCCGGCACTGGCCTGGTCGATGGCGAGCGAGCTGACCGCGGTGAGGGTCGGGCCCAGGCACGGCGTCCAGCCGACGCCGAAGAGCACGCCGAGCACCGGCGCGCCGGCCAGGCCCATGGCGGGCTTCTTGTGGAAGCGCAGCTCGCGCTGGCCGAAGTTCTTCAGGATGCCGGCGAAGGCCAGGCCGAGCAGGATCAGCAGGACGCCGAGGACCTTGTTGAGCACGTCCTGGTGTTCCTGGAGCACGCTGCCGAAGAACCCGAAGAGCGCGCCGGTGGAGACGAAGACGGCGGTGAAGCCGAGGATGAAGAGGAGGCGCCGGCGAGCATCCGGCCGCGCTTGGCGTCGGCGAGGTCCGTACCGGTCACGCCGGTGACGTAGGACATGTAGCCGGGTACGAGCGGCAGCACGCAGGGCGAGAAGAAGGAGACCAGTCCGCCGAGGAGGGCGACGGGCACGGCGAGCAGCAGCGCGCCCGAGGTGATGGTGTCGGCGGGGCCGGAGGCGGCGAGGGTGATCACGTGATCACTTCTCGTCGATCAGGGGCTGCAGCATCGTGCGCAGCTCGTCCTCGCTGAGCGGGCCGATGGACCGCGCGGCGATCTTCCCCTGCCGGTCGACGGCGATGGTGGAGGGGATGGCCTGCGGGTTGAGACTGCCCTTGGGGAAGCGCAGCATCAGCTTGCCGGTCGGGTCGAACAGGCTCGGGTACGGCACCTTGTGCTGTTCTTCGAAGCTGACCGCCTGGGACTTCTGCGAGTCGCGGGTGTTGATGCCGACGAACTGGACGCCCTTGGCCTTGGTCTCGTTCGCGACCTTGGCGAAGTTGGGGGCCTCGGCGATGCAGGGGGCGCACCACGATCCCCAGACGTTGAGGACGACGACCTTGCCCTTGTAGTCCGCGATGTCCAGCTTCTCGCTCTGGGTGGTTTCGCCGGAGATGTCGGGGACGGGCTTACGGTCCGCCTTGGCGACCCGCTCGACGCCGTCCTTGCCCTCGACGAACTGGGTCTGTTCGGAACCGCCCGAGGTGCCCTCGCCGCAGGCGCTCAGCGTCAGCGCGGCGAGCGCGGCTCCCGCGGCGAACAGCGTGGTGCGGCGCTGACTGGCGAGTCGTCGGGGGACGCGGCAGGCACTCATGTGAAAAGTTTCGCATGGGGCCGTGGCGGATCTTCCGCACCCCCTCGCCGGGGCCGTACCGGTCATGTCGGGGCACGTCAGGCGGGTTGCGGGGCCGTCGCGAGCCGTGTCGGCCGCTCGTACCTGCCGGCAGGTACGGACCAGGAGGCGCGGGGCGGGTACGGACCACAAGGCGCGTGGGCGGGTACGGGCCCGGGCGCGCGGCCCCGGCCCGTACCCCCGCGCCTCAGGCGCCCGAGAGGAACGTCTTCCAGCCGCCCGTGGGCTTCCGGCCGACCGGCAGGCCCTGGAGCTTGGTGACGACCTTCGGGTCCTGCGCGTCCAGCCAGTCGGTGAACTGCCGGAACGAGACCAGGCGCACGTCCTTGCGCTTCTCGTCGGCGATGTGCTTCAGCGCTTCCTCGACGGCGTCCATGTAGATCCCGCCGTTCCACTGCTCGAAGTGGTTGCCGACGAACAGGGGGCGCGGTTGGTCTCGTAGGCGCGCTCGAAGCCCTTGATGTAGGCGCCGGTGGCTTCCTTGCGCCAGCCCGGGTAGTTGGCGGGCGGGCCCTTGGTGGAGTTCTTCGACTGGTTCGCGAGGATGTTGTAGTCCATGGAGAGGACCTCGAACCGGTGCCCGGGGAAAGGTATCTGCTGGAGCGGGAAGTCCCAGATGCCCATCTTCTTCTTGGGCCACATCTGCAGGCCGCCCGGCGAGCTGGCGTCGTAGCGCCAGCCCAGCTTCTTGGCGGTGGGCAGCAGGTTGTCCTGGCCGAGCAGACACGGCGTACGGCCGCCGATCAGTTCCTTCTTGTAGTCGAAGGGCAGTGGCTCAAGATCGGTGAAACCGGTGTTGGTCCGCCATGTGGTGACGAAGTCCATGGCCTGGTCGATCTCGGACTGCCACTGGGCGGGGGTCCAGTGCTTGACCGAGGTACGGGCCTCACCGCAGAAGTGCCCGTTGAAGTGGGTGCCGATCTCGTGGCCCTCCAGCCACGCCTCGCGCACGTTCCGCAGGGTCGCCTTGATGTGCTCGTCGGAGAGATAGCCGATGTCCGAGGCGCCGACCTTGTTGTTCGGCGGGCGGTAGAGGTGCTTCTTCGACTCCGGGAGGCAGTAGAGCCCGGAGAGGAAGAAGGTCATGCCCGCGTTGTGGTCCTTGGCCAGCTTGCGGAAGCGCGGGAAGAGGCCGTTGCCGACCTCGCCCGCGCCGTCCCACGAGAAGATCACGAATTGCGGCGGGGTCTCGCCGGGCTCCAGCCGGCGGGGCTTCTCCGGCTGGTGGGGCTGCGGGCCCGCGTCGGCCGTCGAGCCGTCGCCGATCGGCTTGGCCTTGGCCTGTACGGCGTTCTTGTCCTCGCCGGAGGCGGACCCGGAACCGGAGCCGGTGGAGCAGCCCGCGACGCCGAGCGCCGCGGCCGCACCCACTCCCATGCCCAGCACGTTCCGCCGACTGATCGCGCGCATAGCGTCGTCCCCATCCGTACTCGTCACACTCAATATCCGTATAAACGGACATCGAGTAAGAGGCATTGTCGAACACGGAGGTTCCGGGCTATTGGCGCGAATTTATTATTTTGCTTGTAGATGACCTCACGTCACACCGGCCTCTCGCATCCCTCACATCACACGATGCGAAAAACCGGCCGGAGGTTACGCTCCGAAGGCCTTGGATTTCCCGGCCTGCGGCTTGGCACCCGCCCGCAGGTGCGCCGGCACCAGATCGATCGCCGGCTCGCTGTAACCCACCGAAATGATCTTGTCGCCGCGGAAGGTGAAGGAGGTCAGCGAGGCGAGCGTGCACTGCCGCTTGCGCGGGTCGTGCCACAGCCGCCGCCGCTCGGCGAAGCTGCGCACGATCCAGATCGGCAGCTGGTGGCTGACCGCCACCGCCTCGTGCCCGCGGGCCGCGTCACGCGCCGCGCCGAGCGCCCCCATCATCCGTACGACCTGCTCCAGGTACGGCTCGCCCCACGACGGGCGGAACGGGTTGGTCAGGTACTTCCAGTTGCCGGGCTTCTTCAGCGCTCCGTCGCCGACCCCGAAGGTCTTGCCCTCGAAGACGTTGGCCGCCTCTATCAGCCGCTCGTCGGTGGCCAGGTCCAGGCCGTGCGCCTTGGCGACCGGCGCCGCGGTCTCCTGCGCGCGCTCCAGCGGGGACGCCACGACATGCGTGATGTCCCGCCCCGCCAGATGCTCGGCCACCCGGTCGGCCATGGTCCGGCCCAGCTCGGAGAGGTGGTAGCCGGGCCGCCGCCCGTACAGCACGCCCTCCGGGTTGTGCACCTCGCCGTGCCGCATCAGATGTACGACGGTGATGTCTTCGCTGCTCATGTCACCCATCTTCCGGTCCGCTCCGCCGTCCGCCGCGCTCACGCGCCCGCTTCGGCGGCGGCCCGCGCGGCCGACGGCAGGGCGGCGGCGATCCGCTCGACCGCCCGCTCGTCGTGGGCGGTCGAGACGAACCAGGACTCGAACGCGGACGGCGGCAGGTACACGCCCTGGGACAGCATCGAGTGGAAGAAGGCGGTGAAGCGGAACGCCTCCTGCGCCTTGGCCGAGGCGTAGTCGGTGACGTCCTGGTCGGTGAAGGCGAACGAGAACATGTTGCCCGCGACCTGGAGGCGGTGCGCGACGCCCGCCTCCGTGAGGGCGTCGGCGACCAGCGAGCGCACCTGCTCCGAGACCGCGTCGACCTTCTCGTACGCCGCCTCGTCCAGCAGCTTGAGCTGGGCGATGCCCGCCGCGGTGGCGACCGGGTTACCGGACAGGGTGCCCGCCTGGTAGACCGGGCCGACCGGGGCGAGGTGCGCCATCACGTCGGCGCGCCCGCCGAAGGCCGCGGCCGGGAAGCCGCCGCCCATGACCTTGCCGAAGGTCATCAGGTCGGGCCGGACGCCGTCGATGCCGTACCAGCCGGTGCGGCTGACCCGGAAGCCGGTCATGACCTCGTCGGAGATGTAGAGCGCGCCGTTCTCCGTGCAGAGGTCCTTCAGGCCCTGGTTGAAGCCGGGCAGCGGCGGGACGACGCCCATGTTGCCGGCCGCCGCCTCGGTGATCACGCAGGCGATCTCGCCGGGGTGCGCGGCGAAGGCGGCCCGTACGGCCTCGATGTCGTTGTACGGCAGCACGATCGTGTCACCGGCCTGGGCGCCCGTGACGCCGGGCGTGTCCGGCAGCCCGAAGGTGGCGACGCCGGAGCCGGCCGCGGCCAGCAGCGCGTCCACGTGCCCGTGGTAGCAGCCGGCGAACTTCACGACCTTGGTACGGCCGGTGAAGCCGCGCGCCAGCCGGATGGCGGACATCGTCGCCTCGGTCCCGGAGGAGACCAGCCGGACCTGCTCGACCGGGTCGATCCGGTCCACGATCCGCTCGGCCAGCTCCACCTCGCCCTCACCGGGCGTGCCGAAGGAGGTGCCGCGGGCGACGGCCTCCTGGACGGCGGCGATCACCTCGGGGTGGGAGTGCCCGAGGATCATCGGGCCCCACGAGCACACGAGGTCGACGTACTCGCGTCCGTCGGCGTCGGTGAGGTACGGACCGGTACCGGACACCATGAACCGGGGCGAACCACCCACGGCGCCGAACGCGCGCACGGGAGAGTTCACCCCGCCCGGCGTCACAACGGCCGCACGGTCGAAGAGCGTCTGCGAAACTGGGGCTTCATAGGGAAAAGGCACTGTGATCCTGACCTGCGCAAATGTAGGAAGGGGCGGCGGCCGGCGGCGGCACCCGGGCGGAGCGCGGAGCGGAAATCCCCTCGCTACCGACCAGGTGTCAGACCCCGCGGGTCTGCAAAACTGGGGCAACGGACGAGTAAGTCACGCAAGCAATGGTCTCAGAGGCGCACGGGGGCGCGCGGCCGGGCGTTTCGCGCGCCGGTGACGGGGGAGGTCTCTGAGACGATGATCGGGTTGCGCGGCTGGGGCTGCGAGTGGTCGGGTGGAGATATGCATCGCGGTGGCGGACTGGGCGAGGGCACCGATGACCGGGGTCCTGAGCGCGACCAGCGGGGCCGCCACCGGCGCGAGGAGATCAAGGGCGGGGGAAACAGAGGCGGCCGCATGGGGGTGACGTACAAATACTTCGGCGCGCCGAACGGAGCCACGGCGGCGCGCGTGCCGATCTCGATGCGGCCCGAAGAGCTCGGCGGTGACGAGCTCGGCATGGGCGGCATGTTCACGAAGATCAAGCCGGAGACGATGGCCGCGATGGTCCTCACCGGCATAGAAGGCATACCGCTGCACAAGGTCCCCCGCTCGAACTGGTCGTCCTCCATCCCGACTACGCCGTCGTCAAGCTCCCCATGACGGTCGTCGACCCGCTGCGCGGCGTCGGCGAGGAGTCGGTGGGCGCCGCGGCCTTCATCTGGTCCACGGTCCCCGACCGCGGCGGCCCCCGGGACGCCTTCACCGTCTACCAGCTGCTCCACGAGTGGCAGGACTTCTCCCACCGGCTGCACGACGCCGGGCATCAGGCGTACTGCCTGGTGTGGCCGTGACCTGCGAAGAGATCTCAGGAGCCGGTCCGCTGCCGGGCCCCGGCAGGGGCTTCGGCGGCGGGTGACGGCTGTCCCGGCAGTGGGTGACCGCGGTATCGGCGGAGAATGACCGGGGCTTCGGAGGCGGGTGACCGGAACCCCGGGGCGGGTGGCCAGGACCTCAGCCGCGGGTAACCAGGGCTTCCGCAACCGGAGCACGGACGGCGGATCCGGGCGGCGCACGCCGTTCGGGTGACGCGCCGTCAGCACGCCCCCGTATCCGACCGGTCGGTCACGCATGCTGTTCGCGCCACCCGCCCCGCACTACTCTGGACGGTGCAGCCCGAGTCCCCGGCAGCGCGGAAGCCCGTCCGCCCCGAGGAGGCGCGTGCTGATGGCAGACCCCGGAACCTCCCTCGACTTCCCGCGCGTCGGCGTGGTGGGAACGCGGATGCCGACCCGCCATCACCCCCGGCACGCACCGGCGCAGGCCTCCGTGCCGGCCGTTCCGCCGGGGCCCGCGACGGACGAGGCGCCGTCGGTCCCCGTGACGGACACCGACTTCGCGGTCCTCATCGTGCGCGGCAGGGTGGACCTGGCGACCCTGCCCACCCTGCGCGAACGCCTGCGGCGCCTGCCCCGCGCCCCCGGAAGTCTCCTGATCGTCGACCTGTCCGAGGTCACCGACTGCTGCGCGCTCGCCCTCGGTCCGCTCGTCGCGGCGGCCAGGCGGGCCCGTTCCCAGGGCGGTGACCTGCGACTCGTCCAGCCGAGCCCGGTCGTCCTCGCGGCGTTGCACGCCAGCGGGCTGAACCGGCTGCTGCCGGTCTTCGCCGGATTGGACACCGCGACCGGCACCCCGGCCGCGGCCTAGGCGATGTCTTCAAAGATCTTGTGTGGTGGATCATGATCGGGTGATACGTCGACATGAGCTGTCAGATGCCGAGTGGGAGTTCGTCCGGCCGCTGCTGCCCGAGTCGTTGCGGGGCAGGAAGCGGCTGGACGACCGCACCGTGCTCAACGGGATTGTGTGGAAGTTCCGCACCGGCACGGCCTGGCGGGACGTGCCCGAACGTACGGCCCCTGGCACACGCTGCACACCCGGTTTCGCCGGTGGGCCCTGGACGGCACGTTCGAGCGGATGCTCCAGGCCGCCCAGGCGCAGGCGGACGCAGCTGGCGACATCGACTGGCTCGTGTCGGTCGACTCCACCGTGGTCCGTGCCCACCAGCATGCCGCCGGGGCCCGAAAAGGGGCTCCGCAGCCCCGGACTCGGCCGGTCCCGAGGCGGCCTGACCAGCAAGATCCACCTGGCCTGCGATGCCCTGGGACGCCCGCTCGCCTTCACTGTCACCGGCGGGAACACCAACGACTGCACCCAGTTCACCGCCGTGATGGACGCGATACGGGTGCCCCGCCCCGGCCCGGGACGGCCCCGTGTCCGGCCCAGCCACGTCATCGGCGACAAGGGCTACAGCTCCAAAGAGATCCGGGCCTGGCTCAGACGACACGGTGTCGGCCACACCATCCCGCAGCGGTCCGACCAGATCCGCAACCGGCTCCGGCGCGGCAGTCGCGGCGGGCGCCCACCGGCCTTCGACAAACAGCTCTACAAGCGGCGCAACGTGGTCGAACGCTGCTTCAACCGATTGAAGCAGTGGCGCGGCATCGCCACCCGCTACGAGAAGACCGCCGAGTCCTACCAAGCAGCCGTCACCCTCGCATCACTCCTGATGTGGGCGTGACATTTGAAGACAACTCCTAGGAAGCGTTCCGAAGGGCGGGGCGCTTCCCATCACCCGTCACCGCACACTGTGGGAGGTGCGCAGTGTTCCCGCTTCTGCTCGTCTCGTTCCTTCTGACGGTCGCCGCCGGGTTCGCGAACCCGGTCTGGTGGCTGGCTTCCGCCGTACTGCTCTATCTCGCCGTGCGCCACCGGCAGGGCTACCTGGGCTACGACGCGGAGTACCGCGCCTACCGGGAGCGCCGCATCCGCCAGGACCGCTACGACAAGCGGTACCGCGCGGAGCGTGGCAGCACGGCCAGGGGCAAGTGACCCGCCGGGGCCGGGCACGCGGTACGGGACGGGCGGTCACCGGGTGAGCGGTCACCAGGTGGGCCTGGCCGACACCCCGCCGTCCACCACCAGGTCGTGCCCGGTCACCCACGCGGCCATCGGCGAGGCGAGGAAGACACACGCGTCGCCGACGTCCTCGGGGCGGCCGAGCCGGCCGGCCGGTACCGCCTGCCGGTAGCGGGTCACGCCGTCCGGCCAGGCCTCCGCCAGGCCCTCGCGGTCGATCAGGCCCGGCGAGACGCTGTTGACGCGGATGCCGTCGGGCCCGTACTCCAGCGCGGCCGTGCGCGCGTGCATCACGACGGCCGCCTTGGACGCGCAGTAGTGGGCGTGGGCCGCCGTGGGCTGGTGCGCCTCGATGGAGGCGATGTGGGTGATCGAGCCGCCTCCGCCGTCCCGCATCACCGCGGCGGCGGCCTGGGTGCAGGCGAAGACGCTCAGCACGTTGGTGTCGTTGACCGCGCGCCAGTCGGCGACGGACATGGCGGCCAGGTCCTGGACGGGCTGCACGCCCGCGTTGTTCACCAGGGCGGTGAGCCGGCCACGCCACTCCGCCGCCGTACGCACCAGGCGGTGGCACTCCTCCTCGGCGGACAGGTCGGCCGGTACGGCAAGCGCGCTGCCGCCCTGCTCATCGATACGCGCTACGAGCGCCTCGGCGGCGGTGGCGTTCGTACGGTAGTGGGCGACGACCGCGGCGCCCGCCGCGGCGAGGCGCAGCGCGATGCCGGTGCCGAGGCCGCCGCCCGCGCCCGTCACCAGGGCCACCTGACCTGCGAGGGAGGGCAGCTGCGGGCTGCCGGCGGGCGCGTTCACGGGCGGGACAGCGCGGTGATGCGCGCCGCCTCCTGGGGGTAGCGCGCGGCCAGTTCGGCGGCGTCCCCGTGCTCGTACGCGTCGAAGGTGAAGCCCGGCGCCATCGTGCAGCCGAACAGCGACCAGGCGCCGCCGTCGGCGACCTCGGCGGCCATCCAGGTGCCGGCCGGCACCGTGAACTGGACGTGCTGGCCGCCCAGGACGTCCGGGCCGAGGGTGATCGTCCGGGTGGCGCCGGACGGGTCCAGCAGGAGCATCGAGAGCGGGTCACCGAGGTAGAAGTGCCAGACCTCGTCGATGGGCAGGCGGTGGAGCGCGCTGTGGCCGTCGGGTTCCGCGGTGAGCAGGACGACGATCGCGGTGCCGTCCGGCCGCCCGTCGGGGCGTTCGGGCCCCGCCCAGGTCTGCCGGTAGCGGCCGCCCTCTCTGGGCAGCGGCTCCAGTCCGTAGAGCTCGACGATCTCCTGGGGTGACGGTGACACGGACGGCTGCCGGGCCATGCGTCTCCTTCCCGGTCCACTGCGGGTACGGCGGCACGTACGGCTGGTACGGGCACCACCGTAGAACGGCGGTGCCGCGGCGTCCGGGGATCACCGAAGTCGGGCGCGTTCGGGACGGACCGGGGCAGGCGCCCGGCCGAAATTACACCAGGGCACGCTCCGGTTCTACGGGTGCTCGGCGGTCAGGTAGTGCTGGATGGTGGGCCCCAGCCAGCTGACGACCTCCTCGCGGTCGAGGTCGACGGCGGGCGGCAGCAGCAGGACGTACCGCAGCATGCCCATGCCCACGAGCTGGGAGCCGACCAGCGCCGCGCGGGACGCGTCCTCCTCCGGGACCGCGCACACCGCCGCGAGCGACGGTCTGATCTGTTCGACGAAGACGCCGCGCAGCCGATCGGCGCCCGCTTCGTTGGTGACGGCGACGCGCACCATCGCGGTCAGCGCCTCGTCGCGCTCCCAGCGGTCGAGGAAGTGCCGCACGAGGGTGGTGCCGAGCTCCTCGCGCGGTACGGACGTCAGGTCGGGCAGCTTCAGGTCGATCTCGGAGGCCGCCGCGAACAGGCCCGCCTTGTTGCCGTAGTAGCGCATGACCATCGACGGGTCGATGCCCGCGTCCCGGGCGACGGCCCGGATGGTGGCGCGTTCGTAGCCGTCGGCGGCGAAGCGCTCCCGGGCGGCTTCGAGGATCGCGGCACGGGTGGCGTCGGAGCGGCGGGGGCGGTCCGGTGCGGCGTCCGGTACGAGGGGGAGGAGGTGGTCTCAGCCATGCCAACGACTGTAGGCCAACAACTGTTGACCGGCCAGCATGCCGGCTCTATCGTTGCCAACAAGCGTTGACCAACAATCGTTGGCAAACACTCGTTGGCATTGGAGGCGGCCATGCACCGCGATCCCGGCACCACCGACGACCCGAACCCCACGCCCCTCACGGACACCACGCACACCGGCGGGACCGCCGACGTCCTCGTGGTCGGCGCCGGCCCCACCGGACTGCTGCTCGCCGGGGACCTCGCCGTCGCCGGCCTGCGCGTCACCCTGCTGGAGCGCCGCGCCCCCGGCCTCAGCAACCTGACCCGGGCGATGGCCGTGCACGCCCGCAGCCTCGAACAGCTCGACGCGCGCGGCCTCGCCGACGAACTGCTGGCGCACGGCCACGCGCTGCGGAGCATGCGGCTCTTCGGCGGCGTCGTCCTGAAGCCGGCCCGGCTGCCCTCCCGCTTCCCGTTCGTGCTGATCACCCCGCAGTACGAGGTCGAGCGGCTGCTGGAGCGGCGCGCGCAGAAGGCCGGCGTCACCTTCCGGTACGGGGCCCGGGTGACCGGCCTGGACCAGGACGGCCACGGCGTGCAGGCCCGCGTACAGGAGGAGGACGGGACCACCACGGTCTACCGCGCGTCCTACCTGGTCGGCACGGACGGCGTGCGCAGCACCGTCCGGGAGGCACTCGGCCTGCCCTTCCCCGGCCGGTCCGTGGTCAGCTCCGTCGTCCTCGCCGACGTACGGCTCGACGAGCAGCCCGACCTCCCGATGGTCGGCAACGCCACCGGCGACGCCATCGCGGTCGTCGCCAACTTCGGCGACGGCTGGTACCGCGTCGTCGGCTGGGACCGCCGCCGCCAGATCCCCGAGGACACCCCCGTCGGCCCCGACGAGGTCCGCGGCTACCTGCGACTCGCCCTCGGCACCGACTACGGGATGGGCGAGGTCCGCTGGACCTCCCGCTTCCACAGCGACGAGCGCCAGGTGCCCCGTTACCGCGTCGGCCGCGCCTTCCTCGCGGGCGACGCCGCGCACGTCCACTCCCCGGCCGGCGGCCAGGGCATGAACACCGGGCTCCAGGACGCCGCCAACCTCGGCTGGAAGCTGGCCGCCGTACTGCGCGGTGACGCGCCCGACAGCCTGCTGGACAGTTACCACGCGGAGCGCCACCCGGTGGGGAAGATGGTGCTGCGCAGCAGCGGCACGCTCATCCGGGCGGCCCAGCTGCGCAGCGCGCCGGCGCGGGCGCTGCGCGCGTCGCTCGCCGGGCTGCTGAACGTGGCGCCGCCCCTGACGGACCGGGCACTGGGGCAGATCAGCGGGGTGGGCATCTCCTACCGGGCCGAGCGCGGCGCCCACCCGCTCACCGGCAAGCGGGCCCCCGACCTGCGGCTGGCGGGCGGCACCCGGCTCTACGAGGCCCTGCGCGGCGGCCGGTTCGTCCTCGTCGTGCCGCGGGACGAGGAACTGCCGGGGACCGAGGGACTGCCGAGGGCCGAGGCACCGGCGGACGCCGGGGTGCCGGACGCCGGGTCGCCGGTTGCCGGGTCGCCTCTCGACGGGACCGTCGAGCCGCACGACGGGACCGCTGCGGAGGGCGGTTCCGCCGCCGGCCCCCGTCTCGTACGGGCCGCCTGGGCCGGTGACCGGCGTACCGCGCTGCTCGTGCGCCCCGACGGCTACATCGCCTGGGCCACCGACTCCGCCGACCCGGACGTACGCGCCGAGGCCCTGCGCGGCGCGCTCGGCCGCTGGACCGGCTCGGGCCGGGCCGCGGTACGCGCCACGGCCCTGGCCTGACCAGCACGCCACCGCCAGCAACCGGTGCGGCTCGCGCGGACCCGGTGCGGCTCGCGCGGACCCGGTGCGGCTCGCGCGGACCCGGTGCGGCTCGCGCGGACCCGGTGCGGCTCGCGCGGACCCGTCCCCCGGCCATGAACGGGGGACGGGCCCGCGCCGCCCGGTACGCCCGGCCGTCCCCGGGCCGGGCGGACGGACGCTCGCCGGGCCTGGCGGCCGGACCGGATCCCGCAGCTGCCCGGTGCCCGCCGCCCGCCACCGAAGTCCGTACGGTCGCGCGCGCTGGAAGGTGAGGCCGGTCCCCGAAGAAGCGGAGCGGGCCGGGCGCGCCGGTGCGCACCCGGATGCACCGCCCGGAACCCGGGGAGGTCACCCGTTGTCGTCCGATCAACGGCAAGCCGCGTCTTCCCGCTCTGTCCGCCGCCCGCCGATCAGCGTCGTACCCCCCGGTAGTAGGGGAATCTAGGGACGCCTCTGCCGCCTGACAAGGGGCCCGGCCAGGGCATGTGACGCCCTGTACGGTTTTTGGCCAGTGGTTCGCCGTTCACGCAGCGGCGACCGCCGGCGCGGCCCCCTCGCCCGTCAATCCCCGCTTCCGGACAACGCTCCCGGGCCTCCCTTCCGGCCCTCCCTTCCGGCCCTCCCTTGCGGACCACGCTCCCGTACATAGCTCCCGGCTCAGTCGATGATGTGCCGCAGATACGCCCGCGGGTCGGTGAGATAGCGCCGCCAGTGGTCGACGAGGGCCAGCTCGTCCCACTCCACCGACCGCATGCCGTGCTCACCGACCTCGACTATCTCCGCGCCGGGCAGGGCCGTGAGCAGCGGGGAGTGCGTGGCGCAGACGACCTGGGCACCACCGCGGCGCAACTCGTGCAGCACCCCCAGCAGTTCCAAACAGGAGGAGAACGACAGCGCGGCCTCCGGCTCGTCCAGCACATACAGCCCCGGCTGCCGGAACTTCTCCCGGAACGCCATCAGGAACCCTTCGCCGTGACTCATCTCCTCCGGTGCCTCCGACAGCCGCTCACGGCCGAGCGCGTCCCACGCCGTCTCGGCCCGCAGGAAGAAGCCGCGCCGGCGCGTGCGCGGCCCGCGGACCATCCGGCGGCCCGCCGTCGTCGCGTCGAAGCGCATGGCCGTGCCCAGTACGGACGGCACGCGTGAACTGGCGTACTTGTAACCGGCCGAGCCGCCGTACGAGTCGAGTCCGAAGCCCTCCGCCAGGGCCTCGGCCAGGGTGGACTTGCCGGAGCCGTTCTCCCCCACGAGGAAGGTGACCGGCGCGCTGAACTTCAGCCCGTCCGCGACGAACCGGCGCACGCACGGCACCGTCCAGGGCCAGCTGTCCCCGGTCTCCGCCCGCTCCTCCTCGGAGAGATCCACGTACGCGCGTTCGATGAGCATGTCCCGAAGCTCTCACACACCACTGACAATCGCCTCGCGCGCCGACCGCCCGGACACCTCCGCAACGCCCCACCCGCCACACCCACCCCGCTCCCCCGTCTCCTTACGCTGGCCCCATGCTCATCGCCCGCTCCGTCGCCCTCTTCGTCCTCGCCGCCCTCTTCGAAATCGGCGGCGCCTGGCTCGTCTGGCAGGGCGTGCGCGAACACCGCGGCTGGATCTGGATCGGCGCGGGCGTCCTCGCCCTCGGCGTGTACGGCTTCGTCGCCACCCTCCAGCCGGACGCCGACTTCGGCCGCATCCTCGCCGCGTACGGCGGTGTCTTCGTCGCGGGCTCGCTGGCCTGGGGCATGGTCGCCGACGGCTACCGCCCGGACCGCTGGGACGTGGCCGGCGCCCTGATCTGCCTGGCCGGCATGGCCGTGATCATGTACGCGCCCAGGGGCCGCTGACCCGCGCATATCCTGCGTAGGCACCACGACCGACGCCCGCAGCGCCCGAGGAGCCCGCCGCATGACCGCCGTACCCGACGCGCCCGCAGACCGTCCCCGTACCCGTACCGCCGTCGTCACCGGAGCCAGCAGCGGCATCGGCGCCGCGACCGCCCGCCGGCTGGCCGCCGAGGGCTACCGCGTCGTCCTCGCCGCCCGCCGCAAGGACCGCGTCGAGGCGCTGGCCGCCGAACTGCCCGACGCCGAGGCCCACCAGCTCGACGTCACCGACCGCACCGCGGTGGACGCCTTCGCCGCCCGCCTGCGGGAGCAGCACGCCTCGGTGGACGTCCTGGTCAACAACGCCGGCGGGGCCCTGGGCGCCGACCCCGTCGCCACCGGCGACCCGGCCGACTGGCGCACCATGTACGAGGTCAACGTCCTCGGCGTCCTCAACGTCACCCAGGCCCTGCTGCCCGCCCTGACCGCCTCCGGGGACGGCACCGTCGTGGTCGTCTCCTCGACCGCCGGGCACGGCACCTACGAGGGCGGCGGCGGTTACGTCGCCGCCAAGCACGGCGCGCACGTCATCGCCGAGACCCTCCGGCTGGAGCTGTGCGGCGAGCCCGTCCGCGTCATCGAGATCGCCCCCGGCATGGTCAAGACCGACGAGTTCGCCACCACCCGCTTCCGCGGTGACACCGCCAAGGCCGCCAAGGTCTACGCGGGCGTGGCCGAGCCCCTGACCGCCGACGACGTCGCCGACACCATCGGCTGGGCCGTCACCCGCCCGGCCCACGTCAACGTCGACCTCCTCGTCGTACGCCCCCGCGCCCAGGCCTCCAACTCCAAGGTGCACCGCGCCTCCTGAGGCCCGCAGCGTCTCCGGGGCCCCGCCTCCTGAGATCTCGCAGCGGCCCGGGGGCCCGCCTCCCGAGACCCCGCCGCGGCCCCGAAGGCCCCGCGACACCCCCGCCGCGCCCTGGCCCCGCCCCCGACCGGGTGGCTGGGCCCAGGGCGCGGCGGGCCGGCCGCTCTTCCGGCAGGCCGTCGCCGCCCAGCTGGACGCCCCCTTCGCGTACGCCGGTGACCAGCTCGCCGCCGCCCACGACATCGCCGCCGCCGGCTCCTGGTTCCCGCTCCTGCCCGCTCGTCGTCGCCGAGGTCCGGCTCCGGCGCCGCACCCGGAAAACCGTTGGCGCCGCGGCCGCCCCCGCCCGTACCGTTTCCTGAGCCGACGCACCAGCGCGTCGTCGCACGCGCACGTTCTCGCGCGTGCCCCCTCTCTCGGGCCTCGCCCTGGAAAGCAGTGTCTATGCCCCGGCCGGCGCTGAGCGCGCCTCACCACCGCGCGGACGAACCCCGCCGCTGACCTTCACCGTCCGACGGCCGCCGTCCGCCGTGCCGGCCCGGCCGCACCCGCCTTCGCGCGGTGCGCCCACGCCCGTACCACCGAGGCCGCTCGGCCTGCTCCCGCTGCCCTTCTCACGCTTTTCCGGCAAGGAGTACCCGAGTGCTGTCCAACAGCCCCAAGAGCCCGAACCGTCCGAACCCGCTGCCGCGCACCGACACCTTCACCTGCGTCCGGTGCGGGCTGACCGTCACCACCCTCGACCCCGGCGGCGACCGCCGCAACCACTGCCCCAGTTGCCTGCACTCCCAGCACGTACGGGACGCGGCCGAGGGCGGCCCTTCCACCTGCCGGGGCCGGATGTCTCCCATCGCCATCGCGGTGCTGCGCACCGACGACTGGATGCTCGTCCACCGGTGCACCCGCTGCGACGAGCTGACGTCCAACCCGGTCTCCCCGGACGACAACCAGCTGATCCTGATGCGGATCGCGGTCCGGCCGCTGGCCCAGCCGCCGTTCCCGCTCGAAGCGTTCGGCGACCTGTGAGCGGGGAGTGACGACCGTGCCACGACGCCGTACACCCAAGCAGCAGCGCCGCGCCCAACGGCCCAAGGACGTCCTCCACGGGCCGGGCGGCGCCGGCGGCGACACCTTCCGCTGTGTCGGATGCCGCCTGGAGGTCCCGCTGGCCGCACCGGGCACCACCCACCGCAACCACTGCCCGCACTGCCTGGCCAGCCGCCACGTGGACCGCAGGATCCCGGGCGACCGGGACGCGGACTGCGGCGGCCGGATGCGGGCGCTGTGCCTGTCCGCCCGGCAGGACGGGGAGTGGCTGCTGGTCCACCAGTGCCTGGCCTGCGGTGAGCTGAGCACCAACCGCACCGCGGGCGACGACAACGCCCTGGCCCTGATACGCCTGGCCGTCCGGCCGCTGGCCGACACCAGGATGCCCGTACGGGCGCTGATCTCCCTGTGAGCGGCCAGGACGCCTGAATCCAGGCAGCCTGAAAAGCGAGGGCCCCGGACCGGCGGAAATGCCGGCCCGGGGCCCTCGCCCGGTGAGGAAGCGCCCTCACCCCTTCACACACACCACCTGCTTGAGCTTGGCCACGACCTCCACCAGGTCCCGCTGCTGGTCGATGACCTTCTCGATCGGCTTGTACGCGCCCGGGATCTCGTCCACGACGCCGGCGTCCTTGCGGCACTCCACGCCCCGCGTCTGCTCCTCCAGGTCCTGCGTCGAGAAACGCTTCTTTGCCGCGTTGCGGCTCATCTTCCGGCCCGCGCCGTGCGAGGCGGAGTTGAAGGACGCCGGGTTGCCGAGGCCCTTGACGATGTACGAGCCGGTGCCCATCGAGCCGGGGATGATGCCGTAGTCACCGCTCCCGGCGCGGATCGCGCCCTTGCGCGTCACGAGCAGGTCCAGGCCGTCGTACCGCTCCTCCGCCACGTAGTTGTGGTGGCAGGAGATCACCGGCTCGAACACCGGCTCGGCCTTCTTGAACTCCTTGCGGACGACGTCCTGGAAGAGCGCCATCATGATCGCCCGGTTGTGCCGGGCGTACTCCTGCGCCCAGAAGAGGTCGTTGCGGTACGCCGCCATCTGCGGGGTGTCCGCGACGAAGACGGCGAGGTCGCGGTCGACCAGCCCCTGGTTGTGCGGCAGCTTCTGCGCCTGGCCGATGTGGAAGTCGGCCAGCTCCTTGCCGATGTTGCGGGAGCCGGAGTGCAGCATCAGCCACACCGTGCCGGTCTCGTCCAGGCAGAACTCGATGAAGTGGTTGCCGCCGCCGAGCGACCCCATCTGCTTGACGGCGCGCTCCTCACGGAACCGGACCGCTTCCGCCACCCCGCCGAAACGGCGCCAGAAGTCGTCCCAGCCGCTGGTCGCCAGGCCGTGCAGCCGCCCCGGGTCCACCGGCTCGTCATGCATGGCCCGCCCGACCGGGATGGCCTCCTCGATCTTGGAGCGGAGGCGGGAGAGGTCGCCGGGGAGATCGTTGGCGGTGAGCGAGGTCTTCACGGCGCTCATCCCGCAGCCGATGTCGACACCGACGGCCGCCGGGCAGACCGCCCCGTGCATGGCGATCACCGACCCGACCGTCGCCCCCTTGCCGTAATGCACGTCCGGCATCACGGCCAGGCCCTTGATCCATGGCAGGGTGGCCACGTTGCGCAGCTGCTGCATGGCCACGCCCTCGACCGTGGACGGGTCCGCCCACATCCGGATCGGAACCTTGGCTCCGGGCACTTCGGTGTACGACATAACTTCCTCATTCCCCCGAAAATCAACAAATAGCAAAAGCCGGACAAGCGGCCTGATCAAGGACAGGGGACCGGCGTATGCGGCAGAACGTGCGGTAGACATTGTGTCCATCCGCCGTATGGCCGCGGCAACCAGATTTCCTACGGAAGGAGCCGGGAACGGTGCAGCGAAGGTCGTTCGTACCGGGGACCGCGCTGGCGACCGTGGCGGCGCTGGCCGCCACGCTCACCGCCTGCACCGACGGCTCCGGATCCGGCGTCGGTTCCGCCGACACCAAGGGCGGCGGCGCGGCCGCCACGTCGGCGTCCGCCGAGCCCGGCAAGTACAAGACGCTCCCCGAACCCTGCGGCCTGCCCTCCAAGGGCACCCTGCGCCGGCTGCTGCCGCCCGGCGGCACGGAGAGCCCGCAGGACGCCGACAAGGTCTACGCGGGCACCGCCGACATCACGTACGACACGGACCGCAGGGTCGGCTGCCGCTGGAAGCGCGAGGCGCCCGACGGCACCCGCCACCTCACCCTGGACTTCGAGCGGGTCGTCTCCTACGACCCCGCGGTCAGCGACGACGACAAGGCGCAGACGGTCTACGGGAAGAAGGAACTGGCCGCCCAGCTGCCGGCCGGCGGGAAGAGCGCCACGCCCACGCCCACCGCCCCCTCCGACAAGGACGGCAAGGACCAGCAGGGCGACCAGAGCGGCCAGAGCGGCAAGCCCGACGGCGGCCAGGACGGCGATCCCGGCGGCGCCCAGGAGGCCGGCAAGACCGCCGCGGGCGGCAAGGCGTCCCCCGCCCCCACGTCACCCCCCGCCTCGCCCCCCACCACCCCGCCCGCCTCGCCGAGCGGCGACCCGAGCGGCGCGCCCGGCTCCGACATCGCCCCGCGCATCCTGGACGGCCTCGCCGACGCCGCCTTCCTCAACGACAAGCTGATCACCGCGGACAGCGGCGTGCACCGTGACGTCACGATCGTCTTCCGCTCCTCGAACGTCATCGTGACCCTCGCCTACGACCAGTGGTCGGCCGACAAGACGACGCTGCCCGACAGCCGGGACCTCCAGGAGAAGGCACAGGCGCTGGCCCAGGAGCTGGCCGACCGCTTCAACGAATAGTCCGCTTTGTCCGGCGAGTAACGTCACGAATCGCCCTCCGGCCGCCCTCCGCCGCGTACCGTGTGCCCCCGAGCCCCGCGCGCGGCAGCGTCGCCGCGCGCTCCGAAGGACGTACCGCGTACGGACCGCACCCGGCCCGTGCACGGCACCCGACGGCGTCCAGTGCGACGCGCCGAACGACGACGAACAGCGAAGGAACCATGCACCGTTCAGCCAAGCGACTCGCCAGCCTCCTCGCCTGCGCAGCCGTACCGGTGATGCTCGTCGCCGGCTGCTCCTCCGACGACGACTCCGGCAAGAAGGACTCGGGCGGCGGCGCATCGAAGACCGCCGCCCCCAGCAAGAGCGGCAGCTCCTCCCCCAGCGTCACGCCCGCCAAGCTCAAGAAGCTGCCCAACCCCTGCGAGGCCGTGTCCAAGGACACCGTCAAGAAGCTCGTCCCCAAGACCAAGAACGAGAACGGCGAGCAGGGCAAGTCCTCCGACGCCATGGCCCGCGGCTACTGCGCCTGGAACAGCTCCGACGCCCAGGGCGTGGACGGCACCCAGTACCGCTGGCTGGACGTCGGCTTCCAGCGCTACGACTCCGACCCGACCCTGGGCACCGGCGAGAAGCGCGCCACCGACTTCTACAAGAAGCAGGTCGACACCGCCAAGGGCACCCAGGGCGCCAAGAACACCAAGACCGGCGCGGTCGACGGCAACGGCGACGAGTCCACCTGGATCACCTACGACCTGAAGAAGGACGGCTCCGACTTCAAGAACCAGACGGTGATCGCCCGCACCGCGAACGTCGTGGTCACCGTCAACTACAACGGCGCGGGCCTGGCCGGCGCCGACGCCCCCGACCCGAGCGACCTCCTCAAGGCCGCCGAAACCGCCGCCAAGGAAGCGGTCGCGGCGGTCGGCAAGGCCAACCAGTAGCCGTCTCCGGCCCCTTCCCGGCCCTGGCCCGGTCCGATGGTCCGACCAGTCCGCCGAGGGCGGGAAGGGGCCGCAACGGCTCACGCCCGAGCCGTACCGCCCTGCCTGCTCAGTGCCTCCGCAACGGCCGCCTCCCCGGCGGCTGGGTCGGTTCCGGGCGGGCCGCCAGTTCGGGGATGTCCCGTTCCTGGGGGCTCTTGTCGGAGACGGTGAGCGGTTCGCCGTAATGCTGTATTTCCAGTGGTGCCCCCTCGACCATGCTGTACGTCACCGACTTGGCGGTGATCTCGATGCGCAGCCGCCGTCCCAGCACCTGTACCGAGAACGCCAGCCGGCTGAGTTTTTCGGGGAGGCGTGGGGCGAAGGTCAGGCCCTGGGGCGTGTGGCGCATGCCGCCGAAGCCGGCGACGAGGGCGATCCAGGTGCCGGCCAGTGAGGCGGTGTGCAGGCCGTCGCGGGTGTTGTTCTCCAGGTCCTGGAGGTCCATCAGGGCCGCTTCGCCCAAGTAGTCGTAGGCCAGGCGCAGATGGCCCACCTCGGCGGCCACGACGGCCTGGACGCAGGCGGAGAGGGAGGAGTCGCGTACGGTCAGCGGCTCGTAGTAGGCGAAGTCGCGGGCCTTGTGCTCGTCGTCGAAGCAGTCGCCGCGCTTGTACAGGGCGAGGACCAGGTCGGCCTGTTTGACGACCTGCTTGCGGTACAGGTCGAAGTACGGGAAATGCAGCATCAGCGGGTACTGGTCGGTGCGGGTGCCGGAGAAGTCCCAGGTCTGGTGGGTGGTGAAGCCCGCCGACTGTTCGTGCACCCGCAGGCCGCGGTTGTACGGTACGGCCACCGCCTCGGCGGCGTCCCGCCAGGCCGCGCTCTCCTCGTCGTCGACGCCGAGCGCCTCGGCCTCGCGCGGGTGGCGTTCGGCCACGTCGGCGGCGGCGCGCAGGTTCGCCTGGGCCATGAGGTTGGTGTAGACGTTGTCGTCGGCGACCGCGCTGTACTCGTCGGGGCCGGTGACGCCGTCGATGTGGAACGTGCCGTGGTGGTCGTGGTGGCCCAGCGAGTGCCACAGCCGGGCGGTCTCCACCAGGATCGGTACGGCCGTCTCCCGCTCGAACTCCTCGTCACCGGTGGCGCACACGTAGCGGACGACCGCGTCGGCGATGTCGGCGTTGACGTGGAAGGCCGCGGTGCCGGCCGGCCAGTACGCCGAGCACTCCGATCCCTCGATGGTCCGCCAGGGGAACGCCGCGCCGCGGAGGCCGAGTTGGGTCGCGCGCTCGCGGGCCGCGCCCATCGTGTTCCGCCGCCAGCGCAGCGCCTCGGAGACGGCGCCGGGCGAGGTGTACGTCAGCATCGGCAGGACGAACGTCTCGCTGTCCCAGAACGTGTGGCCGTCGTACCCCGAGCCGGTCAGGCCCTTGGCGGGGATGGCGCGCTGCTCGGCCCGCGCGCCCGCCTGGAGCACGTGGAAGAGGGCGAAGCGGACGGCCTGCTGGATCTCCGCGTCGCCGTCGACCTCGACGTCCGCGCGGTCCCAGAAGTCGTCCAGGTAGGTGCGCTGCTGATCGGTCAAACCCTGCCAGCCGATGCTGCGGGCCCCGGCGAGCGCCGCGTCCACCTGGTCGCGTACGGCGGGCAGTGAACGGGCGCCGGACCAGCCGTACGCCACCGTCTTCTCCAGACGCAGCCGCTGGCCCTGCTCCAGGAGCGAGGTGACGGTGAAGCGGGCGGTGTCGTCGCCGCTCTCGCTGTCGGTGCGGGTCTTCCTCCGGGCCGTCGACGATGTGGTCGGCGGCGGCCGCCACCCGCAGTCCGCTGCTCCGCGTGCAGTGGATCAGCCGCAGGCGCGCGTCGGAGGCGAAGTGTTCCTCCGCCTCCAGCGGGTTGTGCAGCGCCGAGGAGACCCGGGGGTCGCCGCCGGACTCGGGCAGCTGCTCGTTGGTGACGAGTTCGGACTGCAGGACGACCCGCACCTCGGAGTCCAACGGCTCGACCTCGTAGGCGACGGCGGCGATGGCCCGCTGGGTGAAGGAGACCAGCCGGGTGGAGGTCACCCGCACGGTGCAGCCGGCCGGCGAGGTCCACTCGCAGGTACGGCGCAGCACGCCGGCCCGCAGGTCCAGCACGCGTTCGTGGCTGCGCAGCCGCCCGTAGCGCAGGTCGAACGGTTCGTCGTTGACGAGCAGCCGGATCAGCTTGCCGTTGGTGACGTTGATGACGGTCTGTCCGGACTCGGGGTAGCCGTAGCCGGCCTCGGCGTACGGGAGCGGGCGCAGTTCGTGGACGCCGTTGAGGTAGCTGCCGGGCAGCCCGTGCGGCTCGCCCTCGTCCAGGTTGCCGCGCCAGCCGATGTGCCCGTTGGACAGCGCGAAGACCGACTCGCTCTGCGGCAGCACGTCCAGGTTGAGGTCGGTCTCGCGCAGCAGCCAGGGGTCGCAGGCGTACGAGGAGTGGGTGATCATGCCTGGCCGTCCTCCTTCGAGTGGCCGGGGTTCGCGTGGCCGGGGTTCGCGTGGCCGGGCGCGGACGGTTCGGGCGTCGGCTGACCGGGTTTCAGCAGCTCGGCGAGGTCCTTGACGACGATGTCGGCGCCGTGCCGCCGCAGCGCCTCGGTCTGGCCGACCCGGTCGACGCCGACGACGTACCCGAAGTGGCCGGCCCGCCCGGCGTCCATCCCGGCCAGGGCGTCCTCGTAGACGGCCGCCTGTGTGGCGGGGACGCCCAGCTCCTTGGCGGCCTCCAGGAAGGTGTCGGGGTGCGGTTTGCCCGGCAGCTTCCGCTCGGCGGCCACGTTCCCGTCGATCCGTACGTCGAAGAGGCCCGCCATGTCCACGGACTCCAGCACCTCACGGCAGTTGGCGCTGGAGGAGACGACGGCGGTGGCCAGACCCTGCTCGCGTACGGCGTGCACATAGCGGCGGGAGCCTTCGTACGCCTCGGCGCCCTGCTCGCGGAGTTTCTTCAGCAGCAGATTGTTCTTGCGGTTGCCCAGCCCGTGCACGGTCTCCCGGTCGGGCGGGTCGTCAGGGCCGCCCTCCGGCAGCTCGATGCCGCGCGAGGCGAGGAAGGTACGGACGCCGTCGGCGCGTGGGCGGCCGTCCACGTACTCGTCGTAGTCGGAGACGGGATCGAAGGGGGTGTATCCGGGGCCGTCCCGGTGACGCAGGAAGTCGTCGAACGTGTCCTTCCAGGCGGCCGTGTGCACGACGGCCGTCTTGGTCAGGACGCCGTCGAGATCGAACAGGCAGGCCCGGACACGGTCCGGCAGGCCGAGTGAAGTGAGCGAATCCGTCATGGGACACGAGTCCCCGCCCGGTGTTCGACGTATGTCTGTTCCGGGCATTTCCCGCCCGGTACGCCTCCAGTAGCGGGCGGGTGCGGGGCCGCAAGCCTGCGGTCACCCCTGTCCCACGCGCTTCTTGCCCTTCTTCCCCGCCTCCCCCCACACGAAGAGGACCAGGCCGGCCACGGCCATACCGACGTACGCGAGCGTCGGCAGGTCGTACCAGTGCGGCAGGATGCCCCAGCCCGTGGTGTCCGTGAAGGTCCGGCCGAGGGCGCCCAAGGCTCCCTGGATCATGACGATGACTCCGATGACTCCGATGATGGCTCGCATGTCTCCACCCTCATGCGAGCGGCCCCGGGGATCGTCGTCCCCGGGGCCGAATCGGCACTCCGTCGAAAGTCGCAGCGGCCCGGTCAGAGCCTCCTACCCGTACGCGCGCCACGGCGGCCGTCGGTGCGCTCCGGGCCCGCCCCGTCAGGCGCTCACGCCGCCAGCAGCTTGCGCACCCGGTCCGCGCCGACCGCGAGCAGCAGCGTGGGCAGCCGCGGGCCGGTGTCGCGCCCGACGAGCAGGTTGTAGAGCAGCGCGAAGAACGAGCGCTGCGCGACCTTCAGCTCGGGCGTCGGCTTGGCGTCCGGCGTCAGCCCGGCCTGGATCTTCGGTACGCCGTAGACGAGCGTGGTCAGCCCGTCCAGCGACCAGTGCTCGTCCAGCCCGTCCAGCAGCAGCCGCAGCGACTCGCGGGCCTGGTCGTCGAGCGAGCCGAGCAGCTCGGTGTCCGGCGCCTCGCGCACGATGGTGCGCTGCTCGGCCGGGACCTGGGTGTTGATCCAGTACTCGGCCTTGTCCAGCCGGGGCCGGGTCTCGTCCAGGGACGTGACCGGGTCGGCCGGGTCCAGCTCGCCGAGGATGCGCAGCGTCTGCTCGTCGTGCCCGCCGGTGATGTCGGCGACCGAGGCCAGCGTGCGGTACGGCAGCGGGCGCGGGGTGCGGGGCAGCTCACCGGCGGCCGTGCGCACCGCGCGGGAGTGGGCGGCGGCGTCGGCGGGCAGCGCCGAGCCGTCGGCGACCTTGGCCTCCAGCTTGTCCCACTCGTCGTAGAGCCGCTGGATCTCCTGGTCGAAGGCGATCTTGAACGACTGGTTGGGCTTGCGGCGCGCGTACAGCCAGCGCAGCAGCGGCGCCTCCATGATCTTCAGCGCGTCGCCCGGGGTCGGCACGCCGCCCTTGGAGGACGACATCTTGGCCATGCCGCTGATGCCGACGAAGGCGTACATCGGGCCGATGGGCTGCGCGCCGTCGAAGATCTCGCGCACGATCTGGCCGCCGACGACGAACGACGAGCCCGGCGAGGAGTGGTCCACACCCGACGGCTCGAAGATCACGCCCTCGTAGGCCCAGCGCATCGGCCAGTCGACCTTCCAGACCAGCTTGCCGCGGTTGAACTCGCTGAGCCGGACCGTCTCACCGAAGCCGCAGGCCGTGCAGGCGTACGTCAGCTCGGTCGTCTCCTCCACGTAGGAGGTGACCGTCGTGAGGTCCTTGTCGCACTGGCCGCAGTACGGCTTGTACGGGAAATAGCCCGCCGAACCGCTGCTGCCGTCGTCCTCGGCGGCCGCGCCGGAGCCCTCGGCGGCCTCCAGCTCGGCCTCGTCGACCGGCTTCTGCGACTTCTTCGCCGGGGCCTTTTTGGTGCGGTACTGGGCGAGGATCGCGTCGATGTCGGCGCGGTGCTTCATCGCGTGCAGGATCTGCTCGCGGTAGACCCCGGAGGTGTACTGCTCGGTCTGGCTGATGCCGTCGTACTCCACGCCCAGCTCGGCGAGCGCCTCGGTCATGGCGGCCTTGAAGTGCTCGGCCCAGTTGGCGTACGCGGAGCCGGCCGGGGCCGGCACCGAGGTCAGCGGCTTGCCGATGTGCTCGGCCCAGGACTCGTCGACCCCCGCGACACCGGCCGGGACCTTGCGGTAGCGGTCGTAGTCGTCCCAGGAGATCAGGTGGCGGACCTCGAAGCCCCGGCGGCGGATCTCGTCCGCGACCAGGTGCGGCGTCATGACCTCACGCAGATTGCCCAGGTGGATGGGGCCGGAAGGGGACAGGCCCGAGGCGCAGACGATCGGTTTGCCGGGGGCGCGGCGCTCCGCCTCGGCAATGACCTCGTCCGCGAACCTGGAGACCCAGTCGGTCTCGGTGCTCTGCTGAGCCACGATCGGCCCTTCCTCTTCTCACCACTCGACAAGCCTGACGGCGACCATTCTCCCAGACCGCGCCACCGCCGGTTTTCCCTGTGGAAAACCGGTGGAACCGCCGTGGGATACTCGGTGGCAAACCCTTTCCACACCAACGGAACGGCCTTCATTCCATGACATCGGTCCCTTCCCTCGCAGCCACGGTCAACCAGCGCGTCGCGGACGCCCTCTCGGCAGCCCTGCCGGAGGCCGGCGCCGCGGACCCGCTGCTGCGACGAAGCGACCGGGCCGACTTCCAGGCCAACGGCATGCTGGCGCTGGCCAAGAAGCTCAAGGGCAACCCGCGGGAGCTGGCCTCCCAGGTCGTCGGGCAGCTCGCCGCCGGTGACGTGATCAAGGAGATCGAGGTCTCCGGCCCCGGCTTCCTGAACATCACCGTCTCCGACGAGGCGATCATCCGGACGCTGGCCGCGCGCGCCGCCGACGACCGCCTCGGCGTCCCGTACGCCGAGAACCCGGGCACCACGGTCATCGACTACGCGCAGCCGAACGTCGCCAAGGAGATGCACGTCGGCCACCTGCGGTCCGCCGTGATCGGCGCCGCGATGGTCGAGATCCTGGAGTTCACCGGCGAGAAGGTGGTCCGCCGCCACCACATCGGCGACTGGGGCACCCAGTTCGGCATGCTCATCCAGTACCTGATCGAGCACCCGCACGAGCTCGACCACAAGAGCGAGGACGCCTCCGCCGAGATCTCCGGCGAAGAGGCCATGTCGAACCTGAACCGTCTCTACAAGGCGTCCCGCGCGCTGTTCGACTCCGACGAGGAGTTCAAGGACCGCGCCCGCCGCCGCGTCGTCGACCTCCAGGCCGGCGACGAGGAGACGCTCGCCCTGTGGCAGCGCTTCGTCGACGAGTCGAAGGTCTACTTCTACTCGGTCTTCAACAAGCTCGACATGGACATCCGGGACGCGGACGTGGTCGGCGAGTCCGGCTACAACGCCATGCTGGAGGAGACCTGCCGACTGCTGGAGGAGTCCGGCGTGGCGGTCCGCTCCGACGGCGCGCTCTGCGTCTTCTTCGACGACGTCAAGGGCCCGGACGGCAACCCGACCCCGCTGATCGTCAAGAAGTCCAACGGCGGCTACGGCTACGCGGCCACCGACTTGTCCGCCGTCCGCGACCGGGTGCAGGGCCTCGGCGCCTCGACCCTGCTGTACGTGGTCGACGCCCGCCAGTCGCTGCACTTCAAGATGGTCTTCGAGACCGCCCGCCGGGCCGGCTGGCTGGGCGAGGACGTCGCCGCCGTCCAGCTCGCCTTCGGCACCGTCCTCGGCAAGGACGGCAAGCCGTTCAAGACCCGTGAGGGCGAGACGGTACGACTGGTGGACCTGCTCGACGAGGCGGTGGACCGGGCGACCGCCGTCGTACGGGAGAAGGGCGAGAACATCGGCCTGACCGAGCAGGAGATCACCGAGAACGGCTTCCAGGTCGGCATCGGCGCCGTGAAGTACGCGGACCTGTCCACCTCGGCCTCCCGCGACTACAAGTTCGACCTGGACCAGATGGTCTCGCTGAACGGCGACACCAGCGTGTACATCCAGTACGCGTACGCCCGTGTCCAGTCCATCTTCCGCCGCGCCGGGGACGCCGCGCCCAAGGCCCACCCGGAACTGGAGCTGGCCCCGGCGGAGCGCGCGCTGGGTCTGCACCTGGACCAGTTCGGCGAGGTCCTGGCGGAGGCGGCGGCCGGTTACGAGCCCCACAAGCTGGCCGCGTACCTCTACCAGCTCGCCTCTCTCTACACGACCTTCTACGACCAGTGCCCGGTCCTGAAGGCCGAGGGCGGCAGCGAGCAGGTGGAGAACCGCCTGTTCCTGTGCGAGCTGACGGCCCGCACGCTGCACCGCGGCATGGCGCTGCTGGGGATCCGGACGCCTGAGCGGCTCTGACGCCCGCCGGACGTACACGGGAGAGGCCCCGCCGGAACGGTCCGTTCCGGCGGGGCCTTTCCGCTGTCCGCGGGCTCGCCTCCCGTAGGGGGCCGGGGCCGGTTGCCCGGTCGGCTCCGATCAGCTCCCGTAGGGGGCCCAGGCGTTCTGGTCCCACCGGTAGATGTACTGCGGACGGCCCTTCATCGCGCTCGTACGGAACGGCTTGCCGTGGTCGTCCAGACGCAGCGTGCCGCGCCGCCCGCCACTGCTCCACTCCAGCTCCAGGTACCAGCTGACGTCGTTCGCCTCCGCGTGCGCGTCCACGTACAGCATCTGCGGATCGGACGCCGACACCTTGAACGGGAAGTCGGTCGCCGGAATCCTCCGGTCCCCCTGCTCCCCGGCCACCGGCCGTGTCACCGGCTGCGCCGCGTCCAGCCCGATGTCGAACGAGGCCGGGGTGAGCCCGCCGCCGCAGCCGTCGCCCATGGAGTACGCCGAACCCGCCACCGACGCCGTGCGCGTCGTGGTCCGTACGGTCAGCGAGTGCAGGACGACGGCCTGGTCGTTGGTGCCCTGCACGGCCAGCGCCACCCTGAGGTGGCCGCCGGGCAGCGCGCCGAGCGCGTTCGCCCAGCCGCGCGCGCTCACCCCGGTGGGCGGCGGCGGGACCTCGGTGGGCGGTTTGTCGAGCATGTACCAGCGGTCGCAGGGGTCGTCCCAGTTGTTCGTACGGACGTCGACGGTGAGCGGAGTGCCGCTGCCGCTGTCCTGACCGCCGTCCCGGCCACTGCCGCCGCCCGCCTCGCCCTTGCCCTCCCCGGCCGCGTCACCGGACACGCCCACACCGGCCGGCGCACTGCTCCGCTTCGGCTCCTCGGCCGCCCCCGAGGCGGACGCGGACGAGGACGGGGACGGCGTACCGGAGGCACCACCGTCCGGCACCGGCCCGCCCCCGCCACGGGCCGTACGATCGGCCGTCTGCGCACCGGCTCGGACCGGCCGCTCCGGGTCCGAGGAGGACGCGGTGCTGATGGCGACGGCGGATACGGCCAGCGCGACCACGGCGGCGGCCGCGAGGGCCAGGCGGAGCTTGGGGCGGGTGGGGCGGGTGGGAATTGGTGTGGGGGTTGTTGTGGGGGTTGTTGTGGGGGCAGTCACGGCAGTGGGAGCTTCCGCAGGGGCGGGAGTTCCTGCGGAGACAGGAGTGGGGGTCGGTGCGGGGGCCGGCTCGGGGGCCGGTCCAGGGTCCGGTACGGGCTCAGACCCGGCCTCCTCCGACCCGGTCTCCCCCGACCCGGCCTCCTTCACCCCCGTCCCCTCCGCCTTCTCCTCCCCCGCCGCCGTCCGCCGCCCACGCGCCGCGTCCGCCAGGATCCACCGGCGGTGCAGCTCGACCAGTTCCTCGGGCTGCGCGCCGCACAGCCGGGCCAGCCGCTCCACGGGCGCGTAGTCCGCCGGCACCGCGTCGCCGTTGCAGTAGCGGTGCAGCGTGGACGTACTCATGTGCAGGCGTTTGGCCAGGGCGCCGTAACTCAGCCCTGACCTCGTCTTCAACGTGCGCAGCAGTGCCGCGAAACCGTCCGTGCCGGAAGCCGTGCTCACCGTTCCCCCTCCTGCCCGTCCCGGAACTCCGTTCCAGGGAGCACCCATTCCCCCAGGTCAGAGTACGCGCAATCGTTCCAGCGTCCCGGATGTCCCGGCGGCCGTTGTGGCCGGGACGGACCGTCGCCCAGGCTGTGATCACTGACGACGCCCTGACCAGGGGCCTTACCGGGGAGCAGCCGTGCGGATCCGATTCCGCTGTCCTCTCGAACCGGCCGATCTCGCGGCACTGGGCGTACTGACCGTCTGTGTCGTCGTCGTAGCGGCCGTACTCCACAGCTTCTGACCGCGCCTGACCAACCGTCCCTTTCCCATCACCTCACGGGGAGCACCACCCATGCGTTCGCGTCTCTTCTCCACCCGTACCGCCCGAGTCGCCGCCTCCGCCGCGGCCGTCGCCGCCGCCCTCTCCCTGACCGCCTGCGGCGGTGCCGAGGACGGCAAGAAGGCCGCCGGGGCCGGGCAGCCCGTGGCCGCGGCCGGTTCGGCCCCCGCCGCCGGCCAGGGCTCCTCGGCCGGTACCGATGCCGGTTCCGGCTCCGCGGACGGCTCGGTCCCGTCAGCCAAGTCCCCCTCGGGCGCCGGCTCGCGGAGCGGCCACGGCTCGCAGGCGTCTCCCACCCGGGCCGGTTCCGGCGGCAAGCACGGCACCTCTGCGGGCGGGAAGTCCACCACCTGCTCCGCGGCCAACACCAAGGTGACCGTCTCCAAGCTCAGCCGACCCGTCAACCACATCCTCCTCACCCTCACCAACACCGGCTCGACCCGCTGCGACGCGTACCACTACCCGGCCCTGCGCTTCGACGACGCCCAGGCGCCCACCGACGTCCTGCAGAGCAGCAAGCCGCAGTCCGTGGTGTCCGTCGAGCCGGGCCAGTCCGCGTACGCGGCGGTGCGCACGTCGGACGCCACCGGGGAGGCCGGCGGCGGGAGGACCGTACACAGCCTGGAGCTGTTCTTCGCGAACCGGGACGGCGGCTACGCGGAGCGCTCGGCCCACCCCAAGCTGCCGAAGGGTACGTACATCGACGACTCCGCCCAGGTCACGTACTGGCAGAGCGAGCTGGACAACGCCCTCTGACCGCGCTCCCCGGCACGCGCAACCGCCCCTCCCGCCCCGACGTCCCCACCAGCAACAGCCAACCGGGGGACTGGGGAAAGGACACACCATGCGCAAGCCCACGCCGGCACTCACCCGCCGGTCCGTACTCGGCACCGGACTCGGCCTCGGCCTAGGCGGTGCGCTCGCCCTCGGCACCACCACGGCGAGCGCCGCCCAGGCCGGCCCCACCGCCCCCTCCTCCCCACACCCCGCCGCCACCCGCCGCCTCCGCGAGCTGGAGCGGGAACACCAGGCCCGGATCGGCGTCTTCGCCCTCAACCTCGCCACCGGCGCCACCCTGCTCCACCGTGCCCACGAACGCTTTCCCATGTGCTCCGTCTTCAAGGGACTCGCCGTCGCGGCCGTACTGCGCGACCTCGACCACGACGGCACCCAGCTGTCCCGCGTGATCCGCTACACCGAGGCCGACGTACGGAAGGCCGGCCACGTACCCGTCACGTCCCAGCACGTCGCCGACGGCATGTCCGTACGGGACCTGTGCGACGCGGCCGTCCGGTACAGCGACAACTGCGCCGCCAACCTCCTCCTGCGCGAGCTGGGCGGCCCGACCGCCGTCACCCGCTTCTGCCGGTCCCTCGGCGACCCGGTGACCCGCCTCGACCGCTGGGAGCCCGAGCTGAACTCCGGCGAACCGGACCGCCGTACGGACACCACCTCCCCGTACGCCGTCGCCCACACCTACCGCCGCCTCGTGCTCGACAACGCCCTGAACCGCCCCGACCGCGCGCTCCTGACCGACTGGCTGCTGCGCAGCACCACCAGCGTGGAACGTTTCCGCGCGGGGCTTCCGAAGGACTGGAAGGTGGCGGACAAGTCCGGCGGCGGCAGCACGTACGGGACGAGCAACGACGCGGGCATCGCCTGGACCCCGGACGGCACCCCCGTCGTCCTCGCGGCCTTCACCCACAAGCCGGCACTTCCGAACGCCTCGGGAGACACCCACCTGATCATCAAGACCGCGACGGTGATGGCCGAGGCGGTCGGGCGGGCCCCTCGACCGTATGAGCCGCGCCGCGCTACGGGCCGGCACACCTGGCCCTGGCCCGGCCCTTCGGCCTCACCAGTTCATTTTCCTGCCGCAACTACCGTGCGCGGTACCGATGATCCGCGACGTCTGCTTGCCGGTGATCCCGAGTTCCCGCTTGGTCTTGAGGGCCTGGTCCACGAAGGCCTGCCCACGGGCGACGCACAGCGCGTTGCCGTGAGCGACGAGTACGTCGTCGCTGATGTGGTCCAGGTCCGGGTAGTGCTCCCGGATCGTCTTCAGGTAGAACTTCGGCGCCAGGCCGGTCAGACCGCGTACCTCGTCAGGTGTCGCCGACGGGCTCCCGGTCGGGGCGGCCGAGGCGGCCGAGGCGGATGCGGACGCGGGAGCCGGTGTCGCGGAAGAACTCGCCCCGCTGTCACCGGACGGGCCACATGCCGAGATGCCGAAGGCGGCGAGCGCGAGGCAGGTGGCGAGCAGGGGCAGACGCTTGTGCATGAATCTCCTGGTACATGAGTGAACCGAGGGATTGTCGCTCATACCCGACGTACTCCACGACCGTTTTATCGCGTCAAGGCCCCCGACATCCTGTAAATTCCTCTCCTTCCGCCCGAGAGCGGGCATTTACCTGTCCAGGAGAGTCACGCAGCCATGACGCACATACCCGTCGGATCTCCGCCCGGCGGCGCTCCGCCGCACGACGGTTCCCCGCTCGGCGGCCTCCCGCTCACCGGCGGCCCGGCGCTCCAGCCGACCAAGGGCCTCGCCACAGCTCTCACCGTGCTGTTCTGCGTGGTCATCGCCTCAGACCTGACCGCGCTCTTCAAGGACGTCCACGCCTTCGCACTGCTGGGCGACCTGACCACCCTCACCGAACAGGATGCCGGTCATGCCGACGACTTGGACATGTTGAGCAGTGGCCTGCAATCCACCGTCCTGCTCGCCACCGGCATCGTCTTCCTCATCTGGTTCTATCGCTCCCGCGTGAACGCCGAGCACTGCGCCCGGGATGTGTGCACCCTGGGCCGCGGCTGGGCCATCGGGTCCTGGTTCATACCGGTCGCCAACCTGTGGCTGCCGTTCCGCGTCGCCAGGGAGACCTGGCAGGCGAGCGCCCGGCCGGCGCCCGACGGCACCTGGCGCACGGTCTCCACGGCACCGGTACGGATCTGGTGGGCGCTGTGGATCCTGACGGAGGTCATCGACTGCATCAGTATCACCCTCTTCGGCTTCGACGTGACGGCGTTCCCGGACACCAGCCGCCACGTCCTGGTGTTCACGGCCCTGTCCGACCTCCTGAACGCCGTCACCGCCGTTCTCGCCACCTTCTTCGTCCGCAAGCTGTCCCGTATGCAGCAGATCCCCGCGGCTCCGTACGCAGCCGTGCCCACCGGCCCTGCCCCGTACGGCTCCGCCTGACCGGCACCGGCCCCGTAACCCCCAGGCCGAGACGCCTCCATCCGCGCCTTGACCTTCACATCGGTGTCAACATCTACGGTCCCGCGCATGTCTCCCGGCCGACGCCCGACCACCCTCCCTCGCCTCCTTCTCCTTTCCCTCCTCGTCTTCATCATCGGCACCATCGAGTTCCTGCCGGTCGGACTGCTGCCCGACATCAGCAGCGACCTCGATGTCGCGCCGTCCCGTACCGGGCTCCTCGTCACGGTCTACGCCTTCACCGTCGGCCTGACCGCGGCCCCGCTCACCGCCCGCACCTCCAACTGGCCCCGCAAGCGCCTCTTTCTCACCACCTGTGCCGTCTTCATGGCAGCCACCGCCCTCTCGGGCCTCTCTCCCAACTACGCCACCCTCGCCGCGACCCGCCTCCTCTGCGGCCTCGCGCACGGCGTCTTCTACGCCATCGTCGCCGGTTACGCGGCGGCCATCGCCGGGCCGGGGCGCTCGGGGCGCGCCACGGCGATCGTCTTCGCGGGCGTGTCCCTGGCCTTCGTCGTCGGGGTGCCCCTCGGCACGACGGCCGGTACGGCCTTCGGCTGGCGCATCGCGTTCCTCGCCACCGCCGCACTGGGTTCGGTCGTGCTGCTCGTCGCCGCGCGCCTGCTGCCGCAGGTCCCACCCGGCCCCGCCCTCCGCGTCTCCGACCTCCCCCGCGTGGCCCGTACGCCGGGCCTGCGCCCGGTCGTCCTGACCACCGGCCTTGTCATCCTCGGCCACTTCACGCTCTACACGTACGTGACGGAGTACCTCCGCGACACCGCCGGCTTCGCCCCCGCATCCCTCAGTCCCGTACTCCTCCTCTTCGGCCTAACGGGCATCGCGGGCACCTGGCTCAGCGGCGCCCTCGTCGACACCCGCCCCCGCGCCACGCTCCTCGGCACGCTCGCCCTGATGGCAGTCTCCCTCACCACCTTGGGCGCAGCCCCGACTCACCGCCCGCTCCTCTTCCTCGCCATCGCCACCTGGGGCATGGCCTGCACCGCACTCCCCGTCTGCTTCCAGACCGCCGTCCTGCGCACGGCCGGTGACGCCCCCGACGCGGCCTCTTCCCTCTACGTCGCCGCGTTCAACACCGGCATCGGCGGCGGCGCGCTGGCCGGCGCACTCCTCCTGACCGTCTCCCCACCCGCAGCCCTCCCCTGGACCGCCCTGACCCTGCTCCTGATCGGTACGGCAGTCACCCACCTCACCCGAGCCCGCCCCCACCACCCCGCAACGGACACTCCTCCCCCAACTCGAACCACATCACCTTGCCCCCACTCGACCCCAACGCCCCCGACCCGTAAGCGAACCCGCCGAAGCTCTCGGCACACAGCCTGACCAGCCCCAGCCCCCGCCCGGCCTCGGCCGCCGGCCCGGACACCGCGACCGCACCGAAGCTCGGCAGCTCCGGATTCCCGTCCCACACGCTGACGCGCAGGCGCGCCCCGATCCGCTTCACCCGCACGTTGGCGGACCCCTTCGCGTACCGGTATGAATTGGCGATCAACTCCGACGCCAACAGCTCCGCCCCGTCGACCAGCCCCGTCTCCCCGTGCTCCTCCAGCACCAGCCGCACCACCCGCCGCGCGACGCGCGGAGCCCGGGGGTTGTCGGACATCTCGAACGCGTACTCCCAGTCACCGGACATGCGAAGCCTCCGTTGTGGATGCGCAGTTGACGTCATCACGTGAGTGACGTGGCTCACACCGTAGCGCCTTCGGGTAGATAGATTCCACCGAGTCGAGGTAATCCATCGGCCCTGGTGTACTCGTACTGCTCACGGCAGACTGATCACGAGCGAAGAGAGGGGCTCATGGCCGCGAGGACACACCCGACGGCGCGGCAGCGACGTCTCGGGGCGGAACTCCGCAAGCTGCGCGAGAAGGCCGGCATGACCGCGACTGCGGCAGGCGCACTGCTCGGCGGCAACCAGGCCCGCATAAGCAACATCGAGACCGGCCGCGCACCCATCAGCGCGGAACGTGTGCGCACGCTCGCATGCAACTACGACTGCGCGGACGAAGCCCTCATCGACGCCCTGGCCGCGATGACCGGCGGCCGCACCCGCCACTGGTGGGAGGAGTACCGCGGCATCCTGCCGCCCGGGATGCTCGATCTGGCCGAACTCGAACACCACGCGGTCAAGTTGCGCACGGCACAGACCTCAAGCCTGCCCGGACTACTCCAGACCGTCGACCACGCGCGCGTCGTCTTCCAGCAGGTCGTCCCTGCGCTGCCGCCTCCGGAGATCGAGCACCGCCTCTCGCTGCGCATCAAACGCCAAGCGGTCCTCTACCGGGACACGCCCGTCCCGTACTCCGCCATCATTCACGAAGCGGCTCTCCGCATGCAGTTCGGCGGCCCGGCCGTCACCAGAGCACAGTTGAACCACCTGCTCGACGCGGGTGAGCGGGACAGCATCACCGTCACCGTCATCCCCTTCACCGCCGGCGCCCACCCGGGCTCAGGCCAGACTGTGCTGTACGCCCACGGCCCCGTACCGCAACTCGACACCGTACAGCTCGACCAATCGCACGGCCCCGCACTCCTCGACACCGAAGCGCAGCTCGCCAAATACCGGACAGTCCTCGGCCGCCTTCACGCCCTCGCGCTCGACCCAGTCGCATCACAAAACTTCATTCACAGCATCGCCCGAGAACTCTGAAAGGAAGCTCGTGTCCACGTCCGCCTGGCAGAAATCCTCGTACTGCGGCGAAGGAAACAACTGCCTGAACCTCGCCGCATTCCCCGACCACACCATACGTATCCGAGAAAGCGAGACCCCGAACGCGGAGGTCACCACCACCCGCCCCCAGCTCGGCTCCCTCATAGCCGCCATCAAACACGACACCCTCGCCCCGGCCCCCCATCCACTACCTTGAACAACCGCAGGGGCCATCGGCAATACCGCGTCCATTGCCCAGACACTGACCGCCTGGCAGCACACGGCGGAAGCCCATTCCGACCCTGACCTGCTGGCCGCCCTGACCCGGGGCCATGAGACCTGACAAGGCTGTCAGCCGCAGCCCACCGTCGGCCACGGAGCCCCCTCACCCCACCTCCTTGTAAAAGAACGTGCAGTCCCGCAGCGCGCCCTCCGGGTCTGCCGCGTAGGACGGGACCGTGCCGTACGGGGTCCAGCCGGCGTGACGGTACAGGTGGTCCGCCGCGCTGTCCGTCTCCGTGTCGAGGAGCAGGAGGCGGAAGCCGGAGCGGGCGGCGGCCTGTTCGGCGGTGGTGAGGAGGGTGCGGCCGAGGCCCTGGCCGCGGGCGGTGCGGTGGACGAGGAGTTTGACGATCTCGGCGCGGTGGCGGGCGTTCGGCTTCGCCGGGTGGACGAGGCTGATCATGCCGGTGATGCCTTCGGGGCCGTCGGCCACCCAGACGTCGAGGGTGCCGTCGGCCACGGCGGGGCGTTGGGCCTGCCACCAGGCCGTCGCTTCCGTTCGGCCGAAGGGGGTGACGAAACCGAGGGAGGAGCCGCCGGTGACGGTGTCGGTGAGGAGGTCGGCCAGGCCCGGGACGCGTTCGTCGAAGGTGGTGGCGGAGAGGCGGGTGATGGTGACGGGGTGGGCAGGAGTGGGGTGGGAGGTGACGGGGTGGGAGGTGGTGGAGTGGGTCATGGGAGGACCACCAGCAGGGCGTAGCGCGCGGTGTCGGGGCCGGTGCTGCGGAAGCGGGTGGGGCCCCAGAGGCGGAAGCGTAGGCAGTCGCCCGGGGTGAGGGTGTGCGCCGTACCGCCCGTGGTGATCTCCAGCCGGCCGTCCAGCAGCCAGATGTGCTGTTCCAGGCCGGGTACGGGCGGCGGGCTGTCGTAGGTGATGTCGGCGCCGGGGCGCAGTGTGGCTTCGACGACTTCGCCGCGGAGGTTGGGGTGGGGTGGCGAGACGGAGCGGCGGGTGAAGCCGGAGGGTTCGTCGCGCCAGACGGGCTGCGCGGCGGCCCGTACGAGTTGGGGCGGCTCCGACTCGACCTCGGCCAGCAGCCGGGACATCGGGCGCTCGTACGCCGCGCACAGCCGGGACAGCAGCGCCGCCGTGGGGCTTACCTCGGCCCGCTCCATGCGCGAGAGGGTCGACCGGCTCACCTCAGTACGCCGGGCCAGATCGTCGAGCGACCAGCCGCGCTCCGTACGCAACTCCGTCAGGCGGGCGGCGAGTCGGGACTCCATCGGGGCGGTGTGGGCGTCACCGGGCGGGCGGTGGTCCGGCTCCTCGGTTCTCATGAACGGGAAGCTATCCCGGATACGGGACGGGGCGGAAGAGGTTCGCGGGGTGCCGAGCGGCGGAGGCATCCCGGGCCGGTCGTGCGGCCCGGGACGCGTCCGGTCAGCCCGCCAGCTTGTTGGCGGCCTTCTCGATCTGTGCGGAGAAGGCGCTCACCTTGGTGTAGACACCGGGCTTGCCGGGCCGCGCGCAGCCCTCGCCCCAGCTGGTGATGCCGACCTGGACCCAGTCGCCGTCCCCGTCGCGGCGGAACAGCGGGCCGCCGGAGTCGCCCTGGCAGGTGTCGACTCCGCCCTCCGCCACGAAGCCGGCGCAGAGTTCCTCGCCGGGGGTGAGCAGGTCACCGTACGCCTGCTTGCAGGCGGTCATGTTCACGAACGGAACTTGGGCCTTGCGCAGGTAGCGCTGCTGGGGGCCGCTCTCCCGGCTGGCGCCCCAGCCGGCGATCGTGAACTTGCCGCGGTCGAAGTTGTCGTCCTCGGCGATGTGCAGCGTCTCCTGGTTCTTGATCGGCGTGGCGAGCTTGATCAGTGCCCAGTCCTTGCCCTTGCCGTCGTACCCGGGTGCCTGCGCGACCTCGGCGGACTTCACCTTGATCGCCTTGGGGTTCTGGAGGTCCACGACGCCCGCGGTGACGGTGATGCTCGTGTTGGGGCCGCTGCCGTCCACGCAGTGGGCGGCGGTCAGCACGACGTCCTCCCGGATGAGGGAGCCGCCGCAGCCCATCGAGAGCCGCACCATGAACGGGAACTCGCCCTGCTTGGCGGGCGGTCCGCCGATGATCTGCTGACCGGGGGTCGGCGACGGGGCCGGCGCGGCGGTGGCGCCGCCTGCCGACTGGAGGGCCACCGCCGCCGCCACGGCGGCACCAACGGCTATGGATCTCTTGACACATCTCGCGGAGCGCTTCAAGGACTTCCCTCTCGCGTCGGAGGCACAACGGTCCCCAGCTGTTGCCGCACGGCACACCGCGCCACGACCGGACGCGAAGAGCTGTGCCGGACGTGCCGTGGTGTAGCTGGAGCGTTGTGATTATGTGGACGCGCCCCAAAGATGCACAAGGTTCTGAAACCGGCCACTTCCCGAGTACGGCGACGTATCCGCATCTGCGTGGTTCGGACCAAATGCCGTACGAGTTCGGGCGGGTGGGCGGCCCTGCGGCCCGGAACGGCTGCCGCTACGCGGCGGCCCCACCCGCCCGTCCAGTCTCAGCGCCGCAGCTGGTCCGCCGCCTTCGCGATGGCCTGCGAGAAGGCGCTCACCCGTGTGTAGACGCCCGGCTTGCCGGGCCGGGCGCAGCCCTCGCCCCAGCTCACGATGCCGACCTGGATCCACGCGCCGGCGTCGTCCTTGCGGAACATCGGCCCGCCGGAGTCGCCCTGGCAGGTGTCCACGCCGCCGGTCCGCATGATCCCGGCACAGATCTCCTCACCGGGGATGTACGCGTTGCCGTACGCCTGCTTGCACGTCGCGGTGTCGACGAACGGCACCGTCGCCTTGCGCAGGTAGCGCTGCTGCCCGCCGCCCTCGCGGGCGGCGCCCCACCCGGCCACGACGAAGTCGCCCTGGTCGTACCGGCCGTCCGTGGTGGTGCGCAGGGTGGGCAGGTTGATCGGGCGGGCGAGCTTGATCAGGGCCCAGTCCTTGCCCGATCCGTTGTAGCCGGGCGCCTGGAGGACCTTGGTGGACTTCACCTTGACCGCGCTTGAGCTCTGGAGGTCCACGACACCGGCCGTGGCGGTGATGGAGGTGTTGTTGCCGCTGCCGTCCACGCAGTGGGCGGCGGTGAGCACGATGTCCTGGCGGTAGAGCGAGCCGCCGCAGCCCATGGACAGCCGGACCATGAACGGGAATTCGCCCTGGGCGGCGGGGACCCCGCCCACGACCCGCGTGCCGGGCGTGCCGCTCGACGGGGCCGGCTCGCCGGCGGCGCCGGCGGCGGCGGGCTGGAGCGACAGGGCCGCCAGGGTGACGGCACCGAGGGCGACGGATCTCTTCAGGAGTTTCGCGGAACGGGTCACCGGGTTTCCTCTCCGAGGGGTGGCACGCGCCCGGCGGTCACCGGGGCACGCCGAACTGCTTGATCAGGTCATGCCAAGTTCACGCGTCCGAGGGGCCCGGGGAACGGAACGTACGTGGGGGAAGGGGCGCCACGACGCGGCAGAGCGTTGTGATTATGTGGACACCACGAAGGGGGCACAAGCCACGAAACCGGCCAACAGTTCTTGCAGTTACGGCAGTTGGGCGCGAGGGCCAAAGAAACGTGGCGGGCGGGCTCGGCGCCCCCCCCCGCAACCGATATCCGGCCGCCCGGTATGCACCCAGCCTTTCCACCGCCCCCTCATCCGCCTCCCGGCCCCCCGGCCCCCAGGGCAAGTACTGCACCTACATCGTCGACACCGGCCAAGGCGGCTGCTTCGCCACCCGTGCGCAGGCCGACCGGTTCGGCAACGCCAGGGCCGACTACAAGATCCTCGGCAAGATGTGGACCGACACCAACTCCGGCGGCTCCGAACTGGCGCTGCGCGGCAGCGTCGGCTTCAACTGGCGCTACCCGGAGTTCAACAGCCTCGGCAAGTGGGGCTACAACGACAACATCAGCTCCGTGGAGGGCGTGGCCTGCCCGATCACGCTCTGGGAGCACGGCGACTTCCGCGGCGCCAAGCAGACGTACTACGGGTACGTCCCCTACGTCGGCGACGGCATGAACGACAAGGCCAGCTCGGTCAGCTTCGACCTGCGCTGACGGCCGCCGCGCACCGCGGGCCGCACCCCTCGACGGCCGCTCCGCACCGCGGGCCGCGCCCTCCGGGAGGGCGCGGCCCGCACCACACGGTCACGAAGGCCGGTCAGGCCGCGTGGTGGATGGTGCCCGACATGCCGGCCGTGCCGCCGCCGCACATCTGCCGGTAGCGGGCGGAGAGGCCGGTCACCTTGCCCTCGTCGGTGAAATACAGGCGGTCGACGGTGAATTCGCCCCGGGCGTCCGCGCAGGAGCGCCCGTTGCCGTAGACCTCCAGAGTGGCACCGCCCTCGGCGCCGGTGACCTGGTACGTGCGCCCGGCGGTCAGCCGCTCGCCCAGCGGCGGCCGGAGCACTGCCGTCCAGTACTCCCGCTTGCCCTCGACGCCGAACTCGACGCCGCCGCCGTAGCTGTCGGACAGCCGGAAGGTGCTGGTGGCGCCCGTGTGCGTCACCGACTTGCCCTGCCCGACCCAGTCACCCGCGTCGCTCTTGTACGCGTAGGACAGCGGCAGCGCGCGGTACTTGACCGTCCCCTTGAGCGGCTGGGCCGTCGCCGACTCGCAGTGCTGCGTGTACGAGGCGTCGAGCAGCGTGATGGTGCCCGCTTCGTCCGTGGCGATCTGGTTGACGGTGAACTGCCCGTACACCTCGTCGCAGCCGCGGCCGTTGCCGCCGGCATCGAGGCCGGGCGAGCGGCCGGTGCGGAACGCGGCCCGCTCGGCGTCGCGGTAGACGCCGGGGCGCAGCTTCTCGCCCTTGGGGGCGGCGAGGTCGATGTCCCACCACTCCTCGGCGGTGGAGACCCGGACACGGGCGTACCCGGCGTCGCCCGCCACCGTGATCTTCGCGTTCGGCTCGCGGTACGTGCCGGCGTGCCCCTGGCCGATGTAGTCCCCCGCCACGCTGGTGTACGTGTACGAGGTCACCGGCGCCGGACCGCTCGCCGCCTCGGCCGGTGTGGCCAGCGCCCCGCCGAGGACGGCCGCCGTGCACAGCGCGACGGCGGCGCTCCCCACGGAGCGCCGCCGTCTCTTCAGTCGATTCCTCATGCCCGCACCCCTCCCTGTCGATACGTCGCATCTCCTGTGCCCCGTACGGGACTTGGGTACACGCGTGCGACGCCGCAACGGCAGAGGTACGTATGGGGAACTAGAGCTTGCGCGCGACCTCCGTCGCCCAGTAGGTCAGGATCATGTCCGCGCCCGCGCGCTTGAAGCCGGTCAGGGCCTCCAGGATCGCCGCGTCGCGGTCGATCCAGCCCTTCTCGGCGGCGGCCTCGACCATCGCGTACTCACCGGAGATCTGGTACGCGGCGACCGGCACGTCCACCGCTTCCGCGATCTTCGCCAGCACGTCCAGGTACGGCATGCCCGGCTTGACCATCACCATGTCGGCGCCCTCCTGGAGGTCGAGCGCCAGCTCGCGCAGCGACTCACGGGAGTTGCCGTAGTCCTGCTGGTAGGTCTTGCGGTCGCCCTTGAGGGACGAGCCGACCGCCTCACGGAACGGGCCGAAGAAGGCCGAGGCGTACTTCGCGGTGTAGGCCAGGATCGAGACGTCCTCGTGGCCGGTCTGGTCCAGCGCGTCACGGATGACGCCGACCTGGCCGTCCATCATGCCGCTCGGGCCCACCACGTGGACGCCCGCGTCCGCCTGGACCTGCGCCATCTCGGCGTAGCGCTCCAGCGTCGCGTCGTTGTCCACCCGGCCCTGGCCGTCCAGGACGCCGCAGTGACCGTGGTCGGTGTACTCGTCCAGGCACAGGTCCGACATGATCACCAGGTCGTCGCCGACCTCGGCGCGCACATCGCGGATGCCCTGCTGGAGGATGCCGTCCGGGTCCGTGCCGGCCGTACCGGCGGCGTCCTTCTTCGCGTCCTCCGGCACCCCGAACAGCATGATCCCGGCGACGCCCGCCTCGACCGCCTCGACGGCGGCCTTCCGCAGCGTGTCACGGGTGTGCTGCACGACGCCCGGCATCGCGCCGATCGGCACCGGCTCCGAGATCCCCTCCCGCACGAACGCGGGCAGGATCAGGTCCGCCGGGTGCAGACGGTGCTCCGCGACCATCCGGCGCATGGCCGGCGTGGTGCGCAGCCGGCGCGGCCGGGCGCCGGGGAAGTTGCCGTACGTACTGCTGCTCAACTGCGAGCCCTCCTACGCGATCCGGGCCGGCGCTCGCTGGGGCGGGTGACCGGGTCCCCGGCCTCCAGCGCGGCATCGCGCCGCGCCGCCCCGAAGTCCGCGAGCGCTTCGGCCAGCTTGTGCACCGAGGGCTCGGGCGACATGACGTCCACGCGCAGCCCGTGCTCCTCGGCGGTCTTGGCGGTGGCCGGGCCGATGCAGGCGATCACGGTCACGTTGTGCGGCTTGCCGGCGATGCCGACCAGGTTGCGCACCGTCGAGGACGAGGTGAACAGCACGGCGTCGAACCCGCCGCCCTTGATCGCCTCGCGGGTCTCCTGCGGCGGCGGCGAGGCCCGTACGGTCCGGTAGGCCGTGACGTCGTCGACCTCCCAGCCCAGCTCGATCAGGCCCGCCACCAGCGTCTCGGTGGCGATGTCGGCACGCGGCAAAAAGACGCGGTCGATCGGGTCGAAGACCGGGTCGTACGGCGGCCAGTCCTCCAGCAGCCCGGCGGCGGACTGCTCGCCGGACGGCACGAGGTCGGGCTTCACACCGAAGGCGACCAGCGCCTTCGCGGTCTGCTCGCCCACCGCCGCGACCTTGATCCCGGCGAACGCGCGGGCGTCCAGCCCGTACTCCTCGAACTTCTCCCGGACCGCCTTGACGGCGTTGACCGAGGTGAAGGCGATCCACTCGTAACGGCCGGTGACCAGGCCCTTGACCGCGCGCTCCATCTGCTGCGGGGTGCGCGGCGGCTCCACGGCGATGGTCGGCACCTCGTGCGGCACCGCGCCGTACTCGACGAGCTGGTCGGAGAGCGACGCGGCCTGCTCCTTGGTCCGCGGCACGAGGACACGCCAGCCGAACAGCGGCTTGTTCTCGAACCACGAGAGCTGGTCGCGCCGGGCCGCGGCCCCGCGCTCACCGACCACGGCTATGACCGGCTGCCCGCCGTCCGCCGACGGCAGCACCTTCGCGGCCTTCAGGACCTGGGCGACCGAACCGAGGGTGGCGTTCCAGGTGCGCTGGCGTGTCGTCGTACCGGCGACGGTGACCGTCATCGGCGTGTCGGGCTTGCGGCCCGCGGAGACCAGCTCGCCGGCCGCCGCGGCCACCGAGTCCAGCGAGGTGGACACGACGGCGGTCGCGTCGCTGGCGCCCACCTCCGTCCAGCAGCGCTCGTCGGCGGTCCGCGCGTCGATGAAACGCACGTCCGTGCCGTCCGCGTCGCGCAGCGGCACACCGGCGTACGCGGGCACGCCGACCGCGGCGGCGATGCCCGGCACGACCTCGAAGACGACGCCCTCGGCGGCGCACGCCAGCATCTCCTCGGCGACGTGCGCGTCCAGTCCGGGATCGCCGGACACCGCACGCACCACCCGCTTGCCGGTGCGCACAGCCGACATGACAAGATTGGTGGTGTCCCTAAGCGCGGGTACACCAGCGGTGGTTGACGCTTCGTCAGCCGTGGGCTGCTGCGGCGTGTCCACATGCGGCCGCGCATGCGCGCGGACGACGTCGAGCACCTGCGGGTCGGCGACCAGCACATCGGCGCGGGCCAGTGCCTCGACGGCACGCAACGTCAGCAGGCCCGGGTCTCCGGGACCGGCGCCGATGAAGGTGACCTGGCCGGCGGCAGGGTGATTCGGGGCGGTGGGGCTCAAAGTGCTCGCTCCCCCATAAGACCGGCCGCACCCTTCGCGAGCATCTCGGCGGCGAGTTCGCGCCCCATGTTCACGGGGGTCGCCGCGTCGCCGAGAGAGGCGGGTACGTGTCCGGTGGTGGACAGCTGCACCAGCGTCGAGCCGTCGGTCGTGCCGACGACGCCACGCAGGCGCATTTCGGTGACAGCCTGCCCGTCGTCCTGAAGGTCGGCCAGCGCACCCACAGGTGCGGAGCAGCCGGCCTCCAGGGCGGCGAGCAGGGAACGCTCGGCGGTCACGGCGGCCCGGGTGAACGGGTCGTCGAGCTCGGCGAGCTGGGCGGCGAGCTGCGCGTTGTGCGCGGCGCACTCCACCGCCAGGGCCCCTGGCCGGGGGCGGGCAAAATCATGTCGGGCGACAGGTGCTCGGTCGCCTCGCCGATCCGGCCGAGCCGGGACAGTCCGGCCGCGGCCAGCACGACCGCGTCCAGCTCGCCCTTCTCGACATAGCCGATACGGGTGTCGATGTTCCCGCGGATCGGCACGGCCTCCACCCGACGGCCCAGCGAACGCGCCCAGGCGTTCAGCTGTGCCATGCGGCGCGGCGAACCGGTCCCCACGCGGGCACCGTCCGGCAGCTCCTCGAAGGTCAGACCGTCGCGCGCCACCAGCACGTCACGCGGGTCCTCGCGCGGCGGTACGGCGGCCAGCGCCAGCTCGGCGGGCTGCGCGGTCGGCAGGTCCTTGAGCGAGTGCACGGCGAAGTCGATCGTCCCGTCGAGCAGCGCGTCGCGCAGCGCGGAGACGAACACCCCGGTGCCGCCTATCTGCGCCAGGTGCTCCCGCGAGGTGTCGCCATAAGTGGTGATCTCCACCAGCTCTACCGGGCGGCCGGTGACCTCGCGCACCGCCTCCGCCACCATCCCGGACTGGGCCATGGCGAGCTTGCTGCGCCGGGTCCCCAGCCTCAGGGCCCGTGGATTGCTGTCAGTCATGCCCGCTCCCGTGCTGTGTGCGAGCCGTCGGCCCGCGTGTCGGCCCGGCTGACGGCGGCTACCGTCTGCGGGTCGAGGTCGAAGAGTTCACGCAGCGCGTCCGCGTAACCGGCGCCGCCGGGTTCGCTGGCCAGCTGCTTGACCCGCACGGTGGGCGCGTGCAGGAGTTTGTCGACGACCCGGCGCACGGTCTGGGTGATCTCCGCGCGCTCCCTGTCGTCGAGGTCGGGGAGGCGGCCGTCCAGCCGGGCGATCTCGCCCGCCACGACATCCGCCGCCATGGTGCGCAGCGCCACCACCGTCGGGGTGATGTGCGCCGCCCGCTGCGCCGCGCCGAACGCGGCCACCTCGTCGGAGACGATGCCGCGCACCCGGTCCACGTCGGCCGCCATCGGAGCGTCCGCCGACGCGTCGGCGAGGGACTCGATGTCGACGAGGCGCACGCCCTCGGCCCGGTGGGCGGCGGCGTCGATGTCGCGCGGCATGGCCAGGTCGAGCAGTGCCAGCTCGGGCGCCGGCGCGACCGCGCTGCCGGCGCCGCCCGCGGTACCGGCGTACCCGTCACCGGCCGCGATCCGGGCGGCGCGGGTCTCCGCGGCCGTCCCGATCGCCTCACCGGTCAGCACCAGGCCGGTGGCGCCCGTGCAGGACACCACGACGTCGGCCAGGGCCAGCTCGGACTGTACGGCGGTCATCGCCACGGCGCGGGCGGTCAGCCCGTTCAGCGCGCCCGCCGAGCCGGGCTCGGTCAGGATCCGCGTCAGCCGCTCGGCGCGCTCCACCGTCCGGTTGGCCACCGCCAGTTCGCTGATACCGGCCCGTACGAGCGTGGTGGCGGCCAGCGACGACATCGACCCGGCGCCGATGACCAGGGCACGCTTGCCCCGGGCCCACTCGGCCACGTCCGTACCGCTCGCCAGCTGCTCCAGGCCGAAGGTGACCAGCGACTGGCCCGCCTTGTCGATCCCGGTCTCGCTGTGGGCGCGCTTGCCGACCCGCAGCGCCTGCTGGAAGAGGTCGTTCAGCAGCCGGCCCGCGGTGTGCTGCTCCTGCGCGACGGCGAGGGCGTCCTTGATCTGGCCGAGGATCTGGCCCTCGCCCACGACCATCGAGTCCAGGCCGCAGGCCACCGAGAAGAGGTGGTGGACGGCCCGGTCCTCGTAGTGCACGTACAGGTACGGAGTCAGCTCGTCCAGGCCCGCGCCGCTGTGCCGCGCCAGCAGGGTGGACAGCTCGGCGACACCGGCGTGGAACTTGTCCACGTCGGCGTACAGCTCGATGCGGTTGCAGGTGGAGAGCACCGCGGCCTCGGCGGCCGGCTCGGCCGACACCGTGTCCTGGAGCAGCTTGCCGCGCGCCCCGGGGGCGATGGCCGCGTGCTCCAGCACGCTCACGGGGGCACTGCGGTGACTGAGCCCTACGACAAGGAGGCTCATGCCGGCATCACGGCGGGTACGTCCCCGTCGGGTCCCTTGCGGTCGGACGCACCGGTGGACACGCCCGCGTCCGGGCCGGTCTTGCCCGCGGCCTCGCGCACCTCGCGCACGGCCCGCCGGGCCTCACGCGCGGCGACGGCGCGGGCGTCGTCGGACTCGTCGTCCTGGCCCGCGTCCTCGCCCGCCTTGCGCTGCTCGTGGAAGGCCAGGATCTGCAGTTCTATCGACAGGTCGACCTTGCGCACGTCCACACCGTCCGGAACGGTCAGCACGGTCGGCGCGAAGTTCAGGATGGACGTGACGCCGGCCGCGACGAGCCGGTCGCAGACCTGCTGCGCCGCGCCCGCCGGGGTCGCGATCACACCGATCGAGACGCCGTTGTCCTTGATGATCTTTTCCAGCTCGTCGGTGTGCTGGACGGCGATGCCCGCCACCGGCTTGCCCGCCATCGCCGGGTCGGCGTCTATCAGCGCGGCGACCCGGAACCCACGGGAGGCGAAGCCGCCGTAGTTGGCCAGGGCGGCGCCGAGGTTGCCGATACCGACGATCACGACCGGCCAGTCCTGGGTCAGCCCCAGCTCGCGGGAGATCTGGTAGACGAGGTACTCCACGTCGTAGCCGACCCCGCGGGTGCCGTACGAACCGAGGTAGGAGAAGTCCTTGCGCAGCTTGGCGGAGTTGACCCCCGCCGCGGCGGCGAGTTCCTCGGAGGAGACCGTGGGGACCGAACGCTCGGAGAGCGCGGTCAGCGCGCGCAGATACAGCGGAAGCCGGGCGACGGTGGCCTCGGGAATCCCTCGGCTTCGGGTCGCCGGTCGGTGAGTTCGGCCAGTTGCCACGGTGCTCCTGCGGGTAGAGCGGGGCTGTGGACGGCCGTAGGTTTCCCGACCGCCCCGTCGACAGCAGGCTATGTCTTTGTGAACGCGTGCACAAAGATGGTGTCCGCTTTGTCCGGCCAAAGTGACCGGGGTCACGCGGCTTTTACACCGCTTCGCGGAACCAACTCCCCCGGCGCACCGTTCACACGTTTCGCGCCGGTAACACGAGAGCGCCGACGGCCGCACGCGCCCTCACTCCTCACCGCTAACGCCCCGAAAACCTACAAATCGCCCACCGATGGTAGTCGACTCAGGCGACTATCCGCCCCGTACGGCGGAGCGGTGACGAGGACACGACAAGGGCACGACGGCGACCCGGCGCCACCCCGGACGGAGGCACAATGACGGGCATGGCCTCCCTCTTCAGCCGCAGCGCCCGCAAGAACCCCGCCGACAGCACGGTCACGCTCATCGGCAAGCCAGGCTGCCACCTGTGTGATGTCGCACAGGAAGTCATCGAGCGCGTCTGCGCCGAGACCGGCGCCTCCTGGGAGAAGAAGGACATCACCCAGGACCAGGAGCTGTACCGCAAGTACTGGGAACAGATTCCGGTCGTCCTCGTGGACGGCGCACAGCACGATTTCTGGCGGGTCGACCCCCAGCGGCTGCGCAAGGCACTGGGCGCCTGACGGCGCGAGCCGGCCACCCCACAGCGGTACGAGCCCTTCTACGCCCGGCAGGCCAGGCCGCGTACGCCACCGGTACCGCCCGGCATACGCCCGCACCGCGGCGCGCGCCCCGACGGCCCGGCACCGTCACCGGGATGGCCGTAACGCAACGGTCGGCCGCACCGCGGCCGCCCGACATCCGGCCGTAACCGGCCGCACCGAACAACCTGGCTACGCTAGCTACATGGCCCACCCGTCGTCCGCCCGCCGTCCCCGTAGGAACGCCTACGGCGCGCTCCTCCCCACGGGGTGGTTCAGCCGCCGTAGGCGCCCCGCCACCGCGCGCAGCGTGCTCGCAGGCGAGGCCGCCGCCGAGGCCGCGCGCAAGTCCTCGCTGGAAGCCGAGGCGCAGGAAGCGGCCGCCCAGGAGGAGGGCGCCGAGGAACCCGAGTTCCCGGTCGTCGGCGACACCGACGCCGCCGCCTTCTTCGACCTCGACAACACCGTCATGCAGGGCGCGTCCCTCTTCCACTTCGGACGCGGCCTCTACAAACGGCGCTTCTTCCACAAGCGCGACCTGGCCCGCTTCGTCTGGCAGCAGATCTACTTCCGTTTCATCGGCTCGGAGAACCCCGAGCACATGGCGGACGCCCGCAACAGCGCGCTCTCCATCGTCCAGGGCCACCGCGTCTCCGAGCTGATGACCATCGGCGAGGAGATCTACGACGAGTACATGGCCGAACGGATCTGGCCCGGCACCCGCGCCCTCGCCCAGGCCCACCTCGACGCGGGCCAGAAGGTCTGGCTGGTCACCGCCGCCCCCGTCGAAGCCGCGACGATCATCGCGCGCCGGCTCGGCCTGACCGGCGCGCTCGGCACCGTCGCCGAGTCCGTCGGCGGCGTCTACACCGGCAAACTGGTCGGCGAGCCACTGCACGGCCCCGCCAAGGCCGAGGCCGTACGGGCCCTGGCCGCCGCCGAGGGCCTGAACCTGGAGCGCTGCGCCGCCTACAGCGACTCCGCCAACGACATCCCGATGTTGTCCCTGGTCGGCCACCCGTACGCGGTCAACCCCGACGGCCGCCTCCGCAAGCACGCCCGCGAACAGGGCTGGCGCCTGCGCGACTACCGGACCGGCCGCAAGGCAGTCAAGATCGGCATCCCGGCGGCGGCCGGCGTGGGAGCGCTCGCGGGCGGAGCGGCCGCGGCGGTGGCACTCCAGAGGCGGCGCCGCTGAACCGGTTCTTCGGGCTGGCGCTGGTGGCTGTCGCCTTTGCCTGATGGGGGCGCGCGTCTTCAGCTTCGGCCTGGTGGGTGCGCGCGTCGTGCGCGTTGGGTCCGGTGGTGGGGGGCTCGGGGCCCCGCAGGGGTCACTCCTCGGCACCGTGCACGACCAAGTCAGCAACATAAGGGAACGCAGATACCCGGCTGCCTGCGGGGAGCCCCCTACGTGTCCCCGAGCCCTGGCCGTACGGCGACTATCGGACCGATCGGGCTGGGGACCTCACAAGACGAGCACCCGCGCATCGCGACTCTGCCGCCCTCCGCGCCCGTCGGCCCGGCGCGCGCGACTCACCGCCGTACAGCGGCCCGCTTCACCGCCTCCACCTCGTGCGCCTCTCCACCAGGAGCGCGGGCACCAGTGTGATCGAAAAACTCCCCCAGCTGACCCGGACTCGCCAATCCGGCCGGAGGGGGCGTGTAGGGGGCCATCCCCGCAGGCAGCCGGGTATCTGCGTCCCCAATGTTCAAGCGGTGGACGTGCACGGTGCCGTGGGGGTCCCCCGGCCGAAGGCTGGGGGAGAGTTGGCCCCCTGCGCGCCCCCGCCACCACAACGCAACCCATGCGAGCCGCGCGCCAGCGCAAACCCCCGCGCGAAGCGCGCCCCAAACCGCGCACCCCCAACCGCACCGCCCGGCCAATCCCCGTTGCATACCCCCACCCCACCCCCCACAGTCCCGCCCCCGCCGGTCCGCCACAAGACGCCCCGCAACCAGGCAGATCACGTTCCTTTCTGATCAATATCTGCTCAGGAATCGATACTTGATCGGGCATGAATTCGTAACGGACCAGAAGTAATCGATGATTTGAGCAACTGGGTGTAGCGCTGCCTGTACGAAGCGTTATTCTCCTCAGACGCAAACCGGTACCCACGCGTCCCTACGACGGGTGAACGGTCCCGCACTGCACGTGATGGAAGCTCTGCCTCTGGGAGTCCCGTGTACCCACACGTCGGGGTTGACGCCTCGGGCCTGGCTACGCTGCGTACGACACTCGTCGACCACCTGCGCAGTTTTGTCCCCACCGCGATCGCCGTCCCCGCATTCGCCACAGCCACCCCCGCCGGTCCCTGCTACGCCCTGGCCGACGGAAGCACCACCACCGTCACCAAGACCGGCGGCAGAACGCGCCGCGGCGCGGGCACGCCCGCCGCCCGGCGTCCCGCCGACAGCGACAGCCGCCGCATGATGGACCTCGTCGAGCGCGCCCAGGCCGGCGAGGCAGAGGCGTTCGGACGGCTCTACGACCAGTACGCCGACACGGTCTACCGCTACATCTACTACCGGGTGGGCGGCCGGGCCACGGCCGAGGACCTGACCAGCGAGACGTTCCTGCGCGCCCTCCGCCGCATCGGCACCTTCACCTGGCAGGGCCGCGACTTCGGCGCCTGGCTGGTCACGATCGCCCGCAACCTGGTCGCCGACCACTTCAAGTCGTCGCGCTTCCGCCTGGAGGTCACCACCGGTGAGATGCTCGACGCCAACGAGGTCGAACGCAGCCCCGAGGACTCGGTCCTGGAGTCGCTGTCCAACGCGGCGCTGCTGGAGGCGGTCCGCAAGCTCAATCCGCAGCAGCAGGAGTGCGTGACGCTGCGCTTCCTCCAGGGCCTGTCGGTGGCGGAGACCGCGCGCGTCATGGGGAAGAACGAGGGCGCCATCAAGACGCTGCAGTACCGGGCCGTACGGACCCTCGCGCGGCTGCTCCCGGACGACGCCCGCTGACCGCCGCCACGGCGCACGGACCCCGGTCCGTGCCGCCTGCCGTGCCCCGGTTGCCACCCGCGTCCCCGTGCCCACTGCGCTTCCGCCTGCCTCACCGCCCCGGGCCGTCCACTCCGGCCCGCCGCCAGGACTAACGCTTGGACCACCGCCCCGATCGCCTGAATCTCCCGGACCGATGTTGACGGCCACGCCTTCCGTACGCCCTCGGACGCACCGTTCGTGCCGCTGACACGCCCGGCGCCGGCCACCGCGGTGATCGACCGTGAGTGTCCGTTCGTGACCGTTCGGTCAGATCATCGTGAGTGCGTAACCCAAGTGCCGCGGCGCTCGTTGTGCAGAACGCAGGCTCCTCGCGGTCACGCCATGCCCGCACCCTCTCACTCGATCGAGTGGATGCGAGCAGGGCGTGCAACCTTCCGGCCCGTCTGGATAGTCAAGCCAGTCCGGGGAGTCGAGCGGGATGACGAGAGGAGGTGCCGCCCGTGATCGCGAACGTATCGGTGCACCGGCGGGCTAACGCCTTCGCCCAGGCCCTGGAGGATCAGGTCCTTCCGGGCGCGGCGGCCGAGGACGAGGTCGGCACACCGGCGGAAGCGTGCGGAGAAACAAGGCTGTTGGCGGTCGCCGGCACCCTCGGAGAACTCCCCAAGCCGGAGTTGGACCCCGAGGTCAAGACCGTCCACCGGGCCCAGCTCATCGCGGCGATGGAGGCGGCCTTCGCCGAAGGCGCCGCGTCCGACGGCTCACGGGTGCCGCAGCAGCGCGGGACGCGCGGCGCGCACCGCGCGGCGAAGTCCCTGGGCCGGCTGCGCCCCCGGTCGCGGCTGTCGAAGGGCCTCGCGGCGGGCGGCCTGACGGTGGGCGTCGCGGCCGGCGCCTTCAGCGGCGTCGCCGCCGCCAGCTCCGACGCGCTCCCCGGCGACTCGCTGTACCCCCTCAAGCGCGGCATGGAGGACCTCAAGCTGAACCTGACGGGTGACGTGGCCGACCGCGGCCGCCTCTTCCTCGACCAGGCGTCCACGCGCATGTTCGAGGCCCACCGCCTCATGGAGCGCATCCGCTCCGGCCCCCTCGACCACGAGTCGCTCGGTGAGATCCGCAAGGCGCTGTCCGGCGTCAAGCAGGACGCCGGCGAGGGCCACCGCCTCCTCCACGAGGAGTACGAGCGCGACGGCTCCCTCGGCCCCATCCAGACGCTCAACTCCTTCACCAAGTCGCACCGCGACAGCTGGACCCGGCTGCGCGACCGCCTGCCGCCCCAGCTGACGGACGTGCGCGACGAGGTCAGCTCGGTCTTCGACGCCATAGACGAAGAGGTCGGACCGCTGCGCTCCCTGCTGCCCAAGAATCCGGGCGGCGAGAGCCACCACGAGAAGGCGCGCGAGGCGCCCGCGCCGGGCACCCCCCAGGGCCGTACGGACCACCCGTCACCGTCCGGGAAGAGCTCCTCCTCGTCCGGCAAGGCCGGCGGCTCGCACACGCCGCAGCGCCGGCCGGCCTCGTCCCCGTCCCAGGAGGACGAGGGCCTGCTCGGCGGCAGCACGGGCGGCCTGCTCGACCCGCCGTCCGACGCCGGCACCCCGGAACCGGACGGCAAGGGCTCCGGCAAGGGCAAGGAGACACCGCACGAGCCCGATGTCACCATCCCGCCGCTGCTCCCCGGGCTGCTGCCGGACATCGGCCTCGACGGCAAGAACCCGCTGGGCTGACCCACCCGCGTCGGGCCGCCACCCGACGCTCCGACGCCCCGGTGCCGCCACACGGCGCCGGGGCGTCGCGTGCGTCCCATGCGTCCCACGAGAGCCGGCCCCGTACCCGCGGCCCTACCGTCCCGGCCCGCCGGGCGGCACCGTCAGAAGAACACCGAGCGCCGCTGCACCAGCAGCTTGTACAGCGTGTGCTGGATCGTTTCCCGTACCTGGTCCGTCAGGTTGAACATCAGCATCGGGTCGTCCGCCGCCTCCGCCGGATAGCCGTCCGTCGGGATCGGCTCCCCGAACTGGATCGTCCACTTCGTCGGCAGCGGCACCAGCCCCAGCGGCCCCAGCCACGGGAAGGTCGGCGTCAGCGGGAAGTACGGGAAGCCCAGCACCCGCGCCAGCGTCTTCGCGTCCCCGATCTTCGGATAGATCTCCTCGGCACCCACGATCGAGCACGGCACGATCGGCACCCCGGCCCGCAGCGCGGTGGAGACGAAGCCGCCGCGCCCGAACCGCTGGAGCTTGTAGCGGTCCGCGAAGGGCTTGCCGATGCCCTTGAAGCCCTCCGGCATCACCCCGACGACCTCGCCGCGCTCCAGCAGCCGCTGGGCGTCCTCGGCGCAGGCGAGCGTGTGCCCGGCCTTGCGCGCCAGCTCGTTGATCACCGGCAGGACGAAGACCAGGTCGGCCGCGAGCAGCCGCAGATGCCGGCCGGCGGGGTGGTGGTCGTGCACCGCGACCTGGAGCATCAGCCCGTCCAGGGGCAGCGTCCCGGAGTGGTTGGCGACGATCAGCGCGCCGCCGTCCGCCGGGATGTTCTCGATGCCCTTCACCTCGACCCGGAAGTACTTCTCGTACAGGGGCCGCAGCACCGACATCAGGACCTGGTCGGTCAGCTCCTCGTCGTACCCGAAGTCGTCGACCTCGTACTCGCCGGTGAGCCGCCGGCGCAGGAAGCGCAGGCCACCGGCGATCCGCTGCTCCAGGGACTCCCCGGCGCCCCCTGCGGCCCTCCCGCCGCCTGGTCCCGCCCGTCCTGCCGCCGCGGCTCCGGTACGGGCGCCAGCGGCGTACGGCGGCCTCCGCGGCCCGGCCGTTTGGGCTTTCTGCGCGACCGGGGCTCCTCGCCGAAGGGAATGACCTTGGCGTCCGCCATCGTGGGTGAACTCCTCACTGGGTCGGGCCGCTGCGTGCGGGCAGCACGGCGGCGAGCCGGTCGACGGTACGGGCGAGGACCTCGGGCGGCAGCAGCCCGGGCCCACGGCTGCGGGCGAACTCCGCGAAGGACTCCGCCGTCGTGTATTTCGGGTGAAACCCCAGTGTCTCGCGCATCTGGGTCGTCTGGACGACCCGGCCGTGCGTGAGCATCCGGATCTGCTCCGGCGAGAAGTCGGTGACGCCGACCGAGCGCAGCGCGGTGCCGGCCCAGGTGACGGTCGGCAGGAACAGCGGCAGCGTGGGCCGGCCGAGCCGCCGGGAGCACTGGGAGAGCAGCAGCGCGCCGTCCCCCGCGATGTTGAACGTGCCGCTGTTGAGCGTGCCGCGGCGCGGCTTGCCGGAGGCCAGGCACAGCGCCTCGATCGCGTCGTCCTCGTGGACGAACTGCAGCCGCGGGTCGTAGCCCAGGACCGTGGGCAGCACGGGCAGCGAGAAGTACTCGGCGAGCGGCGAGTCGGCGCACGCCCCGAGGATGTTGGCGAAGCGCAGGACGCACACCGCCACGTCGGGCCGGCGCCGGGCGAAGCCGCGTACGTAGCCCTCGACCTCGACCGCGTCCTTCGCGAAGCCGCCGCTGGGCAGTGACTTCGGGGGCGTGGTCTCGGTGAAGACGGCGGGGTCGCGGGGCGCGGAGCCGTACACGCTGGTGCTGGACTTCACCACCAGCCGTTTGACGTTGGGCGCCTTCTGGCAGGCACCGAGCAGCTGCATGGTGCCGATGACGTTGGTCTCCTTGACCGTCGCCCGGCTGCCGCGGCCGCCCAGCGGCGTGCCGTTGATGTCCATGTGGACCACGGTGTCCACGTTGGTCCCGGCCAGCACTCTGGCAATGGCCGGATGCCGGATGTCGGCCTTGAGGAATTCGGCGCCGCCCAAGGAGTGCTCGGGCTCCACGGCATCGACTCCGATCACCCGGCCGACGTCGGGGTCGCGCTGAATGCGTCGTACGAACCGGCCCCCCAGTTGCCGTGCGACTCCAGTGACGAGCACGACCTTTCCCAAGATCAGCCCTTCCTTCCCGCCCTTTGTCCCTCGCGTGAGCCGAGCTGTGCGGCCACGCTATCGGGTCGTTGTTGCGCTGTGATGACCGCGGGATGCGCTGAGCTACATTTCAAGCCTTGGCCCGAGCTTTGCCCGTACCGTCGGCCGACTTTTCGGCACGTTCCTTCCGGAGCCGTGTTCTCCCGCGGGCCGCTCTTTCCGGGAACTCGGCCGGGACCGGAACACCTCGTCCGTCCGGTGACGCCGTCCGGGTATCGGCCGCCCGGCCCGCGCCGCACCGGGCGCACCGAAAAGCGGCCCCCAAACGCACCGCAGCCCCCCACCGCCTGATGCGGTGAGAGGCTGCGGAATCGCGCTCAGCGTTGCTTACTTCTTGTTGCGACGCTGAACACGGGTGCGCTTGAGCAGCTTGCGGTGCTTCTTCTTGGCCATCCGCTTGCGCCGCTTCTTGATAACAGAGCCCACGACTACCCTCGCTCACTTCGTATCACTCGGTGCGGGGCGTCCGAGCCCACACTACCTACATCGGGCCAGCCTACCCGCCGACGAGCCTACGGCGTAATCCGAGGGACACCTTGAGCCCCTCAGGCCGATTCCACCCCCACATAGGACTCACGGAGGTAGTCGTGGACCGCTTGCTCCGGGACCCGGAACGACCTCCCCACTCGGATCGCGGGCAGATGACCGCTGTGCACCAAGCGGTACACGGTCATCTTCGACACTCGCATCACCGTGGCGACTTCCGCCACGGTCAGGAACACGACCTCATTGAGAGGCCTCTGGTCTGCAGCCATGACACACCTGAACCTTCCGCACATGACGGGCACCGGCTTCCCCTCCGGTGACTCCCCGTCGCTGTGCGCTCACTCCCCAGGTTAGGGGCGGGTGATGCGAGTGGGGAAGAGGAGCAGCGATCGGCCGCCTACTGTGACAGACACGCTCGATTGAGTACATAGCGAGTAAGCGGTCGGTAGTAATCAGACCGCACAGCGTCATCAAGCGGAACTACGGCGGACACCCGCCCCTCGGCCTGTCCGACGAACAGCGCGGGATCGTCCGTATCCGCCAGTCCGATGGCCTCAAAGCCCAGCTGACCTGCTCCGCAGACCCATCCGTGGTCACCGATCACCAGCTCGGGAAGGGGTCCGCCGGCGTCTGCCGCGGCGTCGAGGGCGGTACGAACCGGGAGGGGGAGTGCGTGTGCACACCCGGCTCACCGGCGGTGCGCCGCACGCCCGGTTCGCGCATCAGCGCGACTCCCCGTACGTAGTCAAGGTTGTACGTGCGTACCCCGAATCGGGTCGCTATGTCGACACAGCGGCCATACGCCGGGGTGAGAAGGGGGCATCCCGCCGCCGACAGAGCGTCTGCCAGGCCACCGTAGAAGCCCATCAGCCGGTGCGGATGGCCCGTGCCGATCAGTACCGGAGCGTGCCGGGCGGCCGCCGCGCCGAGCCGGTCGGCGAAGGCGTCGAGCCCCGCCAGCGTACGGTGCGGATCGATCACATCTGGGCCGGAAGTATGTCCAGGGTCGGCCGAAACTCCACACTGCTCAGCCATCACCTGAAGAACTTCTGCCACAGACCAGTCGTTCTCGGGCTCCAGGCCGATCAGTACGCGTGGGTCGCCGGCCGCGAAGAGACGGTAGCGGGTCAGGCTCTTCTCCCTGGAGGTCGCGATCGTCCCCGCGAGCCGCACCCTGACCACGTGCGACTTCAGCGCCGCGGCCGCCGCCGCTCCGTCCGTGTCCGCACCGGTGCCCCACACGGCACCCATGCTGACGCCCCGGCTCCCGGCCCATGCCCGAACCGCCCAGTAGTCACACATCCGGGCGTATGGGCCCCGAAGGGGGACATGGCCCCAAAGTGCGTCCCCAGGGACCCCGAAGTACGTGCCTTTCGGACGCACCCGGCCCTACGGCAGCAGCCCGTGCGCGGGGAACACCGCCCGGCGGGTCGCCAGGATCGCCTGGTCCAGGCGGTCGGCCGGGTCGTAACCGTCGCCGACGAAGTCACGCCAGCCCGTTCCGCGTCCGTCCGTCATCCGGTGCGGCCCGCCCTGGCGCGTACGCCGGTAGACCTCGTGCCGCCACTCCTGCGGGACCGAGGACGTGGGCTCGATCGGGCGCCCCGCCGCGATCGCCACCAGATGGGTCCAGGTACGGGGTACGACGTCGACCACCGCGTAACCGCCGCCTCCCAGCGCGATCCACCGGCCGTCGGCCGTCTCGTGCGCCAGGTCGTGGCAGGCCGCCGCAACCGCCCGCTGCGCGTCCAGGCTCACCGCCAGGTGCGCGAGCGGGTCCTCGAAGTGGGTGTCGGCCCCGTGCTGGGTGACGAGGACGTCGGGCCGGAACGCGTCCAGCAGGTCCGGCACCACCGCGTGGAAGGCCCGCAGCCAACCCTCGTCACCGGTGCCGGCCGGCAGCGCCACGTTCACCGCGCTGCCCACGGCACCGTGCCCGCCGGCCTCCTCCGGCCAGCCGGTCCGCGGGAAGAGCGTCCGGGGGTGTTCGTGCAGGGAGACCGTCAGAACCCGCGGGTCGTCCCAGAAGGCGGCCTGCACACCGTCCCCGTGGTGCACGTCCACATCCACGTACGCGACGCGCTCGGCGCCCAGCTCCAGCAGGCGTGCGACGGCCAGCGCAGCGTCGTTGTAGATACAGAACCCCGCCGCGCCGCCCGGCATCGCGTGGTGGAGGCCGCCCGCGAAGTTCACCGCGTGCAGGGCCTCGCCGCGCCACACCGACTCCGCGGCCCCCACGGACTGCCCGGCGATCAGCGCCGACGCCTCGTGCATCCCGGCGAACGCCGGGTCGTCCTCGGTGCCGAGCCCGTACACGGGGTCGGCGGTCTTCGGGTCGGACGAGGCCTTCCGTACGGCGTCGATGTAGTCCTCGCGGTGCACGAGCCGCAGCGTGGAGGTGCCGGCGGCCTTCGCGGCCACGACTTGCACCGCGTCAGGCCCCCGGTCGAGCCCGTACGCCTCCACCAACCGCATGGTCAGCGCGAGCCGCACCGGGTCCATCGGATGGCCGGGCCCGAAGTCGTAGCCCGTTACTGCCTCGTCCCACATCAGCTGTGCACGGCCGCTCATGCCCGTCACCGTATCCGAGCTCCGGAAAGGTGTACCCGGCCGTCCCCTTGCCGGAAGGCGGGTGGTCGGGTAACCGCCTGGTTACGCGAGCAGCTCCGGCAGTTCGGCCATGCGCGCGAAGAGCCCGGTGGCCCCGGCGGCGGTGAGCTCCGCGGCCGACGTCCTGGCCGTGAGGCCGTACACGTCCATACCGGCGGCGACGGCGGCCTGGACGCCGAGCGGGCTGTCCTCGATGACCACGCAACGCTCGGGCGCCACACCCATCTCACGGGCCGCATGGAGGAAGAGTCCGGGGGCCGGCTTCCCCTGGCCGACGTCCTGCGAGCTGAAGATCCACTCTTCCTCGAACCATTCGTCGAGACCCGTCTTGCGGTGGCCGACGCGGATCCGCTCATGGCTGCCGGAGGAGGCCACGCAGTACGGCGTCCCGTCCGCCGTCAGCTTGCCGAGCACCTCGTCCACGCCGGCGACCGGCTCCAGCTCCCGCTCGAAAGCTTCGAAGACGCGCGCGTGCAGCGTGGTCTCGAAGTCCTCGGGGAGGAGCTGCCCGGTCCGCTCCTTGACGAGGTCGTGGACGCGGTGCACCGCGGCGCCCATGTAGTCGCGGATCGATTCCTCGTACGAGGTGGGATGGCCGAGCTCGGTGAGGTAACCGGCAAGGATGGTGTTGGAAAGCGGCTCGCTGTCGACGAGCACACCGTCGTTGTCGAAGATGATGAGGTCATAACGCATCCTTCGACCCTAAACGCCATACCCGGAAGGGCCGAAAATGGCGCGACGCCCGGCACTCGTGTCCCCGAGGAGACGACGGAATTCCGGTGGAACGCAGGGAACGCAAAAAGCTCCGGTCCCTGAACCATAAGGTTCAGGGACCGGAGCTGAAAAATTGTTCGGCGGCGTCCTACTCTCCCACAGGGTCCCCCTGCAGTACCATCGGCGCTGAAAGGCTTAGCTTCCGGGTTCGAAATGTAACCGGGCGTTTCCCTAACGCTATGACCACCGAAACACTATAAAGTTGAACTCCAGCCGGCAAGGCGAGTTCGTTACTTCAGAACTAACACAGTGGACGCGAGCAACTGAGGACAAGCCCTCGGCCTATTAGTACCAGTCAACTCCACCCGTTACCGGGCTTCCATATCTGGCCTATCAACCCAGTCGTCTACTGGGAGCCTTAACCCCTCCAGGGGGTGGGAGCCCTCATCTCGAAGCAGGCTTCCCGCTTAGATGCTTTCAGCGGTTATCCTTTCCGAACGTAGCCAACCAGCCATGCCCTTGGCAGGACAACTGGCACACCAGAGGTTCGTCCGTCCCGGTCCTCTCGTACTAGGGACAGCCCTTCTCAAGACTCCTACGCGCACAGCGGATAGGGACCGAACTGTCTCACGACGTTCTAAACCCAGCTCGCGTACCGCTTTAATGGGCGAACAGCCCAACCCTTGGGACCGACTCCAGCCCCAGGATGCGACGAGCCGACATCGAGGTGCCAAACCATCCCGTCGATATGGACTCTTGGGGAAGATCAGCCTGTTATCCCCGGGGTACCTTTTATCCGTTGAGCGACGGCGCTTCCACAAGCCACCGCCGGATCACTAGTCCCTACTTTCGTACCTGCTCGACCCGTCAGTCTCACAGTCAAGCTCCCTTGTGCACTTACACTCAACACCTGATTGCCAACCAGGCTGAGGGAACCTTTGGGCGCCTCCGTTACTCTTTAGGAGGCAACCGCCCCAGTTAAACTACCCACCAGACACTGTCCCTGATCCGGATCACGGACCCAGGTTAGACATCCAGCACGACCAGAGTGGTATTTCAACAACGACTCCCCTGCCACTGGCGTGACGAGTTCACAGTCTCCCACCTATCCTACACAAGCCGAACCGAACACCAATATCAAGCTATAGTAAAGGTCCCGGGGTCTTTCCGTCCTGCTGCGCGAAACGAGCATCTTTACTCGTAGTGCAATTTCACCGGGCCTATGGTTGAGACAGTCGAGAAGTCGTTACGCCATTCGTGCAGGTCGGAACTTACCCGACAAGGAATTTCGCTACCTTAGGATGGTTATAGTTACCACCGCCGTTTACTGGCGCTTAAGTTCTCAGCCTCGCCCCACCGAAATGGAGCTAACCGGTCCCCTTAACGTTCCAGCACCGGGCAGGCGTCAGTCCGTATACATCGCCTTACGGCTTCGCACGGACCTGTGTTTTTAGTAAACAGTCGCTTCTCGCTGGTCTCTGCGGCCACCACCAGCTCAGAGTGCAAAACTCATCACCAGCAATGGCCCCCCTTCTCCCGAAGTTACGGGGGCATTTTGCCGAGTTCCTTAACCATAGTTCACCCGAACGCCTCGGTATTCTCTACCTGACCACCTGAGTCGGTTTAGGGTACGGGCCGCCATGAAACTCGCTAGAGGCTTTTCTCGACAGCATAGGATCATCCACTTCACCACAATCGGCTCGGCATCAGGTCTCACCCTTAACGTGCGACGGATTTGCCTACCGCACGGGCTACACCCTTACCCCGGGACAACCACCGCCCGGGCTGGACTACCTTCCTGCGTCACCCCATCACTCACCTACTACCACCTTGGATCAGCGGCTCCACCACTCCCCTTTGTCCGAAGACTCCAGGGCGGCTTCACGGCCTTAGCATTAATGGATTCGATGTTTGGCGCTTCAAAGCGGGTACCGGAATATCAACCGGTTGTCCATCGACTACGCCTGTCGGCCTCGCCTTAGGTCCCGACTTACCCTGGGCAGATCAGCTTGACCCAGGAACCCTTAGTCAATCGGCGCACACGTTTCCCACGTGTGTATCGCTACTCATGCCTGCATTCTCACTCGTGAACCGTCCACAACTACCTTCCGGTGCTGCTTCACCCGGCACACGACGCTCCCCTACCCATCACAGTCCCCGTTGGGGGTACATACTGCAATGACACGACTTCGGCGGTGTGCTTGAGCCCCGCTACATTGTCGGCGCGGAATCACTTGACCAGTGAGCTATTACGCACTCTTTCAAGGGTGGCTGCTTCTAAGCCAACCTCCTGGTTGTCTCTGCGACTCCACATCCTTTCCCACTTAGCACACGCTTAGGGGCCTTAGTCGATGCTCTGGGCTGTTTCCCTCTCGACCATGGAGCTTATCCCCCACAGTCTCACTGCCGCGCTCTCACTTACCGGCATTCGGAGTTTGGCTAAGGTCAGTAACCCGGTAGGGCCCATCGCCTATCCAGTGCTCTACCTCCGGCAAGAAACACACGACGCTGCACCTAAATGCATTTCGGGGAGAACCAGCTATCACGGAGTTTGATTGGCCTTTCACCCCTAACCACAGGTCATCCCCCAGGTTTTCAACCCTGGTGGGTTCGGTCCTCCACGAAGTCTTACCTCCGCTTCAACCTGCCCATGGCTAGATCACTCCGCTTCGGGTCTTGGGCACGCTACTCAACGCCCTCTTCGGACTCGCTTTCGCTACGGCTTCCCCACACGGGTTAACCTCGCAACATACCGCAAACTCGCAGGCTCATTCTTCAAAAGGCACGCAGTCACGACTATGCAGCAAGCTGCATAGCGACGCTCCCACGGCTTGTAGGCACACGGTTTCAGGTACTATTTCACTCCGCTCCCGCGGTACTTTTCACCATTCCCTCACGGTACTATCCGCTATCGGTCACCAGGGAATATTTAGGCTTAGCGGGTGGTCCCGCCAGATTCACACGGGATTTCACGGGCCCCGTGCTACTTGGGTGGTTCTCAAACGAGCCGTTGATGTTTCAGCTACGGGGGTCTTACCCTCTACGCCGGACCTTTCGCATGTCCTTCGCCTACACCAACGGTTTCTGACTCGCCGACCGGCCGGCAGACCGGTCAAGAGAACTCCCACAACCCCAACCACGCAACCCCTGCCGGGTATCACACGTGACTGGTTTGGCCTCATCCGGTTTCGCTCGCCACTACTCCCGGAATCACGGTTGTTTTCTCTTCCTGCGGGTACTGAGATGTTTCACTTCCCCGCGTTCCCTCCACACTGCCTATGTGTTCAGCAGCGGGTGACAGCCCATGACGACTGCCGGGTTTCCCCATTCGGACACCCCCGGATCAAAGCTTGGTTGACAGCTCCCCGGGGCCTATCGTGGCCTCCCACGTCCTTCATCGGTTCCTGGTGCCAAGGCATCCACCGTGCGCCCTTAAAAACTTGGCCACAGATGCTCGCGTCCACTGTGCAGTTCTCAAGCAACGACCAGCCACCCGTCACAACCCGCCGAAGCAGGCCTTTACCGGGGCCGGCGTTGAAGGTACAGACGTCTCCGTCCATGCCCTCAGACACCCAACAGCGTGCCCGACACCCTCGCCCCCTGACACGTTCCACGCCGAAGCAGTACTAGTGACCAGTGAGCCAAGTGTGCCGAGTAGTCAACGTTCCACCCATGAGCAACCAGCACCGGACATTCGCCGATGTACTGGCCCCTGACCGAGCGAACTCGGTAAGAAGTGCTCCTTAGAAAGGAGGTGATCCAGCCGCACCTTCCGGTACGGCTACCTTGTTACGACTTCGTCCCAATCGCCAGTCCCACCTTCGACGATTCCCTCCCACAAGGGGTTGGGCCACCGGCTTCGGGTGTTACCGACTTTCGTGACGTGACGGGCGGTGTGTACAAGGCCCGGGAACGTATTCACCGCAGCAATGCTGATCTGCGATTACTAGCAACTCCAACTTCATGGGGTCGAGTTGCAGACCCCAATCCGAACTGAGATCGGCTTTTTGAGATTCGCTCCACCTCGCGGTATCGCAGCTCATTGTACCGACCATTGTAGCACGTGTGCAGCCCAAGACATAAGGGGCATGATGACTTGACGTCGTCCCCACCTTCCTCCGAGTTGACCCCGGCAGTCTCCTGTGAGTCCCCATCACCCCGAAGGGCATGCTGGCAACACAGAACAAGGGTTGCGCTCGTTGCGGGACTTAACCCAACATCTCACGACACGAGCTGACGACAGCCATGCACCACCTGTACACCGACCACAAGGGGGCGCCTGTCTCCAGACGTTTCCGGTGTATGTCAAGCCTTGGTAAGGTTCTTCGCGTTGCGTCGAATTAAGCCACATGCTCCGCTGCTTGTGCGGGCCCCCGTCAATTCCTTTGAGTTTTAGCCTTGCGGCCGTACTCCCCAGGCGGGGAACTTAATGCGTTAGCTGCGGCACGGACGACGTGGAATGTCGCCCACACCTAGTTCCCAACGTTTACGGCGTGGACTACCAGGGTATCTAATCCTGTTCGCTCCCCACGCTTTCGCTCCTCAGCGTCAGTATCGGCCCAGAGATCCGCCTTCGCCACCGGTGTTCCTCCTGATATCTGCGCATTTCACCGCTACACCAGGAATTCCGATCTCCCCTACCGAACTCTAGCCTGCCCGTATCGAATGCAGACCCGGGGTTAAGCCCCGGGCTTTCACATCCGACGTGACAAGCCGCCTACGAGCTCTTTACGCCCAATAATTCCGGACAACGCTTGCGCCCTACGTATTACCGCGGCTGCTGGCACGTAGTTAGCCGGCGCTTCTTCTGCAGGTACCGTCACTTGCGCTTCTTCCCTGCTGAAAGAGGTTTACAACCCGAAGGCCGTCATCCCTCACGCGGCGTCGCTGCATCAGGCTTTCGCCCATTGTGCAATATTCCCCACTGCTGCCTCCCGTAGGAGTCTGGGCCGTGTCTCAGTCCCAGTGTGGCCGGTCGCCCTCTCAGGCCGGCTACCCGTCGTCGCCTTGGTAGGCCATTACCCCACCAACAAGCTGATAGGCCGCGGGCTCATCCTGCACCGCCGGAGCTTTCCACACACAGACCATGCGGTCGTGTGTCATATCCGGTATTAGACCCCGTTTCCAGGGCTTGTCCCAGAGTGCAGGGCAGATTGCCCACGTGTTACTCACCCGTTCGCCACTAATCCCCTCCCGAAGGAGGTTCATCGTTCGACTTGCATGTGTTAAGCACGCCGCCAGCGTTCGTCCTGAGCCAGGATCAAACTCTCCGTGAATGTTTACCCGTAATCGGGTCAACACACACGAGAGCGGAACAGGAAGCGGAATAGGCTTCCCGTTCACAGCGTCCTCGCTGTGTGTGCCACCCGCACCGCGTGGGTGCTGGTGGGCTTTTTCAAAGGAACCTCATCCTCCGGCTGCTGCCGGTGGACGGGGTATCAACATATCTGGCGTTGACTTTTGGCACGCTGTTGAGTTCTCAAGGAACGGACGCTTCCTTTGTGCCTGTTTCACCAGGCTCTCCGGGCGCTTCCCTTCGGTCTTGCGTTTCCGACTCTATCAGATCCTCGCGGTCCTGATTTTCGCCGGTGCGTTTCGGCCTTTCGGCTTCTTCGCGGTTCCAACCTTACCAGATCCGTTCGGCGTTTCCGCTTTCCGTTTCCGGCTCCCTGTTGGAGCGGGGTGACCGTCCGGCTTTCGCTTTTCGGCCTTTCCGACTCTATCAGATCCGTTTTTCGTTCCGGGCTTCCGGTGAAGGAAGCTGGTCGGTTCGAATGTGAATCCGATTCCCCGTCGGAGGGGGTTTGTTCGCGCCTTCCGGCGTGATCACTACTTTAGTGCCTTTTCCCGGTGACGCATAATCGAGTCACTGGTCAGAATTTCGGCATGCCGAAATCCGTCCCGTTCGGGAGTCGTGCAGTAGTGGTTGTGCCGCCGGTGCGGCGCGAGGGGCTACCGCAGAACCGTTACAGCTCCATGGCAACTCGAAGAACTTTACGTACGGCGGCGACCCATGTCAACCACCTCTGGTCAACCGGTTTTGCGCCCACGTCAGCCGAGGCCGGGCCGGTGAGACCGGCCAGTCGAGGCCGGTCGGTCGGCGGCCAGAGGTCAGAGGTCGGAGATCAATCCAGGTCGTTCAGCCGGCCGTCCGCGTCCGGCTGGGCGTCCTCGACGCGGCACAGCAGGCGCGTCAGCATCTCCCCGAGCTGGCCGCGCTCCTCGGTGGAGAGGTCCTGGAGCAGGTCCTCCTCGAAGACCGAGGCCATCCGCATGGCCTCGACCCACTTCTCGCGACCTTCCTGGGTCAGCTCCACGATCACCCGGACGCGATTGGCCTCGTCGCGCTCCCGCGTCACCAGGCCCTCGCTCGCCATCCGGTCGATGCGGTGGGTCATGGCGGCCGGCGTGAGGCCGAGGCGTTTGGCCAGCTCGCCGGGGCCCATCTGATAGGGCGCTCCCGCGACGACGAGGGCCTTGAGCACCTCCCACTCCGCGTTGCTCATGTTGAGGGTGGCGGTCTGCCGCCCGTAGGCGACGTTCATCCGGCGGTTGAGGCGCTGCAGTGCGGAGACGACCTGCTCCACCTGGGGATCGAGGCCTTGGAACTCGCGCTGGTAAGCGGCGATCTGTTCCTCGAGGCTCGGCTCCGCAGGACTGTGGGCCGCATCTGAGGGCTCTGGCATGCCGGGAAGTATGACACGTACCTCATTGGCATTGAAGTCCTTCGCCATGTACTCTTTAGCTTCGAACTTTAGCATTGAAGTCTTCAGGGTGTGACTGTCCAGTCCCCCTCGATCTGACCTAGGTAGGTGAGTGTGACCACCGCGATGGGCGCCGCGCTGCGCCGGATCCAGCTGGGCAACGCGCTGAGCGCGTTCGGCAACGGCTTCACGGTTCCGTATCTCTACGTCTATGTGGCGAAGGTACGGGACCTCGGCGCGAGTACGGCCGGTGTCGTCCTCGCGATGCTGGCCGTCGCCGCGCTCGTCGTGCTGCCCTTGACCGGTCGGGCGATCGACCGGCGGGGTCCGCTGCCGGTGGCCATCGCGGGTGCCGTCACCGCCGCCGTCGGGTCGCTCGGGCTGGGCCTGTCCACCACCGAGCCCCTGGTCATCGCCTCCGCCATCGCGCTGGGCGCCGGTATCGCGGTGATCCAGCCGGCCCTGGCGACGATGATCGTGTGGTGCTCGACCACGGTGACCCGTTCGCGGGCGTTCGCCACCCAGTTCTTCCTGAACAACCTGGGTCTGGGCATCGGCGGCCTGATAGGCGGCCTGCTGGTCGACGAGTCGGCGGCCGGCAGCTTCGTCCGGCTCTTCGCGATCGAGGCCGTGATGTTCCTGGTGCTGGGCGCGGCCATCGCGACCGTACGGCTGCCGCGGACGCCGCGGGTCGAGGACCCGGTGCCGAGCGAGGCACGGGCCAAGGGTGCCTGGCGTGCGCTGTTCGCCGACCGCCGCATGATGTGGCTGTGCCTGCTGGGCTTCGTACTGTTCTTCGCCTGCTACGGCCAGTTCGAGTCGGGGCTCGCGGCGTACGCGACCGAGGTCACGAGGATCGCGCCCTCCACCCTCGGTATCGCGCTGGCCGCCAACACGGCGGCGATCGTGGCGGCCCAGTTCGTGGTCCTGAAACTGGTCGAGCGGCGGCGGCGCAGCCGGGTCATGGCCGTGGTCGGGCTGATCTGGACCGTGGCGTGGCTGGCGGCCGGTCTGTCGGGCCTGGTGCACGGTGCGCACGCGGTGGCCACCACTCTGCTGATCTCGACCTACGCCCTGTTCGGTATAGGGGAGTCGCTGCTCTCGCCGACGGTGGCCCCGCTGGTGGCCGACCTGGCGCCGGCGTCCATGGTCGGTCAGTACAACTCGGTCTTCGCCCTGGTGAAGCAGCTGGCGCTGGCGATCGGCCCGGCGGTGGGCGCCCTCATGGTGGGCCACGGGATGTCCGCCCCGTACATCGGGATGCTGATCCTGTGCGCCGTCGGCATCAGCGTGCTGGCGCTGCGGCTGGGGCGGATGCTGACCCCCGCGCAGGACAACCCGCACATCCGGGCCTTCACCCCGGACGCGCCGGCGGGCACGGTCACCGATACGGGGGCCGACGCGGGTGCGCCGCGGCGGGAGTCCGTCACGGCGGTGGCGTAAGCCGCGCGGAACAACCGATCGCGTACGGGCCGGTTCCTGCTGCACCTGGCAGGGGCCGGCCCGTTGTGCTGCCGGTACGCGCATCCGCGTGCGTACCGCCCCGCCGCTACTCCCGCGGCAGCGCGAACTCGCACCACACGGCCTTGCCGCCGCCGGGCGTCCGTCGCGAACCCCACGCCGAGGCGATCGTCGCGACGATCGAGATGCCGCGGCCCGCCTCGTCGGCGGGCTCGGCCCGGCGACGCCGCGGCAGGTGGTCGTCGCCGTCGGTCACCTCGATGATCAGTCGGCGGTCCGTACGGCGCAGCCGCAGCCGCATCGGCGGAGTGCCGTGCTGGAGCGAGTTGGCGACCAGTTCGCTGGCGGCCAGGACGCCGAGGTCGTGCAGCTCCGGGGAGAAGCGCCAGGAGGCGAGCACCCCGGAGGCGAAGGCGCGGGCGCGGGGTGCCGCTTCCGTACCGCCGTGCAGTTCGAGGGCGGCGTTGTGGAACAGCTCGGCGTCGTGTCCCGTACGGGCGGGGTGCTGGAGGACCAGGACGGCCACGTCGTCGTCGTGGTCGGTGGAGATCCCGAGGGCGCGCAGCAGCCGGTCGCAGACGATGTCCGGCGCTCCGGTCGCCCCCGAGAAGGCACGCTCCAGGGCCTCGACCCCGTGGTCGATGTCCTTGTCACGGCGCTCGACCAGACCGTCCGTATAGAGGACAGCGCTCGAACCGGGCCCCAGTGGGACGCTTCCGGAGGTGTGCAGCCAGCCACCGGTGCCCAGCGGCGGACCGGTCGGCTCCGCGGCGCGGAGCACCGTGCCCTCGGCGTCACGCACCAGGATGGGCAGGTGGCCGGCGGAGGCGTAGACCAGGCGGCCCTCGTTGGGGTCGTGTACCGCGTACACGCAGGTCGCGATCTGGCTGGCGTCGATCTCGGCGGCCAGTCCGTCCAGCAGCTGGAGGACCTCGTGGGGCGGCAGGTCGAGCCGGGCGTAGGCGCGGACCGCCGTCCGCAGCTGTCCCATGACGGCCGCGGCGCGCACGCCCCGGCCCATGACGTCGCCGATGACCAGGGCCGTACGGCCGGCGCCGAGGGTGATGACGTCGTACCAGTCGCCGCCGACCGCGGCGTCCGTGCCGCCCGGCTGGTACGTCGCGGCGACCCGTAGGTCGTCGGGCTGCTCCAGCTCCTGCGGCAGCAGGGAACGCTGGAGCGTCACGGCCGCGGCGCGCTGGCGCGCCTCACTGGCGCGCAGCCGCTCGGTGGACTCCACCTGGTCGGTGACGTCGGCGCCGAAGACGAGCACGCCCTTGTGCGGCGCCACACAGGCGACCTCGGGGTCGGGCGCCGGACCGCTGGCGGCGACCTCGATGGGGGTGCAGGTGAACGTGTAGTAGCCGTCCCGGGACTGGTCGGCGCCGGCGCCGCCGGGCACCCGGCGGGCCTTGACCGTACGGGGGCGGCCGCTGCGCAGCACCTGGTCCATCAGCGGCAGCAGGCCCAGCGCGTCCAGCTCGGGCAGTGCCTCACGGGCGGTGGCGCCGGGCGGGCGGGGGCCGAAGACGGTGGCGTACGCGCCGTTGACGTACGCGATGCGGTGCTCGGGCCCGTACACGACCGCCACCAGGGCGGGGACCTTGCCCAGGATGTCGTGCACGGACAGCGCGTCGACGCTGGGGGTGCGGTCCGGGCCGGCGGACGGGCCGTCAGTCACCGCGTCCGAGCCGGGGTGTTCGGCGCGGGCCGCGGGGACCGCGCCGGCGGCCACACCCGGCGGGCCACCCGGGGCGGAGGCGGCGGCAGCGGCGGGCACGGTGGCGGCGGACGTCGGTGCGGCACGGTCGGGCCGGGCGGCGCCGCGCCGCTGTGTGCCGGGGAGACGGGCGCTCCAGCGCGTGAAGTTCACGGAGGGGACCTCTTACTTCGCGTCGTCGCGCGGGATCGGGCCGTCGGCTCGGTGGGACTCCCCGCGCGCACGCCGGAGGGACGCCCGCCCGGCAGAGGCGGGGAGCGGTGTCGGCTGAGGGCACCCTCGGTGCCCTCTGGCGGATTGCAGCAATCGTCCAGAATCCTCGTGATTGTCACTCTTCGCAGATACGAGCCCACCCATGGTCACACGTCCAGTGTGGCCGACCGGACTGACATCCGTCAGACGCCGGAGGTACGAGGTGGAGTTCCTGACTCCGGGTACGGGGGTGCGACGGGGCGGCAGGCGGGGGTCGTACGGGCGGGGCGCGCGGCTGGGGGCGGGCGGCTGGGCGGCCTTGGAAGGATCGGCCCGTACGGACCGGGCGGGCGGCTGGGCGGCCCGGGAAGGTGCGGCCCGTACGGGCGGGGGCGGGCAAGGTGCGGCCCGTACGGGCGGGGCGGGCAAGGTGCGGCCCGTACGGCCGACCGTCTACGACGGCCCGTCAGCTCGGCTCGTTGTGGCGCCCGGTGCTCGCCGCCAGTTCGAACTCGGCGCGCGGGTGTTCCAGCGAGCCGAGAGAAACGATTTCCCGTTTGAAGAGCCCGGCGAGCGTCCACTCGGCCAGCACCCGCGCCTTCCGGTTGAACGTGGGCACCCGGCTCAAGTGGTACACGCGGTGCATGACCCACGCCGGGTAGCCCTTCAGGCGGCGCCCGTAGACATGCGCGACCCCCTTGTGCAGGCCGAGCGAGGCGACCGAACCGGCGTACTTGTGCGCGTAGTCCACGACGGGCTCGCCGCGCAGCACCGCGGCGATGTTCTCCGCCAGCACCCGCGCCTGCCGGACGGCGTGCTGAGCGTTGGGCGCGCACTCCCGGCGCGGCTCGTCCGGCTTGGCCGGGCGCTCCGCCGTCAGGTCCGGTACGGCCGCGGCGTCCCCCGCCGACCAGGCGTGTTCGACGCCTTCCACCCGGAGGGCGGCCGTGCATTTGAGGCGGCCACGACTGGTGCGCGGCAGTCCGGAAGCGGCGATGACCGGGTGCGGTTTGACGCCCGCGGTCCACACGAGAGTGCGAGCCGGGAAGCGTGAGCCGTCACTCAGGACGGCGATCCGCCCCTCGTACGACTCCAGGCGCGTCTCCAGCCGTACGTCGATGTTGCGCGCCCGCAGCTCCCGTACCGCGTACTGCCCCATCGCCGTACCCACCTCCGGCAGGATGCGGCCGGTCGCCTCGACCAGGATCCACTTCATGTCGTCGGGCTCGACGTTGTGGTAGTAACGCGCCGCGTAGCGCGCCATGTCCTCCAGTTCCGCGAGCGCCTCCACCCCCGCGTAGCCGCCGCCGACGAAGACGAAGGTCAGCGCGGCGTCGCGGATCGCCGGATCGCGGGTCGAGGAGGCGATGTCCAACTGCTCCAGGACGTGGTTGCGCAGGCCGATGGCCTCCTCGACGGTCTTGAAGCCGATGCCGCCCTCGGCGAGTCCGGGGACCGGCAGCGCGCGGGAGACCGAGCCGGGCGCCAGTACCAGCTCGTCGTAGGGCAGTTGCAGACCGCCGGTGCCCTCCTCCTCGGTGGCCGGTGTCGTGACCGTCGCAGTCCGCGCGGTGTGGTCGAGCGCGGTGACCTCCCCGACGACGACCTTGCAGAGCGGGAGCACCCGGCGCAGCGGTACGACGACGTGCCGCGGCGAGATGGAGCCGGCCGCGGCCTCGGGGAGGAACGGCTGGTACGTCATGTACGGGTCGGGGTCCACCACGACCACCTCGACGGCGGACCGCCGCAGTTCCTGTTTCAGTTTCCGTTGCAGGCGCAGGGCGGTGTACATCCCCACGTAGCCGCCGCCGACAACGAGAATGCGCGCCGGTTCCTTCACAGAGGTTCTCCTCGCGACATGCCACATCGAAAGGCCGGCCCGCGCGGGTTGCCACCGTCCTCCGGCCGGCCTGCCACCACCAGGCACTGCGTCCCCGGAAGGACGCAGCACTGTTCCATGACGCAACGGCGACACGCCTTTGTCCACAGGCCCGACGAAATGTATGACCGGTCCGGCACATCGGCCCGGAGGGCCGGGTTCCGCGCTGCCGGGCGCAAGGGTGCAGGTCAGGTGGTGGGTCTACGGCGGGCGGAGGGTGCGGAACAGGGGCGGACGGGATCCGTACTCCGATCGGTGCACGGACTGTGCGGAACTGCCCCCTTCATTCTTGACCTGGGCTCAACTATGTTCGTACCTCGTTGGGGTGCAACCTCTCGTCGTCACGTTGTTACACCCCAGCAGTCAGGGCGGGGAGTCTCCGGGGGAGACGTCATTACCGGGGGATCATCTATGCACATTCAGGGCTCTCAATGGCCGACTGCCGTAACTGCCACCGCGCACGCCGCGGAGGGCAGGGGGAACGGCACCACGCACACACATCCGCACACCGCGCACTCCGGACACTCCGGTGCCGGCGCTCGGAGCACACCGCTGCGCGTGGACGCGCAGCGCAACCTTGAGCACGTCCTGCGGGCGGCTCGTGAGGTCTTCGGCGAGCTGGGGTACGGCGCGCCCATGGAGGACGTGGCGCGGCGTGCCCGCGTCGGGGTGGGGACGGTGTACCGCCGCTTCCCGAGCAAGGACGTACTGGTCAGGCGAATAGCCGAGGAGGAGACCTCCCGCCTCACCGACCAGGCGCGTACGGCGCTCGGCCAGGAGGACGACCCGTGGTCGGCGCTCTCGCGCTTCCTGCGGACGTCGGTCGCCTCCGGCGCCGGACGGCTGCTGCCGCCGAGCATATTGCGGGTGAGCGCCAGCGCTCCGGCTTCGGACGGCGCGGGCGGTGCGGGTACTGGTGTTGACGCTGGTGCCGCTGAGGCCCGGGTTCCGCAGCAGCGCCAGGCGTACGGACCGGACGGCGTGCCGACCGGTCCGGCGGACGTGTCGGCCGGCGCGGCGCACCTCGCCGCGGACGTGCCCGGCGCGCTGACGTCCGACGTACCCGCGGAGTTCCGTGTGATCGCACAGCGCGGCGCGCCCGGGGCCGAGGTCTCGGACGTACCGGCCACCGTCCCGAACGGGGTCTCCGCCGGCGTTCCGAACGGCGTGACCGCACGCGGCACGGCCGTCACCGGCGCGCTGGAGGCACCGGCCGGGCCAGGCGAAACCACGGCGGACGGTGGCGCCCAGGCGCTGCTGGAGGTCGTCGGGCAGCTCGTCGAGCGGGCACGCGAGGCGGGCGAACTGCGCGCGGACGTGACGGTGGCCGACGTACTCCTGGTCATCGCCACGGGCGCACCGTCCCTGCCGGACCCGGCCCAGCAGCAGGCCGCCTCGGCCCGGCTGCTGGAGATCCTGCTGGAGGGGCTGCGGTCGCGGCCTGCCGAGCAGGGCTGAGTGACAACAGCCTGAGAGATCGGGCGGGGCGCGGGGTCGGCTGTGGCCGACGCCGCGCCCCGTTCCGTGTCCTGGGCGCGGTGGACGAGTATTCCCCGTACGAGTGACCTCTAGTGCTGCCGTCCATGAACTCGCCCCGGACGAGTGGTTGGTGCGCTCGCAGGCCGAGCCGGGCGGCCCCCCTGTGGCACGCTGGCGCGGTGTTACCGCAGCGACGGCGTGTTCGGGGGCCTCGGCGATGGGTGTGGACGGGCGGGACGAGCGGCGGGACGAGCGGCTCGGCCGGGAGCGGGGCGGGCAGCAGGGCGGGCGGCGTGACGGGCAGCGTGATGGACAGCAGGGCGGGCAGGGCGGCGGGCAGCAGGGCGGCGGGGGCCGTGGCCCTCAAGTCCCGGGGCAGAAACGTCCGTACGGGGTGAGTGGCCCGGAGGCGTTGGGCACGGGTTCTTCGGGGCGTGCCGTGGAACGGCACGACCGGGCGGAGGACGATTACCGGCCTGCGCCGGCCGAACGGAACGTTCCTCAGCAGCGCGTGCGGCGGACCGGTCCGGGGCCGGCGGACGCGCGGGAGCGGAGTGAAGCCCGGGAGTCCGCGGACGCGCGGGAGCAGGGTGAAGTCCGGGAGTCGACGGACGCGCGGGAGCCGAGTGAAGCCCGGGAGCCGAGGGGTGGGCGGGAACCGAGTGGCGCGCGGGGTCCGAAGGGCCGGGGCGCTCACCGGAAGCCGAGCCGTCTGAAGGCGGCCGGATCCGGCGGCTCCGGGAGGCGGGGCGGTTCTGCGGGAGCGGGTGGGGGCGCGACAGCGGTCGGGGCGGCGGGGGCGGGCGGGGCGGCGGAGGCAGATGGGTCGACCGGCGCAGGCGGGTCGGCGGAAGCGGACGGGACGGCAGAAGCGAACGGGGCGACCGGAGCGGACGGGTCGGCGGGCTCGGACAGGTCTGCGGAAGCGGACGGGGCAGTCGCGGCAGAGGGCCCGGCCGGGCAGTCCGGGCCGCCTCCCGCGGACCGCGAGTTGATCGACCGCATGCGGGGCGGTGACGACAGCGCGTACGAGGAGCTGTACCGCCGCCACGCCGACGCCGTACGGCGCTACGCGCGCAGTTGCTGCCGGGACGCGCACACCGCCGACGACCTCACCGGCGAAGTCTTCGCCCGTACCCTCCAGGCCGTACGCGGCGGCTCCGGCCCCGACTCGTCCGTACGCGCCTATCTGCTCACCACCGTCCGCCGGGTGGCCGCGGCCTGGGGAAGGACCGCGAAGCGCGAGCAACTGGTCGAGGACTTCGCCGTGTTCGCGGTCACGACGGCCGGCACCGCACTGGATGACGACACGCTCGACCTCGGCGCGGACGTCCGCGCCATGCGCGAAGCCGAGCAGTCCCTGGCCGTACGGGCGTTCCGCAGTCTGCCGGAGCGCTACCAGACCGTGCTGTGGCACACCACGATCGAGGAGGAGTCGCCGAGCGAGGTCGCGCCGCTGCTCGGGCTGTCGGCCAACGCCACCGCCGTACTGGCCCACCGTGCACGCGAAGGCCTCAAGCAGGCGTATCTGCAGGCGCACGTGAACCGTTCGCTGACCGCCGAGGGCGACTGCGCCCGGTACGCGGACCGGCTCGGCGCGTACGCCCGCGGCGGGCTGCGGATGCGGGCGGAGCGCGGGCTGCGCAAGCATCTGGAGGACTGCGCCCGGTGCCGTACGGCGGCCTCGGAGGTCGCGGACGTCAACGAGCACATCCGCGTCATCCTCCCGGTGGCGGTCATCGGCTGGTTCGCGGCCGGATACGCGGTCAAGGGGGCCGCGGCCGTGGTGGGGCTCGGCAGCGCGGGCGCCGCGGCGGGAGCCGGCGCGGCCGCGGCGGCGGGGGGCGCCGGAGCGGGGGCGTCCGCGGGAACTGGTGGTGCTGCGGGGGCCGGGGCTGCTGCGGGGGCTGGTGGAGCGGCTGGGGCCGGTGGGGCCGCGGGGGCGGGTGTCGTCGGCGGGTCCGGTGGCGCGGGCGGGGCGGGTGCCGCGGTGGGTGAGGGGCTCGGCGCGCCCGCGAAGGTGGCGATCGGCGCGGGTCTGGTGATCGTGGCGGGTGCCGCGCTCGCTCTGGCACTGATCGGGGACCCGCAGCCGACGCCCCGGGCGCAGGCCGAGCAGCCCGGAGCGGCCTCGGTCGCGCCGCAGCCTCCCGAGTCGGAACCGCCGGAGCGCACTCCGGCGCAGCCGCCCCCGACCCACGCCCCCGCATCCCCGAAGCCGACGCCCGGCCCCACCGCCTCCTCCCGGCCGGAACCGGCGCAGACACCGACTCCCGCACCGACGAAGGCCACGCCCACCCCCGCCCCCGAGCCGCCGCACTCCCCCGCACCGGCCGCCCCGCCCGCACAATCCCCGAAGCCAGAACCGAAGCCGAAGCCGACCCAGCCCGCGCCCGCTCCGTCCCCGTACCAGATCAACAAGTTGACGTGGGACCTCATGGGAGACGGCACAAAGCCCGAGGTGCGTATGGCGGACAGCAGCTGGCTGTGGCAGCGGCAAAGACTGGGCATCGGCGGCCGGACGTTCCGGCACGGGGTGACCGTGCACGCGCCGTCCTCCGTGACCATCGACCTGAACCGGCAGTGCACGGCGTACGACGCGTTCGCCGGCGTGGACGACATGGGGCTCGGCCTGGGGGCGCTGCGCTTCTCCGTGTACGCGGACGGGCAGCGGCTCTGGCGCTCGGGAGTGGTCCGCGGCGGCCAGCCCGCCGTCCCGGTCCATGTGCCGCTGCGAGGACACAAGACGCTGCGCCTGGTAGTCGAGCCCGGTTCGCCCCACACCGTGATGTTCCTGGGCGACTGGGCCCAGTCACAGATCACCTGCCGCTGAGGGGCGCGGGAGCGCCGGGGCGTCGGGGCTGTTTCGGCAAGGTGCGGCGTGGCGACGAGGTGCCGACGTGGCGACGGGTCGGTTCCGTGACGACGGGGCGGCCTGTAGCGGAGAAACGATTCCGCAGCGGCGGGCCGGGCGAGGCGAGGCGAGGCGACGGAACGCTACCGTAGCGACGGTACGTGCCTGTATCGGCGGGCCGCCACCGTAACGGTGCCCCGCCACCGCCCCGACGACCCGCCACCGTAACGACGCTCCACCCCCGCCCCGACGTACCCAGTGCCGGTTCGCGCGGGACTCTGCATCGCTCGGCCGCCGTGACCCAGCGAGGTGAAGGAATGAGTTGGATGACCGGCGGCGAGGAAGGGCAGGCCGGTATTGCATTTTCGGTCCTCGCCCCTATGCCCGGGCCCCTCCGCTCGCCCTGGTGAGGGCGTCCGGAGCCGGTTGTCAGTGGGCGGGTGCAGCGGCGGGCTGCCTGTTGGTGGGGCGTTGTTCGATGATGATGTCCACGCCGCGGGCGCGCTGGTGGTAGACCGGGGCAAAGCCGGCTCGCGTAAGGGCCTGCTGCTGGGCTGCGGCGGTGCGGGCGGCGGCTTGGCGGGCGCCGCCCGACAGGTGGGTGCAGTCGATGTGCCACACCCGGGAGGCGTGGTTCAGACGCTGCTGCAGTAGGGCCGGGTCGGCGGGCAGGTTGTCCAGGGCTCCGGTTGCGGCGGCGGTCTGGGCCCGGCCCACGTCGGGGCGGTTGGTGAAGGCCTCTTCGAAGGCTGTGGCGATCAGGCCGCACCGGGCGCCGTTGAAGAGGACGGCGTCGCCGGGGGCGGCGCGAGTGCTCAGCGAACTGATCACGGCGTGGGTCTCCCACTGGCGGCTGTCCACCTGGCGTATGGCCTGGTGGGACACGTACATGGGCACGGCCGCAAGGAGCGCGAGCAGCAGTTGCTGGTACGGGGGATGACGGTTGCGGCCAGGGCGAGCAGCAGGGCCAGGGCAGGCAGGCAGAACAGCAGGTAACGGTAGGCGAAGAGAGGGTGGCCCAGGGAGACGGCCAGGAGGAGCAGCGGCGGCACGGCCAGCCAGGGCACGCCGACCGCCAGGGCCAGGGACGGGGCCCGGTGCCGACGCACGACGAGGAGGGCCAGGGCGGCGAGGGCGGTGCAGGTGAGCAGGAGTCTCAGCGCGGTGGGCAGGGTGCCCTGGCCGGGGGACAGGAGCCAGGTGAAGTAGTTGAAGGGAGTTCCGGCGGTGACCGGTGCGGCTTCGCCCACGGCGGAGCTCTGGGCGGCGGCGAGCATCAACAGCGGAGCGACAGCGGCGACACCTGCAGCCGAGGCCAGGAGCAGGCGAACGATGACGCGGCGGCCGGGGCGGTGCAGAACGACGGTGACCGCGTGGGCAGCCACCAGCAGCAGTCCGATGAGGTTGAACCAGCCCAGCAGGGCGATCAGCACGGCGTAGGCGGCCAGCCACCGCCCCCGGGCACCGTTGGACAAGATCTTCACCAGGACACCCGTGGCCAGCACCGCCACCGCCATGACGAAGGCGAACGAGCGGGCCTCTTGTGCGTAACGCGACGCGGTCGGCAAAACGGCGAGCACCAGCCCTGCGTACAGCCCCAGCCGCCGGCCGCCGAGCAGCCGCCCCAGCCACGCCAGACCGGCGGCCGCGACGGCCACCGCCACCGCGGACGGCATCCGTGCCGCTTCCCAGTAGAGCCCGCCGTTCATCTGCCCGACCAGCCACATCAGCACATAGTGCAGACCGTGGACCGCGTCGACCCGCCCCAGCAGCTCCATCATCTGCGGCCAGGACCGCCGCGCCACGTCCATGGTGACGATCTCATCGGTCCACGGGGAGGGATACCACGCCCCCCAGATACCGAGGACGAACGCGACCACCGGTGGCACGAACCCGGCCACACGGCTGAGCAGGGCGCGGACGACGGATGCGCCGGGTATGACCGGCAGGGCGGGCTGGGGTGAAGTGGCCGTCACAGTGATGCTTTCTCCGCTGGTACTCCGTGCACCGGACGGCGCCGGGACGAGGGCGAACCGCATCGTGTGTGACGTCGAGCAGGAACACCCCTACGGTCGGCACAGTAGGTGAATCGCGGGCCTAATGTCCAAAAAGTGCGTTTCTCCTGAGGGGGTACAGCGCCGCGTACCGGGCAGCAGGCGACGGGCTGCGCACCGGCGTCCGGGCGGGCGGCAGCAGCCGTCTACTACCAGCTCACCCTCAAGTTGGTCGGCGGCCGGCCGCCGGAGGAACGGCCCGGCCAGGTCGCCGTCGTCACACACGGTCCGGGCGGCTGGAGCGCCCCCACCGGTCTCCAAGGCACCACCGGCACCGGGCCCGGGCTGGCCACTGTCGGAACCGGCACCGCCTGCGCGGTCCGCGGCGAGGACGGCGGCATCCACCTGTCCCGCCGCACCGCTTCCGGATGGAGCGGCTTCACCAAGGCGGCCAACCACGGCACCCTCTCCACCCCGGCCCTCGCCGAGGTCGACGGCGTACTGCACCTGGCCGTCCGCAGCGGGCAGGACACCCTCTACGTCTTCCCCGCCTCCGGCACCGGCTGGGGCGCCCCGTCCTCCTTCCCGGAAAGAGCGCTGCCGGCCCCGCCCTGGCCGTCCGCAACGGATCGCTGCACTGCGCCGTCCGCGGCCAGGGCGACGACCGCGACATCTACTTCACCTGGCGGACCGGCGACTCCTGGCACGCCTTTTAGACGGTCCCGAACATGCAGAGCAGCCACGCGCCGGCGCTGGCGGCCGACCCGGACAACAGCGAGGGTTCCCTCTACCTCGCCGCGGTCGCCCTCGACGGCCAGACCTACGTCACCGCCCACAACGGCTCCGCCTGGAACCGGCCGGTGAAGGTAGGCGGAGTCACCGACTGCGCGCCCGCCCTGGCCGTCATCAACAGCCGGCTCCACTGCGCCGTGCGCGGCCTGGACTCCCGGATCTGGGTCGCGTCCCTCGGCGCCACCTGGGGCTCGTTCGAACCCGTCCCCCACGCCTCGTCCTGGTCGGCCCCCGCCATCACCGCCGGCAACGGCACCGCGTACGTCGCCTACCAGAGCACCTGATCACACCATCACCGCCGGGAACACGGCCACGCACGGCCGCCCGGTGATCGCCGCGGCCGGCAGGCGATCACCGGGGAACTGTACGGTCGACGCCCATCCAGAGCTGACATATGCGGAGTCAAGCCGTACGCCGGGCACCCAGCAAACCCGGCCCGCCCCCTCAAAGGCTCTGCCGCGGCGACACCCCGCCCGCCACGGCTCGCTGGCGGGGTGCGGCTGTGCCGGTCCAGCAGGTGCCGCGGCGGGCGAGCAGGCGGCGCAGCCAGAGTTCGGTGGAGACGAGTTCGGCGAGCCCGTCCAGGGGGAGCGGGGCGCCTTCGGCCGCCGCTCGCAGGGCCTTCCGTACGACCCGTGCCTCGACCAGCCCCGCGTCGGCGAGCAGCGGTGCGTCGAAGAGGCCGACCACGTCCCCGATGGAGGTACGCAGCCCGGCCCGTACGGCTGCCGCGTGCGTGATGTGGGACGTGGCGCCCCAGCCCGACGGCAGGTCGCGGACGCCCGCGCCGGACAGGACGGCACGCAGCACGGCCGCCCGCGCCCCCGGCTGGACGCGCAGGGTGTCCGGCAGCGCCCGGCAGGCCAGTACCACCTGGTTGTCGAGGAAGGGGGCGTGCAGGCGTTGGTTGCGTACCTCCACGGCCTGTTCGAAGATCCGGTGGTCGGCCGCGTGCCGGGCCAGCGCGGCGCGGGCCCGGCGTTCCCCCGGACGTCCCACAGTGGGCGTCCGGACGGCCGCGGCATTCAGCCGAACCGATACTTCAGCCAGCGCCTCCCCCGTGAGCCACCGTGCCGCGGGCCCGGGCCGGCACCAGGAGAGCGCCGCCAAGGACGCGTCCACCGCCCCGCCGCCCGCCACCGGGTCGTCGCTGAACTGCCGCTCTCTCAGGCGCGTCGCCGTGTCGGTAATGCCCGCCCCGTATGGCGTACGGGCCAGCTTGCGCGCGGCCCGGTAGACGGTGAACGGCACCAGCGCCGACTGCGACAGCGGCCCGTCGGCCTTGGCCAGTGCCGTGACGGGCCGCAGCAGATGGCGTCTGCGCCGGTCCAGGAGCAGGTCGGCGAGGCGGGCCGGGTGCGCGTCCAGGACCTGCCGCGCACCGGCGCCCACGAGGTGGTCCGCGCTGCCCGCCAGCAGCCGCCGGCGGTGGCGTCCGGCCGTGATGAGCGACGGCCCCGGTTCGTCCGTGAGCGGCCCGCCCTCCAGGTCCGCGTACGGGAGGGATTCCTCACCCGCCGCGACGACGACGTGGTGGAGGCGCGGATTGGCGGCAATGCTGCGGGCCCGCTCCAGCTCGGCCTCGCGGTACGGGCGGCCCCCGTGGGTGGCACGGTCGTTGAAGGTGACGGCCAGAAGGCGCTCCCCGCGCCCGTTGACCGTGCCGGGCACTCCGGGCAGTCCGGCCGCGAGCAGCGCCAGGGTGGCGGAGGCGCTGCCTCCCGAGAGGTCGGCGCCGACGCCGGGGGCCGGCGCGCCGCGCGCGGCCCGTCGTTCGGCCGGGCCCATACCCGGGACGGGCCCCGGGTCCAGGCCGTTCAGGCCGTCCGGGTCCGGTGCGTGCCGGGGCCCGGACAGCCGCGCCCGTACGGCTTCGACCAGCGCGTCGCGCACGCCGTCGACGGCCTGCTCCGGCGGCAGTTGAGGCGCGGCGACGGCGAGCGACGCCGTCGGCTCGTAGGAGGTGATCTCGCAGCTGCCCCCACGGAGGACGAGCGCATGGCCGGGCGGCACCCGTCGCACTCCCTCGTACGGGGTACCGGCGCCGAGCGCCTCGGGCGCGTCCGGGCAGGCCAGCAGCGCGGCCAGGTGCCCGACGTCGAGGTTCGCCTCGATCAGGTCGGCGAGCGGGAGGGCGGCGGTCGCGTACGCCGTACCGCCCGCCCACGGGGTGTGGAAGACCGGCCGCGCGCCCGCCAGGTCACCGGTGACCGTCACGCGCCTGCCGACCTGGACGACGGCCGTGTAGCTGCCGGGCCAGGCGGTGAGGTGGCGCAGCGCGCCCCCACGGGCCGCGAAGAGGCCCACCCGCAACTGGTCGTCGGTGGCGCCGCAGACCCCGAAGACGGCGAGCCGGGTCTCGGCGTCGGCCTGGACGACGCGCACCTCGTCGGCACGCCAGTCGCCGACCGCCCACAGGGGATCGGGGTCGCCCCACAGGAGCTGGGCGCCTACGGGGAGGACCGTACGGGCCTCCTCGGTGGGGGCCGGTCCCGTGGCGGTACTGCTCCACCCCACCAACCAGCGCATCGCCGCCTCCACCCTGTTCGCCGCCGCCGGGCGGCCCCCGTCCGTCCGCCCGGGCGGACACCCGCCCACCTCAGGATCGCCCTGACGGTCGGCAGGGTGGACCGGACCGCCGCCCCGCACAGCGGATTGCCAAGCCGTTGCCAAGCTGTTGTGCGGACCATGCTGCCACGACAGCGGCCTTCGGGAGGCGCCGAGGAGCGCCTGGGCGTGGGGGTGTTCGGAAGACGTTATCGAGCGCGGGTGGGGCGGGCGGACCGGGTGGGCCGGGCGGATCGGGCGGCTTGGGCGGACCGGACGGCCCGGAGGTGGCGGGTTCGAGGGAGCCCCGTACGCCCCGCGCCCCGTCCCCCTTCCATCCCCCGCTCCCGAAAGCAAACCCACCTGCATCGATTTTCAGCCAAAATCTGTGCGCCCAAGCCCAGTTGGCCCGATACCGGCCAGCGCACCCGAAGCGCGGCCGATCACCCGTCAACCGCCCCCTCGGGCCGCCCCTCCGACCCCCCGGACACGCCTTCGGGACGCCGCGCCGAACGGCCGGGCTCCCTCCCGGACGCCGCCGCGGCCGAGCAGGCACCCCCAAGCCGTCCCGGCGGGCCCTCCCGCACAATGCGACAGTCCGGGAGGCGGGACTCGCCCCCGGACCGGACCGCCACCCGCGGGGAATGAGGTGGCGGTGTCCCCCAGCCCACTGGATCCAGTGCAGCGGGCCGACCCACGCAGGTCCCATGGAAGCGCTCCCGCACCAACCCGGCCAGCGCGCACACACGGGCGCACGGCAACACGTACCCGGAGCACATGCCAAACCCCCTACGGACGCTTGGACTTGAAACCCGCCATCCGGGACATCGGGCCTTAACGGTAGGGATTCGGCGAACTACTCTGGGTGGACGCGTGCCCCGGGGTACCGGGGCTGCCGTCGCTGTGTCGAGGGGTGCGCATGTCAAGGGATATACGCGGGCCGAACGAGAAGCTCGGCACCGTTCTCGCCCTCGCGGGGATCAGCAATGCCGGACTCGCCCGCCGGGTCAACGACCTGGGGGCGCAGCGCGGTCTGACGCTCCGCTACGACAAGACGTCGGTGGCCCGGTGGGTGTCCAAGGGCATGGTGCCGCAGGGCGCCGCGCCCCATCTGATCGCGGCCGCGATAGCGGGCAAGCTCGGCCGCCCGGTGCCGCTCCACGAGATCGGCCTGGCCGACGCCGACCCGGCCCCCGAGGTGGGTCTGGCCTTCCCGCGCGACGTGGGCGCCGCGGTCCGGTCCGCGACCGAGCTGTACCGCCTCGACCTGGCCGGACGCCGCGGTGGCGGGGGCATCTGGCAGAGCCTGGCCGGATCCTTCTCGGTGAGCGCGTACGCGACACCCGCCTCGCGGTGGCTGATATCCCCGGCCGACAGTTCCGTCGCGCGCGAAGCACCTGACCTGCGGGAAGTACGGGACGGCAACGGCGCGACGGGCAAGGACGGCGTTCCCCACGACCCCGCGCCCCAGCACGTCGGGCACAGCGACGTCACCAAGCTGCGGGAGGCCGCCGAGGACGCCCGCCGCTGGGACTCCAAGTACGGGGGCGGCGACTGGCGCTCCTCGATGGTGCCCGAGTGCCTTCGGGTGGACGCGGCGCCGCTCCTCCTCGCCTCGTACAGCGACGAGGTGGGCCGCGCGCTCTTCGGGGCGACCTCCGAACTGACCAGACTCGCGGGCTGGATGGCCTTCGACACCGGGCAGCAGGAGGCGGCCCAGCGCTACTACATCCAGGCCCTGCGCCTGGCGCGAGCCGCCGCCGACGTCCCGTTGGGGGGATATGTCCTGGCCTCGATGTCACTCCAGGCGACCTACCGCGGCTTCGCCGACGAGGGCGTCGACCTGGCGCAGGCCGCCCTCGAACGCAACCGCGGCCTGGCCACCGCCCGCACGATGAGCTTCTTCCGCCTGGTGGAGGCCCGCGCGCAGGCCAAGGCCAACGAGGCGCGCGCCTGCGAGGTGGCCCTGAAGGCCGCCGAGGGCTGGCTGGAGCGCTCCCGGGAGGGCGACCCCGACCCGTCCTGGCTGGACTTCTACTCGTACGAACGCTTCGCCGCCGACGCCGCCGAGTGCTACCGGGACCTGCGGCTGCCCCGCCAGGTGCGCCGCTTCACGGAGCAGGCGCTGTCCCGCCCCACGGAGGAGTACGTCCGCTCACACGGGCTGCGGCTGGTCGTCTCCGCGGTGGCCGAGCTGGAGTCCGGCAACCTGGACGCGGCGTGCGCGGCCGGCACCCGGGCGGTCGAGGTGGCCGGCCGCATCTCCTCGGCCCGTACGACCGAGTACGTACGCGATCTCCTGCACCGCCTCGAACCGTACGGTGACGAGCCCCGCGTCGTGGAGCTGCGCGAACGGGCCCGGCCGCTGCTCGTGGCACCGGCATAGGGCGCGGGCGCGGAGACAGCGGGTACGGCGACGGGCACGAAGACAGCACGGACACGGGTACGAAGACGGCGGGCACGGTGATGGGCACGGACACGGGTACGGAGACGACCACGAGGGCAGGTACGGAAACGTACAAGTGTGAGTACTGATGCGAACGTGATTCTGGGTACGGATGCGGGCGTGATTCTCAGTGTGCACACGGGCGGGGGCCCGGGGACGTACGCGCCCCCGCCGCTCTCCCGGCCCGTTGTCAGTCCCCCGCGTCATGATGGGATACGTCTGATTCCAAGGGTTCCAGGGGAGGTGCTGTGACGGCGTACGACTGCGACGTGCTGGTGATCGGTGCCGGCATCGTCGGACTCTCGACGGCCTACGCGATCACGCGCGCCGCTCCCGGCACCCGTGTGGTGGTCCTGGAGAAGGAGCCGGGCCCCGCCCGCCACCAGACCGGCCGGAACAGCGGCGTGATCCACAGCGGCATCTACTACCCGCCCGGCTCCCTGAAGGCCCGCTTCGCGCTCCAGGGCTCGGCCGAAATGATCAAGTTCTGTCTGGACCACGACATCCCGCACGAGGTCACGGGCAAGCTGATCGTCGCCACCGACCGCAGCGAGCTGCCCCGCCTGCACAGCCTCATCCAGCGCGGCCGGGAGCACGGCATCCCGGTCCGCGAGCTGGGCCCCGCCCAGCTCGCGACGTACGAACCGGAAGTCAGCGGCCTGGCCGCCATCCATGTCGGCACGACCGGCATCGCCGACTTCGGCGCGGTCGCCCGGCGCTTCGCCGCCCTGGCCACGGACGCGGGCGCCCGCATCGCGTACGGCAGCGAGGTCACCACCATCGGCCGCCGCCCCGGCCGGGTCGCGGTGCGCACCTCCGCCGGCACCGTCTTCCGCGCCCGCACCCTGGTCAACTGCGCCGGCCTGCACTGCGACCGCATCGCGCGCCTGGCGGGCGACGCGCCGGGCATGCGCATCGTCCCCTTCCGCGGCGAGTACTACACCCTCGCCCCGGCCCGCGCCTCCCTGGTGCGCGGCCTGGTCTACCCGGTGCCCGACCCCGCCTTCCCGTTCCTCGGCGTCCACCTCACCCGAGGGATCGACGGCTCCGTCCACATCGGCCCCAACGCCGTCCCCGCACTCGCCCGCGAGGGGTACGACTGGCGCACCGTCCGTCCCGCGGAACTGGCCGGCACCCTGGCGTACCGCGGCTCCTGGCACATAGCCCGCCGCCACTGGCGCTACGGCACCGGCGAACTGCACCGCTCCCTCTCCCGCCGTGCCTTCACCGAAGCGGTCCGCCGGCTGCTCCCGGCCGTCCGCGAGGAGGACCTGCGCCCCGCCCCCGCCGGCGTCCGCGCCCAGGCCGTCCTGCCCGACGGCACCCTCGCCGACGACTTCCTCATCACCGAGACCCCGTCCGCCGTCCACGTCCTGAACGCCCCGTCCCCCGCGGCCACGGCTTCCCTGCCGATCGGGAGGGAGATAGCCGGGCGGGCGCTGGCGATGCTGGAGACGACGGGCTGAGACCGACGGGCTGAGACCGACGGGCTGAGACCGGCCGGCGGGCGGCCGACACCGAGAGCGGCCCGCGACCGCCCCATGCCTGCCCCCCACTCCCGCCTCATCCCCACCGCCCCTCTCCGCCACTTCCCCGCCCGTAGAATCGACCCACTGTGTCCGAGAACTCCGCCGCCCCGGCCCCCACCCCCGATCCCGGCCCCGCCGCCCAGCCCGGCCCGGCCGCCGAGCCCCGCCCTGCCTTCACCCCCGCCCCCGGCTGCGGCCCCGACGCCGTGCACTCGGGCGAGCGTCCCGGGCAGGGCGACGCAGCGCCGGCCTCGGCGCACCAGCAGGCGTCCCGCCCCACCCCCAAATCGATGTTCCCCGACGGCACCGGCCCGGCGGCCGACCCGGCCGGTTCGCACCACGAGCGGCGGATCCGTTCCTTCCAGCCGCGTCGCAGCCGGGTCTCCCCGGCCAGGCGGACGCCCTGCGCCGCCTGTGGCCCCAGTGGGGCCTGGACATCGACGGCCTCTCCCGGATCGACCTGGACGAGCTCTTCGAGGGCCGCCCGGTCGTCCTGGAAATCGGCTTCGGCATGGGCGAGGCCACGGCACAGATGGCCGCCGCCGACCCGGACACCGGCATCCTCGCCTGCGACGTCCACACCCCGGGCCAGGGCAACCTGCTCGGCCTCGCGGAACGCAACGGCCTGTCCAACATCCGGGTGGCCAACGGCGACGCGATCATCCTGCTCCGCGAGATGCTCGCCCCGGCCTCCCTCGCCGGCCTGCGCGTCTACTTCCCGGACCCCTGGCCCAAGAAGCGCCACCACAAGCGCCGGCTGATCCAGCCCGAGTTCCTCTCCCTGGTCACCACGCGCCTCGCCCCGGGCGCCCTGGTCCACTGCGCGACCGACTGGGAGCCGTACGCCGAGCAGATGCTGGACGTCCTGTCCGCCGAGCCCACCCTCGCCAACGAGCATTCCGGCTACGCCCCCGCCCGGACTTCCGCCCCTTCACCAAGTTCGAGGGACAGGGCCTGGACAAGGGCCACGTCGTCCACGACCTCCTCTTCCGGCGGCTCCCGGCATAGTCCACCCCGCGCTGGTTAGGGTCGATGGGTGAATCCGCCGCAGCCGCCTCCGCTTCCGCCGAAACCGGCGTACGCGCCCGATCCGCGCCACGCCGCCCCCGCCGCGTCGCCCGCGGCGGCGCAGTGGCACTACACACCGCGCCGCCGCCCGGCGCCCTGGCACAGCAAGACGGCACGTGCCGTCGCCCTCTTCTCGCTCCTCGCCCTCTCCGGCGTGATCATCCTGGCGATGGTCCGCCAGCAGACCGGCACCCAGGGCTTCCTCGTCGGCCTCGGGCTGGCGGTCTTCCCCGTACCCGTCCTCATAGCCGGCTTCTGCTGGCTGGACCGCATAGACCCCGAACCACGCCGCAACCTGCTCTTCGCCTTCGCCTGGGGCGCCTGCGCCGCCACCCTCGTAGCGCTCCTGGCCAACGGTTTCGCGACGAACTGGCTGGAGAACAACCTCTCCACCCTCTCCCCCGACGACGCCAAGACCTGGGGCGCGACCGTCTTCGCCCCCGTCATCGAAGAGACCGTCAAGGCCGCTGCCGTCCTCCTCCTCTTCCTCTTCCGCCGCCAGAACTTCGACGGCATCACGGACGGCCTCGTCCTGGCCGGCATCACGGCCACCGGTTTCGCCTTCACCGAGAACGTTCTCTATCTGGGCAACGCCTTCGGCCAGGACCAGTCCCTCGGCCACACCGGCCTCGACTCCCTGACCGCCGCGACCTTCTTCGTACGCATCATCCTCTCGCCGTTCGCCCACCCCCTCTTCACCATGCTCACCGGCCTGGCCTTCGGCATAGCCGCGACCAGCTACCCCCACCGCCGGCCACTGCGCCTGGCCCTGCCCTTCGTCGGCCTGGCCACCGCCGTCCTCCTGCACGCCATCTGGAACGCCGCCACCACCCTCGGCGACCTCGGCTTCATCACCGTCTACGGCCTCTTCATGCTGCCGGTCTTCGCCGCCCTGACCTGGCTCGCCGTCTGGACCCGCCACCGCGAACTCCTCGCCCTGCGCACCTACCTCCCCCCGTACGTCACCACCGGCTGGCTCTCCCCCACCGAACCGATCTCCCTGTCCTCCCTCAAGACCCGCTCACTGGCCCGCGACATCGCCCGCCGCACCCACGGCCCAGCCGCCGCCCGCGCCGTAACCGAATACGCCGCCCTGGCCACCTCCCTCGCCTTCCTACGCCGCCGAGCCCACCGCACGGGCCCCACCCCCGACTTCCCCACCCAGGAACGCGCTCTCCTCCACCACTTGTGGCAAATCAAGCCAATGGCTCATCCGCCTCTGCTACAGGCGCTACATGTGACGCATCGACCGCAATACGTGACGACACGCCCGCCAGCGGAAACGTGAAGGCGCCGCCACCGTTCTCGGTGATGCCACAGCAACCTCGGAGCTCTCGAATGCCGCACGAAGAGTCACGAAATCAATGCGGCGAGTTGACGACGGAGTGTCCATCACCCCTTCGCAACCGACCAAACTGTCGCCGCCGCACGGAATTCTGGCGCAGAATTGACATTGTCACACGAAGCACCTTCAACCGTGTCCAGAAGTCACGTAGGTTGGCGAGGCCCACCAACATTCAAGGAGCGCGAATGTCAACCGCCAGTTCTCTGAGGTTCCTGGAAGTATGCGCCGGTGCAGGCGGCCTGGCACTCGGCCTGGAGGACGCTGGCTTCGCGCCTGCAGGGTTGGTGGAGAACGACGCCACAGCGCTCGAAACTCTGAACATAAATCGCCCCTCCTGGCCATTGATCCAGGCAGATCTCAAAGAATTCGATCCGGTGAATCACCCTGCGGCCCTCGATGCGGACCTGCTCTCCGCCGGTACTCCGCGAGTAAAATCCACCGCAACGGTCAATCGCGCAAGCGATGAAGTCGAAAGAGAACTGGTAGCTGCAGCCCTCTACCTCGTTGGGGCGATCAGGCCCCGGGCGGTACTCATCGAAAATGTGCCAGGACTGGTCGGCAAGGACGAGTACGCGGCGGTACGCGGCGAGATCGAGGATGAGCTGCATCACCTCGGCTTCCGGCTCTTCTCAGCAGTGCTCAACGCCTGCGACTTCGGTGTTCCCCAGGACCGCAAACACGGGTTCTTCGTCGCACTCCGGGACCCCTGGGCCAACGCGTTCTCGTGGCCGGTGCCGGTCGACGGCCCTGCCCCGACCGTGGGAGACGTGCTATACCGATCGATGGCCACCCAAGGCTGGGAGCATGCCCCTACCTGGGCAGCCCGCGCCCAACGCGTTGCCCCGACCCTGGTAGGAGGATCGGACAGGCGGGGTGGGCCGGACCTGGGCCCCTCGCGCGCGAAGAAGATCTGGGCCGAAATGGGTATCAACGGCGGCACCGTCGCTGACGACGTGCCCACAGCAGGTACCCCCTGGGACCTCGACGGAGACGTGAAGGACCTGCCTGCTCTCACCGTCTCTCAAGCTGCGCTGCTGCAAGGCTTTCCCTCGGACTGGAGGATCGCCGGACGCAAGACGCGTGGCTACCGCCAGGTCGGCCAGGCCGTGCCCCCGCCCCTCGCTGCGGCTGTCGGGCGACAGATCGCAGCCGCGCTCACCACTTCCCTGTCCGACGGTAGCTGAGCACCGTCTAAGATCTCACCTATGAGCGCCGCCGACCACTCCGACACCATCAACATCGTTGATCTCTTCGCAGGTTGCGGCGGTTTCACGCAAGGGTTCCATGAGTACCGCCCCGACGGGGCCACCGAGCCGGCCTTCCGTTCGGTGGCCGCGGTGGAGCACGACGTAGCTGCTGCTTCCACCTACGCCCTGAACTTCGCGGGCGAGGCCGGCGGGGCGGGCCACATCCACGCGGGCGACATCGAGGAGTGGGAGCCTGGGCCACAGGAAGTCGATGCCGAGGTGATCCTGGGGGCCCTCCTTGCCAGGGCTTCTCAGGCCTCGGCAAAGAGGACGCGAACGATCCACGCAACAAGCTGTGGCGCGAGTACTCCCGCATTGTGAACACGATCAAACCGAAGCTGTTCATCGTCGAAAACGTGGACCGCTTTCTACGGTCACCCGAGTTCGCCCTCCTACATGCGGCCACCGAAAAGCCGGATGGGATTCTGAAGGACTACGTGCTTGCTCAGCACGCGGTTCTCAATGCCGCCGATTACGGTGTCCCCCAGGCACGGCGTCGCGCCATCGTGGTTGCTGTGCGACGCGACATCGCCGCTCCGGCCGACGTGTCGTACCCCGAGGCGACCCACGCCAAGAATGCAAGCGGTTTCCTCCCTGGTGCCGGGCCGGCTCCGTGGGTGGCAGTAGGACCATCGGTCTTCGCTCATACAGCAACGGAAACCCAGACGACCGAACTCCCCGAGGGCACGTGCAATCCGCTGGGCAAGGAGCTTCCGGGAGCGTTCCGAACTACGCAGCTGCATTTCGGCAGAAACCCGACACAGCTTTCCCAGGATCGCTATCGAGCTATTCCGGAAGGCGGGAACAGGCACGACCTGCCACGCAATCTCTCCACGGAGAAGTGGCTGGCGCATAAGAACGGTTCGCACGACGTCATGGGCCGCATGTATTGGGACCGGCCATCCGTAACCATCAGGACGGAATTCTACAAGCCGGAAAAAGGTCGCTACCTGCACCCCCGGGCACACCGCCCCATCACACACTACGAGGCAGCCCTCATTCAAGGGTTCCCTCCGGAATTCCTGTGGTGCGGAAGCAAAATTCAGATCGGCCGACAGATCGGCAATGCGGTGCCTGTCGGCCTTTCCCGAGCACTGGCCAAAATGGTCTACGAAACCCTCAGGCCTTGACTTCGTCCTCCTGGTCGACGCTCTCGTCACTCGCTTTCTTGCCACGGACTGGAGCGGTCGCGAAAAGTCGTTCGAACCAAGTGGTCAGTTTTTCTGTCGAGCGGTCGGGAACGTCGCCGTCCCTGGGCCCTTCCGGCAGGGAGCTGGGGCTCCACAAAAGGTCGGTTTCCGCCGCGTGGATCCACTCCCGGACCGCCTCGTGATCGCGTGGTTCATCGGGCGCCAGAGCTTCGTACACCAACGTGCTGCCCGCCGCGCCGGCCGCCTTGACGAGGCCGTTCACGTCCCGCCCGGTGCGCACTACACCCTTCTTCAACAGTCTCACCAACGCTTGAGCCGACGGACGGTGATTGTTCATTTCCAGCCGTAGCGCAGTGTTGAGAACATCCTGATTGGCGCAGGACACAACCACTGGTTCGTAATTGTCACTGTTCCGGAAGAGCTCGGCAGCCCACCAGAGCCGTGAGACCCCCTGAATGTCCCAACGTCCACTGAACCTGGCCGCCTGGCCAACCACCATACGTCCACTCTCGACCCTGCCCCAACGCCAGCGTATATAGTCGGGGGCGACTCTCAGAGCGATAAAATTCCACATTCCCGATTCGGTGGCTTCCGCCCTGGTCATACGCAGGGTTGAATGCAGGCGAGGGGCCAACCAGGCATCGGAGAGGGTCGGGCGCTGCCCCTCGAACCTCTCCAATACTTCGTCGAAAAGAGAGCGAAGCTCTGCAGTATCCCAGCGCGGCGAATCGTCGAAGACATCTTCAGTCCCGTTCGCCAATACTGCCTGGGGTAGCGGCGCCCCCTTGACGACACTCGGTGTCAATACCTTGTTGGCGACGGAGTCCGACAACCTCCCCAACTTGTCAGGAACTTCCGGACTGCTCACGCTCACGCCTTCTCCTTCTTGCTCGCCATGCGGCGCAGGTCCCGCAGTGCCGTTGAAACCTTTCTGGACTTACGGGCGTGCGAACCGGCGCCGTGCATCAGCCGGCGCTGCAGGTCCCCACCGTTCTCTCCCTCCACGCGTCCCTCGACCAACTCGGCCAGCGCGTCTTCCGGGGAAAGGGATGGGTAGAGGTCGGGAATCATTCTCCGCAGTACGTCCTCGTGCCATCCGCCAGGCCACTGCGCCTCACCGTCGACCACATCGCACGCGTACACAGCCGCGTTGAACATGGCGTTCCAAGCCTCTGAGGCAACTTGTGCGGACAGCAGCTCACGCACCAACTTCTGCTCCGGAGTCGATGCGTTCTCCAGCACACCTTGCAACCCGTCCACAGAAGAATTGAGGTAGAGGACGGGTTCACCGGCCTCCGAATCGATCAGCCAAGGATCGTCACGATACTCCTTGAGGTGATCGTTGAACGGATCCGTGAAATCCAACCACTTGATCCTGATCGAGCGCTCCGGAGTAGGACGCTTGGTCTCGAAATCGACGTTCCAAGGGACTTCCGCGCTACCCACCAGGCGCCCTTCGACCCCTCCGACGGAAGCCACGATGCGCGCAGTGATCTGGCTCCGACCGACGTGCTCGTCGCGAGACAGCTCCACCTCTCCGACCCAACGCCCCAGCCCGGCGGGGCGGAGACGGAAGGCCTGATAAACATTCGCGCGTTGGTTGGTGACCACTGCAAGGCACAGCGGGTCCTCCCAGGGGCCGGCGGCAAGTTCGGCGCCGTCGGCTGACACCGACACCCTCATGCGGATGTCGGCCCAACGCTGCCTGGACTCCTTCAGGTCCTGAAGAGCGACGACCTGATAACGATCGCTGATTCTTTCCAGCCCGATGGGAACGTTGTCCACCGCGACCTGGTCGATCCGTAGGCTGATGTCACCGCTGAGGATCCGATAAGGGAAGACCGTCTTCACGCCAGGTCCTCCTTCGCACGCCGTATCTCCACCATGACCTGCGACATCCCTGCTTCCACAGGGTGGCTCTGCACTGCCGTCACCCCTCGGAACTTGCCTTGGGTCGCTCCCTCACGGAACAGAAGATTACCGAGCGGCGTCAACTCACAGTCCTCGACAGGAGTCACAGCTTCCCACTCGACCGCGACGGGTCCCGACGAGCGCATCAGGAACTTGGGAATTGATGTCAAGATCCACGGCTCCTCCTGCTTCGGCAATTTGACAGTGACGTCGACGGCCCATGCGCCGAACTCGTCCACGGCGCCCTCGATGGCCTTGATCGTGGGGAACCCCTGTGTGCGGGACGCCTTCGGGGCGTCCAGGCGCAACAGCTCGCGCAGCACCTCCGGCCCCGTGTCGTGACTCTCCTCGTCGACCGCCCCTCGCAGCACCTCTCTGACCTTCTGCTCGGCCGCCTTCTTGAAATCGATGATCTTCTGGCGGGCACCGCGCTCGTACGTGGCGGTCAGGTCTTCCGTGCCTTCCCAGTCGTTGTGGTCCGGCGGCTCCGCGGTACGCAACATCTGCTCGGCCGCTTCGGCCTCTTGCGTCCCCTGCGTGTCGCCGTACCGGCGAGAAGCACGGCCTGGAAATGACGGTGGCCCAGGGGTAGGTCGCCGACCCTCTTGTACTTGACCACCATCCGTGTCGCGCGCATGTAGGCGATGGTGTCCGGCGCTTCGTCCTCCTCCTCGGTCGGAGTGACAAGCAGCACTGCTTCGTGTGTGCCCGCGTCCCCGCTCCCGACCGCGTCCTTCCTGCGCCGGAGCTCAAGAGGCACCGAGGCCTGCAACACCTGGGACCGATCGGTGAGTTCCTCGACCGTCGTTCCGTCGAGGAACGCCCGTACAGCGCGGGAACGCGCCGGTTCCCGCTCGAACGGATCGATGATCTGCTCGCTCCTCACGGACACCCCGTTCCGGAACGCAGCAACCGAGGCCCGCAGTTTGGGCCCCTCGTGGTTGCCCCCGACCATGGACGCCCAGAAGTTGCGCGACAGGCTCGCCACCAGTCGTTCGTACATGTCCTCGACGTCCTCGGTCTCTCCCGATCCGTCGTAGACCCCCACCACGAGCAGCGACGTGCCCGGCGACGCGTCGGAGCGCTCCAGATGAAGGCGCTCCGCCGCCTCCCGGTCCCCCCACCAGGAGCGGGCTGTGCTCTTGCGTTCCGGATCGGCCACACCGAACCAGCCCGGACCCGCAAAGTCCTTGCCGTCCAGGGTGTGCCACGGCAGTTCCAGCCGCCCCGCCATACGACGTTCGGTGCGCCCGTCCTGAGCCTCCGACAACGTGCTGTTCACCAGCACCAGGCCGAAACGGCTGGCGGCCCACAGCGCTGCCTTTCCGAGCCCGTAGGACCCCCCTGCGTACCGGCCTTGCCGCTGTCGAGCGTACGCCGTACCACTCGGGCGAACCGCCCGTCCTCATACTCCGGCCCCGTCAGTCCCGCCGCGTTGTGGTCATCGATCCTCAGCAGTACGAGACGTCGCGAGCGCTCCAGCTCCTGGAGCCCGTCCCGCAGGACCCTACCCACCTTCTGCCGAACATCTGCAGCAGCATGGAGGTGCTTCTCGATGCTTTCCCAACGCAGCGCATCCATGAAGTCGCTCATGTGGGCACCCGTGAGTTCGCGCAACTCGTAACGCACCACGACCGGTTCCTCGTCGGAGAGGCGCTCGTCGAGACTGTTCTGGGTCGCTTCCCGCGCCAGCACGTCGAGGCTCGCCGCGAAGGCGAAGTTCGCCGCGTTGCCACCTTCCCGCCCCCGTCCTCGGGGGCCGCCCGGAAGATCCAGTCCAGCTCTCCCGACGCGGACGTGGGCTCCCGCCGGGCCACGGCGTCGTCCACGGACACCCCCAGGGCATCCGCGATCGCCGCGATCTTCTCGTAGCGCGGTTCCGAGCGACCGTTGACCCATCCGGTCACAGCCGCCCCGGTCACACCCGTCAGGTCCGCCAACTCCTTCTTCGCCATTCCTCGTAGCGCGAGCATCCTGTTCAGCCAGTCGCCGAAAGTCGCCGACACGATCCCTCCGAAGGTTAATTCCAATGATCGACTTAACAAAACTTCCACAGAAACGGACATTTCGGGACTTACTCGTCTGCCGTGATGAAGTTTTCCTCCCCGCTTCGGTTGCCCTGGATGGTAGCAGTGCGGTTCACTCTTCCCAGCGACGGCGCCGGGCTGGTGTTCGAAGGGGCGCGCCGTGCCGAAGCAGCCTCATGGGCCAGGAGGATCCTCCTGGCCCTTCGACTCGGAGAGGTAGACAGTGAACGACGACTACAGGTGCAAGTTCGAGTGGGACGCCGAAGCGCCCCACGCCGCGGTGCGGATGATGAAGGACGAGGGCAACGTGGTGGTGGAGGGAGAGCTGGGAGACCCGCTCCGGGAAACCTTCAGGTTCCGGGCCACGTTCCCGTCGAGGAACGACGGCCTCGTCGGGTGACCACCGATCGCCCTCGCTGGCGCGGACTTTGACTTAGACCACCCAGCAAAGGCCTGGCACATCGGCTCGAGTAGTGCTTGTATCGTCGGCATTGGTGGGCGGGTCGCCCACCAATGCCGACGACCTCATTTTTGGGAGCTCACTCAATGTGTCCGTTATGTTCCCACTATGCCCTGATATGTGACATTCCGCAGCACTTCCATACGCCAAGCGCCGGGCCTGTCCGGGGCGCATCGACCCGCCGAGCGATCCGCAGGTCCTCCAAGAGGGCACATCACCCCGCTGGTGGACGGTGCAGTCGCGGCGGTCGTGATGAGCAGCGAGCGACCGTAGGCCGATTGCTGCACAGGACCGGTCCGCGGTATCGCCTGCATCACGAGTTGACCGGCCTACCCTGCAGGAGCAGCGATCTGGCATTCATCGGCCCACGCGTCGCGATCTTCCTGGAGCCATGCTGTGGAGGTGGCAGGAATCACGAAAAGACAATACTGTCCAGTGTCGACGATTGGACTACTTTGTGGTACTGCGAGCATGCTGACCCGATGATAATGGCCGACGAGATCAGCACAGTCATCCGCGCCGCCGGTTAAGCACCACGTCCAAACGGTGTCGGATGACTACGTACTGCCTTTTACTGGCCTCACACTTTACATTACGGCGAGTCGGACGGGTCAGTCGTCACCTCCCTTCTCTCCGCTGGACGCCGTCGCTGATGCCCCGTGACTGTGGTGCCGTGTTCCACCGCTGATTGTCTGCTTCAATCCGGGGCCTGCATCAGGATCTTGTGCGGCAACCGAGGCGTCCGGCGGGATGGGTTCCGTGTAGCCGGCGACGACGATCCCCTGAAAACGACCATAAATTTTTCCACCCGGCGGCGTTGCGTCATCCTGAGGTCATGGCTCACCCTCCTGTCGTACCCTCCTCGTTCGGTGTCTCGTCCCGTATGAGGCGCCAAGGGCGTCGGGACACCAAGCCGGAGATGGCCTTGCGGCGCCTGCTGTACACCGCCGGGCTGCGCTATCGCTTGCAGCGGCGCGTACCTGGCATGCCTCGTCGCACGATCGACATCGCCTTTCCCGGCCTGCAGGTCGCGGTCTTCGTGGATGGCTGTTTCTGGCACGGTTGCCCGGACCACGCCACTCACCCCAAGGCCAATGCGCAATGGTGGCGCGACAAGCTGGAAGGCAACATGACCCGCGATGCCGAAACCACCGCTCATCTGGAATCCGTTGGCTGGACGGTACTGCGCTTCTGGGAGCACGAAGCTCCGCAGGAAGTGGCCAAGCAGGTGTCCGATGTCGTTCAAGCGGCCAAGGTTGCCGGCACCAGGGCGCGTAGCGGCGCTTGACTCGGTCTCACTCCCCCAGCTTCGAATATATGAATGACGCGAAGGTATGGGCGAAGAGTCATGGCAACACGAGGGCAGTTCCAGCTCACCTCCTGCCGCGGCCGCTCCACCGATCATGTTCTGCCACTACCTGATCGGCGATCTGCCCGATCCTCCCCAGGATGTAACGAAGCGCATTCGGGACGCTTGTGCGGTGGGGCGGGTTCACCTCTCGTACGTGCACGGGGAACGAGACTGCCGCCACCTTCGGGTCCAGGTACACCGCGACCAGAAAGCTGTCGTCCCGGGCATCGGCCGGCACCAACGGGTGCACCACGACCCCTGCCAACAGCCCGGCTGCCCGCCCCGCCAGGGCGAGGAGTTCAACGTCAAGAGCGGCGCAATGGCCCCCGATGTCCAGCCCGTACTCCTCGGCGACCTTTGTCATCACCGCATCCGTCAGTTCCACTGAGCAGCGCCTCCCAACTGAGCTTCGAAGTGCATCTGTGCCTGGTCCAGGACGTTCTCTGGGTCACTGCCGTGGGCGCGGAGCCACCAGAGGAGATCTGCGATCAGTGCGGTCGCTGCTTCTTCACGTGTCATGACGCGAAGACGATCACTCATTTCGGTACCGCTACTCGGCACACAGTCGTAGAGCGTCAGTAGTGCCTCGGCCTTGTGGAGCTGCGTTCCACGTGTGCCTCGTCCTGGCGTATCAGCGAGTACGGAGATTTCACACCACGTGCTCTTGCCTGTGGGCGTGGGTACGACCCCCCATCGATCCGCCATGGCATCGACGAGGCTGAGCCCACGCCCCGTTTCAGAGAGGGCCGAGAGTGGGCGGAGGACGGGGAGTTCGACGCTCAGGGGGTCTCGTACCTCGATGCGCAGCTGTGCAGCGCTCAGCGAGACGGTAAGAGTGAACGGGGTTCCTGAACCAACGTGATCGATCACGTTGGTGATCAGCTCACTGACACAGAGTTCAGCCCGGCCTACAAGGTCAGTGAGCCCCCACGCTGCCAGCCGAGCACGGGTGAGCCGTCTCAGGTGAGGAACCACGTCAGGCTTCGCGATGGAGTCGCTCGTCCAGTCAGGCTGTGGCAGGCAGTGGTTGGAGTACATGAGATCCAGCTCCCTCGCGTTAGCGCACACCTCGGTGATCACCGCAGCAACCACCGAGCGAGGTTGGTCGCTCTGCGTGCGAGAGTGGCAGCCACCCATCCCGACATGCAATGTGCACGGAGGGATTCGCTCCAACGAGTGATTGGATCCGCCGGCGCCTCCAGCAAGACTCGGAGTCACCTTCTCGACAAGGGAGTTGCCGTGCCCGGATCACCGACAGCGCGCCGTCGCCGACTGGCCATTGAGTTGAAGCACCTTCGCGCATCGCACCAGCTCACCTGCCAGCAGGTGGGTCAACAACTTGACTGGAGTGGTTCGAAGGTCAACCGCCTGGAGACTGGCAGTGGCCGGGTCCAACCTTCGGACGTGGATGCACTCTGTCGCTTCTACGAGACCACCGACGAACTGCGTGAATTCCTCATGCGTTTGGCCAAGGAATCGAAGGTGCGCGGTTGGTGGCACGCGCACGGCTCGGCTGTGCCGCCCTGGTTTTCCGTATACATCGGCCTTGAGCAAGATGCTTGCAGTCTTCGGCAGTACCAGAATGAGTTCGTACCCGGACTGATGCAGACCGCCGCGTATGCCACTGAGCTGCACCGCGCGTCCAGCCAGTTCACCACCGAGGCACTCGATCGCGCAGTGAACGTACGGATGGCTCGGCAGCAGATCCTCACCGGTGAGGAGCCCCTGAGCTGCGGGTCATCGTTCACGAGAGCGTACTTCGGCATGTGATCGGTGACTGCGCCCTGATGCGGGAACAGCTTGGTCATATGCTTGTCGTAGGGGCGCTGAAGAACGTGACCTTGCAAGTTCTGCCGTTCACCGCGGGTACGTACCCGGCCACTGGAGCATTCACCGTGCTCGGTTTCTCTGAGCGGGAAGACCCCGATGTGGTGTATCGAGATGGCCTGACGGATGGCGTCTACCTGGAATCACCGGACGAGGTAGCCCAGTACACGAGGGCCTTCGACAACCTTCAAGCCATCGCTTCCAGTCCCGCTCGATCAACCGCCTTGATCAAAGAAGTACTGGAGGAGTACTCCACATGAGCAGCGATCCGTACCCGATATCCGCCGCCCACAGGTGGCGAAAGAGCAGTTACAGCAACGGTACCGGCGGTGAATGCCTGGAAGTCGCCAGGCATTCTGCTGCCACCATGCTGGTGCGTGATTCGAAAGATCCCGACAGGCCGGTTCTTGGCTTCCCCTGCCAGGTCTGGCAGGTGTTCCTCCGAGCCGTACAGCGATGTGACCTGCACTGATCCCCGTAACAGAGCCGGCATCCGTGTTCTTGCCCGGCAGCTCGCGTCCCACCCTTCGAATGATTGAGCGAGGCTGGGCGTAAGGTCGAAGAGCTGATCGACTTTTCTCTGACGTGGAGGTCATGCTCATGGCTCGAGTGCCGAGTTCGTTGGTGGCTGTGACGGGGCTCGTAGGCGGTTACGGCGTAGCCCGTTGGACCAAGAAGCGGCCCCTTGGTGGGGTGGCTTTGGCGGTGGCGGGGGGATTGGCGGCTCGGGAGTGGGAGCGGAAGGCTGGGGGAAGGCTGCTGCGGTGTTGAGTGGGGCTTATGTGGCGGCGTTTGCGGGGTCGCATCCGTTGGCCAAGAAGGTGGGGGCCTGGCCTTCGGTGTTTGCGGTGGCGGGGGTTGTGGGGGCTGCTTCTTGGGTGGTTGCTGATCGGCGCGGTCGGTAGGAAGAAGGGGCGTAGAAGGGCGTGGGCGCGTACTGGGTGCGCGCCCACGCCCTTTTATGGGGTGCGGTCAGGCTGAGGCCTCGTTGAGGAGGGTCAGGTCGTCGTTGGTGAGGTGGAGGTCGGCGGCGGACATGAGGGCGGGGAGCTGGTCGACCGTGCGGGCGCTGGCGATGGGGGCCGCGACCGTGGGCTGGGCGGCGAGCCAGGCGAGGGCCACGGTGGCGTGTTCGGCCTGGTGGGTGGTGGCGACCGTGTCGAGGGCGGCGAGGACCTTGCGGCCGCGGTCGGTGGCCAGGTGCTTGGCGGCCGTCTCGGAACGGGCGCTGTTCACGTCGCTGTCCGGGCGGTACTTGCCGGTGAGGAAGCCCGAGGCCAGGGCGTAGTACGGGACGGCGGAGACGCCGTGGCGGGCGGCGGTGTCGGCGAGGTCGCCTTCGTACGTGTCGCGGGAGACCAGGTTGTAGTGGGGCTGGACGGCGACGTAGCGGGCCAGGTTCTCGTCGGCGGAGAAGGCCAGGGCCGCTTCCAGGCGCGGGGCCGAGATGTTGGAGGCGGCGATCTCGCGGACCTTGCCGTCCTTGACCAGTTCGTCGAGGGCCGGGAGGAAGTCGGAGACGGCGAGGGACTCGTCGTCGTAGTGGGTGTAGTAGAGGTCGATGTAGTCGGTGCGCAGGCGGGTCAGGGAGGCGTCGACGGCGGCCTTGATGGTGGCCGGGGCCAGGCCCTTGAGTTCCGGGTGGGCGCCGACCTTCGTGGCGATGACGACCTGGTCGCGGTTGCCGCGGGAGGCGAGCCAGTTGCCGAGGACGGTCTCGGATTCGCCGCCCTTGTTGCCCGGGACCCAGGCCGAGTAGACGTCGGCGGTGTCGATGAAGTTGCCGCCGCCGGCGACGTACGCGTCCAGGACGGCGAAGGACTGGGGCTCGTCCGCGGTCCAGCCGAAGACGTTGCCTCCGAGGGAGAGCGGTGAGACGGACAGGGAGCCGAGGGTCTTCTGATGCGCGGTCATGATCTTCCAACTTAGGGGGTGCGGGGCCAAGGAGACGAGAGGGAAGGGGGAGGGGAAGGGGTGGGGCGGGGGCGGGGTGGGTGGGGTCAGGTTACGGGGGATTTTGAGAGGGGGGCGGCGATGCTTTCCAGGGAGCGGCGTTCGGCGCGTACGGCCAGGAAGGCGGCGGTCAGGCCGGCCAGGCACATGAGGGCGGCGCCGATGCAGAAGGCGAGCGCGGTGTCGGCGGCCACGCCGGATTCCGTCAGTCCGGCGAAGACCAGGGGGCCGCTGATGCCGCCCGCGGCCGTACCGACCGCGTAGAAGAAGGCGATGGCCATGGCCCGGGTCTCCATCGGGAAGATCTCCGAGACGGTCAGGTACGCGCTGCTGGCCCCGGCCGAGGCGAAGAAGAGGACCACGCACCAGCAGGCGGTGAGCGTGGTGGCCGTCAGGTGGCCGGCGGCGAAGAGCCAGGCGGTGGCGAAGAGGAGTACGCCGGAGAGCAGATAGGTGCCGGAGATCATGACGCGGCGGCCGACGGTGTCGAAGAGCTTGCCGAGCAGGAGCGGGCCGAGGAAGTTGCCGGCCGCCATGACGGCGAAGAAGTAGCCGGTGTGCGAGGTCGACACGTCGAAGAACGCGGTGAGGATGGCGCCGAAGCCGAAGGTGACGGCGTTGTAGAGGAACGCCTGGCCGATGAAGAGGGCGAGGCCGAGGATCGCGCGCCGGCGGTAGCGCGAGAAGACGGTGCGGCCGATTTCGAGGAAGCCGATGCTCTTGCGGGGGTGGATGGTGATCTCACCCTCGGGTTCGGGGAGGGGTTTGCCCTGTCGGCCTTTCTCCTCGGTGATCTGCTTCTCGATGGAGGTGACGAGTCGGTCCGCCTCGTCACCCCGTCCGTGGATGAACAGCCAGCGTGGGCTCTCGGGCACATTGCGGCGTACGAGGAGGATGACCAGGCCGAGGACGACGCCGAGCGCGAAGGTCAGCCGCCAGCCGACGCCGATGGGAAAGATGCTGGTGTCCAGCATGACGATGGACAGCAGGGAGCCGCCGATCGCGCCGAGCCAGAAGCTGCCGTTGATGACGAGGTCGACGCGGCCCCGGTAGGCGGAGGGGATCAGCTCGTCGATGGCGGAGTTGATCGCCGCGTACTCGCCGCCGATCCCGAAACCGGTCAGGAAGCGGAAGAGGAAGAACCACCAGGAGGAGAAGGAGACCGCGGTCAGGGCGGTGGCGGCCAGGTAGACGGCCAGGGTGATCAGGAAGAGCTTCTTACGGCCGAAGAGGTCGGTGAGCCGCCCGAAGAACAGCGCGCCCAGACAGGCCCCGGCCACGTACAGCGCCGCGGCGACACCGGTGACCTGCGCGGACGAGATGGGCAGTCCGCTGCCGTGCTCGGACAGGCGGCCGGCGATGTTGCCGACGACGGTGACTTCCAGGCCGTCGAGGATCCACACCGTGCCGAGGCCGACGACCACCGTCCAGTGCCAGCGCGACCAGGGGAGACGGTCGAGGCGGGCGGGGACGTCGGTGGTGATGGCGGGGGTGTCGGGGGAGGGGTGGATGTGGGGGTGGGGGCGGATGTGGCGGTGGGGGTACTCGGGGCGCTGTCCGCGGGCGTCGCGGCTGCTCGGTCGTACTTCGTGCCCGGCGTGTCCCCTGCCTTGTCGTTCGGACTCATCGCACCCTCCTGTACCGGGCCGGGGCCGGTCACCCCGGCGGCGCATCCATCCGAGTGCCCGGCGGACAGCGCGCGAAGCAGGGGAAATGCCCAGGTTGGAGGGGATTCTCCAGGAGGTGGGGGTTGTCGGGGCCGATCTGTCCTCCCGGTGCGGCGCGCGTGTCGTGCAGGAGGTGGGAGGGGAGGGGCGAAGCTCCGGGGTCAGATGCTGATTCCGTGATCGCGCAGCCACGGCTTCGGGTCCACCGGGGTGCCGCTTGGGCGCACTTCGAGGTGGAGGTGGGGGCCGGTGACGTTGCCGGTGGCGCCGACCCGGCCGACGAGGTCGCCGGCGGCGACCCGGCCGGAGGTCCGCACCAGGGAGGACAGGTGGCAGAACCACAGTTCCGTACCGTCGTCCAGGGTCAGGACGGACCGGTAGCCGTACGCGCCGGACCAGTCCGCCTGCGTGATCGTGCCGCCGTGGATCGCCTTGACCGGGGTGCCGGCGGGGGCGGCGAAGTCCAGGCCCGTGTGGTGGGCCGCCCAGCGGTCGCCGGCCTGGCCGAACCCGGCGGCGAGGGTGTACGTGGAGAGCGGGGTGACGTAGCGGCGGGAGTGCGCGGCCGCGGGCTGGGCGGCGTTCTGGGAGCCGGTGGCGGCGGCGAGACGTTCCTCTTCGGCGGCGCCGCTCTGCTGCTGGTCGGTCTGTGGGATGGCGTGGCCGCTCAGGGACTGGCCCACCTCCGTGCCGTACACATCGCCCGTGCCGCGCACGTCGCCCATGCCGTACGTGCCGCTCGTACCCGGCCCGGCCCCGGCGGGAGACGCGGAGACGGCGGAAGAGGCGGAGACGGCGGAAGGCGCGGATGCGATGGGCTCGGTGCGGGCCTCCACAGCGTCCGGGGAAGCCACGTCCGAGGCAGTCGTATCCGAGGCAGTCGTATCCGAGACAGCCGCGTCTGAGGAAGCCACGTCCGAGGACGCTGTGTCCGATACGGATTCCGCCTCACCGACGACATCCGGCAGCGATATCGCGACCTGCGGCTTCCCCTCGGCGGAGGCCACACCGCCGGCGCCGACCGCCGCGATCACGCCGACGCCCAGGGCCGTACCGCTGCGGGCGAGTCCGCCGCGCTGCTTGCCGGCCACCCGGTGCTTGCCGCGTGCGGGGCGTACGGACTCCTCGACGGGATTCCATTCCTCCCAGGTGCCGGTGTCGAACGCACCGGGCTCGGCAGCGAACCACCCGGCACCGGCGGCCGGAACAGTGCTGGGAACGGAGGCAGCGGCATCGGCACCGGCCGCAGCAGCGCCGCCCGTGCCCACGCCCGCGCCGAACGCCTGGAACGGGTCAAAGGCGCCGGGAGCGGCGCCGGAAGGAGTCTCGGGGCCGGAGTCGGCAGGGCTGTTGGACGCCACGGGGGCGCACTCCTTTCCTTCCTCTCGCCTACCGGGTCAGTGGTGGAGCCGCCTTCCAGGCCGGTCCGGCGCCGGAGGGGGACGGGCCTCCGGAGTCGTTCAGGCACTGGGTGTGCGGAGCAGGAAGGTCTGCCACGGACGGCGGGCGGCTTCCGACGGATCGGCGGCCGTCCGGCCCGGCGCACCCCAACGTGGTGGTTCCCCGGTTCCCCGGACACGCGCTGGTACGGCACCGGCCGCACGGCCGGTCCAGCGATGCACCAACGGTGATTCAGTTGTGAACCTGCTGACGGGATTAGGCGTCGGCGCACGGTGCCGCCTCTTGCGACGGCTGGGACGACCGCGCTGCGTTATCGGACTGTAATAGAAACCGTGGTCCGATACCAAGCGTTCCACCGAATTCATGGGTGCTTTGGGATAGCTTCGGCCCGAGCTTAAACACCCATCGGGGCACAAAGCAGGGCGAGTTGCTGAGCGCTCTTCAAACCTGTGATGCGCGATTGTGCGGGAGTCGTTATGCGCAGGGGTGCCCGGCACTCACCCCCTGTGAGCGCAGTAACGTCTGATCATGGTCGTCAACAGCGCGCAGGCACTGGCGGATCGGTACGTGGACTTCGCCTGGTACCAGGCACGGGGGCAGTCCGACGCCCATGAGGAGCTGGCCGCGCGGATCGGCCACGACCCCGAGTTCTGCGACCATCTCGCGCGTTCCCTGCCGGCCGGCAACAAGCAGCAGCCCAACCTCCTGTTCGCCGCGGTCCGCTACCTCGACGGCCCCTACGCCGAGCACGGGCCGCGCGGCGACGCGGCGTACCGCGGCTGGCGTGAGTGGACCCTGCGCCACTGGGAGCAGGTCAGGGCCGTCGTCATGCGACGCCTGACGCAGACCAACGAGCCGGCCCGCTGCGCGACCCTGCTGCCCCTGCTCGCCCGGCTCCCGCAGCCGCTGGCCCTCCTGGAGGTCGGCGCGTCGGCAGGGCTGTGCCTGTACCCGGACCGCTATCGCTACCGCTACGACGACCGGCCGGAGTTCGGGGCCCCGGACAGCGCCGCGGTCCTCGCCTGCCGTACGGGGCCGGGCACCCCCGTACCCGATCGCGTCCCGGACATCACCTGGCGTGCGGGCATCGACCTCGACCCCCTCGACCCGGCCGACCCCGACGACGTGCGCTGGCTGGAGGCTCTCGTCTGGCCGGGTGCCACCGACGAGCGCGTACGGCGGCAGCGGGCCGCCATCGAGGCCGTACGGTCCGCGCCGCGTCCCCGGGTCGTACGCGGCGACCTGATCGACGCGCTGCCCTCACTGGCCGCCGAGGCCCCGCCCGAAGCGACGCTCGTCGTCTTCCACACCTCCGTGCTGACGTACCTGCCCCCGGCGCGCCGCGAGGAGTTCGCCCGGCTCGTACGGACCGTCCTCCGGGAGCGCGACCGCCCCGGGCACTGGGTCTCCAACGAGCACCGTTCCGTGCTCCCGTGGATCGCCACGCCCCGCCCGGCGCAGCCCCTGGAGGTGACGGAGCGGCTGCTGACGCTGGCCCTCGACGAGCGGGCTGTCGCGCTGACCGGCCAGCACGGGCAGAGCGTGCAGTGGCTGTACGGGCAGGACGTGCAGTGGCGGTGAGGCCGGACGTCGGCTGATGCTCCGGGGCTGTGACCACGGCCCCCTCACCCCTTAAGCAGGCGTCGGCTGATGCTCCGGGGCTGTCGCCACGCCCCCTCACCCCTTAAGCGGCCGCTGCACCGCCAGCAACGCCATGTCGTCCGCCGTCTCTCCGCCTGTGTGTGCCGCCACGTCCGCCACCAGCGCGTCCAGCAGCGCCTGCGGCCCCTCGCAGGCCCAGACCCGCCCGCGCAGCCGCTTCGCCGGCTCGTAGAAGACGTTGCCGGCATCCCGGGCCTCGGTCACGCCGTCGGTGAAGAGCAGCAGGATCGAACCCGCGGGGCAGGCCGTCTCGTCCGCCCGGTCCGGCCAGCCGGCCACCTCGCTCATGCCGAGCGGCAGCGCGGGCGACGCGGGCGTCAGCTCGCGCAGTTCGCCGTCGGGGGCGAGGAGCAGCGGTGCCGGATGGCCGCGGTTGAGGATGCGGAGCGCCGCGTGTTCGTCCGAGGGCAGCTCCGCCAGTACGGCCGTCGTGAACCCCTCGAACTGGTCGAGGCCCTCCCGTCGGCTGCCCTCGCGCTGCAGCGCGCGCTCCAGCCGCCCCGCCACCGCCTCCAGACTGGCCTCCTGCTCGGCCGCCTCCCGGAAGGCACCGATGACGATCACCGCGGCCTCCACCGCCTCCAGGCCCTTGCCCCGTACGTCGCCGACGATCAGCCGTACGCCGTACGGGGTGTCCTGGACCGCGTACAGGTCTCCGCCGATCCGGGCGTCCGCCTGCGCCGCCACGTAGCGTGCCGCGACCGCCAGCCCGCCGATGCGTTCGGCGGGCGTCGGCAGCACGGCCCGTTGGGCGGCCTCCGCGACGTCCCGTACGGAGGCGAGCCGGGCGTCGCTCATCCGTACGACCCGGTTGATGCCCAGCGCGAGGACGGCGACGACCAGGACGGTCAGGCCCTCGGTGAAGGACTGGTTGGCGTCGCGGCCCCCGTGGTACGTCACGACCCAGGTCTCGGCGAAGACGGCGGCCGCCGCGATGACGGCCGTACTGCCCAGCGAGTACAGCGGCGCCGCCACCAGCGGAGCGGCGGAGAAGAAGGGCGCGGCCGTGTACCGGTCGGGGGTGCCGCTGTCGAAGATCAGCCCCGCCACCAGCAGGATCAGCGGCAGCCAGCAGACCAGCCGTCGGCCGAACGGCGACATGCCGGAGCGGCGGCGCCGCCGCTCCCGTTCGCCCGTACGGTCCCTGCCGCCTCGACGCACCCGCACCGGCCTGCCTCCCACTCCCGTCGCAGCCGGGCCGCGGCCCGCGCCCGCCCGTACGACCACCGCCGCCGTCCCAAGGCTTTCCGCTGCCGGGCCGGGGGCGAATCAGATGGGGCCGTACGGGTCATACGGAGCCGATGGGGGTGGCGGACCGGGCGGCGAGGGGGCGGCGGAACGAGCAGTGGACCGGACGGTGGGAGGGGCTGCGGGCCGGACGGCAGGCAGGACAGAGGGGGGCAGCGGAGGGCGACGGGCACACGACAGCGCCCCCGCCCGGGGACTCCCGGCGGGGGCGCTGTGCGGTGGGTCGGAGGGCTCGCCTCCGGCTCGTACCTGGTGGGCCATCAGGGGCTCGAACCCTGAACCAATGGATTAAAAGTCCACTGCTCTGCCAATTGAGCTAATGGCCCGCACCGAGCAGCATAGCCCGCGTTCCCGCCGCAGCCCGAAGGCATAAGCCATCGGGCCGGCGGAGGCGCCGCGTCCGCTTCGGGGCGGGCGTGGCGCACGAGGCTGCCGTACGGCGGGGAGCGCGGTCAAGGGGCCGCACGGGGAACGCAGTTGAGACGCGGGGCCCGCGCCCGCCCCGTACCGGAGTACGGAGGCGTGGCGCGGGCCCCGCGGTCGTGGAGTGCGACGCCGTCGGACGGCACCGACTTTGTCAGGTGTCACGGACGCCCTCACGCGTCCCAGACTCCGTCAGGCGTCACGGACTCCGTCAGCCGTTGCGCTTCCAGCGCGGCTTGTCCTCACGGCGGCCGAAGGAGCTGGTGCCGTGGCCGCGGTGGTCGTCACGGCGGCCGTGCGGACGGTCGCCGCCGCCCGAGCGGTAGCCGCCCGAGGCGGGACGGTCGTCGCGGCGGTCACGGTTGTACGGACGGTCGCCGGCACCGGAGCGGTAGCCGCCGCCGGAGCGGCCGCCGGAGCGGTCGTCACGGTTGAAGGGACGGTTCGGGCGGTCGCCGCGGTCGCGGTTGAAGCCGCCACCGGAACGGTCGTCGCGGCGGTCACGGTTGAAGCCGCCGCCCGAGCGGTCGTCACGGCGGTCGCGGTTGAAGCCGCCACCGGAGCGGTCGTCACGGCGGAAGCCGCCACGGTCACCACGGTCGCCGCGCTCGCCACGGTCGTCGCGACGGTCGCGGTTGAAGCCGCCGCCGGAACGGTCGTCACGGCGGAAGCCGCCACCCGAGCGGTCGTCACGGCGGTCACGGTTGAAGCCGCCACGGTCGCCGCGGTCGTTGTCCCGGCGGTCGCGGTTGAAGCCGCCACCGGAACGGTCGTCACGGCGGAAGCCGCCACGGTCACCACGGTCGCCGCGGTCGTTGTCCCGGCGGTCCCGGCGCTCGTAGTTGCCCCGCTCGTCACGGTACGAGGAGCGGCGCTGCGCCTCGTCGGCCTCGGGAGCGGCCTGGGCCGGTACGACGGCCTCGGCGGCCTCCTCCACGGCGGCCTCGGCGGCGGCGATCGCCTCCTCCGGGTCCTCGCCCCGCTCCCGCGCGGCGCGGGCGGTCAGCCGGTTGGCCTCCTCGCGCAGCTCGGTCGCCCGGCGCTGCGCGCGCTCCAGCTCACGGGAGAGCTCCTGGGCCTCGCGCTCGGCCTGCTTGGCGGCGTTGGTCGCCGAGTCGGCCTGCACCTCGGTGAGCGAACGGGCGCCGGTGATCTTGGCCACGTCCTCGTCGAAGGCGCCGGCGCCGCCGACGATGTGGCGCGAGGCGTCCACGCCCGCGTCCTCCATGAGGCGGAAGATCTGGCGGCGCTGGTGCGGCAGGGCCAGCGAGACGACCGTGCCGGACTGGCCCGCACGGGCGGTACGGCCGGAACGGTGCAGGTAGTCCTTGTGGTCACCGGCCGGGTCCACGTTCAGGACCAGGTCGATGCCGTCGACGTGGATACCGCGGGCGGCGACGTCGGTGGCGACCAGGACGTTGACGTAACCGTCCTTGAAGTCGGCCAGCGTGCGGGTCCGCGCGCCCTGCGTCATACCGCCGTGCAGCGCGTCGGCGCGCACACCGGAGTCGCACAGCTGCTCGGCGACGCGGTCGGCGCCGAGCTGGGTGCGGACGAAGATGATGGTGCGGCCCTTGCGGGCGGCGATGGCGGCGGTGACCGGCGCCTTGTCCTTCGGCTTCACGACCAGGACGTGGTGGGTCATGGTGGTGACGTTGCCCTGGGCGCTGTCGACCTCGTGGGTCGCCGGGTTGGTCAGGTAGCGCTTGACCAGGGTGCCGATCTCGTTCTCCATCGTGGCGGAGAACAGCATCCGCTGGCCGCCGGACGGAATCAGGTCGAGCAGCTCGGTGACCTCGGGCAGGAAGCCCAGGTCGGCCATCTGGTCGGCCTCGTCCAGGACGGCGGTCTCGACGTCGTCCAGCGAGCAGGCGCCGCGGTTGATGATGTCGCGCAGCCGGCCGGGGGTGGCGACGAGGACGTCGACGCCGCGCTCCAGCGCGTAGATCTGGTTACCCATGGACGTACCGCCGCAGACGACCTTGAGCTTGAGGCCCAGGACGTCGCCGTACGGCTGCAGCGCGTCGCTGACCTGCATGGCCAGCTCACGGGTCGGGGTGAGGATGACGCCGCGCGGGCGCTTCTTCGCGGTGTTGCCGCCGGCCAGGCGGCTCAGCAGCGGCAGACCGAAGGAGAGGGTCTTGCCGGAGCCGGTGCGGCCGCGGCCGAGGATGTCGCGGCCGGCCAGCGCGTCGGGGATCGTCGCGGCCTGGATGGGGAACGGGGTGCTGACACCGTTCGCGGCCAGCTTGCGGACGATCTTCTCGTCGAGGCCGAGGTCACCGAAGGTGATCTGCGGGGCCGCGTCCTCGGCGGGAGCGTCGGTGTCGACGTCGGTGCCGGCGGCCGGCTCGGCCGCTTCGGTCACCTCGGCAGGCGTCTCGATGACGGCCTGGTCCTGCGGCTGGTCCTGCTGGAGAGCCTGCTCGTCGGCAGCGGGCAGGACGGACTGATCAGTGGAAACAGACATGCGAAATGCGAAACCTTCCGGAGTCTCGGCACAGGCACGCGCCCAAACTCCGTGAGACTTCACAAACGACCGCCTCAATGCGGTCAGCCACGGCAAGGGAGAGAACGCGCCACACGGCGCTGCATCATGCGCCGGGCAAATGGGATCAAACGATCTACCACCATACTCACTCCCACCCCCGGAAGGCAAATGCCCTCCCGAACCCCCGTTCCCCACCGCTGTCACCTGGCCCTTTGCCGCCACCCCTGCACCCCGCCCACCTCGGCCCCCACCCGCACCGCACCCGCTCCGACGTCCCCCGCCCAGCCGCCCCGTACGACACTTCCCGCTCCCCGTCCCCGCCGCTACCCCCCGCCCTCCGGGTTCGAGGGCGCGGGCGGCGGGGACGACGGGGTCGGCGCCGGGGTGCTCGGCTGCGGGTCCGGGCTGGCGCTCGGCGTCGGCTTCACGGTCGGGGTCGTACGGGGCGGCTGGGCGGTCGACGAGGGGCGGCCGCTGCCGGGCCGCGGCGGCCCTGGCGCGGCGGGGTCGCTGCCGGGCGGTCCGGGCTGCTCCGGGCCGGGTGCGGCGCCCGAAGCGGGTTCCGGTTCCGGCTCCGTCTCGTGCGCCGAGGGCGTGTGGTCGCTCGCGGGCGCCCCCGCGTGCCCCTCCACACCGTGGCCGCCACCCGTACGCCCCCTGCGGTCCGGGCTCCCGCCGCGGGTGTCCACCGTGCCGCCGTCCGGCGCGGGCCCGCCGTCGGGCCGCGCGGAGGAGCCTGACGGCTTGGGCGGTTCCGCGTCGCTCACGCTCATGCAGCCGCTCAGCGACGCGGCCAGGGCGGAGGCTGCGGCCACGGCGGCGGCGAGCCGGTTCAGGGCCGGGCCGGGAAGGGGGAAGCGATCGGGCGCACGGGCGGGACCTCCGGATCCGGAGCGCGGAGACTGCGGAGATGAACGCCCTGCCCAACTCCCGCCGGGCACCCGAGGACACGCGCCGCGGGCACGAGATCGCGTCCGTACGGGCCCGATCTCGGCCCCGGACACCGACGGCACCGTCCCGAACGCCACGAATGCCGCGAACCGGCCGCGCGGGCCGTCCTGGCCACCATGAGCGCTGATCGGCTGCCCTGCCCGCCCCCGGACGCCACGAGCGCTCCGGACGCCCTGCCCGCTCCGGCCGTACGCCTCCGCGCCGTACGCGGACCGCCCCGGACCGCCGTCAGCCGTCAGCCGTCAGCCGTACCCCAACGCGTGCAGCCGCTCGTCGTCGATGCCGAAGTGGTGCGCGATCTCGTGCACGACGGTCACCTCGGTCTCGGCCACCACGTCCTCCCGCGTCTCGCACATCCGCAGGGTCGGGTTGCGGTAGACCGTGATCCGGTCGGGCAGCACGCCCGCGTACCACTCGCCGCGGTCGGTCAGCGGCGTCCCCTCGTACAGCCCCAGGAGATCGGGGTCCTCGGCCGGTGGTTCGTCCTCGACGAACACCGCCACGTTGTCCATCAGCCGTGTCAGCTCCGGCGGGATCCGGTCCAACGCCTCGGCCACCAGTTCCTCGAACTCCTCGCGCGTCATCTCCAGCACACCGCCCATTGTCCGCCACGCCACCGTTCGGCGGCGGTACCGCGCGGAGCCGCCGGCGGCCCGGCGCGGTAGGTCCGTTTTCCGGGCATGACGGGCGCGGCGCCCGGGAATACGCGCCCAATGGCCCGTGTCGCGCCGCCCGGGGACTCCTCCCCCAGCTCCTCCGACTCCGCCGGCTCCTCCGACTCCTCCGTGTCCCGGCTGCTCCGCGCCTCGCTCGCCCGGTTACGGGGCTTTCCCGCCGCGGTGCTCCACGACTACCGCTCCCACCACACCGCCCCCACCAGCACCCTCACCCACACCCCGCACCCGTACGCCCGTGCCCTCGGCCTGATCACCGTCACCCTGCTCGGCGCCTGGCTGGGGCTGCTGATCGTCGGCAGCATCCACGCTCCCGTGGGGCCGGTGGACACGAACATGACACTGCGCCCGTCGTTCTCCGGCGGCACGAAGATCAACGTCTCGCCGTTGGGCGCCCTGGAGCTGCGCAGCCACCACGCGCCGATACGGCTGGATGTCGACGTCGACCGGCTGGATCCCGTACGGGCCCAGGCCCTGGTCGACCACCCGGAACGTTTCGCCGGCCTTCAGGAGCAGGTCACCCGCGACGTCGTCAGCGGCACCGGCACTCTCGCCTTCCGCTCCTGCGTCGCGGTCGTCTCCGGCGCCACCGCGCTGGGGCTGGCCGTCTACCGGCGGCCGCGCCGCGCGCTGGCCGCGGGCGGGCTGGCGCTCGTGCTGCTGGCCTCGTCGGGCGCCGCCGCGTACGCCACCTGGAACCCGAAATCGGTCCTGGAGCCGAAGTTCTCCGGGCTGCTGTCCTCGGCGCCCTCGGTGGTCGGCAACGCCCGCAACATCGTCAGCGAGTTCGACGTGTACCAGCGGGAGTTGGCGCGCCTGGTGACGAACGTGACCAAACTCTACGAAGCCACCTCGACCCTGCCCGCGTACGCGCCCGATCCCACCACCATCCGGGTGCTGCACGTCTCCGACATCCACCTCAACCCGGCGGCCTGGCAGATCGTCAAGTCCCTGGTGAAGCAGTACAAGATCGACGTGATCGTCGACACCGGCGACACCATGGACCACGGCTCGGCCGCCGAGAACGCCTTCCTGGACCCGGTCGCCACGTTCGGCGCGCCGTACGTCTGGGTGCGCGGCAACCACGACTCCGCGACGACGCAGAAGTACCTGGCCACCCGTAAGAACGCCACGGTCCTCGACGACGGGCGGGCGGTCAGCGTCGGCGGGCTGCGGATCGCCGGCGTCGGCGATCCGCAGTTCACCCCGGACCGCTCGGTCGTCGCGGAGGGGGACTTCTCGGAACGCACGGCCGGCGGCAAGCTGGCCGACTCGCTCCGTACGCAGCGGCTCGCGGGGACGCCCGTGGACATCGCGCTGGCGCACAACCCGGTCGCGGCGTCCGAGGCGGACGGTCTGGTTCCGCTGGCGCTGGCCGGCCATGTCCACCACCGCGAGAACAGCGTGCTCCCCCGGGGCACCCGGCTGATGATCGAGGGGTCCACGGGCGGTGGCGGGCTGCGCGCGGTGCAGGGCAAGAAGCCCGCTCCGGTGCAGGCGTCCGTCCTCTACCTGGACCGCGAGACCCGGCGCCTCCAGGCGTGGGACGAGATCACGCTCGGCGGGCTGGGACTGTCGAAGGCCGAGGTCAGCCGCCACCTGCCGCAGGAGAACCGGCCGGGCGCCTCGCCGTCGCCGGGCACGGGGACGCCCGGCACGAGGGCTCCCGGCACAAGGGCTCCCGGCTCGGGGACTCCTGGCACGACGGCTCCCGGAACGGTCTCCCCCGGCCCTCCGTAGGCCCGCGAGGCGGGCGGGGAGCGCGGCGTGCCACCCGCCCCGTCCGCCCGTCGGATCCCTCGCCGAACACCTCCTCGGAGGGGCTCGAACAAACCGTTTTGGCGAACGGTCCCTGCATCCCATATGCTTCTCACGTCCCCGACGGCGCCCCACAAGGCACCAAGGCGGGCCATCAGCCCTCATCGTCTAGTGGCCCAGGACGCCGCCCTTTCAAGGCGGTAGCACGGGTTCGAATCCCGTTGGGGGCACGCATTACCGTGTGCGAGAGCAGGTACGCTTGGTCTCGCACAGTGCAAGGTCCTGTGGAGCAGTTTGGAGTGCTCGCCACCCTGTCAAGGTGGAGGCCGCGGGTTCAAATCCCGTCAGGACCGCTGTGGCTGGGTAGCTCAGTTGGTACGAGCGATCGCCTGAAAAGCGATAGGTCGCCGGTTCGACCCCGGCCCCAGCCACCAGCAGTGGGAAAAGGCCCCGATCTTCGGATCGGGGCCTTTTTCATGCGCCCCTCGGGAACCCGCCCCTCGGGAGCCCGCCCCCGGGGTTCCGGTCTCCGTCCGACCGGCCCACCCGTATGCGGTCCCCTCATCCACCCGTACGGCGGAAACCGGGGCCGGACCCCGAAGGCCCGGCCCCGCGTGCGTCAGGCGCCCGGCGCGTCCGGTGCGGCCGGGGCGCCCGCCCGGTGCGCCCCCGAGGTGAGCGCGCCCACCTCGCGCCCGCCCGGGTGCCGGTGCCGCCAGATCCAGAAGACCGCGCACGAGACCAGCGCCCAGCCGGCCAGCACCAGGAACGGGAAGGCGTGCTGCGAGGCGCCGAAGTAGACGGCCGTGTGCTGCGCGTTGACCGAGGCGCCCGGCGGCAGCCAGCGGCCGATGTGCCCGAGGACGGACGGCAGCAGCGGCCAGGAGACCGCGCCGCCCGAGGACGGGTTGCCCAGCAGCACCATCAGGCCCCACGTCGGGATCATCGCCCAGCGCCCGATCAGGGTGTTGAACATCGTGAAGACCATGCCGGACGTGAACATCGTCAGCGCCAGGATCAGCCAGGACTCCACGAACGGCAGGTCCAGCGCCCCCAGCAGCCAGTCCACGACCGCGGCGATCGCGAAGGCGCCCAGCAGCGCGTACAGCACCGTGAAGGCGATCCGCTCCAGCGGATTGAGGCCGCGTGCGTGCACGCTCAGCTGGATCGCGCCGACGAACCCGATGATCACCGCGGCGAGCGAGATGTAGAAGAGGGCGAGCCCGCGCGGGTCGCCCTCCTGGAGCGGCTTGAGGTCCTTGACCTCGACCGGCACGCCGACCGCCTGGCCCACCTTGGGCCCGGCCTGTTCGAGCACCTGTGCGACCTGGGCGCCGGCCGCCCCGGCCACGTCCAGTTCCACGCTCTTGTCCCGCACCCGCAGGATCGCGAAGACCTCTTGCTCCTCGACGCCCTTCTGGGCGGCGGCGTACGAGTCGTACGCGTGCAGCTGGAGGGAGGCGTTCAGGGCCTTCTCCATGCCGTCGGCGAAGGCCTTGCCGTGCGGGGAGTCCGGCGGGCCGACCACGGCGGTCGGGATGTGCCGCGGGGTCGGGTTGGCCATGGTGTACGTGTACGAGCCCGCGAAGAGGCCGGCGGCGACGGCGAGGATGAAGACCAGCACGGTGGCGGGCAGGAACGGCGACTTCTTGAAGGCGGTCCATCTCTCGGCCGCGGTGGGAGGCCGTCCGTGGGCGCCGTGCGGCTGGGGGAGGTCACCGTGCTGATCAGACATAAGGCCACGCTAAAGCACCTATCCCGGACATTCCCCTGGTGGTCGGCCCACCGTGCGCAGGGCCCGCCGGAAACGGCCGGGAGGGGGCCCGAAGCGGCCGGGAGGGCCGCCGGCCACAACAAGCGAGAGTTGCCGGAAGCCGCCGGGAGGGGCACCGGGAACCGCCGCGCGGGGGCACCGCAGGCGCCCGGAAAGTCCTCCCGGCCCCGTACCGGCGGCAATTCGTTCGCCACCGTATTCACGGAGGTGAGATCCTGGGGGACGTATGTCCAGTCAGCCTGCCTCCGCCCGGCCCGACGGTGCCGCCCCCTCCCTGCCCGCTCTCCTGGAGCGGCTGCCCGAGCTGATGCTGCGCGACCAGCAGCGGCTGGGGCGCCGGCTCGACGGCGCGCGCCGGATCCGTAAGCCCGAGGCCCGCGCGGCCGTGCTCGCCGAGATCGCCACCGGGATCGAGGAGGCGGAGCTGCGGGTCGCGCGGCGCCGCGCCGCGCTGCCCGCGATCACATATCCGGAGCAGCTGCCGGTCAGCCAGAAGAAGGACGAGATCCTCGCAGCGATCCGCGACCACCAGGTCGTGATCGTCGCGGGTGAGACCGGGTCCGGCAAGACGACCCAGATCCCCAAGATCTGCCTGGAGCTGGGCCGCGGCGTCCGCGGTCTGATCGGGCACACCCAGCCGCGCCGGATCGCCGCCCGTACGGTCGCCGAGCGGGTCGCCGAGGAGCTGCGGACCCCGCTGGGCGAGGCGGTCGGCTGGAAGGTCCGCTTCACCGACCAGGTGGGCCCGGACACCCTCGTGAAGCTGATGACGGACGGCATCCTCCTCGCGGAGATCCAGACCGACCGCGAGCTGCGCCAGTACGACACGATCATCATCGACGAGGCGCACGAGCGCAGCCTCAACATCGACTTCATCCTCGGGTACCTGGCGCAGCTGCTGCCCCGGCGGCCGGACCTGAAGGTCGTGATCACCTCCGCGACCATCGACCCGGAGCGGTTCGCCCGGCACTTCGGCTCCTTCGCCTCCGTACCGGCGGCACCGGCGGGCGGGACCGGCGGCGGGGACGAGACCGCGGGCGGCAGCGGGACCACGGTTCCGAGCGCGCCGATCGTCGAGGTCTCCGGCCGTACGTTCCCGGTGGAGGTCCGCTACCGCCCGCTCCTGGAGGAGGGCGGCACCGACAGCGACCGCGACCAGATCACCGCGATCTGCGACGCCGTGGACGAGCTGCGGGGCGAGGGCCCCGGCGACATCCTGGTCTTCCTCTCCGGCGAGCGGGAGATCCGCGACACGGCGGACGCGCTCAACAAGAAGAACCTGCCGCAGACCGAGGTGCTGCCGCTGTACGCGCGCCTGTCGCACGCCGAGCAGCACCGCGTCTTCCAGCGCCACACCGGCCGCCGGATCGTGCTCGCGACCAACGTCGCGGAGACCTCGCTGACCGTGCCGGGCATCCGGTACGTGATCGACCCGGGCATGGCCCGGATCTCGCGCTACAGCTACCGCACCAAGGTCCAGCGGCTGCCGATCGAGCCGGTCTCGCAGGCCAGCGCCAACCAGCGCAAGGGCCGCTGCGGCCGGACCAGCGACGGCATCTGCATCCGGCTGTACTCGGAGGACGACTTCCTCACCCGGCCGGAGTTCACCGACGCCGAGATCCTGCGCACGAACCTGGCCTCCGTCATCCTGCAGATGACCGCGGCCGGCCTCGGCGACATCGAGAAGTTCCCGTTCATCGACCCGCCGGACCGCCGCAACATCAAGGACGGCGTGGACCTGCTGCACGAGCTGGGCGCGCTCGACCCGAAGCAGAAGGACCCCAAGAAGCGGCTCACCGAGATGGGGCGCAAGCTGTCCCAGCTGCCGGTGGACCCGCGGCTGGCCCGGATGGTGCTGGAGGCCGACCGCAACGGGTGCGTACGCGAAGTCATGGTCATCGCGGCGGCGCTGTCCATCCAGGATCCGCGCGAGCGGCCCGCCGAGAAACAGCAGCAGGCCGACCAGCAGCACGCCCGCTTCAAGGACGAGACCAGCGACTTCCTGGCGTATCTGAACCTGTGGCGGTACGTCCGCGAGCAGCAGAAGGCGCTGTCCTCGTCGGCGTTCCGCCGGATGTGCCGGGGCGAGTTCCTGAACTATCTGCGGATACGCGAGTGGCAGGACATCTACTCGCAGCTGCGGACGGTCGCCAAGACGATGGGCGTGCACCTCAGCGAGCAGGACGCGGCGCCCGACCCCATCCACACCTCCCTGCTGTCCGGTTTGCTTTCGCACATCGGGCTGAAGGACACGGACGCCAAGAACGAGTACCTGGGCGCCCGGAGCGCCAAGTTCGCGGTCTTCCCCGGCTCGGCGCTCTTCAAGAAGCCGCCGCGCTGGGTCATGTCGGCGGAGCTGGTCGAGACGTCCCGCCTGTGGGCGCGGGTGAACGCCAAGGTCGAGCCCGAGTGGATCGAGCCGCTGGCCCAGCACCTGGTGAAGCGGACGTACAGCGAGCCGCACTGGGAACAGAAGATGGCCGCGGTGATGGCGTACGAGCGGGTGACGCTGTACGGCGTGCCGATCGTCGCCCAGCGGAAGGTGAACTACGGGCGGATCGATCCGGAGACCTCCCGGGACCTGTTCATCCGCAACGCCCTGGTCGAGGGCGACTGGCGCACCCACCACCAGTTCTTCCACGACAACCGCAAGCTGCTCGGCGAGGTCGAGGAGCTGGAGCACCGCGCCCGGCGGCGCGACATCCTCGTGGACGACGAGACGCTCTTCGACTTCTACGATCAGCGGCTGCCCGAAGACATCGTGTCGGGCGCCCATTTCGACTCGTGGTGGAAGAAGAAACGCCATGACGAGCCGGAGCTGCTCAACTTCGAGCACTCCATGCTCATCAACGAGTCCGCCGAGGCCGTCACCAAGGACGACTACCCGGACTCCTGGCGGCAGGGGAAGCTGAAGTTCCGCGTCACGTACCAGTTCGAACCGGGCGCGGACGCGGACGGTGTGACCGTCCACGTCCCCTCCAGGTGCTCAACCAGGTCTCTTCCGAAGGCTTCGACTGGCAGATCCCGGGCCTGCGCGAACAACTGGTGACCGAACTGATCCGTTCGCTGCCCAAACCGATCCGCCGCAACTACGTGCCGGCGCCGAACTTCGCCGCCCGCTTCCTGGACTCGACCGTGCCCCTCCAGGGCGGCCTGACCACGGCCCTGGCGGCCGGGCTCCAGCGGATGGTCGGCGTCCCGGTCGACCCGGCCGACTTCGACCTGGCCAAGGTCCCGGACCACCTGAAGATCACGTTCCGGGTGGTCGACGAGCGCCGCCGCAAGCTGGCCGAGGCCAAGGACCTCGAAGCGCTGCGCCTGAAGCTCAAGCCCAAGACCCGGGCGGCCCTCAGCAAGGCCTTCGCGCAGGCCGCCGAGCGGCCCGCCAAGGGCGGCGGGGACGGCGCGTCCGCGGGCGCCGGGACGCCGGCCGGCCTGGAGCAGCGGACCGGCCTGACGTCCTGGACGCTCGGCACGCTCCCCCGCACCTTCGAGACCCGGCGCGGCGGCCAGCCGCTGAAGGCGTACCCGGCGCTGGTCGACGAGGGCACGAGCGTGGCCGTACGCCTCTTCGACACCGAGGCGGAACAGCAGACGGCGATGTGGACCGGCACCCGCCGTTTGATCTTGTTGAATATCCAGAGCAACCCAGCCAAGTTCGCGCAGGGCAAGCTCACCAATCAACAGAAGCTGGCACTGTCCGCCAACCCCCACGGCTCCATACAGGCCCTCTTCGAGGACTGCGTGACCGCCGCCGCCGACCGGCTGATCGCCGCACACGGCGGCCCGGCCTGGGACGAGGAGTCCTTCCGCAAGCTCTTCGACGCGGTCCGCGCCGACCTGGTGGACGCGACGATGAAGACGGTCCAGCAGGTACGGGAGGTGCTGGCGGCCTGGCAGGCGTGCGAGCGCCGCCTGAAGGCCACCACCTTCGCCTCGCTGCTCCCGTCCCTCACGGACGTCAAGGAACAGCTGGCCGCCCTGGTCAAGCCCGGCTTCGTGACCGCCCACGGCGCCAAGCGCCTGCCGGACCTCATGCGGTACCTGGTCGCCGTGGACCGCCGCCTCCAGCAGCTCCCCAACAACGCCGAGCGGGACCGCTCCCGGATGGCGAAGGTCAAGGAGATGCAGGACGAGTACGCCTGGCTGCTGGAGCAGTACCCCCAGGGGCGGCCGGTGCCGGCCGAGGCCCGGGAGATCCGCTGGATGATCGAGGAGCTGCGGGTGAGCTACTTCGCGCACGCGCTCGGCACCGCGTACCCGGTCTCCGACAAACGGATCGTCAAGGCCGTGGACGCGGCGGTGCCCAAGGCCTGACCGGCCGCGGGGCCCCTCCGGGCGGCCCCGCGGGACCGAGTTCGACCGCACCCCTGACCTGCTGTAGAGTCTTGTTCCGCAGCACCGCGCAAGCGGAAGCCGCACCAAGGTCCTGTGGAGCAGTTTGGAGTGCTCGCCACCCTGTCAAGGTGGAGGCCGCGGGTTCAAATCCCGTCAGGACCGCAGTTGATCGGCCCGCATCCTTCCGAGGATGCGGGCCGTTCGCGTTGTGGCGGACGTACGCCGGGGAGCGCGCCGCGGCGCCGCGACCGGTCGCCGTCCGGCCGTACCCGCTCGCCGGCTGCGGGCCGTTTGCGTCGCCCCGCGGTGGGGGAGTGTGGACGGGAGCGACGCTCCACCCCGTGGCCTGAAGGTCCGGGTCGTACGGGCCCGGGCCGATGTGCGTATTGACGGGGGCACGTACCACCGGTAGTCACGAGGGAGGGCGCGGGGCCGGGAGGAGTGGGCGATGTCGACAGCCGCCAGGCATGAGACCAGGGCGTTGCTGCGGGCCCATCTGTCGGCCGCCACGGGCTATCGCCACCTGACCCGCCACTGCCCCGTGTGCGCCCGCCTTCTGCGGCTCGCCATGGAGCCCCGCAGCCGCGTCGCCGGCGCACCAGCCGCCGACTCCGCCGCCCGGGCGTCCGCGCGGCCCTCCAGGGGGCCTTCCACGGCTTCTGAAGGCGCCCCGGGCTCGGACCCGGCGTCCCGCGAAGTGCCGCCGACGGAGGCGGACACACCGGCCGCGCCGCCCGCGGAGGCGGGCGAGGACCAAAGTCCCCCGGCCCGGTGACCAACGGCGCGTTCCCCACCGGCCCTGCGGTGGGAGGCTGTTGAGGGGAGCGAGGGCGCTCCGGCCCTCTATCGCAGCGGCGTCGGCGCCACAACCTTCCCGGGCTGTGACGGGTGTCACCGCCCGGGTTTCAGGAACCGGGAATCTTACGGCCGTCCTACACTCGTTCAATTTAATATGTGCAATTGCACCGCCCGCCCGGCAGTCCTTGGACTGGACCGGAGAACGGCGGGGGCCCGCCCCGGCGGCCCCCGCGGGCGGTGTCCAGCCGGCCGGACCGGCCGCCCGCACGGGAGCGCGCGCACAAAAGATCGCGCTGGACCCGGCGGAGTCCAGCGCGATCGATGACGTACCCAGATGGTGCGGGTGTGGGGCCTGTTGGGGCAGGCTCCGCGTCGTATGAAGCTGGGTGGAGCTAAGTGGTGCTGTGTGGTGCTAGGTGGTGCTGGGCGGAGCCGGGTGGGGCTCCATGGGCCGGCATCGGGTTGGGGGCCCGAAAACAGCCCGGTCATGCGGTTGTTCAGCTTTCGCTGCGCTGCTGCGGAATGCCCGCGAGCAGAGCGCGAACCTCGGCTTCGCGGTAGCGCCGGTGTCCTCCGAGCGTGCGGATGGACGTGAGCTTGCCTGCTTTGGCCCAGCGGGTCACCGTCTTCGGGTCCACGCGGAACATCGTGGCGACCTCGGCGGGGGTAAGCAGCGGCTCGGCGTCAGGGGTGCGAGCGGTCATGAGCGGCCTCCTCGGGAGAACCGAACCATCACGGTTCTTTCCTCTAAATTCTGCACCTTGACCCGCGTTGCCCGAAATGGCGGACGCGGGCCGAGTCGGTTATAGGACGAACGGCTTGTCCTCGGCACTACAACTACACCATCTGTCCAGCCACGTCGGCCAAACCGATGGAATTGCCCTCTCAGGTGTTCAACCTCGGCGGAAGCCGATGGACCATGCCATAGCGGACAGTCACACCACCGTGACGATCAGTCACACGGTGACCAGCTGCCACCAGACCCACCAAGGAGCGCAATACCGAACTATCCGTCCTTAGTAGGGCGGAAGGGGCCCTTGTCAGGCTCCTTGTCCTATTTTGGCACGAGGGTATGGCTTGGCCGCAAGGCCCGAAGTCAGTGCTTTAGGTCACCCTTGAGGCAATCGCCCGGATCGGGACCTACGTCCCACGCCCCCCGTGTCCGTAGTGTGCACGAGCCTCGGCAGCCGCAGATCATTTTGTCGTCCCGCGGAAGAGGGAGCGCCCACCCGGAAGGGAAGCGCCCGCCTCAGCTGGCGAACTGACGCTCGCGCACCTCGCGCCAGCGGTCCGACAGTTTCTCGTACGCCTCGCCGGCCCGGTCGCTGTCCCCCTCGCGCAACGCGGCCAGCCCCTCCGCAACCTCGGCCGCCGACCGGTCCTCGGCGAGCTGCCCCTCGGGCACCGCGTGCACCAGCCCGCCGTAGTCCAGCTCCACCAGCGCCCGCGGATGGAACTCCTCCAGCCAGCGGCCCACGTCCACCAGGCCGTCGATCAACGGCCCCTCCTCCAGGGAGTCGCGCAGCGTGCGCAGGCCCCGCGCCACCCGGCGCCGCGCCTGCACCATGGGCGTCCGGTACCGCAGCACCGGCCCGTGCTCGCTCTTGGTGTACTCCCGCTCGCCGTCGCCGAAGAGCGCGAACCAGCGCACCGGTACGTGCCAGGTGGCGGTGCGGATCCACGGCCGGGCGTCCGGATTGCGCTCCAGCCACTCCTCGTAGTCCGCGGCCGCCTGGCGCCGCACCACCGGGGGCAGCGCCGCGTCCAGCACGGGCGCCGGGAGGAGTTCGGACAGCTCCTCCAGGGCCTGCCAGCCGCGCAGCCGCGTCCGCCAGGGACAGACGCACGTCACGCCGTCCACGACCGTGACGAAGGCGTCGCTGCTCTCGTGGACCCGGACCGGCACCGGCGGGGTCGGCAGCAAATCGGCCAGAGACCGCCGAAGTTCGTCCTGAACCGTGGGGGTCTCGGCGCGCCGGGCATAGCGCGCCCAGTAGGAGCGCTCCGGTTCGGGGAACGCTGCGAGCGGCTCGTAGACCCGTAGATATGCCGCGTACGGGACCATCACCGACGACGCCAGGGCCACGCCCGCTCCTTTGTCTCCTACAACGTGTCGTCCGCAGAACTACCGCAAAGAATGAGAAAGAGGTGCAAAGTACCGGGAGTTGGCTCACGCCACCCGGCTCGGGATACGGCAAATCGTCCCACGCCCGTCCCTCAGGAGAGGGTGATCCTCCGCACTGCACCGATCAGCGTGCCCCTCAGGTCTTACTCTCTTCCCGACCGGCCCTCCGGCCCTCCTCCGGCCACAAGCCACAGGGAGCCGCCGGGGAGCGTCCTCCGCGACTTATGGGAGTCACCACCGTGACCGACGTACGTCCCTCCTCCGTCAGCGTTGACGGAGGCGTGCTGCACACCCTGTTCCGTTCCGAGCAGGGTGGCCACGAGCAAGTCGTCCTCTGCCAGGACCGCGCCAGCGGTCTGCGGGCCGTCATCGCCATCCACGACACCGCCCTGGGCCCGGCCCTCGGCGGCACCCGCTTCCACGCGTACGCCTCCGAGGATGAGGCCGTGCTGGACGCCCTGAACCTCTCCCGTGGCATGTCGTACAAGAACGCCCTCGCCGGTCTCGACCACGGTGGCGGCAAGGCAGTGATCATCGGCGATCCCGAACTGATCAAGACCGAAGAACTCCTGCTCGCATACGGCCGGTTCGTGGCTTCCCTCGGCGGCCGCTACGTGACCGCGTGCGACGTCGGCACGTACGTCGCCGACATGGACGTCGTCGCCCGCACCAACCAGTGGACCACCGGCCGCTCCCCCGAGAACGGCGGCGCCGGCGACTCCTCCGTCCTGACCGCCTTCGGTGTCTTCCAGGGGATGCGCGCCTCGGCGCAGCACCTGTGGGGCGACCCGACGCTGCGCGGCCGCAAGGTCGGCGTCGCGGGCGTCGGCAAGGTGGGCCACCACCTCGTCGAACACCTTCTTGAGGACGGCGCGGAGGTCGTGATCACGGATGTGCGTGCCGAATCGATCGAGCGCGTCCGCAGCCTGCACCCGCGGGTGCAGGTGGCACCGGACACCGGGTCGCTGATCCGTACGCCGGGCCTGGACGTGTACGCGCCGTGCGCCCTCGGCGGCGCGCTGAACGACGAGTCCGTACCGGCGCTGACCGCGAAGGTGGTCTGCGGCGCGGCCAACAACCAGCTGGCGCACCCCGGCGTCGAGAAGGATCTTTCCGACCGCGGTGTCCTCTACGCGCCGGACTACGTGGTGAACGCCGGCGGTGTCATCCAGGTGGCCGACGAGCTGCGCGGCTTCGACTTCGACCGCTGCCGGACCAAGGCGGCGAAGATCTTCGACACCACGCTGGCGATATTCGCTCGTGCGAAGGAAGACGGCATTCCGCCCGCCGCGGCGGCGGACCGGCTGGCCGAACAGCGGATGGCGGACGCCCGGCGGGCCTGACGGACCCGGAGCCGGCCGGTGGCACCCGGTGGCGCCCGATGCCCCCTGGTGCTGCCGTCAGGCGGCGGCGTCGGCCCGGCTGGTACCGATCGGTTCAGGCCATTTTTCCAGCCGGTCACGGAGCGAGATCGTGACCGTTCCCGCTCATCAATGACCAAGAATGCTCGGGCTCGATCGAGCCTGATCGCGATCCGATCATGGGCACGGGAGGCTCCGAGCAGGCCCGCACACCCCTGCGGGCGCCGCGCCGGTCACCGACCGTACCGGCCGCCGTCACGGTGGGTACGGAAATGGCCTGCGAACGGCTCGCGTAACGATCTCTGAGCGCTGCGTAAGGGATCACGGGTGGTGAAGGAGACATCCCTCACCACCCGTCGGCGGGTCGCCGGACGGGACAGGTTAAAATCGCAGCTGACCAGCGGGGACGGGGCGTCCTGCCGGTCGTGCCGAGCGGTCGGTGATGCGGGCGACGTACCGTATGGCCGCGGAAGCAGGTACCGTTAAAGCCCTACGGGCCGGTCTCTCCGTCGAGAGTCCGCTCTGAATCATGAACGCGTGTCAAGACTCTGGGGCCGTCGAGCCCCGTCGTTGAGGGGGTCGAGCCATGGGGCGCGGCCGGGCCAAGGCCAAGCAGACGAAGGTCGCCCGCCAGCTGAAGTACAACAGCGGTGGGACTGATCTCTCACGCCTGGCCGAAGAGCTGGGTGCATCGCCGCAACAGCCGGCACAGCAGCAGCCGCCGAACGGCGAGCCGTTCGAGGATGAAGAGGACGACGACCCGTACGCGCGGTACGCCGACCTTTACAACCGAGACGACGATGACGAGGACGAGGGCAACTCGTCCCAGCAGCGTCGTCGCGCCTGACGTACGACGTCTCTTCTGTCGTGCGTGCACGGTGTGCACAGCATTTCCACGGACCCGGTCCGGGGTAGCCACCTCGGACCGGGTTCTGTGCTGCCCTGCGGGCCGGGTCAGGCGGAGTAGTCACCGGTCAGGGTCACTGCCTCGGTGTGGTCACCACGCTCGACGATCTCGCCGCTGACCCAGGCGTCCACGCCGCGGTCCGCGAGGGTGGTCAGCGCCACGTCCACCGACTCCTGCGGTACGACGGCCATCATGCCGACGCCCATGTTCAGGGTCTTCTCCAGTTCCAGCCGCTCGACGTCGCCGGCCGTGCCGACCAGGTCGAAGATCGCGCCCGGGGTCCAGGTGGACCGGTCGACCGTGGCGTGCAGGCCGTCCGGGATCACCCGGGCCAGGTTGTTGGCCAGGCCGCCGCCGGTGATGTGCGAGAAGGCGTGCACCTCGGCCGTGCGGGTCAGCGCCAGGCAGTCCAGCGAGTAGATCTTCGTGGGCTCCAGCAGCTCCTCGCCAAGCGTCCGGCCGAGCTCCTCGACCCGCTGGTCCAGCGACATCCCCGCGCGGTCGAACAGCACGTGGCGGACGAGTGAGTACCCGTTCGAGTGAAGACCGGAGGACTCCATGGCGATGACGACGTCACCCATACGGATACGATCCGCGCCCAGCACCCGGTCCGCCTCGACGACACCCGTACCGGCGCCCGCGACGTCGAAGTCGTCGGCCCCCAGCAGCCCCGGGTGCTCCGCGGTCTCGCCGCCGACCAGCGCGCAGCCGGCCAGGACACAGCCCTCGGCGATGCCCTTGACGATCGCCGCAACCCGCTCCGGGTAGACCTTGCCGACGCAGATGTAGTCGGTCATGAACAGCGGCTCGGCACCGCAGACGACCAGGTCGTCCACGACCATGCCGACCAGGTCGTGGCCGATCGTGTCGTACACGCCCATCCGGCGGGCGATGTCGACCTTGGTACCGACGCCGTCGGTGGCCGAGGCGAGCAGCGGCCGCTCGTACCGCTTGAGGGCCGAGGCGTCGAAGAGGCCGGCGAACCCGCCGAGGCCGCCGACGACCTCGGGGCGGGTGGCCTTCTTGACCCACTGCTTCATCAGGTCGACGGCGCGGTCGCCCGCTTCGATGTCCACGCCCGCTGCTGCGTAGCTGGCGCTGGTGCCCGCGTGCTGGGCACGCTCAAAAGACTCGGCAGACACGGTGAGATCTTTCCTGTCGGTGTGTACGAGCTCTACGGGCGGCGCAGCGCGTCGGCGCCGCCGACCCCGGCCGTCAGCGTCTCGACGCCGTCCAGGTCCGGCTTGGCCTGGCCCGCGGTCTCCGCCTCCCGGAGGTGCTTGCCCAGCAGCTCCGGGTCGGGGAGGTCGACCGGGTACTGGCCGTCGAAGCACGCGCGGCACAGGTCCGGCTTGGCGATCGTCGTCGACTCGATCATGCCGTCGATCGAGATGTACGCCAGCGAGTCGGCGCCCAGCGACGTACCGATCTCGTCCACGGTCAGACCGTTGGCGATCAGCTCGGCCCGGGTGGCGAAGTCGATGCCGTAGAAGCACGGCCACTTGATCGGCGGCGAGGAGATCCGGATGTGGATCTCGGCGGCACCGGCCTCACGGAGCATCCGGACCAGGGCGCGCTGGGTGTTGCCGCGGACGATCGAGTCGTCGACGACCACCAGCCGCTTGCCGCGGATGACTTCCTTGAGCGGGTTGAGCTTGAGCCGGATGCCGAGCTGCCGGATGGTCTGCGAGGGCTGGATGAAGGTCCGGCCGACGTAGGAGTTCTTGACCAGGCCGACGCCGTACGGGATGCCGCTGGCCTCGGCGTAGCCGACCGCGGCCGGCGTGCCGGACTCCGGGGTCGCTATGACGAGGTCGGCCTCGGCGGGCGCCTCGGCGGCCAGCTTGCGGCCCATCTCCACCCGGGAGAGGTACACGTTGCGGCCCGCGATGTCGGTGTCGGGGCGGGCCAGGTAGACGTACTCGAAGACGCAGCCCTTGGGCTTGCTCTCGGCGAAGCGGGAGCTGCGCAGACCGTTCTCGTCCACGGCGATCAGCTCGCCCGGCTCGATCTCGCGGATGAAGCTGGCACCGCAGATGTCCAGGGCGGCGGTCTCGGAGGCCACCACCCAGCCGCGCTCCAGCCGGCCGAGGACCAGCGGGCGGATGCCCTGCGGGTCACGGGCCGCGTACAGGGTGTGCTCGTCCATGAAGCACAGCGAGAAGGCACCCGAGACCTTGGGCAGGACGCGCGGCGCGGCCTCCTCGACGGTCAGCGGCTTGCCGTCCTCGTCGACCTGGCCGGCCAGCAGGGCCGTCACGAGGTCGGTGTCGTTGGTCGCCGCGACCTGGGTCGCGCGGCCGCCCTCACGGGGCAGTGCGGCGACCATCTCGGCGAGTTCGGCGGTGTTGACCAGGTTGCCGTTGTGACCCAGGGCGATCGAGCCGTGCGCGGTCGCGCGGAACGTCGGCTGGGCGTTCTCCCACACCGAGGCACCGGTGGTGGAGTAGCGGGCGTGGCCCACGGCGATGTGGCCCTGGAGGGAACCGAGGGATGTCTCGTCGAAGACCTGGGAAACCAGGCCCATGTCCTTGAATACGAGGATCTGGGAGCCGTTGCTCACTGCGATGCCCGCGGACTCCTGACCGCGGTGCTGCAGGGCATACAGCCCGAAATAGGTGAGTTTGGCGACCTCTTCACCCGGAGCCCAGACACCGAAGACGCCACATGCGTCCTGGGGGCCCTTCTCGCCGGGGAGCAGGTCGTGGCTGAGTCGTCCGTCACCACGTGGCACAGCACTGAGTCTAGGGCAGGTCCGCGATTCATCCGAACCGGGGATCGAACCGGGGCCGGGTCCGGGGGCCTGCTCCAAGTGGGCGAGTGCTTGACGTGAGCACGTACTTACGGGCGGGATCACGCTCCCCGCGGAGCCCGCGGCCCTTGGCGCAGCGCCGCCACGTCGGCCTCGGTCGCGTCGCCCGCGCCACCTGTCACCGCGTGCGGCGCGGGCGAACACCGCTTTCCCCCGCGTTCGCCTGCACCGTCTCTTCACGCGGGGTCCGGCCGGTTCCGGTGCGGGTTCGGCGTGCGCCGTTCCGCTTCCTCCCGCACCCCGGACCGGGGTGCGGGGTGAGATGCGCCACTCCGCCGTCCCGGGGGTGCGGCACGGCGAACGTTCCGGTGAATTCCGGGCTTTTCAGCCCGGGCTCCTCGCGCCTCCATGCCTCGCTCGTACGGGGCGCGGCACGCCTGCACCCCTTTCCGGAAGGCCCTGTTCCGTGGCGCGTTCTGCTGCTGCGGGACCTTCGGCGGCGCGCTGGAGTGCCACTCCGCGCTCGGGCCGGCCGGGGAGCACGACCTTCACGAAGGCAATGTGACCGAGGGGGACGCCGAATATCGCGACCTGCGCCATGACACGCGGATCAGCACCGAGCGTGCCAACGGCTTCGTGGGCGGGCGGCACACCCGGCCGTGGCTGCTCAACCTGGACTTCACCGCCCCGCAAACTTCACCACCCCGTACTGGCCGTGGTCCTACCCGCTGGACGGTACGAGCCTGGCGGGGCGGGCGCCCGGGACGGTGAGGCGGGGCGCCCGGAGGGGTGAGGCGGGGCGCCGGAAAGTGCCTGCCGCGTCTCCGGGTTCAGCCCATGAGGGGCAGATACGGCGCGAGATCGGCCCGTTCACCGCTGGCGGTCACGGCGGCGGCTTCGAGCGCCGCGGGCCAGTCCGTACGCCCGGTGGCCAGGCGGAGCCAGGTCATCGGGTCGGTCTCGACGACGTTGGGCGGCGTGCCCCTGGTGTGCCGGGGGCCTTCGACGCACTGGACGACGGCGAACGGCGGCACCCGGACCTCGACGGAGCCGCCGGGCGCCTTGACGGCCAGCGCGTCGGCGAGCACCCGGGTGGCGGTGGCCAGGGCCTGGCGGTCGAACGGGATGTCCAGGCCGGTGGCGGCGGCCAGGTCGTCGGTGTGCACGACCAGTTCGACGCAGCGCACCACCAGGAAGTCGGCCAGGCGCATCGCGCCGATCCGGACCGCCAGCAGCCGGTCGTCGGAGGCCATCGGGACCGTTTCGGCGTACCGGGCGGCGGCGTGGTCCAGGAGGGCCGCGGGTTCGCCGCCGGCCGCCGTGTCGCGGGCGTTCTCGTCGACCTTCGAGGCCAGTGCGCGGGTCACGGACGGCCAGGTGGCGAGGGTGACTTCCGGGGCGGGCGGCGCGGGCTGCGCGAGCGCCGCGGGAACCTGCTCCACCGCCATGGCCAGGTGGGCGACCAGTTCGCGGACCGTCCAGTCCCCCAGCCGGGTGGGCAGCGCGAACTGCTCCGGCGTCAGGCGCTCCACGGCGGACCGTACGTGTCCGAACTGGGCGATGACGGCGGCGCGGGTCTTCGCGGAGTCGTAACTGCGGGCGCGGGCGCGGCCGGACGGCTTGCGGGCACTGGGCATGGCGTCGAGGCTACTCGGCGGGGCGCGTCGCGTAGTCCCCCAGCCCTTGCTCCACCAGGCCGAAGGCCCGGCGGGCGGCGGCCACCGCGTCCGGGTACACCGCGTCGGCGGACTCGCCGGCCAGCAGCCTGCGGTGGTTCTCGTTGATGAGCGCGTTACGGGCGGCCATCAGCTGGCCCGCGGCGACCTGGGCCTCCATCCGGTCGCCGCCGGTCTCCGCCGCCAGCACCTCGGCGAGCTGTTGGAGGCCGTGCATCCGGTTGGCGTACGCGCGAAGCAGCAGGCCGGGCGTCTCCACGATCAGGCGGCGGATGCTGAGCACCTCCTGCTGGTCGCACAGGCCCACGGAGGGGTCCCGCGACTCCAGCAGCTCGACGAACTGCCGGCAGACGGCCGCCACCGCGGACTCCCCGGCGCGCGGCTGTGGACGGCGCGGGCCGCGTCCTCGGCGTGGTGCTCCATCGGCTTGAGGACCAAGTCCTCCTTGGAGCCGTAGTAGTTGAAGACGGTCATCTTGGAGACCTCGGCGGCGGCGGCGATCTCCTGGACGGAGACCTTCTCGAAGCCCCGCTCCAGGAACAGTTCGACGGCGGTCCGCCAGACCCGCCGCTCCGTCTGCAGTTTCTTGCGCTCGCGCAGTCCCAGCTCCTCGGCCATACCACCACTGTACCAGGGCAAAAAATAGTACCGGGCAAAATATTGACTCGGTCCACACATCGCGGGCATGGTGCTGCCATGAACCCTTCGACCACTCCTTCGCACCCTTCGCGGACCTCGCCGGGCAGCGTCGCCACCGGCCGCGCCGGACCTGGCGCCGACAGACACGGCGGCTCCGGACCTGGCGCCGACGGACACGGCCTCGGCGGGCCCGGCGGCATGACCCCGGGCCGGTACAAGGTCGGCTTCGTCGTCTGCCTCGCCACGATGCTGCTCGCCGTCCTCGACCAGAACATCGTCTCGGCCGCGACCGTCCCGATCGTCCGCGAACTGGACCCGCTGCACGGCATCGACCGCATCCCCTGGCTGGTCAGCGCGTTCTCGCTCGCCGCCACCGCCGCGCTGCCCCTGTACGGCAAGCTCTGTGACGCCCTCGGCGCGCAGCGGGTCTTCCTCGGCGCCGTCGCCACCTTCCTGCTCGGCTCGGCGCTGTGCGGGGCCGCGCAGGACATGGACCAACTGATCGCCTTCCGCGCGGTGCAAGGGCTGGGCGGCGGCGGGCTGATGAGCGTCACGATGGTCGTCATCGCCCAGCTCAGAGGCCCGGGGAAGCACGGCGCGGGCAAGGGAGCCGGACTGGGCGGGCTCGTCGCGGGGGCCGGCATGGCCCTGGGGCCGGTCGTCGGCGGGCTGCTCGCCGAACACGCGGACTGGCGCTGGATCTTCTACGTCAACCTGCCGATCGGCCTGGTCGTGCTCGTCGCGGCAGCACTCACCCTCAAGCTCCCCCACCATGGCGAGCGGCGCCGTATCGACTTCCTCGGCGCGGCGCTGGCAGCCACGTTCTCCACAGCGCTGCTGCTGGTGACGGAGTGGGGCGGCCGGGAGCACCCCTGGGGCTCCCCGGTGATCCTGGGTCTGACCGGCGGGGCCGTGGCGCTGCTCGGGCTGTTCCTGTGGCGGCAGGCCACCGCCGCCGAACCGCTGCTCCCGCTGTCGATGTTCCGTATCCGTACGCTGCGCGCCGCCTTCGCGGTCCAGGGCCTGATCGGCGTGACCCTGACGGGCTCGCTGGTCTACGTGATGATCTATCTCCAGTTGGTGCGCGGCGTCGAGCCCGCCTCGGCGAGCCTGTTCATGATCCCGGTGGCGCTCGGCATCGCCGTCTCGGGCCTGGCGACGAGCAGGCTCGGCGCCCACGGCTGGTCGGAGAAGAGATCCGTGGTCAGCGGTGCGGCCTGCGCCGCCGTGGCCACACTCCTGCTCGCGACGAACGGCACCGACACCGGCCTGTGGGCCGTACAGGCCGAACTCCTCCTGCTCGGCGCCGGATTCGGCCAGACGCTGGGACAGCTGATCGTGCTGGCCCAGCAGGCCGCACCGCGCCATCAGCTCGGAGTGGCGACGACCGGCATCCGCTTCTTCCAGACCCTGGGCAGCTCACTGGGAGTGGCCTTCTTCGGAACGGTACTGGCCCGCGTCTACGCCGACCGCGGCCCGGGCGGCTCCACCAGCGCCATACCGGCCCTGAAAGGCGAGGCCCACACCCAAGCGGTGGACGCCTTCGGCTCCTCCATAGCCGTCGTCTTCCTCTGCTCGACAGCCGTACTGGTACTGGCAGCGCTCCTGGCGCTCCGCATACGGGGAGGGGAGACGGCTGGGGGGCCGGGGGAGACAGGGCAGCCGGGGGAGATGGCGCCCGGGGGCGAGTAGGACGGAGGTATGGGGCCCCGGGAGGCGAGTGAGGCAGGGATGGGGCCCCGGAGGCGAGTGGGTCAGGCGCGGGGAACCCGGGGGGGGACGGGTGGCTCGGGGGTGGGAGCCCCCAGGGGACGAGTAGGACGGAGACGGGGAGCCCGAGGGTAAGGAAGGGCAAGGAAGGACAAGAGGGGCAGGGAGGGAGGGGGCGGGGGCGGGGGCCGGGGGGGAGGGGGGGAGGGGAGGAAGGTCTGGCTCGGGAGAGACCGGCCCCGGCAGGGCCCACGACAGCGGCCCGCCCCCGCAGGGACGGGCCGCGGTACGAGCGAACGGCGCCAAGCGGGCCACCGTGCGGACGGACGGCGTCGGTTGGGGCGCCGTCCGGGTGGGTCAGGCGAACAGGGACGGGATGGTTGCCTCGTGTGCTGCGCGGAGGTCGCTCAGCGGCAGGGTGAACTGGCCCTGGACGTCGATCGTGTCGCCGTCGACCACACCGATGCGGGTGGCCGGGAGGCCGCGCGCACCGCACATGTCGGTGAAGCGCAGCTCCTCGCTGCGCGGGACCGCGACGATCGCGCGGCCCGCCGACTCCGAGAAGAGGAGGACGAAGGGGTCCAGCTCGTCGGGGACGACGATCCGGGCGCCCTTGCCGCCGCGCAGGCACGACTCGACGAGGGCCTGGATCAGGCCGCCGTCGGAGAGGTCGTGCGCCGCGTCGACCATGCCGTCGCGGGAGGCCGAGATCAGGATGTCGGCCAGCAGCTTCTCGCGGCCCAGGTCCACCTGCGGCGGCAGGCCGCCGAGGTGGTCGTGGACGACCTGGGACCAGGCGGAGCCGCCCAGTTCGTCCTTGGTGTCACCGAGAAGGTAGAGGAGGTGGCCCTCGTCGGCGAAGGCGATCGGCGTGCGACGGCTGACGTCGTCGATGACGCCGAGCACCGCGACCACGGGGGTCGGGTGGATGGCGGCCTCGCCGGTCTGGTTGTAGAGCGAGACGTTGCCGCCGGTGACGGGCGTACCGAGCTCCAGGCAGCCGTCGGCGAGACCGCGGACGGCCTCGGAGAACTGCCACATGACCGCGGGGTCCTCGGGCGAGCCGAAGTTCAGGCAGTCGGAGATCGCCAGCGGCTTGGCGCCGGTCGCCGCGACGTTGCGGTAGGACTCGGCCAGCGCCAGCTGCGCGCCGTGGTACGGGTCGAGCTTGGCGTAGCGGCCGTTGCCGTCGGTGGCGATGGCCACGCCCAGCCCGGTCGTCTCGTCGATCCGGATCATGCCGGCGTCCTCCGGCTGGGCCAGCACGGTGCCGCCCTGCACGAAGTGGTCGTACTGGCTGGTGATCCAGGACTTGGACGCCTGGTTGGGCGAGGCGACCAGCTTCAGGACCTGCTCGCGCAGTTCGTCGCCGGTCCGCGGCCGCGGCAGCTTGCCCGCGTCGTCGGCCTGGAGGGCGTCCTGCCACGCGGGACGCGCGTAGGGCCGCTCGTAGACCGGGCCCTCGTGGGCGACGGTCTTGGGGTCGACGTCGACGATCTTCTCGCCGTGCCAGTAGATCTCCAGCCGGTCGCCGTCGGTGACCTCGCCGATGACGGTGGCGGTGACGTCCCACTTCTCGCAGATCGCCAGGAACCGTTCGACCTTCGCCGGCTCCACGACGGCGCACATGCGTTCCTGCGACTCGCTCATGAGGATTTCCTCGGGCGAGAGCGTCGAGTCGCGCAGCGGTACGTCGTCCAGCTCCACGCGCATGCCGCCGGAGCCGTTGGAGGCCAGCTCGCTGGTGGCGCAGGACAGTCCGGCCGCGCCGAGGTCCTGGATGCCGACGACGAGCTTCTCGGCGAACGCCTCCAGGGTGCACTCGATGAGCAGCTTCTCCTGGAAGGGGTCGCCGACCTGGACGGCGGGGCGCTTCGACGGTTTCGCGTCGTCGAACGTCTCGGAGGCCAGGATGGAGGCGCCGCCGATGCCGTCGCCGCCGGTCCGGGCGCCGTAGAGGATGACCTTGTTGCCGGCGCCGGACGCCTTGGCGAGGTGGATGTCCTCGTGCCGCATCACGCCGATGGCACCGGCGTTGACCAGCGGGTTGCCCTGGTAGCAGGCGTCGAAGACGACCTCGCCGCCGATGTTGGGCAGGCCCAGGCAGTTGCCGTAGCCGCCGATGCCCGCGACGACGCCCGGCAGGACGCGCTTGGTGTCGGGGTGGTCGGCGGCGCCGAAGCGCAGCGGGTCCACGACGGCGACCGGGCGGGCGCCCATGGCGATGATGTCGCGGACGATGCCGCCGACGCCGGTGGCCGCGCCCTGATAGGGCTCCACGTAGGACGGGTGGTTGTGCGACTCGACCTTGAAGGTGACGGCGTAGCCCTGGCCGACGTCGACGACGCCCGCGTTCTCGCCGATGCCGACGAGCATCGCGTCGTTCTCGGGGACCTTCTGGCCGAACTGCTTCAGGTGGACCTTGCTGCTCTTGTACGAGCAGTGCTCGGACCACATGACGGAGTACATGGCGAGTTCGGCGCCGGTGGGACGGCGGCCGAGGATCTCGCGGACGCGCTCGTACTCGTCCTGCTTCAGGCCGAGTTCGGCCCACGGCTGGTCGGTGTCCGGCGTCTCGGCTGCGTGCTTGACCGTGTCGAGCGTCATGCGTTGACCAATTTCTTCAGGATCGAGGTGAAGAATCCGAGGCCGTCCGTACGGCCGGTGCCGATCAGCGGCTCGACGGCGTGCTCCGGGTGCGGCATGAGGCCGACGACGTTGCCCGCCTCGTTGGTGACGCCGGCGATGTCGCGCAGCGAGCCGTTGGGGTTGCCGTACCCGTCGGCGGTGTCGCCCTCGGTCAGGTAGCGGAAGGCGACCCGGCCCTCGGCCTCCAGCATGTCGAGCGTGCGCTCGTCGGCGACGTACCGGCCGTCGATGTTCTTCAGCGGTACGGAGATCTCCTGGCCGGCGGTGTAGTCGGCGGTCCAGGCGGTGCCCGCGTTCTCCACCCGCAGCTTCTGGTCGCGGCAGACGAAGTGCAGGCTGTCGTTGCGCAGCATGGCGCCGGGCAGCAGGTGCGTCTCGGTCAGGACCTGGAAGCCGTTGCAGATGCCCAGGACCGGCAGGCCGCCCCTGGCCTGTTCGATCACGGTCTCCATGACCGGCGAGAAGCGGGAGATGGCGCCGGCCCGCAGGTAGTCGCCGTAGGAGAAGCCGCCGGGCAGCACCACGGCGTCGACCTGCTTGAGGTCCTTGTCGCGGTGCCACAGCGGCACCGCCTCGGCCCCGGCGAGCCGGACGGCGCGCTGGGTGTCACGGTCGTCGAGCGTGCCAGGAAAGGTGATGACCCCGATGCGCGCTGTCATGACCCGGCCTGGTCTTCGACGTGGACGGTGAAGTCTTCGATGACGGTGTTGGCCAGGAAGGTCTCGGCCATCTCGTGGATACGGGCGAGGGCGGCGTCGTCGACCGGGCCCTCCACCTCAAGTTCGAAACGCTTGCCCTGACGGACGTCGCCGATCCCCTCGAATCCCAGGCGTGGCAGTGCGCGCTGCACCGCCTGGCCCTGCGGGTCGAGGATCTCCGGCTTGAGCATGACGTCGACTACGACGCGTGCCACTGGCACTCCCGATGGTGTGGTGCGTAAGGCGGTGCCATCACAGTACCGTGTTCGAAAATCTACGCGCATAGATATCGTGACGGTGCGGTCACGGTACGGCGTCGGCCGCGGTAAGTGGTGGGGAAAATCTCAGAAAAGACCTAGGGTCCGCATTGCGGAAGGACACGCTGAGGAAATTAACTGGGCTTCACCATGCAATGCCCGCCGCTGTACAAATGAAAATGCATTGATCCCAATCAGCCGGATCTGCAGCATCCCCCATGTCAAGGTGGGGTCGCTGCTCGAAAGGACCGATATCCGTGGCGCAGCGCGTAGTAGTCACGCTCTCCGATGACATCGAAGGCGGAGAAGCCGCAGAGACGGTCATCTTCGGTTTGGACGGGAAGTGGTACGAGATCGACCTCAATCCCGCCAATGCGAAGAAACTGCGCGGCACCCTCGCCCCGTTCGTGGAGGCCGGCCGCAAGCGGTCGAGGTCCGGCAAGGCGTACCACCACACCTCGGTGACACCGGACCCCGCCGCCGTGCGCGCCTGGGCCCGTTCCCACCACATGGACGTGCCCCCGCGCGGCCGGATCCCGAAGAAGGTCTACGAGGCTTTCGACGCGGCCAACAGCTGATCCGGAGGCCCCGCCCCCGCCCTCCCCTCACCCCTCTCCCCCGCCCCCTCCTTCTCATGCGCCCCACCCGTCTCCGTCCGGCCGCCGGTCCGCGGCCGGACGGAGACGGGGCCGGGGACGGAGACGAGGCCGGGGACGGAGACGAGGCCGGGGACAGAGGCGGCGACCGGGGGCGGGGATGGCGGGGGGGCGGAGCCGCCGGGCGGGGACGGAGACGATCCGGCGATGGCCGCGCCGAGCGGACGGGCGGAAGGACCGGACGGAAGAGCCGGACGGAAGAGCCGGACGGAGGTCGAGCGGCGGCCCGGCGACGGCCGGAAGGCGCCCCGCCCGCGGCCGCTTCCGGCTGTCCCGCAGCGGAGTTGCGCAGCCCCCCTGTTGATCAGCTAGAGTCTGGAGCACGCCGAGGGGCGAGGCCGAAAGGCCGGATCCCGAGGAGTCACGCGGGTGTAGCTCAGTAGTAGAGCGCCCTCTTTCCAAGAGGGAGGCGCAGTGTGCAATCCCTGTCACCCGCTCTGACAGCATCAAGAAGTCCGTACGGACCGATTGATGGTGGTCATGCGGGTGTAGCTCAGTAGTAGAGCGCCCCCTTTCCAAGGGGGAGGCGCAGTGTGCAATCCCTGTCACCCGCTCCGACAGTACCGACCACTCCGGTGGATCAGGTAGAGTAGCTGTCGCGCCGCCCGGTGAAAGCCGGTCGGATGCCTGCGGACGTAGCTCAGTTGGTAGAGCGCAACCTTGCCAAGGTTGAGGTCGCGAGTTCGAGCCTCGTCGTCCGCTCAGAAGAAAGACCCCGGTCATATCGACCGGGGTCTTTTGCTTTGTCCGGCCCGGTGGTGGGCCTCTGTTCGCCCCCGCCCGGACCACGCATCGACCCCGGCCGCCTCCCCGCCCACCAATCCCCCGCTCCCTCCCCTCCTGACATTTGTCATCCGCGGTGATGACAACCCGCACTGCCCGCAGCCGGGTTCCGACGGGAGCCTTGAAGCATGGACATCGGGGACACGAGCGAGCGCGTGATAGACGTCACGGGCCTGCGCAGACGTTACGGGCCGTCCGGGGACGGCCGGAAGAGCAAGAAGGCCACCGCGGCCTTCGAGGCGGTACGGGGCATCGACTTCTCCGTCGAGCGCGGAGAGCTGTTCGCCCTGTTGGGGACGAACGGGGCGGGCAAGACCTCCACCCTCGAAATCCTGGAGGGGCTGGCCGCGCCGACCGGCGGCTCGGTGCGGGTGCTGGGCCACAACCCGTACACGGAGCGTGCGAAGGTCCGGCCGCGGGTCGGCGCGATGCTCCAGGAGGGCGGCTTCCCCGCGGAGTTGACCGTGGAGGAGACCGTACGGATGTGGGCCGGGGCCACCACCGGCGCCCGGCCGGTCGGCGAGGCGCTGGCCACCGTCGGCATGACCAAGCGCAAGGACGTACGGGTCAAGCAGCTCTCCGGCGGTGAGCGGCGGCGGCTGGACCTGGCCACGGCGACGCTGGGACGGCCCGAGGTGCTCTTCCTGGACGAGCCGACCACCGGCCTGGACACCGAAGCCCGCCATACGACCTGGGAGTTGATCCGCGAGCTGCGGGAGGGCGGCACGACGGTCGTGCTGACCACGCACTACCTGGAAGAGGCCCAGGAGCTGGCCGACCGCCTCGCGATCATGCACCAGGGCCGGATCGCGACGGCCGGCACGGTCGCGGACGTGGTGGCCACCCACCCCGCGCAGATCTCCTTCGAACTTCCCCCGGGCTACACCCCGGGCGACCTGCCGCCGCTGGCGGCGATGGGCGTCGACGGGCACGAGACGGCGGGCCGGACCCTGCGGCTGCACACGTCCGACCTGCAGCGGGCCGCGACCGGCCTGCTGCTCTGGGCGCGCGACGAGGGCGTCGAGCTGCGGGGGTTGGACGCCCGCTCGGCATCGCTGGAAGAGGCGTTCCTGCGGATCGCCAAGGGTTTGGAGGAGAAGTGAGCGTCACCGACGTCAAGGCCGTCGAGCAACGGCCCGGTACGGGTTCCGGGGCGGCCGCCCGCAGGGGACCGCAGGAGCGGCTGACCGCCCTGTTCCGCGCCGAGCTGATCCTCCTGGGCCGTAACAAGACCGCGCTGTTCATGACGCTGCTGATGCCGCTGATCATGGCTTTCGCCATGCGGCAGGCGGTCTCCCAGATGCCGTTGCAGGCCAACGGCCTGTCGGTCGGCACGGTGCTGCTGCCGGGCACCATCGGCTTCGTCCTGCTCTTCGCGGTGTATTCGTCCGTCACCGGGTCGCTGGTGACGCGGCGGGAGGAACTGGTGCTCAAGCGGCTGCGCTGCGGCGAGCTGTCGGACCGGGAGATCCTGGCCGGGGCGGCACTGCCGGCGGTCCTCCTCGGGCTGGCGCAGATCGTCCTGCTGGCGGTCCTCGGCTCCCTGGCGCTGGACGCGGGCGCGCCCCGTTCCCCGCACCTGGTCGTGCTGGGCGTGGCCCTGGGCATGCTGATCGCGGTGGCGATGGCCGCCGCCTCCACCGGCATCACCAAGAGCGCCGAGGCGGCGCAGCTGACGACGATGCCGTTCGTCTTCGTCTCGATGGCCGGCTCCGGCATGATCGTGCCGCTGGACATCCTGCCCGACAAGATCGCCAACATCCTGGAGCTGCTGCCGCTCTCCCCCGTGATGGGGCTGGTCCGGGACGGCTGGATCGGCGGGGGTGACCTCACCGAAACGCTGAAGCGGCTGGTCATCGCGTTGGTCTGGGCCGGTCTCGCGGTGTTTGCTGTACGTCGGTGGTTCCGTTGGGAGCCACGGCACTGACGATGTACGGCGATGGGGACGACGGGGGTGCGGGGCCGGTGTTCCACGGGCAGCTGCGCAAGTTGCGGGGGCGCGGCAGGGTCGCGCAGGTGTACTTGTGGGCGCGGTGGACGCTGTACATCTCGCCGTGGCTGTTGCTCATCGGCTGGCTCGCGGCGTCCCTGGGTGCCGCGGCGGCCGAGGTGCACCGGGTTCCGCCGCTGCTCGTGGCGACCGTGGTGCTGGGGCTGGTGCAGTGCGGCGTCTACGTTCCCGGCGTCCGGCACGGACTGTCGCACTACGTGTACGGCACCCCCGCGCCGTGGCGGCTGATCGCCGTGTCCGGGGTGCTGTCGGCCGTGTCGGTGGGCCTGCTGACAGCGGTCGCCACCACCCTGCCGTTGCCCGTAGCGGTCTACTGCACGGCGATGCTGTTCCCCACCCTGCCCGCCGGGTGCCTCCTCTCCCTGGTCGTCAAGAAGCGGTGGCAGGCCCTGGTGTGCGCCGCGGTCTCGGTGGTCACCGTGGCGGCGCTGGCCCTCGCGGGCATCCCGCTGAAGTACGCATGGGGGCTGCCGCCCACCTTCGCCTTCTCCGCGGGTTTCGCCGCGCTGACGTGCCGCAGCTGGGGCTGGATCCTCGCCGCGATGCGGGAGCTGGACGAGGCCAAGGGCGACCAGGCCCGGCTGGCCGTCACCGAGGAACGGCTGCGGTTCGCGCGCGACATGCACGACGTGGTCGGCCGGAACCTGGCCGTGATCGCGCTCAAGAGCGAGCTGGCGGAACGGCTCGCACGCAAGGGGCGCCCGGAGGCCGCCGACCAGATGGCGGAGGTCCAGCAGATGGCCCAGGACTCCCAGCGGGAGGTACGGGACGTGGTGCGCGCCTACCGGGAGGCCGATCTGGAGGTGGAGCTGGCGGGAGCGCGGGCCGTGCTCCAGGCTGCCGGGGTGGAGTGCCTCATCGACCAGGAGGGCAGCGCCGGGGTGCCGCAGCAGACGCAGGCGGTGCTGGCCTGGGTCGTACGGGAGGGCACCACCAACGTGCTGCGGCACGCCGACGCGGTCACCTGCTGGATGACGCTGCGGGTGACGGGCGACGGCCCGGACGGTGCCGGGCGGACGGCCACGACGGAGCGGTCCGGGCCTGCGGTGGTGTTCACGATGGAGAACGACGGTGTGGTGCGGGATGCCGTGCGCCGCGGTGACGGGAGTGGCACAGCCGGGCTACGGGAACGGCTCGCCGCCCTCGGCGGCACCCTGACCGTCGGCCCCCGGCCGGACGGGCGCTTCTGGCTGCGGGCCCAGGTACCGCTGGCGAAGGATGAACCGCAGAGGTACGGGCCGGAGGCCGCCGCGGGCGGGCCACCGGGAGGCGGGGGCAGGTGCGAGGACGGGCCGGGCGCGGGCCGTAGGCCATCGAATGCCGCCGGAAGCCCCGGCGCGGGGGCGGGAACGACGTGAGGGAAGCGGAGAGCATGGTGGAGGCGCAGCGGGCCGAGGGGCGGGGAGCTGAGGGGCGTGGGCCGGATGCGGCCGCGGAGGGGCTTCCGAGTGCGGCCGGGGCTCCGGAAGCGGCCGGCGCCCCGGCGCCGCTACGGGTGCTGCTCGCCGACGACGAGCATCTGATCCGGGGCGCGCTGGCGGCGCTGCTGGCGCTGGAAGACGATCTCCAGGTGGTGGCGGAGGCCGCTTCGGGCCCGGAGGCCCTGGCGATGGCGCTGGCCCAGCGTCCCGACATCGCCGTACTGGATCTTCAGATGCCGGGGATGGACGGTGTGGCGGTGGCCACATCGCTGCGCACCCGGCTGCCCGGCTGCCGGGCCATGATCGTGACCAGTCACGGGCGCCCCGGCCACCTGAAGCGGGCCCTGGAGGCGGGGGTCAGGGGCTTCGTCCCCAAGACCGTCTCGGCCCAGCGGCTGGCCGAGATCATCCGCTCGGTGCACGCCGGAAACCGTTATGTCGACCCGGAGTTGGCAGCCGACGCGATCAGCGCCGGGGACTCGCCGCTGACCGTACGGGAGGCGGAGGTGCTGGAGTACGCGGAGAACGGCGCGCCCATCGCGGAGATCGCGGAGCGGGCCGCGCTGTCGCCGGGAACGGTGCGCAACTACCTCTCCTCGGCCGCCGCGAAACTGTGCGCGGAGAACCGGCACGCGGCGGCGCGCATCGCGCGCGCCCGAGGTTGGCTATAGTGGAGCCCGCACCGCGCCGCTGAGCGCGGGGCAGGCGGACGTAGCTCAGTTGGTAGAGCGCAACCTTGCCAAGGTTGAGGTCGCGAGTTCGAGCCTCGTCGTCCGCTCAGGGAAAAGGCCCCGGTCATCATGACCGGGGCCTTTCGCGTACGGGCCTTCACCTGCGGACGGGGAGTGCTGCCGGCCGCCGCTCTCCGGCAGGCGACCGGCGTCCCTCCGTCCCCGCCGTCACGACCAGGGCAGCCCGGTGAGCCGCTCGTACGCCTCGATGTACTTGGCGCGGGTGCGCTCGACCGTCTCCTGCGGCAGCGGCGGAGGCGGCTGCTCGCTCCTGCGGTCCCAGCCGGAGGCGGGCGAGGTGAGCCAGTCGCGGACGAACTGCTTGTCGAAGGACGGCTGGGCCCGGCCCGGCTGCCACACGTCCGCGGGCCAGAAGCGTGAGGAGTCCGGCGTGAGAACCTCGTCCGCCAGCGTCAGCCGCCGCTCCCCGTCGAAGCCGAACTCGAACTTGGTGTCCGCCAGGACGATGCCGCGTTCGCGGGCGATGTCGCGGGCGCGGCCGTACACGGCGAGGGTGGTCTGCCGGAGCTGGGCGGCGACCTCGGCGCCGACCTGGCGGGCCACCTCCTCGTACGGGACGTTCTCGTCGTGCTCGCCGACGGCGGCCTTGGTGGCGGGGGTGAAGATCGGCCCGGGCAGTTCCGAGCCGTCGGTCAGCCCCTCCGGCAGCGCCAGCCCGCACACCGTACGGGTCTGCCGGTACTCGGCGAGGCCGGAGCCGGTGAGGTAGCCGCGGGCGACGCACTCGACGGGGACCATCGCCAGGGACGTGCAGACCGTCGTACGGCCGGCCCAGTCCGCCGGGGCGCCGGGGGGCAGGTCCGTGGAGAGGACGTGGTGGGGGACCAGGTCGGCGAGCTGGTCGAACCACCACAGCGAGAGCTGGGTCAGCACCCGCCCCTTGTCGGGAATCTCGGTGGGCAGCACCCAGTCGTAGGCGGAGATGCGGTCGCTGGCGACCATGACCAGGTCGCCGTCGGCGTTCTGGTAGAGGTCCCGCACCTTGCCGGTGTGGAGATGGGTGAGCCCCGGTACCTCCACTGCCTCGGGCTTTTCTACAAAACCGGACACGCTGCCTCCGCGTAGGTTGATCCAGGCCCCTCACCCCGATTCTCCCGTATACGGAGCGGGAACGACGGCGCAGGGTCGGGCGGGGGCCCACTCAGGTGCTGGTCGGGGGCGGATCGGGGGCGTTCGGGGGCGGGTCGGGTGCGTTCCGGGGCGGGTCGGGAGCGGATCGGGTGCGGATCGGGGCGGGTCGGGAGCGGGTCGGGTGCGGATCGGGGCGGGTCGGGAGCGGGTCACACCCCGTCCCGGCGGGCCGCGCGGCCGACCGCGCCCAGCGTCAGCAGGGCCAGCACCGCCGCGGCCGTGAGGATGACGGCCGGCGGCACCGCCGCGCTGACCAGGGTGATCACGTACGGGGCGAAGAAGCCCAGGTAGGCGAGGGTCCAGAAGCGGGCGGTGAGGCGGGCCAGCCGGTGCGGCGGCGCCTGGGCGGCGACCTCGGTCAGCCCGTACGCCACGCACAGCCCGTATCCGCCGCCGAGCACCACCGCGGCGATCAGCGCCACGACGGGCTGCCCGGCCGCGACGGCGCCGGCGGCGACGAGGAGGCCGAGGGCGACGGCCGCCAGTCCGGCGGCGGCGGTGGCGAGGCGGTGCCGGGCGGCGAGCCGGCGGGCGAGGGGCGCCACGAGGAGCCCGGCGCCCGGGGTCACGGCGGTGGCGACCCCCGCGTACACGGTCTGCCAGCCGTCCAGGCGGTCGCCGACGAGTCCGGGGAGGGTCACGAAGGCGATGGTGGGCGCGGCGAACACCCAGGGGGCCACCGGGGCGACCAGCCGCCGGAAGGGGGTGGCGGACGTCCCGTGTGCGGCGGGCGTCCCGTGTGCGGCGGGCCGGTCCGCATCGGCGGCGGAGTGCGTCTCCCCGGCGTCCGGACGGAGCGCGAGCCCGGCCCGGCCCGTCTCCGGCGCCCGGGCGGCCGCCACCGCGGCCGCCGCCGAGAGCACCAGGTGCGGGACGTACGCCGTGACCATCGGGTGCGGTGCCCACTGGGCGATCAGCGCGGCGGCCAGCCCGCCGGAGGCGAAGCCCGCGGAGAGGAAGAGCCCGGAGCGGCGGGCCGCGGTGCCGGGCGCGGTGGCCGGGTCGTACGGGGCGGACGAGAGTTCCTTGATCCACACGCTGCCCGCGGTGAGCAGGGCGCCCGCGCCGAGGCCGGTCAGGAAGCGGCCCGGCCACAGCAGCCAGGCGGCGGCCGGGCCCGCCATCAGCAGGCACGTCGCCACGGCGGCGGTGGCGAGCGCGCTGTAGACGACGGGGCGGCGGCCGCGCCGGTCGGCGAGCGGGCCGCCCAGCAGCAGCCCGGGGATCAGGCCGAGGACGTACACCGCGAAGAGGGCGGTGGTGGTGGCCGTGGTCAGGCCCAGGTCGTCGCGGTAGGCGCCGAGGAGGGCGGAGAACTGGTTGGCACTCCAGCCGGAGGCGGTCATCATCCAGCCGGCCCGCAGCCAGTGGCGGTGGTGGGGGCCGGTACGGGAATCCGCACGGGGACCGGTACGTGGATCGGTACGGGAATCCGCACGGGGACCGGTACGGACATCGGTATGCGGGTCGGTACGGGGATCGGCGGCGGGCGTGCTCATGAGAGCCGTTGTACGAGGCCGGAGGCCCTGGGCGCCGCCTCCGTTCAGGAATCGTGAACGGCCCCCGCGACCGGACGCCGGATCGTTTTATCGTGGCACTCATGGACCTGCGACGCCTGTCTTCCTTCTTGGCGGTGGTCGAGGAAGGCCACTTCGGGCGGGCCGCGTCGCGGCTCTTCCTCTCGCCGGCCGCGGTCACCCAGCACGTGCAGCAGCTGGAGCGCGAGCTGGGCACCCGGCTGCTGGACCGCGGCAACGGCCCCGTGCAGCCGACCGCCGCCGGCCGCCGCCTGGTTTCCCACGCCCGTACGCTGCTGGCCGCCGCCAATGCCGCCGTGGAGGACGTGACCGAGGCGGCACAGCACGCCTCGGCGGCGTCGTCGCTGGCGGCGCGCGGGCTGCGGGTGGGGGTGATGGGCCACGGTTCGGCCGAGGTCACCCCGGCGGCCGTCAACGCCTTCCGCCGGGCCCGCCCGGAAGTTCCGCTCAAGCTCGTCCAGTTGACCTTCACGGAGCACTGCAGCGCGCTGCGCGAGGACCGGGTGGACGTCGCGTTCGTACGGCCCGCGATCCAGGCCGAGGGCATCGAGGTGGACGTGTTGACCACCGAGCAGCGGATCGTCGCCGTCCCGGCGGCCTCGCAGCTCGCGGACGCGGCGGCGACGGGTGTCCGGGTCGCGGACATCATCGACCTGCCGTACCTGCGGCTGCCCCGGCACACGCCGCGGCCGTTCACCGACTACCTGTACTTCGACGAGGGCGAGCGCCGCGCCCCGGACTGCGCGCTGACCCCGCACGACGTGCTGACGAGTGTCGCGGCGGGCCGTGGGGCGGGCTCCGGACTGAAGTCCTTCGCCCGCTACTACCCGTGGCCGGGGACGGTGTACGTGCCGGTGCTGGACGCGCCGTGCGCGCACAGCGTGCTGGCGACGCGGGCGGGCGACCCCAACCCGGAGGTACGGATCTTCCGGGCGCTGACGGTGGCGCTGGCACGGGAGCTGGGGGCGTTCGCGGCGCGGTAGCGGCGGGCCCCTGAAGGCCCTCGCCTCAGTCCCGCTTGCAGATGCGGTCGAGCAGGTTGGCCGTCGCGCGCTGGACGCGTTCGTCCACGTGGCCGGGGCGGTCCAGCGCCGGTGACCAGGCGAAGGTGCCGGACGCGAAGACCAGGGCGCCGCTGAGGGCCCGGTACAGCGACGTCTCCTGGTGGCGGCGGGCGCCCTCGCTGTCCTCGTACGGGGAGTGCGCCAGCAGGATGCGGTGGCTGTGCTCGGGCAGTGGCGTGCGCGGGAAGTACCGGTCCGCCTCGCCGGCGACGAGACCCGGCAGTTCGTCGCCCTCGTGGGCGCCGGTCGCCTCCCACATCCAGTGGTCGGCGTTGCGCACGACCAGCGGCGCGGGCTCCGGCACCCGGCCCGCGTACTGGATGCCCATCAGCTGCTGTTCCGGGTCCCCGGCCTCACGCCAGAGGGCGGGCCGCCCGGGGCCCTGCCGTTTCCGGCAGCTGAGCAGCGAGTCCGGTCCGGCGGGCGAGGGGGCCAGTTCGACCTGCCAGTACATGGTGTTGGCGGACAGGAAGACGAGTGAGGTGCCGCTGTCGCGGGCCAGTTCGGCGGTCCGGCGCATCGGCTGGGACCAGTACTCGTCGTGGCCGGGGAAGACCAGGCCGCGGTAGCGGGATGGGTCGACCAGCCCGGCGTGCAGGTCGCGGGCGTCGGCGTAGGCGAGGTCGTAGCCGTAGCGCTCGGCCCAGCGGATGAAGTCGTAGGCATGGCCGACGTGCAGGGGCAGGCCGGCGCCCGCGTACGGGCGGTCGAAGGAGACGGTGGTGGCGGCGTCCGGTTCGCCGAGGAGCGAGCCGTCCGCGTCCCAGGCGTGGTACAGGCTGGCGCCCGTACGGCCGTCCTCCGGGTAGAGGTTGTAGGCCTGCCAGGTGATGTCGGGCAGGAGGAGCAGGAGGTCGGCGGGGTGGGCGTCGCGGACCGTGAACGGGACATGGCTGCGGTGGCCGTCGGCGGTGGTCAGGACGGCGACGTAGGCGCCCAGCTTCCAGTACGTGGGGACCTGGAGGCGCCAGGACAGCCACCAGTGGTGGCAGGAGACCGTGCGGTCGGCGGTGAGCGGCGCGGGCTGCACGATGCCGGCCAGCCGGGGGCTGGTCGTGATCTTGGCGGCGCCGGTGCCCGCATAGTGGCCGATGCGGTAGATGTCGATGCTGAAGGGCTGGGGCGGGTCGACCGAGACGCGGAAGTCGATGGCTTCGCCGGGGGCGACCGCGCCGGTGCTCACGAAGCCCTTGATCTGCTGCCGGACGTCGTCGGCCGTACGGGGTCCGGCGCTGGAGCGGGGCGAGGGCAGGCGCTTCTCGCCGGGGGCGACCGCCGGATCGACGTACCAGGGGACCACCTGACCGGAGTCGAAGTAGTTCTCGCTGCCGCGCAGCCAGGGCAGCGGGCCCTGTCCGAACGGATCCGTGACCGCGTGCGCAAGCGCACCCGACTCCCAGCGCCGGATCTGCTCCGTCCCCATTCGTACTCCCCTCCCTGCGTCCCCCCGCCGACTGAGCAGGCCGCCGCGGCACTCAGATGTCGTGCTCGATTGAACGACTGGGGCCGACCCCAGCACATCACATTACGCACTTGCTCCGTCACCCTTCGTCGTGAATTCGCGAGGGTTCCGGCCATGAACGGCGAACTGGAGGGGAACATTCAGCCCGGTCGTGCGGGTGATGCACGGCGGGTGCCGACAACAGGCGCACTCGGCTCCTTCATGCCCCCGAATGCGCCCCCGTACGCTCCCTACGCGCCCTTGGCGCCCCCTCACACGAGCCGGACCGGCTTCTCCGGCCGTACGCCGACCTCGCCGAGCCAGTCGCCCAGCGGGCCCGCGTCACCGTCGTCGACGAGCCGGTGCACCGGGTGCCCCAGGTCCGAACGGCGCACGCCGTCCACGAGCAGGACCGGGCCGTCGAGCCAGTCCAGACCGGGGGCGGCGCCGGCGGTGTCCACGGCGGCACAGCACACCATCGCGGTCACATGGTCGGCGAGCAGCTCACGGCCCGTGCGCGGGGGCTGCATCGGGAACAGCGGAAGCCCGTCGGCGAGGCCGTCACCCCAGGTGACACCGGGGATGCCGGAGATGCCCGGCGCGTCCGCGCCCGCGCCCGGACCGTCGGCCGCCGGCGCGCGAGCCGCCTGGCGCTCCGCCTCCACGGACTCCTCCCGCGCCAGCTCGGCGCCGAGCCGGGCGGCCACGAGGTCGCCCGCGCCCTCGTCCGCCATCAGGCGTTCGATGACCCGTATCAGTGTCGGACCGGAACTCTCCGGCCCGGGATCGGCGGACCGCTCGCCCGGCACCGGGGGCTGCGCCCCTGACGACTGCCGTCCTGACGACTGCCGCCCTGACGACTGCAGGGCCAGGGGCTCTCCCGACCCAGGGGCTTGCGGCGCTGGGGACTGCGCGCCCGGGGACTGCGGGGCCGGGTGGGGTATGCGGCACTCGGGGCGGGCGGGCCGCTCCGGCGTCGCCGGGGGCGCGGCGACTGCGCGCCCTCGCCCGGGGCCGGCGGGAGGGCGTCCAGGACGCGGTGCAGGCGGGCGGCCTCCTGGCGCCACTTGCGGTCCACGACCTCCTCCGGATACTGCTGCCAGCCGACCGGCGACCAGTCGGGCCCGGGCTCGGCCGGGCCGCCGTGGAAGAGGCGGGCGGCGAGGAGGGAGGCGGCGCGGTCCACGGCGCCGGGCTCCTCCAGGAGGTCGCACGCCGGGCGCTCGCCCAGGCGGGAGGCGAAACCTTCGGCCAGCCGGTCGCGGCGGGAGAGTTCGGTGAGGGCGGAGACCACCCCGGCGTCCAGCCGGGAGGGCCAGCGGCCCATCCGCCAGGCGGGCAGGGCGACCCGGGTCAGCAACCGGTCCCAGCCCGCGTACGCCAGCCCGACCTGCTCCTGGGCGACGATCCGCAGGCCGTAGTCGACGCTCTGGGCGCGCTCGGAAGCGGCGGCGGCCACGCACCGCTCCATCTCCAGGGCGTGCTCGCGGCAGGCCCGCAGCAGCAGCCGCGCGACCCAGCCGACGAACGCCGGCGCCGGTGCGGTCAGCGGGCTCCTGGCGTTCGCGGAGACCGCCACCGCGGCGTCCAGGCCCCGTACGAAGCGGCGGGCCGCGGCTATGTCCGGGTTGGCGGAGGGGCCGGTGCCGGCCACGACGGGCGCCAGCAGGGCCCGCAGCTCGGCGACCCGCATCCACCACATGAACGGCGAACCGATCACCAGGACCGGCGCCTGCACCGCACGCGCGCCGTCGCGCGCTCCCGCGCCCTCGCCGCCGCGCGCCGCCCGGCCGCGGGGCGGGGCGTGCGCACGGTGCGTACGGTCCTCCAGCCAGCTGTCGCAGTCGGGCGTCAGGGCTATCGCGGACGGCGCGGGCACCTCCAGGCGGTCGGCCAGGTCCCGTACGAGGCGGTACAGGTCGGGGGCCGAGGACTCGGCTATCGGTACCGACGGGCTCAGCGCGGGCCGCGCCCGGACGACGACGGCCGTGACCAGCGCCGCCAGCAGCAGCACGACCAGCGCGAGGCCGGTCACGGCCCAGCGCGCCGTGTCCCAGCCGCCGGAACTCGTGACCGGGTCGGCGCGGCCGATGCGGCCGGTGAGGCCCCCGACGAGCAGCACCACCGCCACCGCCGCGGGCACCAGGGCCACGCCCAGCGCCGCGCCGCGGATCCGCAGCACCGCGAGCGCGCGGGCGCGCGCCGCCTCTGCTCCTGCTTCCGGACCTGCCACCAGCCTGTACACCCCCTGCTGCCCTGATCAACGGGACGGAGAGAACACGGGTCGAGACGAGAGCGGGGCGACGGTGCCGGGGCCGCGGACGGCTTCCGGCGGCGTCGCTCACTCTTCACCACTGTGGCACCGGCCACTGACATCGCAATGCCGGTGAGCCACTTGCCGGACGCCGCCGTGACAGCCGCGCCGCCGGGCGGCACGGGCGCCACACGACGCTTGCGGGGAACCCTAGTTGGGGCTCCCTCCCCGTCAGCCGGATGGCGGTGCGGTCACTCGATGGAATGGCTTTGGGTAAAGCCGGGAGCCATTTCCCGGCCAAAATCGTCCGGTACGCCCGGAACGGCGCGTAGCGGACGCCACGCGGGCCCGGCCGGACACGGCCCGTACCCCACCGGACGCCGACCGGCCGGAAGCGACCCTGACCAGCCCGAACGCCGTTCGGGTCGACCCGAACGCCTCCCGGCCCGACCCGGACACCGCCCGGCCCGGCCCGGAAGCGACCCGAAAGCGAACCGGCCCGCCCCGAGAAGCGGGCCGATCCGGGCCGCGACAGCGCCGGTACGGGTCGTCAGCTCTCCCCCGCCGCCCGCGCCGCGATGTCCGTACGGTGGTGCGACCCGTCCAGCGTGAGCCGGCCGAGCGCCCGGTAGGCGCGCTCCCGGGCCGCGGCCAGGTCGGTGCCGGTGGCCGTCACGGACAGCACCCGGCCGCCCGCGCTGACGACCTCGCCGGTGGCGGCGTCCTTCTTCGTGCCCGCGTGCAGGACGTACGCGCCGGGCGCGTCCTGCTCCGCGACCTCCGTCAGGCCGCCGATCGGGTCGCCCGTGCGCGGCGTACCGGGGTAGTTGTGCGAGGCCACCACGACCGTCACCGCCGCGTCGTCGCTCCAGCGCAGCGGCGGCAGCGCGGCGAGCGTGCCGGTCGCGGCGGCGTGCAGCAGCCCGGACAGCGGGGTACGGAGGCGGGCCAGCACGACCTGGGTCTCCGGGTCGCCGAAGCGCGCGTTGAACTCGATGACGCGCACGCCGCGCGAGGTGATCGCCAGGCCCGCGTACAGCAGCCCGGAGAAGGGCGTGCCGCGGCGGCGCAGTTCGTCGACGGTGGGCTGGAGGACGCTCTGGAGCACCTCGTCGACCAGCTTGGGGTCGGCCCAGGGCAGCGGGCTGTAGGCGCCCATGCCACCGGTGTTCGGGCCCTCGTCGGCGTCGTGGGCGCGCTTGAAGTCCTGGGCGGGCTGGAGCGGGACGACGGTCTCGCCGTCGGTGACGGCGAACAGAGAGACCTCGGGGCCGTCCAGGAACTCCTCGATGACCACACTCCCCCGCTGCCTGGACGGCGCGGGAGGTGCCCCCACACAGGCCAGCGCGTGGGCACGCGCGGTCTCGATGTCCTCGGTGACCACGACGCCCTTGCCGGCCGCCAGGCCGTCGTCCTTGACCACGTACGGGGCGCCGAACGCGTCCAGCGCGGCGTCGATCTCGGCGGGGGTGGTGCACAGGTAGCTGCGGGCGGTGGGCACCCCGGCGGCGGCCATCACGTCCTTGGCGAACGCCTTGGAGCCCTCCAGCTCGGCCGCCTGCGCGGACGGTCCGAAGACCGGGATGCCGCGCTCGCGCACGGCGTCGGCGACCCCGGCGACCAGCGGCGCTTCAGGGCCGACGATCACCAGCTCCGCTTCCAGGCGCCGCGCCAGGTCTGCCACCGCCGCGCCGTCGACGGCGTCGACGGTGTGCAGCTCGGCCACTTCCGCGATGCCGGCGTTGCCGGGGGCGCAGTGCAGCGCGGTGACGTCGGGGTCGAGGGACAGTGAGCGGCACAGGGCGTGTTCGCGGGCGCCGCCGCCGATGACGAGGACCTTCACGTGAGCAGCCTAGTCGGCGCGGGCGTGGGCGCGGGGCGGCGCCCCCACGGGCCCCCGGCGGCCGGGCGGCGGACGGCGACGGGACGGGACCGGAGGCGGGGACGGGAAGGTACCGGCGGCGGAGGGGGAAGGAACCGGCGGCGCGGACGGGACCGGCCGGGGGGCGGGGACACGACCGAGCGAAAGGCGGGAACCAAAGGGGTGGAAGCCGTGGAAACCGTACGCCACCGGGCAGTGGCAACTCTTTCGAGTGAGAGCGGGCATGGTCCTATACCGGATTCCGCACCACTTCCGGGCGGAAATAAAGCGATCTTGGGGGCGAGGCCCACCGTTCGGCGGTAGGAAGGAGGATGCGCACCGGCCGTCTCGTACGTACCGCGCGCATCGCACGTATCTGCATGAGGGAGTGCACGGGTGAGTCAGCCGGAGATGCAGCCCGAGGGGCTCCCTCGGGAGGAGCGCGGGGGCGGGCGCGGCGACCTGGGGAGCCGCACCTTCCCGCTCGGGGACTGGGGCGAGCCGGCTGAGCGCCTCGACGAGCTGTACCACTGGGTCGAGGAGGGCGCCCTGCGGGCCGCTTCCTGGTACCTGCACGACCGGGTGGCCAAGCGGCGCGGCGCGCGGGCGCTGCGCCTGGGGGCCGCGGCCGGGGTGGCGGTGGGCGGCCTGCTGCCGCTGCTCGACCTGACCGGGGTGGTGCCCGGGGGCGCGAAGTGGGGGTATCTGGCGCTGCTGGTCGCGGCGGTGTGCGTGGCCGGCGACCGGTTCTTCGGGGTGACCGCGGGCTGGATGCGGGACGTGGCGACCGCGCAGGCGGTGCAACGGCGGCTGGAGGTCCTCCAGTTCGACTGGGCGTCGGAGAACGTCCGCGAGGTCCTCGGCCCGACGGAGGGCACCGCCGGTGAGGCGGCGGAGCGCTGCCTGGGCGTGCTGCGCCGGTTCAACGAGGACATCGCGGAGCTGGTGCGGGCCGAGACCGCCGACTGGATGGCGCAGTTCCGTCCGGGCCCGCTGCCGCCGGCCGCGCGGGCGACGGCCCAGTGGGGACAGCGCCCGGAGCCCGGCGGTCCGCAACCTGGCCGGATCACGCTCCCGCCGGGCACCCGCCCGAACATGCCGCGGCAGCGGCCGCCCGAGTCGCCGCGCTGAGGCGTACGCCCGCTCGCGCGGGCCGGCGGCCGCTCCCGTACCGGCTGCGGCCGGCCGCCGTCAGCTGAAGACGATCATCGACCCTTGGCCCAGGCTGCGGGTCGCCGCCGCGTGCAGCCCCAGCCAGACGTGCCGCTCCCGCGCGAACGGACTGTCGTCCGGCGGCAGTCCCTCCACCCGTTCCTCCAGCGTGGTGGGGCGCGACGGGGCCTGCGGGGCGGCCGGCGGATTGGCCGGATCGATACCGATGGCCGGCGCGACCAGTTCGAGGTCGCGCAGCAGGCCGTGCGCGGAGCCCAGCGGCCCGCCGCCCTCCAGGAGTTCGTCGGTGGCCAGCGGGTGCGGGAAGTCGACCGGGACGTACGCCCCGGCGTGGTCGTAGTGCCAGACCAGGTGCGACTGCTGGGCCGTGGTCTCGAACATCTCCAGCAACTGCTCGTAGTCGCCGCCCAGTTCGTCCACCGGCGTCACTTCGAGGCCGCAGATCCTCAGCAGGTACGCGCGCCGCAGGAAGTGCAGCGCGTCGTAGTCGAAGCCCGCCACCGGGGCGACGTCCCCGGACAGGCCGGGCATGTAGCTGAAGACGGGGACCGGCGGCAGCCCCGCTTCCGTGAGGGCCTGGTCGTAGGCGGCGATCTCTTCGGAGAAGGGGTTGTCGGGGCTGTGGCACAGCACATCGACAAGGGGGACCAGCCACAGGTCACATGCCACGAGACGAGACTCGCTTCCAGTCGGGTGGGGGGCGGTCGGGACAGCGTAGTGCTACCCGGGGCCACCGACGAGGGCGAGGGAGTGCTCGTTGTACTCGCGTACCAGCCGTTGTGCCTCGGTCAGGTCGCGCCGGACGACGGCGCCGACCAGATCGCGGTGGCCGTGCCACAGCCGGCCGCGCAGGTCCGGCTCGCGCCGCAGCAGCGGCACGGCGAAGACCCAGCTCTGGACCCGTACCCGGTCCAGGAAGTCACTGATGTACGGGTTTCCCACCAGACTGCCCAGTTCGCGCCAGAAGCGCAGGTCGTACCCGATCAGCACGTCCATGTCACCGGCCCGGGCGGCCCGTTCGGCCTCCTCGGCACGGCGCCTGATGGACATCATCACCGCGGGCGACACGGTGTTCAGCGCCCGCTCGGCGCGGGTACGGAAGATGCCCTCGACGATCAGGGTGCGGGCCTCGATCATGGCCCGGTAGTCGGCGGCGGTGAAGGCGTGCACCCGGAAACCGCGGTGCTGCTCGACGTCGAGGAGCCCTTGGGCGCACAGGTCGAGCAGCGCCTCGCGGACGGGCGTCGCGGAGACCCCGTACTGTTCGGCGATCTCCTTGACCGTGAACTGGTCTCCGCAGGGCAGCCGTCCGGCCAGCACCTCGTCGCGCAGCGCGTCGGCGATCTGCTGGCGCAGGGTGTTGCGCCGTATGACTCCGCTGCCTGGGCCGGCGGGCATCGTGTCCGTCTCCTTCGGCGGCCTCGTGGCCCCGGGGGCCCGTGCGACCGCATGGTCCGTAGACCGCGTAAGGAGAGCGGCCCTCGCCCTCACGATAGGCGAGGGGGCGGGCGGGGCGACGGTGGCGCGGGAGTGGCACGGGGCGGCCGGGGGCCGGAGCCCCGGCCGCGCGCCCGGCCCCGGCCCCGGATCCGGGCACGAACCCGTGCCCGTACCGGTCTCAGCGCGTGTGCGCGTCCGCCACCGACAGCGCCGCGTCCAGGGCCGCCAGGCCCTCCTTCGCCTCGGCCTCCGTGACGGTGCAGGGCGGCACGACGTGCGTACGGTTCATGTTCACGAAGGGCCACAGGCCGCCCCGCTTGCAGGCCGCCGCGAACTCGGCCATCGGGGCGTTGGCCGCGCCCGAAGCGTTGTACGGGACAAGCGGCTCGCGCGTCTCCTTGTCCTTGACCAGCTCCAGCGCCCAGAAGACGCCCAGGCCGCGCACCTCGCCGACCGAGGGGTGGCGCTCCGCGATGGCGCGCAGCTCGGGCCCGATGACCCGCTCACCGATCTCCGCCGCGTTCTCCACGATCTTCTCCTCGGCCATCGCGTTGATCGTGGCGACGGCGGAGGCGCAGGCCAGCGGGTGGCCGGAGTAGGTCAGGCCGCCCGGGTAGGGGCGCTGGTCGAAGGTGGCGGCGATCTCGGCCGAGATGGCGACACCGCCCAGCGGTACGTAGCCGGAGTTCACGCCCTTGGCGAAGGTCAGCAGGTCCGGCGTGACGCCGAAGTGGTCGGCGGCGAACCAGTGGCCCGTACGGCCGAAGCCCGCCATCACCTCGTCCAGGACGAAGACGATGCCGTACCGGTCGCAGATCTCGCGGACTCCGGCCAGGTAGCCGGGCGGGGGCACCATGATCCCGGCGGTGCCGGGGACGGTCTCCAGGATGATAGCGGCGACCGTCTGCGGCCCCTCGAAGGCGATCGTGTCCTCCAGGTGCGCGAGGGCGCGCTCGCACTCCTGGGCCTCGTTCTCCGCGTGGAAGGGAGAGCGGTACCGGAACGGGCCCCAGAAGTGCACGACACCGGCCGACGCGGTGTCGGACGGCCAGCGGCGCGGGTCGCCGGTCAGGTTGATCGCGGCGGCGGTGGCGCCGTGGTACGAGCGGTAGGCGGACAGCACCTTTGTCCGGCCGGTGTGCAGCCGGGCCATCCGGACCGCGTTCTCCACGGCCTCGGCGCCGCCGTTGGTGAAGAAGATCTTGTCGAGGTCGCCGGGGGTGCGCTCGGCGACCAGCCGGGCGGCCTCGGAACGGACGTCCACCGCGAAGCCCGGCGCGAGGGTGCACAGCTTGCCGGCCTGCTCCTGGATCGCGGCGACGACCTTCGGGTGCTGGTGGCCGATGTTGGTGTTGACCAGCTGGGAGGAGAAGTCGAGGTAGCGGTTGCCGTCGTAGTCCCAGAAGTACGAGCCCTCGGCGCCGGCCACCGGCAGCGGGTCGATCAGGCCCTGCGCGGACCAGGAGTGGAAGACGTGCGCGCGGTCGGCGGCGTGCACCGCCGCGCCGGCTGCCGGGTCGGGTTGCGTCGTGGTCACGGGCACTACCTCGGATCGCTCGGGCCCGCCAAGGGGCACGGTACGGCGGACGCCTTCAGCCTAGGGACCGCCGCGCGGCGCGAGGTACCGACACTGTGTATGGCGCTCGGCACGGGCGCGGACAGTCTGTCGGTGGGGCTGTAGGAAGCTCCAGGGCAGGCGGCTCCGGGCGGCGCTCAGTCGTCATCGTCGTCGTCCGGGGCCGGGGCGGCCTGCGGGCGGCCGTCCGCGGCGCAGCGCAGCGTGTAGGAGTGGTCGTCGCCGGAGTGGTCGTCGAGCGGCTCGAACTCGATCGCGGCGGTAGCGGCCGGCCCGCGCCGTACGTCGTCCGCGCGGTAACCGGTGGCCGGGCTCCAGACCGTCAGGTAGATCCGGCCGTCCGTACGGCACTCGGCGGTGGCGCTGCCCCCGGCCAGGCGGATCGTTCCGCCGCCCCCGGGGCGGGAGGGGGACGCGGAAGCGGGCCCGGAACCGGACGGCGATCCGGACGGCACGCCCGACGGCGATCCGGCCGACGGGCCGGTCCCGGCGGGCCCCGAGGGCACCCCCGTTCCCGGCCCCGGCCCCGACCCCGGCCCAGGCTCCGGCGACGCGGCGCGGGCCGCGGCGAGCCGGTCCCGTACGCCCCCGTCGTCCAGCGGTACGGCCCGCGCGTTGCGGCCGCCGGTGTCGGCGCTCGCCAGCGACCAGGCACCGAGACCACCCGCCGCGGCCACCGCGCACACCCAGGCCGCCGTCGCCGCCACACTGCGCCACGCCATCGCGCCGTCCTTCCTGCCGTTCCGGGGTTCCGTCGTTCCGCCGTACGGATCCGGCGCCCGTACGGCCCGCGTCACCGTCCCCGGCACCTTCCCGCACCCTTTCCTAACGTCCGGTTAAGACGCGGACAAACCCCTGGCCCGAGGTGTGCCGTCGCCCGCGGCGTCTCCCGCCGGGCCGGGGTGCCTGGTTACGGTGACGGGCATGTCCCATCTCCTCGTCGTCGAGGACGACCCCCAGCTGCGCGGCGCTCTGCTGCGCGCGCTGCGCGACCGCGGCCATGCCGTGGCCACCGCGGCGACCGGCATGTCCGGCCTGGACGCCGCCGTCACGGACCGCCCGGACCTCGTCGTCCTGGACCTCGGCCTGCCGGACGTGGACGGCGCGCAGGTGCTCCGGATGCTGCGGGCCGTCAGTGACGTACCGGTGATCGTCGCCACCGCGCGCGACGAGGAGCCGGACATGGTCGCGGTCCTCGGTGACGGTGCCGACGACTACATCGTCAAGCCCTTCGGGGCTGCTCAGTTGGACGCCCGCATCAAGGCGGTGCTGCGCCGCCTCGGCACCGCGGAACCGGAACCCGCGCTCCGGGTCGGCGGCCTGCGGGTGGACACGGCCGCGCGGGAGGTGTCCCTGGACGGCGAGCCGCTGGACCTGACGCCGCGCGAATTCGACCTGCTCGCCCATCTGGCGCGGCGCGCGGGACAGGTGATCTCCCGGCGGGAGCTGCTGGCGGAGGTGTGGCAGCAGCCGCTGGGCGGCGCGGACAAGACAGTGGACGTCCACCTGTCGTGGCTGCGGCGGAAACTGGGCGAGACGGCACAGCGGCCGCGCTATCTGCACACGGTCCGTACGGTGGGCGTGAAGCTGGCGGCTCCGGAAGCCCTCGGCGGAACCAGCCCGGACGGCGGCCCCACCCCGCCCCGCAAGCCGTAACCATGCGCCGCAGCCTGCTCCTCCTGACCGCCGCGACCACCGCGCTCGTCCTCGCCGCCCTGCTGGTCCCGCTCGCCCTGCTCACCCGCAGCCACGCCGCCGACCGGGCCACCGCCGACGCCACCTCGCGCGCCCACTCGCTGGCCACCGGGGTCGGCCAGGCGCTGGCCGGCGGGCGGGGCGCGGGGTCCGGCGGGGCGCCGAGCGATGCGCCGGACGCGCGCCGGGCCGCCGCGGGCATCGTCGACTCCGCCAACGGCCCGGGTCTCCCCGTACTTCGGTCGTGCTCGCCGACGGCACCGTACTCGGGCCCGCCACGCCCGTCACCGACGCGGTACGGCTGGCCCGGTACGGGCGGGCGTTCACGTACGAGCCGCCCTCCGGGGGCCGTACCGTCCTGGTGCCGGTGCAGGGCGTGGCGGGCGGCACCGCCGTCGTCCTCGTCGCGCTGTCGGAGAGCCAGCTGTACGCGGGCACGCTGGCCTCCTCGCTGGAGCTCGCCGGGATCGGCGTGGCGCTGGTCCTGCTGGGGCTGCTGGTCGCCGACCGGCTCGGTGCCCGCCTGGTCGGCTCGGCGCGCCGGCTGTCCCGGGTCGCCGACCGGCTGGCCGCGGGCGACCTGGCGGCCCGCGCCGAGCCGTCCGGGCCGCCCGAGCTGCGTGCGGTGGCGCGCGAGGTGAACCACCTGGCGGACCGTATCGACGGCTTCCTGACCGCCGAACGGGAGAACGCGGCCGACCTCGCGCACCGGCTGCGCACCCCCGTCGCCGCGCTGCGCCTGGACGCGGAGGGGCTGCGCGACCCGGCGGAGGCGGAGCGGATCGCGGCGGACGTGGCGGCGCTGGAGCGCAGCGTCGACGACATCATCCGTACGGCGCGCGAACCGCTGCGCGCGGCGGCCCGGCGGGGCGCGGCGGGCCCGGGCGCGGCGGCCCGGCGGGGCGCCTCGGGCCCAGGCCCGACGGATGCGGGTACGGCGGGCCCGGGTACGGCGTCGGCAGCGGGCACCCAGCGCCCCCCATGCGCCGACCTGTCCGCCATCGCCCGCGAACGCGCCGACTTCTGGCGCCCGCTGGCCGAGGACCAGGGCCGCGAGCTGGCCTTCGAGGCCCCCGGCGGTCCGGCCGTCGTACGGGCCGACCCTGCCGGACTGGCCGCGGCCGTGGACGCCCTGATCGGCAACGTCTTCGACCACACCCCGGACGGCGCGGGGCTGCGCGTCACGGTCGCCCGCGCGGTCTCCGGCGGGTGCCTGCTCACCGTCGAGGACGACGGCCCCGGCTTCCCCGCCGGGCACGTCCCGGAGCGCGGCCGCAGCGGCGGCGGCTCGACGGGGCTGGGCCTGGACATCGTGCGCCGGTCGGCGGAGGAGTCGGGCGGCTCGCTGGAGTGCGGCGCGGCGTCCGGAGGCGGTGCCCGCGTCACGGCCCGCTTCGGCCCGGCGGCCACGGACCGCCGTGCCTGAGACGGGCTGCCTGCCTCCTATGCCGCAGCCCGCGGAAACGCCTCCCGCACCGCCCGCCGCCAGTGATTGTCCGTCAGCCCGGGGCGCAGCGCCGCCATCGCCCCGCAGTACTTGGTGAACTCGGCGGCGCGCAGCCCGTAGGAGTGCAGCAGCCGGTCCGCCTCCGTCAGGTGGCCGGTGACCGAGGTCTTCGTCTCGACCAGGACCAGTCCGCCGTCGGCCCGTACGCTGCGGCCGGTGCCCGCGTCCCGGCAGACCAGGTCCGCGTCGCAGGTGATGCGCTGCTCGTCGGCGACGAAGGTGGCGCGCCGGTAGTCGGTGACCAGCGACGGCACCAGTTCCTCGGGGGCGCCGATGCCGTACGTGCCGTGCAGGACGGAGGCCAGGAAGCTGCGCGGGCCGCGCCCGAGCGTCGCTTCCCCGGGCAGCAGCGGTTGCCGCCGCTTGAGCGTCTCGCCGCGCCGCCCCTTGAGCTTGATCTCGAACTGCCGTTCCCCTGAGTCCTCGTACAGCCGCTCGCGGATCTTGTAGCGGTAGCGGCGGCCCTGCCGGTGGTCGTGGAAGGTCTGGAGGCCGGGGGTGTCGTAGTAGACGGAGTGGTAGCCGAACCAGCGGCGGCCGTTGATGCACAGCCCCCGGAACGGGCCGCCGGGACGCCGCGGGTCGGTCAGCCGGGCCGCGAAGTCCGCGAAGATCTCGACCGGTACGAGGTAGCTGCGGTCGATGCGGGCCATCAGCTCCGCGCGGGCCTGGAGCTCGGAGAGGGTTATCGGGCGCGCCGCCATGGCGGCGCGGGCGATCGCCCGTACGGCGGGAATCACACGGTCTCCTCGGAAAGGGGACGGGGCTGCGGGTGCGCGGGGGAACGGGTGATCGTGCGGGGCCGGTTGCGGTCGGTGCGCTGTGAGGTCGTACGAGCGGGCCTGCCGAAAGGTTCCGGCAGACGGAAGCGGACGTCCACCACCATCAGGTCCCGGACAAAATCGATCTCCTTGACCGTCCAGGTGCAGGGCTCGCCGCCGAGCCGGCGCGCCAGGTCGTCGCAGAGCGCCCGCTGGTCGGTGTGGACGGCGTCCAGGGTGACCACGGTCCGGCAGGTGCGGGCCATCAGCCGCGGGTGGTCGGCGCCGTACATGACCAGGAGCAGCAGCGCGGCGAGCGTCGCGGCGATGGCGAAGCCCAGGTGCGGCAGGCCGCACAGCAGGCCGAGGACCAGGGTGGTGAAGTAGTACGCGACCTCCTCGTGCTGGATCGAGTCGGACCGCAGCCGGATGATCGAGAGCACCCCGAACAGGCCGAATCCGAGGGCCGTGCCGCCCTCGCCGACCTGGGCCAGCGCCGAGACGACCGCGAACAGCGCGACGTTCAGCGCGAGGTAGGCGGGCACCAGGTCGCGGCGCCGGTGGCGCGGGTAGTAGATGGCGAACGTCAGCACGCTCACCGCGGCGAGGTCGAGCACGAGGTGGGCGGCGAGCTGCCCCAGCGTCTCCATGGCGTGTCTCCTGTCGGTCGCTGATCTGTCGGTCTTGATCGGTCGGTGGTGATCGGTCGGTCGCTGATCTGTCCGTCGTGATCGGCCGGTCGCTGATCGGTACGCGTCAGACGCTAGGAACGGACGGGTTAACTCCACCCCACTCCACGGGTTAACGCGCGCCGCTCACCCGGACGGCCGAGCCCCGTCCCCTCATTGACAGTCTCCTGTCACATCGACAGGCTGCTGTCATGCAAGCGCCCCCGCACGCCCCCGAGCTCCTCACCCGGACCGCCCTCGGTGTCTCCCGGCTCAACGGCCAGCTGCTCGCCGTGTCGGAGCGGCTGGCGCGTCCGGCCGGGCTGACCACCGCCCGCCGGCAGGTGCTCGGCGCGGTGGCGGGCGGACCGCTGCCCGTGGCCGGAATCGCGCGGGAGCTGGGCCTCGCCCGGCAGAGCGTGCAGCGGGTCGCGGACCTGGTGGTGGCGGAGGGGCTGGCCGAGTACCGGCCCAACCCGGCCCATTGCCGGGCCAAGTTGCTCGCGCCGACCGATGACGGTCTGTCCGCTTTGCGCCGTATCACTCCGGAACACGACGTGTTCGCCGCCGAGCTGGCCGAACACCTGGGCGGGACGCCGGACTTCCGCGCGGTCGTGGAGGCGGTGGAGACGCTGTCGCGCGCGCTCGATAACCTCGGCTACTGAGTGCACCGAAGTGTGGGCTCGCGCCCGCGTCCTGACGACCGTTCCGAAGTCCGCGCCCGGCCCGGCCACACCGCACACCGGCCGCACCTCCCCCGGCCCGACCACGGCCCGACCACGGCCTGTACGGACACCGGGGCCCCGTACGGACACCGGGGAACCGAAACCGGACCGGCGGCGTCGTCCGATACGTTCGCGCCTGCGGCACCGTCCCCGCAGGGCACGTCCGGGAGCACAGGGCGAACAAGGTGAAAGGGCAAGCGGAACGTGAATGAGCGCGCAGAGCGCGGCCGCCTCGGGCAGCTCGGCCCCCAGGACCCGCCGCGGATCGGGGCGTACCGGCTGCTGGGGCGGCTGGGCGAGGGCGGCATGGGCCGCGTCTACCTCGCCCGTTCCGACCGCGGCCGCACGGTCGCCGTCAAGCTGGTCAAGACCGAACTGTCCGGCCAGGACGACTTCCGGGCCCGGTTCCGGCAGGAGGTGCAGGCCGCGCGGCGCGTCGGCGGCGAGTGGACCGCGCCCGTGCTGGACGCCGACACCGAGGCCGCGACGCCCTGGGTCGCCACCGGCTACATCGCGGGCCCCTCGCTCCGGCAGGTGATCACCGAGGGCCGTACGCCGCTGCCCGAGCGCTCCGTACGCATCCTCGCCGGCGGGCTGGCGGGCGCGCTGCGCAGCATCCACGCCGCCGGCATCGTCCACCGCGACCTCAAGCCGTCCAACATCCTGCTCACCATCGACGGCCCCAAGGTCATCGACTTCGGTATCGCACGGGCGCTGGAGGCGGTGACCGTCGAGGGCGGCCTCACCCGTACCAACCAGGCGGTCGGCTCGCCCGGCTTCATGTCGCCCGAGCAGGTGCGCGGCAGACCCGTCACGCCCGCCAGCGACGTCTTCTGCCTCGGCTCGGTGCTGATGTTCGCGGCCACCGGGCGGCTGCCCTTCGGTACGTCGGACAGCGGTGTGCACGCGCTGATGTACCGCATCGCCCAGGAGGACCCGGACCTGACCGGGCTGCCGTACGGGCTGCACAGCCTGGTCGCGGCCTGTCTCGCCAAGGACCCGGCGCAGCGCCCGACGCCGGACCAGCTCATCGCGTACACGGGGTCCGAGGACGACGGCCAGGAACCGTGGCTGCCGGGCGCGCTCATCGCCGAGCTGGGGCGGCACGCCGTCGAGCTGCTCGACGCGGAGAACCCGAACGGCGCGTGGGAGGAACCCGGGGACGCGTCCTGGGACGGGTCGGGCGGCCACCGGGCCTGGGAGAGCGCCGACGGCTCCTGGGGCCACTCCGGCGCGGCCCGGGACCGGGAGCAGACCCCGACGCCCGCGCCGGGGCCCGTTTCGGCGCCCCTGCCGCCCCAGGTTCCCGGCTCCGCGACCCCGCCGCCGTACGCCGCGGCCGGCGCTCCGGCGCCCGCACCGGCCGCCTCGGACGCCACCGTGGCGCCGCCCCCGGGGCCACCACCCACGGCCGCCGCCGCAAGAGCCCCACAGGCCGCACCGGACTCGGCAACAATTCGAGTCAGAGCAGTCACAGTGGAAACGGCGGCCACAGTGCGCACAGCAGCCGTTCCGGCACCGCCGGCCGCGGCCGCGCCACCGCAACCCCCGCTCCACCGGCCGCCCCCGTACCCGCACCCTCGGCCTGGCCGCCGCCGTCGGTCTCGGCCTCGCCACCGCCGGCATCGGCATCGCCTACGTCTGGTTCAGCCCCGACGGGGACGACGGGAGCGCCGCGAAGGCCGACGGCGGCACCGTGACCGCGGCGGACGGCAAGGTCGGCAAGGCGGCGGGCAAGGAGCCCGGCGTCATCCCGCAGCAGTTCCTGGGCACCTGGGAGACCAGGCGCGGCAAGGGCGGCAGCGACACCTACCGCTTCACCGTCACCCAGGGCGCGGTCGGCGACACCGTCCTGGCCATGGAGGTGCGCGGCGCCAACTTCCGCTGCGAGTTCAAGGCCATCCTCATGAACGGCGGGCCGCCGCCGCGCCTCGGCCCGACCACCGTCGTGGCGGGCCCGGCGACCAGCTGCAGCCCGGGCGCCCCCAGCACCCTGCGCCTGCAACCCGACGGCAAGCTCCGCCGGGTCTTCGACGACGGCAAGCCGACCTTCACGTACACGAAGAAGGACTGATGCCGGCCCCCGCCGGACACGGCGGCGCCGGTTCCGGGCACCCGTACGACGTGACAGCGGACCCCTGGCACGGCCTCCTGGCCCGGCGGCTGGGAGCCACCCGCGACTCGTCCCGCGCCCTGGTGCTCAGAAGCCGGGCGCTGATCGAGGAGAACCACCGGCTGCTCGACGAGAACTACCGGCTCAGGCAGCAGCGGGCCTCCATCGTCGGCAGCGCCCAGGACCGGCGGTAGCCCCCGTCGACGGCCCGCCGCCCGCGACAACGCGAAAGCCGCGGCCCCGCTCCCTCGGGGAGCGGGGCCGCGGCTCCCGCACAGCTGTCGCCGCGCGGGCTCCGGACCGGTCGGTCCGGACACGGATTTCAGTCCAGGAACGAGTTGATCTGGATCGTCTCGTCCCGGCCCGGGCCCACACCGATCGCGGAGATCGGCGCGCCGGACATCTCCTCCAGCGCCTTGACGTACGCCTGCGCGTTCTTCGGCAGCTCGGCGAAGGTCTTGGCCTTGGTGATGTCCTCGGACCAGCCCGGCAGCGTCTCGTAGACCGGCTTCGCGTGGTGGAAGTCGGTCTGCGAGTAGGGCAGCTCCTCGACGCGCTTGCCGTCGATCTCGTACGCGACGCAGACCGGGATCTGCTCCCAGCCGGTGAGCACGTCCAGCTTGGTCAGGAAGAAGTCGGTCAGGCCGTTGACGCGGGTCGCGTACCGGGCGATGACCGCGTCGAACCAGCCGCAGCGCCGGTCCCGGCCGGTGGTCACACCGCGCTCGCCGCCGATGGTGCGCAGCGCCTCGCCGTCCGCGTCGAACAGCTCGGTCGGGAACGGGCCCGCGCCGACCCGGGTCGTGTAGGCCTTGAGGATGCCGATGACCCGGCTGATCTTCGTGGGGCCGACCCCCGCGCCGGTGCAGGCGCCGCCCGCGGTCGGGTTGGAGGAGGTCACGAACGGGTAGGTCCCGTGGTCCACGTCGAGCAGCGTGCCCTGGCCGCCCTCGAAGAGGACGACCTTGCCGTCGTCGATCGCGTTGTTCAGCAGGAGGGTGGTGTCGGCCACGTAACCCTTGATCTGGTCCGCGTAGCTGAGCATCTCCTCGACGACCTGCTCGGCGACCACCGCGCGGTGGTTGTAGAGCTTGGCCAGCACCTGGTTCTTGAAGTCGAGGGCCGCCTCGACCTTCTGGTGCAGGATCGACTCGTCGAAGAGGTCCTGCACGCGGATGCCGGTGCGGTTGATCTTGTCGGCGTAGGTCGGGCCGATGCCGCGGCCCGTCGTGCCGATCTTCCGCTTGCCGAGGAAACGTTCCGTGACCTTGTCGACCGTGATGTTGTACGGCGTGATCAGGTGCGCGTTACCGCTGATCAGCAGCTTGGACGTGTCGACGCCGCGCTCGTTGAGTCCGCTCAGCTCGGAGAGCAGGACCGCCGGGTCGACGACGACACCGTTGCCGATGACCGGGGTGCACCCCGGCGAGAGGATTCCGGAAGGGAGAAGGTGCAGCGCGTATTTCTGGTCGCCTACGACAACCGTGTGACCGGCGTTGTTGCCGCCCTGGTAACGCACCACATAGTCGACGGACCCACCGAGCAGATCGGTGGCCTTTCCCTTGCCCTCATCACCCCACTGAGCACCGAGCAGCACAAGTGCGGGCACAGGCGTACACCCCTTCCGGGCGGGGCATGTCCAACGTGCGTGAGGCCGTATGCGTGCAGGTGTACGCGTACGACATCGCTGAAGCCGTCGAACCGGTGCCCCGGAATAGACGAAGCCCCTGGCGCAATAGCGCAAGGGGCTCTTGCACCGAGATGCTACCTGAGGAAGGACCGAGGTGTCGGCGCAGCCTTCTGGGCACTCTCTCCCGGACGGGGTCCGGGGGCACCCCCTGCTCGTGGTCATCGACCCGGCCGCCCGCAGTACGGACGGGGAATCCGTACGGATCGCCAAGGACGTCCTGTGCGCGGGCGCGGCCGCGAAACTCTGCTTCCCCGACGGCCCCGAGGAGTACGCGCGGGCGCTCGCCCGCCGCGGCCATCGCCGCCCCGTGGTGATCGGCGACGACCGCGCGCTGCTGCGTGCCGTGGCGCTGCTGCACAAGGAGCGCGATCTGGCGGGGGTGGCGCTGGCGGTGGTGCCGGTGGGCGCGCCGGGGGCGGTGGCGCTGGCGCGCGCGCTGGGTGTGCCGACGGACACCGTCGCCGCCGCCCGGGCGGTCCTGGACGGTACGGAACACAGCCTGCACCTGCTCACGGACGACAGCGACGGCATCGTGCTGGGCGGCCTGGACATCCCGTCCGGTACGGAGCCGGAGCCGACCGGCAGGCGGAGCCGGCGGCGGTGGGAAGGGCTCGGCGGACGTCCGGGGCGGTGTCTGCCGGACCGGCGCGACGGCACGGAAGCGGTGCCTCTGCCGGGCCCGCGCGCGGCGGCGTGGTGGGACCGGCTCGTCCACGCGGCCCGCAGGGCCCGTACGGCGCTGTCGCGGCCGACCGCACCGCCCGGCCCTTCGGCCCCGTCCGGCACCTCGGTCTCGCCCGGTCTCCCGGGCCTGCCGGGCCCCTCGGCCCCGCCCGGCGGGCGGCGTTCCGGTACGGCGGGCCACCGGCTGCGGGTCGAGGCGGACGGCGTGGTGCTGGCCGACCTGGACCGGCCGGTGCGGTGGGTCTCGGTGACGCCCGGTGACGGCGACGGCACCGGGCTGGCCGAGGTCGTGGTGCACTGGCAGGAGGCCGAGCCGCCGGTACGGGCCCGCGCGCGGGCGGTGACCGTCTCGGGCGCGGACTTCCGCTACCGGGCGGACGTGGTCGTCGGCGGCCCGGTCCGGACCCGTACATGGACGGTGCATCCGGACGCGTGGCGGCTGACGCTGCCGCACGACTGACGCGGCGGCGCCGCGCGGCCGGCCTCAGCTTCCGTTTCGGCTTCCGCTTTCGTTTCCGCTGTGGCTTCCGCTTCCGCTTCCGCCGCGCAGCTCCTTGTCCCGGTACTCGCGCCAGCGCTCCAGCATCCTGGTCAGCTCGCCCTGCATGAAGTCGAAGAAGGCCACGGTCTCGGCGACCCTGGCACCGGCCGGGGTGTCCGGCCCGAGCGATTTCGCGCCCTCCCGCAGGACGTCCTCCCAGCGCGTCAGCACGTTGTCGCGGTTGCCCAGCGTTTCGTACCAGAGATCGTTCAGGAGCCGGTAGCGGTCCCGGCGGGTGCCCGGCTCGCGCTCCCGGCGGACCATGTTGACCTGCACCAGGTAGCGGATCGCGCCGGAGACGGCGGCGGGGCTGATCTGTAGCTGTTCGGAGAGTTCGGCGGAGGTGAGGGCGCCGGAGTCGGAGGAGAGCAGCGCCGCGAAGACCCGGGAGGCCATCCGCTGCATGCCCGCCTCGGTCAGCTCCGAGGCGAAGCGCTCCACGAACCGGGAGACCGCCTCCTCGTCGCGCCCGGTGTCCCCGGTCCGTCCCTGCTCTGCCTGCTCGCTCACCCTCTGATCCTCTCCCGTGCTCCCCCGGCCGGACGCTCCACCACCGTCGACTTTATATGGTTTCTTAACTTCACAAATTTGTGAAAGAAGCGTACGTTCAAAAACATGACGAAGGCAATCTCGGTGTCCGGCCTCCGCAAGACCTTCGGCCGGACCCACGCGTTGGACGGCCTCGACCTCGACGTCGAGACCGGTGAGGTGCACGGTTTCCTCGGCCCCAACGGGGCGGGCAAGTCCACCACCATCCGCGTCCTGCTCGGACTGCTGCGCGCCGACGGGGGTGGCGCGCAGCTGATGGGCCGGGACCCGTGGCGCGACGCCGTCTCCCTGCACCGCCGGATCGCGTACGTCCCCGGCGACGTCACGCTCTGGCGCAATCTCTCCGGTGGCGAGGTCATCGACCTCTACGGGCGGCTGCGCGGCGGCCTCGACGCGGCCCGCCGCGCCGGCCTCCTGGAGCGCTTCGAGCTGGACCCCACCAAGAAGGGCCGCACGTACTCCAAGGGCAACCGCCAGAAGGTCGCCCTGGTCGCCGCCTTCGCCTCCGACGTGGACCTGCTCATCCTGGACGAGCCGACCTCCGGGCTGGACCCGCTGATGGAGGAGGTCTTCCAGGACTGCGTCGAGGAGGAACGCGACCGCGGCCGTACGGTGCTGCTCTCCAGCCACGTACTGTCCGAGGTGGAGGCGCTGTGCGACCGCGTCAGCATCATCCGCAACGGCCGTACCGTCGAGTCCGGCTCCCTCGCCGACCTGCGCCACCTGACCCGTACGAGCGTGACCGCCGAACTGGCCGGCGCCCCGAACGGGCTCTCCGGCCTCCCCGGTGTGCACGACCTGGACGTCCAGGGCCACCGGGTCCGGCTCCAGGTGGACACCGACAAGCTGGACGCGGTGCTGCGCTCGCTCAGCGCGTCCGGGGTGCGCAGTCTGACCAGCACGCCGCCGACGCTGGAGGAGCTGTTCCTGCGCCACTACCAGGACGGCGGCCACGCCGCCCAGGGCGCGGCCGCCACCGCCGCCGCTGCCTCCGCTTCCGCTTCCGCTTCCGCTTCCGAGAAGGCGACGCTGCGATGACCGCCGTGACGCTCCCCGCCACCGCCCGTACCGGCGGCTCCCGCGACCTGGCCGGCACCGGCACCCTGCTGCGCCTGGCACTGCGCCGCGACCGGCTGATGATCCCGGCCTGGGTGCTGGTGCTCGGACTGACCGTCGTCAGCATGGGCAGCACCCTGGAAAAGCTCTACGACACCGCCGCCAAGCGCGCGGAGGTGGCGGCGTCGATGACCGGCAACGGCTCGCTGCGCGCCCTCTACGGACCGGTGTTCAGCGACTCCCTGGGCGGCCTGACGGCCTGGCGCATCGGCGGGGTCGCCGCCCTGCTGGCCGGCGTGATGAGCCTGCTGACCGTCGTACGCCACACCCGCGAGGAGGAGGAGACGGGCCGCCAGGAACTCCTCTCCGCCGCCATGGTCGGCCGGCGCGCCCCGCTCACCGCGGCCCTGCTCGCCGCGCTCGTCGCCGACGCCGCGCTCGCCCTGCTCATCACCGCCGGGCTGGCCGCCTCCGGACACCCGGCGGCCGGGGCACTGGCCCTCGGCCTCGCCGTCGGCGGCACCGGGCTGGTCTTCGCCGGGGTGGCGGCGATCACCGCGCAGCTCACCGAGAGCGCGCGGGCCGCCAAGGGCCTGGCCGGTGCCGTACTGGGCGCGGCATTCGTCCTGCGGGCCGCGGGCGACGCCGCGACCGAGGACGCCTCCTCCCCGCTCACCTGGGCCTCCCCCGCCGGTTGGGCCGAGAACCTGCGCGCGTTCGCCGGCGAGCGCTGGTGGGTGCTGCTGCTCTTCCTCGCCGCCACGGTCGGCACGGCCGCCGCCGCGTACTCCCTCACCGCCCGCCGCGACCTCGGCATGAGCTTCCTGCCCGCCCGCCCGGGACCGGCCCGCGCGCCCGCCTCTCTGAGCGGCCCCACCGGACTGGCCTGGCGCCTGCAACGGACCACCCTGTTCGGCTGGTCGGCCGGTTTCCTCCTCGCCGGTGCCGTCTTCGGCGGCATCACCGACGGCGCGTCCGACCTGGTCGGCGACAACGAGCGGACCCGCGAGATCTTCGAGCGGATGGGCGGGCACCAGGGCCTGACCGACGCGTTCGTCTCGGCGCTGACCGGGATGCTCGGCATGGTCGCGGCCCTCTACGCGGCGGGTGCGGTGCTCCGGCTGCGCGGCGAGGAGACCGGTGACCGCGCCGAACCGGTCCTGGCCGGCGCCGTGGGGCGCCTGCGCTGGGCGGCCGGACACCTGGCCGTCGCCTTCCTCGGGGCGGCTCTCATCCTCCTCCTGGGCGGCCTGGGCCTCGGCCTCACGTACGGCCTGACCGTCGGCGACGTCGGTGGCCGACTCGGCCCGGCGGTGGGCGCGGCACTGGCCCAGACGCCCGCGGTCTGGGCCCTCACCGGCCTGGCGGTGCTGCTCGTCGGCGCCCTGCCCAAGGCGGCCGCCGCGACCTGGGCCGTGGTCGGCGGCTGCCTCGGCATCGGCTGGGTGGGCCCGGCGGCCCAGCTCCCCCAGTGGGCGATGAACCTCTCGCCCTTCAGCCACCTGCCGAAGCTGCCGGGCGGCGAGGCCACCGCGGCGCCGTTCCTGTGGCTGCTCGCCCTGACAGCGGTGTTCGTGGCGGCGGGCCTGACCGCGCTGCGCCGCCGCGACATCGGCTGAGAGCCTGGCCGCGGGGACCGCCCCGCGACCTGCGGCGCCGGAGCCGTGGCGGGCTCCGGTGCCGTACTTCCCCGTATGCCGCCGGTGCGTCATACGGCGGGAGCGATGTCCGTCCGGGGGCGTACGCCGGGCCGACGTACGCACTCCCCGCCCGCTCCAACTGGTAGAGACCTCCTGCCGTCACCGCTGCTCCACGAGCGTCCCGGAACGACCAGTGGAGCAGGAGTGGGGCATTCCGCGCCGGTGTGCCGCGAGCCACACGGCGGGGCGCGGTTGTCCGCGTTTCCGGCTGGGCACAACTCCCGCTGGCGGCGATGACGGCGCGGAATGGGCCGGCACGCCGCACTATTACGCCTGGGGGCGGGCGGCGGAGGTGTCCGTGAACGGAATGGGACCACACAGGGCGATATGGGTGGTGCGGAATCTGGGGGTCGTCCTGACGGCCGGAGCAGCCTGTGTGCTGTTCAGCCTGATCATGACGATGGTGCCCGGACTGCGTACTCCGGGCAGTGGGAATGCGGGCCAGGCCTATGGCGCCGCGGCTTCTTCCACTGCCGTACTGGTGCTGTTCTACATGGCGAGGACGCTGCGTCTGCAACGGGACGAGACTTCGCTGCAACGTGAGGAACTGGAACTTCAGCGCGCGGAAATGCGTCTGCAACGAGCCGAACTGGAACTGCAGCGGGACGAGATGCGCCGGTCGGCGAGGGAGCTGCACCGCAGCGCCGAGGCCGACCTGCGGCACCTGCACATGGACCTGCTCAAGATGAGCATCGGCGACCCCGAACTGGCCGAGGTCTGGCCCGCGTTCGCCCCGGAACTGTCGCCCAAGGAGAACCGGCAGTATCTGTACGCCAATCTGATCTACTGTCACTCCATGCTCGCGCACAAGCTGGAGATGACCGACGACCGCGAGGCGCTGGGTCATCTGCGCTACATCGTCCGGACCCCGGCCTTCCGCGGGTACTGGGAATCGGCGCGCTCCATGCGCGCCGAAATGGACCCGGCTTCCCACGAACACCGCTTCGCCGCTCTCGTCGACGAGGCACTGACCCAGTCGAACGCACAGGCACCGCATTCCCCGAACCTGCGTTTGATCGAAGGTCAACACACCGAGCCGTAAAGCGCTCACAGGTGTATCGACCTGCGCCGAAAAGGGACATTTACGCAATTCGGCTCGCGCCGCCGCGTACCGCCGGGGTATTCCGGCCCGATGACGACACTCGACATCTCACGACGGCTGGGCGCCACCCCTCAGGAGCGCGGCAGCATGGGCAACGGCAGTTGCCCCGACCTCTTCGAACTGAGCGACGGCCGCTTCGCCGTCATCGGGACCGACATGACCGCCGACCTGGACGGAAAGCTGCCCGACGACGCGAGCCGCGCCGACTACGAGAAAATCGTGGTGATCACCCGCGACACCCTGCTGCGGGCCAAGTCCGACATCGCACGACTGTGACCCGCCGGCCCGGCCCGCCGCGCCTCACCCGCCCGGCGTGACCAGCCGGGCCTCGTACGCGAAGACCGCCGCCTGGGTACGGTCGCGCAGTCCCAGCTTCACCAGGATCCGGCTGACGTGCGTCTTGACCGTCGACTCGGCCACGACCAGATGCTCGGCGATCTCACCGTTGGACAGCCCCTGGGCCACCAGCACCAGGACCTCGGTCTCCCGCTCGGTGAGGTCGCCGACGCGTTCCTGGGTGGGCGCCCGCGGCGTGTCGAGCTTGGAGAACTCCGAGATCAGCCGCTTGGTGACGGCCGGCGCGAGCAGCGCCTCGCCGTTCGCCACGATCCGTACGCCCTCCGCGAGCTGGCCCGCCGAGGCGTCCTTGAGCAGGAAGCCGCTCGCCCCGGACCGCAGCGCCTGGTAGACGTACTCGTCGAGGTCGAAGGTGGTCAGCACCAGCACCTTGGCGTCCGCGTCGGCGGCGACGATCTCGCGGGTCGCCTCCAGCCCGTTCATCTCCGGCATCCGGATGTCCATCAGCACCACGTCGGGCCGCAGCTCGGCGACCTTGGCCACCGCCTGCCGACCGTCCACGGCCTCGCCGACGACCTCGATGTCCGGCATCGCGCCCAGCAGCACCGAGAAGCCCTCACGGACCATCACCTGGTCGTCCACGATCATTACCCGGATCACGCCGTCTTCCCCTCCGCCGCGCTCTGCGCCGCCGACACCGGGATGAAGGCCGCGACCTCGAACCCGCCCTCTTCGGTGTGGTCCGCCGTCATCTCCCCGCCCAGCATCTGCACCCGTTCCCGCATTCCCAGGACGCCGTGCCCGGCCCCCGGTGACGGTTTGGCCAGGCGGCTCGCCTTGCCGTTGACGATACGCAGTCCCAGCCCGCCGAGCACGTACGAGATCTCCACCCGCGCCTCCGCGCCCGGCGCGTGCCGCAGGGCGTTGCTCAGCGCCTCCTGGACGATGCGGTACGCGGACAGCTCGACGCCCTGCGGCAGCGGCCGCGGCGAGCCGGTGATCACGGCCTCGACCTCCAGTCCCGCGCCGCGCACGCTCGCCAGCAGCGAGTCGAGGCTGGCCAGGGTCGGCTGCGGCGCCTCGGGGTCGGCGTCGGCGAAGGCGTCCGGGTCCTCGGACCGGACGACGCCGAGGATGCGGCGCAGTTCGGTCAGTGCCGCCACCGCGTTCTCCCGGATGGTCGAGAAGGAGGTGGCCAGCTCGGGCGGGGTGTCCTTGACGCGGTACGGGGCGGCCTCGGCCTGGATGGCGATGACCGACATGTGGTGCGCGACCACGTCGTGCAGCTCACGGGCGATCAGGGCGCGCTCCTCCAGCAGGGTGCGCCGCGAGCGCTCCTCGGCGGTGGCGGTCTGCGTCTCGACCACGTTCCGCCGCTCCTCGCGCCAGGCGCGGATGGCGGCGGCGGGGGTCAGTACGAGCACCGCCAGCACCGCGAACGGTGCCATGTGCGAGATCGTCCGGGGCACGAGCAGCACCAGCACCCCGGCCGCGGCCATGGTGACCAGCCACATCTCGGCGGCCAGCCGGGGCCGGGTACGGAGCACGACCAGGACCATCACCGCGGTGTGGGTCATGAGGCCGATCTCGTACCCGGAGGAACCCGTTCCGGTGACGGCGTAAGCCAGCATCGCGAAGCCGACCGCCCCGCCCGACAGCCAGAACGCGCCGACCGGCCGGAAGAGGGTCAGCACGACCGGCGCGGCGAGCAGGAAGGCGAAGACCGTCGTGATGAGGAAGCTCAGCGCGCTGTCGCGGGCCATCACGCTGGTGGTCCCGAGGAACACCATGACCGCGGCGGCCGTGAGCACGACGTGCGGAGCCCAGCGCACATGGCGGCGCAGCCGCTGGGGGACCCACGACCACCCGGACAGGCCGGCGTCGTCCAGGGGCAGCATCGGGCGGAAGGCGAAGGCGTCCACGACCAGGTCCTGGCGCAGCCGGTTCAGCGCGCCGCGGACGAGTCGGGCTTCCGAGCGCAGGTCGTCGCGCTGCGTGTGGGTCGTCTGGTTCACGCTTACCACGGTAAGCAGCGCGCGGCCCCCGGTCGTCCCCTCCTGAGCGGATCTGGAGCCGTCCTCCTCAAGTACTACGCAGGGTGTCGAGGAGGACGCGGAAGGCGGCGGTACCGGGGGTGACGGGCGCGTAGTGGCCGGTTCCGGCCAGCTCCCGCAGCAGCGGCGCGGTGCCTCCGGCAGCCTCGGCGGCCCGTACGTAGCGGCGGGAGAGCCTGACCGGCACGTCGGTGTCGGCGGTGCCGTGCAGGATCGTCACGGGGACCGTGTCCGGCAGCCGCCGTATCGGGTCCGCCGCGGCGAGCCGGTCCGCCCAACCGGGCCCGGCGCCCAGGAACCCGGCCACGGCGCCGTCGCTCAGCCCCAGCTCGTGGGCGTGCGCGAGGTCGGCGACGGGTGCCACGGCGATGACCCGCCGCGGCGCGTCCGTGGTGCCGCGGCGCGAGCGCCCTGCCGCGAGGAGCAGTGCGAGGTGCCCGCCCGCGGAGTGGCCCACGGCCACCACGGGCCGCTCCAGCGCGGCCATCGCGGCCACCACGTCCTTGTACGTGGCCGGCCAGCCCCCGCCCGCGCCCGAGCGGCGGTATTCGGCCAGCGCGACCGGCAGTCCGTGCCGGGCCAGCTCCGCGGCGAGCGGCGACAGATGCGTACGGTCGTACGCCGCGCGCCAGAAGCCGCCGTGCAACAGCAGCACCACCGGCCCCACGTTCCGTTGCCCGTACAGGTCGATCACCTGGTCCGGGTGCGGTCCGTACACCAGCGTCGCGTCGGGCGCCACGGGCGCGAGACCGAGCAGGGCCGCCTCCTCGTCCGCGGCGCCCGGACCGCTCACCCCACGACCTCGCCCAGCACCCGCGCGGCCCGCGCCACGTCCGCGAAGGACGTGTAGAGCGGCGTGAGGCCGAAGCGCAGCACGTCCGGGTGGCGGAAGTCGCCGACCACCCCGCGCCGGATCAGCTCCGTCATCACCTTGCCCGCGTCCGCGCAGGCCAGCGCGATCTGGCTGCCCCGCTGCGGGTGCTCGCGCGGGGTGACGCAGCGCACCCGGCCCTCGGGTACGTGCGCGTCCACGCACTCCAGGAAGAAGTCGCCGAGCGCGAGGCTCTTGGCCCGTACGGCCTCGACGGACACGCCGTCCCAGACGTCCAGGGCCGCTTCCAGGGCGAGCATGGACAGGATGTCGGGCGTGCCGACGCGGCCGCGGACGATGCCGTCGGCCGGAGCGTAAGCGGGGTCCATGCCGAAGGGCACGGCGTGCGAGTTCCAGCCGGGCAGCGGCGAGTCGAAGCGGGCCTGGAGCTCTTCGCGCACATACAAGTACGCGGGCGCGCCCGGTCCGCCGTTCAGGTACTTGTACGTGCAGCCCACCGCGAGATCGACGCCGTGGGTGTCCAGCCGGACCGGCAGCGCGCCCGCGCTGTGGCACAGGTCCCAGACCGCCAGGGCCCCGGCCTCGTGCAGGGCGGCGGTGATGCCGGGCAGGTCGTTGAGCCGGCCGGTGCGGTAGTCGACGTGGTTGACCAGCGCGAGCGCGGTCCGGGGCCCGGCCTCGCCGGGGATCCGCGCGGCCGGCAGGGCCCGCAGGGTGCAGCCCGTCATGCGCGCCGCGGACTCCGCGATGTAGCCGTCGGTCGGGAAGGACGCCTCGTCGGCGAGGATCTCGTCGCGGCCCGCGCCCGCCATCCGTACCGCGCCGACCACCGCTTTGAACACGTTGACGCTGGTCGAGTCGCCCGCCACGACCTGCCCCGGCGCGGCGCCGAGCAGCGGGGCGATCCGGTCGCCGACGCGCTCCGGCGCGGTCCACCAGCCCGACTCCTCCCAGGAGCGGATGCGTAGCTCGCCCCACTCCCGGGTGATGACGTCGGCGACGCGGCCGGGTACGTGGCCGGGCAGCGCGCCCAGCGAGTTCCCGTCCAGATACACGGTGTCGTCCAGGACGAACCTCTCCCTGGTCGGGCGGAGTTCGTCCCGCTCGTCCAGCGCTGCGGCGCGCTCCGCCGGATCAGACATGGCTACGCGCCGTCCACAGCTCCGGAAAAACGTTCTTGCTCGCCCGCTTCTCCAGCCATGCCACGCCCGCCGAACCACCGGTCCCCATCTTGGCTCCCATCGCCCGCCGCGTCGCCACCAAATGATCGTTCCGCCAGCGCCACACCAGCTCCGCGACGTCCGTCAGCGCCTCACCGAGCCGCACCAGCTCACCGTCGCGCGGCCCCGCGTACACCTCGGCCCACACCGCCTCGACCCGCGCGTCCGGCTCGTAGCGCGCCGTGACCTCACGCTCCAGCACCTCACGGGGTATCCCGTACCCCCGGCGCGCCAGCAGCCGCAGCACCTCGTCCCACAGGCTCGGCTCCTGCAACGCCTTCTCCAGCTCCGCGTACTCACGCGGCGAGCCCCGGTGCGGCACCAGCATCGACGCCGACTTCTCACCCAGCAGGAACTCCATCCGCCGGTACATCGCCGACTGGAACCCCGAGCCCTCCCCCAGCGCTCCCCGGAACGCGTTGAACTGCGCGGGCGTCAGCCGCGCCAACGGCTTCCACGCCGCGTTGAGCGCCTCCAGCTGCCGCGACGAGCGCTCCAACGCCTCCATCGCCACCGGCAGCTCGTCGCGGCGCAACGCCTGCGCCGCGGTGTGCCACTCGTGGACGACGACCGTGAACCACAGCTCCATCACCTGGGTCGTCACCAGGAAAGCCATCTCGCCCGGATCGTCGGACAGCGGATGCTGGAGGTGGGTGAGCACGTCCGCGTGGACGTATTCCTCGTACGGCGTCGTCCCCGCACTGCCGATGCTCAGGTCGGGCCGCCGGACCTCGGCGGGCTGCGGGGCGGACTGCTGCGACATGAGGAACTCCTCGATGCTGCTGGCTTCCGGGTAGCGGTCCGCTCCCTCCCGTCGGCAAACGGAGCCCCGGTCCCCTCAGGCACGGAATCTTCCGGCCCACTGGCATCATCCGTGCTCCACGAAGGGCGCGCAAGAGGCCGCCCACGGCGTGCGAAGGGCCGGCCGCGCAAGCGCGGCCGGCCCGGATTCCACCCCGGCGGTCAGCCGGAAACGCAGCTCAGCGCCCTACGAAAGGGTGTCGGCCGCGGTCGGCGACGAGTCCCGCAGGAACGTCGAGCACCGCTCGTACTCCTCCTGCTCGCCGATCGCCTGCGCGGCACGGGCGAGAGCGTGCAGGGCCCGCAGGAACCCGCGGTTCGGCTCATGCTCGAACGGCACCGGGCCGTGCCCCTTCCAGCCGGCCCGGCGCAGCGCGTCCAGGCCGCGGTGGTAACCCGTACGGGCGTACGCGTACGACTCGACCGTACGGCCCGCCTGGAACGCGTCGTCTGCGAGCTGCGCCCAGGCCAGCGAGGAGGTCGGATACTTCGCCGCGACGTCCGTCGGCGCGGCACCGGAGGCGAGGAGCTCGCGGGGTTCGGGGTCGTCGGGGAGTTCGGTGGGGGGCGGGCCCCCGAGAAGATTCTGATGAATGTCCATGCTCCCATCTTCCCGGAGGGGCCGGTCGGTTACGTACCTCAGGGGGTGGGGGTGGATCGGCGGTTCTCCCCGGGGTGGGGGGCGTTTCGCGCTTCGCGCGGGGTTTGTGTGTTGACGTTTGGCTCGCATTGCTTGCGGTGTGGGGCGGGGGCGCGCAGGGGGCCAACTCCTCGGCACCGTGCACGTCCAAGTTAGGAACATTGGGGACGCAGATACCCGGCTGCCTGCGGGGATGGCCCCCTACACGCCCCCTCCGGCCGGATTGGCGAGGCTGGGTCGGTGGGGGGATTTTTCGATCACCCTGGTGCCCGCACTCCTGGGGGAGAGGCGCACGAGGTGGAGGCGGTAAAGCGGGCCGCTGTACGGCGGTGAGCCGCGCGCGCCGGGCCGGCGGGCGCGGCGGGCGGCAGAGCCGCGCTGCACGGCACCCGGCTTGTGAATGTGCCCAGCCCGATCGCTTCCGATAGTCGCCGGACGGCCAGGGCTCGGGGACACGTAGGGGGCTCCCCGCAGGCAGCCGGGTATCTGCGTTCCCTTATGTTCCTGACTTGGTCGTGCACGGTGCCGAGGAGTGACCCCTGCGGGGCCCCGAGCCCCCACCCACCGGACCCATCGCGCAAGACGCGAGCACCCACCCACGGGGCCTATCGCGCAAGGCGCGCACTCACCAGGCGCACGAAGGCCCCGGGCCGCCTGGGGGGGCGGGCTCGGGGCCTTGGAACCCGGAGGGTTACTTGATCTTGGTGCCGGTGGAGCGGAGGTTGGCGCAGGCCTCGGTGATGCGCTTGGCCATGCCGGCCTCGGCGAGCTTGCCCCAGCTGCGCGGGTCGTAGGTCTTCTTGTTGCCGACGTCGCCGTCGACCTTCAGGACGCCGTCGTAGTTGCGGAACATGTGGTCCGCGATCGGACGCGTGAACGCGTACTGCGTGTCCGTGTCCAGGTTCATCTTCACGACGCCGTTCTCCAGTGCCGTGGCGATCTCCTCGGCCGTGGAGCCGGAGCCGCCGTGGAAGACGAAGTCGAAGGGGGACTGCTTGCCGTACTTGGCGCCCACGCCCTCCTGGAGGTCCTTCAGGAGCTCGGGGCGGAGCACGACGTTGCCCGGCTTGTAGACGCCGTGCACGTTGCCGAACGAGGCGGCGAGCAGGTAGCGGCCCTTCTCGCCCAGGCCCAGCGCCTCAGCGGTCCGCAGCGCGTCGTCGACGGTGGTGTACAGCTCGTCGTTGATCTCGTGGGTGACGCCGTCCTCCTCGCCACCGGTCGGGGTGATCTCGACCTCAAGGATGATCTTCGCGGCGGCGGCCTGGGCCAGCAGCTCCTGGGCCACGGACAGGTTGTCGGCCAGGGTCTCGGCCGAGCCGTCCCACATGTGGGACTGGAACAGGGGGTTCTGGCCCTTGGCCACCCGCTGCTCGGAGACGGCCAGCAGCGGACGGACGTAGCCGTCCAGCTTGTCCTTGGGGCAGTGGTCGGTGTGCAGCGCGACATTGATGTCGTACTTCTCGGCGACGATGTGCGCGAACTCCGCCAGCGCGACGGCGCCGGTCACCATGTCCTTGTTGTGCTGGCCGCCCAGGAACTCCGCACCACCGGTGGAAATCTGGACGATGCCGTCGCTCTCGGCCTCGGCGAAACCACGCAGCGCTGCGTGCAGAGTCTGCGTCGAGGTCACGTTGATGGCCGGGTAGGCGAACTTGCCTGCCTTCGCCCGGTCCAGCATTTCGTTGTAGACCTCGGGAGTTGCGATGGGCATCTGTCCGCTCCTTGTGATGTGCGGGTGTGCGTTCTTGGCCCTGACCAGGGGGCGACGACATCGCCGTAGCTCATCTTCCCAGACTCGGCGGTTTGCTCCACATCCCGTACACGCCACCGGCACACAAAGGGGTGGCCGGTTTCACGTGAAACCAACCACCCGTTTGCGATAAGCGCTGGTCAGGGCCGAGGAACCGGCCAAGGCTCAGGCGAGGCCGAGGTCCCCGAGCCGGTAGCCGGTGATGTACGGCAGGCCCGCGTCGGCGATGGCCGACTCCGCCCCGCGGTCCACGATCGTGGCGACCGCGACCACCTCCGCCCCCGCCTCGCGCGCCGCCTCGACGGCGGTCAGCGGCGAGCCGCCGGTGGTGGAGGTGTCCTCGACGACCAGGACCCGGCGGCCCTTGATGTCCGGGCCCTCGATCCGCCGCTGCATCCCGTGGGTCTTCTGCGCCTTGCGGACGACGAACGCGTCCAGCCGGCGGCCGCGCGCCGCGGCGGCGTGCAGCATCGAGGCCGCGACCGGGTCGGCACCGAGCGTGAGCCCGCCGACCGCGTCGTAGTCCAGGTCGGCGGTGATGTCCAGCATCAGCTGCCCGACGAGGGGCGCGGCCGCTCCGTCGAGGGTGATCCGGCGCAGGTCGATGTAGTAATCGGCCTCCTTGCCGGAGGAGAGCGTCACCTTGCCGTGCACCACGGCCTTGTCCTTGATCTGCTGCAGCAGATCGCCGCGTACGTCGTCAGTCATGCGCACGAGCTTAGAGCGTGTGCCGGGGCCCGGCCGGACGCCGGTCGGCGGGTGGGTCAGGACAGGGTGCGCCAGGTCCAGGTGGTCGAGATCTCCAGCGGGTCGATGGGCGTGACCAGGCGCGGCAGCGTGTTGAGGCCGTTGGGCGGGCCGGACTGCGGCTCCACACAGACCGCCGCTTCCTGCTCGTCGTAGACCACCACCCACTCGGCGCGGCTGGTGACCTTCAGCTCCAGCCGGCCCGGCCAGGTGAGGGTGACGTCCACGCCGTCCGGCATGCCGAAGCAGTCGTCCCAGGGGCCGGGCTCCGGGTCGATACGCCGCCCGGTGGGCAGGTGGTCGTCGCCCCGCTCCTCCTGCCACGCGGCGGTGAAGTCGATCCGTACGTCCTCGCCGGCCCCGTCCAGGCTGCGCAGGAACCACGGGTGCCAGCCGGCCTGGGCGGGGAAGGAGTCGGCGCTCGCCTCGACGCCCATGGTCAGGGTGAGCGAGCCGCCGTCCTCGGCCAGCTCGACCAGCTGGGTGACACGGCCCGGGTACGGCCAGGGGGCGGCGTCCGGGTCGAGCAGCTCGTAGGTGAAGGCGGCGCTGGTGGCGTCCGTGCGGGCCGTCGTCCAGGCGACGTTGCGTCCGGTGCCGTGGATCGCGTGCGGCGGGGAGTTGACCGGCATCTGGTGCACTTCGCCGCCGTTGCGGAAGCGCCCGTTCTCGATGCGGCCGCACCACGGCACCATCGGGAAGGAGCCGTACTTGGCGCCCTGCCGCAGCAGCTCCGTACCGCCGATGCGCAGGCTCGCGAGCCGGCAGCCGTTGGCCGGGTCCACGGTCAGTTCGGTGTCGCCGGCGGCCAGCCGTACCTGTCCCTGCGCGATGTCTCGCGTGTCGTTGTCGCTCACGGTCCGACCCTAACGGGGACATCGGGAGCCGACGCGGTGCGGAGGGCGCGCGCCGCTGCTCAGCGGCGACGGCGCAGTACCCGGCCCACCACGACGGCCGACGCCAGGGCGAGGGCCGCGGCCGGTGCCGCCCAGCGCAGGGTGGCGGAGGTGGTCGCCGACTGGGGGCGGGGACCGGCGCGTACCGGCCGCGCGGCGGTGCGTGGTCGACCTCCTCGGCGCTGCGCCCGATCATCGTGCGGCGGGCGTGCGCGGCCTCGGCGGGCGGTGTGCCGTCCTGGTCGTCGGCTTCCGTGAGCGGGTCGAGCGACGGCGGCGGGACCTCGGTGTCGAAGAGGGCCGCGGTGGCGGGGGCGTGGCCGGGGCGCCGCTGTCCTGGGTGTCCGGCGGGTTGTCGGTGAGGTCGGCCGCGAGGTTGGCGGCGAAGCGGTCCAGGACGCGGCGTCCGGCGGACTCGGCCGCCTGGTCGGTGGCTTCCGCGAGGCGGCCGGTGCTGGTGACCGTACCGGCGCAGCTCAGGACCGTGGTGGCGGAGTCGTCGGGCCCGGCGGCGAGCCGCACGGTGAGGGACAGCTCGGCGGAGCCGTCTCCGCGCGACTCCATGCCGCTCGCCTCGACCAGGACCGTGTCGGCGCCGCGCAGGGTGACGGTGAGGGTGCCGCGGTAGGTGATGGTGGAACTCCCGATGCGCAGCCGCAGCCGCCCGCCGAGGGTGCCGGGGTCCGCGTCGGCGTCGAGTTGGCATCCGGGGATGCAGCGCGCCACGCGCTCCGGCTCGGCCAGCGCCTGCCGCACGGTCTCGACGGGAAACGGAACGTACACCTCGTGCTCCATGGCATGGGAGCCTACCCAGCCCTCCCGGCACTCGTGCCCGGTCCGGCACCTTTTTCTCCCCTGGCCGAACGGGGGCGAGGGGAGCGGATCGCCGCGCCGGGTGTCGGGCCGGTGGATCACCGGTGGGCCGGGCGCGAGGCCCGGGGGCGGCCGGGCCGGGTCAGTCCAGGTGCCGTGGATGCATCAGCGTTGACGGCGGGAGGCCGGGGACGCGGGTGGGGGCGAGGGAGCGGGCGGCGGCCTGGAGGGCGGCGGGCGTCAGGGAGCGCAGGGCGGGGGTGGCCGGGGAGAGGGTCAGGCGGGGGGTGCGGTGGGCCGCGAGGAGGAAACCCCAGCCGCAGGCGGAGCGGTGGCCGGCGAGATGGCCGGTGGACTGGCCGGCGGGGTGGTTGGTGGGCCGGTCCGTGGGCCGGCCGGTGGACTGGTCCGTTCCGCAGGAGCGTTCCGCCGCGTCGGCGCGGGACGGGGTCCGGGGCACGGTCCGGCCGGGGAGGCGGTACGGGACGGTGCTCAGGCCCGCGGCCCGTACGGTCGCGTCGACCGTCCAGAACGTCCGGGGCCGGGACGCGGGCTCGCCGGCGTGCACCGCCAGCCGGCCGCCCCTGGCCAGCGCGCGGGAGACGAGGCCGTAGAACTCCTGCGAGTAGAGCTTGGTGCTGGCCGTGCTTCCCGGGTCGGGCAGGTCGGCGATCACGACGTCGTACGGGCCGCCGTTCCGGGCCGCCGCGCCGCCCCGCCGCAGCCACTCGAACACGTCGCCCGCGACCACGCGCACCCGCGGGTCGTCCAGCGCGTGCCCGTTGAGCGCGGACAGGCCCGGGTCCGTACGGGCCAGGCGGGCCAGGTCCGGATCGAGTTCGACGACGGTCACGGCCGTGACGCCGGGGTAGCGCAGGACCTCGCGGGCGGCGAGGCCGTCGCCGCCGCCGAGCACCAGGACCCGGCGGTGCGGTCCGCCCGCCATGGCCGGGTGCACCAGCCCTTCGTGGTACGGGTGATCGTCGTCCGCGCCGGCCCGTAGGCGGCCGTCCAGGTAGAGCCCGAGCGGCCCGCCGGGTCCGGCACCGTTCCCGCCCGGACCCGGTACGGGACCGGCCGCCCCGCCCCGGCCGGCCCGGCCCAGGTGTCCGTCCGCGGCCCCGGTCCGGCCCGTGGCGGCCGGTCCCGTACCGCCCGTGATCACGATCTCCTGGATGCCGGTACGGACCGCGACCCGTGCCGCCGACCCGTACACCGCGTCCCGCGCGGCCCGTTCGAAGGGGGCGACCAGTGCCGCCCCGGCGGCGAGCAGGGCCAGGACCAGTACGTTCGCGGCGATCAGGGCCCAGCGGGCCCGTACGGACAGATCGCTGCGGAAGAGCCAGAGCACCAGCCCGCCGCCGGCCACCGCGTTGACCGAACCGGTGACCAAAGCGCCGGAGACCTGGCCCAGCCCGGGCAGCAGCAGGAAGGGGAAGGCGAGGCCGCCGACCAGGGCGCCCACGTAGTCGGCCGCGAACAGGTCCGCCACGGCGCCCCCGCGTCCTGGCGGCGGACCCGCTGGATGAGCGTCATCAGCAGCGGCACCTCGGCGCCGATGAGCATGCCCATGGCCAGCGAGAAGGCGACCAGGACGGAGCGGGACTGGCCGAACCAGGCGTAGCAGGCGTAGAGCGCCATCGCGGAGAAGCCGCCGACGAGTGCGAGGACCGCCTCCAGCGCGCCGAAGCCGACGGCCGCCCGGCAGCGCAGCCGTTTGGCGAGCAGCGATCCGATGCCCATCGCGAAGACCATGACGGACAGCACGACGGATGCCTGGGTGACCGAGTCGCCGGTCAGGTAGGAGGCGAGGGCGACCAGTTCGAGTTCGTAGACCAGGCCGCAGGCGGCGCAGACGAAGACGGTGGCCAGGACGAGCAGCCGGCCGAGGCCGGCGGGGACGGGCAGCCACGCCGGACTCCCCGCCTCGGGCGGCTCGGGGAAACCGCGGTGGACTGGACCAGGCGGGTCGATCATGTCGGGCAACGCTACGTGACGCGATGATGTCCCTATGTCACCCACACGAGCGTAGTGAGCTTCCCACACGGGCGACTTGGAGCGCGGCGGACGCCCGGACCGCCCCGCGAGCCGGTAAAAGCACCCGCGGGAAACGCCGCTCAGATGGCCGCCGCCACCCGGACCCCGACCCGGGTGCGCGTCGCGACCAGCCGCCCCTCCTGCGGATAGGCGTGCCAGGTGCGCCAGCGCACCTGGCCCTCCTCGCGCTGGGCCAGCATCGCGGTGAACGCGTGCGGCGAGCCCGGGAACGTTCCGGCAAGGCCGAGGGGGTGTTCGGCGACCAGGGCGAGCAGCTCCTGGGCGCGCCCGGCGAACGAGCCCTGGGAGAGCGTCTCGACGTGGGCCGCGAATTCGTACTCCCAGTCGCCGATGCGTTTCGCCACGCCCAGCGGGAGCGGGGTGCTGCTGCCGGGTATGCAGGCGACGGTCTCGGAGCAGGTGCCGCGTTCCTCCTCCAGGAGGACTTGGTGCGAGGCACCGAGCAGTCTCAACTGCACGCGGGCGTCCGCGAGTCGCAGGTCGAGCACGGCGAGGGCCGGCAGCGGCTCCCTGCCGAGCGCCCAGGCCAGGTCGGATGCGCGGGTATCGGTGTAGGGCGTTTTCAGGGTCGTGAGCATGGGTCGGCTCCGCAAGCACGCAGTGGATGGTGGGCCGGCCTGCCCCGGAGACGGGATCAGGATTACGACTGTCTGCCGGCTCGTGCCCACGTGGGGTCCGAGAAGTGGGATTCTCTAGGGAGAGGGAATCATGAAACGAGCGGGGCCCACAGCGTTTTTACCCATCTTCGCCGGGTTTCCATCCCTCAGAGGGCCACTCAGTTCAGTTGTTCAACAACCCACTCCCCAGCGGGCGTTGACCCTGCTGGGCGCATATGCGGACCGGCATGGGCCCCCTGCATGTGTACGGGGCAGCAACTCCTCGGTGACTGCCCCGGTAACCGTCTGCGACCGCGCTGCGAAAGCTGCCGCCGACGCCTCGACGGTGGCCGCCGCCCCTCAGGAACTGCCCCCGCCGCAGCCGCCGCCACCCCCGCAGGACGACGAGTGGTGCCCACCACCACCGCCGCACGACATCGACCCGCCGCAGGACTGCCCGTGGTGATGCCCGCCGCCCACGCCCGGGTCGCCGGCCACCCACCAGCCGGTGCCGTCCCGTCCGCGCTTGCCGAGGCTGCGGCGGCCGCCGCCGTCGCGGCTCTGCGCCGCCGTGGCCACCAGGGCCGCGACCACCACACAGATCACGAGGAAGACCACAAAACCCATCGTTGCCCCACACTCCTTTCCGTCCCCCGAAGCGAGGCACCTGCTCCGTCCGCCGCCGTGTCCCCCGGCCCGGCCGAAGCGCCGTCGTACGTGTCGTACGTGTCGTTCGTGTCCTTCGATCCCTCTCCGGTCCGCGCTGATCCACTCCGGTTCCGGCGTCCTCTTTCGGGCCGTCCGGTCCCGCACCGTGCTGTCGGTGCGGGGCTCATGCCCGGGCCGCCCGGGCCGCAAAGCACAGTTGAGGAAGTCCAGAGGTTCGGCGGAGGATGGCGGGCATGTCACGACCGCTGCTCAACCGCCGCCTCGCCGAGTTCGGTACGACGATCTTCGCCGAGATGTCCGCCCTCGCCCTGCGCACCGGATCGATCAACCTGGGGCAGGGCTTCCCCGACACCGACGGCCCGGAGGAGGTCAGGGAGGCGGCGGTCCGCGCACTGCGCGACGGTCGCGGCAACCAATACCCGCCCGGCCCCGGCGTCCCCGAACTGCGGACCGCCGTCGCCGCGCACCAGCACCGCTTCTACGGCCACCTCGGCGTCGCGTACGACCCCGACACCGAGGTCCTGGTCACCGCCGGCGCCACCGAGGCCATCGCCGCCTCGCTGCTCGCCCTCCTGGAGCCCGGTGACGAGGTGATCGCGCTGGAGCCGTACTACGACTCCTACGCCGCGTGCATCGCGATGGCGGGCGGCACCCGCGTCCCGGTGACGCTGCGCCCGTCCGCCGAGGACGGCACGTACGGCCTCGACCTGGACGAGCTGCGGGACGCCGTCACCGACCGCACCCGCCTCATCCTCCTCAACACCCCCCACAACCCCACCGGAACCGTCCTCGACCGCGCCGAACTGACCGAGATCGCCCGCCTCGCCTGCGAACGCGACCTCCTCGTGATCACCGACGAGGTGTACGAGCACCTCGTCTTCGAGGGCGAGCACCTCCCGCTGGCGTCCTTCCCCGGCATGCGCGAGCGCACCGTCACCATCGGCTCGGCCGGCAAGACCTTCTCCTTCACCGGCTGGAAGGTCGGCTGGGTCACCGCGAGCCCGGAGCTGGTCGGCGCCGTCCGCTCCGCCAAGCAGTTCCTCACGTACGTCTCCGCCGGCCCTTTCCAGTACGCGGTCGCCGAGGCACTGGCCCTGCCCGACAGCTACTACACCGGCCTGCGCGACGACCTGCGGGCCAAGCGCGACCTCCTGGCCGACGGCCTCGCCGCCGCCGGATTCCGCGTCTTCCGCCCCTCCGGCACGTACTTCGTCACCACCGACATCCGCCCCCTCGGCGAGGAGGACGGCTTCGCCTTCTGCCGCGCCCTCCCGGAACGCGCCGGCGTCGTGGCCATCCCCAACGCCGTCTTCTACGACCACCAGGACCAGGGCGCCCCGTATGTCCGTTTCGCCTTCTGCAAGCAGGAGGCAGTCCTCCAGAAAGCGGTCGACCGCCTCCGCGCCCTCTGACCGGCCCCCGGGCCGGCGCGTTCCGACCGGGCAGCGCCCCGCGCCGCCGTCCAGCACCCGATCGGCCCACAGCCGCCCCACAGGGGTCGCGGGCCGGGCGGGCGGCACCGAGAGTCGTGGTGTCGGAGTGGGCCGGGCGCGCGGGGCCCGGTGGGTGACCGCCGCGCGCGTACCGGAGGTGTTCCGTGGCCGCCGAGACCGTCGACACCGCAGCCGCCGCAGCGCAACGGCCCGGTTCCGTACGCGTCCATGTCCGGGCGGCGCTGCGGCGCGCGGCGCCCGCCCTCGCGCTGTTCGCGGCCGTCCGCTGCGCCGGTGTCCTGTGCGCGGCGCTCTGGGCGTGGCACACCGGCCGCCACCCGCGGAACCTGCTGGGCGCCACCTGGGACTCCAACTGGTATCTGGGGGTGGCCCGGTACGGGTACGGCTCCCCGGCGCCCCACCACATGTGGCCGCCGGACCACCTCGCCGACCTGGCCTTCTTCCCCCTGTATCCGGGGCTGATCCGCGGCGTGTCCGCCGTCCTGCCGGTCGGCGCGCTGAACGCCGGGCTGCTGATCGCGTGGACGGCCTCGGCCGTGGCCGCCTGGGGGATCTTCGCGGTCGGCGCGCATCTGTACGGGCGACGGGCCGGAACGTTCCTGGTGGTCCTGTGGGCGCTGCTGCCGCACGCCGTCGTCGAGTCGCTGAGCTATACGGAGCCGCTGCTCACCGCGCTGGCCGCGTGGGCGCTGTACGCCCTGCTCACCGACCGCCCGCTGTGGGCCGGCGCCCTGGCGGTCCTGGCCGGTCTGGCGCGGCCGAACGGCCTCGCGGTGGCCGCGGCGGTCATGGTCGCGGCCGCGGTCACGGTGACGGCGGCCGTACGTACCTGGGGGCGCGGGCGCGGCCCGTACCGCCCCGTACTGCGGCGTGCACGCCCCTCTGGCCCTACTGGGCCGCGGCCCTGATCGCCCCCGCCGGCTGGCTCGGTTACGTCCTGTGGGTGGGGGTGCGCACCGGCGCCGGGCCGCGCGGCTACTTCCGGGTGCAGGGCATCTGGGGCTCGCGTTTCGACTTCGGCCGGGACACCCTGCGGTCCGTGAAGCGGCTGTTCCTGCACAGCGAGCCGCTGGTGCAGCACATGGCCGCCGCGGTCGTCGCCGTATCGATCCTGCTCCTCGTCCTGCTGGTGCTGGAACGGCCGCCCCTGCCGCTGCTCGCCTACACCGCGGTCCTGGTGGTCATGGCGCTGGGCGGCACCGGCTACTTCCTCCAAGCCGCGATTCCTGCTGCCGGCCTTCCCGCTGCTCGTACCGGCGGCGGTCGCGCTGGCCCGCGCCCGGCCGCGCTCCGTCGTCCTGGCGACGGGCTCGCTGGCCGCGCTCTCCCTCGGATACGGCGTGTACCTGCTGGCCATGGCGCCGCTGCCGCTGTGAACCGGCACCGGCCGCACACGGCGACGGGCCCCGGAGCGCATCGCTCCGGGGCCCGCCGGTCACCTGGCCACGGGAAGGCTCACGCCTCCGCGTCACCCGGCTTCTCGTCGCCTTCACCCTCGACGTCGGCCTCCAGGCCGAGCTGCTCGACGATCCACTTGTCGAACTCGATCGACGCGCGGACCCAGCTGACCGTGCTCGACACGAAGTGTTCGAGCGCCACGCCGGTGCCGATCAGCATCGACGCCTCGCCGATCAGCCGGACCGTGCCGTCGTCGTGGGTGTGGGTGTAGGCCTTGGGCCACAGCGTCCGGCGGTTCCAGTCGTCGAGCGCCTCCAGCAGCTTCGGCTTGTCGTCGATGCCGTGCGGGCGGTCGTAGAACGTGCGGACGGAGAAGATCTGCTGCTCCTCCTCGCCGCGGAACATGAAGTACGTGCGGAACTGCTCCCACGGGGCGGCGAGGTCACCCTCGTCGTCGACTACGTACTTCAGCTCCATCTGGTCGAGGAGCTGCTTGACCAGGTCCTGGTCGGGCAGGACGGGACCATCAGGCCCCGAGGGCTGCGGTTCGGGCTGGCCCCCGAAATTCGGGATCGAGGACGGGTCGATGCTCACCGTGGAATTCCCTTCGTATGGTCTCCGCCATCCTCTCCCATCCCGGCCCTGTCATGGCAAGCCCGCCGCCCACTCTCCGCTGCGGGCTAAAAACCCGGCGGGAGAGCCGGCGGCGGGACGCCTCGTGCGACGGCCGGAGGTCAGCGGTGCGGTTCCGGCGGTCCGGTGCGGCTCACCGTACGGGAGCGACCGCCAGCGACCTGCCGTCCTCGGCGACATCCACCCGTACGGTGTCGCCGTCCCGCACCTCGCCCGACAGGATCGCCTTGGCCAGCTGGTCGCCGATGGCCGTCTGGACCAGGCGGCGCAGCGGGCGCGCCCCGTAGGACAGGTCCGGCGCGCTCTGCGGCTGGTCCGCGACCGGCTCCTGGCCGAGCCAGGCGAGCCAGGTCAGGGCGCGGTCGGTGACGTCCAGTGTCAGCCTGCGGTCGGCGAGCCGGCGCTGCAGGTGGCCGAGCTGGATGCCCGCGATCCGCTGGAGCTGGTCGGTGCCGAGCGGGTGGAAGACCACCAGGTCGTCCAGCCGGTTGAGGAACTCGGGCCTAAACGACGTCCGTACCGTCTCCAGGACCTTCTCCTTCTTCTGGTCCTCCTTGAGCAGGGGGTCCATCAGGAAGTTCGAGCCCAGGTTGGAGGTCAGGATCAGGATCGTGTTGCGGAAGTCGACGGTGCGGCCCTGGCCGTCGGTGAGCCGTCCGTCGTCCAGGACCTGGAGCAGCACGTCGAAGACCTCGTGGTGCGCCTTCTCCACCTCGTCCAGCAGGACGACGCTGTACGGGCGGCGGCGGACCGCCTCGGTGAGCTGGCCGCCCTCCTCGTAGCCGACGTAGCCGGGCGGGGCGCCGACCAGCCGGGCCACGCTGTGCTTCTCGCCGTACTCGCTCATGTCGATGCGGACCATCGCCCGCTCGTCGTCGAAGAGGAAGTCGGCGAGCGCCTTGGCCAGTTCGGTCTTGCCGACACCGGTCGGGCCGAGGAAGAGGAAGGAGCCGGTGGGGCGGTCCGGGTCGGCGATGCCGGCGCGGGTGCGGCGCACCGCGTCCGAGACGGCCCGTACGGCCTCGGTCTGGCCGATCAGCCGCTTGCCCAGCTCGTCCTCCATGCGCAGCAGCTTCTGCGTCTCGCCCTCCAGCAGGCGTCCGGCCGGGATGCCGGTCCAGGATCCGACCACGTCCGCGATGTCGTCCGGGCCGACCTCCTCCTTGACCATGGAGGACTTGGCGTCCTGGGTCGCCTCCTGCTCGGCCTCGGCCGCGGCGGCCTCCTCCAGCTCCCGCTCCAGGCCCGGGATCTCCCCGTACAGCAGCTTGGAGGCGGTGTCGAAGTCGCCGTCGCGCTGGGCGCGCTCGGCCTGGCCGCGCAGCTCGTCGAGCCGTTCCTTCAGTTCGCCGAGGCGGTTGAGGCCCTGCTTCTCCTTCTCCCAGCGGGCGGTCAGGCCGCGCAGCTCCTCCTCCTTGTCGGCGAGGTCCTTGCGCAGCTTCTCCAGGCGCTGCACGGAGCCGGCGTCGGTCTCGTTCTTGAGCGCCAGTTCCTCCATGCGCAGCCGGTCGACGGAGCGCTGGAGCTCGTCGATCTCCACGGGCGAGGAGTCGATCTCCATGCGGAGGCGGGAGGCGGCCTCGTCGACGAGGTCGATGGCCTTGTCCGGCAGGAAGCGGGAGGTGATGTAGCGGTCGGAGAGGGTGGCGGCGGCGACCAGCGCGGAGTCCGCGATCTGCACCTTGTGGTGGGCCTCGTAGCGGCCCTTGAGACCGCGCAGGATGGCGACCGTGTCCTCGACGGTCGGCTCGGCGACCAGCACCTGCTGGAAGCGGCGCTCCAGCGCCGGGTCCTTCTCGATGCGCTCGCGGTACTCGTCCAGGGTCGTCGCGCCGACCATCCGCAGCTCACCGCGGGCCAGCATGGGCTTGAGCATGTTGCCCGCGTCCATGGCGGAGTCGCCGCCGGCGCCGGTGCCGACGACCGTGTGCAGCTCGTCGATGAAGGTGATGATCTGGCCGTCGCTGGACTTGATCTCCGCCAGTACGGTCTTGAGGCGCTCCTCGAACTCGCCGCGGTACTTGGCGCCCGCGACCATCGCGCCCAGGTCCAGGGCCACCAGCCGCTTGTCGCGCAGCGACTCGGGCACGTCACCCTTCACTATCCGCTGCGCCAGGCCCTCGACGACGGCGGTCTTGCCGACGCCGGGCTCGCCGATGAGCACCGGGTTGTTCTTCGTGCGCCGGGAGAGCACCTGCACCACGCGGCGGATCTCCTGGTCACGGCCGATGACCGGGTCCAGCTTGCCGTCGCGCGCGGCCGCCGTGAAGTCCGTACCGAACTTCTCCAGCGCCTTGTAGGTGCCCTCCGGGTCCGGGGTGGTGACCCGCCGGCCGCCCCGGCTGTCCTCGAAGGCGCTCAGCAGCTTCTTGGCCGTGGCACCCTGCTGCGCCAGCAGCTCGCCGGTGCGGCCGCCCTTGGCGGCGATGCCGATGAGCAGGTGTTCGGTGGAGATGAAGTCGTCACCCAGCTCCTTCGCGCGCTGCGCGGCGTCGGCGATGACGGCCAGGGTGTCGCGGTCGGGCTGCGGCGGGGCGACCGTGGAGCCCTGCACGCTGGGCAGGGCGGCCAGCTGGCGCTCGGCGCCGGAGCGCAGCGCGGCGGCGTCCGCGCCGACGGCGGCCAGCAGGTCGGTGATGTTCTCGTTGTCCGCGCCGGCGAGGAGGGCGAGCAGCAGATGCACGGGGGTCATGTCCGCGTGTCCCGCCGTCACCGCCCGCTCGTTGGCGGCGCTCAGCGCCTCACGGCTCTTGTTGGTCAGCTCGGCGTCCACTCGCGCGCTCCTCCTTGGGCCAGATGCGTGATCGTGCCGTGGTCCGGCAGCGAACCTGCTCAGCTCAACGTCCGATAAGTTGAGTCTATTCCACTCAACGCGGTTCCGGGGCGCCGGCGGCATCTTCCCGGCATCTTTCGGTTTCCGGCCCTTCTCCGGGTGCACCGGACGGCCCGGATCATGCCGTCGCCGTGGCGGAACCTGCCGAAGTCAGACGCCCTTCCCCGGCGCCGTACGAGGGCGCCACGGTGTCTTCACGCCTCCTCCACGTTCCCTGCGCTGTCCCTTTGCAGACCCTCCGCACGGCACCCCCACAGGATCCCCAATTACTCTTCCGGTCATGGCCCACGACCTGGACGACCTCAGCCCCGAGTACCTCGCCTTCTGGAGCGAGCACCTCATGTGCACGCTGACCACCCTGCGCCCCGACGGCACGCCGCACGTCGTCCCGGTCGGTGTCACCTTCGACGCGAACCAGCGCATCGCCCGCGTGATCACCCGCAAGGACAGCAACAAGGTCGGCCATGTCCTCGCCGGCGGCCCGGACGGCGCCCGGGTCGCGGTGTGCCAGCTGAACGGCAGGCGCTGGGCCACCCTGGAAGGCGTCGCCCGGATCCGTACGGACGCGGACGTGGTGGCGGACGCGGTACGGCGCTACGCCGAGCGGTACGGACGCACCCCGGCCCCTAAGCCGGACCGGGTGATGATCGAGATCACCGTGCACAAGGCGCTGGGCCGGGCGTAGCGCACCGGTACTCGGCCGCCGGGGAACGCCGGGCGGCCACCACGGCTGTTGAAACGGCGGCGGGGCCGGGGCGCGCTGTGCGCCCCGGCCCCGCTCCGCGAACATCGGCGGTCTACTCGGACCGCTTCTTCGGACGCCACACGACCAGCGCGCCGGCCTGCTGCACGTCCTGATAGGGCACCAGGTCCCGGCGGTACGAGGCGTGCACCGCCGCCTCCCGCTGCTGGATGGTGGCGGCCGCGCCCTCGACCGCGTGCTGGAGCTCGGCGACCCGCTGACGCAGGGCCGTGACCTGGTTCTCCAGCTCGATGATGCGCTTGATGCCGGCGAGGTTGATGCCCTCGTCCTGCGACAGCCGCTGCACTTCCCGGAGCAGTTCGATGTCCCGGGAGGAGTAGCGCCGGCCGCGCCCCGCCGTACGGTCGGGCGAGACCAGCCCCAGGCGGTCGTACTGACGCAGGGTCTGCGGATGCAGACCCGAGAGCTGAGCCGCGACGGAGATGACGTACACCGGCGACTCTTCGGTCAGTTCGTACGGGTTCCGACGCCCGCCCCGGCCATCCATCCGACTCAAGCTCCCTTCGCGGCCTGGAACAGCTCCGCCCGCGGGTCCTCACCCGCGGTCGCCTCGCGGTAGGACTCCAGCGACTCCCGTGCGGTGTCGCCGAGGTCCTTGGGGACGCTCACCTCGACGGTGACCAGCAGGTCGCCACGGGTGCCGTCCTTGCGCGACGCTCCCTTGCCGCGCACGCGCATCGTACGTCCGTTGGGAGTCCCGGCCGGGAGCTTGAGCGTCACCGGCGGGCCGCCGAGTGTCGGCACCCGCACCTCGCCGCCCAGCGCCGCCTCCGGGAAGGTTACCGGGACGGTGACGGTCAGGTTGTCGCCCTTGCGGCCGAAGACCGGATGGGCCTCGACGTGCACGACGACGTACAGATCGCCGTTCGGGCCGCCGCGCTCGCCCGGGGTGCCCTTGCCGCGCAGCCGGATGCGCTGCCCGTCGGAGACACCCGCCGGGATCCGCACCTGCATCGTGCGCGAACTGGTCGCCCGGCCGCTGCCCTTGCAGACGTCGCAAGGGTTCTCCGCGATCAGACCGCGGCCCTTGCAGTCCACACACGGGTCGGTGAGCGAGAATCCGCCACCGCCGCCGCGGCTGACCTGCCCGGTACCGACGCAGGTCGGGCACACGCGCGGCGTGCCGTTCTTGTCGCCGGTGCCGGAGCACGTCTTGCAGGGCGCCTGGCTGGACATCCGCAGCGGGACCGTGGCCCCGTCCGCCGCCTCGGTGAAGCTGAGCGTCACCTCGGACTCGACGTCCTGGCCGCGGCGCGGCTGCGTACGCGTACCACCGCCGCCGCGGTTGAACAGACCGCCGAAGACATCGCCGAGCCCGCCGCCGAAGCCGCCGCCCGCCGTGCCGCCCTGGGCACCGCCGCCGCCTCCGAAGAGGTCGCCGAGGTCGAAGTTGAACGATCCGCCACCGGCGCCGCCGGGGCCGGCGCGGAAGCCGCCGTTGCCGAACAGCGCCCGCGCCTCGTCGTACTCCTTGCGGCGCTTGGGGTCACCGAGGATGTCGTTGGCCTCGGAGATCTCCTTGAAGCGCTCCTCGGCCTTGGCGTCCCCCTTGTTGGCGTCCGGGTGGAACTCCCGGGCCAGCTTGCGGTACGCCTTCTTGATCTCCGCCTCGGTGGCGTCCTTCGGGACGCCGAGGACCTTGTAGTAGTCCTTCTCCACGAAGTCCTTGGTGTTCATCCCCGACGTCCCTCCTCCCGAACTGCTTCTTCCGTCGCCGCGTCAGCCCTCTTCCGGGCCACCGCTCTCCTCGTCCGAAGCCTTCACGTCTTCCTCACCGGCGGCCTTGCCGGACTGCGCGCCCGGCTGCGGCTCGGCGACCGCGACCCGCGCGGGGCGGATCGTTCGTTCACCGATGCGATACCCCGGCTGGAGGATGGCGACGCACGTGGTCTCCGTGACATCCGGAGCGTACGAGTGCATCAGGGCCTCGTGGATCGTCGGGTCGAAGGGCTCGCCCTCCTTGCCGAACTGCTGGAGGCCCAGCTTCGCGACCACCGTCTCCAGCGACTCGGCCACCGACTTGAAGCCGCCGACCAGCTCGCCGTGCTCCCGGGCCCGCCCGATGTCGTCGAGCACGGGCAGCAGCTCGGTGAGGAGGTTCGCCGCGGCGATCTCCTTCACCGACACCCGGTCCCGCTCCACCCGGCGACGGTAGTTCTGGTACTCCGCCTGGAGCCGCTGGAGGTCCGCGGTGCGCTCGTTGAGCGCGGTACGCACCTGGTCCAGCTGCGCCGTGGCGGCTACGTCCTGGTTCGTCTCCCCGGCCGGGGCCGAGCCCGCCGTGTCGGCGGACTCGGCCTGCGCCGCGTCATCAGGGGTCTGTGCGGCTTCGGCGGGGACGTCGGGCTTCTTGTCGTCAAAGCCCGGAGTCTCCTCCGTCACGCGGCACCGTCCTTCTTGGGCTTCTCGTCGTCGACGATCTCGGCGTCCACGACATCGTCCTCGGGCTTGGCCTGCTGGCCGCCCGCGGCACCGGCGGCGCCCTCGGCACCGCCCGCGGCCTGCGCGTCGGCGTACATGGCCTGGCCCAGCTTCTGGCTGACCGCGGCGACCTTCTCGGTCGCGGTGCGGATCTCGGCCGTGTCCTCGCCCTTGAGCTTCTCCTTCAGCTCGGCGACGGCGGTCTCGACCTCGGTCTTCACCTCGGCGGGGACCTTCTCCTCGTTGTCCTTGAGGAACTTCTCCGTCTGGTAGACGAGCTGCTCGCCCTGGTTACGGGACTCGGCGGCCTCGCGGCGGCGGTGGTCCTCGTCCGCGTACTGCTCGGCCTCCTGGCGCATCCGGTCGACCTCGTCCTTCGGCAGCGAGGAGCCGCCGGTGACGGTCATCTTCTGCTCCTTGCCGGTGCCGAGGTCCTTCGCCGCGACGTGCATGATGCCGTTCGCGTCGATGTCGAAGGCGACCTCGATCTGCGGCACGCCGCGCGGGGCCGGGGGCAGACCGGTCAGCTCGAACATGCCGAGCTTCTTGTTGTACGCCGCGATCTCGCGCTCGCCCTGGTAGACCTGGATCTGCACGGAGGGCTGGTTGTCCTCGGCGGTGGTGAAGATCTCCGAGCGCTTGGTCGGGATCGTCGTGTTCCGCTCGATGAGCTTGGTCATGATGCCGCCCTTGGTCTCGATACCGAGGGACAGCGGGGTGACGTCCAGCAGGAGGACGTCCTTGACCTCACCCTTGAGGACACCGGCCTGCAGCGACGCGCCGATGGCGACGACCTCGTCCGGGTTGACGCCCTTGTTGGCGTCCTTGCCGCCGGTCAGCTCCTTGACGAGCTCGGCGACGGCCGGCATCCGGGTCGAGCCGCCGACCAGGACCACGTGGTCGATCTCGGACAGCTCGATGCCGGCGTCCTTGATGACGTTGTGGAACGGGGTCTTGCAGCGCTCCAGGAGGTCCGAGGTGAGCTGCTGGAACTGCGCCCGGGTGAGCTTCTCGTCCAGGTGCAGCGGGCCCTCGGCGGAGGCGGTGATGTAGGGCAGGTTGATCGTCGTCTCGGTGGACGAGGACAGCTCGATCTTCGCCTTCTCCGCGGCCTCGCGCAGGCGCTGGAGCGCCATCTTGTCCTTGGAGAGGTCGACGCCGTGGCCGTTGTTGAACTGCTTGACCAGGTAGTCGACGACGCGCTGGTCCCAGTCGTCACCACCGAGGTGGTTGTCGCCGTTGGTCGCCTTGACCTCGACGACACCGTCACCGATCTCCAGCAGCGAGACGTCGAAAGTACCGCCACCGAGGTCGAAGACCAGGATGGTCTGGTCGTCCTTCTCCAGGCCGTAGGCCAGGGCCGCGGCGGTGGGCTCGTTGACGATGCGCAGGACGTTCAGACCCGCGATCTCACCGGCCTCCTTGGTGGCCTGGCGCTCGGAGTCGTTGAAGTAGGCCGGAACGGTGATGACCGCGTCCGCGACCTTCTCGCCGAGGTAGGCCTCCGCGTCCCGCTTCAGCTTCTGCAGGATGAAGGCGCTCATCTGCTGCGGGTTGAAGTCCTTGCCGTCCAGGTTGACCTTCCAGTCAGTGCCCATGTGGCGCTTGACCGAACGGATCGTCCTGTCGACGTTGGTGACCGCCTGGCGCTTCGCGACCTCGCCGACCAGCACCTCGCCGTTCTTGGCGAAGGCGACGACGGACGGCGTGGTCCTGGCGCCCTCGGCGTTGGTGATGACGGTGGGCTCACCGCCTTCGAGAACACTGACGACGGAGTTCGTCGTGCCCAGGTCGATGCCGACCGCACGTGCCATTTCGATTCCTCCAGTGACTTGAGTGGAACAGACTCAAGCGTGCAGCACCATCGCCAGCCTGTCAATTGACCTGAGCCGCGCCCGCTCAACTTTTATGTCGGGCTTATCGTCACTCCCTCTTCGGGGGACGCCACTCGGGGTGGGAAGGGTTGCCTGCGCGACACAGATCACCGGCCGGGCGGCTTCATGGCGCTCGGGATACTGGGTAACCTCAGCGCAGACCCGAAAAGTTACTGCTTAGTAATCGCTGTAGTCCTTGTACCGCGGACTCCGCGTACCCCTCGTACGTACGCGCAGCCCCTCAAGTATTCCCCGTAACCCCCGCACTCGCAGGCCCGAGGAGCCACCCATGCAACTCGCCGCGATCATCGTGTCGCTGGTCCTAATCGCGGTCGGCGTAGCACTGTTCGGCCGTGCCATCCTGCAGATCGTCCGCCAGCTGCGGCTCGGCCAGCCCGTACCGGCCGGCACCCGGACCGACGACCCTACGCGCCGCACGGTCACGGTGGTCAAGGAGTTCCTCGGCCACACCCGGATGAACCGCTGGGGCGTCGTGGGCGCGGCGCACTGGTTCGTGGCGGTGGGCTTCTTCTCGCTGCTGCTGACGATCGTCAACGCGATCGGCCAGCTCTTCAAGGCCGACTGGCTGCTGCCCGTCGTCGGCGAGTGGGCGCCGTACAACGTCTTCGTCGAGTTCATCGGCACGATGACGGTGCTCGGCATCCTGGCCCTGATCGTCATCCGGCAGCTGAGCAAGCCGGGCAAGCCGGGCCGCAAGTCCCGCTTCGCGGGCTCCAACTTCGGCCAGGCGTACTTCGTCGAGGCCGTCATCCTCATCGTCGGCGTCTGCATCTTCATGCTGCACGCGCTGGAGGGCGCCCAGCACCACGTGGACGGTTACGAGGCGTCGTTCTTCATCTCGTACCCGGTCGTCTCGTGGCTGGAGGGCATGGACGTCGCGACGCTCCAGAACCTCACCTACTTCTTCGCCGGCCTGAAGATCGCCACCTCCTTCATCTGGATGATCACGGTCGCGCTGAAGACCGACATGGGTGTGGCCTGGCACCGCTTCCTCGCCTTCCCGAACATCTGGTTCAAGCGCGAGGCCGACGGCGACGTCGCGCTCGGCGCGCTCCAGCCCATGACCAGCGCGGGCAAACCGATCGACTTCGAGGACCCGGGCGAGGACGACCAGTTCGGCGTCTCCCAGGTCGAGCACTTCTCCTGGAAGGGCCTGCTCGACTTCTCCACCTGCACCGAGTGCGGCCGCTGCCAGTCGCAGTGCCCCGCCTGGAACACCGGCAAGCCGCTGTCGCCGAAGCTGATGATCATGGCGCTGCGGGATCATGCGCACGCCAAGGCCCCGTACCTGCTCGCCGGCGGCGGCAAGGACGAGGAGGGCGCCGAGAAGGCGACCGCCGCCCAGCTCAAGGACGTCCCCGCGGCCGCGCTGGCCGAGGCCGAGCGCCCGCTGATCGGCACCCTCGAAGAGAACGGCGTCATCGACCCGGACGTCCTGTGGTCCTGCACCACCTGCGGCGCCTGCGTCGAGCAGTGCCCGGTCGACATCGAGCACATCGACCACATCGTCGACATGCGCCGCTACCAGGTCATGATCGAGTCGAGCTTCCCCAGCGAGGCCGGCACGATGCTGAAGAATCTGGAGAAGAAGGGCAACCCCTGGGGCCTCGCCAAGAAGCAGCGCCTGGCGTGGACCAAGGAGGTCGACTTCGAGGTCCCGGTCGTCGGCAAGGACGTCGAGGACCTCACCGAGGTCGAGTACCTGTACTGGGTCGGCTGCGCGGGCGCCCTGGAGGACCGCGCCAAGAAGACCACCAAGGCGTTCGCCGAGCTGCTGCACATCGCGGGCGTGAAGTTCGCGATCATGGGCGGCGACGAGAAGTGCACCGGTGACTCGCCGCGCCGCCTGGGCAACGAGTTCCTGTTCCAGCAGCTGGGCGCGGAGAACGTCGCCTCGCTCAACGCGGCCTTCGGCGAGGACGACGAGGACCCGGCGACGAAGAAGCCGAAGTCCGCGAAGAAGATCGTCGCGACCTGCCCGCACTGCTTCAACACGATCGCGAACGAGTACCCCCAGCTGGGCGGCGAATTCGAGGTCATCCACCACACCCAGCTGCTCCAGCACCTGATCGACGAGGGCAAGCTGGTCCCCGTCACTCCGGTCGAGGGCCTGATCACCTACCACGACCCCTGCTACCTGGGCCGCCACAACAAGGTCTACACACCGCCGCGCGAGATCATCGCCAAGGTGCCGGGCCTGCGCAACGAGGAGATGCACCGCCACAAGGAGCGCGGCTTCTGCTGCGGTGCGGGTGGTGCGCGCATGTGGATGGAGGAGCGGATCGGCAAGCGCATCAACAACGAGCGTGTCGACGAGGCGCTGTCCCTCAACCCGGACATCGTCTCCACCGCCTGCCCGTTCTGCCTGGTCATGCTGACCGACTCCGTCAACGGCAAGAAGAACGACGGCAAGGCGAAGGAGTCCGTCCAGGTGGTCGACGTGGCGCAGCTGCTGCTGGACTCCGTCAGGGCTCCGGTGGGAGGTGCCCCGGCGGAGGCGGATGTGGCGGAGCCGGTGAAGTAGCGGCCGGTCTTGTGCTCGGCCGGCGGCCGGTTCTGCTTCGGCGGGGCCGGTCGTCGGGGTTTTGGGGTTGACCGTGGCTCGCGTTGCGTTCGTTGTGGGGACGGGGGCGCGCAGGGGGCCAACTCCTCGGCACCGTGCACGTCCACCGCTTGAACATTGGGGACGCAGATACCCGGCTGCCTGCGGGGATGGCCCCCTACACGCCCCCTCCGGCCGGTTCGGCGAGCCGAGGTCGGTGGGGGGAATTTTTCGATCACACTGGTGCCCGCACCCCTGGGGGTGAGGCGCACGAGGTGGAGGCGGGAAGGCGGGCCGCTGTACGGCGGTGAACCGCGCGCGCCGGGCCAGCGGGCGCGGCACCATGCCTGTAAATGTGCCCAGCCCGATCGCTCCGATAGTCGCCGTACGGCCAGGGCTCGGGGACACGTAGGGGCTCCCCGCAGGCAGCCGGGTATCTGCGTTCCCTTATGTACCTGACGTGGACGTGCACGGTGCCGAGGAGTGACCACTGCGGGGCCCCGAGCCCCCACCCACCGGACCCAAGCGCAAGACGCGAGCACCCACCCGGCCAAACCTGAAGACGCGCGCCCCCACCCACCGCCCCCTCGCGCGCAACGCGCGCAGCGCAGCCGTCACGACGTACCGTCCCGTACATGAGATCCGCTTCCGCCGCTCTTGCCACAGCCGCCGCGCTCACCGCACTCGTCACGCTGGCTGGTTGCGGCGGCGCGTCGCGGGCGGCGGATCCCGCGCAGCCGTCCGCCCGGCCCTTCGAGGGCCTGCCCTTCACCGGTGTGCTGATCGCGGACGGCGAGCACTACTGCACCGCGAGCGTCATCGACAGCCCGAAGGGCAACATGCTCGCCACCGCGGCGCACTGCGTGCACTTCCAGGGCGAGGACGCGTCCGAGGGGTACGAGCCCGGCCCGATCACCGGCGACATACAGTTCGCGCCACGCTTCTCCGGGGCCGGGGAGGGCACGTTCCCGTACGGCAAGTGGAAGGTCAGCGGAGTCCACGTGCCCACGGCATGGACCGAGGAGGACGACGACCGCGGCGACTACGCCTTCCTGACCGTCGAGCCGGACGCCCAGGGCCGCTCCGTGCAGGAAGTCGTCGGCGCCGCCACCCCCGACTGGTCCTCGGGCCCCGACCGCCACGTCACCGTCGTCGGCTACCCCAACGAGTCGTACAACCCCGGCAACCGCCCGATCACCTGCACCACGGACACCCGGCGCGACGACGACGAGCCGTACATGCTCCAGATGCGGTGCGGCGGCTTCTACGACGGCACCAGCGGCGGCCCCTGGCTCGCCGACCACCACGACGCCCACCGCCCCGGACGCCTGATCGGCGTCCTGAGCGGCGGCGACACCGACGCCGAGTCGACGGCCGTGCTCTTCGACAAGGGGGCGCGGGAGCTGTACGAACGGGTGGCGCGGGGCGCGGCGAAGTCGGCCTGACCGGTACGGGCACATCGCGTCCCGGCCAGTGCGCCGTACACGGAAGGCCCGTACGCGGAAATCCCGTATACGGATATTCCGCCCCGCCATCCGAGCGTGCACCTATTCTTTCCCCCGTGCGCAGGTGAGGCAGCAGAGGCCGGACGGACGGTTCTGTCTGCCCGGGGGAAAGGGGCGTACTGAACATGTCTGCGGAGCCGGGGGCCGCCGTCCCGCCGGTGCCCTCGGTCCTGTCCCTGCGGACGGCGGACCTGGACGAGGCGCGGTGGGCGATCGCCGAGACCTTCTACGCCAGCCGCATCGACCAGTTGTCGCGGGACGACGACCTGGGCGCGTGCTTCGACGTCGTGCGGTTCGGGGCGGTCACCGTCGGGGAGGTGGGGTTCGCCGCCGAGCTGCGGCTGCGGTTCGGGGAGTTGGGCGCGTACCACGTGGACGTACCGCTGAGCGGCTCCATCCAGTGGCGGCAGGGGGCGCGGGAGCCGCGGACCACCACACCGGACCGGGCCGGCGTGTTCCAGCCGGACGGCGTCACCACCATCGACCGGTGGAGCGGCGGGTGCCGGCTGCTGGCGGTGAAGATCCGTACGACGGACCTCGAACAGCATTTGCAGCACCTGCTGGGCAGGCCCGTCCGCACGCCGGTGCGCTTCGCCCCCGACCTCGACGTGTCCCGGGGCCCGGGACTCGGCTGGGCGCGGCTGGTGCGGACCGCCGTACGGGACATCCAGGACGCGGGCGAGCTGATGCGCCAGCCGCTGGTCGCGGCCCCCTTGCAAGAGGCGCTGCTGAGCGGCCTGTTGCTGGCCGCCGACCACCCGCACCGCGAGGAATTGACCCAGCCGTCGGCCCCGGCGGCGCCGCCTACCGCCCGGCGCCCGTCAAGCGCGCGGTGGACGCCATCCAGGGGCAGCCGGAGCATCCCTTCGACACCGCCGAGCTGGCCGCCGTCGCACGGGTCAGCGCGCGGTGGCTCCAGGAGGGGTTCCGCCGGCACGTCGGCATGTCGCCGATGGCCTATCTGCGCGACGTACGGCTGAGCCGCGTACGGGACGAGCTGCGGCGGGCGGGGCCGGGGGAGCTGAGTGTGGGCGAGGTGGCGTACCGGTGGGGGTTCGTACATCTCGGGCGGTTCGCCCGCAGTTACCGGGAGCGGTTCGGGGAGTCGCCCTCCCAGACGCTGCACGCGCCGTGAGCGTGCGGCGCACCGAGTGCAACCCGGGGGGCGTGCCCCCGCGACGAACACGCAGCGTGATCCGGATACCGGCTGCGCAGAATGGATCATGCTTCTGCCTCCGCACCGCTACGGTCTGGAGTGCCAGGGCCGAGTCGGCGACACCGATGCGTTTGCCCGTCAGTGCACACCGACGGTGGCATTCACCGGTGGCCGACCCCTGGGTGCCGGCCGGTATCCCCCCGTAACCGCAGCCGGACCCCCACCCATGAGGTGTCGGACCGCGACGGTCCGGCGCCTCATGGGCCGGTGGAACCACCGCGCCGGGCCGCTCTCCGCGCCGTCCACTCACACCCCCTCCCCCTCCCCTCCCCCTCCCTGACCTCCCCCGCACCCCCTGTCTCCCCCGCACCCTCCGTGTCCCCTCGGGGATCCGCCGCCGCTCCCCTAGGGGATGTCACAGGTCGGCAGCAAAGCCGCCCCCGGGCCCCCGGGCCCGGCCACGCGGCCTCCGAGACCAGGTACGTTCGACGCGTGGCTGGATTCAGGATGGGTCGCGGACGGGACGCCCGCTCCGCGCAACAGGGGCAGCAGCAGGGGCAGCAGGCTCCGTACGGGCAGCAGGGACAGCCGTACGGGCAGCAGCCCCCGTCTCCGCACGGGCAGTGGCAGCAGCAAGCGCACCGGCCGCCGCAGCCCCCGCAGCCGTACGGCGGACCGCATCCCGCAGGCCCGCACGGCGGCGACCGGCACGGCGAGCCCGAGTACTTCGGTGACGGCGGCTACCAGCCGCAGCAGCAGTCCTACGCCCCGTACGCCAACGACAACAGCCCGGGCCACACGCAGCAGTTCTGCGTCGGCGAGGCCCCGGACGCGTACGGCCCGCCCGGCGGGCCGTCGAACGGCCGGTACGACAACGGCGGGTACGCACCCGGCGGCCCCAACGGTCCCGGCGGCCCGTACGGCGACGACGGGTACGGCGACGGCGGTACCTACCGCGCGGGCCGGACGTCGGCCCCGCCGGCCGGCCCCCGCCTGCCCTGGAAGCAGCTGCTGACCGGCCTGGTCACCCGCCCGAACCCGACGTTCTGGCAGATGCGCGACCACCCGGTGTGGGGCCCGGCCCTGATCGTCACGTTCGTCTACGGCCTGCTCGCGGTCTTCGGCTTCGACAAGGCCCGTGAGGACGTGCTGAACGCCACGCTCTCCAACAGCATCCCCTGGGTGCTGATCACCGCCGTGATGTTCGTCATCGGCGGTCTGATCCTCGGGGCGGTCACCCACACCCTGGCCCGCCAGCTCGGCGGCGACGGCGCCTGGCAGCCGACCGTCGGCCTGTCCATGCTGATCATGTCGGTCACGGACGCGCCGCGGCTGCTCCTCGCGATGTTCCTGGGCGGCGACAGCACGCTGGTGCAGGTGGTGGGCTGGGCCACCTGGCTGGCCGCGGGCGCGCTCTTCACCTCGATGGTGAGCAAGTCGCACGACCTGCCGTGGCCCAAGGCGCTGGGCGCCTCCGCGATCCAGCTGGTCGCGCTGCTGGCCCTGGTCAAGCTGGGAACGCTCTGACCGTACGCAGCTTTCGACCGTACGCCCCGCCGTGCACGCCAGGCCCCGCTCCGCACCCGGAGCGGGGCCTTTCGCATGCGGAGCGCTACACGAACCGCTGCGCCGCCGATCCGTCGCACTTCTGGAGCCGTACCGCGTCCTTGGCCGAGCCCAGCGTCAGGCACAGCCCCGGCGCGGCCGCCGGCCGGACCGACCCGCTCGCGGCGTCCTTGGTGAACTGCTGGTTGGCCGCGCCCGAGCAGTTCCACAGCACCAGGCCGGCCCCGGCCTCGTACTTCGCGCCCGGTACGTCCAGGCAGCGGTCCTGCGTCAGCCCCACGTGCACGGAGCGGCGCTGTGTGTCGTGCCACCAGTCCTGGTTCCGCTGCCCGTTGCAGTCCCAGCCCAGCACCGCCGTACCGTTACCGCTGCTCGCGCCCTTGGCGTCCACACAGCTGCCGGTAGCGGCGTTCTTCAGCGGCTTGTACACGTCGTCCCAGGCCAGCGGGTACAGCTGCGGCTGCCCGGTGCCGACGGGGTCGGCGCAGGACGCCTCGCGCCGGTCCGACGCGTAGAGCTGCGTGAGGCAGGAGGCGAAGGCGGCGTGGCCGCGCGCGTTGGGGTGGAAGGACTGCCGTACGGAGTTGGCGTTCGGCGGGAAGGGGTTCGCCAGGTCCACGTACAGGCCGCGGGCCCAGGTGTCCTCCATGCAGACCTCGTGCCCGTGGAAGAGCCGCGAGTTGTCGAGGTACGTCGCGCCGGTGTCGGCCGCGACCTTCCGCATCCCCTTCTCGAAGGTCGGTACGGCCGTGTCGCGGCCCCATGCCGAGTCGGAGGTGTAGCCCGTGCACCCGCCCGGCAGTTTGCCCGGGAAGTTCGGGTTGTCCTCGATGTCCGGGCCGATGGGGCTCGGGTAGCCCATCACGACCAGCTTGTAGTCGCCGTCCGCGTACCCCGCGTCGCGCATCACGGTCCGCAGATCGCGCACGCTCTTCTCGACCTTGGGCACCAGCGCGTCGACCCGGCCCTGCCACCCCGGCTGGTACTTCGGCTCGCACGGCCCCTGGAGGGTGAACCAGCGGGTGACGCAGTCCGTCATCACCGGCCCGAACTGGAGGTCGTCGTTGGCCCCGGCGACCAGCAGCACCATCTTCAGCCGGGTGTTCCTGGCCTTGATCGCCAGGCTGTCGCTCTGCACCAGCTCGGCCGCGTACTGCTTCGTACCGCCGATGTTGATGTTGCCCGTGTACGCCCCGGAGCAGGCGACGTTGTACGTCACGTCCGCCGCTATCCCGGTCCGGTGGACGGCCGCGTCGGGCGAACGGTGGCACCAGTTGTCCGGCCCGTTCGTCCCGGGCTCGTACGTCCCCACCCCCTCCCCCGATATCTCACTGTCCCCCAGCGAGATCAGGGACGACTTCCGCTGCCCGACCGGCCGCTCGGCCGCGTCCCCGTACAGCTTGACGGCCTCGGCCGCCCGGATCTTCTCCAGTTCGGGCGGCAGCGGCCTGGCCGCCGCGGAACCGGCCGGGGCGGCCACCGCCGTACCGGCGCCCACCCCCGCGACTCCGCCCGCTCCGCCGAACCCCACCGCCAACACCGCTGCGGCGGCCATCAGCCGCCCCGCTCTCACACGCACCCCTGGGCCTCCCGGCTTCCGGTCTGCTGTCTCCGCCGGTTTCTACTCGTAAGTAGTCACCGGTGGAACAGCCGGAACGGGATTGGCCCGAATTCACAGCCCGCGCTCTGAACAACAAGAAGCGCACCGGGCCCGTCACCGCCCGATGCGCTTCCCAGCGCCCCTACACGTCTCCGACAGCCCTCAGGCGTCGAGGACCTGCCCCTCGCGCCGCACCACCGGCGGCTCGACGCTCCACGGGAAGTTGATCCACTCGTCCGTGCGCTTCCACACGTACTCGCACTTGACCAGCGAGTGCGACTTCTCGTAGATCACCGCGCTGCGGACCTCGGCCACCGTCCCCAGACAGAAGTCGTGCACCAGCTTCAGCGTCTTGCCGGTGTCGGCCACGTCGTCCGCGATCAGCACCTTCTTGTCCGAGAAGTCGATCGCGTTCGGTACGGGCGCCAGCATGACCGGCATCTCCAGGGTCGTACCGACGCCCGTGTAGAACTCCACGTTCACCAGGTGGATGTTCTTGCAGTCCAGCGCGTACGCCAGGCCGCCGGCCACGAAGACGCCGCCGCGCGCGATCGACAGCACGATGTCGGGCTCGTACCCGTCGTCGGCGATCGTCTGCGCCAGCTCACGGATCGCGCCGCCGAAGCGCTCGTACGTCAGGTTCTCCCGCACACCACTCACTGGTTCTCTCGCACTCTCAGACCTGGGTCCGGTGAAAATTCTGGAACGACCGCGAGGGCGTCGGCCCCCGCTGGCCCTGGTACCGCGAGCCGTACTTGGCGGAGCCGTACGGGTGCTCGGCGGCCGACGTCAGCCGGAACATGCACAGCTGCCCGATCTTCATACCGGGCCACAGCTTTATCGGCAGCGTCGCGACATTGCTCAGCTCCAGCGTGACATGTCCGCTGAAACCCGGGTCGATGAAGCCGGCCGTCGAGTGCGTCAGCAGCCCCAGCCGCCCCAGCGAGCTCTTCCCCTCCAGCCGCGAAGCAAGATTGTCGGGCAGCGTGATGACCTCGTACGTCGACGCCAGCACGAACTCGCCGGGGTGCAGGATGAACGCCTCGTCCCCCTCCGGCACCACCTCGCGCGTCAGGTCCTGCTGCTCCACGGCGGGGTCGATGTGCGGGTACCGGTGGTTCTCGAACACCCGGAAGTACCGGTCGAGGCGCACATCGATACTCGACGGCTGCACCATCGACTCGTCATAGGGATCGATGCGGACCCGGCCCGCGTCGATCTCGGTCCGGATGTCCTTGTCTGAGAGAAGCACGCATCGAGGATACGCGCCCGCCCCCACCCTCCCCGCACACCACCGCCCGGCCCGGCCCCGCCCCGCCGCACGACGAGGGTCCGCGCCCGCCCCTCCGTACGACGAGGGCCCGGCCCCCACCACAGGGGACCGGGCCCTCGCCCACACATCTCACAGCCGCTCCACCGGCTGCCGTCCGTTTCGCCTCCGGCCCACCGGGGACCGCCGCCCGACGGCGTACGGTCAGCGCCCGGCGCCCTCGACCTCAGCGCTTCTCGCACCCCACCGGCACCGAATGCCGCAGCCGCGCGCAGCGCGGACACCGCAGCAGCCGGGCGGGGCCGAGCCGGTCCGTGGTCTGCATGGGAAACGAAGCGGTGCTGAACACGTGCCCCTCGGCACAACGTACGACGGTGCGCTCCATCAAGTCCTCTCCCGAATGCGTGGACAACAAAAGCCACATTAGGGGATGAACTGGGCGCCACCACACGCGGCACTCCGCGCCCCCACCGTACGCCCCAACTCCCGCACCCCACACCGCAACCCACCCCGGACACACCACCGGACCCCACGGCCAACTGCACCGGGGGTCCGCGATGGGGTAGAGTGTGCGACGCTGCACCGCCCTCACTACGGGCGGCGCTCAAGCGGGTGTAGTTTAATGGTAGAACATGAGCTTCCCAAGCTCAGAGCGCGGGTTCGATTCCCGTCACCCGCTCCATGACGAAGTCCCAGGTCAGCGACCTGGGACTTGTTTGTTGTCCGGACCGGTTCGGGGCCGCGTGCCCTTCGCGTGCCGCAAAGTGCCGATCGGCGTACGGAGTTGACGGCCGCAGCCCTCTCCCGAGCGGCCTGGCTTCCCGGTCTGTCCGGGCGTGGCGCGCTCGTGGCCGGAGGGCCGCTTCTGGTCTGGGGGTCCGGGGAGGCCGAGGCGTCCGGAACGCTGTGCGCTCCGGACATCGTGCGCGGCCGGGGGCCTGGGCTTTTGTGGAGGTTGCCGGCCCGTCGTCTCAGGTCGCGGTGGACTGGTCCGGCGGTTCGGCGGCGCGGCGGTATTCGGCGTTGATCCGCTGGGCTTCTTCGAGCTGGTCTTCGAGGATGATGATGCGGCAGGCGGCCTCGATGGGGGTGCCCTGGTCGACGAGTTCACGGGCGCGGGCGGCGATGCGCAGTTGGTAGCGGGAGTAGCGGCGGTGGCCGCCGCTGGAGCGGAGCGGGGTGACCAGGCGCGCTTCGCCGATGGCGCGGAGGAAGCCCTGAGTGGTGCCGAGCATTTCGGCGGCCCGCCCTATGGTGTAGGCGGGGTAGTCCTCGTCGTCGAGCCGGCCGTACGAGTCGTCTGCTGTCATCGAACCTCTCTTGTGGAACGCGTCGAGGGGCCCGGGTGCCGTACTGGCACCCGGGCCCCGAAGGAACTGCTACACCATCTGCCGGCCTTGGTCGTGCGCCGGCCTTCTGTGTCCGCCGGCCCGGCCGAAAAGCTGCCGGGACTGCGGGGATCGCGGTTGCTTGACCGGAGACCACCTCACTATCGGATGTCCTGCGGTACCCGGGTTCACACTGTCCGCCCGGGCGATCCTGATGGCGACCGCTCCTCCGTTCTTCCCTCAGTGATCAACTGCTCTACTGCGTACTACGGTGTTGCGAACTGCTCAGCGGCCTGTGCCAGCGCCGCTCTCCGGCAGCCTGGCCTCCTCGCCCATCCTGCGGCGTGAGGCTCACTGCCTTACGTTCCGGTGCGCGCGCCTGCAGCCGACGCCTTCACCGGGTCCTGCTCACGGCGGCCCCTGATCACTACGGGCCACCCGCTGCGGCCGTCAGCCCCGTCGCCGTCCTTACCAACCCTGGCTTCGGGACTCCACCGCCGCACCGTCCTGCGTGCTGCATCTGCGGATCCTGCTGCCCGGCAGTTCGTCTCTGCCGGGCCCTGCGGTCTCTCTGGGTTACGAGAAAAACCATAGCTACGGTACCGCCCAATGTCTACCCCCGCCGACATAGATTTTTGCGTGTTGGGTGCGGAGGTAATCGGCTTCGGGCGGTGACGGGGCAGGGGCCCGGCCGCACCGCCGGAGTGCCGGGCCGGCGAGACCTGTGCGCGTCCTTCGTTTCAGGTCGCCTGCGCGGCCAGGCTCCGCAGGGCCCGCTCTGCCGGCGATCCGGGGTCGGCCGTCATCAGAACGACCTCCTGGTCGTCCTCGGGCACGAGCAGGACGTCACAGTGCAACCGGAGCGCACCCGCCTCCGGGTGGTCCAGGGTCTTGGTGCGGTGCCCGGGAGCGTGGACGGGACGCGCCTCCCAGATCTGCCGGAACTCCGCACTTCCGGCGTGCAGTTCGGCCAGCAGCGTGGCCAGGTGCGGGTCCTGCGGGTAGCGGTCCGCGGCCCGGCGTAGCCGCGCCACCACGATGTGCCCGAATTCCTCGGCGCTGGAGCTCTCGTGCATCCGCCCCTGGCCCAGGAAGCGGCACCGGGCCAGGTTCGTCGTCCCGCCTCCGAGGTCGGCGCCGAGCAGTGCCCGGGCCAGGGGGTTGTGGGTGACCACGTCATACACCGCGTCAGTGACGATGGCGCCGGTCTCCGGCAGCCGCTCCAGCATCCGGGCCACGTGCGGGCGCACCCGCCGCACGGCACTGATGCCAGGCGGCGCGCTCGAACCCGCCAGGCGGAACAGATGGCTGCGCTCGGCGGGCGTGAGCCGCAGCGCGCGGGCCAGCGCGTCCAGGATCCGGGCCGATGGCCGCGGCCCCCGGGCCTGCTCCAGCCGCGTGTAGTAGTCGACCGACATGTGGGCGAGGTCCGCCACCTCTTCGCGGCGCAGGCCCGGGGTGCGGCGGTCGGTGCCCGTCGTCACCAGGCCGATCTCGTACGGACGCAGGGCCGCCCGGCGGTTCCGCAGGTAGTGGGCAAGCTCCTGCCGCGCCATGATGCCTCCTCCCACTGCCTGGTACAGGCTGTCCCTGGCAGGGCACCCGTACCCGGGGAAGCCTGGTCGCCATGAACGAACGCACAGCTCTGGTCACCGGTGCCAACAAGGGCATCGGCCAACATATCGCCCGGCTGCTCGCCGCCGAGGGCCTCATCGTGTACGTGGGCTCCCGTGACCCCGGGCACGGGCAGCGGGCCGTCGAGGAGATCGGAGCCGGGGCCCGCCTGCTGGTCCTCGACGTGACGGATCCCGACGGCGTCGCGCAGGCCGCGGCTCAGGTGGACCGGTTGGACGTGCTGGTCAACAACGCCGGCATCTCGCCGTCGCTCACCCCGCCGGCCGGCACCGGCGTCGAGGAGTACCGGCGCACGTACGAGACCAACGTGTTCGGGGTGGTGGCGGTGACCAATGCCTTCCTGCCCGCCCTGCGCCGGTCCCCGCGCCCGCGCATAGTCAACGTCTCCAGTGGCACCGCGTCGTTGACCTGGAGTACGACCCCCAACCCCCAGTTCACCCCGGGCAGCGGCGGGGGCGCCGCCTACCGGTCGTCCAAGGCCGCCCTCAACGCCCTCACCGTCCTCTACGCCCAGACGCTGGCCGAGGACGGCTTCAAGGTCAACGCGCTCGCCCCCGGCCTGCGGGCCACCGACCTCAACCCCCGGGCCGCCGCGGCCGGCGGCGACCCGGCCGAGGCCGCGCAGGGCGCCCTGCGCCTCGCCCTGCTGCCCGACGACGGCCCCACCGGCGGCTTCTTCTCCTGGGACGGAACGCCCGTGCCCTGGTGATCAGTCATGGGCGGCGTCGCGGTCAGGCCGGCGGCCAGGGCTCGGGGTCGGTTTCCGCCACCCGCTCCACAGACGAAGGCCCAGCTCAAGGAGTCGGTCTCCGAGCTGGGCCTTCGGGTGGTCCGGGGCCGGGCCCCGGGTGGGGTCAGGCCGCGATGGTGGTGAGCTGTTCGATGCCGTGGCGGTTGCGGAGGGCGACGATGGCTTCGGGGGCGGCCTGGTTGTTGACGAGGTCGGAGAGTTCGCGGAGGTAGTCCTCGTGGCCGGCCGGGAAGGACAGGAACAGCATCCTGGCTTCGGCGTCGGTCGGGTTGGCGAAGGCGTGCGGGCAGCCGGGGGTACGAAGATCATGCTGCCGGGGCCGGCCCGCAGGACGGAGCGGCCGTCGCGGGAGCGCCACTCGCGCCAGTTGCCGCCGGTGATGCTGACCGGTTCAAAGGCGAGGAGGTCGAGTTCGCCCTCCAGGACGTAGAAGAGTTCCTCGCCGTGGTCGTGGCGGTGGGCGCCGACGTCGAAGCCCGGGGGGACGACGACCTCGAATGCCGAGTTGAGCTTGGCGTCCTTCGCGGAGACCTTCACCTCGATCCGGAGTCCGCCGATCGTGATGCGGTCGCCGTCGCCCCGGTGGAGCATCAGGCCGTCGGTCGCTTCTGAAGCTGCCGGTGCTGCCGGTGCGGTCGGCGCTCCCGGCGCTGCTGGTGTTTCGGGCATTGCTGCCTCCGTTCGGTCAGTTCTGATTGTTCAGCTGGGGCTCGGGAACCGGCAGGGCCCCGGGGCCCTGTCCGCGGCGGGTGGCCGCGGTGACGACGACGGCCAGGACGAGGCCGACCACGGCGAGCAGGGCACCGAGCCAGACCGGTGCGGTGTAGCCGAAGCCGGCCGTGATGACGAGGCCGCCCAGGTAGGCGCCGAGGGAGTTGGCGATGTTGAACGCGGACTGGACGGACGCGGAGACCAGCGAGGCGCTGTCGGGGGCCTTGCTCATGATGTAGGTCTGCATGATCGGGCCGAGGCTGAAGCCGGCGACACCGGCCGCGAAGAGCCCGAGGGCCGCGGTGATCTTCAGCGGGGCGGCGAGGGCGAACAGCGCCAGGACGACGGCCAGTACCGCCAGGGCGGTGTAGAGGCTGGGGACCAGGGCGCGGTCGGCGGCGCGGCCGCCGATGACGTTGCCCACCGTCATGCCCACGCCGAGCAGGACCAGGAGATAGCTGACCGAGGTGGCGGAGAAGCCGCTGGCCTCGGTCAGCAGGGGGCGACGTAGCTGTAGACGGTGAAGATGCTGGCGAAGCCGACGGTGACGGTGCCCAGCGCCAGCCAGACGTCGCCGCGGCGGAACGCGGCGAGTTCGTCGCGGACGGAGGTGGGGGCGGCCTTCGGCTGCCGGGGAATCATGAGCGCGATGGCGATCACGCTGAGGACGCCGATGGCGGCGACGACCACGAACGCGGAGCGCCAGCCCAGCGTGGTGCCGAGGTAGGTGCCGAGGGGTACGCCGGCGATGTTGGCCAGGGCGAGGCCGAGGAACATCATCGACACCGCCTTGGCGGTGCGGTCGGCGGAGACCATGCCCGCGGCGACGACCGCGCCGACGCCGAAGAAGGCCCCGTGCGGAAGCCCCGCCACGAACCGTGTCACCAGCATGACCGGTTCGTTGGGGGCCAGCGTGGTGGTGACGTTGCCGATGGTGAACAGCGCCATCAGCGACAGCAGGGTGGTCTTGGCGGGCAGCCGCCGGGCGGCCAGGGTGAGCAGCGGGGCGCCGATGACGACCCCGAGGGCGTACGCCGAGACCAGGTATCCGGCGTCGGGGATGGAGACGTCCAGGTCGTGCGCGACGGTCGGCAGCAGGCCCATCACGACGAACTCGGTGGTGCCGATGCCGAAGGCGGCCAGGGTGAGTGCGGCCAGTGCTAGGGGCACGGGTCCTCCTGCGGGGAGCGGACGGGGCGGCGGTGGGGGTCCCGGCCGGGGCCGTGCGGGCCGTGCCGGGCCGGGACCGCGGGGTCGCCGACGGGCGGTCAGGTACGGGCGGGGCCGCACCATTCGGTCAGGGCGGCGCGCAGGCCCTCGCCGCTGACCGGCGCGTCACCGGCCCAGGCGGCGCAGCCGTCGGGGCGGATGAGCAGCACGGCGGCCTCGGCGTCGGGGTCCAGGGCGGTGACGGCCCGTATGCGGTCACTCCAGGGCTCAGCGGCGCGCACGGCGTCGGAGGTGCCGGTGAGGTCCAGCAGCAACGGGCGTCCGCCGCGCAGCAGTTCCGCCAGGCGTACGGTCCCGGCGTCGGTCTTGAGCTGCCGGTCGGCGACGAAGGTTCCGACGCGCGGGTCGTCGCTGCCGCCGTAGTGGATGTCGGTGCCGTAGATCGCGTCGGTCAGGTAGTTGTTGACGTCGTCGAACTCCATGAGGACGGTGAACAGCTCGCGCAGCGCGTCGACTTGGGAGCCGGGGCGCATCAGGGCGACCTGGGCGCGGGTGTTCTGCAGGACCCGCTCGGCGACCGGGCGGCGCTCGGATTCGTAGGTGTCCAGCGGCCCGGGACGGCCCTGGCAGGCGGCGGCGAGCTTCCAGCCCAGGTTCACGGCGTCCTGGAGGCCCAGGTTGGCCCCCTGGCCGCCCGCGGGGAAGTGCACGTGCGCGGCGTCCCCGGCGAGCAGGACGCGCCCGTCCCGGTACCGCGCGGCCAGCCGGGTGCTGTCGGTGAACCGGGAGACGAAGCGGACGTCGGTGAACTCGATGTGCTCGCCGGTGACCCGGTGGACGGACTCGACCAGTTCCTCGGCGGTGGCCGGGGTCTCGGGCACCGGCCGGTCCCACTCGGTGGTGGAGATCCGGCCGTCGGGCATCCGCATGAACCAGCCGCGCTCGCGCCGCTGCCAGCCCATGGGCAGGCGGTCGACGTCGGTGATCGTGCCCAGCCCCATCCAGTTGACCAGCTGCGGTTCGGTGCCGGGGAAGCCGATGCCGGCGAGCTTGCGTACGGCGCTGCGTCCGCCGTCGCAGCCGACCACGAAGCCCGCCCGGATCACGTTGCTGCCCTGCTCGTCCAGGACCGTGACGGCCACCCCGTCGGCGTCCTGGTCGAGCCCCACGACCTCGGCGCCGTGGCGGACGACGGCCCCGGTCCCGGTCGCGCGGCGGGTCAGCACGGCCTCGGTGGCTTCGCGGGTCAGTGCCAATTCCTGGGGCTGTTCGGCGGTGACGGTGCCGCGGCCCAGTACGAACATTCCGGCGAAATGGCCGCGCGCCGAGGTGTTCGCCAGGCGGCGGCGGTACTCGCCCAGATTGGCCGTGTCCTTTTCGGCCGCGATGAAATCGGTGAGCAGATCGCGGCGGTCCATGATTTCGAGGGTACGGGCGTGGATCGTCAGCGTCCTCGGCTCGTTGGCGCCCGGTACGAGGCGCTCCACGACCAGCGTGGACACCCCGTACATCCGCAGCTCACAGGCGAGCATCAGCCCGACCGGGCCACCACCGGCGATGAGGACGTCGTAATCGTTGCGCTGCATGACCAGCACCAGCCGCCTATCTATGGATAAAAAACGCGCGGGAATTCCGGCTGCCCGGAATGCGGCTGCCGCCCGGGCAATCGTCTTTCAGCCCCCGCGGCGGAGTCGCCAATTCGTCAGTATCGATCCCACGGTATCCGCGGCACCAGGCATCACAAAATGCAATTCCGATAAGGCAGTGTTGCCTTCGACGGCAATTACCTGGTACAGACCAATTCAGGAGGCGGTGGGCTCGTCCCGGCCGCCGCCGCTGTCGGCGTGCAGGCCCTCGAAGACACCGCGGACACAGTGCCGGAACCAGGTGTGCGTGGGGTCGGCCTGGTGCCGGACGTGCCAGGACTGCGCGATGACGATGGGCGGCAGCCTCAGCGGGATCCGCACGGTGCGCAGGTCAAGGAGCCGGACGGCCTGGCGGCTCAGCTTCTCGGTGGCCAGCCCCACCAGGTCGGTCTGCGCCAGCATGTGCCAGGAGGCCACCCAGCTCGGTACGACGGAGACCACCTGCCGGTGCAGCCCGCGCTCGGCGAGGTGGTCGTCGATGGGCCCGGTGAGCCGGCCGCGCCGGGAGACGCTGATGTGCTGGGCGCCGGCGAACCGTTCCAGGGTCACCTCGCCGCGCAGCAGCGGGTGCCCGGCGCGGACCAGGGCCAGCACCCGGTCGACAACGAGCCGTTCGCTGTTGACCTCCCCGGAGGCGGAGTCGGCCACGCTGATCACCAGGTCGGTGCCGCCCTCCCGCAGCTTGGGGGTGCTGTCGCCGGAGTCCTCCGGCACGAACCGCACCGTGACGTTGGGCGCCTGGCGGTGGACGGCGCTCAGCAGCGGCTGGGCGAGCGCCCCGATCACCATGTCGTTGGCCTGCACGGTGAACGTGGCCTTCAGCGAGCCCAGATCCGGCACACCGGTCTCCAGGAACATCCCCGTGGCCTGCTCGACCAGGGAGCGCACCTGCTCCCGCACGGCCAGGGCGCGCGGCGTCGGCACCATCTGCCGGCCGGCGCGGACCAGCAGCGGGTCGCCGAAGGCGCGCCGCAGCCGGGCCAGGGTCCGGCTCATGGTCGGGGTGGAGGTCCGCATGCGCTCCGCGGCGCCGGAAACGCTGCCTTCCTCCAGCAGGGCGTCCAGCGCGATGAGGAGGTTCAGGTCGACAGATTTCATCTGGCACAACCTCCGGTTATCAGGATTGATGTGGACGACAAGCCCTGCCCCGGCTTACTGTACAAGGAAAGTAGTTTGGCGCGTGGCATGAACCGAATTGCCACCATGCGGTCCACGCTGCTTTTTCGCGCACCTCCAGTCGAATTTCACCCATGACTTTCAAAAGTTACGGCAAACCGCACAGCGCAGCGGAACACGTCGCCTCAGGCGACCATTCACCAGTGGAAAATCGCCCGCCGCGGGACGGAATGGGGCACACCGCCCCCGCCTCGGCCGACATTCGCCTACGCGATCACCATGGAAAAGCAAAAGACGGCTAAAGCCGAGTCATGCCGGCCGGGCCGTTGGCGCCATATTTACGCTGACATGGCGAGACGGGTGATCTCCGTCTCACCGCAGTTGCCCGGACCGGAGAACACGGTAATGTTTTCGACGCTGTGGCCGGCCGTGCGCCATTCCTTGCAGGCACTGTCGGCCGAATGATGTTTTTTGGAAGGGTTCTGAGCAGGGAACGCTTAGCTCACCAGATGGGGGACCAAAAGGATGTCAGGCAAACCCGGACGAAAATTCAACATAAGTTCTCGCAGCGATTCCCTCTCCGTCAACCTTCCGTCCGGGCCGATCTCGAACTGTTCCTGCGGCGCTCCGGTCGCCCCCTACGTGGTCGTGCCGAACGGCGCCGTCGAGGCCGCCGACCGGGCACCCCGGGGGACGCCGGGAACGTGCGCGGGGCAGCCGCGGGCCACGGCGGGCACCGGTGGACAGGACCTGGTCCTGTGGCACATCCGCGAGGACCACAGGAAGGACCTCGCACACGTACCGTGCCTGGTCTCCACCTGGGGAACCGTCCTGGTCTGCCCGCGCGCGGCAAGGAGCGCGGGCGCACCGGAGGCGCTGGCCGCACCGGCGCTCACCTATTTACCGGGCGGTGAACACCCGACGGCCGGAGCCGGCCGGGAAGGCGTTTCCGACCGGGAACGGGACATCATGAACGGCCTGTCGCGCGGTTTCACCAATACCGAGATCGCGCAGGCGCTGTTCATCAGCGAGAAGACCGTCAAGAACCACATCAACCGGCTGTTCGCCAAGCTGGGAGCCCGCCACCGCGCCGAGGCCATGGCGATCTGGCTGGGTCTGGCCCGTACCGAGCAGCCGGACGAGCGGGCGGACGTGGCGGTCGCGGCCGGCGACGGCCGGTGCGACCACGCGAACCGTCCCGCCGTGCCGTGGGAGGCGGACCGGGGCCGGTGCAAGGTGTCCGCCTGAGACAGCAGTCAACCGCCCGCGGGTGGCGCTCCGGCCGGGTGCCGGGGCGCCGCCCGCGCGGTCGGTCCGGGGCCACGGCCCCGTCGGCCGCCTCAGACCGTGGCCAGCCTCGGGAAGAGATCGGCAGCGGTCTCCCGCGCGGCCGCCCGCCGCTGCCGTTCGTCCAGCACCTCGGTACGGGCCAGCTCGTCGCGCCACCGGTACACCAGGTCCCGTGGGAAGAACGGCAGGTCGGTCCCGTACAGCAGGCGCTGCGGATCGGCGATGCGCAGCAGCGTCTCCAACTGCCGTGGCAGCACCGGCCCTGAGAGGTCGTAGTACAGCGAGCGCAGTGCGCCCAGCACGTCGATCCGGCTGCCCGGGAGCATCGCCGCGGCCAGGGCGTCCACCCGGTCCGCGAGCACGCCCAGCGTCGCTCCGGCGTGCGGCACGATCCACCGGATCCCGGGGAACTCCGTCAGCGAGCCCGACAACACCAGGTCGATGACGGCCCGGGTGGTGTCGAAGGGGAATTCCAGCAGAGCGCTCGGCGGCCGGCGGACGCCCGGCACCTCCACGGTGGGCGCCGAGGTCGGGTGCAGCAGCACGGTGGCGTTCCGGCGGTCGAGTTCGGCCAGGACGGGCCGGAACGCGGGATCGCCCGGGTAGCGGCCGCCGTTGTTGGTGAACAGGACGTACCCGTGGACCTCCGGGCGGTCCGCCGTGGCCGCGATCTCCGCCGGCGCGGCGTCCGGGTCGGTGAGCGGCAGGCAGGCCAGCAGACCGAGCCGCCCTCCGGAGCCGGCGACGATCCCGGCGCTCTCGTCGTTGATCCGGCGGGCCAGGCCGGCGGCGCTCCGGGGGTCGCCGAAGTTCACCCCCGGAGAGGGAACGCTGACGGCCGCGGCGCTCACGCCCGTACGGTCCATGTCCGCCAGCGCCGTGTCGAGGGACCACTTCGGCAGGGCGGGCATGCCGTCCCGGTGGGCCGGCGGGGCCGCGTGCCAGGCGCGGTCGAAGGAGGGCGGCACCAGGTGGGCGTGGACGTCGATCCAGCCCGCGCCGGGCCGTTCGTGACCGTGCCCGCTGCCCGAGCCGGGCTGTTCGTGGCCGTGCCCGTCCGCGCCGAGCCGTTCGTCGCCGTGCCCGGCGGAATCCCGCCCGGCGCGTCCCCCGCCCCGCCCGTCACTGACCGCCATGCGGAGTACCGTCCTCGCCGATGCCCAGCGCGGCGCGCATGGTCTCCAACTCCCGTACGGACCAGTGCTCGACGACCCGGCCGCCGGCGATCCGCAGGATGTGGGCGGCCTGGACCCGCATCGCCCGTCCGGTGGGCGGCTGCTCGCCGAACGGGCCGGTGTTGGTGCCGGTGACGATCTCGTGGACCAGGACCTTGTCGCCGTCCGCGAGCACGTGCTCGGTGTGGATACGGACGTCGGGGAACGCGGTCTTGAAGCGGACCGCCGACTCCTTGAGGTTCTCCCGCTCGAAGGCGTTGCGGCCGAACATCGGGCTGTGGTCGACCAGATCCTCGGCGATCAGCTCGTGGATCACCGGTACGTCGGCGTCCTGGAGCGCGGTGAACAGTCTGCGGGCGATGGCCGCGGTGTCCGTCATGGCGTGTCCGTCCTTCGTCTTCGTCCCGATGTCTTCGAGGCCGTACGCGGCCTCCGTCCGGTCCGCGACCTGCATCCGGTCCGCGGCCGTCGTCCCGCCCACATCCGTCGTCCGGCCGGCGGTCTCCGTCCCGCCCGCGTCCCGGACCGCTCCGTTGGCCGTCACCCGGCCGCCGCCTTCTTGCGCGGGGTCGGCTGCCAGCGCACGGGGTCGGGCTTGCCGACGGTGTTCTCCAGCCAGCCCGCTCCGGCGATCTCCAGGCGTACGGTGTCGCCGGGTTGCAGCTTGCGGCCCAGCTCCCAGCCGCTGCCGCCCGCCACCGTGCCGGTGCCGATGACCTCACCGGGGACCAGCGGCTCCGAGCGGGAGGCGTAGCTGAGGATCTCCTCGATGCTCCACACCAGCGAGCCGCTGTTCCCGCGGGACCACTCCTCGCCGTTGACGTGGGCGGTCATCGTCAGGTCCGTCAGGTCGAGTTCGTCGGTGGTGACCACCCACGGCCCCACCGCGGTGGAGAAGTCCTTGCCCTTGGCGGGGCCGAGCCGTCCCTCCATCTCGTACCGCAGCAGGTTGCGGGCGCTGAAGTCGTTGAAGACGGTCACGCCGAAAAGGGCGCCGCGGGCCGTGCCGGGCGTCAGGTCACGGGCCGGACGGCCGATGACGAGGCCCAGTTCGAGCTCGTAGTCCAGGTGCTCGCAGCCGGCCGGCCAGACCACCTCGGCGCCGGGGCCGACCAGCGTCGACGGGTTGATCTTGAAGAAGAGCGGGACCTCGAACCACACGTCGGGCGCGGTGGCCTCGTGGTTCTTGAAGGCGTTGAAGTCCCGCAGCACGGGCGGGTCCACCGGCGGCAGCCAGTCCACCTGCGCCATGGGCAGGCCCGCGGCCGGGTCGGCCTCCGCCAGTACCCGGTGGGCCGCCTCGGTGAAAGCGGGCCCGGTCTCCAGTGCGTCGGTCAGGCTGCCGGGGAACTGCGCCGCGGCCAGCCGGGCCGCCCGGCGCGCCGAGGCACCGGCGTCGACGAGCCTGCGCCGCTCCTCGGCGGCCAGGTCGAGCACCGTGTGGGTCTCCGGGTGCACCGACACCAGCCGGGGCACCGGCCCGTCCACGCCGTCCCGCAGGATGCGTCCGATCTTCATGCCGTTCTCCTCGTACGAGAGTGGTGTGCGAAAGTGCGCCGACAGCCGACAGCCGACAGCCGTCAGGCCCGGCAGCGCAGCGGCCGGCCCGCGAAGGCCGTCATCATCGGCGCGATCTCCTTGCGCTGGAGCGGCGTTCCGACCGGCTCGCCGTCCATCTCCGAGTACGTCCGCGCGATGTTGGCCACCAGGCGTTCGCTATCGTTCCAGGCGGCGTACGCGCCCAGGTCCACCGCCCGGGCGGCTTCCAGCGGGTTCAGTCCGCGGGCGCGACCCTCACGGGCGGCGTCCTCGACGAAGTCGAAGTACTCGTCGGCGGCGTCGAAGACCTCGGGGCCCGCGAGCGGGCCGTGGCCGGGGACCACCACCTCGGGCCGCAGCGCGCGCAGGGTCCGCAGCGCGGCGCGGATGCCGGACAGGGAGCCGTCGGTGATCACCGGCGTGCAGCCGTTGAAGATGATGTCCCCGACGAAGAGCACCCGCGGCCCGGGGAGCCACACCACCACGTCGCCCAGCGTGTGGGCCGGGGCGACCGGGATGACCTCGGCCGTGAGGCCGCCGAGCCGGAGCGTCAGACGGTCCTCGCACAGCACCGTTGGCGGGCGGACGCTGATGTCGCCCCACTCCACGGTGTCGAAGTACGGGACCACGGCCAGGTCCTCGCTGAGGATCTTGTCGCGGCAGTACGGGTGGCCGATGACGGCGGCCTCGGGGAACTGGTAGTTGCCGAAGGTGTGGTCCCCGTGGTGGTGGGTGTTGACCACGTACCGCACCGGCGCGTCGCTGACCCGCGCGGTCTCCTCGCGCAGCCTCGTGGTCCGCCGCTCGGTGAAGCAGGTGTCGACCAGCAGGACGCCCTCGTCGGTGGCGATCACTCCGCTGTTGTTGAGGCCCCAGCCCCAGTCGGGCTGGGTGAAGGCGTAGACGTGGTCGGCCACCGGGGACAGGCGCCCCAGTTCGGCCGTGTCCCGCGGCTCTTCCGCCGTCGCGCAGCAGGTCGCCGCCGCGGGGTCGTGGGCTTCCACGCTCATGCCGCCCCCGCCCGTACGCCGTCGGCCAGCAGCCGCGTCCCGGCGGTGAGGGCCGCGCTCACCGCGGCCACCCGCACGCCGAGCAGCCGGCAGGTTTCCAGGTCGGACTTGTGCAGGCCCTCGTCCCCCAGGTCGGCGGGGGACTGGGCGCCGGCGCCGAGGAAGAGGCCCAGGCGGTTGGGGGTGTCCATGGTGTCGGTACTGGCGCTGAAGCCCGGCTTGAGGCCGAGGTTGACCCAGTGCATCCCGTGCTGGGCGGCCAGGATGGTCAGTGCCTGGAGCACCTGGAGCTTGTCGCCGCTCAGGCAGCCCGAGTTGGTGAAGCCCGCCGCGATCTTGTCCTGCCACACTCCGTCCAGCCAACGGCGCGAGGTGGCTTCGGCGAAGGCCTGGAATTCCGACGAGACGTTGCCCATGTAGGTCGGGCAGCCGAAGACGATCGCGTCGGAGGCGTCCAGCAGGCGCCAGCCGTCCTCGTCGAGACGGTCGACCGCGATCAGATGGGCCTGCGCCCCGGCCTCCAGCGCGCCGTCGGCCACAGCCGCGGCCAGGACGGCCGTGTGGCCCTGGCGTGAGTGGTGGGCGATGCTGACAGTTGTTTCCGGTGTGTGCGGCATGACGGTTTCCTTGGTCGTGGGTGGGCCGGCTGTGGTGGGTGAGCCGGCGGCCGGGGCGGGCCGGCCCGTCGGGGCCTGCGGGGCCGCCTCACGCCTGGGCGAGGTGCCGGGCCGTCAGGGAAGCGGCGAAGTCCGTCAGCAGGTCCCGGCTGCCGGGCCCTCCGATGGCGGATCCGTACACGGCGAAGTCCGGGCGGATCAGTACGCAGTCGGCGGCGAGTTCGGCCAGCCAGTCGCCGTACGCTCCCGTGACGTCCGTGATCGGGGCCGCGGAACCCTCCGGGCCCACATGGGCGACGGTCACGCCGGCCGCGTCCAGCACGGCGCGCACCTCCGGTGCCAGGGAGGAGACGGCGGCGACGGCCTCGGCGGAGCTGGTGAGCAGGACGAATCCGTGCCCGACGACCTCGTCGAACATCCCCTGGCGGCCGCCTGCCCGGACGTCCGCCTGGATGGCCGGCCGGCCCGCCGTCGGGTCGCCGCCACGGGCGAACGCCCGGGGGCCGGGCCGCTGGGCGGGGACCGGGCGCAGCGCGGGGTCGGCCAGCTGGGCCCGCATCGTGGCGTTGCGGCGCTCGATCCGCTCCGGGTCGAGGACGATGCACGGCTCGCCGACCTGCCGCGCCTGGTCCATGCAGCTCTGTACGTCGTCCTTGCGGTCGGCCGTGTAGGTGTCGAGGACCGAGGCGTCGGCGGCGCCGCGGTACAGCAGGTCCAGCCGCCAGGCCAGCGCCGCGGCGTCGCGCATGCCCGAGCACATGCCCTGCCCCGCGAACGGCCACATGGCGTGGGCCGCGTCACCGGCCAGGAAGCAGCGGCCGGCCTGCCAGGTCTCCGCCATCAGCTCGCGGAAGGCGATCACCGGCCGGCGCAGCAGCGTGAAGTCGTCGGGTCCGCCCCACGGGGACAGCAGCTCCCAGGCCCGTTCCTCGGTGAAGTCCTCGGCGGCCTCGTGGTCGAAGAGCTGGAACTCGAAGCGGCGGTGGGCGGCGCCCAGGCGGAAGAGGCAGCCGGGCCGCTCGGGGTCCAGGAAGTGCCCGTTCTCGAACGCGAAGGACATCGGGTGCTTCTCCTCGACGTCCAGCACGAGCCGGCGGGGCCCGCCGGCTCCGCGGGTCACGGCGATGCCGAGCGCCTCGCGGACGAAGCCGTCCGCACCGTCGGCGCCGACCAGGTGGCGGGCCCGTACGGTACGGCGTTCACCGGTGGCGGAGTCGGCCACGGTCAGCGTCACGCCGTCCGCGTCCTGCGCCAGCGCGACGGCCTCGGTACCGAAGTGGACCGCGACCGAGGGGCAGTCCCGCACCCGGCGGTCGACGGCGGCTTCGAGACGGGGCTGGTAGAAGCTCCAGTGCTCGCGCCAGCCGTGCCGGCCGATGCCGCTCCAGTCGAAATGGCGCAGGAGTTCACCGCCGAATGCCGCGGTCCTGGTGTCGTACGTGTCCCAGCACACGGCGCCTTCGCGGATCTCCGCGCCCGCGCCGATCTTCTCCATGAGCCGCATGATCTCGTCATCGATATGGATGGCGCGCGGCGAGCAGGCGATGGCCGGTTGTTTCTCGAAGGCGGCGACTTTGTACCCGGACTGTCCCAGCAGGGCGCTCAGCACTTGTGCCACCGGGCCGTAACCGACCACGGCCACGTCACAGATTTCCACTGTGTCCCCTTGCCTCCTCGAATGCAGCACGAAATGGACCGTCTTTCACGCAGCCTTCCAGGTGCGCCCGGAGCGAGACAGGGCCTCAGGGCCCAAAGAGCCGCCGAGGTTACGAAACTCCACGTCACAGGGGTGCGGCCGGGCCACGGGCCAGGAGTGGCCGCAGCCGGGCACACGGAATCCATGCCGCCTGACAACATTTCCCCGTTGGGTCCCCGGACCCTTCCAGCAGCCACCGCGACACCGTCAGCATTCAGGAACACGTTGCGGACATCCGCAATTCAAGACGGTAAGGCTTAGGGGGATTCGAGCATGCTGCCGCCAAGGCGCGTAGTGATCACCGGAATCGGCGTGGTGGCCCCGCGTGGAATCGGTGTCAAGAATTTCTGGGAAACCTTGACGAGCGGGCGGAGCGCCACCCGGAACATCACCGCATTCGACGCCACCGGATTTCGCTCACGCATAGCGGCCGAGTGCGACTTCCGGCCCGAGGAGAACGGGCTCACCGAGGAACAGGCACAGCGCATGAGCCGCTCCTCCCAGTTCGCCCACGTGGCCGCCCGGGAGGCCCTGGAACAGTCCGGCCTGGAGGTCACCGACCGGGTCGCGGCCCGGATGGGCGTCGCCCTGGGCAGTGCCGTGGGCTCGGTACGCGAACTCGACCGCGCCTACCGCGACATCAGCGGGGACGGCGCCTCCTGGGAGCTGACGCCGGGCAAGGCCGGCCCGTACCTGGCGGACTACAACACCCCCAGCTCGCTGGTCCGGGAGATCGCCTGGCTCACCGGCGCCCAGGGCCCGGCCGCCATGATCTCCGCGGGCTGCACCTCGGGGCTGGACTCCGTCGGGTACGCCTGCGACATCCTGCGCGAGGGCAGCGCGGACGTCGTGATCGCCGGGGCCACCGACGCCCCCATCACACCCATCACCGTGGCCTGCTTCGACGCGATCAAGGCCACCTCCGCCAACAACGCGGACCCCGGCCACGCCTCGCGGCCCTTCGACCGCGACCGTGACGGGTTCGTGCTCGGCGAGGGCGCCGCGGTCTTCGTCCTGGAGACCGCCGAGCACGCCCACGCCCGCGGCGCCCATGTCATCGCCGAGGTCGCGGCGTTCGCCGCCCGGTGCAACGCCCACCACATGACGGCGCTGCGCCCGGACGGCCGGGAGATGTCCGCCGCGATCGACTCCGCGCTGGCCACCGCGCGGATCGCCCCGGAGGCCATCGACTACATCAACGCCCACGGCTCGGGCACCAAGCAGAACGACCGGCACGAGACGGCCGCGTACAAGCGCAGCCTCGGCGACGCCGCGCGCACGACACCGGTCAGCTCCATCAAGTCCGTGATCGGCCACTCCCTGGGCGCGATCGGCTCCATCGAGCTGGCGGCCTGCGCCTTGGCCATCGAGCACGGCGTCATCCCGCCCACGGCCAACCTGCACACCCCCGACCCGGACTGCGACCTGGACTACGTGCCCCTGGAGGCACGCGAGCAGCGGGTCGACGTGGCCCTGAGCGTCGGCAGCGGCTTCGGCGGCTTCCAGAGCGCGGCCGTACTCGTCAAGGAAGGCGCCAACCGATGAACGCGGAACACCGGACAGCACACGGACCGGCGGCCACCGGGCCCCGTGCGGTGACCGACGACGAACTGCCGGTCGTCACCGGCGTATCCGTAGCAGCCCCCAACGGGCTGGGTACCGAGGACTTCTGGACCGCTACCCGCAAGGGCGTCAGCGGGCTCGGCCCCATCACCCGCTTCGACGCCTCCGCCTACCCCGTCCGGGTCGCCGGTGAGATCGACGGCTTCGAAGCCCGGGAGCACATCCCCAGCCGTCTCCTCCCGGCCACGGACCGCGCCACCCAGCTGTCCCTGGCCACCACCGAGTGGGCGCTGCGCGACGCGGAGCTGGACCCGGCCGCCTTCGAGGAGTTCGCCGGTTCGGTGGTCACCGCCAACGCCGTGGGCGGGGTGGAGTTCATCCAGCGGGAGCTGCAGAGCCTGTGGAGCAAGGGCCCCCGCTACGTCACCGCGTACATGTCCTACGCCTGGTTCTACGGCGTCAACACCGGCCAGGCCTCCATCCGCCACCAGCTCAAGGGCCCCAGCGGCGTGGTCGTCACCGGGCAGGTCGGCGGCATCGACGCCCTCGCCCAGGCCCGGCGGCGGCTGCGTGCCGGGCAGCGGTTCGTGGTCGCCGGCGGCGCCGACGCCCCGGTCTGCCCGTACGGCCTCACCGCCGCCATGACCGCCGGAAACCTGAGCACCGGCGCCGACCCGGCCACCGCGTACGCCCCGTTCGACGGCTCCGCCCGCGGCCACGTGCCCGGTGAGGGCAGCGCCATGATGATCGTGGAACCGCTCGGCGCCGCCCGGGAACGCGGCGCCCGGAACATCTACGGCGCCATCACCGGCTACGGGTCCACCTTCGACCCGCACCCGGCGACCGGACAGCCGCCGACGCTGGCCAGGGCCGCCCGGATCGCCCTGGACGACGCCGGCCTGACCCCGCAGGACATCGGTGCGGTCTTCGCCGACGGCGCGGCCGAGGCCGGCGCCGACCGGGCCGAGGCCGCCGCCATCGTCGACCTGTTCGGCCCGGGGCGGGTGCCGGTGGCCCTGCCCAAGACCATGACCGGGCGGACGTACGGCGCCGGTGCCGCGACCGATGTCGTCAGCGCCCTGCTGGCCATCCGCGACGGAGAGATCCCGCCGACGGTCGGCACCGGCGGCCTCGCCGAGGAACTGGGCCTGGACCTGGTACTCGGCGGCCCGCGCCCGGCGGCACTGGACCACGTGCTGGTGCTCGCCCGCGGAGACGGCGGCTTCAACTCCGCCGCGGTGGTCTCGCGGGTCTCCTGACCGGCCCCCACCGGACTGCCCGGCCCGCACCGCCGTACCCGGCCTGTGGCCCCCACCCCTTCCACGTTCCTCACCGAAAGGACCCAGACATGACCTTCACCCTCGGCGGGCTCCGTACCATCCTGCGCGACTGCGCCGGCGAGCCCGAGAACGGCGACCTCGACGGCGACGTCGCCACGCTCACCTTCGAGGACCTTGGCTACGACTCCATCGCCCTGCTGGAGACCCTCTCCCGTATCGAGCAGGAACTCGGGGTGGCGGCGGACGAGGCCCCGATGGACGAACTGACCACCCCGCAGGCCCTCGTCGACTACGTCAACGGCCAGCTGGACCGGGTCACCGCCGCCGCGTAGGCGCCGGACGGGCCGGAGCTCCACCCGGCCCGCCTCGTACGTCCGGCACCATCGCGGCCGGACGCCGCGGCGACGCACCGGCCCAGGCGCGTCGCCGCGGCACCGGCCCGCCGCTCGCCCACCACCAGCGGAGCACCTTCGGGCCCACTTCTGGTTCACACGGACGGGGACAACGCATGATGCAGGAATCTCTCAGCGAGCTCAGGGGCAGACGCCGGGCGGCGGCCGACGGCCCGGACCCACGCGCCACCGAGCGCCAGCACGCCAAGGGAAAACTGACGGCCAGGGAACGGATCGACCTCCTCCTGGACGACGGTTCCTTCCAGGAGGTGGAGCAGCTGCGCCGCCACCGGGCCGCCGGTTTCGGCCTGGAGCACAAGAAGCCGTACACCGACGGTGTGATCACCGGCTGGGGCACGGTGTTCGGCCGGACCGTGTTCGTGTACGCCCATGACTTCCGGATCTTCGGTGGCGCCCTCGGCGAAGCCCACGCCGACAAGATCCACAAGCTGATGGACCGGGCCATCGCCGCGGGCGCGCCGCTGGTGTCCCTCAACGACGGCGCCGGGGCCCGCATCCAGGAGGGCGTGACCGCCCTGGCCGGGTACGGCGGCATCTTCCAGCGCAACACCCAGGCGTCCGGCGTCATCCCGCAGATCAGCGTGATGCTCGGCCCGTGCGCGGGCGGCGCCGCCTACTCCCCGGCGCTCACCGACTTCGTCTTCATGGTCCGCGACACCTCGCAGATGTTCATCACGGGCCCCGACGTGGTCAAGGCGGTGACCGGCGAGGAGATCACCCAGAACGGCCTGGGCGGCGCGGACGTGCACGCCCGGACCTCCGGTGTGGCCCACTTCGCGTACGACGACGAGGAGACCTGCATCGAAGAGGTCCGCTACCTGCTCTCGATGCTCCCGCAGAACAACCGGGAACTCCCCCGTCCGAACCCTGCGCCGACGACCCCGGCCGCACCACCGAGATCCTGCGCGACCTGGTGCCGGCCGAGGGGAACCAGCCGTACGACGTGCGGGAGGTGGTGGCCGAGATCGTGGACGGCGGCGACTACTTCGAGATCAGCGCCACCTGGGCGCAGAACATCGTGTGCGCGCTGGCCCGGCTCGACGGCCAGGTCGTGGGCGTGGTGGCCAACCAGCCCCGCGCCATGGCCGGCGTCCTGGACATCCACTCCAGCGAGAAGGCCGCGCGCTTCGTCCAGTTCTGCGACTCCTTCAACATCCCGCTGGTGACCCTGGTGGACGTGCCCGGCTTCCTGCCCGGCGTGGACCAGGAGCACGGCGGCATCATCCGGCACGGCGCGAAGCTGCTGTACGCGTACTGCAACGCCACGGTGCCGCGCATCTCGGTGGTGCTGCGCAAGGCGTACGGAGGCGCGTACATCGTCATGGACTCGCGCTCCATCGGCGCGGACGTCTCGCTGGCCTGGCCGACGAACGAGATCGCGGTGATGGGCGCGGAGGGCGCAGCCAACGTCATCTTCCGCAAGCAGATCGCGGCGGCGGACGACCCCGAGGCGATGCGCGCGCAGATGGTCAAGGAGTACAAGTCCGAGCTGATGCACCCGTACTACGCGGCCGAGCGCGGCCTGGTCGACGACGTGATCGACCCCGCCGACACCCGGCAGGTCCTCATCGGCTCGCTGGCCATGCTGCGCGGCAAGCACGCCGGACTGCCGAGCCGCAAGCACGGCAACCAGCCCCAGTGACGTCTTCGAGGAGTGCACCTGTGACCGTCGATGCCACCGATGCCGTCAGTACCGCTGATGCCGTCGAAGAGCCTCTGCCGCGGGCGGAGAGCCTGTTCCGTATCGTGCGCGGCCGTCCCAGCAGCGACGAGATCGCCGTACTGACCGCCCTCCTCCTCACCCGTGGGCGCGACCACCGGGACGCGCCGTCCCGGCCCGTCCCGGCTGCCCCGCCGTGGGGAGCCGGTGACCTCGGCCGCCCGTACCGCTCCCCGGCAAGCTGGCAGCGCTGACCGCTTCCGCCTCCCGGACGCCCCGCGGCCCTCACCTCACCGCCCCCGTCCCCCTCTCCCTCCGCCTCCCTCCCGGCCCAGAAAGGCTGACCACGTCGTGCGCAAGGTGCTCATCGCCAACCGAGGCGAAATCGCTGTCCGCGTTGCCCGGGCGTGCCGGGACGCCGGCATCGGGAGTGTGGCCGTCTACGCCGACCCCGACCGCGACGCCCTGCACGTACGCGCGGCGGACGAGGCCTACGCACTGGGCGGTGACACCCCGGCCACCAGCTACCTCGACATCACCAAGGTCCTGACCGCCGCCGCCGACTCCGGCGCCGACGCCGTCCACCCCGGCTACGGCTTCCTGTCCGAGAACGCCGAATTCGCCCAGGCCGTCCTGGACGCCGGACTCACCTGGATCGGCCCCCGCCCCAGGCCATCCGCGACCTCGGCGACAAGGTCGCCGCCCGCCACATCGCCCAGCGCGCCGGCGCCCCCTGGTCGCCGGCACCCCCGACCCCGTCTCCGGCGCCGAGGAGGTCGTGGCCTTCGCCGAAGAGCACGGCCTGCCCATCGCCATCAAGGCCGCCTTCGGCGGCGGCGGACGCGGCCTCAAAGTCGCCCGCACCCTCGAAGAAGTCCCGGAGCTGTACGACTCCGCCGTCCGCGAGGCCGTCGCCGCCTTCGGCCGTGGGGAGTGCTTCGTCGAGCGCTACCTCGACCGCCCCCGCCACGTGGAGACCCAGTGCCTGGCCGACAAGCACGGCAACGTCGTCGTGGTCTCCACCCGTGACTGCTCGCTCCAGCGCCGCCACCAGAAACTGGTCGAGGAAGCCCCCGCACCGTTCCTGAGCCAGGCACAGAACGCCGAGCTCTACCGCGCCTCCAAGGCCATCCTCAAGGAAGCCGGCTACCAGGGCGCGGGCACCTGCGAGTTCCTCGTCGGCCAGGACGGCACCATCTCCTTCCTGGAGGTCAACACCCGCCTCCAGGTCGAACACCCGGTCACCGAAGAAGTCACCGGCCTGGACCTGGTCCGCGAGATGTTCCGCATCGCCGACGGCGAAGAACTCGGCTACGACGACCCGCCGGTACGCGGCCACTCCTTCGAATTCCGCATCAACGGCGAAGACCCCGGCCGCAACTTCCTCCCGGCCCCCGGCACCGTCACCACCTTCGAAGCCCCCGCCGGCCCGGGCGTGCGGCTGGACGCCGGCGTGGAGTCCGGCTCGGTCATCGGCCCGGCCTGGGACTCCCTGCTCGCCAAACTCATCGTCACCGGCGCCACCCGCCAGCAGGCCCTCCAGCGCGCCGCCCGCGCACTGAACGAGTTCACCGTCGAAGGCATGGCCACCGCCATCCCCTTCCACCGCACCGTCGTCACCGACCCGGCCTTCGCGCCCGAACTGACCGGCTCCACCGCACCGTTCCAGGTCCACACCCGCTGGATCGAGACCGAGTTCGTCAACACCATCAAGCCCTTCGCCGCGCCCGGCACCGACGAAGCCGAGGCCGACACCCGCGAGACGGTCGTCGTCGAGGTCGGCGGCAAACGCCTGGAAGTCTCCCTGCCGTCCTCCCTGGGCATGCCGCTGGCCCGCGCCGCGGTCGCCGGCGGCGCCAAGCCCAAGCGCAAGGCCGCCAAGAAGACCGGCTCCGCCGCCTCCGGCGACACCCTCGCCTCCCCCATGCAGGGCACCATCGTCAAAATCGCCGTCGAAGAAGGCCAGCAGGTCGCCGAAGGCGACCTGGTCGTCGTCCTCGAAGCCATGAAGATGGAGCAGCCGCTCACCGCTCACAAGGCCGGCACGATCGTGGGCCTGACCGCCGGAGTCGGCGCGTCCGTCTCCGCCGGATCCCCGATCTGCGACGTCAAGGAGTAGACCGTGACCGACCTCGCGTGCCCGCCGTCGGGCTTCCCCCGACCCCGCCCCTCGGCGTCCCCACCCTCGACGCCACGCCCCTCGCCCCCGTACGCCAGGTCGTCGTGCAGGCCGACGGCGTCCAGCTCTCCGGACTGCACTGCGCGCCCCTCTCCGGCCCGCCCCGCGCCATGGTCGTGGCGCTGCACGGCGCCGGAATGCGCGCCGGGTACTTCCACGGCCCCGCCCACCCCGACCTCTCCCTGCTCACCCTGGGCGCCGCGCTCGGCTTCTCCGTACTGGCACTGGACCGCCCCGGCTACGGCCTGTCCGCCGCCGACTTCCCCGACGGGCTCCCCTGCCCGAACAGTCCGCCGTCCTCCGCGGCGCACTCGACGCCATCCGCCACCGGTACGCGACCGGGGCCGGCGTGTTCCTGCTGGCGCACTCCTTCGGCGGCAAACTGGCCCTCACCCACGCCGCGGAACACCCCGCCGACGACCTCCTCGGCGTGGACATCTCAGGCTGCGGCCACCGCTACGCCCCCGGTGCCGAGCAGACCCTCCGCTCCCGCGACGGGCGCGCGGCCTGGCAGTTCCACTGGGGCCCGCTCCGCCTGTACCCCGCCGGCACCCACACCACCAGCCGCGACCTGGTCACGCCGATGCCTCCGCGCGAGACGGCGGACGCCCTGAGCTGGCCCGAGGCCTTCCGGCAACTCGCCCCGCGCATCCGCGTCCCGGTCCGCCTCACCTTCGCCGAACACGAGCGCTGGTGGTGCCATGACGCACGGGCGGTGGACGAGATACGAGGCGCACTGGCCGACGCACCCGCCCAGGTGGAGCGCCAGCCCGACGCCGGCCACAACCTCAGCCTCGGATGGGCCGCCCGCACGTACCACCTACGAGCCCTCGACGGCTTCGCCACCCACCTGAAACAGCGCGCCCCCCAGCCCGTACCGAACGCCCCACAGCCCACCCCGAGTGCCCCGCAACCCGTCCCGAGTACCCCGCAGCCCGCCCCCGTCCCGTACCCGTGATCACCGCCCTCCTCCCTCCCACGGCCCGCGCAGCCGAAGTACGCACCACCACCAACCCCAACCCCTCCCCCAGTCCCCCAGGCCCTACCCACGCTGCCCACCACCACGAAGACCCCAACACCACCCTGCACCCTGAGGAACGCGCGCACCTCCAGCACGCCGTCCCCAAACGCCGCCGCGAGTTCGCCCTCACCCGGTCCTGTGCCCGCCGCGCCCTGCACGCACTCGGTGCCCCGCCGGCACCGATACTGCCCGGGCCACACGGAGCCCCCCAGTGGCCCGCAGGCATCGTGGGCAGCATGACCCACCGCCAGGGCTACTGCGCCGCCGCCCTCGCGCGCAGCACCGACCTCCTGTCCCTGGGCATCGACGCCGAACCCAACGCGCCCCTCCCCCGGCCGTCCTGAACACCTTCGCCCTGCCCGAGGAACGCGACAGCCTCCGCCCCTGCCCCCACCACTCCGGCGTGCACCACGACCGCCTCCTCTTCAGCGCGAAGGAGTCGGCCTACAAGGCGTGGTTCCCCCTGACCCACCGCCCACTACGCCCCCAACACCTCCAGATCCGTCTCCACTGCCCACCCGCGATGCCCACCTCACCCACCGGCACCCCACCCCGCACGGGCACCTTCCACGCCCGAATCCTTCCCGCTCCGGGCCCTGCCCCCAACACCCCGGCCGCGACCCACTTCTTCACCGGCACCTGGCTGGCGGATCAGTCCCTCATCCTCACCGCGGTCACCGTTCCGCACACCGCGCCGTCGGCAGGGCAGTGACGGTATCTTCCAGCTCTTCACCGACGCGGCGGCCTGGAAGCGTCCTGGCAAGCCCTTCGGCCGGGCGGTGATGACCGAGACGGCGCGTGGTCGCTTCCGGGTGCGGGGCGGGTGGCTGGATCTCCGGGTGGCGTATGCGCAGGCGGTGGCCTCGTACTGGGAGCGGTGAAGCGGGCGGGCCCGGCTCGCGCGGAGGGCGCGGCCGCTTCGGCGGTCGCGCCCTGTCGTGTCCGTACCGGTGTCGGAGTCGTTGCCGGTGTCGGTGCCGGTGGGACGGATCAGTCGCGCTGGGTGTTCGCCGGGAGGGCGCGCAGCTTCAGGGACTTCGCCTTGGTGGTGCCGAAGCCGTGGTCGAGCAGCTTAGCGGCGTCGGCGTAGCGGTCCTTGCTGTTGAGGACGGTGCCGTAGAGGGTCTTGTCGCCGCGGGTGGCGGCGAAGACCAGGCAGTCGCCGGCCGGGGTGGTGGTGCCGGTCTTGATGCCGGTCACGCCGTCGTACGAGCCGAGCAGCTGGTTGGTGTTGTTCCAGGTGTAGTAGCGGGTGCGACCGTTGGCCGCGGGTGCCTCGCCCTTGTACTGCTTGGTCTTGACGACCGTGCGGAACGTGTCGTTCTGCATGGCGTGGCGGGCGAGCTTCACCAGCTCGTCGGGGGTGCTGGCGTCGGTGCCCGCGCCGTCGAAGGAGTCGAATTTGGTGTGGCTGAGGCCGAGTTCGCCGGCCTTGTCGTTCATCTGGGCGATGAAGGACGCGGTGCGCTCGTCGTTGGTGCTGCCGGTGCCGAAGGTGTCGGCGAGGGCGTAGGCGGCGTCCGCGCCGGAGGGCAGCAGGGCGGCGTAGAGCAGCTGGCGGACGGTGAGCTTGTCACCGGTCTGGAGGTCCGCGGTGCTGGAGCCGTGCTGGGTGACGAAGTCCCGGTACTCCTGCTTGACGGGGACCCGCCGCTCCAGGTCGACACCCTTGGTGTCGAGCACCACGGAGGCGGCCATGATCTTCGCCGTGCTGGCTATGGGGCGGGCCGTGTCCGCCTCCTTGCCGAAGAGCGACCTGCCGGTCGCGCCGTCGACCAGGGCCGCGCCCTTGGCCGCGATGACGGGCGCGGTCTGGGCGGGCCGCGAGGTCTGCGGGGTCTGCCGGGTCTGGAAGGTGTGGGTGGAGGGGGCGTTCTGCGTGGGGGGTGTGGCCTGAGCGGCCTGCGCGGTCAGAGGGGAGAGAGCGAGCAGGGCGCCGCCTGCGACGGCTGCTACTCGCGAAGTCAGGACTCTTGCGGTCAAGTCGGAACGCTCCATCACTGTCGTGCTTCTTGACGAACTGTGCTCCCGTGCGGGACAAGCATGCAGAGGATGCCCTGTACATCAAACTGCACGGCCGGCGGTACGCGCTCGTCGGGCCCCGGCGCCGAACCCCGCGCCGGGCGAGCGACTTGCGGAAGTACGACGGCGGTTTGCCGGATACCGACGGACTCCACCGGATTGCCCCTGGGGTGTCAGAGGCACCGGGTAAGGTCCCGAAAACGGAGGGGCGTCATCGAGACGGCATAGCGCAGGCGTCGTGAGGCGCTGTGTACGGGGGCGGCACCCGGGAAGCGGCTGCCGCGGGGGAGGCTCGGATGCGCGTCGTCCTCGGGGAAGACCTGTTCCTCCTGAGGGAGGGCATGGAGCATCTGCTGACGGCGCACGGCTGCACGGTCGTCGCCTCCGTCGGCAGCGCGCCGGAGCTGTTGCGCGCACTGCTCGACGAGCGGCCCGACGTGGCCGTCGTGGACGTACGGTTACCGCCGGCCTTCTCCGACGAGGGCATCCAGGTCGCGCTGGAGGCCCGCCGCCGCGTCCCCGGCCTGCCGGTCCTGGTCCTGTCGCAGTACGTGGAGCAGCTGTACGCCCGCGAACTGCTCGCGGACGGCGCGGGCTCGGTCGGCTACCTGCTCAAGGACCGGGTGCTCGACAGCCGCCAGTTCATCGAGGCGGTGCGCCGCGTCGCTAACGGCGGTACGGCCATGGACCCCGCGGTCGTCGAGCGGCTGCTGCACAACGGGTCGCGCCGCGAGCCCCTGGACCTCCTCACCCGGCGCGAGCTGGAGGTGCTGGGCCTGATGGCCGAGGGCAGGTCGAACGCGGCCGTCGCCGAGTCGCTGTTCGTCACGCACAAGGCGATCGACAAGCACATCAACAGCATCTTCACGAAGCTCCAGTTGCTGCCGTCCAAGGACGACAACCGCCGGGTGCAGGCGGTCCTGGCGTACCTGACCTACGTGCACCACGACCCGGTCAGGCCGGGGGCGGCCACCGGCGCGGCCGTCGTGCGGAAGTAGGGCTAGCACCACTGATTACCGGCGCCGCGCGCCGGACGATGGACGCGTATGCGAATCCGTATGCGTACGACACCGCGCAGGCACCGCACCGAGCGACCGCCCCCGGGCTCCGGCCCGGGCACGCGCACCGACACGGAGACGAGTGAGATGGCCGAAGATCCAGGTCCGGTAAGCGACGTTCAGGGCGTGCGCCAGGGACGCGACTGGTTCACCGCCGGATGGTCGGCCATGGGGCGCGGCCTGAGCATGTTCTTCCTCGGTGTGCTCGCCGTCGTCCTCGCCTGGGTCGCCCTCGCCGGCATGTCCCTGGTGCTGGTCGGGTTCGGTCTGTTCCTCGTGCCGGGCCTGGTCGCGGTCCTGCGCCGGGCCGCGGGCGCGCAGCGGCGCCTGACCGGGAAGACGGGGGTGCCGATCGCCGCGCCGTACCGGCCCGTGCCCCGCGCGGGGGCGGCTGGAAGGGCGCCTGGCGACGCTGCGAGGCGGTCTTCACCGACAGCGCCACCTGGCGTGATGTGCTGTGGGCGCAGTGCGCCGTCACCGTGACGGGCCTCCTCGCGATCGTCCCGTTCGCGATGCTCGCGCACGGCCTGTTCGGGATGGCGCTGCCGTTTATCTGGGAGCCGGTGACCGGGGCCTGGGACGGCACCTGGTACCTGTTCGTGCCCGTGCGCGGCCAGGAGTCCGCCTGGATCGCCGCCGGCCTCGGCCTGGCCGAGATCCCCGTCGGCCTGCTGATCGCCCCGTACGTGCTGCGCCTGCACGCCCGCATCACGCGCTCCCTGCTGGCGCCCACCGCCAAGGCCGAGATGGGCTCGCGGGTGGCGCACCTGGCCCGTACCCGTACGGATGCCGTCGACTCGTCCGCGGCCGAGATCCGCCGTATCGAGCGCGACCTGCACGACGGGGCACAGGCCCGGCTGCTGGCCATGGGCATGAAGCTGGGCGCCGCCGAATCGCTTCTGGACGAGAACCCCGAGGCCGTCCGTACGCTGCTGGCCGAGACCCGTGACGCCTCCATGCGCGCGCTGGAGGAACTGCGCGACCTCGTCCGCGGCATCCACCCCCGGTGCTCGCCGACCGCGGCCTCGTGGACGCCGTCCGCTCGCTCGCCCTGGAGAGCCGCCTCCAGGTCCAGGTGACCGCGAATCTGCCGTCCCGCCCGGAACCGGCCGTGGAGTCCGCCGCCTACTTCGCCGTCTGCGAGTTGCTCACCAACGCCACCAAGCACTCCGGTGCACGGCGGGTGCTGGTCGACATCCAGTACCGCTCCGGCGCGCTGGCCGTCAGCGTCACCGATGACGGCAACGGCGGCGCGGGCCTGGAGAACGGCAGCGGCCTTCAGGGCATCCAGCGGCGACTGGCCGCCTTCGACGGCACCCTGGGCATCAGCAGCCCGGCGGGCGGCCCGACGATCGTCAGCTTCCAGGTGCCCTGCGTGTTGACGGTGATGTCCTGAGTCTGTGAGGTGACGGTCGACCACCCGCTCCCGGGGGTGGTCCGGGCATCTGGGCAATGACGCGTAAACCGGTCACTTGACGGCGAGTTGCGCATCGCGGACGGCCGCAGCGCGGCCTTTCAGCGGCCGTTGGAATGCCCACCACGGCAAAAGCGTTCAGGGGGCATCCACTTGTCCCCACCGGAGGCCCCACCTATGCCACAGACGACGGAACGGCGCACCGGGGAACCGGCGCGCACCGCCGCGCATCCCCTGCCCGACCCCACCGAAGCAGCCCTGGCAGCACCCGAAGGGGCCCGGCGGACCGGGAGCGGCGCCGTCGTCCCCGTCCTCGCCTTCGCCGGCATCGTCGTCGCCGTCATGCAGACGATGCTCGTACCGGTCATCAAGGACCTGCCGGCCCTCCTGGCCACCGCACCGAGCAACGCCACCTGGGTGATGACGGCGACGCTGCTCACCGGCGCCGTCGCCACCCCCATCATGGGCCGGCTCGGCGATCTGTACGGCAAGCGCCGGATGCTGCTGACGAGCCTGGCGTTCATGGTCGTCGGCTCGCTGATCTGCGGCTTCACGGTTGACATGACCACGATGCTGGTGGGCAGGGCGCTCCAGGGCTTCGCCATGGGCGCCATCCCGCTCGGCATCGGCATCATGCGCGACGAGCTGCCCCGCGAACGCCTCGCCTCGGCCATGGCGCTGATGAGTTCCTCCATCGGCGTCGGCGGCGGCCTCGCGCTGCCCGCCGCGTCCCTGGTCGCCCAGCAGGCCGACTGGCACGCGCTGTTCTTCGGCTCCGCGGGCCTGGGCGTGCTGGCCATACTGCTGAGCGTGGCCTTCGTCCCGGAGACCTCCGTACGGGCCACCGGCCGCTTCGACGTGTTCGGCGCCGTCGGACTGACCGTCGGCCTGGTCTGTCTGCTGCTGCCGATCACCAAGGGCAGTGACTGGGGCTGGGGTTCGCCCACCACGCTCGGGCTGTTCGGCGGCGCGGTCGCCCTCCTGCTCCTGTGGGGCGTCTTCGAACTCCGTGTCGCCGCACCGCTGGTGGACCTGCGCACCACCGCCCGCCGCGAGGTCCTGCTCACCAACCTCACGTCCATCATGGTCGGTGTCGCCTTCTACGCGATCTCCCTCGTCCTGCCGCAGCTCCTCCAGCTCCCGGCGTCCACCGGGTACGGCCTGGGCCGGTCGATGGTGGTGGCGGGCCTGTGCGTGGCCCCGCTCGGCCTGACGATGATGCTCACCGCCCCCGTGTACGCGCGCATCTCCGCCCGGCGCGGGCCCAAGGCCACCCTCATGCTCGGCATGCTGATCATCGCCGTCGGGTACGGCGCCGGGCTCGGCCTGATGAGCGCCGCCTGGCAGACCGTGATCATCTCGGTGATCGTGGGCGCGGGCATCGGCCTGGCGTACTCCTCGCTGCCCGCCCTGATCGTCGGCGCCGTCGACCCGTCGGAGACCAGCGCCGCCAACGGCCTCAACACCCTGATGCGCTCCATCGGCACGTCCGTGTCGAGCGCCGTCATCGGCATGGTGCTGGCCCACATGTCCGCCCCGGCGGGGGCCTCCTCGGTGCCGACCATGGCCGGGTTCCGCACCTCGTTCGCCATCGCCACCGGCGCGGTCGCCGTCGGACTCGTCCTGGCGGCGTTCCTCCCGTCCCAGCGCGCGACGTCCCGCCCGCAGCTGCTCGCGCGCGGCGGGGAGGAGAGCGGGGAGTTCGAGTCGGTCGCTCCGGGCGGCGGGGAGGGGACCGCGCCGGACGGCGGGAAGGGGGCCGCTCCGGGCGGCGGGAAGGGGGCCGCTCAGGGCGGCGGGAAGGCCGGCGTTTCGAACGGCGGAAGCGGCTCGGACGGCGGGAAGGACAGCGCTTCGGACGGCGGGCAGGGGAGCGTTTCGGACGGCGGGCATCCGACAGGTCCCGCGGGCGCCACCACGCCCGCGTCGACCCTCGTCACCACACCCGGGACCGGCTCCCGCCGCGTCCACGGCACCCTGCTCGGCGGCACCGACGGCACCCCGCTCGACGGCGGCCGCGTCGTCCTCACCGACGCGCACGGCGCGGTCGTGGCGACCACGACGGCCGACGCGCAGGGCGGTTGGGAGCTGACCGGACTCACGCCCGGTGACTTCACCCTGGTACTGAGCGCCGCGGGCCACCGCCCGCACGCGCGCTCCTTCACGTCTCCCGGCACACCCGCACGGCAGGATGCCCGGCTCGTCCCGGCGACCGCGGTCCGCGGCACCGTACGGGACCCGCACGGACGTCCGCTGCCGGACGCCGCCGTCACTCTTCAGGATCAGGGCGGTGCGTCCGCCCTCCACACCGTGACCGGTCCGGACGGCACCTTCGCCTTCACCGGTCTCGCTAGCGGCGCCTACACGCTGACGGCCGCCGGCTGTCCGCCGCACGCCGACCGGGTCACGCTCGCCGCCGGTGACCGGGAACGCCGCCTCGACCTCGACCTCACCCACGGAGCCGCCAAGAGGCCGCTTCCGTAAGCCGGCCGGGACCGGAGGAGCTGCTTCCGGTTTCCGGTACGTCCGCCGTCACGTCACCTGCGCCGTACGGCCCAGAAGGCTCACGGGCTCACGGGCTCACGGGCTCACGCGGAACGGTTCGGGCGCGCACTTCGATGCGGTTCGGGCGCGTACTCGGTACGGATCGGGCGCGTACTCGGTACGGATCGGGCGCGTACTCGGTACGGATCCTCGGCACGCCCCGCGCACGTACTCCGTACGGCTCAGGCCGGGCAGAGGACGCGCTCGGGGCGCCGGGCGGCGGGCACCGCGCCGCGGGGCGACGGCACCGCGGCGGCACGGGCCGGCGGGGCGCCCACGGGGGCGGTGTACGACGCGGAGTACGAGGCGGCGCGCGGGGTGTCGAAGGCGTCGGTCTGCACGCAGCGGGAGCTGGGTGCCGCGCCGTGCGCCTCGGCGCGGATGCGCTGCTTCATCGTCGGCGGAAGGGTCCGCCCGTACATCATCCGGGGTGCGGCGAACAGTGGCGCGGCGCCCGGGCACCCGAAGTCACGCTCGGCGTGCGGGCTTTCGGCAGCGCCCGTCGCCGGGTACGGCGCCGCGTGCGTCCTGCTGCCGGGCGGCGCGGTCACCTCCCTCGCCCCGGCGGAGAGCGCGGCGGCCGTGCCGCGCGCCTCCCCTCGGCGGGGGCGGGGATCGTGGCGAAGGCCACGGAGGAGGCCGCGGCGGGGGTGCGGAACCCCAGGGCGGCGAGGAACTTGACGATGACGACGAGGAAGGCGGTCCAGAGTTTCGTGACCTTGGTGGTGGCCATGATCCCTCTCTTCTCTGCTCGGTCCTGCGGTGGTTCCGGGCCGTCGGGGCGGCGCCGCGGTGAAGCGGTGGCGCGGCGCCGCTGAGGCGCTTGTCCCGATGACCGATTTGCGTACTTTCCTCATGATGTGTAGACGCCGCCGGAAGACGAGCACCGGCCACCGCGATTCGCCGTTCTTCGGATGAACACCACCCGGTCGGCCCATCCCGGCTCGCGCCGGCCGGTCGGTCCGTGCCCGCCGCACCTCGCGCCCTCCCGCATCCGTGCCCTCCGTTGGGGTGGCGGCGGCCGGAGCGCCGTGTGGTGGTCACCCCGCATTCACCGGGGGCTGGTGGGCTTCGCTGCGTCGGCATCCGGCCGGCGTACGAAGAGGAGTACTCATGCGAAGACTGCGCCTGTCCCGCCGCAGCGTCATCACCGGTGCCGCCGTGGTGCTCGCCACCGCGGTGGCCGTACCCGCGGGAGCCGCCGCGTTCGGGTCCGAGGACCAGGCGGAGCGGGCGGTCAGGGGCGGAGCGGCGAAGAACGTCATCCTGCTGATCGGCGACGGGATGGGCGACAGCGAGATCACCCTGGCCAGGGACTACACCGTGGGCGCCGCCGGACGGCTGAACATGGACAAGTTCCCGATGACCGGCACCTACACGACGTACGCCGTGGACAAGCGGAAGAAGCCGGACTACGTCACGGACTCCGCGGCCAGCGGCAGCGGCTGGGCCACCGGCCACAAGACGGTCAACGGCCGGATCTCCAAGACGCCGGACACCGACAAGGCGCTGCCGACGATCCTGGAGCTGGCGCAGCAGAACGGTTACGCCACCGGCTCCGTCACCACCGCCGAGCTGACCGACGCCACCCCGGCCGTGCTCGCCTCGCACGCCACCGACCGCAGTTGCCAGGGCCCGGCCGACATGGCCAAGTGCCCCACCGACAAGATCAGCAAGGGCGGCCCCGGCTCGATCGCCGAGCAGAGCGTCAACCACAAGGTGGACGTGCTCCTCGGCGGCGGCAGGCAGCGCTTCGACCAGAAGATCACCGAAGGCCCGTACAAGGGCCTGACGGTGGCCGAGCAGGCCCGCAAGCTGGGCTACCAGGTCGTCACGGACCGCGACGCGCTCAAGCGGGTACGGAGTGTCGCGCACGGCAAGCCGGTGCTCGGCCTCTTCGCGCCGGGCAACGTGCCCGTGGAGTGGACCGGCAAGACCGCCGCCGTCGGCGGTACCGACCCGCAGCGGTGCACCACCGGCAACCCGCAGCGGCCCCAGGGCACGCCCGCCCTGGACGAGCAGGCGGCCAAGGCCATCCAACTGCTGGAGAAGAAGCAGAAGGCGCAGCGCGGCCACGGCCGGGACAAGGGCTTCTTCCTCCAGGTCGAGGGCGCCTCGATCGACAAGCAGGACCACGCGGCCGACCCCTGCGGGCAGATCGGTGAGACCGCGGCGTTCGACCGCGCGGTGAAGGTGGCCCGCGACTACGCCGCCAAGCACCCCGACACACTCGTGGTCACCACCGCCGACCACGGCCACTCCAGCCAGATCGTGCCGCTGGACGCCAACCCGCCCGGCCTCTCCTCGACGCTCGTCACCGACGAGGGCGGCAAGCTGAAGGTCAACTACTCGACGAACACGCCGGGCAAGTCGCAGGAGCACACCGGTACGCAGGTCCGGATCGCCGCGCAGGGCCCGCAGGCGTACCGCGTCCTCGGTGTCACCGACCAGACGCAGCTGTTCAGCACCCTGCGCACCGCGCTGCGACTGCGCTGACGGACGGCGGGCGGGCGGCGGACTGCGGAGTCCGGGCTGCGGACTGCGGGCTGCGGGCTGCGGACTGCTGACTGCTGACTGCTGACTGCTGACTGCTGACTGCTGACTGCGAAGTCCGGCCGCCTGAGGTCTCCCGAGGGGGCTTTACGGGGGACGGGGGACGGGGGAACGGGGATGTGAAGGGCCGGGGCCGGTGCCCCGGCCCTTCACACGTGCACGGCCGTCCCGGTCCGGACCGCCCACACTCACTGCCCGCGCTCGCCGCCCCCGCGGCCCACCGCCCCGACGCACCAGAATCTACAACGCTGTAGATTTTACTCGCGCATGACTCGACCGGCAGCGATGCGCGGGAACGACAAGGAGATCCACATGGCTCTGTGGGACCGGATCAAGGATTCCGCCCAGACGATGCAGACCCAGCTCGTCGCGAAGAAGAACGAACTGAAGAGCGGCGCCTTCCGGGACGCGAGCATGGCGATGTGCGCGCTCGTCGCCGCCGCCGACGGGCACGTCGACCCCTCCGAGCGGCAGCGGGTCGCCCAGCTCATCGCCACCAACGAGGTGCTGGGGAACTTCGACGCCGACGATCTGCGCCGGCGCTTCGACACCTACCTGGACAAGCTGACCGCCGACTTCGACTTCGGCAAGGTCGGCCTCATGCAGGAGATCGGCAAGGTGAAGAAGAAGCCGGTCGAGGCGCGCGCCGTCATCCAGATCGGCATCGTCATCGGCGGCGCCGACGGCGACTTCGACAAGACCGAGCAGGCCGTCGTGCGCGAGGTCTGCTACGCGCTGGACATCCCGCCGGCCGAGTTCGACCTCTGACCGGAGCGCGTCACTCGGGCGCGTCACACGGGCGCGTCACTCGGGCGCGCCGCACGAGCGCGTCATACGGCGGCGGGCCCGCGGCACACCTGCCGCGGGCCCGCCGTCGTACCGCTCGTCTCCGGACACGGGTCAGACGTTGACGCCGAAGTCCGCCGCGATGCCGGCCAGGCCGGACGCGTAGCCCTGGCCGACGGCGCGGAACTTCCACTCCGTGCCGTGCCGGTACAGCTCGCCGAAGACCATGGCGGTCTCGGTGGAGGCGTCCTCGGTCAGGTCGTAGCGGGCCAGCTCATTGCCGTCGGCCTGGTTGACGACGCGGATGAACGCGTTGCGGACCTGGCCGAAGCTCTGGCCGCGGGTCTGCGCGTCGTGGATGGACACCGGGAAGACGATCTTGGTGACCTCGGCGGGCACGCCCGCCAGGTTCACGTTGACGGACTCGTCGTCGCCCTCGCCCTCACCGGTCAGGTTGTCGCCGGTGTGCTGGACCGAGCCGTCCGGGCTGGTGAGGTTGTTGTAGAAGACGAAGTGCCGGTCCGAGACGACCTTGCCCGACTCGTTGCACAGCAGGGCGCTCGCGTCCAGGTCGTAGTCGGCGCCGGTGGTCGTACGGACGTCCCAGCCGAGGCCCACCGTCACGGCGGTCAGGCCGGGCGCCTCCTTCGACAGCGAGACGTTGCCGCCCTTGGCCAGCGAGACTCCCATGGATGTTCCTCCCGGGTCGGGATGCGGCCCGCCGTGTGCGGCGGGCCACAAAATCTACAGTGCTGTAGAAGATGACGAACGGGAAGCGGGACGCGTTCCCGGACCGCTCAGTAGGATGCGGCGACGCCCCCGCCGCGCGGGGCGTACGGCACGAACGGAAGGCGACGGCGATGAACGGGGACCCCTTCGACGGCCGTACGGGCAGGCTCGGCGGCCATACGGGCGGACCCGGCAGCCGTACGGGCGGGCCGGACGGCCGTACGGGCGGTCCCGGCGACCATCCCGGCGGATTCGACAGCCCGGGCGGCCGCGACCGTGCGCGCCGCCGGGGCCAGGGCGAGCTGGAGGCCCAGGTACTCGCCGCGCTGCGCCAGGCGCCCGGCCCGGCCACCGCCGCCTGGGTGCAGGACCACCTCGGTGACGACCTCGCGTACACGACGGTGATGACGATCCTCTCCCGCCTGCACGCCAAGAAGGCCGTCACCCGCGAACGCGTCGGCCGCTCCTACGTGTGGACCCCGGCCGCCGACGAGGCCGGGCTCGCCGCGCTGCGGATGCGCCGCGTCCTGGACAGCGAGTCCGACCGGGACGCCGTCCTGGCCAGCTTCGTCTCGGCGCTCTCCGCCCAGGACGAAGAGCTGCTGCGCACCCTGCTGGAGCGCGCCACCGGCGAAGACCCCGGCCACACCACCGGCCCCGGCCCCGGCACGGGCCGCCCCCGCACGGAGACTGACTGACCCATGGGCGTGTTCGTCTTCCTCCCGCTCGTCCTGCCGCTGACCGCGCTGCCGATCGCCCGCCTCGCCGGCCAGCATCTGCACCCGCGCAGCACCACCCGTCTGCTGACCGCCCTGTCCGTGGTCCTCGGTGTGTGCAGCACGCTGTGCCTGGGGCTGCTGATGGTGGTGGGCACCGCCCAGCTCCCCGGCAACCCGCTGCCCGACGGCTGGTCCGACCCGGAGGTGCGCGCGGCGGTGCCGTTCGCCGAGGTGGCCGGTACGGCGGCGATCGCCGCGCTCGCCGCCGTCCTGGCGGCCGGTGGCACCGAGCTGCGCCGCCACTACCGCGTCCGCTCCCGTACGCACCGCGCGCTGGACGGCCTGCCGTCCGCCACGGAACTGGCGGTACTGCCCGACGATTCCCCGTACGCCTACGCCGTACCCGGCCTGCCCGCCCGCCCCGGCAGGCCCGCGCGGCCCGGCCGGATCGCCGTCTCCCGCGGCATGCTGTGCAGCCTGGACAGCGACGAGCGGCGCGCGCTGCTCGCCCACGAGCGCGCCCACCTGACGGAGCGCCACCACCGCTTCCAGCTCGCCGTACGGCTCGCGGGCTGCGCCAACCCGCTGCTGCGGCCGCTGCGTACGGCGGTCGCCTTCAGCGCCGAGCGCTGGGCCGACGAGGAGGCGGCGCGGACCGTCGGCGACCGGCGGCTGACCGCGCGGGCCGTCGGCAAGGCCGCCCTCGTCTCCCGGCCCACCCCCGGGCCCGTACTGGCGGGCTTCGCCACCCCGGAGCCGGGCCCCGTGCCGCGCCGGGTGGCGGCGCTCCTCGGCCCGGCGCCGACGGCCCGCAGCTGGCCGCCCGCCCTCACCCCGGCGGGTCTGGCCGCCCTGGTGGCCGCCGCGGGCACCGCCGCCTCGGCGCTCTCCTCGCTCAACGCGGCGGTGGCCCTCTTCCTCGTCCTCAAGGCGGCCACGCCGCTCTGACGCCCCGCCGGCCGGTCCCCGCCGGCCCGTACCCCCGTCAGCCCCCCACCCACCGGTCCCCGTCAGCCCGTTCCCCGCCCTTTCCCCGCCACCCCGATGTGATCCGCCCCACACCCGCTAGCTTCTACAGCCCTGTAGAACTGGGCTGTAGAGTGCGCCGAAACGTGCGCAACGGACGTGGCCGGAGGGGGAGATGACGACGAGGTCCGGGCCCCCGCCGGGAGGCGGCCCTCCTCCGGAGGCGGAGGTGCGCTGGGTCTACCAGCCGGTGGAGCTGCAACACCCCGACGGCGGGTGGGAATTGGGCCGCATCACTGCCTGGTGGCGGGACGGGGCAGGCGAACTGTGGTGCAGGTTGCGTACGATGCGCGGCAGCGGCGGCAGTTGCCCGCAGTGGTTTCCGTACGACCCCGACCGGATTCTCGTTCTGCCGAGCACGGGCATCTGACGCACCAGAAGGACCATAGAGCGTGCAAGACAGGCACCGGCCCCGGCGGGGCGCACCCTCCGGCCAGACCGGCACTTCCGTCACCTCCGGCCCCACGGGCCGCACCGGCCCCGGCAGCTCCGCCGGCCGCACCGGCCCCGGCGGGGGCTCCCGCCGGGCCGGCCGCGCGGGCTCCGGCGGCTCCCGCCGTGCCGCCGGATCCGGCCGCGGGCGCAAGCCCGGCAAGGCCCGGATGACCCGGCGCGGGCGCATCCTCGCCTGGACCGGCGGCATCATCGGCGTCCTGCTGCTGATCACGGCCGGGGTCGGCGGCTGGGTCTACTTCAAGCTGGACGGCAACATCCACGGCGCGGACGTCGGCAGCCGTCTCGGCGGCGACCGCCCCGCCAATCTCAGCCCCGGGTCCAAGAACATCCTCGTCGTCGGGTCGGACAGCCGTGCGGGCGCCAACGCCAAGTACGGCAAGAACCTGGACACGATGCAGTCGGACACCCTGATGGTGCTGCACATCGCCGCCAACCGCGAGTGGGCCACCGCCGTCTCCTTCCCACGGGACTCCTGGGTGTCCATCCCGTCCTGCGACAGCGGCAACGGCCGGAAGTCCAAGCCCCACCACTTCAAGATCAACGAAGCGTTCACCATCGGCGGCGAGGGCGGTGACGTCGCCAGCGCGGCGGCCTGCACGATCAAGACCGTCGAGAAGAACACCGGGCTGCGCATCGACCACTTCGTCTCGGTCGACTTCCAGGGCTTCAAGGGCATGGTCAACGCGCTGGGGGGCATAGAGGTCTGCCCGAAGACCGCGATCCACGACAAGAAGGCCCACCTGGACATGGAGGCGGGCTGCCAGAACGTCCAGGACGAGAAGGCGCTCGGCTACGTCCGTACCCGCTACAGCGTCGGCGACGGCTCCGACCTGGGCCGCATCGGCCGCCAGCAGGAGTTCATGAAGGCGCTCGGCGAGAAGGCGCAGTCCAAGCTGACCAGCCCCGGCGCGCTGTACGACTTCCTCGACTCGGCCACCAAGTCGATCACCACGGACAACGACCTGGCGGGCGTCAAACCGCTGTCCGAGCTGGCCTCCACGGTCAAGGACGTGCCCAGCAACCGGCTCACCTTCCTGACCGTGCCGAACTACCCGCGCGAGGCGGACGTGCCCACCGACAAGGCGAACGTGGTGTGGCAGTACCCGCAGGCCGGCGGTCTCTTCAGCGACCTGGCGCACGACAAGGAGATCGACAAGGACAAGCTGGCCGCCGAGGGCAAGAAGCTCGTCACGGCGCGCTCGGTGAAGGTACGGGTCCTCAACGGCACGGGGAGGACGGGTTACGCGGCCGAGGTGGCGGCGGACCTGCGCAAGATGGGCTTCACGGTCGTCTCCACCGACAACGCGCCCCCCGGCAGCGAGACGGCCATCACCTACCCCGCGGCGCTGGAGGCGCAGGCCAAGGTGCTTTCCGCCCGGCTCGCGGGTGCCAAGACGGAGAAGTCGGCGGACGCGACGGCCGCCGGTCCCGGCGTGGTGACGCTGACGGTCGGCGACGGGTTCAGTACGACGGGCTGACCCCCTCCCGCGACGTACGGCACCGTCGTCGCACGTCACCGTCGCGCAGAAGCCGGAGCGCCGGACAGGCTGACCACTCAGCCCGTCCGGCGCTCCGGCTTCTGCCTACGCCTGAGCGCCCGTCAGCTCTTCTCCTCCAGGTCGCCCTCGGTCTCCAGGAACGCCTCCCGGAGCGCCGTCAGCGTCTCCTTGTCCGGCTCGGCCCACATGCCGCGCGACTCCGCCTCCAGAAGGCGTTCCGCGATGCCGTGCAGGGCCCAGGGGTTGGCCTCCTGGAGGAACGCGCGGTTCTCCGGGTCCAGGACGTACGTCTGGGCGAGCTTGTCGTACATCCAGTCGGCGACGACGCCGGTCGTGGCGTCATATCCGAACAGGTAGTCGACGGTCGCGGCGAGTTCGAAGGCGCCCTTGTAGCCGTGGCGGCGCATCGCCTCGATCCAGCGCGGGTTGACCACGCGGGCACGGAAGACCCGGGAGGTCTCCTCGACCAGCGTGCGGGTGCGGACCGTCTCGGGGCGCGTCGAGTCGCCGATGTACGCCTCGGGCGCGGTGCCCTTGAGCGCGCGCACGGTCGCGACCATGCCGCCGTGGTACTGGAAGTAGTCGTCCGAGTCGGCGATGTCGTGCTCGCGGGTGTCGGTGTTCTTCGCCGCCACCGCGATCCGCTTGTACGCGGTCTCCATCTCCTCGCGCGCGGGGCAGCCCTCCAGGCCGCGCCCGTACGCGTACCCGCCCCACACCGTGTAGACCTCGGCGAGGTCGGCGTCCGTACGCCAGTCACGCGAGTCGATGAGCTGGAGCAGGCCCGCGCCGTACGTGCCGGGGCGGGAGCCGAAGATGCGGGTGGTGGCGCGGCGCTCGTCACCGTGCGCGGCCAGGTCGGCCTGGGCGTGCGCGCGCACGTAGTTGACGTCGGCGGGCTCGTCCAGGGACGCGGCGAGCCGTACGGCGTCGTCCAGCAGGCCGATGACGTGCGGGAACGCGTCGCGGAAGAAGCCGGAGATCCGCAGCGTCACATCGACGCGCGGGCGCCCCAGTTCGTCCGCCGGGATCGGCTCCAGGCCGGTCACCCGGCGCGAGGCGTCGTCCCACACGGGCCGGATGCCGAGCAGCGCCATCGCCTCGGCCACGTCGTCACCGGACGTACGCATGGCGCTCGTCCCCCACAGGGACAGGCCCACCGAGGTCGGCCAGTCGTCGTGGTCGGCGCGGTAGCGCTCCAGGAGGCTGTCGGCGAGGGCCTGGCCGGTCTCCCAGGCCAGCTTGCTGGGGACGGCCTTGGGGTCGACCGAGTAGAAGTTACGGCCGGTCGGCAGGACGTTGACCAGACCGCGCAGCGGCGATCCGGACGGGCCCGCCGGGACGAAGCCGCCGGCCAGCGCGTGCACCGCGTGGTCGATCTCGTCGGTGGTGGCGGCCAGGCGCGGCACGACCTCGCGAGCGGCGAAGGCGAGGATCGCCGCCACCGGCTCGCGCTGATCGTCCGGCAGCTCGGCGGTGACCCGCTCGACGGCCGCCAGGTCCCAGTCCGCGTCGTCCATGGCCTGCACCAGGCCGCGGGCCTGCTCCTCGACCGCGTCGGCGGTCGTGCGGGTCGCGGCCGACTCGTCCAGGCCCAGCGCCTCGCGCAGGCCCGGCAGCGAGGACGTGCCGCCCCAGATCTGGCGGGCCCGCAGGATGGCGAGCACGAGGTTGACGCGGGCCTCACCGGCGGGCGCGCCGCCGAGGACGTGCAGTCCGTCGCGGATCTGCGCGTCCTTGACCTCGCACAGCCAGCCGTCGACGTGCAGCAGGAAGTCGTCGAAGCCCTCGTCGTCCGGGCGCTCCTCCAGGCCGAGGTCGTGGTGGAGCTTGGCGGCCTGGATCAGCGTCCAGATCTGGGCGCGGATGGCGGGCAGCTTGGCCGGGTCCATGGCGGAGATCGCCGCGTACTCGTCCAGCAGCTGCTCCAGGCGCGCGATGTCGCCGTACGACTCGGCGCGGGCCATCGGCGGCACCAGGTGGTCGACGAGGGTGGCGTGCACCCGGCGCTTGGCCTGGGTGCCCTCGCCCGGGTCGTTGACCAGGAACGGGTAGATCAGCGGCAGGTCGCCGAGGGCCGCGTCCGGGCCGCAGGCGGCGGACAGGCCGGCGTTCTTGCCGGGCAGCCACTCCAGGTTGCCGTGCTTGCCCAGGTGGACCATGGCGTCGGCGCCGAAGCCGCCGTCCTCCTGGGAGGCGGCGATCCAGCGGTAGGCGGCCAGGTAGTGGTGCGAGGGCGGCAGATCGGGGTCGTGGTAGATCGCGATCGGGTTCTCGCCGAAACCGCGCGGCGGCTGGATGAGAATGAGCAGATTGCCGCGGCGCAGCGCCGCCAGCACGATGTCGCCGTCCGGATTCCGGCTCCGGTCCACGAACATCTCGCCGGGCGGCGGGCCCCAGTGCTCCTCGACCTGCTCGCGCAGTTCCTTCGGCAGCGTGCCGTACCAGCGCTTGTAGTCGGCGGCCGGGATACGGACGGGATTGCGGGCCAGCTGCTCCTCGGTGAGCCACTCCTGGTCGTGGCCGCCCGCCTCGATCAGCGCGTAGATCAGCTCGTCGCCGACGCCGGACTCCAGACCGGGTACGGGCTCGTCGCCGTAGTCGTAGCCCTCTTCACGGAGGCGGCGCAGCAGCGCCACCGCGCTCGCCGGGGTGTCCAGGCCCACCGCGTTGCCGATGCGGGAGTGCTTGGTCGGGTACGCGGACAGCACCAGCGCCAGGCGCTTGTCGGCGGGGGCGATGTGGCGCAGCCGGGCGTGGCGTACGGCGATGCCGGCGACCCGGGCGGCGCGCTCGGGGTCGGCGACGTACACCGGCAGGCCGTCCTCGTCGGTCTCCTTGAAGGAGAACGGGACGGTGATCAGCCGGCCGTCGAACTCCGGCACCGCGATCTGGCTGGCCGCGTCCAGCGGCGACAGGCCCTCGTCGTTCTCCTCCCAGGCGCTGCGCGGCCCGGTCAGGCACAGGGCCTGGAGGATCGGCACGTCCAGCGCGGCCAGCGCGCCCGCGTCCCAGGACTCGTCGTCGCCGCCGGCCGACGCCTCGGCGGGCTTGGTGCCGCCCGCCGCCAGCACGGTCGTCACGATGGCGTCGGCGGCCCGCAGCTCCTCGATCAGCTCCGGCTCGGGCGCCCGCAGCGAGGCGACGAACAGCGGCATCGGGCGGCCGCCGGCCTCCTCGATCCGCTCGCACAGCGACTCTATGAAGCCGGTGTTGCCGCTCATGTGGTGGGCGCGGTAGTAGAGCACGGCGACCAGCGGGCCGGTCGCGGCGCCCGTGTCGTCCGTACGGGCCACGACCTCCGCGCCCGTACGCGCCTCGGCCGCCAGGTGCTTCGAGCGCTCCAGGTGGCCCCAGGAGGGCGCGGCGGCCGGCGGCTCGAAGCCGTGGCCGGTCAGCAGCACGGTGTCGGACAGGAAGCGGGCGAGCTGCTCCAGGTTGGCGGGGCCGCCGTGCGCCAGGTAGGCGTGCGCCTCGGCCGCGATGCCGATGGGGACGGTGGACGCCTCCATGAGCTGCGCGTCCGGCGCCTGTTCACCGGTGAGCACCACGACGGGCCGGGTCTGGCCGGCGGCGAGGAGCTGGTCCAGGCCCTCCTGCCAGGCGCGCAGGCCGCCGAGGAGACGGACGACGACCAGGTCGGCGCCGTCCAGCAGGGCGGGCAGCTCGGCGAGGTCGAGACGGGCGGGGTTGGCGAGCCGGTACGGCACGGGACCGGCGGCCGCGCGGGCGCTCAGCAGGTCGGTGTCGGACGTCGACAGCAGCAGGATCATGGCGGCGTCTGGCCTTCCTCGGGGTCCGCGCCCCGGGCGGTTCACGGACGGCGGGAGTTCCTGGCTCGCCCGGCGGTGGCCGGGCTCACAGTGGCGGGACCGCGCCGGGTTTCCACCGGGCTTCCTCCCTTGGCGCCGTCGCTGGCGTCCGGTGGGTCAGCTGACCCACCGACCTGCATAGTAGAGGCTGCGATCGAACGGCGGGCGGCAGACCGTACAGACCATCGTCGGTATGCTCGCCGCCATGCCGCCCACCCCCGCGATACCCCCGCACCGGGACGAACCCCTCGTACGGGACAGCGGTGCTGCCCGCGTACAGGAGCGTGGCGATGCCGTGGAGGCCGGCGGAGAGGCCGTGGAGCCCCGCGGAGAGGCCGTACGGGAGCGTGCGGACGCCCAGGTGCAGGACCGTGCGGACACCCGCGTACCGGCCGCACCGGCCCGTGGAGACACCCCCGTACGCGACCGTGGGGACGCCTGCCCCGGCGCGCTGCGGCTGCACTCCGCCGCCGACGGTTCGCTGGCCCGACTCCGGCTCCCCGCCGGTCTCCTGACCGCACCTCAGGCACGCGCCCTCGCCGACGCCGCGGACCGCCTCGGCGACGGCCACCTCTCCCTCACCTCCCGCGGCAACGCGGAGCTGCGCGGCCTGGGCGACGGCTGCGCCGCGCCGCTCGCCGACCTGCTGCGCGCCGCCGGTCTCCTCCCCTCCGACCAGCACGAACGCGTCCGCAACATCGTCGCCTCCCCGCTCGCGGGCCTGGACGGACAGGGCGCCGACGGCGGCGCCCCCGTCCAGGAGTGGGCCCGTGAGCTGGACCGCCTGCTGTGCGCGAGCGACGCGGCCCCCGCCCTCTCCGGCCGCTTCCTCTTCGCGCTGGATGACGGCCGCGGCGACGTGGCCGCGCTCGGCGGCGATGTGACGTTGGTCGCAGAACCCGGCGGCACGGCGCTGCTGCGCCTCGGCGACGACTCCGAGGCCCTGCGCCTCCCCGGCAGCGAGGCCCCCGCGCCGCCCGCACCGCCGCAGAAGCGTTCCTCGCGGTCGCCCACGAGGCCGGCCACGGCTCCTGGCGCGTCCGGGAACTCCCGCCCGGCCACGACGCCACCGCCGTACGCGCCCTCCTCCGCGACCAGCTCCCGCAGCCGTACGAAACGACCACGTCCCCGGCACCTACCGCACCCCACCCGCCTCGCCCCGGCGTCCTCACCACCCCCGACGGCACCCGGGCCGCCCTCTCCCTCCTCGCCCCCTCGGCCGCCTCACCACCGCCCAGCTGCGGCGGCTGGCCGACGTGGCGGCCCAGGACGGCCTCGGCGAACTCCGTATGACACCCTGGCGCGGCGTGGTCCTGCCCGGCCTCTCGCCCGGGACGGCCGGCCCCCGGCTGCGCGAACTGGCCACGGCAGGCCTGGTCACCGATCCGGCCTCCCCCTGGTACGGGCTCGGCGCCTGCACCGGCCGGCCCGGCTGCGCCAAGTCCCTGTCCGACGTACGGGCGGACGCCGTGACCGGCCTTCGTACGGACAGCACCGGCGGCCCACCCCAGGGCGCCACCGGGCTCCTCCCCGTCCACTGGTCGGGCTGCGCCCGCCGCTGCGGCCACCCGCACGGCGCATGGGTCGATGTCGTCGCCACCGGCGACGCCTACGAGGTGTCCGTACGGGGCACCCGGCTCGCGGCGCCCGCCACGGCCACCGTCCCCCTGACCGAACCCGGCCGCCTCGCCGACGCCGTCGCGTCGGCCCGCGCGGCCGGCCGCACCACGCCATGACGGCCACCCGCACACCTGACATGACCGATGACATGACCGAGGGCAACGAAACACAGTGAGCGAGTTCGACTACGAGAAGGACGGCGCGGAGATCTACCGCCAGTCCTTCGCCACCATCCGCGCCGAGGCGGACCTCGCGGACCTGCCCGACGACGTCAGCCGGGTCGCCGTCCGCATGATCCACGCCTGCGGCATGACCGACCTCGTACGCGACCTGGCGTACTCCCCGAAGGTCGTCGCCAGCGCGAGCGAGGCCCTGCGCAACGGCGCCCCGATCCTCTGCGACGCCAACATGGTCGCCAGCGGCGTCACCCGCAAGCGGCTGCCCGCGGACAACGAGGTGCTCTGCACCCTCGCCGACCCGTCCGTACCGGACCTGGCCAAGCGGATGGGCACCACCCGCAGCGCCGCCGCCCTCGAACTGTGGCGCGACCGCCTGGACGGCGCGGTGGTCGCCGTCGGCAACGCCCCCACCGCCCTCTTCCGCCTCCTGGAGATGATCGAGGAGGGCGCGCCCCGCCCGGCCGCCGTCATCGGCATCCCGGTGGGCTTCATCGGCGCGGCCGAGTCCAAGGACGCGCTGGCCCAGCACCCCGCGGGCCTGGAACACCTGGTGGTACGCGGCCGGCGCGGCGGCAGCGCCATGGCCGCGGCAGCGATCAACGCGATAGCGAGCGTGGAAGAGTGACCGAGCAGCACACCGCAGGCCGCCAGGCCGAGCAGTCCTCCGCCCCTGCCCCGGGCCGCCTGTACGGGGTCGGCCTCGGCCCCGGCGACCCGAACCTGATGACGCTGCGCGCCGTCGAGGTCATCTCCTCCGCCGACGTGATCGCGTACCACAGCGCCCGGCACGGCCGCTCGATCGCCCGCTCCATCGCCGAGCGTCACATCCGCCCGGACCACCACGAAGAACCCCTGATCTACCCGGTCACCACCGAGACGACCGACCACCCCGACGGCTACCGGGGCGCCCTCAACGACTTCTACACCGAGGCCGCCGCCCGCCTCGCCGCGCACCTCGACGCGGGCCGCACCGTCGCCGTACTCGCCGAGGGCGACCCCCTCTTCTACGGCTCGTACCAGCACATGCACCAGCGTCTGGCCGACCGCTACGAGACCGAGGTCATCCCCGGCGTCACCTCCGTGAGCGCCGCGGCAGCCCGCCTCGGCAAGCCCCTGTGCGAAGCCGACGAGGTCCTCACCATCCTCCCCGGCACCCTGCCCACCGAGGAACTGACCGCCCGCCTCGCCGCCACCGACGCCGCCGTCGTCATGAAGCTCGGCCGCACCTTCCCCTCCGTGCACCAGGCCCTCACCGACTCCGGCCGCCTCCCGGAGGCCGACTACGTCGAACGCGCCACGATGCCCGGCGAACGCACGGCGCCCCTCGCGGAGGTGGACCCGTCCACCGTCCCCTACTTCTCCGTCGCCGTCGTCCCCAGCCGCATCGCCACCCCGCCCCCGGCCCCCGCCACCGGCTCGGTCGTGGTCGTCGGCACCGGCCCGGCAGGCCCGCTGTGGCTCACCCCGGAGTCCCGCGGCGCCCTCGCCTCCGCCACCGACCTCGTCGGCTACACCACCTACCTGGACCGCGTCCCCGTACGCCCCGGCCAGGAGCGCCACGCCTCCGACAACAAGGTCGAGTCCGAACGCGCCGAACTCGCCCTGGACCTGGCCCGCCGCGGCCGCCGGGTCGCGGTCGTCTCCGGCGGCGACCCCGGCGTCTTCGCCATGGCCACGGCCGTCCTCGAAGTAGCCGCCCAGCCCGCCTACCGGTCCGTCCCCGTCCAGGTCCTCCCCGGCGTCACCGCCGCCAACGCGGCCGCCGCCCGCGCCGGCGCCCCCTCGGCCACGACTACGCGGTCATCTCCCTCTCCGACCGCCTCAAGCCCTGGGACGTCATCGCCGACCGCCTCCACGCGGCCGCCTCCGCCGACCTGGCGATGGCCCTCTACAACCCCGGCTCCCGCACCCGCACCTGGCAGGTCGCCAAGGCCCGCGAACTCCTCCTGGAACACCGCGCCCCCGACACCCCGGTGGTCATGGCCCGCGACGTCGGCGGCCCGACGGAGTCCGTACGCGTCGTCCCCTTGGCCGACCTGGCCCCCGAGGAGGTCGACATGCGCACGATCCTCCTGATCGGCTCGTCGCAGACGGAGTCGGTACGGCGCGAAAACGCCGACCGGGACACGGTCTGGACGCCACGGCGGTACCCGGAGAAGTAAGAGCCCGCGCGACGGGCGGGGCCGGCAAACACCCCGGTCCGCCCGTCCCGGCCGCCCCGTCCGCCCCGCTCCCTCCGGTCGAACACCCGCCAAAAGGTCCCCACCCAGCAGGCGATTCCAGCCACCCCCGAACCATCCCGCCCGCCGATCACTTAATCTCGGCGCGGCCCCGCCAACCCGGCGAACCGCTCAACGGGGCACACAAACGGGGACAGCACCACATGACCGGCAGATCCACCAGCGAGCACACACACTTGCGCACCGCCGTCGCCACCACCACGGCACTCCTGCTAGCAGCCACAGCCACCGGCTGCGCCACCGAAAACGAACGCTGCGGCCCGGCCCCCTCGTCGCGCTACCGCGCCACGGACCTCCACGGCACGTGGACCGCCTTGAAGGGCCACCTCAAACTCAGCGACCTCGGCGGAAAACTGGGCCAGACCTTCAGCTCCCAGGGCTGGCCGAAGAACGCCACCCTCGACCAGACCGTCAACGACGCCCCCTCGAAGGCGGCCTCTTCGGCAAGGGCACCTGGTCCCTCTCCACCGACCACACCACCCTGACCCTCACCTTCGACCGCCTGGACGCCGACCTGGAACGCAGCACCCTCCACACCCTGCGGATCGGCGAGGAGAAGAACCACCCGGTCCTCTACACCCGGGTCGGAGACCCGAAGGAGTGCCACGTCTTCACGCTGACGCGGCAGGGCGACTGAGCCGGGGCAGGACGACGAGCCGTGGTGGCCGGACCCGCCCCCGGGCCCGGCCACCCGCTCATTCAGTCCTCGTCGCCGCTCTCCGGCACAGGGACGACGAATCCCCTCAGCAGCCGGGGCAACCGGCCTTCTTCCGCCTCGGCACGCTGTCGGGCCCGCAGGTCCGCGACGACCTGCTCATAGCGCGGATCGATCCACTCCACGCGTCACCTCCTGACGGTCGGCGCCGCGCGCCGACTGCCCCGGTTTCCTGGGCATGGGGCCGGGCCGCGGAGACGGCCCGATCGGTCCGCAGCCGCCGGGCGGCGTGTGCCCGCAGTCGGCGGCCACCGTCACGAGTTCTTCGGCAGGCGTACGCCACAATTCCCCGTCGACCATGAATCCGGCCTCCCCCATGAGGGCTGTCGTGTGGTCGATGACCGTTTGCGGCTGGCGTCGCGGGTCCGGCGGCTGCGGGTAGTGGTGGACAAATCCGCCGAGCCGGTCACACAGCGCGGCATAGGATTTCGTGTGCAGAATCAGCGCGTGCCAGCCCTCGTCGACGACGCGGGACGGCGCGATGGCCGCACCCCGGTACCGAGCAGCCGTGGCCACGAATGCCAATGCCTGTACGAGAATGCGCTCTGCCGTGAGCCGGGGCATTCCGCGGTTACCGGTGGCGATGGTGTCGCGCACGGCCAGGAATTCCGCTGTGGGCAGCAGCGCGCGAGCAGGATTTCCCCTGTACGTCTTCTCCACGTGACTCCGCCCCTACCAGCAGCCCACGCCGGACAGCACTGCCCGCCGCCGTTCGTCCGACTCGTCGAAAGTCGTCGCCGTGCAGCCTCCCGTCTGTGCCACCAGCTCCTGCTGCCGCAGACGCACCTCGTCGGCCTGGGCCAGCCGCCCCCAGTTGTGCACCAGGCAGATCACTTTCCGCCGTTCCGCCTGTGGCCGCATGGCGTCGAGGAGGTCGTGGAAACGCGGCCGCTGGACGCCGATGGCGTGGTCACCGAAGTCGACCCACGTACCGGCCACTTCCCAGCCCCACCGGGTGGCGTAGTTCTGGCATCCGACGAGGCGCAGGTCCAGCAGACTGTGCGACCTTGTCGCGCTGCGGTCGTAGATGAAGGCGAGCGGCGGACCCGTCCGCGCCGTTCCGGTCCGGGTGTTCTCGTTGCAGTCGGCCGTACCGCACGCCGACGATGCTTTCGTGTCCATGCACCGATTCCAGCTCCGCTTCGGCGGACGCGGCAGACGACAACCTGTGACACGGAGTTGATCATGCCTGAAACCATCGCCATCACCGGTACGCGTTCCACCGGCCACCACCCGGACCAGTGGTACGCGACGGCATTCGGCTCCTATCTCGCGCCGTTCGCCGGCCCCCGGGCGCACTTCTTCCTGGGCGGTGCCGAAGGCGTCGATTCTCTGGCACTGATGTGGCTGGCGGCCAACAGCCGCTCCGCCATCACCGTGGTGGTACCGGCGACCGTCGCGCAGCAACCGGAAGCGGCCCGAGCGGCCGTCGAGCGAAGCCGGAGCCGTATCACCGACATCGTGGAATTACAGTCTCCCGGGCTTCATCGCACCGCGTATCACGCACGTAACCGCTGGATGGTGGACCGGAGCGAACTCACCATCGGATTCCCCTTGGCAGCCCCGGACGGGACGACCAGCCGGACCGGCACCTGGCAAACCCTCGACTATACGGCTTCACTGGGTAAGCCCCGCCTCATCGTGCCGATTTGAGCTGCCGTACGGGCATCATGAGCCCATGAACGCGCGTGACACCGCGGTTGCCGCCCGCACGCTGAAGCGCTTGCGCACGTCCCGTGGCTGGTCGCTGGCCGGCCTCGCCCGGGCCCTCGACGGCATCGCCTCAGGACTGGGCGTCCCCCTGGCCGCTTCCACGGCCGGCGTGCAGCGCAGCGTGGCCCGTTGGGAGAGCGCCACCTCACCCGTCCGCCCCAGCCACCACTACCAACTCCTCCTGGCCCACGTCTACGCGCGCCAGGGCGGCGCCCCGCACCTCGGGCCCGGAAGCGACTTCGCCGAACTCCTCGCCGCGCTGGCGCACTACGGCGAGAGCGAACACCAACTGAACGAGCTGCGCTTGCTGATCACCCGTACGGTGACCGTCGGCAACGGCGGCCTGCTCGCCCTCCTCGGCCCGCGCTCCCAAGCCAGGATCGCCGAAGCCCTCGGAGGCCCCGCCGGCATCGACGCCTCCCTGTTCGACGATCTGAACTCCGCGGTCGACCACGCGAACCGGCACGTGGGCGCCCTCCCCTTCGTACGGCTCCAACTGCTGCTCTCGCCCGTCGTCGAGACGTGTCGCCGCCTCCTCGCCGGCGACCTGCCGCCCCCGCTGCTCCCCGCTCTCCGTACCGTCGCGGCCCGGACCTTCACCCTCGCCGGCCGCATCGCCTTCGAGACCCACGACGACGCCACGTCACACGTCCTGTACGCCGCGGCCATCGAAGCCACCGAACACCTCCCCACCTGGCACCGCGCGGTCGTGCGCATGAGCCACGCCCTTGTCACGCTCTACTCCACGCCCGGCACCGACGCCACCCGCGTACTCGTCGACGCCGCCATCCGCGACGCGCGCACGGGGGACGCCCCCGCCGTACGCGGCCGCGCCCACGCCCTGCACTCGGAGATCGCCGCCCGCTCCGGCGACCGGCGCGTAGCGCTGACCGCGCTCTCCCTGGCCCGGCACGACGTCGGTGGCGGACCCGAGTGCGGCCCGTCAGGCCTGCCGTTCTCCCCCGGCCACCTCCGAGGCTTCGAAGGTCTCTGCGCACTCCACACCGGAGACGCCGAAACAGCCGAGTCCCTCTTCGCCGGCGCGGCAGCGGCCCTGACGCACCCCCGCGACCGCCTGCAACGCACCATCGTCACCACCGACCAGGCACTCGCACGTATCCAGTGTGGCGACCCGGTTGCGGGCACCGCTCTTCTGCACACCTGCGCCGACGAACTGACCACCACCGGCGGCCGAGTCCCCGCCCTGCGCCTGCGCAGCGCCCGCCACGCACTCCGCCCCTGGCACGGTGAACACTTCGTGGCGGAACTGGACGACCATCTCCTCACCCTGCGCTAGCGCCGCGCGCTCACAGCCCCGCCAGCCAGTCGACCGCCTGACCCGGACTCTCGACGACCGGGACGCCGGGCGGTACCGGCGGCCTCTGTACGACCACCACCGGCACCCCCGCCTCCCGCGCCGCCGTCAGTTTCGGGGCGGTGGCCGTCGCGCCGCTGTCCTTCGTCACCAGGACGTCGACGCGGTGGTCGCGGAGGAGGGCGCGTTCGCCTTCGAGGGTGAAGGGGCCTCGGGCGAGGACGGTCCGCATGTGGGGTGGGTGGGGTGGTTCCGGAGCGTCCACGGAGCGGACGAGGAACCAGAGGCCGGTGAGGTGGGCGAAGGTGGCGAGGCCCATGCGGCCGGTGGTGAGGAAGACGCGGTGGCCGAGGGTGGGGAGGGTGGCGGCGGCCTCTTCGAGGGAGGCGACCGGGTGCCAGTCGTCACCCGGGCCGGGGACCCAGCCGGGCCTGCGGAGGGCGAGCAGGGGAACATGGGCGGTGGCGGCCGCCTGTGCCGCGTTGAAACTGATCGTGCCGGCGAAGGGATGGGTGGCGTCGATGAGCGCGTCCACCGCGTGCTCGCGCAGCCAGTGTGCGAGGCCGTCCGGGCCTCCGAATCCGCCGACGCGGACCTCTCCGGCCGGGAGCCGGGGGCGGCCACCCGGCCTGCCAGGGATGTCGTGACGCGCCAGTCGGGCCGTCGGTCCGCCAGGCCGGCGGCCAGCCGGCGGGCCTCGGTCGTGCCGCCGAGGATCAGAACGTGGGGGACGCGTACGGCTCCGGCGGGGACGCTCATGGCGGGCGGTCTTCTCCATGGGTGAGACAGGTACGGACACGAACGGTACGGGAGGCGGACGTACGGGCGGGAGCGCGGCCGGGACCAGTACCGGCACAGGCGCCGCCGGCGGCCGTACGGCGCAGCTCGCGCACACCGGGCTGCGGCACGGCTGGACGACCGGGGCCTGCGCGACGGCGGCGACGACCGCCGCGTACACGGCGCTGCTGACCGGCGATTTCCCGGACCCGGTGACGATCACCCTGCCGAAGGGGCAGACGCCCGCGTTCGCGCTGGCCGCCGAGGAGCTGGTCCCGGACCGGTCCAGCGCCATGGCGGCCGTCGTCAAGGACGCGGGGGACGATCCCGATGTGACGCACGGTGCGCTGATCCGGGCCACCGTGCGCCGGCTCCCGGCGGGCAGCGGGGTGGTGTTCAAGGCCGGGCCGGGGGTGGGTACGGTCACCCGCCCCGGGCTGCCGCTGGACGTGGGCGAGCCGGCGGTCAACCCCGTGCCCCGGCAGATGATGCGGGAGCACGTCGCGGAGGTCGCGCGGCGGTACGGGGGCAGCGGGGACGTCGAGGTCGAGCTGTCGGTCGATCATGGCGAGGAGATCGCGCGGAGTACGTGGAATCCGCGGCTGGGGATTCTGGGCGGGCTGTCGATCCTGGGGACCACCGGGATCGTGGTGCCGTACTCGTGCTCGGCGTGGATCGACTCGATCCGGAGGGGTGTGGATGTGGCGCGTGCGGTGGGGCGTACGCATGTGGCCGGGTGCACCGGCTCCACCTCGGAGAAGGTCGTCGTCGCCGAACACGGCCTGCCCGAGGACGCGCTGCTGGACATGGGCGACTTCGCGGGCGCGGTGCTGAAGTACGTACGACGGCATCCCGTACCGCGGCTGACGGTCTGCGGCGGCTTCGCGAAGCTGTCCAAGCTGGCGGCGGGCCATCTGGACCTGCACTCGGCGCGGTCGCAGGTGGACAAGGGGTTCCTGGCGGAGTTGGCGCGGCGGGGCGGTGCCGATGCGGAGCTGGCGGGCGAGGTCGCCGTGGCCAATACGGGGCTGGCCGCACTCCAGTTGTGCGCGGCGCGCGGCGTGCCGCTCGGTGACCTGGTCGCCAGGACGGCCCGCGACGAGGCCCTGGCGGTCCTGCGGGGCGCGCCGGTCGCGGTGGATGTGATCTGCATCGACCGGGCGGGGAATGTGGTGGGGCGGGCCGAGCCCCGGGGGCCGCGGGACGGGGGGTGACAGGCGCGGGCCCGCCGTCGTGGCCGCGTACCCCGGAGTGACGCGTTCCGTCAGGTGGCGGCCGGCCCCGGCGGCGCCTGGAACGGTACGTCCTTCGCGTACGCGACGATCTCGACCTCGTCGCCGAGGGCCCACTCCGCGACGCGCGAGGCCATCGCCGCCGGGACGCCCTCCGTCTCGCCCGGCGCGGGCGGTACGTCGTACGTGCCGTGCGCGTCGTGCGGCAGGACGACGCGATACTTGCGCTCCAGGGCGGCACGCGCGGTCCCCAGTACACACATCTCGGACATCACGCCGCAGACGGCGAGGGACCGTACCCCGGTCTCGGTGAGCAGTTCGCCCAGCGGGGTTTCGTGGAAGCCGTCGTCCAGTGTCTTGCGGATCACGACCTCGCGCGGGCCGGGCGCGACGGGCAGGTGCAGCTCCCAGCCCTGGGTGCCCGGCTCGTCGGACGTGCCGGGCGCGCCGTCGTTCTGGAGGTGGACGATCAGCGCGTCGGCCGCCCGCGCCCGGTCGACCAGGTCCTCGGTGCGCTCCTGGACGGCCGCCGCGTGCGGTGCCGCGCCCTCGCCCGCGAAGAAGGCCGACTGGACGTCGACGACGATCAGGGCTTCGACGGGCTCGGGCAGGGACTTGGCGGGCTCGGGCGGGGTCTTCACGGGCTCGGGCTGCGGCTTCGCGTTCATCCTGTCGATGCTGCTGGAGCCGCCGTACCCGATCAACCGCTTATTCGGCCTGGGCGTCCCGGAGTTGACCGGATTCCGCCGCACATGCCCGCTCCCGCTCCGTCGAGTACAGGTGGCTGTCGCGGAACTGCGAGGCGCCCAGCGTGCGGCCGACCATGATGACCGCCGTACGGACCACACCCGCCGCCTTCACCTGGTCCGCGATGTCGGCGAGGGTGCCGCGCAGCACCAGTTCGTCGGGGCGGGAGGCCATCGCGACGACCGCGGCGGGGCAGTCGGCGCCGTAGTGCGGCAGGAGTTCGCCGACGACCCGGTCCACGTAGCGGGCCGCGAGGTGCAGGACCAGGAGGGCACCGCTGCGGCCCAGGGTGGCCAGGTCCTCGCCCTCGGGCATGGGGGTGGCCTGCTGGGCGATGCGGGTGAGGATGACGGTCTGGCCGACGGTGGGGACGGTCAGTTCGCGCTTGAGGGCGGCCGCCGCGGCGGCGAACGCCGGGACGCCGGGGACGACCTCGTACGGCACGCCCGCCGCGTCCAGGCGGCGCATCTGCTCGGCCACGGCGCTGAAGACGGACGGGTCGCCGGAGTGCAGCCGGGCGACGTCCTGGCCGGCCTCGTGGGCGCGGACCAGTTCGGCGGTGATCTGGTCGAGGTCCAGGTTGGCGGTGTCGACCAGGCGGGCGCCGGGCGGGCACTCGTCGAGCAGTTCGCGCGGCACCAGGCTGCCCGCGTACAGGCAGACCTCGCAGCGGGCCAGGGTGCGGGCGCCGCGCAGCGTGATCAGGTCGGCCGCGCCCGGTCCGGCGCCGATGAAGTGGACGGTCACTGTGCGTCTCCTGGGACGAAGGGGGCGTTGGGGACGGTGGGGGTGTGGGGGTGGCGGGGGCGTCGGGGGCGGGAGGCTCGGGGGCCACGGGCTTCGTCACCGACCACTGGGTGACCGGCATCGCCTGCCGCCAGCCGGTGAAGCCCCCACCGGTACGGCGTGCGCGACCGCGAGCCGTACGAGGTCGCCGCCGTGCCGCCGGTACCAGTCGGCGAGCAGCGCCTCGGACTCCAGCGTGACGGTGTTGGCGACCAGCCGGCCGCCCGGCGGCAGCGCCGCCCAGCACGCCTCCAGGAGGCCGGGCGCGGTCAGGCCGCCGCCGATGAACACGGCGTGCGGGGCCGGGAGTCCGGCGAGGGCTTCGGGCGCGGGGCCGGTGACCACGCGCAGCGCCGGTACGCCGAGCGCGTCCGCGTTGCGGGTGATGCGTCCGGCCCGTACGGCGTTCCGCTCGACGGCGACGGCGCGGCAGGTGCGGTGCGTCCGCATCCACTCGATGCCGATGGAGCCGGAGCCGCCGCCGATGTCCCACAGGAGTTCGCCGGGGGCGGGGGCGAGTGCGGCGAGGGTGGCGGCGCGTACGTGGCGCTTGGTCAGCTGGCCGTCGTGCTCGTACGCGTCGTCCGGCAGGCCGGGGGCGGCGGAGAGCCGGAGGGCTTCCGGGGCGCGGGCGCAGTCCAGGGCGATGACGTTGAGCGGGTCGATCGCGGGGAGGGGGCCGGTGCCGCCGGTTGCGGGCGTGGGCGGCCAGTCCGCGGCCGTGCCCTCGGCCTGTCGTTCGCGCGGGCCGCCGAGCTGTTGCAGTACGCGCATCCGGGTCGGCCCGAAGCCGCGCTCCCGCAGCAGTCCGGCGACCTGCGCGGGAGTCTCGGCGCCCGCGGAGAGGACGAGCAGCCGGCGGCCGTCGTGCAGGACGGCCGCCAGGCCCGCGAGGGGGCGGCCGACGAGGGTGACGACCTCGGTGTCCTCGACGGGCCAGCCGAGCCGGGCGCACGCGTACGCGACGGAGGACGGGTGCGGCAGCACGCGCGGCGGCGCGGCCCCCGCCTCGGCGAGCACCTCGGTGAGCGTCCGCCCGATGCCGTAGAACATCGGGTCACCGCTGGCCAGGACGCACACCTCGCGTCCGGCGTACGCGGCGAGCAGCCCCGGTACGGCGGGCCGCAGCGGCGACGGCCACGGAACCCGCTCGCCCGCGCACTCCGCGGGCAACAGGTCGAGCTGCCGTACGCCCCCGACGAGCGCCCCCGCGCCCCGCAGCACCTCTCGTGAGGCGGCCGGCAGCCCGTCCCAGCCGTCCGCGCCGATCCCGACGACGGTGACTCGTGCGGGGCCGGGGCCGGAGCCCGGACCGGGACCGGGGACGCGCGGTGCGGGGACCGCGGGTGACGGCTCAGGGGCACCCGGCGCGGGCGCTGCGGGCGGCGGGGCGGGGCTCACTGCCGGTTACCTCATGGCTTCGGGTCGGCCGCCGTACGGGCGGCACGACGGGGTCCGGTGGACGCGGAAAGTCAACCGGGAGCAGACCACCCGGTCGGTGCGTTTCCAGAGTAAGAGGCGGCGCGCAGGGCCCTCACCGGCGGGCTGCGGGCGCCGGTGCGCGCGGTGCCCGCGGAACCGCCGCCGAATTCGTTTCACGGGCGCATAATTGGCTACTCCTAGTAGTCGTGGATTCACCGAGCGATGCTGCTCGGTGAGGCACGCACCGGGCATCGAGGGAAGGCGCTGCGATCATGGACACAGTGGAACGCGCGACGGCGGGCGAGAAGATCACGGACGCGGAGGCGGCGCGGGACGAACTCCAGGCCGCGCTGGCCGGAGTGGGCATCACCCTGCCGTCACTGGGCCTGGACGGCCCGTCCCTGGCGGCCGACGCACCACGGCCGCTGGTGGAGCTGGGCCGCTGCGCGCCCGACGTGGCCCGGCGGCTCGCGGCCGCGCTGCGGTGTACGGGCCGGGAGCGGTGAGGCTCGGCGGCCGGTGAACGGCCCGGAGAAGGCGGGCTCGACGAGCTGCGGCCCCCGCGCCCGTAGTACTCGCTGAGGCCGATCCGGAATCGATGCGCATCCGGCTCTGAGCGCCCGCGCACGACCCGAGGACCTGGCTGGGGCGGAGCCCGCACACCCGCACCGCGGCGGCGTGCCACTGACGCGTGGGCCACGCCGACGGCGGATGACTGCGCCCCGCCCTCCTCAGCACGACAGGGCCGGCGGCAGGCTCCTCGACAGGTCTCCCGGCAGGCCCCTCGACGCGGCGTGCGAGCCCTGCGCACAGTGGTGCAGGTGTGGCGACACCTCCGCGCGGACATGAAGGAGTACACACCTGCCGCGGCGCCCCACCCGCCCCGTGCACACCACGCGCGGACCCGACACCTCCGCCGGCCACCGGGGCAAGGTTTTCGCAAGGGCCGGTCAAGGCTTTCGTCCCACCCCGTGGGCATCCCCTCCCCAACCGGCCGACGTGTCCGGTCCGGAACACGCCGGCTTGATCCGACAGGGGGATGTCATGGGGGCATTGAGCGCTTTCGACAAGAATTCACCACATCAGTTACGCGAGTGGCTGACCCTCACCGGCCGCAAACGCGTCCTCGTCGTCGCCCACACGGTGACGTACATCAAACGCCTCCAGGAAGTGTTCTCGCTCCTGGAGTCCGACCTCCGCGTCCAGGTCCTGTTCACGGCCCCTCCGCACCCGTTCGGCGACGGGGTGGCCGCGTTCCTCCACCGGCTCGGCAGCGCGGTACTGCCCTGGGAGAAGGCGGCCCGGCTCGAATACGACCTCGCGCTCGCCGCGGGGCCGCGCGGGCTGGGAGAGATCAGCGCGCCGCTGATCACGCTGCCGCACGGGGCCAACTACCTCAAGCGCATCATCGAAGGCACGGACGCCCGCGTCGCCGGCCTCGGGCGCCCGGACATCGTTCCGGACGGCCGGTGCCTGCCCGCCGCCGTCGTCCTGCCCCACCGGGACGACCTGCACGGCCTGGCGCAGTCGTGCCCGGAGGCCCTGCCCGTGGCGTCCGTGGTCGGGGACCCGGTGCACGACCGCATCGTGGCCAGCCTGCCCCGCCGCCCCGCCTACCGGCGCGCGCTCGGGCTGCGCAAGGGGCAGAAACTCGTCGCCGTGGTGTCCACCTGGGGTGCGCTGTCGTCCTTCGGGGCGATCGAAGCGCTGCTCCCGCGCCTCATCAACGAGTTGTCGGGCAAGAACCGGCGGGTGGCGCTGCTGATCCATCCCAACGTCTGGTCGGGGCACGGCGCCTGGCAGGTACGGGCCTGGCTGGCGCAGTGCCGGCGGCACGGCATCGCCGTCGTACCGCCCGAGGCGGACTGGCGGTCCGTACTGGTGGCGGCGGACTGGATCATCGGGGACCACGGGTCGGTGACGCTGTACGGAACGCTGACCCGCGCCCCGATACTGCTCGCCTCGTCGCCGGAAGGGGAGATCAACCCCATGTCGCCCGCCGCCACCCTGGCGCGGACCGCTCCGGCCCTGTCGCCGGGCCATTCGCTCCCGAGCCAGCTGGCGTACGCCGCTGCCGAGTACGCGGAGCACCAGGGCGAGGAGTACGCGGCCATCGCGTCCCGGATCACCTCGGAGCCGAGGCGGTTCACCAGAAACATGCGGCGGCTGATGTACCGGATCCTGGGGCTGGGGCAGCCCGCGCACCCGGCCGTCACGCGGGAGCTGCCGCTGCCGCCGCGGCTGGACTCCTGGTGCGCCCCGGACAGCGGTACCGGTACGGAGGCGACAGCATGACCGGCATGTGGGGTACGGCCGGCACCGAGCCGGCCATCGGTACCGCCGCCCCGCCTCCCTCCCGCCACCACTGGCACCGTTCGGTACAGGTGCTGTCCGGACCGCCGACCGCCGGCGCCCTCCGCACGGGGCCCGTCGCGGTGCCCGGCATCACCGTCGCCACGCCTACCGGCATACGCACCGTGCTCGTCCACGCCGGGCAGCCGCCCGGACCGGCCACGCGCCAGGCGCTCCTCGGCACCGACGACCACTTCGCCGTCGACGCCGACACCTGCGCCGAAGAGTCCTGGCTCGGCTGTGCGGACGTCCTGGTCCACAGCCGTCCACGGCAGCGGCGTGGGGCGTGGCGCCGACTCGATCGCGTACTGGGTCACCATGTCGGCTGTCGGCTCGCGGCCGTGCCTCTTCTGGACGGCACCTGCGCCGTGGCGTACCGCGACGGCGCCGGAGGCTTGCGGCGCCTCGCCGTCGAGGGGACGGGGTGGGCAGGGCCGGAGAGATGGTCGCAGGCCGCGTCGTGTCTGCACGGCCTGCTCGCGACGGGGCACACCCTGGACGGGCTGCGTGCCGTCAGCTTTCTGACGGGCCCGTAGGGCGCTCCTCCCGGGGGCCTGCTGGATCCACCGGCCTGCTCGCACCACCCAGGCCGGCCAGCAGGTCCCCTACCCGTTGGGCGTTCGAAGGACTCTGCGACGCGTACAGCCTCCTGGCGTGCTCCCAGTGGTCCCGTGCGGTGTCCGGAAGGGAGTGCTCGCGCGCGCACGCTCCCAGCATTTCCGAGACACGCGCCTGCCAGTGGACGGACCCGGCGGATTCGAAGAATCGCAAGGCCTGGCCGAGGCGTTCCACCGCCGTGTCGTACGCGTCTCTCAGCGCACTCACGCGCCCGGAGAAGGCGAGCGCCCGCGCGGCGTCGTACGGATCGTTCAGCGCGACCAGCGCTTCGTGGGCCTGCGAGAAGAGTTCCGCTGCCCGCTCGGCCGGGCCCCCGGCGCCGGACCGCTCTCTCTCCGCCTCCTCCAGTGCCATTTCGCCCAGTATGATCCGCGCCAGCGCCACTCCACGCTCGTAACCCGCGTTCTCCCAGGCCGAGATGGCCCGGCGGAGGTGGCCCTCCGCCTCCGGGAAGCGCCCCGCCTCCCGGTGCGCGGCGCCGATACCGAGCAGCGCCTGCCCCTCGTCACGGATGTCGCCGGCCTCGCGGGCGGCCCGCAGCGACTGCGTGAACCAGTCGATGGCGTCCTCGGTGCGCCCGGCCGCGTTGAGGCCGATGGCTCCGGAATTCAGCATCTGGCGTTCCGCCCTGCGGTCCCCGGTCCGGTGCGCGGCCCGGCGGCCGATGGTGTGAGCCTCGATCCAGAGGTCGTAGTGGCGCAGCCGGTGGAACAAGGGCCATAACGCGTCGACGAGTTGCCAGGCCAGCTCGTCCCAGCGTTTCTCGTCGGCGGTGCGCACGGTCGCCACCAGGTCCGCGCGGCGGGTCTCCAGCCAGGCGAGCGCGCCGCTCTCGTCCGTGAAGGGGCAGGGGAGGTCCGGTTCGTAGACGTACGTACGGCCGAGGGTGAACTGTATGGGGGAGAGCAGCGCCTGCGCTGCTGACGCGGTGTGCAGGTGCCAGTCAGCCACGCGCCGGGACGTTTCTTCCCGGGCCGTCGGACTTTCTTCCGCCCGGCCGCGCGCCTCGGCGTGCAGCCGGACCAGATCGTGGAAGCGGTAGGCGTCCGGGCCCGTGTCCTCCACCAGGTTGGCCTCGACCAGCGCGTCCAGCAGCCGCTCCGCCTCCCCGAGGGGCACACCGAGGGCCACCGCCGCCAGCCGCGAGTCCAGTTCCCTGGCCGGCAGCAGTGCGAGGCACCGGTACAGCCGGGCCGCCTCGGGTGCCAGTACCGCATACGACTCGTCGAGCGCCGCGTACACCGACAACTCCCCTCCACGGCCAGCGCCGCCAGCCGTCCTCGGTCCTGCTCCAACGCTTCCACCATGGTGCGCACCGGCTGCCGGGGGCGGGACGCGAGCCGGGCGGACGCCAGGCACACCGCCAGGGGCAGGCCGGCGCACAGGGTCACGACCTGGCGCACCGCGCTGTCCTCACGCTCCACGCGCTCAGCCCCTATGCCACGGGAGAGAATCTCGACGGCCGCGTGCTGCTCCAGCAGGCCCAGCTCGTGGTACAGCGCTCCGTCGGCGCGCAGCCCGGTCAGGCGGTACCTGCTGGTCACCACGACCAGGCTGGGCCGGCCGCCGGGCAGCAGGGACCGGGCCTGGGCCGCGGACAGGACGTTGTCGAGCATGATCGACAGGTGCAGGCCGTCGGTGACCGAGCGCCACAGCGCGGCTCTCTCGTCCAGGGCGTGCGGCACCTGCACGACGCCCAGGGCGCGCAGGAACTGGCTCATGACGTCGCCCGGGGCGGCCGGCCCGTCCTCCGCGTGCCCGCGGAGATCGGCGTACAACTGGCCGTCGGGGAATCTCTCGGCCATCCCGCGCAGCCATCGGGACACCAGGGCCGTCTTGCCTATTCCGGCGGGCCCGCTGACGACGATCAACGGGGTGGACAGCTCGGGAAATCGCGCGTGCAGCGCCGTCAGTGCCGACAGATCATTTTCCCGGTCGGTGAAAAGCGGCGTGACGGAGAGCAGTTGCCGTGGAACGGGAAGCCGCGCGGCGGAGTCCGCGTGCACGTGTATGCCGCCGCTGACATCCCCCGCCTGGATACTCGTCCCGTGAATCCTGGCCGAACCGCCAATGGCGTTCACATCCCGGCGCATCCCCCACCCCCGTCCGGTACGTCAGTGATCACTTCAGCTCTACCCATGGAAGGACGGCGGAAGTCCTCCGCAAGGGCGGCGGATGCCGCGAAGTCCGGCAAAGGACCCGAACCGGCCACCGCCCGTCCGGTGCCTACTGGCCACTTCAACCATTGAGTGCCATGCTCACCGAACCGGTATGGGGCGCCGATGACGGGAGGCGCTGATGGAGATTTTCATCCTCGGCCCCATTTGCCTCGGCTCGGCCACGCACCGGGTCGGTCTCGGCTCCGACAAAGAGCGTGGCGTTCTCGCGTCGCTGGCCTTGTCCGCGGGCCGGCCCGTCGCTCTGGACGCCTTGATCGACCGTCTTTGGGACGGCGCACCGCCGGGCAAAGCCCGCGAGTCGGTTCACACGTACGTGTCACGCATTCGCAAATCCATACGCGTGGCCGCCGCCGTCTCCGGCGGGACCGAATGCGCAGCGATCAAGCATCATGCGCACACATATACCCTCGAAATTCTGCCCGAACGCATTGACTGGCACCGATTTCAGGATCTCGTCGCCCGAGCCAGGCGCCTGTCGGACGACGGATGCGGCGACGAGGCGGTCACACTGCTCCACCAGGCGGACGATCTGTGGCGCGGTGATCCCCTCGCCGGCCTGCCGGGGTCATGGGCCGAGCGGACGCGGACGAGCCTGACCGAACAGCGCCTCAGCGCGACCACCTCGCGTATCGCCATGCAGTTGCGCCTGGGACGCTTCAGCGAGGTGATCGGCGTTCTCTCCTCCCTGGTCGGCCAGTTCCCCGACGACGAGACCCTTATCGGCTATCACATGCTGGCCTGCTACGGCTGTGGACGGCACGCGGACGCCTTACGGATCTACCAGGACGCCCGCCGGAAACTCCGGGCGGAACTGGGCTGCGACCCGAGCGAAGAACTCGCCCGCATCCATCAGAGAATCCTGCGCCGCGTCCCGGCACGTGAGGTCCTTTTCGACGGCCCGCCACATGCCCCTGACACTTTCCACACCGCGTACGCCCCGCGCAACCTGCCACGTCAGGCCGCTCTCGTCGGCCGCCGGACGGAAATGCGGCGGTTCCACGCCGTGATCGCCGCCGCGAGCCGCACGGAGGGAGACGGTTACGCCCCCATCGTGGCCCTGGAAGCGATTTCCGGTATGGCGGGCGTGGGAAAGACAGCCCTGGCCGTGAACGCCGCCGGCGCGCTGGGCCGCCATTTCCCCGACGGACAGCTCTACATCGACCTGCGCACCCATGCCCGCGTCCAGGAACCGCTGAGCGCCTCCACCGCGCTGGCGACGCTGCTCCGCCTTCTGGGGGTCCCGGCCAACTCCATTCCTTCCGCGCTGGAAGAGCGTACGGACCTGTGGCGGACGCTGCTGTCGCACAAAAGGGCCGTCGTCATCCTGGACGACGCCGCGGACACCGACCAGGTACGCCCGCTTCTCCCCGGCCCGTCCCCCTCGCTCGTCATCATCACCAGCCGCCGCCATTTGGCAGGCCTGCCCGGCGCTTATTCCCTCGCCCTAGACGTGCTGCCCCCGCAGGACGCCGTGGATCTCTTCCGGGCGTTCTCCGGCCGGGAACGCACCCAGGACACCACCGGCATATCCCGCGTCGTCGATCTCTGCGGACATCTGCCGCTGGCCATCGAGATCGCCGCGAACCGGTTCAACGCCCGCCCGTCCTGGTCCCTGGCCGATCTCCGCGAACGGCTCACCCGAGGCCCCGGCCGGCTCGCGGAACTGTACGACGGTTACTCGGAAGTGGCCCGCGCCTTCGAGATGTCGTACCAGACATTGACGCCCGCCCAGCAGTCCGCGTTCCGCCGTCTCGCCCTCCACCTGGGTGCCGAATTCGGCCCGCAAGCGGCGTCCGCTCTGCTGGGCCTTCCCCAGCAGCAGACGGAACGGCTTCTCGAAAGCCTGCTGTACTGCCATTTGCTCCAGGAACCCCGACCCGACCGGTACCGGTTCCACGACCTGCTCGGCGAGTACGCGCGGGCCCTGGCGCATTCCGAGGACGACGAGGAAACCCGCGACCAGGCCGTGCGGCGTCTGATCGACCACTACCTGTCCGCCACCGAGGCCGCCGACGCCCTCGTCTATCCGCAGCGTCCCCGGACGGCCCGTCAGCGCGCCGACGGCACCGCCGGAACGGGCGGCCGCCGTCTGCCTTGGCGCGATGCCGAGGCGGCGAAGGAATGGCTCGCCACCGAGCGCTCCAACCTCCTCACCGTGGAGCGGTATGCGCGCACCCACGGCGTCCCCCGTCAGGCCGCGCTTCTGAGTCACGCCCTGTCGGAGTTCCTGGACGCCGAATGCCACTGGGTGGACACCGACCGGATGCAGCGGCACGCCGTCGACCACTGGAAGCAGACGGGTGACCAACACGCACTGTGTCTGGCCCTGCTCGACCTCAGCGCGACCCGCACCAACACCGGCCACTACCCCGAGGCCATGGCGGCCGCCCGCCACGCCCTGGAACTGGCACGCGCCACGGACGCCCCGGACGCGGAAGCCGACGCACTGCGGAAACTGGGCATCCTGCACTGGAATCACGGCCAGAACCACGAGGCGCTCGCCGCACACCGGGAAGCCATCGCCGTACACGTCCGCTCGGGCAACACCTGGGGCCAGGCCCGCTGCGAGAACAATTACGCGATCTCCCTATTACACTTGGGCGAGCACGAGGAAGCCCTGGAGTATTTCACCCGGGCGATCGACACATTCCAGCAGGCCGGCGACCGCCGGAATTCCGCCAAGTGCATCAATAATTTGGGTGATCTGCACCTGCAAGTGGGGAATGTGGAGCTGGCACGCCAGACGTACGAAACCTCCCTCGCCCTCACCAAGAATGTCGGAAGTCTCTCCGACGTGGCGACGATGCAGGCCAATCTCGCCGGACTGCTCTCCGCCTCGGCCGACCGGCACGACGTCGTTTCTGGCATGGACATGTTTAGAGAGTGCCTGTTCACCTTCCGTCGGCTCGGCGACCGTAAGAACGAGGGCAATGCCCTGATCGGTCTGGGTACGGCCCACTTCGGCCTCGGACAGTTCACCGAGGCGGCCACCCACCATCAGCAGGCCCTGGCCCTGGCCCGGAGCATCGGCGCCGCCCAGGAAGAGGCGCGCGCCTTGCGGCGCCTGGGAAGCGCGGAGGCGGCGCTCGACAGTCTCGCCGCCGCCGCGGAGCACCTTTGCGCGGCGATTTCGCTCGCCCACCGCATTCACTTCCCGGAGGAAGAGGCGCGGGCGACGGATGTGCTGGCGGAGGTACGCCTCCGGGAGGGTGCCCGCGAGGCCGCCCAGGAGCTGTGGCGACAGGCGTTCGAATTGTTCAGTGGTCTGGACAAGGCGGAGGCGTCCCGGGTGGCTCGGCGCCTTGAGACAAAAGACGCCAATAGTTGACAGCATTGTCAACTGACATGCGTCGGGAGTAAGTTACTGATGAGCAAGTGTTGTCTTCCTGGCAACAGGCATGGTCCAATGCGCCCACCAAGATCAGTCAAAAATCGATATAGGACCATGCGAAGTGCTCAATTGCGTAACTAGGCGCCTCGTCGCCTTAGCACTGGCCAGCGCCGCTGCCTTGCTGGCGCTGACCGTAGCGACCGCCTCGCCCACAGCGGCCGAAGATCATCGGGCCGCCCACAGCATGGTGTCCGCCACCGCGACACCCACCATGCGCACGGTCGCGAGGATATGCATACCGACGTAGACGCTCGCGTCCGTCGTCAGTCGCTCCGAGGGGCCGGCGCAAGACCTGCGCCGGCCCTCTCGGCCGTCACCGCCCCTCACCCTCCTGACCTGCGGCAATGCGCCATCCGACGGTAATGACAACGGTCACCGGTGCAGCCTTTGGATCTAGCGGAGAAGTGCGGTTTGCTTCCTTGCGCACGTCCTTTTGGACGCCCCAGGGAGGAGCGCGCCCCATGACCGAGCACGCCCACAGCCACCACCACGACCACAGCCACGGGCATTCGCACTCGCACACCCTCTCGCCCGACGCCGACCGCCGCTGGCTGCGGGCCGCGCTGGTGCTGATCACCGCGTTCATGGCCGTGGAGGTGGTGATCGGTTTCCTGGCCGGCTCCCTGGCGCTGATCTCCGACGCGGCCCACATGCTCACCGACGCCGCCTCGATCGTGCTCGCCCTGGTCGCGATGCGGCTGGCCGCGCGGCCCGCGCGTGGTGGCTACACGTACGGACTCAAGCGCGCCGAGATCCTGTCCGCGCAGGCCAACGGCATCACCCTGCTCGTGCTGTCCCTCTGGCTCGGGTACGAGGCGATCACCCGCCTGGTGTCACCGCCCGAAGTGACCGGCGGCCTGGTCCTGGTCACCGCGCTGGCCGGGGTCGTCGTCAACATCGCGGCCGCCTGGTGCATCTCCCGGGCCAACCGCAGCAGCCTGAACGTCGAGGGCGCCTACCAGCACATCCTCACCGACCTGTTCGGCTTCATCGCCACCGCCGTCGCCGGTGCGGTCGTCCTGACCACCGGCTTCGCGCGCGCCGACGCCATCGCCTCGCTCGTCGTCGTCGTCCTGATGCTGCGGGCCGGCACCGGGCTGGTCCGCGAGTCCGGACGGATCTTCATGGAGGCCGCGCCGAACGGTGTGGACCCGGACGCGCTGGGGGACCGCCTCGTCGAGGTGGACCAGGTCGTGGAGGTCCACGACCTGCACATCTGGGAGATCACGTCCGGGGAACCGGCCCTGTCCGCGCACATCCTGGTGGCACCCGGCGGCGACTGCCACGCCGTACGGCGGTGCCTGCACGAGCTGCTGAGCCTGAAGTACGGCATCACCCACGCCACCCTCCAGGTCGACCACGTGGACGAGCTGCCCCGGTCCGGCGAGGTGCTGCACATAGCGGCGGGGCCGGACGACGCGGCGCTCGTGCCCCCGCACTGCGAGGGCACGCACGGGCCGGTGCACCGGCCGGGCCCGCACGACCACTGAGGCGAGTCCGTCAGGAAGCGCCGGCCGTCAGAAGGTGATGACCGTCTTGCCCTGCGTATGCCCCGCACGGCTGGTCTCCAGCGCCTCCGGGGCCTCCCCCAGCGTGATCTCGTTGCCGAAAATCACGGTCAGCCGCCCCGCGTCGAGCTGCCCGGCGAGGATCTCCAGCAGCTGCGGCGACGGCCGGTTCTGGAAGTTGAAGCCGCGCAGGTTGTGGTCGGTCAGCACGTCCGCGTCGGCGGACCCGACGGTGGAGACGGCCGTCCCGCCGTCCCGTACGGTCCGGGTCATCTCGCCGAACGCGGCCGGGCCGCTGACCAGGTCGAGCAGTACGTCCACCCCGTCCGGGTGGGCGGCCAGCACCTGGTCGGCCACCGGGCCCAGCGTGTGGTCCACCGTCTCGGCGGCGCCCAGGGTGGTCATCACGTCCGCCGTACCCGGCCGCGCGGTGACGATCACCTCGGCGCCCCGGCCGGCCGCGAGCTGGGTGGCGAAGGTGCCGACGCCGCCGGTCGCGCCGACGATCAGGACCCGCTTGCCCTCGCTGATCCGGGTCTCCTCCACCAGGTTGTAGGCCGACGTCCCGGCCGTGGGGACGGCCGCCGAGTTCGCGTACGTGACGGTGCGGGCCGCGCCGGCCAGCGCCTTCTCCTCGGCCGCCGCGAACTCGCCGTACGAGCCGCTGCCCCGTGCCGGCCGCTGGAACTGGCCGAACACCGAGTCGCCCACCGTGAAGCGGCGCACGCCGGTGCCGACGGCGACCACCTCGCCCGCGCCGTCCGACCCCAGGACGAGCGGGAAGGTGTGCGGTGTCGCGTCCTTGAGGAGACCGTCGGCGATCTTCCAGTCGAGGGGTTGATCCCGGCGGCGGACATCCGCACCAGGACCTCGCCCGGTCCGGGATCGGGCTCCGAGAGTTCCATGAGCTGGGGCTGTTCGCCGAATGCGGTGACTGCTACGGCCTTCATCGTCGCGTTCCCTTCCGCCCGAACGATCCTCGATCCACCCTCCCGACCGGTGGCAGGGCAAGGGCCGCCGTCAACATGGCGCCCGTCGCGGCCCGCCTTCGGGTGAAACGACGCCAGGTGACGACAGCCCACAGGATCGTAAGCACGCGAACCGGGCGTATCCGGCAGGACGAGGGGCGGTGCCCCGGAAGCAACTCGTACGGCCCCCGCCGAACCGGTGCCGCCCGCCCCGCGGCGCGCCGCGTTTGCCCCGCGGCCCGGCCGGTTACCCGTCCTCGGTATGAGCGGCAGCAGCGGCACGGACGACGCACACACCATCAAGGCGGGGCGGCGCACGATCAAGGTCAGCCGGCCCGACAAGGTGCTCTTCCCGGACGACGGGCTCACCAAGGCCGACCTGGCCGACCACTACAAGGCGGTCGCCCGGCGCGCGGTGCCGCAGCTGCGCGACCGGCCGCTGATGATGGAGCGGCACCCCGACGGCATCGGCGGCAAGCCCCTGATGCAGAAGAACGCGCCCGATTACTTCCCCGACTGGGTACGGCGTTCCGAGCAGTCCAAGGAGGGCGGCACCGTCACCCACGTCGTGTGCGACGACCCGGCGACCCTCGTCTACCTCGCGGACCAGGCCACCGTCACCGTCCACCGCTGGCTCTCCCGCGAGCACCGCCCCGACCACCCGGACCTGATCATCTTCGACCTCGACCCGTCGGAGGGCGCGGACTTCGAGGACGTACGGTGGGCCGCCCACCGGGTCTGCGAACTGTGGGACGCGCTGAAACTGCCCGCCCGCCTGATGACCACCGGCTCGCGCGGCCTGCACGTCATCGCGCCGCTGGACGGCAACTCCGACTTCGACGCGGTGCGCGACTTCGCGCACCTGGCCGCCGGACGGCTCGCCCGGCAGCACCCGGACCGCCTCACCACCGAGCAGCGCAAGGCCGACCGCAAGGGCCGGATCTACCTGGACGTGCAGCGCAACGCGTACGCGCAGACCGCGGTCGCGCCCTATTCCGTACGGGCGAAGCCGGGCGCGCCGGTGGCCACCCCGATCTCCCGCGAGGAGCTGGACGACCCCGGCCTGACGGCGCAGCGGTGGACGGTCGCCACCCTCCCCGACCGTCTCGCCGAGGACGACCCGTGGTCCGGGCTGTCCTGGCGCGGCCGGTCGGTCCGGGCGGCGCGGGAGCGGCTGGAGGCGTTGGAGGAGTAGGGGCGGGGGCGCTCGCCCTGCCGCGACGCCGCCTGCTCGGACGGCGGGCGCGCCGGTACGCGTACGGTCCCGCCCGTTTGCCCGCATAAGGCGACCGGCCCCGGGCCGCGGGCTTCAATGGACCAATGATCCGGTTCGAGTCCGTCACCAAGCGCTACCCGGACGGCACCACCGCCGTGGACGACCTGTCCTTCGAGGTCGGCGAGGGCGAGCTGGTGACGCTGGTCGGGCCGTCCGGGTGCGGCAAGACCACGACGATGAAGATGGTCAACCGGCTCATCGACCCGACCGGCGGCCGCATCCTCGTCGAGGGCGAGGACATCGCGTCGGCCGACCCCGTACGCCTGCGCCGCCGTATCGGCTACGTCATCCAGCAGACCGGCCTCTTCCCGCACCGCACCGTCCTCGACAACACGGCCACCGTGCCGCACCTCCTCGGGTGGGCGCGCAAGAAGGCCCGCGCCCGCGCCGCCGAACTCCTGGACCTGGTGGGCCTGGACCCTGACCTCCACGGGCCGCGCTACCCGGACCAGCTCTCCGGCGGCGAGCGGCAGCGCGTCGGCGTGGCGCGCGCGCTGGCCGCGGACCCGCCCGTCCTGCTGATGGACGAACCGTTCGGCGCGGTCGACCCGGTCGTCCGCGACCGGCTCCAGAAGGAGTTCCTGCGCCTTCAGGCGTCCCTGCACAAGACGGTGCTGCTGGTCACGCACGACATCGAGGAGGCCATCCGGCTGGGCGACCGGATCGCGGTCTACGGGCAGGGCCGGATCGAGCAGTACGACACTCCGGCGAGCGTGCTGGGCGCGCCGGCCTCCCCGTACGTCGCCGAGTTCGTCGGCGGCGACCGGGCCCTGAAGCAGCTCGCGGTCACCGGCATCGCCCCCGGCGACCTGGAGCGCCCGCCGTTCGCCCGGCTCGGCGAACCGGCCGGCCGGGCGGCGGAGCGGCTGCGCGCGGAGGGCGCGCGCTGGGCCGTGGTCCTGGACGAGGAGGGCGGGCTGCACGGGTGGGTGGGGACGGAGGAGGTGTCCGAAGCGCGGGGGAACGTTTCGGCGCACGCGCGCCGGATGGAGGCGTGGGTCCCGGTGAGCGGCTCCCTCAAGGACGCCTTCAGCGAGATGCTCAAGTACGACGCGGGCTGGATCGCCGTCGTGGACGGCACCCGCTTCCTGGGCGTCCTGACCCCGGCCCGGCTGCACGAGGCGCTGCGGCGCACGATCGGGTCCGACGAGCAGGGGGTGCCGCGGGAGGAGGCGGAGGTGGACTCGGTGCCCACGGAGTGAGGGGACGGGCCGGCCCTGAGCTCCGTACTCCCGGAACTACAGCAGCCCCTTCTTCCGCAGATAGTCCCGCGCCACGTCCTCCGGGAGCCGCCGCCAGCTGTCCACCCGCTGGTTGAGATCGGCCAGGTCCTCCGTCGTCAGTACGGAGTTGAGCTTGCCGAGGGCCTCGGCGACCCGGTCGCTGCCCGCGCGGGCCCGGTTGACCACCGGGACGAGGTAGTCCGCGTTCTGGAGCTTCTTGTCGTCCTCCAGGAAGACCAGCCCGAACTGCTCGATCGTCGCGTCCGTGCTGGTCGTCAGCACCATCTGGTCCTGCCCGTTCTGCACGGCCTGCTTGGCGGGCGTGGTGCCCACCCCTTCGGGTCGACGGCCGTGATGTCGATCCCGTACGTACGCTTCAGGCCGGGTGCGCAGAACGGCCGCCGCACGCACTCGTCACCCGCCGCCAGCCGTACCGGCAGCTTGGCGCGCCCCAGGTCGCTGAGGGTCTTCAGGCGGTGCTGCCGCGCGTACGAGGCGGTGACGGCGAACGCGTTCTGGTCGACGGCCCGGCCCGGCGGCAGCACGGTCAGGCCGCGGGGCGTGGCCAGCTCGCGCAGTGCCTCCATCGTCGTGCCGAGGTCCGGCGAGGCGACCGGGTCGGCGTCGGCGCCCTTGGTCTTGGCGTTCAGCCAGTCGGCGAAGGTCGCCGCGTACTCGGGTACGACGTCGATCTGGCCGCTCTCCAGGGACGGCTCGTACAGCTCCCGGTTGCCGACGGTGAGGACGTCGGTCGCGTACCCGGCCTTGTCGAGCAGCACCGCGTACATCCGGGCCAGCAGCTCGCTCTCGGTGAAGCCGGCCGAGCCGATCGAGAGGCGGCGGCTGTCGCCGGGCGCGGCGGTGACCTGCCCGCGGTTCTCCAGGGAGGGGCCGGTGGCACAGCCGGGGAGGGCCGCCGCCATCAGCGCCGCGGTGACGGCGAAGCGGCGGGCCCTTTCGCGCGTACGGAACCGTCCGGTCGCCGCGTCTCCTCGTGGCCCGCTCACCGCGTCCGCCCCCGCGCCCACGCCGGCCCCAGCCGCTGCACCACCTCGAACAGCACCTCCATCAGCAGCGCGAACACCGCCACGATCACCGCCCCCGCGACCACCTGCGGCGTACTCGCCAGGTTGAACCCCGCGGTGATGATCCGCCCGAGCCCGCCCCCGCCGACCAGCGCGGCCAGCGTCGCCGTGGCGACCAGCTGCACCGCCGCGATCCGCACCCCGGTCAGCATCAGCGGCAGCGCCAGCGGCACCTCCACCCGCCGCACCAGCTGCCCACCGGACATCCCCATCCCGCGCGCCGCCTCCACCACGTCCCGGTCCACTCCCCGCATCCCGACGTAGGCGTTGGTGAGCAGCGGCGGCAGCGCGAACAGCACCAACGCGATGAACGTCGGCCAGTCCCCGTGCCGGCCGAGCGGGGTCAGCAGGAGCAGCACCAGCACCGCGAAGGTGGGCACGGCGCGTCCGACGTTGGCGAGGTTGACGGCCAGCGCGCCGCCGCGGCCGAGGTGCCCGAGGGTGACGGCGACGGGCAGCGCGATCAGGCAGGCGGCGAGCAGGCAGCCGACCGTCAGCAGCAGGTGTTCCGTGAGGCGGTGCCAGATCCCGTTCTCGCCGGCCCAGTTGGTGCCCGTACCGAGCCAGGTCCAGACGTCTCCGAGCGTGCTCATGCGCACCGCTCCCGTGTGCTCATGCGCGCCGCCACGGCGTCAGCAGCCGTTCCAGGCCGAGCAGCAGCAGGTCGAAGGCGACGGCGATGACGACACACAGCACGGACGCCGTCAGCACCTGCGCTTTGAAGAACGCGTTCATCCCGGCGTAGATCAGGTTTCCCAGCCCGCCGTGGCCGACGATCGCACCGATCGTCGTCAGTGCGACGGCGGAGACGGTCGCGATGCGCAGCCCGGCCATCGCGGCGGGCACCGCCAGCGGCAGTTCGACGGCCAGCAGTTGCCGCAGCGGCCCGTACCCCATGCCGCGGGCCGCCTCCTTGGCCTCCTCCGGTACGCCGGCCAGGCCCGCCAGGATGTTCCGTACGAGCAGGGTCAGGGAGTACAGCGCCAGGCCCACGACGACCAAGGTGGACGACAGCCCGTACAGCGGCAGCAGCAGCGAGAACATCGCCAGCGACGGAATCGTGTAGAGCACGGTGGTGACGCCCAGCACCGGGCCCGCCGTCCAGCGCCACCGGCTCGCGATCAGCGCCAGCGGCAGCGCGACCACCAGGCCGAGCAGCACGGACACCACGGTCAGGTGCAGGTGCTGGAGCGTCGCGTCGAGGAGGATGTGGCGGCGGGTGGCGAGGTAATCGCCGCAGATCCAGTCGTTGCGGGCCAGGCAGTCGTCCGGAGGGGCGGTCACGAGAGCAGTCCACCGCGCCGCGGGGCGGGTGTCCTGTCGGGCGGGCCGGACGGGTGAGGGCCGGCACCGGTGCTTCCCCTACGCCGATGGGGACGGGGGCGGCGACGGGGACCGGGACGGCGCTGACGGTGACGGGGACGGTGTCGCCCCCGCCCCCGGCCGCTTCGGCGGCGCGTGCGCGGCCTCCACGTCCTGCGGGAACGTCAGCTGACGCCCCTGCCACTCCAGGGCCGGCGCCACCTCCCGCCGCCATGTCGAGAACTGATGGCTGCCCCTCGGCAGGATGATGGAGTCGACGGCCATCGGGGGCCTCACCGCCTCGATGAACCGCAGGGTGTCCCGGTAGTTCGGCTCGCCCAGGCGGCTGCTGGCCACCAGCACCGAGACCCGCGGTACGGGACGGTGCGCCAGCCGCCACAGCAGATCGTGCTCGCGCTCCCGCCGCCCGGCGGCCGCACCGCTGCCGAACAGGTTCCCGGTGGTCAGGTCGTCCTTGACGGCGTAGTCACCGGAGAGCGAGACCGCGGACGTGTAGCTGCCCGGGTTGCGCAGGGACAGCAGCAGCGAACACGTACCGCCGGAGGAGTAACCGAACGCGCCCCACGCGCTGGGGTCGTGACCGACCCGGTAGGCCGCCTTGACGGCCTCCGGCAGGTCCCGGGTGAAGAACGTCTCGGCCTGCGGACCGCCCGGCACGTCCACGCACTCGGTGTCCCGCGGCGGCGCGATCGTCGGCCGGACCATCACCAGCACGGTCGGCTGCATCCGGCCCTCCTCGATCAGCCGCCCCGCGGTGTGCGGGATCCGGAGGTGCTGCGCGAGGTTCATGATGCCGCCCGGGTAGCCGCTGATCACGACGGAGACGGGGAAACGCTGACGGCGGTACTGGTGCTGGAAGTACTGCGGCGGCAGATAGACGAAGGCCGGGTTGACGACACGGGTCCGGCGCCCGACGATCCGTACGGACTCCACCCTGCCGACCTCGTGGGGCGGGCCCTCCGGCAGCCCGGTCACCCGGTCCAGGCCCTGCGGCCCGGCCGGCTGGACCAGCCCGCCCCGGAGGCTGCGGGCGTCGGCGTACCGCGGGCCGCCGCCCTTGCTCACCGCCACCGGTCCCTCGTCGCCGGTGCCCAGCAGCTCGTCCCAACTGCTGTAGAACTCGAAACTGGAGTTCACGGCCAGCGCGAGCGAGCACAGGACCGCCACCTGGGTGACGAGGACGGTCGCGAGCCGGCCCAGTACGGGGAGCACACCGCGCGGGGACAGCCGCGGCCACAGCCACACCGTCAGGGCCACACAGGCCACGGCCAGTGTGATCACCGTGATTTCGAGCGACTGACTGGTCAGCCCCATGCGCCCACATCTCCCGTCACCCGTACGAGGGTTGTCCGGTCCTCCGGACCGCCGCCAGGGTCAACGGACGTCCGGTCGATGGGTCACCACACGGGCCACGCCCACCACGGGCCCGCCGCCTCCGCCGCCGCGCTCCGACCCGCCCGCCCCTCCCGCCAGACCCCCACTTGACGTGCGCAGACGCATACGCCACCCCCCTCGCACGCCGTCTCTCCGCAACCTCCACCCCTCCCTCACCACCCCGCACCGCACAAACATCCGCCTCGCCCGGCCGTCACACCTCTTCCCTACCGCTCGCTCCCTCTCCGCCACTCCCGCCCCTTCGCACATCCGCCCACCGCACATACGCTCTCCACACACACGCCCCACCCGCACACCCCCCACCACCACTCGCACCCCTACACCACCCCGCTACGCAAAACACCCAAACGGGGCGTGCCGCGAGACGCGCGGGCTCCCACGATGGGACCGGCCCAGGCGGCTACCCTTACGTGTCCGGCCTGGTCAGGGACATGTCCGCGCTTCTCGGACATTCGCCGCACCCCACACACGCTAGAGAGGTTCGCCGATGGGCATTCGGAGTCTGCTGCGCAACGCTTTCGGTCGCTCCAAGGCGGCCCGCGAAGAATCGAACACCGCGGCGAGCGGCACCGGGGCGCCGGAAACGGCGACGATCCCGGAGGCCCGCGAAGAGGCCACCCCGGACCCCGCCTCCCCCGCGACCCCGCCGTCCCCACCGCCCGTACGGCCCCCGCCGATCCCCCGGCCGCCTCCCTCCCGGCCCAGGCCACCCGCCCCGACACCGCGCCCTCGGCCGAGGACTCGGCCTCCGACCTGGTCTCCCAGGCCTTCGACGCGCCGAAGGCGACGCGGGAGGCGGAGGGTGAGCCGACGGCGGCGGCGACGGCGACGGAAGCGGCTGCGGAAACGGCTGCGGAAGCCGAGGCGAAGCGCGAGAGCGAGGCGGCGCACGAGAGCGAGCCGAAGCCCGAAGGCGAGGCGCCCGAGGCGAAGCCGGAGCCGGTGGTCGAGGCGAAGCCGGAACCGGTGGTCGAGGCGAAACCGGAAGCCGTAGTCGAACCGAAGCCGGTGACCGAGGCGGAGCCGGTGCCCGCGGCCGACGCGAAGCCCGAACCCGAGGTGACGACCGAGGCCCAGCCCAAGACCCAGCCCGAGCCCGTAACCGAGGCGGCACAGGTGGCCGCCCCGGAACCCGTAACCGGGACCGACCCCACCTCCGCCCCTACCTCCCTGACCAAGGTAGAAGCCCAGGCCCCCGCCCTCGTCAGCCTCTACAAGGCCGCCCGGGTCTCCCTGGAGAAGCAGGGGCTGGCCACCCAGCGCGCCGCGGTCTACCTCGTCCTCGACCGCTCGGGCTCGATGCGCAACTACTACAAGGACGGCACGGTCCAGCACCTGGCCGAGCAGGCCCTCGGCCTGTCCGCCAACCTCGACGACGACGGCACCGTCCCGGTGGTCTTCTTCTCCACCGACGTCGACGGGACCGCCGATCTCGACCTGGCCAACTACGCCGGCCGCATCGAGGAGTTGCACGCGGGCCTGGGCCACATGGGCCGTACGAACTACCACTGGGCGATCAACGCCGTCATCGAGCACTACGAGAAGTCCGGCGCGACCGACCCCGCCTTCGTCATCTTCCAGACGGACGGCGCTCCCACCTCCAAGCCGGCCGCCGAGAAGGCGCTCTGCGAGGCCGCGAAGCTGCCCATCTTCTGGCAGTTCGTCGGCTTCGGCGACCCGGACGCCAAGGGCTTCGACTTCCTCCGCAAGCTGGACGACCTGGCCGTACCGGAGAAGCGCGTGGTCGACAACGCGGGCTTCTTCCACGCCGGCCGCGACCCGCGCGCCCTCGCCGACGCCGACCTCTACCAGCAGCTCATGGTCGAGTTCCCCGCCTGGCTCCAGGAAGCCCGCACCGCCGGCATCCTCCCCTCCTGACGCACCACCCCCTGCGCTCCCCTGCACCACCCGTCGGCCGCGGCCGGGCTTCCGCCCCACCGCGGCCGACCGCATGTCCGCCACACCCTCAGCGAAGCGAGAGACACGTGAGCATGCCGCCCCCACCGCAGCCCCCCGGGAGCGGGTACGGAGGTGTGCCCCAGGGACCGTACGGCCAGGCGCAGCCCCCTACGGCATACCGCCCGCGCCCCCGGCCGGCGGCCCCTACGGGCAGCAGCCGCCCCCGCCCGGATACGGCGGAGGCTGGAACGGAATGCCGCCGATGGCGCAGCCCCCGCGCAAGAGCAGCACCGGAAAGGTGCTGGGCATCGTCGGGGGCGCGGTCGCGCTCGTGGTGGTCGGCGGGATCGTGGCGGCGGTGGCGCTGAGCGGTGCCGGTGGTCCGAAGTACAAGACGGTGGTGCCGAAGACGCTCGTCGACGGGAAGTACACCCTCACGAAGGACCTGAGCTCCACGGCGGCTGCCCAGGTCCCGCGCAACGGCTCGAACACGCACGACATGACCACGGTGGGCGGGCAGTACGAGTCCGGCTCCACATCGCTGGTGCTGCTCTCGATGTACGGCTCCGTGAGCGATCCGCTGGAAGCCGTCAAGCAGACGATTCACGGTATGGAGAGCAGCGGCGGCGAACTGGCCGTACCGAAGCAGGAAGAACGGCCACACGGCACCAAGGAACCGGTGTACTGCGGTGTCTTCGTGAAGCGGCAGATGGGCCAGAAATTCACCGCGCCGTTCTGCACCTGGGCGGATTCGAGTACGACCGGGAATGTGATGGAGACGGACGCGGAGCGGATCGACGCCGATCCCTTCTCGGTGGATCTGGAAGCGCTCGCGGAAAAGACGGACCGCATCCGCAGCGAGATCAAGGTACCGATCGGGAAATAGCCGGAGCCCGGGCGGCCGACAGGCGAGGGGGCGGGGCAGCGCCTACGCTGGTTCCGGGCTGCGGTACTCGCCCGGCGGGTGACCGCTGTCCGTTGTCCAACGGCGGAGGCGGATGTCCATGAGCCAGGGCCAGAGTCGGACGCGGGAACGGACGGATACGGCGGGGGAGCCTGATCCACGGCGATGGTGGGGACTCGTCGTCATTGCCGTGGCCCAGTTGATGGTGGTGCTGGACGCGACGATCGTGAATATCGCGTTGCCGTCCGCGCAGCGGGAGCTTCACATGTCGGACGCCAACCGGCAGTGGGTCATTACGGCGTACACGCTCGCGTTCGGCGGGCTGTTGCTGCTGGGCGGGCGGATCGCTGACCTGGTGGGGCGGAAGCGGGCGTTCATCATCGGGCTGGTGGGGTTCGCGGTCGCTTCCGCGCTGGGCGGGGCGGCGTCCGGGCAGGGATTGCTGTTCGGGGCCCGGGCATTGCAGGGCGCTTTCGCTGCCGTGCTGGCACCGTCCGCGTTGTCGTTGTTGACGACGACCTTCACGGACGGGAAAGAGCGGAGCAAAGCGTTCGGGATTTACGGCGCCATCGCGGGCGGCGGCTCCGCCATCGGGCTGATGGCCGGCGGATTGCTGACGGAGTATCTGGACTGGCGCTGGTGTCTTTACGTGAATGTGCCGATCGCGATGGTGGCCATCGCGGGGGCCTGGATTTTTCTGCACGACCGGCGGGGGCACGGCGGGGCTCGGCTGGATGTCCCCGGTGTGGTGCTGGGGTGCGGTGGGCTGGTCGCCATCGTCTACGGGTGCAGTGAGGCGCAGCCGCGGGGATGGAGCGATGGTCTGGTCATCGGGTTGTTGGTGGGCGGGGCCGTCATGCTGGTGGTTTTCGCGTGGTGGCAGGGGCGGGCGCGCCATCCGTTGCTGCCGTTGCACATCGTGCGGGACCGGAATCGCGCGGGTGCGTTTCTGACCATGGCGTTGGCGGTCATCGCCATGTTCGGGATGTTCCTTTTCATGACGTACTACTTGCAGGTGGTGCTGGGATATTCGCCGGTGAAGACGGGACTGGCGTTCCTGCCGGTCACGGCGGCGATCATCGTGGGGTCGACGCAGATATCGGCCCGGCTGCTGCACCACCTGCCGCCCCGCGTGCTGATGGTGCCGGGCGCGGTCTCCGCGGCGGCGGGGCTGGCTTGGCTGACGACGCTCACCGCCGAGCCCGCGTACGTCTCGCACGTACTGCCGTCGGAGCTGCTGGTCGGCCTCGGGATGGGCCTGATCTTCATGCCGGTGATGTCCACGGCCACGGCGGGCGTCGCGCCGCAGGACTCCGGGGTGACGTCCGCGACCGTCAACACGGCGCAGCAGGTGGGCGGTTCCATCGGTACGGCGCTGCTGAACACCATCGCCACGTCGGCGAGCGCGACGTACATCGGGAGTCACCTGGCCACGGCGGCGAAGGAGGCGGGAGGCCACCTGCCCCCGCGGTGCGGGACGGGGTCGTGAAGGACGGCGTGGTGCACGGGTTCACGGTGGCCATCGGGTGGGGTGCGGGGATCATGCTGCTGGCGGGGGTGGTCGCGGGCGTGCTGGTGAACGGGAAGGCGCCGAAGCAAAATTCTCCGGCCGCCGATGTCGAGAACTCCCGATCGGCTCCGTCCCCGTAGTGCACGCGGCCACAATGGGCCGCACCAGTACGGAGGAGACCCACGATGGCCAAGTACCTGCTGCTGAAGCACTACCGCGGCGCGCCGGCCCCGGTGAACGACGTGCCCATGGACCGGTGGACGCCGGAGGAGATCTCCGCCCACATGCAGTACATGCAGGACTTCGCCGACCGGCTGGAGAAGACCGGCGAGTTCGTGGACGGTCAGGCGCTCGCCTCCGAGGGGGCGTGGGTCCGGTACGACGGGGAGGGCGCCCGCCGGTGACCGACGGGCCGTTCGCCGAGACCAAGGATCTGATCGCCGGGTGGATGATCATCGACGTTGACAGTTACGAGCGCGCCGTCGAGCTGGCCGGGGAGCTGTCGGCCGCTCCCGGGGCGGGCGGGAAGCCGATTCACGAGTGGCTGGAGGTGCGCCCGTTCCTGGCCGCGCCGCCCACCGTCACGGAGTGACCTCCCCGGTGACGCGGATGGACGAGGCGCTGCTGCGGAGCCTCACGCCGAGCGTGATCGGGGTCCTCGTCCGCCGCGGAGCCGACTTCGCGGCGGCCGAGGACGCCGTACAGGAGGCGCTGGTCGAGGCGGTCCGCGTCTGGCCCGCCGAGATGCCGCGCGATCCCAAGGGCTGGCTGGTCACCGTGGCCTGGCGGCGGTTCCTCGACGCGACCCGGGCGGACGTGTCCCGCCGCCGGCGGGAGGACCTCGTCGACCAGGAGCCGCCGCCCGGGCCCGCGCCCGCCGCGGACGACACGCTTCAGCTGTACTTCCTGTGCGCCCACCCGTCGCTGTCGCCGTCGTCCGCGGTCGCGCTCACGCTGCGGGCGGTCGGCGGGCTCACCACCCGCCAGATCGCCCGGGCGTACCTGGTGCCCGAGGCGACGATGGCGCAGCGGATCAGCCGGGCGAAACGGACCGTGTCCGGCGTCCGTCTCGACCGGCCCGGCGACGTCGCCACCGTGCTGCGCGTCCTCTACCTGGTCTTCAACGAGGGGTACTCCGGCGACGTCGACCTCGCCGCCGAGGCCGTCCGGCTCACCCGGCAGCTCGCGGCCGTGATCGACCACCCCGAGGTGGCGGGCCTGCTCGCCCTGATGCTGCTCCACCACGCGCGCCGTGCCGCCCGTACCGCGCCCGACGGCAGTCTGGTGCCGCTCGCCGAGCAGGACCGGGACCGGTGGGACACCGAGGCCGTCGCGGAGGGCGTCGGGATCTTGCAGGCGGCGCTCGCCCGCGACCGGCTGGGCGAGTTCCAGGCCCAGGCCGCCATCGCGGCGCTGCACGCCGACGCGCCCACCGCGGCGGAGACCGACTGGGTGCAGATCGTCGAGTGGTACGACGAGCTGGCGCGCCTGACCGACAGCCCGGTCGTCCGGCTCAACCGCGCGGTGGCGGTCGGTGAGGCCGACGGGCCGCGGGCCGGCCTGACGGCGCTCGCGGAGCTGGACGCGGCGCTGCCCCGGCACACCGCCGTGGCGGCGTACCTCCACGAGCGGGACGGTGACCCGGCGACGGCGGCGCGGCTGTACGCGGAGGCTGCCCGGAAGGCGTCCAACCTCGCCGAGCGCGACCACCTGACGCGCCAGGCCGCCCGCCTCAACGCCCGCGGGTCCCCCTGACGGGACGCGCCGGGACCACTCGCGGCAGGCCGGCGCTCAGTACGCTGGCCCCGTGTTCACCCCCGAGGGACCGACGCTCCGCGAGCTGACCGTGCAGGCGCTCTCCTCCGTGGAGCGCGGCTACGACCTGCTGGCCCCGAAGTTCGACCACACGCCGTTCCGTACGCCGGACCGGATTCTCGACGCGACGGCCGAGGCGCTGCGGGGTCTCGGCCCGTTCGCGTCCGGGCTCGACGTCTGCTGCGGCACGGGGGCGGGCATGGGCGTGCTGCGGTCCCTGTGCCGGGAGCGGATCGTGGGGGCCGACTTCAGTACGGGGATGCTCGCGGCGGCACGCCGGACCGTGGCCACGCCCCCGCCCCCGGGTACGGAGCCCACCGTCGCGTACGTACGCGCCGACGCCCGCGCCCTCCCCTTCGCCTCCGCCTTCGACCTCGCCGTCACCTTCGGCGCCCTCGGCCACTTCCTGCCCGCCGAGCGCGCCGCGGTCTTCGCCGGAGTGCACCGGGCGCTGCGTCCGGGCGGGATCTTCGCCTTCCCGATCGCCGCGCCGCCGTCGCCCGGCTCCGTTCTGTACTGGACCCTGCTCGGCTTCGACGCGGTGATGCGCGTACGGAACGTGCTGTGGCGGCCCCCGTTCGTCATGTACTACCGGACGTGCGCGCTGCGCGAGATACGGGCCGGCCTGCGCGCGGCGGGGTTCACCGTGGCGCTCGAACCGGTGCGAGGGGCGGCCCGCCGCCCCGACGGCAGCCCCGGCTGGGCGCTCGTGGTGGCCCGACGGTCCTGATCACCCGAAGGAGACGATCAAGGGCCGTACCGGGTGCGGAAAACCGGGCGCGGTGGCCCCGTACCCGTCCAGTACGATATTGACGTTCCGTAGAACAAAACCTCACTCACCGTAGCGACTTGGGAGCAGCCGGCAATGGCTCGACACCTCATCACCAGCGCCCTTCCGTACATCAACGGGATCAAGCACCTGGGCAACATGGTGGGGTCCATGCTCCCGGCCGACGTGTACGGACGGTATCTGCGCCAGCGCGGCCACGAGGTGCTCTACATCTGCGCGACGGACGAGCACGGCACGCCCGCCGAGCTGGCGGCCAAGGGCGCCGGCCAGTCCGTCGACGCGTACTGCGGCGAGCAGCACGACGCGCAGAAGGCCATCTACGACGGCTTCCACCTGCGGTTCGACCACTTCGGGCGCAGCTCCTCGCAGCAGAACGTGGAGCTGACCCAGCACTTCGCGCGCAAGCTGCACGAGAACGGCTTCATCGAGGAGCGCGCCATCCGGCAGGTCTACTCGATCGCCGACGAGCGCTTCCTGCCGGACCGCTACATCGTCGGCACGTGCCCGCACTGCGGCTACGACAAGGCGCGCGGCGACCAGTGCGAGAACTGCACCCGCGTCCTGGACCCGACCGACCTGATCGACGCCCGCTCGGCGATCAGCGGCAGCAGCGACCTGGAGGTGCGCGAGACCAAGCACCTCTTCCTGCTCCAGTCCGAGCTCCAGGGCGAGGTCGAGCAGTGGATCGACGACAACAGCGAGGAGTGGCCGACGCTGGCGTCGTCCATCGCCCGCAAGTGGCTGACCGAGGGCCTGCACGACCGGGCGATCACCCGTGACCTGGACTGGGGCGTGCCGGTGCCGGCCGACGTGTGGCCGGAGCTGGCCGCCGAGGGCAAGGTCTTCTACGTCTGGTTCGACGCGCCGATCGAGTACATCGCCTCGACGAAGGAGTGGGCGGACGCCGACCCGGCGCACCGCGACTGGAAGTCGTGGTGGTACGAGGCCGACGACGTGCGCTACACGGAGTTCATGGCCAAGGACAACGTCCCGTTCCACTCGGTGATGTTCCCGGCCACCGAGCTGGGCACCCGCGAGCCGTGGAAGAAGGTCGACTTCCTCAAGGCGTTCAACTGGCTGACGTACTACGGCGGCAAGTTCTCCACCTCGCAGAAGCGCGGCATCTTCACCGACGCGGCGCTGGAGCTGCTGCCCGCCGACTACTGGCGCTACTTCCTGATCGCCAACGCCCCGGAGTCCGACGACACGTCCTTCACCTGGGAGCTGTTCTCCTCCTCGGTCAACAAGGACCTGGCCGACACCCTCGGCAACTTCGTCAACCGGGTGCTGTCCTTCTCCCGCAAGCGCTTCGGCGACGAGGTGCCGGCGGGCGCGGCGGCCGGGGAGGCCGAGGCGAAGCTGGGCGAGCAGATCGCCGAGCTGCTCGCGGAGTACGAGGGCCACATGGAGGCCCTTCAGTTCCGCAAGGCGGCGGCGGCTCTGCGCGCGCTGTGGAGCGCGGGCAACTCCTACCTGGAGGAGAAGGCCCCCTGGCTGGAGATCAAGACCGACCAGGAAGCGGCGGCGCTGACGCTGCGTACGGCGATGAACCTGATCCACCTGTACGCGATCGTCTCGGAGCCGTTCATCCCGGCGGCGGCGAAGGCGATGCGCGGCGCGTTCGCGCTGGACGGCGACACGGCGGCCTGGGTGACGGCGGAGGAGGCGCGGGCCCTGTCCTCGGTCCCGGCGGGTACGGCGTTCACCGTGCCGCCGGTGCTCTTCGCGAAGATCACGGAGGATGACCTGGCGGCGTACCGGGAGCGGTTCGGGGCGGCGGAGTAGGCAGGCCGACGACGTATGGCGAGGGGCCCGGTACCGGTAAACGGTTCCGGGCCCCTCGGCATTCACGAGTGGCGCCTACGCGGACGTACCGCCGTACGGATGCCAGTCCGCCGTCCGTACCGTGAAGCCCATGGGCTCGGGCAGAGGGATCTCCTGGCCGAAGATGCCCTTCGCGGTCTCGACGTAGTGGCGGCCGTCCAGCTGGAGCACGTGCCAGGTGGCGTCGTTGGGGTCGACGATCAGGTAGACGGGGATGCCGGCTTCGGCGTACCGCTCGCGCTTGTCCTCCCAGTCCCGCTTGATGGCCGTACGGGTCGTGGAGACCGTTTCCACGACGGCGAGGACGATCTGCGGCGGCAGGTCCGCTTCTGCGAAGTCGGGGGCCGGGCGGTCTTCCGCACGGATGATGACGGCGTCGGCACGGGGCCGGTAATCATCGGCCACCAAGATGCCGCGCTCGCTCCATGCCTCGAAAGGCTCTGGAGTGTGCCGGACGAGGCTGCGGGCGGGGAGGTCATGAACGATCCCCGGATTCGTCTGCATGACGAGTTCGCCGTCGAGCAGCTCGGCACGCAGACCATCGGGAATGTCCTGCTCGTGCCACATCTTGATGAGCGCGTTGATGTTGCTGTCCACTGGAGGCCTTCCCGACGCACTGGCTCAGGTCCAGCTTAGGGCGCGGAGCCCGTGTCGAAGTCGCCGTTCGCTCCCATTTCGCGCAGCTCGGCGAGCGCTACGGCCCGACTACGCCGCTTGACCGCCTCCATCAACGCCATGTTCGGTGCCGTTCCCGGTCTTCGTGCCGAGGAGCTTCTGGGCTTCCGCCAGCGCCTCACCATGCCCGGAGCGTGGCACGCGAAGGGCCCGCGATCATACGATCGCGGGCCCTTCACACGTACGAACGAACTACTTCACCTGCGGCTTGCGGATCGACAGGTGCAGCTCCTTCAGCCGCGACTCCTCGACCTCCGACGGGGCGCCCATGAGCAGGTCCTGGGCGTTGCCGTTGAGGGGGAAGGCGATGGTCTCGCGGATGTTGGGCTCGTCGGCGAGGAGCATGACGATGCGGTCCACGCCCGGGGCGATGCCGCCGTGCGGCGGGGCGCCGAACTTGAAGGCGCGGAGCATGCCGCCGAACTCGGCCTCGACGGTGTCCTTGTCGTAACCGGCGATGGCGAACGCCTTGTACATGACGTCCGGCTCGTGGTTGCGGATGGCGCCGGAGGACAGCTCGACGCCGTTGCAGACGATGTCGTACTGCCAGGCGAGGATGTCCAGCGGGTCCTTGGTCTCCAGTGCTTCCAGGCCGCCCTGGGGCATGGAGAACGGGTTGTGGGAGAACTCGATCTTGCCGGTGTCCTCGTCCTTCTCGAACATCGGGAAGTCGACGATCCAGCAGAAGCGGAACTCGCCCTCGACGAAGTGGCCGGTGCGCTTGGCCGCCTCGACGCGGACCGCGCCCATGATCTTGGAGACCTCGTCGAACTCGCCGGCGCCGAAGAAGACGGCCGAGCCGGGCTTCAGGTCCAGGGCCTCGACCAGCGCCTTCACGTCGTCCTCGGTGAGGAACTTGGCGATCGGGCCGGACAGGGCGTTGGACTCGCCGACGCGGACCCAGGCCAGGCCCTTCGCGCCCTGCTGGACGGCGAAGTCACCCATCTGGTCGAAGAACTTCCGCGGCTGGTCGGCGGTGTCCGGCACGGCCAGGGCGCGGACGTGCTTGTCGGCGAAGGCCTTGAAGCCGGAGCCGGCGAAGACCGACGAGACGTCGACCAGCTCCAGCTCGGCGCGGAGGTCCGGCTTGTCGGAGCCGTACTTGAGCATCGACTCGCGGAACGGGATGCGCGGGAACGGCGAGGTGACCGTGCGGCCGCCGCCGAACTCGGTGAACAGCTCGGTCATCAGCTGCTCGATCGGGCCGAAGACGTCCTCCTGCTCGACGAAGCTCATCTCGACGTCGAGCTGGTAGAACTCGCCCGGCGAGCGGTCGGCGCGGGCGTCCTCGTCACGGAAGCAGGGCGCGATCTGGAAGTAGCGGTCGAAGCCCGCGATCATCAGCAGCTGCTTGAACTGCTGCGGGGCCTGCGGCAGCGCGTAGAACTTGCCGGCGTGCAGCCGGGACGGGACGAGGAAGTCGCGGGCGCCCTCGGGAGAGGTCGCGGACAGGATCGGCGTCGCCATCTCGTTGAAGCCGAGCGCGGTCATCTTGTGCCGGATGGCGGAGATGACGGCGGTGCGCAGCATCAGGTTGCGGTGCATCCGCTCGCGGCGCAGGTCGAGGAAGCGGTATTCGAGGCGCTTCTCCTCGTTGACGCCGTCCTCGGCGTTGATCGTGAAGGGGATCTGCTCGGCGGCGCCCAGCACCTCGACGGCGGTGACCTCGACCTCGATCTCGCCGGTGGGCAGGTCGGGGTTGACGTTGTCCGCGCCGCGGGCGCTGACCTTGCCGTCGATACGGACGACGGACTCCTTGGTCAGCGAGCCGAGCGCCTCGTTGGCGGGGGTGCCGGGACGGGCGACGAGCTGGACCAGGCCGTAGTGGTCGCGCAGATCGATGAAGAGGATGCCGCCCAGGTCACGTCGATTGTGCAGCCAGCCGCTGAGGCGGACGTCGGTGTCGACGTCCGAGGCTCGGAGCTCGCCACAGTTATGGGACCGGTACCGATGCATCGCTCATCCAAGTCGTCGCAAGTTGGAGTGTGAGAGTTAACTGCTCCAGGTTACCGGTCGACCTGGGCCGCCGATTGACATATCCGCGTCAAGTGGGCCATGCGAAGATGGGGGTGTCCGCCGCGGTGCCCGCCGCGCTGGTCGGCTCCCGTCAAACCCACATAAAGTGATGCAATGCGCACCAAGGACCTCCTGGCCGCCACCGCGACCGGCCTGTGGCGCTGGGACAACGTCTCGGGGGAAGTGACCCTCGACGCCGAGACCGCCCGGCTGCTGGGGCTGCCCGCGGAGCCCACCGAGCTGTCCGAGGCGGCCATGCGCTCCCGCCTCCACCCCGCCGACTTCGCCGAGATCACCGGCATCGTCAACCTCGCCGTCACCGAGAGCAGCATCGCCGAGGGCCGGCTGCGCGTCATGGACAGCGCCGGCCGGGTGCTGCGCACCGTCCGCACCCGCTCCCGCGCCTTCCTGCGCAGCGACACCGACGACACGGACTACGAGCTGGTCGGCACCGTCCAGGAGATCTTCGAGACCCAGCCCGGCACCGCCTCCCCGCACGCCCCGGCCACCGGCGACTGGCGCCGCTCCCGCGAGGCGTTCCTGCTGGACGCCGGCCGCGCGCTCGCCGAGGCGCACTCCACCGCCGAGGTGCTGCGGGTCGCCGCCGGCCTGTCCATGCCCGGCTTCAGCCCGGACGGCCTGGCCGTCTTCGGCATCGAGGGCGACCGGATCTCCGTCATCGGCCACCACGGGCACCGGCAGGGCGACCTCGCCCCCTTCGTCGACATGCCGCTGGACACCGACTACCCGGCCGCCGAGGTGGTACGGACCGGCCGCGCCGTCTACCTGCCCACCCCCGGCGACTACCGCCGCCGCTACCCCGCCACCTGGCCGCTGGCCGCCGCCTTCCGCCGGGAGTCCTGGGCCTTCCTGCCCCTGGTGAGCGCGGGCCGCACGATCGGCGCCTGGATGGCGGCCTTCGGCACACCGGTCGCCTTCACGCCCGACGAGCGCTCGGTGCTCACCACCGTCGCCCGGATGCTCGCCCAGGCGCTGGCCCGCGCCGGCGACCAGGAGTCACGGCGCGAGCTGACCGACGGCCTCCAGCGCAGCATGATGCCGACGGTGCACCCGGACATCCCCGGCATGACGGTGGCGGCGCGGTACGTGCCGACCGGCGGCGGCCTGGAGGTCGGCGGCGACTGGTACGACATGATCACGCTGCCGTCCGGCCGGTTCGCGCTGGTCATCGGCGACGTGCAGGGCCACGACGTACGGGCCGCCGGCCTGATGGGACAGCTGCGGATCGCGCTGCGCGCCTACGCCTCCGAGGGCCACCACCCCGACGCGGTGCTCTCCCGCGCCTCCCGCTTCCTCGCCGGCATCAACGACACCGAGTTCGGCGGCGAGGACCCGCGCTTCGCCACCTGCCTCTACATCGAGGTGGACCCGGCGACCGGCCTGCTGGACATCGCGCGGGCCGGGCACCCCGACCCGACCATCCGGATGGCCGACGGGACCGTACTCGTCCGGCCCACCGCGGGCGGCCTGCCGCTGGGCATCGTGCCGGACACCGACTACCCGACCACCCGGCTCGTCCTGGAGCCCGGCGAGACGATGCTGGTCTGCACGGACGGGCTGATCGAGACCGGCGGACACGACCTGGAGTCGGGCTGGGCGCGGCTGCGCCACGTCATCGAGACGTACGGGGCCGAGGACCCGTCCGGGAACGCCACGGACGTGGTCGCGCCGACGCTGGAGGACGCGGCGGGCCTGGAGAAGCTCGCCGACGCGCTCGTCCAGGCGGTGCACGGGCCGCCGTCGTACCACACCACCGGTCCGTTCATGGACCGCCGCGAGGACGACATAGCGATGCTGCTGCTGTGCCGCGAGGGCGGCAGCTGCGGGGTCGGTACGGGCGGCACGGCGGCGCACCGGCCCGTCCGCCGTACGGTGCTGACCGTCAAGCAGGCCGAGCCCGAGCGGATAGCGGAGGCCCGTCACCAGGTCCGCGACGTGCTGCACGACTGGACCGACGAGGACCAGGTCGACTCGGCCGTCCTGATGGTCTCCGAGATGGTCACCAATGTGCTGATGCACACGGACGGCGACGCGCTGCTGGTCGCGGAGATCACCGGCGAGAAGGGCAGCCGCCGGATCCGCGTGGACGTCGCCGACAGCAGCGACGAGCTGCCGCACCGCCGCACCCCGGGCGAGCTGGCGTCCTCGGGGCGCGGCCTGGTGCTGATGGAACTGCTGGCGGGCGCGTGGGGCGTGGACCCGCGCGGCGACGGCAAGTCGACGTGGTTCGAGCTCTACGAGGACGCGGCGGGCGGCGCCGAGCCGTCGCTGGCGGACCTCTCCGCCCCGCCGGCGGCCCCGTCGGCCGATCCGCCGGCCGGCCCGCTGCCCGAACCCGCGGCGTAGTGCCGGCGCAGCTCGGAGAGCACGCCGAACGCCGCCGCGGTCAGCGGCACGGACAGCAGCATCCCCATCACCCCGGCGACGCTGGCGCCCGCGGTGATCGCGAGCATCACGATCGCCGGGTGCATCTGGACCGTACGGCTCTGCACAATCGGCTGGAGGATGTGGCCCTCCAGGAAGAACACCACCAGGACGATGCCCAGCGTCCAGAGCGCGATGGCCGGGCCCCGGTCGTCGGCGAACGCGACCAGTACGGCCACCGAGCCGGACAGGAACGAGCCCAGGTACGGGATGTAGGCGCCCACGAAGACCAGCGCGCCCAGGCCGAACGCGCCGGGCACCTGGAGGATCAGCAGGCCGACGGTGATGCCGACCGCGTCGATCAGCGCGATCAGCGTCGTACCGCGCATGAAGCCCTCGATGGCCTGGTAGCCGCGGCGGGCCATCTGCTCCAGCCCCGGCCCGGAGTCGCCGGGCGCCCAGTCGTGCAGGGCGCGGACGGCCTTGTCCGCGTCGCGCAGGAAGAAGAACGTCAGGAACAGGGCGAGTACGGAAGCGGCGAGGGTGGCCGCGACCACGCCGACGCCTTCCAGGACGCCGGTGGCCGCGGTGCCGCCGAACTTCCCTATGAAGGGCTTGGCGTTGGAGACGATGTCGTCCAGCGAGGTGCCGGCGGCGCCGAAGTGCCGGGACACCTCCTTGGCGGCGTCCTTGAGCGAGGCGATGATCTGGTCACCGGTGTCGATCAGCGCGCTGACGACGATGTAGCCGGCGCCGCCGACCACCACGATCAGCAGGGCGCAGGTCAGCCCGGCGGCCAGCGAACGGTTCAGCTTCATCGCCACCAGCCGCCGGTAGACCGGCCCCAGCAGCGCACTGCCGAGCAGGGCCAGCAGGACGGGGGTGACGGCGGCGCTCAGGGTCACGCACAGCCAGACGCCGACGGCCGCCACGGCGGCGACGAGCAGGCCCACACCGCACCAGGCCGCGGCGCGGCGGGCGGCGTCCGGGAGCAGTGGCTGACGGTCCGGGGATCTCAGATCGTTTCGCACCCCGCCAGTGGATCACGGGGCCGCCCGTACGGGGCGGCTTTCCGCCGCGAGCGGATGCAGGGCTGATACGGGCGCGGGCGGGTACGGGCCGCCGCCGGCCCGTACCCGTCCGCGGCCGCCCAGTGGCCCCGGCCCGTACCCGCCCTCCCGGCTCAGTGGCCCTCGGCGGGCACCGTCCCCAGCCGCCCCGCCTGGAAGTCCTCGAAGGCCTGGGCCAGTTCGGCGTGGGTGTTCATGACGAACGGGCCGTAGTGCATCATCGGCTCGCGGATCGGCTGCCCGCCGAGCAGCACGACCTCCAGGTTGGGGCTGCGGGACTCCTGCGTGGCGTCCGCCCGGAGGGTGAGCGAGTCGCCGCCGGGGCCGAACACGACGGCCTGCCCGGTACGGAACGGCCGCCCGAGCGGGCCCGCGGTGCCGCGCCCGGCCAGCGCGTACGCCAGCGCGTTGAAGTCCGACCGCCACGGGATGGTCACCTCGGCCCCCGGATTGACCGAGACGTGCATCATCGTGATCGGCGTGTGGGTGATCCCGGGTCCTTCATGACCGTCGATGTCGCCCGCGATCAGCCGCAGCAGCGCGCCGCCGTCCGCCGAGGTCAGCAGCTTGACCTGGCCGCCGCCGATGTCCTGGTAGCGCGGCGCCATCATCTTGTCCTTCTTGGGCAGGTTCACCCACAGCTGGAGGCCGTGGAAGAGCCCGCCCGTCATGACCAGCTCCTCCGGCGGCGCCTCGATGTGCAGCAGGCCGGAGCCCGCCGTCATCCACTGGGTGTCGCCGTCGTTGATCACGCCACCGCCGCCGTGCGAGTCACGGTGGATGAAGCTGCCGTCGATCAGGTACGTGACGGTCTCGAAGCCGCGGTGCGGGTGCCAGGGGGTGCCCTTGGGCTCGCCCGGCGCGTACTCCACCTCGCCCATCTGATCCATCATGATGAACGGGTCCAGGTGCGTGTAGTCGATGCCGGCGAAGGCACGGCGTACCGGGAAACCCTCCCCCTCGAAGCCGCCGGGCGCTGTGGACACCGCGAGCACGGCCCGCGGCCGGGCGTCGGCGGGCGCCGCCACGCGCGGCAGGGTCAGCGGGTTCTCTACGGTCACTGCGGGCATGACGGCCTCCTCGGTCGTTCGACTTTCAACTTAGTTGAACTCTGAACAACCTGCAAGGCGTCGCTCATTCCCCGCTCGCCGACGACGGGAAATCCGCTGGTCACAGCCTCGCCGGTAAGCGGTACGCAGGACACCACTTCCGGCACACGCACGCCTCTCGCGCCGGGCACGCGACGGGAGCACTCTGGACCGCATGAGCACATCCGCTCCGGACCCAGCGGGCCGCAAGGACGAGTGGAGGCAGCCGGGCCAGGGTCCCCCGGCCGCCTCGGACCAAGGGCAGCCGGCACCGCCCGGCTCGCCGTACGCGGCACCACCACCGCCACCTGGGCGCAAGCGCCGCAGAGGCTGTATGACCTGCGGCATCGCCGCGGCCGTCGGGGCGGTGATCGTCATCGTCCTCGTGGTCGTCTCCGTCAGCGGTTCCGACGGCGGCAAGGACAAGAGCGGTTCCGGCCCCTCCGGGTCGTCGTCCGCCTCCGCCGGGCGGGGAAAGATCACCAAGGAGATGTACGACCGGGTCCGTACGGGCATGACCGAACAGCAGGTCACCGCGATCACCGGCCCGTGCGAGTCCTCGGCGGAGGACGAGGTGGCGGGGGTCAAGGGCAAGGTGCTGACCTGCCGGGGCAGCGAGCTGTTCAGCGCGGCGACGTTCACCTTCAGCAACGGGCGGCTGGCCGCCAAGGGGCAGGTGGGGCTCGGCGGCGGCCAGGCACGGAAGGGGTCGATGACGAAGGCGAAGTACGACCGGCTGCGGACCGGGATGCCCGAGAAGGAAGCGCTGGCCGTCGCGGGGACGTGCGAGAAGAACTCCGACACCGACATCGCGGGCAGCTCGGCGACCGGCTACACCTGCACCGCCGCCGACGGGCTCGGCAACGCCTCGCTCACCTTCTCCGACGGGAAGCTGGTGGCGAAGGCGCAGGCCGGGCTGGACTGACGGGCGCGGAAGCGGAAGGAGCGCGGCGGCACCGTACGGGGCCGCCGCCAGGCGTGTGTCAGCCGTACATCCGGCGCATCGCGAAGTCGACCATCTGCTCCACCGACTTGGCGTCGAAGACCATGCGGTGGTCGCCCTCCATGTCCAGGACGAAGCCGTAGCCGGTGGGGAGCAGGTCCAGGACCTCGGCGCCGGTGATCACGAAGTACTTGGACTCCTTGCCCGCGTACCGGCGCAGCTCCTTGAGCGAGGTGAACATCGGGATGACCGGCTGCTGCGTGTTGTGCAGCGCCAGGAACCCGGGGTTGTCGCCGCGCGGGCAGTAGACCTTGGAGGTGGAGAAGATGCCCTGGAAGTCCTCCGCCGACATCGAGCCGGTGGTGAAGGCCCGCACCGCGTCGGCGAGGGAGGGCGGCGACGGCTCGGGGTAGAGGGGCTGCTCGCCGTAGCCGCCGGGGGCCGGGTGCTGCGGCGGGGGCGCACCGTACTGCTGCTGCCCGGCGCCCGCGTTCTGGTCGTAGCCGTACATGCGGCACAGCGTACTGAGTCGGCGCGGCACATACGCCGCTACGTTTGAAGAGCTCCGAGCCCGCCCGACCGATCGAGGCCACACACCGATGACCGACCGCGACCGACCGAAGCCGCGCATCACCCGCGGCGGCGTGCTGCTCACCGTCAGCGCCGTGACCGCCTGCGGGCTGATGCTCTTCGGCGCCGTCCAGCTCAGGAATGCGCAGGTTTCCTGGGCCCTGACGTACGAGGCCACCTCCACGGGAGGGCCGCCGCGGGCCGCCGAGGTGCGCTACCGGCACTCCGAGGGCGGCGACCAGCACGAGGAGGAGACCGGCGGGACGCGCCTGCCCTGGCGGGAAACGGTGGTCGTGGACGCCGGCGAGGAGGCGCGGCTGGAGGTGCGGCCGGCCGGGAACGGGACGGCTTCCTGCCGGATTCTGCTCGACGGCCAGCGCCAGGTCGCCTCGGGGAAGTCGCCGGGGCGAGGCGAGCCCGCCGTGTGCCGGGTGACCACCAGTGAGACGTCGCAGCAGTGGCGGTAGGGACGCAGGAGGCGTAGGAGGAGGTACAAGGGCGTACGGAAGGACCGTCCGGCCCCTCCGGAGCTGCACAAACAGGGCATCACGGCCCCCGGAGACGTACGGCAGGGGCCCTGGCGCCGCTCATTGACGCTCGTCACAGATGGGCGGTCAGGGGTTGCTTCTTATTACCGACGGGTAGCATCATCGTAGCTACTTGCTGGTATTGCGTTTGAGGTCCCTCGCTTCCAAGCGCTGGGTCTCCTCCCGAACCTTACGGAGCCGTACCCATGGGCCACTACAAGTCGAATCTCCGCGACATCGAGTTCAACCTCTTCGAGGTGCTCGGGCGCGACAGCGTGTACGGCACCGGACCGTTCGCGGAGATGGACGTCGACACCGCCAAGAGCGTGCTGAGCGAGATCGCCCGGCTCTCCGAGAACGAGCTGGCGGACTCCTTCGCGGACACCGACCGCAACCCGCCGGTCTTCGACCCGGACACCAACACCGCGCCGGTGCCCGACACCTTCAAGAAGAGCTACCAGGCGTACATGGACGCCGAGTGGTGGCGCCTGGGCATCCCGGAGGAGATCGGCGGCACCACCGCGCCGCGCTCCCTGCTGTGGGCCTTCGCCGAGACCATCCTGGGCGCCAACCCGGCCATCTGGATGTACGCCTCCGGCCCGGCCTTCGCGGGTGTACTGCACGAGGAGGGCACCGAGGAGCAGCACCGCATCGCGCAGCTGATGGTGGACAAGCAGTGGGGCTCCACCATGGTGCTGACCGAGCCCGACGCGGGTTCGGACGTCGGCGCCGGCCGCACCAAGGCCACGCAGCAGGCGGACGGCACCTGGCACATCGAGGGCGTCAAGCGCTTCATCACCTCCGGTGAGCACGACATGTCCGAGAACATCGTGCACTTCGTGCTGGCCCGCCCCGAGGGTGCCGGTCCGGGCACCAAGGGCCTGTCGCTGTTCATCGTGCCGAAGTACGACTTCGACTGGGAGACCGGCGAGCTGGGCGAGCGCAACGGCGTCTACGCCACCAACGTCGAGCACAAGATGGGCCTGAAGGCCTCCAACACCTGCGAGATGACCTTCGGCGCCAACCACCCGGCCAAGGGCTGGCTGCTGGGCGAGAAGCACGACGGCATCCGCCAGATGTTCAAGATCATCGAGTTCGCGCGGATGATGGTCGGCACGAAGGCCATCGCCACCCTCTCCACCGGCTACCTCAACGCCCTGGAGTACGCCAAGGAGCGCGTGCAGGGCCCGGACCTGGCCGCCTTCACCGACAAGACCGCGCCGCGCGTCACCATCACCCACCACCCCGACGTGCGCCGCGCGCTGATGACGCAGAAGGCGTACGCCGAGGGCATGCGCGCCCTGGTGCTCTACACCGCGACCGTCCAGGACGAGATCATCGCCAAGGAGGCCGCGGGCGAGGACGCCTCCGCCGCGACCCGCCTGAACGACCTGCTGCTGCCGATCGTCAAGGGCTACGGCTCGGAGAAGTCCTACGAGCAGCTGGCCCAGTCGCTCCAGACCTTCGGCGGCTCCGGGTACCTCCAGGAGTACCCGATCGAGCAGTACATCCGGGACGCCAAGATCGACACCCTCTACGAGGGCACCACCGCCATCCAGGGCCAGGACTTCTTCTTCCGGAAGATCGTCCGGGACCAGGGCCAGGCCATGACCGCGCTCTCCGAGGAGATCAAGAAGTTCCTCGCGGAGGCCGTCGGCGGCGAGGCGCTGGAGACGGCCCGCGGCGAGCTGGCCAAGGCCGCCGCCGACCTGGAGGCGATCGTCGGCGCGATGCTGACCGACCTGGCCGGCACCGAGAAGGACGTGAAGTCCATCTACAAGGTGGGGCTGAACACCACCCGCCTGCTGATGGCCTCCGGTGACGTCGTCATCGGCTACCTGCTCCTGAAGGGCGCCGCGGTCGCGAGCGAGAAGCTGGCGGGCGCCTCCAGCAAGGACAAGCCGTTCTACGAGGGCAAGATCGCGGCGGCGAAGTTCTTCGCGCACAACGTGCTGCCGGGCGTGTCCGTGCAGCGTGGCCTGGCCGAGACCGTCGACCAGTCGCTGATGGAGCTGGACGAGGCCGCGTTCTGAGGTGACCCGAGGGGCCTGGCGCGCTCTGCGGGTCTTCTAAGGGCGGCTTAAAACCCGTCCGGAAAAAACCGGTTTACGGGACGCTCTCACAGCGTTCTCAGACAAGCGCGCCAAGCTGGCGTTGCCCGCCTCCCATCCCCCGGGGAGGCGGGCATCGTCGTTCGGGAAGCTGCCGTACGGACCTGGCGGACCGTGCCCGAACGGGCCTGGCCGAGGGTTCCGAACGGGATTCCAGGAGGTGCCCGAACGGGCCGCCCGACTTCCCGTACGGACCTGCGGGGGATGCGGTCACGGGCCTTCCGGAGCCGCGCCCGCGCCGGTCGCCGGGCCGCCGTCGGGGCGTTCCGGTTCCCATACCGTGATGCATGCCGATTCGTATACCGGGGAAGGGCACCCACTAGTCCTTATGCTGAATCCATGAGCCATTCCGCCCGCTTCGACCGCGGCCACACCGACGACCTGATGTCCTTCCTCGCCGCCTCCCCCTCGCCGTACCACGCAGTGGCCAACGCGGCCGAGCGGCTGGAGAAGGCGGGATTCCGGCAGGTGGCCGAGACCGACGCCTGGGACGGGGAGAGCGGCGGCAAGTACGTCCTGCGCGGCGGGGCGATCATCGCCTGGTACGTCCCGGAGAGCGCCACGGCAGCCACTCCGTACCGCATCGTCGGCGCCCACACCGACTCGCCCAACCTGCGCGTCAAACCCATCCCGGACACCGGCCACCGCGGCTGGCGGCAGGTCGCCGTCGAGGTCTACGGCGGCACCCTGCTCAACACCTGGCTCGACCGTGACCTGGGCCTGAGCGGCCGGGTCACGCTGCGCGACGGCACCAGCCGGCTGGTCAACGTCGACCGCGCCCTGCTGCGGGTGCCGCAGCTCGCCGTGCACCTGGACCGCTCGGTCAACGCCGACGGCCTCAAGCTCGACAAGCAGCGCCACATGACGCCGATCTGGGGCCTGGGCGAGGTGCGCGAGGGCGACCTGGTCGCCTTCGTGGAGGAGGAGATCGGGGTGCCGGCCGGCGACATACGCGGCTGGGACCTGATGCTCCACAGCATCGAGCCGCCCGCCTACCTCGGCCGCGACCGCGAGCTGGTGGCCGGGCCGCGGATGGACAACCTGCTGTCCGTGCACGCTGGTACGGCCGCGCTGGCGGCGGTCGCGACGTCCGGCGAGGAGCCGCCGTACATCCCGGTGCTCGCCGCCTTCGACCACGAGGAGAACGGCAGCCAGTCCGACACCGGCGCCGACGGCCCGCTGCTCGGTACGGTGCTGGAACGTTCGGTCTTCGCCCGCGGCGGCGCGTACGAGGACCGCGCCCGCGCCTTCGCCGGCACGGTCTGCCTGTCCTCCGACACCGGCCACGCCCTGCACCCCAACTACACCGAGCGGCACGACCCCGGACACCACCCGCTGCCCAACGGCGGGCCGATCCTGAAGGTCAACGTCAACCAGCGGTACGCCACCGACGGCAGCGGCCGCGCGGTCTTCGCGGACGCCTGCGAGCGGGCCGGCGTGCCGTGGCAGTCCTTCGTCTCGAACAACGCCATGCCCTGCGGCACCACCATCGGGCCGATCACCGCGGCCCGGCACGGAATCGCCACGGTCGACATCGGCGTTGCCATCCTGTCGATGCACTCGGCGCGCGAGCTGTGCGGCAGCGAGGACCCGCACCTGCTGGCGAGCGCCCTGACGGCCTTCCTGGAGGGCTGAGTTGGACTTCTCCCTGCTGGGCCCGATATCCGTCACCACCGGTGCCGGTGAGCTGGCGCTCGGGCCCGCCAAACGGAGCAGCGTGCTCGCGCTGCTGCTGTTGCAGCCCAATACGACTGTTCCCCTGGAGCAGTTGATCGACTCCCTGTGGGAGGAGGAACCACCCGAACACGCCCGTACGGTCGTCCAGGGCCATGTCTCACGGCTGCGCGCCACGCTGGCCCGCGGCGGCGCCGAGGCGTACGGCATCGAACTGGCCACCCACGGCTCGGCGTACCTGCTGCGCCTGCCCGAGGAGCTGATCGACGCCCACCGCTTCGCCGAACTGGTCGCGCTGGCCCGCCCCGAGGCGGCGCCCGCCGACGCGGTGCCGCTGCTGCGCGAGGCGCTCGGACTGTGGCGCGGCCCGGCCCTCACCGGCACGGTCACCAGCCCGCCGTTCGCCGCCGCCGCGCACGCGCTGGAGGAGCAGCGGCTGGCCGCGACCGAGGCGCTGGCCAGGGCGCACGGCACGCTCGGCGAGCACGAACAGGCCGCGGCGATCCTCTACACGGCCGCGGTCAACAACCCGCTGCGGGAGGGGATGGTCGCCGAGCTGATGCGCGCGCTGTTCCGTACGGGGCGACAGTCGGACGCGATGGAGTGGTTCCACCGGACCCGGCGGCTGCTCGACGAGGAACTGGGCGTCGGCCCCGGGGCGCGGCTCAAGGGCGCCTACGAGGAGATCCTCCGCGCGGAGGAAGCGGGAGCCGGGGGCGACACACGAGGCGGCGCGGATTCCGGCACCGGCCGAGGCGGCGGTGCGACCGGCCCGGCAGGCGGCGCGGGACGAGCAGCGCAGGGCGCGGAGCAGGAGGCGGGCGCCTCCGACCCGCGCCGCACCACCGCCGCGGACCCCCGCGTACCCGCCCAGGGCGGCCGCGGCCCCACGGGCGGCGCACCCGGCCGTACCACCGGCCCGCCCGCCGTACCCCGCCTGCTCCCCCGGCCACCCGCCCGCTTCCTGGGACGGGAGCAGCAACTCGCCGCGCTCACCACGGTGGTGCAGTCCGCCGTACCCGGTGAGAGCCCGCTCGCCGTCGTCACCGGGCCGGCCGGTGTCGGTAAGACCGCCTGCGCGGTCCAGTGGTCCCACGCGTACGCCGGGGCCTTCCCCGACGGCCAGCTCTTCGCGGACCTGCGCGGCTTCAACGAGGGCGCGGCGGCCGAACCCGTCGAGATCCTGCGCGACTTCCTGCTCGCGCTCGGCACGCCCCCGGACCGCGTACCGACATCCGCGCAGTCGGCCTCCGCGCTGTTCAGGTCGCTGGTCGCCGAACGCCGGCTGCTGGTCGTCCTCGACAACGCGCAGAGCTCCGCCCAGGTACGCCCGCTGCTGCCCGGCGGCGCGCACTGCGCGACGGTCGTCACCAGCCGCAGCCGCCTGGACGGCCTGGTCGCCACCGACGTGGCCCGGCCGGTGCCCGTCCAGGCGCTCGGCGCGGCGGAAGGCACCGCCCTGCTCGGGGCGATGCTCGGCGCGGAGCGGGTCGCCGACGACCCGGACGCCGCGCAGGAACTGGTCGCCCTGTGCGACGGGCTCCCGCTGGCCCTGCGCGCGGCGGCCGCGCAGCTGACGGCCCGGCCGCGCTGGCGGCTGGCCCGCCTGGCCGCCGCCCTGCGCGACGAACGGCGGCGCCTGGCCCTGCTGTCCGCCGAGGACACCGGGGTCGCGGCGGCCCTGCGGATGTCCGTCGCCCGCCTCTCGGCGGACGACGCGCGCCTGCTCAGCGCGCTCGCCGCGAACGCCGACGGCCATCTGAACGCGTCCGTCGCGGCGGCGTTGGCCGGTACCGACCCGGAACTCATCCAGGAGGGCCTGGACCGGCTCACCGAGATGCACCTGGTCGACGAGGAGGCCACCGACGTCTACACGATCAGCACGCTGACCCAGCTGTTCGCGCGCGACGAAGGGCCGGCCGGGGGTCTTCCGGGGGTCTTCCGGGGGGCCGGAGGGAGCGTCGGGCGGAGGAACCGGCGGCAACTGAGAGCGGCAGCTGAGAGCGGCAGCCGGCGCGAGGCCGGACGCACGACCGAGGCCGGACGCACGACCGAGGGCGGACGCACGACCGACGGGCCGCCGGCGGAGACGCCGGACAACGGGGGACGGTCCGGAGGGCGGGCACAAGGGGCGGGGCGGTTCGTAGCAGCAGGCGCCCAGGACGGGTTGTCGCAGCACGTGCCAGGGGCTGACCCGGCGTACGCTCCGTCCCGGCCCCGAGGGACGTAACAGACACCTCTCGCCGAACCCCCACCTTTCCGCAACGCGCCTGCCCCTACCTCCCGTTCGCACTGTTCCCTTCCCGGCCGGTACCCCCTACCGTCACCGGATGCACATGATCAAAAGCCGGTACACGGCCGCTGCCACCGCTCTCGCCTGCACGGCGTCCCTCTTCGCCGCCCAGTCCGCCACGGCCCGGCCGGCTGCCCCGGCCTGGCAGCAGGTGGGCGACGGCATCACGTCAGGGATAAGCGGCCTCGCCGTCGTACCGGGCTCCCGGGCGGGCCGGACCGACCGGACCGACCTCCTCGTCGCCCGCGACAACAAGAAGCCCGGCGAGAACCGGCTGGCCCTCATACGCCTGCGCCCCGGCGACCGCCCCCAGGTCCGCCCGCTGACCTGGCGGGGCAGCCGGGCACCCGCCGACCTGGAAGCGCTCGACGCGGTCCCCGGCCGGCCCGGCGAGTACGTCGCCCTGGCCAGCGCCGGCACCGGCTACCACCTGCGCCTGGACGCGGCGGCGGGAACCGCGCGCGTCCTCGGCACCTTCACCGTCCCCGGCGCCTCGGAGGACGACAACTACGAGGGCTTCGCGCTCACCTCCCAGGGGCACCGGCTCGTCTCCGTGTGGGCGGACCGCGGCGAGGACAGCCGCCCCGGCACCCTGCACGCCGCCCACCTCGACCTCACCCGGCGCGCCTTCGCCGCCCCGGTCACGGCCACCTTCCGTGCGCCGTACCCCGCCGAGCACGTACGGCACGTCAGCGACCTGAAGATCGGCGCGTCCGGCGCGCTCAAGGTCTCCGCGGCCTCGGACAACGGCGACGACGGCCCGTTCGACTCCGCCCTCTACGACGCGGGTACGGTGTCCGTGGACGGCCGGGGCACGATACGGCTGACCATACGGCAGTCCCCGAAGCCCCTCGGCCGCTACGCCGGCCACAAGATAGAGGCGCTGGCCTGCCTGCCGCACTCCCGCCACGGCGTACTCGGCACCGACGACGAGAACGCGGGCGGAGCGCTCCGCACCGTCGTCGGCGGACCGTGCTGAAGCGGCGCCCGGGAGCACCGCGCCGGTCCGCGGCCGATCCGCGCCGGTTCCGTTAGGCAAGCGTTAGCCAGGCGCCAGGGGAGCACGTCAGGGTGGCAGTACAGCATGCAGCGAACGTAGCGACCCCGGGAGACCCCATGCCGCGCCACACCGTTACGGAGGCCGCCACCGCCCACAGCGCCCGCCGCCGTGCCGACGGCAGGCGTGCTCGTACCCGCACGCTGCGGACCGTCGCCGCCGGACTCACGGCCGTGGCCGCCCTCGGTCTGCTCACCGCCTGCGGCGGGCAGGAGGCGCTCAAGACCAGCGACGCCAAGCCGTTCCACCCCTTCGGGAAGGACTCCGGCGGCTCGGACGAGCCGCTGGGTCCGGGCATGCCCAGCAGTTCCCGCACCGACCAGGCCGTCGGCAACAGCGGCCGCCCGGCCTGCGACGCCTCGAAGGTGGTGGTCGCGGCCAAACCCGTCCCCCAGCCGCCCGGCCGCATCCTCCTCCAGGTCACCAACACCTCCGCCGCCGCCTGCGACCTGTACGGCTTCCCGCGCCTGCGGGACGGCGACGCTTCCCCCACCACCGCCCCGAACGCCCGCAGCGCGCCCCGCTCGCCCCTCACCCTCGCCCCCGGCGGCACCGCGTACGCCGCCCTCACGCCGTCCGCCGCCAGTTCCGCCCCCGAGCGGCACACCCTCTCGGTCGGCTTCACGGACCAGCACGGCCACGGCATACCCGGGGCGGGGGCCCGCGCGCACGTCCGGCTGCCCGGTGGTGTCCGGTTCGACGACGCCGCGCAGGTCACCTACTGGCAGTACGACGTGAACCGCGCGGTCCGGCCGTAACGTTCCGCCCGCCGGAACGGCACAGTCCGGCCATACCGCCCCACCCCCGAGTCACGCGATTGCCCCCACCGGCCCCGGGTACCCGGTCAACGACCGGCCCGGAACATCCAATTGCGTACGGAGGCAACAACCATGGGCATCGGATGGTGCATCGGTCTGCTCGCGCTGGGAGGCATCCTGACCTTCGCGGTGGACTGGCAGATGGCCGGAGTCAACCTCCACCTCGTCGGCCTGATCCTGATGGCGGTCGGCATCATCGGCATCGCGGCGTACGTCAGCATCTTCAAGCGCCGCCGCATGCAGCCGCCGAGCCCGGCGGCCCCGGTGGTCGAGGAGACCCACCGCATGCACTACGAGGACTGATCTGCTCGCCCCTCCCCCGCAGGCGCCACAAATCCCTTCGACACCAAGGGACGTTGCGAGGATCGTGTACGCCATGCGACAGGACGAGTTGTGGGGCGAGGACACCACCCAGCGTTATGACACGCCCGGCACCGGCATGTTTGCACCGGACGTGGTGGAGCCCGCCGTACACCGCCTCGCGGAGCTCGCGGACGGCGGCCGGGCCCTGGAGTTCGCCATCGGCACCGGCCGCATCGCGGTCCCGCTGGCACGGCACGGCGTACCGGTCACCGGTATCGAACTGTCCCAGCCGATGATCGCCCAACTCCGCTCGAAGACGGACGAAGCAACCATCCCGGTCGTCGTCGGCGACATGGCAACCGCCTCCGCCCCCGGCCCCTTCCACCTCGTCTACCTCGTCTTCAACACCATCTCCAACCTCCTCACCCAGCCCGAACAGGTCGAGTGCTTCCGCAACGCCGCCCGCCACCTCATCCCGGGCGGCCGCTTCGTCATCGAACTGCACGTACCGGACCTGCGAAAACTCCCACCCGGCCAGCACGCCGTGGTCTTCACCTCGGGCCCCGGCTACCTGGGCGTGGACACCTACGACCCCCTCCACCAGCACCTCACCTCCCACCACTTCCACTACACCGAAGACGGCCAGGCCCGCCTGGCCCGCAGCCCCCACCGCTACATCTGGCCCGCCGAACTCGACCTCATGGGTCAACTCGCCGGCTTCGAGCTGGAATCCCGGCATGCGGACTGGAAGGGCGGCGAGTTCACGGCCGAGTCGGGGTCGCATGTGTCGGTTTACCGGTTGGGGCCCGTCACCGCCACGTGAGACGTTGCCCGCCAGGGCCGACGTGCAGCCGCATACGCTCGGCCGACGGACACCCATCCGCCTGCCACTCCCTCACCCGCTCAGTGATCTCGTCCCACAGCCGCCCGGGCCCGCCCTGCCGCACCATCCACCGCGAGCCGTCGTGGAAGACGACCGCCCACGCCCCGGCACCCACATCCATGACGACACATTCCGCCCGGCCGTCCCGCTCCAGCATGATCCGCTGCGCCCGCGGTGCCGCGAACTGTGCGACGAACCGAGCCGTCCAGTCATCGAGCGCATCCGCACCCAGCTCGACGGGCACCGCCTCCCCTCACTGAGATCCGGCAGAAGGCCCAACGGAGGCGGTAGGTGCGGGCGGGCCAGCATGAACGAGACCTGGCCGCCGAGTACCGGGCCACTGGCCGCGCCATCGCGGGAGACCGTCAGCCGCACGAGTTCGGACGCGTGCAGCCACCCGCCGACCGTGACCAGCACCTCACCCCCGGGCCGGGTCTGAGCGAGCCAGTCGGACGGCACGGTGTGCACACCGCACGTAGCGATCACGCGATCGTACGGACCGCCCTCCTCATGGCCCGCGAGACCGTCACCAACCACGCGGACAGGCCAATGACCAGCGCTTGCAAGAGCCATTCCGGACCGGGCGGACACCTCGGCATCGACCTCGACCGTGGTCACGTTGTCCTCACCGACGGCATGGCAGAGCAGCGCGGTCGAGTAGCCCGTTCCCGTACCGATTTCCAGGACCCGCATGCCTTCGGCCGCCCGCAGCTCTTCGAGCATCCGCACCACCAGGCTCGGCAGAGTGGATGACGACGACGGAGCCGCGGCGATGCGTCCCTCGACCTGATCGGGGAAGACACCCCCGGCAACCTGCGTCACAAGGGTGTCGTCTTCATAGACCCGCGCGAGACCGCCCGGGGCATCCTTCGCCACCGGCCGATACCAGCCACCCTCCTCGTACTCGAACCACCCACGAGAGAGAAACGCCTCGCGAGGCACCGCCATGACGGCGGCCTCCCATACGGGGCTGCGCAGAGCGCCGGACTTGCGCAGGTGCTGGACCAGGTCGGCCCGTAGGCGTTCAGAATCCCGGGGATCAGTCATGCGGGGTTGCTCCGTTCTCCAACAGGTCTGCGACAGCTCTCGTGATCGGCAGCCGGGCCGCGTCTTCGAGCCACGCCCATTGGCCGTTGGGGTTGCACTCCAGGAACCACCATGTGCCGTCCGCAGTCACGGCGAAATCGAAGGCCCCGAACTTCAGCCCGAAGGCAGCAAGGAATCGCACCAGCGCACCGCCGGTGTCCTTCGGGCAGGCGACCGGCTCGTAAGTGAGGTTCTGGTACTCGGACCGCCAGTCCACCACCCCGGGCGGGGCGGTGATCCGCGCGCTGAACGCCTGCTCACCGACGACGACCACCCGCAGATCCGCTTCCTTCGGCACCCGCGCTTGAAAGAGGTGCGCGCTACGGCTCACCGCTCCGTCGATCTCCTCCGCTTCGACCGGCGCAGCCCAGATCCCGGCAGGCTCGCCACCGACCTCGTACGGACCGGCGTGCAGCGGCTTGTAGATCGCCGGGCGTTCGGCACAGAACCGTGCTGCCTCTTGTGGGTCGTTGGTGATGAGAGTGGCTGGCACCGCAAGCCCTACGTGCATGGCGACGGCCAACTGCGCGGGCTTGTACTCGGCCCGGGCAATGGCCTGCGGATGGCTCAGGTACAGGCACGCCGGCAGCGCTCCCAGTACACCACCCAGGCCACGGCGATTCTCCTGAGCGGCAAACCGGGCCGCCTGCTCACCGCTACCCGTCGGGTAGGGGCTCGGCCGTCGGTGATACAAGGCCCGTACTGAGGCAAGGTCGGCCGTACGCTCCCCGGCTCTCAGGTAACCGTCCCACCCTCCGCCGGGGCGCGTACGGAAGGCGTCGCCCGCCCCGATGCGCGCGGCGAGCGAGACGGACGCCGGGAAATCGCGCCCCGGGTCGAACCGGAGGACGGGCACCCGCCGCCGGTTGAGCCCCGCGATGACGAGGTCGGCGGTCGCGTCCTCATACTCCGTACAGATCAGCACCGGGCGTTCGTCCATCGCGCTGCCGCCTAGTCCTGCGTGGCATCGTGGCCGGTGTCGGAGTCCATCTTGCCGTCCTTGCCGACCTGGGTGGGCGGATAGGTGTTCACGCTCGTACCGTGCTTGCCGAGTTCAGCCGGCGTGATCGTCCCGTCCGCCCCGCTCCATCGGCCGGTCTGCGTAACGGAGTCGATCCCCTCGTACCGCCACGGCGAGGAGACACCGTTGCGCAGTGGTGCCAGACGGCGCATTCCCCACGGGGCCGGTACGGCGGTCTCCGTGCCTACGAACTCCGGGTCCATGTTTCCTCCTTGGTCGCTTCATGCGGTGGTGTACGGCGGGAATCGCCTCGGTGGGCACTCACGTCGTGCCGCCGGCCGGCGGCACGAGCCCCGCGATGTCCGACCGAGGCTGTAGCACCGCGTAGTCTCCGAAGTTCCGGCGATAGCGCCGATGCCCGGTCTCCTGCGTGTGCTTGCGCTGCCACTCCTCGACCGGGCGCGGGGTGTGGTGCGTACCGGACGCCGCACCACACTCGCTTTCGTCACCGGACACGCACCGAGCCGCGTACTCCGGCTCCGCCGTCGTGTCCTGCGTGATCGTGAAAGGCACGTACCGGAACGTCCGCCGGGGCATCAGGCATGCTCCGATCGCTGATGCTGACGCATCAGGACATCGGCGTCGGTCTGTGCGCTGGCGTCGAACCTCGCCCGCGCCTCGGCGCGCTGCGCGGCGAGTGCCGCGCACGTCTCGCAGCCCGGGGCGGGTTCGGGTGGACGGCTCATGTCTTCCTGCTGTCCGTGCACGGCTGCTGGTCCTTTCGTTACGACTCAAGCCGCCAGCGCGGGCGTCGTTGCCGGCGGCGGGCCGGTATGTACCGCCAGTTCGAACCAGATGCTTTTGCCACCCGGTCCGAGCAGCGAGTCCCCGAGCGCGCAACCGCCCCACCGGTCCGCCACGCGGTCGAGGATGAACAGACCGCGTCCGCTGCCTGCTTCGGGCGAGGGAGACCGTGGCGTGGCAGGCAGGAGCGGAGCTGTGTCCGAGACGCTGACCCGCAGGACGGGATGCGCCCAGCGCAGACGGACACTCGCGGAACCCTTGGCGTGCCGTACGGAGTTGGTGGCCAGTTCCGAGGTCAGCAGCTCGGCCCGCTCGATGAGTTCAGGCACACCGTGGGCGGCCAGCACCGCGCGCAAGGTCAGCCGGGCGATGCCGGGGCCGCGCGGGTCGCCGGGGAAGGCGAGTTCGTACTCCCACGGGTCGGTGAAAGCGAGGGGTTCGGGGGACGGGGGCCAGGATTCGAAGTTCACGGGGCACCTCCATGCGGGGCGCGAAGGGGTACGGGACGTACGTGCCGTACGGGTCGCCACCGGGGCAGCCGGGTGACGTGGCTCACACCGTAGCCCTGCGTTTTGAACGGGTGCTACTTCCGTCACTCCAACGAGTGTCTCCTACATATTCGACGGACAGCCGACCTCCGAGACCGCGACGCTGTGGCACCCGAGCAAGGAGTTGCCCATGGCCCCACGCCAAGTACCCACCGTCCGCCAGCGCCGCTTCGGCACCGAACTCCGGCGTCTGCGCGAAGCCGTCGGCATGACCGCCCCGGTGGCCGGTGAACGGCTGGGCGCGGACCGGACGATGATCTCCAACATCGAAGCGGGCCGGTTCGGCATCAGCGAGGAGCGTCTGCGCCGCCTGGCCAGCATCTACGAATGTGACGACCCCGATCTGGTCGACGCCCTCGCCACGATGACCGGTGGCCGGTCGAAGGGATGGTGGGACGAGTACCGGGGAAAGATCCCGCCGGACTTCCTGGACGTCGCGGAGCTGGAGCACCACGCGACGAGCTTGCGGACGCTGCAAACGGTGCACATTCCCGGGCTGTTCCAGACCGAGGACCACGCCCGGGCGCTGTTCGATCTCTTCATCCCGGCGCTGCCTCGGCTGGAGCTTGAGTTGCGGGTGGCGCACAGGCTGGCGCGGCGCGAGAAGGTGACACGAGAGCCGGGCATCCCGTATGTGGGCCTGGTACATGAGGCGGCGCTTCGCCTGGAGGTAGGGGGCCGCGAGACCGCCAGGGCGCAACTGGACTGCCTGCTGCACGAGAGCGAGCGCGCCAATGTGAAACTCCTCGTCATCCCCTTCGCGGCCGGGGGATTTCCCATGGCCGGAGACACGTTGATGTACGCGACCGCCGCCAACCCCCACCTGGACACCGTGGAGATGGATTCCCCGGTAGGTGCCGTGTTTTTCGACTCACCGACTCACCTCGGCAACTTCCGGCGCCGTCTGGACGTGGTCGAACAGGTGGCGTTGAATCCGGATAAGTCGCGGGACCTCATCCTCGACATCATCAAGCAGATTTGAGAGGTATCGCCTTGGCCGAGTCCCGGTGGATCAAGTCTTCGTTCTCCGAATCTTCCGGCAACGCCTGCATAGAGATCACCGCCGTGGACACAGACGTGGCACTCCGCGAAAGCGATGACGCCACTCGCACCATCACGTCCGGACGCCATGCATTCCGCGACCTTCTCGTCCGCATAAAAGCCAACTTGGTCGGCGACACGCGTCACTGAGGACACGTACCGGCGACGTGTGGGGATTTGGTGCCGAAGGTGACGGCGCTGGCGTCCCGCGCTCCACTCGCTATGGTGTCCGTGCCATGACACCGTCACACGCACCGCCGCCGCACCCGTACCACTGATCGCAGTGACACCACTGGGGGAACCATGACCGCACGCCGCTCCCGCCGCTCCGCCGCTTATGCGGCGCTCGCTGTCGCGATGGCCGGATCGCTTGCTCTGACCGGCTGTTCCGGGAATTCGAAGAGCAAGAAGAGCGCGAAGAAGTCGTCTTCCAAGTCCTCGAAGTCCTCGTCGAAGAGCAAGAAGAAAAAGATCATCGGTGGCGGCGCGGCGGCGGGTGCCGGGGCCGCGGCCGGGTCGCGGAGTGCGCGGGCGTGCGGTCCGGGAATGTTCCGCTTCGAGGTGTATTCGCATACGCCGAACGATCACGTCGTGATCAAGGCCGTGAACACCAGCAGCACCCGCTCCTGCCTGGTCTACAATCACCCGCTGATCCGCTTCGGCGGTGCCAAGGACCCGTTGCCGCTGCTCAAGGGCAGCAACACCATGGGTGGGGACGTGGAGACCGTCCGGCCCAAGGGCGCGGTCTGGGCGAGCATCCCGACCGCCACCGCCGCCCAGAAGGGCAGCGGCAAGAAGACGTACGCGACGATCGAGTTCAGCGGCAGCGATCTGAACGGTGCCCCGAAGGGGCCGCCGCAGCGGGTCTCCTTCCCGACGGCGCCGGTGGCGGTGGGCGCCTCTCAGGTCACGTACTGGCAGAGCACGCTGAACCGGGCGGAGAGCTACACGAAGCCGAAGGGGTGAGGGTGGCGGTCCGGGCACGCGGCCCGGACCGCTCCGCGTCACTCCGCGCTCGCCTCGTCCATCCCCGCCAGCACGAGCGCCAGCCGGCCCGTGCCGCCCTCGACCACCCGTACCGGGACGCCCCAGTCCTGCTGGTGCACATGGCAGGCCGGGTACTCGATCGCCGGGTCGTCGTCGCAGGACGCCGCCATCGCGGAAACGTGCAGCACGCCTTCCGTCACGCCGTCCGCGAGGACCAGGTCCCGGCTGAGGTCGGTGTCCGCGCCGTCGCCGGAGGCCAGCAGTTCGGGCGGGGTCGAGCTGACCAGGAGGCGGGTGGACGGGCCGTAGCGAAGGTCCAGCTTCTGGCCGGCCGGGGCCTGGAAGATGACGTCGAGGCTGAGCTTGCCGGGGCCGACCTCGGTCGCCGCGCGCTGGGTGCGGTGCGCGACGGACTCGACCCGTACGGCCTCCTCGGGCAGCCGCAGACGGGTCAGGCGGTGCCGCGCCGACTCGACCACCACGATCTCCGGGTCGCCGGAGCCCTCGCCGCCCACCAGCACCGCGTCCGACGGCTCGCGCAGGTCGGTGGCGAGCGTGGTGACCTCGCCGGTCGCCGGGTCGTAGCGGCGCAGCGCGTGGTTGTACGTGTCGGAGACGGCCACCGAGCCGTCGGGCAGCGCGGTGACGCCGAGCGGGTGCTGGAGCAGCGCCTGGGCCGCGTCGCCGTCCCGGTGCCCGAAGTCGAACAGACCGGTGCCGACCGCCGTGTGCACGACCAGGTCCGTGTCGAGCCAGCGGACCGCGCTGGTCTCGGAGTCGGCGACCCACAGCCGGTCGCCGCCCGCCGCCAGCCCGGACGGCTGCGCGAACCACGCCTCGGCCGCCGGGCCGTCCACCAGGCCCTCGTTCGTCGTACCGGCGACCGCTTCGACGGTCCCCGTGGCCGGGTCGTACGTCCACAGCTGGTGCACGCCGGCCATCGCGATCCACATCCGGTCCTGCCACCAGGCCACGTCCCACGGCGAGGACAGGTCCACCTCGCGGGCGGGCCCGGAGGTCGCCGAGCCCTGCCACCACTGCTTGCCGGTGCCGGCCACGGTCGCGACCTCGCCGGTCTCCGGGTCGAACGTACGGATGGCGTGGTTGACGGTGTCGGCGACGGCGACCTTGCCGTCCGGGAGCAGCGCCAGGCCCTGCGGCTCGCTGAAGGAGTCCGGGCCGAAGCCGCGCTCGCCGCTGCCGATGCGGCGCAGTACGGTCTCGCCGTCCGCGGCCAGCTCCACGAGCTGGTGCCGGGTGGTGTCGGAGACCAGGAACGTGCCGCCGGGCAGGCGCAGTGCCTTGCCGGGGAAGCGCAGGTCGGTGGCGACCGGCTCCGGCGGTACGTACGGGCCGTCACCGCGCCGCAGCGTGCCCTTCGCCTCGTGCTCGGCCTCCAGCTCCGCCACCAGCGTCTCGATGGCGTGCGCGTGCCCCTCGCCGGCGTGCTGGGCGACGACGTACCCCTCGGGGTCGATGACGACGAGCGTCGGCCAGGCCCGCACCGCGTACTGCTTCCAGGTGGCCAGCTCGGGGTCGTCCAGCACGGGGTGCTCGACCTCGTACCGCTCGACGGCGTCCACGACGGCCTGGTGCTCGGCCTCGTGCACGAACTTCGGCGAGTGCACCCCGATGATCACCACGGTGTCCCGGTGCCGCTCCTCCAGCTCCCGCAGCTCGTCGAGGACGTGCAGGCAGTTCACGCAGCAGAAGGTCCAAAAATCGAGAATGACGATGCGTCCCCGCAGGTCAGCGAGGGTGTAGTCCTTACCGCCGGTGTTCAGCCAGCCGCCCTTGCCGATCAGCTCGGGGGCGCGGACACGGGCACGGCGCGGGGCGTTCGAAGCGGGGGCGGCGTCGTTCATGGTTCAAGGGTGCCACCCGTCCGTGAACGCGGGGTCACGCCCGTACGAAACGCCTGCTCAGTCAGGCCCTTCCCCCTCGGCTCAGAGGTCCATCGGCGGCCCGGATTCAGGCACCACGCGGTTGCCGTGATCTCCGCCAAGGCAGCGCCGCTGTACCGTCGTCTTCGGGAGAAGATCACTGGCAGGGGGCGGGATGAGTCAGCTTGAATTCAGCTGGGAACTCAGTGGTAGTGGTTGGGCGACCTGCCGCATCGCGGACGGTGTCTCGGAGCGGAAAGACTTCGTGAGCTACTGCACGGACGCCCTTGCGGACGTGCTCCACGGTGTCGCAGGGCTCTACGGTCGCACCTCCGTCCAGCGTTTCTCCTTCGATCTTGAGCCGGACGAAGTGCGGTGGGTGCTGCGCCGCACAAGCTCAGACGTGAACGTCGCGATCTACCGGTTTCCCGACATGTCCGCGAGCTTCGACGCGCCGGACCAGGCAGGCACACTCGCGTGGACTTCCACTCAGCCCCTCAGTCTCCTCGGACACGTCGTCTTGGAGGCTGCTCAATCGGTGGTCCGGCTCCATGGGGAGGACGGCTACCGGGAGAAGTGGGTTCAGCACCCATTTCCCGTTGCTGCTCTGCAAGACCTCCGTCGTCTGCACTTGCAGTACGACAGGTGTGAACGGCAGCACGGCGAGCTGCCCGCTCATCTGGGCTGATCCCCCGCGCCTCACACCCACCCCTCCTCCAGCTCCGTCCCGTGCGCCCCGCGCATGTGCTGTCTGATCAGGACCCGGGCGTCCGTCTCGGCGCTGTGGTCGCGGGTGGCTGCCGCGTGGCGGCGTGCTGTGTTCAGGTGGGTGCAGCGGGTGCAGCCCGGGACCGGGGTGAACCGCCGTGTCGTCGCCGCGTCTGCCATGGGGTCATGGTCCGGGTGCGGTGGCCTGTGGGGGTGAAGGACCCGCGCGGGGGCGGGGAAGGTCACCTGGGTGCGCGGGCGGGCCGGGTGGCGGCGTGTCCCGGGGTGTACGGGCGCGTGGGGGCAGGGTGGCCGGGAACATGGGCGGCATGAGGTATCTCGTGCACGACCGGATCTTCGGCATCGGTGACGACTACTGGATCGACGACGAGCACGGACGGCATGCCTATCTCGTCGACGGCAAGGCGCTGCGGCTGCGGGAGACCTTCGAGCTGAAGGACACCGAGCGGCGGGTGCTGGTGACCATCCGCAAGAAGTGGCTCGCCCTGCGGGACACCATGACGATCGAGCGGGACGACCGGCCGCTGGCCACCGTCCGGCGCAAGCGGCTGTCGCTGCTGCGCAACCACTACCGGGTGGAGCTGGTGGACGGCACCGAGCTGGACGTCAGCGGCAAGATCCTGGACCGCGAGTTCGCCGTCGAGTACGACGGCGAACTGCTGGCGGACATCTCGCGCCGCCGGCTGTCCGTACGGGACACCTATGCGGTGCACGTGGTGCGGGAGGACGCCGACGCGGCGCTGCTGATCGCCGTGGCGGCGTGTGTGATTCGGCTGGCGGAGCGGGAGAGGGAGGAATGAGGGGGCGGAGCAGGCCGGGTTTTACGGGGTGTCGAGGCCTAGGGCGGTTCTGATGGACCTCGGAACCGTCCGATGGCTGTCACTGGCGTGCCCGGAAGGGCCGCCGGCGCATCACGAGGTGGCTCACGCTGCGTCGACGATCAGTCCAACGCCCGGCCGAGCGCCATCGGACACGGCCTAGCCGCGGGCGGGGTTCCAGAAGCAGACAGGCAGCGCCTCGACTTCGTGGGCAGCTTGGCGTAGGTCGTCGGCGATCGGTCCCAGCGCGACGTAGACCGAGTCGCCGGCGGCGGCCATGCGGCCGATGACATGGGCGTTGGTCCGGGCCCGGGCGGCAACCACCGTCCCGAAGGCGGAACGGTCGCCGTCGTAGCCATAAGCGTCGAGCAGCAGGTGCAGGCGCCGGGACCGGTCGTCGAACGCGGTGTAACCCGTCCGCTCGGCCAGTCGACGGGCGTGCAACGGTACCCAGGTCAACGCCATGTACGCCAGATCGAACTCGCGCGACGAAGGGCCCGCGGTGTCCCAGTCGAAGAACCCGGCCACCTCGCCCTCGCGCCATACCGCGTTCCACGGGGCGGCGTCATGGTGCCCGATGACCAGGCCCGGCCGCCACGTCTGTCCGGCCAGCCAGTGCACGCCCGGCGGCGGCACAAACGTCTCCGTCGTATCGTGCAGCCGACGGGCCCAGCGGCCGACGCTCACCAACGCGGTGTCCGAGTACACCCATGCGGGCCACGGAAGGTCCTCGCCAGCGGTCTCACCCTCCAAGAGAGTCAAGACCTCACGCCCTTGCCCGTCCATCCCCACCACCCGGGGCGCGCCGTCGAACCCCGCCTCCTCCAGATGATGCAGCACTGCGTGCACGGCAGGGGTCCAGGGCTGTGCGGGGCGGTGGACCGTCCCACCGATTCGCACCGCCCCCACGGTCCGGCCGCCCGGCAGGCGCCTTTCCTCCATAGCCTGGTTGTACCGCACGCGCCCGCCTGCGCCCAGGGCGTTTCTGATGACTTGTGTCGGGCGGGGTGGCCAAGCCTTGAGCTGGGCAGACGTCGGCATGGTGCGGCGACATGAATCGGCCGACGCACACTGGCGGCGTGACTACACCTTCAACGGCACTCTCACCGTCACCGCGATCTTCATCTGGCTCCGCGACACCGTCCAAGAGCCGTCAAGAACGCCCCAGTACGCGGTCGCGCAGGACCGGGAAGTCGGCGCGGGTCTTGGCGACCTTGGCCGGGTCCAGGTCCACCGTCAGCACTTCCTCGTACGGTCCGGCCTCCGCGAGGACCTCGCCCCACGGGTCGACGACGACGCTGTGGCCCGCCTGTTCGACGCCGCCGTTGGTGCCCGCGGTGCCGCAGGCCAGTACGTAGCTCTGGTTCTCGACCGCGCGGGCGCGGGCCAGCAGCGACCAGTGCGCGCGGCGGCGGGCGGGCCAGCCCGCGGGGATGACGAGGGTCTGCGCGCCGGCGTCCGTCAACTGCCGGAAGAGTTCGGGGAAGCGCAGGTCGTAGCAGGTGGCGAGGCCCAGGGTGGTGTCGGGGAGCGGCACGGTGACGGGGGTGTCGCCGGCGCCCATCAGGACCGCCTCGCCCTTGTCGAAGCCGAAGCGGTGGATCTTGCGGTAGGAGGCGGCGAGCTGCCCGTCCGGGGAGAAGACGAGGGAGGTGTTGTAGAGGGTGCCGTCGGGGGCCCGTTCGACGAAGGAGCCCGCGTGCAGCCAGACGCCGGCGTCGCGCGCGGCCTGCGACATCGCCTGGTGGGTGGGGCCTTCGAAGGGTTCCGCCGCGTCGGCGAACGTCTCGAACGCGAAGGCGCCGACCGGCCACAGTTCGGGGAGGACGACCAAGTCGCCGGCCGCTCGCTCGCGGATCAGTGAACCGGCCCGTTCATGGCGTGAGTTGACGGGTTCCGCCGGGTCCACGTGCATCTGGATCAATGAAGCGCGCACAGTACCACCGCCTAAGCATTCGAACCGGTCCGCCGTCAAAAATCAGCCTACGATGGTCACCCGAAAGCGCTGCCGGGGTGCCCGTGCGCAGCGTAACTTAACTGAACAGACCGCAGCCCGCGTACGAACCGTCCGAGGGGTCCCGTGACCGTCCATCCCAGCCTGCAGCCCTCCATCGATGCCTGGTCGCACTCCATCGAGGCGATATCCGAGCTGGTCAAGCCACTTGTGGAAAGCGAGTGGAACCGGGCGACGGACCTCCCGGGGTGGTCCGTGCGCGACGTCGTCTCGCACATCATCGGCCTGGAGAGCGAGATGCTCGGGGACCCCCGGCCCATCCATTCCCTGCCGCGCGACCTCTACCACGTACGCACGGAATTCGCCCGCCGGATGGAACTCCAGGTGGACGTCCGGCGGCACCACACCGGCCCGGAGATGACCGCCGAACTGGAGTACATGGTCATCCGCCGCGCGCGGTCGCTGCGCAACGAGACCCGCGACCCCGAGACGGTGCTGCGTACCCCGCTCGGTGAGGACCGCACGCTGGCGTACGCCCTGCGGCAGCGGGCGTTCGACGTCTGGGTCCACGAACAGGACCTGCGCCACGCGCTGAACCTGCCCGGCAACCTCGACTCCCCCGGCGCGCAGCTCACCCGGGACCTGCTGCTGCTCGCGCTGCCGAAGGTGGTCGCCAAGGACGCGGGCGCGCCCGCCGATGCGACCGTGGTCTTCGACGTGGGCGGCGCGCTGGAGTTCATGCGGACGGTCCGGGTGGACGCGCAGGGCACCGGCTCGATCGACGAGAGCGTCTCGCTCGGCCCGGCCGTGACGCTCTCGATGGACTGGGAGACGTTCTTCCGGCTGGCCTGCGGCCGGGTGCGGCCCGCCGCCGTCGCCGGGCAGGTGAAGATCGACGGCGACCGGCCGCTGGCGGAAGCGGTGCTGGAGCATTTCGCGGTCACGCCGTAACGGCCGGGGCGCGCTGCCGCCGCCCTCACACCGGTACGTGCACCGCCTCCACCCGGCTGGTCACCACCCGCTCCCGCTCCCGCCGGTGCGCCGGTCCGCGCAGCCGCAGGATCTGCGCGACGCCCAGCGCCTCCAGGACGAAGACGGAGATGAACGCGATCCGGTAGTTGTCGCCGGTGGCGTCCAGCAGGACGCCGATCGCCAGCAGCGTGGTCATCGACGCGGTGAAGCCGCCCATGTTGACGATGCCGGAGGCGGTGCCCTGGCGCTCCGGCGGGTTGGCCGGGCGGGCGAAGTCGAAGCCGATCATCGAGGCGGGGCCGCAGGCGCCGAGCACCACGCACAGGACGATCAGCAGCCATACGGGCGCGTGGTCGGCAGGCCAGGCCAGGGTGACCGCCCACAGCAGCGCGGTGGCCGCGACGGTGCCGAGCGCCAGTGGCGTACGGGCGTTGTGGTGGCGGGCGATGACCTGCCCGTAGACCAGGCCGACGGCCATGTTGGACAGCACGACGAGGGTGAGCAGTTCGCCCGCCTCGCCGCGCGTCAGGCCCTGGGCCTCGACGAGGAACGGCAGGCCCCACAGCAGCAGGAAGACCATCGCCGGGAACTGGGTGGTGAAGTGCACCCACATGCCCAGCCGGGTGCCCGGCTCGCGCCAGGCGTCGGCTATCTGGCGCCGGACGTACGCGCCGCCGGTGTGGTGGGCGGGCGCCGGGGCCGGTTCGAAGCCCTCGGGGTGGTCCTTGAGGAAGGCCAGCACCAGGGCGAGGACGACGAAGCCGCCGGCCGCGCTGGCCACGAAGGTCGGGGTCCAGCCGAAGGTGTGCAGGAGGCGGGCCAGGACGAGGGTGGAGACGAGGTTGCCCGCCATGCCGATGAGGGCGGCGATCTGGGCTATCAGCGGGCCCCGGCGGGCCGGGAACCAGCGCGCGCCGAGCCGCAGCACGCTGATGAACGTCAGCGCGTCGCCGCAGCCGAGCAGCGCCCGGGAGCCCAGCGCCATGGCGTACGACTGCGACAGCGCGAAGCCGAACTGGCCGACGGTGTAGAGCACGACGCCCAGGATCAGCACCTTCTTGGTGCCGAGCCGGTCGACCATCAGGCCGACGGGTATCTGCATGCCCGCGTAGACGAGCAGCTGGAGGATGGAGAAGGTGGAGAGCGCGGAGGCGTTGATGTGGAAACGTTCCGCCGCGTCCAGTCCGGCCACGCCGAGGCTCGTACGGTAGGTGATCGCCACGAAGTAGACGGCGACGCCGATGCCCCAGACGGCCACGGCTCTGCGGCCGCCGGGCGGGTCTCCGGGCAGCAGGGTGCCCCGGCCCGCGGTGGTGCCGCCGCTCATCGGACGTCTCCCCGCGCGAGGTTCCGCACCCAGCTGACGTGGCGGTGCACGGCGTCCACGGCCGCCGCCGCGTCTCCGGCGCGCAGCGCCTGGAGGATCTCGCCGTGCTCCGCGATGTTCTTCGCGATCCGGTCCGGGTTGGCGTGCATCACGGCGACGCCCATTCGCAGCTGCCGGTCCCGCATTTGCTCGTACAGCCGGTCCAGGATCTGGTTGCCGGCGTTGCGGACGATTGCGGCGTGGAAGCAGCGGTCGGCCACGGAGACGGCGGCGAGGTCGCCGGAGGCGGCCAGCTCCACCATCTTGGCGAGCTGTTCCTCCAGCTCGGCGATGAGCGCGGGGGCAGCCGGCACGGCCTTGCGCGCGGCGTGTTCCTCGACGAGCAGCCGGGTCTCCACCACGTCGGCGATCTCCTGGGCGGAGACCGGCAGGACCATGGCGCCCTTCTTCGGGTAGAGCTTCAGCAGCCCTTCGACCTCCAGGCGCAGCAGCGCTTCCCGTACGGGCGTGCGCGACACGCCGACGGCCTCGGCCAGCTCCCCTTCGGTGAGCAGCATGCCGCCCTCGTAGTGGCGCTCCAGTACGGCCTGCTTGACGTAGGCGTAGACGCGTTCAGCGGCGGGCGGGGCCTTGGCCGGAGCGGGGGCGGGGGCGTTCGTGGCGCGTGGGGTGTCCGGGGCAGAAGTGACCGGAGCGGCGGCTGAGGACATGCGCACAGCATAGATACAACACGTATGCGTCAGGCAGGGCGGTCCAGGATGCGGACGGGAGCGGGGCGGGGGCAGGGAGGGAGCGGGGCGGGGGCGCAGGGGGCCGGGCGGGGGCGCAGGGAGCCCGGCAGGGGCGCAGAGGGCGCTCAGTGCTCGTGCGCCGACAGCTCCTCGTCGCGGTCCAGGGCGTACGCCCAGATCAGGTGCCGTACACGGGGAGCGCTTCCGGGACGGGTCAGGCCGCGCGCCCGGATCTCCAGCTCCTGGTCCTCCTTGGTCCCGCGTTCCAGGTGCTGGCGCAGGTGCTCCCGCTCGGAGACGACGGTGAACGTTTCGAGGAACAGCGTCGGATCGTCCATGTCCTCGTACAGGCCCCACATCGTGGCGCCGGTCCGCCGCCGGGCCTGGCCGACCGGCCGCATGGCCCGGATGAACGCCTCCGCGTCCGGCCGGTCCACCCGCCACTCCACGATGACCATGACGGGCCCGATGTTGCGGCCCGGCGTCTGCATGCTCTCCGCCTCGGGCCAGTGCTGGACGTGTTCCATGTCGATGTGGCCCGCGGGCATCGGCATCGTCCGCATGCCGACCACCGTGGTCAGCGCCAGCCCGACGCCCGCGATCACGAACGCGCTCTGTACGCCGAACCAGTCGGCCACCAGCCCCCAGCCCACCCCGCCCACCGCCTGGCCGCCCATGAAGACCAACTGGTAGTAGGCGAGCGCGCGGGTGCGCGCCCAGACGGGCAGCAGGATCTGGGCGGAGGCGGAGAGGGTGGACAGCACCGCCACCCAGGCCAGCCCCGAGATGATCAGCGCGACGGCGGCGACGAGCGACGAGGTCACCAGTCCGATCACGGCCATGGTGGCCGCGTAGAGGATCATCGCGACGGTGACCAGGCCGTTCGTCGTCGTACGCGGTCGTACCGCGGGCAGCGCCAGCGCGCCGCCCACCGCGCCCACCCCGACGCATCCGAGCAGCAGCCCGTAGCCGCCCGCGCTCATGCCCAGCGGGCCGCGGGCGATGGCCGGGAGCAGCGCCCACAGCCCGCCCGCGAAGAGCATGAACAGCCCCGAGCGGCCGAGTACGGCACCGAACATGGGCGCCCTGCGGACGTACCGGGCGCCCGCGCGGATCGCGCCGCGTACGTGCTCCGAGCCCAGCGGCCGGTGGGTGGCGGGCCGCCGCCAGGCGTACAGGACGACCATGACACCCAGGAAGGACAGCGCGTTGATCCCGAAGGTGGCCGCCGGGCCGGCGGCGGAGATGAGCAGGCCGCCGAGGGCGGGTCCGGCGGCGCGTGCGACGTTGCCGTTGGCGCTGTTGAGGAGGGCCGCCTGGGGGATCTCGTCCTTGGTGACCAGTTCGGGCTGGATGGACTGGAAGGAGGAGATGCAGAAGGCCTCACCGACGCCCATCAGGGCCGTGAGCCAGAGCAGCGAGGCGGGGGTCGCCTCGTCGGCGGCGGTGACGGCGGACAGGCCGGCCGCCCCCATGAACATCAGCAACTGCCCGCCGAGGAGCAGCCGCCGCTGGTCGAGGATGTCGCCGAGCGCTCCGGCGGGCACCACCAGCGCGAAGACCGGCAGGGTGGTGGCGGTCTGGACGAGGGCGACCTCCAGCGGGCCGCCGCCGAGGTCGCCCATCAGCCACTGGGCGCCGACGGTCTGCATCCAGGTGCCCATGTTGGCGGCGAGCTGGGCGATCCACAGCGCCCGGAACATCCGGCGGCGCATCGGGGCCCACGCCGACGGTTCCGGACGGGCCGCCTCCGGAGGCGCTTCGTCCGGGGGCGGCTCGTCCAGCACGGGTGGCTGATTCACCGGAAACGCTCTCCTCGCCGTGGGCACCGACCGCTGTGTCCTTGTGTCCGTACCCGCGACGCCCGGGAAAGGTCTCTTACATCCCGAGATTCACCGGTCTGGGAGAGGGGGCGGTTCCGGGAGGGAGGGCGGTTCCGGCAGGGAGGGTGGTTCCGGGGAAGAGGGCGGCGGCTCCGGAGGGCGGCTGCGGACCGCGGCCCCCGGTGCCGGTTCCGCGCCGCGGGCACCGGCCGCCGGGCCGGATCTGCCGCTGACGGCCGAGGCGGGCAGCCGGGTGCCGATGCTGCGGTAACGGACCGGAAGGGCGGCCATCTGCTCGGGGCTCAGACAGTTCTTCCCGTCGATGACCAGCCGCGGCTCGTACAGCAGGGCGGCCAGGGCCCGCCAGTCCGCCTCGATCGCCTGCGGCCACTCGGTGAGCACCACGACGGCGTGCGCGCCCTCGACCGCCTCCGTCAGGCCGGCCGCCGGGCGGGCGCCGGGGAAGAGCGCCGCGACGGCGTCCGTGTCGGTGCCCGGGTCCCACACCCGTACGCGCGCGCCCTGGCCGAGCAGCGCCGGGACCACCGTACGGCTGGGCGCCGCGCGCAGGTCGTCGCTCCAGGGCTCGTACCGTACGCCGAGCACCGCGATCTCCGCGTCCGCCAGGCCGCCGGCGGGTCCGTCGCCGAGTTCGGTGCGCAGCAGCTGGACGGCCAGCCCGAACTGGGCGTCGTTGACGGCGATGGTGGCGCGCAGCAGCGGGGTCGGCAGGCCCGCGGTGCTCGCCCAGTGGGCCAGCGCGTTGGTGTCCTTGGGCAGGCAGGAGTCGCCGTAGCCGAGGCCGGGCTGGAGGAAGGCGTGGCCGATCCGGGGGTCGAAGCCGACGCCTTGCATCACGTGGTCGACGTCGATGTCCGGGCCGCAGCACATGCCGGCCACCTCGTTCGCGAAGCTGATCTTCGTGGCGAGGAAGGCGTTGCTGGCGTACTTGATCATTTCGGCGCCGGACGGCGTGGTCTCGACCCACGGCGCCGCGATCCCCTCGTACAGTTCGCGCAGCGCCCGCAGGCCGGTTTCACCCCAGGTGCCGGCGACGATACGGGCGGGCACCGACCAGTCCTCCAGCGCGCTGCCCTGGTTCAGGAACTCGGGGTTGTACGCGAAGCGTTCCCGCAGTCCGGGGTACGTCTCGGCGAGCACGGCGCTGGTGCCGGGCGGCACGGTGGACTTCAGCACCACGCAGGGCGCGGGCAGCAGTTGCAGGACCTCGTCCAGTACGGAGGTGACCTGCGTCAGGTCGGCGGACCCGTCGGGGGCGGGCGGCGTGCCGACCGTGACGAGCACGATGTCGAACGGCGTCCGCCGGTGGCTCTCGGTGACGGAGCCGGAGAAGTGGAGCCGCCCGGTGGCCTGGGCGGCCGCCAGTTGCTCCGGCAGTCCGGGCTCGAAGACCGGCGCCCGGCCGGCGTCCAGGACGCGCAGCCGGTCCGGGTCCTGCTCGACCCCGGTGACGTGGTGACCCTGGTGGGCGAGGGCGACCGCTCCGGTCAAGCCCACATATCCCTGTCCTATGACCGCTACTCGCATCACAAATCAGCCCCTTCGGTCCCGCTGATTTGATTCGCCGCGCCCCCGGAATGGCGGATTCGTGCCGCGAATGACGGCTTCGTGCCACGCGACGAGGCAATTGTTGCCAGTGTGCGGGGTGCGGTGCGAAGGCGCAGCCGGAGCCGGCCTCCGTAGCGGAAAAGGCGCCCGGGGTGGCGGTGGAACCGCCCCGGACGCCCTCTCGTTTCAGTGCTTCAGGTCAGCGCTTCGGATCAGCGCTTCCAGTTCGTACCGACCGACACCAGCTTGTCCTTGCCGCAGTTGCCGCCGAACGACCACGAACCACGGCCGACCCAGGCGCCGTACTTGGCGTAGGTCTTCCGCTTCTTGTTCCAGCACTCGGTCTCGGCGCGTGCCTTGCCGCTCCAGACGATGCAGCTCGCGGTCCACTTGTGCTGGCCGCTCTTCCAGTTGCCGCACGCGTAGTCGTTCGACTTGGCGCTGGCGGGCGAGGCCGTACCGAGCAGCATGCCGCCGACGAACACCGCGGTGGCCGCGATTCCGGCCGCCCGGCCGCGCTTTCCCGAAATCCGCATTCCCCGTGAACCCCGTTTCCGCCCGATGGTGCCGGGCGTACGCATCTGAACTCATCCGCGACGGTCGCGCGGATGACCGCCCGGCGCATTTCCGCGCGGGCGGTTGATCATCATCCCACAGCGGGAGTTGGGTTTCCGCTGGTATTTCCCGCGCCCTTTCGCCGAGCAGCACGCTGCCCGGCGAAAGGGCGCGGGACTGGCGCTCAGGCCGTACCGCCGTCCGCCCCCGCCCCCTGCTGCTCCGCGAGCCGGCCCCGGTACCAATCCACCGTCGCGCCGATCCCGTCGAGCAGCGGCGTCGGCGTCATGCCGAAGCGGCGCTCGAACGCGTCCGAGACCATCGCCTGCGCCTCGGTGTGCTGGTAGAACAGCTCGGCGTACTCCGCCATGAACGCCTCGTCGAACGGCCCCCAGGGACGCGGTTCCGCCAGCACCTCTGTCTCGAACGGGACCCCGGCGCACTTCCGCACGAGAGCCAGCACCTCGCGCACCGTGGGGGCCGGGGCCGTCGGCAGGTGCCAGGCCCGCCCGTACGCGTCCGGCTCCTGGCCGAGGCGGGCCAGGCCGCGGGCGACGTCCGCGATGTACGTGAAGCTGTGCGGCAGGTCCAGGTCGCCGAGGGCCAAGGCCGTGCCGCCGGTCAGGGCCGCCGGGAAGGCCGTGGCGCCCAGCGTCGAGTTGAGGACGCGCGGCCCGTAGAAGTCGGCGGCGCGGGCCAGGACGACCGGCAGCCGGCCCGCGTCGTGGGCCGCCAGGTACGCGCCGTCCAGCTCGGCCCGCATACGTCCCTTGCGGGAGGTGGCCCGCCACGGGGAGTCCTCGGTCAGCGGTGCGCCGCCGGACGGGCCGTACGGGTAGAGGGTGTCCATCACCACCAGCCGGGCACCGGCCGCCGCCGTGGCGTCCACGATGACCTTCTGGAGGGCGGGCATCACCTCCACCTGAAGCTCGTAGGCCACGTTGACGCAGTGGTAAACCACCTCGGCCCCGGCCACCGCCTCCCGTGCGGCGGCCGGTGACCCCAGGTCGGCGGCGACGGCCTCCGCACCGGGCAGACCGCCCCGGCCCGAGCGGTCGACAGTCCGTACGCGGAGGCCCTGCCGGAGCAGTTCCTCGGCCAGCGTGGTGCCGGCCGGGCCGGTGCCGAGGACGACGTGCAGCGGGCGGGACGACGTGACGGCGGACATGCGGAACCCCTGTCTTCCGAGGAATGGCGACGCCGGGGCGAAGGTTCGGCGGCGCGGGGCAGCGCGGGCTTCACCGCACTGCACTACTACCCATCACCATAGCTACAGGTTCTAACTAAATCTACAAGCAATCCGATCCTCGCTACCCTCTACTCCGAAGAGCCCGTCCCCGCCCCCGCTGGAGCCGCCCCATGCCGCCGAACACACCCGACACCGCCCAGACCCCGCGCCAGCGCTACCGGGCCCAGCTCCAGCAGGAGATCAAGCAGGCCGCGCTCACCCAGATCGCGGCCGGCGGCATCGAGGCGCTGAGCATCAACGCCATCGCCAAGACCCTCGGCATGTCGGGCCCCGCCCTCTACAAGTACTTCCGCAACCGCGACGACCTGCTCACCGCACTGATCAGCGACGGGTACGAGGACGCCGCCGAGGCCATCCGCACGGCCGCGCACCGGGCCGCCGACCGGTCACCGCGCGACCGGCTGCTCGCCCTCGCCCACGCGTACCGCGACTGGGCCCTCGCCCAGCCGCACCGCTACCTGCTGCTCGCGGGCACCCCCGCGGCGACGTACGAGGCCCCCGCCCGCACCACGGACAGCGCCCGCGCGGTCATGGGCCCGTTCCTGACCGTCCTGGCGGAGGGCACGCCGTGGCCGGCCGCCGAGCCGCTGTACGACGAGGTGCGCGCCTGGGTGGAGGGCACCCCTGCGGTCGCCGAGTGGGTCGCCGCCCACGCCCCCGCCGCCGACGACCCGGTCCACCCGCTCGCGGCCTCCGTGCTCGCCTGGTCCCGTATGCACGGCATCGTCAGCCTCGAAGTCCAGGGCAGCTTCCAAGGCATGGGCCACGACTCCGCGACGCTCCTCACTCTCGAAATCGGGTCACTGGCCGACGCGGTGGGGCTCTCTTCCGACGCCTGCCCGGAGAGCCATGCCCGTCGGTTGTGAGCTCCGTCGACTCGCTTCAGCAGCACGCACCCCGCCTGCCGCCCTAGGATGCGCGAGCACGGCGCCCCCGGCCAATACCCGGCACGAAGGAGAGGGCAGCGGCATGAGTGCCCAACCCGAAGAACGGCCCCAGGAACTGGTTCCCCGCCCGGACCTGTCCTTCCCCAGCCTGCGCACTGCGCTTTCCCGAGTCGCCCCCGCCCAGGTGCCCGAGATGCTGGCCGACCGTGACGTGCAGTTCACCAGGGCCACGGAGGCAGGGTCGTTCGAACCCATCAAGGGCTTCCAGCTCAAGTGGGCGACCGTCATCGAGGTGAAGCGGCGCCGCGACCTCGATCAGCGCATGGAAGCCGCACAGCACCTCGTACACACCCTCGACCGTGACGACCCGAAGTGGCGAGCCGCCATGGACGAGGTCCGGGATGTATACAACGAGGCACGCCGCGCGGTGACCGGTGGCTGAGTGGCGCTGGGAGTACGACCCCACCGCAGACCACGTGATCGGCGGCCTCGACGACCTGGCGTTCATCGCGAGGGTCGAGGAGACAGCCGACGAATTGGTGCGGGCGGCTGCCGCCCAATTCCTCGACGGCTCCCCCTACCGGGGCGCCTCCCCGAAGGTCAGCGAAGTGGTGATCTCCGGCGGCATGTTCCTACACCAGGTCATTCCGCGACACCAGTGCGTCCACATTCTCCAGGTCACCCTGGCGCCCTACTGAGAGGGGACGCGGTGTTGCAACACGACACCTCCTCCCGCGCATCGTGATGGCCTTCGTCGGAGCGATCACCACGGTCAGCGCCGTACTGGCCGATCTCGTCGTCCCAGACCTGGCGGCCCAGCACGCCTTCAACCCCGGGTGGCCGCCCCACGCCAAGTTCCACGACGCCCAGTACATGGTGATGACGGTGCTCCTCGGCGCCATCGGGCTGACCCTCACCCTGTGGCGGCAGCGCCGCAACCTGCGCGGCCGGCTGCTGTGCGCCGCCGCGATCCTGGCCACGCCGTGGCTCAGCATGATCGGCGCCCTCCTGTTCCCCGGCACGCTGCGCGGGAGGGAGGAGGGGTTACGCGGTGACCGAGGCCGCGCGTATCTGCCCGTCGATCACGGCGGAACGGAAGGCGAGCCAATCACGGTCGCCGAAGAGCAAGGTGCGTCCGGACGGGTACTTGGAGTCGCGGACGGCGACGACGGCGGGCACGTTGGTCGCGACCTCTACGCACTCGCCGCCGCCCGGGGCGCTGTGGCTGGACTTCATGAACTGGAATTCGCGCACGTGTCATAACTCCTTGCGGATGGTGTCGATCAGGGTGACTGAGTCGCGCGGCGCCAGACTCAATCTGGCGGTCCGATCGAAGAAGGTGGCGTAAGTGGCGCTGTCCTCCGCGTCCTCCATCCAGACAGTAGAGGCGATGCCGTCGACGTGCACGACGTCCACCGCCTCGTTCTCGGCGAACGAGACGATGTTGAACGGGCTCGTAATGCACGGGTGGCCGCCCGCCCGGTACGGCAGGACCTGCAGCTTTACATTGGGCAGCCCTGCCAGGTCGATCAGTTGCTCCAATTGCTGGCGCATGACCTCGGCGCCGCCCACCAGTTGCCGGAGGGCGGCCTCCCAGACCACGGCGTACAACTGAAGGGGACGCTCCCCGCCGAGCCTCGCCTGTCTGCGCAGCCTGACCTCGACGATGTGCTCGATCTCGTCCGGATCTTGCCACGCCCCATAACTCACCTCCAGCGCGCGAGCGTATTCGCGGGTCTGACACAGCCCGGGAACCAGCGACAACTGCCAGTTCCGAATCCGACTCGCCACATCCTCCAAAGCGACGTACTCGGCCAAGGCCCCCGCGTTGGGGGAATGGTGCCACCACCCCTTCGCCTTCCGCCGCTCCCGGTCCAGCTTCGCCAAGCTCAACAGCCGCGTCACCGTGCCGGAGTCATCCATCCCGTAGAGATGACACAGCGCACGAATGTCCGGATCGCGCATCGGGACCAGCCCGCGCTCCATCTTCGCGACCTTCGGGACCGAAGCCGTGAGCGCCTCCGCCGCGTGGGCCTGACGCAGGTCGCGCGCCTCGCGCATGCGCAGCAGTTCGCCGCCCAGTCTGCGGCCCAGCACCGTCGATACCGAGGTCCCCCGTTCGGGTCGGCCTTCCGTCATGTCCCGCCCCTTCCCTCTGAGTTGACCAAGCCAGTACCAGTAAATATTTCTGCGCGAGCAACTTGCCTCATCACGCACAGCAACACTACCGTCTGTTGCCACTCGCTCGCACAGCGAGAACGTTGGCCCCAAGACGGAGGCGATCAGCCATGCCAGTTTCCCAACTCGTCCACGAAGACAAGCTCGACTACACCCCCACCGCCCGCAGCGTCTCCCTCGCCCGGCGGCGGGCGGCGCGGCTGGTGGCGGAGTGGGGGCAGGCCGAAGCCGCCGGGGACGCGGCGCTGATCGTTTCGGAGCTGGCCACCAACGCGCTGCTGCACGGGACGTTGCGGGGGCGGCTTTTCCGGGTGCGGCTGGTGATGGGGCCGTCGCTGTTGCGGGTCGAGGTGAGTGATCCGCGTGGGGAGCGCGTGCCGCGGAAGAGGCGCGGGGTGGCCTCCACTTCGGGGCACGGGCTCGTGCTCGTCAACGGCCTCGCCGACCGGTGGGGGGTCGAGCCCCGTACCGTCGGCAAGACCGTGTGGGCGGAGCTGGGGCTCCGGCCCCGCGCCGTCAAGCGGTCATGCGGCCCTGCGCGATCAGGCGGCTGACCACCCGCATGTGAGCCGGCGCGCAGCGCTCGCGCGCCTCGTGGCGGTCGAACCAGGCGTATTCGGCGATCTCGCGGCCGGGCGCGGGGGCGATGTCCTGGGGGCCGCCGGTGAAGCACGTCATGTGCAGGGGGCGGCCGGCGTTCGCGCCGTGGGCCGTGGCGTGGACGGTGAAGGCCTCGGTGAGGTCGGCGGCCGGGACCGTCAGGCCCAGTTCCTCGGAGAGTTCGCGGGACAGCGCCTCGGGGGCGGTCTCCCCCGGTTCGTACTTGCCGCCGGGCAGGTAGAACGTGTCGTTGCCGCGCGTACGGACGCTGAGCAGGCGGCCGTCGCGTACGTGCAGCCAGCCCACGGAGCGCAGGGGCGCCGGGCGGGCCAGGGTGATCACCTCCTCGCCGGTGGCCTCGTCCGTGCGGCGGTCGCGTTCCGTGAAGCCGAGGTGGGCGTAGAACGCGCGGGCCGCCTCGTTGCGGGCGAAGACTCCGAGGGTGAGGGCGCCGTGGAGAGACGCGGCGTGTTCGAGGAGCTGGGCGCCGATGCCGCGGCCCTGCGCCTCGGGGGCGACGAAGAGGCCGCCGATCTCGGAGTCCAGGAGGCCGAGAAGGCCCAGGACGGTGCCGTCTTGACGGTCCTCAGCCACCCAGTTGTCGGCCTGCACGAGGTACACCTCGCGGACCTCGCGGGCGCGCTCACCCGTACCCTCGCCCTCGATGAACGGGTGGGCCCGGCGTACGGCGCGGGACCACAGGTCCATGACGGCGGGCTCGTCAGCCGGGCGGTAGGGGCGGATGATCGTCGCGCTGCTCATCCGGTCGACGGTAGGGAGGACGGGGGAGTCGGCAACTGCATTTGCGGGCCGCAGCGGCTCCGGCGCCCCCGTCGCGCCGCCGCAATCTGCCGAAGGATGTATCCGGAGCCCCGCCGGTGTCCGACTTAAGGCTGACGTGAGTCTGTACCTGGCGCGTACGACATCGGCGTTTTCCCGTGACGTAATGGAAGGGAGGGGCTGGAAGTCAGGCTCCGAACCGTACGCAAGGGGAGACCACCATGCAGTCCAGGACGAACGCCGGCCGACGTGCTCGGACCACCGTCATGGTCGCACTGCTCGTGGCCGCGCTGTGGGGCGGTATCGCGCTGACGAAGGGCGCGGCACAGGCCGACCACGCGGCGACGGACGGGCCCGTGGGGCACCTCAGCCGCGCCGTCGAGATCATCCGGGGCTGAGCAGAGCAGAACGTCGTGAGGGCGGGCCCGGAGGCGAACCGTTTCGGTCGCCTCCGGGCCCGCCCTCTTGCGGTGCGGGGGCCGGGGCCGGAGCCCGGGCCGTGACCCGTCAGGCCCAGGTGATCAGCCGCTTGGGCTGCTCCAGGATCGCCGCGATGTCCGCGAGGACCTTGGAGCCCAGCTCGCCGTCGACCAGCCGGTGGTCGAAGGAGAGCGCCAGCGTGGTGACCTGACGGGGCTTGACCTTGCCCTTGTGCACCCAGGGCTGGAGCTTGACCGCGCCGAAGGCGAGGATCGCCGGCTCCCCGGGGTTGAGGATCGGAGTGCCGGTGTCGACGCCGAAGACGCCCACGTTGGTGATGGTCACCGTGCCGCCCGCCATGTCGCCGGGCGCCGTCCTGCCCTCGCGGGCCGTGGTGACCAGCTCGCCGAGCGCGGCGGCCAGCTGCGGCAGGGTCTTGGCGTCCGCGTCCTTGATGTTCGGGACGATCAGACCGCGGGGGTGGCCGCGGCGATGCCCAGGTTCACGTAGTGCTTGCGGACGATCTCCTGGTTCTCCTCGTCCCAGGCCGCGCTGATCTCGGGGTTGCGCTTGATGGCGACCAGCAGCGCCTTGGCGACGAGCAGCAGCGGGTTGACGCGCAGGCCCGCCATGTCGGGGTCCTGCTTCAGCTCCTGGACGAGCTTCATCGTGCGGGTCACGTCGACGGTGACGAACTCCGTGACGTGCGGCGCGGTGAAGGCGCTGTTGACCATCGCCTGCGCGGTGGCCTTCCGTACGCCCTTGACCGGGATACGGGTCTCCCGCGCGCGGAACGCCTCGGAGCCCGGGACGGACGCGGCGGCTCCGGTGGCGGCCGGCTGCGCGGCCGGGGCCGGGGCCTCGGCCGCGGGCGCGGGGGCCGCGGCGGCGTGCACGTCCTCGCGGGTGATCACGCCGTCCGGGCCGGTCGGGGTGACCGTGGCCAGGTCGATGCCGAGGTCCTTGGCCAGCTTACGGACCGGGGGCTTGGCCAGCGGGCGCCCGGCCGCGGGGACGGCAGCCGGGGCGGAGGGGGCCGGAGGTGCCGGAGTGGCGGGGGCGGCCGGGGCCGACGCCGCGGTGTGGCCGTTCAGCTCCGCCTGGACCGCCGCGGCGGCCGGCTCCCGCGCCGGTGCGCCCGGCTGCGGCTTGCGCGCCCGCCGCTTGGTGGACGACGGGGCCGCGCCGTACCCGACGAGGACGGCCTGCCGGCCCTGCGACTCGGCCTCCTCCTCGTCGGCGGCCGGAGCGGGCCCAGCCTCGGCGGCCGGGGCGGGTGCCTCGGCCGGGCCGGCGCCGGGGTCGGTGTCCACGGCGATGATCGAGGTGCCCACGTCGACCGTGGCGCCCTCCTCGAAATGCACCGCGTGCACCACGCCCTCGTACGGGCAGGGCAGCTCCACGGCGGCCTTGGCGGTCTCCACCTCGCAGATGACCTGCCCGTCGGTGACGGTGTCACCCGGCTTCACGTACCACTTGAGGATTTCGGCCTCGGTGAGTCCCTCGCCCACGTCGGGCATCTTGAACTCGCGGAAGCGCTGCTCGGCTGCGGTCATGGTCACTACTCCTCAAGCCCTTCAGTACGCCAGCGCGCGGTCGACCGCGTCGAGCACCCGGTCGAGTCCCGGCAGGTATTCGTCCTCCAGCCTGGACGGCGGGTACGGCGCGTGGAAACCGCCCACCCGCAGCACCGGCGCCTCCAGGTGGTAGAAGCACCGCTCGGTGATGCGGGCGGCGATCTCCGAGCCCGAACCGAGGAAGACCGGTGCCTCGTGGACGACGACCAGCCGCCGGGTCTTCTCCACCGAGGACTGGATCGCGTCGAAGTCCATGGGCGAGATCGAGCGCAGGTCCAGGACCTCGACCGACTTGCCCTCCTCGGCGGCGACCTTGGCGACGTCCAGACAGACCTTGACCATCGGGCCGTACGCGGCCAGCGTCACGTCCGTACCGGCCTGCGCCACCCGCGCCACGTGCAACGGGTCCGGGATCGCCTCGGTGTCCAGGCGGCCCTTGTCGTGGTAGCGGCGCTTGGGCTCGAAGTAGATGACCGGGTCGTCGCTCTCGATGGCCTGACGCATCATCCAGTACGCGTCCGAGGCGTTCGAGGGCGAGACGCACTTCAGGCCCGCGACGTGCGCGAACAGCGCCTCCGGGGACTCGGAGTGGTGCTCGACCGCGCCGATGCCGCCGCCGTAGGGGATACGGATGACGACCGGCATCTTGATCTTGCCGAGCGCGCGGGCGTGCATCTTGGCGAGCTGGGTGACGATCTGGTCGTACGCGGGGAAGACGAAACCGTCGAACTGGATCTCCACCACCGGCCGGTAGCCGCGCAGCGCCATGCCGATGGCGGTGCCGACGATGCCGGACTCGGCCAGCGGCGTGTCGATCACCCGCTCCTCGCCGAAGTCCTTCTGCAGCCCGTCGGTGACGCGGAAGACGCCGCCGAGCTTGCCGACGTCCTCGCCCATGATCAGGACCTTGGGGTCGGCCTCCATGGAGGCGCGCAGCGAGGCGTTGATCGCCTTGGACAGCGTGATCTTCTCGAAGACAGCCATGGTCAGTTCTCCTCCGCGTCCGCGAACGACGCCTGATACGCGGCGAACTGCGCGCGCTCCTCGTCCACGAGCGCGTGTCCGTCGGCGTACACGTTCTCGAAAATGGCCATGGTGTCCGGGTCGGGCATCGTGCGCACCACCTCACGCACCCGCTTGCCCAGCGTCTCGCTCTCCTCCTCGACGGAGTCCAGGTAGGCCTGGTCGGCGATGCCCTCGGTCTCCAGGTAGGTGCGCAGCCGCAGGATCGGGTCCTTGGCCTCCCACGCCTCGCGCTCCTCGTCGGCGCGGTAGCGCGTCGGGTCGTCGGAGGTGGTGTGGGCGCCCATCCGGTACGTGAACGCCTCGACCAGCGTCGGGCCCTCTCCCGCACGGGCCCGCTCCAGGGCCGCCCTGGTCACCGCCAGGCAGGCCAGGACGTCGTTGCCGTCCACCCGCACGCCGGGGAAGCCGTAGCCGCGGGCGCGCTGGTAGAGCGGGACGCGGGTCTGCTTCTCGGTGGGCTCGGAGATCGCCCACTGGTTGTTCTGGCAGAAGAACACCACGGGGGCGTTGTAGACCGCGGAGAAGGTGAAGGACTCGGCCACGTCGCCCTGGCTGGAGGCGCCGTCACCGAAGTACGCGATGACGGCCGAGTCGGCGCCGTCCTTCTGGACGCCCATGGCGTAGCCGGTCGCGTGCAGCGCCTGGGAGCCGATCACGATCGTGTACAGGTGGAAGTTGTTGCTGTTGGGGTCCCAGCCGCCGTTGTTCACGCCGCGGAACATGCCCAGCAGGTTCGTCGGGTCCACACCGCGGCACCAGGCGACCCCGTGCTCCCGGTAGGTCGGGAAGACGTAGTCGTCGTCGCGCAGCGCGCGCCCGGAGCCGATCTGGGCGGCCTCCTGGCCCAGCAGCGAGGCCCACAGGCCCAGCTCGCCCTGGCGCTGGAGGGTGGTCGCCTCGGCGTCGAAGCGCCGCGTGAGGACCATGTCCCGGTACAGCCCGCGCAGTTCCCCGTCCGAGATGTCGATCGCGTACTCGGGGTGCTCGACGCGCTTGCCCTCGGGGGTCAGCAGCTGTACCAGCTGATCCTGCTCCGCCTCGGCAGGGGCCGGGGCGGCCGCCTTCGCCTTGGCGGGTGACGCCTTCTTTGCGGTGGTGCGCTTGCCGCCACCGCGGGTGTTCTTCCGCGCGGCAGTGCTCTCCACGGTCACGTGCTGCTCCTCCGTCTGTCCGGCCCCCGGGGTCCGCCGGTGGCCGTATTGCGGCTCACCCGGTATCCGATACGGCGCACGGGGTGTGTGCGGCACGGCGCGGCCCGGGTGGAACAAGGTGCCCCGGCCACGGCCTGCCGGAAGGGGCGTTGTGCCCTACTTCCGGAGCCTAGGCGAAAGGGGCCCTGACCTGCGACTTTGCTTGGGGTTCCAAGTATTTTGCTTGGATTTCCGAGCATGCGCGCCGACCAGTCGGCAATCCCCTGTTCACAGCGTTGCAGTCCGCCGGGACAACGGCACGTTATATCGGTGACCTGGAGCACGGGAAGAGTTGGTGTGTGAGACTGATCGTGTGCGCGACGACGGAAAAATCACGGTATTCCTGCTCGACGACCACGAGGTCGTACGGCGCGGCGTCCACGAGATGCTCTCGGTGGAGGCGGACATCGAGGTGGTCGGCGAGGCCGGTACCGCCGCAGATGCCCTGGTCAGGATCCCTGCGACGCGTCCGGACGTGGCCGTGCTGGACGTCCGGCTGCCGGACGGCAGCGGTGTGGAGGTCTGCCGGGAGATCCGCTCCCAGGACGAGTCGATCAAATGCCTGATGCTCACGTCTTTCGCGGACGACGAAGCTCTGTTCGACGCCATCATGGCGGGTGCGTCCGGGTACGTGCTCAAGGCGATCCGCGGCAACGAGCTGCTGACCGCCGTACGGGACGTGGCGGCCGGCAAGTCGCTGCTGGACCCGGTGGCCACCGCCCGCGTACTGGAACGTCTGCGCGACGGCAACAATCCGCGCGGCGACCAGCGGCTGGCCAACCTGACCGAGCAGGAGCGCAAGATCCTCGACCTGATCGGCGAGGGGCTGACCAATCGGGTGATCGGCGAGCGGCTGCACCTCGCCGAGAAAACGATCAAGAACTACGTCTCCAGCCTGCTCTCCAAGATGGGCATGGAGCGCCGGTCGCAGGCGGCCGCCTATGTGGCGCGGATGCAGGCGGAGCGGCAGTAGCGCCGCGTGAAAATCCTGGGGTTTTTCCGTGTGGAAAATGTCTTGGGTGGACGAGGATGGACATGGGCGGACGTGGGCGAACGTTCAAGAGTGGGAAAAATTCGGCGCCCGTAACCGCTCTGACCTCCTGAAACGGCACCGAAGCAGAGAATTGCCGCACGATTCAGGACCAACGTCCCGTTTCCACCAGGGCGGGTGCCTCTACTTTCGTACGCACCGGCACGGCAGGGTGTAGCCATGCCCACCGACGACCTCCACGCCATCGAGCTGCTGAACCGCGTCCCTTACGGACGGGTGTCGGCCAGCCAGCGGGCGCTGCCCTTCACCGCCGTCACGCGGCATGTCGTGACCGAAGGCCGGCTACTGCTGCGGCTGCACCGCGGCCACGGCTACCACCGCGCCCTGGACGGCAACGTCGTCGCCTACGAGGCCGACAACGTGAACTCCGGCGCCAACGACACCTGGTCCGTCCAGTTCACCGGCACCGCCCGGGCCATCGCGCCCACGCCAGCCGAGTTCGAACTGTTCGGACCCACGCCGCGGCTGGCCGACGGAGAGCCCTTCGACCCGGTTTTCCTCCGCATAGAACCGGAGTTTGTCAAGGTCCACTACCTCTGTGATGTCCCTGTGTTCCGTTACGCCCACTCAGCGTGACGCGGTGATCTAACATCTGGCGCGTGCTGCGCTCATCCGATGTCCGGACGGTGACCACGCCCGACGGACACATCCTCGGCTCCCTGCTGCGCCGTTACGGCGCCGGGGAGCCGTTGACGTGCGAGCCGGTCGCCGAGGGGCTGCTCAACCGCGGTTACCGCCTCGCCACCACCCACGGCCGCTACTTCCTCAAACACCACCTCGACGGCGACCAGGCCGCCATCGCCCGCCAGCACCGCGCCACGCGCCGCCTGGGCGCGCTCGGCCTGCCGGTCGCCCCGCCGCTCGCCGACGCGGACGGCCGCACGGTCACGGTCCTCGGCGGCCGGTGCTACGCGCTGCACCCGTGGGTCGAGGGCCGCCACCGCGACGGCGCCGCCCTCACCCGGCTCCAGTCACGCCGCCTGGGCGCCCTGCTGGGCCATGTGCACACCGCGCTGGAGCAGGTCATAACGCGCGACCCGGCGGGGCCCCGTACTCCGTACGAGCATCCGGGCGCCGACCCGGCACGGACCTTCGAGATGATCGGCGAACTGCTCGCGCTGGCCCGCCGGACCCGCCCGCGCAGCAGCTTCGACGAACTCGCCGAACACCGCCTGCTGGAGCGCCGGACGCTGCTGGAACGGGAGGCGCACCGGCGGCCGGCGGCGGCGCAGGTACCGGCCGCCGGCTGGGTCCACGGCGACTTCCACCCGCTCAACCTGCTCTACCGGGGCGCCGAGCCCGCCGCCATCGTCGACTGGGACCGGCTGGGCGTGCAGCCCCGCGCCGAGGAGGCCGTACGGGCCGCGGCCATCTTCTTCGTCCAGCCCGCCGGCACCCTCGACCTGCCGAAGGTACGGGCGTACGCGGGCGCCTACCGCCGCGCCTCGGGCGCCTGCGCGGCGGAACTGGCCGCCGCCGTCCACCGGGTGTGGTGGGAGCGCCTCAACGACTTCTGGATGCTCGACTGGCGCTACCGGCTCGGCGACCGGCGGGCCGACCCGCAGTTCCCGGCTGCGGCCGCGCTGGCGGTGTGGTGGACGCGGGAGTACGCGGCGGTGCGGGGGCTTTCACGGAGTGAAGGGGGCTTGCACGGAGTGAGGGGGCCGGGGACGACGCAGCGGGCGGCCGGTGGTCCGGCCGCCCGCTGTGTTCGGACGAAGGGGTGAGGGGTGGTCGTGCGGCCCCTGACCGGTGGTCAGGCGGGCGCTGACCGGTGGTCAGGCGGTGCGGTGGTCAGGCGGGAAGGCGGTCAGTTCCCGTCCAGGTCGCCGACGGCGCCGCTGCCGCCCGGGCCGCTGCCCGCGGTCGTCCCGGCGTTCGTGTTGCCGCTGCTCGTGTTGCCGTTCGACGTGTTGCCGTTGGAGTCCCCGCCGTTGCCGCCGTTGGCACCGCTGCTCGTGTTGCCCTGGGTGGTGCCGCCGTTGGTCGGCCTGGTGGTCGGCGTCGTCGTGGGCGGGTTGCTCGACGGCGGCGGCGAGCTGGGCGGCTTGGAGGTGCGCGGCGTGCTCGGGTAGCGCGTCGTCGGCGGGTTGTACGTGTGCGAGTTGCCGCCCGAGCTGCCCGGCTCCGAGTACGTGTTGGTCGGCTCGTCGGACGGCTCGTCGGAGGGCTTCTGCTCCGAGCTCTGGGAGACCGACGGGCTCGGGGTCGGCTTCGTGTCCTTCTTCCCGTCACCGGCCGTCTTCTGCAGCGCGATGGCCACACCGACCGCGATGGCGATCACCGCGAGCGCCGCGATCAGCCAGATCCTGCCGCGGCTGCCCTTGGCGGGCCGGTGCCCGCCCTCGTAGCCGCCGTCGCCGTCCCGCATACCGGGGGCAGGATCGGCTGGGCCGTGGTCTGCCCGTGGTCCGGGTGCGGCAGGGCCGTGGTGGCGGCGGCCGACCCCAGGGCCGGGGTGTGTCCGCCCCCGTGCACGGCGACCGGGCCGGTGTTCCACGTACCGGAGTGGCCGCCCTGCTCGTGCAGCATCTGCAGGGCGTACTGGACCAGCCCGCGCATCTCCTCCGCGGTCTGGAAACGGTCGTCCGGGTCCTTGGCCAGCGAGCGCATGACCAGGCCGTCCAGCTCCGGCGGGACCGCCCCGGCGACCTCGGACGGCGGCACCGGGATGTCCTGGACGTGCTGGTAGACGACCGACAGCGGGGTCTCGCCGGTGAACGGGGGACGCAGGGCCAGCAGTTCGTACAGCAGGCAGCCGGTCGCGTACAGGTCGGAGCGGGTGTCCACGGTCTTGCCGAGGGCCTGCTCGGGCGAGAGGTACTGCGGCGTGCCCATGACCATGCCGGTCTGGGTCATCGTCGACTGCGCGCCGTGCAGCGCGCGGGCGATGCCGAAGTCCATCACCTTGACCGCGCCGCCGTGCGTGATGATCACGTTCGCGGGCTTGATGTCACGGTGCACGATGCCGTGCTGGTGGCTGTAGGCCAGCGCCTCCAGCACCCCGGAGACGATGATCAGCGCCTGGTCCGGCGGCGGGGCGTCCGCGTTCAGCAGCAGGTCGCGGATGGTGCGGCCCTCGACCAGCTCCATGACGATGTACGGCACGGTGGTGCCGCCGACGTAGTCCTCGCCGGAGTCGTACACCGCCACCACCGCGTGGTGGTTCAGCCCCGCGACGGACTGTGCCTCACGGGTGAAGCGGGCCTTGGAGACCGGGTCCTCCGCGAGGTCGGCGCGCAGCAGCTTGACGGCGACGGTGCGGCCGAGGCGCACGTCCTCGGCGGCGAACACCTCCGCCATGCCGCCACGGCCGAGCCGGTGCGTGAGCCGGTAGCGTCCGTCGCCCACCAAACCGCCATTGCCCCACATCTCCGGTGCATCGGAAGGATTTGCATCAGGAGAGTGGGAGCCGGTGGCATCAGGATCGGACGGGCCCTGGGGGCTCTGCGTCGGTGCCATCGGTCCTCGCCGTCGTATCGATCCGCATCACAGCGGTAAGGTCTCGGTCTTCGCTAGAGCACGCTACAGGCTCCGCGGCACACGCCGGTCCCGTGATGGACCGGTCATCACACCTTCTACGGCCCCATTGTCGCAAGTTAACCCCGGGCGGTCGCACGCCGATCGGCGGCCCGGACGGTCCGGGACCGTAATGGGATCTTGCGCATCCGGTCACGGAACGGGCACACAGCTTGACGTGTCCGCGCCCTGGTGGACACTGGGCTGGGATTCGGCCACGATCCCGGTACAACCCATACTGATCTCGGCACGTCCGCAGGCGCACGTGCCGCGGGCCCACCACCTGCCGCAGGTACCGGGGGCCCACCACGTTGAGTAACGTCTGTGCACGTCAACAGGTCACACAGGGCGGCACGGACGGGCACGGCAACAGCCACGAGGCGCGGCGCGCCGCAACACGTGCGCGGGAACAGCGCGCCAAGGGGGAAGCGGAACCATGAGCCAGGACGGCGCTCAGGACGGGTACGAGGGCCGTTCGGTCGGCGGGGGACGCTACCAGCTCCGTGATCTTCTGGGCGCCGGCGGCATGGCGTCCGTACACCTCGCGTACGACAGCGTCCTGGACCGCGAGGTCGCGATCAAGACGCTGCACACCGAGCTCGGCCGCGAGCAGGCGTTCCGCGAACGCTTCCGGCGCGAGGCCCAGTCCGTGGCGAAGCTCACGCACACCAACATCGTCTCGGTGTTCGATTCCGGCGAGGACACGCTGTCCGACAGCGCCTCCGGCGCCGGGGACGGCGGCGTGGTGCCGTACATCGTCATGGAGTACGTGGCGGGCCGGCCGCTCCGCTCCGACCTGGACGCCGACATCGCCCAGCACGGTGCGATGCCCACCGAGAAGGCCCTGAAGATCACCGCCGATGTGCTGGCCGCCCTGGAGGCCAGCCACGAGATGGGCCTGGTCCACCGGGACATCAAGCCCGGCAACGTCATGCTGAACAAGCGCGGCGTCGTCAAGGTCATGGACTTCGGCATCGCCCGCGCCATGCAGTCCGGCGTCACCTCCATGACGCAGACCGGCATGGTCGTCGGCACCCCGCAGTACCTCTCGCCCGAGCAGGCCCTGGGCCGCGGCGTGGACGCCCGCTCCGACCTGTACTCGGTCGGCATCATGCTCTTCGAGCTGCTGACCGGCCGGCTCCCCTTCGACGCGGACTCCCCGCTGGCCATCGCCTACGCGCACGTCCAGGAGGAACCGCCGGTCCCCTCCGGCATCAACCGGTCGCTGCCGCCCGCCGTGGACGCGCTGGTCGCCCGCGCGCTGAAGAAGAACCCCAACGAGCGGTTCCCGACCGCCGAGGCGATGCGGGACGAGTGCCTGCGCGTCGCCGGTTCGGGCCAGTCCGGCGCCACCCCGCTGATCATCAGCGAGGGCCCGCGCGCCCGCACCAGCGGCGCCTCGGTGGCCTCCGCGGTCTTCCCGACCGCTTCCCCGAACGCCGCCGGGCCCCACACCCCGGTCCCGCCGAACGTCCAGACGCCGTACCAGCCGACGCAGGCCGCTCCGCAGGCCGGCCCGCGGATGGGGCCCGGCCCGTCGGCGGCCGGGGGGCAGGGGTTCGGGCCGTCGGCGGCGGCGACACCGCCGCCGGTCAGCGGCTATCCGGGGCCGATTCCGGGTCCGGGGCCGATGGGGGCTTCGGGGCCGATGGGGGCTCAGGGGCCGGTTCCGGCACAGGGGCCGATCGGGACGTCGGGGCCGGTCCCGGCTCAGGGTCCGGCTCCGTTCAACAGCGGCTTCCAGACCCCGCCGCCGTACGCGGGCCCGTCGACCCCCGCGCCGACGCCCGCCCCGGTCGGCCAGCGGCCGGGCGGCAACCGTTCCGGCGGCCGTGGCAACACCCCGGTGATCGTCGTCTCCGCCATCATCGGCGTGGTCGTGGTCACCGCGATCGCCATCGGCATCGGCCTGAGCGGCGGCAGCGAGAACACGAACACGCGCCGCACCAGCCCGTACACCTACTCGCCGTCCCCCTCGGTCAAGCCCGAGGACCCGACGGCCACCATCTCCACCACGCGCTGCACCGACCCGGCCAAGAGCTACAGCCAGAAGGGCAAGATCTTCCTGCCTTCCTTCTACGGCAAGAACCTGACCTCGGTGAAGCAGTGCATGGACGCGGCCGGCTGGTCGTACGAGATCTCCGAGCGCAGCAGCTCCATCTACGGCAAGAACACCGTCCTCAGCCAGTCCCCGAGCAACCTGTGGGACCCCAAGGGCGGCGAGAAGATTCACCTGACCGTGTCCACGGGGAAGCGTTCGTAGGGGCGGGGGCGGGCCGCACCACCGGCACGCACATCGGAAGGGCCCGGCGCGCGGGGTGCGCGGCGGGCCCTTTGAGCGGGTCAGAGGTACGGGCCCGAGCGGGCGCCCCCTGACCGGGGTTGGGCTGTTCCATGTCGTCGGCCGGCACCGCACCGGGCGGCAGCGCGCGGCGCATCTGCTCCAACTGGGCGCGAGCCGCCATCTGCTGGGCGAACAGCGCGGTCTGGATGCCGTGGAACAGACCTTCCAGCCAGCCGACCAACTGGGCCTGCGCGATCCGCAGTTCCGCGTCCGTGGGCACCGAGTCGTCGGTGAACGGCAGGGACAGCCGCTCCAGCTCCTCGACCAGCTCGGGCGCCAGGCCGTCCTCCAGCTCCTTGACCGAGCTGGAGTGGATCTCCTTGAGGCGCACCCGGCTCGCCTCGTCCAGCGGCGCCGCCTTCACCTCTTCGAGAAGCTGCTTGATCATGCTGCCGATGCGCATGACCTTTGCGGGCTGTTCGACCATGTCCGTCACGGGAACCTCACGGGACTCGTCGTCGCCGTCCCCGCCACCGGAGCCGGCGCTGCCGAGAGCCATTCCGTCCGGGCCGACCACCAGGACGTGCGGGCTCTCCTGCGACCGTTCGTTCATCGGCATATCCATGCCGCCATTCTCTCGTACAGCCGGCTAGGAACGGTTGTGCCCTGGGAGAAAGGTGATCCAACCTCTGGGGGTGGGTGAGCTTTGGGGAGAGGTTCGGGGAGAGGCTCGGGGAGGGGCCCGGGTGGGGTTTTGGGAGGGGCCCGGGTGGGCGCTCGGGGAGAGGGCAGGGTGGGCTTTGGGGAGAGGTCCGGGGAGGGCTTTGGGCCGGTTTCGGGCCGGGGATGTGGAGCGTGGTCAGGAACGTCTCAGGCGCAGGGCGATGAAGCCGAGGCCGAGGCCGGTCAGGGCCATGCCGGCGCCCAGCGGCAGGACCCGGTGGACGCCGCTGCCCGGCCCGGAATCGGCGTACGGGGCCCGAGACGCGGCTGAGGCGGCGCCGGGCACCGCGCCGGGCGCGTAGCGGGAGGGGCCGTGCGAGCGGACGGCGGACGCCGTCGGAGCGGGGGCCTGGAGAGGCGGCAGGGGCACGTAGGGGCGGCGGGCGAGCCGTCCGGTCAGATCACCCCGCCGAGTGGCCGCGGGGGCGGGAGAGGCCGTTCCAGGGCGTTGCGAGGTGACAGCGGGGGACGGGGTACGGGAGGCGTGACCATCCGGAGCGCCCGCGCCGCCGGCCGAGGGAGCGGCGTCCGGGGTGGACGGGTGCGGCTCCGACGGCAGGGCCGGACGGGCGGGGCCCGCACCGGAACCGAACAGGGGGCCGAGCGGGACCGGGAGGAGGGGGCTCAGCGGGTTGGCCTGTTCTAGCGCGGCCAGCGGGTCGGGGGTGGAGTGCTGGGTGGCGTGGGGGCGGGGGGTGCTGTGGGGGTGGTGGTGATGGCTGTGGTGATGGCTGGGGCTGCGGGTGGCGATGGGAGTGCTCGGGCCCGTATCGGGGGCCTGGCTACGGCCGGAGGTGTCACCGCCGTCGAGAACGGCCTCCGCAGCCATGGCCGCTGCCGTGGCTGCTGACGCGGTGGCGGTCGCGTGGGGTAGGGGCAGCAGCGCGGCGGTGCAGAGCAGCAGGCCGGAGGCCGTCTGGAGGCGGGGGCGGGAGCGGGGGCGAGAGCGGTGAGGGCGGGGCCGCCGCTGCTGCCGCAGCGCCACGGCCACGGGTTTTGGAACCTGCGATTCCGGCACCGCACATACCGGAATTGAAGGTTCCGGAGCCACCGGGCCCAGGGTCACGCGTTCCGAAGTCACGCCCATGACCTCCCGGGCCTGCGGAGCCGTCGCCTGATCTCCTCAGCGTCACACGGAGGGTGGGCAGCGGCATCTCGGGCGTATCGGGCACACGGCCAGGGGGGTGGCGCGGCCCGGGAGGCGGTGGGACCAGACCCGTCAGACGGCCCGGGAGCTGGTGGGCTCGGACCGTCGGACAGCCCGGGAGGCGGTGGGCTCAGACCGTCAGACGGCCCGGGAGGCGGTGGGCTCAGACCGTCAGACGGCCTCGGAGGCGGTGGGCTCAGACCGTCAGGACGACCTTGCCCACGTGGCCGCTCGCGTCCACGACCCGGTGGGCCTCGGGGGCCTCCGCGATTGGCAGCGTACGGTCCACGATCGGCTTGACCTGGCCGTTCTCGATCAGCGGCCACACGTGTTCGCGTACCGCCGCGACGATCGACGCCTTCTCGGCCAGCGGACGCCCGCGCAACGAGGTGGCGGTGACGGCGCCGCGCTTGGTCAGCAGCGCGCCGAGGTTCAACTCGCCCTTGGCGCCGCCCTGGAGGCCGATGATCGCGAGCCGCCCGTTGGTGGCCAGCGCCTTGACGTTCGGTTCGAGGTACTTGGCGCCCATGATGTCCAGGATGACGTCCGCGCCCTTGCCGTCGGTGGCCTTGCGCACCTCCTCGACGAAGTCCTGGTCCCGGTAGTTGACCAGGATGTCGGCGCCCAGTTCGGCGCAGCGGGCCAGCTTGTCGGCGCTGCCCGCGGTGACCGCGACCCGGGCGCCGACGGCCTTGGCGAGCTGGATCGCCATCGTGCCGATGCCGCTGGAGCCGCCGTGCACGAGCAGCGTCTCACCGGGCCGCAAGTGCGCGATCATGAACACATTGGACCAAACGGTGCACGTCACCTCGGGCAGCGCCGCGGCGGCGGCCATGTCGAGGCCCTTCGGTACGGGCATCAGCTGACCCGCGGGGACGACGACCTGCTCCGCGTACCCGCCGCCCGCCAGCAGCGCGCACACCTCGTCGCCGACCGACCAGCCGCTGACCCCCGGGCCGAGGGCCTTGACGCGCCCGGCACACTCCAGGCCGGGGTACGGGGGCGCGCCGGGCGGCGGATCGTAGAAGCCCTGGCGCTGGAGGAGGTCGGCGCGGTTGACGGCCGTGGCCGCCACCTCGACCAGGACCTCCCCTCGGACGGTTGCGGGTCGGGCACCTCCGCCCATACGAGGGCGTCGGGACCGCCGGGTTCGGGAATGGTGATCGCACGCATGGCCGCGAGGCTACTCCGCCACCTGCCGGAACGCTCTCGGGCGTTTCTGATGGATCTCCGTGGAGCACACCGAGCGGTGTTCGGTGCGTGCTCTCGGTGTGCGGTGTGAAGGGTCATGTGGCGGAGCCACCTGTCCCTTTGCGCCGTGCGGCGAGAGTGGGTGCCGGGCGTCGCGATGCCGCGGAGATCCGTCAGAAGCGCCCTAGTCGTCCCGGCGCACGGGGGCCATCGAGGACACCCCCGTACCGGGAATCATCGGCTTCACGCCGGGCTTGGTCGGGCCGTCCTGCTGTTCGGCCGACGCGGCCCGGACGATGGTGATCACCCGGTCGGCGGCCTGCAACGGGCTGGCCGCCGGGTCGTCGTACCCGAGCAGCCGGTGCCCGCGCAGCACGGAGACGATCAGGTCGTCGGTCTCCCGTACCGACTTGCCGACCTCGGCCTTCACCACCGGGCGCTCGATCAGGTCCAGCCCGCTGCCCTGCTGGATCAGGTCCTCCAGGACCGTACCGGCGCTGGGGCTGTGCACCGACAGCCCCAGCAGGCGGCCGGCGGCGCTGGCCGAGGTGATGACCATGTCGGCGCCGGACTGGCGGAGCAGCGGCGCGTTCTCCTCCTCCCGTACGGCCGCGACGATGTTGGCCTTCTTGTTGAGCTGGCGGGCGGTGAGCGAGACGAGGACGGCCGTGTCGTCGCGCTGGGTGGCGATGACGACCTGCCGGGCCCGCTGGATCTCGGCCCGTACGAGGACGTCGCTGCGCGTCGCGTCGCCGACCACGCCCACGAAGCCCTCGGCCACCGCCGAGTCGATGACCTTGGGGCTCGGGTCGACGATGACGATGCGGTCGCGGGTCAGGCCCGTCGCGCGCAGGGTCTGGGCCGCGGACCGGCCCTTGGTGCCGAATCCGACGATGACGGTGTGGTCGCGCAAGGCGTTTCTCCAGCGGTTCAGTTGCCACTGCTCGCGGGTGCGCTCGGTGAGGACTTCGAGCGTGGTGCCGACCAGGATGATCAGGAAGAGGACCCGGAGGGGCGTGATGAGCAGGATGTTCAGCAGCCGCGCGCCGTCTCCGTACGGGACGATGTCGCCGTAACCGGTGGTGGAGAGCGTGACGGTGGCGTAGTAGACGCAGTCGAGGAAGTCGACGGAGCCGTTGGCGTTGTCGTGGTACTCGTCGCGGTCGACCCAGACGATGGCCACCGTCGCGACGAGCACGAGCAGGGCCATCAGCAGCCGGCGCGCTACCTGACGCAGCGGCGCCACCGGGGTGCGGCGGGGCAGCACGACGCGGTGGCTGGACTCCTCGGGGACCTCGCGCGCGGCGGCGTCATGGGTGGGGAGCTTCACGCGGCGCCTCCGCCGGTCGGGTCGGTGGGGCCGGTCGGGCCGGTCGGGTCGGTGGGGCCGGCGGGTCCGGTCTGGCTTGTGGGGCCGGGTTCGGTGGAGCTGGACGGCGTGGGGCCGGACGGAGGGGGGCCGGGCGGCTTTGGGCCGGACGGAGGGGGGCCGGGCGGCTTTGGGCCGGGTGGGGTGGCTTCCGGGCCGGCGTCGGCCGGCGGGCGGGGCGCGGAAACGTTCGAGCGTGGGTGTGGGGTGGTGCGGGGTTCGGGGCGGTCGCTGGTGTTGGGTGCGGTGGGGGCAGCGGGTGCGGCGGGTGCGGCGCGTTCGGTGGTCGGGGCGGATGGGGCGGTTGCGTCGTACGGGGCGGGTGCCTCGGGCGTCCATCCCGTCACCGCGTCCGCCGTTCCGTCGGCGGTCCAGGGCAGGTCGAGGAGTTCGACCTCGTCACCGCGGGCGGCGCCACCGGGCGGTACGACCGCCATCGCGTCGGCCGCCGCGATGCCGCGCAGCATGGCCGGCCCGCTGAAACGCAGCGGTACGACCGCGCCACCGTCACCGTCCCCCTCGTCGGCCGCGCCGTCCCGGAAGGCGACCGGGACCAGCCGCGTGTCGTGCGGGTGGCCGGGTACGTCGGCGGTCAGCGGCGCCCGGTAGGAGGGCAGCCGGCGGCGGGCGGCGAGCGTACGCAGTGCCGGTTCCGCCAGGGTGAGCAGGCCTGACACGGCAGCGAGGGGGTTGCCGGGCAGCCCAACGAGAAGACGGCCGGGAGTCGGGTGGCCCGGGTGATCCGGTTGGCCCGGGTGGCCTTGTTGGCCCGGGTGGTGGGAGTGGTCCGGGATGCGGGCGAGGAGCATGGGGTGCCCGGGGCGTACCGTCACGCCGTCCACCAGAACCTCCGCCCCCAGCCTGCGCAGCGTGGGATGCACATGGTCGACCGGCCCGGACGCCGTACCCCCGGTGGTGATCACCAGATCGGCTTCCGAGGACGCGAGGGCGTCGTACAACATCTCGGCGTCGTCCCCGAGATGGCGAGGCGGCCCGGCCTCCGCGCCCAGCGCGCGCAGCCAGGGGGTGATCATCGGGCCGAGCGCGTCCCGGATCAGCCCCTCGGCGGGCAGCCCGGAACCCAGCAACTCGTCACCGAGCACCAGCACTTCGACACGCGGCCGGGCGTACGCGGTCAGCGCGTCGTACCCCGCGGCGGCGGCCAGACCCAGTACGGCCGGGGTCACCAGGGCTCCGGCGGGCAGCAGTTGGTCGCCACGGCGGCACTCCTGGCCGCGCGGCCGGATGTCCTGACCGTGCGGCACGGGGGCGGGCGCGTACAGCTGCGCGCCCCCGGTGGACCGGACGCGTACCTCACCGTGTTCGCTGCGCAGTACGGCCGTGGCGCCGGGCGGGACGCGCGCGCCCGTGGCGATCGGTACCGCGTCACCGTCGGCCACGCCTTCGGACGGCTCGTGACCGGCCAGGATGCCGTGCTCCCGCTCGTCCGGGCGGGTACGGGCGGCGAGGTGCCAGGGGCCGGGCCCGGCCACCGCCCAGCCGTCCATCGCGGAGGTGTCGAAGGACGGCAGGTCGGTGAGCGCGACCAGCGGCTCGGCGAGGGTACGGCCGAGCGCCGCACTGCCCAGCGGGCAGACGACCGGGGGCAACGGGCCGTGCGGCGCACGGGCGGCGATCCTGCGAGCCGTACGCCACGAGGTCGGCGCGGGGTGGTCGTGCCGGGTGCGTCGGCCGTGGTGGTCGGGGGTGCTGGGGGTGTTGGGGTCGATGGGGGTGCTGGGAGTACTGGATGTGCTGGGGTCGATGGGGGTGGCGGGAAACCGGGGGTGCTCGGGCCTTCGAAAACGCCGGGGCGTTCGGGGTCACTGGGGCGGTCGGGAGCGCCGGTGCCGTCCGAGGCGCTGGAGTCGGCCGCCCGGGTGGTCGGCGTGGTCGTCGCGGGCGGGGTGGGGCGCGTCGGGGGAGACGTACGGGGCACGGGCGCGGACGATGGGTCGGGCGCACCACCGGGGGCGCGCGACGGCTCGTGCGCTCCTGCGGGCGGGGCGGCCTCCCACGGCGTGTAGGGGCCCCGGCGCGTGTCGTCGTCCAGGCCCGTACCGGCTGTCGGCGCTCTTCCGCCTCTGCTGGTGTCCCGGGTCGGCTCCCGCTCTTCGAAGATCCACGCGTAACCGTCGTCGAAGACCGGCGCGTAACGGTCTCCACCGGAGGCGGACGCGGCAGCACCGGAAGCGGGCCCGCCCCCATATCCGTAACCGGCCTCGTTCCCGTGCCCGGCTCCGTTTCCGTGCCCGGCCTCGTTCCCGTAAGCGCTCGCGTTCCCGTACTCGTACCCGTCACCTGGCTCCGCCACCCGGCCGGCACCGGCACCGCGGCGTCCCGCGCGGCCGTCGTCAGACCGGCTCCGCTCACGCCGCCCGTCGTCGTACCGGCTTCCTTCGCGCCGCCCGTCGTCGTACCGGCCCGGCACACTCTGGGCGTCGGCGTCATGGCCGGCCGGCCGGTGCGCGTCGCGGCGCGGCATCTCGACCTGGCCGCCGTTGGCCAACGCCAGCGCGTCGTCGAACTCCCCGTCCGTCATTCCGCCGGCTTCGCTTCCGGCTCGTCCCCGAATGCCGCCTCCGGCGTGGCACCGGCCTTGTCGGCGGGCCCGGTGCTCCCAGCGCCCCCGGCCTTCCCGGTGCCCTCGGCGGCCCCGGTGTTCTCAGCGGCCCCGCTCTTCTCCGCGACCTCAGTACTCCCGACGCCCCCAGTGCTCTCAGCGGCTCCGGTGTTCTCAGCGGCCTCGGCGGCCCAGCGGTTGGCCAGCGCGGCCGCCTTCTCCGCCAGGGCCGACACGTCCCGGCCCTGCTGACCGGCGGCGTAACCGACCAGGAACGTCGTCAGTGGCGCCGCCGGCCTGGCCACGCCGTGCGCGGCGTCGCGCGCGAGGTCGAGAAGGGCCGCCGTGTCGACATCGAGTTCAATGCCCAGTTCGGCCTTGGCTGCGGTGATCCATTCGTCCAACACGGTTCCATGCTCCCTGATGCGGGCGCGTGCCGCTTCGATGTCCTCCCAGGTGTCGCAGTCGAAGGACGCCGCGGCCGTCGGATCCGGCACCCGGCGCAGCGCCAACCGCCCCGTCAGCGCACGCAACGGCAGCCCGGCGAGCGCGCCGCGCTCGGCCCGTACGCCGTCCAGCGCACGGCGCAGCGGCTCCGCCCGGTATGCGGCGACCAGCGGCTGGTCCCGGCCCTCCGCGTCCCGGAGCAGCGCACCGTCGGCCCCGTCCTCCGCGGCCGCCGCGAGCAGGGCCCGTACGGTCACGCCGGTCAGGAACGGCAGGTCGGCGGAGAGCACGAGGACGACCGGCGCCGTACTGTGCCGCAGCCCGGCGTCGAGCGCGGCCAGCGGCCCACCGCCGGGCGGCTCCTCACGGGCGTGCAGGACCGGCCGCGCGGTGCGCCTCGCGGGCCCGACGACGACGGCGGTCGCCGCGTCGGCACAGGCGTCGAGCACCCGGTCCAGCAACGGCCGCCCCCCGACGGACACCGCGGGCTTGTCCACCCCGCCGAGCCGCCGGGCAGCACCTCCGGCCGGCACGATGACGTCGTACGGACGCTGCTCGCCCGGACTCCGGTCGTCCGGACGCCGGCCGCCCGGATCCTGATCGTGCGGGTCCTGCTCGTGCGGACCCTGGCCGTGCGCGGTCTGGTGGTCGGTCACCCCTTGAGTATCGCCGGGAGCGTCCCGGTCACCGACCGGGCCCGCTCACAACGTGCGCAACAACACCGCCGGCCGCTCCACACAGTCCGCGACGAACCGCAGGAACCCTCCGGCCGTACCGCCGTCACACACCCGGTGGTCGAAGGTGAGCGACAGCTGCACGACCTGGCGTACGGCCAACTCGCCCTCGTGGACCCACGGCTTCGCCGTTATTCGGCCCACACCCAGCATCGCCGCCTCGGGGTGGTTGATGATCGGCGTGGAGCCGTCGACGCCGAAGACGCCGTAGTTGTTGAGGGTGAAGGTGCCGTGGGTCAGGTCGGCGAGGCCGAGCGCACCGCTCCGGGCCGCCTCGGTCAGCCGGGCCATCTCGGCGGTCAGTCCCTCGGCCGAACGGCGGTGCGCGTCCCGTACGACCGGCACCACCAGTCCGCGCTCGGTCTGCGCCGCGAAGCCCAGGTGCACGGCAGGCAGCCGTACGATCTCGTTGGCCTCCAGGTCGACGGTGGCGTTGAGCTGCGGATACCGCGCGAGCGCCGCCGTACAGACACGGGCCAGCAGCGCGAGCAGCGACACCTTCGCTCCACCGGCCGCGTTCATGTCCCGCCGTGCGGCGAGCAGTTCCGTGGCATCGGCGTCCACCCAGCAGGTCGCGTCGGGGATCTCCTGGCGACTGCGCCGAAACTTCTCCGCCGCGGCGCCCCGCATCCCCCGCAACGGTATGCGCTCGGCCTCCCGGGGCAGCCCCACGGACGCCACCGCGCCACCCGCCGCGCCACCCGCCGCACCGGCCGCCGCACCGGCCAGACTCCCGGCCCCGGCCACCGACGCGCTCGCACCACTACCGGCCCAGAGCCCGCCGCCAACCCGCACCCCGGACCCAGCACCGGCCCCGGCACCGGCACCGGCACCGGCACCAACCTCGAACCCGCCCCGGGCTCCGAATCCAGTTCCCGTACCGGTCCCAGCCTCGGTCACGACCCCGGCTGCCCCGTGAACGGCTCCGGCCTCCGCTCGGTTCCCGGCCCCGGCCGCCCGTGCCCGTACCACCAGCTCCACATCCGTACGCAGGATCAGTCCCTCCGGCCCCGTCCCGCGTATCTCCCGCAGGTCCAGCCCGTGCTCCCGCGCCAGCCGTCGGACGAGCGGTGAAATCACCGGCACCGGGCCGGTCGCCCCACCACCCCGCCGCATGTCCTCCGATTCCGAAGTCTCACTTCGCCCCGCCCCGGAAACCCCGCCCGCTCCGCCACTCGTGCCCCCGGCCATCCCAGCACCCGTCCTGGGCGGACGGACCCGCCGCCGACGCGCCGCCGCGGCACTCGTGCCGTATCCGACCAGCACATTCCCCGACCCTTCGGACGCACCCGCACCCGCACCCGCACCGGCCCCTGCACCCGCCCCTGCGCCTGCACCACCGCCCTCTACAACGCCACCAGCCTCGCCAGCCACACCCGCCGTCTCCACACCACCCGCATCACCCTCCCCAGCTCCCCGACCCGCTCCCGCCCCCTGCCCTGCTTCTGCCTCTGCCTCTGCCTGCGACCCGACCGCCACCGTCAGCAAAGGCGACCCGACGGGCAGTTCCGCCCCCTCGTCCCCGAACCGCGCGGTGACCACACCCCCGTACGGGCACGGCACGTCCACCAGGGCCTTCGCGGTCTCCACCTCGACCACCGGCTGGTCGACGGCGACGACCTCGCCGACCTCGACCAGCCATCGCACCACCGTCGCCTCGGTCAGGCCCTCTCCGAGGTCGGGCAACGTGAACTCACGGACCACGGCCATCAGTCACCGCTCCCCTCGGTCCAGTCCGACTCCCACTGGAGCCGGCTGACGGTGTCCAGGATCCGGTCGACACCCGGCAGGTGGTGGCGCTCCAGCATGGGCGGCGGGTACGGGATGTCGAAGCCCGCGACCCGCAGCACCGGCGCCTCCAGGTGGTGGAAACAGCGCTCCGTGACACGCGCGGCTATCTCCCCACCAGGACCGCCGAAGCCGCTGGACTCGTGCACGACGACCGCGCGGCCCGTACGCCGTACCGAGGCGCAGACCGTCTCGTCGTCGAAGGGCACCAGCGAGCGCAGGTCGAGGACCTCCAGGTCCCAGCCCTCCGCGGTGGCGGCCTCGGCCGCTTCCAGACAGACCGGCAGCGACGGCCCGTACGTGATCAGTGTGGCGCTGCGCCCGGGCCGCCGGATCTCCGCGCGGCCCAGTTCGGCCACCGGTTCCGGGGTGTCGGGGGCCCAGTCGGCGCGCGACCAGTACAGCCGTTTCGGTTCGAGGAAGACCACCGGGTCGTCGGAGGCGATGGCCGCCCGCAGCAGCCCGTACGCGTCGGCGACCGTCGCCGGTGTGACGACCTGGAGCCCGGGGGTGGCGAGGTAGTACGCCTCGGAGGAGTCGCTGTGGTGCTCCACGCCGCCGATCCCGCCGCCGTACGGGACGCGGATGGTCAGCGGCAGCGGCATGGCGCCCCGGGTGCGGTTGCGCATCCGGGCGACATGGCTGATCAGCTGCTCGAACCCGGGGTACGCGAAGGCGTCGAACTGCATCTCCACGACCGGCCGCAGACCGTACATGGCCATGCCGACCGCCGTACCGAGGATGCCCGCCTCGGCGAGCGGGGTGTCGCCGCAGCGCTCCTCGCCGAACTCCTTGGCCAGACCGTCGGTGATCCGGAAGACCCCGCCCAGCTCCGCCACGTCCTCGCCCATCACATGGACCGCCGGATCGTCGGCCATCGCGTCGCGCAGCGCGCGGTTCAGCGCCTGCGCCATGCTGGCGGGCTTGCGTCCGGCCTCCGCCGCTGTCGCCGTCATGGCCGCTCCTCCCCAGCCGCGCCGCGCGCCGCCCCACCGGCGGTGTCTCCTTCGGTGGCGGTGTCTCCTTCGGTGGCCCCTTCGGCGCCCGCCGCCTCGGCCTCCAGCTCGGCCCGCAGCTGCGCCGCCTGCTCGCGCAACTGGGCGGTCTGCTCGGCGTAGACATGCGCAAACAGGTCCATCGGCTCCAGGGCCGGGTCCTGGTTCATGTGGTCCCGGAGAGCGGCGGCCAACTCCTCGGCGCCGTCCCGGGTGCGCTGCACGAAGTCGTCGGTGAGCAGTCCGCGCTCGGACAGTTCCCGCTCCACCAGGGCTATCGGGTCGTGCTCACGCCACTCCTCGACCTCGGCCTCGGTGCGGTAGCGCGTGGCGTCGTCGGCGTTGGTGTGCGCCTCGATGCGGTACGTGAGCGCCTCCACGAGCGTCGGTCCCCCGCCCCGGCGCGCCCGCTCCACCGCCTCACCGAGCACCTCGTGCAGCGCGGGCGCGTCGTTGCCGTCCACCAGGCGGCCCGGCATCCCGTACCCGACGGCCTTGTGGGCGAGGGACGGCGCGGCGGACTGCTTGGCGAGCGGTACGGAGATCGCGAACCCGTTGTTCTGGACGAGGAAGACCACCGGGGCCTGCCACACCGCGGCGAAGTTCAGCGCCTCGTGGAAGTCGCCCTCACTGGTGCCGCCGTCGCCCACCAGGGCGAGCGCCACCACGTCGTCACCCTTCAGGCGCGCGGCGTGCGCGAGGCCCACCGCGTGCGGGAGCTGGGTGGCGAGCGGGGTGCACAACGGGGCGATGCGGTGCTCGTGCGGGTCGTACCCCGTGTGCCAGTCGCCCCTCAGGAGGGTGAGGGCCTGTACGGGGTCGAGGCCGCGGGCCACGGCGGCGAGGGTGTCGCGGTAGCTGGGGAAGAGCCAGTCCTGCTCCTTCAGCACCCGGGCGGCGGCGACCTGGCACGCCTCCTGGCCGGTGGACGACGGGTAGACCGCCAGCCTGCCCTGCCGCGTCAGGGCCGTGGCCTGGGCGTTGTACCGGCGGCCGCGCACCAGTTGCTCGTACAGGTCCGACAGCAGTGCCGCATCGATCCGGCCGGCGGCGTCCGTGCCCAGCAGCCGGTACGGCTCCGCGTCGGGCAGGAGGGGCGCGGGGTCCACGCGGGGACGCCACGCGGGCGGCGGTGCGGGCCAGTAGCTCCCGCTCCTCCTGCTGCCGCGCTGCTCAAGAACCGTCATGACGAGCACCTCCTTGGACTTCGGAAAGAGTGGCGCGGAGCGCCTGGCCGGGATCGGTGAGGGACGACGGGCGGGTAGAAGAACGACGGGGACGGGCGAGTGGCCCGCACCTACCGATTGTTCGGTCGTCGGCACATTTTGGCTACAGGCGGGCTCAGCCTGTGGACAATCGGTTCTCCACAGCCTGAGATGAGGACAGGGCGTCCATCCAGGGGAGGCGAGGCGGTATGCCGGACGAACAGATGGTCAACGGCGGCGGGCAGCGGCCCGCCCGCCCCTTGGACACCATCGACCGCGCGATCCTGCACATGCTGCAGACCGACGGACGCGCCTCGATACGCTCCGTCGCCGAGCGTGTACACGTCTCGCGTGCCAACGCCTACGCGCGCATCAACCGGCTGATCGACGACGGTGTGATCCGCGGCTTCAGCGCGCGCATAGACCAGGAACGGGCCGGGCAGGGCGCCTCCGCCTACGTCACGCTGAAGATCGTGCAGAACTCCTGGCGCACGGTACGCGCCCAGCTCACCGAGCTTCCGGGAGCCGCGCACATCGCCCTGGTCAGCGGCGATTTCGATGTCCTGCTGTTAGTGCACACCAAGGACAACCAGGAGCTGCGGGAGCTGGTCCTCACCCGTATCCAGTCGATCCCGGAGGTGCTCAGCACCCGTACCCTGCTCGTCTTCGAGGAGACCGATCTGGGAGCCGAGCAGAGCTAGGCAAGCGAGCCGTTCAGGGGCGTCGCGACCGGCCCGGGGCCCGTCTTGGGTCCGGGGTCCCGCCTCAGGCCCGGGGGCACCTTGGGTCCGAAGGCCCACTTCAGGTCCGGGACCAGCCTCAGGCCCGGCCCCGCCTCAGGTCCGCAGCCCCGCGAACGCCGTCCGCACCACGGCCTCGGCGACCTCGTCGCTGTCCGCCGAGCCGCCCCGGCCCGGCCGGTACCACTCCACGATCGAGTTGATCATGCCGAAGAGCAGCCGGGTCGCCAGCCGGACGTCCACGTCCGCACGCAGGTCACCGTCGGCGGCGGCCTGCTTGAGCAGCTCGGTGACCTCGCCGTCGAACTCCCGCCGGCGCTCCATGGCCCAGCGCTCCGTGTCGGTGTTGCCGCGCACCCGCAGCAGCAGCGTCACGTACGGCAGCTCCTCCATCAGCACTTCCGCCTCACGCCTGGCCACGTACTCCAGCCGCTCGATGGCCCGCCCCGTGCACGCGCCGGGCTCCTGAAGGACCCCGAAGAGCCCGTCCAGCGCCCGGCTTATGGCGCGGTGCAGCAGCTCTTCCTTGCTGCGCACGTGGTGGTAGATCGAGGACTTGGAGATACCGGCCGCCCGGGAGAGGTGCTCCATGGAGGTGCCGTCGTACCCGCGCTCGTTGAACACCTCGACGGCGACCGACAGCAGCGAATCGGGCGTGTAGGTGTCGCGCTTGGCCATGGTCATGATTAGAGCATCCGGCCGTTCAGCTTCAAACCGCGGCGCAGGGCCCGGGACGGACCGTAACGGCCGTCGGCGTACTGCTGGCGCAGCGTCTCCAGCAGGTCGCACACCCAGCGCCGTCCTACGCGCGCGGCCCACTCCGAAGGCCCGCCGGGGTAGTTCACGCCGAGTCGCATGGCCGTGTCGATGTCCTCGCGGCTCGCGACGCCGCGCGCCTCGGCGTCCGCGGCGAAGTCCACGACCATCGCGACGGTACGGGCGACGATCATGCCCGGTACGTCGTCGATGACGCTCACCTTCTTGCCGAGCGCCTGGAAGAGGCCGACCGCCTCCCGTACGTCCTGCTCGGACGCCTCCGCACCGGGCGCGAGGGCGATGCGGGCCGCGGCCCGGTAGTCCAGCGCCAGGTCGAAACGGATCGTCGGGCCGGACGCGTCCCCGGTAGCGGGGTGGCCGTCGGTCAACGCCAGGCGGGCGCCGCCCGGCAACCGGATGCAGCCCTCGTGCTCCCCTGGAGCGCCGTCCCGGGTGACCTTGATGCCGGCCTCGTCGATCAGCTCCTGGAGCACGGCGGCCGGCCCGGAGAGGGACGTGTGCACCGTCACGGCCGCCGGTGCCGGGCACGGTTCCGCGGTGTGCGGCCGCGGCCCGGGGGCGCCGTCCGCGTAGTCGTACCAGCCCCGCCCCGTCTTGCGGCCCAGCAGACCGGCCTCCACCAGGCGCCGCTGCGCCAGTGAGGGCGTGAACTTCGGGTCGCGGAAGAAGCCCTCCCACACCGATCGGGTGACGGCTTCGTTCACGTCCTGTCCGATGAGGTCCATCAGCTCGAACGGCCCCATCCGGAAGCCGCCGGACCCGCGCAGCACGGCGTCGACGGTGGCCGGGTCGGCGGCCCGCTCCTCGTAGACACGCAGGGCCTCCGCGTAGAAGGGGCGGGCGATGCGGTTGACGATGAAGCCGGGGGTGTCGGCGCTGCGTACGGGAGTCTTGCCCCAGGCCGCGGCGGTCTCGTACGCGATGGTGGCCGCCGAGGCGTCCGTCGTGAAGCCGTTGACGACCTCGACCAGGGGCAGGAGCGGTGCCGGGTTGAAGAAGTGCAGGCCCACGAAGCGCCCGGGCAGGCGGAGTGCGCCCGCGACGGCGGTGACGGACAGGGACGAGGTGTTGGTGGCCAGCAGGCAGTCCTCACCGACCACTTCCTCCAGGGCGGCGAACAGTTCCTGCTTCGCGCCCAGTTCCTCCACGATCGCCTCGACGACGAGTGCGGCGTCGGCGAGTTGGGGGAGCGCGGTGGCAGGAGTGAGGCGCGCGCGGGCCGCCGCGCGCTCCGCGGGCGCCATCTTGCCCTTCTCCACCAGCCGGTCCAGGCGGCGCCCGATCGCCTCGGCGGCTTCGGCGGCCCGGCCCGGCAGCGCGTCGTAGAGCCGCACCGGGTGGCCCGCGACCAGCGCGACCTGCGCGATTCCCTGCCCCATGGTGCCCGTGCCGACGACCGCGACGGTGCGGCCCGCTTCGATGGCTGTCATGACAGCTGATCCTCCCCGACGGAGTTGTCCACAGGTTCGCCGGACCCTCTTGCCCCGACCGATCGTTCGGTTACTCTAGCCCCGTCGCCGAAATGGTGCCCAGCCCTGTCCTCGGACCTGTCCTCGCAGAGGCGTCGCTGCCTCGGCGTGGCGTCCGCGCCACGCGGCGGGCGCCCTGAGACGTCACAGGCCCAGCCCGCCCGACGAGGAGTTGGTCTTCGATGGCCGCCGAACTGACCGCAGCGCAGCTGCTCGAAAAGCACCGCCCGACGCTCGACCAGGCGCTGGAGGCGATCCGTACCCGCGCGTACTGGTCCCCGCACCCCGAGCACCCCAAGGCCTACGGGGAGAACGCGGCGGCGGACGGCCAGGCCGCCTTCGACGCCCTGCGCGGCAAGCGCTTCGAGCTGGACCAGCCCGGCACGGACGACTGGACCGGCGAGGAAGTCTCCCCGTACGGCATCGGGTTGAACATCAGCTACCCGCACCCGGACCCGGACGTGCTGCTGCCCGCGATGCGCGCGGCGGTGCCCGCGTGGCGCGATGCAGGCCCGCAGACCAGGGCGCTGGTCTGTCTGGAGATCCTGTCGCGGATCAGCGCGCGCACCCATGAGTTCGCGCAGGCCGTGATGCACACCAGCGGTCAGGCGTTCATGATGGCGTTCCAGGCGGGCGGGCCGCACGCACAGGACCGCGGCATGGAGGCCGTCGCGTACGCCTACGCGGAGCAGGTCCGCACCCCGGAGCAGGCCGCCTGGTCCAAGCCACAGGGCAAGCGCGATCCGCTCGAGCTGTCCAAGTCCTTCAAGGCCGTTCCCCGCGGCGTCGCCCTCCTGATCGGCTGCAACACCTTCCCGACGTGGAACGGCTACCCGGGCCTGTTCGCCTCCCTGGCCACCGGCAACGCGGTCCTGGTCAAGCCGCACCCGCGGGCCGTGCTGCCGCTCGCGCTGACCGTCCGGGTGGCACGCGAGGTGCTGGCCGAGGCCGGGTTCTCCCCGACCTGGTCGCGCTGGCCGTCGACCGGCCCGGCGAGGGCCTGGCCAAGATCCTCGCGGTGCGCCCCGAGGTCCGCATCATCGACTACACGGGCTCCACCGAGTTCGGCGACTGGCTGGAGGCCAACGCGCCTCAGGCGCGCGTCTACACGGAGAAGGCCGGCGTCAACACGGTCGTCATCGATTCCACGGACGACTACAAGGGCATGCTCGGCAACCTCGCCTTCTCCCTGTCCCTGTACAGCGGCCAGATGTGCACCACCCCGCAGAACCTCCTCATCCCGCGCGACGGCATCACCACGGACGCCGGCCCCAAGTCGTACGACGACGTGGTCGGCGACCTCGCGACCGCCGTCGACAAGCTGCTGGGCGACGACGCGCGGGCCAACGCCCTGCTGGGTGCGATCGTCAATCCGCAGGTCAAGGAGCGGATCGAGGCGGCCTCCGGGCTGGGCGAGGTGGCCCTGCCCTCCCGCGAGGTGGCCAACCCCGACTTCCCCGACGCCACGGTCCGTACGCCGGTGATGGTCAAGATGGACGGCGCACGCAAGCTCTGGGAGGGCGCGGGCGCCGACGCCGCCTACCTCTCGGAGTGCTTCGGCCCGGTCTCCTTCGCGGTGGCCGTCGACTCCGCCGCGGACGCGGTGGACCTGATGCGGCACACCACGCGCGTCAAGGGCGCCATGACGGTCGGCGCGTACACCACCTCCGGGGAGGTGGAGAAGCTGGTGGAGGAGGCGTGCCTGGAGGAGTGCGCGCAGCTGTCCCTCAACCTGACCGGCGGGGTGTACGTCAACCAGACCGCCGCCTTCTCCGACTTCCACGGCTCGGGCGGCAACCCGGCGGCCAACGCGGCGCTGTGCGACGGCGCGTTCGTGGCCGACCGCTTCCGGACAGTGGAGGTGCGCAGGCCCGCCCAGGAGAGCTGAAGCCCGGGAGAGCTGAAGCCCGGGAGCGTTAGAAGAGCGTCGGCCCTGCGGCCGCTCCGGTCATCCCAGCCGGGGCGGCCGGTGCCGCCGTGCCGCGGGACATCCAGTGGAAGAGCCCCATGGCCACACTCGTGGCCAGGTTGAAGCTGGACACCCGCGCCTGCATCGGCACCGCGACCAGCGCCGATGCCCGCTCCCTCAGCTCGTCCGAGATGCCCTGCCGCTCGGACCCGAAGGCCAGGATCGCGTCGTCGGGGAACGTCACGGAACGGATGTCCGCGCCCTCGGGGTCGAGGGCGTAGACCGGTCCTGGCGGCAGTTCCGGCAGCGTCAGGCGCTCCACCGCGCCGGCGAAGTGCAGACCGGCGCTGCCCCGTACGGCGTTGGGGTGCCAGGGGTCGAGCGAGCCGGTGGTGACCACGCCGGTGGCGCCGAAACCGGCCGCCAGGCGGACGACGGCACCGATGTTGCCCAGGTTGCGCGGGTTCTCCAGGAGTACGACGGGAGCGGGTCGCGGGGCCTCGCGGAGCCGGGCCAGGTTCGCCGCGGCGTCGGGGCGTACGGCGAGGGCCGCGACGCCCGTGGGGTGCACCTTCGGCAGGAGCGTGCGCAGTGCCGCCACCGGCACCTGCTCCGCCAGCTCTTCGAGGTCGGCGGTCAGGTCGTCCGCGAGTTCCTCGGCGAGCGCCAGGAGGGCGGGCTTGTCGCTGGTCAGGACGTGCCGTACGTCCCCGCCGAAGCGCAGGGCGTGCTTCAGCGCGTGGAAGCCGTCCAGGAGGACCGAGGACGGGTCGCCGGCGCTCGCGCGCCAGCGCCGTACCGGATCGTCCGAGGTCCCGTTCTCGATCATTTCCCCACTATCTCAACTGTCCGCCGACCGGACATCCGCCGCTCCCGTCCACGGCGTCACTCGCGTACCGCTGTACGGGTTCGCTCGCGTACCGCTGCGCGGGTTCGCTCGCGTACCGCTGTACGGCGTGGGAGCACCCGGTCGCGTACGGAGGTGCCCCGGGCGCCCAGCCACACCAGGAAGACCGTCGGCAGGAACACCGCGTCCGCCGTGATCATCGCAAGCGAGAAGAACGGCAGCCCGAGCAGGAACGCGATCGACAGGTGCTCGCAGATCATCGCGACCAGCAGCACGTTCTTCAGACGGCGGTTGAAGAGGGTGAAGGGGAAGGCGACCTGCACGATCACCGTGCCGTACGTGATCAGCATGACCATCAGACCGTTGTCGGCGAGCACCCGGGACAGCTCCGGCCAGGGCGAGAAGTAGTCCAGGTGCATCGGGTAGTACACCGCGGTGCCGTCCTGCCAGCGCGTCCCCTGGATCTTGTACCAGCCGGCCGTGGCGTAGATCAGGCAGACCTCGACGACGATCACCAGCAGGGCGCCGTTGTGGATCAGCTTGGTGATCATGTCGAGGACGAGGCGCGGCTCTCCGGGGGCGTACCGCCGCGCCGCCCACCAAGCACCGTGGGAGAGCCACAGGATCCAGAACGTCAGGCCCCAGCCCACGCTCGGGAAGGGTCCGGGGCCGAACCAGGAGAGGCCGGACAGGCCCAGGACCTGAGCGACGGCGAGGCACAGCCCGAGGCCCGCCCACAGGACGACACCGATGGTGTCGCGCTCCGGAGGACCGTCGGACGGCCACACGTGCTTCGCGGCGCGGCGCGCGTCCAGCGACCACACCTGCCCGCAGCGGGTGAGCACCAGGTATATCGCCATCAGGTGCAGGACGTTGTCGCCGCCGTCCCCGATGAAGATGCTGCGGTTCTGTAGCGAGAGCACACCCACCATGAACAGCACCGACATGGTGCGGGTCCGCCAGCCGACCAGCAGCAGGGCGCTGGCGACGACGGCGAGCCCGTAGACAAGCTCGAACCAGCCCCGGCTGTCGGTCCACGTCAGGATCGAGAAGGCCTCGTTGCCGTCGAGGAGCCGGCGCGCCATGTCGCCGCTCCAGGGGCCGTGGGGCCCGTAGAGCTCGTGCCGGTTCGGCCACTCCCGCAGCAGGAAGAAGAGCCAGGTGGCCGCGAATCCGATACGGATGACGGCGGACTGGTACGGGGCGAAGGCTATGCCGGTGACGCGCCTGAAGGCCTGTCCGAAGGCGCGTTCGATGCGCGTCTCGTCGGCGCGGGCGGGGGTGCGGAGGCCGGGCCGGAGGACGGCGCCGAGGACGAACCGGGGAGCGGCTCCGGGAGCGAGCCGGGGGGTGGGGTGACGACGGGCCAGGCGGTGTCGGCCTTGGCCGGGGAGTCCGCTTCGTCCGTACGGCTCTGAGCAGGGATGGCCGCCGGGGCGTCCGTGCCCGTACGGCTGTCCCGCGCCGCGGCCTCCGTGCCCGTGCCCGTGCGCGTGCCCGTGTCCGTGTCCGTGCGGCTCTCCGCCGCCGGGGAGCCGTTGCCCGCCGCGTCCCGTGCCCCTTGCGAAGGCGACCTGTGCGCTGTCACTGGATCCTCGCTCCTTCGGGCAGGTCGTCCGTGGTGACCGGCCACCAGGGCAGCTCGCGGTACCTGGGCTTTTCGCTGATCTTCTCCGCGCTCCACGACGGCGGGCTGACGGCCGTGGTCATCGAGCGGACCTGTATCTGCTCGACCTTGCCGCGCGCCGCCCACCGCGCGCTCATGCGCTGCATCACGATCCGCCGTACGTACTGCTCCGCCAGTTCACCCCGCGCACCGGAGGTGCGGTTCTGTGCGTCGTGGGTGTTGAGGTAGTACTCCCAGGCGCGGCGGAGTTCGTTCTGCTGGGTGTGGCTCGGTACGGGGTTGTGCAGCAGGGCCCGGCCGTCGACGGCGGTCAGATCGGTCCAGCCGGTGGTCAGCCGGTCGTCGCCCTCGGTGCGCACCTGGGCGCGTACCTGCACCGCGATGTTCTGCTGGAGCGGGTTGGGGGCGAACAGCTTCCAGTTCTGCTCGTACTCCGGGAAGACGTAGTCATTGATCACTTCGCTGTGCTGCTTGCTCAGCGTGTTGGGCGGTGCCACGTGCAGGAACATCATCGCCAGGTGGATCACGACGGCCAGCGTCACGGCGCCCGCCACGACGCTCACCACGACGCGTGACGGTAGCGAGAGCGCGGCTGGTGGCCGCGATTCGTCCCCGTAATGCTGCATTCCTGCCCCGTTCCCAGATCCCGAGCGGCTTTTCACCGCTCCGGAACCGTACCTAGGCGGCCCCACCCGGCACATCCTCCCCTGAGTTATCCACAGGCTTGACACCCCGCACGCGCGGCCACACCATTGAACCGAACGATCGGTCGGTCGGGAGGCAGGGGGATCACATGACGACGATCGCGCCGGGCGAGGAGTCCCTCGCGGCCCTGGAGACAGGCTTCGACGCGGCGGTGGCCGCGGACGAACGGATCGAGCCGCGTGACTGGATGCCGGACGCCTACCGCTCATCACTGGTGCGCCAGATAGCGCAGCACGCGCACTCCGAGATCATCGGGATGCAGCCGGAGGCGAACTGGATCACCCGGGCCCCGTCGTTGCGCCGCAAGGCGATCCTGATGGCGAAGGTGCAGGACGAGGCGGGCCACGGCCTGTATCTCTACAGCGCCGCCGAAACCCTCGGAGCCGGCCGCGACGAGCTGCTCGACAAGCTGCACTCCGGCCGCCAGAAGTACTCGTCCATCTTCAACTACCCCACCCTGACCTGGGCCGACGTCGGCGCCATCGGCTGGCTGGTGGACGGCGCCGCGATCACGAACCAGGTCCCGCTGTGCCGCTGTTCGTACGGCCCGTACGCCCGCGCCATGGTCCGCGTCTGCAAGGAGGAGTCCTTCCACCAGCGCCAGGGGTACGAACTCCTGCTGGCCCTGAGCCGCGGCACCGAGGCCCAGCACGCCATGGCGCAGGACGCCGTGGACCGCTGGTGGTGGCCGTCACTGATGATGTTCGGCCCGCCCGACGACGAGTCGGCGCACTCGGCCCAGTCCATGGCCTGGAAGATCAAGCGGCACTCCAACGACGAACTGCGCCAGCGCTTCGTGGACATCTGCGTCCCGCAGGCCGAATCACTCGGCCTCACCCTCCCGGACCCCGACCTGACGTGGAACGAACAGCGTGGTCACTGGGACTTCGGCCCCATCGACTGGGACGAGTTCCGCGAGGTGCTCAAGGGCAACGGCCCCTGCAACGAGCAGCGGATAACCCAACGGCGCCGCGCCCACGAAGAAGGCGCCTGGGTGCGCGACGCCGCGGCGGCGTACGCGGCCAAGCACGGGGAGGGGACCCGATGACCGCGAACGGTACGGAAAACAGCGAGCACCCGGAGAACCGGCCGGCTGCGGACGGCACCGCAGTCCCGACCGGGCCGAAGAGCCGGACCGGAGACGGGCCCGGAGCCGGGACCGGAGGAGCCGGGACCGCGTCAGCGGGACCGGCCACACCGGCCCCAGCGCCCGGCAGCGCGCCCACCGCTCACCGGGGCAGCGCATCGGCCGCATCGGCCGCGCCCGCCGCGAAGCCCACCGACTGGCCGCTGTGGGAGGTCTTCGTCCGTAGCCGGCGCGGCCTGTCCCACACCCACGCGGGCAGCCTGCACGCTCCGGACGCCGAGATGGCCCTGCGCAACGCCCGCGATCTCTACACCCGCCGCTCGGAAGGCATCTCGATCTGGGTGATCCCGTCCGCCGCGATCTCCGCCTCCTCCCCGGACGAGAAGGACTCCTTCTTCGAACCGGCCGCCGACAAGCCCTACCGCCACCCGACCTTCTACGAGATCCCGGACGGGGTGCAGCACCTGTGAAGCCCGTACCGACCGCCCAGGCACCGGCCGCCGCCGACAGCACCGCCGCGGCTCCCGCCCCCGCGGGCTCCCTCGCCCGGGACGTCGCCGCCGCTGCCCCGGCCCTGGCCCTCGGTGACGACGCCCTCGTCCTGTCCCACCGGCTGGGGGAGTGGGCCGGGCACGCCCCCGTCCTGGAGGAAGAGGTGGCCCTCGCGAACATCGCGCTGGACCTCCTCGGCCAGGCCCGCGTCCTGCTCTCCCTCGCCGGCGACGAGGACGAACTGGCCTACCTCCGCGAAGAACGGGCCTTCCGCAACTGCCAGCTCGTCGAGCAGCCCAACGGCGACTTCGCCCACACCATCGCCCGCCAGCTGTACTTCTCCACCTACCAGGAGCTGCTGTACGGCCAACTGGCCTCCGAGAGCAGCCCCCTGGCCCCGCTGGCGGCGAAGGCGGTCAAGGAGGTCGCCTATCACCGTGACCACGCCGAGCAGTGGACCCTGCGCCTGGGCGACGGCACCGAAGAAAGCCACGAGCGGATACAACGCGGCCTGACCGCCCTGTGGCGCTTCACCGGCGAGCTCTTCGAGCCCGTACCGGGGCTGGACGTCGACCTGCCCGCCCTGCACGACGCCTGGACCACCCGCGTCGAGTCCGTCCTGACGCGCGCCACCCTCACCGCCCCCGAGGGCCCGAGCCGCGGCGCCTGGACCGCGGGGGCCGGGCGCCAGGGGCTGCACACCGAACCCTTCGGCCGGATGCTCGCCGAGATGCAGCACCTGCACCGCAGCCACCCGGGAGCGACATGGTGACCACCGCGCTCGAAGAACGGCTGCGCGACCTGGCCGGCTCCGTACCCGACCCGGAGCTGCCGGTCATCACCCTGGCCGAACTGGGCGTACTACGCGGCCTGCGACTCACGGGCCCCGGGCAGGTGGAGGTCGAACTCACCCCGACGTACACGGGCTGCCCCGCCGTCGAGACCATGTCCGCCGACATCGAACGCGTCCTCCATGACAACGGCATCCCCCAAGTCGAGGTGCGCACGGTCCTCGACCCGCCGTGGACGACCGACGCGATCACGGCCGAGGGCCGCCGGAAGCTGACCGAGTTCGGCATAGCCCCGCCGCGTCCCACCGGCCCGGCCGGCGGTCCCGTGCCGGTGGCGCTGGCCATCCGTTGCCCGCACTGCGGATCGGCCGAGACGACGCTGCTCAGCCGGTTCTCCTCCACCGCCTGCAAGGCACTGCGCCGCTGCGAGACCTGCCGCGAACCGTTCGACCACTTCAAGGAGTTGTGATGTTCCACCCGCTCCGGGTCGCGGAGATCGAACGGCTCACGGACGACGCCGTGGCCGTCACCTTCCAGGTGCCACCCGAGCTGCGCACCACCTTCCGGCACGTCCCGGGCCAGCACATCGCGCTGCGCCGCACCGTGGACGGCCGGGAGATCCGCCGTACGTACTCGATCTGCACCCCGGCAACGGACGATCCCACGCTGCGGGTGGGGATACGGCTGGTCGAGGACGGCGAGTTCTCCACCTACGCCCTCAAGGAACTGGCCGTCGGTGACACGGTCGACGTCATGGCACCGGCCGGTCGCTTCGTGCTGGAGCCCCGTCCCGGGCACTTCGTCGGCATCGTCGGCGGCAGCGGCATCACACCGGTGCTGTCCATCGTCGCGACGCTGCTGGCCCGTCGGGCGGACGCCCGCTTCTGCCTGGTCCGCAGCGACCGTACGGCAGCATCGACGATGTTCCTGGAGGAGGTCGCCGACCTCAAGGACCGCTACCCGGAACGCTTCCAGCTCGTCTCCGTCCTCTCCCGCGAGGACCAGCAGTCGGGCCTGCCCTCCGGCCGGCTGGACGAGGATCGGCTCCGCGCGCTGCTGCCCGCCCTGCTGCCCGTGGCATCCGTCGACGGCTGGTACCTGTGCGGCCCGTACGGCCTCGTCCAGGCCGCGGAACGCGCCTTGCGCGCCCTCCAGGTCCCCCGGAACCGCATCCACGAAGAGATCTTCCACATATCCGAGCCCGCGCCCGGAGAGGCCGCCTTCGCGGACGCCGTTTCCACGGACCCCGCGGTTACCGACCCCACCTTTGAGAGCCCCGCCTCCCTCCCCGGCGGCCCCGCATCCCTCCGTACCCCCGCGCACAGCACCGTGACCGCGACCCTGGACGGCCGGGCGGGCAGCTGGCCGGTCCTGGACGGTGAACCGCTGCTGGAGACCGTGCTGCGCAACCGCGCGGACGCCCCGTACGCCTGCAAGGGAGGCGTCTGCGGCACCTGCCGCGCGTTCCTGGTGACGGGTGAGGTCCGTATGGACCGCAATTACGCCCTGGAGGACGAGGAAGTCGCGTCGGGATACGTCCTCGCCTGCCAGTCGCATCCCGTGACGGAGGAGGTCGAGCTGGACTTCGACCGCTGACCCCATTCACAAATACTGCAACCTGTTTTAACTTGACGACCCGTCAGGCAGTCGCCGTGCGGGCACGCGGGAGGACAGGACAGTGGACTTCACCTTCACCGAGGAGCAGCAGGCGGCCGTCGAGGCGGCCGAGGCCGTCTTCGGGGACGTCGTTCCCGACAGCGTGCCGAGCCCCGCCCTCACCGCCGGAGCCGTGGCCGACGACATCGACCGCCCCCTGTGGCGCAAGCTGGCCGACGCCGACCTGCTGAGTCTGGTACTCGCCCCGGAGTACGGCGGTGCGGGCCTGGACCCGATCGCGCTCTGCCTGGTGCTCCGTGAGTCCGCCAAGGTGCTGGCCCGCGTACCGTTGCTGGAGAACAGCGCGGCGGCCCTCGCTGTCCAGACCTGTGCCGCCGACGCGCTGCGCGCCGACGTACTGCCCCGGACCGGACGCGGTGAGCTGATCCTCACGGTCGCCGCCGCCGGACGGACCGGCCATGACCCCGCCGAGCTCGCCGTCACCGCCCGCCGCGAAGAAGCCGAGTGGGTGCTCGACGGCATGCAGACCGCCGTCCCCTGGGCGCAGAGCGCCGACCGTGTCCTCATCCCCGCCCACACCGGCGACGGAACCGCCGTACTCGCCCTCGTACCCCGCCTCCGGAACGGCGTCCGCCTCGCCGACCAGACCTCCACCAACGGCGAACGTCACGCGGAAGTCCACCTGGACTCCGTACGGATCCGCGACGAAGAGATGATCACCAGCCCCGGCGCCTGGGAGTGGCTGCGCAACCTGCTCACCACCGGCACCTGCGCGCTGGCTCTCGGACTCGGCCAAACCGTACTGGCCATGACCAGCGCCTACACGGCGAAACGCGAGCAGTTCGGCTTCCCCGTCGCCACCTTCCAGACCGTCGCCGTCCAGGCCGCCGACCGCTACATCGACCTGCGGGCCATGGAGGCCACCCTCTGGCAGGCCGCGTGGCGCATCAGCAGCGGCGCGAACGGTGCACTGCCACCGGCAGGAGACGTCGCGGTGGCCAAAATCTGGGCATCGGAGGGCGTACGCCGCGTCGTACAGACCGCACAGCACCTGCACGGCGGCTTCGGCGCCGACACGGACTACGCGCTGCACCGCTACCACGCCTGGGCGAAGCAGCTCGAACTCTCCCTCGGCCCCGCCGCCGCACACGAAGAGGCTCTGGGCGACCTGCTGGCCGCTCACGCCCTCGGCTGAGCCACCGGCCGAAAGCGACAGGTCAGACGACCGCGCCCGGCTCGCCCTTGCTGTCCCTCACCGGGCGGCCGGAAGCCTCCCACGCCTGCATCCCGCCGTCGACGTTCACCGCGTCGATGCCCTGCTGGATCAGGTACTGGGCGACCTGCGCGGAACGGCCACCGACCCGGCACAGCACATAGACCTTGCCGCCGTCGGGCGCCTGCTCCGTCAACTCGCCGTACCGGCCGACGAACTCGCTCATCGGGATGTGCAGCGCGCCTTCGGCGTGCCCCGCCTCCCACTCGTCGTCCTCCCGGACGTCCAGAAGGAAGTCGTCGGGCGTCAACGCGTCGACCTTGACCGTGGGCAGAGATCCGAAATGCATGGACCCGACGCTACCCGACCAGCTGCGCCAGGTACGCCTCACGCTCGGCCACATCCGCCAGCAGCTTCTCGGCGATCTCCGCCAGCAGGGCGTCCGGGTCCTCGGGCGCCATCTTGATCATCGCGCCGATCGCACCGTTCTCCAGCTCGGCGGCGACCGCCGCGAGCATCTCCTTGCGCTCCGCCAGCCACTCCAGCCGCGCGTAGAGCTCCTCACTCTCGCTCGGCCGCTGCTCCCGCGGCACCGGGCCGGCCTCCCACTCCTGGGCCAGCTCGCGCAGCGCCGCCTCGTCCCCGGCTGCGTACGCGGCGTTCACCCGCACGATGAACGCGTCCCTGCGGCCCCGCTCGGCCTCGTCGCGCGCCAGGTCGGGGTGGGCCTTGCGCACCAGGTCACGGTAGGTCCGGCGGGCCTCCTCGCTCGGCCGCACCTTCTGCGGCGGCCGGACCGACTGCTCGTTGAGCATCGCCTCGGCCTCCGGGTACAGCCCCTCGGACCCCATCCACCCGTGGAAAAGTTCCTCGACGTCGGGCATGGGCAGCACCGACGCCCGCGCTTCCCGTGCCTTGCGTACGTCCTCGGGGTCACCCGTACGAGCTGCGATCGCCTCGGCGATCTGGGCATCCAGCTCGTCCAGCCGCGCGTACATCGGACCGAGACGCTGGTGGTGCAGCCGGGAGAAGTTCTCCACCTCCACCCGGAAGGTCTCCACCGCGATCTCGAACTCGATCAGTGCCTGCTCAGCGGCCTCCACCGCCTGCGCCAACCGCCGCGTCGAAGCCCCGCCCGCGCCATCGCCCTCGTGCGCGCGGCCCGCATCCGCACCCGGGACGCCAGGGCCGGCGTGACCACCCGGCCCCGCATCGGCCGCCAGACCTTCCTGCTCCTGACCCGCCTGGGCCCCATGACCCGCCTGGGCCTCATGCCCCGCCTGGGCCTCCTGTCCTGCCGGTCCCGTCTGGGCCCCTTGACTCACCAGACTCTCCCGGCCCACCAGGCCTGCCTGACCCATCTGGCCCGTCTGGCCCGTCAGATCCTCCTGACCTGCCTGGCCCGTCGGACCCTCCTGGCCCGTCTGGGCCTGGTGTCCCCCTTGCGTCGCGTGGTCCGCATGCCCCGCGATCCAGTGGTCAGCGTGTGCGTCCTGGCCGTCCTGCGCGTTCTCCGCCTGCGAGTTCGTCACCCGGCCACCCTACGGCCCGTACCGACCCCGCTCAGACTCCCGTCTCCGCGGCTATCCGCCCCTTCCTGATCGCCGCGACCAACTCCGCGTGATCCGCCTCCGTACGGTCCGCGTAGGCCACCGCGAAATCGGCCAGCGCCTCATCCAGGGCATCCCCCTTGCCGCAGTACCCCGCCACCACGCGCGGATCGGCACTGTGCGCATGGGCCCGGGCCAGCAACGCACCCGTCATCCGTGCGTAGTCGTCTATCTGGTCGCCGGCGAGGGCGGCCGGGTCGACGCTGCCCTTACGGTTCCGGAACTGCCGCACCTGGTAAGGCCTCCCCGCCCCCTCCCCCGCCCCCCACCCCGCCTCCAGGACAAGGGCTCACCCTCAGCCCACGCCTCGCCAGGCCCCTCACTCCGCGCCCCACGCCCCTCGGCCACCGCGTCACTGCGACCCTCGGCGCTAGGTTCAGCCCACGTCTCGCCCACGCCCTCAGCCGATATCCCGAACCCGGGACCGGCCCACGTCCGCCCCACCCCTTCAGCCGACGTCCCACCCATCGGCCCAACCCATGTCTCGTCCGCCCCATCAGCTGTTGTCCCAGCCCTCAGCCCTCCCCCTGGCTGCCCCAGCTCCTCGGCCGATGCCCTCGCCCGTGGGCCACCCCACGCCTCGCCACGCCTTCCGCCCCGCGCTTCGAACCCCGCCTGCCCCCGAGGCTCACCATGCCCCTGACTCCACAGCTCGCTCTCCCTGACGACCCGTGCTTCGTCCCGTGCGTCGGGCCGCAGCTCGCGTGCCCTCTCGTCCCGCGCCTCAGGCCCTACCGACCACGCTTCGGCCGACGGCTCGGCCGGCCCTTCTGCCCGCCCTTCGCCCCTTCCCCGGCCACGCCCGCGCTCGTGTCCCCGCCCCGCTTGCTCACCCGCGTCACCACCGTTCGCGCCGCTTCCCGCGTGCGGCTCGTGCACCGTTGTCCAGCCCAGCAAGCTGTCGCTCACCACCTGCATGTGCCGCTGTCCGCGTACGATCCGCCGGCCCTCGTGGGCGACCGTCCGCGCAGGGAAGCCGACTTTCTCCACGTACGGAGTCAGCGCCGAACTCCTCGCCTCCTTCACCTGGAGCACCAGTGGCTCACCGCGGTGGTCCAGCAGCAGCACCACGTAGGAGCGCAGGCCCACACTCCCCGTGCCCACCACCCTGAACGCCACGTCCTGCACCTCGTACCTGGCCAGCAGCGGAAGCCGGTCCTCCGGCAGCGTGTCCAGATAGTCGGCGAGCGAGGAGACGACCGCGGCGGCCTCCGCGTCCGGTATGCGGCGCAGTACGGGCGGGGCGTCCACGAACCTCCTGCCGCCGCCGGGTATCTCCTCCGTCGACTTCGCCGCGAACCGCGCGCTGGTGTTCTTCCGGGCCTTGGCCACCACCTGCTCCAGCGTGCCCAGCAGATCGCGAGCGTCCGCGTGGGAGACCAGTTCCTCGTCGGCTATCGCGTTCCAGGCGTCGGCGGCCGACATGCCCGCCAGCAGCCGCATCGTGCGGCGATACGCGCCCACCGCGTCACGGGCCGCCTCACGACACTGCTCCTTGCTCGCCCCCGCTTCCCGGCCTGCCAGCACCAACGAGGCCACGAGTCGCTTCAGGTCCCACTCCCAAGGCCCGTACAGCGTCTCGTCGAAGTCGTTGAGATCCATCACCAGCTTGCCGCGGGCGTCGCCGTAGAGACCGAAGTTGGCCGCGTGCGCGTCACCGCATATCTGCGCGCCGATACCGGTCACCGGGGTGGTCATCAGGTCGTACGCCATCAGGCCCGCGGTTCCGCGGAGGAAGGCGAAGGGACTGGCAGCCATGCGGCCGACCCGTATGGGCACCAGTTCCGGCAGACGGCCGGCGTTGGACTCCTCGACGGTCGTCACCGCGTCGGGCCGCCCGGCATCCGGCGCGAACCGGCCCTGCGCCGAACGTGGTGTCCGCTCCCGGAGCGCCTTACCGACCGCCTTCGGCGCGGGTCCCCGCGCGTCCGGCCTCGCGAACCCCGTTACGTACGGCAATCGCGTCACCGCCGCCACCTCCTCCTTCGTGCCCCCTGCCCGGCCCCGGACACCGTCGTCCGGGTGCGTCGGAACGCCCGCAGAAACCGGTGGTCTGCCGCCGGTCGCCGGGATGCGGTCTCCGCCGCGTGGTCACGACGGTACAGACAGGCCCCGCCTCGCGGCAGGGCCTGTGGATAACTCTGTGTGACGGATTTGGGGGGGCGAGGGCCGGTCGACTCGGTCGGACCGACCGGCCGGTCAGCCCGGTCGCATCAGACGCCGACTGCCTCTTCCATCTCCTCCTCGGCCTCCTCGGACCGCCCGGACTGCTCCGCGTGCTCGTCGCCGGCGGCCGCGGCGTGGGCGGGGTGGCGTTCCGGCACCGTTGCGGCCACGGCGGCCGCGGCCACGGCCGTCGCGTTCTGTGCCGCGGCCGCCGCCGCGCGCCGACGGCGTGCCTCGGCCAGGGACGCCACGCCGACCAGCACCAGGCCCACGACCAGCCACAGCACCAGGGTCCAGACGTGTCCGGCCAGCCCGTTGCCGTCGAAGTAGACGTGGCTACGGGTGCCCTCGACGAAGCCGGCGCCGTTCCAGAACGCGTGGAGGGAGGCGAAGAAACCGTTCTGCAGCTCGGGGCGGAAGACACCGCCCGCAGAAGTGAAGTTGAGCATCACGAACAGCGCCATGACGCCCAGCGTGGTCCAGCGCTTGAGGAACGTGTGCAGCCCGGTGCCGATCAGCAGGATGCCCGCCGAGTACAGCCAGGCCATGGCCCACAGCCCCCACAGCCCGTGGTCCACGAGGTGGAAGACCGGGCCGGCGAAGAGCGTCCCGAGGATGCTGACCACGAACGAGGTGCCGACCGCCAGCGCCGCGCGCAACCGGATCGGCAGGACGGCCCCGGCGCCGCCGATCACCGCGACCGAGGCGTACGAGCCGATGCTGATCGCGACCATCAGGAAGAAAAGACCCTGGCTCGTCGGGTCGTCCTCGGCCGGCGGGGCGACGTCGGTGACCTTGAGCGGCATGCCCTGCTGGGCCGCGACGGGCGTGAAGATCTTCTGCACCACGGTCGCCGTGGTGTCGGAGCCGGCGGTCGCGACCATCAGTTCCGGTGCCGCCTTCGCCCCGGCGCCGTTCTTCGCCGCCGCCGCGCCGTCGCTCTTCGAGGCCGGTGCCCCGCCGCCGGTGGCGTGCGCGTCCATCACGTACGCGCCGAAGATCTCCTGGTGCTTCAGCTGGTCCTCGGCCTCGGCCCGGCTGCCGACCGTGCGGACGTCCAGGCCGCCGTGTGCCTTGTCGCTGATCGACTGGGCCAGCACCTGCGTCTGGGAGCCCGAACCGACCACGGCGACGGGCAGGTGGTGCGGCTCGGGATGCGCGAACGCCCCCAGGTAGGCCAGGCCCATCCCGATGCACATCAGCAACGGGGTGATCAGGTGGGTCAGGACGTGCCGCAGATCGGCTCGGTGATCGGGGCGGTGGTGGTCAGGACGTCGGACCGAACTCATGCGTCGTGCCTTCTCAAGCTAGTCGCTCAGCATCGAGTAGTTGGCTTATACAACTCTCATTTCACGTTGTACTATACAACTACTTCAACGAAAGGCAAGCACCCGTGGCCCGCAGAGACGAATCCGTCGAGACGATCCAGCAGGAGATGACCGCGTTCGCCCGCCGGGCACGCGCCACCGCCGCCCGCATGCACCCCGAGCTCTCGCTCGTCTCCTACACGCTGCTGGCACACCTCGACGACCAGAAGGGATGCCGCGCGACCGACCTCGCCGCGCACTACCTCCTGGACAAGTCCACGGTCAGCCGGCAGATCTCCGCCCTGGAGAAGCTCGGCTTCGTCGAACGCCGCGTCGATCCGGACGACCACCGCGTCCAGGTGCTGCACCCCACGACCAAGGGCGCGCAGATGCTGGCCAATGTCACCGCCAGCCGCCGCCAGGCTTTCCACGAACGGCTCGCCGACTGGGACGAGGAGGACCTGGACCGTTTCGCCACGTACCTGCTGCGCTACAACGCCGCGCAGGAACGACACGGCTGAGAGTCACGGACAGGGCCGCGCCGGCCCCGCTCCCCAGCCCTTCGCCATCGCTCAGGCCTGCCCAGCCCGTCCGGGCCTGCCCGGCCCGTCCAGACCCACCCAGCCCCGTTCGGACCTGCCCGGCCCCTTCAGGCCTGTCCCGACCCATTCAGGCCTGTTCAGCCCCGCACGGACCTGTCCAGCCCCGCCCAAACCCGTTCAGCCCCGCCCGGACCCGTTCAGCCCCGGAAGCGTTCCGGGCACTGCCCGCCGTCGGCGAGGTACGTCTCCGCCCACCGGGACAGCTCCTTGAGCGCGGGATCGAGCGCCCGCCCCGCCTCGGTCAGGCGGTACGAGACGCGCAGCGGCGGGCCGCCGTCCACCTCGCGTACGACCAGACCGGCCGCGGCCAGTTCCGTGAGCCGGTCCGAGAGCATGCGCTCACTGATGCCGGGGACCGCCCGCCGCAGTTCGGCGAAGTGCACCGGGCCGCCGAGAAGGACGGATACGACCAGGCCGGTCCACCGCTTGCCGAACAGCGCGAAGACCCGCGTCATGCCGGTGTCCACCTGCCTGCATGCCTCTTCGCCGCGCTCCGTCATGCACCCAGGTTACTGCGCCGCCGTTGGGTACTGAAGAAAAGTAAGCTACTGTTCTATCCATAGGTACGAACGGAACTCATCCTCGGGCCGTCACTCGGCCACGACCGAAGGACCGCATCATGGCCACGCTCCTGCACCTCGACTCCTCCCTCTCCCCGGCCGACGGATCCGCTTCCCGCGCGGTGACCGCCGCCTTCCGCAAGGCCTGGGAGGAGCAGCACCCCGACGGCACCGTCGTCTACCGCGACCTCGCCGCCACGCCGCTGCCGCACCTGGAGGCCCCGGGATTCACCGCCGCCTTCAGTGCCCCGGAGGACCACTCCCCCGAGCAGCGGACCGCTTTCGCGCAGCGCATCGAACTGGTGGAAGAGCTGGAGCAGGCGGACGCGGTCGTCATCGGCGCCCCCATGTACAACTTCACGATCCCCTCCACCGTGAAGGCATGGCTGGACCACGTGATCATCATGGGCCGGACCACCGGGGACGAGTCCACGCTCAAGGGCAAGCCGCTGACCGTCGTCACCAGCCGTGGCGGCTCGTACGCCCCGGGCACGCCTCGCGAGGGCTTCGACTACGTCCAGAACTACCTGGAGGCCGTGCTCGGCACCATGTTCGGCATGGAGGTCGACTTCATCGTCCCCGAGCTGACGATGGCACCCACCAACCCCGCGATGGCGGAACTCATACCGCTGTACGAGGCCTCCCGCGACAAGGCGTTCCAGGAAGCCGCCGACAAGGCCAAGGCCCTCGCCGCACGCCTCGCCGCCTGACGCACCGCGCCCGTCCCGGGCCCGCACAGGACCGCACACATCCGGCACGGGACCGCGCACATCCGGCACAGGCCCGGCACGCGCCCGGCCCGGACTCGATCCGGGTCGGGCGGCTTTACGCCCCCGACTCCGCGTCGCGCGCCAGCAACGCCGCCTGTACCCGGTTCTCGCAGCCCAGCTTGGACAGGATCCGGCTGACGTACGTCTTCACCGTTGCCTCGCTCATGTGGATCCGTTCGCCCGCGTCGGCGTTGGAAAGCCCCTCGCCGAGCAGGGACAGCACCTCCCTCTCCCGTTCCGTCAGGACGGACAGCCGCCGTCTGGCCTCCTCCGCGCGCCGTGCCGCACGGGACGCGCCGGTCTCACCGCCGGCACCGCTGCCGCGCGCCACCAGCGAATCGGCCACATGCCGGGTCGCCATCGGTGACATGTAGGCATGGCCCTCGGCGGCGGCACGCACCGCCCGGATCAGTTCGTCCGGCGCGGAGTCCTTCAGCAGGAAGCCCGCGCTTCCCTCGCCCATCGCCCGCAGGACGTTCTCCCGCTCCCCGAACGTCGTCAGGATCAAGGCGCGTACGGCCGGTGCCGCGCGGCGCAGCTCGGCGAGCGCCGTCAGCCCGTCCATGACCGGCATCTGGATGTCCAGGAGCACCACGTCCACGCCGTGTCCACGCGCGGCCTCGACCGCCTCCCTGCCGTTGCTCGCCTCCGCCACGACCGTGATGTCCCGGTCGGAGGTGAGGATCATCCGGATACCGGCTCTGATGAGCGGCTCGTCGTCAGCGACGATCACCCTGATCACTCGGGCTCCCGCACGGGCTCGTTCGGTTGTTTCCACGGACAGCGCCATCTTCCCCCATTCACGCGCCGGTCCGCCCGGCCGCCCTCAGACCTTCCCCAGGAAGGTCCGCTTCTCCACCAGCTTCCCGTCCTTGAAACAGAACCGGAACGCGCGCTCCTCATCCCAGTCCGAGGACGGTTCGGTGGATGCGAACGTCTCGCAGCGCGCGCCCTCCGGCTTCGCCGGCCCTGGTCGTTCAGCCCACTGTTCAGGAACGACTCCGACGGCAGTTGTCCGCGCACCTCGGCCTCCGGCGCCCCCGTCCTCATCCGCTCGAAGGTGCCCGGTGACACCGAACCCTCCTCCATCGCCTTGAAGAGTTCGACCGTCCCCCACACGGTCACCAGGCCCAGGACCACGACCACGCTCGCCGCCAGACCGCACCCGACGGCGAACCCCCTGCGCCTCGCCTCCCCGCGGAACATCGCCGTGTCCGGCGCCGCGTACACCCGCGACCAGTCGATGACCGGCTGACCGTCCTTGCCGGTACGCACCACGGGACGCCCGCGACCGGTGTCCGGGAAACCGCCACCCGGACCACCGAAATCATTCGGCCCACCGAAACCATTCGGACCACTCAAGCCGTCCGGGCCATCCAGGCCGCCCGGGTCGACCGCCCCTGACGGCCCGGCCGTCGGCACGGCGTCGGGCTCCTGGCCGTCGTCGCCACGTCCACCGGCCCGTACGGCAGGACTCCGGCGAGCCGGAAGCCGCCGCCCGGCACCGGGCCGCTGTGCACCATGCCGCCCACCAGCCGCGCCCGCTCGCGCAGACCCGTCAGCCCCTGGCCGCCGCTGACCTGGGGGCCGCCGGCCGCACCCGGCGGCACCGGCCCGTTGACGACCTCCACCAGCAGCGAGTCCGGCTCGTAGCGCAGGGCCACCGCCACCGGCGCTCCCGACGCGTGCTTGTGCGCGTTGGTCAGCCCTTCCTGCACGATGCGGTACGCGGCCCGGTCGACGGCCGGCGTCAGCGCACGCGGCTCCCCCGACCGGGAGACGGATATTCGCGCCCCCGCGCCACGCGACGCCTCGGCCAGCGCGTCCACCTGGTCCACCCCGCGCTGCCCCGCGTCCGGAGCCGTGCCCGCGCCGAGCGCCGGGTGTGCCGCGGCCGCGTCCTCGTGCTCGTGCTCGTCACGCAGCAGGCCCACGACCTCGCGCAGTTCGCGCATCGCCGCCACCGAGGCGCCGCGCAGCACACCGACGGCCTCCCGCTGCCGCCCGTTCAGCTCGGAGTCCACCTCCAGCGCGCCCGTGTGCACGGCGATCAGCGTGAGCTGGTGCCCCAGGCTGTCGTGCATGTCCTGCGCGATGCGCTGCCGCTCACGCAGCCGCGTCTGACGGGCGATCATCGCGTTCTCCCGCAGCAGTTGGGTGCGCTGCGCGTGGAGTGTCTCCACCAAGGTGCGGTTCTGCGACCAGTAACGGCTCGCGATGCCCGGCATGGCCACTATCGCCAGGAAGGACACCGCCAGGATCATCAGCTTCTCCGGCGACACCAGGGGAGGTCCTGGACCACCGGCACCACCGTGCTCACCACCAGCGCCACCGCGAACACCGCCAGGGCCCGCGCGCTGCCGGCGATCCGGCGTCCGGCCGACCAGCCCGCCACGATCAGCAGCACCATCATCCCCGCACACGGCCAGCTCAGCGCCGCCGCGAGGATCAGGACCGTACCCGGCAGGGCGCGGCGCAGCGGTACGAGCACCACCACCGCTGCCGTCACGAGCCAGGTACGGACGTCACCGCTGTCGCTGATCTTCTCCATGCCGAGCGCGATCAGCCCCAGCAGCAGGGCCAGCAGCGATTCACCGACGACGCGGTACGGCGGCCACTGCTCCGGACGGGCCAGGCACCGCCACACCCGCTCGACCGCGGCACGGACTTCCGCGACCCGGACCGCCGTCGCACGGCCCGTCGCGCGGACCCTTGCGCCGACCGCCGCCCGGCCCGCCACCTGTTCCTTCCCCCTGATGTTCACGCTCCGAGCGTAGGCACGCCCTGCCCGCCGACACAGTCACCATTCGTCGCTCCCTACCGCGACGAAAGTCGCAGCCCCCAAAGCCCCAGCACCCCACCACCCCCACCGTCCCCGCACACCGACCCCGCCCCACCTCTCCCCGACCCGTCCCTCTCACTCTCACCCCCTCCCCCTCTCCCATCACCTCCGCTCCTCTCCCTTCACACCTTCTCCATCCCCGGCCCCCTCCCCACCCCCACCGCAACCAACGCCCCCACAGCCAACGCGCCCCCGCTCCACAGCACCGCGCTGATCCCCCAACCGTCCGCCACCCGGCCCCCACCGAAGGCGCCCAGCGCGATGGCCGCGTTGAACACCGCCACGAACAGCGCAGACGCCCCCTCACGCGCCTCCGGGGCCACCACCATCAACCACGTCTGCGTACTGACCGACACCCCTCCGTAAGCCAGCCCCCAGACCGCCAGCAACGCCGCCGCACCCGGCACACCCACCCCCAGCACAGGGACCAGCAGCACGGCCCCCGCCAGCACCGCGCTGATCACCACCAGCGTGCCGCGCGGTGACCGCCCCGCCCCCGCACCGCCCGCGAAGTTCCCCGCCACCCCCGCGACCCCGTACACCAGCAGCAGCGTGCTGATCACCCCAGGACCGACCCCGGACACCTCCTCCAGCACCGGCCGCACGTAGGTGTACGCGGCGAAGTGCCCGCCTACCAGGAGCGCCACCACCACCAGCCCGGTACGCACCCGCGCGTCCCGGAACAGTCTCAGCACCCCGCCCAGCCGTACCGCCCCCTCGGCCGGCAGCGGCGGCAGCAGCACGGCCAGCGCCCCCGTGACCAGCGCCGCCAGCACGCCCACCACGACGAACGCCGCACGCCACCCGCCCAGTTGCCCGATCAGCGTGCCCATCGGCACCCCGAGCACCGACGCGGCAGCCACCCCACTGAAGATCAACGACGTCGCCGCGGCCACCGACCGCGCCGCCACCAGCCGTACCGCGAGCCCCGCCGCCAGCGCCCACACGCCCCCCATGCCCAGCCCGACCAGCACCCGCGCCGCCAGCATCACCCCGAAGTCCGGTGCCCACGCGGCCAGCAGGTTCGCCGCCGCGAGCATCGCCATCAGCCCGCACAGCACCACCCGCCGGTCCGCCCGGCCCACCGCCAGGGTCAGCACCGGCGCCCCCAGCGCCGCGACCACACCGGCCACCGTGAGCGTCAGCCCCGCCGTACCGTCCGTGACCCCCAGCGCGCCCCCGATGGGCGTCAGCAGCCCCACCGGCAGCATCTCCGACGTCACCACCGTGAACGTGGCCGCCGCCAGCACCCCCACCGCGGGCCACCCCGCGCCCCTGCCCGGCCGCAACTCGCCGCCGTGATCCGCCGTTTCCTCGATCGTCGTCATGTCCCCCAGCCAATGCGCAGCCGCCCGCGGGAACAACGGCGGACGTCTCACGCTTCCATGAGCGTGGCTCATCGATCCCGGAGTACCCGGAGTACCCCTTCCCCCGGGGCAACACCGTGCCCGTCACCTCCGGCGGCCTGGAGATGCGCGAACTGGAGTGTTTCCTCGTCCTCGCCGAAGAACTGCATTTCGGGCGCACCGGCGCACGCCTGTACGTCTCCCAGAGCCGCGTCAGCCAGCTCCTGCGCGCCCTGGAACGCCGCGTCGGCGCCCGCCTCGTCGAACGCACCAGCCGCCGGGTACGGCTCACCCCTCTGGGTACGGACTTCCTCACCGGCCTCCGCCCCGCCTACGACGCCCTGCGCGGCACGGTCGAGTCCACCGTCGCCGCTGCCCGCGGCATCGAGGGCCGGCTGCGCGTCGGCTTCCAGGGAACCGCCGACGACCGCATCATGCGGGCCATCGACACCTTCCAGGCCCGCCATCCCGGGTGCGCCACGGAGATCGTCGAGATCCCGCTCCAGGACCCCTTCGGCCCGGTGCACCGGGCCGAGGTCGACGCCGCCGTCGTCCTGCTGCCCGTCGAGGAACCCGGCCTCGTACTGGGCCCGGTCTTCTCCGAGCAGCAGCAGACCCTGGCCGTCTCCGTACGCCACCCCTTCGCCTCCCGCGCCTCCATCGACGCCGAGGACCTGGCCGACGGGCCGCTCGTCACCGTCGAAGGCCCCGCCCCCGAGTACTGGCGCTACGCCCAAGCCCCCACCCGCACCCCCGGCGGCCGCCCCATCCCGCCCGGGCCCGGCGTCCGCACCCTCCAGGAGGGCCTCACCCTGGCCGCCGCCGGACGCGGCGCGATGCTGCTCTGCCGCCCCACGGCGGACTACCACGGGCGCCGCGACATCGTGTTCGTACCGGTCACCGGCCTGCCGGACTCCGCACTCGGACTCGTCTGGCACCAGGACCGCGAGACCGCGCGCACCCGCGCCTTCCGTACGGCCGTCAGCGACGTGATCTGACGCTCACCGATGCGACGCAGGCCCGCCGGTGTGACGTAGGACTCACTGGGCGTCAGCGCGCGCACGGCGGTGGCGCCGTGGGCGGAAATTCACCGGGACAACGCAAGACCCCCGGTCCGGGAATCCCGGACCGGGGGTCTCATCTGTGCGCGAGGGGGAGTTGAACCCCCACGCCCTTTCGGGCACTGGAACCTGAATCCAGCGCGTCTGCCTATTCCGCCACCCGCGCATTGGGTGTGTCATCCGATTCTCTCACGCGATCCGGGCTTTCCGTCCGGGTCTTGTGCGAGCGCCTTCCGACATGCAGAACATTAGCACGCTGTCCGGGGTGGAATCACATCCGTTCTCCGGCACCCGCCCGTGACCTGCCCCGGAACCCCGTCGGGCCCCTCCGTCACCCGTCGGCCGACATCCCGCCGTCGCCCGCCGTCGCCCCGTCACGAAGGCCGCGCCGCCGCGAAGACCGGCCGGAACCACGACCACCGTCACCCCGACCCGGCCGCCACACCCCGCACCGGCCCCCGCACCGATCCCCCCTCCGGACGATCCCCGGTCACCCCTCCGCCCCACCCGTCGGTCGCCCCTACGAGCCACCCGGCAATCACCCCTCCGCCACACTCCGGCAGCCACCGCTCACCCCACCCGGGCATCCCTCCACCCACCCCGGCAGTAGCCCGTCCGCCACACCCGACCCCCGGTCCCACCGGCGCCAACCCGCGCCCCGCACCCGCGTCCGCCCCCCGGGATCAGGCCGCATCCCGCCACCTCGACCGATTCCCGCCACCCCCGCACACCCCCGCCCGCATCCGCCCCCGCCTCACCGCCCCACCCGGTCGGCGAACCCGGCGGTTGCGGGACACTGTGAGCGGGGCACATCTACGATCGCAGTGCCATCGCAACGCCGGCGCGGTCCCATCGCGAAGCCATCGCGGTGCCGGGGCCCGCCCCGGCGGCCGGTGACACGGCGGGTTTCACCACGGCGGCACCGCGGCCCCATCGCGGTTACGCCGGAGTGACGCACCAGCAAGCAGCAGTGAGCAACCTTGTGAGGGGCGACACTCGTCCTCACGACGGGAAAGGGGAACCAGCCGATTTCCCGGCGCGTGGATACGATCAGTAAGCAGTATCAGGACGACCCTGTCGAAGACCGACCTGACGAAGACTGAGGAAGGAGGTGCCCCGTGGGAGTACTGAAGCGCTTCGAGCAGCGTCTCGAAGGTCTCGTCAACGGCACCTTCGCCAAGGTGTTCAAGTCCGAGGTGCAGCCCGTTGAGATCGCCGGCGCCCTCCAGCGCGAGTGCGACAACAACGCCACCATCTGGAACCGCGACCGCACGGTCGTCCCCAACGACTTCATCGTCGAACTGAGCACCCCCGACTACGAGCGGCTCAGCCCGTACAGCGGCCAGCTCGGAGACGAGCTCTCCGGCATGGTCCGCGACTACGCCAAGCAGCAGCGCTACACCTTCATGGGCCCGATCAAGGTGCACCTGGAGAAGGCCGACGACCTCGACACCGGCCTGTACCGCGTCCGCAGCCGCACCCTGGCGTCCAGCACGTCCCAGGAGCATCCGGGTGCCGCCGCCGCGGCCCAGCGCCCCACCGCGCCCCGGAACAGCCCGTCCGGCCCCGGCGGTCATGTGGGCCCGCCCCCATGCCCACCTCGCCGCCCGGTGCCGCCCAGCCCGCGCCCCGCCCGGGGACACCCGGCGCCGGTGCGCAGCCGGGCGCGGCCTCCGACAGCTGGTACCAGGGCCGGGGCGGGGCGGAGCGGAGCGCGCCGACGCGACGCTGGATCGAGATCAACGGCAACCGCCACCAGATCTCCCGGTCGACCCTCGTCCTGGGCCGCAGCACCGACGCCGACGTACGGATCGACGACCCGGGAGTCTCCCGTAGGCACTGCGAGATCCGCGTCGGAACGCCTGCGACCATCCAGGATCTGGGTTCTACCAACGGCATCGTGGTAGACGGGCAGCACACCACCCGCGCTACGCTCCGCGACGGCTCGCGGATCGTCGTGGGCAGTACCACCATCGTTTACCGGCAAGCCGAAGGGTGAAGCGGGGGCAATGTCAGAGCTGACCCTCACGGTCATGCGGTTGGGTTTCCTCGCCGTACTGTGGCTGTTCGTCATCGTGGCCGTACAGGTCATCCGCAGCGATCTGTTCGGCACGCGTGTCACACAGCGCGGCGCCGCCCGGCGCGGCGGCCAGGAGGCGCGTTCGCAGCAGCGCCAGCAGGCCGCTCCGCCGCAGCAGCGCCGCCAGGAAGGCGGTCGCGGCAACAACCGTCAGCGCCGCGGGGCCCCCACGAAGCTGGTGGTCTCCGAAGGCACGTTGACGGGGACGACCGTCGCCCTCCAGGGCCAGACCATCTCCCTGGGACGCGCGCACGACTCCACCATCGTGCTGGACGACGACTACGCCTCCAGCCGGCATGCCAGGATCTACCCGGACCGTGACGGCCAGTGGATCGTCGAGGATCTCGGGTCCACCAACGGCACGTATCTCGACCGGACCCGGCTGACGACCCCGACACCGATTCCGCTGGGCGCCCCGATCCGCATCGGCAAGACCGTCATCGAGCTGCGGAAGTAGTGCTACGTCATGAAAGAGCGCGAGCGGAGCGAGCGAGCCGCGGCGGTCCACTCGACGGACCCGAGCGTGCTCCCGACCGGAGGGTGGGCACCGTGCGGATGTACCCCGAGCCGACGGGCGAGGTGCGTATGAGTCTGTCACTGCGCTTCGCCGCCGGATCGCACAAGGGCATGATCCGGGAGGGCAACGAGGACTCCGGTTACGCCGGCCCGCGCCTGCTCGCCATCGCCGACGGCATGGGCGGCCAGGCCGCGGGCGAGGTCGCCTCCTCCGAGGTGATCTCCACCCTCGTCCAGCTCGACGACGACGTCCCCGGCTCCGACATCCTCACCTCCCTCGGTACGGCCGTCCAGCGCGCCAACGACCAGCTGCGCGTCATGGTCGAGGAGGACCCGCAGCTGGAGGGCATGGGCACGACCCTGACCGCCCTGCTGTGGACCGGGCAGCGGCTCGGCCTCGTCCACGTCGGCGACTCCCGCGCCTACCTGCTGCGCGACGGCGTCCTGACGCAGATCACGCAGGACCACACCTGGGTGCAGCGGCTCGTCGACGAGGGCCGGATCACCGAGGAGGAAGCCACCACCCACCCGCAGCGCTCCCTGCTGATGCGCGCGCTGGGCAGCGGCGACCACGTCGAACCCGACCTGTCCATCCGCGAGGTACGGGCCGGCGACCGCTACCTGATCTGCTCGGACGGCCTGTCCGGCGTGGTCAGCCACCAGACCCTCGAAGACACCCTCGCCAGCTACCACGGCCCCCACGAGACGGTGCAGGAACTGATCCAGCTGGCGCTGCGCGGCGGCGGCCCGGACAACATCACCTGCATCGTCGCCGACGTCCTGGACGTCGACGCCGGTGACACCCTCGCGGGTCACCTCAACGACACCCCGGTCGTCGTCGGTGCCGTCGCTGAGAACCAGAACCAGCTCAGCGACCCCAGCACGATGCAGACGCCGGCCGCCCGCGCCGCCGAACTGGGCCGCCACCGGGACACGCCGCAGAGCGCGCCGGGCGGCTCCTTCGGTCCGCCGGGCAGCGGCGACAACGGCGTCACGGGCCCGCCGCAGGGCTCGTTCGGCGCGTTCACGGACGAGGAGTTCCTCAAGCCGGAGCGCGGCCGGGGCCGGTGGATCAAACGTTCGCTGATCATCGTGCTGGCGCTGGCCGCGGTCGGCGGCGGTCTGTACGCGGGCTACCGCTGGACGCAGACGCAGTACTTCGTCGGCGCCAAGGACAATCACGTCGCGCTGTACCAGGGCATCAGCCAGGACCTCGCCTGGATCAAGCTCAACAACGTCGACGAGGACCACCCGGAGATCGAACTCAAGTACCTCCCCGTCTACCAGCGCAACCAGGTCAAGGAGACCATCGCCGTCGACAGCCGCAACCAGGCGATCGACAAGGTCACCGAGCTGGGCAAGCAGGCCAACGCCTGCCGCTCGAAGGAGACGCGGGAAACGGCGGAGCGCGAGGCGGCCCGTAAGAAGGCCGAGGAAGACGCCCGAAAGAACAACAAGCCCGGCAAGCCCGGCGCGCCCCAGGCGACTCCGAAACCCACACCCACCACCAGCCAGACGCCCCCTCCGAGGAGCAGCAGAAGCTGGAAAAGAATTGCAGCACCCAGCAGTGAGGGCGTAGGGGGCCGTAGAACTGATGAGCAGTACCACCACCACGACCACCGTGGGCACGATCGGTGCCCCGAGCCGCCGCAACACCGAGCTGGCCATGCTCGTCTTCGCGGTGCTCATCCCGGTGTTCGCCTACATCAACGTGGGCCTGGCCAAGGAGGGCTCGGTCCCGGCCGGCATCCTGGGCTACGCCCTCGGCCTCGGCCTGCTGGCCGGCGTCACCCACCTCGTCGTCCGCAAGTGGGCCCCGTACGCCGACCCGCTGATGCTGCCCATCGCGACCCTGCTGAACGGGCTCGGACTGGTCTTCATCTGGCGCCTGGACCAGGAACCGCAGATCACCACCAAGCAGCTCGGCGGCGCCCTGGCCCCCGGGCAGATGATGTGGTCGACGCTCGGCGTCGCCCTCTTCCTCGGCGTGCTGATCTTCCTCAAGGACCACCGTGTCCTGCAGCGCTACACCTACATCTCGATGGTCGTCGCGCTGGTCCTGCTGATCGCACCGATCTTCTTCCCGGCCAAGTTCGGCGCCCGCATCTGGATCACCATCCCCGGTGTCGGTTCGCTGCAGCCCGGCGAGTTCGCCAAGATCGTCATCGCGATCTTCTTCGCGGGCTATCTCATGGTCAAACGGGACGCGCTGGCGCTGGCCAGCCGCCGTTTCATGGGCCTGTACCTGCCGCGCGGCCGCGACCTCGGCCCGATCCTGGTCATCTGGGCGCTGAGCCTGATGATCCTGGTCTTCGAGACCGACCTCGGTACCTCCCTGCTGTTCTTCGGCCTGTTCGTGATCATGCTGTACGTGGCCACCGAGCGGACCAGCTGGATCGTCTTCGGCCTGCTGCTCAGCGCCGGCGGCGCCGTCGCGGTGGCCACCTTCGAGTCGCACGTGCAGGAGCGGGTGCAGAACTGGCTCAACCCCCTACAGATGATCAACGGCGGCGTCACCGAGACCGCCCAGGCCATGTACTCCTTCGGCTCCGGCGGCATCCTCGGCTCCGGCCTCGGCCAGGGCTACTCCCGCCTGATCGGCGGCATCGCGCCCAAGAGCGACTACATCCTCGCCACCGTCGGCGAGGAAGCCGGTCTCGCCGGCGTGATGGCGGTCCTGCTGCTGTACGGCCTGCTCATCGAGCGCGGCATCCGTACGGCGCTGGCCGCCCGCGACCCGTTCGGCAAGCTCCTCGCCATCGGCCTGTCCGGCGCCTTCGCCCTCCAGGTCTTCGTCGTCGCCGGCGGTGTCACCGGTCTCATCCCGCTGACCGGTATGACGATGCCGTTCCTCGCACAGGGCGGCTCCTCCGTCATCGCGAACTGGGCCCTGGTCGCGATCCTGCTGCGCATCAGCGACACCGCCCGTCGTCCCGCCCCGGCCCCCGCGCCCTCGACCGACGCCGAGATGACCCAGGTGGTCCGCCCGTGAACAAGCCTCTGCGCCGCGTTGCCATCTTCTGCGGCCTGCTGGTTCTCTCGCTGCTCATCCGCGTCAACTGGGTGCAGTTCGTCCAGGCCGACGAGCTGAAGAACGACACGCACAACCGGCGCGTGGCCATCGAGCGCTACAGCCAGCCGCGCGGCAACATCATCGTCGACGGCAAGGCCGTCACCGGCTCGACCACCAACGAGAGCGGCGACTTCAAGTACAAGCGGACCTACAAGGACGGCCCGATGTGGGCGCCGGTCACCGGCTACGCGTCCCAGGCGTTCGGCTCCAACCAGCTCGAAAAGCTCAACGACAGCATCCTGTCCGGCACCGACGACAAGCTCTTCTTCAGCCGTACGGTCGACATGTTCACCGGCGACAAGCAAAAGGGCGGCGACGTCGTCACCACCCTGAACGCCAAGGCGCAGAAGGCCGCCTACGAGGGCCTGAACAAGAGCAAGGGCGCGGTCGCCGCGATCAACCCGGAGACCGGCGCGATCCTGGCGCTGGCCAGCACCCCGTCGTACGACCCCTCCACCTTCGCCGGCATGTCCGACAAGGACGCCAAGGCGTACAACGGGCTGCTGAAGAAGAACAACCCGGACGACCCGATGCTCAACCGGGCGCTGCGCCAGACCTACCCGCCGGGCTCCACGTTCAAGGTCGTCACCGCCGCCGCCGCGCTGGAGAACGGCCTCTACACCGACATCAACGCCAAGACCGACTCGCCGCTGCCCTGGTACCTGCCGGACACCGCGCACCAGCCGCTGAACAACGAGGGCAACATCCCCTGCGAGAACGCCAGCCTCAAGGAAGCGCTGCGCTGGTCCTGCAACACCGTCTTCGGCAAGATCAGCGCCGACCTCGGCAACAAGAAGATGAAGGCCGAGGCCGAGAAGTTCGGCTACAACGACCCTGAGGTCGACACCCCGGTACGGGCCGCAGAGAGCGTCTACCCGACCGACAACCGGCCGCAGAACGCGATGGCCGGCATCGGCCAGGCGTCCAACCGCGCCACCCCGCTGCAGATGGCCATGGTCACCGCGGCCATCGCCAACGGCGGCAAGCTGATGAAGCCGTACATGGTCGACCAGCTGGTGGCCCCCAACCTCAACGTCGTGCAGCAGCACACGCCGGAGGCGATGAGCCAGCCGCTCAAGCCGGAGAACGCCCAGAAGCTCCAGGAGATGATGGAGGGTGTCGTCAAGAACGGCACCGGCACCAACGGCCAGATCGACGGGGTCACCGTCGGCGGCAAGACCGGCACCGCCCAGCACGGCGAGGACAACAAGGACAACCCGTACGCCTGGTTCATCTCCTACGCCAAGACCTCCAAGGGAACGCCGGTGGCCGTCGCCGTCGTGATCGAGGGCTCGGACACGCTCCGCGGCGACATCGCGGGCGGCAAGCTGGCCGCCCCCATCGCCAAGAAGGTCATGGAGGCGGTACTCGACGGCAAGAAGTGACCCCGGTCACGCCAATACCGGTCGGATATCAGGTGCCGGTCGCGACCGGGCCCCGCACGGCGTGCCGGGTACGGTATGCCCGAACAGCACACCGCCGGACCACACACGGGTGCGGTCGGGACTGACGGAGAGGGCTGGAGAAGCTTATGGAAGAGCCGCGTCGCCTCGGCGGCCGGTACGAGCTGGGCTCGGTGCTCGGCCGCGGTGGCATGGCCGAGGTCTACCTCGCCCACGACACCCGCCTGGGCCGCACCGTCGCTGTGAAGACGCTGCGCGTGGACCTCGCCCGCGACCCGTCCTTCCAGGCCCGGTTCCGCCGTGAGGCCCAGTCGGCCGCCTCGCTGAACCACCCGTCGATCGTCGCGGTGTACGACACCGGCGAGGACTACGTCGACGGTGTCTCCATCCCGTACATCGTCATGGAGTACGTCGACGGCTCCACCCTGCGTGAGCTGCTGCACTCCGGCCGCAAGCTGCTGCCCGAACGGTCGCTGGAGATGACCATCGGCGTGCTCCAGGCGCTGGAGTACTCCCACCGGGCCGGCATCGTCCACCGCGACATCAAGCCGGCCAACGTCATGCTGACCCGCACCGGCCAGGTGAAGGTCATGGACTTCGGCATCGCCCGTGCGATGGGCGACGCCGGTATGACGATGACGCAGACCGCCGCGGTCATCGGCACGGCGCAGTACCTCTCGCCCGAGCAGGCCAAGGGCGAGCAGGTCGACGCCCGCTCCGACCTGTACTCGACCGGCTGTCTGCTCTACGAACTGCTCACCGTACGGCCGCCCTTCGTCGGTGACTCGCCCGTCGCCGTGGCCTACCAGCACGTACGGGAAGAGCCGCAGCCGCCGAGCAACTTCGACCCCGAGATCACGCCCGAGATGGACGCCATCGTCCTCAAGGCGCTGGTCAAGGACCCGGACTACCGCTACCAGTCGGCGGACGAGATGCGCGCCGACATCGAGGCGGCCCTCGACGGGCAGCCGGTCGCGGCCACCGCCGCCCTCGGCGCGGTCGGCTACGACCAGGACCAGCCGACGGCGATGCTGCGTCCGCAGGACCCGGCCGGCCAGACGTCGATGCTGCCGCCGATGAACCCGGACGACGGCGGTTACGGCTACGACGAGCGGCCCGACCGGCGCCGCGGCGGTGGCGGCCAGAAGAAGAAGCACACCTCCACGATCCTGCTCGTCGTCGCGGGCATCCTCGTCCTGGCCGGTGCGATCTTCATCGGCAAGGCGATGTTCAACAACACGCACACCAGCAGCGACGTCAAGGTGCCGGAGCTGACCGGGAAGACCCTGGAACAGGCCAAGTCGGCCGGCGTCAACGGCGGCTTCAAGGTCTCCAAGGGCGGCAGCACGGCCTGTGAGAACGTCGAGAAGGACCAGATCACCAAGCAGGATCCGGCCGCCGGCGGGACGGTCGCCAAGGACGACACGGTGACGGTGACGCTCTGCACCGGGCCGGAGAAGGTCACCATCCCCGACGTCACGGGCCTGACCTTCGACAAGGCGAAGGACGACCTGAAGAACAAGGGCTTCGAGGACGTCCAGAAGACCGAGCGGGTCTCGGAGCGCCCGGAGGGCACGGTCGTCGACCAGGACCCCAAGGGCCAGAGCGAGGGCACCAAGAAGACCAAGATCACGCTGGTGGTCGCCAAGAAGTCGCCCACGACGACGGTGCCGCCGGTGACCGGTCAGGACTTCAACACCGCGCAGAAGCAGCTCACCGACCTCGGCTTCCAGGTCAGCAAGAACGAGCAGGAGGTCTCCGACCCGAACCAGGTCGGCAAGGTCACCACGCAGTCCCCGGGCGGCAACTCGCAGGCCCGGAACGGGTCCACGATCACGCTGACCGTCGGCAAGGCCGCCGAGCAGAAGCCGGTGCCCACCGTCATCGGCCAGTCCGTCAAGGACGCCAAGAAGGCCTTGCAGGACGCCGGCTTCACGAACATCCAGTTCGCGGGCGGCAGCTCACAGGACGACAAGGCCCGCGTGGTCACCCAGGACCCGCAGCCCAACACCCCGTCCGCCCCCGGCTCCACGACGGTGACACTCACCACGATGGGCGGCCCCAGCGGGGACGGTGGGGACGGTGGTGACGGCGACAGCGGTGACGACGGTGGCGTCATAGGCGGTTGGTGGGGACGGCACAACAGGCACTGACGGGCCACCGTCGGAGTACGGGAAAGCCCCGGCACCCTTCTGGGAGGCCGGGGCTTTGTCGTAGGCGGACTGTCCGCCGGGGCCGCTACGGGTCGTCGGGGCCGGGACCGGCCGTGGGGCCGGTCCCGGCCTCAGCGCAGTTCCTTCGGCGGGGTGCGCTGGGCGTCGACCTTCTCGGTGCGCTCCAGCTCGCCCCAGACGATGTAGCGGTACCTGGAGGTGTAGACCGGCGTGCAGGTCGTGAGCGTGATGTAGCGGCCCGGCTTGCGCTTGCCGGACTCCTTGGGGATGTCGCCCAGAACGTCGACGTTGTACTTCGAGGTCTCGTCCAAGGACGCGTAGACCTTGTAGATGTACCAGGTGTCCTTGGACTCGAAGACGATCGGATCGCCGTCCTTGAGCTTGTCGATGTTGTGGAACTTCGCGCCGTGTCCGTCGCGGTGCGCGGCGAGCGAGAAGTTCCCCTTCTTGTCCTGCGGAAGGGCCGACTTGACGGGCTCGGTGTAGTAGCCGGCGACGCCCTCGTTCAGGACGTCGGGGTCGATGCCCTTCTTGACGAGCACCTCACCGTTGCGCATCGCCGGGACGTGCAGGAAGCCAATGCCGTCCTTGGTGTCGAGCGCGCCGGGGCCCTTCGGGGCCTGCGCCCAGTTCTTGCGCACCGTGTCGCCCTGCTTGTGCGCCTCGCGGTCGGCGAGGACATTCGTCCACCACAGCGAGTAGACGACGAAGAGGGCCAGGATCAGCCCCGCCGTGATCAGCAGTTCTCCGACGACGCTGACGACGGCGGCGATGCGTCCGCGCAGGCGGCGCGGCGGCGTGGACGCCGACGGCTCCGCCGCCGGGCCGGTGTCCTCGTCGTGTCCGGTGGCAGTCACCGCGTGGTACCCCTCTTACATTCGCTCAGCTGACGAGCGCATCCGGCTTGCCCTTGCTCCGCGGCCGCTCCTCGACCATCTTGCCCCAGACGATCATCCGGTAGGTACTGGTGAATTCGGGCGTGCAGGTCGTCAGCGTGAGGTAGCGACCGGGGCGGGTGAACCCGGATCGCCTCGGCACCGGGTCGAGCACCGCGATGTCCCGGGGCGAGGTCTGCGGCAGGATGCTCTCCATCGTGTACGTGTAGTACGTGCTGCGCGTCTCGACGACGATCTTGTCGCCCTTGGTGAGCTTGTTGATGTAGCGGAACGGCTCACCGTGCGTGTTGCGGTGCCCGGCCACCGCGAAGTTGCCCTGCTTGTCCCAGGGCATCGCGGTCTTCACGCTGTTCTTGTCGTAGTGGCCGACCATGCCGCGGTCCAGCACCGCGGGCTTGTCGATGCCCTCGGCGATCGGGACCTTCACGTCCAGCTTGGGGATGTACATGATGGCGAAGCCCTGGCCGGCCGAGAAGGCGTCGGGCTTGCGGTCCTCGCCGCCCTCGTCCCACTCGTGCTCCAGGTTGCTGGCGGTGCCGCCGGCCTGCTGGTGCGCCAGGACGTTCGTCCACCACAGCTGGTAGGTGACGAAGAGCAGCATCAGGACGCCGAGGGTGATGAACACCTCGCCCACGGCGCGGCTGACGACGGTGCCCGGGCTCTCCTTGCTCGCCCGCTCGGCGCGACGGGCCTCCAGCCGGGTCATGGGCACCGAAGGCGTCTCAGCGGCCGAGGAGGAGGCGTCCGTACCGCCCGAAGGGGAACCACGCCGTGCACGCCTGTTACCGCGTTTGGCGGCCTCCTGGGCGGCTTTACGGCGTGCGGCACGGCCACCGGTCGCCGGTGTCGTCGAAGTCGACGTGCCGGTGGCCGGGGCTTCGGGCTCGGTTTCACGTGAAACAACGTCCGGCCCGCCGTGTGCGACGCCTGCTTCCGTGGCCTGACGGAGCGCCATGGTCTCGGCGTCGTAGGCGGGGTCCGGATTGGCGGTACCGACCGAAGTGCCGACCGGGCCCGGTACGTACGGCGGGTCCAGGACCGGGTTCAAGAACGGGTCCGGCGCGGGCATCGGCCCTGGTGCGGGTGCGGGCCCTGGTTCAGGCGCGGGCATCGGCCCTGGTGCGGGCACGGGCTCGGACGCCGGGGAACGGTCCGGGCCGGATATCGCGTGGCCCTGTTCCTGGCCGTGGCCCTGTTCCTGGCCGTGAGCCTGATTCTGCCCCTGCCCCTGCTCCTGCCCGTGGCCGTGGCCCTGTCCCTGCCCATGGCCCGTGTTCTGCCCCTGCTGCTGCGCAGGGGGCGCCGCCGGAGCCTGATGCGGCCGGAACCACGGAGAACCGCTCCGCCCGGAGGCGGGCTGCACCGGCTGTGCGGGTCGCACCGGCTGAGCAGTCTGCCCCCGCTCCGACCGGCCGGACCCCTCCGGCCGCGGACGCTCGTTCCGCCCGGGGCCCAATCGCCCCGATGCCGGTTCCTGCGCCGGCGGGCGGCCGGGGAGCGGGTCCGTCAACGGATCGTCCAGCTGCCCGACGGCCGCCTCGAACGCCTCACGGTCGTACGGGCCGTCGGCGTCACGCGACGGCTCGGAGGACCTTCCCTCGCGCCCGCGGCGGAGGTCAGTCACGCGCCGACCTTGCCGACCACCGGGGCGAGCCCCGCCGAACGCTCCACCGCACCGGAGTCGCCGCACTCCACCAGCCAGTTGGCGAGCATCCGGTGGCCCCACTCGGTCAGGACAGACTCGGGGTGGAACTGGACGCCTTCGACGGGAAGTTCACGGTGCCGCAGCCCCATCGCCACGCCGGTCTCCGCGTCATCGCCCGTCCAGGCGGTGACCACCATCTCGTCGGGGACGGTGCCGGGCTGTACGGCCAGGGAGTGGTAGCGGGTGGCGGTGAAGGGGGTGGGCAGGCCCTTGAAGACGCCCGCGCCCTCGTGGGAGACCAGCGAGGTCTTGCCGTGCAGCAGCTCGGGGGCCCGGCCCACCACACCGCCGTAGGCGACCGCCATCGACTGCAGCCCGAGGCAGACCCCGAAGACCGGCACGCCCGTGTCGGCGCAGTGCCGCACCATGTCGACACAGACACCCGCCTGCTCGGGGGCGCCGGGGCCGGGAGAGAGCAGTACGCCGTCGAAGCCGTCCTGAGCATGCCGCAGCTCGACCTCGTCGTTGCGCAGCACCTCGCACTCGGCCCCGAGTTGGTAGAGGTACTGGACGAGGTTGAAGACGAAGCTGTCGTAGTTGTCGACGACAAGAATCCTCGCGGTCATCGGACGGCTCCCATCCCTCGGTCGACCGTGACGTCGTTGAAGGGGAGCAGCGGCTCCGCCCACGGGAAGACGTACTGGAAGAGCACATAGACGATCGCCAGCACCAGCACGAGGGAGATCAGCGCCCTCACCCATGCGTTGCCCGGCAGATGCCGCCAGATCCAGCCGTACATGCTGTCGCTGCCCCTACTTGCCGATGACGATGACCGTGTCGATCGATGTCGATCGCCCCACCAGACTAAAGGGCGAGGGCGGCGGCCGGGGGTCAGCCGGTCAAAGCCGACGGCCTTCCGCGCTCCACGGGTTGGGTGGAATCCAGGTGTGCCCAGACGATCAGCCGGTGACTGTGGCCCCACTCCGGTTCGCAGGTCGTCAGGGTGAGGTACCGGCCCGGCCCGTTGTATCCCGATTTGCGCGGTAGGGGGTCGATCACCCCGATGTCGGTGGGCACCGTCGTGTAGGGGCGCCGGTCGATCCGGTACGTGTACCAGGTCGCGCCGTCCGTGAGCACCACCGCGTCGCCCGGCCGCAGTTCGGGGAAGTCCTTGAACGGGTCACCGTAGGTGCGGCGGTGTCCGGCGACCGCGAAGTTGCCCGTCCCGCCGAGCCGCGCGGTGCGGTCGTAGTGGCCCAGCCCCTCTTCAGGACGTCCGTCCCGGTGCCCTCCAGTACGGGCTTGCTCCAGTCGGCGCCGAACCGCGGGATGTACATCACGGCGAAGGACTTGCCGTTCTCGTACCGCGGTCGCTTCCCGGTTCTGCCGGGCTGCCCGGCGGCGCCGTCCGGGGACGCGGTGGCGAGCGGGCCGGTGGACCACCGGTCCTGGAGTGCGCCGATCTCACCGTCCATCGCGCTGTCGGCCCGTACGCCGGTCCAGAACAGGACGTACACCACGAACAGCACGATCAGCGCGCCGACGGTGACGCACACCTCGCTGAACGTCCGTACGACCAGCCGCGCCACCGTGACGGGCCGCCGGCCCCGGCCGACCCGGCCTTCCGCCCCGGGCCGCGCCGCCGCCCTGGACCGTGCCGTCATCGCGGACCGCCCCCTCCCCGGCCGCCGGCGCCGGTGCGGGCGGCCGGCGGGTCACGGCTTCACAGGCTGTGCGTAGTGGAGATCCACTGTGCCGGAGTAGCCGGGCAGAGTCACCGTCTCGTGCTGGTCGACTTTCCAGCCGAGCCCGTAGGCGTTGACGTACTGCATGTAGTTCTGGATGGCCGGCGAAGCGGTCAGCGCCCTGCTCAGCTTCTCCCGGTCGCCGACGGCGGTGACCTTGTACGGGGGCGAGTAGACCCGGCCCTGGAGGATCAGGGTGTTGCCCACGCAGCGCACCGCGCTGGTGGAGATCAGCCGCTGGTCCATGACCCGGATCCCCTTGGCACCGCCCTGCCACAGGGCGTTGACCACGGCCTGCAGGTCCTGCTGGTGGATGACCAGGTCGTTGGGCTGCGGCTCCGGCACGCCGGGGATCTTCGCGGTGGCGTTGGGCGGGGCGTCGGTGAGGGTGACGGTCATGCCCTGGCCGTCGACCGGCTTGGTGCCGGCGTTCTTCTCCAGCGCCGCGAGCCTGGCGTTCTCGGCCGCCGAGTTGCCGCTGTCCTGGTGCGCGAGGGAGTCGACCTCGTCGCGCAGCGCGGCGTTGCGCTCGTCGTGGGCGCCGTTCTTGTGGCTGCGTTCCTGGATGAGGTCGGACAGGCGCAGCATCGAGTCGTCGGAGCGCAGGTCCGTGCCGCGCGCGGTGTCGAAACTCAGCCAGAAGATCAGTCCGGCGAGCGCGAAGACGCCCAGGGTCAACAGACGCACCGGCCGCAGGCGGCGGCGCGGCGGGCGTCCGGGGAGTCAGCGGAAGTGCTCAACGTACCCTTGCTCCTTACGACGCCGCGGAAGCACTACGCTAACGGACGCCCGGGGAGGGAATCCGCTCCCCGGCGCGTCCCCGCCCGGCCCGCGTCAGCACCATCCGCCCTCAGTGCGGTCACGCAGATCATCGACAGGAGAGTTCCTCGTGCCGAAGTCACGGATCCGCAAGAAGGACGACTTCACGCCGCCGCCGGCGAAGCAGACGACCAGTCTGCGCATGAGTTCCGGCCGGGGCTGGGTCGCCCCGGTGATGCTGGCGCTGTTTCTGATCGGTCTGGTGTGGATCGTGCTCTTCTATGTGACCGGGGGCGACATGCCCGTCAAGGCGATGGGCAACTGGAACATCGTGTGCGGGTTCGGCTTCATCGCGGTGGGCTTCGGCGTGTCCACCCAGTGGAAGTAGTCCGGACCAGCAGCTGTCCCCGGTGACACCGGTCATCGGGGACGGTGTCGCCCGGCGGGCGGCCCCGCTCTGCGGGACGTCCGCACCCGGCCGGACGGCCAGCGCGCCGCCCCTGCGCGAGCGTCGCCGCGCAAGCCATGCCCAAGGCCATCCACACAGTTATCCACAGCCGGGGAAAACTTCAGAAGATCTGTGGATAACTTCCCGGCCGTTGACGCCGGTGTGACCAGCGGTCCGTCACCCGGACCGCTGCCCCGCCCCGTCCTGGCTGGGAAAACGCGTCCCTGTGCAGGGTGGAACAGGCGTTCCCCACCCGGTGCACAAGATCCGACACGCGCTGTGGACAACCCGTACCCGAAGCGTGGACGGCCGGTACCCGCAGCGTGATCAACCCGTACCCGAAGCGCCTCCCGGCGCCCTCACGATCCGGCACGGAAAGACCACGTACCGCACCCCGCCCGGACCGATCCCGGCGCTCTCCGCGCCCGCCGCCCCCTCACCCCACCAGCTGGACGGTCCGCACCCACACCACCGCGACGATCACCAGGAACGCCACCGCGAACGTCAGCCCCTGCACCAGCGCCCGTCGCCCCCGCGGCGCGTGCACCATCCCGTACGCCACGGCCGCGCCCACGACCAGCCCGCCGACATGCGCCTGCCACGCGATGTTGGGCCATGCGAACGTGAAGACCAGGTTGAGCGCCAGCAGGATCAGCACGGGCCGCATGTCGTAGTTCAGGCGGCGCATCAGTATGGCCGTCGCGCCGAGCAGCCCGAAGACCGCGCCGGACGCCCCCAGCGAGGGCTGGTTCTGCGCGGCGAGCAGGTACGACAGGGCGCTGCCGCCGAGCGCGGAGAGCAGGTAGAGCCCGATGAAGCGGACCCGGCCGAGGGCCGCCTCCAGCGGCGGGCCCAGCCACCACAGCGACAGCATGTTGAAGATGATGTGCATCGGCTCCTGGTGCAGGAACGCCGCCGTCAGCAGGCGGTGGAACTCGCCCTCGGCGACACCGATGAACGTCAGGTCCTCGGGGACGAAGGCCCCGCCGATCATCTCCAGGTTCTGGACCAGGCTGTCGCCCACCGCCAGCACCGCGATGAACACCGCGACGTTGATGCCGAGCAGGATCTTGGTGACCAGGCGGGGGTCCGCGGCGAGCGAGCCGCCCGCGAGCGTCCGGGGGCGGTGGCCTGCGCCGTACGGCCCGTACCGCTGCCGCCGCGTACGCAGTCCGGGCACTGGAACCCGACCGACGCGCTGACCATGCACTCGGGGCAGACCGGCCGCTCGCAGCGCGTACAGCTGATGCCCGTCGCACGGTCCGGATGGCGGTAACAGCCGGGCGCGGCGTCGCCCGCCCGCGCGTCCTGCGGCTCCTGTGGGCTGCCCGGCGCCTGGTCCATGGTCCCCTCGGTTACTCGTCCGATTCCGTGCGGACGTCACCGCACGACGAAGTGCGCGCCCCACCCGATCTACGACCGGGCGGGGCGCAATGGTTCCCGCGGGTCCGCGGTCCGGGGCCGCTGCGGGTCTCCCGGGCCGGACGTCCGCGGTCGACGCGGTACCGCGCGTCAGCGGGTCTCGACGACGACCGACTCGATCACGATGTCGTTGACCGGGCGGTCGGTGCGCGGGTTGGTCTGGGCCGCCGCGATGGTGTCCACGACCTTCTTGCCCGCGTCGCTGGTGACCTCGCCGAAGATGGTGTGCTTGCCGGTCAGCCAGGTGGTCGGGGAGACCGTGATGAAGAACTGCGAGCCGTTGGTGCCCGGGCCGGCGTTGGCCATGGCGAGCAGGTACGGCTTGTTGAAGGCCAGGTCCGGGTGGAACTCGTCCTTGAACTCGTACCCCGGGCCGCCGGTGCCGTTGCCCAGCGGGTCGCCGCCCTGGATCATGAAGCCGCTGATCACCCGGTGGAAGACGGTGCCGTCGTACAGCTTCTCCGTGGTCTTCTTGCCGGTCTCCGGGTGGGTCCACTCGCGCTCGCCCTTGGCGAGTTCGACGAAGTTCTTCACCGTCGTCGGAGCGTGGTTCGGCAGGAGCCGAATCTCGATGTCGCCCTGATTGGTCTTCAGGGTGGCGTAGAGCTCTTCAGCCACGATCTACCTTCCATAAGTCTGCACTGACGGTTCCCGATCCTCGCACGGACGTGTGCCCCGCACCGGGACACCACCGCGTTCGATTCCCCTTTCCGCCACCAGTACCGGCCGAACCGGCGCACGGCCCGGAAAACCGTGGCATTGTCATCGCAAGGCTCCGTATGGCCCCCAATGACCCGGATGCCCGCCCGCGCATGCCGTATGTCGCGCTGGCAGGCATGATCTTGAACCGGGTGGACAGGCGACACAGCAGACATCGGGGGACAACCCCCGAGCCCCCGGACACGCCACCGAGGAGGAGGATCCCGTGACCCGCAAGGACAGCGTGCGCGCGGCGACCAGTTCGGCCAAGGACAGCGTGCGACACGCGGCGGAGGTGGTGGCTCCGTATGCCGGTACGGCCAAGGACACCGCCACGCACTACGCGCACGAGGCCCGCACGCGACTGGCACCCAAGGTGGCCGAGGCCGCTCACCAGGCCCGCAGCCAGTACGACGCCCACCTGCAGCCGCGCATCGAGCACGCCCGCGGCGCCCTGCCGCCGAAGGTCGACGCGGCCGCGAGCCGCGCCGCCAAGCGCACCCGCGAGGCGGCCCGCCAGGCCGCCGACTACACCGCCCCGCGCGTCGAGCACGCCGTGCACAGCGCACGCGCCGCCGCGGAACCGGTCCGCGAGCAGGCCGTGGCACGCGGCACGGCCGCCATCGCGGCTCTCCGTGGCCAGGTGTCGGCCAAGGAGATCGAGAAGCTCGTCAAGAAGCACAACCGCCGCCGCCGCGCCGGCAAGGCCGCCAAGCGGATCGCGGTCGTCGGTCTCCTCGCCGGCGGTGCCTACGCCGCCTGGAAGTGGTGGGACAAGCAGGCCAACCCGGACTGGCTGGTCGAGCCCCCGCCCCCACCGAGGTCAGCGAACGCGCCACCCTGACCGCCGTGGACGACACCGCGGAGGCGGCCGCCCTGGACCCGGAGGTCCAGGCCAAGCAGGCCGAGGCCGAGGCGGAGGAGCGCGGCGGAGGCACCACCTGATGTCTTGGGGCGACGCCGCCCCGCCGCACGACACCCGCCCGGGCCACAGCCCCGTCCAAGGGCCTGCGGTCCGGGCCGGTGGTCCGGAACAGCGGACTTACGCCTTGCGGAGGCGGAACCCGAGGCCCAGAGCGTCATCCTTGAACGTCTCGCCGTAGGACGGGTCCGCGTCGCCCGGCGCGAAATCGACGGCCAGGACCTCGTCCGCTATGAGTTCGGCGTGCTCGGTGAGCGCCGTGGCCGTCTCAGGGGAGACGGAGGTCCAGCGCAGCGCGATCCGGTCGGCGACGTCCAGGCCGCTGTTCTTGCGGGCCTCCTGGATGAGCCGGATGGCGTCGCGGGCCAGGCCGGCGCGCCGCAGTTCCGGGGTGATCTCCAGGTCCAGGGCGATCGTCGCGCCCGCGTCCGAGGCGACCGACCACCCCTCGCGCGGCGTCTCCGTGATGATGACCTCCTCAGGGGTCACGGTGATCGTCTCGCCGTTCACCTCCAGCGTCGCCTCGCCGGAGCGCAGGGCCGTGGAGAGGGCCGCCGCGTCCGCCGCCGCCACCGCCTTCGCCACGTCCTGGACGCCCTTGCCGAATCGTTTGCCCAGGGCCCGGAAGTTCGCCTTGGCCGTGGTGTCGACGAGCGAGCCGCCGACCTCCGAGAGCGAGGCGAGGAAGGAAACGTTCAGTTCCTCCGTGATCTGGGCCTGGAGCTCGGGGAGAGCGCCGCGAAGCCGGTCGCGCCCACCAGCGCGCGGGAGAGCGGCTGGCGGGTCTTGACTCCCGACTCCGCGCGCGTGGCCCGGCCCAGCTCCACCAGACGGCGGACCAGCAGCATGTGCCGGGACAGCTCCGGGTCGGCGGCAAAGCGGTCCGCCTCGGGCCAGGTGGAGAGGTGGACGGATTCAGGCGCATCGTGCGTGACCGGCACCACCAGGTCCTGCCAGACCCGTTCCGTGATGAACGGGGTCAGCGGGGCCATCAGCCGGGCGACCGTCTCCAGCACGTCGTGCAGGGTCCGCAGCGCCCCTTCGTCGCCCCGCCAGAACCGGCGCCGCGACCGGCGTACGTACCAGTTCGACAGGTCGTCGATGAAGGCCGAGAGGCGCTTGCCGGCCCGCTGGGTGTCGTACGACTCCATGGCCTCGGTGACGTCGGCCACCAGTGTGTGGAGTTCGGAGAGCAGCCACTTGTCGAGGACCGGGCGGTCGGCAGGGGCCGGGTCGGCCGCCGACGGGGCCCAGCCGGAGGTCCGGGCGTACAGCGCCTGGAAGGCGACCGTGTTCCAGTACGTCAGCAGGGCCTTGCGGACGACTTCCTGGATGGTGCCGTGGCCCACGCGGCGGGCCGCCCAAGGGGAGCCGCCGGCCGCCATGAACCAGCGCACCGCGTCCGCGCCGTGCCGCTCCATCAAGGGGATCGGCTCCAGGATGTTGCCCAGGTGCTTGGACATCTTGCGGCCGTCCTCGGCGAGGATGTGGCCCAGGCAGACCACGTTCTCGTACGAGGACTTGTCGAAGACCAGCGTGCCGACGGCCATCAGCGTGTAGAACCAGCCGCGGGTCTGGTCGATCGCCTCGGAGATGAACTGCGCCGGGTAGCGGCTCTCGAACAGCTCCTTGTTCCGGTACGGGTACCCGTACTGCGCGAACGGCATGGAGCCCGAGTCGTACCAAGCGTCGATGACCTCCGGTACACGCTTCGCCGTCTGCGTGCAGCCCTCGGCGGTGCAGGTGAAGACGACATCGTCGATGTACGGGCGGTGCGGGTCGAGGTCCGACTGGTCGGTGCCGGTCAGCTCGGTGAGCTCGGCGCGGGAGCCGACGCAGGTGAGGTGGTCGTCCGCGCAGCGCCAGATGGGGAGCGGGGTGCCCCAGTAGCGGTTGCGGGACAGCGCCCAGTCGATGTTGTTGTCGAGCCAGTCGCCGAAGCGGCCGTGTTTGACCGATTCCGGGAACCAGTTCGTCGCCCCGTTCTCCTCGATCATGCGGTCCTTGACCGCGGTCGTACGGATGTACCAGGACGGCTGCGCGTAGTACAGCAGTGCCGTGTGGCAGCGCCAGCAGTGCGGGTAAGGGTGCTCGAAGGTCTCGTGGCGGAACAGCAGGCCCCGTTCCTTGAGGTCGGCCAGGACCAGCTCGTCGGCCTTCTTGAAGAAGACGCCGCCGACGAGGCCGAGACCCTCCTCGAAGGTGCCGTCGGGGCATACCGGGTTGACGACCGGCAGGCCGTACGCCTTGCACACCCGGTAGTCGTCCTCGCCGAAGGCCGGGTTCGTGTGGACGAGACCGCTGCCGCTCTCCGTGGTGACGTGGTCGCCGTTCACCACGAAATTGGCGCCTTCGAGCGCGACGACGGAGAACGGCGACTGGTAGGACCAGCGCTCCATCTCGGCGCCGGTGAAGGACTCGCCGGTGGTGACCCAGCCCTCGCCCAGCGCCTGCTCGATCAGCGGCTCCGCGACGACCAGGCGCTCCGTGCCGTCGGTGGCGACCACGTAGGTCACCTCGGCGTTGACGGCGACGGCGGTGTTGGAGATCAGGGTCCAGGGGGTGGTCGTCCAGGCCAGGAGTGCCGCCTGGCCGGCCAGCGGGCCCGAGGTCAGCGGGAAGCGGACGTAGACGGAGGGGTCGACGACCGTCTCGTAGCCCTGGGCCAGCTCGTGGTCGGACAGGCCGGTGCCGCAGCGGGGGCACCAGGGCGCGACACGGTGGTCCTGGACCAGCAGGCCCTTGTCGAAGATCTGCTTGAGGGACCACCAGACCGACTCGATGTACGGGGGTCCATCGTCCGGTACGCGTCGTCCAGATCGACCCAGTACCCCATCCGGGTGGTCAGGTCGGCGAAGGCATCGGTGTGGCGGGTCACCGACTCGCGGCACTTGGCGTTGAACTCGGCGATGCCGTACGCCTCGATGTCCTTCTTGCCGTTGAAGCCCAGCTCCTTCTCGACGGCCAGCTCGACCGGCAGGCCGTGGCAGTCCCAGCCGGCTTTGCGGCCGACGTGGTAGCCCCGCATGGTGCGGAAGCGGGGGAAGACGTCCTTGAAGACGCGGGCCTCGATGTGGTGGGCGCCGGGCATGCCGTTGGCGGTCGGCGGACCCTCGTAGAACACCCACTCGGGGCGTCCCTGGGACTGTTCCAGAGTCTTTTCGAAGACCTTGCTCTCGCGCCAGAAGTCGAGCACCTCGTGCTCAAGGGCGGGCAGGTCGACCTGGGCGGGCACCTGGCGGTATTGCGGCGATGTCATCGGCGGCTTAACTCCGGTCGGTCTGCGTGATGGGATCGATCCCTGGAGGCTCACGGCCACACCCCTCACGGCCTGCGAACGGGGCCTGCCCGCACGGCGGTTCGTGGTGGCCCCGGCGGAGTGTGCGCCCCGGCCGGACACGGCTGCGGGAGACGCTGCTCGTGCGGTCGGTGCCTGTCGGTCGACCCACTATACGGTCAAGGTCCGGCCGGACGACGCCCGTTGAAACCAGCCACGGGAGGCCGGTCGGCGCCCCTCACGGCGGCCGCGGACCCGGTCAGGTGACCCGTGCGTACTGCCGGCCCGCGATGGTCTCCACCAGTCCGGGGACGTTCTGTTCGATGTAGAAGTGCCCGCCGGGGAAGAGCCGCGTCTCGGTCGACGCCGTGGTGTTCAGGCGCCACTGGCCGAGCTGTTCGGCCGTGAAGATGTCGTCGGTGCCGTAGCACACGACGATGTCCGCCTCGGTGACGGTGCGCCGCTGCCTGGACAGGAACGACTCCGAGACCGAGAAGTCGGCGCGCAGGAGATCGGCGGTCCTGCGGCGCAGTCGGGGGTGGTCGAGGATCTGCTGCGACAGGCCGCCCCCGGACTTGGCGGTGATCTCGAAGATCTCCTCGTCGGTCGTGGTGAGGGGAGAACCTTCGAAGGGCAGGACGGCACCCCGCGGACCCGAGTTCGCCGACGCGAACAGGGTGGCGCACTGGCTGCGGGCCCCCGTCTCCTCCAGCCGGGCCGCCAGGGCGAGGCCGACATAGGCACCGAGGCTGTGCCCGAAGACGGAGAACGGGCCGTCGATGGCGGAAACGGTGTCCAGCAGGGAGTTCACGGCCTCGTCGATGGTGGTGACGGGCGTTTCCCGCCATCGGCGGCCCCGGCCGGGGAGATCGACGGCCAGTGGCCCGATCTCCGGCGGCAGTGCCTTCACCAGGGGATCGAAGTAAGCGGCGGATCCGCCGGCGTGGTGGAGCAGAACGAGCGGATGAGGCGTCATGGGTGTCCGTCTCCCGTAGGGGCGGGCGAAAGGCGCGGGTGGAGGCGGCCCGCAGGCCGCCTCCACCCCGGGGCCCGTCAGCTCTGCTGGTGGGGGGTGAACTGGAACCCCCGCTGGCTCTCCTTCGCGACACGGTTGTGCCCGTACGTGTCCTCACCGGACACCAGGACCGTGCCGTACTTGTCGAGCACGATGCCGCCGCCGTACTCGCTCACCTCGTCGGTGCCCGGGTAGACCTGCACCTGCGTGGGGACGAACCGGGCGGCGTAGCCCATGCGGTAGTCCTTCTTGGTCCCGGTGTGCGGCAGGGACGCGTGCATCAGGGTCGACCAGAAGATCACGCACTCGCCCGGCTTCATCACCAGCGGGAACGCCTGGGACTCGTCCGGCTTCCAGTTCGGGTCCTTCTGCAGCTGCCGGTAGTCGTAGCCGAAGAAGCCCCGCTTGATGCCGTCCTTCTCCCGGGAGTTCGCCGCCTCCGCGTTGTACTCCATGCCCTTCGACTCGTCGTAGTTCATGACCTTGTGCGTGCCGGGCATCAGCTGGAGGCAGCCGTTCTCCTTCGTGGAGTGCGTGAACGCGGTCCACACGGTGACGGTGCCGCCGAAGGCCGGCCGGCCGTCCTCCGAGGGCCACACGATCTGCGGCGTGCCACTGGCGTGCGCGAAGGTCGCCGCCTGGTGCCAGTCCGTGCCCTCGTCGCCCTGGTACTTGGGGAAGAACTCGCTGCGCCAGCAGAGCAGGTCGGGGCCCAGGAGCGAGGCGACCCGGTCGACGATCTCCCGCTTCATGATGTGCTCGGACAGCAGGTCGATGTCCAGGTGCCGGTCGTAGTTGGAGATGCTGCTCGCCTTGCCGGAGCCCTCCGGGTAGATGGCCTGCGAGCGGTCGCGCAGCTGCCGCTGGATGGTCTTCCAGCGCTCCTCCATCTCCTCGACCTCGTAGATCTTGATGGGTCCGAGGAAGCCGTCCCGCTCGAACTGCTCGACCTCGGCTTCGGTCAGGGAGAACGTGGTCTGCTGAGAAACGGTCATCGCTGTCATCCGCTCTGTACGGGGGTACCGGTGAGACGAGCTACCTCTGAGGCGATCTCTCCGAGGTTCTTCTCGAAGAGAATCTGAATGTCGACCTCGGCGCCGAAGCGCTCCTTGATGCGATGGCTCAGTTCGAGGGCGAGGACGGAGTGGCCGCCCAGGTCGAGGAAGTTGTCCTCGACGGTGGCCGGCTCCTCCAGGAGTTCCGTGGCCCAGGCCGGGATCAGGCTCCGGGCCTCGTCGAGAATCGGCTTGTCCTGTGTCATTTCACTCATGTGTGACGACCGTTTCGTTCCATGACCGGGCGACGGCAGCCCGGTCGACCTTCCCGTTGACGGTGCTGGGCAGCTCCGGCAGCCGCTGGTAGCGGGCGGGATGCATGTAGGCGGGCAGCAGATCCTTGACGTGTGCGCGCAGATCGGCCGCCCTCGGCGCCTGCGCTTCGTCCCGTGCGACGAAGTCACAGACCAGCCGGTCATCACCGGCCTTGAACTGCCGTACGTGGACGACCGCGTCGAGTACGCCTTCGTGCCGGCGGACCGCGGCCTCGATGTCACTGAGCTCGATCCGGTAGCCACGCAGCTTGACCTGGAGATCGGCCCGCCCGATGTAGGCGAGACTGCCGTCGGGCAGGCGGTGCACCAGGTCACCGGACCGGTAGTGGAGAACGGGCGCCCCGGTGTCCGGGGAGGCGACCGGCACGAACTTCTCCGCGGTGAGGTCCGGCCGCTTGAGGTACCCGTCGGTCACCTGGGGGCCGGCGAGCCACAGCTCCCCCGTCTCGCCGTCCGCCACCTCGTGGCCGCTCTCGTCGGCCACCCGCAGCCCGAAACCGGGCAGGGCGGTGCCGATCACGGACCTGTCGGAGTCCAGATCGTCCTCGCCGACCTCGTGGAACGTGGTGAAGACGGTGGTCTCGGTGATGCCGTAGCCGTTCACCAGCCGGGGGCTTTCCAGGCCGTACCGCTTGGCCCAGGGACGCAGCGTGGCGGGTACCAGCTTCTCCCCGCCGAAGATGACGTACCGCAGACCGCTCAGATCCCGGCCGGAGCGCAGTGCCGCTTCGGCGAGGGTGGTGAATGCGGTGGGGGTCTGGTTGAGCACGGTGACGCCCTCGTCGCCGATCACGCCGAGGTATGTGTCGGGCGACCGTGCGGCCCAGTGGGGCAGGACCACCAGTTCGGCCCCCGTGGTGAGGGCCCCCAGATTTCCCACACCGAGAAATCGAAGGCGATCGAGTGGAAAAGGAGCCACCGGTCGTGTTCGTCGACATCGAAGACGGCCCGTGAGGCGGTGAAAAGGGCCGCGGCGTGTCCATGGCGTACGGGTACGCCCTTGGGGGCGCCGGTCGTGCCCGAGGTGTAGATGACGTAGGCGTCGGCCTGCGGGCCGGGCACCGGGCCCGGTGTCCTCCGCCCGGCCCGGTCGGCGAGTTCGGCGATCTCCTGGGTGGTGATCACGCTGGTCACCGTGGTGGCGGCGAGGTCCTCACCGGGGTCACCGATGATCGCGGTCGCCTCGCTGTCGGCGATGATGAAGCTCTTCCGGGCCGGCGGGTGCCGGACGTCCAGGGGGACGTAGGCGGCCCCCGCCTTCAGGACGCCGATCATGGCGGCGACCGCGTCGGCCCCGGGGAGCATGCGCAGGGCGACACGGTCGCCCGCCCGTACTCCCTTTTCGTGCAGCAGCCACCCGATGGTGTCCGACCACTCGTCGAGTCGGCGGTAGGTGAAACGCCTGCCGTCGGCGGACAGCGCGCAGCGCTCCGGATGCGTGCTTGCGGATTCTTTGAACAGGCCCAATAGGCCGACTTCGGCCCGTATAAAACAATCCGATTGCACCATGAAGCCCCCTCATGCTCAACGAATGCCGTATCAGAATGTGAGATTCAACGACCTCGCCATTCACGACGAGCGAAACAATCGCACGGCAAATATGGCCGGGACAAGGACATGTGATCCTGATCACTCCGGCTGGACGCCCCCTTGGCCGTGCGGTTGGCTCCTCGCTGCGGCACCCGAATGAACTAGCCACCTTGGGGGAAGAGTTGGCCGGGACCGAACTGGCGGGATCCAGCCGCAGGAAGCTGAGATTCCGCACGCAAGGCACAGTCGTTCTGACCGTTTTACTGCCCCTTGCTGTGATTACTGCCGTCACCCTGCAGGTAGGCGGCACGCAGTCCACCAAGAAATCCGCCAGCCCGGATTCATCGACCCTGGACACGGCCGGACACTTTTTCCTCGGCGCCGCGGCAGTTCTCGTCGCGTCTCACATACTGGGATACGTGGCATCGAAGCTGGGGCAGCCACGCGTTACCGGAGAGATAGTCGCCGGAATTCTCCTCGGCCCGTCCTTACTGGGATCCCTCGCTCCCGGTGTGGCCGGCTGGCTGTTTCCCGCAGCAGTCGTCCCGATGTTCAACGGCCTGGCCCAACTGGGCCTCGTCCTGTTCATGTTCGGGGTCGGGCAGGAGCTCGCTTCGATGCGACTGCGGGGCGCGGCGCCACGCGCCGTGCTGATCAGCCAGTCGTCGCTGCTCGTCCCGTTCGCGGCCGGTGCCCTGGTCGCACTGCCGCTGATGGACGGCTACCTGGCCGATGACGTGCCGCCCCTCGCCTTCGTCCTGTTCATCGGCTGCGCGCTGAGCATCACCGCCTTCCCCGTGCTCGCGCGCATCCTGAGCGATCTGGGGCTCACCCGCACGCGGCCGGGCCGGCTCAGCCTGTTCGCGGCGGCCGTGGGCGACGCGGGCAGCTGGCTGCTCCTGTCCCTGATCCTGTCGCTCGCCCACGGCGGCGACCCCATGACCGTCGTCGCCAAAGCCCTGGCCGTGGTCGCGGTGATCGCTGTCTTCGTCTGGCCGCTGCGCCGGCTCCTGACGAAACTGCCGTACCTTGCGGACGCCCGCGCGAAGGCGCCGACCCTCATGGTGTTTCTCGTGGTCGCGGTGGGCGTGGCCGCGACCCTCACGGCGGCCCTCGGTATCCACCAGCTCATCGGAGCCCTGCTGGTCGGCCTGATCTGGCCCCACGGGAACCGGGCGGCGAGCGCAGCGGTGGCCCCCTTGGCAGACACGGCGAAGACCGTACTGCTGCCGTTCTTCTTCCTGGGCTTCGGGCTCGGCGTGGACCTGGGCTCGCTGAGCCTGGACGGCGGGGCCAGCCTGGTCCTGCTCGCCCTGCTGGTCGTCGCGACCGTCGGAAAGGTGGCCGGCCCCAGCCTGTGCGCCCGCTGCACGGGGCTGCCCTGGTCGGAGGCGCTCACCCTGGGCGTACTGCTCAACGCCCGCGGGCTGACCGAGCTGGTGGTGCTCCAGATCGGGTACGAGGCGGGGATCATCGACGAGAAGATGCTCGGGCTGCTGACCATCGTGGCGATCACCACCACCGTGATGACCACACCCCTGCTCAAGGCCACCGGAGCCCTGCGCGAACCGCCGTCCCGGCCGTCCGCCTCCCCGGAACAGCCGTCCGCTTCCCCGGACCAGCCCGCCGGGCCGGCCGCACAGCGCGCCCCCGAAACCCCGTCCCTCACCCTGTCGGGTGCCGAAGGGGTCAGTGAGCGGCCCGCTGGTAGATCGCCGGAGTGATGCCGTACGCCCGCTTGAACCACCGGTTGAAGTGCGCCTGGTCGGAGAAACCGGCGGACGCCGCGGCGTCCGCCGGGGACAGGCCGTGTGCCAGCAGCTGCCGTGCCCGACGGAGCCTCAGGAGGCGCTGGTAGTCGCTCGGCGCCATGCCGAACTCCGAGCGGAAGGCCCGGTACAGCGCGAAACGGCTGCAGCCGGCCGCCGCTGCCAGTTGCTCCGCCGACACCGGTTCGAGGAAGAGGTCGTTCAGCAGGGCGTGCGCCTGCCGGGCGGCCCGGCGCTGTGCCTCGCCCCCCAGGGCCCGCCTCCGTGGTGCCCGCGTCGCGCCCCGCTCCGCGAGCGCGAGGACGGTGGCCGTCAGGAGTTCCTCCCTCGCCAGGTCGCCGGAACCGTGCACCAGCGCCTCGTGCAGACGTGCCAGCGCCCCGGTGAGCAGGGGATCCGTCAGTACGGGGCGGACGAACAACGGCATCGACCCCGCGGCCCCGTCACCGGCCGCGTCGCCGAGGGTGTCGCGCACCACGGACGGGCCGATGTGCACGATGCGGTACTGATAGCCGAGCTCCGCGGCGGCCTGGCCGTCGTGCACCTCGTCGGGGTTGAACGCCATCACCATGCCGGCGCCGCTGGTGTGGTGCGCCCCGCGGCAGCGGAAGGTCTGCGCGCCCAGATCGGTGATGCCGAAGGAGTAGGTGTCATGGCTGTGCGGCGCGTACACGTGGTCGAGGAAGTGCGCGTGCATGGCCTCCAGCGGACGGGTCCCGTCCCGCCAGTACCGCACCCAGCCGTTTCCGTTCCTCATGCACTCATTGTGGCCGCGCACGAGCGTTCAAGTCAGGGGGAAGATCCGTCGGGCAGGGTCGGCGCATGGTAACGATGAACAGGATCAGCAACCCGTACACACTGCTGATGGTGACGATGGTGCTCTGGGGAAGCTCCTTCTCCAGTTCCAAGTCGGTGGTGGAGCACGTACCGCACGCCGTCGGAGCCTTCCTGCGGTTCGGCGGCGGTGCGCTGGCCCTGCTGCTCGCCGTGGCGATGTTCGGCAGCCGTACGACGCGCGTACCGGCCCGCAACGGATGGCTCGCGGCGGCCGCCGGCGTGCTGGGCGTCTTCGCCTACAACGGGTTCTTCTTCTGGGGCCTGTCGCTCGCCCCGTCCCTGGACGCCGGCATTCTCATCCCGGTCATGAGCCCGGTCCTCACGAGCACGTTCCTGCTGGTGACCAAGAAGGAGAAGGCGACCTGGGCCCGCGTCACCGGCCTGGCCCTCGGACTCACCGGCGCGGCGATCTTCTTCCTCGGGGCCGGCGGCAGCGGGGGCGGCGGGTCGTCCCGGCTCCTCGGCGACGCCCTCTTCCTCCTGAGCGCCGTGTGCTGGGCCTCCTACACCCTGGCGGGACCACGCGTCCTCAAGGGCATCGAACCGCTGAAGGCCACCACGTACGCGACCTGCGCGGGCGCCGTGCTCCTCGGCGTCCTCGCGGCACCCGACATGACCGACGTGGCGTGGGGCGAACTGCCGACCAGCGTCTGGCTGAACACCGCCTTCCTGGCGATCGGCGCCGCGGCCGTGGCGAATCTCCTCTACTACCGGGGCGTCGGCACCGTCGGCCCGGCCAAGGCCTCCCTCATGATGTTCAACGTCCCCGTGATCAACACCCTGTGCGCCACCCTCCTCCTGGGCGAGTCCTTCGGCTGGCTCCAGGGCACCGGGGCACTGGTACTGGTGCTGGGCGCCGTACTCGCGGTGACGCAGGGCAAGCTCCCCTGGCGCTCGGCCCGCACCGGCAAGCAGCTCCCCCCGGCCGACGAGCTCGCGCCCCACAAGGGCACCCCGGCCAGGAGCGCCTGACCGGCAGGAAGCACGCAAAGTCCCCTTGACCGCATTCCTGCAGGTCAAGGGGACTTTCTCTGTGGAGCCTAGGGGAGTCGAACCCCTGACATCTGCCATGCAAAGACAGCGCTCTACCAACTGAGCTAAGGCCCCGTCGCGAACCAGGGTACCCGGTGCCCGGGAGGTTTCCCGACCGGGTATCGCCGCGCGCAGGTGCTCTCCGTAGGATGCTTCGCGAGATTCGCGGCAGCGAAGCGCGATCGGGGAGACAGGGGAGACGCCATGGACGCAGCACAGCAAGAAGCCACCGCGCGCGCTCGGGAGCTGCAGCGCAGCTGGTACGGCGAGCCCCTGGGAGCGTTGTTCCGCCGTCTCATCGACGATCTCGGTCTCAACCAGGCCCGTCTCGCGTCCGTACTGGGACTCTCCGCGCCCATGCTGTCCCAGCTCATGAGCGGTCAGCGGGCCAAGATCGGGAACCCGGCCGTCGTCCAGCGGGTCCAGGCCCTCCAGGAGCTGGCGGGGCAGGTGGCGGACGGCAGTGTGAGTGCCGCCGAGGCCACCGACCGGATGGACGAGATCAAGAAGACCGCGGGCGGGTCGGTGCTGAACAACACCACGCAGACCGCGTCGTCCACGGGGGCGACGACCGTACGGCGCGTGGTGCGCGAGATCCAGTCGCTGTTGCGCTCGGTTTCGGCCGCCGGTGACATCATCGACGCCGCCAACACCCTCGCCCCCACCCACCCCGAACTGGCAGAGTTCCTCAGGGTCTACGGAGCGGGGCGCACCGCGGACGCGGTCTCCCACTACGAGGCCCACCAGAGTTAGACGGCGGGCAGCCGGGGGTGGCGCGCGACGGCCCCCGGGAGTCGGGCAGTTCGGTGGTTCGGTAGGCGGACGGGGCGCAATGGGTGAGGTCTTCGCCGGTCGGTACGAGCTGATCGACCCGATCGGGCGGGGCGGTGTGGGAGCCGTGTGGCGCGCCTGGGACCAGCGGCGCCGCCGTTACGTGGCGGCCAAGGTGCTCCAGCAGAGCGACGCGCACACGCTGCTGCGGTTCGTACGCGAACAGGCCGTACGGATCGACCACCCGCACGTGCTGGCCCCCGCGAGCTGGGCCGCGGACGACGACAAGGTCCTGTTCACCATGGACCTGGTGCACGGCGGCTCACTGGCACACCTCGTGGGGGACTACGGGCCGCTGCCGCCACGACTCGTGTGCGTACTGCTCGACCAGCTGCTGTCGGGGCTGACCGCGGTCCACGCGGAAGGCATCGTGCATCGCGACATCAAGCCCGCGAACGTCCTGCTGGAGTCGACGGGGACCGGCCGGCCGCACGTGCGGCTGTCCGACTTCGGCATCGCGATGCGCAAGGGTGAGCCGCGGCTGACGGACGCCAATTACGTCGTGGGTACGCCCGGTTACTTCGCGCCGGAGCAGATGCTGGGCGCCGAGCCCGACTTTCCCGGCGACCTCTTCGCGGTCGGCCTGGTCGCGGTGAACCTGCTCACCGGCGCCAAGCCGGACACCCAGAGCCTGGTCGAGCACTTCACCGAGCACGGCACGCCGGAGGCGCCCGAGGACATCGCGGAGCCGCTGTGGCAGGTACTGGCGAATCTGCTGCAGCCGGACCCCGACCTGCGTTTCAAGACGGCCGTAGGCGCCCGCAAGGCACTGCTCGCGGCGTCCGAGCTGCTGCCGGAGGCGACGATCGAGGACGAGGTCGTCGAGGTCTTCGATCACATCGGGCCGCTGCCTGCCGGGTTCGGGCCGGACGGTCCGCTACGGGAGCGGTCGCCGCAGCGGGCGGAGGAGGGGCTGACGGAGCCGGAGGAGGGGCTGGGGCAGGCGGAGTCGCAGGAGCAGGGACAGGCACGGGGGCAGGGACAGGCACGGGGGCAGGAACAGGCACGGGGGCAGGGACAGAGGCAGATACACGGGCAGAGGGAGCTTCGGGAGGGGTCAGGGCAACCGGAGCAGCCGGGTGCCGCGCCCTCGACACCACCGCCCGCGCCCACCACTCCGCCCACCCCGCCTCCGGTGCGCATGTCCGACACCGGCAGTTCCCCCTTGGCGCCGCCCTCCACCGGCATGCCCGCCCCACAACTCCCCACCACCCCACCGCCTTTCCCCCGGACACCCGCCCCTATACCCCCGATCGCCCCCATCCCATCCCGCCCTCCGGCCGGGCACCGGCCCGCCGGCACCGGGCCGCACCGCGGCGGCCCCCGGGCCTCCGCCTAAGGTCGCCGTCCCGGTGATCGTCGTGGCGCTGCTCTGCATCGCGTTCGGTGTCTGGGCTCTAGCCGTCAGCTGACACGCGGTATGCCGCCGCCTCCGATGTCTGGGCTCTAGCTGCCGGCTGACGCGCGGTGTGCCGCCGCCTGGCAGGCGCCCGGGACTAACGGGCGCAGATCACTGCTGCCCGCGCTCCCCAGCAACCCTCCAGCGCGCTGCCACCGTCCACACCCCCAGCGCCAGCAGCAGCACCGCACCCGTACTGATGCCGCCATACCCCAATACGCGCATCCTGCTGCTCGACGCCACCTGTTGCGTCGTCATCCCTTCCTCGTCAGCAGCGCGTTGCTGCGGCGACACAGAGAAGTCGTCGGTTTTCTCTCGGTAGTCGGGCCCGCGCTGTGGGCGCCCCGCCGGGTCGACGCGCAGTGTGATCGGGGTGCCGTCCTCGAAGTACTTCGCGGCGTCCGGGTGCAGCGACACGGCGAGGTAGTACGAGCCCGCGAAGCGCATCGCGCTGACCGGGGCGGTGGCGTTGTAGCGGTTGCCGTAGGCCACCGGTGCGGTGGCGAGCTTGGCGGCGGCCAGCTTGCCGTCGTACGCGATGAAGCGGGTGTCGCTGACCGGGCCGCGCGCCGGGTTGTAGACCCCCAGCCCCAGCGCGCTCGCCACGAGCCGTGAGCCCGCCACCGCGCCCCGCCCGCGCAGCGCGGCGCCTCCGTCCGCCAGCGTCCCGCCCGGCAGCTCGACGCTCACGCTCAGCTGCTGCCCCCAGTCCACCGGCACCCGGTAGAACCGGGTCTCCCCGGCCTGATGCGGTCCTGCCACACCCCTTTGCCGATCGGTCCGGCGTCGTTGAAGCCGGTGCCGCCCTCGGCGTCCTTCTTCGTACCGCCGGTCAGCGGTACGGGGGTTGCCGTGGACCAGGTGCCCGGGGCGGGTTGGGCGGGTGGTGAGCCCGTGATCCCGGGCTCACGCTGGAAGCGGAGCTCTACGGGCCAGCGGTCCGCCCCCGGTGCCGACGCCTTGCCGACCCGCTTGACCACGAAGTAGTAGGCGCCCGCCTTCTGGCAGTTGGTCCGCGGCCCGTCGGCGCGCCGGGTGGCGTAGTCGGCTATCGGGTACGCCATGCCACGGCCGTGGAAGGCCGTACTCCCGCCGGGGGAGCAGGTGTTGCCGTCGGCGTCGCGGAGGCTGACCTTCAGGCTGTCGGTGTGGTCCGCGACCTCGCTGCCGGGCCGGGGCGCGGCCACCGCGGAGAAGTAGGCGCTGGACGTCTCGTCCAGCCGCACCGCGTAGTGCTTCTCGTCGCCGCGGGCGAGGGTGTCGGTGTACGTCCCGGGGTCGATACGCGGCGCGCCGGACGGTCTCTGGGTGCCCTGTACGGGCTGGGCGCCGGCCGCCGTCCTGTAGGCGGGCGGGCTGTTCCGTAACCCGTCCGCGGGCCCTGCCGCCGCGGACCCCGCCAGCACCGGTACGGATACGAGTACGGGCACCAGGACGGGCACCAGCCTCCCGGCGCGCCCACTCCGTCGCGTACGCCCCCTTGCCACGAGCCACCCCTCACCACATTTGCTTTTGCAAGCTACTTATGTGCTTTGGCAAACCCGTCGGGACGGCCGCGTCGCGCGCCGTCCCGCCCCCGGACGCACGAGACCCCGGTCACCATCACACGGTGGCCGGGGTACGTACGTTGACTACGAACTGCTCCGCGTCTCACACACCCGAACCTGCGGGCACGGAGTCGGTCGCCTCCGTCCACAGATCCTGCTCGGCGCGATCCGCCTGGATCTGGCGGTACACGAGGAGCCCGCCGATGGCGGCCAGTGCGACCAGGAGAAGCTTCTTCACCGCGCGACCTCGTCTTTCGTTGACGTAGGGGACCTCTGGGGGCCGATGATACACACCGGCCGATACCGATCGGTGACCTAGGGCCCGACCAATGCGCAATGACGCACCGCCCGTCACCGCCCGGCACCGCCGTCCGGCCGCGACCACCCCGGACGCGAGAGAGGCCCCACCGTCTCCGGTGGGGCCTCTCTCGCGCTGGTGGGGCTAACAGGACTTGAACCTGTGGCCTCTTCCTTATCAGGGAAGCGCTCTAACCGTCTGAGCTATAGCCCCGCGCTGCACCGAAAGATTAGCGCACTTCAGAGGCATTCCCAAAATCGTGCGCCGGGAGCCCCCGGGCCCCCGGACGGGGCCGCCGCACGGCCCCTTCCGAGGACGCCCGCGTCCGTCACTCGTCCTCGGCGAGGGTCAGCTCCACGCCGCCCACGAACCCGGCCGAGATGTTGTAGATGAAGGCTCCGAGCGTGGCCAGGGCGGTGGCGAGCACGACGTCGATCACCACGATGACCGACGTGAAGAGCAGCACCCGCGGCAGCGACAGGAACGACTGGAGGTCGAAACCACCGCCGTCGCCCGAGCCCGTCGCCTCGCTGATCGTGCCGCCGACGGTGGTGAAGACGCCCATCGCGTCCATCACCATCCACAGCACCGAGACCGCCACGATGGTGCAGATGCCCAGCGCGATGGAGAGCAGGAAGCTGACCTTCATCACCGACCACGGGTCGGTCCGGGCGACCCGCAGCCGGGCCTTGCGGGTACGCGGCGTCGTACGGGCGCCCGTACGCGGCCGGCGCACCCCTGCTGAGCCCCCGCGCCCTGTCCCGCACCCGATCGGTACGCCTGAGGCGGCTGGTACGGCTGCTGGCCGCCCTGGGTGCCCCCGCCCTGCGCCCCGGACCCCGGGCCCTGCCCCTGGGCCGGGGGCTGCGGCTGCGCGGCGGAATGAGGCTGCTGCGGTTGCGGCTTACGCCGGTCGGTCACGGTTCCCCCTGGTAGGAGCCCTCGGACGCGGGGTCGCCGGACGCGGCGGAGCCACGGGCGCCGTCCTCCGTCACGGTCGCGGGTCCCGAACGGGAGCTCTTCCTGTCTCCCGGTCCACCCGCCGCAGCGCCCGTGGCTCCACTCACGACCTACTCCTCGCGTTACTCCGCCGCGGGCTCGCCGCCCTCGGCCACCGCGGCCTCGGTCTCCGCCGCCTCGTCGGCCGACCCGGGCTCCACACCCGCGTCGACCTCCTCGGCCTCGCGACCGGCCTCGGCGTTACGTGCGATACCGACCACGGCATCGCGCTTGCCCAGGTTGATCAGTTGGACGCCCATGGTGTCACGGCCCGTCTCCCTGACCTCGCTGACCCGCGTACGGATCACGCCACCGCTGAGCGTGATGGCGAGAATCTCGTCCGTCTCCTCGACCACCAGGGCGCCGACCAGCTCACCCCGGTCTTCCACGATCTTCGCGGCCTTGATGCCGAGGCCACCGCGGCCCTGCACGCGGTAGTCGTCCACCGAGGTCCGCTTGGCGTAACCGCCGTCGGTGGCGGTGAAGACGAACGTACCGGCCCGCACCACATTCATCGAGAGCAGTTCGTCGCCCTCGCGGAAACTCATGCCCTTGACACCCGAGGTGGCACGCCCCATCGGACGCAGCGCCTCGTCCGTGGCGGTGAACCGGATCGACTGCGCCTTCTTGCTGATGAGCAGCAGGTCGTCCTCGGCGGAGACCAGCTCGGCACCGATCAGCTCGTCGTCCGCGCCCTCCTCCGTCTCCCGGAGGTTGATGGCGATGACACCGCCGGAGCGCGGCGAGTCGTAGTCCTTGAGCGGCGTCTTCTTCACCAGACCGCCCTTGGTGGCGAGCACCAGGTAGGGCGTGGCCTCGTAGTCACGGATCGCCAGGATCTGCGCGATCTGCTCGTCCGGCTGGAAGGCCAGCAGGTTGGCCACGTGCTGGCCGCGCGCGTCCCGTCCGGCGTCCGGCAGCTCGTACGCCTTGGCCCGGTAGACCCGGCCCTTGTTGGTGAAGAACAGCAGCCAGTGGTGGGTGGTGGAGACGAAGAAGTGGTCGACGATGTCGTCTTCCTTCAGCTTCGTGCCCCGAACGCCCTTGCCGCCGCGCTTCTGCGACCGGTAGTCGTCGGTCTTCGTCCGCTTCACATAGCCGCCACGGGAGATCGTGACGACGATGTCCTCCTCGGCGATCAGGTCCTCGACGGACATGTCGCCCTCGAAGGGCACCAGCTTCGAGCGCCGGTCGTCGCCGAACTTGTCGACGATCGCCGCCAGCTCCTCGCTGATGATCTGGCGCTGGCGCTCCGGGGAGGCGAGGATCGCGTTGTACTCGTTGATCTTCGCCTGCAGCTCGTCGTGCTCGGCGGTGATCTTCTGGCGCTCCAGGGCGGCCAGCCGGCGCAGCTGCATCTCCAGGATCGCGTTGGCCTGGATCTCGTCGATGGTCAGCAGGCCCATCAGGCCCTCGCGCGCCACGTCGACCGTGTCGCTGCGCCGGATGAGCGCGATGACCTCGTCGATCGCGTCCAGCGCCTTGAGCAGACCGCGCAGGATGTGGGCCCGCTCCTCGGCCTTGCGCAGCCGGTACTTGGTGCGCCGGACGATGACCTCGACCTGGTGGTTGACCCAGTTGCGGATGAACGCGTCCAGCGACAGGGTGCGCGGCACGCCGTCCACCAGGGCGAGCATGTTCGCGCCGAAGTTCGTCTGCAGGTCGGTGTGCTTGTAGAGGTTGTTCAGCACGACCTTGGCGACGGCGTCCCGCTTCAGGACGATGACCAGGCGCTGGCCCGTACGCGAGGAGGTCTCGTCACGGACGTCGGCGATGCCGCCGATCTTGCCGTCCTTGACCAGGTCGGCGATCTTCTGCGCGAGGTTGTCCGGGTTGACCTGGTACGGCAGCTCGGTGACCACCAGGCACTGGCGGTTCTGGATCTCCTCGACCTCGACCACCGCACGCATGGTGATCGAGCCACGGCCGGTACGGTACGCGTCCTCGATGCCCTTGCGGCCCACCACCAGCGCACCGGTGGGGAAGTCCGGGCCCTTGATGCGCTCGACGAGCGCTTCCAGCAGCTCCTCGCTGGACGCCTCCGGGTTCTCCAGCGCCCACTGGGCACCGGCGGCTACCTCGCGCAGGTTGTGCGGCGGGATGTTGGTCGCCATACCGACCGCGATACCGGCACTGCCGTTGATCAGCAGGTTCGGGAAGCGCGCCGGCAGGACCGTCGGCTCCTGGTTGCGGCCGTCGTAGTTGTCCTGGAAATCGACGGTCTCCTCGTCGATGTCCCGCAGCATCTCCATGGAGAGCTGCTTCATCTTGCACTCGGTGTACCGCATGGCCGCGGCGGGGTCGTTGCCCGGCGAGCCGAAGTTGCCGTTGGAGTCCACCAGCGGCATCCGCATCGACCACGGCTGGGCCAGCCGGACCAGGGCGTCGTAGATGGAGGAGTCACCGTGCGGGTGGTACGTACCCATCACGTCGCCGACGACGCGGGCGCACTTGTAGAAGCCCTTCTCGGGGCGGTACCCGCCGTCGTACATCGCGTACAGGACGCGGCGGTGCACCGGCTTGAGGCCGTCCCGCACGTCGGGCAGCGCACGCGAGACGATGACGGACATCGCGTAGTCGAGGTAGGAGCGCTGCATCTCCGTTTCGAGCCCGACGGGCTCGACACGCATACCGACACCTTCGATGGCGGCTGCGGTGCCGTCGACGGTCACGCCGTCCGGGGTCACAGGGGGATTCTCGTCGGCCATTGCTGTTCTAAATCCTTTCGAGCTGCGGCTGCTGCGGTCCCCGCCGTCGGGCGGGGGAGGGCCGACAGGGCTCAGATGTCGAGGAAGCGGACGTCCTTGGCGTTGCGCTGGATGAAGGAGCGCCGGGCCTCGACGTCCTCACCCATCAGCACCGAGAACAGGTCGTCGGCGCGCGCCGCGTCGTCCAGCGAGACCTGGCCGAGCACCCGGCTGTCGACGTCCATCGTCGTCACCCGCAGTTCCTCGGCGTTCATCTCGCCCAGGCCCTTGAAGCGCTGGACGGAGTCGTCCTTGATCCGCTTGCCGTTCTGCTTGCCGAGCTCGATCAGGGCGTTGCGCTCCCGGTCCGAGTACGCGTACTCGAAGTCGTCACGACCCCACTTGATCTTGTAGAGCGGCGGGCGGGAGAGATACACGTGCCCGGCCTCCACCAGCGGCCGCATGAAGCGGAAGAGGAAGGTGAGCAGCAGGGTGTTGATGTGCTGACCGTCGACGTCGGCGTCCGCCATCAGGATGATCTTGTGATAGCGGAGCTTCTCGATGTCGAAGTCCTCGTGGACCCCGGTGCCGAAGGCCGAGATCAGCGCCTGCACCTCGTTGTTGTGCAGGATCTTGTCGACCCGCGCCTTCTCCACGTTCAGGATCTTGCCGCGGATCGGCAGGATGGCCTGGTACTGCGGGTCACGGCCGGACTTGGCCGAACCGCCGGCCGAGTCACCCTCGACGATGAAGATCTCGCACTTGGTGGGGTCGTTGGACTGGCAGTCCGACAGCTTGCCGGGCAGCGACGCCGTCTCCAGCAGACCCTTGCGGCGGGTCAGGTCCCGGGCCTTGCGGGCCGCCACCCGCGCGGTCGCGGCCTGGATGCCCTTGCGGATGATGTCCGCGGCCTCGTTCGGGTTGCGGTCGAGCCAGTCCGTCAGGTGCTCGTGGACCACCTTCTGCACGAAGGTCTTGGCCTCGGTGTTGCCCAGCTTCGTCTTGGTCTGGCCCTCGAACTGCGGCTCACCCAGCTTGACCGAGATGATCGCCGTCAGACCCTCGCGGATGTCCTCACCCGTGAGGTTGTCGTCCTTCTCGCGCAGCAGCTTCTTGTCCCTGGCGTAACGGTTGATCAGTCCCGTCATCGCCGAGCGGAAGCCCTCTTCGTGCGTACCGCCCTCGTGGGTGTGGATGGTGTTGGCGAAGCTGTAGACACCCTCGGTGTACTGGGTGTTCCACTGCATCGCCACCTCGACCGAGAGCATCCGCTCCTTGTCCTCGGCCTCGATGTCGATGACGGTGGGGTGCACCACCTCACCCTTGCGCTGGTTCAGGTACGTCACGAAGTCGACGATGCCGCCCTCGTAGTGGTACGTGACCGAGAGCGGCTTGCCCTCCTCGTCCACATGGGCCGCACGCTCGTCGGTGAGCGAGATCGTCAGGCCCTTGTTGAGGAACGCCATCTCCTGGAAACGGCGGGACAGCGTCTCGAAGCTGTACTCGGTCGTCTCGAAGATGTCGCCGTCGGCCCAGAAGGTGACCGTCGTACCGGTCTCGTCGGTGGCCTCGTTACGGGCCAGCGGCGCCGTCGGCACACCCAGCTTGTAGTCCTGCGTCCAGCGGTAGCCGTCCGTCTTGACCTCGACCGCGACCTTCTGCGACAACGCGTTGACGACGGAGACGCCCACACCGTGCAGACCGCCGGAGACCGCGTACCCGCCACCGCCGAACTTGCCGCCGGCGTGCAGCACCGTCAGCACGACCTCGACGGCCGGCTTGTTCTCCGACGGGACGATGCCCACGGGGATGCCCCGGCCGTTGTCGACGACGCGCACGCCGCCGTCGGCCAGGATCGTCACGTCGATGGTGTCCGCGTGCCCGGCCATCGCCTCGTCGACGGAGTTGTCGACGACCTCTTGCACGAGGTGGTGCAGACCACGCTCACCGGTCGAGCCGATGTACATGCCCGGACGCTTACGGACCGCGTCCAGGCCCTCAAGGACGGTGATCGCGCTGGCGTCGTACGACTTCTCTTCCGAAGAGTCGCCACTGGCGCCGGCAGTAACCCCCTCTTCAGTAGAAGCCGTGTTGTTCTCGTTGAGGTCGCCGGAGTCGGCCACGAAGCGCCCTTTCTGGCACAGCACGAGCCGCCTCCATCAGAAGCAGGGCGGCTGCGTCGTTCGACATGTTCCGCGAGTGGGCGGGATTGCTACCAGTCTACCGGTAGCGCCGAAACTAATGGGGGTTTGCGGGCCCCTGAGTCGTCATGTGCCGTCCTGAAGTGCCGTTGGCCGACTCCCCATATCTGCGACGGGGCCCCAGGACGCTCTAGAGGGCGTTCAGCGCTTCGGGCTGTCAACCTCCGGCTACGGTGAGCGGAGTCTCACCCGTACCACGCGTCCGCCTCAGCCGTACGTGTCCCCGGGGCCCTTGCTGCCGGGCGCCCGCAGCGGCCCGTACCGCCGCGCCGGACCGCCCGGCCCCAGCACCTTGATCAGCTTCACGGTGCCCTGGCCCAGGTCCTGGTTCAGCCGCGCGACGAGCTGCGGCGCCAGCAGCCGCAGCTGCGTCGCCCACACCGTCGAGTCGCACTGCACCGTCAGCACGCGCGCTTCCTCGTCGTACTTCTGCGGCTCGCAGTGCTGCGCCACCTCCGGGCCCACCAGCTGCGGCCAGCGCCCCATGACACCGCCCACCGCGGCCGGGGTCTCCCAGCCGCGCTCCGTGATGAGCCGGTTGATCGCCGCCCCCAGCGGCAGCGGATCGCGCCCGTCCGCCCGCGCGCCGGAGCGCAGGCCGCCGCGGCGCGCCTGCTTCTTCTGCTGCGCCGCGGCGCCCCGCGCCTTCGCCTGCTCCTTGGCGGCGACCAGCGCCTGCCGGGCCAGATCGATTCCGGACAACTCCGGGGGCTTGGGCTGGTCGGCTCCGGGCGGCCGCTCCGAGGGCTCCTCGGAGGGCGGGTCCGGCCGCTCGCCGCTCATCACCGGCTCCGACGCCCGCTCACGAGGAGACCTTCTCCGCGACACCCTCGGACACCGCGAACCTGGCCCCCGACAGCACGCCCGGCACGTCGTCGTCCACCGCGGCGGTCACCAGCACCTGCTCACCGGGCGCCACCAGCTCCGCCAGCCGCTCCCGCCGCCGGCTGTCCAGCTCCGCGAACACGTCGTCGAGCACCAGCACCGGCTCGTTGCCCTCACCGCGCAGCAGGTCGTACGAGGCCAGCCGCAGCGCGAGCGCGTACGACCAGGACTCGCCGTGGCTCGCGTACCCCTTGGCGGGCAGCTGCCCCAGCTTGAGCAGCAGGTCGTCGCGGTGCGGGCCGACCAGCGTCACCCCGCGCTCGATCTCGTTCTTACGGGCCGCGCCGAGCGCCTCGGTCAGCAGCCCGTACAGCTCCTCCCGCGTCGAGGCGCCGGCCATCCCGTCGCCCGCCGAGCCGCGGTACTCCATCGACAGCGGGCCACCGCCCGGCGCCAGCTGCTCGTACGCCTTGTCGGCCAGCGGCTGGAGCGTGGCGATCAGGTCCAGGCGCTGGGCCAGCAGCTCCGCGCCGACCCGGGCCAGGTGCTGGTCCCACACGTCCAGCGTCGACAGGTCCATCTGACGGCCGCCGTGCCGCCGGGCCAGCGCCGCGCTCTTCAGGAGCGTGTTGCGCTGCTTGAGCACCCGGTCGTAGTCCGAGCGCACCCCCGCCATCCGCGGCGAACGCGCCGTGATCAGCTCGTCCAGGAAGCGGCGGCGCTCCCCCGGATCGCCCTTGACCAGCGCCAGGTCCTCCGGCGCGAACAGCACCGTCCGGACGATCCCCAGCACGTCACGCGGTCTGACCTGCGACGATCTGTTGATACGGGCCCGGTTGGCCTTGCCCGGGTTCAGCTCCAGCTCGACCAGCTGCTGCCGCTCGCCCTGGACGACCGCGGCCCGCACGATCGCCCGCTCGGCGCCCATCCGCACCAGCGGCGCGTCGGAGGAGACCCGATGGCTGCCGAGCGTGGCCAGGTAGCCGACCGCCTCGACGAGGTTGGTCTTGCCCTGCCCGTTGGGGCCCACGAAAGCCGTGACGCCCGGGTCGAGCGGGACCTCGACCCGGGCGTACGAGCGGAAGTCGGCGAGCGAGAGATGCGATACGTGCATGTGGCGCGTCGACCTCCCCGGCTACCGGACTTCTGCTACCTGGCTGCTTGCTTCTTGGTGCTGCTTACTTCTTCGCGTTCTCGACGGCGTGGCCGCCGAACTGGTTCCGCAGCGCCGCGATCATCTTCATCTGCGGCGAGTCGTCCTGGCGCGAGGCGAAGCGCGCGAAGAGCGACGCCGTGATCGCGGGCAGCGGTACGGCGTTGTCGATCGCGGCCTCGACCGTCCAGCGGCCCTCGCCGGAGTCGGCGGCGAAGCCCCGCAGCTTGTCCAGGTGCTCGTCGTCGTCCAGCGCGTTGACCGCCAGGTCCAGCAGCCAGGAACGGATGACCGTGCCCTCCTGCCAGGACCGGAAGACCTCGCGCACGTCGGTGACCGAGTCGACCGCCTCCAGCAGCTCCCAGCCCTCGGCGTAGGCCTGCATCATGGCGTACTCGATGCCGTTGTGGACCATCTTGGCGAAGTGGCCCGCGCCGACCTTGCCGGCGTGCACCGAACCGAAGTCACCCTCCGGCTTGAGCGCGTCGAAGATCGGCTGCACCTTGGCGACGTCCTCCGTGGAGCCGCCGTACATCAGCGCGTAGCCGTTCTCCAGGCCCCAGACACCGCCCGAGACGCCGCAGTCGACGAAGCCGATGCCCTTGGCGCGCAGCTCCTCGGAGTGCTTCTCGTCGTCGGTCCAGCGGGAGTTCCCGCCGTCCACCACGACGTCGCCGGGGGACAGCAGCTCGCCCAGCTCGTCGATGGTCGCCTGGGTCGCGTCGCCGGCGGGCACCATGACCCACACCACGCGCGGACCCTTGAGCCCGTCCACCAGTTCCTTGAGGCTGTTCACATCAGCCAGGTCCGGGTTGCGGTCGTATCCGATGACGGTGTGGCCAGCGCGGCGGATGCGCTCGCGCATGTTGCCGCCCATCTTGCCGAGACCGACGAGACCGAGCTCCATCAGTACCCCTTACGTTGCGTTACGGCACATCCCCGCCCTACGTGTCGAGTTTACGCGCGAAGCCACGACGCGGCGGCGCGGGCCCCCACACCTGTGGACAACCGGGGGTGGGGCCGGGGTGACGTTCCCGGTTCTTCGCGCTGTTTGTGTCCGGTGGCAGTGACTGCCGCGATAATTCCCGGATTGCACGCTTCTCCGGGGTGGTCGGCAATGACTGTCTGCGGTTTCCGTGGGGCGACGCGCTCCCCGCGGAAAGGGCAGGGCCGCAGGAGGCGCACTTCTCTTCGTGCCCTGTACGCGGCCGGTTTCCGCTCGCCCGAAGGTCGTCACCTGGCGCGGCTGCCCAGCCTGGTTTTCCACAGTCGCAGCCGGAGGCTGGGGGTTGTCGACCTCGTGACCAGCGTCGGCGCCCGCGCGGCGAAACTGTGTCCACCGGCTGTGGATTACTTTCGGACCCCGGACCCACCCGGTGCAACGGGGCGCCCGGGCCGGGGCCGGCGGGTAGCCGTACGGTTGCGGATATCGGTTTCATTCCGCAGCTGAGAACAGCCGCTCGCGAATTCCGGCACTTATACCCTTCGGTGCGGAAATGCAGAAACTGGTACGGCGTCCGGGTGGGGCCGGTAAGGGAATGGCGTCGCTCTTACGGCGCTGTCCGCAGCCGATATCCGCTGATTGCCGGCTGCTGCACCGAAAACAACTCCGCCCCTGACGCACGCACGTAGCGCTCGTGTATCAGGGGCGGAGGGAAAACTCCCGGGTGACTTCCGTCGGCGGACGGTGCGGACCGCCGGTCAGCCGGAGAGAAGATCAGCCGGACAGACGCACCGGCATGATCAGGTACTTGTACGCCTCGTCAGCCTCGGCGTCCTTGGCCGGGCGGCCGCTGAGCAGCGCCGGCTTGGTCGAGGTGGTGAAGGACAGCTGGGCCACCGGGGAGTCGATCGCCGACAGGCCCTCCAGGAGGAAGCCCGGGTTGAAGGCGATGGAGATGTCGTCGCCCTCCAGGTCCGCGTCCACCCGCTCCACAGCCTGTGCGTCCTCGCTGGAGCCCGCCTCCAGGATCAGCACGCCCTGCTCGAAGCTCAGGCGCACCGGGGTGTTCCGCTCGGCGACCAGCGCCACGCGCTTGACGGCCTCGACGAACGGAGCGGTCTCGATCACGGCGACCGAGTTGAACTCGGTGGGGAAGAGCGTGCGGTACTTCGGGAGGTCGCCCTCCAGGAGCCGGGTGGTCGTCCGGCGGCCCGCGCCCTCGAAACCGATCAGGCCCTCGCCGGAGCCCGAGCCGGACAGCGCCAGCGTGACGCTGTCGCCGCTGCTGAGGGACTTGGCGGTGTCCAGGAGCGTCTTGGCGGGCACCAGGGCCACCGCGGAGGCGTCCGGGCTCTCCGGCTTCCACAGGAACTCGCGGACCGCGAAGCGGTAGCGGTCGGTGGAGGCCAGCGTGACGGTGTCGCCCTCGATCTCGATCCGGACACCGGTGAGCACCGGCAGGGTGTCGTCACGGCCGGCGGCGATGGCGACCTGGGCGGCGGCCGCGGCGAAGACCTCACCGGGCACGGTGCCGGTGGCGGTCGGCATCTGCGGCAGCGCCGGGTACTCCTCCACCGGGAGGGTGTGGAGGGTGAACCGCGAGGAGCCGCAGACGACGGTGACCCGTACACCGTCGGTGGAAATCTCCACCGGGCGGTTGGGGAGGGCACGGCAGATGTCGGCCAGCAGGCGGCCGGAGACCAGGACGGTGCCTTCCTCCTCCACGTCCGCGTCGACGGAGACGCGCGCCGAGACCTCGTAGTCGAAGCCGGAGAGGCTCAGGCTGCCTTCCTCCGCCTTCAGCAGCAGGCCCGCGAGGACGGGCACCGGCGGACGGGCCGGGAGGCTCTTGGCCGCCCAGGCCACTGCCTCCGCGAGTACATCGCGCTCCACCCGGATCTTCACCGGAAACCGCCTCCTGCTGTTGCTGGCTTACGCCCTGCTGGCCTTCTTCGTCGGCTGGGTCGCCGGGGACCAGTCTGACGTACGTCACCGACAGCTGTTGCTGCTCGGGGTCAAGTCGGGTCGAGAGGCGCCGGACGACCGATCCCCAAGTTGTGCACAGGACCCGTTTCGAAACGAGTTCCCCGGTAGCTATCTGTGGTCGTAGTAGTAGGGCCTGTGGAAACCGTGGACAACTGAATTTGCGCAGGTCAACACGGTTTTTTGTCCACCGGTCCTGTGGGCGGCAGCCGTGGACAACCGGCCGTGTCTGTGGATCGCCGCTCTTCATGCACACCCGATGCACAGGGAAGCCCTACTTCTCCCCAGTCCTGTCCCCAGCTTTACCCCGGTTCCCCACAGCCCAATCCGGCACCTTGGTGTGACGCCTTTCACTCGGCCCGGTGAGCGCGGGTGTCGCCTTGCCGAACAGTGGACAGGGGTGTGGAGAAGTTGGGGACAAGCGCGGGCCACCTGTGGGCGGGCAGTGGACAACGCGGACGGCCCCCTGTGGACGAATCCTCTGTCCACACCCTGTGGATGAGCGTTAGTCACAAATCCACACGGCGCTGACCTCGGCAGATGCCGCTGCGACCAGTCTCCCTGTGGATGCCACCGGGATAACTTCCCAGTCCCCAGCATGTGGACGGAAGAATCTTGGCCAATCTGTGGAGTACGGCCGTGACCTGACGCGGAATCGAACAGAGCGGTGGCCTTCCACAGGGTCGGGACGGGGTCGGGGCGGTGCCGAGACGGCCGGGGGACGGGTTCGGAGGGGCTGCGGGGCGCGGCGGAGAGGTCTCCGTACGGCGAGGCCGGGCGTCCCGTACCGGGCGGAGAAGCCCGCTGAGCGTGACGGAGACCCCCGCTGTAGGAGCCGCGGAGCCGAGGAGCCGCGCCGCACGGGTACGGGGGGTGCGGGGCACACGGGGCGTACGGGGTGTACGGGCCGGGAAGCCCGCCGTACGTCCGCGGAGCCCACCGAGCGACGAAGGGCGCCCCGGGAGCGGTCACGTCCCGGGGCGCCCTGGAAACTCCGGCCGGCCGGTGGCCGATGCCGCGTCAGCCGTTCTTGATGCGGTTCGTCAGCTCGGTGACCTGGTTGTAGATGGAACGCCGTTCGGCCATCAAGGCCCGGATCTTGCGGTCGGCGTGCATCACCGTCGTATGGTCCCGCCCGCCGAACTGCGCCCCGATCTTCGGCAGCGACAGATCCGTCAGCTCACGGCACAGATACATCGCGATCTGTCGCGCCGTCACCAGCACGCGGCTGCGTGACGATCCGCACAGGTCGTCCACGGTCAGCCCGAAGTAGTCCGCGGTCGCGGCCATGATGGCGGTCGCGGTGATCTCGGGTGCCGCGTCCTCGCCGCCGGGGATCAGGTCCTTCAGGACGATCTCCGTCAGGCCCAGGTCCACCGGCTGGCGGTTGAGGGAGGCGAAGGCGGTGACCCGGATCAGCGCCCCCTCCAGTTCGCGGATGTTGCGCGAGATACGGGAGGCGATGAACTCCAGCACCTCCGGCGGCGCGTTCAGCTGCTCCTGGACCGCCTTCTTGCGCAGGATCGCGATCCGGGTCTCCAGCTCCGGCGGCTGGACGTCGGTGATCAGTCCCCACTCGAAGCGGTTGCGCAGCCGGTCCTCCAGGGTGACCAGCTGCTTGGGCGGCCGGTCCGAGGACAGCACGATCTGCTTGTTGGCGTTGTGCAGCGTGTTGAAGGTGTGGAAGAACTCCTCCTGCGTCGACTCCTTGCTGGCCAGGAACTGGATGTCGTCGACGAGCAGGATGTCCATGTCGCGGTAGCGCTTGCGGAACGCGTCCGCCTTGCCGTCGCGGATGGAGTTGATGAACTCGTTGGTGAACTCCTCCGAGCTCACGTAGCGCACCCGGGTGCCCGGGTAGAGGCTCCGCGCGTAGTGCCCGATGGCGTGCAGCAGGTGCGTCTTCCCGAGGCCGGACTCCCCGTAGATGAACAGCGGGTTGTACGCCTTGGCCGGCGCCTCGGCCACGGCGACCGCGGCGGCGTGCGCGAAACGGTTGGACGCGCCGATGACGAAGGTGTCGAAGAGGTACTTGGGGTTCAGCCGGGCGGTCGGCTCACCGGGGCCGGTCGCGGGCGCGGGCTGCGCGGCGAGCGGGCCGGGGGCGCCGCTGGGCGCGGGCAGACCGCCGGGGCCGGGGTTCTGGATGTGCGCGGGAGGCTGGTGCTCGGACAGGTCACGGCGCTGCGGCGGCTGCTGCTCGTACGGGGAGTGGCCCTCGGAGTGCTGGTGCTGCGGCGGGCCGGAGTGCTCGGGAGCCTGCGAACGGTAGTCGTTCTGTGACCGCTGAGGGTGCTGGTGCTGCTGCTGTCGGTGTGCGGGCGGCGGCGTCGCGTAGGGGTCGCGTTCGGGGAAGCCGCCGAGGCGCTGCTGCTGCCATCCGTAGTCCTCGCGCGGGCCGGGGCCGGTCTGGCCGCCCCTGCCGGAGTGCTGCGGCCAGGCGCCGGGCTCGTGCCGGGGCTGCTGGTGCTGCTGGTACTCCGGGTACGCGGGACGTACGTGGGGCAGGTCGTCGTCCTGGTGGCCGTAGCCCTGACGGCTGTCGTAGCCCTCGCTCTGCCGGCTGTCGTAGCCGCCGTACGCATCGTGCTGCTGTCCCGGTTGTCCCCCTTGCTGCTGGGACTGCTGGGGATGCTGGGACTGGTGCCGCTGCTGCATGTGCGCAGACGGCTGGGACTGCTGCATCGGCTGCTGAGGCTGCGGTTCCTCGGCGGAGTCGTCGACGGTGATCGCGATCCTGATCGGGCGGCCGCACTCGTGGCTCAGTGCTTCACCGATGAGCGGCGCGAGCCGGCCTTCCAGCACACCCTTGGCGAACTCGTTGGGTACGGCCAGCAGGGCCGTGTCGGCCACCAGGGCCAGCGGCTGGGTCCGCTTCAGCCAGTCCTGGTCCTTCGGCTTGAGGCTGTCGCTCTCCGCGCGTAGGAGGTGATCAAGTACGCGTGGCCACACTGCGGCAAGATCGGCAGGTACGTCGGCCACAGAGCACGCTCTCTCACTGGTCCCACGAATGTGTGATTCTCAGGACGGGCGGGAAGGAATCGGAGTTGACCCACGGTAGTCAGGGCGACCCTGGTGATTCAAGTTGTTGTCCACAGGCTGTGCATAGTGTGTCCCGGCCGAGGGCCGGTTTGACCGGATGACGCCGCCGCGCGTACCGTAACCAGGTCGAGTTGTCGATGGCTGCTGCCGCCTGCCTCCGATGGGCAAAGATCGCGCTCTAGTGATCGAAGTAGCGGTGCACTCGGGCGTTGCGAGCTACTCGTGGGCGCACGGTGACAGCCAATCGACGCCCCACACCTGTCTCCCCGGAGACACCAAGCATCTCTGGAGCCCCCGAGTGAGCAAGCGCACCTTCCAGCCGAACAACCGTCGTCGCGCCAAGACCCACGGCTTCCGCCTGCGGATGCGTACCCGTGCCGGCCGCGCGATCCTCGCGTCCCGCCGTGGCAAGGGTCGCGCCCGCCTGTCGGCCTGAGCCCTGAGCTAGGTCCATGACGTGCTGCCTACCGAGCATCGGCTGAGGCGGCGCGAGGACTTTGCGACCGCGGTACGCCGGGGACGCAGGGCCGGGCGCCCGCTCCTCGTCGTCCATCTACGCAGCGGTGCAACGGACCCGCACGCAGCGGGGAGAGCCCTCCCCGGCGCGTGCGGGTTTCGTCGTGAGCAAGGCCATCGGCGGTGCCGTGGTCCGCAACAAGGTCAAGCGCCGGCTGCGCCACCTCGTGCGCGACCGGCTGGACCGGCTGCCCGCCGGTAGCCTGGTTGTCGTACGGGCGCTGCCCGGCGCGGGCGACGCGGACCATGATCAGCTGGCCCGTGACCTGGACACCGCGCTGCAGCGGCTGCTGGATGGAGTTCCCCCACCCGAGGTCAGGGGAGGGAGCCGCGGTGAAGTACCCGCTGCTGCTGTTGATCAAGCTGTACCAGTGGACCATCAGCCCTCTGCTGGGGCCGGTCTGCCGGTACTACCCGTCGTGCTCCCACTATGGCTATACGGCCATCGACCGGCACGGCGCGGTGAAAGGGACCGCGCTGACGGCTTGGCGCATCCTGCGTTGCAACCCGTGGTCGCCCGGTGGCGTCGACCACGTACCACCCCGGAAGCGTCCGGTCTGGCATCAGCGGCTGAGAAGCCGCCTGGGCGGGTCCGCCGTCCCTGAGCCTGCCGCACAGCCTGAGACTCAGCCCACCGCCCAAGGAGCCTGATTCGTGGACACGATCCTCAGTCCTCTCTATTACGCAGTTTCCTGGATCATCGTCCAGTTCCACTCGTTCTACAGCCTCATCTTCGACGAGAACAGTGGCGCGGCGTGGGGTCTGTCCATCGTCTCGCTGGTGGTGCTGATCCGTATCTGCCTGATCCCGCTCTTCGTGAAGCAGATCAAGTCGACGCGGAACATGCAGGCGCTCCAGCCGAAGATGAAGGCGATCCAGGAGCGCTACAAGAGCGACAAGCAGCGTCAGTCCGAAGAGATGATGAAGCTGTACAAGGAGACGGGCACCAACCCGCTCTCCAGCTGCCTGCCGATCCTGGCGCAGTCGCCGTTCTTCATCTCGCTGTACCAGGTCCTCAGCCACATCGCGAACAACCAGACCGTCGGTGTCATCAACCAGTCGCTGCTGGAGAGCGCCCAGAAGGCGCACATCTTCGGCGCGCCGCTGGCCGCGAAGTTCCTGGACACCCCGGAGAAGATCCAGTCTCTGGGGGCGTCGGTCACCGACGTCCGCGTGGTCACCGTCATCATGATCGTTCTGATGTCGGCGTCGCAGTTCTACACGCAGCGCCAGCTGATGACCAAGAACGTCGACCTGACGGTGAAGACGCCGTTCATGCAGCAGCAGAAGATGCTGATGTACGTCTTCCCGGTCATGTTCGCCGTCTTCGGTATCGGCTTCCCCGGCTTCCCTGTCGGCGTTCTCCTGTACTGGCTGACCACCAACGTCTGGACCATGGGTCAGCAGATGTTCGTCATCCGCCGGAACCCCACCCCGGGCAGCAAGGCCTTCGAGGAGCGTCAGCAGCGTCTGCGCGCCAAGGGCAAGCTCAAGGAGGACCCGGCCGAGGTCGAGGCCAAGAAGGTCGCCGAGGAGGCGCGCCAGAACCGGCAGCAGCCCAAGCGGCAGAGCAAGTCCCGGCGTCAGACCCAGCCCACCACCACCGGCGGCGCCAAGCAGGCCGGCGGCAGCAAGCCCGCCGGTGGTGCCGGTGCGCAGCGGCGCACCCGTGCGGGGGCCGGCTCCAGCGCTTCCGACGCCTCCGGCGCGGACGCTTCGAAGAAGCAGTCGCTGGAGAAGCAGGCACCTCAGGACAGCAAGCCGAAGGGCGGTTCCTCCGCCTCCGGCTCCCGTAACGCCAAGTCCGGACAGCGCAAGGGCCAGCAGCGGCCCAAGCACCCGTCCAAGAAGTAAGAAGGAGTCCTTCCGTGACGGACACGACCCGCCCCTCGTCGTCGACAGGGGGGACCCCGGCCGCCGAGGGGACCGACACCCTCACCCGCCTGGAGCAGGAGGGTGAGATCGCGGCCGACTACCTCGAGGGTCTGCTGGACATCGCCGACCTCGACGGCGACATCGACATGGACGTCGAGGCCGACCGCGCCGCTGTGTCGATCATCAGCGACTCGACCAGCCGTGACCTGCAGAAGCTGGTGGGCCGGGACGGTGAGGTGCTGGAGGCGCTCCAGGAGCTGACCCGGCTCGCGGTGCACCGGGAGACCGGCGACCGCAGCCGCCTGATGCTGGACGTCGCCGGGTACCGGGCCCAGAAGCGCGAGGAACTCGCGGAGCTGGGCGCCAAGGCGGCGGAGGAGGCCAAGGGCACCGGCGAGCCGGTGAAGCTGAAGGCGATGACCCCCTTCGAGCGCAAGGTCGTGCACGACGCGGTGGCGGCCGCGGGGCTGCGCAGCGAGTCCGAGGGCGAAGAGCCCCAGCGTTGTGTGGTGGTCCTTCCGGCCTGACGGCCAGAGCCCGCACAGCCTTGATGTCACCGGCCCCGTCTGTCTCGCAGGCGGGGCCACATCTTGTCAGCCTTATAAAACAGTCCAGAGGAAGGGCGTTTCCCGTGACGGACGCAGCAGCGGAGCTCCCACCGGCGCCGGATGTGGCGCGTGAGGTGTTCGGTGAGCTTTTTCCGGAGGCCGTGCGCTACGGCGAGCTGCTCGCCGACGCGGGCGTACGCAGAGGTCTGATCGGTCCGCGTGAGGTGCCGCGGCTGTGGGAGCGGCACCTGCTGAACTGCGCGGTGCTCTCCGAGGTGGTGCCCGAGGGCGTCACCGTCTGTGATGTCGGCTCGGGTGCGGGTCTGCCGGGCATTCCGCTGGCCCTGGTGCGGCCGGACCTCAAGATCACGCTGCTGGAGCCGCTGCTGCGGCGGACGAACTTCCTGCTGGAGGTGGTCGAGCTGCTCGGGCTGGACCACGTCACGGTGGTGCGCGGCCGTGCGGAGGAGGTCATGGGCAAGCTTCCGCAGGTGCACGTGGTGACCGCGCGCGCGGTGGCGCCGCTCGACCGGCTGGCGGGCTGGGGTGTTCCGCTGCTGCGTCCCTACGGCGAGATGCTGGCGCTCAAGGGAGACACCGCCGAGGAAGAGCTGAAGGGGGCCCGTGCCGCGCTGAGCAAGCTCGGTGTCGTGGAGACCTCGGTCGTGCAGGTCGGCGAGGGGGTCGTGGATCCGTTGTCGACCGTGGTCCGTGTCGAGGTCGGCGAAAGCCCGGGCGGTGTGCGGTTCGCGGCCAAGCGCGCGAAGGCGGCCAGGCCCAGCCGGGCACAGCGGGGGCGGCGCCGCTGAGCGGGGCGTTGGCCCAGCTGACTGCCCCAGCGAAACTAACAAAACGGCATAAAGCGGAGTGTCGCGTACAAAACGGACGCAACGCTGGCATCGTGTTTCACGTGAAACGTCGTTCTCTGCTGCATGGAATCATCAGCCGTGGTCGCGCGGCTGCCGCGCCGCGTGACCGGACACCCCCACGGGTCACGGAAGTATCCACAGAGGTGGGTTCATCCACAGGAGAGCGGACCTCACTGGTTCACGACACCGAAAGCATGGCAGGCTCTGAGCACTGCGAGCCTGATGTCGAGGAGAGTGAATCCTTGCGGTCCGACGCCAACATCGCGGGCCCGATGACCGACCCGGTCCCCGGTCCCCGTAGCGAGTCGCTCGGGGATGACGTTTCACGTGAAACGCCGTCCCCCATGGACGACACCCCGATCGGTCGTGCAGCTCAGCTGGCGGTTCAGACGCTAGGCCGCACCGGAGAAGCCCTGCCCCGTCCCGAGAACACCCGGGTCATGGTGGTCGCCAACCAGAAGGGCGGGGTCGGCAAGACCACCACCACGGTCAACCTTGCTGCCTCACTGGCTCTGCACGGTGCCCGGGTCCTGGTCGTCGACCTGGACCCGCAGGGCAACGCCTCCACGGCCCTGGGCATCGACCATCACGCCGAAGTCCCCTCCATCTACGACGTGCTGGTGGAGAGCAAGCCGCTGGCCGACGTCGTGGTCCCGGTGCCCGACGTGGAGGGGCTGTTCTGCGCGCCGGCCACGATCGACCTGGCCGGCGCCGAGATCGAACTGGTCTCGCTGGTGGCGCGGGAAAGCCGGCTGGACCGGGCCATCAAGGCCTACGAACAGCCGCTGGACTACATCCTCATCGACTGCCCGCCTTCACTCGGTCTGCTGACCGTCAACGCGCTGGTCGCGGGTGCCGAGGTGCTGATCCCGATCCAGTGCGAGTACTACGCGCTGGAAGGGCTCGGCCAGTTGCTGCGCAACGTCGACCTGGTGCGCGGGCACCTCAACCCCAAGCTCCACGTGTCGACGATCCTGCTCACCATGTACGACGGCCGTACCCGGCTGGCCTCCCAGGTCGCGGAGGAGGTGCGTAACCACTTCGGCAGCGAGGTGCTGCGCACCAGCATCCCCCGTTCGGTGCGTATCTCCGAGGCGCCCAGCTACGGGCAGACGGTCCTCACCTACGACCCGGGATCCAGCGGTTCGCTCTCCTACCTGGAAGCGGCCCGGGAGATCGCCTTGCGGGGAGTCGCCCAGGCCGGTACCGGCACCGAGGGCCTCACCGTGAACTACGAACCACAGCACAGCATGTCGGAGGGGAATCAGTGAGCGAACGACGTAGAGGACTGGGCCGCGGGCTCGGTGCGCTGATCCCCGCGGCACCGCAGGCAGCGGAGAACGCCGCGCCCGTGGTGGGCCGGGGAGCGACATCGCCGTCCGCGGTGCCGACGATGCCGCCGGATCGCGGGGTGGCGGCGGCCAAGGTCACCTCGATCGCGGCCAGGACCGTTTCACGTGAAACGGACGAGCCGGCCAAGCCTGAAGCGGTGGCAGACGTGACGGGGGAGGTCGCAGGGGCGCATTTCGCCGAGCTGCCGCTCGATGCGATCACGCCCAACCCGCGGCAGCCGCGTGAGGTCTTCGAAGAGGAGGCACTCGCCGAGCTGGTCACTTCCATCCAGGAGGTCGGTCTCCTCCAGCCGGTGGTTGTCCGGCAGACCGGTCCCCAGCGGTACGAGCTCATCATGGGCGAGCGACGCTGGCGGGCCTGCCGCGAGGCCGGCCTGGAGCGGATCCCGGCGATCGTCCGCGCGACCGACGACGAGAAGCTGCTGCTGGACGCACTGCTGGAGAACCTTCACCGGGCCCAGCTGAACCCGCTGGAAGAGGCCGCGGCCTACGACCAGCTGCTGCGGGACTTCAGCTGCACCCACGACGAGCTGGCCGACCGTATCGGCCGGTCGCGCTCGCAGGTCTCCAACACCCTGCGGCTGCTGAAGCTCCCGACGTCCGTGCAGTTCAGGGTCGCGTCCGGGGTGCTCTCCGCAGGCCACGCACGTGCCCTGCTGGGCGTGGACGACGGGGACGAGCAGGAGGAGCTGGCGCGCCGCATCGTCCGCGAGGGACTCTCGGTGCGTTCGGTCGAGGAGATCGTGCGGCTGATGGGCTCCGGGCCCGCCGGTACCACCAAGGCGAAGAAGCCACGGGCCGGCGGCCGGGTCTCCCCGCCCTGACCGGTCTCGCCTCGCGGCTGTCCGACCGCTTCGAGACCCGGGTGAAGGTCGACCTCGGGCAGAAGAAGGGCAAGATCGTCGTCGAGTTCGCCTCGATAGAAGACCTGGAGCGCATCCTCGGCACCCTGGCCCCCGGCGAAGGCCGGGTGCTCGACAAGAGCCTCGCCGAGGAGAACGGCGACGAGGACTGAGCCGAGTTCTCCGGCCCGGAGGGCGGGCCGTGTTCCCAGCGGATTGTGGAACACGGCCCGCCCTTTGCTGTGTGGCGGTACCCGCACACGCGGACCGTGGATACGATGCGATCGGGTATGGCGCACATCCACGGGGAAACCCCCACAACAAGGAGTAAGCCATGCGAACGGTGAGCCGCACCGGACTGCTGGCAGCGGGCTTCGGCCTGGGAGCAGTCGGTGGTTTCGTCGGTGGCCTGCTCAGAGAGCGGGACGTGCGGACGGCATCGCGCGGTGCGGCGGGTGAGGGAAGCGAGGACCTGTCTTCATGGGCCGTCGGCTCGTACCGCTCACGCTGGACAACCTTCCGGACCTCCCCAAACGCTGCCGCTCCTGCGTCTTCTGGGAACTCGACCCCGTCAGCGGTGAAGCCGCGGTAAGAGCGGGCCGGCCCGAGCTGGAGAAGGAAGCCTGGATCTCGGCCGTCCTCCTGGAGTGGGGCTCCTGCGGCCGTGTGGTCCATGTCGACGACGTCCCGGTCGGTTTCGTGCTGTACGCCCCGCCCGCGTACGTGCCGCGCTCCACGGCCTTTCCCACGAGCCCGGTGTCCCCCGACGCCGTACAGCTCCTCACGGCCTGGCTGACGCCCGGTTACCAGGGGCAGGGGCTGGGCCGGGTGATGGTGCAGACGGTGGCCAAGGACCTCATTCGCCGCGGCTTCAAGGCGGTCGAGGCGTTCGGCGACGCCCGGTGGTCGGAGCCCGCGTGCGTGCTCCCCGCCGACCACCTCCTGGCCGTCGGCTTCAAGACGGTCCGCCCGCATCCCCGCTTCCCCCGCCTGAGGCTGGAACTGCGCACCACGATCTCGTGGAAGGAAGACGTGGAGATGGCCCTGGACCGTCTCCTGGGAGCGGTGCAGAAGGAACCGGCTCTGCGCCCGCTCTAGAAACGGGCCGCTACGAACGCGAACGGGCCCGCCCCCGGAGGGGCGGGCCCGTTCGCGTTCGTGCGGGTCGCGGAGTGCGATCAGGCGAGGAAGTCGCCCAGCTCGCGCTCCAGCATCGCCTTCGGCTTGGCGCCGACGATGGTCTTCACGACCTCGCCGCCCTGGTAGACGTTCATCGTCGGAATCGACATGACGCCGTACTTGGCGGTGGTGGTCGGGTTCTCGTCGGTGTTCAGCTTCGCGATGACGATCTCGTCGTGCTCGGCGGCGATGGCCTCCAGCGACGGGGCGATCTGGCGGCACGGGCCGCACCAGGTGGCCCAGAAGTCCACGAGTACGGGCTTGTCGCTCTTGAGAACGACCTCTTCGAAGTTGGCGTCCGTCACGGTCACCGTGGCACCGGCCATGGCAGTCTCCTTACTGGGTGGAATGGGGCTCGGGGGCGTCAGGGGCGGAGTCAGGCGGAGGCGGTCTTCTCCGGCTCCGGGACGTCCTCGCTGTCCGAGAGCGCGGCGAGGTGCCGCTCGGCGTCCAGGGCCGCGGAGCAGCCGGTACCGGCCGCCGTGATCGCCTGGCGGTAGGTGTGGTCGACGACGTCGCCGGCGGCGAAGACACCCGTGATGTTCGTACGGGTGCTCGGGGCCTCCACCTGGAGGTAGCCCTCGTCGTCCAGCTCCAGCTGGCCCTTGAACAGCTCGGTGCGCGGGTCGTGGCCGATCGCGATGAACAGGCCGGTCACCGGGGACTCCGAGGTCTCGCCGGTCTTCAGGTTGCGCAGCGTCAGGCCGGAGAGCTTGTTCTCGCCGTGCAGCTCGGCGACCTCGCTGTCCCAGACGAAGCTGATCTTCGGGTCGGCGAAGGCGCGCTCCTGCATCGCCTTGCTGGCCCGCAGCGTGTCACGGCGGTGGATGATCGTGACCGACTTGGCGAAGCGGGAGAGGAAGGTGGCCTCCTCCATCGCGGTGTCGCCGCCGCCGACCACGGCGATGTCCTGGTCCTTGAAGAAGAACCCGTCGCAGGTGGCGCACCACGAGACGCCGCGGCCCGAGAGCTCGTCCTCACGGGGCAGGCCCAGCTTGCGGTGCTGGGAGCCGGTGGTGACGATCACGGCCTTGGCGCGGTGGACGGTGCCGGCGGTGTCGGTGACGGTCTTGACCTCACCGGTCAGGTCGACCGAGACCACGTCGTCCGGGACCAGCTCGGCGCCGAAGCGCTCGGCCTGGGCACGCATGTTGTCCATCAGGTCGGGGCCCATGATGCCGTCGCGGAACCCGGGGAAGTTCTCCACCTCGGTGGTGTTCATCAGCGCGCCACCGGCGGTGACGGCGCCCTCGAAAACCAGCGGCTTCAGGGAGGCACGGGCGGTGTAGAGCGCGGCGGTGTAGCCCGCGGGCCCGGAGCCGATGATGATCACGTTACGGACGTCGCTCACGGGTGTCTTCCTTGTCTCTGCCGACTGCTTGCTGGGGCTCTCGGTGAACTCTCACCCCACCCAACGGATCCTACGGGGCAAGCATTCCCGCGGAGCCCCGGCGCCCTTGCCGCCGGTTCAGGCTCGCCGGTACGAGTGGGCCAGCAGCACCTTGCCGGGAGCCGGCGGAGACGCGGAGACGCAGGAGGCGGAGACGACGTAGGCGGAGACGCGGTCGGCGTCGGTCGGGTGCGGCAGCACCAGGAGATACGCGTCCTGGCCCTCATAGGTGCTGTGCGTGGACGCCAGGGGAGTCTCCGGCCGCCCCGTGCCGCGCTGGACGCAGGACGGCACGGTGTCCGTCGCACCCCGCAGCGGTGTGTCGGGGGAACTCTGCGTGCCGACGTCCGGCGTCTTCTTGGTGTGCGACGAGGCCAGCAGGTCGTGGACCCGTGACTCCAGGGTGGCGGACGTCAGCCCGGACGGGCCCCCCGCGCTCTTCTTCGCGGCCTCGGTATGCGACTCCTGTGCCGTCCCCTGGCCGCTGCCGGTGGTCGCGTCCTGGATGACGATCCCGCCGACGCCGATGACCGCCGCGGCGGCCGCCGCGCCGAGCAGTGCCCTCGGCCACCGCCGGCCCCGGGGCCGGGCACCGGCCGCTCGGCGCCCAGGGCCGGAAGCCGCCCGCGGATGCCCTGCGGGCCGGGTGACGGACAAGGGAGGAGCGGTGGGGGGAGCGCTGTCGGTTTCACGTGAAACAGGAACGGTCACAGCTGCCGGGACTTCCCGCACGGCCGACTCCTGATCCGGAGCGGTGGAGTCGAGCAGCGCCTCGGCCGCCAGCGCCGCGTCGATACGCTCCGCCACGTCGGTCGGCATCCGCGTGGGTCCCGGAAGGGTGCCCAGCAGGCCGCGGATCTCCTCCAGGGAAGCGTGGACGTCCTCGCACAGCTCACAGCACGCGAGGTGATCCCGTAGGTCCGCGGTGCGGGACGGGGAGAGCAGCCCGTCCGTGAGCGCGGAGATCTCGGAGACCTCCGGGTGCTCGTCCGTGTTGGTCGTCGAAGTCACGAGCGCCCACCTCCGCCCTTCACGGCATCTGTGTCCTTCGGCCCTGCCGCCTCTGGGACGGATGTCCCCTGCGCCCGGTTCCTTCCCCCGCTGACGGGTCTGTTATCCCCTTCACCCGGGCGCAGATGGGTGAGCATCGGAAGAAGCCGGGCCCGGCCCCGCGCACAGCGGCTCTTCACCGTCCCCGTGGGGACGTCGAGGATCGCGGCGGCCTCGGCCACCGGATATCCCTGCATGTCAACGAGGACCAGCGCCGCACGTTGTTCTTCGGGCAGCGTGCGCAACGCGCCGAGCAGTTCCCGGTAAAGGTCCTGCCGCTCGGCCGGCACGGCGGCGGACTCGTGCGGTTCCAGCAGTTGCTCCAGTCGCTCCGTCTCGGCGACCGGAGACGTACGGCGGGAGGCCGCCTTGCGCGCCCGGTCCAGGCAGGCATTGACCGTGATGCGGTGCAGCCAGGTCGTGACGGCCGACTGGCCGCGGAAGGTATGAGCGGCCCGGTAGGCCGAGACGAGGGCGTCCTGCACGGCGTCCGCCGCTTCTTCCCGGTCACCGAGGGTGCGCAGCGCCACCGCCCAGAGCCGGTCACGGTGACGCCGGACTATCTCGCCGAAGGCTTCGGGGTCGCCGGCCACGTGGCGCGCGAGGAGGTCGGCGTCGCTCACCACGTCAGAGCCGCCCGTCTCAGGCCCCACATGTCCCCCTGCTCGCGGCGGGTAGCGGATAGGTGGCTCCATTGAAGCCCGCCGGGCTGCGAAAGTAAACGCCGGTCAGATGGGGGGACAGGCTCGGCCACCGTGGGCGCCGCGCACTGTTCGGTGCCGAGCACGCCATCACTTCACCGGCATAAAAGTGCGGAATGCGAAAGTTGCCGAGTCGCGGTGACGACTGGAACGATCAAGATGCTGCACAAAACCTGACCGCTGGAATCGGCCGCTGTGGAACGGACCGGCCGGCCGCTTCTCGTCTGTCGACACAGATTCAAGGAATTTCTGTATGAAAAACCTCAAGCGCCTTCTGCTGGTCGTGGTGGCCTCGGTCATCGCCGTGGGGGCGATGCCGGGTTCGGCGTCCGCGTACTCCAAGGGCAGCTGTAGCTACCGCAAGACGCTGTCGGTGAAGACCTACGGCGGGCACGCCACGGTCAAGCTCCTCGTCTACCGCTGCACGGACGGTCACGACTGGACGATGGCCAGCATGACGTCGAACGGGAGCGACAGCGAGGGGGCGCTCTGGATGGACGTCTCCCGCGACGGCGGAAAGACCTGGAAGGAATTGGTGCAGAAGCGCGAGGTGACCCTCGACCCGGGCGATACGGCATCGATCGCGAACAACAACCTCCAGAACGACGGCCCCGGGTACTCGGTGCGGGCCTGTGGGTACTTCGGCAACAATCAGGTGTATTGCACCAAGTGGAACTGAAGGGTAAGTAGGTTCCGTTTTTCCGGGGCCCCGGCCGATGCGACGGCCGGAGCCCCGGTTTGCTCACCGGCCTGCCCCGGTGACAGCAGCCGGATTCACGGGTAATTGCCGGAATTCGAGCCGGAAGTCACCCGCCGCTCCGCAAAAAAACAGGGCACGTGCTGCCGATGCAGCACGTGCCCTGTCTTCATGAATTGGCCGGATCCCGCAGGAGCGGGGGCCGGGACGAGCCCTTCGAGCGCCCCGCGAAGGGTGCCCGAAGAGGTCAGCCGCTGACCTTGATCTCCGAGATGCCGCCCCGGTAGCCGTCCTCCGCCTCGTCGCTGGGCAACTCGGTGATGTGGACCAGGACGTAACGCGTCTTGACGGGCTTGTCCACCTTCGCGGACAGCGAGGAGCCGGCCTTCTCCAGCTTCGAGAGGCGCTGCGTGAACGCGTCGAGCGTCGTCGGGTCGGACGCCTCGGGATCGGCGGCGAGCACCTCGGCCGTCTGCCCCGCCCGGTACATGCTGGCCTGCACCTCGGAGACGTCCTGGACGCTGCCGAGGTCGACGACCAGACCGCTGCCGTCCGCGCGGTACGGGAGGTTGCCGAAGTTCGCCCAGCCCTTGAACAGCCCGGTCACCCAGGCGGTGCCCGGGTCCCCGTCCACGGCGTTCGACGCCGGGGTCCGGTCCCCGCCGACGGGCTTGCTGGAGCGGGGGAGAACTCCGTAGCGCTGTCGATCTTGATCGGCTTCGGTGCGGGCTTCTGCTGCTTGCCGCTCTCGGGCTGGGTGTTCTCCTGGCTCTCCTGGCCTTCGCCCTTGATGAGGGTGTCCGCCAGCTGCCAGCTCCCGAGCCCCAGTGCCGCGATCAGCAGTCCGGACACGCACCACTTCAGTGCCCGGCCGGTGCGGCTCTGCAGCGGTGGCGGCGGAGCGGGCACCGCTGCGGCCCGGGCCGGCGCCCCGCCGTTGCGCGACGGGGGCTGCCCGTACGAGCCCTGCTGGAAAGCGGTGCGCTGGTAGGGCGGCGGCGCGGTGAAGGACGTCTCCGGCGGGCGGATGCGCGGTATGGCCGTGACGGCCTTCGCCAGTTCCTCCGGAGTCGTGCAGGCCGGCTCCTGGCGGGAGGCGGTGGCACCGTCGTTGACCAGCGCCCGCATGGCCAGCTCGGACAGGCCGCGGTGCACTCCGGCCCGTACCTGGTCCGGCGGGATCATGCCGACGTCCTTGGGCAGCCCCGACAGGCCGTACGCGTCGCTCTCGTACGGCCAGCGCTGGGTGAGGGCGGCGTACAGCAGCGCGCCGATCGCCTCGGTGTCGGTGCGCTGCGGGTGCTCGCTGCTGATGCCGCGCAGCGCGGCCATCACGGCCAGGCCGCGGATGCGGTACTGCCCGGACTCGGTCCGCAGCACGGAGCTGGGGTTGAGCCTGAGGTGGGCCAGCCCTTCCCGGTGGGCGGCGGCCATGGCCTGGGAGACCTGGCTGACGAGCTGGTAGGCGTCATGCGGTTCCAGCGGGCCGCTCGCGAGCACCGCGGACAGTTCCGTGGCGTCCGGCAGCCACTCGTGCACGACGTAGACGAGGTCGTTCTCCTCGACGGCGTCGAGGACCTGCACGAAGCGGGGGTCGCCGAGCAGCGCGGCGGAGCGCGCGGCGGACAGCACGGGGCGGGCACGCGGGTGGTCCGCGGGCAGGATGTGTACGCCGACGGCACGGCGCAGTTTCTCGTCGACCGCACGCCAGCTGCTGAATCCGTCCAGACGGGTGACGCACTCCTCCAGGCGGTAGCGTCTGGCGAGCTTGTGACCGCTGTGCAGTTCGGGCGGCTTGGTGTCGGCCACCGCGGCAGGCTCTTCGCCGGTGCGTGCGGTGTCCTGGTCCGTGCCGGTTACGCTCTCGGCCTCCGCACCGTCGTCCGTGGCCTGTCCCGCCTGGGCGGTCAGCGGTTCGTCACCGCTCGTGTCGGCCACGTCGACGGCAGCCGTGCTCCGTTCCGCCACCGTCGTTCCTGCCTCCCCATCCGTTGCAGGCTCTACGAGCCAAGACAATTGTGCCCACAGTCCGCCACTATGCACGACACACGGTTGCGGTCGATGGTTGTGCCCGCTCAGCGCCCCAGCTTGGCGCGCACCATGCCGACCATGGCGTTCATCTCCTCGACCCGCATCCGTTTCGCGGCGAGGAAGAAGACGGCGATCAGTGTGACACCGCCACCGGCCAAGGCGGCCAGCGAACCGGTCACGCCGCTGCCGAGCGCCAGGGTGATTCCGTATGCGGCCGCGCCGCCGACCAGGGCGGCGGGCACACAGGCGCCGGCGAGACGGGCGTACGTACGAATGACGTGCGATCCGTCCAGGTCGCCGCCCAGCCGAGTGCGCAGACGCCGCCAGGCCACGCCGACGCCGACGGCGTACCCCAGGCCATAGGAGGCCGCGAGGCCGACCACGACCCAGCGGGCCGGCAGGAGGAGGAAGCACAGCCCGGAGGCCGCCGCGTTGACGACGGCGACGATCACCGTGTTGAAGAACGGCGTGCGGGTGTCCTCGTAGGCGTAGAAACCCCGCAGGATGACGTACTGCGCGGAGTACGGGATCAGGCCCAGGCCGAACGCCATGATCACGTAACCGATGTTGGTGGCGCCGGTGCCGGCGCTGGAGAACATCAGCGTCGCCATCGGCACACCGAGCGCCACGAACGCGAAGGCACACGGCACGATGGCCACCGCCGAGGTCCGCAGCCCGTAGGAGATGTCGTCGCGGACGGCGGTGACGTCCCCGTCGTGGGCGGCCCGGGAGATGCGGGGCAGGACGGCGGTCATGACCGAGACGGTGATGATGGCCTGCGGCATCTGCCAGAGCTGCAACGCGTAGTTGTAGGCGGTGATGCCGGTGCCGGAGTGGCCTTCGCTCTCGGCCACCGAACCGGCCCAGGTGGCGATCTGGGTCACCACGATCAGGCCGAGCTGGTTGGCGAGGACGAAGAAGAAGGTCCACTTGGCGAGCCGGGCGGCCTTGCCGAGCCCGTGTCCACGCCAGTCGAAGCGGGGACGGAGCCGGAAACCGGCGTCCCGGAGGTAGGGGAACATCGCGAGCGCCTGCACGGTCAGCCCGAGCAGGGTGCCGATGCCCAGCAGCCGTACCGCGTCGGCTGAGACGTTGCCCGCGCCCACGCCGCTGTGCGAGAAGCTGCCGAAGACCCAGATGAACGCGCCGAAGGTGGCGATCACGATGATGTTGTTGAGGACCGGGGTCCACATCATCGCGCCGAACCGGCCGCGGGCGTTGAGGATCTGTCCCAGCACGACGTGCACGCCCATGAAGAACATGGTCGGCAGGCAGTAGCGGGCGAAGGCGACCGCGACGTCCATCTGCTCGGGGTCCGAGGCGATCTTCGGCGACATCATGCTGATGAAAAGCGGCGCCGCCAGCACACAGACCGTGGTGACACCGGCCATCAGTACGGTGACCAGGGTCAGGAGCCGGTTGGCGTACGCCTCGCCGCCGTCCTCGTCGTTCTTCATGGCCCGCACCAGCTGCGGGATGAAGACGGCGTTCAGGGCACCGCCGCCGACCAGGATGTAGATCATCGTCGGCAGGGTGTTGGCGACCTGGTACGAGTCGTTGAGGGTGCCGACGCCGATCGCCGCGGCGATGACGAGGTTGCGGACGAAGCCGAGGATGCGGGAGACCAGCGTGCCCGCGGCCATGACGGCGCTGGACTTCAGCAGGCTGGACGCGCGTCCGCCGGAGCGCTTGGCGGGCTCCGGCGCGGGCACCGGGGCAGGCGGCTGCTCCGGCACGGCGGCGGTCTGCGCGAGAGGGTCCGCCTGCGGCGCCATCGGCTGCTGCGGCTTGTACGGGCGCTGCTGGCCGTAAGGCTGCTGCTGTCCGTAGGGCTGCTGCGTTTCCTGAGGGCGCTGCTGTCCGTACGGGGGCTGCTGACCATACGGCTGCTGCTGCGCCTCCTGCGGGCGCTGCTGCTCATAGGGGCTCTGAGGCTCGTACGGACGCTGGGGCTCCTGCGGGCGCTGCGGCTCGTACGGTTGCTGCTGGTCCCGGTACAGGTGCGCGAAGGCGTCCTGCCCGGGGCGCTCGTCGGCGGCCTGCGTGATGAGGTCGTCCACCCCCACGAACTGCGTGGCGGCGTCGTCACCGTACGGCAGGTGCCGGGTCGGGCCCTGGGGCTCGGGAGGCGGGGGCGGGGCCCACACCTGGGGGTCCGGGGTGTGCTGCGGGGCAGGCGGCTGCTGGTAGAGCGGGTGCGGGGCCTGGCCGGAAGCCGGCGGGGGGTGGGCCGAGCGGTCGTAGAGGACGTCGTTCACCGGGTCCTGGGTCGTGGGGTCCTGCGACCGGTACGGGTCGTTGGCGTACGCGTCCTGCACGTACGGGTCCTGGGGCGGCTGCCCCTGAGGCGTCGGCGGTCCCTGACCCGCAGGAGTGCCGCGCGCACCCCTGCCGCGGTCACCGTCGTACGGCGCATTCATCGCTGCCCCACCTCATCCGTCGCCGGCCATCCGGCCCCGCCATCTGTCAACGGTCCACTTTCTCACCTGATCCGGACGGGCCCGTGCTTCCCGAACCGGTGTCCGGCCCGGGGTCACCCGGCTGCACCGGCCCGTCACCGTCCGTACCGCCGTCGGCCGTTCCGCCGCTGTTCCCGCTGCCACCGTCGGCCCCCTCGCCGCCGGCCCCGCCGGACCCCTCGCCCCCGTCGGTCCCGTCGGTGCCCCCGCCGCCGTCGGTCCCTTCCTCGCCGTGCCGGGACCCGGCACGCTTGCGCTGGAGGTAGATGCGCACTCCGGCGAGGACGAGCAGCAGCACACCGCCGGCGATCACGAGCATGATCGTCGAAGTGATCTCGGTGACGTTGACATGGAAGGTCATCGGCAGGCCGTACGGCTTGCCCTCGGAGGTGTAGAGCTGCGCCGTCACCTGCACGGGACCGTTGGCGTTCGCCGTCGTGTCGAACTTGAACGACTGGCTGTGGCCACCGTCGACCGTGATCTCCTGCGGCTCACCCGTGTCGAGGCGGTTGGGCTGCGAGGACGACAGTTCCAGCGTCAGATCCTTGACGCCCTGCACCAGGTTGTTCTGCACCGTCACCGGAATGGTCGCGCTGCGCCCGGAGAGCGTCGCGTCCGACTTCTGGATCAGCTGCACGTTCTTCGTCAGGCCGTCGAGGTAGGTGCGTACGGAGCTGCGGAAGACCGCGGCGCCCGCGTCGTCGCCCCGCCACTCGGTCGACATCTCCCGCATGATGGCGTTGCCGAACGGCGTCACCACGCGGCGGGGCTGGGACAGGACGGGCTCGAAGTCGTCCAGCGTGCTCTGGGTCTCCTGGATCTCCTCGAAGGCCGCGGTCGGCAGTTCCTGCTTGCGCAGCGAGGCCGGATACGCGGATCGGGGGGCACGACGCGGTTGGCGTCGGGATCCGGCGTGGCCTTGGCGGCGCCCGCCAGGTTCAGCGGTTCGGCCCAGCGGCCGGGCACCAGGCTCTTCACGCCGGCGGCCATGGCCTGGGCCTGGCTGACCGACGGTGTGCGCTGCGGGGCGACGACGATGTTGCGCTGCCGCTCGGGCTCCTGGCCGTTGACCATCAGGCTCTGGGCGAGGAACTCCTGGACCGCGAGGGTGGAGTTCTCGGCCTTGGACAGGTCGCCCTCGAAGGCGGTGGACAGCCGGGCGTCCGAGACGATAGCGGTGTTTCCGCCGCCGATGGGGCGGGCCGCCGTCGGACTGTAGGAGAGGTCGTTCTCCTGGAGGCTGTCGCTGCGGGCGATGATGTTGTGCGCGCCGCCGGAGGTGGCCACATCGATGATCGAGGAGTCGACAGCGCCTTCCGCGGGCCAGGCGAAGTCGGTACGGGGCTTGACGCCCAGGATGGTCTCCACGGCCGTGGCGGCCAGCGTCGTGGCGGGGCCGAGGTGGCCCAGGGCGCTGGGGACCTCCTTGCCGCGGTGGGCGAGGGAGGCCAGGTCGGGGTCGGCGAAGGGGAGGGCGACGACCTCGTGGGTCTTGGCGGCCTCCTCCACCTGGGCCAGCCACTGCTTGGCGACGGCCTGATTCTTGCCCGCCGTGGGGCCGTTCGGGCCTTCGACCTTGTAGGTCCTGCTCATCGCCTCGACGGAGGCGAGCACGTCCGGGTCGATGACGAGGGTGACGGGGAGGTCCTTGCCGAGCGCCACGAGCTGCTGGAGCCGCCCGCCGGGAGCGATCTCCGCGGCCAGGTTGTCGTTGCGGAAGACGGGGGTCTGCTCCGCGTTCGCGTCGGTCTCCGCGGTGAGGTGTGTCGAGGAGATCAGCGGCCACAGGTAGGTGAGCTGGGACTTCTTCGCCACGTCGGAGGTCTGCCAGGGCAGGAACGTGCGCTGGACACCGAGCACCTGCTCGTACGAGGAGTCACCGGAGCGGCCGGACAGGGAGACACCGAGCTGGTAGACACCGTCGCCCCCGAGGCCGAGGTCCTTGACCGGGACCTGGAGGGTGAAGGTGCGGCTGACGCCCGGGGCCAGCTTGTCGATCTTCTGCGTGCGGTTCTTGATCTCCTCGCCGTCCGCGCCGGACGAGAAGCCGGTGCGCTTGGCGGCCGTGTCGATGGCGCTGCGGCTGGTGAGGGCCTGGCCCCGCCGCAGGCCGACGTGAGCGTCGGTGATCGGTGCGTCGCTGCGGTTGGTGAGCGTGCCGGAGACGGTGAGGGTGTCGTCCTTCTTCGGCACGGTGGGCGTGAGCGCGTCGATGGAGACGTCGACGGTGCGCGGACCGGCGGCACGGGCTTCGGGTGCGGCCGTGAACTGCGCCGTCGCCGCCAGCAAAGGCACTCCGGCGATCAGTGCCGCGGCCCGGCGCAACCACCGACGGCGCGGCCGTTCACTCCCCTGGAACCCTGCCGCCTCGGCCACGCGTTCGCCCGTCCCTCGTCGTCGTCAGTGGTCGTCGGAATGTGCGTCCACGCATGGTAACGAGACCTGCTGTGCCGAAGTGCTGGGGACTGCTCCACAAGATCGCCCGATGGCCGGGCGGTCGGCGGACCTTGTCCCCTTTTCCCGGGGATGCCCGGCGAGGCGGGCGACAGGACGCCTCGCCGGGCGCGGACCCGTACCCTGTTCTGTTGTGCCGAACGCCAACAATGACTTCCTCGCCCCGCGGTCCGAGCGGACCTCGCAGCCGACGAGCGCACTGAGCCAGGTGCAGCGCCGTGCCGTCGGTGAACTGTTGCGGGTCTCCCCTGTCGCGGACGACCTGGCCCGCCGTTTCCAGGAGGCCGGGTTCACGCTTGCCCTGGTCGGCGGTTCGGTGCGGGACGCGCTGCTCGGCCGGCTCGGCAGCGACCTGGACTTCACCACCGACGCCCGCCCCGAGGACGTGCTGCGAATCGTGCGGCCGTGGGCGGACGCGGTGTGGGAGGTCGGTATCGCCTTCGGCACGGTCGGCTGCAAGAAGGACTCGTTCGACATCGAGGTCACCACGTACCGCTCCGAGGCGTACGACCGGTCCTCGCGCAAGCCCGAGGTGTCCTACGGCGACTCCATCGAGCAGGACCTGGTGCGCCGGGACTTCACGGTGAACGCCATGGCGGTGGCGCTGCCGCAGAAGCAGTTCATCGACCCGCACAACGGTCTGGAGGACCTGGCGGCGCGCGTCCTGCGGACGCCGGGGACGCCGGAGGAGTCGTTCTCCGACGACCCGCTGCGGATGATGCGGGCCGCCCGGTTCGCGGCCCAGCTGGACTTCGAGGTGGCCGAGGACGTCGTCTCCGCCATGAAGGCCATGGCCGAGCGCATCGACATCGTCTCCGCCGAGCGGGTGCGGGACGAACTGAACAAGCTGCTGCTGGGCGCACACCCGCGCAAGGGCCTCAGGCTGCTGGTCGACACGGGGATCGCCGACCGGGTGCTGCCGGAGCTGCCCGCCCTGCGGCTGGAAAGTGACGAACATCACCGTCACAAGGACGTCTACGAGCACTCGCTGACGGTGCTGGAGCAGGCCATCGACCTCGAAGAGGACGGCCCGGACCTGGTGCTGCGGCTGGCGGCGCTGCTGCACGACATCGGCAAGCCGAAGACGCGGCGTTTCGAGAGCGACGGGCGGGTCTCCTTCCACCACCACGAGGTCGTGGGGGCGAAGATGACCAAGAAGCGGATGACCGCGCTGAAATACTCCAACGACATGATCAAGGATGTCTCGCTCCTGGTGGAGCTGCACCTGCGCTTCCACGGCTACGGGACGGGCGAGTGGACCGACTCCGCGGTCCGCCGCTACGTGCGGGACGCGGGACCGCAGCTGCGGCGCCTGCACAAGCTGACGCGTTCGGACTGCACCACCCGCAACAAGCGCAAGGCCAACGCGCTCTCCCGTGCCTACGACGGCCTGGAGGAGCGGATCGCGCGTCTGCAGGAGCAGGAAGAGCTGGACTCGATCCGGCCGGACCTGGACGGCAACGACATCATGCAGATCCTCGGTGTCGCTCCCGGCCCGGCGGTCGGCAAGGCGTACAAGCACCTGCTCGAACTGCGGCTGGAGAACGGGCCGATGGAGCGGGACCAGGCCGTCGTGGCCCTGCGGGAGTGGTGGGCCGCGCAGAGCTGAGTCCGCTGTTTCACGTGAAACACGGCACGGAAGGCGGGATGTGTTTCACGTGAAACCAGTCGGGCCGCCTACTTCTTGAGGTCCTCCAGGCAGAGGACGACCTTGCTGCGGTGAGACTGGCCGTAGGGTTCGGCGCTTGCGGCGGCTGCCCGTACGGAGCGGTCGGTGCCTGCGGGGGCGGATTCTGCCCGTAGGGACCCTGCCCATAGGGATTCTGTCCGTACGGGTTCTGGCCCGTAGGCGGCGGCATGGTCATGGAGGTCCCCCTGATGAGCGATGCGTCATGTGTGTGTGCGAAGCACGTAACGTCTCGGGGCACGAGGGGGCCCAGGCGCCGCGCGTCAGGCGGGAAGGTGGCGTGAGGGTCCAGCGCCAAGAGGCCGCTGCCCTACCGTCGCAGGAAGCGCACCAGCGTCGCGGCGGTCGTCGCGTGCAGCAGGGCCACGCCGATGACGAGCAGGCTCGACCTGCCGTCCGGCGGCAGTATCAGCGCCGTCACGGCCGCGGCACCGACGTAGGCGACGTTGAAGAGCATGTCGTAGACGGCGAAGACGCGACCGCGGAAGGCGTCGTCCACGGAGGACTGCACCACCGTGTCCGTGGCGATCTTGGCTGCCTGAGTACTGAGGCCGAGCACGAAGGCGGCCACCAGTATCGGGACGTAGGCGAAGGTCAGCTCCAGAGCGGGAGCCAGCACGGCTGCCAGTCCCGCACAGCACGCCATCCAGGCCAGGGGGCCGAACCGGGTCACGGCCGGAGGGGTGACGACCGCGGCGGTGAAGAAGCCTGCCCCGGACACCACGACAGCGATTCCGAGGAGTGCCAGACCGTCCGCTTCGTTGGCGGACCAGGCGTACCGGCACAGCATCAGCACCGTCACCGTCAGCGCTCCGTAGCAGAAGCGCAGTACGGTCATCGCTGTCAGCGCCACCGCGGCGGTGCGGCGCTCGGCCAGGTGGCGCAGGCCTTCGCCCAGGCCACGGGCGGTGCTCGTCAGGGCGGTGCCCAACCGCGACCGGAGTCGTGCGGGGTCGGGCCCGAGCAGTCCTGGGGCCATCCGCAGGGAGGCTCCGGCAGCGCAGAGGTAGAGGGCCGCTGCCAGCACCACGACGACCGCGTTCGACTCGACGCCCGCGAGCCGGGCCGCGAAGGCGAGGCCACCGCCCGCGGTGGTCGCGAGGGTGCCGGCGGTCGGGGACAGCGAATTGGCCACCACCAGGCGTTCCGGACCGTCGACCACGCGGGGCAGAGCGGCCGAGAGTCCGGCCAGCACGAAGCGGTTGACGGCCATGACGGAGAGAGCGGACGCGTAGAAGAGCCATTCCGGTACCTGAGCGGTGATCAGGGCCGCGGTCCCGACGGTCAGTGCGGTGCGCAGCAGGTTGCCGTACAGCAGCACCTGCCGGCGGCGCCAGCGGTCGAGGAAGACGCCGGCGAAGGGGCCGAGGAGCGAGTACGGGAGCAGCAGGACGGCCATGGCCGAGGCGATGGCGGCGGGAGAAGCCTGTTTCTCGGGTGAGAAGACGACGTACGTGGCGAGCGCGACCTGGTAGACGCCGTCGGCGGCCTGGGAGAGCAGCCGCACGGCCAGCAGGGAGCGGAAGTCGCGCAGCTGGAGCAGCATGCGGAGGTCGCGCACAACGGGCATGAGGCCCAGCCTCACACAGCTCACAGGCCCCCGGACGGAATTTCCGGGGGCCTGTGAGCACGGGGCGGGCGCGGAGCTTAGCGCTCGACCTCGCCCTTGATGAACTTCTCGACGTTCACGTGCGCCTCGTCGTCGAAGTACTGCACCGGCGGCGACTTCATGAAGTACGAGGACGCGGAGAGCACCGGGCCGCCGATGCCGCGGTCCTTGGCGATCTTCGCGGCACGCAGGGCGTCGATGATGACACCGGCGGAGTTCGGGGAGTCCCAGACCTCCAGCTTGTACTCCAGGTTCAGCGGGACGTCGCCGAAGGCGCGGCCCTCCAGGCGCACATAGGCCCACTTGCGGTCGTCCAGCCAGGCGACGTAGTCCGACGGACCGATGTGGACGTTGTCCTCGCCCAGCTCGCGGTCGCGGATCTGCGAGGTGACGGCCTGGGTCTTGGAGATCTTCTTGGACTCCAGGCGCTCACGCTCGAGCATGTTCTTGAAGTCCATGTTGCCGCCGACGTTCAGCTGCATCGTGCGGTCCAGGACGACGCCCCGGTCCTCGAAGAGCTTGGCCATCACGCGGTGCGTGATCGTGGCGCCGACCTGGGACTTGATGTCGTCACCGACGATCGGCACACCCGCCTCGGTGAACTTGTCCGCCCACTCCTTGGTGCCGGCGATGAAGACCGGGAGGGCGTTGACGAAGGCGACCTTGGCGTCGATGGCGCACTGCGCGTAGAACTTCGCGGCGTCCTCGGAGCCGACGGGCAGGTAGCACACCAGGACGTCGACCTGCTGGTCCTTGAGGACCTGGACGATGTCGACCGGCGTCTCGTCGGACTCCTCGATGGTCTGGCGGTAGTACTTGCCCAGGCCGTCGAGGGTGTGGCCGCGCTGGACGGTCACGCCGGAGTTCGGCACGTCGCAGATCTTGATGGTGTTGTTCTCGCTGGCACCGATGGCGTCCGCCAGGTCGAGGCCGACCTTCTTGGCGTCGACGTCGAAAGCGGCCACGAACTCGATGTCACGCACGTGGTAGTCGCCGAACTGCACATGCATCAGGCCGGGCACGCGGGTGTCCGGGTCTGCGTCCTTGTAGTACTCGACGCCTTGTACCAGCGAGGCGGCGCAGTTGCCCACGCCGACGATGGCTACGCGAACCGAACCCATTCCGGTTGCTCCCTGTGATCTCGACAAGGTTCCGCTGACTGCGGGACCTCATGTGGTGGTGTCATCGGACGGGCCCGGCCGGGAACCACCCCGACGCCGGGGCAGGCCGTCCGCGTCTCCTGACGTGTCCTTCTGGTGCTGCTCGGCAGGGTCGACGGCGCGCTGGTCGCGCCCGGCGCGCTCGCTCTCGATCAGCTCGTTGAGCCACCGGACCTCGCGTTCCACGGACTCCATGCCGTGCCGCTGAAGTTCGAGGGTGTAGTCGTCGAGCCGCTCGCGCGAACGGGCCAGGGAGGTACGCATCTTTTCGAGGCGCTCCTCCAGCCGGCTGCGGCGGCCTTCGAGGACCCGCATCCGTACGTCGCGCGAGGTCTGTCCGAAGAAGGCGAAGCGGACGCCGAAGTGCTCGTCCTCCCACGCGTCCGGACCGGAGTGGGCGAGCAGCTCCTCGAAGTGGCTCTTCCCCTCCGCCGTCAGCCGGTAGACGATCTTCGCCCGGCGGCCGGTGAGGGACGCGGGCTCCGGGGAACCGCCCGTCTCCTCGGTCAGCCAGCCGTTGGCGACCAGCGCCTTCAGGCAGGGATAGAGCGTGCCGTAGCTGAACGCACGGAAGACCCCCAGCGAGGTGTTGAGCCGTTTGCGCAGCTCATAGCCGTGCATGGGGGACTCGCGGAGCAGACCGAGGACGGCGAACTCAAGGATGCCGGACCGCCTGCTCATGGCCGCCTCCTTGGTCTCGTGCGCTCTTTATGCCGAGCTGATGTATCGATCCGATACATCCAGACGATAGATCGACCCCAGGGGAGGAACAAGAGGGGGACGGTGAACGCCATCACATCACCGTTTCGTTCTACCCAACCTGACTGATTTGGAGTGAATTTCAACAGTGGGCAGGTTTTGGCCGTGCGTAGTCTGTGCGCCATGCAAACTGCCGGGAACCGTGGGGCGGAACATGACGTCCCCGTCCTCGGTGTAGTGCGACCCCATGCGCCACATGGGTGCCGTACGTCGGGGGGACCTGAAGCCAATTGCCGCCTTCAGGCGACGAGATAGATAGCGCGCCTGCCCGAGGAGTATTCGTTCCATGAGCGAGCACCGTCGCAAACCGCCCCAGCCGCAGGGCGGCGGACGTGCTGCGGCCCGACGAGCCGCACAGCAACCACCCGGGCGCCGCGCCGCGCCCACCCGCGGCTCCGCACCTGCCCCCGGCGCCGACTCCGGATCGTACGGGCGGGAACGGCCGGCCGGCGGCAGAGCCGAGGCCCGGCGCGCCGCCCAACGCGGCGGCCGACGGCGTGCCTCCGACACGGCGGCGATGGCCTCGGGCAGTGGCCACGGCGGCCGCGGCGGCGGACGCCGCGGTGGTGGCGGTGGCGGTGGCGATGAAGGCGGCCGCGGACGTGGCCGGGGCGCAGGCAGGCCCGGCAAGAAGCGGATCATCGACTACCCGAGAGCCGGGAAGATCGGCTGGCGCCGGTTCGTGCCCTCGTGGAAGCAGACCCTCGGCACCTGCATCGGGTTTCTGGCGCTGATCGTCGGAGCGTCCGGTATCGCACTGGCCTACGTGGACATTCCGGACCCGCAGAAGGCGTCGCAGCTGCAGAAGAACGTCTACTACTGGTCCAACGGCAAGCCGATGGTCGTCGCAGGCGGTGGTGAACTCAACCGGCAGATCGTACCGATCTCCTCCATCCCCGCGACCATGCAGGACGCGGTGATCTCGGCCGAGAACGCCTCCTTCTACGAGGACTCGGGCATCGACCCGATGGGCATCGCGCGTGCCGTCTTCAACATGGCCAGGGGCGGTGAGACCCAGAGTGGTTCCACCATCACCCAGCAGTACGTGAAGAACACCTACCTCGACCAGTCGCAGACCATCAAGCGCAAGCTCACCGAGCTGTTCATCTCGGTGAAGGTGGGTATCAAGGAGGATAAGACGGACATCCTGGCGGGCTACCTCAACACCGCCTACTACGGCCGCGGTGCGTATGGCATCCAGGCCGCGTCCCGGGCGTACTACGGCAAGGATTGCGACAAGCTCACCCCGAGTGAAAGCGCCTTCATGGCCGCACTGCTCAACGGCCCCAACCTGTACGACCCGTACATCACCACGGAGACCAAGGGCGCGAATCTCAAGCGCGCCGAGTACCGCTGGAAGTGGACGCTGGACCGCGAGGTCGAGGTAGGCCGGATGAAGAAGCCGGACCGGGAACAGATCAAGGACTTCCCGATGCCGCTGAAGCCCAAGAAGGCCATGGACCTCCGCGGCCAGAAGGGCTACCTGGTCGACCTGGCCAACAACTACATCACGGGCAACACCAAGATCACGGACGCCATGCTCAAGAAGGGTGGCTACGAGATCCACACGACCTTCGACGAGAAGCAGGTCAACGAACTCGCGGCGTCGGTGGACAAGGTCACCAAGGAACACATCGACCCGGACAAGCGCGAGGTGGACAAGCACGTCCAGTTCGGCGGCGCCTCGGTCGAACCGGGCACCGGCAAGATCGTCGCCATCTACGGCGGCAAGGACGCGACCCAGCACTACACGAACAACGCCGACTACACCGGTGTCCAGGTCGGCTCCACCTTCAAGCCGTTCGTGCTGGCGTCGGCGATGAGCGAGGGCGTACGGGACCCGCACAATCCCGAACGCCGTACGCGGGTCTCGCCGAACAGCATCTACAACGGCGACAACAAGCTGAAGCTGCTCAACTACGACGGGACCGTCTGGCACGACAAGGACGGCAAGGAGTGGCACCAGGCGAACGACGGCAACGAGGACAAGGGCAAGGTCACGCTCCGTACCGCCATGCAGTTCTCGGTGAACACCCCGTACATCCAGCTCGGCATGGACGTCGGCCGGGACAAGGTGAAGGAAGCGGCCATCGCCGCGGGGCTCCGCGACGACCAGAGCATGGCGAAGACCACCCCGGCCTTCTCGCTGGGTACCTCGGCGCCGAGCGCGATCCGGCTGGCCGGCGCGTACGCCACCTTCGCCGCCAGCGGGCAGCAGGACGATCCGTACTCGGTCGAGTCCGTCGAGAAGGACGGCCAGACCAAGTACGAGCACACCAAGAAGCCCAAGACGGGCTTCAGCGCCGCGGTCGCGGACAACGTGACGGACGTGCTGAAGACCGTGGTGGAAAAGGGCACCGGTACGGCGGCGAAGCTGCCCGACGGACGCGAGGCGGCCGGCAAGACCGGTACCACCGACGACAACAAGTCGGCCTGGTTCGCCGGCTACACCAAGCAGCTGGCCACCACGATCGGCATGTGGCGGGTGGACGACCAGGCCAAGCAGCAGCAGTTCCTCAAGATGTACGGCGTGGGCGGCGAGAAGAAGGTCCACGGCGCGTCGTTCCCGGCCCGCATCTGGGCGGACTACATGGCGCAGGTCATGAAGGGCAAGAAGCTCGAACGCTTCCCGCAGCCCGCACCGATCGGCCAGACGGTCTACGGGGACGGTATGAGCCCGTCGCCGAAGCCCACCCCGTCCGCTCCCCCGCCCAGCTCCCCGACGCCCACCCCGACCAAGTCCGCACCGACCAGTCCTACGCCCACCCCCACGCCGACCAACACGTGCGCGGACTGGGACCTCAACTGCCGGACCAACGGTGGCGCGAACGGCGGGGACACCGGTGGACGTCCGGGCGGTGGAGATTCCGGCGGCAACACTCCGACACCCGATCCGGGCACCGGTGGGCCCGGGGGCGACGAAGGCGGCATCTTCGGCCACCCGGCCGGCGGCTCGGCGTCAGGCGGACGACGCGACTACTGAGCGGTGACTGTTTCACGTGAAACATGACGGAGAAGCCCCCGGACCCGTGCGTACGGGCCGGGGGCTTCTCCGCGTTCGGCCCCGGGCCGTACGGCAGGATGGGCGCATGACGAGCGTGCGACAGGACGAGCCCGTACGGCCCACGCGGCGGGACGAGGTGGCGGCGGCCGGCAGCGAGCTGATCGGTGGCCGTGCCGGGCGGCGCGCGGTCTTCGGCACGGGCTGGTGGAGCCCGGTACGCGTCATCGCGCTCGTCGTGATCGGGATGTTCGCGCTCGGCATGGTGCAGAAGCTGCCGTGCTACGAGAGCGGCTGGTTCTTCGGCGCCACCAGCCAGTACACCCACGCCTGCTACTCCGACATCCCCCACCTGTACGCCGGCCGCGGCTTCGCCGACGGTCTGATCCCGTACTTCGACAGACTGCCCGGCGAGATGGAGTACCTCGAATACCCGGTGCTGACCGGTGTGTTCATGGAGGCCGCTTCCTGGCTGACCCCGCACGGCGGCCCCATGCAGGAGCGTGAGCAGATCTACTGGCTGGTCAACGCGGGACTGCTGATGGCCTGCGCCGCGGCCCTCGCCGTCTGTGTGGCACGCACCCACCGCCGCCGCCCCTGGGACGGCCTCCTGGTCGCCCTCGCTCCCGCCCTCGCCCTCACGGCCACCATCAACTGGGACCTCCTGGCCGTAGCGCTGACCGCCGTCGGAATGCTGATGTGGTCGCGCAGCCGGGCCCTCGCCGCAGGCGTGTTCATCGGGCTCGCGACCGCCGCGAAGCTGTACCCGGTACTGCTGCTCGGCCCGCTGCTCGTCCTGTGCTGGCGGGCCGGGCAGTGGCGTACCTACGGCAAAGCCGTGGCCGGTGCCGCGGCCGCGTGGCTGGTCGTCAACGTACCGGTGATGATCACGCACGACGGTTCCGGATTCCACATCCGTGCGGGCTGGGCGAAGTTCTACACCTTCAGCCAGGAACGGCCCATCGACTTCGGATCGATCTGGCTGCTCATCTCCCAGCGCACCGGCAATCCGCTGGAGGACGCGAACACCTACGCGACGGTGCTGATGATCCTGGGGTGCGGCGCGCTGGCGCTCCTCACCTTCTACGCTCCGCGCCGGCCGCGGTTCGCTCAGCTCGCCTTCCTGGTCGTCGCGCTGTTCATCCTCACCAACAAGGTCTACTCGCCGCAGTACGTGCTGTGGCTGATCCCGCTCGCCGCGCTGGCACGGCCGCGCTGGCGTGACTTCCTGGTCTGGCAGGCGTGCGAGGTCATGTACTTCCTCGGCATCTGGCTGTACCTGGCCTACACCGGCAACGGCGACAAGCACCAGGGCCTCCCGCTGGAGGGTTACCAGCTGGCCATGGCACTGCACCTGCTGGGGACGTTGTACCTGTGCGTCATGGTGGTACGTGACGTGCTGCTGCCCGAGCGGGACGTCGTACGCAAGGACGGTGAGGACGACCCGTCGGGCGGCGTGCTGGACCACGCACCGGACGTCTTCGTGCTCGGCCGTGCGCAGCACCTGTCACGGCACGCTGTGCAGTTCGAGGGAGCATCACAGGTGCGCTGGGGAGCGGCCCGGAAGTGACCGGGCCGGCAGCGACAAGCACGGAACAGGCCCGGGGCCGCAGAACTGCTCTGCGGCCCCGGGCCTGTTGTTCCGTGTGAAAGATCGCGGCTCAGCGGTCCACGATGCGGTCGTACTGCGTCGTGGTGTGCCGCAGATGCGCCACCAGCTCCTCGCCGACGCGGGGCTCGGGGGCGTCGCCCGGCACGAAGAGGATGGAGACCTGCATGTGCGGGGGCTCCGCGAACCACCGCTGCTTGCCCGCCCACACGTACGGCGAGAGGTTGCGGTTGACGGTCGCCAGACCCGCGCGCGCCACGCCCTTGGCGCGGGGCATCACACCATGCAACGCCTTGGGCGACTCCAGACCCACCCCGTGCGACGTACCGCCGGCCACCACGACCAGGTAGCCGTCCGAGGCGGCCTTCTGCTGGCGGTAACCGAAGCGGTCGCCCTTGCCGACCCGGGTGACGTCCAGGACCGAGCCGCGGTACTCGGTGGCCTCGTGGTCACCGAGCCACAGGCGCGTACCGATGCGGGCGCGGAAGCGGGTCTGCGGGAACTGCTGCTGGAGACGGTGGAGTTCGTCGGACTTGAGGTGGCTGACGAACATCGTGTGCAGCGGCAGGTGATTGGCCCGCAGCCGGTCCATCCAGCCGATGACCTCCTCCACCGCGTCGGAACCGTCGGTACGGTCCAGCGGCAGGTGGATGGCGAAGCCCTCCAGCCGTACGTCCTCTATGGCCGAGGCCAGCTTCGGCAGGTCCTCGGGCAGCACACCGTGGCGCTTCATGCTGCTCATGACCTCGATGACCACCCGGGCGCCCACCAGGCCGCCCACGCCCTCGACCGAGGAGACCGAACGGATGGCGCGGTCCGGCAGCGGAACCGGTTCCTCACCGTGCCGGAAGGGGGTGAGCACGAGCAGGTCGCCGCTGAAGTAGTCCTTCATGCGAGCCGCTTCGTAGGTCGTCCCCACGGCGAGGAGGTCGGCACCGAACCGGGTCGTCTCCTCGGCAAGGCGTTCATGGCCGAAGCCGTAGCCGTTGCCTTTGCAGACCGGGACGAGCCCCGGGAACTGCTGCAGAACGCTCTGCTGGTGTGCCCGCCAGCGCGCGGTGTCGACGTAGAGGGTGAGCGCCATGGCCGGGCCCGGAACCTTTCTCGTGGCTGCGATGCGGTCGAACAGGGGGTGTGACGGTCAGCGGCGCGACATGTAGATGTCGAGCGCCTTGTGCAGGAGCTTGTTGAGCGGGAAGTCCCACTCGCCCAGGTACTCGGCTGCCTGCCCGCCCGTGCCCACCTTGAACTGGATGAGGCCGAAGAGGTGGTCGTTCTCGTCGAGCGAGTCGCTGATGCCGCGCAGGTCGTAGACGGTGGCGCCCAGCGCGTAGGCGTCGCGCAGCATCCGCCACTGCATGGCGTTGGACGGCCGGAACTCCCGGCCGATGTTGTCCGAGGCGCCGTAGGAGTACCAGACGTGGCCGCCGACGACCAGCATCGTCGCGGCGGAGAGGTTCACGCCGTTGTGCCGGGCGAAGTACAGCCGCATGCGGTTGGGGTCCTCGGTGTTGAGGGCTGCCCACATCCGCTGGAAGTAGCTCAGCGGCCGCGGCCGGAACTTGTCGCGGATCGCGGTGATCTCGTACAGGCGCTGCCACTCGGCGAGATCCTCGTAGCGGCCCTGGACGACCTCGACGCCGGCCTTCTCGGCCTTCTTGATGTTGCGGCGCCACAGCTGGTTGAAGCCCTTGTGGACGTCCTCCAGCGAACGGTTCTCCAGCGGCACCTGGAAGACGTACCGGGGCTGGACGTCACCGAAGCCGGCCCCGCCGTCCTCGCCCTGCTGCCAGCCCATCCGGCGCAGCTTGTCGGACACCTCGAAGGCGCGCGGCTCGATGTGGGTGGGCTCGACGTCCCGCAGGCGCTTGACGTCAGGGTCCTGGATCCCGGACTTGATCGCGGCGGAGTCCCAGCGCCGGATGATCACCGGCGGGCCCATCTTCACCGAGAAGGCGCCCTGCTGCTTCAGGTGCGCCAGCATCGGCTTGAGCCAGTCCTCCAGGTTCGGCGCGTACCAGTTGATCACCGGCCCCTCGGGCAGGTACGCAAGGTACCGCTTGATCTTGGGCAGCTGGCGGTAGAGGACCAGGCCCGCGCCGACCAGCTGACCGGTCTTGTCGAACCAGCCCAGGTTCTCCGAGCGCCATTCGGACTTCACATCGGCCCAGGCCGGCACCTGCATGTGGCTGGCCGAAGGCAGGCTCTGGATGTACGCCAGATGCTGCTCTCGGCTGATGGTCCTCAGGGTCAGGCTCATGCGGGGCGCTCCTCGGCAGGTTTGTCCCCAGGGTCGGGGCTCCGGCTCTCGCGCCGAAGCCTACTGTGACTAGGGAGCGCCCCGTCTGGGCGTAGGGGGTGGAGCCCCGCCGCCCGGCTAGCCGAGCAGCCCGCCGAAGAGACCGCCGTGGGCCATGCCGAGGAAGAAGCCGACCGCCGCCGCGCCGAGGCCGATGATCAGCAGGAAGCGCTCGCCGGTGGTGGCGGAGATGAACTGCCCCCACGCGCCGGTGCCGATGCCGATCAGTCCCGTCCAGGAACTCAGCAGGTGAAGGTGGTGGAAGTGGGCGGTGGCGAAGGCGATCACGCCGAACACCAGCGTCACGGCGACGAGGGTGTTCTCGACGGGATGGGCCTTGCCGTCGCTGTTCAGAAGAGAGAAGGCCGTGCTGCGGCCGGACTGCCTGTGCCATGCGGCACCTCCGAAGACAGGGCGGCGAACTGTAACGCCGCTCACACCCGTTGTGTTCCAGATTGGGGGGATCAGCGGCCGGATTTCAACCGGAAGCCCGCGGGCGGGTACTCTGTACAGTCTGCGCCCACGTCTGCCCAGGTCTCCTGGCCGGGCCGGGTGCGGAACGCATCATGACCCTCCTGCCACGGAACGACCGTGGCCGCTGAGTCCAAAGGAGGTGGGTTCTACATGCGTCACTACGAGGTGATGGTCATCCTCGACCCCGATCTCGAGGAGCGCGCTGTCTCCCCGCTGATCGAGAACTTCCTCTCCGTCGTCCGTGAGGGCAACGGAAAGGTCGAGAAGGTCGACACCTGGGGCCGTCGTCGTCTCTCGTACGAGATCAACAAGAAGCCCGAGGGCATCTACTCGGTCATCGACCTGCAGGCCGAGCCTGCGGTCGTCAAGGAACTCGACCGTCAGATGAACCTGAACGAGTCGGTCCTCCGGACCAAGGTCCTCCGTCCCGAGACCCACTGACGCATCAGCGTCAGCGGTAACCGGGTTCGAGTAGCAACACCAGCAGCCAGCAGCACACCCGCCGAGAGGTTCCCCTAATGGCAGGCGAGACCGTCATCACGGTCGTCGGCAATCTTGTCGACGACCCCGAGCTGCGCTTCACCCCGTCCGGTGCGGCGGTCGCGAAGTTCCGCGTCGCGTCCACCCCCGCACCTTCGACCGTCAGACCAATGAGTGGAAGGACGGCGAGAGCCTGTTCCTGACCTGCTCGGTGTGGCGTCAGGCGGCGGAGAACGTCGCCGAGTCCCTCACGCGGGGCACTCGCGTGATCGTGCAGGGCCGCCTGAAGCAGCGGTCGTACGAGGACCGCGAGGGCGTCAAGCGCACGGTCTACGAGCTCGACGTCGACGAGGTCGGTGCCAGCTTGCGCAATGCCACGGCCAAGGTCACCAAGACCTCGGGCCGCGGCGGCCAGGGCGGCGGCTTCGGCGGCGGTCAGCAGGGCGGTGGCCAGGGTGGCGGCGGCTGGGGCGGCGGCCCCGGCGGTGGCCAGCAGGGTGGCGGCGGTGCTCCCGCCGACGACCCGTGGGCGACCGGTGCCCCTGCCGGCGGCGGCCAGCAGGGTGGCGGCGGTGGTGGCTGGGGCGGCGGCTCCGGCGGCGGCTACTCGGACGAGCCGCCCTTCTAGGTCCGACTTCCGGCACGTACACGCGTTGTTTCACGTGAAACAGCGCGGGGCGACCGCGGGCCTGAGGGCGTCAGCACAAACTTCTTGAACTCACTGGAGAGAGACAATGGCGAAGCCGCCTGCTCGCAAGCCTAAGAAGAAGGTTTGCGTGTTCTGCAAGGAGAAGATCTCCTACGTCGACTACAAGGACACGAACCTGCTGCGGAAGTTCATTTCCGACCGCGGCAAGATCCGTGCCCGCCGGGTGACCGGCAACTGTACCCAGCACCAGCGTGACGTCGCCACGGCCGTGAAGAACAGCCGTGAGATGGCGCTGCTGCCCTACACCTCCACTGCGCGATAAGGGAAGGGTGACCGACACATGAAGATCATCCTCACCCACGAGGTCTCCGGCCTCGGCACCGCCGGCGACGTCGTCGACGTCCGCGACGGTTACGCCCGTAACTACCTGGTCCCGCGCGGTTTCGCGATCCGCTGGACCAAGGGTGGCGAGAAGGACGTCGAGCAGATCCGCCGCGGTCGCAAGATCCGCGAGATCGCCTCGGTCGAGCAGGCCAACGAGATCAAGGGCCGGCTCGAGGGCGTCAAGGTGAAGCTGGCCGTGCGTGCCGGCGACGCCGGCCGCCTGTTCGGCTCCGTCACGCCGGCCGACGTCGCCTCGGCGATCAAGGCCGCGGGCGGCCCCGACGTGGACAAGCGCCGCGTCGAGCTCGGCTCGCCGATCAAGACCCTGGGCGCGCACCAGGTGTCCGTACGCCTGCACAGCGACGTCGTCGCGAAGCTGGGCGTCGAGGTCGTCGCCGCCTGATAGCAGCGACACCGCAGCACGCGTGAGGGCCGCACTCCGGAAACGGGGTGCGGCCCTTTCGTCTGCGCGCGGGCTGCTGCGAGCAGTGGGTCAGCCCTCGTCCTCTTTCTGGGCGCGCTCGTAGAGATCGGCGACAGCGTCACCGAAGTACGCGGCGTAGGAGACGTCGTCCTCGTCTCCGCCGCCCTGGTGCCCGCCCAGAACGCCGATCACCGTGCCGGTGTGGCTCTTGGGGTCGTAGTCGGCGAGCCAGGGGCTGCCGCTCGTGCCGCCCGCGAAGTCGGTGCACCGGACGCGCATCTGGGTGTCGCTGAACTTCGTGGCGCGGTTGTGGCAGGAGATCGGCGTCTCGCTGCTGGTGGGGTAGCCGGTGATCTTGACGTCATTGTCGAAGCCCGGGTCGATGCCGAGGGTGTTGCCGCCCAGCACGTCCTGGATCTGTTTGCCGTCCTTGCTGCCGAGGACGAGGAAGGCGACGTCCATGTCCTCGTCCTGGGACTTGGCCCAGCGGTCGTCGACGACGACCTTCTCGACCTTCCACAGGCCGGTCGGTTCTTTGCCGTCGCGGTAGTCGGGTGCGAAGACGAGGTCGTTGACGGGTTCGCCGGTCTCGGCGTCGAAAGCGCAGTGTGCCGCGGTGATCAGCATGTTTCGGCCGGGGCTCTGCACGACGCTGGCGGTGCAGAAGTGGTCGCCGGAGTCGTCCTTCTCGAAAACGGCTCCGACTCGGGCGTTCTGCTCGGTACTGCGCGGGGTGTACGCGCTGCCGTCGTCGGCGGGCGCCGTGGCGGACGGATCCTGGTCCTGGGGGTCCTGAGGATCCTGCTGGGACTGGCCCGACTTGCCGTGACCGCTTCTGAGCGTGCCGTTGCCGCGGCTGCTGGTGTCGGCTTCCTGGGAGGCGTAACCCACTATGGCGCCTGCCCCGACGACGATCAGCGTCAGGGGCAGGACGATCTTCCTGGCAAGCGGGCGCACACGGTCATTATCAGCACGGTGCCGTTGTTTCGGGTGGCTTCAACGCGAGGCTCCGGTCACAATCCAGCGGCCCGACCGGGTGCGTGCCCACAATGTCAGCATCCGCACGGTCATCATCAGGGTCATGGCCCACCACAGCGCGGTCAGGCCGCCGCCGACGACCGGCACCAGCAGCGCGGCGGGCGCGAAGAGGGCCAGCGTCACCAGCATCGCCCAGGCCAGGTAGCGGCCGTCGCCGGCGCCCATCAGCACGCCGTCGAGGACGAAGACGATCCCGGCGACCGGTTGGGTGACGGCGACGACCAGGAGCGCGGGCAGCAGCGCGTCCTTCACGGTCGGGTCGTCGGTGAACAGCGGCATGAACAGCGGCCGCGTGAGGACGACGAGTAGCCCGAGCACCACTCCGGAGGCGATACCCCACTGCACCATGCGGCGGCAGGCCGCCCTGGCGCCCGCCACGTCGTCGGCGCCCAGGTACCGGCCGATGATCGCCTGGCCGGCGATGGCGATGGCGTCCAGGGCGAAGGCCAGCAGGGACCACAGGGTGATGACGATCTGGTGGGCGGCCACCTCGGCGTCACCGAGGCGGGCGGCCACGGCGGTCGCGATCATGAGGACGGCGCGCAGCGAGAGCGTACGGACCAGCAGCGGCACCCCGGCTTGGGCGCAGGCACGGATCCCGGCCGCGTCCGGCCGGAGGGAGGCGTGGTGCCGGCGGGCCCCCGCACCACGACGACCAGGTAGACGGCGGCCATACCGCACTGGGCGACGACCGTTCCCCAGGCGGATCCGGCGATGCCGAGGCCGGCACCGTAGACCAGCCCGATGTTCAGGGCGGCGTTGACGGAGAAGCCGCCGATCGCGACGTACAGCGGTGTCCGGGTGTCCTGGAGACCGCGCAGTACGCCGGTGGCGGCCAGCACCACGAGCATCGCCGGGATGCCGAGGGCGCTGATGCGCAGGTAGGTGACGGCGTACGGGGCGGCGGTGGGTGAGGCGCCGAAGACGTCGACGAGCCAGGGCGCAGCGGGCAGGACGGTGGCCAGTACGGCGGCACCCAGCAGGAGGGCGAGCCAGATGCCGTCCATGCCCTGCCGGATGGCGGCCGAGCGGTCACCGGCGCCGACCCGCCGGGCGACGGCGGCGGTGGTGGCGTACGCGAGGAAGACGAAGACCGAGACCGCGGTCGTCAGCAGCGGGGCGGCGACGCCGAGACCGGCGAGCTGCCGGGTTCCGAGGTGACCAATGACGGCGCTGTCGACCATGACGAAGAGCGGTTCCGCGACGAGCGCGCCGAAGGCGGGCAGAGCGAGCGAGATGATCTCGCGGTCGTGGCGGCGGTCGGTGCGCCGCGGCGTCGCGGGGGCCTGTGTCATGCCGTCAATCTAATCTTCCACAGGTAAGTGGCACAACTGCTCTGCAATCATTACTTCGCGGCGGGTGGAGCGTTCTCCTCCGCGCCGTTCGGCCCGATCATGAACAGGTTGCCGAAGTTTTTCTCCCCACAGCCTATGGACGACAAAAGCGCAGGTCAGGTAGGTAAGGGTCGGCTGATTGTGTGTTTGTCCACAGCGGTGTCCCCCGTGCCGTGCACAGGATCGGCGCACTTCTCCACAGGAACGGGTCCTTCGTCCACATGGCCTGTGGATAACCAGATTGGCGGACGGTGCCGACGGGCCTACCGTAGTCCGGCGCCTGGCCCCTGTTCCGGTCTGAGAACCCATCCGAACTCGACGCGCCGTAACCGGAGTCGGGCGTCTCGTTTGTCAGAGCCGTGCCGTAAGAAAGAAGGGCACAGCAAGGTCCGCGCCGCGGACGGGAGGAGGTGCCGGGGTGAGTATGCCCGAGCCCGTGGAAGACCCCTGGGCGGACGCCGGCCCCAGTGACCGGCTGCCTGCCGCGCGCTCCCGTCGGGGCGAGGGCAAGGGGCGTGGCCGCGACGACCGCCGCGACCGTGGCGGTGACGAGGAGGGCGGCTGGCCCTCCGGCGGTTTCGAGCGCGTGCCGCCCCAGGACCTGGACGCCGAGCAGTCCGTGCTCGGCGGCATGCTGCTGTCCAAGGACGCCATCGCGGACGTCGTCGAGGTGCTCAAGGGCCACGACTTCTACCGGCCGGCCCATGAGCTGATCTACCAGGCGATCCTCGACCTGTATGCGAAGGGCGAGCCGGCCGACCCGATCACCATCGCGGCCGAGCTGACCAAGCGCGGCGAGATCGCCCGGGTGGGCGGCGCGTCGTATCTGCACACCCTGGTCCAGTCCGTACCGACGGCGGCCAACGCGGAGTACTACGCCGAGATCGTCCACGAACGGGCGGTCCTGCGCCGGCTCGTCGAGGCCGGCACCCGCATCACCCAGATGGGATACGCGGCCGACGGCGACGTCGACGAGATCGTCAACAGCGCCCAGGCGGAGATCTACGCCGTCACCGAGCAGCGCACCAGCGAGGACTACCTGCCGCTCGGCGACATCATGGAGGGCGCCCTCGACGAGATCGAGGCGATCGGCTCCCGCCAGGGCCAGATGACCGGCGTCCCCACCGGCTTCACCGACCTGGACTCCCTCACCAACGGCCTGCACCCCGGCCAGATGATCGTCATCGCGGCCCGTCCCGCGATGGGTAAGTCCACCCTCGCGCTGGACTTCGCCCGTGCGTGCTCGATCAAGAGCAATCTGCCGAGTGTGATCTTCTCGCTCGAAATGGGCCGCAACGAGATCGCGATGCGTCTGCTGTCCGCCGAGGCGCGGGTGGCGCTGCACCACATGCGGTCCGGCTCGATGACGGACGAGGACTGGACCCGCCTGGCCCGGCGGATGCCGGACGTGTCGGCCGCGCCGCTCTACATCGACGACTCGCCGAACCTGTCGATGATGGAGATCCGCGCGAAGTGCCGCCGCCTCAAGCAGCGCAACGAGCTGAAGCTGGTGGTCATCGACTACCTCCAGCTGATGCAGTCCGGCGGCTCCAAGCGCGCCGAGAGCCGCCAGCAGGAGGTGTCGGACATGTCCCGTAACCTCAAGCTGCTGGCCAAGGAGCTGGAACTGCCGGTCATCGCGCTCTCGCAGCTCAACCGTGGCCCCGAGCAGCGCACGGACAAAAAGCCGATGGTCTCCGACCTGCGTGAATCCGGCTCCATCGAGCAGGACGCGGACATGGTCATCCTGCTGCACCGCGAGGACGCCTACGAGAAGGAGTCCCCCGCGCCGGCGAGGCCGACCTGATCGTGGCCAAGCACCGTAACGGTCCGACGGCGACCATCACCGTCGCGTTCCAGGGGCATTATTCGCGGTTTGTGGATATGGCGCAGACCTGATGTGAAGGTATGCGGGTTCTCAGGTCTGGTAGCTACGGCCTGTTGCCGTCGCGGTCATGTCGACTGTTCACGATGGACCCCCGAGGCGAGCCCGGCCGCCCTCGGGGGTTCACCTCTGCCGGTGGCCTGCGTCACCGAATTGACCTCTTCCTGGGACTGATCGCGCCCGCCCTCCCGACGGGACAAGACGCTGCGGATCAGGTCCAGAGCTGGATGGCGGCCGTGGAGCGACTGGCCACCGCGAGTCAGCGCCTCAAGCCCTGGGACGATTCCTCCGGCGGACTCACGCGCCTCGCACAGCGATTTCCGGTCCTGGGCCTCTCCCATGCCAGTCGCGCCACCCTGCTCCGCCTCAACGCATACGCCGGGCTGCGCTGGCACCAGGCCTTTTCCGCCGAAGATGCCCAGGCATACAAGCCCGCACCGGAGGTTTATCAACTTGCGATCGACGCGGCAGGGTGCCCACCTGAGCGCGTACTGCTGGTCGCCGCCCACGCCTGGGGCCTTCGCGGGGCTCAGGCGGTGGGAATGCGAACCGCCTATGTTCAACGACCGGGCGGGGACGCTCCGGAGAGCTCCGGCATTTTCGTCTGGCGGTCGGACAGCCTGGACGCTTTGGTCGCCGAGCTGACAGCGGAATGAAAGTGGCGCCCGGTCAGCGATTCCCGAATCCAGAAACGGGCGTTCGACTAATTCGCCGCCCGTTTCGGCGAAGGTCGGGACGAAGCCCTCATGTTCTCGGAGTCCGTTCCCGAGGAGTCGTCCCGGAGTTGTGCCCCTACCTGCCGATGGCTCCGTACGACGAGTGACTCATTCGGCCCGCGCCTCCTGGGTGAAGAAGTTGATCAGGTCCTGGGGTGTGGGGTTGTGGGTGACTTCCGCGGCCGTGGCGGCCGCCGTGCTGCGGGGGAACAGGGCTTTCTCGTACGTGGCGAGGGCGGTCTCGACGGAGTCCGGATGCGCGGCGAGGGCGATGCCGAGTTCGGCGCCGTCCTGCATGGCCAGGTTGGCGCCCTCGCCGTTGGGCGGGGTGAGGTGGGCGGCGTCGCCGAGCAGGGTCACTCCGGGCACCCGGTCCCAGCGGTGCCCGGGCGGCAGGGTGTGGAGGGGGCGCAGGACCGGCGCGGTCTCGATGCCGGTGATCAGAGCGGTGAGTTCCGGTGCCCAGCCGGCGTACTCCTGCGCGATCCGTGCGGCGGCCGTGGCGACATCGGTGAAGTCGACGGCCGCGAACCAGTCCTGCGGCTTGGTCAGTGAGATGTAGGCGCGGAGGACGCCGTCCTTCTCCCGGTGGGACACGAACCACTTCCCGTGCTCGTCCGGGTCGAAGGCCATGAGCGTCCCGCCGCCGACCGCCTTCGCGGTGGCCGGGTGCCGGGTGTCGGCGTCGTACAGGCAGGTTTCGACGACGGACCGGCCGACGTACGCGGGTGTGGCGCCGGAGAGCAGCGGGCGGGCCCGTGACCAGGCGCCGTCCGCGCCGACCAGCAGGCTCGTGGCGACGGTGGTGCCGTCGGCGAAGGTCACCTCGTGGCGGCCCTCGCCGACGGCGCGGATGCCGGTGGCCTTGTGGCCCCATCGGACGGTGCCGGCCGGCAGCGAGTCGAGCAGGAGTTGCCGCAGCTCGCCGCGCTGCACCTCGGGGCTCTTCCCGGTGCCGTCGTCGGGCTTGTCGAACAGGACGGTCCCGTTCCGGTCGAGGAGCCGTATCGCTTGGCGGCCCTCCAGAACGATGCCGCGGAACGCGTCCGTCAAGGCGGCCGCCCGGAGCGCGAGTTGGCCGCTGTGGTCGTGGATGTCGAGCATCCCGCCCTGCGGCCGCGCCGTCGGGGAGGGCTCCGCCTCGTAGATGACGGCCGGGATGCCGTGCACGTGCAGGACGCGGGCCAGCACGAGGCCGCCGAGGCCGGCGCCGATGATGGTGACAGGAGTGTGCATGGGGCTCCTTGGGTGTCGTACACCTGCCGGGCGGGCCCGGGAGGCTCTCTGCGGAAGGGGTTCGGCCCGCCGGGCCGGGCAAGCGCGCGGTAAGCGGCTCAGACGACGATGACCCGGCGGCCGCGGGTGTGACCGGCGTGGCTGTCCCTGTGCGCCGCCGCGGCCTCGGCGAGCGTGTACGTCTTCTCGACCGGAATGCGGAGCTTGCCCCGCGCGATGAGGCCGGCGGCCTCGGTGAGCGCATCCGGCACGCTTCCGGCCACGCCGGAGAAGCGGACACCGAACTCCGGCGCGCCGAGGTCGGCGATGGTGATCACCTTCCGCGGGTCCCCGGTCAGTTCGACGAGTTCGCGGAGCACGCCCGAGCCGGCCAGGTCGAGGGCCGCGTCGATGCGGCCGAGCTGCCGCACCCGCTCGGTCCAGCCCTCGCCGTACGTCGTGGCGGTGGCGCCCAGGCCGCGCACATAGTCCTGGCTCGTGGCCCCGGCCGTGCCGATCACGGTGATGCCGCGGTCACGGGCGATCTGCAGAACCGCCGACCCGACTCCTCCGGACGCGCCGCTGACCAGCAGCGTCTGCCCGGGACGCACACCGACCTGGCCGATGATGCGCAGCGCGGTCTCCACCACGGAGGGGTAGCCGGCCGCCTCTTCGAACGACAGCTGCCCGGGCATACGGGTCCAGGCCGACAGCACGGCGTACTCGGCGTAGGTGCTCGCGCCTTCACCGAACACGCGGTCGCCGACCTGGACGCCTTCGACGCCCTCGCCGATCTGGTCCACCACCCCGGCGGCGTCCTGGCCGACCCCTGCGGGCAGTTCGATCGGGTTGCTCTTCTGGAACTGGCCCTCGCGGATCCGCCAGTCGACGGGGTTCACGCCCGCCGCCCGCACGGCGATGCGTATCTGTCCAGGGCCTGCGTGGGGTTCCTCGGCGTCGATGAGGCGCAGTACGTCGGGGCCGCCGAACTCGAAGTAGCTCACTTTCTTCATGCCGAGGACCGTAACACTAACGGTTAGCGTTTTGGAACGGTTACGGGTACGTAACTGCTAGCATCGGCGCATGACCGAGCCGCCCGGACGCCGTGAGCGCAAGAAGGCCGCGACGCGCCAGAAGATCGCCGACACCGCCCTGCGGCTCTTCCTGGAACGCGGGTACGACGCGGTGGGCATCCGTAACGTGGCCGCCGAGGCGGACGTGGCCGTCACCACGCTCTTCTCCCACTTCGCCTCTAAAGAGGCCCTGGTGTTCGAGCAGGACGCGGACTTCGAGCAGCGCCTCACCCAGGTGGTCACCGGCCGGGCGCCGCACGAGCCGCTCATCCCCGCGCTGCGCCGCGAGGTCCAGGCGCTGGTGCGGCACTGCACGGCGGAGGAAGCCGCTCCGATCTGGCGCATGATCGACGGATCACCGGCCCTGCGGAAGTACGAGGAGTCGATGCGGCTGCGCCACGCGGAGTCGCTGGCGGCGGCCATCGCCGCCGATCCCGGACTGCCGCAGACCGCGACGGCCGGCCGGGCGATCGCGAGGTTCGTGATCGACGCCTATTCGCTGGCCCGAGAGGAGACCGAACCGGAGGCCGCGGTGGACGAGATCTTCCGAATGATCGAGGCGGCCTGGGAGGCCGCTCGTCTTTCTTGACGGGCGTGCGGCCCTGTTCCTGACGGGCAGGGCATCGCGGTCGCGTTGTCAGTGGTTGCTGCGATGCTGCGGCGCATGACTCCTTTAACTCTCACCGACATCACGCAGGCGGTCCGCTCGGGCTGGGCTGCTGACACGTGTTCGACCGATGATCTCGGCCGTGCTCCCTGGACCGCCGACAATCCGGCCTGGGGACACTGCGACATCACCGCTCTCGTTGTCCACGACTTCTTCGGTGGCGAACTCTTGGTCGGAGAGGTGCACCTCGACGGGGAGCAGCACGGCCACCACTGGTGGAACCGGCTTCCCAGCGGCATCGAGATCGACCTCACGCAAGAGCAGTTCAGGCTTGGGCAGGTGGTGTCCGGCAGCCGAGCCGTTCAGCGGCCTGAGGGACGACTGCCGCGTCGCGGTGAGGAGTACGAGCTGCTGCGCGGCCGGGTCTGGCGGGCGCTCGGCCGGACGCCGGCGTAGTCACGGGAGCGCAGCGCCGACGGCCGGGCTTTGACCTTCAGGTTGCTTGAAGCCCCACCATCACTGTCATGGACGAGAGCGATGAGTTGCTGGGCATCGGAGCGTTCGGACGACGGGTGGGGCTGGCTCCGAGCGCGCTGCGCTTCTACGACGACTGCGGTGTCCTGCGTCCCGTCACGGTCGATCCGGCGAGCGGCTACCGGTTGTACGGGGCCGAACAGGAGGGCCGTGCTGTGCTGCTCCGCAGATTGCGGGAGGCAGGGCTGCCGCTGCTGGATGCCAGGTCCGTACTCGACGGGGGCGAGGCGGAGGCCCGTACGGTTCTGAACACGCACGTGGAGCGGACGCGACAGACGGCGGATGCCGCGCGGGCGTTGATCGAGGAAATGCTGCGGGGGAGCCCGGTGGAGGCTCCCCGCCAGCAGCCGCGGGGGCGGGCCGGCATCGGTGGTGCTGAGCTGGCCAGTGCGGTACGGCAGGTAGGGCCCGCGGTGGCGGACACCGAGACACGCGTGAAGTACCCGGTGCTCGGCTGCGTGTTGCTCGAACTCGGCGAGGGCGAGGTGCGGGTAGTGGCCACCGACCGGTACCGGTTGGCGGTCCGGACCCTGCGGGCGAGAACGGCAGGCGGTGCTCCGTGCCGGGTACTGATCGATGCCCGGGAACTGGCGGACATGGCAGCGTGGGCACTGCGACAGCAGCACATCGAGGTCGAGGTGAACGGGGACGAAGGGCGCCTGACCGGGGAGGGCGGGGTGCATCGCGCGTTCTTGGGCCGTGCGGGGGAGTTTCCCGATTACCGGCTGGTGCTGGACGGAGTGGAGGGCATCCGGCATCGGGTCATCGCGGACCGGACGGCGCTTCGTGATGCCTTTGCCGAGCGGGAGAAGGGCGCCGTGATCACCGTACGGGCGGGAGCACAGGAGGTGGTGGTCAGCGAGGGCGGGGGCGGAAGCGGGGGTCGGCCGGCGGTCGAGGTGAGCGCGGTCTGCTCGGGTCCGTCGTTGCGTATCGCCTTCGATCCGGCGGTGCTCGTTCCCGCGCTGGACTCGGGGGTGGGGCCCGATGTGCTGTTGGAGATTGCTTCCGGGACGCAGCCGGTCGTTGTGCGCTCCGCCGACCAAGGCAGTTTCACCACCTTGGTCATGCCGGTGCAGGCGCATGTTTCACGTGAAACGGACTGAAGAGGAGCCGGACGGTGGACGCGGACAATCACGTGGTGCGGCTGTGCGTGCGGGGCATGGAGGCTGAGGGGCGGGGGAGGACGCTGCAGCGCGTGGGCTGTTCTTGCAGGCTTGGGAGGATGCGCGTGACGACTACGAAGCCTGTATCGCCGCTCATTACGTAGCGCGTCATCAAGAAACGCCGGAGGAAACGCTCCGGTGGAACCAGGAGTGCTTGGACCGGGCGGACCGGGTGGGCGACGAACGTGTCAGCGGTTTCTATGCGTCCCTGTACGCGAACATGGCGCGCGCTCACCGGGAACTGGGTGAGACCACTGAGGCACACGCGTACTTTCAGCGGGCTGCCGAGCGGGTGGGGGACGCGCCGGGCGACGACTACGGGATGTGGAACCGTTTCGCTATCGCGGAAGGGCTGCGGGAGACGGCTGCCGGGAGGGGGCAGCCGCCGGACGGGGCGTGGCGGAAGCGGCAGAGGGCCGGGAGGCTGCGGCGGATTTGCTGGTGGGGCTGCTGGCCAGGCTCTGCGAGCGGCAGGACTTCAAGGCGCTGGGGATGATCCTGCCGGCATACCTGAGCGACCTCGGCTCCGAGCAGGACCGTGACCGGCTTCGGACGGCGCTGCACATGGTCCACGCGGCGCGATGGCTCATGGCGGAGGAACAGCAGACTCTCGGGAAGGCCATCGTGCTACTGGGGGAAGGGGCTAGCGCATCGGTGGTGGTGCGTGGGTGAGTTCGCATCGGGGACTGGCTTGGGGCCCGCCGGGCTCTGCGGCCGGGGTTGCCAGCTCGTGCATGGCCTCTACGGCACGGGCCAGTTGGTCACTCACCTGCTCCCGTACGTCCTGAAGTTGGGCGATACAGGCGTCCAGTTCCGCCAGCTTGCGCCGGTAGACCTGGAGCGAGGCGGGGCAGGCGTCGCCTGCTGGGTGGCCGGCGCGCAGGCACTCCACGAAGGGCCGGGTCTCTTCCAGCTCGAAGCCGAAGCGTTGCAGCACCTGGATCTGCCGCAGCAGCCGTAGATCCGCCTCGTCGTAGGTGCGGTGGCCGTTGGCCGTGCGCTCGGCGTGGAGCAGACCGCGCGCTTCGTAGTACCGCAGAGTGCGAGTGGTGGTGCTGGCTCGCTCGGCCAGTTCTCCGATCCGCACCTTCGCCCCCGTCCAGGCCCGGCACAGTGCTGTTCCGGGCGCCCTGACGACCGTAGCCGTTGACGCCGACGTCATGTCCAGGGGCTGGGTCGGATTCGGCGGTGCGGGTGAGGGGGTGGGTGCTCCATCCTTGTCCAGACCGTGGGTGTTGAGCTGTCGAGGAGCGCCATGAGCAGGGAACCGTCCGACGTGCGTCAGGAAGCGGCCTTCCGCGAGGAGCTGGACGGTGCGGGGGAGCACGAGGTGGAACAGTTCGCAGCGTTGCTGCCCGAGACGAGGCGGGCGTTGTTGCGACGGCTGGCGGTCGGCCAGGCCGAGGGGCGTGCACCTTCGCTGACGGGCGCGGTGATGCGGGGTGGGAAGGTGGCATGGGCCGCGTCTCGCAGTGGCGGTGGCACGGGCAGCGGCAGGCGTAGCGGTAGCGGCGATGGCACGGCCGGCGGGGTGGATGTCCAGTACCGGATCGGCTCGATCACCAAGACATTCGTCGCGGTACTGGTGCTGCGGCTGCGTGACGAAGGCCTGCTCACGCTGGACGATCCGCTCGGCAAGCATGTGCCGGGCAGCGCGGCTCCGGACGTGACGGTCGCCCAGCTCCTCTCGCACAGCTCGGGGCTGGCGGCCGAATCCCGTGGGCCCTGGTGGGAACGGACGCCCGGAACACTGCGGCCGGAGCCCGGCGACCTCTTCGAGGGCGATCCGCGGCGCCTGCCCGCCGGACGGCGGTTCCACTACTCCAACCCGGGTTACGCCCTGCTGGGCTCCCTGATCGAGCGCCTGCGCGGTGGGCAGGCCTGGGGTGAGGTGCTGCGTCGGGAGGTGCTGGAGCCGCTGGGCATGAGCCGTACGACGCTCCAGCCGCAGGCTCCGTGTGCCGACGGGTGGGCGGCGCATCCGTGGGCGGACGTACTGCTGCCGGAGCCCGCTCAGGACACCGGTCTGATGAGCCCGGCCGGACAGCTCTGGTCCACGGCCGAGGACCTGGTGCGCTGGGCGGCGTTCCTGCTCCGCGGTGACGACCGGGTGCTCGGCGCCGCCACCCTGGCCGAGATGCGGGCCCCGGCCGTACCGCCCGAGGGCGCGGCGTGGGACGGAGGCTTCGGGCTCGGACTTCAGCTCTTCCGGTGGAACGGGCGCCTGCTGTTCGGCCATGGCGGGTCCATGCCCGGCTTTCTGGCGTCCCTGATGATCGACGTTTCCGAGGACGTCGCCGGTGTCGTGCTGGCGAACTGCACGTCGGGGCCGGCCATCAGCGCCATCGCCGCCGACCTGGCCGGAATCGTCGCGGACCGGGAGCCGCGTATCCCGGAGCCGTGGAGCCCGATGGCCGGACCGCTGGACGAGGACCTGCTGGCCCTCACCGGGCCGTGGTACTGGGGCGCCCACCCGTACGTCCTGCGGTTGCGGGAGGCCCGGGCGCTGGAGATTTCGCTCCTGTCGGGCCCGGGGGCCGTGCTTCGCGGTTCCGTGCGGAGGCCGACGGCACCTGGACCGGGCTGGACGGTTACTTCACCGGTGAGCGGCTGCGCGTCGTCCGTACCGAGGACGGCTCGGTCAGCCACCTGGACGTGGGCACCTTCGTCTTCACACGGGGCCCGTACGAGCCCGCGGGCCCGGTGCCGGGCGGAGTCGACGAGGAGGGCTGGCGCGGCCGCTGACGGCGGCGGGACGGGAGCCGAGCCCGTACGGCAGGGGTGACGGCCCCGGACGTACAGTCGAGCCACATATCAGGAGCCGCCGCACCGCGGCCCGCTACCGCTGGAAGGCCACCGTGACTGACGCGACCGCCGTGAACACGACCTCCGACGTTCCGGATCTGCTCGATCTGCCGCCGCTCACCGCCGGACACTTCGCGCGGATCGAGGACAAGGTCGCGGCGCTGATGCGTACCCGGGCCGACGTCGTGGCCATGCAGGGTGAGGCGCTGCTGCCGCTGGAGGCGTGCATCCGCTCCGCCGCGGGCCCCGGCACCACGGCGCTCAACATCGTGACCGGCCCATACGGTGAGACCTTCGGCGGCTGGCTGCGGTCCTGTGGCGCCGAGGTCGTCACGATCAGCGCGCCGTTCACGGGAGCCGTGCGTCCGGAGCAGGTGGCGGAGGCGCTGCGTGAGCACCCCGCCATCGACTTCGTGAGCCTGGTGCACGCCGAGGCGGCGACCGGCAACACCAACCCGGTCGCCGAGATCGGTGCCGTCGTGCGGGAGCACGGCGCGCTGCTCATGCTCGACGCCGTGGCCTCGGTGGGAGCTGAGCCGCTGCTCACCGACGAGTGGGGCGTCGACCTGTGCGTGATCGGCGGGCAGAAGGCGCTGGGAGGTCCGGCAGGCGTTTCGGCGGCCTCGGTGAGCGCCCGGGCCTGGGAGCGCATCGCGGCCAACGAGCAGGCTCCCCGTCGCTCCTACCTCTCGCTGCTGGACTGGAAGGAGCGGTGGATCGACGGCGGACGTACCGCGCTGCCGCACGCGCCGGCGCAGCTGGAGATGCTCGCTCTGGAACAGGCCGTGGACCGTGTCGATGCGGAGGGCCTCGATGCCGTCATCACGCGTCATCGGGCGGCCGCGGCGGCGGTACGGGCAGGCGTGCGGGCGCTCGGCGCGCTGTCCCCGTACGTGGTGCGGGACGAGGACGCGGCCCCGGTTGCCACGACCCTGCGTGCGCCTGCGGACCTGGATGCACGTGAGATCGTCTCGGCCGCGCTGGATGCCGCGGACGGCACGGTTGCCGTGCCCGTCCAGGCCGCGGCAGGAGCGCTGGCCAAGGAGATGATCCGGGTGAATCACTATGGGCAGGCGGCAGAGCGGGGCGTGGTGCTGGCGTCTCTCGCGGCGTTGGCGGCGGGCCTGCGGGTGCTCGGCGTCACGGTGGACGGCGACGGGGCGGCCGCGGCGGCGGGTGCGGCATGGGATGAGGTCGTCGCCGGCTGAGGCAACGAGCGCTTATCGCGCAGCGCATTTGACGCGAGGTATCTGGGGTGCCGTTTCACGTGAAACGGCACCCCAGATTTTTGTTGGGTGGGTGGCTGTTTCACGTGAAACCGGAGGCGGGGACTGGTTGGTCGGGGGCGTCGCTGAGGTTTCAACGTCCCTTTGCGGACGCCTGGTTGGTCGTCGAGTGTGACGGCTTGAGCGAGTGGTCGTGTGTTGGCTGCGTGTGTCGCCTCCGTGGCGGTGCGGCCGTAGGGGACTTCCTCCTTTTGGGCGCGCTCCGGTGGCGGGGTGGGGGTGTCGAAGTAAGGCTGGGCGGTGAAGATCCGCGCCGTCCCAGCCTCGGTCTCGGCCCTTGCTCGGTCCCAGTCTCGGTCTCGGCTCTTGCCCGGCCTCGGTCTCGGCTCTTGCCCGGCCTCGGCCCCGGCCTCGGCCCCGGTCTTGGTCCCTTCCCGGCCTCTCCCCCGTTCCTCTGCGCTGGAGGCCAGTACGGCGAGTCGGGTGATGATCTTGGTTTCAGGCCCCCGTAGAATCGGAACGAGGGGCCCGGTTGAGCGTGAGGAACGCTCGACTCGGGAGGCGACGGTTCTCAGGAGGGTGGATGGCGGCGGATGGAGCGTCTGCCCCTGCGCGGGCGGACGCGCGGCGCAACAGGGAACTGGTGTTGCGGGCAGCCCGAACTGCTTTTGAGGAGCAGGGCTTGGGCGTACCGCTGGGTGAGATCGCGCGGCGTGCCGGTGTCGGTGCCGGAACCGTCTACCGTCATTTCCCCTCCAAGGACGCGCTGTTCAGGGCGTCAGTCGCCGACAGGGCGCGGCTTTTCGCGGACACGGCACGGGACTTGGCGGACGCCACGGAGCCCGTAGCCGTCTTTTTTCGGTTCATCGCGTCGGTGATCCGGGTGGCGTCCCGCAACAAGGCGCTGTGTGACGCGCTGGAGGCGGCCGGCGAGGGTGGTTACCAGCCTTCGCCGCATGCCGAGCGGGACTTCACCGAGGCCCTGGGAGTCTTGCTCGTACGGGCCCAAGAGGCGGGCGGCGTACGGAAGGACGTCGGTCTGGAAGACGTCTTGGCGCTGCTGGTCGGGTGCCTTTCGATGGAGCGCCGACAGGTCACGTCGGGGGCACCGCAGGGGCGGATGACGACCTTGATGTGCGACGGACTGCGGGCGGGGAAGAGCGTGACGAAACTGCCCCGCCAGGTGCAGAACCGTAACGAAACTCCGTGCGAGGTGTGTGGGGACCCGGTTCCTCCCGCGCGTACAGGCCGGCCGGCGCGGTTCTGTGGCGGAGCCTGTCGGCAGAAGGCGCACCGGGCCAGGGTGCGGACGCCGGTGCGTACTCGCGAAGGGAGCCGGCCCCGCGGCTGAGGGGGCACCCGGTACGGCGGTGACGCGGGCGCCCCGGGACGGGACCGAGCCAGGCGGAATCGCGACGGAACGGCGGAGAATGCGCGTCGTGGCAGGGCGGCGCGAGGTCAGAGCTGGAGCTTGAAGCCCAGGTGGGAGGCCTCGAAGCCGAGGTGTTCGTAGAAGCGGTGGGCGTCGACGCGCGTCGCGTCGGAGGTGAGCTGGACCAGCTGGCAGCCGAGGGCGCGGGATTCGGCGACCGCCCACTGGATCAGCCGGGTGCCCAGGCCGCTGCCCCGCTCGTCCGCGTGGACGCGTACCGCCTCGATGGTCGAACGGCTGCTGCCGCGTCGTGAAAGCCCGGGTATCACCGTGAGTTGGAGCGTCCCCACCGGTCGGTCGCCGCGTACGGCGACGACCAGGTGCTGGTTGGGGTCAGCGGCCAGCAGCTCGTACGCCGCGCGGTACGGGGTCAGGTCGTCCGGACTCTCGCGGGTGGCGCCCAGCGCGTCGTCGGCCAGCATGGCGACGATGGCCGGAAGGTCGTCCTCGGTCGCTGGGCGGATCTCGATGTCGCTCATGAGCGGGACCCTACGCACCCCTGCTCAGGCAGGTGTGGCGAGGGTTTCCACCGCGGTCACCAGGGGGGCCAGCTCGGGGCGTTTCGCGGCGTCCTGGAGTGCTTCGCGCAGCGCCGCGTCGTGCGTCGGACGGGCCTCTTCGAGCAGCTGACGTCCTTCGTCGGTGACGTTGGTGTAGATGCCGCGCCGGTCGTCGGGGCACAGGTACCGGGAGAGCAGGTGGCGCTCTTCGAGGCGGGTGACCAGGCGGGTGGTGGCGCTCTGGCTGAGCACGACCGAGTCCGCGACCTGGTGCATCCGCAGGTGGCCGCCCGGGCCGTCGTGCTGCTCGTTGAGCACGTTCAGTACGGAGAACTCCCGGACGCTCAGGTCGTGGCGAGCCTGCAACGCGCGCTCGATGTGCGACTCGATGCGGCCGTGCAGGGCGGAGAGGGCGCACCAGCCCTGGGCGAGGGCCGGTGCGGAGCCGGAACCGGTCGGGCAGCCCTGGCCGGGCGCGTCCATGTCTGCGGCCGGGGGGACGGACGTGGTCGAGCTGTCATTCGCAGCCGCGTTCTTGGGTGCGGCCGCGCCGGCATGCCTGCCCGGTGACGTGTCCGTCGGCGTGCTCGTGGTCGAAGTCGGAGCCGGACCCAACGGCGAGTCCATGCCCTCGTCCACCGAAGGTTCCTGGCGGCCGTGCTGCCCGTCCTGTCCCGTCCACCGCGGGCTCTGCCGCGCCGCCCGCCGGGTCTGCTGCGTCATCGAGGACCTCCTTACAGGTCGTACGACCCAGGATAGGACACCAGCGAAATAGCCCGCGCTTGCAAGTAGCCAGCGTCTACAATTATTGTCGGCGCTTGTTAAAGCTGCATGCAATCGTTCGAAGGGATCCGTCATGCCGCTCGCTCTCCTGGCGCTCACCATCGGCGCCTTCGGGATCGGGATGACCGAGTTCGCGGTGATGGGGCTGCTGCCCGACGTGGCCGCGGGTTTCGGCGTCTCCATCCCGACGGCCGGATACGCGACCACTCTGTACGCGCTCGGCGTCGTCGTCGGAGCTCCGCTGACGACCGCCCTCGGCACCCGGATGACCCGTAAGCAGATGCTGATGTTGCTGATGGGGCTGTTCGTGGTGGGCAACCTGCTCACTGCCGTGGCGCCCGTGTTCGCGGTCATGCTGGCCGGGCGGATCGTTTCGTCCTTTGCGCACGGCGCGTTCTTCGGCATCGGGTCGCTGGTGGCCGCCGATCTCGTCGCGCCGCACAAGCGGGCCGGCGCCATCTCGATGATGTTCGCCGGACTGACCGTCGCCAACGTCGTGGGCGTACCGTTCGGCACCCTGCTCGCCCAGCAGATCAACTGGCGCGCCACCTTCGTCGCCATCGCGGTCCTGGGCGTACTCGGCTTCCTCGGCGTCGCCAGGCTGGTCCCGGCGCAGGCCGTGAAGGCGGCCGCCCCGATGGGCCAGGAGATCGCCGTCTTCCGCAACCCCCAGGTCGGGCTGGCGATGCTGATGACCGTCCTCGGCTTCGGCGGTGTCTTCGCGGCCGTCACCTACCTCGCCTCGATGATGACCGAGGTCGCCGGTTTTGCACCGTCGTCCGTCGTCTGGCTCACGGCTGTCTTCGGCCTGGGAATGGTCGGCGGCAACCTCGTCTCGGGACGGTTCACCGACCGCCACATGATGCCGATGCTGTACGTGTCGCTGGCCGGGCTCGCGCTCTCGCTGGCCGCGTTCAGCTTCGCCGCCCACGACAAAGCCGCCGCGACCGTCACCATCGCCCTCATCGGCGCCTTCGGTTTCGCGACCGTGCCACCGCTGCAGAAGCGGATCATGGATCAGGCGGTGACCGCCCCCACCCTCGCCTCGGTCGGCAACATCGCGGCCTTCAACTTCGGCAACGCGCTCGCCTCCTGGCTCGGCGGGATCGTCATCGCGGCGGGGCTCGGGCTGACCGCGCCGAACTGGGTCGGAGTGGGGATGACCGTCCTGGCACTGGGCGTCGCGGTCCTCGCGGGAGTGCTGGAGCGGCGGGGCGGCGGCCTGGGGGACGGTCGCGGAGCGCGGAGCGGCGCGGACGAGCGCAGTGACGCGGACGAGCGCAGCGGTCAGGTTGTCGTTTCGGGAGCCGGGGCCAGGCCCGAGGTAGCGGTCGGCAGCGCTGGGGGAGAGGCGGCGGTGATCGTACGCGGCTAGGCGGCCGGATTCCTTGGGCCGGTTCTGTAGCCCATTGGTCGGACCGAGTCCCGTACCGGAGCCGAGCCCCGCCTCAGAGCGGAGGCCCTACCCAGGCCCCGACTCATCCCCCGTTCACAGACGAGCGCACCCGGCCGGCCCACCCGTCCGTGCGCCCCAAGCCCCACCCGAGCACGCCTGCTACCCGCCCATAGGCACCCGCACAACCCACGCACACCCGTACGTACCCGCACACACCCGCACGCACAGGAGCCCCCTCATGAGCACCACCCCCTCCGTCCGCCCGCTCACCACCCGCGACGCGGACGCCCTGGTGCAAGCCGCCCGCGCCGCCGCCGCCGACCTTGGGGTCAAGGGCAGTGTCAGCGTCCTGGACGCGGGCGGTCACCTGCTCGGCTTCCGGCGCGACGACACCGCTGTGCTGATCTCGGGCGAGACCAGCACCCGCAAGGCGTACACCGCGTTGCAGCTGGACGCGCCGACCGCCGGCCTCGTCGACGCCGTACGGCCCGACGGCCTCTTTCACACGCTGCCCACCGCGCTCGACCGCCCGCTGCTGTTCATCGCCGGTGGCGTGCCGGTCCATCGGGACGGCCGCCTGATCGGCGCGATCGGCGTCGGCGGCGGGGCGCCGGAGCAGGACGATCGCATCGCCCGTACCGCCATCGAGGCGGCGGGCCTCAACTGACGACACCACTCGGGCGCTTACGTGCCCGTTCGCGGACCTCGGCCGACTGCGCGTTGCGCAGTCGGCCGCCGCGTCGGGTGAGGCCCCAGGGCTTGAGCATGGAGATGGCGGTGATGAAGAGGTACGTGGCCGTCGCGACGGAGGGCGCGGACACCATGCTCAGCCCGGTGTCCGGCGTGCCGGCCACGGCGTCGGCCGCCAGCCGGTCGATGCCCGGGCGCAGGGAGAAGGCCGTCAGCAGTACGGTCGCCAAGGTCAACCAGAACTTGACGATCACCCAGCGGTGGCGGGCCAGCCCCCAGGGCGTACCGAAGGACAGCACCAGCCCGCTGACCAGCGCCGACAGTGCCACGGGGAGGAGCAGCCAGTCGCTGAAGATCTTCATGGCGCGGTAGGCGGCCACGGTGGTCTCCAGTGATCCCGAGGTGTACCCGGTGACGCTCAGCGTGAGCAGGCCGAGTGAGAGCCCGAACCAGCCGACGGAAACCGCGACATGGACGACGAGGACGGCGCGGCGCACAGGCCGGCTGAGCTGCTTCATGAGATCCACGATCGCGCCCGGCGGGCAACGCGGCATCTGACGGCGGGAGTATCCAGTCGTACGCGCGGTTGAGTAGAGGGGGCGCCACGGGAGTGGTCGGTGAGCGTCTGCGCCTGGGGCTCCGAGGGAGCTGAGGGACCGGTGTTACGCACGGGACGCCACGGCTTCCCCACGTCTACGCTCGCAGGTATGGGGAGACTGCATCTGTTCGACATGGACGGCACGCTGCTCTACGGATCGGCGGCCGCCGTCGAGATATCCCGGCAACTCGGACTGGACCGGGAGATCGCCGAGCTGGAGCGGGCGTTCATCCTCGGCGAACTCACGCCGCTGCGCTTCGCGGAGCTGGCGTGCGAGCTGTGGGGTGAGCTGACCGATGAACTGGTGACGGCGGCTTTCGAGGGCGCGCCGTGGCTCGCCGGCATCCGAGAGGTGTGGGCCGACATTCGGGCGCGGGGTGAGCGGTGCGCGGTGATCTCCTTGTCACCGGGGTTCTTCGTCGAGCGGCTGACGGTCTGGGGAGCGGATGCCGCACATGGCTCACGCTGGCCCGCGCTGCCTTTTCGCGAACCGGTGGAACCGGACGGGATACTTTCCGCGTCTGCAAAGGTGAGCATTATGGATGACCTGTGCGCCAAGTTCGGTCTGCGCCGGTCCGACTGTGTGGCGTATGGCGATTCCATGTCCGACACCGCCCTGTTCGCGGCCGTTCCCGCTTCCGTGGCGGTGAATGCGGACCACCATGTCAGCGACCTGGCCTCATACGCGTACGACGGCCGTGACCTGCGCGAGGCGTACGAACTCGTGCGGGCCGACGGATAATTCCCGGCTGCCTGCGGGCGATCGGTACTCCTTGACGGCCCGGTGAATCGTGTTCCATGGGGCGGAACGCGGAAATCGACGGGCCCGGAGTAAGTGGCTCCGGTACAGGGGTTGTGGATTCAAGTGCTGCGGGTACGGTCTAGTCCGGTTGAGCGGGGAGACCGCTTCCGGCGGCTTGTGACCGTGCGGCGGGGCGGTACATGAAGCCTGCCAGCTTAGGGGCAGAGCGGTCCGCCGCGCCCGGACTTCCCGTTGTTTGTCCGGTGCGCCGGGGCCGGGTGGCACGCTGCGGAGAAGGAGTCCGCGCGGTGCCGGACGAACGCGAACCGTGTCCGCTATGGAGGGTGTTGCCGGGACAGCTCTGATCGATTAGGTATTCCGAAGCGGTGCAAGGAATTGCGGGCACATTCCGAACTGCGGAAGTGCGAAGACGATCGAAAGACGTTCGAGGCGAGGCAGACCATGGACGCTCCGACCACCACGACAGCCGATAACGGCTCTTCTGGCGGCAGCAGTGGCGATTGGGGATGGTTCACTCCGTCGAAGAAGTCCTCCGAAGATCATCAGGGGCCGGCGGACGGTCGGCACGAGGGCGAGCACGATCACGAGCAACGGGGAAAGCACGCCGCAGAGAACGGTTACGGTCGCCCCCAGGACAGTCGCGCCGATGACACCCACAGCCAGAGCAGGCACGCTCATGACAGCCCCAGCCCCAGCCCCAGCCCCAGCCCCAGCCCCAGCCCCAGCCCCAGCCCCAGCCCCAGCCCCAGCCCCAGCCCCAGCCCCAGCCCCAGCCCCAGCCCCAGCCCCAGCCCCAGCCCCAGCCCCAGCCCCAGCCCCAGCCCCAGCCCCAGCCAGGGTAGGCACGCCGTACCGGATGACGGTTACGGCCAGGAGCGAGCCCCCGGTCGGCCGGTCAGTTCGATAAGGCCGGTGGGTACGGCGGCGGAGCGCGAGCGGGCACCTGAAGAGCGCGGCGCAGGGGGTGCGGCGCACGAGGGTGTACGGGGTGGGGCTTCGGCCGGGCACGGGCCTGGGGGCGGGGTTGGGGCCGGTTCTTCCGGGCGTGCGAATGAGGCTTTCGTCCCCGCGCGTGGGGCTGCCTCTACGGCAGGCCCAGTCGGTGTCGCGTCCACCGGCGCTCGTCCGGCCGCTGCCGACTCCGGCGACGCGATGCTCATCCGGCGGACTCTGGACGAGATCGAGCCCGTGGCGGACAAGGTCACCTCGTACTTCTACGCGTTGCTCTTCGTGCGCCACCCCGACCTGCGCGCGCTCTTTCCGGCTGCGATGGACGCCCAACGCGACCGGCTGTTCAAGGCGTTGCTCACCTCCGTCAAGAACGTCGACGACACGGCCTACATCACCGCATACCTCTCACACCTCGGGCGCGGGCACCGTAAGTACGGCACGCTGCCCGAGCACTACCCGGCCGTCGGCGAATGCCTGCTGAACGCCCTCGCCCGGTACGCCCCCGGCACCTGGAACCCGGAGGCCGAAGCTGCGTGGGTGCGGGCGTACACCACCATTTCGCAGATCATGATCGACGCTGCCGCCGAGGACGAGGCGGTGGCCCCCGCCTGGTGGCAGGCCGAGGTCGTTTCGCACGAGCTGCGTACGCCCGACATCGCTGTCGTCACCGTCCGGCCCGACCAGCCCTACCCCTTTCTGGCCGGTCAGTACGCCAGTGTGGAAACCCCCTGGTGGCCGCGCATTTGGCGGCACTACTCCTTCGCCGCGGCGCCCCGCTCCGACGGCCTGCTCTCCTTCCACGTGAAAGCCGTACCGGCCGGCTGGGTGTCCAACGCCATGGTCCATCGCGCCCGCCCCGGCGATGTCGTCCGGCTCGGTTCCCCATCCGGTTCCATGACCGTAGACCACACCACTGACAACGGGCTGTTGTGCCTGGGCGGCGGTACGGGCATCGCCCCGATCAAGGCCCTGGTCGAGGACGTCGCCGAGCGTGGCCACCGGCGCCCGATGGAGGTCTTCTACGGCGCTCGCAGCAGCCACGACCTGTACGACCTCGACACCATGCTGCGGCTGGAACAGAGCCACCCCTGGCTGTCCGTACGCACGGTCGTGGCCACCGGCCGCCCCGTCGGGCCGGCCAGCAGCATCAGCGGCCAACTCCCCGACGCGGTGCGTCAGTACGGACCCTGGAGGGAATATGAGGCCTACTTGTCCGGGCCGCCCGGAATGATACGCAACGGCGTGGACGCATTGGTGGGGGTCGGCATTCCCTCCGACCGCATACGGCACGACTCCGTGGAAGAGCTGGTCGCGGCGGGAGATTGAGCATTGACGACACATGGTGATCACGGCTTGGTAGCACAGGGTGGGAACGGTTTGACGGCTTACGGCGAACTCGGCGCGGCCGGGGCTCCAGACGCGTACGGCCTGGTGAGGCCGGGTGAGAGCCCGGGCGGCCGGCCCGGGACGGGCGTGCGGGAGGCGCATCCGGGCAGTGACGGCGAGCACTTGGTGCAGCAGCGGCTGGGTACGACCGAACGCGCCGACCGGTTCTACGACGACCAGGTGCTCGACCATCTCAACGACCGGATGCGGGAGTTCGTGGGTCGGCAGGAGATGTTCTTCCTGGCCACGGCCGACCGGCACGGCGAGTGCGACTCAACGTTCCGGGCCGGGCCGCCCGGGTTCCTCCAGGTACTGGACGAGCGGACGCTCGCGTACCCGGAATACCGCGGGAACGGCGTCATGGCATCCGTCGGAAATCTGTCCGAGAACCCGCATCTCGGCATCCTGATGATCGACTTCACGCGCGACCGCATCGGGCTGCATGTCAACGGGCGGGCACGGGTGGTCATGGACGACGAGATGCGGGCGCGGCACCCGTACCTGCCCACCGACCCGGTGCCCGGCCGACGGGCCCAGTTGTGGGTGGAGGTCGCGGTTGAGGAAACGTATATCCACTGCGCCAAGCACATCCCGCACCTGCAAAAGGTGCCCCGGCAGGCGAGCGGCTCGCGCGCCTGGGGCACGGACGACGCCAAGCGCAAGGGCGGAGACTTCTTCGGCGCGGCGGCGGAGGCGGCTGCCCGCCGGGAGGAGGGAGACGGCGCCTCTCACGCGGACAGCACCTCTTGCCCGGGCCCCGCCTCTCACGCGGACAGCACCGCCCACGCGGACGCCGTCTCTCGCCCGGACGTCGTCTCTCGCCCGGACGTCGCCTCTCGCGAGGAGGCCGGTGGCCGCCGGGAACCGGATGCTGTGTCCCGACACCGTCTGGAGCCCGTCCCGCGCCCGGGAACCGGGCCCCGCCCGGAAGCCGGAACCTCCCGCCCGTCCCCTGTGCTGTGCGCGGAAGCCGACACCCGTCGGGAGAGCCACCCGCCGACACCGGGCATCCGGGGAACCCGGGTGGTACGGGAGGCCCCGAGAGCTGCGGGGACCCAGGGGGCCCAAGAACCCCAGAGGACCCGGGTGGCTCAAGAGGCCCGGGAGCCCCAAGCGACCCAAGAGACCCAGGAAGTCCGAGATCAGGTAGAGCGCGAGGTCGAGCAGGTGCTCGCTCGCGCCCGGTTGCGGGCACCCGCTGCCGTCGAAGGAGACGGTTTCCGGGGCTGGTTCGGGTAGGACCCGGGTGAGGGCAGGAGGGCGGCGAAGAGCGCGCGGGGCGATCGGGTCGCGCCGTACGCCGATGCTGGCCGCTTCACGTCACCCGAGGTCAGGTGCGTGCATCGCCCGTACGCCCTCGATGTTGCCGTCGAGGTAGTGGCGCAGGGACAGCGGCACGACCTCGGCCGAGGCGATGCCCACCCGGGTGAACGGCACCCGCACGATCTCGTACTGACCGCAGGGTTCCTCCACCTCCGGCCCGTGCCGCAGCGAGAGATCCATCGACTCCAGGTGGCAGACGAAGAAGTGCTGCACCTTCACCCCGTCCACCCCGCCCTCGCTGATGTGCTCGACGGTGTCGACGAAGACCGGGACGACGTCGGAGATCTTGGCGCCCAGCTCCTCGTGGAGTTCGCGGTGCAGGGCGTCCACGACCGTGGCGTCCTCCGGCTCGACCCCGCCGCCGGGAGTGATCCAGTACGGGGCCCGGCCGGGCTTGGTGCGCTTGATCAGAACGATGTCGGCACCGTCGAGCAGGATCGCGCGGGCGGTGCGTTTGACGACTGGCCGTACGGTCATACGGGACAGATGCCGCAGCCGGGGCTCCGTGAAACCACCGTCCCACCAGTCCGCCGAGGCTCGCCGCGAGGGGGTGACGCGGACATGCCTCCCCGCCTCCCGGCCCCCCGCCCGAACGATTCCCCGCCTCACCAGTCCGCAGCAGCCCGGAGCAGCCATTCATGAGTCCGGGCGATGTGCGGCAGCGCCAGCGTTCCGGCCCGGGTCACCAGGAAGTACGTACGCAGCGGCGGTACCGGAGGGTCGAGCAGGGCGACCGCCTCGCCGCTGGCCAGCGCCTGCGTGCACAGGTAGCGCGGCAGCACCGCCAGGCCGGCGCCCGCCATGACGCACGCCAGTACCGCCCGTAAGTCGGAGGCGATGACGGCCGCGGAGGCCGCGGGTGGCGTCTCGAAGACCGCTGACCAGTACCGGGAGATCAGCGGGAGGCTTTCATGGACCTCGACGAGCGGTACGGGGGCGAGGGCGTGCACGCCCTTCGCCTGGACGACCGCGGGGCCGCCGAGCCGGTCCGCCCACCGGGGGCGGCTATCAGGACGTGCTCCTCGTCGCACAGCGGCGTGGCGGTGAGCAGGGCTCCTCGTGGCCTGGTGGTCGTGATCGCGAGGTCGTGGTGGCCGTCGGCCAGGCCGGACAGCAGCTCGTCCGCGGGGCCGAAGGCGGTCCGTACGCAGAGGCCCTGGTCTATGAGCGGCGCCAAGGCCGGTAACGCGCGCTGGGAGGTGAACTCCGGGGGCCGGCGAGGTGCAGGGTGCGGACGGCGGAGTCATCGTCGAGTCCGGCTTCGGTGATCTCGGTGAGCGCGTCCAAGTGGGGGGCCACCTTGTGGGCGAGCTCGTCGCCGACGGTGGTGGGGGTCACGCCGCGGGCCTTGCGGAGGAAGAGCGGGCGCCCCAACTGCCGCTCCAGGCTGCGTATCTGTCCGGTCACGGCGGGCTGGGAGAGGCCCAGCAGAGCGGCGGCGCGGGTGAAGGAACCCGCTCGGTGCACCGTGACGAACGTGCGTAATAAAGCGAGGTCCATCCGTACCTCCCCTCCACTTCCGCCGAGTCGTCGACCGGCCAACGATAAATTTGTCGATAGGGCTGTGTCGCCAGCGTGATTGGACACTGACGCTGGGTCAACTAGCCTTGTCTGCGCGGTTCGAAATGATGCGAACCGGGGCTGGCAGGGTGCCGAGGGGGATACCCTGCCAGCCCGCTTTGCGTAGCGGCGTTGGTACGGACCGGTGGCGCCGGCTGCCGCCTCAGCCGTCCCCTCAGCCGCCTGCTCCCGCTACGACGGCCGTTCGCACGCCGTATCCAGTGCTGCCGTCACGTCCGCGATCAGGTCCGCCGGCTCCTCGACCCCGACCGAGAAGCGGATGAAACCTTCCGGCACCGCGTCGCCGCCCCACCGTCCGCGCCGCTCGGCGGTCGACCGCACACTGCCGAAGCTGGTGGCGTCGTCCACCAGCGTCAGCGCCGCCAGGAAGCGTTCCGCGTGGGCGCGGTCGGGCAGCGTGAAGGACACCACGTTGCCGAAACGGCCTTCGCGCATCTGCCGTACGGCGATCTCGTGCGCGGGGTCGGACGGCAGCCCGGGGTGCCGTAGGCCCGTCACCTCGGGCCGCTCCCGCAGTGCCGCCGCGAGCGCGAGCGCCCCGGCGGACTGCTGGCGCACGCGCAGGGCGAGCGTGGCGAGCGACCGGTGGGCGAGCCACGCCTCCATCGGGCCGGGAATCGCGCCGACGGTTTTGCGCCACATCCGTACGGAGTCGGCGAGGGCCGCGTCGCGGGTCGCGGCGTATCCGAGGAGTACGTCGCCGTGGCCGGTCAGCGCCTTGGTGCCGCTGGCTACGGAGAAGTCGGCGCCGAGGTCCAGGGGGCGCTGGCCGAGCGGCGTGGCCAGGGTGTTGTCGACGGCGACCAGGGCGCCGCGGGCGTGTGCGGCCTCCGCCAGCCGCCGGATGTCGCAGACGTCCAGGCCGGGGTTGGACGGTGTCTCGATCCACAGCAGCCGGGCCCCGTCGAGCGCGTCGAGCTGCGCGTCACCGGGGGTGGGAGCCGTACGCACCTCGATGCCGTAGCTCTCCAGGCGCTCGCGGACGGCGGGCAGCAACTGGTAGCCGTCGTTCGGGAGGACGACCGCGTCGCCGCTGCGCAGGCAGGAGAAGAGGACGGCCGAGATGGCAGCCATCCCGGAGGCGAAGGTCACGGTCTGCGCGGGCTCGTCCGGGGACTCCAGGCCGCCGATGGCCGATTCCAGCCGGGTCCAGGTGGGGTTGGACTCGCGGCCGTACGTATACGGGCCGGTGGCGTCGCCGGGCAGGTGGTAGTGCGCGGCGAAGACCGGGCCGGGCAGGGACGGCTCGTACGCCTCGGGCACCGGGAGCCCGGCCCGTACGGCCCGTGTGCTGTCACCTGTCATGCGGGGTTCTCCTCTGTGAAGGGGCCGGGGCCGGGCCGGAGCCGGGGCCGCTACGCGACAGACGGCTCCCCAGCAGACGACCGGACCTGCCCAGTAGACGACCGAATCTGCTCGGTAGAAGGCCGAACTCGATCAGTGGGCGACCGAAGCAGCTCAGTGGGCGACCGATCCTCATCGACGGACTGCCCTCCGGCCGGAGCCCCCTCCCCTTCGAGGGTGGCCCGTACCGCCGCCAGCAGGCCGCCACTGGCGGCCTCGGTCATCTCCAGGCACTCCTCGAACCCTGCCATACCGCCGTAATACGGGTCGGGAACGTCCAGATCGTGGGAGCGCGCTCCCGTAGGAGCCTCACCGGAGGACACCGTTCCGGCCGGGTGTACGGCGCCATCGGGCGACACCGCGGGGTCGTACGAGCGCAGCAGCCGTACCTTGGCCGCGTCCTGTGCCGTGGGCGCCAGCCGCCGCAGCGCGCGCAGATGACCTTCGTCCAGCGCGATCACCAGGTCGAGCGTCGCGAACCACGCGGCCCGGAACCGCCGGGCGACGTGGTCCTCCTCGTAGCCGGCGGCACGGAGGACGGCGACGGTCCGGGGGTCGGCCCCGTCGCCCTCGTGCCAGCCGCCCGTACCGGCGCTGTCGACGACGACCAGCCCGTCGAGACCGTCCTCCTCGACGCGGGCCCGGAAGACGGCCTCGGCCATCGGTGAGCGGCAGATGTTGCCGGTGCAGACGAAACAGACGCGGTACGGGGCGGCGGCCCGTGGACGCGCCGGACGCGAGGCCGGAGCGCGCACGGATCAGTCCCTGTCGTCGGGCAGCACCATGTGCATCGCCCAGGAGACGATCGAGATGATCACGCCGCCCAGTACGGCGGTCCAGAAGTTCTGGACGTGGAAGGCGAGGTCGAACTTCTCCGCCAGCCACGAGGTGAGCAGCAGCATCAACGCGTTGATCACGAGCGTGATGAGGCCGAGAGTGAGAATGAAGAGCGGCAAGGACAGCAGCTTGACCACGGGTTTGACGACGAAGTTCACCACGCCGAAGATCAACGCCACCAGCAGCAGCGTCAGTGTCTTGCGCCCGGTGCTCTCACCGGTCAGTGTGATGTCCTTCAGCAGCCAGATGGCCACGGCAAGCGCCGCGGCATTGGCGATCGTCTTGACCACGAAAATCTTCATGGTGAGATCGTCGCAGACGATACGGACTCTCCGAGGGGCACCAACGGCATGAAGGCTTTCAGGCTCGACGAACTGGAGGCGGAGCGGGCCGCCAACGACGGCGCGTATCTGCAGTTCCTGCGGGAACGGAACATGTCGGTCGGGCTCTACGCCCTCGACGCGGGCAGCACCGACCCGCAGCTCCCGCACCAACAGGACGAGGTCTACCTGGTCGTGAGCGGCCGGGCGGCGATCACCGTCGGTATGGAGACGACCTCGGTGGCGCGCGGCAGCGTGGTGTACGTCCCCGCCGGGGTGCCGCACAAGTTCCACCACATCAGCGAGGACCTGCGGGTCATGGTGGTCTTCTCTCCGCCCGAAAGCTGAGGCGCGCACCCCTCGTCCCGTAGGGGACGGTTCAGGGGAGGGCCGGGGCCGCACGGCCCCCGTTCCGTTCCGCGCCGCCCTAGCATCGGTGGTGCAGGGAGAACAGGGCAGCGGGCCGCGTAGACAGACGACAACAAACGCGAAGTAGACGCAGAAAGCAGGGCAGAGCAATGGCCGGCAAGGGGACGTTCGCAGGACTTCCGTGGTGGGTGACGTGGGTCGCGGTGCCCGTCGTCCTCCTGGTGGTGTTCGGCAGCCTGATCGCCAGCGCGGTCGGCTTCCTGATCGGCCTGCTCTTCAAGGTGCTGATAGCGGTGGCGTTGATCGCCGGTGTCGTCTACCTGGCACGCAGGCTCAAGGGCTCCTCGTCCTCCTCGTCGCGGAGCGACTGGTGAGTGATCGGTACACCGGGAATCGGGCCCGACCTGCTGGTCGTGCCCTTTCCTGCTGATCGCGAACGGTTGGCACCACTCCGCTCATCGCGGCCCGCCCGCCCCGCCCCGCCCCGCAAGGGAGCGGGGCTTTCTCTTTTGGTCGGGTGGCGCGCGCTGTTGCGCCGACGGCCCCTCGCCTCGTCCCCGGCCGATCCCTATGCCCGATCCATGCCCGATCCATGGCCGATCCCCTCGACCATCCCCCCGCCAAATCCCTCTGCCGCCCGGAGCGGCCAAGTTAGAGTGCGGTTCGCAGGCGTCTTCCGGATGGTGACGTTCCGGAAAATAGCGAGTGAGGCAGGGCCGGTCCGGGCGTCGACGAGGGCCCCGGGGAGACGCGGGCGGAGCGGGAGCGGCTCCCGCCACCGGGGCCGTGCCGCCCCGGCTACCCGACCAGGGGGTTGGCGTTGGCAATGGTGAACGGTGAATCCGTTTCGCACCCCACGTTGATCGGCTCGGTGCAGCGGGCGCTGCGCCTGTTGGAGGCGGTGGGCGCGCACTCCGCCGGCGCGCCCGCCAAACAGCTGGCCAGGGAGGCGGGGTTGCCGCTTCCGACGACGTACCACCTGCTGCGAACCCTGACGCACGAGGGCTACCTGCGGCGCGAGAACGGAGTGTTCGTCTACGGAGAGGCCGCCGGCTCCATCGGGAAGGCGGGCGCCGAACGGTGCCGCCGTGCCGAGCTGGGTGACGCGCTGGCCGCCGTCGGCAAACGGATCGGCGCCGCGGTCTACTTCGCGGTCTACCGCGCGGGGGAGGTGGAGGTGGTGGCCGTCACCGAGGACCCGCAACGACCGCCGGTGGAGGAGTGGGTGGACTTCCGTACCACCGCGCACGCACATGCGATCGGGCAGTGTTTGCTCGCACAACTCGACGAACAGTCCAGGAAGGACCACCTGGCCCGGTATCCGGTGCAGCCGCTCACGCCCTACTCGGTGCGGAGCGAGGACGACCTGCTGCACCGCCTGGACACGGTGCGCCGCGCCCAAGTCGCCTACGAACAGCAGGAATATGCCCTGGGCACAGTATGCTCGGCGCTTCCGATCCAGGTGGGTTCGGCGGCCGCGGCCGTGGCGATTTCTCTTCCCGCGAGCGACGCTCAGCGCCTACACTGCGTTACCGAACGACTACGCAGAATGGCGGAGGCGACGGTGACCACTCTCGCTTTCTCTATCAGTATCTGAAATATCACTCCTTGTGATCCGTTCGCACGTGACAGACGATGGCGTCAATGGGGCCAAGAGGGACGATTCCTGGCCATCTCCGACCAAGTACGGGGCAGAGGTTGATGACCGACACAGTTCAGGCAGAAGTGATCATGAGCTTCCTCGTGTCCGAGGAGCTCGCCTTCCGTATCCCGGTGGAGCTGTACTTCGACCGCGCGGACCCCTATGCGGTCAGCTTCACCTTCGACCTTCCCGGCGACACGCCCGTGACCTGGGCCTTCAGTCGGGAGCTGCTGCTGGACGGGTTGAGCAAGCCGTCCGGTGAGGGCGACGTGCGCATCGAGCCGTCCTCCTCCGAGCACCTCAGCGATGTCTTCATCAGCCTTCAGGTGGCCGACGAACGGGCGCTGTTCCGGGCCGGCGCCCCGCCACTGGTGGCCTTCCTCGACCGTACGGACCGACTCGTACCGATCGGGGAGGAAGAGGTGTGCGACACGCTCGACTCGACACTGGACCGCATTCTTTCGGAGGCGCAGAAGGCGGGGTGAGCGGGCGGCCGCTGCCGGACCGCTGCCGGAACGGCCGGCCCGGGCCGCGCGCCCGGCCGGTTCAGGGCAGGGCTCACGCCCGACCTCCGGGCGCAGGGCGGAACTCGCATCCGATCGCCGCTTCAGCGCGCGCGACGCCGCCTGCCGCTGCCCGCGCCCCGGCCGGCACCCCGGCCCGCGCGCCGTCCTGTGCTTCGCCCCGTGCTCGGCCTCGTACCCCGCCCCGGACCTCGGCGGGCGCCCCGGCCCGCCGCCAGGCCCGTCTCCCGGTCCGCCGAGACCACCAGTGCGGCCAGCAGAGTGGTGAGCGGTACGGACGCGACCAGGCCGATGCTGCCCACGAGCGTGCGGACGACCTCCTCGGCGACCACCTCGCTGGTGGCGACCGTACCGACACTGCTCTGTGCGATCGTGAACAGCAACAGCAGTGGCAGTGCCGCGCCCGCGTAAGCGAGTACGAGCGTGTTGACGACGGATGCGATGTGATCGCGGCCGATGCGCATCGCCGACGTGTAGAGCTTGCGCCGGCCTGCCGACGGGTCGGCCTCCTTCAGCTCCCATACCGCGGCGGTCTGAGTGACCGTCACATCGTCGAGCACGCCCAACGACCCGATGATGATGCCCGCCAGCAGCAGCCCGCGGATCTCGATGTCGGGGTAGAGGCCGTGCACCAGCCCGGTCTGGTCGTCGGTGTTGCCGGACAGCAGGGCCCAGTCGATGAAGAGGGAGCCGAGCAGGCCGATCAGCAGCAGCGAGACCAGTGTGCCCAGTACGGCGACGGACGTACGCGCCGTCAGCCCGTGGCACAGGTAGAGGGCGACCAGCATGATCGCGCTGCCTCCGACGATGGCGACCACCAGGGGATTCGCGCCCTGGAGGATGGCGGGGAGGATGAACAGCGTCAGGACCAGGAAGCTCACGACCAGCGCGACCAGTGCCAGGAGCCCGCGCAGCCGCCCGACCACGACGACCGCCGCGGCGAAGAGGGCGGCGAGCACCCACATCGGGAAGGTGCGGTCCACATCGGTGACCGAATACTGCAGGTTAATGGGCGCTTTGGGGGCGTACGCGACCACGACCCCTTGGCCGGCTTCGTAGTGCCGCGTGGCCTCGGGCGTCACGATCGACTCGAACCGCCGGCCCGTGTCCTTCCCGGTGGTCACCTCGATGACCGCCCGCTCGCAGTGCTTGGCCTGCTGGGGTCCGGAGGAGGGGGTTGCTGCTGCGAAGGTTGCTGTTGCTGCTGGGCGTGGACGTCCGCGCAGTTCACTTCCTCGACCTTCACCACCTTCGCCTTCTCGGTGGGCTGGTCGAAACCGATGCCGGACGGCTTGTGACCGGGTGCGCCGCCCGGCCACAGCACGACCAGCCCGGCCAGCACCGCGGCGGCGAACGGGATGAGCACCGCCGCGATGACCTTGCGGAGGTGGCGCGAGACGGGGGCCGCGGGGCCGTGCCCGTGACCGTGTCCATGCCCGTGGCTGTGGCCGTGTCCGGAGCCGTGGCCGTGGCTGCGCCCGTGGCTGTGGCTGCCGCCCTCGTCTCCGGCCCCGGGCTCGGCTCCGAGCTCGGCTCCGGACACGGCCCCGGGCCCGGCCCCCGGCATGGGCTCGGACGCGGGCCCGGACATGGGCTCGGGCAGGGGCCCGGACCTGTGCGACGAACCGGAAGTGTGGTCGTGCGCGGAGTGTGAAGGCTCGTTGCTGGTCACCGCCCGATCATCGCAAGAACTGGCAGGGCCCCCTGTTCACCGCGCCACACCGGCCGCTACCGTGGTGTCACCTTTGCAATCGCGGGAGCTTGGAGCACCGGGCTGAGAGGGCGCTGACCTCCGTACGGAACGTCCGGCCGAAGCCGGGAACGCCGCCACGGACATCGCTGCGTCGACCGCCGAACCTGTTACCGGGTAATGCCGGCGTAGGGAGTGGGTCTTCATGACTCTGCAGGATGCACGCACGCCCGAAAACGGCCAGGGCTCCGCCACGGAGATCGGCTGGCACAAGGGCTACCTCACCGGATCGCGCCCCGACCTCAGGGTTCCGGTCCGTCGTGTGCACCTCACCAACGGCCAGGACGTGACGCTCTACGACACGTCGGGACCGTACACCGACCCCAACATCGAAACGGACGTCCGCCGCGGCCTGGCGCCGCTGCGGGAGAACTGGATCATCAGCCGCGGGGACACCGAGGAGTACGCGGGCCGCCCGCCGCGGCCCGAGGACGACGGCCTCAAGCACACCTCGCCGCGCGGCGGCCTGAAGAACCTCGACGCGGTCTTCCCCGGCCGCCCCCGGCAGCCGCGCCGGGGCCGGGGCGGCGCCGCGGTCACCCAGCTCGCGTACGCGCGGCGGGGCGAGGTCACGGCGGAGATGGAGTACGTCGCGATCCGCGAGAACTGCTCCCCCGAATTCGTACGGGACGAGATCGCGGCCGGCCGGGCGGTCCTGCCCGCCAACGTCAACCACCCGGAGATCGAGCCGATGATCATCGGCAAGAACTTCCTGGTCAAGGTCAACGCGAACATCGGCAACTCCGCCGTCACCTCCTCCATCGAGGAGGAGGTGGAGAAGATGACCTGGGCGACCCGCTGGGGCGCCGACACGGTCATGGACCTGTCCACCGGCCGCAACATCCACACCACCCGCGAATGGGTGCTGCGCAACTCCCCCGTGCCCATCGGCACCGTCCCCCTCTACCAGGCACTGGAGAAGGTGGACGGCAAGGCCGAGGAGCTGACCTGGGAGATCTACAAGGACACGGTCATCGAACAGGCCGAACAGGGCGTGGACTACATGACCGTCCACGCCGGGGTCCTGCTGCGGTACGTGCCCCTGACGGCCCGCCGCAAGACCGGCATCGTCTCGCGCGGCGGTTCGATCATGGCGGCGTGGTGCCTCGCGCACCACAAGGAATCGTTCCTCTACACCCACTTCGAAGAACTCTGCGAAATCCTCGCCTCCTACGACGTCACGTACTCCCTCGGCGACGGCCTGCGCCCCGGGTCCATCGCGGACGCCAACGACGAGGCGCAGTTCGCGGAGTTGCGGACGCTCGGCGAGCTGAACACGATCGCCAAGCGCCACGGCGTACAGACGATGATCGAGGGCCCGGGCCATGTCCCGATGCACAAGATCAAGGAGAACATCGACCTCCAGCAGGAGATCTGCGAAGAGGCCCCGTTCTACACGCTCGGCCCGCTGACCACGGACATCGCCCCCGCGTACGACCACATCACCTCCGGGATCGGCGCGGCGATGATCGCCTGGTGGGGTACGGCGATGCTCTGCTACGTCACGCCCAAGGAGCACCTGGGCCTGCCGGACCGGGACGACGTGAAGACCGGCGTGATCACGTACAAGATCGCGGCCCACGCGGCGGACCTGGCCAAGGGGCACCCCGGGGCCCAGGAGTGGGACGACGCGCTGTCCGACGCGCGCTTCGAGTTCCGGTGGGAGGACCAGTTCAACCTGGCCCTCGACCCGGACACGGCCCGCGCCTTCCACGACGAGACACTGCCGGCGGAGCCGCTAAGACGGCGCACTTCTGTTCCATGTGCGGGCCGAAGTTCTGCTCCATGAAGATCTCGCAGGACATTCGCCGCGAGCACGGTGGCGACCTGGCGGCCGGCGCGGGGGCGGATGCGGAGGCAGAGGCCGGAATGGCCGAGAAGTCGAAGGAGTTCGCGGCGGCGGGGAATCGGGTGTATCTGCCGATCGCGGAGTGAGAGTTTCCGAGACTGTGACCTCCAGTCACAGTCTCGCGAAACTTCTGGCACGTCATCCATAGGGGGTTGACCTGCGAACTCGCGTGAACCCTCACGAAAAATGAGGGTTCAGTCGATACATCCGGCACGATCGCTCCGGGTTGTCCACAGGCTGGTGCGAGCCCCGGAGCATGACTATCGTGCGACGACGAACGGGCCCGAAGCCGCAAGTAGCGATTGCGACTTCGGGTCCGCTCATCTCCTACTTGGGCGGCAACTCTGCGAGGTACACAGGGTGCCCGTCGTTACTCATCCCCTGTTGGCGGATGCAGCGGTGCTTCTGGAGGAAGCGCAGGCACGCGTGGACGCGCTGCTGGGACAGCCCGGTTTTAGCGGCCAGCGTCTCCGTCGAACAACTGATCCGTCCGGCTTCGGCCAGCGTGGGCAGGATGTACACGGCGACAGCCCATACGTCCTCGGTGAGGCGCAGCCGGGCCTTCCACTGGGCGAAGAGGTCCTCGGTCGTGAGCCGCAATGCGCGTTTGTCCACGACCGGGCCGACGTCCGCCTTGGGCTGCAGCGTTTCGGCCATACGAGTCCAGGCCCGCTCGGCCCGCCGTAGCGTATCGAGGACCTCCGTCTGGAAGCTCTCGTTGCGCACTTCCAGGCGGGTCAGGGCTTCAGCCATTTCTTGTGGCGTGACGACCGATTCGGGGGGCGGCGGGTCCGGCGGCCGGTTGCGGCTGATCTCCGACACCTTCAAGGAGTACGAGCCGTCCCGTTGAACGGTGAAGATGACCTCTGAGACCCACTCCTTGAAGAGGGCGGCATCCGGTTTGTTGCAGGCGTTCACCAGTTGGATCAGCCCCTGGAGATTTACCACGTGCAAGTCTCGGCGCCACTCCCGACCTGCGGGAATGCTGAGACCGTAACGTGAGGTTACGTTCTCGAGCGTGGACTTGCCGCCAGGGTGCACATGGTCGGCGAGCGCCTTGCGCGCGTTGGTATGGCCCAGTTCGCGGCACAGGTCGATGGCCGGGAACCAGTGTTCGCCGTCCGGCATTGTCAGCCTGCGCAGTCGGGTCGCGGTTGCTGCGTAGACGAAGTCGTTGATGTCCAGCGCGTCTCGCCGGGCCCGCTTGCCCGGCGGTTTCTCGCATTCGCTCATCGCGAATCACCTCCACCGCCGAACGTAAGTCCCCCGCCACCCCAACCCCCGCCCGATAAAACGGATTTCACTCCATCGGGGCGGGTCTGCCGCACGCGCCGCGGGGCCCGTCACCGGGCCCCCGCGGCATGGTTCGTCGGCGCTATTCAGGGTGGTGGTCCGGACCTCCGTAGTCGGGGCTGGTGAAGTCCGGGCTGGTGAACCTGGGTCGGGGAGCGGCGGGCGGGCCGCCGTCCGGGCTGGTGAAGTCGGGCCGTGAGTAGCCCAGGGTCGGGATACGGCCGCCGTCGACGCCGCGGCGCGGTACGTACCGGGCCGTGCCGTGGCCGTTGACGCCGGCCGGGTCGGACAGGGCCTCGCGCAGGAACGGCAGTATGCCGCGCTCCAGGAGCGCCTGCCGCCAGGCGTCCCGGGCGACGTCCACCTCCCGGTCCCGGGCGCCCCGGTCGTCAGCGGTGCGTGGGGCGCGGAGCGAGGTGGAGCCGTTGCGCCAGGCCGCGTGGACCAGGCTGGCCATGGCGACGAGTGCCCCGGCGGCGGTGATCGCCGCGAAGATCCAGCCGACGCTGATCATCGGCTGGGCGGCGGCCGGGTCGGTACCGATCGTCCGCAGGACGTACCCGATGACCAGGAACAGGACGGCGGCGACCCCCGCCAGTACCGGGGCCAGCACCGCGAGCATCGCGGCCAGTCCGGCACCGGCCGGTTCGGCGACCTCGCCCACGGTCGTGGCGAGGTCGATCCCCGGTCCGCCCGCGGAAGCGCCTTTCTCCTCACGGCCTTCCACGCCGCCGGCGTCCGGTGCGGGCGCCGGAGCGCGCAGCTCCTCGCGGAGCCGTACATAGTGACGGTATTCGGCCGTCGCGCATGCCGCGATGGCCGACGTGGCGCTGAGCGCCATGGTGCGCAACTGCTCGGTGTTGAGGTGCTTCGTCGCCGCGGAGGTCATCTCCGGTCGGTATTCCGCGGTGCGCAGCGCCTCGTCGAGGAGCCGCGCGAACTCCGCGCGGTCCTCGCTCAGCAGGTGCGGAGCGCTGTTCATGTGCATCCCCCGATGCTCCGTAGGGCCGTACAGGCCGGCGTGGGCCGGGCAGTGGGCGGAAACGGAGGAGAGCCTGCTACGGATAGACCGATGGTAGAGCGCCTCCGGCACGGGGTGACAGGGTGTTTGCGGAAATAAGGACCGCTCCTGCGTGGCTCGGACCCCGCTGCTCCACTTCCCTACCTTCCGCTACCCCTGCCCGGATAACGGTCAGGCACTCAGGGGAAGTTGTACGACCAGTAGCTTTCCGGCCATGGTGATCCCGCCGTCCATGGCGATGGCCAGCCCGTCGGCGTAGAGGTGCGGGCCGTCGACGGCGATGCCCTCGCCTTCGTCGTCCTCGCCGCCGACCTCGCCGAGGAGGTACGGGATCGGGCTGTGGCCGTGCACGACGCGCCGGCCGCCGTAGGTGTCGAGGAGTTCCCGTACGGCCATCGGGCCGGCTTCCTCGTCGCGGAAGGCGAACCGCTTGGTGAACTTGCGGAACAGGTCCCAGACCTCGTCCGCGTCGCTGCGCGTGAGGACGTCGTGGACGGTGTCGTTGACGTCCTCGATGGAGTCGCCGTACTCCAGGTAGGCCGTGGTGTCGGAGTGCACGAGCAGGTGCCCGTCCTCCTCCGAGACGGCGTCCAGCCGGGCCATCCACTGCAGGTGGTGGTCCTGGAGGCGGTCCATGTCGGTCTTCTGGCCGCCGTTGAGGAGCCAGGCGGCCTGGAAGGACGCCGTGCCGGCGCCGGACTGGACCGGGATGTCACCGAACCGCTTGGCGCCGAGGAGCAGCAGTTCGTGGTTGCCCATCAGGGCCTTGCAGTAGCCGCCGGCCGCCGCGGCCTCGGCGGACAGCTGCATGACCAGGTCGATCACGCCGATGCCGTCCGGGCCGCGGTCGGTGAAGTCGCCGAGGAACCACAGGCGGGCGTTGCCGGCGGCCCACTGGCCGTCGGCGTCGATGAGGCCCTCGGCGGCGAGCGCCTCGCGCAGTTCGTCGTAGTAGCCGTGCACGTCGCCGACGACGTACAGCGGTCCGCCGCCCTCCTGCTGCTCGGCGGCCGGTACGGCCGACTCGGGCACCGCCGCCAGGTCGACGGTCGGGCGGTCGATGAGGGTGTCCGTACGGGTGACGGGCGGGAGGTCCGTACGGCCCTCGGCGCCACCGGGGGCGTCGGCCCGGGCGTCGGCGCCGATGACCGGAAGGGAACGTTCCGTGGGCGTGTACTCGGGCGGCATGCCGTGTGGAGCGGCGGACGCGCCCACGGATGCCGGAGGAGCCGTCGGCCGCGGGGGGGCCGCGGGTGCCGGGGGCACCGGCGGAGCAAGCGGCTGCCCCGGAGCCGGAGGTTGTGCCGGCATGGTCCGCACCATGGGTCCCACACTGGCCCCCTGAGTCATCGACCCCTCCACCGTCGCGCCGCCGTGCACCTCGCGGACCTTGCCTGGTCGACGGCGGTCCGTGGTGTCGTGCGCCCATCATAGGAATGCCGCTCGCGGGTTGTGACGCACCCGGGGGTGGTCAATCGCTCGGCGCCCGGTGTTCGCTGCCGTTTTCTCCGGGATCCACCCGATTTTATCCCGGGCGGCCGGATGGCGGGCGGGCGGCGCGGCGATGGCGGGAGGACGGTACGACGTACCGAAGTCGCCCGGTGGGTGCTCGGCGGGGTGCTCCGGCCCGACACCTCGCCCGGACACACCTCCGGCCGTGCGGACGCGAAAGGCGCGTCCACACGGCCGCTCGAACGTGTGACGGTCGGACCCGGAGGGCCTCCGCGGTGACCGGCGGGGTCAGGCCCCGGACGGTCCCCGCGGCGGACTGACGGTCGTCCGTGTGGACCTGCGCTGGGAGGAGGTCCGCACGATCAGATCGGTCGGTATCACCTGCTCGACCGGTCGTCCGCTGTCCAGTCCTTCGATGGCGTCGATGAGGAGCTGGACGACGGCGGTGCCGATCCGGCGGGGTTTGAGGGAGAGGGTGGTGATCGGGGGTTCGGTCGTGGCGTAGACCGTGGACTCGCTGCAGCAGACCAGCAGCAGGTCCTCGGGGACGCGCAGGCCGTAGCGTCTGGCCGCCGCCAGCAGGTCGGTCCCGTTCGGGTCGAACAGGCCGTACACCGCGTCCGGACGGTCCGGACGGGCCAGCAGGCGGTCGGCGGCCACCGCGCCCGCGCACGGGTCGTGCGCGGGGTAGGACTCGTACACCGGGTCCTGTCCGACGCGCTCGCACCAGTGCAGGTAAGCGGTGGTGGAGAGCCGGGTGTAGGTGTCGGTGGTGGTGCCGGTGAGCAGGCCGATGCGGCGGGCGCCGGCGTCGGCTAGGTGGTCGAGGAGGCCGAGTACGGCCGCCTCGTGGTCGTTGTCGACCCAGCCCATCACGGGGAGGGTTCCGCCGGGGCGGCCGTCGGAGACGACGGGGATGCCGTGCCGTACGAGCTCGGTGACGACGGGATCGCCGTCGGCCGGATCGATGACGACGGTGCCGTCGAGGGCGACGTTCGACCAGACGTCGTGGCGGGAGGTCGCGGGCAGGATGACGAGGGCGTAGCCGCGGGCGAGCGCCGCCGAGGTGGCGGCTCTGGCCATTTCCGCGAAGTACGCGAATTCGGTGAAGGTGAAAGGTTCATCCCCGTACGTGGTGACGGTCAGGCCGATGAGCCCGGACTTGCCGGTACGGAGCGTGCGGGCGGCGGCGGAAGGGCGGTAACCCAACCGGTCGGCCACCTCGCGGACGTGGCGACGGGTGGCATCCGGAAGCCGGCCCTTGCCGTTGAGCGCGTCGGAGACAGTCGTGATGGATACCCCGGCTGCGGCGGCCACGTCCCGGATGCCTGCCCGCCCCAGCCGGCGACCGGTAGACCGGCTCACCTGGTGCTTCCCTGCTGCTGTCATGGCGAGCCGATAGTAGGGCTCGGGCGGTCCTTTCGCGGGGCGCTGTGTGCGGCAGTGGAAAGGCACGTTTCTGCATGCCCGCATGCCCCTCGTGCCCTGTGAAACGAAGGGAGTTGGGGGTGTTCACTGGTGACTGTCGGAGGAACGTTGGGAGTCGTCGGCGGATTGGTCCAGGTCTCGAAGCGGTCTCAAGTCACCTTCACGAGGGATGCGCGCCACGGCGCGAGCCACCGGCGCGTGACGCAGGGCGTAGCGCTCCCCAAGGGCTGTGCGCGGTGGGGACGGGCTGCGAGGTCGATCTTCAGGGGGCTTTCCTCCTGTACGGACGATCTTCCCGGCAGGGGGGATCGTCCGCGGTGAGGCGGGGCGCCTGGGTGAGGCGGGCCACAGGGGGAGTGGGGCCGTCGGTAGGCGGCGTGGTCTACGAGGGTGGGTGATCCGCCGGGGTTGGGGCGGCCACCAGGGGGCCGCCGGGGGCAGGGTGGCCATCGGAGATCCGTCGGCGGCGGGGCGGCCACCGGGGTCCGTCGGGGGCGAAGCGGCCACCGGGGTCTGTCGGGGGTGGAGCGGCCACCGGGTCCCGCCGGGGGCGAAGCGGCCACCGGGGTCCGTCGGGGTCGGGGCGGCCCCCGCGCTTCCGGCACCCGACGCCGGGCCCACGGCTCGAACACGAACAGGAAGGCGGACCAGGCCCCGGAGACGGCATCCGATCCGGCCGAGGCCTACGCCTGACGGAGCAATCCTCATAAGGTGTGCAGTATTGGAGACGGACGGCACGGTCGAGGAGGAACCTGCGGTGAGCGAGAAGAGCCCGAAGCTGCGCGCTGCGCTGGACGGCATCCCCACCTACAAGCCCGGCAAGCCGGCTGCGACGGGCGGCCCCGTCACCTACAAGCTGTCCTCCAACGAGAACCCGTACCCGCCGCTGCCCGGCGTCCTGGAGAGCGCGGTGACCGCGGCCGGGGCCTTCAACCGCTACCCGGACATGGCTTGCACGGGGCTGATGGCCGAGCTGTCGGAGCACTTCTCGGTGCCGGTCGAGCACCTGGCGACGGGCACGGGTTCGGTGGGCGTGGCCCAGCAGCTGGTGCAGTCGACGGCCGGGCCGGGCGCCGAAGTGATCTACGCGTGGCGCTCCTTCGAGGCGTACCCGATCGTGACCCAGGTCGCCGGGGCCACGCCCGTGCAGGTGCCGCTGACCTCCGGTGAGGTGCACGACCTGGACGCGATGTACGAGGCGATAACCGACCGGACCCGGCTGATCTTCGTCTGCAACCCCAACAACCCCACCGGCACCGTCGTCCGCCGGGCGGAGCTGGAAGCGTTCCTGGACCGGGTGCCCAGCGACATCCTGATCGTGCTGGACGAGGCGTACCAGGAGTTCAACCGCGACGCGGACGTACCGAACGGCCTGGACCTGTACCGGGACCGCCCCAACGTCTGCGTGCTGCGGACCTTCTCCAAGGCGTACGGGCTCGCCGGCCTGCGCATCGGCTTCGCGGTGGCCCACGAGCCGGTGGCGGCCGCGCTGCGCAAGACGGCCGTGCCGTTCGGCGTGAGCCAGCTCGCGCAGGAGGCGGCGGTGGCGTCGCTGCGCAGCGAGGGCGCGCTGATGGAACGGGTGGACGCGCTGGTCACGGAGCGGGCCCGGGTCTGCGAGGCGCTGACCGCGCAGGGCTGGACGGTGCCCGAGACGCATGCGAACTTCGTCTGGCTGCGGCTGGGCGAGCACACGCTCGACTTCGCGGCGGCCTGCGAGAAGGCGGGCGTGGTGGTGCGTCCCTTCGCCGGCGAGGGTGTGCGCGTGACGATCGGCGAGACGGCGGCGATGGACCTGTTCTTGCAGGCTGCCGAGCAGTTCCGCAAGGAGCTGTGAGCGGCGGCCAGCTGCTGCCCCGAGCGGGGGCGTGTGCCTGATGGGCGCGCGCCCCCGCTCTGCTGTTCCTGCGCTTTTCCGGGCGTGACGGTCGTCACGCACCCCCGTCAGGATCAAAAACCAGCCATGGGTGATAATTGCTTGTGAATGTGAACGCGTTCACAAGCGCGCCCCTTATGTACCGCTTCCATCGGGACAAACCGGGGCGAAGCAGCCGTAGACAGCACACGGCGACGTAAGGAGAGACCCGACGTGGACCTGGCGTTGGCGCCAGAGACCCTGGCGCGATGGCAATTCGGCATCACGACCGTCTACCACTTCCTCTTCGTCCCCCTCACGATCTCCCTCGCCGCGCTGGTGGCCGGGCTGGAGACCGCATGGGTGCGGACGGGCAAGCAGCAGTACCTGAAAGCCACCAAGTTCTGGGGCAAGCTCTTCCTGATCAATATCGCGATGGGTGTCGTCACCGGCATCGTCCAGGAGTTCCAGTTCGGTATGAACTGGTCGGACTACTCGCGGTTCGTCGGTGACGTCTTCGGCGCCCCGCTCGCGTTCGAGGCCCTCATCGCCTTCTTCTTCGAGTCCACCTTCATCGGCCTGTGGATCTTCGGCTGGGACAAGCTGCCCAAGAAGATCCACTGCTTCTGCATGTGGATGGTCTCGATCGGCACCATCCTGTCGTCGTACTTCATCCTCGCGGCCAACTCCTGGATGCAGCACCCGGTCGGCTACAAGTACAACGCCGCCAACGGACGCGCCGAGCTGACCGACTTCTGGAAGGTGCTGACCCAGGACACCACGCTCGTCGTCGTCTTCCACACGCTGACCGCCGCCTTCCTGACCGGCGCCGCGTTCATGGTCGGCATCGCCGCGTACCACCTGATGCGCAAGAAGCACGTCAAGGTGATGCGCACCTCGCTGCGGCTCGGCCTGGTCACCCTGGTCATCGCCGGCGCGCTCACCGCGATCAGCGGCGACCAGCTCGGCAAGGTCATGTTCCGGCAGCAGCCGATGAAGATGGCCGCCGCCGAGGCGCTGTGGGACAAGGAGGGCCCGGCGCCGTTCTCCGTCTTCGCCTACGGCGACGTCGACAAGGGCCACAACAAGGTCGCCATCGAGATACCCGGGCTGCTCTCCTTCCTCGCCCACAACGACTTCTCCACGCCGGTCCCCGGCATCAACGACGTCAACAAGGCCGAACAGCAGAAGTACGGGCCCGGCGACTACCGGCCCAACATCCCGGTCGCCTACTGGGGCTTCCGCTGGATGATCGGCTTCGGCATGGCCTCGTTCGCCATCGGCCTGGCCGGGCTCTGGCTCACCCGCAAGAAGTTCTGGCTCTCGCCGGGGCTGCGTACGGGGGACGAGGAGCCACCCCACCTGGCGCTCACCAAGAACAAGGTGCTCGGCGTCCGCCTGAGCAAGCTCTACTGGTCGCTGGCGTTCGTCACCCTCGGCTTCCCGCTCATCGCCAACTCCTGGGGCTGGATCTTCACCGAGATGGGCCGGCAGCCCTGGGCGGTGTACGGCGTCCTGAAGACCTCTTCGGCGGTCTCCCCGGGCGTCTCGCAGGGTGAAGTGCTCACGTCGATGACCGTCTTCACGCTGCTGTACGCGATCCTCGCGGTCATCGAGGTCCGGCTGCTGGTCAAGTACGTCAAGGCCGGGCCGCCGGAGCTGACGGACGACGACCTCAACCCGCCCACCAAGATCGGCGGCGACCACGCGGACGCCGACCGGCCGATGGCCTTCTCGTACTAGGGGGCGACCGTGGAACTCCATGACGTCTGGTTCGTACTCATCGCCGTGCTGTGGACCGGGTACTTCTTCCTCGAAGGATTCGACTTCGGCATCGGCGTCCTGACCAAGCTGCTCGCCCGCGACCGGAGCGAGCGGCGGGTCCTGATCAACACCATCGGCCCGGTCTGGGACGGCAACGAGGTGTGGCTGCTCAGCGCGGGCGGCGCGACCTTCGCCGCCTTCCCGGAGTGGTACGCCACCCTGTTCTCCGGCTTCTACCTGCCGCTGCTGCTCATCCTGGTCTGCCTGATCGTGCGCGGTGTCGCCTTCGAGTACCGCGTCAAGCGGCCCGAGGAGCGCTGGCAGCGCAACTGGGAGCACGCGATCTTCTGGTGCTCGCTGCTCCCCGCGTTCCTGTGGGGCGTCGCTTTCGGCAACATCGTGCGGGGCGTGCAGATCGACGCGCACAAGGAGTACGTCGGCGGCGTCCTGGACCTGCTGAACCCGTACGCCCTGCTCGGCGGCCTGGTCACGCTGACCCTGTTCACCTTCCACGGCGCGGTCTTCGCCTCGCTGAAGACGCTGGGCGACATCCGGGCACGGGCCCGCCGGACGGCCACCGTCCTGGGTCTGGCCACCGCCGTGCTGGCGATCGTCTTCCTGGGCTGGACCCAGCTCGACAAGGGCGACACCTCGTCGCTGGTCGCGATGGCCGTCGCGGTGGTGGCGCTGGTCGCCGGGCTGGTGATGAACCACCTCGGGCGGGAAGGCTGGTCGTTCGCGTTCTCCGGCGTCACGATCGTCGCCGCGGTCGCGATGCTGTTCCTGACGCTCTTCCCGAACGTGATGCCGTCCTCGCTGAACGAGAGCTGGAACCTCACGGTCTCCAACGCCTCGTCCAGTGCGTACACGTTGAAGATCATGACGTGGTGCGCGGGCATCGCCACCCCGATCGTCATGCTCTACCAGGGCTGGACCTACTGGGTCTTCCGTAAGCGGATCGGTACGCAGCACATCGCCGACGCCCACTAGGCAGCCCCCCGGTGGGGTCCCGGCGGGACCCCACCGGCCGTCACCGGCTGATCAACTTCCGTCCGGGAGAGGTTGTTTCACGTGAAACCCGTCGACCCGCGCCTGCTGCGGTACGCCCGCTCCACCCGGTTCTTCCTCGCCGCGGTGGTGGTCCTCGGGCTGGCCGGCTCGGGTCTGGTCATCGGCCAGGCCATGCTCGTCGCCGAAATCGTCGTCGGTGCCTTCCAGCGCCACCTCGATCTCGGCGACCTGGGCACACCGGTGGTGCTGCTCGTCCTGGTCTCCGTCGGCCGGGCCCTGGTGGCCTGGCTGACGGAACTGGCCGCGCACCGGGCGAGCGCGGTGGTCAAGTCCGAGCTGCGTACGCGGCTGCTGACGCGGGCGGCGGCCGGGCTGGGCCCGGGGTGGCTGAGCACCCAGCGGTCCGGGGAACTCACCACCCTCGCCACCCGCGGTATCGACGCCCTCGACGACTACTTCGCGCGCTATCTGCCGCAACTGGGCCTGGCGGTCGTCGTACCGGTCGCCGTGCTGGCGCGGATCGTCACCGGCGACTGGATCGCGGCCGCGACCATCGTCGTGACGCTGCCGCTGATCCCGCTGTTCATGGTCCTCATCGGCTGGGCCACCCAGAACCGCATGGACCGCCAGTGGCAGCTGCTGTCCCGGCTGTCGGGCCACTTCCTGGACGTGGTCGCCGGGCTGCCCACACTGAAGGTCTTCGGCCGGGCCAAGGCGCAGGCCGCGTCCATCCGTTCCATCACCGGCGAGTACCGCCGCGCCACGCTGCGCACCCTGCGGATCGCCTTCCTCTCCTCCTTCGCGCTGGAACTGCTCGCCACGATCTCGGTCGCGCTGGTCGCCGTCGGCATCGGCATGCGGCTCGTGCACGGCGACCTGGACCTGTACACCGGCCTGATGGTGCTGGTCCTGGCGCCCGAGGCGTATCTGCCGTTGCGACAGGTCGGCGCGCAGTACCACGCGGCCGCCGAGGGACTGGCGGCCGCCGAGGAGATCTTCGCGGTGCTGGAGACACCGCTGCGCACGACGGGCGGCGAGCCCGCTCCCGACAGCACCGCACTGTCCGTCGAGGGACTGGTCGTGCGCCATCCCGGCCGCACCGAACCCTCGCTCCCCGAGACGTCGTTCGAGGTCAGGCCCGGTGAGACGGTGGCCGTCGTCGGTCCCTCCGGCGCGGGCAAGTCGACCTTGCTGAACGTCCTTCTCGGCTTCGCCGTACCCGCGGCGGGACGGGTACGGATCGGCGGCCGCGACCTGACCACCGTCGATCCGGAGGACTGGCGGCGGCAGATCGCCTGGGTGGCGCAGCGTCCGTACCTCTTCGCGGGCACCATCGCCGACAACGTGCGGCTGGCCCGCCCCGACGCGGACGACGCGGCGGTACGTGCCGCGCTCCGCGACGCCGGGGCCCTGGACTTCGTCTCCGCCCTGCCCGACGGCGCGGAGACCGTGCTCGGCGAGGGCGGAACCGGGCTGTCGGCAGGGCAGCGGCAACGTCTGGCCCTGGCCCGCGCGTTCCTGGCCGACCGCCCGGTCCTGCTGCTCGACGAGCCGACCGCGAACCTGGACGGCGAGACGGAGGCGGGCATCGTCGACGCGGTACGCCGCCTGGCGGCCGGCCGCACGGTGCTGCTGGTCGTCCACCGGCCCGCGTTGCTGGTGGTGGTGGATCGTACGGTGCGGCTGGCGGGGCCGGGGGCGGCGGTGGCCGCGGAGGGGGCTGACGGGGGCGGGCGTCCTATGGCGGCCGGCGCGCCCGCGGAGATCGGGAAGCCCGTCGCTTCCACGGAGTCCGTCGCTTCCACGGAGTCCTCTGCTCCCACGGAGTCCGCCGCTTTGCCGGAGTTCGCCGTGTCCACAGAGCCCGCCGCGCCCTCGGGTCCCCTGCGGGGGAGTGCCGAGGAAGCCGTACGCGACGATCTTGCGGCGTCGGAGTCCGAGGACGGTGCGGATGACGGCCTAGGTGGTCCGGAGGTCGTGGCCGGTGCCCGGCGCCCGGCGCTGGCGCGGCTGCGGGGCCTGGCGCGTGCCCGTTGGGGCCGGCTCGGACTGGCGCTGCTGCTGGGCAGCCTGGCGCTGGGCAGCGCCGTGGGCCTCATGGCGACGTCCGGCTGGCTCATCTCCCGGGCGGCGCAGCACCCGCCCGTCCTGTACCTGATGGTGGCGGTCACCGCGACGCGGGCCTTCGGCATCGGCCGGGCCGTGTTCCGGTACGCGGAGCGGCTGGTGGCGCACGACGCCGTCTTCCGGATGCTCGCGGACGTACGGGTGGCCGTCTTCCGGCGCCTGGAACGTCTGGCGCCCGCCGGGCTGCGGTCGCGCAGCAGCGGCGACCTGCTGTCGCGCCTGGTGGCCGATGTCGACGCCGTACAGGACTACTTCCTGCGGTGGCTGCTGCCGGTCGGAGCGGCCGTGGTGGTCGGCGTGGGTTCCGTCGGGTTCACCGCCTGGCTGCTGCCCGAGGCGGGCGCCATCCTCGCTGCCGGGCTGCTGTTGGCGGGCGTGGGAGTGCCCGCGCTGTCCGCCGTGCTCGCGCGCCGCGCCGAGCGGCAGCTCTCCCCCGCCCGGGGCGCGCTCTCCACCCACGTCCTCGACCTGCTCACCGGCACCGCCGAGCTGACGGTGTCCGGCGCGCTCACGTCCCGTATCGACCGGACGCGGCGTGCCGACCGTGACCTGACCCGGATCGCGTCCCGTTCGGCGGCCGCGGCCGGTGCCGGGGCCGGGCTGTCCGCGCTGCTGTGCGGGCTGACGGTGGCCGCGGCGGCTGTCGTCGGTGTGCGGGCCGTCCACGAGGGGCGGCTGGAGGGCGTGTGCCTGGCCGTCGTGGTGCTCGTTCCGCTCGCCGCCTTCGAGGCCGTCGCGGGGCTGCCGCTCGCCGTGCAGTACCGGCAGCGCACGCGGCGGGCGGCCGAGCGGGTCTTCGAGGTGCTGGACGCGCCGGAGCCGGTCAGCGAACCGGCCGGCGCGGTGGCCGTACCGGTGCCGGACTCCCCGTTCCCGCTGGTCGTGGAAGGGCTCACGGCCCGGTACCCCGGTCAGCGGGTGCCCGCTCTGGACGGAGTCGGCTTCACCCTCCCCGCCGGGCGGCGGCTGGCGGTGGTCGGACCGTCCGGTTCGGGCAAGACGACGCTCGCCCAGGTGCTGCTGCGCTTCCTGGACCGGGAGTCCGGCTCGTACACGCTGAACGGTGTGGACGCGGCGGCAGCGGACGGGGACGCCGTACGGCGGCAGGTCGGCCTCTGCGCGCAGGACGCGCACCTCTTCGACAGCTCGGTACGGGAGAACCTGCGGCTCGCGCGGCCCGGAGCGGGCGAGGACGACCTGTGGGACGCGCTCTCGCGGGCCCGCCTGGCCGACTGGGTGCGGTCGCTGCCCGACGGGCTGGACACGATGGTCGGCGAGCACGGTGCCCGGCTCTCCGGCGGTCAGCGGCAGCGTCTCGCGCTGGCCCGCGCGCTGCTCGCCGACTTCCCCGTCCTGGTGCTGGACGAGCCTGCCGAACACCTCGACCTGGCCACGGCCGACGCGTTGACCGCCGACCTGCTGGCCGCGACCGAGGGCCGTACGACCGTGCTGATCACGCACCGGCTGGAGGGCCTGGAGGCCGTCGACGAGGTGCTGGTCCTGGACGCGGGACGGCCCGTCCAGCGCGGCACGTACACGGAGCTGGCGGCGGCCGACGGCGCGTTCCGCCGGATGCGGGAGCGTGAGCGGGCGGTGGACGCGCGGGCCGGGGACCGGGGTGCGGCGGACGCGTGTCCGGTGGGCGTGGGGCAGGCCCGGTGAACGGCTGAAGAACGACGGGTGCCGGCGGCCGCTGCGTACGGTGGCGGCGGACGTCCGGACCGGGGTGACGTGGCAGCCCGGGGCGGTCCGGGGTGGTCCGGTCCGGCGTCCGAATTGCCGCATAGAAGGCTTTCATCGGGAAAGCAACTATTAGGCTCGTCTCATGGCAGTCACGACAGGACCCTCAGACCCCATGGGCACCGGGGAACCCACCGGCGCGGGCTCCGGGGCGACGTCCACCGGCGCGGGGACGGGGGCGGCGTCCACCGGCAAGAGTTCCGGTACGGCGCCCACCGGATCCGGTGGCGCGACCGCGCCCGGTCCCGGTCCCGCTTCCGATTCCGGTCCCGATCCCATGGAAGCGGCCACCGAGGCGACCCGCAGCCTCCAGGGCCTGTCGACCGAGCTGACCGCACGGGTACCGCAGCTCCTGGAAGCGATGCGTACCGTCGGCGCGGGCCTGGACCTGCACATCACCCTGGACCGGATCGTCGAGACCGCCGCCGAGCTGGCCGACGCCCGCTACGCCGCGATCGGGATCATCGACGAGGCGCGTGAGGGCCTGTCGGACTTCGTGACGTACGGGGTCAGTGCCGAGGAGCGGGCCCGGATCGGCGCGCTGCCCGACGGGCACAAGGGACTGCTCGGCGCCCTCATCCACGATCCGAAGGCGCTGCGGCTGGCGGACCTGACGCAGGACGTGCGGTCGGCGGGCTTCCCGCCGGGGCACCCGCCGATGCGGACCTTCCTCGGGGTGCCGATCCGAGTCCAGGGGAGATTTTCGGCAACCTCTATCTGACCGAGAAACGTGGCGGCGGCGAGTTCAGCGAGGGCGATCTGCACATGGTGCGGGTGCTCGCCACCGAGGCCGGCATCGCGATCGGCAACGCGCGGATGTACGCGGCGACGCGGCAGCGGGAGCGGTGGATCGACGGTGCGGCCGCGGTGACCACCGCGCTGCTGGCCGGCAGCGACGTGGACGACGCGCTCGCGGTCGTCGCCGAACAGGCACGCAAGCTGGCCGACTCGGCGGCCGGCATCGTGCTGCTGCCCGCGGCGGACGGCGGACTGGAGATCGTCGCGGCGTCGGCGGACGATCCCGCCGGTCTCATCGGTACCCACATGCCGTCCGAGAGCCCGGTGGCCGCGCGACTGCTGGCCGGTGAGCCGGTGTTCGTGGAGGACTCGGCCACCGACGCGCGGATGGTCACGGGCGTCGCGCCGCGGTTCGGCCCCAGCATGCTGCTGCCCCTCAAGAGCGGCGGCCGGGTGCTGGGCACGCTGGCGACACCGCGGAAGCGCGGCGACCGCCCTTTCACCGCCGCCGAACGCACGCTGGCCACCCAGTTCGCGGCCCAGGCCGCGCTGGCGCTCGTGCTGGCCGACGCGCAGCGCGACCGCGAGCGGCTGGCCGTCTACGAGGACCGCGACCGGATCGCCCGCGACCTGCACGACCTGGTCATCCAGCGGCTCTTCGCGACCGGGATGATGCTGGAGAGCGCGCAGCGCAGGTCGGTCGTGCCCGAGGTGCAGGAGGGCATCGGCAAGGCCGTGGACGAGCTCGACGTCACCATCCAGGAGATCCGTACCGCGATCTTCGCGCTGCAACAGGGTCCGGCCGAGGCGCCGCCCGGGCTGCGGACCCGGGTCCTGCGGGAGATCGGCACCGCCGCCGTGCCGCTCGGCTTCCAGCCGTCGGCCAACTTCATCGGCCCGGTGGACGCGCGCGTCGGCGAGCTGACCGGCAAGAACCTGATCGCCGCGCTGCGCGAGGCGCTGTCCAACGCGTTCCGGCACGCGGACGCCTCGCGCATCGAGGTCGTCGTCGACTCGATGATCAAGCTGCCGGACGGCCGGGACGGCGTACGGCTGACGGTCGCCGACGACGGTGTGGGCATTCCGGACGGCGGCCGGCGCAGCGGCCTGCGCAATCTCGCGAAGCGGGCCGAGTCGCTGGGCGGGTCCAGCACGTACGGGCCGGGTCTGGGGGAGGGCGGCGCGGGGACGATGGTGACGTGGGAGGCACCGCTCTAAGGGGCGGCGAGGGTGGTGGGTGAGACGGGAGCGGATCGGTGGCCGTACCCGGGCCGCGTCCGGACGGACCAGCTGGGATACCTCCGTACGGTTCAACCGGTATTCGAGTGATCTGTCGTGGTTGCTGGAGCGGTTGATTCCGGCCATTCCGCGGGAGGCGGATTGCTCCGTTCGGAGCCTCGCGGACGAAGGAGGCGAAACGTTTTAGTTGGTTTTACGGATGTCCGTGCAACTATCAGACCATGTGTCCAGGTTCGCTGGATTGGTTGCGTAAGACGGTCCGAGGGTGGTGGCGCCCTGCCCGGCGTACGTACGGGCGGGCGGGGCGCTGTGTCCCCTGGCGGCGTCGCGCGCCGTCACGCGCGGTGCGGGTGACGTTGTCGCTGGTCATGGCGCTGACGGCGGCGGCCGGTACAGAGACTGCCGTCGGCGGGACGGCCCGGGACGGGTCCCCAGCGGCCGCCAGGTTCCCGGCCGCCGCCAGGGCCCCGGCGGGACCGAGCACCGTCGCCCCCTTGGCATCACTGCCCGCCCCCCGCCGCTCCTCCCCGGCGCGCGCCCACGGTGCCGACCGGCTGGCCGACGCGAGCCTGGAGGTGCTCCGGCTCGGCAGGGCCGCGCACCGGACCGGCCGGTCGTACGCGAAGACCCTGAGCGAGGTGAGAGCCGGCCGGGCCCGCGCTTCGCGGCTGCACGCGGCGCTGCTCCGGGAGCGCCGCAGGGCCGTCGACCTGCGCCGGGCCGCCGGACGGATCGCCGGCGCACAGTACCGGGGCAACAACCGGCTCCCGTTCGCGCTGAGTGCCCGGGCAGGGCACGGCTCCCAGACGCGTCACGGCCATCCGGCACATCTCGGCCCGGAGGCGGTACTGAACGCCTACCGGGAGGCCGAGCACCGGCAACGCCTGCTGGCGTCCCGTACGCGCGAGGCGCTGCGTCTGAGCCGGGCCCTGGAGACGGACAGTGCGGCCATGCTGGCCCGCTCCGCCGCACTGGACGTGCACCGCTCCCGTCTCGACGCCGAACGCCGTCGCATCAGCCGCCGCCTGGGCGTCGTCCGCGTACAGCTTCAGGTCCTGTCCCGGAAGGCGTCGCGTGAGGGGCGTTGCGGGCCGCCCGGCGCGGTGTCCACGGCGGCGAGGCGCTCAGAGGCCCCGGCGCCGCCGGTGACGGCGCCGGGCGTCAGGTGGACGCGGCCGGTGGAGCACTACGTCCTGTCCGCGGGGTTCGGCGGCGCGGGCCGCCGCTGGGCGCGCGGCCACACGGGCCAGGACTTCGCGGTGCCGGTCGGCACGCCCGTACGGTCCGTGGGCTGGGGCCGTATCGCCAGCCTGACCTGCGGCGACGGCTTCGGGATCAGCATGGTGGTGCAGCACGGCGCCGGTGCGTTCTCGCAGTACGCGCACCTGTCGGCCGCGTTGGCCCGTCCCGGGCAGCGGGTGCGGCCGGGGCAGCAGATCGCGCTGTCCGGTACGACCGGCAACTCCACCGGGCCGCACCTGCACTTCGAGGTACGCCGCACGCCGCGCATGGGCTCGGGGGTTGATCCGGTGCCGTGGCTGGCGAAGCGGGGGTGTGGTTGCGATGAGGAGGTGTGTGACGATCCGGTGGCTGATCGTGATGAAAAGGTGTGGTGGAGAGGCGTGGTGGCGAGGGGCGGTCAGCGGTGCTCAAGGATGCGTTCGATCACGGCCGCCACGCCGTCCTCGTTGTTGCCGGCCGTGTGCAGGTCCGTCGCGGCCAGTACGGCGGGGTGGGCGTTCGCCATGGCGTACGCGGTGCCGGCCCAGGTCAGCATCTCGATGTCGTTGGGCATGTCCCCGAAGGCGACGACCTGGTCGGGGGTGATGCCGCGTTCCGCGCAGCAGCGGGCCAGGGTGCCGGCCTTGCTGACGCCCAGGCCGCTGATCTCCAGGAGCGCGGTGGGGCTGGACCGGGTGAAGGAGGCGTACGCGCCCGCCCGCGCGCGAGCGAGGTCCAGGAAGGCGTCCGGGTCCAGGTCGGGGTGGTGCGCGAGGAGTTTGAGCACGGGCTGGTCGGGGCTCAGCGGGGAGTGGCGCTCCTTCGGGCTCACTTCGGCCAGAAGTTTCTCCGCGGGCGCGATGACGGCGGCCGGGTCGAGGTGGAAGGGCGGGTACGCGGGCTCGTAGTTGATGCCGCCGGTCCGCTCGACCGCGAACGTCGTCCCGGGGCGGCAGCGCGCAGCGCGTGCACGACGGAGAGCGCTTCCGGCCGCTCCAAGGGGCTGATTCCGACGAGGCGGCGGCCGTGGTGAAGATCGACGACGGCCGCGCCGTTCGCGCAGATCGCCAGCCCGTGCCCGTGCACATGGTCACTGACCACGTCCATCCAGCGGGCCGGCCGGCCGGTCACGAAGAAGACTTCGATGCCTGCCCGCTCGGCGGCGGCCAGCGCGGCGATCGTCCGGCCGGAGACCGTCTTGTCGTCGCGCAGCAACGTGCCGTCGAGGTCGGTGGCGATCAGCCGGATCGTTTTCCCGTCGGACCCGGGCGCCAGGGGAGGCTCTGCGGAGGCATCGGTCACGCAGCCCATCTTCGCGCATATGCGCGCACAGGCGTGCGGCGGGTCGCGCGCATGAGCTTGACGGAGGTGGGACGCGTGTCGGGAGTACGGGGGCGTACGCCGGAGGTGCCGGACGGCCGTACGGGAACGGGTACCGGGCCGTAAGGGGACGAGCGCAGGGTCGTACCGGGGCGGGTGCCGCGCGCACCCGCCCAAGGGCGGAGCCGGGACTGCACGGGTTCGGGTGGGGAGGCGTACGGATGCAGTGGCAGGCATACGGCTGGCAGCGTGCGCGCCGGTACGGCATGCGCACCCCGCGTGCACGGCCTGTGTCTCCCGAGCGCGGGTGCTCACCGCGGCTCGCGGGCCGGGTGCCCCGCCGCCGTACGCTCGTACCCATGCGACTGAGCACCGTGATCCTTCCTGTCCGCCGCTGGTCCGAGGGTGGCCGGGAGGTGTGGCAGCGCGCCGAGGAGCTGGGCTTCCACACCGCGTACACCTATGACCACCTCTCCTGGCGGAGTTTCCGTGACGGACCGTGGTTCGGCGCGGTGCCGACACTGACCGCGGCCGCCGCCGCGACGTCCCGGATGCGGCTGGGCACGCTCGTCACGTCCCCGAACTTCCGGCACCCGGTGCCCCTCGCCAAGGAACTGATCTCCCTGGACGACATCAGCGACGGGCGGATCACCCTGGGCATCGGCGCGGGCGGATCCGGTTTCGACGCCACGGCCCTTGGCCAGGAACCGTGGACGCCCCGGGAACGGGCCGATCACTTCGGCGAATTCGTGCCGCTGCTGGACCGGCTGCTGACGCAGGACGTGGTCTCGTACGAGGGCGTGCACTACCGCGCCCACGAGGTGCGCAACATCCCCGGCTGTGTACAGCGGCCCCGATTGCCGTTCGCGATCGCGGCCACCGGGCCGCGTGGCATGCGGCTGGCCGCCCGGCACGGCCAGGCGTGGGTGACCACCGGCGACCCGAAGACCTCCGCGAACGGCACCGCGGCCGAGTCCCTGGAAGCGGTACGCGGCCAGATCGAACGCCTCGGCAAGGCCTGCGCCGAGGCCGGCCGGGACGCCGGCGAGCTGTCGAGGACCATGCTCACCGGCTTCACGCCGGACCGCCCGCTCGATTCCGTGGACGCCTTCGTGGACTTCGCGGGTGCACACGCCGAGGCGGGCATCGACGAGATCGTGCTGCACTGGCCGATCGCCGATTCGGTCTTCGCAGCGGACCTCTCGGTGTTCGAGCGGATCGCCGGCGAGGGGCTTGCGCAGCTGGGGGCGTAGGCGGGCTGGGGCCGTGGACAGGCGGGCCGGGGTTGTAGGCAGGTGTGCCGGGGCCGTAGGCAGGTGGGCCGGGCGTTCCGGGTCACCGGGGCCGACGCGCAGCCGCTGTCCCGCGGGCGGGCGAATCCATGGCCTGCGCTTTACGCCGTAACGAGCGGACAAGAGGGAGAATCGGGTCAGAGGCGCCTGAACGGTTCCTCGGGTGGACTCTGCGGACTCTGCGTTTTGGAGGACTGAGAGGCATGGCACGAACCCGATTCGCCCCCGACCGCGGACTGACGTCACGCATGGTCACGACCATGTTCTTCATCGGCCTGCTGTACGTGGTCGTGGTGGGCGCGCTGGTGGTGCTCCTCAAGGGCGCGTGGGTCGTGGTGCTGCTCATCTCGGGCGCCATGTTCGTCGCGCAGTTCTGGTTCAGCGACCGGATCGCCGCCTTCAGCATGGGGGCGCGTGAGGTCACTCCGGAGCAGGCACCGGAACTCCACGGTGCAGTCGACCGGCTGTGCGCCCTCGCCGACATGCCCAAGCCGCGCGTGGCCGTCGCGGAGTCCGACGTACCGAACGCCTTCGCGACCGGCCGCAACCAGAAGAACGCGATGGTGTGCGCGACGACCGGCCTGCTGCGGCGGCTGGAGCCGGAGGAGCTGGAAGGCGTACTGGCGCACGAGCTGTCGCACGTCGCACACCGCGATGTGGCGGTCATGACAATCGCCTCGTTCCTGGGCGTACTGGCCGGGATCATCACGCGCGCGGCCCTGTGGAGCGGCGTCGGCCGCAACAGCCGGGACAACAACGCGGCGATCGCCGTCCTGGTCGTCACGCTGGTCAGCGCCGTGGTCTACGCCGTCAGCTTCCTCCTCACCCGCCTGCTGTCGCGCTACCGGGAGCTGTCCGCCGACCGGGCCGCGGCGATCCTGACCGGGCGCCCGTCGGCGCTGGCCGCCGCACTCACCAAGGTCACCGGCCAGATGGCGCAGATCCCGACGCGGGACCTGCGCAAGGCCGAACCGTTCAACGCGTTCTTCTTCGCGCCGGCGTTCTCGAAGGAGAGCTTCGGGCGGCTGCTGTCTTCGCACCCGACCCTGGAGCAGCGGCTGGAGCAGCTGGGGCAAATCTCGGCGCAGCTGGGGCGGCCGTAGGAGCGGTCGCGGGGGCTGCCCTCCGGGCGACCTTCGGAGACGGATCAAGGAGAGGCACCGTATGGGATTCCTGGACGCCATCCTCGGACGCAGCAAGCCGGTGCGCCCGGACCTCGACCGGCTGTTCGCGCTGCCTTCCGCGGCTGTCACCCTCCAGGCCGCGACCGGCTTCCGGCCCACCGGCCTGGGGTCGGTGTGCTTCGCGAGCGTCGAGGGCGGCGCGTTCCGCGGCATCCAGGAAGAGGTGCGCGATCTGCTGGGCAGTCCGGCCGAGTTCAGTCAGGACGGGTACGGCTACTCGTGGATGCTCACGCGGCACGAGGCGGAGGACAGTGCGGGGCTGGTGAACGATCTGCACACGGTCAACAGTTCCCTGGAGAGCACCGGATTCGGCCCGCAACTGCTGTGCTCCCTCATGGGTTTCCGGGACGATCGGGGCAGGCCACTCGCGCTCGTCTACCTCTACAAGCGCGGCACGTTCTACCCCTTTGCGCCGCAGACAGGGCCGGGTGGTGCCGCCGAGAAGCGCGACAACGCCCTTGAGCTGGAAGTCCGGGCCGTGCTCGCCGACGACTTGGAGACCGAGCCGGACCTGAGCCGGTGGTTCCCGGTCTGGGGCGCGCCGGGGCTGTGACGAGCTAGGAGGTCTCGGCGGGCGGGCGGGCAGTCGGGCAGGCGGGGGCTACTGCTCTTGCTTCTGGGTCTGCGCTTGTTCCCGGGCCTGCTCCTGGTCCCGAACCTGATCTCGTTCCTGAACCCGACCTTGGCCCTGGGCCAGCTCCAACTCCAGCTCCGCGTCGTGGTGCTGCTCCGATCCCTGCTCCCCGGCCGCTTCACTGCTCCGGCGGGCCTGGTCCGAAGTGATCTCGGATGCTGCCCAGTTGGCCCATTCCTCCATCATGGCGGTCTGCCGCAGGCCGAATTCCAGGGCGATGCGCCCGTAGACAGCGATCATTTCCCCTCCCAGTTGCCGGCGTCGGCCAAGGCCCGGTAGTCGGCGTGCGCGCGGGCGGACCGTTCGGCCTGTTGCAGAAGGTACGTACGGGCTTCCAGCGGCGTCAGGACACCGAGGAAGAAGACGCGCAACAGGCCGTCGTGACGCTGGGGTCCGACGGGCTCCACCTCCGTGAGCCAGTGGTGCAGTTCGGCCAGGCCCGCCTTGGTGATGGCGTACTCCTTGCGGCCACGAGGGCCGTGGGAGGCCACCTCGATCAGGTCGGCCGCGGTGAGTTTGTTCAGCTCTCCGTAGACCTGGCTCTGGGTGGCCGGCCACACATGCGCGAGCGACAGGTCGAACGTCTTCATCAAGTCGTAGCCGCTGGCGGGTGATTCGGCCAGCAGGCCCAGAACGGCGTGGCGGAGGCTCATGTCCGTCACTTTACCTTCCAGTCTTGACACGTCAAAGAAGTACCTTCTAGCTTCGACATGTCTGAGTTGGAATGTCGCTGGATGGCCGGGGACGGCCGGGGGAGTCGAGAGTCATGACCTTCTTGCGGGGGTTCTTTCCGTGGATCGCCTACGGAGCAGTGGCCTGGGCGTCGTGGCAGTGGGCCGCGTTGCTGGCCTTGGTGATCGGTGTCGTGGTGCTTTACGCGGACCGTGCCGAGGGGCTGGCGCCATCGTTCCGGGTGCTGGAGTACGGCAGCCTGGTGTTCTTCGCCGGCATCACGGCCCTGGCCTTCTTCCGCCCGGACAGCGGTCTGCGGATCTACGACGGGGCCCTGTCCTCGGGCTGGCTGGCGCTGGTCACCTGGGGGTCGATGGCCGCCCGCCGGCCTTTCACACTCGCGACAGCCCGCCGCAAGGCGCCGCCCGAGGTGTGGCGTAACCGGCTGTTCCTGCGGATCAATTACGTGCTCACCGCGGCCTGGGCGGCGTCCTTCACGTTCGCCGCGGCCGGGCAGGCGTTGGTCACGGGCCTCGGGCTGGGGCTGTCCGCGATGATCTCCATCCATGTCAGCGCCTTCGTCATCCCGTTGCGTTTCACCGCGAGCTATCCGGAGCGTGCGCGAGCGCGCTTCCTGGAGCAGGCCGGCGGCCACCCCTACGTACAGGAGGCTCAACCCGTATGACGACGACCAACGCCCTCGGATCCGCCGTCCCGGCGTCCGGCTCCGGCGGCGCCCCGGCCCCGCACCTGGCGGGGAACTTCGCCCCGGTGACCAAGGAACTCACCGCGTACGAGCTGCCGGTCACCGGCGCGATACCGCCCGAGCTGGTGGGCTGGTACCTGCGCAACGGCCCCAACCCGCGGGACGCCGCGTCGGCGCACTGGTTCTTCGGTGACGGCATGGTCCACGGTGTCCGCCTGGAAGGCGGCAAGGCCGTCTCGTACCGCAACCGCTGGGTGCGCACCTCGACCCTCACCGACGGCGCCCAACCCCGGGAGCGGGACGGGCGCCCCGACCTGACCGCCGGTGTCGCCAACACCCACGTCGTGCACCACGCGGGCCGCACTCTCGCCCTGGTCGAGTCATCCTTCCCGTACGAACTCGACTGCCGCCCGGGCCACGAACTGGAGACCATCGGCCCGTACGACTTCGACGGACGGCTGACCACCGCCATGACCGCTCACCCCAAGACCTGCCCGACCACGGGGGAGCTGCACTTCTTCGGATATGGGGCTCCGGAGCCGCCGTACCTGACCTACCACCGTGCGGACGCCTCCGGCGCACTGGAGCTGAGCCGCCCCGTCGAGGTGGCGGCGTCCACGATGATGCACGACTTCCACCTGACGGCCGGGCACGTCGTCTTCATGGACCTCCCGCTCGTCTACGACCGCGGAACTCCCGGCATGCCGTACGTGTGGGACCAGGAGTACGGTGCCCGGCTCGGTGTGCTGCGTCGTGACGATCCGCACGGTGACGTCCGCTGGTTCGCCATCGACCCCTGCTACGTCTTCCACTCCATGAACGCGTACGACGACGGCCCGGGGCGCATCGTCCTCTACGTCTGTCGCTACCCGGCGCCGGAGCTGAAGTCACTGCCCACACTGTGGCGGTGGACCATCGACCTCGCGTCGGACAAGGTCGTCGAGGAGCAGGTGGACGACCAGTCGGGCGAGTTCCCGCGTGTGGACGACCGGCTGGCGGGGCTGGACGCCAGGTTCGGGCACATCACGCGGAGCGGGGGCCCCGGCGCAGGCCCGACGCCGAGCGCATTGATCCGCTATGACCTGCACACCGGCACCAGCACCCGGTACGACTTCGATTCCGGCCGTACACCGGCCGAGGCGGCCTTCGCCCCGGCGGACGACCGGCCGGGCGGCCCCGGGTGGTTGCTCACTTACGTCTATGACGCAGCCCGCGACTCCAGCGATCTTGTGATCCTCGACGCGGAGGACATAACCGAGGGGCCGGTGGCCACGGTCCACCTGCCCCAGCGGGTGCCCTACGGGTTCCACGGGAACTGGATCCCGGACCCGGCGCAGTAGGGACGCGGCGGACCGCGCCCGGCCCCCGAGTGGCTGCGCCTGAATGGCGGCCGGGGATGCGGCGGTGTCGGATGAGGGGGTTCACACCGGTCGGCGCAGTTGGGACGGATTCGGGGGCCGCCTTCCGACGAGGCCCGACTGCCGCGTCCGGGCGATGTCCACGACGACGGCCGGGCCGGGACCGGCCGCTTCCGCCCCGCTCCAGACGAGGAAAGAAGCCCCATGCGTGTACGTACCGCCACCACCCTCGGCGCACTGACCCTGGCCGTCGCGGCCCCCCTGCTCATCACCGCCCCGGCCACGGCCGACAGCCACGGCGGCTGGATCGGCCGGACGGGCCCGGTGGACGACCTCGGCCGGCCCGGCCACGTCGGTCGGGCCGCAGGCCACGAAGGCCGGGGCACCGGCGCCGTGACCATCGGCAAGTACACCTACGCACCGTCCGTCGCATCGCACAACTGGGGAGGGAACAACTGGAACAGCAAGGTCGTCTTCGGTGACATGAAACTCGACTGAACCGGGCTGGGGCCGGGCCGAGACCCCGGATTGGGGGGGCGGGGCCGGGGCCGGGGTTGGGCCCGAGGTCAGAGCTGGGGCCGGGGCCGGGGCCAGGATTGGGTCCGGGGCCAGAGCTGGGGCCGGGGCTGGGACTGGAACCTGGACGGGGACGGATCCGGGGCGGGGCCGTACAAGGGGCTCGGCGGTCAGTGGGGAGGGGTGCGGCGGGCTGCCAACTCGTCCATGGTGCGGGCGTGCACCTCGCGTCGGGTGGCCGCGGTGACAAAGGCTGCCACGTTCTCCTGGCCGACCAGATCGCGTACGGCGTGGAGGGCCTCGGCGGGGAGCGCGATCATGATCGTGTCGATGTCGATGTCGATGTCGATGTCGGTGTCGGTGTCGGCCTGGGCGCCGGTGTCGACGTGGGCGTCGGCATTGGCCTGGGCGCCGGCGGGGGCGTGGGGTGCCACTGCGGCAGCTGGGGAGGGAGCGGGGCCGGGCGTCGGGCCTTCCGCCGCATTCGGCTCCCGGCTCGCCCGGCCCGGACCTACACCCGAGCCCGTCGCTTCGCGCAACGTCGCGTCCCGCACCGCCGCCTCCCGCACCGCCGCCTCCCGCACCAATGCGTCCCGCACCGCCGCGTCCCGCTCTACCGCGTCACGTCCTACCGTGCCCGGTGGCTCCGCTCCCGGTCCCTGCGTGTCCCGCACCGCCCCCGGATCGCCCTGTGCGCTGTCGACGTTGATGTTGACGGTGCTGGTGTCGCTGAGGTTGCCGATGTCACCGAGGTGGTGATGGATGTAGCGGGTGGCCATGGTGCGCATGGCGCGGGCCAGTTCGGCGTCGACGGTTTGCTGGGCGAGGGGGCGGAGGCGGCGTACGAGGTCGGCGGCCTCGGTGGCTTCGGCGTCGGTGGGCTGGTGGTCGAGGTAGGGGTGGAAGACGTACTCGGTGGTGAAGTCGAGGAAGCGGGCCGCTATGTGCTCGACCTGGCCGCGGAGTTCGCGCAGGTGGCCGGAGATGGCGGTGAGGGGGACGCCGGCGGAGTGCAGCTCGGCGGCGACGGCCAGTTCCTGGGGGCTGGGGACGCGGAAGGTGTCGTCGGTGCCGGGGAGGCGTTCCAGGACGCCCAGTTCGACGGCGTCCGCCAAGGCCTCCTGGTCCGGCGTGCCGCCGAACGCGGCGTCCAGCTCTTCGCGGGTGATGCGGGCCGCCTCCTCGTCGCTCCACGGGCCGTCTATCTCGGCGACCAGGCCGAGTACGCCGCCGAGGCCGCGGCCGGTGTCCCAGGCCTCCAGGAGTTCCTTGATGCTGGCGAGGGTGTAGCCGCGGTCGAGCAGGTCGGCGGTGCGGCGCAGGCGTTCCAGGTGCTCGTCGCCGTAGACGTTGGCCCGGCCGCGGCGTTCCGGCTTGGGCAGCAGGCCGCGGTCCTGGTAGGCGCGGATCGTGCGGACCGAGGTGCCGCTGATGTGGGCCAGGTCCTCGATGCGGTACTCGGCCGGTGGCGGCGACTGGTCGGTCAATGCGGTGCTCCTTACGAGATGGCCGCGCGACCCACCGCGCCCGCCGCGGCGCGGGCGGCCGGGGAGGACGCCAGGTATGCGACGGCCTTGCGCAGCGACCCTTCCTGCGAGGGATGGTACGACCGCTTCAGGTAGCGCGGTACGGCGGCGCCCAGCTCGCGCCAGGTCGGCAGGAGCTGGGCGCGTACGGCCCGGTTGTGGGCGCGCAGGGAGTACCGCAGGCGGCCGGCCAGCCGCGGGTCGTGGCGTATGAGGTAGGCGGCGCCCCAGGCCCACAGGTACAGGAGGACGGGTGCCGTGACGGCCATGCCCAGGACGCGGCGGGCGTACCGGGACAGGCCCTCGCCGCCGGTGTGCTCGTACATGTCGAAGGCCACGGCGCGGTGCTCGACCTCCTCCGCGCCGTGCCAGCGCAGCAGGTCGAGCATGACCGGGTCGGGGCCGGCCCGGTCCAGGCCCTCGGCGTGCAGCACCCAGTTGCCGAGGACAGCGGTGAACTGCTCGATGGCGGCTATGAGGGAGAGGCGGAAGCGCAGCCACTCCTGGGTGGGTATCGGGGCGGCGAAGGGGGCCGTTCGCCGAGGAGGTGTTCGAAGAGAAAGTCGACGTGCTGCGTGTAGGGGGCGGTGTCCAGGCCTTGGTGGGCGAGGTGTTCCAGGACGTGGGCGTGCTGGACGCTGTGGGTGGCCTCCTGGCCCATGAAGCCTTTGACGTCCTTGAGGAGAGCGGGGTCGCGGACCAGTGGCAGGGCTTCCTTGAAGACCTTGACGAACCAGCGCTCCCCCGCGGGCAGCAGCAGGTGCAGCACGTTGATGACGTGGGTGGCGGTGGGTTCGTCCGGTATCCAGTGCAGCGGAGTCTCGTGCCAGTCGAACGAGACCCGGCGGGGGGCGATCGTGTGGTGCTCCTCCGGTTCGGTGGGGTTCGTGCTCACGCTGTACTCCTGACGTAAGACGTGAGGGAGGGAGAGGGGAGGAGGGGGAGGACGGCTCACACGGGCGGGTCGAGGCGGGCCAGCGCGCGCAGTGCGCGTGGGGCGAAGCGGGACAACAGGTGGGCGCCGCGCGCCTCGGGCGTGACGGGGACCACCGCTTCATTGCGGACGACCGCGCGCAGGATCGCGTCGGCGACCTTCTCCGGCGGGTAGTTCCGCAGCCCGTACGCGCGGGCCACCTTGGCCTGGCGGCGTTTCTCCTCGTCCGCCGAGAGGCCCGTGAAGCGGGCCGTCGTGGTGATGTTCGTGTTCACTATGCCGGGGCAGATGGCCGTGACGCCGATGCCCTGGCCTGCCAGTTCGGCGCGCAGGCTCTCGCTGAGCATGAGCACCGCCGCCTTCGACGCGCCGTAGGCGGACAGGATCTTGGACGGCTGGAAGGCCGCTGCCGAGGCGGTGTTGACGATGTGGCCGCCCTGGCCGCGCTCGGCCATCTGCCGGCCGAAGAGGCGGCAGCCGTGGATGACGCCCCAGAGGTTGACGTCCAGGACCTTCTTCCAGTCCTCGGTGGTCGTGCTGAGGAAGGAGCCGGACAGGCCGATGCCGGCGTTGTTGACCAGGACGTCGACAGTGCCGTACTCGGCGGCGACCTTGTCGGCCAGCTTCTCCATGGCGGCCTCGTCCGAGACGTCCACCGTCTCGGCCCAGGCCTGTGGGGCGCCCACCAGCCGGGCCAGGTCGGCCGTACGGGCCACCCCTCGGCGTCCCGGTCGACGGCGACGACGCGCGCGCCCGCCTCGGCGAAGGCGAACGCGGTGGCCCGCCCGATGCCGCTGGCGGCGCCGGTGACGAGCACCAGCTGGCCGCCGAACCGGTCGGCGTGCGGGCCGGTGGCGACGATCTTCCTGGCCGGGTCGCCCTCCTCCTTGGACGTCACGAATGCGCTGATCCAGGACACCAGTTGATCAGGCCGGGTGCGCGGCACCCAGTGCTTGGCCGGGAGGGTGCGCCGCACCAGTTGCGGTACCCAGTGGTCGAGGTCGTCGTAGAGCCGCTGGGACAGGAAGGCGTCGCCGGTGGGCGTGATGAGCTGCACCGGACAGTGGGCGTAGGCGTCGGCGCGCGGGCGGCGCAGCCGGGCGCGGACGTTGTCGCGGTAGAGCCATGCGCCGTGGGCGGCGTCCGTGGGCAGGGACGCCGTCGGGTAGTCGCCCGCGGGCACCTTCTCCACCCGCTGGAGGATCTTCGGCCAGCGCTTGCCGAGCGGCCCCTTCCAGGCCAGCTCGGGCAGGACGGGGGTGTGCAGCATGTAGACGTACCAGGATTTGGCGCCCTGGTTGAGCAGTTGTGCGGCGCGGCGCGGGGTGGGGCGGGAGGCGCGCTTCTTGATCCAGTGGCCGAAGTGGTCCAGTGACGGACCGGACATCGAGGTGAAGGAGGCGATCCGGCCTTCCGTGTGCCGGGCCGTCGCGAACTCCCAGGCCTGCACCGAGCCCCAGTCGTGGCCGACCACGTGGACCGGCCGGTCCGGGCTCACCGCGTCCACGACGGCGAGGAAGTCGTCGGTCAGCTTCTCCAGCGTGAAGCCGCCGCGCAGCGGTTCGGGCGCGGTGGACCGGCCGCAGCCCCGGACGTCGTACAGCACCACGTGGAAGCGGCCGGCCAAGCCGCGGGCCACCTCCGACCACACCTCCTTGCTGTCCGGGTAGCCGTGCACCAGCACGACCGTGGGGCGCGAGGTGTCGCCCAGTTCGGCGACGCACAGCTCCACCCCGCCCGTACGGACCCAGCGCTCCCGGGCTCCGTCCAGCCCGGCTCCAGCACCAGCCACGACGGCCCCACCTCCGGCTCCCGCGCCGGCCCCGGCTCCCGCTCCGGCTTCCGCTCCCGCTCCGGTCCCTGTCGTCCTGCTCATGCGGCCTTCTCCTCCTGCCAGCGCCGCACGTGCGGCAGATCGTCGTCCAGCCAAAAGGCGCTCTCCCGCGGGTCGGCGGAGTCCGTCACGACGAGGATCTCCTCGAACTTCGCGCCCGTGCCCCGGAAGCCGAGGTGCGGTTCGACCGCCCACAGCCCCGGCCGCGGCGGGTGGTCGGAGAACTTGTACGGGCTCCACAGCGGTGACCAGCCGTCCCGGTGACCGTGCAGCGCGTCGGAGGCCAGGCCCTTGAGCGCCTGTGTGCCGAACCCGAAGACCGTGGGCGACCAGCGGCGCTCCTTCACCCGGTCGATCTTGTGGGCGATCACGCCGAAGGGATAGGCGCGATGCCGGTTCGCGTGGCCCTGGCGGATCATGAGCCGCTCGACGTCCTCGTAGATCTCGCGCAGCGGGCGGCGTTCGCGCACCTCGCGCAGGATCAGGTCGCGGTGCGCTTCGAGGTCGGCCAGCAGCCGGTCGTGCACCGGGTTCAGCCCGAGGCAGCCGGAGTAGCCGATGTCGGCCGTGCAGCCCTGGTGGACCGGCGCCATGTCGAGGATGAAGGCCATCCCGGGCTCCAGACGCCGGTCGGTGGGGAAGAACTGCAGCGGTATACGGAAGTTCGTGAAGGCCGTACGGTCGCCGAACCAGGCGAAGGGGAGGTGGAACCAGTCCCGTACGCCCCGCTCGTGCAGCCACTCGCGCTGCATCCGTGCCGCTTCCCGCTCCGTCACCCCCGGCCTGAGCTGGGCGGCGACCGCCTCGGCGCAGTCGTACGCAAGGCGCTGCACCTCTCTGAACCCCCGCAGGTCCGCCGGGAGTTCACGCGCCCCGCCGCCCCTCCGGGCCGCTGCGGCCCCTGTCGCTGAGGTCATCGCCAACCGTCCGTCCCGTATGCCGTTCATCGCGGTACGTGCCCGTAACTTGACACTGATGAATGTGACAATGCTCGGCGGCGACGTCAAGGGGTCGGCACGGGCCTGTGGAAAACTCGCCGGAGCCCCCGGAGCCCCCGGAGCCCCCGGAGCCCCCGGAGCCCCCGGAGCCCCCGGAGCCCCCGGAGCCCCCGGAGCGCCCGCAGCCCACGAGCCGGCACGTCGCTCGTCCGCGGCCGCCCCGCCTCCCCCTCCCCCTCCGGCCGCTCCCCCCGCCCCACCCCCCACCCCCGACACCCATGGGCCGAAAGCCGGACCTCCCCTACGGGCCCCTCCATCTGTGGTCGGACGCCGATCCAGCCGCCAGGTCTGACGACCGGTGTGGTGAGCACCACTACCGTCGTTGACGTGACTGTGATCGTGACCGAAAGCCTGAGCAAGCGGTACCCGAGGGTGACCGCGCTGGACCGGCTCACCGTTGACATCGGCCCGGGCGTGACCGGCCTGGTGGGTGCGAACGGCGCCGGCAAGTCCACCCTGATCAAGCTGCTGCTGGGCCTCGCCCCGGCCAGTGAGGGGTCTGCGACCGTCCTCGGCCTCGACGTGGCCAGGGAGGGCGGCGCCATCCGGGAGCGCGTCGGCTACATGCCGGAGCACGACTGTCTGCCGCCCGACGTCTCGGCCACCGAGTTCGTCGTCCACATGGCGCGCATGTCGGGCCTGCCGCCGACCGCGGCCCGTGAGCGCACCGCCGACACGCTGCGGCACGTCGGCCTCTACGAGGAGCGCTACCGCCCCATCGGCGGCTATTCGACGGGTATGAAGCAGCGCGTCAAGCTGGCCCAGGCGCTGGTCCACGACCCGCAGCTGGTCTTCCTGGACGAGCCGACCAACGGCCTGGACCCGGTCGGCCGCGACGAGATGCTCGGACTGATCCGCCGCGTGCACACCGAATTCGGCATATCGGTCCTGGTCACCTCGCACCTGCTCGGCGAGCTGGAGCGTACCTGCGACCACGTCGTCGTCATCGACGGCGGCAAGCTGCTGCGTTCCTCCTCGACCGACGACTTCACCCAGCTCACCGCCTCCCTCGCGGTCGAGGTCACGGACACCGACGAGCACCCGGACGGCACGGCGTCGCTGCGCGCGGCCCTGGCCCGTACCGGTGTCGCGGTGACCACCGCGGCACCCGGCTCGGAGAGCGGCGCGTCCGCCTCCCACGTGCTGTACGTGGAGGCCACCGGCGAAGAAACGTACGACCTGGTGCGCGACACCGTCGCCGGCCTCGGCCTCGGCCTGGTCCGGATGGAGCAGCGCAGGCACCGCATCTCCGAGGTCTTCCAGAGCGACGGCACGGCGACCGCGGACGCCCCGGAAGCCCCGGGCCGGCAGCCGGCCGCGCCCCGCCCCACCGCCCCCGCGACCACCGCTTCCGCGACGACCGCCCACCGAGCCACCAAGGACGGAGGCGCCCCCGATGCCGCCTGAGACCAGGAACCCCGCCACCGCCGGAGCGGCGCAGGACGTCATCCACGACATCGGCTACCGCCATTTCGACGGCCCCCGCCTGGGCCGCGCCTACGCCCGCCGCTCGCTGTTCTCGCAGAGCCTGCGCGGCGCCTACGGGCTCGGCCGCTCGGCGAAGTCCAAGGTCCTGCCGATGCTGCTGTTCGCCGTCATGTGCCTGCCGGCGGGCATCATGGTGGCGGTCGCGGTGTTCACGAAGATGAACGACCTGCCGGTGGCGTACACCCGGTACGCGATCTTCCTCCAGGCCGTCATCGGCCTCTACCTGGCCGCCCAGGCGCCGCAGTCCGTCTCCCGTGACCTGCGCTTCAAGACCGTGCCGCTGTACTTCTCGCGCCCGATCGAGCGCGTCGACTACGTGGTGGCGAAGTTCGCGGCGATGGCCAGTGCGCTGTTCATCCTGACCGCCGCGCCGCTGCTGATCCTCTACATCGGCGCGCTGCTGGCCAAGATGGACTTCGTCGACCAGACCAAGGGGATGGCCCAGGGCCTGGTCTCGGTGGCGCTGCTCTCCCTCCTCTTCGCGGGCGTCGGCCTGCTGATCTCCGCACTGACCCCGCGCCGCGGCTTCGGCGTGGCGGCCGTCATCGCCGCGCTGACGATCCCCTACGCCGCGGTGAGCGCCGTCCAGGGCATCGCCGCCGTACAGGGGCAGGAAGGGGTCGTGGGCTGGCTCGCCCTGTTCTCGCCCGTCACCCTGATCGACAGCGTGCAGGCGACGTTCCTCGGCGGCACCGCGTCGTTCCCCGACGAGGTCCAGCCGTCCACCGCCGCCGGGCTGGTGGCCCTCCTGGTCACGCTGGTCGCCGTCGCGGGCTCGTACGTCCTGCTGATGCGCCGCTACCGGAAGGCCGGCCTGTGACCGCCCGCCCCGCGCCCCCGAAGGCGCACCCGACGACGCCCGCCATCAGCTCCCGGAGGAACGGGCCGCGCCCATGACGACCATCCAGATCGACCACGTCTCCCGCTGGTTCGGCAACGTCGTTGCCGTCAACGACATCACCATGACCATCGGACCCGGTGTCACCGGCCTCCTCGGCCCCAATGGCGCGGGCAAGTCCACCCTGATCAACATGATGGGCGGCTTCCTCGCCCCGTCCGGCGGGACCGTCACCCTCGACGGCCGTGCCATCTGGCGCAACGAACGCATATACCGCGACATCGGCATCGTGCCCGAGCGCGAGGCGATGTACGACTTCCTCACCGGCCGCGAGTTCGTCGTCGCCAACGCCGAACTGCACGGCCTGGGACGGGACGCCGCGCGGCGCGCGCTGGCCACCGTCGAGATGGAGTACGCGCAGGACCGCAAGATCTCCACGTACAGCAAGGGCATGCGCCAGCGCGTGAAGATGGCGTCGGCGCTGGTCCACGACCCGTCCGTGCTGCTGCTGGACGAGCCGTTCAACGGCATGGACCCGCGTCAGCGGATGCAGCTGATGGAGTTGCTGCGGCGGATGGGCGACGAGGGCCGTACGGTGCTGTTCTCCTCCCACATCCTCGAAGAGGTCGAGCAACTGGCCTCGCACATCGAGGTGGTGGTGGCCGGGCGGCACGCCGCGTCCGGTGACTTCCGCAAGATCCGCCGCCTGATGACGGACCGGCCGCACCGCTACCTCATCCGCTCCGACGACGACCGCGCGCTGGCCGCCGCCCTGATCGCCGACCCGTCCACGGCCGGTATCGAGGTGGACCTCCAGGAGAGCGCGTTGCGCGTCCAGGCCGTCGACTTCCCCCGCTTCACCGCCTTGCTGCCGCGTGTCGCCCGCGACCACGGCATCCGCCTCCTGACGGTCTCGCCTTCCGACGAGTCCCTGGAATCGGTCTTCTCCTACCTCGTCGCGGCCTGAAAGGAGCCTGAAAGCGATGTCAGCGACCTCATCGGTCCGGCCGGACCCGTCCCCGGCGCCCGCCGCGGGCCCTTCGACGGCCCCGGCGTTCTTCCATCCCACCGTCGCCCGGCTCACCTGCCGGGCCCTCCTGGGGCGGCGCCGCGCGCTGATCCTCTTCGCGCTGCCCGCCCTCCTGATCGTCATCTCCGTCGCCGTACGGGCGCTCGCCGGCGCCGACGACTCCACCGCCAACGGTGTCCTGGGCACCTTCGCGCTCGCCACGATGGTGCCGCTGATCGGCGTCATCGCCGGTACGGGCGCGATCGGCCCCGAGATCGACGACGGCTCGGTCGTCTACCTGCTGGCCAAGCCGCTGCGCCGGTCCTCGATCATCTTCACCAAGCTGGTCGTGGCGATCGGCGTGACGGCCGCCTTCTCCGCGATCCCAGTGCTGATCGCCGGGTTCGTCCTCAACGGCAACAGCCAGCAGATCGCCGTCGCGTACGCCGTCGCCGCGGCCGTGGCCTCCGTCGCGTACAGCGCCCTGTTCCTGTTCTTCGGCACGATCAGCCGGCACGCGGTCGTCTTCGGCCTGGTCTACGCCCTGGTGTGGGAGACGCTGTTCGGCAACCTGGTCCCGGGCGCGCGGACGCTGAGCGTCCAGCAGTGGGCCCTCGCGGTGGGCCAGAAGATCGGCGCGGAGGGCGCGATCACGTCCGAGGTGGGACTGCCGCTGGCGGTCGTCCTCCTGGTGGCCGTGACGGGACTCGCCACCTGGTACGCGGCACGCAAGCTGCGCTCGCTGACGTTGGCGGGGGAGGAGTAAGGAGAGGCGTGAGGGGAGGCCCGGCCGCTGCCGTCCTACGGCGCGGCCGGGCTCCCCGCATGCACGCACACGCGAGCGCGTGTCAAGTGCGGCCTACACCGCGCAGAACTCGTTCCCCTCCGGATCCCGCATGAGCCACCAGTGCCCCTCGATCCCCCGGTCGACCTCTCGGACGCGGGTCGCCCCCAGCTTCTCCAGTCGGGCCACCAGCGCGTCGAGACCGCCGGGCTCGCTGTGGACGTCGATGTGCAGACGGTTCTTGCCCGTCTTGCCCTCGGGTACGTCCTGAAAGAGCACTCGCCGACCGCGGCCGACACCGCTGGCCGCGTCGAACGGGTCCTCCGGGTGGCGGACCGCGGCGTAACCCCGGAAGGTCTTACGGCCCCGGTGCTCGGCGACCGCCTCGTCGCCTATGTGCCCGGCGGCCAGCAACTGCTCGACGAGCGCGCTGGGGTCCTCCACCTCGTACTCCAGCGCCGCGGCCCAGAAGTCCGCGAGGGCGGGGGCGTTACTGCTGTCGATGACCAACTTCCACGTCACTGCCATGGGGGTAGTTATACCTACTGCCACTGACAACGGGGCCGTATCGGGGGCGGGGGCTGGTCGGTCGAGGGTGCCAGTGCCATCGCCGTGGCCGCACGCCGAATACATGTGGTCTCTGGCCAGTTGACTCAGTCGGCGACGAAGTAGCCTCTACCGCTCACTACGTACACGAGCCCCTCGGTGCGAAGGCCGGCCACGGCTCGGGTTGCTGTCGACTGGAGACGTCGAACTCAACGGCGAGCGCCACCGTGCCCGGCAAGCGTTCCCCGGCGCGATAGGTGCCGTCCTGAATGCGCCGCCGGATCTCCGCTGCGACTTGTGGCCAATGCGGTAGGGCTCTGTCGATCTCCACCTGGTCAGCGTGCGACGGATTCACTCAGTTTGGTACCGAGGTACCGACATGGTCAGGTGGTCTGGCTGTCCGGTGTCCACCGGAAACGAATGCGCCCCAGGGTGACCGGGCGAGGGTCGACTCCTGGCACTCGTGCGCACGATGCTGGACGGTCCCCAGCTCACCGCCGAGGAGGGCTGGTTCATGTTGCGCCGGACAGCTGAATGCCTGACGGACGCGCTGAACGTCGCTGAGCTACGAGGTGAGCGGTTGGCCGCAGCAGACGAACAGTGGCCTCAGTCAGGTAGCCCCATATGCCGGGACGCCGCAGAACGCGGCGAGCGCTGCCGGGGATCACAGGATCTCCGGCAGCGCTCGCGAGGGGAGGAACAGGGACCCGTTACGCCCCCGCCCCGATCCGCCGATCCCGCCCCGCGCCCAGGCCCAGCAGGACCAGGCCCGCGCAGACGGCCAGCAGCAGCACGATCGGCACCGTCCAGCCGTGTGTCGCCTGGTGTACCGCGCCGAGCACCAGCGGGCCGGCGGCGGCGAGGAGGTAGCCCCAGGTCTGGGCCATGCCCGAGAGGCGGGCGGCGGTGTGGGCGTCTCCGGAGCGCAGCACCATCATCGTCAGGGCCAGGCCGAGCGCGCCGCCCTGCCCGATGCCCAGGAGTACGGCCCAGATCCAGGCGCCCGCCACCGGGGCCACCAGGAGGCCGACGATGCCGCAGGCCATCAGGGCGGTGACGGCGACGGCCAGCAGCCGCTGCCGCCGCATCCGGCCGGCGAGCATCGGCACCACGAAGGAGCCGGCCATCTGCACCAGGGTGCTGAAGGCGAAGACCAGTCCGGCGGTGGCCTTGCTCATGCCGTGGTCGGTGAAGATCGTCGGCATCCAGGCGATCATCACGTACGCGATCAGCGACTGCGAGCCCATGAAGAGCGTGACCTGCCAGGCCAGCGGGGAACGGCTCAGGTTCGGGCCGTCCTCGGTGGCGTGCGCCGGTGTCGCGGCGGCCTGGCCGTGACGCGTACCGCGGCGGGCGATCACCGCCTGCGGGATCCAGACGAGGGCGGCGACCGCGGCCAGCAGCGCCCACGACGCCAGCGAGCCCTGCCAGCCGCCCAGCGCGTTCTCCAGCGGCACGGCGGAGGCGGCCGAGACGGTGGCGCCCAGGATCATGGCCGTGGAGTAGAGGGCGGTCATGCCCGCGGCCTGCTCCGGGAAGTCGCGCTTGATCAGGCCGGGCATCAGGACGTTCAGCAGCGCGATGGACGTACCGACCACCGCGCAGCCCACGAACAGCGCGACGACCGGCGGGGCGATCCGCAGCAGGATGCCGCCGCACAGCAGCACCAGCGCGCCGCACAGCACCGTCTCGGTGCCCCAGCGGCGGGCCAGGCGCGGCGCGGCGATCGAGCCGAGGCCCATGAAGACGAGCGGGATGGTCGTCACGAGGCTGCTCGCGGTCGCGGCCAGGTGGAAGTGGTCGCCGATCTCGCTCACCAGCGGCGAGACGCCGGCCAGCGCGGCGCGCATGTTCAGTGAGGCGAGCACGATGCCGACCAGGACCAGGACCGGGTGCGCGCGCAGCCGGCGGCGGGCCGCGGTGACCGGCGGTGCCGGGGCGAGGTCCTCCTCGGCGTCGATCAGTGGTGCTTCGGGCCGGGTCCCTGACATGGGTGGGTGACGCTCCTTGAGTGAGGGGGTGGGGGAAGGGGGAGTGGGAGTGGGGAGGGGGTGGGGGCGGATGGCTCAGGGCCTTGCCAGGGAGGAGAGGGAACGTTTCTGCAAGGTGATGGCCGTACGTACGTGACGTACGGGGCCGCAGCTCCGTACGGCGAGGCGGGGCAGGGCCGCAGCCCGCCGTATTCCGGGCCCGGCGGAGCCGGGTCCGCTCACCGCTCCGCGAGGAGTTTCTCCACCGCCCGTTTCGGGGGCTCCAGCAGCGCGCGGGCGGCTTTCTCGGCGGCCTCCGGGTCGCCGGAGGCGATCGCGTCCAGGACGGCGCGGTGGTCGCCGTGCACGATCCGCGGCATCAGCTCGTCGCCGAGCGAGGAGACCAGCGCCTCGCGTACGGAGCTGCTGAACCAGGCGTACGTGGCGGTGAGCGCGGTGTTGTGCGCGGCCTCCACGACGGCCCGGTGGAAGGCGACGTCGTGATCGGCGTACAGCTCCAGGTCGCCGCCGAACGGCTGCCCGCTGTCCGCCTCCAGCGCGGCCTGCGCGTCCAGCGCGGCCCGCATCCGCTCCAGGTCGTCCGGCCGGTGCCGCTGCGCCGCCAGCCGGGCGGCCTCCGCCTCCAGGGCGATCCGCAGCTCCAGTACGTCCCGGACCCCGGCGCGCTGGACGCCGCGCATGATGTCGCCCGGGTCGGCCTGGGAGACGACGAAGGTGCCCTCGCCCTGCCGGGAGCGCAGCATGCCGGCGTGCACGAGGACGCGTACGGCCTCGCGGACGGTGTTGCGGCCGACCTGGAGCTGCTCGGCCAGCGCGTGTTCGGTGGGGATGCGCTCGCCGACCGGCCAGGTGCCGGCGGCCAGCTGGGCGCGCAGGGCGTCGACGACGGTGTCCACGAGGGACTGCCGTCCCGCTGCCTGCAATGCCATGCGCGTCTCCTTGATCCGGTCGCGGGCCCGCCCTGATCGGTCGGGTACGGGCACAGGCGGTCGCCCGGTTGCCCGGTCATCCTACAACTGTTGAGTGCAGTATGCACGGAGTCTCGCTCCGTGCATACCGTGCGTGCTCACCGCGCAGTGCCCACCGGCAGTGCTCACCGCGCCGTGCGTGCCGCGCCGTGCGTGCCGTCACAGCCCGATGTCGCGCTCCTGGATGTCCGCCAGGGACTCGCGCCGTACGAGGACCCGCGCCCGCCCGTCCGCGACGGCGACCACCGGCGGGCGGCCCACGAGGTTGTACCCCGAGGCCATGGACAGGTGGTATGCGCCCGCTACCGGCACGGCGATCAGGTCCCCCGGCCGCACGTCCCCGGGCAGCGGCACACCGGCGGCGAGTACGTCGCCCGCCTCGCAGTGCCGCCCCACCACGCTCACCGGCGTGGGCGCGGCGGACGACCGCCGCCCGACCAGCCGGGGCGCGTACCGCACCCCGTACAGCGCCGGCCGCGGGTTGTCGCTCATCCCGCCGTCGACGGCGACGAAGGTGTGGTCGCCGGTCCGCTTGACCGACAGCACCCGGTAGAGGGCGACGCCCGACGGCCCCGCGATGGCACGGCCCGGCTCGACGGTCAGCCGGGGCACCGGCAGCCCGGCCGCCGCGCAGCCGCCGGCCAGCTCCGCGCGCACCTTCGCGCCGAGCGCCGCGATGTCCATGCTGTCCTCGCCGGGCCGGTAGGCGACGCCGTGGCCGCCCCCGATGTCCAGCTGGGGCAGCGTGACGCCGTGCTGCTCGTGGATACGGGCCAGCAGTCCGACCAGCCGCCGTACGGCCGACAGGTACGGCTTCACGGTGGTGATCTGCGAGCCCAGGTGGCAGTGCAGACCGACCAGCCGGAGCCGCGGCTGGCCCAGGATGCGGGTGATGGCGTGCTGCGCCGAACCGTCGGCCAGCGACAGGCCGAACTTCTGGTCGTCGGTACCCGTACGGATCTTGGCGTGGCCGCCGGCGGCGATGCCCGGAACCACCCGTACGAGGACCTGCTGACGGGTTCCGGCGGGCACCGCGGCGGCGAGCCGGGCGATCTCGGAGGTGCTGTCGATGACGATCCGGCCGACCCCGAGGCGCAGCGCGGTGCGCAGGTCCTCGGGGCTCTTGGCGTTGCCGTGCAGCACGATCCGGCCGGGCGGGAAGCCGGTGGTGACGGCGAGTTCCAGTTCGCCCGCGGAGCAGACGTCCAGGCCCAGGCCCTCCTCCCGCACCCAGTGGGCCATGGCGCGGCACAGGAACGCCTTGGCCGCGTACAGGACGTCGGCGTCGGGGAAGGCCCGCAGGTAGGCGCGGCAGCGGGCGCGGACCTCGGCCTCGTCCAGGACGTACGTGGGGGTGCCGAAGCGCGCGGCGAGTTCGGTGAGGGGGACGCCGCCGACGGTGAGGTCGGCGTCGGGGAGTTCGGCCGTGGAAGCGGGCCATACGCCGAAGTCGGTGGGGGTGGCGGGATCAGTGGGGGTGGCGGGGGCAGCAGGAGCGGCGGGGTCAGCGGGAACCGTGGGGTTGGTGAGAGCTGAGGGGTCGGCGGGGTGAGGGCGAGGCGGGTCGGTCCGCTGTCCTGCGGGGGGCTGCGATGAGGTGGTCGTCACGGTCATGGTGGTCGTACGCCCCTTCTCAGACGGCCCGCAGCAGCGGTGTACGGGTGGTGCCGGGGGCGAGGCGGGGGTCCACGGTCAGGACGGCCGCGCCGAGCGGTTCGGCGAGGGCACGCAGCGCGGGCTCGGCGAGCCGGATCCACGGCTGGTCGCTGCCGAGCGCCGCGGCGAGCCGCTGCACGGAGGTGAAACCGACGGCGGTACGGCCGCCGAGCGGGGTGCGGAACAGGCGGGCCGTACAGCCCGCGGGGCCCGGCCGGACGGGGACGAACAGCAGTCCGGCCGGGACGAGTTCGGCGGGTTCGGGGTCTTCCGCGTACAGGTGTTGCTGGGGCACGGCGTCGCTCCTCGCGCGGCAATGGCCCCGGCCCGGTGGGAAGAGAAGTGCCGGGGCTCCTCCTCGACGCTATGCCCGAACCGGCATGCGCACGGCGGCGTACTGACGCATCATTGACGGCCCGTGGACGCCCCTTGACGGAATGCTGGTGCCCCGGCGCATGCCCCGGTGCACGGAGACGACGTGCGCCCCGGCGCGGGCCCGTGCATACGCCCCGGCACAGGTCCAATCACGGCACGTCGCCGCCCGCCGTCCGAGAGGATCGTCTCGACCGCTGCCCGACGGCGGCCGGCCCGCCCCTCCGCCCCTTGACCTTCACACCGTGGCAAGCCCTGCACTGGGAGAATCATGTTCACCATCGGAGAGTTCGCGGGCCACGGCCGTGTGTCGGCCCGGATGCTGCGCCACTACGACACCATCGGGCTGCTGCGCCCGGCCCGTACGGACCCGGTCACCGGCTACCGCTACTACGAGGCCGGACAGCTCGCCCGCCTCAACCGCATCATCGCCCTCAAGGACCTCGGCTTCAGCCTCCAGCAGGTGACGGCCATCCTGGACGAACAGGTCAGCGCCGCGGAACTGCGCGGCATGCTGCGGCTGCGCCGGGCCGAGCTGGCGGCGGCGGTCACGGCGGCCGGCGCCCGGCTGGCCCGGGTCGAGGCGCGGCTGCGGACGATCGAGGGCGAGGGGCGGATGGCCGCCGACGAGGTGGTGGTCAAGCGGGTCGAAGCGGTACGGGTCGCCCAGCTGACGGGCACCGCGGCGAGCTTCGGGCCGGAGGACATCGGCCCGGTCGTCGGGCCGCTGTACGACGAACTGCTCCGGCGGCTGGCCGCCGCGGGCGTCGAGCCGACGGGCCCGGGCATCGCGCACTACGCGGACGCGCCCGGCGGCGGGGACCGCATCACGGTGCACGCGGCGGTCGTGGTCGCGGCCGCACCGCAGTCGTCCCACGACTTCGCGATCGTGGACCTCCCGCCGCTCGCGCAGGCCGCCACGGTGGTGCACCGCGGGCCCATGGAGCGGGTGCTGCCCACGGCCCAGGTGCTGGCCCGCTGGCTCGACGACAGCCCCTACCGGTCCGCCGGGTATCCACGGGAACTGACGCTGGAGTGTCCGGAGGACCGGGAGGCGTGGGTGACCGAACTGCAGGAGCCGATCACTGTGGAGCGCTGAGTCGGGGAGGGGGCAGCCGGTGAGGTGGTCGGTGAGGTGGTCGGTGAGATGGTTGGTGGAGTGGCCGGTGGGGCGGACGGTACGTCGCTCGGGCCGGTGTCCGGACCGGCCCCTCGCCGGCCCCTCCCGGCCTTTACCTGCCCCCTACGTGCCCCTCGGTTACGCGCCCCTCGGACGCGCCGGCGCACGCAGGGGCGCACGCGGACACATCTGCTTCGGCGTCCGAGAGCCGTCGTGCCCGAAGCCTTGCGCCCGGGTCGGCGCCCGTGCCCGCTGCCGTACCTTCCACCGCTCCTACCGCCGCGCCCGCCCCGAGCGAGCCGTTCACCGTCTCGGCGAACTCCACCGCCACCGGGCTCAGTGCCGCCCACTGCCGTACCGCCCAGCCGGCCGCCAACGGCGGCAGCCCCGGGACCGGGATCAGCCGCAGCGACGGGTGCCCGGCGCCCCGCCAGCCCGGCAGGTCCGGCACCACCGCGTGCCCGACGCCCAGTTCCGCCAGCAGGATCGCGGTGTCCCAGTCGGCCACACTGGTGGAACTGGCGGGCGCGACGGCGGGCCCCTGGCCGGTCTCCGGCCGCGCCAGATGGCCGTCGAGACGCATCCGCGAGACGGAGTTCTCCGGCAGCCGGATGTGCCGGATGCCGGACCGGCCGCCCGTCAGCTCGGCCGGCTCGATGTGGTCGCGTCCGGCGAGCGGGTCGTCGGACCGTACGGCGAGCACCCAGGGCAGCTCCAGCACCGGGTGCTGCTCGATACCGCGTACGGGCGGGCCGATGGTGATCCAGGCCAGTTCGGCGGTGCCGTCGGCCACCGCCTCGAAGCAGCGGCGGCCGGAGTTCTCGGTCTGGAACTCCAGGTCGACGTGCGGGTGGCGGGCCCGGAAGGCGACCACCGCCGCCGACATGAAGTGCCGTACGGTCGTGGCCCCCGTGGTGATCCTCAGTGTGCCGCCGTCGCCGTGACGTAGGTCGGCCAGGCGGCGCAGGGCCAGGTCCAGTTCGGCGAGTGAGCCGGTCGCGGCGCGGCACAGGATGCGGCCCGCCCGGGTGGGGGCCACACCGCGCGGCCGCCGCTCCAACAGGGCGATGCCCGCCTCGCGTTCGAGCCGCTTGACGCGCTGGCTCACCGCCGACTGCGTACAGCCCAGGTCACGGGCGACGGCGCTGAGGCTGCCCGCCTCGCAGACGGCGACGAAGGCGCGAAGATCATCAAGAGTCACCAACCCAAGGTATCGCTGGGGTAATTGGAAGGAAACCCGAGGATTGACTTGGGTGTGCGAGCGGGACGAGGATCGGTGCAGGGCCCAGGGCGGCCACCCGGAACCGGCTACGGCGCCGTACGGTTCCGGGGGCCGACCCGCCATGGGCCGGCCCCCGGGGAGGGCTGCCGTCGTACGGCCATGCCGTACGTCTACGGCCTCAGCCTGACGCGTCCGGCCTTACCCGCACGCCCTCGGCCTTGTTCGTACGACTCCGACCTCACCCTTGGTCGGCGCCGACGGGCACGCCACCGGCCCGCTCTGCCGCACCAGACGTCACCGCGTCCGGCTTCGCCGTACCCCGCCCGGCCGTACCCCCGGCGACCGGAGCCGCCTGCTCCGCCTCCGGGCGGCGTACGACGGCCAGGACCAGCAGGCCCGCGATCACCGCCACCACGCCCGCGACCAGGGACACCCGGGTCAGGCCGTGCACGTACGCGGTACCGGGAGCGGCGTGCGCACCCGCGGACCGCAGGCCCTGCGTGAAGACCATGCCGAGGATCGCGATGCCGAGCGCGTAGCCGAGCTGGCGGAAGGTGTTCACCGCGCCGCTGGCCATGCCGGCCCGCTGGGGCGGGGTCGCGCCGAGTGCCGCCGAGACCAGCACCGGCATCGACATGCCGATGCCGAGGCCGCTGATGAGCAGGCCCGGGACGAGGACCGCCCAGCCGGAGTCGTCGTTCAGCAGCAGGACGTGCAGCAGCGGGCCCGCGCCGATCAGCAGGAGACCGATGCCGATCGGCAGCCGCGGCGCCAGCCGGTGCAGGAACCGGCCGCCGAACATGCCCACGGCCATCGACGCCACCGCCATCGGCAGTACCGCGACACCGCCCATCACCGGGCTCAGACCCAGGATGTTCTGCACCCACAGGCCCACGTACGTCAGGTACGGGAACGCCGCGGCCTGGAGCAGCAGCGCGGCCGCCATCAGTACGGCGAAGGCCGGACGGCGCAGCAGCTTCAGGTCCAGCAGCGGCTGCCGCGCGCGGCGCTCCACGGCGACGAAGGCGACCAGCGACAGCAGCGCCACCGCCAGCGCCAGCAGGGTGCCGGACTCCGTCCAGCCCTCCTCGCCGCCGCGCATCAGCCCGTACGTCAGTGCGCCCGCGCACAGGGTGAACGCGCCGGCGCCCGGCCAGTCGATGCGCGCCGTACGGTCGCCGTGCGACTCCTGGACCGACCGCAGGGTGATCCAGACCGCCACCGCCGTCAGCGGCAGGTTGACCAGGAAGATCGCCCGCCAGTCCACGTACTGGGTCAGCACGCCGCCCAACACCGGGCCGACCGCGGCCGCGGCGCCGCTCGTACCGCCCCAGATGCCGAAGGCCACCCCGCGGTCACGGCCCTGGTAGGCGGCCATCAGCAGCGGCGTGTTGGTGGCGAACATGGCCGCCGCGCCCACGCCCTGCACCGCGCGCGCGGCGATCAGCACGCCCTCGTCGGGCGCCAGCCCGCAGGCGAGCGAGGCCAGCGCGAAGAGCCCGAGGCCCGCCAGGTACAGCTTGCGGCGCCCGAGCAGGTCGGCCGCCGAACCGGCCACCATCAGCAGCGCGGCCAGCGCCAGCGCGTAGATGTCCATCACCCACTGCAGCGAGGTGAAGGAGGCGTCCAGACCGTCGGCGATCCGCGGCAGCGCGGTGTTCACGATCGTGACGTCGACGAGCAACATGAAGTTGCCCAGGGTGATGGCGACCAGGGGCCACCATCTGCTCCGCCCGTTGTGCATCAAAGAACCTCTGAGATGGATCGGTGTTCCGTATGTCGTGGTCCGTCCAGAGTCCGGCCCGGCCCCCGCATCTCCCAACCACGCCGTCCCGCGCGGCGCAATCCGACACGAGCTAGCCTGTGCTGGTGAAAACCGACGGCTTCGACCCACTGGACCGGAGCCTGGTCCACGCCCTCCAGCTCGACGGCCGGGCCCCTTTCAGCCGTATCGCCGAGGTCCTCGGCGTCTCCGACCAGACCGTCGCCCGCCGCTACGGGCGGCTGCGCGGCGCGGGCATGATCAAGGTCATGGGGCTGACCGACCCGACCTCCCTCGGCGAGATCGAGTGGATCGTACGGGTCCAGTGCACCCCCGACGCGGCCGTCGCCGTCGCCGAGGCGCTCGCCCGGCGCCCCGACACGTCCTGGGTGAGCCTGATGTCCGGCGGCACCGAGATCGGCGTCGTCTGCCGCTCCGCGAGCAGCCGGGACAGCGACGCGCTCCTCCTGCAGAAGCTGCCGCGGACGCCCAGCGTGGTCGGGGTGACGGCGCACTGCATGGTGCACGAGTTCTTCGGCGGTCCGCTCGGGCTGGTCAACAAGTCCGGCGCGCTGACCGAGGAACAGGCCGCGCGGCTGCGCCACCCGGCGTCCGCGGCGGCCGACGCTCGCGCCGCCGCCCCGCCCGGACAGACGGCGCCCGTCACGCTCACCGACGCCGACCGCCGCCTCCTGGACGTCCTCGCCGAGGACGGGCGGGCCGCCCTCGGCGACCTGGCCGCGGCCACCGGCTGGTCCCAGACCACCGTCCGCCGCCGGCTGGCCGAACTGCGCGCCGACGGTGTCCTCTACTACGACGTGGACTACGACGCCCGGCACTTCGGGCTCGGCGTCATGGTCTCCCTCTGGCTCTCCGTCGCCCCCGGCGAACTCGCCGCCACCGGCGCGGCGCTGGCCCAGCACCCCGAGGTGGCCTTCGCCTGCGCCACCACCGGGCCGCACAACCTCTTCGCGTCGGTCCTGTGCCCGGACGTGCGCGCCCTCTACACGTATCTGACCACCCGGATCGCGGCGCTGCCCGCCGTACAGAACATGGAGACGGCCCCGTTGATCCGCCGCCTCAAGGGCCCTGGGCCGCACGGTTACGGACGGGCCGGCACCGGTCCGATCACCTCCGCGCTGTCACCGGCCCGGGGGCGGTGAGGGCGGTGTCCACAGGATGAGGTCGGTGCATATGTGATGAGGATGGTGCTTACGCCTGATGAGGATGGTGTCCGTGCGATGAGGGCGGTGTCCGTGCGATGAGGCCGGGGCTCCCGTCCTCACCCGTCGACCGGGGGACCGCCTGGGTACGGTCCGCCCCCGGCACCCACACCTGGCTGCTGACCGTCGGCGCCGCCCACATCACCGCCACCCTCGCCGGCCAGGAGCTGGTCCTGCTCGCCATCGAAGGCCACCGGCTGCCCCGCTCCATGTCGCACGTCGTCGACATCTGTGTCTCCTAGCGGGGCTGAGGAAGGGGCAGAGGGCGCGGACCGGAACGCAACTCCCGGACGTCCTCCGACAGATCGCTGAGCCGCTCACTCATCGCGCACACGACGCGGTTCGTGGCATCCAGCCGCCGGTCCAGCCGGTCCAGCCGCACGGAGATCCGGCCGATCACCGGTCCCAGATCCCGCAGGGCGGGGCCGATGTCGGCGAGCGACGACTCGACGTTCGTGAGCCGGTGGTCGAGGGATTCGACCGTGGGCGCCGGCCGGGCCTGCCGGGGCCGGGGCACCTCGACCCGCGTCCGCGCGTCCTCCTCGACGTCGAGGAGGTACGTACGGACCGCCCGCGCGACCTCGCTGTCGCGGAGGAGCATGGCGATGTTGAGGATGGTTCGGCGGGTGTAGAGGGTGAGGTGGGCGCGGCCCTGTGGATAACTTTCCGCTGAAAGCTTCAAGTTGGAGCTTTCAAAGGTTCGCAGGTCAGAGCCCTTGAGGACGTGCATGCCGTTCTCGGACAGCTCCGCTCGGTGCCGCCGCATCAGGCTGTTGACGGCGCGGTCACCCACCTCGAAATAGTCGGCGACCATCCGCGTCGTGACATGCAGCCCATCAGGCAGCAGCACCAGCGCCTTCACCTTGTCCAGGACGTCGACGCGTCCCATCACACTGTCGCGCATGGCCCGCGACTCCAGCAGTACAGCTTCGGGTGGCATGTGCATGCCCTCCACTCAAACCAGAACGGTTTGAAAGGGACAGGGTGTCCCTTTCAACTGAACGCCCGTATCCAGGGCCCAGGAGCGGAGGCTGCTCACGGATGCCACTACCTCTATGTCCGGTTCTCAGTCGTACGGCTGCACCGCTTCACGACCGTCGCCGGCAAACCCCAGCACTTCACGAACCCTCGACGCCTCGAACTCCAGTTGCCTCCACGCACAGGGGACAACGAGTCGATAAACGTACAGTCACCCCGTCTCGGGCATGACTTCGTGCGTACGTTCCGAAAAGAAGACCGACCCGGCCGCCGGGGCCGGGCCGGAGGGCGCCTCAGGCGCCGTTCCCGTCCCCGTACAACCGCTCCAGGACGACCGCGATGCCGTCCTCTTCGTTGGAGGCCGTCGTCTCGTCCGCGACGGCCTTGAGCTCGGTGTGGGCGTTGGCCATGGCGACGCCGTGCCGGGCCCAGCCGAACATCGGGATGTCGTTGGGCATGTCGCCGAAGGCGATGGTGTCCGCGGCCTTCACGCCCAGGCGGCGGGCGGCCAGGGAGAGGCCGGTGGCCTTGGAGAGGCCGAGCGGGAGGAGTTCCACGACGCCCTCGCCGGCCATGATCACGCCGACCAGGTCGCCGGAGACCTCGCGTGCCGCACGGGCCAGTTCGTCGTCGCCGAGGGTCGGGTGCTGGATGTAGATCTTGTTGATGGGGGCTGCCCACAGGTCGCCGGGGTCCTGGATCTCCAGGTTCGGCAGCGGGCCTTCCTGGATGCGGTAGCCGGGGGTGACCAGCACCTCGCCCTCCAGACCGTCCCGGCTCGCGGCCAGGAACAGCGGGCCGACCTCCGCCTCGATCTTGGACAGGGCCAGTCCGGCGAGCTGCCGGTCCAGGGTCACCGAGGTCAGCAGCCGGTGTTCGCCGGCGTGGTAGACCTGCGCGCCCTGCCCGCACACCGCTATGCCGTCGTAGTCCAGCGCGTCGAGGATGTGCCGGGTCCACGGCACCGCGCGGCCCGTGACGATGATGTGCGCGGCACCCGCCGCCGTGGCCGTGGCCAGGGCGGCGCGGGTGCGCTCGGAGATCGTGTCGTCGTGCCGCAGCAGCGTCCCGTCGAGATCGGTCGCGACGAGTTTGTACGGCAGCGGGCGGGCCTGGTCGGCCCGGTGCGCGGGCTCGGGGGCGGTGGTCACCGGTCGACGGGCTCCAGGGTCTCCCGGCCGCCCAGGTAAGGGCGGAGCATCTCGGGTACGCGCACGGAGCCGTCCGCCTGCTGGTGGTTCTCGAAGATCGCCACGATGGTGCGGGGCACCGCGCAGAGCGTGCCGTTGAGCGTGGCGAGCGGCTTGACCTGCTGCTTGCCGTCCTTGTTCGTCCGCATCCGGACCGACAGGCGGCGGGCCTGGAACTCGTCGCAGTTCGAGGCGCTGGTCAGCTCGCGGTACTTGCCCTGGGTGGGGATCCACGCCTCGCAGTCGTACTTGCGCGAGGCCGAGGCGCCGAGGTCACCGGTGGCCACGTCGATCACCTGGAAGGGCAGCTCCAGGCCGGTCAGCCACTGCTTCTCCCAGTCCAGCAGGCGCTGGTGCTCGGCCTGCGCGTCCTCCGGGTCGACGTACGAGAACATCTCGACCTTGTCGAACTGGTGGACGCGGAAGATGCCCCGGGTGTCCTTGCCGTACGTACCGGCCTCGCGGCGGAAGCACGGCGAGAAGCCCGCGTAGCGCACCGGCAGCTTGTCCGCGTCGAGGATCTCGTCCATGTGGTACGCGGCGAGCGGGACCTCGGAGGTGCCGACGAGGTAGTAGTCGTCCTTCTCCAGGTGGTACACGTTCTCCGCGGCCTGGCCGAGGAATCCGGTGCCCTCCATGGCGTGCGGGCGCACCAGGGCCGGGGTGAGCATCGGCGTGAAGCCGGCCTCGGTGGCCTGCGCGATGGCGGCGTTGACCAGCGCGAGCTCCAGGAGCGCGCCGATGCCGGTCAGGTAGTAGAAGCGCGAGCCGGAGACCTTGGCGCCGCGCTCCACGTCGATCGCGGCCAGCGCCTGGCCGATCTCCAGGTGGTCCTTGGGCTCGAAGCCCTCGGCGGTGAAGTCGCGGATCGTGCCGTGCGTCTCCAGGACCGTGAAGTCCTCCTCGCCGCCGACGGGCACGTCGGGGTGGACGATGTTGCCCAGCTTCAGCAGGAGGGACTGGGTCTCCTCCTTGGCCTGGTCCTGCTCGGCGTCGGCGGCCTTGACGGCGGCGGACAGCTCACCGGCCTTCTTCAGCAGCGCGGCCTTCTCGTCGCCGGCGGCCTTGGGAATGAGCTTGCCGAGCGACTTCTGCTCGGCGCGCAGCTCGTCGAAGCGGACGCTGGAGGTCCTGCGCCGCTCGTCGGCGGAGAGCAGTGCGTCGACGAGTGCGACGTCCTCTCCACGGGCACGCTGGGAGGCGCGCACACGGTCGGGGTCCTCACGGAGCAGGCGAAGGTCAATCACCCCACCAGGCTACCGGGGCACGGCGCGGACCTTCGACGCCATATTCCCCGCGTGGCGCTTTGTCCGGTTTGTTGATGTTTAGTGGGTTTGGCTATTCCGGGCGGTACGGCCCGGTAAGGCGGAGTGGTGAGGGTGCATAAGGGGCGCATAAGGGGTGTGCGGGAAGAGGGCGGGGTGCGGGCGGAGATGCGGGAAGTGCGGACGGGGCTCGTTCGGGCGTGCGGAAAGTGGCGGGAAATAGCGGTGGAAAAAATCTTGCGCCGACACCGGCGCGGGGGTAGTCGATCCGTATGTTCCGACCGGCTTCCCTTGTGTAGGGGAGGAGTTGGCGGACGGGTCGGAACGGCGGGCGACGAAGGTTGTACCCAGGGTTGTCCACAGGGGTGAGGGTGTTGCGGAATCTTATCCACAGGCTGTGTGTGGAATCTGTGGAAGTCGGAAGATCGGGTTCCGTTTCAAGAATGCGTTGCCAGGGATTCACCGGAGAAACCCCAAGTGGACGCTCTTTCGTGTGGGATTTCCTCGCCCTAAAGGATTGTTCGCGTAATTTGTGCTGACGCGGGCCGGGGTGGGCTGCTGTGGAAGGTCCTGGGGGTCGGTAGAGCAACATGTCGACTCCGGCCGGGTCGAGAGGGCCGTCGTGTCGACTTATCCCCAGGTCGAGAACAGGGCCTGTGGATAACTTTGTGGACAACCCCAAGACCCCAGACCAGGCCCCGGACGGGCCCCGACGAGCCCTCCGGAACGCCGTCCGGCCGCACCGTCACCCGCCGTGGGCGCCTCAGGCCCGCCCGTCGAGGCAACGCGTCAGCCAGTCCGCCGCGTCCGTGAACGCCGTGTCGACCGTGTCCGGCCGTACGTTCGGCCGCACCTGGTCGGCACGCGGGTACGACCCGAGGAAGCGCACCTCGCGGCAGACCCGCTTGAGCGCCATCAGCACCTCGCCGACCCGGCGGTCCGTGAGGTGCCCCTCGCAGTCCACCGAGAAGCAGTACTGGCCGATGCCCTCGCCGGTCGGCCGCGACTCGATGCGCATCATGCTGACGCCGCGGGCCGCGTACTCCTGGAGCAGCTCCAGCAGGGCGCCGGGGTGGTTCTCGCGCAGCCACAGCACGACCGAGGTCTTGTCGGCACCGGTGCGCGCCGCGGGGCGGGCCGGGCGGCCGACCAGCACGAAACGGGTGGCGGCGTTCTGCGCGTCGTGGATCTCGGTGACCAGCGGTTCGAGGCCGTACGTCGCCGCCGCGAACTCGCCCGCGAACGCGCCGTCGTACCGGCCCTCCTGGACCAGCCGCGCACCGTCCGCGTTGGACGCCGCCGACTCCCACACCGCCTCCGGCAGGTGCTCGGCGAGCCACTTGCGCACCTGCGGCTGGGCCACCGGGTGCCCGGTGACCGTCTTGACGTCGGCCAACCGGGTGCCGGGCCGTACGAGCAGGGCGAACGCGATCGGCAGCAGCACCTCGCGGTAGATCATCAGCGGTTCGCCGGCGGCCAGTTCGTCCAGGGTGGTGGTCACGCCGCCCTCGACCGAGTTCTCGATCGGCACCAGCGCGGCCGCGGCCTCGCCGGCCCGTACCGCGTCCAGCGCGGCCGGTACGGACACCATCGGGACCAGCTCGCGGGTGGCGGACTCCGGCAGCGTCCGCAGGGCCGCCTCCGTGAACGTTCCTTCGGGTCCCAGGTACGTATAGCGGCTGACCGACATGTCCCTCTGACTCCCTCACGCTCCGGTGGGGACCGACTCGCCGGTCACCCGCTCGCCACGTTACCCGCCCGGCCGCCCGGCCCGGCCGGGAAGCCCGAATCGGCTCACGGGCCCCGGTGCCGCCGCTCACGGGCCCCGGTGCCGCTGCTCACGAGCCTCGGAGCCGCCCCCCCAGCCGCTCCGGTCCCGTGAAACACACGTACAACGCTCACCCCTCCAGCAACGACTGCCCCACGTACCCGCCTGCCACCGCCGCCGGCGGCACGGCGAACAGCCCGCTCGCCTCGTGCCGCAGGAACGGCGACAGCGCGTCCCCCGGTCCAGCTTGCGCTGGATCGGGATGAAGGAGCGCAGCGGGTCGGCCTGCCAGCAGACGAACAGCAGCCCGGCGTCCGGGGCGCCGTCGTCCCGGAACCCGTCGTGGAACGAGAAGGGCCGCCGCAGCATGGCCGCGCCCTGGTTGGACTCCGGCGCCGCGATCCGCGCGTGCGCGTCGGCCGGAACGACCGGCAGCCCGCCGGGGCCGTTCTTGTCGAGGTCCATCTTCGTGTGCTCGTCGCCGCCGGTCAGCGGCGCGCCGTCGGCCTTGCGGCGGCCTATGACCTTCTCCTGCTTGGCCAGCGGCTGCTTCTCCCAGTCGTCCAGCAGCATCCGGATCCGGCGGACCACCGCGTACGATCCGCCGCGCATCCAGGCGTACGGCCCGCTGCCGGCGTCCCGGCCGACGAAGATCCGCTCGTCGAAGTCCGGGTCCGCCGGCTTGGGGTTGTTGGTGCCGTCGACCTGGCCCATCAGATTGCGGGCGGTCATCGGGTCCGCGGTGGCGCCGGGCGTGCGGTTGAAGCCGTTCATCTGCCACCGCAGCCGCGCGGTGTCCCCGGCCTCCTTCTGGAGGGCGCGCAGCGCGTGGAAGGCGACCAGCGCGTCGTCGGAGCCGATCTGGATCCACAGGTCGCCGTTGCTGCGCCCGGCGTCCAGCACGTCCGAGGAGAAGTCCGGCAGCGGTTCGAGCTGGACGGGGCGGCGCTCCGTCAGCCCCGTACGGTCGAAGAAGGTGCGGCCGAAGCCGAAGGTGACGGTGAGCGAGGACGGGCCCGCGTCCAGCGCGACACCGGTGTCGGCGGCCGGTGTCCGTCCGGCCATCAGCTCCTCGGCCGTACGCGACCAGCGGCGCAGCAGCGCGGCCGCCTCCTTGCGCCCGGCACCCGGCGCGAGGTCGAACGCGACGAGATGGCCGCGCGCCTGGAGGGGCGTGGTGATGCCCGCCTGCTGCTTGGCGCGCTCGTCGCGGAAGGCGACCGCGGTCGAGCCGACGCTGCTCAGGGCGGGGGCGGGTCGTCCTGGGCGGCGGCGACACCGATCGCGCCGCCGGCCGCACCGACGACGAGGCCCGCCGCGCCCGCGGCGCCGACGGTGCCGAGCAGGCGTCGGCGGGAGAGTTCGAGGGTTTCGGTACGGCCGTCGGCCCTGGCGGCGTCGTCGGAGGGAGAAGCGGTGGTCGTCATCAGTTGATCTTCACGTTCCTGGTCTCGGTCACCTGGTCGATGTCGGAGGTCCGTACGACCAGGGAGAGCTGCCACTGTCCGGGCACCGGCAACTGGACGTCACGCGCGCTCCAGTGTCCCTCGCTGACATGGTCGAGGGTGACCGGCAGCGGCCCGAGGTCCTTGTCCGGGAGGGTGAAGGAGACCTTCACCTCGGGGACGTCGACCGTCCGGCCGTCCGGGTCGGCGAGCCGCAGGTGCAGGGCGTTGCCGCTGCCGCTGCGCCCGGGGTCCAGGTCGACGCGCGCGGTGCCCTTGCCGCGCGGGCCGCCGGTGTCGAAGGGGATGTTCAGCACCTTCGGCTGGTTGGCGTCGGCCGACTGCCCGGCCCCGCCGGCCGCCTTCACGGCCGCCTCCGTACGCGCCGGTTCGGTGGAGGTGAGCACGGTGGTGACGGCCAGCACCACCACGGCGACCGTTGCCTCGGCGAGGACCGAGCGGCGCAGTCCGGAACGCTCGGGGTCCGCGTCGCGGATGCGCTTCGTCCGCGCGGTGGCCAGCGCGGCGCGCTGCCGGGCGAGTTGGGCGGCGCGCGCGGGGTCGGCTTCCGCCGTGGGGCCGTCGGTGCCGGCCAGGCCGCCGGCCCCGCCGGCCGGTGCGGTCGCTCCGTCCGGTACCGCTTCGTCCCGCGCAGTCGTCGCTTCCGTACGTGCCGTCGTCGTTTCCGTACGTGCCGCCACGCTCTCCAGTACGGCGGTGGCCTCCACCTCGGGCGCCGGGCCCTCGCCCAGCCGCGCCGTCCAGCGCCGCGAGAACCAGGCGACGCCGACGAGGACGACGACCAACGCCGCCTTGACCAGCAGCAGCTTCCCGTACGAGGTGTCGGTCAGCGCCTGCCACGTGCCGACCTGCCGCCACGACTGGTACACGCCGGTCGCGACCACCACCAGGACGGAGCCGAACGCGAGCCGCGAGAAGCGGCGTACGCCGGAACGGGCCACCGACGGCCCCCGGTAGAGGGAGACCAGCAGCGCCGTCAGACCGCCGAGCCAGGTGGCGACGGCCAGCAGGTGCAGGACGTCGACGGGCATGGCGACGGCGGTCTGCAGACCGGTCGAGGCGTGCTCGGCCATCGCCCAGGTCGCGGCCAGCCCCACGGCGACGATGGCGCCGCCGACGGAGAGCCCGAAGGCGAGGTCCTTGCGGCGCTTGGCGTCGGCGGCCGAGGCGCCCGAGGCGGCCGGGGTGGCCGAGGCGTTCGGGGCGCCCGATACTGCCTCGTCCGCCCCTTCCGCGCCCGTACGCCCCTTGCCCCGCCCCGCACGCCCTTCGTCCTCCTGCGCGCGGGCGTACGCGCCGAAGAGGACGGCCACGAACAGGGCCGCGGCCGCGAGCAGCAGCAGCCGCGAGACCAGCGCGGCCCCCGGCTTGGTCTCCAGGACCTGGCGGAGTCCGCCGAGGTCGAAGATGTCGGCCAGGTCACCGGAGGTCGTGTACGGGGTGCGCAGCAGCAGCATCGCGATCGTCGCGGCGGTCAGCACGGCCCAGCCACGGGCCACCAGACGCTGCACGGACCGTACGCGCGCGGCGGCCGGGCGGCAGATCAGGACGAACGCCGCCCCGCCCACCAGGACGACGAAACCCGCGTACGCGAGATAGCGGGCGATGCCGTACAGCGCGCCGACCACACCGCCGCCGGCCTCCTGCTGCGGCAGTGGCGCGCTCGTCTCGGAGGGCGCGCCCACCGAGAAGGTGAAGGCACCGGAGACCGGGTGGCTGTCGGCGGAGACCGCCTGCCAGGCGACGGTGTACGTGCCGTCCGGGAGCCCCGGGGGCAGCCCGGCGCCGTACTTGACGGTCTCGCCGCTGCACAGGTCGCGCAGCTTGCCGCGGTCCACCCGCTTGCCCTGCGGGTCCAGGACCCGCACCGAGTCGTCGCTCATCGCGACGCCCTCGGAGAAGGTGAGGGTGACCTGTTCCGGTGCGCTCTGCACCACCGACCCCTGCGCGGGTGTGCTGCCGGTCAGCGCGGCGTGGGCGGAGGCCGGGGCGGCGCCCCCGAAGAGCGCGCCGAGCACGGCCGCCGCGAGCACCAGAAGGCGCAGCACGGACGACCGGCGGGCGCGTGGCACGCCGCTCCGGCGTGCGCTCGGAGCGCGGGCGCCGGAGCCCGGTGCGCAGAGGACGGTGGTGGTCATGGCGAGGCGCCCCCTACTTCTCGGCGTGGTGCTGCGCGTGGTCGTCCATGGATCCCTCGTGCTGCGAGCTGCCGTGCTGCATCGATCCGTGGTCGGCGGCCCCGCCGTGGCCGGAGCCTTCCTGGTCCCCGGCCTTGTCCCCGCCGTGGCCGGAGCCGCCCTTGTCTTCGGCCTTGTCCCCGCCGTTCTTCGGGACGTAGGTGGCGGACCGGACCGGCACCTCGACCTTGATCGGATCGGCCGTGGCGAAGTGCAGCTCCACGTTGACGGTCTGGCCCTCGGCCGGCTTCTTCTTCAGCCCCATGAACATCAGGTGGTTGCCGCCGCGGGCGAGTTCGAGCTTGCCGTTCGCGGGTATGTCCAGGGACTTGACCTGCTCCATCTTGTTGTTCTTCGTGGTGTGGATGGTGACGTCGTCGCTCAGGTCGCTGGTGACGGAGGTGAGCTTGTCGGCCGTACCGCCGGAGTTCTCCACGACCATGAACGCGCCGGCCATGCTCTGGTCGACCGGCTGCGGCAGGTACGCCCCGGAGACCTTCAGCTCGGGAGCGCTGTCCCCGCCGCAGCCCGCGAGGGCGAATCCGGCGGTGAGGGCGAGTACGGCGGCGAGGGTGGTGCGGTGGTTCACGGGTTCTGTCCCTTGGTGATCTTCGGAAGTGCCTTGGAGTAGTGGTCGACGCCCGCGTCCTGCATCCCCATCCAGTGGATCTTGTCGTCCTTGGGGGAGCTGAGCAGGACCTGCGCGCCGTGGGTGGAGACCACGTCGCCGTTCTTCTTCTTGACGGGCTTCTCGATGCCGATGTTCACGCTGCGCGCGCCGGCCTGGATGGTGTCGAAGGAGCCGGTCAGGCCGACGAACTTCTTGTTGATGCCGCCGAGCCACTTCTTGAGCGCGGCGGGGGTGTCCCGCTCGGGGTCCGAGGTGACGAAGACGACGCGCAGGTCGTCCTGTTCGGCCTTGGGCAGCTGCCGCATCGCGACGTCGATGTTGTTCATCGTCAGCGGGCAGACGTCCGGGCAGTGGGTGTAGCCGAAGTAGACCAGGGTCGGGTGGCCCTTGGTCTGTTCGATCAGGTCGTACTTCTTGCCCTCGGTGTCCGTCAGGACCAGGTCCGGCTTCTCCATGGGCCGGTCGAGCGTGACGATCGGCTCGGAGCGGGTGCCGCCGGAGACGCTGGCGGCGGGCTGGTCGCTGTCGTCACCGCTGCCGCAGGCGGCCAGCGTCAGGGCCGAGACCAGCGCGATGCCGGCGGCGGTGAGGTTCCTCTTACGCATGTACGTGTGTCCCGTTTTCAGGAAGGGTGTGCCGGCCCGGCGCCCGGGAGGCCGGGGGCCGGGGACGGCACGGGGTCGGGTCAGGCGCCGCGGCGCCGGCCGGCGAGCACGCCGAACGCGACACCGATGATGCCGACGACGATGCCGACGCCGCCCAGGACGCGCGCCGTGGTGTCGCTGCTGTCCGCGGCGGTCTGCCGAGCGTCGCCCGCGTCGCCGCCGGCGTTCTTCGCGTCGGCCGTGCCGGAGCCGTGGCCGTCGCCGGACGCGGGGGTCAGTTCGAGCACCGGCGCCGGGTTCTCCGGCTCGGGGCCGCCCTCCTTGGTCGGCTCGATCCACCGTACGACCTCGTCGTTGTCGTACGTCTGGAGGGCCTTGAAGACCATCTTGTCGGCCTTGGGCAACTGTCCGACGGAGACCGGGAACTGCTGGAACTGCCCCGGCTCGATCTTGCTGCCGTCCGCGGTCCAGGTGATCTTCGAGACGGCCTCGGTGAGCTTCTTGCCGTGCGTTTCGAGGGGCTTGTCGAGCTTGGACTTGGTGACGTCCACCTTCCAGCCCGGCACCGGCTGCGGCATGGCGGACGCCAGCGGGTGGTCGGTCGGCAGGGTCACTTCGAGCTTCACGGTCGAGGCGTTGTCGCGCTCGTTGGGGACCTTGAAGTTGATGGTCGCGTAGCCGCCCTGCTCGGCCTGGCCCGGCTGCACGCTGACGTGCGCGAAGGCCGGGCCGGCGAGCAGCAGGACGCCGCCCGCGGCGAGGCCGCCCACGACGGGCAGCCGGCGGGCGAGCCGTCCGCGGCGGCCGGTGGCGGGGGCCGGTGCGGTGCCCTGTGACGGTGCGGCAGGGGACGGTGACGGTACGGCAGTGGTCTCAGACATGGCGGAAATGCACTCCACAGGCAGGAGGGACGGGGAAGGAACGGCTGGCGCGCGTGCGGCGACGACGGCGCACGCCGCTGCCTCCCGTGCGCCGGAGCGTGTCCGGCCCGCGCGCCGGAGTGTGTCCGGCTCTGCCGGATCGTTCCGGTCCTGCCGGGCGTTCCGGCCCTGTTGCGGGGAGTGCGGTGTGTGGTCGTCAGGCCGCGAGGGCCAGGGCGGGCGGGCCCCGCCTGACGACACTGTGCTGGAGCGCGAGTTCCTTCGTACGGGGTTGGTCATCCCCGTACGAAAAACGCGCCACAGGGCGTACGTCGGCCGCCAGGAGCCCGGCGCACAGGGCGCGTACGAGCGCGAGCGCGCCGCGCAGCGCGCTCACGAGAGCTTCCGCCCCCGCCGAAGCCTCCCGGGCCGCGGGCGCCGAGAGCCGTACGAGCCGCCACAGGGCCGCCTCGCCGCGGCGCAGCAGCCAGCCGGCGGCGAGCGCCGCGAGCAGGTGCGCCAGCAGCATCGGCAGCGAGGGCAGCAGCCCGTGCGCCGCCGTGGAGGCGGTGGCCGCCGGGTCCATGGCGTGCCCGGCGCCGCCGGCCGAAGAGGCGGGGCCGCCCGGGCCGATGACCGAGGTGTGCAGGATGCGGCGCGCTGCCGCGCCGTCCAGCTGCCCGGCGCCGAGACCGCAGGTGATGTGCCGTGCGAGGGAGATGGCCGCCTGGTCGGAGAGCCCGCCGCCGGCCGGTGCCGTGGCGGTCTCCGGCGCGGTGGCCATCCGATGCTGCCCCAGCGCGAAGACGGTGTGCAGCGCGAGCTGGCCGACGGCCAGCGCCACGGCGATGCCGGGCAGCGAGCGTTCCCGCCCGGCCAGCGGTGCCGCGACGGCGAACACCGCCGCGCAGCCCACGCCCAGCGTCCACAGGGTACGGCGGCGCAGGACCCGATCATGTGCCCGGCCGCGGACAGCGCGACGCAGACCGCGGTGAACACCGCGGCCCTCAGCAGCCGCAGATCGACGGCGGCGCGCGCTCCGGGGTCGGACGGGGCAGTCATGGCCGCGCCATCATCCCACTGCCCTTACGGCTCGCATACGGCAGGTCCGCCACTTCGGCACCCGAGGGATCGTGCCATTCCGGACTGCGGGGTGCGGGAAGGGGTACGGGGGAGGGGTGGGCGAGGGGGCGGCGCCGGAGCGCTCAGGGAGCGCGCCGGAGCGTGCGCGGGCGCACAAGGCCTCCGTTACACCGGCAGACGTCGGAGGCGCATCCGCCGAATGAGCGGAGTCACGTCCCGTGCACGCTTACGGACCATGCGCCCCGGCAATACGTATCGATATGTCGAGCCGCGACCAGGAGGCTGCAGCGATGAGCATCTGGTGGTCCCTGCATCTGCGGCGCGAGGCCGCGAGCGTGCCGCTCGCCCGGCGGCTCCTGCTGGGAACGATGGAGACGGCCGGGGTGGACCCGGACGTCTCCCACGACCTGTCCGTCGCCCTCTCCGAAGCGTGCGCGAACGCTGTCGAACACGGTGGCGACGCCGCTACGGAGGACTACCGGGTCACCGCCTTCATCAACGGCGACACCTGTCGTATCGAAGTCACCGACTCCGGCCCCGGATTCCGGGACCGGGCCCACAGGCCCAAGCGCCCCGGGCGGAGCGCGACGCCCGATCCCGCGCCGCCCCCACCCATGGCAGCCCCCGCCCCGGCCCAGGCCGAGCACGGACGGGGGCTCTTTCTGATCGAGGCCCTGACCGACCACGTCCGCTACCGCGACCGCACCGGGCGGCGCGGGGCGGTGGTCAGCTTCGACAAGATCCTCAAGTGGAAGGAGGGGGTGCCGCTGATGGCGTCGTGAACGGATCCGGGCTCCCTGACGGACCGGTCAGCGGTCCCGGGTCACTGCTTCCAGTACTTCGCCACCGCCTGCGCGTACGCCACCCGGTGATCGAGCCCGTCACCCGGCACACGGAAGCGTCCCCGTGCGGACTCGGTCATGGCCACCCGGCCGATGAGCCCGCCCGGCCGCTTCCAGGCCGTCCGCAGGGGAGAACCGACCTCGTCGGCGGGCATGTCGGAGAGCGTCAGCGCGACCAGGTAGACAAGGACGAACGGCAGCATCACCAGCCACAGGAGCAGCGACGGCACGGTCCCCTCCCGCCCGCGCAGCACCTCCCCGCCGGGCAGGTGGATCTCGTACTTGGGCCGCCGCAGCTTCTTGCGTGGCGTCAGTCGCAGCTCGGCCAGGTGCGCGTGATCCGGAGCGAGCACGGCGAGATGACCGTCGCCCTTCCTCCGGACGACGATGGCGAGCGGCCTGGCACCGTCCGGGTCAGCCGCAAGAGTGAAGCGCGGTTCACACCCCTCGGGAAGGGCACGGCCGTCGGGCGCGCCACGGTGCACGTGGACGGGGTCGGCGCCGTGCGGGCGCAGTTCGTAGCGCTCGGCTCTGCGATGGCGGGTGAAGGTGAGCGTCATGGCGTGTCCCGTCTCGTCGGATCCCCTAACCGAACACCGCGCGCACGTCACCAGCCGCCGGCGCCTCCGGACCGTCGTCCTCGTGCGCCGCGGGGCGGACGACCAAGGATTCACCGATCTGGCGCAGGATGCCCGTGTACCGCGGCAGGTCGTCGAAGCACGGTGTCGTGAGCGCGAGCACCAGCAGCCAGCCCCGCACCGGAGCGGGAACGTACAGCTCGATGTGGGCGAAGTCCAGCGTCGGCAGAATGCCCGTGCCGTCCGTCTCGGTGGCGTGCAGGGAAAGCACGGCGGGGCCGCACGGCAGGTCCACCCGGTCGACACTGCGGTGCTCTTCGAAGGCGAGGCCCTCCTGGACCGAGGCCGCGACGATCTCCGGGGCGTCCGGCTCCACGGCCTCCGCCCGGACCAGAAGGTTGGCGGTGCTCACCGCGCCGTCGTCCGTCTCGTAGAGGGCGACGGACGCGTACAGGACGTTGTCGGCGGCCAGCGCGGCCGTCAGTTCGGAGTAGGCGACGGCGGTGGTCTCGCGCTGGAACTCCGTACCGCCCGGCCAGATCTTCTCCGCCAGCTCCCACAGGGCGGCGTCGAGGACGTCCGGGGGAGGTGCAGCGGCAGCTCGTGGAAGCCTTCCGGGGTGTCCAGCGTGAGCGACATGCTCTGCGGGGGCGTGGACATCACAGCCTCCCCGCGGCCGGCGTACCCGGGTCGGTGAGCTGAGAGTGGGCGCCGATGGCGACCCCCGGCACTTGCTGGGCCAACTGCGGACCCTTGGACCACCAGGAGAGCGGATCGATGGAGCCGTCAGCCCGCATGGCCCCGCGCAGCGAGGTCTTGACCGCTTCGGGGGTGAGGCCGCTCTCCAGGACCTTGTTGAGGCCCTTGCTGAGCCCCGCTTCCTTGACGCTCGCGCCCACCACGTCCTGGACGTGGCTGTTCCATGCCAGTTTCATGCGGTTGCCGAACCCGGTGGTGGTGAAGACCTCGCTGCCGGCCGCGTACTCCTTGCCCATCCCGAAGAACTTCTTGCCCTCCAGCGCCCGGCCGGTGAACCCGGCGTCCCGCAGGGCCTGGATCTTGTTGACCTTGTCGATGGAGTTGACGGTGCGGCCTTCCACCTGTGCCACCTTCATGGGCACCTTGGCACCCTTCGCCGCGACGCCGCCGAACTTCGCGAACGGAACGGCCCCGATGCCGTCGCCCACCAGGTCCATCACGCTGACGTCCGCCCCGCCGAGCTTCGCCGCCCCGTGCGTGGCGAGCGCACCGACGGAGGCACCGGCGCTGGCCAGGGCGAGCGCGCCGGAGAGGGGCGGGCACCACAGGGTCAGCAGGGAGGCGACGCCCAGGATGCTGGAGGCGATCGAGAGCCAGTCACCGATCTTCTTCAGCAGATCGGCGTGCTTGGTGCACCACTCCTGGATGCCGTGGCCCATGCTGGTGAAGAAGTCACCGAGGCTCTCCCAGAAGCCCGGGTCGGGGGCGTTCTCGGTGGCGCGCCGGATGCGTTCGGCGATGCTGCGGGCCTCGTCCTGGTGGTCGCCGAGGAGGGCCTCGGCCTTCTTGACGATCGCCTCCAGCTCCTGGGTGGCGGTGTCCAGTTGACTGCGGGCGGTGTCGAGGGCGGTGTCCGCCTTGTTCAGCCGGGCGCTGGCCGCGTCGATCTTCTTCTGCGCGGCGTCCAAGGCGGCCTGGTCGGTGTAGTACGTGCCGGCCAGCCGCAGGTCCGGGTCGGCGGCGGCCTGGTTGTACGCGCCGACCGCGTGCTCGTTCTCCTTCTTGCGGGTGGCGACCGTCTGCTTGGCCGCGGCGGCCTCCGCCTCGTACTGCTTGCCCTTGGTCTGGTACGAGGACAGTGCGGTGTGCCAGGCGCGGAGCTGGGTGACGGCGTCCCCCATGGCGTCGCGGCTGTCACTGACGTACTTCGGAAGGTCACCGACCTTCTCGGAGAACGCCTTCGCCGCGTCGCCCTCCCAGTCGCCGCCGCCCTTGCCGATACGGGAGAGCACTGAGTGGGCGGAGTCCAGGGAGCGCTTGGCCGCGTCGAGCTTGCCGTTGAGGGACTCGACGGAGCCCAGGTCGCCGGGCGCCGGGTTGAAGCCGAGGGCCGGGAAGTTCTGCTGGGTCATCGGGTCACCTGCCGGAGGGGGACGTCGCGGAACGGGTACGAGGGCGGAGCGGCACGCACATCACGCCGTCTTCTTGGCGTTCTTCGCGAAGGCGTCCCGCAGGGTGTTCTCCAGCGACTCGTAGTTCTGCTTGACCTGCTTCAGCTTCTCCTCGATGGCCTGGGTGCCGTCGGCGATCTTCTTGATCGCGTTGTCCCAGCTGTCGTGGAACTCGTCGCAGGCGTTGTCCAGCGCCTCGGCCCCGGTCGACTTCGGCCCGGTGTCCTTCAGGGCTCCCAGCGCCTTGCGCATGTTGTCCTGGCTGTCGTGCAGGTCCTTCAGCAGACGTCCGAGATTGTCCGCCTCGACCTTGAAATAGCCCCCCATACGCCCTCCCCCGTAACTGTGCACAACCGGCCGACACGTTACCGCCGGACGGACGTCCGCTCACACGGGGGGTGTTGTGTCTCTGTGGCGTCGAGCCGGCGGCGGGTGTGTCGGCGAGGCGCACTCAGGACACAACGCACCGAAATGCCCTGCGGGCCATCGAGAACTACCGGGCATGGTTCCCGAAGTGCCGACCTGCCGAAGAAGTACCCGGGAGCCGACGGTCGTGCCGGCGTCCCTCCGGTGGTGGGTCGCGCGGTCCCGCAGGGGAAGGACGTCCCCCGTCGCGTCCCCGATTGCCGCGGGAACCACGCGCACCCGACCTAACGCGAGGTGAATCGCGTTAGCGTGTTCTGGACGATACGTGGCCTGAACCCGCACTGCAATACGGAGCCGCCGTGAGCACAGCGCAGCCCCCTCCCGGAGCGTCCCGGCCGGGGGACGTACCGCGCGTACGAGACAAGCCGTACTGGACGCGGTCTTCGAGGAACTGGGCGAGGGCGGATACGCCGCGCTCACCATGGAGGGGGTCGCCCGGCGTTCCGGGGTGCACGTCGCGACGATCTACCGCCGCTGGCGGTCCGTCGAGGGGCTCGTCTGCGAGCTGATGGCCGACCTGAGTGGCGGGATTCCGCTCCCGGACACCGGCACGCTCCGCGGCGACCTGCGCGCACTGGCCCGTTCGATCGCCGCCTTCTACACGGAACCGCGCTACTGCGGGCTGCTGGAAGCGGTGGTGTCCGCCGCCGCGCGCCAGCCGGAGGCCGCCGACGTGCTGCGGCAGTTCTTCGACGAGCGGTTGCGGCTGGCCGGCGCCATGGTGCCCCGTGCGGTGGCGCGCGGTGAACTGCCCGAAGGCGCCGACCCGGACGAGGTCGTGGCCGCCCTGGGCGCGCCGTTCTACTACCGGCTGCTGATCGCCCGCGGGCCGGTCGACCTCCGGCTGGCGGACTGCGCGGCCGAAGCCGCCTGGGTGGCGGCACGGGCCGGGGTCTTCGCACCCGCGGCGGGCACCGCGGAGAGGGAGGGGGTACGGGGCGCCACGGACGCGGTTCGGGACGCCGCGGGCTCCGTAGGGGACACTGCGGACTCTGTACGGGACGCTGCGGGCTCCATAGGGGGCGCCTCGGGCTCCGTAGGAGACACTGCGGACCCCGTATGAGGCGTCGCGGGCCCCTTACGGGAGCAACGCGGCCCCGTAAGGCCCCGTAATGCCGCACCCGTAACGCCGCCCAGCCCCCGGAAACGCCGAAGGCGGCCGGTGACTCCCGTGGGAGCCCACCGGCCGCCTTCCGACGACGGTGTCCGACGGCGGTGACCGTCTGCGGGATCAGTCCCGGCGTCCGGTCAGCCCTTCTGCCCGGTCAGCTCCGCCATCCACGCCTCGACCTCGTCCGCGCGGCGCGGCAGCGCGGCGGACAGGTTCCGGTTGCCGTCCTCGGTGACGAGGATGTCGTCCTCGATGCGGACGCCGATGCCGCGGTACTCCTCCGGGACGGTCAGGTCGTCCGCCTGGAAGTACAGTCCGGGCTCGACGGTCAGCACCATGCCGGGCTCCAGCGCCCCGTCGACGTACGTCTCCGTACGGGCGGCGGCGCAGTCGTGGACGTCCAGGCCGAGCATGTGGCCGGTGCCGTGCAGCGTCCAGCGGCGCTGCAGCCCCAGCTCCAGCACCCGGTCCGCCGGGCCCTCGACCAGGCCCCACTCGACCAGCTTCTCGGCGAGCACGCGCTGCGCCGCGTCGTGGAAGTCGCGGAACGCGGCGCCCGGCTTGACGGCCGCGATGCCCGCCTCCTGGGCCTCGTACACCGCGTCGTAGATCTTGCGCTGGAGGTCGTTGTACGTGCCGTTGATCGGCAGCGTACGGGTGACGTCCGCGGTGTAGAGGGTGGTGGTCTCCACACCCGCGTCCAGCAGCAGCAGGTCGCCGGAGCGGACCTGGCCGTTGTTGCGGACCCAGTGCAGCGTGGTGGCGTGCGGCCCCGCGGCGCAGATCGAGCCGTAACCGACGTCGTTGCCCTCGACGCGGGCCCGGAGGAAGAACGTTCCTTCGATGTAGCGCTCGCTGGTCGCCTCGGCCTTGTCCAGGACCTTCACGACGTCCTCGAAGCCGCGCACGGTCGAGTCGACCGCCTTCTGCAGCTCACCGATCTCGAAGTCGTCCTTCACCAGGCGCGCCTCGGAGAGGTACTCCCGCAGCTCTTCGTCGCGCTCGGCGGTGACCTTGTCGGCCAGGGCCTCCTCGATACCGGCGTCGTGGCCGCGCACCACGCGGACCGGGCCGCTCGCCGCGCGCAGCGCGTCGGGCAGCTCGCGCACGTCCGCGCAGTCGACGCCGAGCAGCGCCGCGGCCTCGGTCAGGCTGTTGCGCCGGCCGACCCACAGCTCGCCCATGCCGTCCAGCCAGAACTCGCCGTTCTCACGGTCGGAGCGGGGCAGCCGGTAGAGCGTCGCGTCGTGGCCCTCGCCGCTCCCGCGGGGCTCCAGGACCAGCACGCTGTCGTCGGTCTGGTCACCGGTGAGGTGTACGAACTCGGTCGCGGCGCGGAAGCCGTACTCGGTGTCGTTGGAACGGGTCTTCAGGTTGCCCGCCGGGATCACCAGGCGCTCGCCGGGGAAGCGGCGGGACAGCGCCGCGCGCCGCCGGGCCGCGTACGGGGCCTGCTCGTCGGGCTCCAGGCCGCGCAGCTCGGTGTCGGCCCACCCCGACTGCATGTTCTTCGCGAGCTCGTCCGATACGCCCGGGTAAAGGCCGTTCTTCCGCTGCTTGATCGGCTGCTCGTCCTCGCCCGGGGTCTCCGGCGTGAGCTCGTCCGTCACTATGCCTCCTTGTACGACTGCACCACATTCCATCGTAAGTGCGGAGAGAACGGGGTCCAGGGGTCGGAAGCGGTGAGCTATCAGACAGTCCGGGCGCGCGGCGGTCCGTCCGCGCGGCCTCGCCGTCACTCGAAGTACGCCGTGAGCAGTACCACGTCCTCCGGGGATTGTGGGGCGTCCAGCCCTTCCGGCAGGAGGGTGCGCAGCAGGTGGTCCGTCAGGGCCTCGGGGTCGTGGCGTACGGCCCGGGGGACACCCGCGGCGGCGGCGTGCAGCCGGGCGAAGGCGCGGTCCATCGGCTCGCCGGTGCGGCGCAGCAGCCCGTCGCTGTACAGCAGAAGGGTTTCTCCTGGCGCGGGGCGCAGCTCCACGCTCGGTGCTTCCCAGCAGGCGAGCATGCCCAGGGGCGCGGACAGCGAGGTCTCCACGTACTCGGTACGGCGGTCGCCGATGATCAGCGGCGGGCAGTGCCCGGCACCGGCCAGCACGATGCGGCGCCCGGGCGGGCCCGGCAGCCCGGGCGGGGGCGTACCTGGTCCGGCACCTGGACCGGTACCTGGCCCGGAGGCGGCACCCGGCCCGGAGGCGGCACCTGGCCCCGTACCGATGCCCGGCCCCATGCCGACTCCCGGTCCCAAGCCGACCCCAGGACCGATGCCGGCCCCAGGTCCCATACCGCCCGGACCCATACCGATACCGACCCCCGGGCCCATACCGACCACCCCCGGTGCGCCCGGCGGCGCTTCGGCGAAGGCGAACAGGGCCGTCGCGCTACGGGCCGGTTCGGTCAGCCGCAGCAGCAGCTCCAGGTCGGAGAGGACCGCGACCGGGTCCTCGCCCTCCATCACCGCGTACGCGCGAAGCGAGGCGCGCAGGCGCCCCATGGCGGCCACGGCGCCCGGGCCCGAGCCGGTGACGGAACCGACCGCCAGGCCCAGCGCGCCGTCCGGCAGCGGGAGCGCGTCGTACCAGTCGCCGCCGCCGAGCGGCCCGGAGCTGTGCCGTACCGCGAGCCGTACGCCCGGGACCCGGGGCAGCCTGCTGGGCAGCAGCTCCTCGCGCAGCGTCGCCACGGTCTGCCGCTGGCGGTGCAGTTCGAGGAGGCGGGCGAGGTGTTCGGTGGCGTACGCGAGGTAGCGGCCGACGAGATGGCGCTGCCGCTCGGCGGGGGCGGCGGGTTCGTCGTAGAGCCAGACCGCCGCGCCGAACCGGCCGACGGAGCCGGCCTCCAGCGGTACGGCGTAGCTGGCCGCGTATCCGAGGCGGGCGGCGACCTCCCGCAGGCGGGGGTCGAGGCCGGGCTCGCCGGGGATGTCGGGCTGGGCGACGTGGCCGCGCCCGCAGGCGACGCAGCCGGAGCCGTCCCGGCCGGCGATGTCGGGGCTGGAGCCGTCCGGCTCAGGGCCGTCCGCACCGTGATCGACGGGCGAGCCGGCCGGACACCCGTCAGTGGGCAGGCTGTCTTGCGTGGGCAGGCCGTCTTGCGTGGGTCGGCCGTCGTTCGTGGGTCGGCCGTCGTTCGTGGTCAGGCCGTCGTTCGTGGTCGGGCCGTCCGTCACCGGCAGCCCGTCCGTCGCGGTCCGTCCTTCCGTCGCCGTCCGTCCGTCCGGCACCGGCAGTCTGTCGAGAATCCGGCCGAAGGACTGCGCGCGGCGCGGCACGGTCTCGATGTGGCCGATGTCCGCCTGACCCAGCCCGAGGCCGATGGTGGTGTCCGGTCCGAGCCCGTCGGACGGTTCGAGGACCACCAGCCCGCGTCGGGCCCCCACCAGGGAGGCTCCGGCGCGCAGCAGCTCCCGGAGGGCGGCTTCGAGGGTCCGCGTGCGGGCCAGCTGCCCGGTGAGGCCGTGCAGCGTGGTGAGGTCGGAGACCCAGCCGGCGAGGCGGTCCTGGACGGCCGTGTGGCGGGATTCGGGCGGGGTGTCCGCCGGGGTGGACGAGGCGGCGGACTCGGCAGTGTGCGTGGGGGCGGGAAGTGCTGGTTCGATTCCAGCCACTTTCGGGACGTGAGGGGTGGTCATGGCCGACGGCTTACGTAGCGCCGGGTGAAAGCCCAGGTCAGGCCGCACGTTGAGGGGCGCTGCGGCATTTTGTTGAGTGATGTTGAGTAGTGTGTCAAACTGCTCAATTTCCTCAATAGCATCGCAAACCCCCATGTCATGCTGCTCCGCTATCAATGCCTCCACATGTACACGCCGCAGTGACACGATGTCCAGCATTGTCCGCATGGGGTTTGTGGTGTCAACGGGACGAGGAAGTTGGCCGGAAAATATCCCCCCGAACGTCAATTTGAGGTCGACTGGCGACGTTCGACAGTGCGTCATCACCACCATGGCGGGTACGTACTCGGAAAGGCGCGGAGTCAGTTGGGCCGCGCCGGAACTCTCCGACGGGCACGGGCGTCTAACACGGCGACGACCGCGCCGCACCGCACCCCCAAGTGGCGGAACTGCTTCACGGGACAGCAAGCGCCATGCGTGCGCCACCCTCCGCCACGTTCCACGCTCGGCGTATGGCGTGATGCGCTGCTCTGTACACGCAGTGACCAGAGATCCACGTGGCGTCAGGGGTTCGCAGGAGCCACCGAAGAACGCCACGAAGCGGCATGAACCGGCATGTGCGATGGACATAGCCCTCGGCGTTAACGGAAAGGAACGAGCGCTCATGCGCGAGATCCTCGGAAGGCGACGCAAGCTCCAGCTCCGGCGCGGCGGAAGGTCGGCGCTGCTCGGTGCGGCGCTCCACTGCGCCACCGAGTGGCAGTGGCCCGTACTCCCGGGCGTCGGGCTGCGGACCGGCGGGAAACCGGCGGGCGGCAAGCCGCCCGGTGGACGGGGACGCGCCGAACGCGGGACGCGCCCGTGCAGTTGCCCGGACCCGGACTGCGTGGTGCCCGGCGCGCACCCCTTCGATCCCGGGCTGTTCGCCGCCACCACCGATGCCCGCATGGTGCGTTGGTGGTGGACCAACCGGCCGACCGCGCCGCTGCTGCTGGCCACCGGCGGCCGCGCGCCCTGCGCGCTGAGCCTGCCGGCCGTCGCCGGGGCGCAGGCGCTGGCCGCCCTGGACCACTTCGGCGTCCGGACCGGTCCGGTCGTCGCCACCCCCACCCGATGGTCGTTGCTGGTCGCCCCGTACTCCCTCGCGGAACTGGGCGAGTTGCTGCACTCCCGGGACTGGGTGCCCAGTTCGCTGCGCTTTCACAGCGAGGGCGGCTATGTGGTGCTGCCGCCCTCGCAGATCGGCGCGGGCAAGGTGCGCTGGGAGCGGTCGCCGGGCACCGGCCCGGCCGCGCCGTTCCTGCCGCGGGTGGAGACGATCGTGGACGCTCTGGTCACCGCGAGCACCAGCGCGCCGGACGGCGGCAGCCGGCTCGCGTACTGACGCGACTGCGGGAGCGCGTACGGACGCGTCCGCCGGGTCGCACTGGCGCGCCTGCTGGACCGCGTACGGACGTGTGACCTGGCCGCCCGGCCTCCTCACCCGGACACCCCCTCTCACCGCTCGGCGCGACAAAGAACGCGCGGGCGGTTCACTCGTACGGGTGTGAGCTGCCCGGTGGTGGCGGGGATTCGGGGGTTCGGGCCCGGTATGTGCCCGTTCCGGGCCGATATGTTCGGCGCACCGTCAATCCGACGGTCAACTCCGTCGCCCTGACAATCCAGGTGGTCCCATGGAGCGTGCGCCGAATCTCCGCATGATCGCGCTGGCGAGCACGGTCGCGCTCGCCGTCGCCCTGCCGCTGGCGGCCGCGACCGCCGGTCCGGCCGAATCCGATCGGTCGGCGGCCGATGGCTCCGCGAGTGCTGCACATCCGGATGCTGATGTTCCGGTCGGTACGAGGGCGTCCGCCGCGCCGGGCCCGTATGCGGGACCGGCCCCGTCACCCGGCGCGCACACGGATACCCGTACGGATGCCCGTGACGACCCCCGCACGGGTGCGCGTACCGATGCCCGTACCGGCCCCGGAACCCACCCCCATGCCGATCCCCATGCCGATCCCCATGCCGATCCCCATGCCGATCCCCGTACCGATTTCCGCACCACCCGCTGCGGCCCCGAACTCGCCTCACCCGAAGGAGTGGAAGCTCAAACGTGTGTTCTCTCCGAGGGGGCCGGACCTGGGGGCGCACGTACTACCGCAACACCTCCGGCAAGCCCCTGCACGCCGTCCTGTCCCTGATGCGGCCGGACGGCCGGACCGTACAGGCGCACTGCGACCTGCCGGCCGGTGACGAGCCCGGGACCTGCGAAACCCCGCGGGAGTCGACGGTCGGCGGCGACCGGGCGCCGTACACCGCGGTCGCGGAGGTCACCGACAAGCGGGGCGAACGCAAGCTGCTGCGCTCCGGCAGCAACGCCGAGCCGGACGCCGGTGGTTCGGACCAATGACGGTGCGGGGACGGTGGGTGCGTGCTGTGGGAGCGCGCCGTGGGGCCGGAGTGCCGGGGGCTGCCGCCGACGTCCGGACCCGTCCGTACGGGTCCCCACCCGGCCCTGACGGCGTCTGACGGGGGCTGGCGGCCGTGGTGGCGCGCGGGCCGACACGATGTGCGCGGCGGGCCAGAGGTGGCGGGAGGCGGGCGCACAGGAGGCGCGGTGGGCCGGTCTCGCGGGGAGGGTGCCCCGCGGCGGTCTCGCGGCGCCGGGGCGGGCTGCCCGGTCCTGGGCGGACGCGGGCATGGAAGCGCCCGGTCGCTGGCGACGGGGGATGCACCAGCGACCGGGCTCCTAGAACGGTAACAAGAGATCGGCGGTTCGCAAATTCGATCGTGGAATTCCGGACGCGTATTTACCGGTCGGTACGGCGACTTGTGACCGGAGTCACGCCCGGAGCGCCCCTCCGGGCCCCTCGGGGCACGCTCAGCTCAGCGTCACCTGACGGTTGGTGAGGCCACCACGGGCACGGCGCTCCTCCGGCGTCAGCGGGGTGTCAGCGGCGAGCGCCGTCGCGAGCCGCTCCGCGAAGGCGGCGGCCGGCTTGGCCACGTCGTCGGCGCTCATCCCGGAGGGCAGGTCCCAGACCGGCACGACCAGGCCGTGCGCGCGGAAGGACCCGACCAGACGGGTGCCCTCGCCCAGCGAGGACGTACCGGCGGCGTGCAGCCGGGCCAGCGCGTCCAGCAGCTTCTCCTCCGGGCGGTCCATCACCCAGCGCAGGTGGTTCTTCTCGGGCGTCTCGCACCAGTAGGCGCCCTCCAGGCCGTCCAGCCGGGCGGTCGGGATGGCGGCGGCGTTCGCCCGCTCCAGGGAAGCGGCGACCTCGCCCGTCGCGTTCTCGGCGTCCTCCACCCAGAACTCGAAGCCGGAGTGCACCTGCGGCTCGAAGGGCGCGGCCGGGTCCAGCAGGTCCTGAAGACGCGGGCCGTCCGCCGTGGCGCGCTCGGCGGCGACCGGCGTGCCCGGCTCGGCGGCCAGCGCGCGGCGCAGCGTGTCGGCGAGGTCGCGGCTGAGGTCTCCCGAGGCGGTGTCGTTCTGCAGACCGAGCAGGACGGCGCCGTTGTCGCGGCGCAGCGCGGGCCAGGCCATGGGCAGGACGGTCGCCAGCGTCACCGACGGCACGCCCTCGGGCAGCCCGTCCTTGAGCTTCAACTCGACGGTGGCGGCGGGCACCAGCTCCCGCAGCGCCACCCAGTCGCACTCGCCCCGCAGGCCCTCGAAGGGGCGCTGCACCAGCTCGGTGACGGCGTGCGCCGCGCTCCGGCCGTGACAGGCCTTGTAGCGGCGGCCCGAGCCACAGGGGCAGGGCTCGCGTGCCCCGACGACGGGAATCTCGCCGTCCTTGATCTGCGGTGCTGCGGCCTTGGTCTGGGGACGGCGCTTCTTGGCCATGGCGAGGCTTTCTCCTGGTCGGTCCGGGGCGTACGGTCGCGTTCCGGCGCGAGCCTAGACGACTGGGCCCCGCACTCGCGGCGCGCGCTGCGGCCGGTGACCGCGCGCTGCTCGGGAAGCGGGCGGCACGGCGCCCTGGGGCTGCCTCCGGACGATTCGCCCGACGCCCGCCCGCCGTCCATACGCCGCCGTTCCGCCGTACGTCCGTCGTCCGTCCGCCGCCCGCAGCCGTGCAGGCCGACGGAATCGGCCCCGCGCGACCGCTCGCCTCCGTACCACCGTGTCGGCATACAGGACGGCGGGGGTACGGCGGGGTGCGTACGGGCGGCCATTCTTGACCGCCCCGCGCTCGCACCCTCGCCACGCGGGCTGCGGGCCTCGCCCCCGTCATCGCTCGGGCCTCGGGCCTGGGGCTTCGGGCCTCGGACCTAGGGCCTCGGGCTCACCCCTCGGCCCAGTCCTGGGCCGCCTGCCCCTTCACCCCCTTACCCGTTCAGCCGTACAGCCCCGTTCAGCACTCGCACTCCACCAGCGACAGTTCTGCCCTGACGGCCGTATCCCGCCCGGACGCCGTACCTTGACCGGCTGCGGTGACCCGGCCGACTGCGATCTCCTGGCCGACTGCGGTGTCCCGCCCCGCTGCGGAAGCGTGCCCCTGCACCACGCCGTTGGGCCGCCCGCCGGGCCGCCCGTTGAGTCCTCCGCCGGAGAAGTCGGCGGACAGCTCCACGGGTAGGTCCACGCGCGTAGCGAACGTGCTGCGGAGGCCGTGCAGGGCGAGCAGAGCCCAGACCGTCACCTCGCCACCCGCTTCCTCCACGCCCCATTCCTTGGCGAGGGACCGGATGATCGCCAGCCCGCGGCCTCCCTTGGCGGTGACCGACGGTGTGGCCGGCTGCGGCCGGGTCGGGCCGCCTCCGTCGGTGACCGCGATGGTCAACTGGCCGTGTCCGTCGATACGCCACGCCGCGCGTATCGCGTCCGGCACCGCGTCGTGTGCCGGGTCCCGTACGCAACCCGGCGCCTCCAGCACGCATATCGGACGTGCGTGCCGACACGCATTGCTCAGCAGTTCGGAAAGAATGAGTACCGCGTCGTCGACGACCGTGTCCTGAACACCGCTTGCCAGCAGCTCGGCCCGCATGCGCCGCCTGGCCGACCCGACCCCTGACGGACCATGGGGTACGGCCATGACCGACGCCGTCGGCACCTCTTGTGCCACCATCAACGCCACCCCCGAGACCTCCTTCACCCCACGCCACGGGATGGATGCCCCAATGGCCTGGACCGGAAACCGGCCAGTCCCGGTGCGGTGACGCACTCGTGACGATCGAATACGGGTCGAATGCGCCGGTGCACTCCCCGTGACGTCCGCTAGCCGAGACCCAGTTGGGCTCGTACCTGTTTGGGGCGGTTGGTGATGATTGCGTCCACTCCCAGGCGTTCGCACAACTCGACATCCGCCTCGTCGTTGACGGTCCAGACGTGCACCTGGTGGCCCGCGCGGTGCGCCTTGGAGACGTAGTCGGGGTGCGCGCGCAAGATCCGGACGCCCGGTCCCGCGATGTCCACGCCGGGCGGCAGCCGCCCGTCGCGGTGACGCGGGGTCAGGAACTGCATCAGGTAGACACCAGGGATGTCGGGGGCCGCGGCCCGTACGCGGTGCAGCGACCGGGCCGAGAAACTCATGACGCGGACGGGCGGCGGACCCTCGGCCGACGCCCGGGTGTGGCCGAATCTCGCCAGTAGGGCGACGAGCCGCTCCTCCACCTGACCGGCCCAGCGGGTGGGGTGCTTGGTCTCGATGGCCAGCTCGACGCGACGGCCGGCGTCGGACACGAGTTCGAGAAGTCGTTCCAGAGTCAGGACGGAGGTGCGTTCCGGGTCCTCGTGCTGGCGGTCCGGGGCCTCCCAGGTGGCGTCCTCGTCCTCCTTCCATGACCCGAAGTCCAGCGCGGCCAGGTCGGCCAGCTCCAGTGCGGAGACCGCGCCGCGCCCGTTGGAGGTGCGGTTGACCCGGCGGTCGTGCACACAGACGAGATGCCCGTCGGCGGTGAGCCGCACATCGCACTCCAGCGCGTCCGCGCCGTCCTCGATCGCCCGGCGATAGGCGGCCAGGGTGTGTTCCGGAGCGTCCTCGGACGCGCCACGATGGGCGATGACGGAAATGGAGGAGTCCGGGCTGCGGTCCCGGAGCGGGTGCGCGGTGGTCACCGGGTTATCGTGCCATCGCCCGCGGGAGGGTCGCCTTGTGCACTACCTGATCCGCATAACAATAGATGCGCCTTTTTTGTCCGGCATAAAGGATGGGGAGAGAGTCACAGCCTCGGCTTACAGCGCCCTGACGCGCGGTGGGAAAGGCTTGCGCCTGTGACAGTCGCCGGTACCGCCTGCCCGTCGCCCGTACGCCAGGGTTCCGCACCGCATCCTGGACACCGGACCGCATCCTGAAGGAGAGGCCGGGCCGTGGCCCGGCACCGTCGTGAAGCTGAGGAGAGAGCCGTGAGCACCGAGAACGAGGGCGCCGCCGTCCCGCCGGAGGCCCAGCCGCCGTCGGCGCCCCAGGCGTCGGACAGCGCACCCGAGTCCGGTGCGCGATCTGCGGACGGCGCGGGCGCACGGGACACGGCAGGCGCGCCGGACGCGCCGGGCGCACCAGCGGCGCACGACGCGCCGGGCGCATCGGGGGCGCACGACGCGCCCAGAGCGCCCTCCGCCCCCGCCCCTTCGCCCGCTCCTGCCGCCACCCCGCCCTCCGCGCCGCCACCGCCGGAGTTCGCACCGACGGCCGGCCGGCCGAACCCGACCGAGCCCCACCCGGGCACCCAGCCCCAGCCGGGCACCCAGCCCTACTCGGGCACCCAGCCCCACCCAGGCAGCGCCCCTCACCCGGACGCCACCCCCCACCCCAGCGGCGAGGGCGCCCCCACGGCCCCCACGGCCCCCGCGGCCGCCCCCACTCACCAATCCACGCCGCCTTCGTACGCGACGGCGGCGCACGGCGCCTCCGCGGGCGGCTGGGGTGGCCCCCCGCCCGGTTACGGAGGCGGCGGCGCGGGCGGCCCGGACGGCGTGTGGGGCGCCCCGGGCACGCCCGCGCCGAAGAAGCGCCGCAACGGCGGCCTGGTCGCCGCCGTACTCGTCGCCGCACTGGTGGCCGGCGGCATCGGCGGCGGCATCGGCTTCTGGGCCGCCAACCGCGCCGACACGAACTCCACGACGGTCTCCGCCTCCGGCGACCCCGAGGCGCTCAACCGCAAGCCCACCTCCGTCTCCGGGATAGCGCAGAAGGCGCTGCCCAGCGTCGTGACGATCGAGGCGCAGGGCGCGACCGGCGAGGGCGGCACCGGCACCGGCTTCGTCTACGACAAGCAGGGCCACATCCTGACCAACAACCACGTCGTCGCCAGTGCCGCCCAGGGCGGCAAACTGACCGCCACGTTCTCCAACGGCAAGAAGTACGACGCCGAGGTCATCGGCCGGGCCCAGGGCTACGACGTCGCCGTCATCAAGCTCAAGAACCCCTCCGACGCCAACCTCGTCCCGCTCCCGCTCGGCAAGTCCGCCAACGTCCAGGTGGGCGACGCGACGATCGCCATCGGCGCGCCCTTCGGCCTCTCCGGCACCGTCACCACCGGCATCATCAGCGCCAAGAACCGCCCGGTGGCCTCCAGCGACGGCGGCGGCGCCGCCGCCTCGTACATGAGCGCCCTGCAGACGGACGCCTCGATCAACCCGGGCAACTCCGGCGGCCCCCTGATGGACGCCTCCGGCAGCGTCATCGGCATCAACTCGGCCATCCAGTCCGCGGGCAACGGCGGCGGCGGTTTCGGCGGCGAGAGCCAGCAGTCCGGCAGCATCGGCCTCGGCTTCGCCATCCCGATCGACCAGGCCAAGCGGGTCGCCGACGACCTGATCAGGAAGGGCCAGCCGGTCTACCCGCAGATCGGCGCGCAGGTCCTGTTGCGCGACACCGGCGACGGCGCGACCATCCCCCGAACGGCGGCGCCGACGGCTCCGCCGCGATCACCCCGAACGGCCCCGCCGACAAGGCTGGCCTGAAGCCCGGCGACACGATCACCAAGCTCGACAACACCGTGATCGACAGCGGCCCCACCCTGATCAGCACCATCTACCAGCACAAGCCGGGCGACAAGGTGACCCTCACCTACAAGCGCGGCGGCAAGGAGCACACCGCCCAGGTGACCCTGGGCCAACGCACGGGCGACAAGTGACGCGCTAGTCTGATCCCCGCGCCACCGTCGCGGCGGTGCGCGGGGAGGCTTGCCCGAGCGGCCTAAGGGAACAGTCTTGAAAACTGTCGTGAGGTAACCCCTCACCGTGGGTTCAAATCCCACAGCCTCCGCAGTTCAGCACCAAGGAACGGCCCCTGACCAGCAAGTTTGGTCGGGGGCCGTTCGCTTTTCCGTTACCTGCTGAGCCCCGTCATTCCCCGCTGTTCCCCGACCGATCGGGCACGGCAGGGGCACGGTGGCCGTTCATCTCCCCACGATGGTGGTGCGCTTAGCGGAGCGCCCATGACGGGCTTGGCCACATCGCGGCAGCAGCTGCTCCCCCTGAGCCCGGTCAAGCGTTTCGGTCCGCTCATGCGCTCGCATCCGTGACGGTGGCGGTACGGCGCTCTGCCCCCGTCGGCCGTTTCGCCCGGCAGCGCTCGGCGTCCCTGCTCCCACCCCTTCCGTAGCCTGCTCCGTTCTACAGCACTACGACCTATGCGGAGGTCGGCAGTGCGCCTGCCACGTATACCGCCCACCTCTTCCGCTTCCCCCTTCACCCCTTCTCGTCCGCACTTTTCTCGCCGCACCCGGGCCTCCTCGCCTGGTCTGGTACCTGCTGGGCTATGGGGGTGCCGGGTACCTGCTGGGCTTATCCCCTGGTGGTGGGTGACTGCGGCCGAGCCAAGGGGCGGGGTGGTGTCGGAGGTGGCGATCGGCTGGTGGGGTGTCTGCTCGTTCCGGCGCTGCTTTTGGGCGGGGCAAAGCGTGTACGAAGCACCCCGTGGCAGCTTTAAAGGTGGCGCGGGGCCGGGGGCCGGGCGGAGCGGGCCGGAGGCAGGAGCGGCGCCCGAGCCCCCGAGCTCCGCGCCGGCCTGCTGTGCAGGCCGGTGGGGTGTGCTTCGTAGCGGCGGCTGCCAAGCCGTTGCCCGCGCGCCGGATGCCGAAGGCAAGAGCACCCACAAGGCCGATCGCCACAAGCCGACGCCTTCCCCGGGCCCCAGGGCTTGGGCCGCGAGACGATGACCGGCGCGGGGCATACGTGGCTGCTGGTGGGCCTGGGAGCTTCCTTTGAGCCTGATGGTGGGTGGGTCGATGACCGTGCGTCTGACTGGCGCCAGGATGGCTCGGCAGGTGAACGGCCTCCCGCCCTGCGAGCGCTCCGAAGTGCTTCCCCCTCACCCCGCTGCCCCCTCTCCCCGCCCGAAGGGTGGGGCTTGATGAGGTAGAGAAACCTGTAACAGCTCCCGCCCTTACCGCATCGCTTCGGCGATGTCCCCCATGTGCTCCGTGACGGCTTCGGCGCCAGCCCCGATGAAGACACTCCGCTTGTGCGGCTTGTTGGCGTAGCCGATCGCAGCGCTGCCAGCCTCGTGTGCCGCCTGGATGTCTGTGAGGGAATCCCCAATGAGCACGCATTCTGACGGGGCGACTTCCAGCAACTCAGCGGCCCGGTACAGAGAATGAGGGTGGGGCTTCATGAGGTCAGGGCGGTGGACTGGGCGCCCAATGACTTCGCGTACGTACCCATCCAGTGAATGGCGCACGAGGAAAGAGCGGACGCACTCCGCAGAGTTATTGCTCACTACGGCGATCCGGCGCCCCGCGGCTTCGGCAGCTTCCAGGGAAGCTACAGCTCCTGGCGTTGGTGGTCCGGCCACTGCCACAGCTTTAATCTCAGCAGAGGTAAGGGCCTGCTCAACTTGCAGCCCTAGATCTTGGTCGGCTTGGAAAGTCAGCCGTAGGACTTCGAGAGGGTCGTCTGTTTCGGTGAGTTTGGTGCTCAGCGTTGGGTCGTGAGACGCGGCCTGTCGCGCCAGTTCGTCTGCCACCTGCGGTGCTGGCAGACCTGCGAACACGTCACACAGCGGGCCGTCGAAATCGAAGAGCACCGCCGTTGACCTGGCCAACGTCTTGCTGAGGTCGTCAACGCCCATCGAGGTCGAAGTCCCTTCCGATGGTCTCCCACACGCTGTCGAACCACATGCGGCCTTGCTGTACCTGTTGGGTACCGCTCGATGACTCGTTGTCGTTCACGGAGTGGTGGAAGAGAACGGTGTCCCTGCCAACCAGGTCGTAAATCTCGATCGCTTCGCCCTGAGCAACTACCTTGTTCGGCTTGATCGGGTAGTAGCCAAAGAACGCGTCTTCATTGTTGATCACGTACAGCTTGAAGAACGGCGTTCCGTTGTGGACCCGTACGTCCACGCGAGTCTCCGGCACCAACCCGAGGTGCCTCAATTCCGTGATCGAGTCCCGGATGCTGCGGGCATAGCCGACCATGATGTCGTGCATGCGATCGCGTAGCCGCACATCATCCGCGCCGTCTTCGCGGCGCACGGGAGCGGCCTGGGGGACCGACATGTCCGGCACGAGGATGCGAACGGCGATACTCGCCGGAGTAAGCCTGCCGATCCGAATTTTGTCCAGCGGTTCTTGCAGCGCGCCATGGAGCGTTTCGCTGGAAAACCCGGCGAAGTCGATCGTTACATCTGCGGCCGAGAACGCTTGCTCCACGTAGGGGCGGAGGCCGGCGGGTCGCTCTGTTCGGTTGCGGACGAAGACGCCGCTGCCCTGGCGGGACACAACCAAGCCCTCATCTTCGAGGTCCCGCAGCGCGCGCTGGATCGTTGCCCGCGCGAAGCCGTACATCTCCGTCAGTGCCTTGTGCGACGGGAGCTTTTCGCCGGGCGCCAGCCTCCGCGTACGGATGGCGGCTCCAAGACTGCTCGCTACCTGCTCGTACGGCGGGCGGTTGTCGTCTGGGTCTAGCGGGTCGGCGACGAAGGTCATGCCCCGATGGTACGCGGGCGAACTGACAGTGGGACAGCCAGGACAGCCAAGTGTTGACATGACTAGCCATGCTGCGTACGTTGTCCATGTAGCCAACACGGCTAGCCAAGTCAGTCACCTCGCTAAAGGGGTAGTTCCATGCCTTCCTTCAAGATCGACACTTCGACCGCTGTGGTCTTCGTCGCGACCGCGCCGACCCCGAAGCTCAAGAACAAGCGGACCGGCGAGATCGCCGTGGACAGCGAAACCGGCGCCAACATGATGACGGTGGGCCTGCTGATCTCCGACGACGGGGAGGGCAACCTCTACCAGGTATCCGTGCCGCAGACCGGGGTGCCGGAGGGGCTGGTCCCGGGGATGCCGGTCTCGGTCGTCAGCCTCAAGGCGCGGGACTGGGAGAACGAGTTCAACGGCGAGAAGCGGCACGGCATCGCCTTCCGCGCGGCGGCCATCGCGGCGGGAGCCTGATCATGTCTGACCTGGCCACGGTGCTCGAAGTCACCGGCGCGTTAGGCGGCATCGGCTCTCTCGGCTACGCCAAGGCCCGTGCCCCGCGCGTGTACTGGTCGCTGGTGGGCCTGCCGGTCGCCTGGGGCCGGTTCACCCTCACCTACCGCTCCACGATGGACGTGTGCGACCTGACGGTTCAGCCGTCCGGCCTGCGGGCGTTCATGGTCCGCAACGTCGCCCGGCGCGATGTTCAGCCGGTACCGCCGAAGGTCCGTCGTCTGCGCGGCACATCGACCGGGCTGCGGGTCGCGCTGCGGCTTCCGGCGGGACTGGAACCGGCGGACGTGGCGGCGGCCTCCGAACGGCTGCGGCACGCCTGGGGCGTCCACTCCGTCAACGTGGTGGAGATCAAGCCGGGGGTCGTAGAGCTGCGGATGACCGGCTACGACGTGCTGAGCCGGGTACGGATGCCGCGCCGGATCAAGGCCGGTCCGATGGTGGTGCCGGTAGCCCTGCGCGAGGACGGTTCCGCGTACGTCCGCGACTACCGCAAGGTGCCGCACGCGCTGACGCTGGGCGCCAACCAGTCCGGTAAGTCGATGTATCAGCGCAACCTGATCGTCGGACTCGCGAAGCTGCCGGTGGGCCTGGTCGGCATCGACTGCAAGCGCGGGGTAGAACAGAGCGCCTATGCGCCCCGGCTCTCCGCCCTGGCCACCACCCCCGAGCAGGCATCCAATCTCCTGGAAGAGCTGGTCGGGCTGATGGAGAAGCGCTTCGACCTGCTGAGCGCGCACAAGGTCGCGGAACTGTGGGACCTGCCTGCCAGCATCCGGCCGGTGCCGCTGGTCGTCCTCGTGGACGAGGTGGCCGAACTGTTCCTCGTCGCCGCGAAGAAGGACGAGGAACGCCGGGACCGCATGGTCATGCAACTGGTGCGTATCGCGCAGATGGCCCGCGCGGTCGGCATCTACCTGGAGATCTGCGGGCAACGCTTCGGCGCCGAACTCGGCAAGGGCGCCACCATGCTTCGCGCCCAGCTCACCGGCCGTGTCGTGCACCGGGTCAATGACAAGCAGACGGCAGAGATGGGTCTGGGCGACATCGCGCCCGAAGCGGTCTTCGCCGCGACCACGATCGCCCCCGACCGACCCGGCGTTGCGGTGGCCGGGGACTCCTCCGGCGGCTGGTCCCGTATCCGCACTCCGCAGACCACCCCCGCCGAAGCGGCAGCGGTCTGCCGGGCCTTCGCCCACCTGGCTCCGGACCTGGATGCGCTGGCCTCGTTCCGCCCGGCCATGCCGGCCGAACCGGCCTCGGATGACGCGCCCTCGCTGGTCAAGCCGCAGCCCGTCGCCGAGTAGCGCTCCCATTTCCCCCGGTCGACGTGACCGTCTCACGTCAGCTCACTACCACCGCCATGCCAAAACCGACTGCCATCGAAAGGAGGTGACCTGTGTCCCGACGCCTGCGCCGACTCGCTGACGTGGTGCTGATCCAAGCGGTGATCGCCGGAGCCCTTTCCTTCTCCCACCTGCACGACCTGGCCGAAGCGGCCGGACAAGACGGCTGGAAGGCATGGGCCTACCCGGTCAGTGTCGATCTGCTGTTTGTCGCTGCCTGGCACCGCCTGCGCTCCCTGCGCGCTGACGCCCGCTCGGCCCGGCCTGCCTGGACCTGGTTCGTCATCGCTCTGGCCGCGTCCCTGGGCGCCAACATCGCCACGGCGGGTCTCCTCGATCTGACCCAGGTACCGGCCTGGCTGCGCATCCTCGTCGCCGGGTGGCCCGCGCTGGCCTTCCTCGGCGGCACGCTCCTGGCCCACGCACCGGCCCCCATGCCGGCCGAAAACGGCGCCGCCACCGAGACGGCCTCGTTCGAGCCGACCACCGTCGAGCGGGCACCGGAACCGCCTCCGGCCGTACTGCCCGCGCCCGGACCGGAGCCCGTGTCTGCCCCGGAGCCTCTGGCGGCCGAGGAGCCGTCGCCGGAACCGGTAGCGCCCGCGCCTCGGCCTGCTCCGTCGGTTCCCGCGGTTCCTCCGGCGCTGCTGGATCACGCCCGCAAGATCGCCGACACGCACCAGACGACCACTGGCACGCCGATCGACGCGGGCACCCTGCGCGCCCGGCTCGGCGTCCCGCCGGTCCTCGCCGACGCCATCACCGCTCAACTCGCCTGACAGGAGCGACCTATGTCCCGACCGAACCGTTTCTACGACGTGCGCCGCATCGGCCCCGTCCAGGTGGGCAGCTACCGCGACCGGCGCGGGCGCACCAAGCACACCGCCGCCTGCACCGCCTCCGGCTGCGGCTTCTCCGCCGACTACGACGACCGCGCCGCCGCCGAACTCGCTGCCCGTACCCACCGCTGCAACCCCTGACCGCAAGGGAGGCACACCATGCGCCACCCCAGCGCTCAGCTCCGCGCCAACCACCGCCCGGCCGAACTGATTCCGCCTGGCATCCACCCCGGTGAGGTCGTCGTCATCCAGGCCCCGGCCCGCTCCTACGCGGGACCGATCCTGCTGACGATCACCATCGCCATCGGCGCCTCGGCCTTCCTGATCGTCCTCGCCATCGCCTTCAAGATCGCCGCTGCGGCCGCCGCCGCTGCCGTGCCGACCATCGGCGGCGTCAGCCTCTCGCTCAAGCTCCACCGGAACCGGCTCAAGAGCTGAACGGCCCCCGGGGCGGCCTCGGTCGCCAAACTTCCGCCGCCCCGGGCGCCTGCACCCCTTCCAGACCAACGGACCGAAAGGGACTTCCATCATGGCCCAGAACGCTCCGGCCGACGCCCGCCGCTGCCGCAACTGCGACGGATTCCCCGCCGTCAAGGTCACCACCGACCACACCAGCCCCGACGGCACCCGCCACACCAGGACCGTCACCTGCCGTGCGTGCAACGGCATCGGCTTCCACCTGCGCCGCGCCGCCCGTGAGGTGGCCGCGTGACCGTCACCGCCACCCTGGCGGGTCTGGACCCGACCACCCTGGGCGACGCGCTCCGGGTGGCTGGGTCTCCCGGCTTCGACCGCTGGCAAGACCAGATTCGCCGTACTGGCGGCTGCTCCGACCCGATCCACCTGACCGGTACCACCGTCACTCGCGACCGCGACACCGGCCAGGTCCTGCACTCCTACTCGACCGAAGCCGAACCCGGCGGACGCCTGCGCGTGGCCTGCGGTAACCGTCGCGCCTCCCGCTGTCCGTCGTGCGCCTGGACCTACGCGGGCGACACCTACCACCTCATCCGCGCCGGACTGACCGGCGACCCGGCCAAGGGCACCCCGCACACCGTGCGCAATCACCCGCGCGTCTTCGCCACCCTCACCGCGCCCTCCTTCGGCCCCGTGCACAACCGCCCCGGACGCGGCCACCGGCCCTGCCGCTGCGGTATTCACCACCCGGCCGACGCCCCCGAACTCGGCACCGCCCTCGACCCGGCCGCCTACGACTACGCGGGCGCCGTGCTGTGGAACAACCACGCCGGACACCTGTGGCGTTACGTGACGATCTACCTGCCGCGCGAGCTGGCCAAGTGTGCCGGCATCACCCAGCGCGAACTCCGAGAGCGGCTGCGCATCTCGTACGGCAAAGTTGCCGAGTACCAGAAGCGCGGCGCCATCCACTTCCATGCCGTCATCCGCCTCGACGGACCCGACGGCCCCGACACCGCGCCCCCGGCCTGGGCCACCCGCGACCTGCTCACCAACGCCTTACGCACCGCTGCTGCACGCGCCGAAGTCGCCCTCCCCGCCGTCGGCGACCAGCCTGCCCGCGTCCTGCGCTGGGGCACACAGCTCGACGTACAGGCCATCGGCGCCTTCGGCCACGGCGAAGATCTCACCGAACAGGCCGTGGCCTCCTACGTCGCCAAGTACGCCACCAAGGCCGCCGAAGCGACCGGCACCGTTGACCGCCGCATCGGGGAACTGTCCGAGCTGGACAAACTCCCTGACCTGCCCGACCACACCCGTCGACTGATCCGCGCGTGCCGCGACCTGGACGCGCTCTACCCCGACCGGAAGCTGTGGCAGTGGGCGCACATGCTCGGCTTCCGGGGCCACTTCTCCACCAAGTCCCGCCGCTACTCCACGACCCTCGGAGCCCTGCGTCAGGTCCGCGCCGACTACCGAGCCGCCCAGCAACGCGCCGCCCTCGGCCTGCCCGACCCGGACGACCACCCGGAGGCCACCACCCTCACCCTCGCCCACTGGGCCTACGCCGGGCACGGCCACACCCCCGGTGAATCCTGGCTCGCTGCCACCATCGCCCGTGACATCCAGCACAACCGCGACACCGCCCGGGAACACCGCGCCGCACTCGACACCGCGGGGGAGTGGTGACCATGGCTGATCGCCTGCTGACCTTGGAACAGGTCGCTGACCGGCTCGGCACGACGGTGCGCTTCCCCCGGCGGCTGATCGAGGAACGGCGCATCACCTTCGTCAAGGTCGGCCGGCATGTTCGTGTGCCGGAGAGCGTCGTTACCGCGTTCATCGAACACAACACGGTGCAACCCGTTGCCCCGCTTCGGTCCCTGCGGGCGGTGGCCTGATGCCGGGGAAGCGCAAGAGCCGTCGCCAGTTCGGCCGGGTGCGCAAGCTGCCATCGGGGCGTTACCAGGTGCGCTACCCCGGTCCGGACGGCATCCTCCGGCCTGCGGATCGGACGTTCCCGACAACGACAGATGCGGACCGGTGGCTTGCCAGGAAGCGCATCGAGATCGAAGAGGGACGCTGGCTCGATCCTGCTGAGGGCAAGACGACCGTTCGGGACTGGTCGGCTCGCTGGCTGGCTTCTGTGGGGCCGCAGCTCAAGCACAAGACGTGGGCTACGTACCGCTCGATCATCAGGTCCCGGATCGACCCGGTACTGGGTGACCGGGAACTCTCCAGCGTGCGGCCCATCACGGTCGCGGAGTGGGTCTCCAACATGCAGACGGACGGCATGGGAGCGTCCTGGATCCGGCAGTGCTACCGCGTGCTGGCACAGATCATGTCTGCGGCCGTGGATAACGGGCTGATCGCTGTGACGCCGTGCCGAGGGGTGCGCCTGCCGCGGATGCCTCAGACCGAGCCGCACATCCTTACGCCGCTGGAGGCATCGCGGATCGTCGGCAACGCCAAGGCGCCGCATGATCTGCTGATCGCGCTGCTGGCTTTCGCTGGCCTGCGCATCGGTGAGGCTTTCGCACTCCGGCGAGCAGACATCAACGTCAGCGCCCGCCTCCTGGTGGTGGATGAGAACCTGGCGGAAGCCAACGGGGCGCTGGTGTTCGACACGCCGAAGTCGCATCAAAAGCGCGTGCTTACGCTCGCTCCGTCGCTGGTGGTGAGGCTGTCGGCGTACCTCGATCGGTTGCCTGGTGGTGAGGACGCGCTCTTGTTCACCAACAGTGCCGGCCGCCCGCTCCGGTACAACCAGTGGCGTAAGGCGTACTTCGATCCGGCTGTGGCGGCGGCCGGGCTGAAGGACGTCACCCCGCATGACCTGCGGGCCTCGCATGCCACTTGGGTTGCTGACCAGTACGGCGTGATGACCGCCGCTCACCGGCTCGGGCACTCCAACGCCAGCGTCACCACCCGGCACTACGCACGGCCTGCCGCTGGTCGAGATGCTCAGGTGGCTGAGGCTTCGGAGTCGTGGATCGAGGGGCACGACAGTGCTCGAAGGGCACGCAGCGGGCATGAGGACGATGACGACGGTCCTGCCGGAGCCCTCGCACCTGCCTGACCTGCTGAGATGGCTCCTCCGGTGATCTTCGGGGAGACATCTTGAAAACTGTCGTGAGGTAACCCCTCACCGTGGGTTCAAATCCCACAGCCTCCGCCGACATACGGCCCCCGACCAGCGGTTCTGGTCGGGGGCCGCTGTCTTGGGCGGAACTCGGCCACCGACGGGCCACTCCCAGCGGCAGACCCGCTCAACGCCGGGCCGCCGAAGCGATCGTCGCGAGGGCCTCGTGTTCGGTGAGGCCGGTGTGGAGGGCTGCGGTGGTCAGGGCGGTGGCCATTTCCTGGCCGAGGCCGGATTCGTGGGCGCGGCAGGCGGCCCAGTAGAGGCGGGCGTTGCGCTGGCCGTCCGGGGAGGTGCGGACGAAGCGGAGGAGGGCGGGGGCCGGGTTGGGGTGTGGGGGAGGGGAGGGCAGGGCGGAGGGGTGGTGGAGGGCGTGGGGGTGCGGGTGGGGTGGTGACTGGGGTGGGAGGAGGGAGAGGAGGGGGGCTGGTGCCGGGGCGGGGAGGCGTGGGGTGCCGGGGGTCAGGTGGTACTCGCCGCGGGAGGTGCGGGAGCCGGGGCCGACCAGGTAGCCGCCGGTGCCGCGGATGTCGATGCCCGGGGCCAGGCGGCCCGCGGAGTTGGGTACGGGAGGGGCCGGCGGGCCGGAGAAGTAGAGGTGGCGGCCGCCGCTCGGGGTGCGGACCGTGACGGTGGGCGGGAGGGTGAAGCGGTGTTGGGCGGCGAGGAGGTGCAGGGCGGTGAGGCCGTCCGCGCCGTTCTTGGTGTCCAGGTCGATGCCGATGAGGTGGTGCGGAGGGACGCCGCAGGCGATGCCGTACGCGGTGGCCCAGGGCGCGGCCGCGAAGAGGCGGCGGACGGCGAGCGGGTCCGAGGTCGCGTCGTGGATGCCGTGCCCGGGGCGGCCGCATTCGCCGCGGCAGGGGGCGGGGGTGGGGAACGGGTCGGCGTGGTGCGGGGAGCGTACGGCGGGGAGCTTGGCGCGGGTGAGCGGGAGGACGGAGTAGCCGCGGCCGGCCGCGACGAGGGCGTGGGTGAGGGCCGTGGCGTGGGCGTCACCACGGCGGGCGGGCCGGGTGGGACGGGCGGGACGGGCAGATCGGCCGGGCTGGGCGGGCTGGCCGGGCTGGGCGGACCGCCGGGCGGGGCGGTCACCGGGGCGGTCGCCGGGGCGGGCGTCAGGGCGGGTGCCGAGGTCGTCGTCGGTGTGGGAGGGATGGCTTCCGGTGGTGGTGGGGTGGGGAGAGGCCATGCGTCTATTTTCGTATGCGCGTTCGAATCAGGGAAGGGGGCGCATGGGCTCTCGGCCGGGAAAGGCCGGAAAGGTGCCGCGAGCGTGAACGGCCGGCCACGGCCTGACCCACATCGACCAGGCCGACGCCACGGACAACTTCGCCAACCTCTGGTGAGCAGACCGGCACCGGCCTGCTGTGGTGGCCGGTGAGCCCGTCCGGTCGCTGCCACTTCGCTCTTGACTTCGCGCAGTGCCTGACGGACAGTCAGAAACTCTTCAGGTGTTCGGGGGAGTGGAAGGAAGGGGGAGGGGTGAGGTGTGGTCGGGCGTGCCAAGTCACATAGCGGTGTAGCGGGCGGGGTTGGTGGCGTAGGCGGTTCCAGAGGTGCTGGAGGGAGCGGTGACGATGAGCTGTACGTACAGCTGAAGGCCTTCGAAGGGCAGGCCGCCGTCACGGTCGGCGAGGGCAAGGACCCCGTCAACGAGCCGATGATCCGGCATTGGTGCGAGGCCATGGGTGACACCCATCCCGCATACCAGGGTCCCGACGCCATCGCCCCGCCCACCATGTTGCAGGCATGGACGATGGGCGGCCTCTCCGGGCATCCTGGCCGCTCGACGGCGCACGAGGCGCTCTTCGCGCTGCTGGACGAGGCCGGCTGCACCTCCGTCGTCGCGACCGACTGCGAGCAGGAGTACGTGCGTCCGCTCCGCCCCGGCGACCGCATCACCTTCGATTCCGTCATCGAGTCGGTGTCCCCGCGCAAGACGACGAAGCTGGGGGCGGGGTATTTCGTCACGACGCGGACGGACGTACGGGCAGACGGCGAGCCGGCCGGGACGCACCGATTCCGTATCCTCAAGTACGCGCCTGCCGGGCGCCGGGAGTCCCGCGCTCAGGACGGCCGTCCGCGTCCGCCCGGGAGCGGTGACCGGGCCCGCAGCCCCCACCCCCGCCCTGTGATCAACCGCGACAACGCCGGTTTCTGGGACGGAGTGGCCGGGCACAAACTGCTCATCCAGCGCTGTACGGACTGCGCGACCCTGCGTTTCCCCTGGCTGCCGGGCTGCAACCACTGCGGCGGCGACGGCTGGGACACCGTCGAGGCCGCCGGGCGCGGCACGGTCTTCTCGTATGTCGTCATGCACCACCCGCCTTTCCCGGCTTTCGACCCGCCCTACGCCGTCGGGCTGGTCGAACTGGCGGAGGGCGTACGGATGGTGGCCGGGGTGGTCGGGGTGCCGCCCGAGGAGGTGCGCGTCGGCATGTCCGTACGGCTGGAGTTCCGGGCCGTGGAGGAGGGCCTGGTCTTGCCCGTCTTCAATGGGAAACACGTATGACGGAGGCAGCCGTGAAACCCGGCGACGAGCTACCCCCGCTGACCATCCCCGTCACCCGTACCCTCATCGTCGCGGGAGCCGTCGCCTCCCGCGACTACCAGGACGTGCACCACGACGCCGAGGCGGCCAGGGCCAAAGGCTCCCCCGACATCTTCATGAACATCCTGACCACGAACGGCCTCGTGGGCCGCTACATCACCGACTCCTTCGGCCCCCGCGCCGTACTCCGCAAGGTCGCGATCCGACTCGGGGCCCCCAACTATCCTGGGGACGAGATGGAGTTGCGCGGCACGGTCCTCGCCCTGGACGGTGACACGGTGGACGTACGGGTGGTGGGCACCAACCGCCTCGGCCACCACGTCACCGGCACGGTGACCGTCACCGTCCCCGCCCCGGAGACCGTCCCCGCCCCGGAGCCCACCCCATGACCCTCCACCGCGCGGACACCCTCGGCGGCCGGGCCGCCATCGCCGGTATCGGGGCCACCGAGTTCTCCAAGGACTCCGGCCGCAGCGAGCTGAAGCTGGCCGTCGAAGCCGTACGGGCCGCTCTGGACGACGCCGGGCTCGGCCCCGGCGACGTCGACGGCCTGGTCACCTTCACGATGGACACCAGCCCCGAGATCACCGTCGCCCAGGCGGCCGGTATCGGCGAGCTGTCCTTCTTCTCCCGCGTCCACTACGGCGGCGGCGCGGCCTGCGCCACGGTCCAGCAGGCGGCCCTCGCCGTCGCGGCCGGGATCGCCGAAGTCGTCGTCTGTTACCGGGCGTTCAACGAGCGCTCGGGACGCCGGTTCGGTGCCGGTGTGCAGCGGCGCGAGCCGTCCGCCGAGGGCGCGGCGCTCGGCTGGAACCTGCCCGCCGGGCTGCTGACGCCCGCCTCCTGGGTCGCCATGGCGGCACAGCGGTACCTGTACGCGTACGGGCTCACCCCGGAGGCGTTCGGGCAGGTCGCGGTCGTCGGCCGGCGGCACGCGGCGCGCAACCCCGCCGCGTACTTCCACGGCAGGCCGATCACCCTCGCCGACCACGCCGCGTCCCGCTGGATCGTCGAGCCGCTGCGGCTGCTCGACTGCTGCCAGGAGACCGACGGTGGCCAGGCTCTCGTCGTCACCTCGCTCGAACGCGCCCGTGACCTGCGGCGGCCGCCCGCGGTGATCCGTGCGGCGGCACAGGGCGCCGGCCGCGCCCAGGAGCAGATGACGAGCTACTACCGGGACGGCCTGACCGGGCTGCCGGAGTCGGCCGTCGTGGCGCGGCAGCTCTGGCGGACGAGCGGACTGCGCCCGGCGGACATCGACGTCGGCATCCTCTACGACCATTTCACCCCGTTCGTGCTGATGCAGCTGGAGGAGTTCGGTTTCTGCGCGCCGGGTGAGGCGGCGGATTTCGTCGCCGCGGACAGGCTGCCGATCAATACGCACGGTGGTCAGCTGGGCGAGGCGTATCTGCACGGCATGAACGGGATCGCGGAGGCGGTACGGCAGCTCCGCGGCACCTCCGTCAACCAGGTGTCCGGCGCCGCCGGTGTGCTGGTCACCGCCGGTACGGGCGTACCGACCTCCGGGCTGGTGCTCGGGGCGGACGGCTGACGGGAGCCGTCGGCCGCCCCGATCGAACGCCGCCCCGAAAAGGCACTCGGAAGGCTGAATGCGTGCGGCCGATGGCGTGTCCGGCGCGCGGCGCGCCGTACCCGGACTTTGACTCCGGATATGAGATCGACAAACAAGATCATCCGACGGCGTGCGCTGCGCCCCACCCTCCTCCTCACCGCCCTGACCAGCCTGCTCGGCCTGCTGGCCACGCTCCTCGCCCCGGCCGCCGGCGCGGAGCCCGACCGGACCGGTCCACGTGGCCCGAACGTGTTCCAGGGCCGGGCGTTCGACACCTGCAAGACGCCCTCGCAGAGCACGATGCGGGCCTGGAAGGCGTCCAAGTACCGCGGGGTCGGCGTCTACTTCGGCGGCCGCGGCCGGGCCTGCCCCAACCAGCCGAACCTCACCCGTGACTGGGTACGCGCCGCCCACCGCGCGGGCTGGCGCCTGCTGCCGCTGTACGTCGGCTCCCAGGCGCCCTGCGTGGTCAACAAGCACAAGCGCAAGGTGACCATCGGCAGCGATCCGGTGCAGGTGGGGACCGGGGAGGCGCAGGACGCGGTACGCCGGGCCAAGGCGCTGGGCATCGCCCCGGACAGCGCGCTGTACCTGGACATGGAGGCGTACAACCTGCGCGACGCGGCCTGCACCCGTAAGACGCTGGAGTACATCCGCGCCTGGAACCGGGAGGCGGTCCGCCAGGGCTATGTCCCCGGCTTCTACAGCAGCGCCGATTCCGGCGTACGGCACATCGAGCGGGCCCGGCGGGCCGGTACGGGGGACCTGCCGTCGGTGATGTGGTTCGCTCGGTGGCACTCCAAGCCGAATCTGTACGGCGAGCCCGAGATGTCCGCATCGGCGTGGCGTCCGCACCGGCGGATCCACCAGTACGCGGGCAATGTCGCCGAGACGCACGGCGGCCACCGGATGACCATCGACCGCAACCAGGTGGACGCACCGGTCGCAGTGATCCAGTAGGGCGTCGGCCCGGGTGGGGCTCCGGGGCGCGGGCGCCGGAGCCCTGACGAAAGTGGGGTGGGGACCCTGACGAGGGACGAGTGGCTGTCCGCCTTTAGGAGGTAGGGCCAACCCCACCTGTACAACTTGAGAGGGAGAGGGCATCGGCACCTGTGGGCGATCCCTCACGGCATTCCGCGCTTCTAGCGTGGGAGCATGACCACGCCAGTGTGCACCAGCGCCTCCCGCGCCGCTGTGTTCCCGTCGTTCTCGTCGTACGTACGGGCCCGCGGGCCGGTGCTGTTGCGGACCGCCCGCTCGCTCACCGCCAACCCGAGCGACGCCGAGGACCTGCTGCAGACCGCGCTGACCAAGACGTTCGTGGCGTGGGAGCGGATCGAGGACCACCGGGCGCTCGACGGCTATGTGCGCCGCGCCCTGCTGAACACCCGTACCTCGCAGTGGCGCAAGCGCAAGATCGACGAGTTCGCCTGCGAGGAGATACCCGAGCCCGACCCGGTGCCGGCGCCCGACCCGGCCGAGGCCCAGGTGCTGCGGGACGCGATGTGGCGGGCGGTGCTGCGGCTGCCGGCGCGGCAGCGGGCCATGGTCGTGCTGCGTTATTACGAGGACCTGAGCGAGGCGCAGACGGCGGAGGTGCTCGGGGTCTCCGTCGGTACGGTCAAGAGCGCGGTCTCCCGGGCCCTGGCCAAGCTGCGCGAGGACCCGGAGCTGTCGGTGGCGGCGTAGCACCACCTGGTTGCCTTCGTCGCGGGCCCGGGCCCGTACCCGTGCCTGAGCGCGGCGGGCCCACTACACTCAGGCTGGCCGCGCCGCGCGCCTCCGGCTCAGACCAGCCGTACCGCGTCCCCCTGCCGGATCCGTCCCGGCCGTACGACCTGCGCGTACACGCCCGCGCACGGCTGCGGGCCCATGCCCTCCATCGGCACCACCCGGTTGTGGCGCGCGGGCACCCGCAGGGCGTCCGGGTCGCGCGGCAGCCTGCCGTGTTCCAGCGTCGGTACGGCGCAGCGCGGTGTCCGGGCCACGACCCGGAGGGTGAGTTCGTCGCCGATGCGCAGTTCGCGGCCGGTCCAGTCGTTCTCGACGAACCCGGCGGCCTCGGTACGGATGACGACGTTCGGGCGGTAGCGCTCGGCCTCGACGGTGGTGGCCCGGGGGCCGAGTTCGGTGATCCTGTCGAGTGTGGCGCGGGTGATCAGATGCAGCGGCGCGAAGTCGAAGAAGGTGCCGGGCGGGGCCTGTGAGGCGATCTCCAGGGTCTCGTGGGCCACCTCGGCCGCCACGCCGGCGGCCAGCACCTCTTCGGGGCGGGAGCGCTCCAGGGTGGCCTTCTCGGGCGGGGCGTCGGCGAGCGTGACGGGCTGCCCGAGATGCGCGGAGAGCGTCCGGTCCACGTGCGCGTCGGTGGACCGTACGGTCCGGCCGGACGGCAGCGTGATCCGTACGGCATGGTCGATGATCTCGGCCCGCAACTTCAGCAAGTCGCGCCACAGCCGTGGATTCTTCGCGCTGGCGACCTGGCCGGACGCCTGGTGCACCAACGCGAGCGCACGGTCCCCCGCCAGCCCGCGGGCGTCCGCCGAAACGTCCGGAACCTCCTCACCCAGCAGCGATTTCACCGGATAACGCCACAGCGTGGTCACCGTTCCCACCATCGTCCCCATACCCCCAGGCTGCCACGACCGTACGACGCGAGACTCCTGATTTTCCGGTGCGGGGCGCGCGTAGCGCGTGGTAGGGGTGGATCGGCCCGAGGCGTGAGCGGGCTGGGTCCCTCCCCGTCGCGCCTGCTTGGAGAAATCAGCCGACGGGGAGGGGGCGTACGCCGAACCATGCCCTTGCGGTTTCGGTCCTGGAGCGGCGACGTGTGAAGAACGTAGGGCTACAGAGAGGGGTGTCGCAAGTATGTGACGGCACATAAATGAGACGGCATATGACGCAAGCCCATTCCCTCGCGGCGATATGGGCTCGTCCGTCCGAATGCCGTTGACGAACTAGATCGCGTGATCGAATTCCCCGGCCTTGACGCCCAGGATCAACGCTTCGAACTTTGTGCGAGTAGTCCTGATGATCTCGCTCGGGTTATCGCTCTCCCGGACGTCGATCATTCCGCCATGCGTCCGTATCTCGACGCAATTCCCCGTTGCCTCGGAGTAAGAAGACTTCTGCCAGTTGGTAACAGTGGTCATTGCTGAGAGTCTCACATTTCCTTTGCGATGCTGTGGATGAGTTCCTGCGATGCGGCAGGGCTGAGCGAGGCTCGTTTGGCGGCTTTTAAAACCGCGCGGTACTTGCTGAGTTGGGCCTCCGCGTCCAGGAATCCCGGCCCGTATGCGCTGTCGAGTTGCACGGTGTCGAGCTGAGGCACGGGGCCTTCGGCATAGAGCACTGACTGTGCTGACCCGATGAATTCTTCCGTGGAGAACGGGAGAACCTGTATCGTCACGCTCGGCCATTCGGCGACTTCCAGAAGGTGTTCGAGCTGGCGGCGAGCGACGGCGCGGCCGCCGTACCTCATGCGCAGGGCCGCCTCGTTGATCACTCCCTCGAAGGGCGGAGGGGTGGCGCGGTCGAACAAGGTGCGGCGCCTTATGCGCTGCTCAACACGGGCATCGAGTTCGGTCTGAGGCAGCGGCGGCAGCGCTCCGCCGAAGATCGTCCGCGCGTAGTCGGCCGTCTGGAAGATGCCGGGAATCGTGAGACTTTGCAGGGACAGGATGCGCCGGGCGTGATGCTCCAACTCTGCGACGTCCAAGAAGCCTTGCGGGAGGATTCCTCGATACTCCTCCCACCACCCTTTGTGCCGCTCTTCGGCCATGTCGCAGAGGGCGTCGACCAAGGCGGAATCGCCGGCGGAGTAGAACGAGGCGAGGCGACGAACTCGCTCCGCGCTGATCCCCCACCGCCCCGACTCCAGGTGGCTGATCTGCGCCTGATTTCCGCCGAGCAGGGCTCCGGCCTCGCGCGCGGGCATCCCTGACGCCTCGCGGAGCTTCCGCAGTTCCGCGCCCAACCGTTGCTGCCGCACGGTGGGACTGCTTCGTGGTGGCATCGGCCCCTCTTCTGGTCGGCGTTCCCAGTCTGACGCGACACGGTCTCACGGGTCTACCTGTCAACGACACGTCCCCGTCTCATCCTTGTGCCGTCTCATGCATGTGCCCTACGGTCGTGGAAGCACCGCGCCGCACGTCGGATCGCCGAAGTGCAGTCACTCGCACGCCCCTTGGGCGCGCACCTGGGGAGTGGCCAGGCCACACCCCCGTCGCACGCGACTCGTTCCGGTTCGACCTGCTCAACCGTGCCACCGCGCCGGGGATCGCCCGGGCCGTCGTGACCGACCTGATGACCCTGACCGGCAACACCGAACTCGTCGACGACATCCGCGTCTTGGTGAGTGAGCTGGTCACGAACGTACACCTGCACACCGACACGGCCGTCGTACGCCTCGACGTGACCGTGCACCCCACCTCCGTACGTGTGGCCGTGTGGGACGACGCCCCGCGCAGCCGGCTCCTCAGCCTGCCCGCGCTGCTCGACGACGGGTCGGGGCGTGGCCTGCACCTGGTCGAGGCCCTCGCGTCGCGGTGGGGCGTCTACCGGCCCAACATCGACACCCGCCGGCGCAAGGGGTGTGGTTCGCGCTCGACCGGGGCGGAAGCGTCGTGCCGTAAGGCCGAAGCCGTCGGCGCCCCTGCCGACATGGCGAAGATGGCCTGATCGAGCCGTACCCCAAGAACACCCGGCGTCCCCTCCGTACCGCTCACCGACGGTGCGGCGGGGCCGTCGAGCCCCGGAGAACGGCCGGATCCGCACGGGCCGGGTAGTGACATACCGCGAGGAACACCAGCACAATCGCCAGGAACTTACCCGCGCGTAACAGGCGCACCCTATGGGGAGGCTCCCGGTGCAGAGCACGATGCAAGACGTACCCCTGCTCGTTTCGAGGATCTTGACGCACGGCGCGACGATCCACGGAAGGGCCGAGGTGATCACCTGGACCGGTGACGGCGAGCCGCACCGCCGCGGTTACGCGGAGATCGGCACCCGCGCCGCCCAGCTCGCCCACGCGCTCCGCGACGAACTGGGCGTCGACGGCGACGAGCGGGTGGCGACGCTCATGTGGAACAACGCCGAGCACCTGGAGGCGTACCTCGCCATCCCCTCCATGGGCGCCGTGCTCCACACGCTCAACCTGCGCCTCCCCGTCGAGCAGCTGATCTGGATCGTCCACCACGCCGCCGACCGCGTCGTCCTCGTCAACGGCTCCCTGCTGCCGCTGCTGGCGCCGCTGCTCCCGCACCTGCCGGGGGTCGAGCACGTCGTCGTGGCGGGGGCGGGTGACCGTTCCCTGCTGGAGGGCGTCCGGCCGCGCGTCCACGAGTACGAGGAGCTGATCGCCGGCCGCCCGGAGCACTACGCCTGGCCGGAGCTCGACGAACGGCAGGCCGCCGCGCTCTGCTACACCTCCGGCACGACCGGCGACCCGAAGGGCGTGGCCTACAGCCACCGTTCCCTCTACCTGCACTCCATGCAGGTCAACAACGCCGAGGCGTTCGCCCTGGGCGGCAAGGACATCGCCATGCCGGTGGTTCCGATGTTCCACGTGAACGCCTGGGGCCTGCCGCACGCCTCCTTCATGGCGGGCGCCTCCCTGCTGATGCCCGACCGGTTCCTCCAGCCGGGGCCGATCGCCGAAATGATCGAGACGGTACGGCCGACCGTCGCCGCCGCCGTGCCCACCATCTGGCAGGGCCTGCTCGGCGAGCTGGACGCCACGAAGCGCGACGTCAGCTCGCTGCGCAATGTCGTCATCGGCGGTTCCGCGTGTCCCCCGGCGCTGATGCGCGCCTTCGAGGAACGCCACGGGCTGCGCGTCGTACACGCCTGGGGCATGACCGAGACCTCCCCGCTCGGCTCGGTCGCGCACCCGCCGGCCGGTGCGAGCGGCGAGGAGGAGTGGGCCTACCGCGCGACGCAGGGCCGCTTCCCCGCCTCGGTGGAGGCCCGGCTGGTCGGCCCGGACGGCGAACACCTGCCGTGGGACGGGGAGGCCGCCGGCGAGCTGGAGGTGCGCGGCCCGTGGATCGCGGGCGCGTACTACGGGGGCGCGGACGGCGTCGACCAGCGCCCCGAGGACAAGTTCAGCCCCGACGGCTGGCTGCGCACCGGCGACGTCGGCACGATCACGCCGGACGGCTACCTGACGCTGACCGACCGCGCCAAGGACGTGATCAAGTCCGGCGGTGAATGGATCTCGTCCGTCGAGCTGGAGAACCACCTGATGGCCCACCCGGAGGTCGCGGAGGCCGCGGTGGTGGCCGTACCGGACGACAAGTGGGGCGAACGCCCGCTGGCCGCCGTGGTGCTGCGGGAGGGCGCGAGCGCCCGGTTCGAGGAGCTGCGGACCTTCCTCGGCGAACGGGTGGCGCGCTGGCAGCTGCCGGAGCGGTGGACGGCGGTGGCGGCCGTACCGAAGACCAGCGTCGGCAAGTTCGACAAGAAGGTGCTGCGCAGGCAGTACGCGGAGGGGAAGCTCACGGTCACGCGGGTGGGGTGAGGCGGCGGCGTCGCCGTACGGGAGGAGTGTCCTCCCGTACGGCCCCGGGCCTGAACCCGCACCCGTACCTGTGCCTGTACCCGTACCCACCGCTGCCTGCGCCCGCGGACCCTCGTCCGGCCTCGCGTTGCGCAGCCGGATGCCGCTGAACCCCAGCGTGCTGGTGATCGCCTCGTTCCAGAAGCCCCAGAGGCTGTCGAGCACGCGGAGCTGGATCCCGGCGTCCCGGTGGAGCCGGAGCAGGTCGCCGACCGGCTCCGGCGGGCCGAGCGGGTCGACCGGACGGGTCGCCACGACGGCGTGCGGCACCGGCCCGCCGAACGGACGGAAGGCCGCGGCGGGCAGTCGGTAGGCGTACAGCTCGGCGGTGCGCAGCCGCTCCAGCCAGTCGTACTCGATCACGTGCACCCGCTCGCCGCCGCCCGGCCCGAGGAAGCGCGCACGGTCCGCGGCGGACGTGCCCGGCACACACCAGGCCATGGCCCGCGGGCACTGCCGCGGGAACCAGTAGTCCGGCGCCCGGTCGCCGTCGACGGCCCAGACGTACGCTTCCTCCTGCCGGGCGGTCGCGGCGACATGCGGCACGAACGTGCCGATCGTGGGGTCCTCCGAAAAGTGCAGGACTTCACCGGGGCGTGGGCGCATGGGGCCTTCCTACCGCAGGGCGGTGGCGGCCCGCCGGGGTTTTGCACCGCCGCCCCGGTGGCCGAGGGCGTACGGGTTCCGTTCGCCCGTACCGGCACCGTTCGGCCCGGATCGGCCCCGCTTAGTTCGTACCGGCGCCGCTCAGTTCGTACCGATCTTCGCGAGCAGGTCGACGATCCGGGACTGGACCTCCGCGCTCGTCGAGCGCTCCGCCAGGAAGAGGACGGTCTCGCCCGCCGCGAGCCCCGGCAGTTGGGCCGGGTCGAGGTCGGCCGACGTGTAGACGACCAGCGGAGTGCGGTTGAGCAGGCCGTTCGAACGCAGCCAGTCGACGATCCCGGCCCGGCGGCGGCGTACCTGCATCAGGTCCATCACCACCAGGTTCGGCCGCATCTGGGCCGCGAGCGTCACCGCGTCCGCGTCCGTCGCCGCCCGCGCGACCTGCATGCCGCGCCGCTCCAGCGAGGCGGTCAGCGCTCCGGCGACGGCGTCGTTCTCCTCGGTCAGCAGGACCCGCGGCGGGTGCTGCTCGCTGTCGCGCGGGGCGAGCGCCTTGAGGAGTACGGCCGGGTCGGCCCCGTACGCGGCCTCCCGGGTCGCCTGCCCGAGCCCGGCCGTCACCAGGACCGGCACCTCGGCCGCCACCGCCGCCGTACGCAGCGACTGGAGCGCCGTACGGGTGATCGGCCCGGTCAGGGGTCGACGAACAGCGCCGCCGGGTACGCGGCGATCTGCGCGTCCACCTCCTCGCGGGAGTTGACGATGACCGGGCGGTAGCCGCGGTCGCTCAGCGCCTGCTGCGTGGAGACGTCCGGCGCCGGCCAGACCAGCAGCCGGCGCGGGTTGTCCAGCGGCTCCGGCGGCAACTCGTCGTCCATCGGCTGCGGCTGCGGCTCGGTCACCTCGACGGCGCCGTTCGGGCCGTCCAGCGGCTCGGGACCCTCGCTGCCCTCGTCGGGGGCGGAGACGGCGAAGGCGCGTCCCTCCGGGGTGTTCAGCAGGTGTTGCTGGTGCGGTTGTTGCTGTGGGGGCTGCTGGTGTTGCGAGGACTGCTGGTGCGGCTGTCCCGGCGCGTGGATGCCGGGTTGCGGGTGCGGACGGGCCTCGGCGGAGGCGGCGTCGGACGCGGCCGTACGCTCCCCCTCCTGCGGCGGCTGCGCCAGCTTGCGGCGGCGGCCCGAGCCCGCGGCGGAGGCTCCGGGCGCGGGGGCTCCGGGCGCGGGGGAGCCGGGTGCGGCGCCTCCGGGAGCGGGGGTGCCGGGGCCACCGGGAGCGCCCGGCCGCTGCTGCTCGACGAGCTGCTGCGAGAACGGCACACCCTGCCCGAGCGTGCGCACACTGAACGCGCGCCCGTGGGAGTGGCCCGCGGCGGGCCCGCCCGCCACGTCGTCACCCTCCGCCGCCTCCGGGGAGGCGGGCGCGGGCATGGGCTGCCGGGGAGCTGCCGGGTCGGGTACGGGGGCGTCGGCGGCGCCGGGGCCCCCGGCGGGACCGTGCTGAGCGGCCGGCCCCTGGGTCGGGCCCTGGTCCTGCGACGGGCCCTGCGCCGGGCTCTGCGTCTGGTGCTGTCCCTGAGGCTGCCTCTGGTGCTGTCCCTGGTGCTGTCCCTGGTGCTGTGCCGGGCTCTGCCCCTGGCTCTGCGGCTCCTGGCCCGCGGCCTGCTCGGCCTCGACCGGGCTGGGGCGCCCGCGCCGTCGCCCGGTGGGGGCGGGTGGCGCGTCCGCGGGAGCGGTTCCCGGGCCGGTTGTCGGAGCGCTGCCGGGACCGCCCGTGGGAGCGCTGCCGGGACCGGCCGTCGGCCCGCCCTCGGTGGGGTGTGCCACCAGCCCCTCCGGACCGGCGACGAACGTTCCCGTCGACTCCGAATCGGCCATCGCGGCGGCGGCCCGCTCCTCGGCGGCGGCCCGGCGCGCACGGCGCCGACCGGTCGGCTCGGGGCCCCAGTCGCCCTCGGGCGCACCCGGCTCGGGCACGGCTCCGGCCGGATCACCGACACCGTCCGCCGTACCGGGGCGCGCGCGACGGCGGCCCGTACCCGTACCGGTACCTGTGCTCGCGTCCGTACCCGAAGCCGGGCCCGTACCCGTACCCGTACTTGTACCGGTTTGCGGGCCACCGGCCTGGCCGGAATTCTGACCGGTCAGGACCGGCAGCGCGGGCAGGGGGACTGCGGAAGCTGGTCGGCGGCGGCGGGCGGCAGCGCGAAGGCCGAGTGCACGTTACGGGCGGGGGCCGGCGACTGGTTCGGGAAGGGGCGCTCGGCCGTGTCGGCCAGCGCCCTGCGCGCCCGGCGCCCGGACGACGGCACCTGCCCCGGCGCCTGCGCCTGGGCGTGAACTGCTTGCCCCTGCGCCTGTCCGTGCTGCTGCCCCTGCCCCTGCGGGCCGTCGGCGACCGCCGGGAGCGCCACCCGTGCGGCACCCTCCGCGCCGCCCTGCTGGAGCGGACGCCGGCCGCCCGGCGGTACGACCTCGGCCTCGGCCATGCCCTGCGGCATCCCGGGCGCGCCGGACATCCCCGGTGCCGCGCCGGGACGCCCGGCGCCGCCCGCGTCCGTACCCGTACCGCGTACGCCAGGGCCGCCCGTGTCCTGCGCCCCGGAGGCACCCGCCTCATGACGGGCCCGAGGCACCTGACCACTGCGGTTGTTGTTCCCGTTCCCGGTTCCGTTGCCGTTCCCGGCGGCAGCGGCGTCTCCGCCCGGCTGCTGCTGCTCCGGCACATCACCGTTGCGCGCCCGGCGCCGCCCGGTCGGCGTGCCCTCGGCACCACCGCCCGTACGACCCGTACCGCCGTCGGCAGCACCAGGCGTACCGGGGCCGGTGGCCCCTCCATCGCCCTGCGCGCGAGCCTTCTGCCCCGGCACCCCAGGTGCCCCCTGAGCCCCGGCCCCACCGGCTCCCGGACCCTGGCCCTGTTCCTGCCCTTGACCCCGCCCCTTGCCCTGCTCCTGCGTCCCCCGAGCCCGCTCGGCCGGCACCGGCATGACCGTCGTCTCGTTGCCCGTCACCTCGCGCGCCGGGCCCGCGGCGCCGGACACCGGCGTGCCACCGGCCGTCACCGGCACTTCGAGCACGTACGCGCTGCCGCCCGCGCCCGGCACCTTGTGCGTCTGGAGCACGCCGCCGTGCTGCCGCACGATGCCGCGCACGATCGGTGCGTGGACCGGGTTGCCGCCGCCGTACGGGCCGCGCACCTCGATCCGTACGACCTCGCCGCGCTGGGCCGCGGCCACCACGATCGTCGAGTCCCCGGAAGTGGCCTCGGAGCCGCTCCCGGCCTTGCCCGTGGCATCCACCCCGGCCACGTCCGCGATCAGATGGGACAGCGCCTGCGCGAGCCGCTCCGCGTCCACCTCGGCGTCGATCGGCGGCGCGTGCACCGCGAACTGGGCGCGGCCCGGGCCGATCAGCTCGATCGCGCCCTCGACGCCGGCCGTCACGACCGCGTCGAGCGAGACCTTGCGGCGGGTGAGCCGTTCGCCGCCCGCGTCCAGCCGCTGGTAGCTCAGGACGTTGTCGACCAGCGTCGTCATCCGGGCGTACCCGGCGGCCAGGTGGTGCAGGATCTGGTTCGCCTCCGGCCACAGCTGGCCGGCCGGGTCGGACGCCAGCGTGCCCAGCTCCGCCTTCAGCTCCTCCAGCGGGCCGCGCAGCGACTGGTCCAGTACGGCCAGCAGCTGCGTGTGGCGGGCCGCCAGCGCGTCGTACGGGCGGCGGTCGGTGAAGGTCATCACCGCGCCGACGAGCTGGTCACCGTCGCGTACCGGCGCGGTCGTCAGGTCCACCGGGACGGACCGGCCGTCCTTGGCCCACAGCGCCTGCCCCCGCACCCGGTGCTTGCGCCCGGAACGCAGGGAGTCGGCGAGCGGCGTCTCCTCCCAGGGCAGCGGCGTGCCGTCCGCGCGGGAGTGGTGGATGAGCGGGTGCAGTTCCTTGCCGCCCAGCTCGCTCGCCCGGTATCCGAGGATCTGTGCGGCGGACGGGTTGACGAGGACGACCTTGCCCTCGGAGTCGACGCCGACGACGCCCTCGGCGGCCGCGCGCAGGATCATCTCGGTCTGGCGCTGCTGGCGGGCCAGCTCGGTCTCGGTGTCGAGGGTGCCGGTCAGGTCCCGTACGACGAGCATCAGCAGCTCGTCGCCGGTGTAGCCGTTGCGGTGGTCGGCGTACGCGGCCTCGAAGGCGGACTCGTACGGGGTACGGCCGTCCTCCAGGTTCGCGCTGGTCACCTCGACCAGCAGTTCCCTGCCGTCGGTACGCCGCGCCACCATCCGGGTGGGCTTCGTGCGCGGGCCCTGCTGCTGCTCGTCGTGGCGCCGCATCGAGCCGGGGATGCGCTTGGAGTCGAAGGACGGCAGCAGGTCCAGCAGACCGCGGCCCACCAGGGCGGTGCCCGGGGCCTCGAAGGTCTCCAGGGCGATGGCGTTCGCGTTGACGACCGTGCCGTTGCAGTTCACCAGCAGCAACGCGTCCGGCAGAGCGTCGAGTATGGCTGCGAGGCGAGCAGCGCCTCGGGATGGCCTGCTGCTCACGACGACGCTTCCTCCCTGCAGTTACCGCACCTTGCCGAGCCCGCCGCCACGTCCGCCGCGGGTCACTGGAAGGGAGTCTACGGGCACCGGATGTGGACGCGGAGACGGATGACGAGGAGGTAATGCCACGGGATTGTGCGACTCGTCGCACGCCCGACATGTGCCCCGCGTCCTGAACTGGCCCGCTTCTACGTCACGAAGCGACCGAGGGCAGCACCGGAACGAACCGGTTCCAGCGGCTGATCTCACATCCGTCGGCCCTGCTGAACCGGGCGTCGACCGGGCGTCCCGCCCACCTGCCGGTGATCCGCGCGGTGGCCGGGCCCCCGTACTGCATCGTGCACTTGCTGCCCTTCGGCACGCCCGCGAACAGGTCCTTGCCCCACCGCGACAGGCTGTCGAGCTTGTCGCAGGCTCCGCGCGCGTCGGTGTGGGTGCCGCGCGCCGGGTGGCAGTACAGCTCGTACGTACCGTTCGTGGCCGCCTTGCCGGAGTCGCTGACCGTGACCGTGAGGTGGTCGGAGGAGCGCGACAGGCGGGGGAGGGGCGCGGCGAGGGGCGGGGAGCCGATGGACACGTCGGCGGGGGCGGCGGGGGCGGTGAGGGCGGCGGGCGAGGCCGGGGCCGAAGCGGCGACCGGAGCCGTCAGCGCGAGGGTGGCAAGGGCGGCAGCGGTGGTCGTGGCAGCCGTGGCGAAGCGGAAGGGCCGGTGGAACGGCATCACGTACTCCAGAAGGTGCGAGGTACCGGGGCGGGAGTCGAGGTGCGAGGTACGGGGGCGTGACACGGGGTACGGGGCGGGACACGAGGCACGGGGGCGGGGCCGGGCTCCCGCTCCCCCGTCCGCTCCCGCCCTCACATCTCCGCAGCGTCTAACGCGCCGACGGGCCCGACGTTGCGCGCGGCTCGCCGCCCGCCGCGATGTTTGAACCCTGTTCGATTCCCGGGGCGCGGATTCGTACGGAACGCACCCGAACCACCCCGTAAAGACCTTTGCCGGGCCGCCCGTCCGCCGAGTACCGTGGGGGTCGATTGGTGACAGCCCGCCGAGCTGTGCCATCATCTGGTCACGCCACATCGCGCTTGCGCGCGGTCGGGGTGTGTGGAGGCGTCGCCTAGTCCGGTCTATGGCGCCGCACTGCTAATGCGGTTTGGGTTTTAAAGCCCATCGAGGGTTCAAATCCCTCCGCCTCCGCTCCGTTTCGTTCAGGCCCCGGTCACTCAGACCGGGGCCTGAACGCTTTTCTCCCCGGGACAGCGCGCACCCCCCGCCGCACGAGCCCCTCCCCCACCTGGCCGGAATGCCCCGGGCGCCGCCCACACTCCCGAGCGACCCTGTCCCCATGACGCCCGGCCGTGACCAGCGCAACCACCACCCCTTCACCCAGCCCTCACCCCCGTCCCCAGCCCCGGACCTCTCCGCAATCCGCCGCTCCACCCACACCACCCACACGACCCACACCCACATCGCCGGCATCCCCCTCCCGGACTCCTCCCTGGCCAAGGAGGCCACCGAGCTGATCCGGAACACCACCGACGAACTGCTCTACCACCACTCCCGCCGGGTCTACCTCTTCGGCGCCCGGCACGGCCGCGAGCGAAGCCTCGCCTTCGACGCGGAACTCCTCTACATCGCCGCCCTCTTTCACAGCCTCGGCCTGACCGACCGGTTCCGCGGCTCCCGGCAGCGCTTCGAACTGGACGGCGCCGACGCGGCCCGCGGCTTCCTCGCCGCCCGCGGCGTCCCGCCGGCCCGCACCCGCCTCACCTGGGAAGCCGTCGCCCTGCACACGACACCGGAGATCCCCCACCGCATGGCCCCGGAGATCGCCCTCCTCGCGGCTGGCTACGAACTCGACGTCCTGGGCATCGGCCACGCCACCCTCCCGCCGGACACCCGCGACGAGATCCTCACGGCCCACCCCCGCCCCGGCTTCAAGCGCCACATCCTCCGCGCCTACCACCGAGCCCTCACCCACCGCCCGGAAACCGCCCCAGGCACCCCCCAGGCCGACGTCCTGGCCCACCTGGATCCGGACCACATCCGTCCGGACCTCGTACGGATCATCGAGACCTCCGCCTGGCCCGAGTAACCCCAGCCCCCTCACCTCCACGACGTTTCCGCAGGTCAGATGGGGTGCCGTGATCGGATTTCGCCTCCCGGCGAGGTTCGTGTAATGTTCTTTCTGCAACGCCGACCGGCAAGAAAAACCGCCGGAAAGCCAAGCGCTCGTAGCTTAACGGATAGAGCATCTGACTACGGATCAGAAGGTTGCAGGTTCGAATCCTGCCGAGCGCACAGCAGACCAAAGCCCCCGCCGGGTTCTCCGGGCGGGGGCTTTGTCGTGGTGTACAGCAGCGAAATGCAGCAACCGGGTCAGCTGCCGGTACCACTCGCGGTTCGGGGTGAGTGTGTCCTGGCTGTGGCTCATTGGCCCGCCGGGCCCGTGGTCCGATTCTGGCGGCGGTGCTCCGTATCCGGTGCATGAAATCATCCGTGGATGGCAGACACGCAGCTACCCACGGGGTGGTCTCTTCAGCGCATTCGCGACGTGTCCGGGGACCAGGAGGCTGTCGTCCTGGATCGAAACCGGGCGGTGAAGTGGGTAGGCCGCTTCGGAACTCCCGACGAGGTGCTGCACCCGGAGATCGTTCTCGGATTCCACAGTCTGTGCCTTGTGAAGCCTGTTCGTGACGACGACTGGTACATGGGCAGCCTGCACGACGACGGCAGCATTGACTGTTGGGCAGCCTACGACGACCTGTACGTGGCGCTGCGTGGTTTGTAGGACGGGTGGGTGTGGGGGAACGATTTCCCTTCGGGGCGGGTGTGGCGTAGAGTCTGACGAACCGACGCGGGGTGGAGCAGCTCGGTAGCTCGCTGGGCTCATAACCCAGAGGTCGCAGGTTCAAATCCTGTCCCCGCTACTGCGAAGACCGGTCCGGCACGGAAACGTGCCGGGCCGGTCTTTTGCGTGCGCGCTCGGATTACGGGGTGTCCGTGTAGTGCAGGGCCGGGCCGGTGGTGTGGGGGGCGAGGTCCGGGCGGAGGGTGAGGGTTTCCGGGTCGTAGTCGGGGGAGTTCTGGCGGCGGAAGGGGAGGGGCGGGGTCGTGGGCAGGTCCAGGAGGCGGGTGCGCAGGTGGGCGACGGTGTCCTCGTAGACGGCGGGGGTCGTGCGGTCCGCCGAGGGGACGAGGAACGGTGGGGCCGCGCTCATGCCCGTGTACCAGAAGGTGCCGTGGTGGAGGGGGAAGAGCAGGTCGTTGAGGTCGCCGTTGACACCGCGGGGGCCGATCGAGGAGGGGCGGGCGCCGGCGGTGACGACGGCCATGGCGCGCTTGCCGGTCAGCGGGCCGTCGCCGTAGCGGAGTGCCTGCCCGGTGGCGGGGTCGTTGATGCCGTACGCGAAGCCCCTGACGAAGACGCGGTCGAACCAGCCCTTGAGGATCGCGGGCATTCCGTACCACCAGAGGGGGAACTGGACGACGAGGGTGTCGGCCCAGGTGACCTTCTCCTGTTCGGCGCGGATGTCGGGGCTCATGGTGCCGCTGGTGTAGGCGTGATGGGCGGCGTTGCTGATGCGGAGGCGTTCCGTGGGGGAGTGGTCGAAGTCGTCGGCGTCGACGACCGGGTTCCACTTCATGGCGTAGAGGTCGGAGAGCTGGACCTCGTGGCCGTGGTCGCGCAGGGTGCGGATGCCTTCGGTCTTGAGGGAGCCGTTGAGGGAACGTTCCTCGGGGTGGGCTGCCAGCCATAGGACCTTCATGGGGGCTCCAAGGGGAAGGGAGGTAAGGGGAGAGGTGGTTTTCGGGAGTGGGTCGATCTTCTGGTGGGGGGTGGGGGCGGGGCGAGTGGCCGGATGGCCAAGGTGTGTGAGGATCGGGCCATGGGCGTTTTCGCGGAGGACGGGCGGCATCGGGTCGCCGTACTGGTGCGGCACGGACTGCTGCCGATGGAGCTGGGGATCGTGCACCGGATCTTCGGGCAGGCCGAGGCGGCCGACGGGCAGCGGTTGTACGAGGTGGTGACCTGTGCGCCGATGCCGGGGGAGATCCGTACCGACGTGGATTTCACGGTCAATGTGCGGTACGGGCCCGAGGCCCTCGCGGAGGCGGACACCGTCGTGGTGCCGGCCTCGCAGCAGGATTACGGGACGGACGAGGGGTGCCTGAGCGAGGAGATGGCGCGGGCGGTGGCGCGCTTCCGTCCGGGCGCGCGGGTGGCGTCGATCTGCACCGGGTCGTTCGTGCTGGCGGCGGCCGGGCTGCTGGAGGGGCGGCGGGCGACGACGCACTGGCGGTCGGCGGAGCAGTTCCGGCGGTTGTTTCCGCAGGTGGAGCTGGACGCGGATGTTCTGTATACGGATGAGGGGGTGTGCTGACAGCCGCTGGTGTCGCTTCCGGGATCGACCTGTGCCTGCACATGATCAGGTGTGATCACGGAGCGGCGGTGGCCAACGAGGTGGCGCGCCGTACGGTCGTGCCGCCGCACCGGGAGGGCGGGCAGGCCCAGTTCATCCGGCGCCCCGTCCCCGCACCGCAGTACTCCTCGACGGCCGCGGCCCGGGCCTGGGCGCTGGAGCACCTGGACCGGCCGGTGACCCTGCGGGAACTGGCTTCGTGCGAGGCGATGAGCGTACGGACCTTCACCCGGCGGTTCCGGGAGGAGGTCGGGGTGTCACCGTTGCAGTGGCTCACGCAGCAACGCGTCGAGCGGGCGCGGCAGTTGCTGGAGGAGACGGAACTGACGGTGGACCGGGTGGCGACGGACGCCGGCTTCGGTACGGCGGCCTCGCTGCGGCAGCATCTCCAGGCTGCGATCGGTGTGTCGCCGAGCGCGTATCGCAGCACTTACCGGGGGCCGGTGCGGTGGAGGCGGGTGCCGGTACGTGAGCGGGGCGGCGGGTGGCTGGTGGTGTACGGGGCCGAGTTGGGACGGGGGTGAGCCGGGGCTCGGGTGGTACGCCCCGGAGCGCGGTGTACGGCGGCGTAGTGCCTTGCCTGCCGGCAAAGCCCTGGCCTTCGCGGTGGTGGGTGAGCGGCGGTGTCTCGGGGTGCGGAGGGGCGCGCGGTGGACGGCCTGCCCGTACGCGGCCGTGATCGACGGCGGGCGCGCGCGGGACCAGTGCGCGGACTGCGCGCGGCTCGACCGTTCGCGGTCGGTGGCGGCGGACACGATGGCCGACGATCCGCGTACGTACGGCGTCTACCTGGCGTACTTCGGGCCCGGCCTGCTGAAGGTGGGGATCACGGCGGCCGAGCGTGGCGCGGCGCGGCTGGTAGAGCAGGGGGCGGTCACGTACGCATGGCTGGGGTACGGGCCGCTGATGGCCGCGCGGCGGGCGGAGGCGCTGTTGGGCACCGCCCTGGACGTACGGGACCGGTTCGGCAAGGCGGAGAAGCGGGCGGCGCGCGCCGCGCTGCCCCCGGTGGCGGAGCGGGCTGCGGCACTGGCCGAACTGCACGGCGCGGCGCGGGGGCTGGCGGGGTGGCCGGAGGCGTTGGAGCCGGTCGCGTTCGCGTGGACGGACCATGCGGAGGTGTTCGGGCTGGACCGGATTCCGGCGGCGGGGGTCGGTGAGGTGGAGGGGTTGGTTGCGGGGGATGAGGTGGTGGGGGTTGTGGTGGCGGGGGTGGGGGCTGATGTGTATGTGCGGGGTGCTGGGGGAGAGGGAGGCGTCGGGGGAGCCGGAGGGGCTGGGAGAGCGGGAGGGACTGAGAGATCGGGAGGGGCTGGAGGAGAGGGAGGGGCTGGGGTGTTTGTGGTGGATGGGCGGTTGTTGGCGGGGTGGGTGTTGCGTGGTGCGGTGGGCGGGGTGACTACGGCGAAGGTGCGGGCGGCCGGGAAGGGGGAGGCGGGGGGTGTGGAAGGGGACCAGGGGAGTTTGTTCTGAGGGGGAAGGGGAGGGCAGGGGGTGGGGGAGGAGGTCGGTGGGGTTGGTGGGTGGGGGGTGGCTGCGGGGGCTTGTTACGGGAACGCGAGTCGGCTGTTCGGGCTTTGGGCGGGGCGGGCGGTCGCCGCGGTCAGTGCTGCCAGGGCTGTGCGGAGGTCCTGGAGGGTGGCGGGGTCGGTGACGGTTCCGGTGGCCTGGTCGGTCTTCGGGCCGATGGCGGTGAGGTCGCGGCAGGCATCCGGGATCACACCGGCGGACATCATGCGCAGGGTTTCGCGCAGCTGCTCGTGTGCGTGGGCGGCGCCGGTCGGTGAGGGCGAGGCGGTCAGTACCGCGGTCGGCTTGCCCAGGAGTTCGGCGCTGCTGACCAGCCAGTCGAGGGCGTTCTTGAGGACGCCGGGGACGCCGTGGGCGTACTCCGGGCTGACGATCAGTACGGCGTCCGCGTCCGCCACGGCGCGGCGCAGGGCGGCCACCGGGGCGGGTGGAGTGGCGCCCTCGGCGTCCTGGTCGGGGTCGAAGTGGGGAAGCGCGGCGATGTCGGCGGTGGCTGACGTGGCGTCGGTGAGCGCGAGGGCGGAGCGCAGGACGGCGCCGTTGGAGGAACGGGCGCGCAGGCTGCCGTTGAGGGCGAGGATCTTCATGCGGTGACGGTACGGATTGACGTCGGGGTGAAGGGAAGGGGCGGTGGAGGACGGGCGGGGGGACGAAGGCATTCGGGAGGGTGAATGCGCAGGTCAGGGAGATTGTCAGTGGTGGGTGCGATGCTGATTCCAGTGGTGACCGGCTGGACCGCGCGGGGGCGGCCCAGTCCGGTTCCACTGAAGCAGTGCTGTGGTGACGGGTGTTTCTCAGGAGATTCACAGGTACGCGCAAGACGGCTCTCAGAGGGGTGGTCAGCCTCGACAGCATGACCGTGACGTCCACATCCACCGCCAAGAAGCGTGCTGAGCTGCTGCGTCCCGACGGGAGCCCGGTGCGGGTGCTGGTCGTCGACGACGAGGCGTCGCTCGCCGAACTGCTCTCCTTGGCGCTGCGTTACGAGGGCTGGGACATCCGCGCCGAAGGTGACGGCACGGCCGCGCTGCGGGCGGCACGTGAGTGGCGGCCGGACGCGGTGCTGCTCGACGTGATGCTGCCGGACATGGACGGCCTGACCGTACTGGGGCGGCTGCGCCATGAACTGCCCGAGGTGCCGGTGCTGTTCCTGACCGCGAAGGACGCGGTCGAGGACCGGATCGCCGGGCTGACGGCGGGCGGCGACGACTATGTGACCAAGCCCTTCAGCCTGGAGGAGGTGGTGGCACGGCTGCGCGGTCTGCTGCGCCGGGCGGGCGCGGCGGCGGGACGCAGCGAGTCGCTGCTCGCGGTGGGCGACCTGCTGCTCGACGAGGAGAGCCACGACGTGTGGCGGGGCGGCCAGGAGATTCACCTGACGGCGACCGAATTCGAGCTGCTGCGTTACCTGATGCGCAACCCGCGCCGGGTGCTGAGCAAGACGCAGATCCTGGACCGGGTGTGGAGCTACGACTTCGGCGGCCAGGCCAATGTCGTGGAGCTGTACATCTCGTACCTGCGCCGGAAGATCGACGCGGGCCGCTCCCCGATGATTCACACACGCCGTGGCGCCGGGTATTTGATCAAACCTGGCGGGTAGCGGGTGTCCGGGTCAGCGGGGGCGGCGGGGGCAGCGGGGGTGGAGCCGGTCCGCCGATTGCCGGGCGGGTCGCGGGCGCTGGTGTGCCGACTGCCGGGCGGGCTGCGGGCGCCGGTCGGCCGGCTGCCGGGCAGGCGGCGGGGGCTGGTCCGGCGACTGCGGTACGGGCGGGTGCCGGGGCGTCTGCCACCGGCCCGCGTGTGCACCGGCATCGGCGCCCCCGGCAGTTCCGGTTGCGGCCGCGGCGGTGGAGTCTGCGGACCCGGCTGGTGGTGTCGGCGGTTCTGCTGATCGCGGTGGTGTGCGCGGTGATCGGTACGGTCACCACCATCGCGCTGCACTCGTACCTCCAGAACCAGCTCGACGGCAAGCTGCGCGAGTCGGCCCAGCACTCCGTGGGCCGGCAGGGTGACTTCACCGGGCACCGGGACCTCGGGTTCATCGCCGGCCCCGGCCAGCCCATCGGCACGGTCGGGGCGCGGCTCTCCCCGAGGGTGACGTCACCGCCGCCGCCCGCAGCATCGACGCTCGCAATCCGCTGCCCGCGCAGAACCTGATCACGCTGACCGACGAGCAGAAGCAGGCACTGGCCGCCGTGCCCCGGGACGGGCGTCCGCACACCGTCACCCTCCCCGACCTGGGCGACTACCGTGTCGAGTCGGCGCCGGACGACTCCGCGCTGGTCGGCCTGCCGACCGGGGAGGTGCAGGACGTCGTCGGGCGGCTGGTCGTCGTGGAGGTCTGTGTGACCGCCGCGGGCCTGGTGGCCGCCGGCCTCGCGGGCGCCGCCACGGTCCGTATCGCGCTGTGGCCGCTGCGCCGGGTCGCCGCCACCGCCACCCGCGTCTCCGAACTGCCGCTGCACCGCGGTGAAGTGGCGTTGCACGAGCGCGTCCCGGCCGCCGAGGCGGACCCGCGTACGGAGGTCGGGCAGGTCGGCGCGGCGCTCAACCGGATGCTCGGGCACGTGGGGTCGGCGCTCGCGGCCCGGCAGGAGAGCGAGACACGGGTCCGCAGATTCGTCGCGGACGCGAGCCACGAGCTGCGGACGCCGCTGGCCTCGATACGCGGTTACGCCGAGCTGACCCGCCGGGGCCGCGAGGAGCCGGGACCGGCCACCCGGCACGCCCTGGGCCGCATCGAGTCCGAGGCGGAGCGGATGACCGGCCTGGTGGAGGATCTGCTGCTGCTCGCCAGGCTGGATTCCGGGCGCCCGCTGTCGTACGACTGCACCGACCTCGTGCCGCTCGTCGTGGACGCCGTCAGCGACGCCCGCGCCGCCGGCCCCCGCCACAAGTGGCGCCTGGAGCTGCCGGCCGACCCCGTGCCCGTACGGGCCGACGGCGACCGGCTGCACCAGGTCCTGGTCAATCTGCTGGCCAACGCCCGTACGCACACGCCCGAGGGCACCACGGTCGTCGCCTGCCTGCGGCGCGAGATGCCGATGCCGGGGGAGGGGCACTTCGTCCGGCTGGAGGTGCGGGACGACGGCCCCGGCGTGCCGCCCGAGCTGCTGCCGCGTGTCTTCGAGCGGTTCGCCCGAGGGGACGCGTCCCGTTCCCGTACGGGCGGTGGCAGCGGCGGCAGCGGCGGAACAGGTGACTCAGGTGGCTTGCACGACTCAGGTGGCCCGCGCGGCACAGGAGACGCAGGCGGCCTGGGCGATACGGGTGGTACGGGTGGTACGGGTGGTACGAAGAGTGCAGCCGGTACGGAGAGTGCAGCCGGTACGGAGAGTGCGGGCGGTACGAAAAACGCAGGCGCCCGTAACAGCGGCAGTACGGGCCTGGGGCTGGCGATCGTGGAGGCCGTGGTCGCGGCGCACGGCGGCACGGCCGGGGTGGAGAGCGCCCCCGGACGGACCGTCTTCCGGGTCCGGCTGCCCGCCGGCGGACCGGCGCGCGACACCGCACGCGCCCCTCAGGGTTCCCATACGCCCCTTGAACACGCCCATTCACAGCCCGGGCACAGCGGCACCACACAAGGGTGACAGCGCGCTCCGGAAGTGTCGATGCCATGACGACGACACAGCCGGCCCACACCCCCTGGGCTCCCTGCCGCCCCGTGAGCATCTGCGCCTCGGCCAGATCGACACGGTGCTCGATGTCGTGATCCCCGTCTACAACGAGGAGTCCGACCTGGAGCCGTGCGTCCGCCGGCTCCACGACCACCTCTCCCGCACCTTCCCCTACGGCTTCCGCATCACCGTCGCGGACAACGCGAGCACGGACCGTACGCCCGAGATCTCCGCGTCGCTGGACGAGACGATCGACGAGGTGACGGCCGTACGCCTGGAGGAGAAAGGCCGAGGCCGGGCCCTGCGCACCGTCTGGTCCCTCTCCGACGCCCCGGTGCTCGCCTACATGGACGTCGACCTGTCCACCGACCTGAACGCGCTGCTGCCGCTGGTCGCCCCGCTCATCTCGGGCCACTCCGACCTGGCGATCGGCTCGCGCCTGGCGCGGAGTTCGCGGGTGGTGCGCGGCCCCAAGCGGGAGTTCATCTCCCGCTCCTACAACCTCATCCTGCGCGGCTCGCTGGCCGCCCGCTTCTCCGACGCGCAGTGCGGATTCAAAGCCGTACGGGGCGACGTCGCCGAGCGGCTGCTGCCCATGGTCGAGGACAGCGGGTGGTTCTTCGACACCGAGATGCTGGTGCTCGCCGAACGCGCCGGCCTGCGCATCCACGAGGTCCCGGTGGACTGGGTGGACGACCCGCACAGCACCGTGCACATCGCGCGGACGGCCACCGAGGACCTCAAGGGCGTCTGGCGCGTGGGGCGCGCGCTGGCGACCGGTGCGCTGCCGCTGGACCGGCTCGCGCGCCCCTTCGGCGACGACCCGCGCGACCGCGAACTGACCGGCGTACCGCGCGGGCTGGCCCGCCAGGTCATGGGCTTCTGCGTGGTCGGCGCCCTGAGCACCCTCCTCTACCTCGGCCTCTACTCGCTCTTCCGGCTCGGCGTCGGGCCACAGACGGCCAACGCCGCGGCCCTGCTGCTGTCGGCCATCGGCAACACGGCGGCGAACCGCCGGCTGACCTTCGGCGTACGGGGCCGCGAGCGCGCCGTACGCCATCAGGCCCAGGGGCTCGTCGTCTTCGGCATCGGACTGGCCCTGACCAGCGGATCGCTGGCCGCACTGGACGCCGCGACCGGCGATCCCGCGCACGGCACCGAGATGGCGGTGCTGGTCGCCGCCAACCTCGCGGCGACGCTGCTGCGGTTCCTGCTCTTCCGGGCGTGGGTCTTCACGGACCGGGAGCGGGAGCAGGGCCGGGAGCGGGCACGGGGGCGGGCACGGGGGCGGGAGCGGAACGGCGGGGGTGCCGTACCGGACCGCCACACCGCCGTACCGGACCGCCCCGCCGCCGTACGGGAGCACCCCGCCCTCGTACGGGACGACCCGACCCCCGTACCGGTCCACCCCGCCCCCGTACGGAACCACCCCGCCCCCGCCCCGGATGACCACCACCCCGCCCCCGCCCCGGATGACCACCACCCCACCCCCGCCCCGCACCACCCCGGCAGGAGCCCCCGATGACCACGCACCACCCCCGCCTCACGGAACCGGCCGAGCCGCCCGGCCCCCACGCCCAGGAAGCCGAGCCATCTGAGCAGGCCGAGCCACCTGAGCCGCCCGAGGCGCCCGGGCCGTCCGAGGCGCCCGGGCCGCCCGAATCCACCCAGGAGGTCACCCAGGGGGCCACTCAGGAGGCCCCCCAAGAGGCCACCCCACCCCCGACTCCCCCGCTGGGCCCGCCCCGCCCTCGCCGCGCTGCTCCTGGCATCCGCCGCGCTCTTCCTCTGGGATCTCGGCGCGTCCGGTTACGCGAACCAGTTCTACTCGGCGGCCGCCCAGGCCGGTTCCGCAAGCTGGAAGGCGCTCTTCTTCGGATCCTCCGACGCCGCCAACTCCATCACCGTCGACAAGCCCCCGGCCGCCCTGTGGCCGATGGCCCTGTCCGTACGGCTCTTCGGGCTCAGCTCGTGGTCCATCCTGGTGCCGGAGGCGCTGATGGGCGTGGCCACGGTCGGTGTGCTGTACGCGGCCGTACGGCGTCGCTTCGGTGTGGGCGCCGGGCTGTTCGCGGGGGCGCTGCTCGCCCTGACGCCGGTCGCCGCGCTGATGTTCCGCTTCAACAACCCCGACGCGCTGCTGTGCCTGCTGATGGTCTGCGCCGTGTACTGCGTACTGCGCGCGCTGGAGGACGCCCGTACGAAGTGGCTGCTGCTGGCGGGCGCCTGCTTCGGTTTCGCCTTCCTGACCAAAACACTTCAGGCGTGGCTGATCCTGCCGCCGTTGGCGCTCGTGTACGTGGTGTGCGCGCCCACGCGACTCCGCCGCCGGTTCGGTCAACTCCTCCTCGGCGGGCTGGCGATGGTCGTCTCCGGCGGCTGGTGGGTGGCGATCGTCGAGCTGTGGCCGGCCGGCTCGCGCCCGTACATCGGCGGCTCGCAGAGCAACAGCTTCCTGGAGCTGACCTTCGGCTACAACGGGCTCGGGCGCCTGAACGGCAACGAGGCAGGCAGTGTCGGCGGCGGCCGCCCAGGCGGAGGCGGGGGAGGCGGCGGGGCAAGCTGGGGCGACACCGGCTTCACCCGGCTCTTCGCCTCCGACATGGGCGGCCAGATCGCCTGGCTGCTGCCCGCCGCCGCACTCCTGCTGGTCGCGGGGCTGGTGGTACTGCGGCGGGCCGGCCGGACCGATGCCGCGCGCGCGGCGTTCCTGGTGTGGGGCGGCGCGCTGCTGATCACGTTCGCGACGTTCAGCTTCATGTCCGGGATCTTCCACCAGTACTACAACATCGCGTTGGCCCCGTACATCGCGGCACTGGTCGCCATGGGCGCGACGCTGCTGTGGCGGCGGCGGGACCGTACCGCCGCCGTGCTGGTGCTGGCGGGCACGATCGCGGTGACGGCGGCCTGGGCGTACGTCCTGCTGGCCCGCTCGCCGCAGTGGCTGCCGTGGCTGCGCTGGTCGGTGATGGCGGTCGGCGCGGTGGCGGCGCTGGGGCTGCTGCTGTCGGTACGGATGGGCCGGCGGCTGGCCGTGGTGGCCGCCGGGCTGGGCGTCGCCGCCGGGCTGGGCGGGCCGGTGGCGTACGCGGCGAACACGGTCGACACCCCGCACACCGGGTCGATCGTGACCGCGGGCCCGAAGGTCGAGGGCGCCGGGGGCCGGCACGGCGGGATGATCATCGTCGGCGGGCCCGGGCCGGACGGCAAGGGGGGCCAGGGAGGCCAGGGAGGCCAGGGAGGCCAGGGAGGCCAGGGAGGCCAGGGGAGCAAGGGAAGCCGGGGAAGCAAGGCAGGCCAGGGCGGCCCGCCGCCCGGCGGCCAGACCCAAGGCCAAAACCCAGGACGGCAGGGCCAGGGTCAGAGCCAGGGCCGGCCCGCCGGCCCAGGAGGCCCCAACGGCCCCGACGGCGGCCGCCACAACACCCTCGGCGGCCTCCTCAACGGCCAACAGGTCAGCCCCGAAACCAAGGCCGCCCTCCAGGAGAACGCCGCCGACCACACCTGGGCCGCCGCCGCCATCGGCTCCCAGAACGCCGCCAGCTACCAGCTCGCCACCCAGCTGCCGGTCATGCCCATCGGCGGGTTCAACGGCAGCGACCCCTCACCCACGCTCGCCCAGTTCAAGGAGTACGTACGCCAGGGAAAGATCCACTACTTCGTCGGCGGCGGCGCGGGCGGCGGCTTCTTCGGCCCGAACGGTGCCCAGAAGTCCACCTCGTCCGACATCACGAGCTGGGTCGAGAAGAACTTCAAGAAGGTGACCGTCGGGAGTACGACGCTGTACGACCTGACGAAACCCGCCTCGTGATGTAGCCAAGAACGCCCAGCCGCTCTCCCCATAAAGAGATGTACGGCGTATAGCGCACCCTGTACGGTGTAGACGTCCCGCTGATCCGCTCGATCACTCCGTACAGGGAGCCTGTATGTCCTCCGTGGCCTCCGGAGCCACCCCACCCTTGAGTCCGGCCCGCAACCCCACCCGCTGGCTCATCCTCGCCGTCATCTGCCTCGCGCAGCTGACCGTCCTGCTCGACAACACCGTCCTGAACGTCGCGGTCCCCTCGCTCACCGAGGAGATGGGCGCGACCACCGCCGACGTCCAGTGGATGCTCAACGCGTACTCCCTGGTCCAGTCCGGCCTGCTGCTCACCGCCGGCAACGCCGCCGACCGGTACGGCCGCAAGAAGATGCTCGCCCTCGGCCTGGTGCTGTTCGGCGTCGCCTCGCTCGCCGCCTCCCTCGCCCAGTCGCCCGGACAACTGATCGCGGCCCGTGCCGCGATGGGTGTCGGCGGCGCGCTGCTGATGACGACCACGCTCGCCGTCGTCATGCAGATATTCGACGACGCCGAGCGCCCGAAGGCCATCGGCATCTGGAGCTCGGTGAACTCGCTCGGGTTCGCCGCCGGGCCGCTGATCGGCGGCACGCTGCTGGCCCACTACTGGTGGGGCTCGCTGTTCCTGATCAATATTCCGGTCGCGCTGATCGGTTTCGTCGCCGTGCTGCGGCTCGTCCCCGAGTCGAAGAGCTCCAACGGGGAGCGTCCCGACCTGGTCGGCGCGCTGCTCTCCATGGTCGGCATGGTGGGCGTGGTCTTCGCGATCATCTCCGGGCCCGGGAGCGGCTGGCTCTCCGGCCGGGTGCTGACCTCCGCCGCGGTCGGCGTCGTGGGCCTCGCCGTCTTCACGCTGTGGGAGCTGCGCGTCCCGAACCCGATGCTGGACATGCACTTCTTCCGCAACAGCCGGTTCATCGGCGCGGTGTCCGGCGGCATCCTGGTGGCGTTCGGCCTGGGCGGCTCGATGTTCCTGCTCACCCAGCACCTGCAACTCGTCCTCGGGTACGGGCCGCTGGAGGCCGGGCTGCGGATGGCGCCGCTGGCGCTGATGGTCGTCGCGCTGAACTTCACCGGCCTGGGCGTCAAGCTGCTGCCCAAGCTGGGCACCCCCGGCATGATCGTGGTCGGCATGAGCCTGCTCGCCGGCGGTCTGGCCGCCATCGCGACCCTCGGCAGCGACAGTTACGGCGGCATGCTGCTCGGCCTGCTGCTGATGGGCGTCGGTGTGGCGTTCGCGATGCCCACCATGGCCAACGCCATCATGTCGTCGATCCCGGTCGAGAAGGCCGGGGTGGGCGCGGGCGTGAACGGCACGCTGATGGAGTTCGGCCAGGGGCTCGGCGTCGCCGTCCTCGGCGCGGTCCTCAACTCCCGCTTCGCCGCGCTGCTGCCCGCGGTCGCGCTGGGCGCCGGTTCGCTGCCGGCCGCGCTGGCCATGGCCCGTACGGACGCGGACCGGGCGGCCGTGCACGACGCGTTCGCCTCCGGCATCGGCACCAGCCAGCTGGTGGGCGCGGCCGCCGTCTTCCTCGGCGGCCTGCTCGCGGCGTTCCTGCTGCGGCGCGCGGAGCGGGGCGTCCCCGCGTCCGGCCCCGCCGCACCCGGGCCGAGCGCCCCGGAAGACGACCCCGTACGCCCGGACCCGGCCGCCGCCCGGCCGGAATAGCATCGACTCCGTACGACTGCGTGAACGAGAGGGAGGGCGCGAGATGGCAGCGACTACGAGCCGCGCCGAGAAGCAGCCGAAGAGCGTGTGGCTGACCGAGCGCCCCCCGGTGAAACGGAAGGCCGACCAGCCGGCCGGACTGGACCTCGACAAGATCGTCGCGGCCACGGTCCGGCTGCTGGACGCCGAGGGCCTGGCGAAGTTCTCCATGCGCCGTCTCGCCGCCGAACTGGGTGTCACGGCCATGTCCGTCTACTGGTACGTCGACACCAAGGACGACCTGCTGGAACTGGCCATGGACGCGGTGGCGGGCGAACTGGACCTGCCCGACGAGTCCGGCGAGGGGGCCGACTGGCGCGACCAGCTGCGCCATCTCGCCTTCGAGTACCGCAAGCTGCTGCTCGCCCACACGTGGCTGCCGAAGCTCCTGGGGGAGTACCTCAACTTCGGGCCGCGCTCGATGGAGTTCTCCAACGCGACGCTGCGGGTGATGGCGCGCAGCGGCCTGGCGAAGAAGTCGGCGTCGGGAGCGCTGGCGGCCGTCTTCCAGTTCATCTACGGCTTCTGCAGCATCCAGGGCCAGCACCGGGCCCGCTGCCGGGCCGAGGGCACCACCATGGACGAGTATTTCCGCCGGGTCGTGGATGCGGTGCAGGACCGGCCGCGGTTCGCCGAGACGATGGACCTGTCCGTCAACGCCGCGTACGCCCGCGAGGGGATGAGCATCGAGCAGATGCTGGACGACGACTTCGCCTTCGCCCTCGACCTCCAGATCGCGGGCATCGAGGCGATGCGGGAGCGGCAGCGGGCGGCGGCCGCGGCGGTGCGCTCCGATGCGGACGGCCCCGACGCGGGCAGCCCCGGCCCTGACGCCGGCAGCCCCGGCTCCGACGCCGGCAGTCCCGGCTCCGACGCGGGCCACCCCAGCTCCGATACGGGCACCCGCGGCTCCGACCCCGGTACGGACCCGGCCGCCACCACCCCGTAACCGCACCGGTGGCGCCGCCCCACAGCGCCCCTACCACCCCCACCCCGACCCGTACTCCCCGCGCGTCCGAACGGATGAAGAGGGCCCGCCGAACGTGGGCATCGGCGGGCGCGGCGGTTTTCGACCACCGCGCCGTGTCTACCTCTTATCTGATCATTTCTCAGCGCAGCGTAAGGAGCTCCACATGCGCGTTCGTACTGCCATCAGCGCGGGTGTCCTGACCGTCGCCGCCGTCCTCGGCAGCGTCGGTACCGCCGTCGCCGACGCAGGTGCGGGGGCCAAGGTCGCCAACTCGCCCGGCATCCTGTCGGGCAACGCCATCCAGGTACCGATCGACCTCGGACTGAACCTGTGCGGCAACACCATCGACGTCATCGGACTGCTCAACCCCGCCACGGGCAACAAGTGCAAGACCAACTGACGGAACCCCCTGCACGACGGTGCCCCGCCCCTTGCGATGCAAAGGGCGGGGCACCGTCGCGTGCGGCCCCGGTCGGTCGGGGGTGGGGCCGCGGGTCGTCAGGCCGCGGGCAGGGTCTCGCCCTGTACGGCCTGGATGTCCAGCTCGACCCTCAGGGTCGTGCCGATCGCCGCGATACCGGCGGCGACGACCTGGTTGTAGTTCATCTTGAAGTCCTCGCGGCGCAGCTCGGCGGTGGCGTTGAAGGCCGCCCGCACGCCGCCCCACGGGTCGGGGCCGGTGCCGAGGTAGCTCAGGTCCAGGTCCACCGGGCGTACCACGCCGCGCAGCGACAGGTCGCCGTGCACGGTCCAGCGGTCCGGGCCGGCCGGCTCCAGGCCGGTGCTGACGTAGGTCATCTCGGGGTACTGCTCGACGTCGAGGAAGTCCCCGGTCCGCAGGTGCCCGTCGCGCATCCCGTTGCCGGTGTCGATCGAGGCCGTCTTGATGACCGCCCGGACCAACGACTTGTGCAGGTCCTCGGCGATCTCGATGCGGCCCGCGAAGTCCAGGAAGCGGCCGTGCACGCTGGTGATGCCCAGGTGCTGGGCGGTCGCCGCGACCGTCGAGTGCATCGGGTCGATGGTCCAGGCGCCGGGCGGCGGCAGCTCGGCCCCGCCCTGGCGTGCCAGCGTCACGTTGCCGACGTCCATCCGGCCGCTCGCCGTGACGATCGCGCTGGAGGCGACCGGCGCGTAGCCGACGGCCGTCACGATCACCGTGTACGGGCCGGGGGCCAGCGGCTGCGCGTCCCGTACGACACCGTCCTGGTCGGCCGCCGCGCGCAGCACCTGGGTGCCGGTCATGTCGGTGACGGTCAGCACCGCGTGCTGCACCGCCCAGCCGTCCCGTGTACGGACCTGTGCGCGTACGCCCGCGCCGTTGGCCGCTCCCGCTGCCGCGCCCGTCGAAGTCATTCCCACTCCCGTTCTTGCCTCTCACATGTCGGGCTCCGGGCGGCGGCACGCAGGCCGTCCCCTGCCTGTGCGCGTACCGCCGCCGGAGCCCTGGGGTCCGGCCCGTGCTGCCTCTCCGCTCAAAAGGACAGCGGGCCGGGGTTCGTGCGCCCCGGGGTGAACCGGGGCTCCCGGGGGCCCGCCGTCCAACGGCCGGCCCCCGGGCCCGGGATCACTCGCCGGGGTGGGCGAGCTCGACGTCGTAGCCGTCGACCCCGCGCGCGTCGACCGTCAGGCCGTTGGCGACCGGCGGGTAGCCGCTCGCGATGACCGTGTAGTCGCCCGCGTCCAGGTCGGTGAAGGCGTACGCGCCGTCCTCACCGGTGGTGGAGGTGGCCACGACGTTGCCCGCCGCGTCCACGAGCGTGACCCGCGCGTCCGCCAGCGGACGCCGGCCGGCTCCGGCCCGTACGACACCCTGCACCCGGGCGCCGGACAGCAGCTCGATCTCCATCCGGGTGGTGCCCTGCCCGCCGACCTCGACCGGCAGCGCCGTCGGCCGGAAGTCGGCGGCGTTGACGGCGATGGTGTACGTGCCGGGGGCCAGCTCGTCGAAGGAGAAGTACCCCTCCGGCGCGGTCTTGCCGGTGGCCAGCACCTCACCGCGCACGTCGGTGACCACGACCATCGCGTCCGCCACCGGCTCGCCGGTGACCGCGCTGCGGACCTGGCCGCCGAGGCCGCTGGTGCCGCTGAGCAGGATGTCGTAGGCCAGAGCCTGCTCGCCGACGACGACCGTGGACGCCTGCGGCTGGTGGCCGTCGGCCGCCGCGATCAGCACGTACGAACCGGCGCCGGGGGCGTTCAGCACGTACGAGCCGTTGGCCTGGACCACCGAGCGGCCCAGCTGGCTGCCGCTGAGCGAGATCAGCGTGACCGCGGAGTTGGTGACCGGGTGGCCCTCCGCGTTACGGACCGAGCCGTGGATCGCCGGACCGGCCGGGACCTCGTCACCGCCGCCCGCCGAGGCGTACGCCGCCAGCGGCTGGGTGGTGGCCGACGCGGACGGCTGCTGCGCCCAGGAGGGCGCCTGGCCGTCGCCCTGGCCCACCGGGGCACCGGCGCCCACGAGGGCGGGCTCCGGCTGCGGCGCCGCGGCGGCGGCCGCACCGGCAGCGGCGGGGGCACCGGCCGGTGCCGCCTCGGACTCGCCGGACTGCGCCAGACCGCCCTGGGTCTTCAGCGCGACCTCCTTGATGAACAGCGTCAGCAGGAAGGCGAGCAGCGCGCACGGAGCCGCGTACAGGAAGACGTCGCCGACGCCGTGCCCGTAGGCGCTCTCCATGATCGTCCGGAACGGGGCCGGGAGGGCGTCCAGGTCCGGGATGCCGCCGCCGCCACCGCCGCCGCCCTGGGCGAACTTCGCCGCGGCCTGCGGGCCGAGCTCCTGGACGCCGTCCTTCACGTAGTGCGTGACACGGTTCGCGAGCACCGCACCGAGCGCCGAGACGCCCACCGCACCACCGAGGGAACGGAAGAAGGTCACGACGGAGGAGGCGGAGCCGAGGTCCTTCGGGGCGACCTGGTTCTGCGTGCACAGGACCAGGTTCTGCATCATCATGCCGATGCCGAGGCCCATCAGCGCCATGAAGATCGCGATGTGCCAGTACTCGGTGTCGTACCGGATGGTGCCCAGCAGGCCGAGGCCCGCGGTCACCAGCACGCCACCGGAGACCAGCCAGGCCTTCCAGCGGCCGGTCTTGGTGATGACCTGACCGGAGACGGTCGAGGAGATGAACAGACCACCGATCATCGGAATCGTCATGATCCCGGACATGGTCGGCGACTCACCGCGCGCCAGCTGGAAGTACTGGCTGAAGAAGACGGTGCCGGAGAACATCGCGATACCGACGAACAGCGAGGCCAGCGAGGCGAGAGTGATCGTCTTGTTGCGGAACAGCCGCAGCGGGATGATCGGCTCGGCCGCCCGGGACTCGACGAACACGAAGATCGCGCCGAGCACGATCGCGCCGCCGACCATGGCGAAGGTCTGGCCGGAGATCCAGTCGTACTTGTCGCCCGCCAGGGTCACCCACACCAGCAGCAGCGAGACCGCCGCGCTGATGAAGAAGGCACCCGCCCAGTCGACCTTGACGTCCCGCTTGACCACGGGGAGCTTCAGGGTCTTCTGGAGGACGATCAGAGCGATGATCGCGAACGGCACGCCGACGTAGAAGCACCAGCGCCAGCCCATCCAGCTGGTGTCGGTGATGACGCCGCCCAGCAGCGGGCCGCCGACGGTGGCGACCGCGAAGGTGGCGCCGATGTAGCCGCTGTAACGGCCGCGCTCGCGCGGGGAGATCATCGCGGCCATGACGATCTGGGCCAGCGCGGACAGACCGCCCACGCCGATGCCCTGCACGACACGGCAGGCGATCAGCATGCCGGAGTTCTGCGACAGACCGGCCACCACCGAGCCCGCCACGTAGATCACCAGCGCGACCTGGACCAGCAGCTTCTTGCTGAACAGGTCGGAGAGCTTGCCCCACAGCGGGGTGGTCGCGGTCATCGCCAGCAGCGACGCCGTGACGACCCAGGTGTACGCGCTCTGGCCGCCCTTGAGGTCGTGGATGATCTCGGGCAGCGCGTTGGAGACGATCGTCGAGGACAGGATGGCGACGAACATGCCGAGCAGCAGCCCGGATATCGCCTCCATGATCTGACGGTGCGACATGGGCGCCCCGTCGGGAGCCGGGTGGCCCCCGTGCTTGGCGTGGCCGCCCCGCACACCGGATGGTGTGGTCGTAGCCATGTAGTTCCTTTTCATTCCGCGGGTGTGCGGGTGGTGGGTTCGTGATGCGCCCGGGTCCGGCAGTCGCCGAAGCTCGTACGGAGCCTGGCGAGCAACTCGTTGAGACGGCCGACGTCGCTGTCGGACCAGTCGTCCAGGTACCGGGCGAGTGATGCTGTGTAGCGCTCGGAGAGCTCCGCGAGGAGCGTCCGGCCGCTCGGTGTCAGCCGCAGCAGCCGCGACCGCTTGTCCAGCGGGTCGGGCTCGCGCTCGATCCAGCCGCGCTCGGCGGCGTGGGCCACGTGCCGGCTCGTGACCGACATGTCGATCGCGAGCAGCTCCGCCAGCTTGCTCATCCGCATCTCGCCGTACCGGTCGAGCAGGGTGAGCACACCGGCCGAAGCGGGCGGGCAGTCGGGCGGCAGAATCCGCCCCATCTCACGCTTGACGGCACCGATGGCACTGAGCTGCCGGGCCAGCTCCTCGTACTGACTCTGAGCGGCCATGGGCACCTCCGCACTTCTTCTTTTGTTGCCTTGAGCAACCGTAGAACCACTTGGTTGCTGAAGGCAAACGATTCTGGGGCGGGGAAGGTAAAGGAACCCAAAAGGTTGGCAAGATCGATGGTCAAGGGGGTGGGGTGGGGGTGTAAAGGTGCAGGTCAGGTGGGTCGTTGGGGAGTAGCGGCGCGGCGCGGGTGCGGTGCGGCGTGAGTGCGGTGGGGCGAAGGGGCGCCTGCCTGCGCGCTCGTGCGCTCTCCCTCCGCCCCCTCCAGGGGTGCCACCCTGATCGTGCTGTCGGTCATTGCGCCGTCACTTACGGTCGCCACCTGGTGACCGGATCCCACGGTCGCCTGCCGACGACTGCTCCGGCCAGGCACCCTCCCGGCGCGGACGGCACTTCGAGGAGGTCCTCCATGTTCAGTCACGCGGATCGCTTCCCCGTCGGCAGTCCGCTGCCGTCCGGAGCGCCGACACTGCCGCCATGGGGCCTGCGGCGTATGGCGCCCTACCCCTCGTTCGCGCCGGCCTACGCGCGTACCGAGCTGGATCCGGAGACGCAGACGGCGCGCTACTTCGACGCCGAAGGGCAACCGGTGATGATGCCGGGGCACGGCACCAGCACCGGAACCAACCCGCCGACCAACACCGGCAACCCGTCGGACGGTGCCGGTGGAGGCGGGGACGGCGGCGGGGACCAGGACACCGGCAACGACAGCGACCAGTGAGCGATACCCGGTCCGTCCTGGTTGTGACCGGCAAGGACGACCCCACGGCCGACCTGGTGATCGGCGAGCTGCACGGTCGTGGTGTGCCTGTCGTACGCCTGGATTCCGGGGACTTCCCGTACGCCCTGACCATCGCCGCCACCATCGGTTCCGGTGGAATCGCCGGCACGGTCACGACACCCTCTCGTGTCGCGGACCTGCGGGGTGTTCGCTCGCTGTACTACCGGCGGCCGTCCGGCTTCGCCTTCCCGCACCTGGCGGAGCAGGACGCCCGGTTCGCCGTCACGCAGGCCCGGTACGGGCTGGGCGGTGTGCTGGCTTCCCTGCCGGGGTGCCGGTACGTCAATCATCCGCACCGCATCGGTGACGCGGAGTTCAAGCCGTCCGGTCTGGCTGCCGCGGCCTCGTGCGGTTTCCGCGTGCCGCCCACCCTGATCACTTCCGACCCGGAGGCTGCGCGGGCTTTCGTCAAGGACCACGCTCCGGTGATCTACAAGCCCCTTTCGGCACCGCTGTACCGCATCGACGGTGTCTCGTGCGCCGTGGCGGTCGGCGAAGTGGCGGTGGAGGAGATCGACGACGCGGTGGCAGGCACGGCCCACCTGTTCCAGCAGCGGGTCGAGAAGGTGGCGGACGTCCGGGTGACCGTCATCGGTGAGCGCACCTTCTGCGTCCGTATCGCCTCCGGACTGCTGGACTGGCGCACCGATTACGGCAAGCTCACATACACCGTCGTACGTCCGCCGCCAGGTGTCCCCCGTGCCCTGTCCGCCTACCTCGATCACTTCCGGCTGAACTTCGGAGCATTCGACTTCGCCGTGGACCGGCGAGGGCGATGGTGGTTCCTGGAGTGCAACCCGTCCGGGCAGTGGGCCTGGCTGGAGCCGGAGACCGGCCTGCCGATGGTGGCGGCCATGGCCGACCTGCTGGAGAGGAGAGCCGTGGCGTGAAGGACGAAGAGCTGCGGGCGGATCTGGTCCGCCGACTGACGGAGGCCGGGCATCTGCGTACGGCCCGATGGCGGGCGGCGGCGGAAGCGGTGCCGCGGCACGAGTTCCTGCGCGGCGGTTTCTTCGAGCGGGTCCCCGGCTCCTGGCCTACCTGGTGGCGGCCCGTGCCGTCTGGCGACGATGCATGGCTGGAGCGCTGCTACCGTGACGATTCCCTGGTCACGCAGGTGGCCGGCACCATCGTCCCGGCCGACGTCCGGGGCGAGATCTGCCGGGCGCCCACGTCCTCCAGCACCATGCCGGGCCTGGTGCTGCACATGCTCGAAGAACTCCAGGTCGCTGACGGCCACCGGGTGCTGGAGATCGGTACCGGCACCGGCTACTCCACCGCGTTGCTGTGCCACCGGCTCGGCGCCGACCGCGTCACCACCGTCGAGGTGGATCCGGATGTGATGACCCGGGCCCGGGTAGCGCTCGGCAGGTGCGGGTACGCCCCCAGACTCGTCGTCGGGGACGGCCTGGCCGGGTACGGGCCCTCGGCGCCGTATGACCGGACGATCGCCACCTGCGGGATTCTGGAGGTGCCCGGCGAATGGGTCGAACAGACCCGCCCGGGCGGCCGGATCCTGGCCACCGTGTCCGGCTGGCTGTACGCGTCCGAGCTGGCCTGCCTCACTGTCGAGGGCGGTGTCGCGCGCGGCGGATTCCTCGGCGGCGGAATCTCCTTCATGCTCGCCCGCACTCATCAGCCACCCGCGCTCGGCTGCCTGCCCGACATGGAGAGCGCCGACGAGAGCCCCGCCCGCCTGGCCGCGCACGAGGTGCTGGACGACTGGACCGCGCGGTTCGTTGCCCAGCTTGCCGCGCCCCGCGCCCAGCACATCAGCCTTACGTGCGAGGACGGCAGTGCCGAAGAGGTGCTGCTGGATGTCGCGGACGGTTCGTGGGCGGCTCTGCGCAAGGACGGGGAGCGCTCGTTGGTTCGCCAGGGAGGGCCGGCGCGGTTGTGGGACGCCGTGGAAGAGCACGTACGGCGTTGGCGGGCCGACGGTGCCCCGCCCCTGGAGCGATTCAGCATCACGGTCGGGCCGGGTGGGCAGCGCGTCACCTGGCCGACGAAATAAGAGGCCCGTCTCGGTGATTACTTCCTCCCCGGCGGCGCGTGCCGTGCCCGCAATCCCTCGACGATCAGGCCGAGCCCGAACTCGAAGAGGCCGGTGAAGTCTGTGCTGGTCAGGGCGGGCAGGCTGGCGCTGAGGTGGGGGTACGTCCCGGCGGCCACCGCGTCGCGCAGAGCGCCCGCGCCTTCTTGGTCGCCGTCCTGCGCCTGGAGGGCCGCCTGTTCCTCCAGGGTGTGGCCCACGGTGTAGTTGACCACCGTGTAGAGCGCCCGGGCCGCCGCGTCGTCGCCGAAGCCCGCCTCGCGCAGTACGCCCACGAACGCATCGGCGAAGCCGAGGACGCTCTCGCCGGTCGCATGCGTACCGGCGAAGACGCGGGCGCCGTCGCGGTGGGCGAGCAGGGCGCTGCGCGCGGCGCGGGCGAGGGCGGTCAGCCGCTCGCTCCAGTCGCCGCCGTCCGCCGTGGCCGCCGGTGCGGTAGCCGCCGACGCGGTGGCGGCAGCCTCGGCGGCGCCCTCCATCATCCGCTCCGCCATGGCGGTGAGCAGATCTTGCTTGGTCGCGAAATAGCGGTACAGGGCGCCTGCTTGTACGCCCATCGCGTCGGCGAGCCGGCGCATCGTCAGCGCGTCGAGGCCCGACTGATCCAGCAGGTCGAGGGCTGTTTGCAGGGTGCGTGCGCGGTCCAGTCGGGCGGGGCGGCCGCGGGCCGGGCTTGACGGGGAGCTCATGACCCTCACTATAGTGAACGCCGTTCACGTGAACGTTGTTCACTAAATAGGGAGGGTCACTCCGATGAACGTTGATGTGGCTGTCGTGGGCGCGGGCCCGACCGGCCTGCTGCTCGCCTGCGAACTGGCGCTGGCCGGCGTACACACCCGTGTCTTCGAGCGCCGTACCGAACCGCAGCGCGACTCGCGGGCCCTGAGCCTGCACCCGCGCAGCGTGGAACTGATGGACCAGCGCGGACTGCTCGACCGCTTCCTCCCGCTCGGCCGGCCCGTGCCCGGCTGGCACTTCGCCCAACTCCCCACCCACCTCGACTTCTCCGTACTGGACTCCCGGCACGGCTACACGCTGTTCCTCGCCCAGGCGCACACCGAGGCGCTGCTGGCGGAACGCGCCAGGGAGCTTGGCGTGGTGATCGAGCGCGGTTACGAAGTCGACGGGCTGAGCCAGGACGGCGACGGGGCCGAGGTCAAGGTGCGCGGCCGGGACGGCAGCGTCGCGACGATACGGGCCCGTTACGTCGTCGGCTGCGACGGCGGACGCAGCGTCGTACGGCAGGCCGCCGGCATCGCCTTCCCGGGTACGGACGAGTCCCTGACCGGCGCACTCGGCGACTTCGCGGTCGCCGACCCCGCCGCCCTCGACGCCGCCCGCGCGCGGGGCGTTCTGGTCGCCCCGATGGAGGGCGGCATCGTCCGGCTCGTCTGCATCGACCCGGAACGTATGCGCGTGCCGGCCGGCGAACCCGTGAGCCTGGAGGAGTTCCGCGCGACCCTGACCCGGCTCTGCGGCTCCGACTGCGGCGTCGCCGAACCCCGCTGGCTCTCCCGCTTCGGCAACGCCACCCGGCTCGCCGAGAGCTACCGCGCCGGACGCGTCCTCCTGGCGGGCGACGCCGCCCACATCCACTTCCCCGCAGCGGGCCAGGGCCTCAACACCGGCCTCCAGGACGCCATGAACCTCGGCTGGAAACTGGCCGCCGAGATCAACGGCTGGGCCCCGCCCGGCCTCCTGGACAGCTACGACACCGAACGCCGCCCCGTCGGACAGATGGTCACCGAGAACACCGAGACCCAGACCTTGTTGGCCGAACTGACACTCGTACCGCAGTATCAGCGCCCCGCCACGGCCCTCCGCGCCCTCCTCGACGAACTCCTCGGCATGCCCCAGGTCAACCGCACCCTCGCCGCCAGGGTTTCCGCCCTCGGCACGGCCTACCCGCCGACCACTCCCGGAGCCGACCCGCTGGTCGGGCACCGGATGCCGGACATCGGCCTGACCGCCGCCGGATCGGAGGCGGTACGGGTGTACGAACTCCTCCCGGCCGGCCGGTACGTCCACCTCGACCTCGCAGGCGACGCCCCGGACCTCGCGGCAACGGTCACCGCGGGCTGGGGCTCGCGCGTCACCCCCGTCACCGTCACCACTCGGGACACCCACCCCCACCTGGACGGCGTGACCGAGATCCTCGTACGCCCCGACGGCCACGTGGCCTGGGCCACCCGCACCACCGACCTCGGCACCCGCCACACGGAACGCCACAAGGCGCTCACGGCCTGGGCAGGCACGCCGTCGTGAGCCCCGGGCCCCGAGAGGACAGCGCCGTCACGCCCCCACAACGCCTCAATCCCTCCGTCCTGCCCAACCTGGCACCCTTGATCAGCCAAGTCGTCGTCACCGAAGGCGTACGGCTGGCGCACCTGTCGGGGCAGGTCGCCTGGGACGCCGATGGACGGCCCGTCGGACCCGGCGATCACGCGGCCCAGGCCGCCCAGATAGCCCGCAACCTGGAATCGGCCCTCGCGGCGGTCGGCGCCACCCGGGACGACATCATCAAAGAAACCGTCTACGTGGTGGACTACACCCCCGCCTTGCTCCCTGAGATCTTCGCCCCACTGCGCGCGGGCACTACGGAGGCACCGGCGAGCACACTGGTGGCCGTCGCCGCCCTCTTCGCGCCTGAATACCTGCTGGAAGTCGAAGTGGTGGCGGCGTTGCGCACACGGTAGGGCTGGTGGCGCCCGAGGCCGGTGGAGCCAGTGGTGCGGATCGGCGGGCGACTGTGCTGTGACGCACGAGGCCCAGGGGTGTGCCGTCCATGCCGGGTTCGCTAGTGTCCTGGCCTATGGCGAACTACCAGCAGAACCCGGCCAACGGCCAGCCCGACCCGGCCGGCAACACCCAGATGTTCCGCGCCTTCGTGGACGAGGGCGCCCCCGAGCCCGGCGGCCGCCGGGCAGCGGTCCAGCAGCAGTCGTCCGGCGGCCCCCGCATCGGTGTCATCATCGGCGTGATCGTCGCGATCGCGGTCGTCGTCGGCGCCGCGTGGCTCGCCCTGAGCTGACCGGCCGCTCTCCGGCCACGCCGGCCTGACGTCCCCTCACTCGGCCGCGGCCAAGCGGCCGAAGCTCCCCTTTCCGCTCGCACCGCCCAGGCCGGGAACCCGCCGGCCTCGGCTGTCGGCGACCCGCAACGCGTCGTGCAGCGCCTCGACCAACCGATTGGCGAGAAACCGCAGTTCACTGGCGGACGCGTCGGGTTCGCCCAGCATCGCCCCGGCGTGATCGAGCAGCTCCGTCCCCATGTCGAGCTGCGCTGCCTCCATGTCGTCCGCGAACCGCGCCACGTAGCCGTCACCGTCGGTCGACAGCAGACACTGCTTCCCGCCCTCCTGCGACCAGGGCAGCAGACGCATCCCCGGTACGGGCCCCTCTGCCGCGCTCATACGGCGAACTCCCCGCGCATCGAGCGGATGCGCGCGAAGCGGCGGGCTTGCTGCTCGTGGTCCCGGGCTTCGTGGGCGGTCAGGTAGGGGCGTACGAGGGGGGTGGTGTCGGTGTTCAGGGGGGTGTCGAGTGGGTGGGAGATGCCGCGCGCCTGCCTTGCCGCGCGGGAGGGGCGCAGGGGCGCGTAAGGGGTTGTGAAGGGCGTGATGGGCGGCGGCGAGCTGAGTTTTCCCATCCATGCCGCCAGTCGACGGATACGGTGACGCATGTCGGCGCTCCTTGCGCAGCGTTGGCCACGCCCCGGGGGTGGGGCTATCACCCGCCGGGGTCTACTGTCCGTGACCTTAGTGGCTCTGTTGCCCCCTAGCTACCAGACCTACCAAAGTGACCAAACTAGGTATCGCATGCCATGTTGCAGTCTGCTTACTCTAGTCTTGTGATCGAATTTGCCCCTGGTGAGCCGCGCTGGCGACAAGTCGCGCGGATCATCCGTCAGCGCATCGAAGACGGCACCTACCAGCCGGGGACGCGCGTTCCCTCGGTGACGGAGATGCTGGACGAGTTCGGCATCTCCACGTCCACGGGCCAGAAGGTGCACCGTGGCCTACGCGCGGAGGGCCTGATCTACACGGAGCCGGGCATGGGCTCCTTCGTCTCCAAGGACTTGCCGAAGAAACAGGCCGCAGAGGACTCAGGCCAGAACTGAAGAGAGCCAATCGTGGAGTTCGACCCCAGCCGTGCCAGGTGGAAACAGGTTGCCGCCGTCATCCGTCAGCGCGTGGATGACGGCACGTACCCGCCCGGCGCGCAGATCCCGTCGGTGCTGAAACTCCAGGAGGAGTTCGGTATTGCCGCGGCCACCAGCCAGAAGGTGCACCGCGGCCTCCGAGCGGAAGGCTTGATCTTCACGGAGCCGGGCGTGGGGTCCTTCGTCTCCAAGGTTCTACCGAGGCAGTCCGACGAGGGTTCCGGCGGGGCGTGAGCGGGCGCGCTGGTGATGGAGTTCGACCCGACGTGTCCCAAGTGGACGCAGATCGCCGACGTGATCCGACAGCGGATCGCGAGCGGCGTCTACCCGCTCCACCACCTGATCTCCGAGGTGAAGCTTGAGCAGGAGTTCGACGTAGCGCGTGTGACAGTTCGGAAGGTCACCGCTGCACTTCGGGATGAGGGGCTGATCGTCACGACGCCCGGGATGGGGTCGTTCGTGGCGGTGGAAGTGCCGCCCACCGATGCCGGGAGGACCGATGAGGCGTAGCTCGGCGGGGAGGACCGGAGACATGCGGGTCCCGGGCTGGTGCTACGACGGGGGTGAGTGGGGCCATGCTGCATTTTGACCCGGTGCGACCGAGGTGGCACCAGGTTGCCGACGTGATCCGCGAGCGAATCGCCGACGGCACGTACGCGCCCGGGGAACGCGTTCCGTCAGTGCTCCAACTCGAAGAGGAATTCGGCATCGCGGGTGTCACTGCTCAGAAGGTGCATCGAGGACTTCGAGCCGAGGGGCTGATCCACACCCAACCCGGCTTGGGCTCGTTCGTATCGGGGCGGATCGGGGACGAGCCGCCGAAGATGGTGAGTCCTCGCTCCAAGTGGGAGCAGATCGCCGACGTGGTCCGTTCGAGGATCCTCAGCGGCGAGTACCCGCCGCGCCACTTGGTCTCCGAGGTTCGGCTGGAGCAGGAGTTCGGCGTAGCGCGCATGACCGTACGGAAGGTCACCGCCGCCCTCCGGGAAGAGGGACTGATCACCACAACACCCGGCATGGGCTCTTTCGTCTCGCTGAATCTGCCGACGGAGCCTGGCGAGGGTTCGGACGAAGCCTGATCGGACGAGTCCGCGACAGCGCCGAGGAGCCGCCGGTCACCAGCTGCTGGTGTCCAGGTCCAGGCCGAACGGCGCCGGGACGTGCAGCGGGGTCCCGTACGGCAGGGGGCCGGTGATGTGGGTGTAGCCGAGCTGGCCGGGCTCGGCGAAGAGGGTGAGTGCGCGCTGCTGTCGGTCTACGAGCAAGTACAGCGGTGCCCTGTACTCGGCGTAGCGGCGGCGCTTGACGATGCGGTCGGTGTCGGCGTCCGCCTTCGACGTGACCTCCACGATCAGCAGCGTCTGGTCGGGACGCAGGGCGCCGGCGCCCTGGGCTGCGGCGGCCGGGACGACGGCGAGGTCGGGGACGTACCAGTTGGGTGAGCCCGGCAGGTCGAGGTCGCCGGAGCCGATGATGCAGCGGAGTTCGGCGGCGCGGGGATCGAGCTGACGGCGGAGGATGTCGGCGACGGTTTCGTGGGCCCAGGACAAGGACAGCGGCTCGATGGCACCCTCGATGAGCTGGACCCGCCCACCGTGGACATGCTGGATGGCGTACTTCAGGGCGTGTTCCGGGGTGACGGTGTCGCCGTAGTCGGCCGGCTTGGGGCTCATGCGGGCATCTTCACGGAAGACGACGGCTGGCCTCGCGCCCACCCAGTACCGTCACCCGACTGTGTACGTACGGCACCGGCCGGAGCCATGGGCATGGCTCCGGCCGGTGGTGACGCAGGGGATCGCGCTCAGTTGTGGTGACGGCGCGTTACCCGAACTCCGTCAGTAGATCTCCAGGACGAAGTCGCCGGGGCGGCCGGCATGCAGCGGAAGCCCCTGATGTTGCCGGGAGCCATCGCCGCGTTGCCGGCGTCGAAGCAGGCGGCCTTCGTCGGGAAGTGGCGGTTCTCGGCGGACGCCGAGCCTGCCGTGGCGATCGAGATGCCGGAGACCGTGGCCAGGGTGGCCAGGCCGGCTGCTGCCTTCTTGCCGAGGTTACGCACTTCTTGCCTCACTCCAACGTTTCTCTTCCCGGTGGGTGCGCCAGGTTCTGCGTACGCAGCATGAGCGCGCCGGACGTACCGGGTGCTGTGGAACGATCACTTCCCGGTCGAGCCTGCCGGAGGGGCTAACGCGCGGTTAACGCATGGGTCCTGGTCAAACGATCCAGGGACCAGGGTCGCAGCCCGCCTCTGACTACTCGGGCCGGAAGGGGAACGGCCCCCGGGCGCCAGCGCGCGCTCGCAGGCGGCGTCCAGGGCTGTCTTCTGGTGCTGCCCCGCGGCCTTCAGGAACTCTTCGTCCAGCTCGGACAGGATGCCCCGCGCCTGACCGAGCAGCGCGCGGCCCTTGTCCGTCAGCTCCAGGCGCGCGCGGTGTCCCTGCCCGCGCAGGTTGCGTTCCACCGCGCCCAGTTCCTCCAGCATCAGGACGGTGGCGCGCATGCTCTGGCTCGTCACGCCCGCGCGGCGGGCCAGGTCGCTGTACGAGAGGTCGGGGTCGCGGGAGATGTGCCCGAGCGCCCCGAACAGCCGCATCGACAGGCCGATGCCGGTGAGCCGCGTTTCCAGCTGCTCCTGAAGACGCCGTCCGGTGGCGATCACCATCATGACGGTCGACAGGGCACTCTCCGGCGCCTTGCTCACCTGTGACTCTCCCTAGCGGTGTGCGTCAGTACGGGGCTCTTCCGGTATCAGTGTCCCAGGTGGCGGGGGTGTGCCTGGAGCTGCCGGGCTACCGCGCGCCGGGCTCCTCGTGCCGGTACAGCTCGGGTACGGACACCTTGATCGGCTCCTGTGTCGTACGGGCGATCACGACGACCGCCGGTTCGTCCGGGTCGGGGTTCTCTTCGCGGTGGGGGACGAAGGGCGGGACGAGTACGAAGTCGCCGGGGTGCGCGGTGATCCGTACCTCCTGTTCTCCGTCGTGGTGGACGAAGACGGGGTGGCCGCTGACGACGTAGATGCCCGCTTCCGACGCGCCGTGGTGGTGGTTGTCCGTCGAGCTGAGCGGCGGGTTCACGACCATCCCCATCCAGAGCCGCTTCGAGCCGACGGTGCCGCCGCTGATCGCGGCATGGCCGTCCAGCTCGCCGGCCCGGACGAGGTGCACGCGGTTGCCGCGTGGCGCGTCGGCGTCAGCGTCGGTGCTGGGTGTGGGCCCGGTGTGGTGCTGGGTGGTCATCGTGGCGCCCCCTGGTATGTGCGACGGCCTTCGGTGGGGCAACAGGCTGCGCCTGCTTTCGCAGGGTGGCAACTATCGTTGCCGGAGCAGCAAGTTCAGTGCCTGCTCGGCCGTCGCACGTCCGGGAAGCGACAAAGGGCACCACCGACAAGGGCCCCATCCACAAAGGGCCCCCACCCTGGCACACGACCGGAGCGGGGGTGTCGAGGCCGGCAGATGGCTGCGTCCGTGGAGAAGGGGCGTTGTGTGGGCTCTCAGGTGCCGAAGAAGCCGCTGTACCCGTCCCAGTACTGCCCGGCGTAGCCACGGGTGAGGTCGGCGAAGTCGCCGGCCTCGGCCAGTTCGGGGGCTTCGTAGTCGGTCTCTTCGTCGGTCTCCCGCATGGCACTTCGTCCTTTCAGGGGCGTGCTCGCACGTGTTGTGCGGGCACTGTCCACCATGCCTGCGGGCAAAGCCCGCGCGGATCCCTCGTTGAGGTGGCCCCGAGGTGAGCGGGCGCGGTGGTGTGCGGGGAGTGCGACCGGCGCTCGCGCCGGCCGGCTCCGGCGTGGACGCGTCGGCCTCGGTAACCGGTCGCGTGCGGTGGCGGTGATTGCGATCATGGCGCGAGAGCCGGAGCCGAGTATCCGTACCGATGCGTATCCCACCGTTCCCCCTTACGAGAGGGCGTTGCCCGATGCCACTTGTCCCCGCTGACCCGAACGTCGTGCACCCGATGCCCGGCCAGCCGCGGGTGGTGCTGCTGAAGCCCCTCGTCACCTCGCCGCTCATCGACGTCGGTGACTTCTCGTACTACGACGACCCGGACGACCCGACCGCCTTCGAGACGCGGAACGTGCTGTACCACTACGGGCCCGAGAAGCTGGTCATCGGGAAGTACTGCGCGCTGGGCGAGGGCGTGCGGTTCATCATGAACGGCGCCAACCACCGGATGGACGGCCCTTCGACGTTCCCCTTCCCGATCATGGGCGGGTCGTGGTCCGAGCACTTCGACCTGATCAGCGGACTGCCGGGCAAGGGCGACACGGTGGTCGGCAACGACGTGTGGTTCGGGTACCGGTCCATGGTCATGCCGGGCGTACGGATCGGCCACGGCGCGGTCATCGCCTCCGGGGCCGTCGTCGTGGACGACGTACCGGATTACGGCATCGTCGGCGGCAACCCGGCCAAGCTGATCCGCCGCCGCTACGACGAGGCGGACACCGACCGGCTGCTCGAACTGGCGTGGTGGGACTGGCCCGTGGAGCACATCACCGAGCATGTTCGGACGATCATGTCGGGATCGGTGGCGGAACTGGCGGCGGTGGCGCCGAAGCCGTAGAACACAGGGCAGCAAGCACGTGTGAGGGGGACACACGACCTTCGTACTCGTCGCGGCCGCCGTCCTGGCGGTGGAGACCGTCGTCTTGCTGCTCGCCTGTTTCGGCGTCGAGCAGCGGGACCGGCGCCACTCCGGAGAGCCCGGAGGAGAGGACGAAGCAGCGCCCCGACCGCGTGACGACGCCGGGCTCGGCCCCGGGCTGCTGTACGCGGTCGCCGCACTGGCCATGGTCGGCACGGCCGTGTTCAGCGGCATCGACTTCGAGTGGAGCGTCGGCACCCTGGGCGTGCTCGGCGTACTCGGTGTGTTGGTGCCGGGCTACGCGGGCCGGACCGTGCGGCTGCTCAGCACTCGGGGCCGCGGGAAGCCGGTCACGGGGTGGCAGGAGGTACCGGCGTACGTACTGGCCGCGCTCGGCGGGGCGGCTGCGGTCGCCTTCAACTGATGGGTCCGGGGCGCGTGCCGAGCGCCCCGCGTGACGTGCCGACCTTCCCGCCTCATGTGCCGACCGTCCCGCCCCACGTGCCGCCCACCGCCCCACGTGCCGACTGGCGTCACGCGTCCCGGGGGCGCGCGCCTGCCGCGAAGAGGGCGGCCGCCGTCTCCGGGTGGGGCTGGAAGTCCTTGGTGGCCCATTCGAGCGGGGAGTGGCCGGTGCCGCCGTCCTCGCGGAGGTTCGGGTCGGCGCCGTGGGCGAGGAGGGCGCGTACGACGTCGAGGTGCCCCCAGGCGGCGGCCGCGCACAGCGGGGTGCCCTCCGTACCGTGACCGCTCTCCGCGTCCGGTGCGGCTCCGGCGGCCAGGAGCAGGCGGACCACGGCCGCGTCGCCGTGTACGGAGGCGGCGTAGAGGGGCGTGCTGCCCTCGGTGTTCGCCGTGTTCGGCTGGGCTCCGGCGCGGAGCAGCGCGGCGGCTGCGGGGGCGTCGCCGAGCATGGCGGCCGTCACGAGTCTGCTTGCCAGCTTCTTCTGGCGGCGGCGGTTCATGCCTGGCCGCCATCCGGGCGCGCGGCGGCGCGCAGCGCCGGTACGTCGGCGAACGCCGCGTCGGCGGGCTGGCCGCAGACCTTTCCGGCCGTCTCGCCGGCGAAGCTGAAGATGCCGGCCAGTTCGGGGCCGCGCCGCCCCCAGAGCACCAGCGGGCTGCCGCTGTCGCCGGTGCACATGGTCGTGGCGGTGCGGCCCGGCAGGCCGGCGCGCGCATCCCGGGCGCAGAAGACGGATGCCTCGTCCACTACCGCCGGTGTCTGCGCGGCGCACTGCGCATGTCCCCGCACGGTGAGGTCGCCGCGGCGCAGTACGTCGCCCCGGACCTCCGCGCCGGGCCGGGACGGGTCCGGGGCGGCCGTGGTGCCGTGGCTGAAGATCGATACCGGGGTGCCGGGACGTGGCCGGTGGCGCGTGACGGGGAGCGGCTTGATGTCGTGTATCGGCGCGCTGAGGCGGAGTTCGGCTATGTCGTAAGCGGCCGAGGACATTTCCGGGCTGTTGGGCGCGGCGGGGGACGGCAGGAGCTTGAAGCGCGGGTGCAGGGTGGCGCTGCGTATGCCGCGTACGGTGCCGGGGTCCTGCGAGAGGACCGAGGAACCCAGGTGGACCTCCATGCGTTGAACGTCCACACCGTTCACGCAGTGGGCCGCGGTGAGGATGCGGTCGGGCGCGATGAGGACGCCGCCGCAGGATGCGCGTTTCAGCAACGGGGTGTCGCCCTTCTCGGCCAGCGTCGCGAGCCAGGGCGTGGCGCCCGGGCGGGGCAGCTGCGTGCCGCCGGACATGGCTTGGGCCGGGCCCGCGGTGCCGATGGTGGTGGCCATGAGGGTGGCGGCGCTCAGGGCAGCCGCCCTCAGCGCCATTCCGGCACGCGCGCCCACCCGACGCTCCCCGAGCCCGTACCGTCGATGCTTCAACCCCACGTGCCGCTCCCTGATCCCGGCAGGCCGGGTCTTGCCCAGCCCGCTCCTGCGCCGTTGCCTGTTACGGGAGTTGAATGTAGTGCGCAGGCACACGGGAGTAATCAGCCGCCGGTCGCGTCAGCGGTCATCCTGCGGGGTGACGACCCTGACACGGCCTCGGGGGCGGGGCGTAGGCCTGTACATCCGTACACCATCCGTACGCCCTCGGCTCCTTACGGCCCCACCGGCCAGCTCGGCCCGTCCTCCGTGCCGAACCACGTCCGGTGCTCGGCACCGTCCACCGTCATGCCGAAGTCGAACACCTCCGGGCTGCCCGCCTCCAGCCACCACGCGTACGCCCGCTCGGCCTCGGAGGCCAGGTCGCGGTCGCCCCACTGGTACGTCTCCCCGGCGCACACGTAGGCCCAGGCAGCGTCCGTGGACAGCCACCAGGCGGGGGTGGCATCAGGTGTGGGCGTACGGGTCGCGTGGACACCGGGCAGCTGGAGGCCGAGGGCGAAGCGGGCATGGAAGTCGTCGAGGAAGCCCGGCGGGAGGGGGACGTGCTGGACCGGCTCTCCGCCCACCGCTGCGGGGTGTAGACGCGCGGGAGCGGGTTGTCGGTGCGGCGCTGGCCACGCAGGTCCATGAAGGTCAGCGGCATGCCGAAACGGCCACCGGCAACGCGGCGGTCGGCGCCGACGGTCAGGACGGCCAGGCCGGCGGGCTGGAGTGTGGACTTCCATGGCGTGACGATGCGCGCGCCGGGGGCGGACTGGGCGATCCAGGCGGCGGGGACGCGGGACAACGACGCCGTGCAGAGGACGCGGTCGTACGGCGCCCCCGGAGCATGACCGCGCTCACCGTCCGCGCAGACCACGTGGGGCCGGTAGCCGAGGCCGAGCAGCCGCGCGCGGGCCGCGTCGGCCAGTGTCCGGTCGATCTCGACGGTGGTGAGGTTGGCGTGGCCGACCCGTTCGCACAGCAGCGCCGAGTCGTAGCCCGTACCCGTACCGATGTGCAGTACGCGGCTGCCGGGGGCCGGGTCGGTGGCGGCGAGGGTGGTCAGTACGGCATCGGCCGCGCTGAGCGAACTGGTGGGCAGCCGGCCCGTACCGTCGGCGTGCACGGGGCGTCCGTCGTCCACCTGTGTGACCACGGGCTCCGTGGGGTGGTGGACCAACGCCGCCCACCGCTGGTCGTCGTCGGCGCGGGCGACGGGGTGGTACCGGTCGTCGTCGGGATGCCACACCCAGACGGTGTCGGGGGCGAACGCGTCCCGGGGGACGTCGCGGAAGGCCGCGCGCATCCAGGGGTGCTCGAACGCGCCTTGGGCGTCGAGTTGACGCATGGCCTGAAGGTGGTGGTCCAGGCCGGGTGGGGGCGGAGCGGTCAGTTCCGGCCTGTCAGTGCCAGTCAATGCGTACGTCCCGGGTCTCGATGTGCATCCCCAGAGGTACGCGCCAGGCGGCGACGCAGACGCGCCAGGTGGCCGTGTGGCGTGTGTGGCCGGTGAGGGGGTGGGGAGCGGGTGGGTGGAGGTGCGGGTGGTCCAGTCGATGCCCAAGGCGCCGATGATGTGGGTGCCGAAGGTGATGGTGCCTGAAGTGACGGGGCGGTCGCCGGTGTTGTGCAGGGGGACGGAGACCTTTTCGCACCATCGGACGTCGGTGCCCGTGCGGTTGACGGGGCCGGTGGTGAGGTGGGGCGGGGTGTTGGGTCGCGGGGTCGGCTTGGGCGTGGGGGTCGGTCGAGGGCCGGGGGTGGGGCCGGGGCCGGGTGCTGGGGGTGCGCCGGGGGCCGTTGGGAGGTTTCTCCGGAGGGGCGTCCGGGAGAGGTGCCGGGTGGGCCGGGGGTGGGGGCGGTGGCTTGGTCGGCAGCACGGTCGCTGCTGCTGTCGCTGTCGCTGTCGGTGGCGTGATGTCGGGGGGCGACCGGGGGAGCGGCGTCGGAGCCGGGTGGGGCGGATGTGCCGGGGGCCGATGGTGGCGGGGCGGCGTACGGGGATGAGCCGTTGGCCGCCGTGGGGGTGCCGGCTTCGTCCAGGGGCGTGAGGGTGATCCCGTCGCGCGGGGGTACCGGTTTCGTCGGGGTCCGGCCGTCCGCCGGGCCGGCGGCGCCCACCGCGGCGTGGCCGCGGCCGTCGTCGCTGCCGCAGGCGCTGAGCAGCGCGGCCAGGCACAAGGCGGTGGCCGGCAGGAGGGCGCGCGGGAGGCGCGATACGCGCGGGAGGAGCGACGCGTGCGGGAGGCTTGGGGCGCCCAGAAGGTGAGGGGCACGCGGGGCCTGTGGGGCGCGCGTGGGCAGGCGGGGTTGCTGGGTGTGAGGAGAGCCGGGATTACCGGAATCACGGGGAGCACTTGCGGTTTTCGGAGCGCGCGTGATCCGTCGCATCGGGCCAGTGTCACTGACGGGGCGTCAGTTGCATAGGCCCGGTACGGCTGGGCGTCGGCCCGTGCGGCAGGCGGGGCTCCGGGCGGTGCCGGGCGGCCCGCCGGCGGGCGTTGGCCTTGCTGGGGCTCAGTCCGAGATCAGGCCGTCGCGCAGGGTCGCCAGGGTGCGGGTGAGCAGGCGGGAGACGTGCATCTGGGAGATGCCGACCTCTTCGCCGATCTGGGACTGCGTCATGTTGGCGAAGAAGCGCAGCATGATGATCTGGCGCTCCCGCGGCGGGAGTTTGGCCAGCAGGGGCTTCAGGGACTCGCGGTACTCGACGCCTTCGAGCGCGCTGTCCTCGTAGCCGAGGCGGTCCGCGAGGGAGCCCTCGCCGCCGTCGTCCTCGGGGGAGGGGGAGTCGAGCGAGGAGGCGGTGTAGGCGTTGCCGACCGCCAGGCCGTCGACGACGTCCTCCTCGGACACGCCGAGGCACTGGGCCAGTTCGGTGACGGTGGGGGAGCGGTCGAGCTTCTGGGCGAGTTCGTCGCTGGCCTTGGTCAGGGCCAGGCGCAGCTCCTGGAGGCGGCGCGGGACGCGGACCGACCACGAGGTGTCGCGGAAGAAACGCTTGATCTCGCCGACCACCGTCGGCATCGCGAACGTCGGGAATTCGACTCCGCGTTCGCAATCGAAACGGTCGATGGCCTTGATCAGACCGATCGTGCCGACCTGGACGATGTCCTCCATCGGCTCGTTGCGGCTGCGGAAACGTGCCGCCGCGTAGCGCACCAGCGGCAGGTTCAGTTCGATGAGGGTGTCGCGTACGTACGTGCGCTCCGGGCTGTCCTTGTCGAGCGTGGCCAGCCGCAGGAAGAGGGAGCGGGAGAGCGTACGGGTGTTGAGAGCGTCGTCGTGCACATGTGGTGCCGGCGCGGGAATCGCGGGAAGCACCTTCGAGCTGCCCAGTTCTACGGACATGCCACCCCCTTGAGGTCGCGGTCGGGTCGCTGCGGCGCCCTCGGTCCGCGGCGGAACCGAGAACTTATGCCTCCACCTGAATACCGGAGGCGGCGCCACGGCAAACGCGGTTCCTGCAGAATGTCACATGTCGGCAACACGCTGTAGCGCCATGTCGACATATCTGTGCAGGAACGGGTAGCCCGTCCCGGTTAGGCTTCGATCCTGTTTGCGGACCGCAGTCGTGCGAAGCTCCGCGACAGTAGCCGCGACACATGCATCTGCGACACCCCCAGCTCGGCGCTGATCTGAGATTGCGTCAAGTTGCTGTAGTAACGGAGGAGCAGGATGCGCTGCTCGCGCTCGGGGAGCTGGACGAGGAGATGCCGGACGAGGTCCCGGTGCTCGACCCCGGCCAGCTCCGGATCCTCGTACCCGAGCCGGTCCAGCAGGCCCGGCAGGCCGTCACCCTCCTGAGCGGCCTCCAGGGAGGTCGCGTGGTACGAGCGGCCCGCCTCCAGGCAGGCCAGCACCTCGTCCTCGCCGATCTTGAGCCGTTCGGCGATCTCGGCGGTCGTCGGCGACCGGCCGTGCAGCACGGTCAGGTCCTCCGTGGCACCGTTGACCTGCACCCACAGCTCGTGGAGGCGGCGCGGTACGTGGACGGTGCGCACGTTGTCCCGGAAGTAGCGCTTGATCTCGCCGACCACGGTCGGCATCGCGAAGGTGGGGAACTGGACCCCGCGGCCGGGATCGAAGCGGTCGATGGCGTTGATGAGGCCGATCGTGCCGACCTGCACGACGTCCTCCATCGGCTCGTTACGGCTGCGGAAACGTGCCGCCGCGTACCGGACCAGCGGCAGATTGGCCTCGATCAGGGCGGCGCGCACCCGTGCGTGCTCCGGTGTGCCCGGCTCCAGGCTCGTCAGCTCGGCGAACAGCACCTGCGTGAGTGCCCGTGTGTCCGCGCTCCTGCTCTCGCGGGATGGCGCCTTGGGCGCAGTTCGGGCCGTCACGGGCACGCCACCCTTCTCAGTCCATTCAACCGGCAAAAGCGGTCATAGCATCACAAGACATGTGCACTGTGTGCAAGCACCGCATAACGCCGTGTTGATCGCAGAGTTGATCGACGAGCAGGCGTACGCGGGGCCGGGACCGGGCACGACGAAGCCCCTCGCCCGCGAGACGGGACGAGGGGCAGGTCACGAGACGGGACGAGGGGCAGGTCACGGGGCGGGACGAGGGGCAGGCCGGCAGGAGGGCCGACGGGCAGGCCGAGGCGCGGGCCGACGGGCAGGTCGAGGGACGGGCGCTCGGCCGGAGCCGCGGCTCAGAACTCGTAGTCGGCGATCACCCAGGTGGCGAACTCGCGCCACTGCCCGGCGGCCGCCTGATGGGCCGGGTGTTCGATATAGCGCTTCAGGGCGTCGGCGTCGGCCACGGCGGAGTTCACGGCGAAGTCGTACGCGATCGGCCGGTCCGTGATGTTCCAGGCGCACTCCCAGAACTCCAGCTCGGGAATCTGGTCGGCCAGCTCCTGGAACGCCTTCGCGCCGGCCACGACCCGCGGCTCGTCGCGTCCGACACCCTCGGCGAGCTTGAAAAGAACCAGGTGGCGTATCACTGGGCGGTCCTCCGTACGGTCGGCCCCCGGCCGTCCCGCGCCGTACGTCCCGCTCCGCACGTCTGCGTACGGCCGGCGCGTCCTACGAGATCAGCTGGGTCATGAACTCGCCGACACCGTGAGCGGCCGACGAAATGCCCTCGAACCCTATCTGCACGAGATCGGCGGCGCGTGCCGGGGACGTGATGATCGTGTACAGGACGAAGACGACGACCACGTACAGCGCGATCTTCTTCGCTTGCACCATCTGACTGTCCCCGTCTCCCCTACGGCAGCTCCCGCCCGCCCTTTCCCAGAGTGCAGACCGGGTGAGTGTAACCACTTCCGCAACAGGGGTGGAGCCGACGGGAGGGAGCCGGGAGAGAGGCGAGGGGGAAGGTGGGAGAGAGGGGAGGGGGAGTGTGGGAGAGAAGTGGGGGGCGCGTGTTGATGCTGACTTTAAGGACCAAAGGCCTCTGGAGGCAGGCCCTTTGCCCGCGTCCTCTGAGAGGCGCGCGGAGCAGGATGGGGGTGCCCGGCGGATCTGGCAGGAATGCGCGGGGCACCGGACCCGAGCCTCACTGCGGGGTCCACGCCGCAAGCTTCCCCCTGACAGCGGCGCGGACTTTGAGGCCCGGCCCACCATCGGGGGAAACGGCATGTCCCCCGTTGCCGTTTCCCCCGACTGTGACACGGAGCCCCGGCTCCGGGCTTCCGAGCCCGGGACCGGGGCTTCCGCCGTACAGGGCGCGGAGTCCCGCCGTACGGGAACGGGTCCTGAAGCAGGCCCTCATTCGTACGGGAGTGCCGGGCACCCGGCGCCTAGACTGGGACCTTTCGGGGGCACGGGCCCGTCCCTGGGCGGCCCTGGGCGGATGGAGAGCGGCTGTGACGAGTGGCGTCGAGGACGTGGCGGATCCGTCGGCCGAGGTGCTGACGGAGGCCGCGGCGACGTTCGGGCTGCTCGCGTCGCCCGCGCGCCTGCACATCGTCTGGGTGCTGGCGGCCGGCGAGTGCGACGTGAGCGGGCTGGCGGAGCGGGTGGGCGGCGCGCTGCCCGCGGTGAGCCAGCACCTGGCGAAACTGAAGCTGGCGGGGCTGGTGCGGTCGCGGCGCGAGGGCCGCCGCGTGGTGTACCTGGTGGACGACCCCGATGTGGTGTCGATGGTGCGGTGGCTGGTGGGGCAGCTGACCGACCGGACGGGCCGCTCCGACGGCCCGGCGGTTCCGGGACGCGTCCGTGGCCTGGGCGCCTGAGAGGGCCGTGGGCTCCGCGTCCGCCCGTACCGACGGGGAGGCGGAGCCGGGCCGGCGCACCACCGCACCACCGGGCGTACGGGCGGACAGCGGCGCCCGGCTGCGCGACACCCCCGGACTCACGGCGCTGGAAACCCTGCGGTTCCTGGAGAGCGGGCCGCGCGGCCTGACCGAGGCGCAGGCCGAGGAACGGCTGCTGCGGTACGGCGACAACGCGGTGCCCGAACGGCGGCCCGCCGGCCGGTCCTTGCGCTTCGTGCGCAGCCTGCGCGATCCGTTCACGACCGTACTGCTGTGCCTGGCCCTGGTCTCGGCCGCCGTCGCCTCCTGGGGGACGGCGTGCGTGATCGCGGTACTGGTGGTGGTCAGCGCGGTGCTGCGGTCCAGCGGCGAGCACCGCGCCGAACGGTCCACGGCGGCGCTGCGCGAGCTGATCGCCACGACGGCGACGGTGCAGCGGCGGCCGGGGGCCGGGGCTGGCGGGGCCGCGGGGTTCGGCGTACGGGCGGCGCGGGCTTCGGGTGCGGCGTCGGGCGCGGCCCTGACGGGAGACGTGACCACCCGGGAGATACCGGTCGATCAGCTGGTGCCGGGTGATGTGATCCGCCTCGGGCCGGGGGATCTGGTCCCCGCCGATCTGCGGTTGCTGCGCGCGAGCGGGCTGACGGTACGCCAGGCGCCGCTGACGGGGGAGTCGGCGCCGGTGGCGAAGCATCCGGTGGAGACAGGAACCGGTGCCTCCGGTACGGATACGGACGCTTCCGGTACGGACACCTTCGGTACGGACGCTTCCAATACGGAGGCCTCCGGTACGGACACCTTCGGTACGGGCACCTCCGTTACGGAGGCCTCCGGTACGGGCACCTCCCTTACGGCCGCCTCCGGTACAGCCACCCCCGGCCCAGGCCTCTTCGAACGGCCCGAGCTGTGCTTCCAGGGCAGCAGCGTCGCGTCCGGCAGTGCCACCGCGGTGGTGCTGGCGACCGGTGCGGACACGGTCTTCGCCGGTACGTACCGGTCCGGGACGTACCGGACCGGTACACGCCGGCGGCCGCCCGGAACGGGCGCGGACCCCGCGGGCGGGGCGCGCGGCACCCGGCGTACGCGCCCCACGAGCGCCTTCGACCGCTCCGTGAACGGTGTCTCCTGGACCCTCATCCGCTTCATGCTGCTCACGCCGCCGCTGGTGCTGATGGCCAACGCCGCGCTGCGCGGCCGCGGCCTGGAGACGCTGCCGTTCGCCGTCGCGGTGGCGGTCGGCCTCACCCCCGAGATGCTGCCGGTCATCGTCACCACCGCGCTCGCCCGGGGCGCGGCGCTGCTCGCGCGCGGCGGCGAGGTGATCGTCAAGCGGCTGCCGGCGCTGCACGACCTCGGCGCGATCGACGTGCTGTGTACGGACAAGACCGGCACCCTCACCCAGGACCGCCCGGTCCTGGACTGCTCCCTCGACCCCGACGGGCGGCCGGCGCCCGGGCCGCTGCACTGGGCGGCTGTCAACAGCCTGTGGACACTCCAGCTGGCCGAGCTGCCCACGCCGGACGCGCTCGACGAGGCGGTCCTGGAGGCGGCCGAGGACGACTTCGACGAGCTGCTGGCGTACGAGGGTGTCGCCGCGCTGCCGTTCGACCCGGTGCGCCGTACGTCGTGCGCGGTGGTCCGTACGGACGCTGCCGCGGGGGTCGGCCTGCGGCTCGGCGCACACACGCTCGTGGTCAAGGGCGCGCCCGAGGCCGTACTGGAACGCTGTGCCCGTGTCCGCACGGGGGAGAGAGCCCCGCGGCCACCGAACGCGCCGAAGACGTCGACCTGGACGACGCGGCCCGCGCCCGTCTGGCCCGGCTCGTCGCGGACCGTACGGCGGACGGGCTGCGGCTGCTGGCCGTCGCGGTCGCCGAGCGGCCCGCCAGGCCCGGCCGCCGCTACACGCCGGCGGACGAGCGCGGCCTGACCCTCGTCGGCTTCGTCGGCCTGCGCGACGCGCTCGCCCCGACCGCCGCCGCGGCCTGCGCGGGCCTGGCGCGGCGCGGCGTCGCGGTGAAGATCCTCACCGGTGACCACCCGGGCACCGTCACCCACGTCTGCCGGGAACTCGGGCTCGACACCGGGCCCGGCGCGGTGGTCACGGCCGACCGGACCGACGGCCTCACGGACGCGGAACTCGCCCGGCTCGCCGCCCGCACGACGGCCTTCGCGCGCTGCACACCGGAACACAAGGCGCGGATCGTGGAGGCGCTGCGGGCGGGGGCCGGACCGGGGGCGGGAACCGTTGCCGGGCCGGGAACGGAAGCGGTGGCCGGGCCGGATCCGGGGCCGGAGACCACGGCGACCCCGCCCCGTACCGTCGGCTTCCTCGGCGACGGTGTCAACGACCTGCCCGCGCTGCACGCCTGCGACGTCGGCATCGCCCCGCGCGACGCCGTCGACGTGACCCGTGAGGCGGCCGACGTGGTCCTCGCCTCGAAGGACCTCGGCGCCATCGACGACGCCATCGTCGCGGGCCGCCGCAGCAGCGCCAACATCGCCACGTATCTGCGCATCACCCTCTCCTCCAACCTCGGCAACGTCATCGCGATGCTCGGCGCCGGGCTGCTGCTGCCCTTCCTGCCGATGCTTCCGGCGCAGGTCCTGGTGCAGAACCTGTGCTTCGACGCGGTCCAGCTCGCGTTCGCCTTCGACCGGCCGGGGCCCGCCGCGCTGCGCCGGCCGGCGGTCCTGCGCCCCGCCGACCTGCTCCGCTACATCACCGGTTTCGGCCTGCTCAACGCGGCGGCCGACCTGGCCACGTTCGGCGTGCTGGTCCTGGCGCTGCACGGCTTCGGCGACCCGGGCGGCCAGGACGCGTTCCACGCCGGGTGGTTCACGGAGAACCTGCTGACGCAGGCGCTGGTGATGTACCTGCTGCGTACCGGCCGCCGCTCGGCGGAAGGCCGGGCGCCCGGCCCGATCCGGATCGCGGTGTGCGCGCTCGCCGTCATCGGACTGCTGCTGCCCCCGTCGCCGCTGGGTCCGCTGCTGGGGATGGCGGCCCTGCCTCCCCTCTATTACGGGCTGCTGGCGGCGGTGCTGGTGCTGTACGGGATCGGGCTGGCGTGGGCCAAGGACCGGTACGACCGGAAGACGGCCCCGGAGGACGCGTAGGCCACGCAAGACACGTCCCCCGGGCCCCGGCCCTGGCCCTGGCCCTGGCCCCAGCCGTGACCCCGGCCCTGGCGCGGCGCCTCAGCCGTAGGACAGATCCGAGCAGATGTTGTCGTCGGCCGAGCGTGCCTTGCCGGCGATCTCCGACGGCCCGGACGCCCCCGCCCCCGACGCCCCCGACGAGGGGGCCGGCCCCGGAGCGGAAGCGGCGGGGGACTCCAGGGCCGGGGCGGACGCGTACGTGGTGCCGAGGACGACGTTCACACCCGCGGTGGCCTTCGGCACCAGTTGGGCGCCGCGGAAGTGCGCGGCGACGGTCTTGGCCTCGGCCTCCTTGCCCGCGCCGTACTCGACGACGGTCGTCGCGTGGTCCTGGGTCCGCGCGGTCGACGTGCCGGTGACGGTGAAGCCCGCGGACTTGAGCTGGTCGGCGGCGCGGGCGGCGAGGCCGGTGGCGGTGGTGCCGTTGTAGACGGCGACGCTGATGCCCGCACCGGTACCGGGTCCCGTACCCGTACCGGAGCCCGTACCCGTACCCGATGGCGACGGGCTCGGAGAAGCCGCCCCGCCCCCGGCCGACCCCGGCCCGCCCGCGTCCTTGCCGTCCAGGGTGCGGTCCGCCTTGATGTCCGCCCAGAGCGCGTCCGCCGCCGGGTGCACGACCGCGACCCGGGCGCCCTGGTAGCGCCAGGGCAGTGTGACGAACTTGGTGTTGTGCAGGTCGATGTCCTTCAGGGACATCGCGAAGGAGAGCAGCTTGTCGGCCGAGTCCAGGCCCGGGTCGACGGTCATGGACTGGGTGGCGGCGTTGGCCAACGGCAGCAGGGTGGTGGGGTTGAAACCCTGGTCCTTGACCTTCTTGATGAGGGAGCCGACGAACGCCTGCTGGCGCTGGATGCGGCCGATGTCCGAGTTGTCGCCGATGCCGTGCCGGATACGGACGTAGTCGAGCGCCTGCTGGCCGGAGACGTTCTGCGGTCCCTTGGCGAAGATCCGTTCGCCGCGGGAGCGCCGGTTCGGGTTGAGGTCGCCCTGGTAGATGTCCTTCGGCAGGCAGACGGGTACGCCGCCCACCGCGGACGTCATCTTCGAGAAGCCCTCGAAGTCGACGACGACGGTGTGGTCGACGCGTACGCCGGACAGCTTCTCCACCGTGTTCTGGGTGCAGGCCGGGTTGCCCCGCGGGCTCTCGCCGACCGAGAACGCCGCGTTGAACATGGCGTTGTGCTGCGCCGCCGTCCACTTGCCGCTCGGGAGCCGGCACGGGGGTATCTCCACCAGGGTGTCGCGGGGTATGGAGACGGCGACCGCGTGCTTGCTGTCGCCGTATATGTGCAGCAGGAACGCGGTGTCCGAGCGGCCCACGTCGCCCTCGCCGCCACCCAGCGAGCTGTTGTCGCCGGACCGCGAGTCGGAGCCGATGACCAGGACGTTCTGGCCGCCGGCGCCCTCGGCGGGGCGCTGCGGGCTGACCCCTTCCGCGCCGAAGGTGGTGATGTTGCCGTTGAGCTTGAAGTAGAACCAGCCGGCGCCCGCGGTGATCAGTACGAGCAGCGAGACGGCGACGATGCCGACCGTGCGCAGGGGCCGGCGACGGCCGCGTACGGCCCGGCCTGCCGCGCGGTCCGCCGTGCCGCGGCTTGCCCCGGTCCGGCCCGCCTTCCTGGCCCGTCCGGAACTGCCGGCCACCGCCTTGTGGCTGCTTGCTGTCATGTGTGCACCTCACCCGCGTGGCTTCGTACCGGGGAAGACGGAAGATCCGGCCCGTTGGTTGTACAGTTGCGCAATGTAGCAAGTCATAAAGCGGACAACCGGACGAGCGCAGGCTGGAAGAGAGGCGGGACGGCGATGCTGCGGAACGGACTGGAGCCCTGGCACCTACTGATCGTGGCGATCGTGGTGATCCTGCTGTTCGGCTCGAAGAAGCTGCCGGACACGGCACGGGCCCTCGGCAAGTCGCTGCGCATCCTCAAGAGCGAGACCAAGGCGATGAAGGACGAGGCCGGCGACGACAAGAACGGGCCGGGCCCGGGAGTCGTACGGGCCGGGGAGCCGGCGGCCGCGCACGACCGTGGCCCGGCCGCTCACTGAACGTCCGGCCGGCCGGCGGTTCCATAATGGTGGACGCGCGTCACGATCAGCGTGCCGCGCCCTGCACCAACACGAGGGGATACCGGACCGGATGAGCACCGAGCGCAAGCCTTCCGAACACGCCGTACGCGCAAAGGGCGGGCGGTTCACGGCGGTTGTCGTGGCCCTGCTGCTCGGCCTGATGGGGGCCGCGGGCTCGGCGGCAGCGGCGTCGCCCGCCGCCCCGGCGGTCGCCCACGGCGTCCAGCAGCAGACCGGCGGCGCGCCGGCCGCGCAGGCGGAGGCCGCTCCGGCTTCCGTCCATCACGTGACGACGGCGGCCTTCGGCTCCAAGGACAAGGACGGCGACAAGAAGGACAAGAAGAAGAAAAAGGGCTTCTTCAAGAAGCTCGGCATCTTCCTCATCGTGCTGCTGATCATTTTCCTGGTCGTCATCATCGTGGTGATCTGGCTGATCGTGCACTTCGTGCGCAAGGCGTTCCGCCGCCGCAACAGCTGAGGTCCCGCGCGACACCGCGCGATCCGGGACGCCCCCGCCGCAAGCCCGTGCTTGCGGCGGGGGCGTCGTACTGCCGGGGCCTTCCGCTGCTCAGCGCCCCCGGCCGCGCGACTTCAGCCCCACCGTGGGGAGTTCGGGCGCGGGCAGCCGGTCGCCGTCGTAGCCGCGCACCTCGCCGAACCGGGAGCCGCACCGAGAGCCGGGGTCGGGGCTGGGACCGGGGCCGGGGCTGGGACCGGAGCCGAGGCCGGTCATCCAGTCCCGCCGGGCCTCTTCGATGTCCTGCTGGGAACGGCCCACGAAGTTCCACCACATGACGATCTCCTCCTCGAAGGGCGTGCCGCCGAGGAGGACCGTCCGCGCGGGCGTGTCCGACGCGTTCGTCAGCGTGAGGTGGTCGCGGCCGGGGGCGGCGTAGCCGAGTTCGGCCGGGCGCAGCGGTGCGCCGGACAGGCGGACGGTGCCGTGGTCGACGAGCAGGCCGTGTTCGAAGGCCGGGTCGACGGCGAGGGTGGCCGTCGCCCCCGGGTCGAGGACGATCTCGGCGCCGAGCAGCGGGGAGAACGTACGCACCGGGGAGGTGACCCCGGCGAGGGTGCCGAGGAAGACGCTGACCTCGGCCCCGCCGACCCGTACGGAACCGGGTACGTGGTGCTGGAAGTCCGCCTCCGCGTGCCGGTGTTCGCCGGGGAGCGCGACCCACAGCTGCACCCCGTGCAGCACGGTGGTCCGCTCCGTCGAGACCTCCGAGTGGCTGATGCCGTGGCCGCCCGTCATGAGGTTCAGCTCGCCGGGCCGTACGTACGCGTGGGTGCCCAGGCTGTCGCGGTGCTCGATCTCGCCGCTGAACAGCCAGCTCACCGTCTGGAGGCCGGTGTGCGGGTGCGGGGCGACGCGCATGCCGCCCGTTCCGGCGACGTCGTCGGGGCCGTAGTGGTCGGCGAAGCACCAGGCGCCGATGAGGGTGCGGGAGCGCTGCGGCAGCGTACGGCGCACGGTCATCGCCCGCGGGCCGCCCAGCGGGACGTCGCGGGGGTGAGGACCTCGATGCCGGGCAACTCGGCGGGTCCGGCGTCCTCGTTGCTCATGTGCGTAGCCTTCCCGGGCGGGTCACCGTGATTCCCGGGCGGGTCACCGTGACAAAGTAATTGTACGTTCAACTTCATCGCTCGTGGCGCTGCCTGCCGTCCGGGAGGCGGCGGGTACCGGTACCCGTACCGGCGCCTCGGGTTGCCGGGCGGACTTGCGCCGCGGCGCCATGTGCCGGCGGACGTCGACCACGCCCTTCCGCATGACGGCCCGCAGCCACTTCCCGAGGGGGCGTTCGACGACGCGGTGGATGAGCCAGGCGGTGACCAGCATGAGGACCGTCACCGAGAGCACCAGGACCGGCGCGGGCACCCTGTTCCGGAAGTGGTGGATGAGGGTCATGCCAATGTTCAGGTGGATGAGGTAGAGCGGGTAGGTCAGCGCGCCCGCGGTCGTGAGCCACCTCCATCGGACGCGGTCGAACGCGCCGAGGGCGATCGCGCCGACCAGGGCGAAGCCCGCGATGATGACGAGACGGGCCGGCCAACCGGGCAGGGCGGTCGCGACGGCTTTGCCGAGGCTCGTGGCCATGCGGTAGTCGATGTACCGCTGGGCGAGCACCAGTTGTACGGCGATCAGCGCCCACAGGACCGCGTTCTGCCCGTGGCGCCGCATCAGGTGGAAGACGATGCCCGCGATGAAGAACGGCGCGTACTGCGGCATCGCGAACGCGGACAGCAACGGTGTGTTCAGACCCGGGGCGAGCGCGGCGGCGGCCGTCCACACGCCGCACAGGATCAGACAGTTGCGGTAGGTGACGCCGAACCACACCACCGCGACCATGATCAGGTAGAACTTGAGCTCCACGAAGAGCGTCCAGTACACCGGGTCGACGTCCGGGGAGTTGTTGCCGGACTGGAGCATCGACAGGTTGTTGATCACCCGGTCCAGGCCCGGGAAGGAATCCACCTCCGGCCACATCTTGATGACCAGCGTCGTGAGCAGGATGCCCGCCCAGTAGGCGGGGAACAGCCGGGAGACGCGGGAGACGGCGAACTCCCCCAGCGTGCGGCCCCACACGCTCATACAGATGACGAAGCCACTGATGAGGAAGAAGATCTCGACACCGAGCCACCCGTACTGGGCCGCGACACGAGTGACCGGGAAGATCGTTCCGGTGTCGTGTCCCCACGGCTTTGCGAGCGCGACATAGTGGTAGAAAACCACCATCAACGCCGCCAGCAGCCGTAGCCCGTCCAGCGCGGCAAGCCTGTTCCCCGAGCGCGGCCCGGCCATCGTGTACCCCTTGAACGCCCTGGTCACGGGCGCTTCATGCCTACAGATGGAGACGGGCGCCGACCGCGGGGACCGGTGCCCAGGACGACTGCGTCTCCTGTGTGCACCGGTCGGCGTTCGGCCGGTGCGAAAGTTCCGGTGCCACATCCGGAAAATCCGGCAGAGCCGGGTTGCGTCTGCCGATGATGATGAGCGCGGGGCGGGTGGGGTTCATCGCGAAACGGTCAAGGGGGATCTGCGGCGGCTTTGGCAAGTTGGCGGGTGCGGGGGCGGGTGCGGGTTGGGGTGCGGGGGTGAGCGGCATCCGCTTGGGCGACGGGCCGCCGACGCTGGGGGCCGGGCGGCCCTCGGTAAGGCCCCCAGCGGGCGGGCGAACACGAAACGGTGTGGGCCCCCAGGCATCAGGGACCCACACCGCACTCAGTTGATCAGGTAGGACTAACCGGCCTTCCAGAGGACGCCTTGGCCCTGCCCGCCGCCGGCCTTGTAGACGACCAGCTTCCCGTCGTCGTCCAGACGCAGGAAGGCCTCGGGGTTCTTGGAGGTCTTGGTGGACCAGAGGTCGCCGCCCTTGCCCTGTCCGCCGTTGGCCTTGTAGACGACGAAGTTGCCGTCGTCCTGCATGCGGGCGTAGTTGCCCACCCCGGAAGTGCCGCTGGCCCACAGGAGCGTGCTGTCACCGCGCCGGTACAGGGCGAGGTTGCCGTCGTACCGCATGATCAGCAGGCCCGCCTTGGAGGACATCCACTGTCCCGCGCGCAGTTCCTGGCCGCCGGCGAAAGTGTCGGGTCGACCCCAGGTGGCCGTGTCCCACAGCGCACCACCCTTGCCCGGGACGCTGTTCTTCTTGTAGACGACGACGTTGCCGTCGTCCTGCACGTGAAGGAATGCGCCGGGGTTCTTGGAGGTCTTGGTGGACCAGAGGTCGCCGCCCTTGCCCTGTCCGCCGTTGGCCTTGTAGATGACGAAGTTGCCGTCGTCCTGCATGCGGGCGTAGTTGCCCACCCCGGAAGTGCCGCTGGCCCACAGGGTGACGCCGCTTTCACGGTGCTGGAGGACCAGGTTGCCGTCCCGCTGCATCAGCAGCGTGACGTTCTGGTTCTCGATCCACTGGCCCGGCCGCAGCTCCATTCCGGGGGTGAAGGACGTGGGCCGGCCGAAGGTGTCACTGCTCCACAGGGAGCCGCCCTTGCCCTGGCCACCGTCCTTCTTGTAGACGACCATGTTCCCGTCGTCCTGGAGAAGCAGGTAGGACCCCGGGGAGCGGAAGGTGTCGGAGGCCCAGAGGTTGCCGCCCTTGCCCTGCCCGCCGGTCTTCTTGTAGACGACGAGATTGCCGTCGCTCTGCATCTGGAGGTAAGCACCAGGGTTGCCGAAGGTCTGGGTGGCCCACAGCACCTGGCCACCCGCCTTGTGGTACATGGCCAGGTTGCCGTCCTTCTGCATACGCAGTTCGACGCGGCGGCCCTCCAGCTTCTCGCCGGGGTTGAGCCGCTGGCCCGGCATCAGCAGGGAACTCTTGAAGTGACCGCGCAGCCAGGAGTTGAGTCCGTCGACGCGGATGGCCGAGGCCTGACCCGGCCCGGTCACGTCCGACCCGAAGCAGCCGGCACTGTTCGAGCCGGCAGCGAGAGCGACCAGTTCGGAGCCGTCCTCGTCCTCACGCACGACGGGGCCTCCGGCGTCACCCTTGCATATGCCGCCGGAGGACCCCGTCGACGTCAACGTGAGGGCGTCGTCGCCGACCGTGCCGGTGGCGAGGGTCGTCGTGTGCAGCTGGAGGGGGCCCACTCGTCCTTGGTCCGGCCGAATCCCGCTGCCGTCAGTGTCTTCCCTTCCGCGGCAGGTGAATCGGCCAGGGGAAGTGAGTCGACCCCTACGGCGGGACGCTCCAGGCGGGCCAGCACCACGCCACGACTGGGATGCGGCACCAGCTCGCTGACGCCACTGACGGTGCCTTGCGTGCTGGTCAGGTCGGTACGGCCGACGGTCACCGTGGTCTTCAGGCGCGGCTTGCCGGGGAGAGCGTCTCACCGGGCTTCTCGGTGAAGCAGTTGCTCGCGGTCAGAACCCACTGCGGGTCCACCAGCACTCCCGAGCAGCCGCGCCCGTGCTCACCGATCATGACCTGAGCGGTGTAGGAGTAGGTACCGTCCTTGGCGCTTTCACCGACGACAGCGTGAGCGGGCACGGTGCTCAACGCGCTCAGCGCGGTGCACGAGGTGAGCAGCGCGGCCGCTGCGCGTGAATGTATTCGAGACAAGAGGGTCCGATCCGTTCTCTGCTGTTCAGCAGGGTGACAATTGAGTTCGGCAAAACCCGTCGGCAAAACGGGAAATGGTCAGCCGACGGCAGATCAGCTGGAGGTGGATATCTCCATGAGCACGTGTGCGCGACGCTCCGGGTCGGCGGTCTCCCCGGCTGCCTTCCACTGGTCCTTCGCCAAGGTGATGTTCTGCTTACTGCCGTCAGCGGTCAGGGTCATCTCGGCCTTGTGGGCGGCGTCCGCCTTCACCCCGTACACCGCGGGAATTTCCAGGCTGAGGTAGCCGGTGTTCCCGGTGACGCGGAAGCATATCTTTTCTTTGGTGTGAGAATATACTTCCATCAGGCTGCCGCTCGATGTGCAGTCGGCGAGCACGATGTGACCATCGCCGCGCTTGAGGACGATACCAAGTTTTTTCTCGATTGCATCGGACTGGGGATAGTTGAAATCCTCCATGGGGAATTCCAACTGACTGTCGGCGGCGTTGACCGGTGGCTTGGCCGTGGTCTCCGTGGCATGCGCCATGCCGACGACAGCTGCGGCACATGCGGTGATGGCCGTGCCGGTGACGATCAGGCGTCGCACTAACTTCATGCTCTTTCCTCCGTGTTGAAGAGTTGGGGGCGTAATGGGCTTATCGGGGTGGCGGGAAAACGTGTTGCTGTGGCACGCCGCGGTCAAAAGCGCGGAGGGTGCCGGAGATTGAAACATGAGGCCGTAATGTGCCTCATGCGGGAAAAGGGACACGGCACCTAAATCCCCACATCGGGCAGTTGTGGAGTTCGTCACCACGGCCTTTGTGGGTGTTCGAGCGTCTTCGCGAGGCGAGCCGCCGACGTCGGGGCGCCGCACGTCATTGGGTAAACGCGACGAGACCGGACGTCAGTATGAAGGCAAGAGAGCGGATGGCTGTGTGCTCTCGTGCCACTCCTTTCCTTCCGCCCGGAGTGAGGCGAGAACACGACTCGCCTCACTCGCGCAGCAGCTACCAGGTGAGCCAGCCGACCACCGTGGTCGTCGCATCGTGTGCGAAGTTCGCTATGTCCTCACCGATACCTTGGACCTGGGGGCCGAAACCTTCAGCCAGGCCGAACTTACTGAGCAGCTTTCCGGTGCCCATGAAGATGCCGCCGACCGCGAACATGCCGAGTGCCGAATGAAATTCCTTGCTGTCCCACCCGTACTCTATGACGTTCAGCAGGGCGCTCGTCCCTTGCAGCCCCCAGGACACCATGCCGGCCGCACCAGCGGCTATCGCGAGGGGCGGGTAGAACATCGCGCCGGCCCCGAGTACGGCCCCGGCCGAACCGGCGATCGTGCTCCAATGCCCGGTGACCTGCGCCCAGTCCTTGACGCTGGATATGTCCTCGGGCCACACACCCCAGTCCACATACCAGGGCTTGTCATTGTCGGCGTTCTGGGAGGGGTGCGTCCCGTTCGCCTGGTGCTCTTTCGCTTTCTCGGCCGCCTTCTTCGCCGCGGCCTCGACCTCGGCCCTCCGCTTCGCAAACTCGATCTTGTGAGCCTCGTCGGCGGCGGCAGCAGCTGCCTTGGCATCCCTGCCGGCCTGGAACGCGGCAGCCTGGGCCTGGGAAGCGGACGCCTGCGCTCGCCACGCGGACGCCACCGCCTGCTGAGCGGATGCCGACGCCTGCCGCATCGAATAGTTCGCTGCCCGGGCCGCCACGCGCGCCGTGGCCGCGGCCTTGCTCGCGTCCTTGGCCGACCGGGCCGCGGCGGCCGCCGACCTGTCAGCGGCGTCCGCATGGGTCCTCGCCTCTTTCGCCGAGGCTGTGGCATCCGCGGCGTAGGTGTTCGCCTTTGCTGCCCAGTCGGACGCTTCCTTGGCCGCGTCACGGGCTTCCGCTGCCGCCTTGGACGCCCGGGCGGCGTTCTCCAGTGCCTGCGCGGCGACCCTGGCGGCGAGGGCGATGGAGGCCCGGACGGCGGAGACGTGGGTCGCCTGGTCCTGATCGATCCGTGCGACGATGAATCGGTCGTGGCTGACGAAGCCACGCCGCATACGGGCGGAGCCCTCCAGAACGATTTTCGCCGCCGACTGCAGGTAGGCGCCGCCCGAGTTGAGGAGGCTGAAGACCTCGACCCGGTCGTCCTCCTTCACCGCTTCCGCCAGTTCCGCGGTGACGAACCGGTGCAGTGCCCCGGCGCTCCCGTCTCTCAGTGCCGCCTCGGCTTTGGCCTTGACCGCCTTGCCCGGGTTCTCGTCGAGGATTCTGAACACGGTGATGCGGTTGTCCGTGGCCGCCGCTTCGACGACTCCGTGCTCAAGGAAGCTGCGGACCGCGTCAGGGGCGTCGCTGTCCAGCGCCTTGTGGGCCGCGTCGGCGACTGCGGCCGTGGCCGACCTGGCGATCGCCAGGACGCTTTCGCGGTCGTCCTGCTGCTGGGCGAGCAGACGGTCGGTGTCGATCCAGTTGACCACGTCCTGATCGGTGCCGGCGAGCGCGAACTCCGCGGCTTCCCTGGTCCACGTGCCGGTCGAGTCGAGCAGTTCGACCGCGGCCTGCCGGCCGGCCGCGACGGCCTTGGCCGTGTCCCCGGCTCGCAGCGCAGTCTCGGCGGCAGTGATCACGTCCGTGATCCTCTTCGCGGTCCTGTCCGCCTGCGTACGCTCCTTGTCGGCGCGGGCGGCATCGTCGACCTCGGCCTTCGCCCTGAGGCGGGCCTCCGCCACGCCGAGCTCGGTGTCCGCGGCGATACGGGCGGCTTCCGCCTCGCGTGCCGCCTTCTCCACCTGCTGGGCCTTCTTGACCGCGTCGGCGGCGGTGGTGGCTGCTGTCACCGCCGCTTCGGCGTAGGTGGTGGACCGCTTGGCGTACTCCACTGCCTTACCCGCGTTCTTCGCCGCCTCGTCCGCCGCGTCCGCGGCCTTGTCGGCGTGATCAGCAGCGCTGTTGGCGGCGTCGCGGGCCACACGGGCGGCCTCGGCTGCCTCGTTCGCCAAGGTACGGGCCGTACCGGCGGCCCGAGAGGCCCGTGCGGCGGCGGCGTCGGCCTCGGCGGCCGCCTGCCTCGCCTTGGCCGCCTGGGACTGGGCAGCGCCGGCGGCCGCGGCGGATTCGGCAGAGGCACGAGCGGCCGCGGCGGCGTTCCTGGCTGCACCCGCGGCGGAGGAACCGGCCGCAGCGGCCTGCCGGGAGGCGATGGTTGCCTGATCGGCTGCTTGGGCCGCAGTACGCGCGCGGGCAGCGGCGTTCCGTGCACTCTGGGCCGCCGCCCGAGCGGCGGACGCCTTGGACGCGTCCTTGGAAGCGGCTATGGCGGCGCTGTAGGCACGGGAAGCGGCGTGTCCAGCCATCGCCGCGGCGGCAGCGGCTGCTTGGGCGGCCTGGGCGGCGCGGTGGGAAGCGGATTGGGCGGTGCGCGAGGCTGCGATGGCGGCGACAGCGGCATCTGCGGCCCCGTCGGCGGCCCTGGCTGCGTTGTCCGCCGCCTGAGCCGATTTGCGTACGTCCTGCTGGGCGGCCTTCGCCTGCTCCGCCGCCAGGAGCGCGGAGTCCTTGGCCTTGGTGGCGGCCTTCTGCGCGCGTTCGGAGGCCGTGACGGCTTTTTCCGTCTGCAACTTGGCCTGCCGGCCCTCTCGCTGCGCGATGTCGACCAACTGGTCGATCGTCGCCGCTTCTTCGTCGCGAGCGCGGGCGATGTGCTGGCCTGAGACGAGGAACTGGTGAATCGCGTCGGGCGACCCGTCGTCCAAGGCGCGTTGTGCGTACTTCTTCACCTCGGGCGAGGCGGTGTTGAGGATGGAGAAGACCTCCACCCGCTCGTCCTCCTGCTGTGCGGTGTACTGGGCCTGGTCCAGGAACTTCTTCAAGGCTGGCCGGGTGCCCTGCTCCAGCGCCTTGGCGGCCTCCCGTTTCACGGCGGCGCCGCTGTTGTTCATGACGGTGAACACCGCCACCCGCAGATCCTCTTCGACGGGTTTCTTGTATCCGTCACGCAGGTAAGCGGCGACTGCGTCGTCTCCGGCGCTCAGTGCCGCGCCGGCGGACTCGCTGACGGCCACGCCCCCTGGGCCATGCCGGTGAGGATCGCGAAGCGATTGTCTTCTGCCTTGGCGAAGGGCAGTCCGCGGGCGAGGAAGGCGGTCACGGCGGCCGGGCTGCCGACCAGAGCGGCGGCAGCCGCCTCACGGACCGCCCGGCCCCCGGACTTGTAAGCCCACACGACCTGGCCGCGTTCGGTGTGGGGCAGGACGTCGCCCGTCTCACCACTGTCGGAACCCGCAGCGTGGGCAGGAGTGGCGGTCAGGGTGACGATGGACGGCAGGGTCGGGGCCGCAGCTGCTCCGGCGAGCGTGGTGAGTAAGCGGCGTCTGCTCCACAACGATGTCGGCAAGACGTACATCCTTCACATGCGTGCTATTTCTATCCAGACGCGCGTGAAACCATGCGAATCGTGGAAGTGGCAGTGGATTCAGGACTTCATGCTGCATCTGGGACAACAGGCGGGCACATTACCTGATTGGTACAGGTGTTCACATAGGGTCAGGCTGATGCGTGCGCGTTTTGGCATGTGTGCGGAGTGCCCCCGGGGTGGGGAGGCCAGGGCGGCACCTGCTGTCGACAGGCCCTTCCCCTGTCCCTTGACCGCCCGCCTTCGCCGGTGGGGACGGTCGGCAGGGTGTCGATGTGGGGGCTTTGGTCTCGGGGAACGGTGTGCCGGGCGCTCAGCAGACGTCACCGTGCTGCACGTACACCGAGCAAACACCCCTCCGGTCGCGTTTCCGCAGATCAGAGGGGTGTTGGGGCGGCAGGGAAGAGAGTGCGAACCTGCCACCGGTGCTTCTCGCCCGTGGCTCCCGGAGAGCCCGTCAGAGCCTTTTGATTCGATGCTGCGAGCCCTGTGTGGTCCGGTTGGACCGTGCTCGGTGTTTCACGTGCAACACCGCGGTCGGCGTGCGGCGGTTACCTCTGCGTCGGTGCCAGGGCCATGCAGAGCTGGAGGTCAGGCGTCACCGTTCAGCATGGCGGCGGTCAGGACGTTGCCGACGACACCCCAGCCGCCGTCGGCGACCTCGTCGATCAGTACGACGGTGGTGGGGCGGGCCCGCTCGCCGTAGATGTCCGCGTACAGGTCGGTGGTGCGCTCCACGATCTTCTTCTTGTCCTCGGTGGTGACGGTGCCCGCGGGGACCTTGAAGTGGGCGAAAGGCATGGATGTTTCTCCTCGAGTGGGTCTCTTCCGTGGTGCGGAAGTGCGAGTGCGTGTTCGCGAACGAGTAGCCGCGGGGCTGGTTCCCGGCGGTCACGGCGTGGTCAGAGGCTGGCGTGGGAAGTCAGCAGTCCGGTGGTGCCGATGCCGTGGAAGAACTCCGTGCAGCCCCGGTCGTACACGGCCATGACCACTACGCTGCCGTCGCGGCTGGGATCGACGTGCATCTCGTCGCTGTCGGCGCATGACCGGCAGCACGGCACGGTTCCCCCGATGCGTGGACAGCACGTTGACGTCGTGGACCTCCGCGAACTGAGCGACGGTGAACGACTCGGCCGACCCGAGGACCACCTGGTCGGGATGGTGTACCACCACGTCGACGAGACCCTTGCTCCGTCAGCACGTGATCGATGGACGCGTCGATCGACTCCTGCCCCTGGACGTCCATCTCTACGCCGGCGGTCTGTACGCCGCGCTCCTTCTGCCCGTGTGGTGAGGTTCCCGAAGCCGCTGTAAGCGCCGGTGAGCACCACGTCGTCCGGTTGCGTGCTCACACCACCCCCCGTTGACCCGCAGAACTTGGCCGTTCACCCAGTGCCCCGCCGGCTGGTGAGGAAGGCGACCACCTGGGCGATGTCCTCGGGGTGTCCAGGCGCTCCAGGGGCGGGGCCAGGGCGAGTTGGGTGGTCTGCTCGGGTGTCTTGCCTTCGAGGAACAGGTCCGTGGCCGTCGGCCCGGGGGCGACGGTGTTGACGGTGATGTCCCGCCCGCGCAGCTCGCGGGCGAGGATCAGCGTGAGCGACTCGACCGCCGCTTTGCTCGCCGCGTACGCACCGTAGGCGGGGAACCGGGTACCGACCACGGAGGTCGAGAACGCCACGAAGGCGCCGCCCGCGCGCAGTCGGCAGGCGGCCTGCTGAGCGACGACGAAGGCGCCTCGGATGTTGGTGCGGTGTGCGGCGTCGAGCACCGCCAGATCCAGATCGGCGATCGGCGACCGGCGACAGCGCGAGCCGCCCCGCACAGTTCACCACGACGTCCACGCCGCCGAACTCCCGCTCGGCCCGGTCGAACAGGACGGCGACCGCGTCCTCGTCCGCCACGTCCGTCCGTACACAGAGCGCCCGCCCGCCGACTGCGTCGACCGCCGCCACCGTCTCCTCGGCGGCTGCCGCGTCGCGGGCGTAGTTCACCACGACGGTCAGACCGTCCTGGGCGAGCCGGAGGCAGACCGCCCGGCCGATGCCGCGTGATCCGCCGGTGACGACGGCGACCCGCCCGGCCACCGCGGTAGCGGCGCGGGTGGGGTCGGGGCTGGTCAGGGGGCCGGAAGGAGGGTGATGCGCAGTCATGCCTGCCACGATGCGCGGCGCCGGGCGGCGGAACCAGGGAATGTCATCCCCTGTGCCGGTGGCCCGGCCACGCGCACAATGTCAGGCAAGAGGTCTGCGCAACACACCGAGCTGGGGACTTTCCTGCGCTCGCGCCGTGCCCGCGTCCGCCCGGCCGACGTGGGACTTCCCCACGGGCCCCGCCGCCGGGTGCCCGGGCTGCGCCGCGACGAGGTCGCCCAGCTCGCCGGCGCGTCGGTGGACTACTACAACGAACTCGAACGCGGCGCCGGTTCCCAGCCCTCCGAGCAGATGATCGCCGCGCTGGCCAGGGCCCTGCGCCTGACCGCCGACGAGCGCGACTACCTCTACCGCCTGGCCGACCGCCCGGTGCCCGCACAGGGGGACCGGCCTCACACGTCCACCCCGGCATGCTCGATCTGCTCTCCCGCCTGACGACGACACCCGCTCAGGTCATCACCGACCTGCACGTCACCCTCGTACAGAACCCGCCGGCGGTGGCGCTGCTTGGGGACCACTCCGGCCTGCGGGGCGGCCGGGCCGGCTTCGTCCACCGGTGGTTCACCGAACCGGACGCCCGGCGGCTGTACCCCGAGGCCGACCACCCGGGCCAGTCCCGGGCCTTCGTCGCCGACCTGCGGGCAGCCGCCGCCCGGCGCGACGCCAAGGACACCGGAGCCCGCTCGATGATCAGCTCGCTGCTGGCCGCCTCCCCCGAATTCGCCGCCCTGTGGGCCGACCACGACGTGGCGTTCCGGCGCGACGACCGCAAGCGCGTCAACCACCCCGCGCTCGGGCTGATCGAGGTCAACTGCCTCAACCTGTTCAGCGAGGACGGCCGACAGCGCCTCCTGTGGTTCACCCCCGCGGCCGGCACCGAGAGCGCGGGCCTCTTCGACCTGCTCACCGTCCTCGGCACCCAGGAAGTCAGCGCCCCGCCATCCGGGCCGGTCCGCTGACGGCTCGAGCGGACGCGTACGCCGTGATCAGTCCGCCCCGACCCGCGCTCCGGCGGCGCGTGCCAGGGCGCGTGCTCCAGGGTTGACGGCACCAGCAGCCCGCACCGGCGACGTCATCTCTGCCTCGCCCCGCGTCTGCCCCCGTATCCGCCCCCGCACGTTCCTCGTCACGGTCGGTGCATCCACCGATTCCCCGCGCACGGCGTCACGAAGCCAGCGACGGATGCCGCGTGACAGGCCGAACCGCCTGTTCCTCGACGGTCCCTCCCACAGCTCCTCCTACGGGCCCTCCCACAGCCCTTTCCACAGGCCCTTCCACGGACCCTCCCACAGCCCCTTCCACAACCCCTTCCGCCCGGCACATCTCGGCCCAGACGGTGTCGAGAGACAGGCCGAGGGTGTCGGCGATCGCCGCGATGGTGGGGAAGGCGGGGGTGGCCACCCGGCCGGATTCGATCTTCCTCAGGGTCTCCGGCGAGATGTGCGCCGCGAGCGCCACATCCAGCATCGAGCGGCAGCCCCGGGCTCGGCGGAGCAGAGCGCCGAGGCGCTCTCCGCGGGCTACCTCGGCGGGGGTGAGCGGCAACCTGACCATGGCCCCATTTTAATACCGGTACAGTCATACCGGTATAGTTATTGGAAGCACCTGAGAGGCCCCCCATGATCGAGATCCTGAACTCCGCCCGTCTTGAGCGGGCGCGAGGCGCCGGCGCCCTGGTCGGAGAGATCCTGCACACGCTGAAGCAGCGCAGCACGGTCGGGACGAACCTGCTGGACATCGACCAGTGGGCCAAGGAGATGATCACCGAGGCGGGGGCGCAGTCCTGCTACGTCGACTACGCGCCCTCCTTCGGGCGCGGCCCGTTCGGCCACTACATATGCACGGCCGTCAACGACGCGGTGCTCCACGGACGGCCGCGCCCCTACACGCTCGCCGACGGCGACCTGCTGACTCTCGACCTCGCCGTGTCCAAGGGCGGGGTGGCCGCGGACGCCGCGATCAGCTTCCTGGTGGGCAAGGCCAGGCCGGCGGAGAGCGTCGCGCTGATCGAGACGACCGAACGCGCTCTCGCCGCCGGAATCGCCGCCGCCAGGCCCGGGGCACGGATCGGCGACCTCTCCCACGCCATCGGCACGGTCCTCGGCGAGGCGGGCTACCCGATCAACACCGAGTTCGGCGGCCACGGCATCGGCTCGACCATGCACCAGGACCCCCACGTCGCGAACACCGGACGACCCGGCCGCGGCTACAAGCTGCGCCCCGGACTCCTGCTCGCCCTGGAACCGTGGGTCATGACCGACACGGCCACCCTCGTCACCGACCCCGACGGCTGGACCCTGCGCAGCGCGACGGGCTGCCGGACCGCGCACAGCGAGCACACCATCGCCATCACCGACGACGGCGCCGAAATCCTCACCTTGCCCGCGTCGGCACGGCTGTAAGGGGGCGGGGAGCCTGCCCGGGATGCGCGTCCCTGCCCGGGCACCCGCAAAAGGCGCCGATTCGGTGCTGCTGGACCTCACATGATCCTGCTGGACCGCGTTCCGTGGTGCGCGGGCAACACAAGCGCCCCAGGCGCAACAACGCGCCGAGGACGAGGATCAGTCGGCCAGTCCGGCGCGATAGGCATAGCGGACGGCCTGCGCGCGATCGCGTACGCCGGTCTTCGCGAAGATGCGGTTGATGTGCGTCTTGACCGTGGCGCGGCCGAGGAAGAGGTGTGCGCTGATCTCGGCGTTGGTCAGTCCTTGTGCGATCAGTGCCAGGACTTCCGCTTCACGTGCGGTCAGACGCTCGGGCAGCGGGGCGGGGGTGTGCCACGCCGGCTGTCCCGCTTCGGGCGTGGCGGCCGGGGGAGCGGCGCGGTGCCGTCCGCGACCGCCGCGGGCCGGGGTGTCATGCCCGAGGTGACCGCCGCGACCAGCCGCTCCTGTACGACCGGGTCCATCCACACCTGCCCGCCATGGACGGCTTTGATCGCCCGTTCGATCTCGTCCGCGCCCACGTCCTTGGTGAGGTACCCCTTCGCCCCCGCCTGCAGTGCGGGGAAGACCGACGCGTCGTCCGCGTAGGTCGTCAGCACCAGCACGGCGATCCCCGGGGCCTGCTCGCGGAGCGTCCGGGTTGCGGTGATGCCGTCCGTTCCGGGCATGGACAGGTCCATCAGTACGACGTCCGGCCGGTGCTCATGGGCCAGCGCCACCGCCTCCGCACCGTCGGCCGCACCGCCCACGACCTCCATGCCCGCGTTCAGGCCGATCAGCAGCATCAGGCCCTCGCGGGTCACCCGTTGGTCATCGGCGACCAGCACGGTGATGGGGGCCTCGAATTCGCTCATGCCGGTACTTCCATTTCCACAGTCCACCCCTGTCCGGCGGGTCCGGCGTGGGTGCTGCCGCCGACCCGTTCGATACGTTCGCGCATGCCCCGCAGTCCGTTCCCGCCGCCCGTCCACTTGGCTGGGGACGTGCCGGAGCCCGTGGCCACGCCGCCCGCGACGTCGTCCTCGTCGGCGGTCCGGCCCTGATCCGAGACGGTCAGTACGGTGGCGTGCGGTGTGTAGCGCAGCGCCACGGTGGTCGGTGAACCGGCGTATCGGGCGGCGTTGGTGAGCGCCTCCTGGGCTCCTCTGTAGAACGCGAGGTGCGCCTCCGGCGCGAGCGCCCGGGGCTGCCCGGTCACCGACATCGTGATGGGCAGTGCGAGGTCGCGGCGGCAGCGGTCGACCAGGGAAGTGAGCTGGTCGGCCATGGGCACGTCGTCCCCGCGCAAGGCGGCGACGGCCCTGCGCGCGTCGGAGAGGCCCTCCCGGGTCAGTTCACCGCTGCGTACGATCAGCTGGTGCAGCGCCGGGGCGACGTGGTCGCGTTCGGCGAGCTTGCGGGCGCCCTCCAACTGCACGGCGAGCGCGGACAGGGACTGCGCCAGGATGTCGTGCAGGTCGCGGGCGATCCGGCTGCGTTCAGCGACGGCGGCGGCACGCGCCTGCGCCTCACGGGAGTCGTCGAGTTCGGCAAGCAGCAGTTCGGTGTAGTCGTGACGCAGCCGGGCCTGACGGGCGAAGAGGCAGACGGCACCGAGCACCACGCACAGCAGCACACCGGCCACCGCTGCCTGGAACGCGTCGCCGGGCGGGCCGACGTAGGCGGTGATGGCCGCGATCGCCACGGTCAGGGGTGTGGCGAGCAGAAGGGCGAGGCGCGGCCGCAAGCGCGCGAAGAGCATCGCCACGGCCGTGGAGGCCGGCACCACGGCCAGGGACGCCGGCTGGAACGCCGCCAGCACGTTGCCGCTCACGCCCAGGATCAGCGGCAGCCCGGCAGTGGCCGCCTCCGACTTCCCGGTGTCGCGGGTCAGGGCCGAGAAGATCAGCGACAGTACGCATCCGGCCAGCGCCAGGCTGATGACGAGGGGTGCGCCGGACGTCCCCGGGTGCGGCCGGCTCTGGAGGACCGAGGCGATGGTGAGGACCAGGACTCCCCACAGCATCAGGTGCATCCGCGCACCCTGACGCGTGGCACGTACGGCCGCACGCGACCGGGCCGCCGCCACTCTGGGACTGTCTCCCTCACGACCGCCGGGCGGCGTTGAGCTCATGCCGTACAGCATAGAAGGAGCAGGTGACGGGGAGACCGGGCCCAGCTGCCGCCGGGCGGCGGTCACGCCGCTGCCTGGCGCGCGGCAGGCAGCGAAGAGGACAGCCGGTAGGCCCGGTAGCGGATCACGGCCAGCCGGGCGACCGCCTGGGCCAGTGCCATCAGGACGAAGGCCGCCACCCATGCCTGGGCCCCGGAAATGTCGGTGCTGCGGCTGAAGTCGGCGATGGCGTCTCCGGCCCCGTGATCGGCGGCGAAGGCGAAGCACATCCGCAAGGCCATACCGAAGACCCACAAGGCAGCGGCGGCGAGCCCCGCCTTGACGTAGACGCCGTCGGGCTTGCGCCGCAGGCGCGTGGCGACCCCGCACAGCACTCCGAGCACAGCTCCCGAGCCGGCCAACGCCATTTCAAGGACGAGGTCGTTTCCGGACGTCGGCACCGACCGCAGGTAGTACACGGCGACACCGACGACCAGGACGACGGGAAGCACCAGGTTGAACAGGCTCAACCGGCCCTCGCGTATCTGGCGCAGGACGAGCAGGATGAGAATCCCGTTGACGATGTAATCGGCGATGTTCATGGCAGTAAGACTGCTGCGGACGTGGCCGCCGATCGTCAGCCCGTGGGTTGAGCGGTGGGTTGACAAACGTCTCCACCCCGGGTGGACGGGGCACCACCGACTGCACACCGAGCCACGTGCGGGCACTGAGCAACCCGGGCGTCTTGCACCGCGTCGATTTCCCCAGCATTGCCCTCCACGCACCCATGTGCAGGCCGGTTTCGCGCCGGAGTCCGTACGGGTTATCCGGGCGAGCAGCCGGTGATGCTGCAACGGGCATTCGAACTTGCCGCATCCGATACGGGGCTCGCGATTCGAGAACTGGCCCAGGAACTGGCCTGGAAGCCTTCACGGGGCAGGGAGCTGTTGGGTATGCCGGACACCCGGTCGGTTTGCGGCTGCTCCAGCGGTTGGCGCCGGTAGCGGCGGTACACGTGCCCTACACAGCACCCCCCATGACCGCGTTTCCGCAGATCAGAGGGGTGTACAAGCGGTAGCGGTGGGATTTGAACCCGACGGGGTGACGCTTCTCGCGTGCGACTTTTCCCAAGAGCTGGACGAAGGGTGATCAGTTCATCCCGACCCGCGCTCCGGCGGCACGCGCAAGCGCTCGTGCCCCAGGACTGACGCCCTTCTTGCGGGGCGACATCCGGGAGTCCGTCGCCTCCCGCTGGGCGACCCACAAGAGGTGCCGTGGCCCAGGGACGGCGACGACGCCCAGGTATCTGGGGTCGCCCGCGAACCAGGTTTCGGCAACCCGCCCGTCCTTCACCGCGCGGACCCAGAAGTGCCACCTCGTCCCGATCAGGCCGCCATAGCCGAGGCTCACGGCTTTCTCCGGTCGTTCCGGATCCGGCGCGACGAACTGTGTACTGCCGTTCTTCTTCGGCTTGGCCTCGGCGATGTCCACCTGCCACGGATAGACGCGCAGCACCCGACGTGTTCGCGTCAGAGAGGTCGTCGCGATCACCGCGAGCAGGGCGTACCAAATGCCGACGCACAGCGCCGGCAGCCACAGCATCAGCAACCAGGCCGGCGTCATGACGACGGCGAAAAGCCAAGCGAAAAAGCCCAGCAGCCAGGCCAGCAGAGCAGTACACCGGAACACCGCGGTACGGCGCCACGCCCGGCGGGTAGCCGGGTCTTCCCAAGCTGTCTTGTAGTGCACCGGAGACGGCATCTCCGCCCTCACAAGTTTCTCGTCAGCCGAATGCGTCTCGCGCAGCGGCAACTTCCCGGGCCTCCGGCATCTGCTCGCGCAGGTGTGACGGAAGAGGATTGTCGAAGCTCACCATGCCGATGATGCCGTGGAACACATCGCGGTAGTGTTCGTGGCCGGACTCGGCCGTTGTGCTCAGCGCCAGCACAGCGACGCGGCGACCTTCGGGATGCGGCAGGTAGGCGGTCATCTGAAAGACCTCTTGGCCCTCGCGATGGTCCAGACTCTCCGCCACAGCTGCCGGACCGCAGGGCAGATCGACAAGGTCGGCGCTGCGAGCCCCGCCGGATGCCAGCGCAGCCTTCGCCGCCGCGAGCTTCGGTGGGGTCCACGGCAACTCCTGCCACTTGATCAGAAACACAGAGTGCACAACACCGTCCGACTCGTCGTGGTGCACCCCTATGGAGAGATGGACAGCGCCGCTACGCGCCAGCAGAACCCCCATGGCTCGCGCTTCTTGCATACGTTCGCGGAACGCCCCGTACTGTTCCTCCGGTACGAGGGTAGAGAGCAACTCCCATTCGTCCGCCGTTGCGTCGGCACCGGGGACCAGCGGTACCTCGACGAACCCAGGCGGCAGGGCGAACCAGATGTCACATTCGGCACTCATCGCCGATCCATCGATGGCGAACTCATTCAGGTTTCCCTCAGTGGCCGACATCGAGAAGCACCTTCAGGGTTTTCAGGGCCGTAGCGCCGTGACCGGCACCGTCGAAACTGCCGGCGCGGGCGCCGTCCATGCCGGTGCCCACGTTGTTGGCCGTGTCGTCGTCCAAAGCGTCGATCAGGTCCTTGGCCGTGCCGTACGTGCCGGTGGCGGCCCCGGCACCGGCGATGCCGAGATCGATCATCCGCCCGGCCCGCTCCGGGTTTGCGGCACCCCTGACCATCCAAGTCGTCAGAGGGTTTTCGGCCCCAGCGATCCGGTTCGCGGCCAACCACGTCTTGCTTCCCGCGCTCGCCAAGTGGTCGGTGAGGGGCAAAGCCTCAGTTGCAGCACCGGCCGAGCGAACTGCTCCGTTGATGCCACGTGCCACGGCGCCGACTCCAGGCACCATGCCCAGTGTGTCCCCGGCCACCCCTACCGCGTTGCTCCAGAAGTCAGCGTCGAACTCGCCCTTGGTGAAGCCATCCTTGAGCGAAGCTCTGACGGCGGGGTCCGACAGACGGGAAGCCAGAGTGGCTGCGCTCGCTGTGGCGGCAACCAGGAGAAACGCCACGCCTATGGGACCACTCAAGATCAATGCGAGGAGGCCTGCGATCGCAGCGACCGTGCCCAGCACATCGGTGAGGTTGTCGTCCAGCCAGTCCATGGCCTTGGCGAACCAGCCGGGCTCCTTGGGCGCCAGTTTGTCTGTCGCGTCACGGATCGAGCTGGCCTTGCCCCGCGCTGTGGACGCGTGTTCGCTCTCCAAATCGTGGGCTCGCCGCTTGATGGACGAGAGAAGATCCTGCGCATCGGTGACGGAGCCACGCGCGTCGTTGAGGGCCGTTGTGGCCTTGTCCAGCCGGGCTTGCGCGTTCTGCAGGGATGCCGCGTCATCGAATGTCTGGTGGGCCAGCTTCAGGTCCGGGTTGTTACTGGCGTTCTCCTCCAGCTCCTTGGCCATGTCGAGCTTGTCGTGCGCGGCTTTGGCTTCAGTATCCAGCTTCTTCGCATCGCCTTGGTAGCCAAGCAAGGCCCGGCTCCAGTCATCCAGGGCATCCGCAGCTTTCAGCAGGGATGTATGGGCTTTCGTGAGGTTGTCCGGAAGCACGCCGTCCAGTTCCTCGCGAAATGCAACAGCGGCGTCGCCCTCCCACGAACTGCCGGACTGCAACTGCTGCACCAATCGGTGTGCCTGTGCCAAAGTTTCCGCCAAGGAGGTCAGCTTCGCCTTCAGGTCCGAGACGGCGGCAATGTCTCCGGGAGCGGGATTAAAGCCTAGGTTGGGGTACGGCTGCGTCATTTCATCCTGCCTTGCCTGCGGCTACCTTGAAAGCCTCCTCCAGGGCCTGTTCGACCTCTTCGTAATTCTCCTTGGTCTTGCTGACGGAGTCGGTGAGTTCCTTGGTCTGCTCTGCAATCTGCTCGGAGCCGTACTTCCAGTGTTCTTGAAAGTCGTTGCAGGCCTGGTCCAGGTCGCTCAATGGGCAACTGTTCCGCCCGCCCGGCAGTCGGGCCGGAATTATTCGGATGCGCAGTTTGTATCGAACAACCCCACGTCTGATCCGACCACAAATGCGAGCTGGGGTAGCGCTGCAGAGAAAAGGGTGTGAGGGCTGGTGCGTCCTGCTTGATACTGCTTTGAGGGGCGATGCTGGACGGCTTCTCGCGGGCAGGCGGTCGCGAGCAGGTCGCGCGCAGGAATCCGAGATGGTGGAAGTCGTGGCGCGGGGCTTGGGGGCGGCTGGAGGCAGGTGTGAGCGATCGCCGTTGCCGTATACAGGTATGGCACGCCCATGGGGCAACCTCTCCCGGACTGGCCCACGCCTTGTCGTCATGAGGTCGTTGCCGCTTACATTTTTCTTCTTGATTCCGCTGTCTGCGATGCAGCTTCTGCCGGCCATCAGCAGGTGGGGGCGCGATCGGTGCCCACGAACGAGGACCGCGGGGTAGGGCTCGGCCTTCCACTCAGGCGTCCGAGTGAAAGCCCGGCGGGCCGATCGGGTCGACACGTCCATCGCCGATTGCACTGACGTTCGGATGGTGTGTCGGTTCCGTTCAGTCAAAGCTGAAATGGAATGATTTGCCGATGTCAACGGTCATCGTCACAGCGGAAGCGCAGGCACTCGCTCGCTCTTGCGGCTGATCTGGCCTCTTCCCGGCAGCACCGTGGTCGGTACAGGTCGGTACACCGCCCTGGGCGCATTTGTGTAATGGGCGCACTGTGCCCTACGGCTTGTGCCCATGGCAGAGGGGCATCAGTTGGTGGCGGAGGGGGCTCGCCTGCACCACGCAAAACACCCCCCGACCGCGTCTCCGCAGGTCAGAGGGGTGTTACAAGCGGTAGCGGTGGGATTTGAACCCACGGAGGAGTTGCCCCCTCACGCGCTTTCGAGGCGCGCTCCTTCGGCCGCTCGGACACGCTACCGAGAGGAACTCTAGCCCACGGGGGCCGTACGCCGAAATCGGTGTCCGGCGGTGGGGGTGGGTGGGGGTCAGCGGGAGCGGAAGAAGGTGGTCAGGAGGTCGGCGCAGGGGGTGGCCAGGACGTCGGTGATCACTTCGGGGCGGTGGTTGAGGCGGCGGTCGCGTACGACGTCCCAGAGGGAGCCGGCGGCGCCCGCCTTCTCGTCGGCCGCTCCGTAGACGACGCGGTCCAGGCGGGACAGGACGATGGCGCCCGCGCACATCGTGCACGGTTCCAGGGTGACGACGAGGGTGCAGCCGGTCAGCCGCCAGTCGCCGGCCGGTCGCTCGCCGTCGGCGGGGGTGCCGCGCAGGGTGCGGGCCGCCTCGCGGATGGCGAGGACCTCGGCGTGCGCGGTGGGGTCGCCGGTGGCCTCGCGTTCGTTGCGGCCGGTGCCGATGACCGTGCCGTCGGGGGACAGCACGACGGCGCCCACCGGGACGTCACCGGTCCCGGGGGCACGGGCAGCCTCGTCCAGCGCCCGTCGCATCGCCGCGGTCCAGGGATCGCGCAGCGGGTCGGGCGCCGGGGTGTGGGGGTCGGGCAAGGAGGCGGTCATGCCTCCCAGTGTCCGTGACGGGGGTTACCTCACGGCCTCCAGGACCTCCGTGCAGCCGAGGGCGTCGGCGATCTCGGACAGCGCGTCGGTGTCGAGCGCGAGCAGCTCCTTGTCACCGATGCCCAGGTCGGTCAGCAGGCCCGGATCGCCGAGCGGTCCCGGCGGTGGCGCGGGGGCGCCGGAAGCCGCCGCCGTCCCCTCGCCCTCGCCCGTGACCTCCGCCGGGTCGGGTTCGCCGTCCTCCGTACCGTCCAGGTCGAGGCTGTCGAGGCTGTCGAGGTCGTCGGTGCCGTCCTCGTCGCGGCCGAGCAGTTCGTCGGTGAGCATCGCACCGTACGAGCTGCGGGCCGCGGCGGCGGCGTTCGAGATGAAGATCCGTGGATCGTCCTCGCCGTCCACACGGACGACGCCGAACCACGTGCCTTCCTGCTCGATGTATGCCACCACCGTGTCGTCGTCGACCGCGGCCTCACGGGCCAGGTCGGCCAGATCGGTCAGGGTCTCCACATCGTCGAGCTCCGTGTCGCTCGCTTCCCACCCGTCTTCGGTGCGCGCGAGCAGTGCGGCGAAGTACACCGTGACTCTCCCACTGGTCATAGGCGTGCCGGGCCGGACGGGGCGGCGCCTCGGCGCCGCAGGTCCCCGCCCATCGGAATCGTGGCAGAAACAACGCGATTGCGCGGGGTCTTCGGCGTTGCGTCGTGCGGGCGTTATGAGAGATGTGGCTCACGTCTTGTGGGGCGCGAGGTTCTGATGGGGCAAAAGTGACGTTCGGCTACCAGCGGAACGTGCGCATTCTCATGGCCTGCCGCATCCGTGCCGCCCGGGCGCGGCGCGGCTGGACGCGGTCGCGCAGTTCCTTGGCCTCGTGGAGTTCGCGCAGGAACTGGGCGCGTCGCCGTCGGCGCGCCGCGTCGTTCTCCTCGCCGGTGGCGCCGTCGTCGGGAGGGGCGGAGGAGGGGGCGGGAGGTAGGGGTGGGGGTGGTTGGCGTTCCGGGGACGGGGGTGCCGTCGGGGGTGACGTCGTAGGTGGGGCTTGGTTCGGGGCTTGGGGCGTTGTTTCCCGGGTTTCCCGGGTTTCGCGGAGCTCTGGGGGCTCTCGGGACGGTCGTACGGGCCTGGTGGCGGCGCCCCTGCCGGTGCGCCGCCGGCTCGCGGATGTGCCGCCGCGCCCGTCGCTGCCGGCGCGTCCGGTACCGCGTCCGGCCCCGGTTCCGTTACCGCTCCCATTCCCGTCGGGCACGCCGTACACCGCCTTGGGACGAGGTCCGTGCCCGGCACCGGTGCCGCGTACCGGGCGTTTGTGCCCACTTTCCCCCTGACCGGCGCTTCGATGCCAACGGGGACGGAATCGGTTTCCGGGCCGTGCGGCGCGGACGGGCGGGCACCGGCGCCCGTGACCTCGGCTACTGTCGATGTCATGCGGATCCACGTCGTCGACCACCCGCTGGTGGCGCACAAACTCACTACCCTGCGCGACAAGCGCACCGATTCCCCGACCTTCCGGCGCCTCGCCGACGAGCTGGTCACCCTGCTCGCGTACGAGGCCACCCGCGATGTGCGGACCGAGCAGGTCGACATCGAGACCCCGGTGACGGCGACCACCGGAGTGCGGCTGTCCCACCCCCGCCCGCTGGTCGTGCCGATCCTGCGCGCCGGTCTGGGCATGCTGGACGGCATGGTCCGGCTGCTGCCCACGGCCGAGGTCGGCTTCATGGGCATGGTCCGCAACGAGGAGACGTACGAGGCCCACACGTACGCCACGCGGATGCCGGACGACCTCTCGGGCCGCCAGGTGTACGTGGTCGACCCGATGCTGGCCACCGGCGGCACGCTGGTCGCGGCCATCCGGGAACTGATCAACCGCGGCGCGGACGACGTCACCGCGATCTGTCTGCTGGCGGCGCCCGAGGGCGTCGAGGTGATGGAGCGCGAGCTGGCCGGCGCGCCGGTGACGGTCGTCACGGCGGCCGTGGACGAGTGCCTGGACCCGGACCGCTACATCGTCCCGGGGCTGGGCGACGCGGGTGACCGGATGTACGGCACGGCGGGCTGAGGCCGGTTCCCGGAGGGGGCCGGTTTGCGGAGACACGATCGCGAGGCCGGTCTTCGGAGGCCGGTTCTCGGAGACAGGCCTTCGGAAGCCGGTGAGCGTACGGCCCGGGCGGGCGTTCGGCCCGGGCCGGTCACTTGCGGCAGCGCGGGTCCGTCCTGGGTGGCGCGGTCAGCGCGGAGAGCGCCTTCTGGGCCGCGGCCGGCTCGGCCAGCGCCTTGAACGTGTCGCCGATGAGCAGATCGACGTCGCCCGTCTTGCGGGTGTCGGTCTTCGGCTCCGCGCCGGCGAGCTGCGTGCCCAGCACCTTCTGAGAGCCTTCGGACGTCGTCCGCGCGCCCAGCAGTACGCCGGTGCCCTTGATCTTCTTGTCGTACGCGGGCGGGGCGTTGCCCACCTTGCCGACCTTGAAGCCGCGTTTCTTCAGCTCGTCCGCGGTCGTCTTGGCGAGTCCGCCGCGCGCGGTCGCGTTGAAGACGTTGACGGTGACGTCGGCGGGCTTCGGCAGCGGCTTGTCCGTACCGGCGGCCAGGGCGCCGGCCGGTTTCGCGCCGCCCCCGCCCTTGTCGGGGCACTTCTTCTTGTCCTGCGCGGCCTGCGCCGTACCGCCGCGGCCGCCGAAGACGTCGATGAGCTGCAACGTGCCCCAGCCGGCCAGGGCCAGGGCACAGACGGCGGCGGTGATCGCCAGGGCGATCCGCCGACGGTGACGGGGGCGGCGCATCCGCGGATATCTGTCGCCCGTGATGCGGTACTTCTTACCGCCCATGCCAGGGGGCGTCAGCATGCTCATGGTCGCAGCGTAGTGCGGGGCCGGGGCCGTGCCTATCAAATGATCAATACGCGTCGTGAGGCCCACCCGAAAGGGCCAATACCGTGCGCCGATCAGGTGGCGGGCCGTGTCGGGCGGCGGCGGTGGGGCCCGCGGTCCCGTGCGTCGGCCGGGGGTGCCGGGGGCCCCGGCGGGTACGTCAGCCCAGTTCCAGGACGCGGGCGTGGAGCACCTGGCGCTGCTGGAGGGCGGCGCGCACGGCGCGGTGCAGCCCGTCTTCCAGGTAGAGGTCGCCCTGCCACTTCACGACGTGTGCGAAGAGGTCGCCGTAGAAGGTGGAGTCCTCGGCGAGCAGCGTCTCCAGGTCGAGCTGCTGCTTGGTCGTCACCAACTGGTCAAGGCGTACCGGGCGAGGGGCGACATCCGCCCACTGGCGGGTGCTTTCCCGGCCGTGGTCCGGGTACGGCCGCCCATTTCCGATGCGCTTGAAGATCACACGGAAAGCCTACCGGGCCGCCGGTGCCGGGCGCAGCCATGCGGCCGGAGAGCGAAGGCGGCAAAGAGGGGCAATTCCGGAGTGGGGTACGGGAGAGGCGACGCGGGGGCGGCCCCGGGGAGGGGGCGCGCGTCCCACGCGGCCATGGTGGGGAAAGGACCGCCCGTGGTGCCGAAAGGCGGCCGCCGCCCGGGAAAAGTGGTGCGACGTGCTTCCGAGGACGGCTGGAAATAAGCGTTCGGCGGGGTGCGGTGGGCGGGGCGGGCGCTCGCGGCAGGGCGTAAAGAAGGCCGAATTCCGCAAAAACCGTGAAGGGTGGGGTGTGGGGGAATTCGACACGATCGGAGTACTGATCGTCGTGCCGGGCGGTCGGAATCCGGGGTGAGTGCTAAGCGTGCCCCTCAGCGGCCGGACACGCTGCTCGGAGCCGCCGCCCGGCCCGACCGCGGCGCGCTGGGCACCGCCGTCGCCGAACGGTCCGCCCCGGCCGGGGGCGGTGCGGACGCTTGCCGCCGCGCCTTCGAGGGGGAGGGGTTCTCGCTGGGGCCGGGGGTGGCCGCACTCGGGACGGGCGTGCCGGGCCGCGCGGTGGGACGGGACGAGGGGGACCGCTCCGGAGGGGCGGAGGCGGCCGTGTCGTCGGGGGACGAGGGCGGGGAGGGGACGGGGGCGGCCGGTCCGGGACTGGCCGGTGCTGGGCGGGTCGGTCCCGGACGGGTCGGTACGGGGCTGGGCGTGGCCGCGGGGGCGGGACGCGGCGGTACGGGGGTGTCCGGGGCCAGGACCAGGTAGCCCACCGCGGCGGCGGCCACCGTGGCCGCCGCCGTCAGCGGCAGGACGAGGCGCCGCGGCCGCAGCCGCCGGCTCAGGAACCGGCCGCGGCGCAGATGAGGCCCGGGGGTGCGGAGGGCCGCAGGTCGCGGAGGACGATCTGCTCGGCACGGGCCGTGAGGGCGAGGCGCAGCCGTGCTTCGACGGGGAGGGTTTCCCCGGGCTGCCGGTGGTCTACGGGAGCGAAGGCGGGGGCGGGTGTGGGGGCGGAGACGGGGGCGGGTGCGGGGGCGGAAGCGGGATCGGTTCCGGGGGCCGGTCGGTGGTCGGGTCCGGGTTCCGGGCCGTGGTCGGGTCCCGGGCCCGGTCTGTGCTGCGTCATGGCCGCGCCTCCAGCATCTTCTCCAGGGAGTCCAGCGCGCGGCTGGCGATCGACTTCACGGCGCCGCGGCTGATGCCCAGCGTGGCCGCGATCTGCGCCTCGGTCAGCTCGCCCCAGTACCGCAGGACGAGGACCTCGCGACGGCGGTCGGTCAGGCGGCCGAGGGCGGCGAGGACCTCGCGGTGCTCCTCGTCGAGCACGACGCGTTCCTCGGCGGAAGGCGCGTCCGTCTCGTGCGGGGGCGTGTAGTCGCGGGCCGTGCGCCGGCGCCGCAGCACCGAGCGGGCCGCGTTGACGACGGCGGTGCGCAGGTACGCGAGGGCGTTGTCGACCTCGTCGAGGCGCTCGCCGTGGCGCTTGTAGAGGGCCGCGAACGCGTCCTGGACGACGTCCTCGGCGGTGGCCCGGTCGTCCACCAGCAGCACCGCCAGCCGCACCATGGACAGCCGGTGGGCGTGGTAGAGGTCCGTGATGCTGGGGCTCTCGTCGGGGAGGCGGACGGCGGGGCCGTCACCGGGGAGGCGGGCGGCGGGGCCGGTCCGGGCGGCGGGCCGCTGGGCGGGCGCCGGGCCGTACGTGTCCTGCCGCCCCGCGGTGCGGGTGAGCAGGCGCCGGCGCAGGGCACGCCAAGGCCCCGGCACGGCGGGCCGTGCCGGGGTGAGGGCCGCGGCGGCGGTGAACTCCATCGGTTCCTCGGCCGTCGGAAGCGGTGTGGGGTGACTCAGGCGGCGCTGTTGCGGCGGCGGGCCGCGTACACGGCACCGCCGCCCCCGGCGATCAGCAGGGCGGCTCCGGCGCCCAGCGCCACGTTGGTGGTGGTGGAGGTGCCGGTCTCGGCGAGTTCGTCCTTGGCGTGCGAGGGCGCGGGGGCGGGCTTCGCGGCGGAGCCGTCGGACGGCCGGGCGGCCTCGGCAGCGCCGGAGGCCGGGCCGGGCGCCTTGCTCGCGCTCGGTGCGGGGGCCGGTGCGCGGCTGGGCTCGGCGCTCGGACGCGCGGCGGACGGGGCGGTCGCTTCGGGCACCGGCTTCGGGGCGGTGCCGCCTTCCTCCGGGGCGGCGCTGGGGGCGCTCGCCTTCGGGGCCCGCTCTTCGGCGTGCGCCGTACCGGTCAGGGAGAGCGCGGGCAGGGCGAAAGCGACCAGCAGCCCTGCGGCCACGGCGTTCCGTACCGTGCGGCGGGCCCCGCGCCCGGCGCCGCGGGACAGCGCGTACGAGGTGGCGGGCGGGCGCGACGAAGGGGACGACGCGGACGAGGCGGAGGTGCGGGAGTCGTTCACGATGGCTGCTCCACGGTCGGCGGGACGGCGCCGGACGGCGCCCTCACCCGTCACGACGTGCGGGAGCCACGGGGGTTGCCGGTGGGGCGGGAATTTCTTCGGGGCGGGTCGCGCCTCAGTGGTCGTCCCAGTGGTCCTCGTGCGCGGCGTGCCGGTGGCCGTCGTGGACGAAGTCGACATGGGTGCCGTGCGGTACGGCGACGTGGCCGCAGCCGGGGCGGTGGTCGTGGTCGTGGCCCTCGTGGACGGTGTGCGCGGCGGGCTCGCACTCGTCGGCGTGGTCGCCGTGCGGGCGGTGGAGATGGCCGTCGTGGACGTAGTCCACGTGGTCGTCGTGCGGCACGGCGACGTGGCCGCAGCCGCTGCCGTGCTCGTGGGTGTGGTGCGGGTGCGGTGTGTGGGTGGTGGCTGTCATGGCAGGCACCTTCTTTCCTTCCTCGCCATGGACGCGCGTTCCCTCTTACGAGTCTCCCGCCGTACGGCGCCGGGCGCATCGTCGTACGAGCCGCGTTGCCGTACGGGCCGCACGGCCACGGGGCGCCGTGCTTCGCGGCGCTACGGGCGCGCCCCGGTGCAGCGGGCGCAGACGCCGCTGAGTTCCACGGTGTGCTTGACGGCGCTGAAGCCGCTCTCCGCGCCCACCCGCTCCGCCCAGCGCTCCACCACGTCGGAGTCCAGTGGGCGGCTGCGGCCGCAATGGCGGCAGATCAGGTAGTGGCGGTGGCCGTCGGCGGGCCGCGGCCGGTAGAGGCGCCCGCCCGCCTCGTCCCGTACGACGTCGAGCTGCCCGGTCCGCTCCAGGGCGTGCAGGGCCCGGTAGACGGTGGACAGGCCGACGGGTACGCCGGCGGCGTCCAGGCGTACGTGCAACTCCTGAGCCGAGACGAAGTCCTGGCACCCGGCCAGTACGCGCAGCACGGCGGCGCGCCGTCGGGTCAGCCGCCCGCCCATGCCGGTTCGCCCTCGTGGCCGCGGCTGTCGTCCACGCCGTACGTGTCCCATGCCGGGAACGGGTCGGCGCCGTACGCCTCCGTGCGCGTCTCGGCGTCCGTGACGAGGCAGTCCCCGAGGGCGGCGTGCAGGGCATCGGCCCGCAGTCCGGTTCCGATGAAGACCAGTTCCTGGACGTCCGCGGGAAGGCCGTCCGTGCCGTCCCCGGCCCGGACGGCACCGGGGTGGCTCCCGTCCCCGCCCCGGTCGGCCCCGTCCAGGGCGTGGGTGCCCGAAGGCTCGAAGCGGGCGACGGAGCCCGCCTGCGACCAGAGGCCGGTCACGCGCGGCCGGCCGGCGAGGCGGAAGAAGCCCTTGGACCGCAGGATCTCCCCGTACGCCCCGCTGTCCATGCCTTCCGTGACGAAGGTCCAGAGCCGGCCGGGGTGGAAGGGGCGCGCCGCGCGGAAGACCGTGCTGGAGATCCCGTACTCCTCGGTCTCCGGTACGTGGTCGCCGTTGAGCTCCCTGACCCAGCCGGGTGCCTGCTGGGCGCGCTCCAGGTCGAAGCGGCCGGTGCCCAGGATCTCGGCGGGCGCCACCCGGCCGTGCCGGGCGGTGACGATCCGGGCCGCCGGGTTCAGGCGGGCGAGGGCGGCCCGCAGGCGCGCGGCCGCCGTCTCGGCCACCAGGTCGAGCTTGTTGACGACGATGACGTCCGCGAACTCGACCTGGTCCACGAGCAGGTCGCTGACGGTCCGCTCGTCGTCCTCGTACGGGGCGAGGCCGCGCTCGGCGAGGGCGTCGCCGTCCGCCAGTTCGCCGTGGAAGTTCGCGGCGTCGACCACGGTGACCATGGTGTCCAGCCGGGCCAGGTCGTTGAGCGTCGCGCCGTCGTCGCACGGGAACGCGAAAGTGGCGGCCACCGGCATCGGCTCGCTGATGCCGCTGGACTCGATGAGCAGGTGGTCGAAACGGCCCTCGCGGGCCAGCCGGGCGACCTCTTCGAGGAGGTCGTCGCGCAGGGTGCAGCAGATGCACCCGTTGACCATCTCGACCAGGCGTTCCTCGGTACGGGACAGGGCGGCCCGGCCGCCGCGGACGAGCGCGGCGTCGATGCTGATCTCGCTCATGTCGTTGACGATCACGGCGACGCGCAGTCCGGCCCGCTGGTGCAGGACGTGGTTGAGCAGCGTGGTCTTGCCCGCACCGAGGAATCCGGAGAGCACGGTGACGGGCAGCGGTCCGGCCGGGGGCGGCGGGGCCATGGGCGGTCAGTCCTCCGGGCGCAGCAGGCCGAGCCGGTACGCCTTCACCAGGCGGCGCGGCACCTGGTGGACGGAGCCGTCGACGGTCACCGGGACCAGGGCGGGCGTGCGGGCCTTCCACTGGGCGCGGCGGTGGCGGGTGTTGCTGCGGGACATCTTCCGCTTGGGAACGGCCATGGTCCGGGAACCTCTCCTGGGCGCGGGTGTGCCGGCGGGCACGCGAGGCGCCGCCGGGTGGCGGGCGCGGACGTGCCGGTGCCGGTCCGGACGAGGCTATATGAAAATGAATCCCATTACGAGCTAAGGGTCGCGGCGGCCCGGACGGGGCGACGGGCGGGGTGACGGCCGCGGGCCGGGCAGGGCGGCTATCTCCTCGTCCAGCTCGGGGTGCGGGATGACGTGCCCGCGACCGAAGCTCTTGTAGGCCGCCGGGCGGTTGCGGCGCCCCGCGTTGTTGGCGTGGCAGATCTCGCGGCGCCCGCACTGCGCGCAGTACAGGCTGGCGACGAACGGCGACAGGGCGACCGGGCCCGCCGGGCTGAGGACGTACACCGTGTCGTCGGCGACCGGGGCCGGGCAGGAGAAGGTCAGCCGGTCGAAGTCCGGGTGGTCGCCCATCAGATGGTCCGCCACGACCTCGAACGTGCCGGTACGGCGCTGGTAGGCGCACGAGGCGGTGAGCAGCCAGGGCAGCCCGGTGAGGAACTGGGCGGATATCAGCGCCTGTTCGAGGGTGAGCTGATGCTCGGCGACGCGCAGGGCGGCCTCCTCCTGGGTCCGCGGCTTGTCGCCGTGCGAGGTGCGGTTGCGTTCGCCCTTGAGGCGGTCGAGGAACTGGGCGAGGCCGGGGTCGTCCGGCCGGGCCGCCATCTGGGAGTCGTCCCGGAGGGCCTCCGAGAGGCCGGGAATCACATCCGTGCGCTCCCGCGCGACCTTGCACAGGTGGTGGAGCCAGACCGTCCAGGTGCCGAAGGTGGTGCCGGTGCCGGCGAGGGCCGTACGCAGCTCCGCGAGGTTGCGCTCCCCGGCGCCGTGCGCCGTGAGCAGTCCCGCCGCGGTGACGGCGACGGTGGCGGCGAGCGTCTCACCGGCTTCGAGCAGCGCCTCGTGGCGGTCCTTGGCGGTGTGCGCCCGCTGCATCTCGTGCACGGTCCGGGCCACGGGGTGAGGGAAGGCGCGGCGGGCGGCGGCCAGGGGGTCGGGGGACGGCGGGTACGCGGACTCGGGGCGGGCGGGGCCGTGGGGCGAGAGTGGGGGTGGGGGTGTGTGGCGTGGCGGGGTGGTGCGAGGGGATGGCGAGTCGGTGCGGGGAGGCGCGGCGGGGCGAGGGGCAGGGGTGGCGAGAGGGGCCGCGGCGGTGCGAGGGGGTGGGGCGGCCTGCGGGGACGGAGTGGGGCGCGAGGCGGGGATCGGGGGCGACGTCGCGTCGGGCGGGGGCTTCGGGGGGCTCGGTCGTTCACGCCACCGCCACCTACGGACGCCCAGCCGGATCCACGCAGGCGCCACCCCGAAGAGCAGGGCGAAGGTGAGCGTCGCGAGCAGCGTGTCCAGCCAGCGGGGCAGGCCGCCCGTCTGCTCCTGGCTCGTGCCGATACTGAGCGCCGTCAGGACGGCGATCCCGACAGTGAGCCAGAACGCCCAGTCCCGGTGCAGAGGCGCGTCGTACAGCCGGAGCACGGTGTTGTACCGCCGCGGCGACGGGTGCGGCGGACCCGACGGCACGCGGCCGGTGGCCCTGGTCATGTACCCATAGTGCCTGCGTGACGTGGCTCACAACCACCCCTGTGGATAACCCGGAACGCCCTAGCGGTCGGGACTTTCGTACGCCGGGCTCCCGTAGGCGGGCCTCCCGTAGCCAGGGCTGGCGTACTCGGGACTGGCGTACTCCGGGCTGCCGTATTCGGGAGCGGAGTAGCCGGGGCGGGTACGGGCCGCGGGTGCTGCTGTCGGAGCGGTGCGGGTCTCTTCCTCCTGGGCGCGGATGTGGTCCAGCAGGAACGGCAGGACGCCGCGCTCCAGCAGCGCGCGCTGCCAGGCCGCGCGGGCCCGCGCCACCTCGGGCTCCCCGGAATGGGTGCCGGCGTCAGCGCCGGGAGCCGGGTCGCCGCCCGCGGTCGTCGCCGAGCGGTTGCGGGCCGCGGTCACCAGCATCCAGGCCAGCCCGGCCACGGTCCCCGCCGCCGCGATGCCCGCGGCGAGCCAGCCCGCGTACACCAGCTCGTCGGCGAACTGCCGGTGGAAGCCGACGAGCCGCATCCCGAAGCCGATCGCGAGGAAGAGGACGGCGGCCACCGCGCCCAGGCTCGGTACGAGGACGGCGAGGGCGGGCAGCAGGCCGCCGGAGTCCGAGGCCGTACGGGGCTCCGGGGGTGCCTCCTCGGGAGGCGGGGTGCTGTTCGCGGAGCGTAGTCGGGTGTACGTCGCGTACTCGGGTGCCGCGGCGGCGCAGAGGGCGTCGCGTTCCCGGCGGGCCCGGGCGCGCAACTGTTCGCGGCCGGTGGCCCCCGGGGCGCGGCGCATCGCCTCCCTCACCTCCGGGGAGTCGAGTGCCTGGCCGAGGGCGTGCGCGAAGGCGGCGTCCACCTCGGTCCGTAGGGAGTCGGTGCCTGGCATGTGGATCCCCCGGCGGATCGGTGCGCTCGCGCGCAGCGCTGATTAAGTTGCTGGATTGCGCAACTGTACAACTCCGTAGGGTGGCGACCGTCCCGTCGCTGCCGACTTCCAGCCAACCGGCAGCCCGCAATCCCCGGATCGGGTGGTGCGCCACGGCCGGGTGAACCGTGTCGCGCACGACCCGTGCCGGGCCGCGCGTTGACGGGCCGGTCGAACTTTCGACCGAGAGGGCGCCCTCGTGGGACCGTGACGAACGGTCCGCGGGCCTCGTTCTGCGAGCACCCGTCCGAACCGGCGTCAACCGAGGAGGAACTGTGCCAACCGTCCCGAACACCGTCGCCGCCTGGGCCCGCAGCCGGGCCGGCGGTGAGATCACCGAGGTCCGCGACGTCGCGCGGCAGCGGGCCGGCGCGCGGGTGTGGGAGCTGACGCGCGCGGACGCGGCCCGGTTCTTCCTCAAGGTGGCGCCGACGCCGGACCGCTACACGCGCGAGACGCACGCGTACCGGCACGCCGTCCCCGCCCTCGGCCACGCGCACGCCCCGGTCCTCGTCGACAGCGACCCGGGCCGCCTCGCGCTGCTGCTCACCGCCGTTCCGGGGACCGGTGCGCCCGGCTCCGCGCCGGGCCGTGCCGACCGTACGGAGCTGTACCGGCAGGCGGGCGGGCTGCTGCGCCGCCTGCACGACGCGTGCGGCCCGGCGGGCGCGGCGGGTCCGGCGGGCGGCGCGGACCAGTGGGCCGCGGTCCGGCACGCCGCCGCCGAGGAGCAGGTGGCACAGCTGACGGAGGCGGGCGTACTCGACGCGGCGGAGCGGCAGTTCATCCTGGACCGGGCCGCGGTGCTCCACCTGCTCCCGCCGCTGCCCGGGGGCTTCCTGCACGGCGATGTCGGCGAGCACCACTTCCTGTGGGACGCGGCGGGACGGCGGCTGGCGCTCGCCGGGTTCGCGCAGGCGCGGCTGGGGTGCGCGGCGGAAGACCTCGTCCGGGTGGCGTACGGCGCGTGCCTGCGTGACCCGGCCCTGCGCGCCGCCTTCCTGCGCGGTTACGGGCGGGAGCTGACGGACGCGGAGCGGTACGCGCTGCCGGCGCTCGCCGCACTGGACGCCGCGGAGGCGTGGGCGCGCGGCCTGCGGACGGGCGACGAGGAAGCCGTCGGGCGGGCCCGGGGGTGGTGGGCGCGCTGATGGACGGTGTTGGGTTGAGGGTATGAGTGGTGACCACGACCTCACCGACACCGCCACCAACCTCACCTACACCGACGCCACCGACCTCGCCGCCCGCATCCGCCGTCGCGAGCTGTCCGCGCGGGAAGTCGTCCAGGCCCACCTGGACCGCATCGAGCGCGTCAACCCGCGCGTGAACGCCCTCGTCTCCCTCGACCCCGAGGGGGCGATGGCGGCTGCCGCGGCCGCCGACGAGCACCTGGCGCGCGGCGGTGCGGCCGGGCCCCTGCACGGGCTGCCCATCGCCTTCAAGGACACCCACCTCACCCGCGGCATGCGCACCACGTACGGCTCGCTGCTGCGCGCGGACACCGTCCCCGACGAGGACGAACTGCTCGTCCAGCGCATCCAGGCCGCCGGCGCGATCCGTATGGGGAAGACCAACGTGCCCGAGTTCGGGGCCGGTTCGCACACGTTCAACCCGGTCTTCGGGGTGACCCGCAACCCGTACGACCTCACCCGCTCGGCGGGCGGCAGCAGCGGCGGTGCGGCGGCCGGGCTGGCCGCCGGGCTGCACCCCTCGCCGACGGCTCCGACATGGGCGGTTCGCTGCGCAACCCCGCCTCGTTCTGCAACGTCGTCGGGCTGCGCCCGACCCCCGGCCGGGTGCCGTCGTACCCGGCGTGGAACCCGTGGGACACGCTGACCGTGCCGGGCCCGATGGCCCGTACGGTCGCCGACGCCGCGCTGCTGCTCTCGGTCATGGCGGGGCCCGATCCGCGCTGCCCGGTGAGCCTGGAGGGGCCGGGGGCGCCGTTCCGCGAGCCGCTGACGGGTGATCTCGCCGGGCTGCGCGTGGCCTGGACGCCTGATCTGGGCGGCCGGGTGCCGGTCGACGCCGAGGTGCGGGAGGTGCTGGAGCCGCAGGCGGAGGTGTTCCGGCAGCTCGGGTGCCGGGTCGAGGAGGACTGCCCGGACCTGGACGGGGCCGACGACGTCTTCCGTGTGCTGCGGGCCCACCACTTCGACCTGGCGCTCGGCGCGGCGCTCGACGCGTCCCCCGAGGCCCTGAAGCCGAGCCTGGCCTGGAACATCGAGCAGGGCCGCCGCCTGACCGGCCCCGACCTGGCCCGTGCCACGGCCGACCGCGCGCGGCTGCATCTGGGCGTCGTCGACTTCTTCACCCGGTACGACGTGCTGCTGGCACCGGTGTCCCAGGTCGCGCCGTTCGACGCGGCGGCGGAGTACCCGGAGACGGTCGCCGGGCAGCCGCAGTACACCTACATCGACTGGATGCGTTCGGCCTACTTCGTGTCCGTACTGGGCGTGCCCGCCCTGTCCGTGCCGGCGGGCTTCACCCCGGGCGGCCTCCCGGTGGGCCTCCAGATCGTCGGTCCGCCGCGCGCCGACCTGGCGGTCCTGCGGGCCGGTGCCGCCTACGAAGCGGCCACGGGGCACGGCCGACGCCATCCGGACATCCTTGGCAAGATCACTACCTGAGTCCGCGACGTGTCACCCTCGTCTCTAGAATCACCCTCATGAGCGAGGGGAGAGTGCGGAACAGCTCGGCAACCGGGCGGCCCGCATGGCGGTGTCCGCGGTGTGTGTCGTTCTGGTGGTGGGCCTGGCGCTGTTGCTGGCCTGGTGGTTGGGGCTGTGGGCTCCTGGTTTCGCTTGGCTGACGACGAAGCTGGCCGTCAAGGCCGCCGTCTTCGGGCCGGTCGCCCTCGTGGGGCTGCTCGCCTGGCGGCGTAAGTGCCTGTGAGGCGGGACAGGTCCGTGTCGTCCTGAGACCGCCTCACCCCGGCTCGTACGCCTTCGCCCACGCCGTGGTGAACGGGAAGGTGACCCGGTGGGGCACCGCGTCGCCGTGGACCGGGTGGGGGTCGGGGCTGAGGGCCGAGTAGGCGTGGACGGTGGCGCAGTAGAAGCGCTTGGGGGAGTTGCCCTGGAATTCGGCCGGTCGGCGGGCCTTGCGGGCGCGGAGGGCCGGGTCGGGGTAGCGGCGGGCGTAGAAGACCGCGAGGGCCGCCGGCAGGTCGGCCGGGGCGAGGGCGTGGGCGGTGCCTTCCCCGTAGAGGGCCTGCGCCTCGGCGTCGGAGACCTGGGAGTCGAAGACCAGGAACGAGACGGCGGGGTTGGCCGCGATGTTGCGGGAGTGCGCCGCGTCCGACGCGGACCACCAGTAGAAGTGGTCCGCGTCGTCCCAGGCGTAGGTGACGGGGACGGCCCAGGGGGTGCCGTCGGGTCCGGCGGTCCCGAGGGTGAGGTAGCGGTTGGTGTGCAGGAGGCGGGCCGCCTCGGCGCGTAAGTCGGGGATGGTGGACATGGTCAGGAGCCTTCCTGGGGGAGGGCGGACGCGGGGGTCGTGGTGGCGAGGAGGTCGGGCGCGGTGCGGCGGCGGGCGATGAGCCAGTACGCGACGGTGGGGACCAGCAGGCCCACGGCCCAGGAGAGGTCTATGCCGTTCAGCGCGGCGGCGACCGGGCCGGTGTAGGCCGAGGTGTGCATGAAGGGGACCTCCAGCGCGAAGCTGACGGCGTAGACCAGGACGGCCGGGCCGTTGATCCGCCCGTACACGCCGCCGTCGGGGGCGAAGAAGGACGGTACGTGGTAGTGGCCGCGCCGGATGAGGTAGTAGTCGACGAGGTTGATGGCGGTCCACGGGATCAGGATGTACTGGAGGATCGCCAGGAAGTCGGTGTACGAGGCGAGGAAGGTGTCCTGGAAGGCCAGGGCGAGGGTGAGGCCGAGGGCGAGCGGGCCCGCGATCAGCGCCGTACGGGTCAGGCGGCCCGGCAGCCAGCTGTGCCGGAACGTCTGGGCGGCGGTCACCAGGCACAGCGACGTGCCGTACAGGTTCATCGAGTTGACGTGCACGACGATGGCGGCGAAGGAGCACAGCACGACGGCGGACAGGGTACCGCCGAGGATGGCGTCCAGCCCGGCGATCGCGTCGTCGGCCACCGCCAAACCCATCACGATGCCGAGGAACATCGGCAGCACGCTGCCCAGGACGCTGCCCCAGTAGGTGAACCACAGGGTGGAGCGGCGGGACGCGGCGTGCGCGGGCATGTAGCGGGTGTAGTCCGAGACGTACGGGGCGTAGGTAATCTGGAGCAGGATGCCGATCGCGGTCATGCCGACGAAGCCGGAGAGGGTGAAGCCGGTGGCGTTCGTGGCGCGTTCGAGGACGCCGGGGGTCATGAACACCCGTACGGCGCACAGGGCGAGCAGTGCGAGGGTGACGACGGTGGCCCAGCGGCCGACGCGGTGGATCAGGCGGTAGCCGACGACGGCGACGACCAGACCGGCCAGCGCGCAGAGCACCAGCCAGCCGGAGGTGTCCACGGCGGGTACCGACCGGTTCAGCGCCTGCCCGGCGATGACCAGGTTGGACGCGAACCAGCCCGCGTACATGAAGACGACGACCAGCGTGACCAGCAGCGATCCGTGGCTGCCGAACTGGCCGCGGCTCTGGATCATCTGCGGCACGCCGAGCCGCGGGCCCTGCGCCGCGTGCAGGGCCATCAGGAACCCGCCGAGCAGGTTGCCGAGGGTCACGGCGGCGATGGCGGGCCACAGGCCGAGGCCGAAGACGAGCGGGGCGATGGTGCCGGAGACGATGGTCAGCGGGCTGATGTTGGCGGCGAACCAGACGGCGAACAGGTCGCGCGGGCGGCCGTGCCGTTCGGTCTCCGGTACGGCGTCGATGGTGCGGCCCTCGACGAGGTGGCGGGCCGGGCCGTCGGGCGCGGCGTGGGGGCCGGGCGCGGCGGTGCCGGAGGTTTCCGTGGTGGCGGCGGGGTGGGGGCTCCGGAACCGGCGGGACCGGCCCCGGAGGCGGGGTGCTTCATGGTCGGGCCCCTTTCAGGGGAGGAGAACCCGGCTGGGAAGAGCGAACCCGATGGACGGCCCTCTGGGGCGGTCCGCCGCGCCCACTGTGGTGTACATGCCCGTTTCCCCCGCCGCCGCCGCGCCGCGGGCAGATCTGGTCAGCGGGGGCCGCGCGGCCGGTCAGGGCCGGGTCGGCAGCCGACGCGGGTGTGCGGCTGGGGCGGGCTGTGCCCGCTTACGGGCACCGACGCGACCGCTTCCGCCCGGCCCTGGCGCCTCACGCCCGTACGCCTTCGTGGGCGTGGAGGAGGTCCCAGGCCAGCAGTCCGGCGCCGATCCGGCCCGCCCGTTCACCCAGTTGGGCGAAGACGAGGTCGGGCAGCGCCTGGAAGGCGACCCGCTGTTCGAGGCCGCGCCGCAGCGGCGCCCGCAGCTGCTCGCCCGCCTGGCTGAGCCCGCCGCCCAGCACCAGGACGGCCGGGTCGAAGAGCGTGACCGCCGCCAGCAGCGTCTGGGCCATCGCGTCGGCCGCCTCCTCCCACACCTGCACGGCCACCGGGTCGCCGGCCGCCGCGCGCCGCGCCACCTCCTCGGCGCCGGTGACCGGGGGAGCGCGCCGCACCGCTGGTTGTAGCGGCGCGCGACGGCGACACCGCCCGCGATGGTGTCCAGGCAGCCGCGCTGACCGCACGGGCACGCGTCGCCGTCCGGCCGGGTGACGACGTGCCCGACCTCCGCCGAGCGCCAGTGGCTGCCCGGGAACGGCTTCCCGTCCAGCAGCAGCGCGCCGCCCACCCCCGTGCCCACGGGCACGAACAGGACGGCCCGGTGGCCGCGCCCGGCGCCCAGCCGCGCTTCGGCGAGGCCGCCGGACCGTACGTCGTGCCCGAGGGCGACCGGCAGGCCGAGGCACTCGGCCGCCAGCCGCCGCAGCGGCAGGTCGCGCCACTGGATGGACGCGGAGAACACGACGGTGCCCGCGTCCTCGTCCACCAGTCCGCAGGAGGCGATGCCCACCGCGCGGACGTCCTCGCCCGCGTCGCGGGCCACGGCCAGGGTCTCGGCGGCGTGGTCGAGGACGGCGCGCAGGACCGCGTCGGGGCCGTCCGCGCTCCGGGTCGGGCAGCGGCTCTCGTGCCGGACCGTGCCGTCGGCGGCGACCAGCGCGGACTTGACGAAGGTGCCGCCGATGTCGAGGCCGAGGGTGCAGCCGCCGGGACCGCCGTTCGCCCGGCCGGGTCCTGGCGTGGTGAGGATCGTGCCGGGCAGGGTCAGTACGGCGTCGGCCGCCCCCGCCTGCTGTCGGGCGCTCCGGTCCGGGTCCGTCATGCTTCCTCCGATCGCAGCCGGCCTCAGTGGTCCTGGGGCCGCGGCGCGCGAACGCTCCGCGGGCCCATGGTCTCCAAGTGACGCCGGATGCGGTCGTACTGCCGCACACCCGTGTCGACCGCGAGGTGGGCCCCGTACAGGGCAGCCCGCACCTCCGGGGGTGTGAGGCGGGGGCGCTGGGCGCGCAGCCCGTCGCACAGCTCCCGGCTGTGGCGGGGGTCGATGCGGGTGTGGGCGGTGTAGTACACGCGCATGTCGTCGTCGTGGATGCCCACCCGCGTCATTCCCTCCAGGAGGAGGGTGAAGTGCGGCTCGACCCAGCTTTCGAAGACGAGGAAGCAGCCGTACGCGGCCTGCACGCGCGCCGGGCGCAGCAGCAGCGCGGCGAAGAGGTTCGAGGTCGGCTTGGCGAACCACGGGTGGGTGCGGCGGTAGCGGGCCAGCGCTTCCCACCCGGCGGGGGAGCCGAGCTGGCGGCGCAGCCAGTACGTGTGGAAGTTCTCCAGCCGGCCGCGCCCGCACTCGTCCCACAGGTTGGCCGCCGCGACGGCCTTCTGCCGTCCCTGGAGGCCGACGACGAGCAGGGCGACCTCGTCGTCCACGATCTCGTTGCGGATCAGTTCGCAGCGCAGGAAGTACTCGATCTGCTCGCGGGTGGCGTCGGTGGCGAGGAAGCGGAAGAGGGGGTGGGAGGCGCCGGGGTTGTCGGCGGCCAGCGCTTCCAGGTGGTCGGCGGCCGCCTCCTGGTTCCGCAGGGCCGGTACGGGCCCGGGGGCGCAGCCGTACGTCAGGAACTCGTGCTCCAGCCGGGTGCGCGCCGCGTACAGGGCGATTTCGAGGTCGTCGTCGGGGGCGTGGGCGGCCGGGCCGTCGCGGTAGCCGAAGGAGTGGGCGTAGAGGGTGGCCAGGTGGTCGTGGAGGAAGCGGCCGTGGGCCTCGGGGTCGGCGCGCAGGCGGGCGAGGTGGGCGGTCTGGGCGGGCGGGGGAGCGGCCAGGAAACGGACGAGTGCGGGGTCGAGGGAGGCGAAGGGGTGGACGGGGGGCCAGTACAGGTCCTGGAGGCCGTCGGCGCCCTTCACTTCGATGGGGGCCGGGGCGGCGTTCGCGGTGGGCGGGTTCATTCAACGCACCTCCTCTGGGGCGGACTGCGCGGTGCCGGGCCGCCGGGTACGGCCGGCCGTCGCGGCGCCGAAGTGCTCGGTGACCCAGGCGTCGTCGTACACGGTGTCCAGGTAGCGGTCCCCGAGATCGGCGGAGAGCGCCACCACACGGGCGCCCGGCGGGATGCCGGACCGCAGCCGCAGGACGGCGCAGAGCACGGAGCCGGTGGAGCCGCCGACGGCCAGGCCGTGGGAGCGGGCGAGGCGGCGGCACATCCGTACGGCGTCCCGTTCGGGTACGGCGACCACCCGGTGCACGGCGCGCGGGCGGCAGAGCTCCGGCACCCGGCTGGTGCCCAGGCCCGGTATGCGGCGGGTGCCGGGCGGGCCGCCGAAGGTCACCGAGCCCTCGGCGTCCACGGCGACCACGGTGGTCCGGGGTGAGCAGCGGCGGAAGTGCGCGGCGCAGCCCATGACGGTGCCGGTGGTGCCGGCGCCGACGAAGAGGTAGTCCACGGCGCGGATCTCGCGCAGCACGGCGGCGGCCGTGCGGGCCGCGTGCACGGCCGGGTTGGCGGCGTTGGCGTACTGGTTGAGCCAGGTCAGGGACGGGTCGAGGTCCAGGGCGCTGCGGATCAGGGCGATCCGGCTGCCGAGGTAGCCGCCGTTGCCGTCGGGGGTGTCCACGACGCACACGTGGGCGCCGAACGCGCGCATCAGCGCGACGCTCTGCCGCGAGACGTGCGGGTCGGTGACGCAGGTGAAGGTGTAGCCCTTGGCGGCGCAGACGGCGCTCAGGGCGATGCCCAGGTTGCCGGAGGAGGACTCGATCAGCGCGCCGCCGGGGCGCAGCAGGCCGCGGCGTTCGGCGTCCTCGACCAGGCCGGTGGCGGTCTTGAGCTTGACCGAGCCGGCCGGGTTGAGGCCTTCCAGCTTGAGGAAGAGTTCGGCGTGCGGCAGCAGCCCGGGCAGGCGCAGGAAGACGTCGTCGGTGATCAGTTCGTAGGCGTGGTCGGCGATCATGGGCCGGCGGTCCCTCCGTCCCCGGGGCCGCCCCGCGCCGCGTCGGGGGTGCGGGCGGCACCGGCCTCGCGGGGGTGTCGGCCGTGCGGGCCTCGTACGTCTCCGCCTTGTACGTCCCGCCCTCGTATGTCCCGGGGGCCTCGTACGTCCCGGGCTCGTACGTCTCCTCCGGCACCCCCGGAACCGCCGGTACCCCCGCCACGCCCGGCGCGATGCGCAGCGCGTTGGCGGCGATCGTCAGCGCCGGGTTGACCGCCGCCGACGACGGGAACCAGGAGCTGTCCGCGACCCACAGGTTGTCCAGCTCATGGGCCTTGCACCCCGGGTCGACGACGCTGGCCGCCGGGTCGTCCCCGGCGACCGCCGTGCCGCACTGGTGCGAATTGACCGCGATGCCCATCCGCCGGGTGCGGACCAGGGGAAAGCCCGCGCGGCGCATCATCCGCACCGCGCGGCGCGCCAGTTCGCGGTGCGGCGGCAGGTTCACCGGACGCCAGTGCACATCGGTACGGCCTCCGGGGCCGACGGCCACCCGGTTCTCCGGCACCGGCAGGTCCTCGCTGGTGAGGTACAGGTCGATGCTGCGCCGGGTGGCGGCGGCGAGCAGCGGGCGTGGTGTCCGGGGCCACAGTCCGCCCGCCGACGGGGGACGCAGCTTGCCCAGGGCCTGGATGTTGCCCAGGGGGCCGTGCGAGCCGTTGCCCAGGTACCAGTCGTTGACGCCCAGCGTCTTCTGGAAGACGACGTCGTTGGCGTGGCGCGGGTCGACGGCCATGAGGAAGGTGCTGTTGTGCACCATGTAGTTGCGCCCGGCCTGCCCGGAACCGTTTGTCAGGCCGGTGGTCCGTACCGATCCCGTACGCAAGACGCCGGGCTCCGAACGCAGCAGTAGCGCAGCCGTGTTGACCGCGCCGCAGGCCAGGACGAAACGGTCGGCGCGAATGCGCAGCTCACGGCCTTCGTACTGGGCCAGCGCCTCGGTGACCCGCCGCCCGGACACGCCGGTGACGAGTCGGGTGACCGTGGTCCGGGTGAGCAGCGAGACGTTGCCCGAGGCCAGCGCGGGCCGCAGGGCACACACGTCGGCGTCGCTCTTGGCCTCGACCAGGCAGGGGAAGCCGTCGCAGGTGCCGCAGCGCAGGCACCGGCCGTCCTCCCGGAGGTCCACGCCGGTGGGCAGGGTGAACGGTGTCAGGCCCTGGTCGCGCAGCGACTCGGCGAGCGCGGCGACCGCGGGTTCGTGGGGGACGGCCGGCCAGGGGTAGTCGCCGGAGCGCCACGGGTCGGTCGGGTCGGCGGCGCGGGCGCCGTGCACCCGGTAGAGGCGTTCGGCGCGCGCGTAGTGCGGTTCGAGCGCGCCGTACGGGAACGGCCAGCCGGGCGAGACGCCTTCGGCGTGTTCCAGCGGCCCGAAATCGGCCTCGCGGAAGCGCGGCAGGGTGGCGCCGAAGACCTTGGTGTTGCCACCGACGTAGTAGTGCACGCCGGGGGAGAAGAACCGTTCCGACCGGGCGTCGTACCAGGGTTCGGCGTTGCGGTAGCGCGCGGCGGTGAAGACGGCGGACGCCGACCAGTTCTGCCATTCCCGTGGCAGGAAGTCGCCGCGTTCCACGACCAGGACCCGCGCGCCGGTGCCGCGCAGCGCGTACGCGAGGGTCGCGCCGCCCATGCCGGAGCCGAGGACGGCGATGTCGCAGTCGAGGACGGGCCCGGTGGGGCGCAGCAGGCCGCGCGGGCGCCCCGTGGCGTCAGGGGGTGGTGTCGCTGTCACCATGCCTCCTCAGGGGGAGCGGTGGGGGTGCGGAGAGGTGGCGGGCGACGATCTCGTGCGCGAAGGCCAGGACGGTGCCCTGCGGGCTGATACCGGCTGGCCCCGGCAGCACCGACGCGTCGCACAGCCGGAGGTTGGTGAAACCGTACGGTCGGCCGTCCTGGTCGCACACCCCGCCGAGCGCGGGACGCCCCATCGGGCAGGACCCCATGGCGTGGACGGAGACCAGGTTCCAGCCGCGCGGGTCCGACCGGGCGGCGAACTCCTGCGCCGTACGGTCCGAGCGCAGCACCCCCGGACACGGCGGGTACAGCTCCACGGCTCCCGCCCGGAAGAGCAGCCGCGCCGCCCGGCCGAGCGCGAAGCGCAGCAGGCCGTGGTCGTACGGGGTGAGGTGGTGTCGTAAAAGCCGTGTGTCGGCGCCGAGTTGACGGACGGCTACGCGGCCGCTCATCCGCACCTGCACCGTGCACACGAGGACGCTGCCCAGGTCCGCCAGCAGCGCGTCGATCACGGCGGGGCCGTGCCCGGCGAGGGCCGCCGCCAGCGATCCGGCGGTGAGGTTGGCGGGCATCAGGTGGATGCCCAGCTCGTCGAACTCCCGTATCTGGGCGGTGAAGATGGTGCCCCGGGTGGCGTGCACCGGGTCCGCGAGGCGGGCCACCAGGCGGAAATTGACGTGGAACCCCATGGCGCGCCCGGCGTGGCGGCGGTGGATGCCGCTGCGCTGGAGGAGGAGTGCGCTGCCGACGGCACCGGCGGCGAGGAAGACCGTGCGCGGGCGGTATTCGATGCGGGTGCGGCCGCCTGAACCGTCCGGGCCGCCCGAGCCGTTCGAGCCGTTTGAACCGCCCGGTCCGCCCGGCCCACCCGGCCCGTCCGGCCCGCTGATGGCCGTCACGCCGTACACGGTCCGGCCGTCGTGCCGCAGCAGGACGGCCCGCGTGTCCGGCTCGATGCGCGCGCCGTATCGCTCGGCCTCCGGGAGGTAGCTGACGAGCATGCTGCGCTTGGCGCCGCTGGGGCAGCCGGTCGGGCAGCGGTTGCGGTGCCGGCAGCCGGGGGCAGCGCGCCGGGCGGCGGCCCAGTGCCAGCCCAGGGCGTCGGCCGCGCCCGCCAGCAGCCGGGAGTCCGCGTTGCCGTCGCCGTGCTGCTGCTCGCCGACGCCGAGGCGCTCGGACACCGTACGGACGTGCTCTGCCAGCCGGTCGGCGCGGTAGTCGGTGGTGCCCATCACCCGCGCCCAGCGTTCCAGCAGCGCGTCCGGCGGCGCCCACAGGACCCCGCCGTTGACGACCGTGCTGCCGCCCACGCAGCGGCCCTCGCCGTACGGGATGACCGGGCTGCCGAAGACCGGGGTGAGTCCGGCGTCGCGGTAGAGGCGGCGCAGGTTCTCCGCGGGTGCCGAGGCGGCGATCTCGGCGGTGCTGGTCCGGGGCCCTTCCTCCAGGACGACGGTACGGTGGCCGGCCCGCGCCAGTTCCAGCGCGGCGACCGCGCCGCCGGCGCCGGAGCCGATGACCAGGGCGTCACAGGCGATGGTGCGGGTGCGGGACGGTGCGCGGCGGCGGGTCATGTGTCCGGGTCACCGTCCAGTGCGCTGTTCGGGGCGCCGTCCGGTGCTCCGCCCAGCGCTCCGTCTGGTGCCCCGTCCAGTGCTCCGTACAGCGCGAGGGCGTCGGTGACGGCTAGGAAGCGGCCGAAACCGGGGAGCCGCGTGAGCCGGTTGTACACGGTGGTGGGGGCGGAACCCCGCGCCGGTACGAGCCCGGCGACACGCAGCGCGACCTCGGCGCCGACTCGGTACGGCCTCGGCAGTCGCTCCAGCGAGCCGCTGACATGCGCGGCAGCGCGCGCGCCCGCGAGCGGTCCGGCGAGTGCCGGGTAGCGGGCCGCCCACAGGCGCGGCAGCCCGCTTGCGCGCAGTGCCCGCGCCATCCGGCCGCCGCCTCCCGGGTACGCGTCCCTCACCGCGCCACCGCCTGCTCCTTGGCCCCCTTGCCGCGTAAGGGCACATGCTGCGCCAGTACGTCCTTGGCGAAGCGGGACAGCAGCCGCCCGGCCCCCTGCTCCAGCACCGAGTCCAGCGCCTGGAGGAACACCTCGACCTCGGTCTCACCGGCGACCAGCGGCGGCGATGCGATGAGCGGCAGGCCGTGGTTGGAACCGTAGTAGGCCAGGACGCCGAAGTCGCGGTAGAGAGAGGCGATCACGGCGGCTGTGACGAGCTTGCGGCGGGCCCGCGGGTCACGGGCGAAGGAGGAGGGGACCAGGCGCAGCAGCCGGTCCAGTGCGGGATTGCCGTCGTTGAGGAAAAGGCCGTGCAGCGCGCCCCGGCCACAGGTGCCGGACACCAGGGAGCGGTGGCGGGCGGCGAGGTCGGCGAGGCCCCCGCCCAGCCGCTCGCCGATCCGCGCGGCGCGCGCCGGGTAGTCGTCCTCGACGGCGATGGCGACGGCTTCCAGCGCGGTCGCGGTCTCCTCGCCGAAGCCGTAGTAGGTGGTGCTGTGCAGGGTCGCGTCGGAGAGGTTGTCGTACGCGGCGCGGAAGACCGGCTCGCGCGCGACGTAGCCGGAGATGGACGCCTTGCCGCCGCCGAACGACTTCGAGGTGGTCAGGACGTCGGGCAGCAGGCCGGGGTGCCGCATGAAGTGGAAGAGCGACCCGGTGCGCCCCCAGCCGGTGTACACCTCGTCGAAGACCAGCACGATGTCCCGTTCCGTGCACAGTCGGCGCGCCTCGTACAGGAAATCCGCCGAGCACTCCCGGACGCTCGACGCACTGAACGGCTCCAGCACCACCGCGTACACGTCGCTGCTGCCGTCCCCGGTCCGGTGCCGTTCCAGAGCGAGGGCGAAGGACTCCAGGTCGTCGTAGGCGAAGTGGTCGGTGCCGGGCAGGCCGGGGTACGGGAAGCCGACCTCTGGGGAGGCGGTGAGGCTGCCCGCGCCGAGAAGCTTGCCGTGGAAGGAGATGTCGCTGTGCAGCACGGTGCCGCGGTGCCCCCGGTGGTACTTGTAAGCGAGCTTCACGGCGCCTTCGACAGCCTCCGCACCGGAGTTGGGGAAGTAGCTGATGTTCAGGTCGCCGGGGAGCAGCGTGGCCAGGTTGTGGCTGAGCGCGGCCACGTACGGGGACAGGAAGTTCTTGTGGACCTCCATGGCGCGCCGGTCGGCGAAGCGGCGGCGCGCGGCGAGCAGCCGGGGGTGGTTGTGCCCGTGGTTGAGGACGCCGATCCCGCCGGTGAAGTCCAGGATGCGCCGCCCGTCGCGCAGGGTGATCCAGCAGCCTTCGGCGTGGTCGACCAGATCCTGGCCGAAGCCGAAGGAGCCGAGCAGGGAGACCTGGGCGCGGCTGACGTACCGCCGGTAGAGGTCGTGCACCTGGCGGGCGGGCATCCGCTCGCAGTCGTCGAGGCTGAACAGGGGCTGGAGCGGGTGCAGGCGCTGAGGTGGCTGCGGGGGCTTATGGGACTGCTGGGGCTGCGGAGTCTGATGGGAGTGTGGGGGCTGCTGCGCCTGTTGGGCGCGGGGGTCAGTCATGGTCCGCTCCGCTCCGGTGGATGGGGTGGGCGGGGGCGGCGCCGGCTGTGCGGCGCTCCGCCGTACGGACGCGGTCGGCGATCAGCCGCCCGGCGCGCTGCCCGCCCCGCAGCGCGTAGTTGGTGCCCCGGTCCTCGGGGAAGACCTGGGCCATTCCGGCGAGGTGGAGGCCGGGTACGGCGTTCTCGACGCCGGGCACGGTCCGCGAGTAGTGCCGGGTGATGACCGGCTGCGCGTACCGGGCGCGCCAGACGCGGTGGGCGCGCACCCACTCCGCGCGGAACGCCGGGAACATCCGCCGCAGGTGCGGAAGGCTGTACCGGTAGACCTCCGGGTCGCTCATCCGGTACAGCGCGGCGTCCGCCGGCAGGTACGTGGACAGGTAGACCAGGTGCCGCCCGCCGTAGTGCTCCGGGGCGTCGAGGTTGGTGTGCTCGATGACGCCGACGTAGGGGAAGTGCGGGTCGGTGACGTTGAGCCAGTACGTGTCGGACAGCGGCCGGTCGTTCTCCAGCACGAGACAGAGGTTGGCCAGGTACGGGATCGCCGTGAGGCGGCGGCGCAGGGCCGGTACGGCGGGGTGCGCGGACCGGTCGAGCAGCGCGGCGGCGGGTCCGGGGGCGCAGGTCACCAGCACGCGCGGGGCGTGCGCCACATCACCACCGCAGCGCACGCCGCGTACGCCCTCCGGCCCGGTGAGCACCTCCGTCACCGGGCTGCCGGTCCGTATCCGTACGCCCAGCCCGGCCAGCCGGGGCAGCCAGGCGTCCAGCAGGGCGCCGCAGCCCCCGCGCAGGTAGTGCAGCACCTCGCGGCCCGACCGGCTGCGGCTGCCGCCCCGCAGGTGCAGCTTGGTCCACATCCAGGTGGCGCCGACCTCGGGCGCGTACGGGCCGAACTTGCCCTCCAGCAGCGGCCGCCACACCCGGTCGTACACCCGCCGCCCGCCCAGTCCGACCAGCCACTCCTCGGCGGTCAGCGCCTCCAGCTCGCGCCAGTGCCGCACCCGGCCCGCGCGCAGCACCGACCGGCCCAGGCGCAGCCGGTCGGCGGGCGGCAGCGGCGCGAAGCGCAGCACGTCGAGCGGGGTGGACAGGCGGTGGATGCCGCCCGCGTAGTAGAAGCCGGTGCGGCCGTGGTGGCGCTGGACGAGGTCGGCGCGGCCGAGGTCGGCGCAGAGCCGGAAGATGTCCGTGTCGGAGGCGAACCAGTGGTGGTAGAAGCGCTCCAGCTGCCGGTCGCCGACGGTGAACGTGCCCGCGAGGCCGCCCACGTGGCCGTCCGCCTCCAGGACGAGGCAGCGCAGTCCGGCGCGGCCGAGTTCGTGGGCGGCGGCCAGGCCGGTGAATCCGGCGCCGACGACGATGACGTCCCAGTCCGCGCCGCCGGGGCGTGCGTCCCGTACCTCCCGGTCGCCGTTCACGGCCGTCACCGCGCGCTCCCGGCGGTCCACGCCTCCCGGGGGCCGGCCACGTCGTCGGCCGTCAGCTCCGCCGGTGCCGGGACGCCGGCCGCCCACCGCTGGAGGACCACGTACGGCGGCCTGCCGCGCACCTCGCGGTGGACCAGCAGCAGGTACTCGCCCAGCACCCCGAGCAGCACCGCCTCGCAGCCGAAGGTCCACGCGGCCAGCGGCAGCGGGCGGCGCAGTACGGCCGAAGTCACGGCCGTACCGCCGAGCCAGACCAGCCCGACGGCGCCGGGCACCCGGGCCGGGGCTGACGAGCAGGCGAGCAGGCCGCGCCGGGACAGGCCCGCCATCTTGCGCAGCGTGTACTTCGTCCGCCCGGCGAGCCGGGGCTGCCGCCCGTACTCCAGGCTCGTCTCCGGGAAGCCCGCCCAGCAGACCGAGCCGCGCAGATACAGCTCGCTCTCCGGGAGCAGGGTGAGGGTGCGGACGACCTCGCGGTCCAGCAGCCGGAAGTCGCCGGTGTCGAGGCTGACGGGGTGGTCGGCGACCGCCGCCAGCAGCCGGTAGAAGACGTGCGCGGTACCGGTCTTGAAGCGGCTCTCGCCCTCCCGTCCGGTGCGCCGCGCGGAGACCACCGGCCAGCCTGCGCGCCAGCGTTCGACCATGTCGGCGATGAGGCCGGGCGGGTCCTGGAGGTCCGCGTCGATGGTCACCACGGCGTCCCCGGCCGCCTCGCGCAGGCCCGCGAGGACGGCCGGCTGGTGCCCGAAGTTGCGGGTCAGCCGCACGAGCCGGACGCGCGCGTCGGCGGCGGCGAGCGCCGTGAGGCGGTCCCACGTGCCGTCCCGGCTGCCGTCGTCCACGTACACGACCTCGTACTCGCACTCCGGCAGGCCGCGCAGTACGGCGCCGAGCCGGCGGTGCGTCTCCCCGATGACGGCCGCCTCGTCGAAGCACGGCACCACCACGCTGACCAGGGGCCTGGCGGCCACGGCGGTGAACTGCGCGGGCGTTCGGGTCGCGGGCATGGCGGTCCTTAGGTCGGTGGGTGGGCTGGGAGGGAGGACGACGGGCCGGTCAGCCGAGCACTTCACCGACCGTCTCGCGGAACCGTTCGGCGACCTCGGCGACCTCGTCCGTACCGCTGAAGACGTTCACCCCGAAGTCGGCGCCCAGATAGGTGTCGGACGTGCCGACGGTCAGCGCCAGCGACCGGCTCAGCACGTCGTCGGTGCGCGGCAGCGCGCCCGCCCGCCAGCCGTCCCGCCGCCAGGACTCGGCGGCCGGGCGGGACGGGCACGAGGAGCCGTCCGGGGCGGCCAGCGCGGCCAGTTCGGGAATCCCGCCGTAGTGGTGCTTGGGCGAGTGCAGCAGCGTCTTGGTGCCGAGCCGCTTCGCGACGGCCTCGGCGTCCGCCCGCTCGTCGAAGACGTGGACCAGGAGGGTCGCGCAGTCGCCCGCCGCGTCGTGCAGGGGGCGGCGCACCAGCCCGTCCCGTTCGGGGATCTGCTCCAGCAGCTCGTCCCGTAGCTCCCGGGTACGGGCCAGCACGGCGTCCAACCGGCCGAGCTGAGCGCGCGCCACGGCCGCCGTCAGCTCCGTCATCCGCAGGTTGAGGCCCCACAGCCGGTCGCCGGGGCCGTCCTCGCGGCGGTACGGGAACCAGCCGTGGTCGTGGAAGCCGTACGCCCGCTGGAAGATCCGCTCGTCGGCGGTGAGCAGGAAACCGCCGTCCCCGCCCGTGATCACCTTGAACATGTTGAGGGAGAAGGCCCCCGCGTGCCCGAACGTGCCCAGCGCCTGCCCCCGGTAGGTGCCGCCGCACGCCTGCGCGGCGTCCTCCAGCACCAGCAGCCCGTGCTCGTCCGCGATCCGCCGCAGCGCCGCCATGTCGCACGCCGTACCCAGCATGTGCACCGGCATCAGCGCCTTCGTGCGCGGCGTGATCCGCTGCCGTACGTCCTCGGGGTCGAGGGTCAGCGAGGCGTCCACCTCGGCCAGTACCGGCGTCGCCCCGCTGTACGCCACGGCGGCGAGGCACGCGCCGTACATGTACCCGGGCACGACGATCTCGTCACCGGGTCCGATGCCGAGCGCCGCGAGGCCCGCCTGGAGCGCGGACGTGCCGCTGTTGACGGACAGGCAGTACGGGCTGCCCAGGCGGTGCGCCGCGGCCTGCTCGAACAGCCGGGTCTGGGTGAGGTCACCGAGCGGGTAGGAGTGCGCGGCGGTCGTCCGCGCCCACGTGTCGAGCACCTGCTGGACGTTGTCGCGCTCCTCGTCACCGAAGAAGGCATAGCCGGGTCCGGGCATGGGGGACTCCTCGCAGGAAGATGGGTGGTGCGGTCACCGGCGGCCGACTTCCTCGGAACGCGCCGGAGCCGCGCGGCCTTCTGCCGGCCGGACGGCGGCCCGTGGGCCGCCGGTCACCTCGCCGGTCTCAGAAGGCCGTCGGACAGAACGGTGCCGGATCGTGGCGGAAGGCGGCGGAGACGGCGCGCAGCGCGCCCGGCCGCAGCTCCGAGACCCGGCCCGCGAGCGCGAGCTGGGCCGGCGCACCACCGCCGAGCAGCATCGCGCCGATGTCACGGGCGCCCAGCGCGAGATCGGCCGCGGCCCCCGTCCGCACACACACGGCACCGCCCCCGGGCTCCGCGCACAGTCGCCAACGCCCGTCGTTCCAGGGGCACATCACATCTCGCACTTCCAGCACGACATCCACCGGCGCGCTGTACGTACGGGAGGTCAGCGCACGGTCCAGGTCCACGGGACGGGCGTACAACTGGTCGCGTACGGTCGGCGCGGCGCTGCGCGGATCGTCGAGCAGTGCCAGTAACGGGTCGTCGACCGGGCGGCACGCCGCGCTGACGGTGCCGGCCAGGTCGGTGTCCAGCAGCGCCCGCCATACGAAGGCGTACGCGGCCGGGTCGCGCGCGAACACCTCCCGGACGGACAGGGCATAGCGCGGCCGGGACCGCTCCCAGGCGGGCCGCATCCGGTACAGCGCATACCCGCGCGCGCCACCGCCGGGCCCCGACACCACCATGCACAGCAGCCGCCCCGCGCCGTGCCGCCCGTCCGGCTCGTCCTCGACGGCGCGGCGCTGCCAGGCGGCGTCGCGGCGCAGCAGACCGGGCCGCTGGGACAGACAGGCGCGGTAGACATCGGCTATGACCGCGTGCGCCTCGTCGGGCGAAACGACGTCCAGCGTCAGTCCCTCGGCAGCCACTTCCCCCGCGAAAGCCCGCGCCTCCGGCGGCACGGACACCTCGACGGCCTGGGAGGCGAGCCCGAACCCGAACCGCCCGTAGATCCCCGGCTCGGTCGAGTGCAGGACCGCGACCGGCTCGGCCCGCTCCTCGTGCAGCGCGGTGAGCGCCTGCCGCAGCAGTTCCCGCATCAGCCCCCGGCGCCGGTGCGGCGGCGCGACCGCCACGTACCCGATGCCGGCCACCGGGGCCGGGCCGCCCGGCAGCGTCATCTCCAGCGCGTACCCGGCGAGGGTGGCGCACGGTCGGCCGCCGTAACACGCGACGAGGGAACGCTTCGGTTCGAAAAGCGCCCCGACCACGGCGCTGTGGGCCGGCGAGTGCGGACGGCCGCCGTACGCGAGGTCGAGCACCGCCCCGAATTCCGCCCATTCCGCGGCGGCCCGGAAGGTGTATCCCGCGGCGGTCCGGCCGCCGCCCGTACCGGCCGGCGCGGCCGTTCCCGTACCCGGCCACGCCCCCTTCGGCGCTCCGACGTCCGGCATGTGCTCCACATCCTTCTCCATAGCCCGTCATCGGCCTCGTGCCGGGAAGAGGTGCGGCGAGCGCGGCGCGTAAAGGTCGTCGGCGTTCGACGCAGAGGCCGTATCGGCTGCTCCGGTGCGGCGCGGAACGCCGCGGAACCGGAGAGATGGTGATCGCGAGGCCCGGATCGCGAATTCCTCATGCGTCGAGCGTGCCGGGGCCGCCGGAAAAGGCTGGGTCCTAGGTTTGTGAGACGGCAGGGGACTGTCAACCCTCCCGAAAAAAGAATCATGCCCCCGCCCCCACCCCCGGCTACGCCCGCCCCGTCCCCCGGTCAACCCTCCATTCCGGCCAGCGACCCCGCCCCCGGCGGGCACTCCCCACATCTGGCCAACGTTGTCGAACGCCCTTGCTAGCCACGGACGTCCGGGCCCAAACTGCCCTAGCCGCCGATCAGTTGATCGCCGGTCCGCATTCCTACGAGGACGTGACAGGAGCAGGCAATGCAGAACGGCAAGTTCCTTTCCGGCAGGACCGCCCCCGGCGAAGGCTGGCAGAACTACCCCGACCGCAATGGCGACGGCGTCTACATCGACGTCGACACCAGCGCCGGACAATTCACCGACACCCCCGCCTATATCGCCGCCCTCACCGGCGACGACCGCATGTGGATGACCACCGGCGGAAACACGGTCTACGCCGCCACCCCCACCGGTTTCCGCATCTACGTCCGCCGCGTCGACCGCCAGCCCATCGACCCCGAATACGCCGCCAAGAACGGCTGGCACATCGCCTGGATAGCCGCCGAAACGTGACAACGGGTCCTGCCCGCCGGCCTCCGCGGGGAATTCGCGGGGGCCGGCGGGGGATTTTCCGCGAGGCGGTTCAGCTCATGACAGCGGCTTCGGCCGCGTCGGACGCGGAGGTACGGCGCACGGGCCGGCGCTCCGTACCACCGGCCTGCGTGAGGTGGGCCACGACACTCGCGTAGAACCGGTCGACGGCTTCGTCGACGCTGCGGATGAAACCGGACTCGGCGTTGCCGCGCGTGCTGCCCATGCCCTTGAACAGGGACAGCCGGAACCCGTTGATGGCCACCCCGTCCTTGGGCAGGAGGTCTCCCGGCTCCGGGCGCAGCCGCTCCAGCGTGCCGCGCGGCCCCCGGTTGCCCTCCACCAGAGTCTCCACATGAAGGTCCGCCGGCGCTTCGGCGAGCTGCCTGACCAGGCGCTTGGCCCAGCTGAGGGGATAGCCCTGCTCCGGCGCCGGGACCTCGATGGACGTACGCAGCTTCCCGGTCCGCAGGTCAGCGGCGATCGCGAGGATGCCGGGCGTGGTGTCGATGCGCAGCTCGGCGGAGAGGCGGCCCTCCTCACAGAGCCGGTCGGCGAGCGCCGCGCGACGGCTGGCCTGGTCGGTCCCGCGCTTGGCGCGCTGTACGGGCAGTACCTTCTGGCCCAGTTCCCCGCCCAGCCGCAGGCAGACCTGGCGGATGAGCCGCTCCCAGCTCTCGACGACGGCCACGGCGCGCTCGTCGCCCTGGCAGAGGGTGTCCGTGTCGATGCCGTTGCGCACCGGCACCCACGCCGGGCCCATGTTCTGGAAACCGTGGCAGCCGGAGTTCTCGTGCTGGAGGTAGTGCAGCAGCTCCTGGAGCAGCCAGGCGTGCGCCGCGTTGCCCACACCCTCGTGGCGGATCAGCAGCTGAGCCTGGTGCGCCACCTCGGCCCAGGACAGGTGCCACAGCGTCACCTTGTGCTTGCGGCGACCGTCGGTCCTCACCTCGACCAGCGGACTGCCCTCCAGCGCCACGTCGTTGGAGAGGGTGATCACCACCTCGTAGCCGCGCCGGGCCGCGATGTCCATGTAGTCCTGGACCTGCTCGGACTTCAAGGGGTTGCCGTTGGTCTTCGTCTCGACCAGCGCGGTCCACAGTTTGCCCGCCCGCTCCACCCGGATGACCCCGTCAGGGCGCCGGGGCGTGTCCCCGTTCGGCAGCGTGACCTCGGTGAACGTCTGCATCCGGCCGGCCGGGGCGCCGAAGGCCGCGGTGAGCCGCCGCCCGAACTCCGGCACCTGCGCCATCACGGCCAGCAGGACCGACGTCGCGCGCGTCTCGCGCTCCCGGTCGCTCTTCAGCGTGGGCGCGGGGAACAGCCGGGCCTGGCGCCAGGAGTCGTTCTCGGCGAGGGACTTCTTCGCCACCTTGGGCAGGGTGACCTTCTTCTTCGCCGTACGCGGCCCACTGGGGCGCCGCGCGGGAGCCGGGTCGGCTCCGGCGGACGGTGCGGGTACGGCCGAGGGCGCGGGTACGGCAGGCGGCGCGGGTACGGCAGACGGTGCGGGTACGGCCGAGGGCGCGGCGGACGGCGCGGGCGTGGCCGCCGGTGCCTCGGCCACCGGGGCGGGAGCCGCCACCGGGCCGATGGGCGCCGGCACCTCGGCCGCACCCGCCCCCACCGCGGTCCCGGGATGCGGTTCGCCCGCTCCGGCCTCCTCCTCGTCCGCGGGCGCCGGCTCTTCCTCCTCGTCCACGGAGATGCCGAAGTCCGTGGCCAGTCCCACCAGACCCGTCGCGTAACCCTGCCCGACCGCACGGAACTTCCACTCCCCGGCCCGCCGGTACAGCTCACCGAAGATGAACGCGCTCTCCTCCCCGGCGTCGGCGATGGAGAAGCCCAGCAGTGCCTCGCCCGTACGGTCGGCGACCGTCACCCGCAGGTCGTCCAGCTGGCCGAAGCGGCCGGTGCCGTACTGGCTGGCCGCCACGACCAGGGACTCGACATCGTCCGGTACGGCGGTCAGGTCGATGCTGACGCGGTCCTCACTGCCGTTGGCCGTCGGCGTCTTGCCCAGTAACTGCACGCTGCCGTCAGCGGCGGACGGATTGTTGTAGAAGTAGAAATCCGCGTCGCCGCGCACCTTGCCGTCGGCGCCGAGCAGCAGAACGGAGACGTCCGCGTCCCCGTCCCCGGACGCGCTGCTCCAGCTCAGGCTCACCATCAGTGAACCGGCCTCTTCGCTCAGGGCCGCCAGTCCGACGTTGCCACCCTTGATCATCTCGTGCATGGAGCCCCCACAAATGCCGCCGCATCCAGGGGCACGGGCACACCCGGCAGGCTGCTACGTGGTGACCTGCGATGCAGCACAACTCAGTGTGTACGCCGCGAACCTTAGACCCGTATCGGGTGTTTCGGGAGGTGCCGGGACCAGCGGAAGTCCGGATCTTCCGGATGCGGGACGACCTCCGGACGTCGGGCTCCGCGCCACCGCACCCGCAGGCCCGTGGCGCTGCCGGGGAAGGCCACGGCAGACGCCCCGCGCCGGAAAATCCAGGTGCGCTCCGCCGGGCCGCCACGTACCCTCGCCACCATGTCGACCCCCGGATCTCCTAGCTCGGACACCCGCTTTCGCGCCACCCGTGTGTCCTGGAGCTGTTCCGGAGTGTCAAACCATGATTACCGTTCGTGGTGCCGACGTGCGCGTCGGTGCCCGGCTTCTGCTGTCCGGTGTGTCCTTCCATGTGGGGCCCGATGACCGGGTCGGCCTGGTGGGCCGTAACGGGGCGGGGAAGACGACCCTGCTCGACGTCCTGGCGGGGCGGGTGCCCCTCGCCGCCGGGGAGATCGTGCGTACGGGGAGCCTCGGCCATCTGCAGCAGGACTCCCGGGCGGCCGACCCGGCCGTCACCGTCACCGACCGGATCCTGTCCGCGCGCGGGCTGGACCGGGCCGTGGCGGAGCTGCGGCGGGCCGGGGACGCGCTGGCCGCGGCAGTGGGGCCGGGGGCGCAGGAGAAGGCGATGGCCGCGTACGCGCGGGCCGAGGACGCCTTCCAGGCGCGTGGCGGGTATGCGGCCGAGGCCGAGGCGGCGCGGGTCGCGGACGGGCTGGGGCTGCCCGAACGAGTGCTGCGTCAGCCGGTGGGCGGGCTGTCGGGCGGGCAGCGGCGGCGGGTGGAGCTGGCCCGCATCCTGTTCGCGGGACACGGCACGCTGCTGCTGGACGAGCCGACCAACCACCTCGACGCCGATTCGGTCGCCTGGCTGCGCGGTTTCCTGGCCGCGCACCGGGGCGGGCTGGTGGTGATCAGCCATGACACCGGGCTGCTGGCCGACACCGTCAACCGGGTGTTCCACGTGGACCCTGCGCGGGCCGCCCTCGACGTGCACAACACCGGGTGGCACACGTACCTCGCCCAGCGCGCGGCGGACGACCGGCGCCGGGCGCGGGAGCGCGCCAATGCCGAGCGCAAGGCGGCGGCGCTGCACGGGCAGGCCGACAAGATGCGCGCGAACGTCGCGACGGCCGTCTCCGCGAAGAACATGGCCCGCCGTGCAGACCGGATGCTGGCCGCGCTGGAACCGGCGCGGCGCAGCGAGAAGACCGCGCGCATCCGGCTGCCCGAGCCCGCGCCGTGCGGCCGGGTACCGCTGGGCGCGGTCAGCCTGACCAAGGCGTACGGGGAACACCGGGTGCTGGACGGTGTGGACCTGGCCGTCGACCGGGGAGCCGGCTGGTCGTGCTCGGCCTCAACGGGACGGGCAAGACGACGCTGCTGCGGCTGCTGGCCGGGCGGGAAGCTCCGGACGCGGGCCGGGTCGTCGCCGGGCACGGCCTGCGGCTGGGCTACTTCGCGCAGGAACACGACACGCTGGATCCGACCCGTACGGTCCGGGAGAACCTGGCCGCCGCGGCGCCGCACCTGAGTGACGGCGAGGCCCGGCACGTCCTCGGCTCGTTCCTCTTCTCCGGGGACGACGCGGACAAGCCGGTACGGGTGCTCTCCGGCGGTGAGAAGACCCGGCTGGCACTGGCCGGACTGGTCCACTCGCGCGCCAACGTCCTGCTCCTGGACGAGCCGACCAACAACCTCGATCCGGCCTCCCGGGACGAGGTGCTGGGCGCGGTCGGCACCTACCCCGGCGCGATCGTCATGGTCAGCCACGACCCGGGTGCCGTCGAGGCCCTCCGGCCCGACCGGGTGCTGGTGCTGCCGGACGGTACGGAGGACCTGTGGGGGCGGGAGTACGCGGGGCTGGTGGATCTGGCGTGAGGGGCCGGGGGAGGAGGCGTGGGGGGCGCCTCCCGCCGTCAGCCGGGCCCGCCGGCGGCCCGGCAGGTCAGGCGGGCTTGCGGGCCTCGATGAGGAAGCGGGTGGAGTGGGCCACGAACGGGCCCTCCGCCCGGATCTTCTCGTCCAGTTCCCGCAGCCGGTCCCGGTAGCGGTCCACCGTGAAGCCCGGGACCATCCAGATCACCTTGCGCAGGAAGTAGACCACCGCACCGATGTCGTGGAACTCCGTACGGAGCGATTCGGCGCGCAGGCCGGTGATCTCCAGGCCGGCGGCCTCGGCGTCCCGGCTCTCGTCGTCGGGGTGGCGCCGGCGCCGTACGTCCTCGGGCTGCGGGCCGAGGAAGTACTCGACCAGCTCGAAGACGCTGGCCGGGCCGACGTGCTGGGCGAAGTACGTACCGCCGGGACACAGCACCCGGGCGATCTCCGGCCACCACACGGTGGCCGGGTGGCGGCTGGTGACGAGGTCGAAGGCGCCGTCGGCGAAGGGCAGCGGCGGCTCGTCCGGGTCGGCGACGACGACCGCGCCGAGCGGGTGCAGCAGCGCGGTCGCCTTCGCGACGTTGGGCGGCCAGGACTCGGTGGCGGCCATGACGGGCGGCAACGGCCCGGCGCCCGCGAGGACTTCGCCGCCGCCGGTCTGGATGTCCAGCGCCGCCCGGGCGTGGGCCAGCCGCTCGCCCAGGCGGCGCTGGTACCCCCAGGAGGGGCGCTGCTCGGTGGCCCGGCCGTCCAGCCAGGAGAAGTCCCAGCCTTCGACGGATACGGATTCCGCCTCGGCCAGAAGGTCGTCGAAGGTGCGTGTGGTCATGGCAGGGATCGTCTCAGGGAGGAGGGGATTTTTGCTACGTAATTTGGTGTTTTGTCCTGGAGGGGGATGGAGGGAGGGAGCGGGGGAGGGGGAGGGGGAGGGGGGTGGAGGTGGTGGCAAGGGTGGGGGCCGGGCCCGGGTCGGGTCCGGTGTCACGGGTGGTGGTGGAGGGCTTCGCGCAGGGCGCGTACCTGGTCCGCCAGGCTGCGCTCGCTGACCCGGGCCTTCGGGAACAGCAGGTCGAAGCCGTGCACGGCGCCCGGGACCTGGACCAGCTCGGTGGTGACCCCGGCGGCGCTGAGGCGTCCCGCGTAGGCGCGGCCCTCGTCGCGCAGCGGGTCGACCTCCGCCACGGCGATGTAGGCGGGCGGCAGTCCGCCGAGGCCGGCGGCCCGGATCGGGGAGGCGTACGGATCGGGGTGGCTCTCCTGTGCGTAGTAGCGCCAGGCCAGTTCCATCGCGGCCCGGTTGAGGACCGGAGTGTCGGTGAACTCGCGGGCCGATGCGCTCGTCAGGCCGCCGTCCACGCCCGGGTAGGTCAGCGCCTGGAAGATGATGCGCGGTCCGCCGAGGTCACGGGCGCGCAGGGCGGTGGAGGCCGCGATGTTGCCGCCGGCGCTTCCGCCCGCGACGGCGATGCGCTGCGGGTCGCCGCCTATCTGCGCCGCGTTGGCGGCGATCCAGGTCAGGGCCGCGTAGGCGTCGTCGGCCGCGGCCGGGTAGGGGTGTTCGGGCGCGAGACGGTAGTCGACGGAGACGACGACGGCCTCGACGTCCCGGGCGTACCGCAGGGAGCGCTCTTCCTCGGCCTCGGGGGACCCGTAGGTGAAGGCACCGCCGTGCACGTAGAGGATCACCGGCAGGTTGTCGTGGGCGGCGGGCCGGTAGACGCGCAGGCGAAGTTGTCCGCCTGGCCCGGGGATGAACAGGTCCCGGACCTGTACCCGGTCGTCGGCGGGGGTGTCGGGGTGCTCCCGCAGCAGCGCGTACCGCTCGGGGTCGGCGAGGACGGCGTCCAGGCCGTACACGGGGAAGATGCCGGTGTCGGCGGTGTCGAGCAGCGTCTGGATCTCGGGGTCGACAGCGGGAACGGTCATGGCGGGGCCGCCACCTTTCGGGTGGGAGTGCGGGGGTGTGGGGGTGCGGGAGCACGGGGGTGCGGAGTACGGAAGTTCGGGAGTGCGGAAAGGAGATGCCCTCAGCTTCTCCGGACTTCGAGGCCGGCAGAAGTGGCCCGGGGGCCAGCATGTGCAACTATCGGGCCATGACTGTCGCTGTCCCAGCTCCGCACCGGGTGGCGGTTCTCGCCATCGCACCGGTGGTCGCGTTCGACCTCAGCATCCCGGCCCAGATGCTCGCCATGGTCGCCCCGCGGGCCGGAGGCGCGGCGTACGAGGTGCGGGCCGTCACACCGGACGGCTCCGCGGTGGCGACGGTGAACGGGTACGGCGTCATGCCCCAGGGCGATCTGTCCCTGCTGGAGCACGCCGACACCGTGATCGTCGCGGGCACCCGCTGCCCGGAGGTGCTCGACGACGGGGTGGTGGACCCCCGTATCGCGGACGCGTTGCGCGCGGCCCGGGGTCGCGCCCGGATGGTGTCCCTGTGCACCGGATCGTTCGTTCTCGCGGCCGCCGGCTTGCTGGAGGGACACCGGGCCGCGACCCACTGGCGCTACGCGGACCAGTTCCGGCGGCTCTTCCCGTCCGTCGGTCTCGACACCAACCCGCTCTACGTCGCCGATCGCGGCGTGCTGACCTCCGCCGGCGGCGCGGCGGCCATCGACCTGTGCCTGCACCTGATCCGGGAGGACCACGGCAGTTCCGTGGCGAACCAGGTGGCCCGGTACAACGTCGTCGCGCCCATGCGGGAAGGCGGGCAGGCGCAGTACATCGACCATCCGGTCGCGGAGGACGCCGGGACGTCGACGGCCGGGGCACGCGCGCTCATGACGGAGCATCTGGACCGGCGGCTGTCCCTGAAGGAGCTCGCGGCGCACTGCCACATGAGCGTGCGGTCGTTCACCAGGCGGTTCAGGCAGGAGACAGGAGTGTCGCCGGCGGAATGGCTGACCTCCGCCCGCCTGAAGCACGCCCGCTACCTGCTGGAGTCGACGGAACTGCCCGTGGACGACATCGCCGCCCGGACCGGCCTGGGAAGCGGCACCAACCTGCGGCAGCACATGCGGGGCGCGCTGGACACCACTCCCTCCGCCTATCGGCGGGCGTTCCGCTCGGCCGCCGCCCCCGCGCACGGCGTCACGTCCGCGGCCGTGGAGCTGTCCTGACGGGTGGAGCCCGGGGTCTCGCGAAGCGCCGTCTGGCCGTACGGCGGGTGTCCGGATGTGTGGCCCTCTTGTCCGTACGGTCGTGGCGTCGGGTGCGTCGACGGGCGAAGGTGGAAGCCGACCGAGACGAAGGAGGACGTCGTGCGCGAGGTGATCGCCGATGTGCGGATCCCGGACAGTGCCCTGGCGCGGGAGGCTACCGAGCTGGTGCGCGAGGCCGCGCCACCGCTGCTGTTCGACCACTCCCGCCGGGTGTTCCTGTTCGGGGCGCTGCGCGGACGGGAGCAGAAACTGGAGTTCGACCCGGAACTGCTCTACGTGGGAGCGATGTTCCACGATCTCGGGCTGACCGGCCGTTACCGCCGCACCGATCAGCGCTTCGAGATCGACGGCGCCGACGAGGCCCGCGCCTTCCTGCACCGGCACGGCATCACCGGCGAACCGGCCGACCGCGTCTGGACGGCGATCGCCCTGCACACCACACCGGAGATCCCGCTGCACATGGCGCCCGAGGTGGCCCTGGTCACCCGGGGCGTGGAACTGGACGTCCTGGGCATCGGCTACGACGCCGTCTCCGACGAGCAACGCGCCGCCGTGGTCGCGGCGCACCCGCGGCCCGACTTCAAGAACCGCATCCTGGCCGCCTTCACCGACGGCATCAAGGACCGGCCCGACACCACCTTCGGGAACGTGAAGGCCGATGTCCTCGCCCACTTCGTCCCGGGGTTCGAGCGCGGCGACTTCGTGGAGGTGATCCGGGGTCCGACTGGCCGGAGTGAGGGGGTGGGGCTGCGCAGGGACGGGGCGGGTCGGCCGGGGTGCGCGGAGGAGGGACGGGGCGGGTCGGTCGGGGGCGCGGAGGAAAGGCGGCGCGGGTCGGCCGGGTGCGGGGACGGCGCGGGCCGGTCGGGGTGCGGGGACGGCGCGGGCCGGTCGGGGTGCGGTGCGGGGCTGCGTGTCAGGTGGCGCGTGAGGTGGGCGAACCGCCTGGGTCGCTCCGGCCGTTCGGGCCGTTCGGGCCGTTCGGGTCCTCCGCCGCCCCCGCCGGGCGGCTGGATGCCCGTACCCGCAGGGACCAGTCGTGGTGGCGGACGGTACGCGGCTCGGCGCGGCCGGCCAGGATGTCGCAGAGCAGGGCGGCGCAGGCCCGCCCGTACGCGTCCGGGCGCAGGTCGATCGCCGTCACGGGCGGCGCGCAGGCGCGCAGGGCCGGGCCGTCCACGCAGGAGGCGACGAGCAGGTCGCGCCCGGCCGTGCGGCCGAGCCCGGAGGCGGCCCGCAGGACTCCGGCGGCGGCTCCGTCGGGCGCGCAGACCACCGCGTCGACGGCGGGTACGTCCGCGAGCAGGTTCTCGGTGGCCCGCGCGGCCTCGTCGGGGGTGGCGGCGAACGGCACGGTCCGTACGGTGACGGGCAGCCCGTGCGTACGGCTCCAGGCGTCCGCCGTCTCGCGCAGCGCGGTGGCCCACGCGGACGTGCCGGCGGGCGCGAGCAGCGCCGGGCGGCGGGCGCCGGACTCGCGCACATGGTCCAGCAGGGCGGTCAGCGAGGCGGCGTTGTCGCAGACCACGGCACCGGCGGGAGCGGCGCCCGTACCGAGGTACCGCTCACCCGTGACGACGGGTACGCCCGCGTCGAGCAGCCCGGGTACGTCGGTGTCGGTGGCCTCCGGGTCGATCACGAGCAAGCCGTCCACCCGGGAGGCGAGCCGCCCGGCGGCCTCGCCGCCCGGGGCCAGCAGCACCACGTCCAGGCCGCCCTCCTGGGCGCGGGCCACCGCCCCGAAGGCGAGGGTCATGTAGTAGTCCAGCCGGGTCGCGGTACGGGGCAGATGCAGGCCGATCGCCCCGGTGCTGGCCCGGCGCAGGCGCTGGGCGGCGCTGTTGGGCCGGTAGCCCAGCCGGTCGGCGGTGTCCCTGACCCGGCGGCGGGTGTCCTCGGCCACCCGGCCGGAGCCCTGGAGCGCGTCGGAAACGGTGCTCTTGGAGACCCCGGCGGCCCGCGCCACATCGAGCAGGGTCACGGTGCGGCGGCTGGTCACGGGGCGCAAGTCTAGACGTAGGGGGAGCGGGCGAGCCGGGACGCGGCCGCGTCCGGTGGGACGATGGAACGGGGCCGTCGCGTCGTCACGGTAGCGGTTCGTTGTACGGATGCGATGCGTCGATACGGCGGAGGCTCGGTGATACGGGGGCGTTGCGGCGGTACGGCTGCGGCTCGTCGATACGCTCGCGTCGCGTCGTTACGGTGGCGGTTCGCCGATACCAGCCCGTCGCGTCGCTACGGAGTCGGCTCGCCGCTACGGTACTGGTTCGTCGATACGGGTGCGCCGCGTCGCTACGGTACTGGTTCGTCGATACAGGTGCGCCGCGTCGCTACGGTGCAGGCTCGCCGTTACGGGTACGTCGCGTCGTAACGCCAGCGGCTCGCCGATACGAGCCCGGTTCGCCGCTACGGAGCCGACCCGTCGCTACGGCTTCGATCCGTCGCCACGAAGCTGACCCGTCGCCACGAAGCCGGCCCATCGCTACGGCCTCGACCCATCGCTGCGAAGCCGACCCGTCGCTACGGGGCCGCCCCTACAACGACCCCTTGCCGGAACGTTCCGGCGCTCGTACATTGCTGCTTGCCGGAACGTTCCGGCAAACGGTTGCGCCTGCCTCTGCGGTCCGCCGCACCCGTCCACGCCCCCGCGACCTCCCGCGCCCCAGGAGCCCCCATGCGTGTCATCACGGCCCTCACCCCGCCCGCCTCGCCGGCCCGTACCCGGCCGGCCGACCGTGTCCCGCTGCGCGTCGCGCTCGTCCAGGAGCGCTGGCACCGCGACCCCGTCGAGCACCGTGCCGCCCTGGCGGAGGGCATCCGGCTGGCCGCGGCGGAAGGCGCGCGCGTCGTCTGTCTTCAGGAGCTGACGCTCTCGCCGTACTTCGCGGTGGTCCGCAAGGCCGACCACCCCGACCCCGCCGAGCCGGAAGACCTGCGCACCGGGCCCACGGTGACCTTCGCCGCCGAGGCCGCCCGTACCCACGGCGTGTACGTGCACGCCTCGCTGTACGAGCGGGCCGACCCCGAACCGGGCCCGGACGGCACGGTGACGCCCGACGGCCTCGGCTACAACACGGCCGTCCTGGTCGCCCCGGACGGCACCCTCGTGGCCCGTACGCGCAAGACCCACATCCCCGTCACCGAGGGCTACTACGAGCACCACTGGTTCCGCCCGGGCCCGGCCGGTGCCGACGCCTTCCCGACCCACGCCGTGGAGAACGCCGTCCTCGGGCTGCCCACCTGCTGGGACCAGTGGTTCCCCGAGCTGGCCCGCGCCTACTCGCTGGCCGGTGCCGACGTGCTGGTCTACCCGACGGCCATCGGCTCAGAGCCGGGCCACCCCGGCTTCGACACCCAGCCGCTGTGGCAGAAGGTGATCACCGGGAACGCCGTCGCCAACGGCACCTTCATGATCGTGCCGAACCGTATCGGCACCGAAGGCCCGCTGACGTTCTACGGCAGCTCTTTCCTCGTCGACCCGTACGGCCGCGTCCTGGCCCAGGCGCCCCGCGACGAACCCGCCGTCCTGGTGGCCGACCTCGACCTGGACGCCCGCCGCGACTGGCTGGAGCTGTTCCCGTTCCTCACCACCCGCCGCCCGGACGCCTACGGGCCGCTGACGGCGACGGTGGCGGCGACGGTGACGGACTGAGCGGGGTACGGGACGGCCGCGGTGCGGGACGGCCGCGATACGGGCCAGCCGCGATACGGGCCGGTTGCACGACGTACTGACCGGCGCTCCCCGCAAAGCCAGCCACCCCCCAAGCCAGCCACCCGCCCCCAAGCCAGCCCCCCCAAAGCCAGCAGGCGGGCGCCCCACCTGGAGCCGCCCGCCCGCATCACCTCTACCTCTCGCCTACTCCCCGAGCAGCCCCGCCAGCGCGCCCAGCGTCTGCGGCAGTTGATCGGCCGCCAGGCCGCCACCCTGGGCGAGTTCGGGGGAGCCGCCGCCCCGCCCGTTCAGCAGGCGCTTGACCAGGTCCGACGCCGAACCCCCGGCGTCCTTGCCGGCCTTGTTCAGCGCGACCACCAGGGCCGCCTTGCCGTCCGTGGCCGAACCGACGGCCACGGCGGCGGGCTGCCCCGCGGGCATCCGGTCCCGTACGGCCATGGCCAGCGCGCGGGCCGCGTCGGCGCCGCCGTCGGCGGTGGCGGTGACCACCAGGAAACCGGCGGCCTGTACGGCGGAACCGGCCAGCTCGGCAGCGCGCGCCACGGTGGCCTGCTGCCGCAGCCGCTGGTTCTCCCGGTCGCTGGCCTTCAGGCGCTCCAGCAGTCCGGCCACCCGGTCGGACAGTTCGGCGCGCGGGGCCTGGATCTGCTCGGCGATCTGGGTGACCAGGTCGCGTTCACGGGCGAGGTAGCCGAAGCCCTCGATGCCGACGGAAGCTTCCAGGCGGCGCATGCCGGCGCCGACGGACGACTCCGCGGTCAGGGCGACGATGCCGACCTGTGAGGCGTGCGAGACGTGCGTACCGCCGCACAGCTCGCGCGACCAGGCGCCGCCGATCTCGACGACCCGCACCTTCTCGCCGTACGTCTCGTCGAAGAGCGCGAGCGCGCCCAGCTCCTTGGCCTCCGGGAGCGTCATCCACTTCACGCCCACCGGCAGGTCGCGGCGGAGCGCCCGGTTGGCGGCCTCCTCGACCTCGCTGCGGGCGGTGGCGGACAGGCCACCGCGCCACGGGAAGTCCAGGCGCAGGTAGCCGGGACGGTTGTACGAGCCGGACTGGAGGGCCGTCGGGCCGAGGATCTCGCGCAGCGCGGCGTGCAGGACGTGCGTACCGGAGTGGGCCTGGCGCGCGCCGAGCCGCCACTCGGGATCGACGGCCGCGTGCAGCGCGTCGCCGAGGGCGAGTTCGCCGGCGGTGATCCGTACCTGGTGGGCGACCAGGCCGGGCACCGGCCGCTGCACGTCCAGCACCTCGGCCTCGACGGAGGTGCCGGACAGCCGCCCGGCGTCGCTGTCCTGGCCGCCGGACTCGGCGTAGAACGGGGTGCGGTCCAGGACGACGGTGACGATCTCGCCCTCGCGGGCCACCGGCACCGGGCCCTGGGCGCCCAGCAGGGCCAGCACCTTGGAGTCGGTCTCCAGGGTGTCCCAGGCGCGCCAGTCGGTGGGCCCGTGCTCGTCCAGGACCGTGCGCAGCGCCGAGGTGTCCACCGCGCCGCCGGACTTGCGGGCGCGGGCGTCGGCGCGGGCCCGTTCGCGCTGCTCGCGCATGAGGGCGGCGAAGCCCTCGCGGTCCACCTCGACGCCCTGTTCGGCGGCCATCTCCAGAGTGAGGTCGATGGGGAAGCCGTACGTGTCGTGCAGGAGGAACGCCTGCTTGCCGGGGAGCGAACGGCCGCCCTCCGACTTGACCTTGGTGACGGCGGTGTCCAGGACGGCGGTGCCCTGGCGCAGCGTCGCCCGGAAGGCGTCCTCCTCGCCGGCCGCCTGGCCCGCGATCCGCTCGTAGGCCTCGGCGACCTCCGGGTAGCTGGGCGCCATGCAGTCGCGGGCGACCGGCAGCAGTTCGGGCAGCGCGCGGTCCTCGTAGCCGAGCTGGCGCATCGAGCGGACGGCGCGGCGCAGGATGCGGCGCAGCACGTAGCCGCGGCCCTCGTTGCCGGGGGTGGTGCCGTCGGCGAGCAGCATCAGGGCCGTACGGACGTGGTCGGCGACCACGCGCAGCCGTACGTCGTTCTGCTCGTCGTCGCCGTAGCGGACCCCGGCGAGGGCGGCGGCGCGGTCCAGGACGGGGCGGGTCTCGTCGATCTCGTAGAGGTTGTCGACGCCCTGGAGAAGGGTGGCCATCCGCTCCAGGCCCATGCCGGTGTCGATGTTCTGGCGGGGGAGTTCGCCGAGGATCGGGTAGCCGGTCTTGCCGGTGCCCTCGCCGCGCTCGTACTGCATGAAGACGAGGTTCCAGAACTCCATGTACCGGTCCTCGTCGACCTCCGGGCCACCCGCCCGGCCGAACTTGGGCCCCCGGTCGTAGTACAGCTCCGAGCAGGGCCCGCACGGTCCCGGCACGCCCATCGACCAGAAGTTGTCCTCGTCACCGCGCGAGACGATGCGCTCCTCCGGAAGCCCGGAGATCTCGCGCCACAGGGTGCGCGCCTCGTCGTCGGAGTGGTGCACGGTGACCCAGATCTTCCCGGGGTCCAGGCCGTATCCGCCGTCGGCGACGGACTTGGTGGACAGCTCCCAGGCGAACCGGATGGCGTCTTCCTTGAAGTAGTCGCCGAGCGAGAAGTTGCCGTTCATCTGGAAGAACGAGCCGTGCCGGGTGGTCTTGCCGACCTCTTCGATGTCCAGGGTCCGCACGCACTTCTGCACGCTGGTCGCCCGCGGCCAGGGCGCCGCCACCTCACCGGTCAGGTACGGCTTGAAGGGCACCATGCCCGCGTTGACGAACAGCAGGGTCGGGTCCGGCGTCGGCAGCGGCGCGCTGGGGACGACGGTGTGGCCGCGCTCGGCGAAGAAGTCGAGGAAGCGGGCGCGGATCTCGGCGGTACGCAAAGGGGGCTCCGGGGCGGTCGGTGGCGGTGGCGGAAGGGGGCGGTGGCGGTCGGCCGTCGGGCCGTCAGGCTGCGGTCGCCGCCGCGGCCCGTGCCGCCCTGGCGACCGGGTGCAGGGCCGCGTACTCCAGCGGCGCCGACGGGTCGATCGAGAGGTCCAGCGGAGCCGGTCCGGCGCCCGCCCGTACGAGCAGGTCGCCGACGGCGGCGATCATCGCGCCGTTGTCCGTGCACAGCCGCAGGGGCGGCACGCGCAGCGTGATGCCCGCCTTCTGGCAGCGCTCCTCGGCGAGGGACCGGACGCGCGAGTTGGCGGCGACGCCGCCCACCACCACCAGGGTGCCCACGCCGTGCTCCTTGCAGGCCGCGACGGCCTTGCGGGTCAGGACGTCGGCGACCGCCTCCTGGAGGGAGGCCGCGCCGTCCGCGACAGGCAGTTCGCCGTCGGCGTGCCGTTCGGCCCAGCGCGCGGCGGCCGTCTTGAGGCCGGAGAAGGAGAAGCCGTACGGGTCGTCACGCGGCCCGGTAAGCGGCCGCGGGAACGCGACGGCCTTCGGGTCGCCCTCGCGCGCGGCCCGGTCGATCGCGGGGCCGCCCGGGTACGGCAGGCCGAAGACCCGCGCGACCTTGTCGAAGCACTCCCCGGCGGCGTCGTCGAGGGTGTCGCCGAGGTGCACGATCGGGTCGCGCGCCAGGTCCCGTACGAGGAGGAGGGAAGTGTGCCCGCCGGAGACGATGAGCACCATGCAGGGGTCGGGCAGCGGGCCGTGCTCCAGGGTGTCGGCGGCGACGTGCCCGGCGAGGTGGTGCACCCCGTACAGCGGCACGCCCAGCCCGTACGCCAGGCCCTTGGCACCGGCCAGACCGACCTGGAGGGCGCCCGACAGGCCGGGGCCGGTGGTCACGGCCACCGCGCCGATGTCGGCCATGGTCAGGCCCGCGTCGTCGAGCGCGCGGTGCACGACGGGGGCGAGGGAGTGCACATGGGCGCGGGCCGCGATCTCCGGCACGACGCCGCCGTAGCGCGCGTGCTCGTCCATGCTGGACGCCACCGCGTGCCCGAGCAGCTTGCCGTCGCGGACCAGGCCCGCCCCGGTCTCGTCGCAGGAGGACTCGATCCCCAGCACCACTGGAGAGCCTGGAGATGCCACCGCACCGCTCCTTCGTACCCGTTTCGTACCCGGCCTCGTCGCCGCCTTGCCGCACGTGAGGCGTCTTGCCGCACGCGAGCCGCCCTGCTGCACGAGAGGCGCCTCGCCGCACGCGAGCCGCCTTGTTGCAAGCGATGTGCAACAACCCGTCTCCGACCAGGATACGGCGGCCCGAACCGGCCCGGGCGGGGGCCGCGGGCGGGCCGGGCGAGGCTGCGGACAGGCCGGATGGGGGCCGTGGGCGGGCCGGTGCCGCCTGGGAGGGGCAGTGGGGCGGTCCCGTGCCGCCAGGGAGGGGCCGTGGGACGGTCCGGTGCAGCCCGGGAAGTGTCGCGGGACGGGCCGGTGCCCCCCGGGAGGGGCCGGTGCGCCCCCCGGGAAGGTCCGCAGGACAGTCCGCGCCGGCGGTCACGGCGCCCCAGGAGCCGCCAACCCGTCGAGTTCCCCCGCCACCCGCACGTTCCACCGGCCGTCCCGCCCGCTCAGCGCCGTCACGGTCAGCGGCGGTACGTCCACCCGCCAGAAGGACGAGGGCGGGGCCCCCAGGGCGCACACCACGGACGCACGTACGACGTCCGGCTCCACTACGGCCACGATCCGGCCGCCCTCCGCCGCGAGGCCCGCCAGCCAGTCCGCCACCCGTCCGAGCAACTGCGCCAGCGTCTCGCCGCCGTGCGGCGCGCTGTCCGCGTCGGACAGCCAGGCCGTGACTGCCGCGGGCTCGGCGGCCAGCACGTCCTCCAGGGCCAGCCCCCGCCAGCGGCCCATCGCCCGGCCCGCCGCGCCCGGGTCCGGCTCCGCCCGCAGGCCGAGCGCCTCGGCCGTCTCCCGGCAGCGCGCGGAAGGGGAGGTCAGGGCCCGGTCGGCGGGCAGGGCGGCGGCAGCGGGGCGGGCGGCGCGGGCGCGGCGCAGCCCGCCCGGTGTCAGGGATTCGCCGGCCGGGAAGCGCACCGCGCCCAGGGCGTCGTCGAAGGACGGTGAGACCAACATCACCCGAGTTGTCATGCGCACCTCTTTCGACGCGGAAATCTGATGGCGCACCAGGGAACAGCGGGGCGCGCGACCACCGCCGTGCACCCGCACGCCCGCCCGCGGGCCCTTCTCCCCGTCGCCGCCACGCGGTACGTTCCCGATGATATTGACGATGACATGACGGAAGCCGGTGGAATTCCGGCGCGGTCGCGCCACTGTGAACCCGCACCGGTCCCGTACGGGGCCGACGGGCGAGCCAGACCCGTCCTGTCGTCACGGCTCCCCGACCGGGACGCGAGTTCCCCCAGGAGGTTCCCGACATGGCCCATTCCGTCGCGCCGCCGGCCACCGGCCACGCCGCGCCCGCCCCCTCCCCGTCCGGACGGTCCTGCCGTGGGCGGTCTTCGGCGGCGTCCTCATGCTCGTCCTGCTCTACTTCGTCGGCGCCGAACAGGGCGCCACCGCGCTGCTCTCCGGCACCGGCGTGCACGAGTGGGTCCACGACGGACGCCATCTGCTCGGCTTCCCCTGCCACTGACCGGGGGCCTTCGCACATGAACTCCGCCACCGTCAGGTCCCTCCTGGTGCGCGGCATGCTGGCCGGCCTCGCCGCCGGCCTGCTCGCCCTGCTCGTCGCCTACCTGCTGGGCAAACCGCAGGTCGACGCCGCCATCGCCTTCGAGGACGCGCACGCCCACGAACACGAGGCCGAGGTCGTCAGCCGCGCGGTGCAGTCCACCGCGGGCCTGGCCACCGGCGTCCTGGTGTACGGCGTCGCGCTGGGCGGGATCGCCGCCCTGGCCTACTGCTTCGCCCTCGGGCGCGTCGGCCGCTTCGGCCCCCGCGCCACCGCCCTGCTGCTCTCCGGGGCCGCCTTCGGCGCGGTCTACCTCGTACCGTTCCTGAAGTACCCGGCCAACCCGCCGTCCGTCGGAGACCCCGACTCCATCGGCACCCGCACCGCGCTGTACTTCCTCATGATCGCCCTCAGCGTGCTGCTGGCCGTCGCCGCCGTCCTCCTCGGCAAGCGGCTCGCACCCCGCCTGGGCACCTGGTACGCGACGGTCGCCGCCCTGGCAGCCTTCGCCGCGGCCGTCGGCCTCGCCTACGCGTTCCTCCCGGCCGTCAACGAACTCCCCGCCGACTTCCCGGCCCTGCTGCTCTGGAAGTTCCGCCTCTCCGCACTCGGCGTCCAGCTCGCCCTGTGGACCGCCTTCGGCCTGCTCTTCGGCGAACTGGCCGAGCGGGCCACCGGGGTACGGGCGGGCGCCGCTCCGCGCGGGGCGGACGGGGGTCCTGTGCCGTCGGCGCGCTGAGCCGGGTCGACACTGCGGTTCCGGAGCGCGGACATCCGCCGCGGTCCGGAACCGTATGCCTTGTCAGGCGGCGTACAGCCGGCCGGAGTGCCGACACCGCCCCTCAGGCAGGGCGGGCCAGCAGCAGCGTCCACCACGGGCCGCGGTCGTCCGTGCCGCTGTTGATCCCCACCCCCGCGTGCCGGAACGCGCAGTCCGCCAGCACCACCTGGTGCTCCGGACTGCGCGCCCACGCCCGCACCACCTCCGCGGCCCCCTGCTGGCCGCGCGCGATGTTCTCGCCCGCGCGGCGCCAGTCGTACCCGACGGCCGAGAGCCGGCTGCCGGGGCCGGAGCCGCCGCGTTCCCGGTGCGAGAGCGAGCCCTCGCGGGCCATGTGGTCGCTGTGCCGCTGAGCGGCCTTGGTGACCGTACGGTGCGTCCTCACGGGACGGCAGCCGGCCTTCGCCCGCTCCCGGTTGACCAGCCGGACGACGGCCGCCCTGGTCGTCGCGGCGTTACCGGGGGCGCGGGCGGTGCCCGGGGCCCGCAGAGCCCGTGAGTCCGGGGCCGCGTAGGGCGACAGGGCCGGGTGGGTCAGCAGCGTCTCGTATGACGAAAGGGCGGTGTACGCGGCTTCCGGCAGCCCCGATCGCCCGCCCGGAGGCTTCGCGGCGGCGGCCCCGCCCACCGTCAGGCCCGCCAGGGCCAGTACCGCCACCACCGCCCGTACCGCGTACCGCGCCGTCCGCCGGTCCGCTCCGCGCCCCCGGCGCACGCGAGGCCCCGCCGCCGCGCCCCGGCCCGCGGTCACGTCCGTACTCCTGCCCGAACGCCGGCCCGTACTCCCGCGCTGACGTCCACCCGTACTCCCGCCCATTCGGCCCCAGTTCCTCGACAGTCATCGGCTGTGGCGACCGGTCGTCGCCCGGCCGGCGCCGTACCCGGCAGCCGGCCCGGTGACAGTCTTGCCGTCCCCGCCCCCGCGTCTGTCGTCCGCGGCCGATACCCGACCCGTTCGGCTGTACGGGCCGCCCGCCCCGCTGACGTACGTCAGATCCATGCCGGCCCGAAACGGGTACCCGCCCGCCCCGCTGACGTACGCCAGAGCCATCCCCGCCCGAAACGGGTACCCGCCCGCCCATGACCACCAGCACGCCGACACCTGCCCCCGCCCCCACTCCGACCCCGGCCCCCACTCCGACCCCCACCCCCACTCCGACCCGCGACTCCACCCCCGCTCCGACTCCGACCTCCGCCCCCTCTCCCAACCCCACTCCCACCCCCAACCCCACCCCCGTCTCCGCCGTCCGCGGCCCCCTCGTCCGCTTCCGGGCCGACCCCTTCCGTACCGCCGCTCCCGCGGAAGCCCTCGTCCACGACCCCGACGGGCTGCTGATCTGCGAGGCCGGCCGCATCACCGCCGCAGGTCCGTACGCAGCCCTCCGCGACCGGCTGCCGCCCGGCACCGCACCCGTCCACTACCCGGGCCACCTCATCACCGCCGGCTTCGTCGACGCCCACACGCACTACGTGCAGAAGGAGGCCGTCGCCCGCTTCGGCGCCCAGTTGCCCGACTGGCTCGACCACACCTACGTGACCGAGGAACGCTTCGCCGACGGCACCCACGCCCGCCGCGTCGCCTCCTCCTTCTGCGACGAACTGCTGCGCAACGGCACCACGACCGCCCTGGCCTTCGCCTCCGTACACCCCGGCTCGGCCGACGCCCTGTTCGAAGAAGCCACCCGGCGCGACCTGCGCATCGCCGCCGGCAAGGTCCTGATGGACCGCAACGCCCCCGACAGCCTGCTCGACACCGCACAGCGTGCCTACGACGAAACCCTCGACCTGATCCGGCGCTGGCACGGCAAGGGCCGCAACCTCTACGCCGTCACCCCTCGCTTCGCCCCCACCAGCACCCCCGCTCAGCTCGAAGCCGCCCGCGCCCTACGCGCGGCCCATCCCGACACCCTCCTGCACACCCACATCTCGGAACACCGCGATGAAATCCCCTGGGTCCGCTCCCTCTTCCCCGACCGCGACGGCTACCTGGACGTCTACGACCACTACGGCCTGCTCGGCCCCCGCACCGTCCTCGCCCACGGCATCCACCTCACCCCCTCCGAACGCGACCACTGCGCCCGCACCGGCACGGCCGTGGCCCACTGCCCGTCCTCGAACCTCTTCCTCGGCAGCGGTCTCTTCCCCTCCGCGAAGCCAAGGAAGGAGACCACCCACTCACCGTAGCCCTCGGCACCGACATCGGCGCCGGCACCAGCTTCTCCCTCCTCCAGACCATGCGCGACGCCCACCAGGTCGCCAAACTGCGCGACCACGCCCTCGACGCCGTCAAGGCGTTCTACCTCGCCACCCGCGGCGGCGCGGAGGCCCTGGGCCTGTCCGACACGATCGGCTCCCTGACACCGGGCCAGGAAGCCGACTTCACCGTGCTCGACCCGCGCGCCACACCCCTCCTGGCCGACCGCACCGCCCGCGCCGAAAACATCGAGGACCTGCTCTTCGCCCTCAGCATCCTCGGCGACGACCGCACCGTACGGGCCACCTACACAGGGGGCCGGTTGGCGTACGAGCGGGACGCGGTGCAGTGAGGGGGCGCGTCGTCTCCGCGTGCTTCCGCGTCACAGCTGAGGAACCTTCCGCGCGTCGCAGCTCTCCACGGAACGGAAGTACCGTCCCAGCCAGGCACGTCGCCGCTCGTCGTCCATCGACGCGAGGTGCCGCAGGGCCCGATCACCGGCCTCGGCGGCGGCGACGGCCTCCTCGTCGCCTCCTTCCCGGGCGTTCCGCGCCCCCGTACTCCCGCCCCCCGGCAGGCACTCCCCTCCCCGTTCACTCCTCCCCGGCAGCGGCCCACCTCTTCAGCGCGCCCCGGTTCTCGAACTGCGCGACGTTCTTGTCCAGCGGCCGGTCGGTGTGCTGGTGGAAGAGCCATTTCCCCTTGATCCGCGGCTTTCCGGGGCTGACGTAGTCGGCGATCCACAGCCCGTCCGCGGCGTACGACGAGGTGTCGTGCCCCTTCCAGAAGGACACGTTGGTGTACAGCAGTACGCGATGGCCCGGAGCCAATTTCTTCACCTCCCGCAGGAACTGGTCCTTCTGCGCTCCGCTCGCGTGCGTGCCGGAACTCGTCGTTTCCCAGTCGGCGGCGAGCACGTCGCCCTTTTCCGCCCCGCATTTCTCGACGAAGTACCGGGCCTGGGCGGCGATGTTCCCGGGCCACAGGAAGTGATAGAAGCCGACCACACACCCCGCTTTCCGGGCCTTGGCGGCTTGATCCGCTCGGTGCGGACTGGCGTAGGAACGCCCCTCGGTCGCCTTGATGAAGACGAAGTCCAGGCCGGACGCGTCGTAGGAGGACTGGTGAGCGGAGATGTCGACGCCGTGCAGCATGAGATGCCTCTCGGTGGTGGGAAGGGTGAAGGGAAGTGATCCGAAGAGCGTGCGAGGACCCCGGAAGGCAGCGTCGCCACAAAGCGAGAACGCAGGACGTCGCGCGCCATCAGGCCATCGGGCCGCCAGGTCACCTGGGCGTCAGACCCAACCCCAAGGCATTACAGAACGCCGAACCCGAACGCCCCCAGCCCCGCTCCCACTCCCGATGCCGCTCCTTCTTCACGCCCTCCTCAGCACGCCTCCCCCCATACATTCCCCATATTCCCCGCGCGTCACCCCCAAGGGCCCCGAGCCACCGTGGCACTGACGTGCGCCCCCACCCGTACTTCACCCCTCACCTTTCACCCTTCACTCCGCCCTTCGGGCAGGCCGAGCAGATCCCGCATCGACTCCGCGGCCCGTACGGCCGCGTCCGCGCAGCAGTTGTTGAACAGCACGTGCACCAGGTCGGCCCGCTCCGCCATCCCCCGGACACGCGGCACCCATTCCGCCAACTCCGCCTCCGTATACGCGTACCGGAACCGCTCCTCCTTGCTCCCGGTTCCCCACGCGGAATTACGCCCGTGAAAGCGCACCACCGCCAGCCGGTCGTCCGTGACAGGAGTGACCGGCGGTATCGACACCGGCAGTGTCTGCACCATGTCCACCGCGACGGTGGCCATGCCCAGTTCCTTGAGCATCGCCGCCGTGGAAGCCTGCCGCTTTCCGTCCCGCCACCACTCCGGATGCCGGAACTCCACCGCGACCGGCCACCCTTCGGCCCGCTCCCGGCACCGCCTGAGAAACGCTTCCGCCCGGGCGCCCGGCGCGAACCACGGCGGAAACTGAAACAGCAACGTACCGAGCCGCCCCGCCTCCCGCAGCGGTTCCACCGCTCCGCTGAACCGCCGCCACACCTCGTCCAGCAGCCCGCCGTCCTCCGCATCGGCACCCTCCCGGCGCCGTACGAAAGCGGACCGCAGATCCACGGGCAACGCGGCCGGCCGCGTCGGGTGCCCGGTGAGCAACGAAAACGCCTTCACATCAAACCGGAAACCCTCCGGCGTCCGCTCGGCCCACAGCCCGCTGTTGCGCTCACTCGGCAACGCGTAATACGTCGCATCGACCTCCACCACCGGAAACCGCCCGGCGTAATGCCGCAACCGCCCCTCCGGGTCCCGCCGCCCCGCCGGATACCACCCACTCGACACCAACGCCCGATCCGTCCACGAGCACGTCCCGACCAAGATCTCACCCATGCCCCCCGGCTACCCCGTCCCGCCGCCCTCACCGGAGCGGCAACACGACGAGGCCTCCTGCCCGGCTCCTGCTGCTGCTCCTAGGATCACGCCATGACCGTCACCTACGGATGGCGGGGCGACTTCGACAACGCGGCCGTCAACGCGCTGCACGCCGAAGGATTCGACCACCCGCCCCTGGAGATCGACTGGTTGTCCCAGCTGCGTCGGCACAGCCTCGGCTGGGTCTGCGCCTGGCAGGAAGGCCGGCTCGTCGGCTTCGTCAATGTGGCATGGGACGGCGGCGTCCACGCGTTCATCCTGGACACGGTCGTGGACCGGCGGTGCCGCGGGGCCGGGACCGGTACGGCACTCGTAGCCACGACCGCGCGGGAGGCCCGCGCCGCACAGTGCGAGTGGCTGCACGTCGATTTCGACGACGATCTGAAGCGTTTCTACTTCGATGCCTGCGGCTTCACACCGACGGATGCAGGGCTGATCCGGCTGTGAGACGCCCAGCTTCGCGGCACCCAGCCCCGAAGCAGCAGCAGTTCTGAGCAGTGATGGTCCTGAACCGGATGCTGCGCGGTCTAGGCGGGCATGATCCCGTGAATCCGGGAGAGGGTGAACACGCGCTCGGCGTCCCGCATATGACACCAGGCCTCAAGAAAGGGCGGGTTGAGAACGAGGTTGCTGAGGGTGCGTACGGTGCGGATTCCGGAGGCAGCGACGTAGTCGACCGTGATGGCCGTACCGGTGTTCAGGGCATGGGCGAGCTGGCGGACATCGCTGTACGACAGCAGTTTCGCGTACCCGTCAACAATTTCTGCGGTGTCGGACTCGTAAACGATGCCGCTGCCGAACGGGTCGGGGAGCGGAGCTTCGGCCGGGGCGTCCAGCAGCCGGCCGGCCAGGACACTCGGCTCCACAGTGGTCGAAGCCCCCGCCGCACGGACACCCGAGCTACGGATGGCCCCCGCGCCGTCGGACCCGCGCGGAGCCGGGACCGAACCAGGGGACGTAGTCGGGACCGAACCCGGAACGGTAGTCGGGACCGAACCCGGTACCGAACCCGGGACCGGAGTCGAAGCCGGCCCCGGGGCCCGCCGAGCCCGGACCTTCCCCACCCGTACCGTTCCATCGGCCGTCTCGGCGACGGCGGCATAGCCCTCGGCCCGGAGCGCCGCCAGGGCCGGTTCGAGCGCGCTGCGGCTGAGCAGCACCGTCGGGGCGAGGAGCCGCAGGCCGAGCCCGCGCAGCGCGCGGTGGGCGGCGAGTTCGGCCAGGAGGGCGGGCTCCGCGCCGTGGATGACGCAGGCGGCCGGAGCGATGCGTACGCGGCCGTGCGTTCGCGCGGTGTCGGCGATGAGAAAAGCCAGAGGCTGGGGCAAATCTCTGGCGGCCACGGCGGTGAGGTCGGCCGTGATGGTGCCCGGGGTGTGGCCGGCGTCCAGAGCACGTCGGACACTGGCGGGGGTGAAGCGCCACACCGAGGCCGTGCCGCTGGTCTCCCGGTCGGCGACGTCATCCAGGAGAGCGGCGAGCTGTGCCGTCGGAATGCCGGTGACGACAGCGGTGAGGTCGGCGCCGATCCGGGCCGTCGACGCCGCTTTGGGCAGCAGTTGACGGCATGCGGCGGCCAGCCCGTCCGCATCATTGGCCAGCAGCGCGGCACCGACGCGCGACAGGGCGCCACGGGCGAGGACACCGAGCAGCTCGGCCTCCCGGACCACCTCGAAGTACGGGAATCCGCCGTGCAGTGTCGGGCCGGCCAGCGGGCGGTACCAGGCCACGAGCTGTCCCAGGCCCGTGGCGTCCTCCGCTCCCTGCCCTGCCGGAATCCGGGCCGCAGCGGCGAGCAGACCGTGCCGGGCCTGCAGACTGCCGCTGCAGGGCGGCGCTCCGGCGAGTGCGGGGAGCGCCTTGTCGATCTCGTCGCGCGCGAGGGAAGGGGTGAGAGCCAAACTCCACCATGCCCGACTCAGCACGGCGAACTGTTCCGAGGGCTCCTGCTCCGCCCAGACGTCGTACGCCTCGGTGGGCGCGACGCGGTCGCTGTCATACCCGAGCAGCCCGGCCGCGTACGCGGTCTCCAGGACGATCCGCACCACATCGTCCGGGGCCTGGCTCCCCTTTCTGACCCGGGCCAGCTCACGCGCGCCGACCCCGCCGGACTTCAAACGAGCCGGCGGAGACGCCGAGCACACCGACAGGACCGTGGCGGCCTGGGCCGCGAACGCCGTGGCCGCGGCCGCCGACTCCCGCTCCACCTCCGCCTCGGTCACGGAGATCAACTGCACGGAGGGCGGTACGGGGTCGAAAGGGGCGCTCCAGTCGGGCCCACGCAACGCGAGCGCCACTTCGAGGGGCATGTGGGCCGCGCTGTAGCGGTACAGGTCCTGGACGAGGAGCCCGCGGTCCAGCGCCCACCGCACGCCCGGTTCACCGTCAGGATGCGGAGCCCCGTACCCGATGAAACCTGGCTCGTGCGGAGGAAAGGTGAAAGTCCGGGCTCGGCACTCAAGCAGGTCGCGAGCATCCGCAGGGGCGTCCGCGATCACCGAGGCGATCAGAACCGGATCGCTGTGGTGCTCCGTCAGAGCGGCCAGCCGCTCGCGCCTATTGCTGGGCGGCCTGACGCCCAACGCCGCCAACATGCTGCTTAGCTCATCGGAGGACGTATCCGTCAACAGCGCCTCCAGCGGCGCCTCCAGACCCAGTGGAGAGTCCCACGCCTCCCGAAACGCCTCGACCATACAAAGCATCCCGGTCCCACTCCGGCCCCTGCCCCCGCTCCCAATCGGCCAGACAAGCGCGTACTCCGACAGCTCCTCCAGCGTCGCGTCCAGCGCGCGACCCGTACCGGGGTCTGCCACACCCAGCAGCTCCGCCAGGGCATCCCGCGACGCGCAACCCCCCAGGGCCGCCAACGCTTCGGCCGCCTGTAAGCACGGCAACGTGAGCCGCGGCAGGACGAGCGCCACCGACCACGGCCGTTGCAGGCGGTCCGCCAACTCCCCAGCAGACAACGGCTCCGGAGAGGCCATCGCGTCCTCACGCGTCGCGAGCACGCGCGCCAGGCGCGGCCCGTCGAGACCGTGCAGCCACGCCGTCAACGTCGACCCGGACACCATGAGATACACCCCGCCCGATCAAAGAAGCGCGCCGGTGCCGGACCCCGGCGTCACTCCACCCGGCCCCAGGGTGCCGCACCCCGGGTTCCGCAGGGGCGAGATACCCGAACGACCCCACCAACGGGTACCGGAACGCGTCGAAGGCCCCCACCGCGAACGGCAGGGACCTTCGACGCAGTACCCGACGAGGCACTGGCGGGGGGCGAGAAACCCCTCGCGATCAGTTGGCGATGCCGACCGGGTGAACCTTGATCTTCTCGTCGTACGGGCCGGCCAGCTTCAGCGCGTCAGCGGGCCACTTCAGGGACACGCTGTGGGTCTCGTTCGGCGGCGTCACGATGAGGTGGGTCGGGGTGGCGAGGTTGCCATCACTGTTGTCGACCGAGTACGAGATGCTGAAGGTGGCGGTGTCGCCGGGCCGCAGATCGGTGATGCGGGGCTGCTCACCACCGCGGTGGACCGGGGCGGAGGTGCCGTCGGCGTCCTTCAGGTCGACACCCGCGAAGCCCGTCACCGAGCAGTTCCGCCCACTCTTGTTCGTCATCTGAACGGTGACATCGCCCGTCTGCTGGTCGGGCGAGCTGTCCACGGCCTCCATGTTCAGCTCGCTCGTACGGCAGAACTTGCCCTTGCCCCCGCCCTTGGCCGCTCCGCCCCCGGACCCGGCCCGGGACGAGGCGCCACCACCCGAGCCGGCGCGAGGCGCGGTGCCGTCACCGGCACCCGGCTTGGCACTGTCCGGCTGGGCACCGCCCCCCTGCGCCCCGCCATCCGAACCCGCGCCACCGGCCCCGGCGGAACCCGCACCGCCGGCCTCGGCGGCAGCACCCGACCCCGACTGCCCACCGGCCTTGGGTGCGGCGGCGTCCGAGCCGGAGCATGCGGTCAGCGACAGCGCGGCGGCTGCGGTCAGCGCCGCGGCGGCAACGCGCAGGGTGCGGCGACGAGTGGTGCGGTCAGAAGTGCTGGCGCTCATTTGTGGTCCCCCCGGGAAGTCGGTGTCGGTCTCTCCTCCGTACGACACCCACTCTGCTCGGCCCCACTACCGCCCGGCTGGCGCCCCGCTAACTTCCGGCTAATCCGGGGGTGAGCTGGGGAAAGACAGCCCTCCGCCGCACCTGCGGGCTCCAGGGCCACTCAGCGGCCGACCGAGACGGAACCCGATCCGGAACGCGACGAAGGCCCCCACCGCGAACGGTAGGGGCCTTCGACGTAGTGCCCGGTGAGGCACTGGCGGAGGATACGAGATTCGAACTCGTGAGGGGTTGCCCCCAACACGCTTTCCAAGCGTGCGCCCTAGGCCACTAGGCGAATCCTCCGCCGCAAACAATACAAGACGTTGAGGGGTGCTCGCGAACATGATCCGCCGGAGGGGGTGGGAGTGATCGTCGAGAGGGGCGGAAGTGATCTTGGGGCGGGGTGGGGTCGTGCGTGGGGCGGGGGATCCGCTAGGGTTGGGCGCAGCCCCTCACGTGGCGCTATCTCACCGAACTCCCCCAGGGCCGGAAGGCAGCAAGGGTAAGTGAGCTCTGGCGGGTGCGTGGGGGGCGTTTGCGTTCCGGGGCTCGGGGGCGGCCCGGTTGTCAGTGCGGGCCGATATCGTCGTATGCGTGTCGTCCCTCGCGCTGTACCGCCGCTACCGCCCCGAGACCTTTGCTCAGGTCATCGGGCAAGAGCACGTGACCGATCCGCTCCAGCAGGCCCTGCGGAACAACAGGGTCAATCACGCGTATCTGTTCAGTGGCCCGCGTGGCTGCGGCAAGACGACCAGTGCGCGCATCCTGGCGCGCTGTCTCAACTGTGAGAAAGGTCCCACCCCCGACCCGTGCGGGGAGTGCCAGTCGTGTGTGGACCTCGCTCGTAACGGGCGGGGGTCGATCGACGTCATCGAGATCGACGCGGCTTCGCACGGTGGTGTGGACGACGCCCGTGAGCTGCGGGAGAAGGCGTTCTTCGGCCGGCCGGCAGCCGGTACAAGATCTACATCATCGACGAGGCCCACATGGTCACGTCGGCGGGCTTCAACGCGCTGCTCAAGGTGGTCGAGGAGCCGCCGGAGCACCTGAAGTTCATTTTTGCCACGACCGAGCCCGAGAAGGTCATCGGGACGATCCGGTCGCGTACGCACCACTATCCGTTCCGGCTGGTGCCGCCGGGGACCCTGCGGGACTACCTGGGCGAGGTGTGCGGGCAGGAGGACATCCCGGTCGAGGAGGGCGTTCTGCCGCTGGTCGTACGGGCCGGTGCCGGGTCCGTACGGGACTCGATGTCGGTGATGGACCAGCTGCTCGCCGGCGCCGGTGACGCGGGTGTGACGTATGCCATGGCCACGTCGCTGCTCGGGTACACCGACGGGTCGCTGCTGGACTCGATCGTGGAGGCGTTCGCCGCGGGGGACGGGGCGGCGGCCTTCGAGGTCGTGGACCAGGTCGTCGAGGGCGGGAACGACCCGCGGCGGTTCGTCGCCGACCTGCTGGAGCGGTTGCGTGACCTGGTGATCCTGGCGGCGGTGCCGGACGCGGCGGAGAAGGGGCTGATCGATTCGCCCGCCGATGTGGTCGAGCGGATGCAGGCCCAGGCGTCGGTGTTCGGGGGAGCTGAGCTGGCGCGGGCCGCGGACCTGGTCAATGCCGGGTTGACGGAGATGCGGGGGCGACCTCCCCGCGGCTCCAGTTGGAGCTGATCTGTGCGCGGGTGCTGCTGCCCGCGGCGTACGACGACGAGCGCTCGGTGCAGGCGCGCCTCGACCGCCTGGAGCGCGGGGCGAGCACGGCCGGGATGGGCATGGGCGGGCCGGTGACGACGGGGATCGGCGGGCCCGAGGTCGAGTATGTGCCGGGGCCGGGGGGCATGCGGGTATGCCGCCGGCCGGAGCGCCGACCGGGCCGTCTGTGGGGTCGCCCGCTGGGCCTGCCGGTCCGGCTGCCGCTCGGGCCGCGGTGCGGGGGACGAGTGGTGGAGGCGCTGGGGGCGTTGGGGGTGGCGCTGGGTCCGGAGCTGGTGTCGGTGCTGGTGCTGATGCGGGTGTTGGTTCTGGGGCGGATGTGTCCGGGGTGCCCGCTGGCGGTGCGCCTGCTGGTGGGGCGCCGGCGGAATCCGCGGGGGCGGAGGCTGCGGCTGCTGCCGCGCCGGGTGCTTGGCCGGGGGCCGGGAAGCCGAATGCGGCTGGAGTTGGAGGCGGAGCCGGAGCAGGCGCCGGTACGGGGGGCGAGCAGGCGGCGCCGCCTGGGGCCTGGCCCGGTCAGGGCGGGGGTCAGGGTGGTGCCGGACAGCGGCAGCCCGGTGCCTGGCCCGGGCAGCAGGCGGCCGGAGGCGCGGCCGGGCGGCAGCCTGGTGGGTGGCCCACGGCGACGGCGCCGGGGCAGGGCGGTGGCCCGGGAGGCGCCGGTGGGGCCGGTGGTTCTGTCGGTGGTCCTGGTGGCGGTGTGCAGGCCGGTGCGGGACAGGCCGGGCAGCCTGGGCAGTCCGTACCCGTACAGCAGCCTCAGCAGGCGCAGCCGGCCGCTCAGGGCGGCGGAAGCATGGCGCAGGGAGCCGCGCAGGTGCGGCAGCTGTGGCCGGAGATCCTGGAGGCCGTGAAGGGCCGCCGGCGCTTCACCTGGATCCTGCTCAGCCAGAACGCGCAGGTGGCCGGCTTCGACGGCACGACGCTGCAGATCGGCTTCCCGAACGCCGGTGCCCGGGACAGCTTCGCCAACGGCGGCAGCGAGGACGTGCTGCGGCAGGCGCTGGCCGACAAGTTCAACGTGCAGTGGAAGGTCGAGGCGATCGTCGACCCGTCCGGAGGCACCAATCCGCCCGGCGGGCCCGGTGGAGGCACGCCGCAGGGCGGTGGCTTCGGCGGCGGCAGTTTCGGCGGCGGTGGCGGCGGCTTCGGCGGCCCCTCCGGTGCTCCGGCGCAGGGCGGCGGGCCGGGCGGCCCGTCCGGTGGCGCGCAGGGCGGCTCCGGATCCGGGTATGACGCGGGCGGCGGCCAGGGTGCGCAGATGGCGCGGCAGGCGGTGGCCCCGACGGGTGCCGCGTCCGGTGGCGGCGGCTATGGGACCGGCGGCGGTCATTCCGGTGGTGGCGGTAACGGTGACAGCGGCGGCAACGGGGGAGCGGCGGGCCGGGTGGTCCGTCCGGTGGCGCGCAGGGCGGGTCCGGAAGCGGGCCTGCCGGTGGCGCCGCCGCGTACCGCGAGCCGGAGCCCGCGCCGGTGTCGATCGAGGACGACATGCCCGCCGAGGACGACCCCGACCTCGTCGACTCCGCGCTGAGCGGACACGACCTGATCGTCCGCGAGCTGGGCGCGACGGTGGTCGAGGAGTTCAACAACGAGTACTGAGCGGTCGGGCGGCCGTCCGTCGCGGCCGTACCGGACGTTCGCTCCGGGCGTGCTGATCAGGTGCGGGCGCGCGCCGGACGGCTGTCGGCCGGGCGTACGGCTGTGCTCCTCCGTACGGCGTAGGGCGTCGCGCCGTTCGAGCACGTAGGCTCGGGCTACCGCACCAATCGTTGTCGTACGGCAGGAGTCACGTAGTGATCCCCGGTGGTCAGCCCAACATGCAGCAGCTGCTCCAGCAGGCCCAGAAGATGCAGCAGGATCTCGCGGCGGCCCAGCAGGAGCTGGCCGAGACGCCCGTGGAGGGTTCGGCGGGAGGCGGCCTGGTCAAGGCGACCGTGAACGGCTCCGGCGAGCTCCAGGGCCTGGTCATCGACCCCAAGGCGGTGGACCCGGAGGCGGGCACCGCCGAGGAGAACGCCGAGACGCTCGCGGACCTCGTCCTGGCCGCCGTACGGGACGCCAACGCCAGCGCTCAGCAGCTCCAGCAGGAGAAGCTCGGCCCGCTCGCCCAGGGGCTGGGCGGCGGCGGCATTCCCGGCCTTCCCTTCTGAGCCGTCGGCTCTGAGCCGACGGCCGACGGACGACGACACAGGCTCCGGCTCCGGAACCACCGTTCCGGATCTCCGGGGCCGAAGTCGTCGGAAGATGGGTCTCCCTTTCCGGGGAGGAGACAACTAGCGTACGCAGCACGGCAGAAGAGAGAGAAGACGTTCCGTGTATGAAGGCGTGGTCCAGGATCTGATCGACGAGCTGGGCAGGCTGCCCGGCGTCGGTCCCAAGAGCGCGCAGCGGATCGCCTTCCACATTCTTCAGGCCGAGCCGACCGACGTCCGCCGGCTCGCGAACGCGCTGATGGAGGTCAAGGCGAAGGTCCGGTTCTGCAGCGTGTGCGGCAACGTCGCACAGGACGAGCAGTGCCGGGTCTGCCTGGACCCGCGCCGCGACCCGGCGGTCATCTGTGTCGTGGAGGAGCCCAAGGACGTCGTGGCGATCGAGCGGACGCGGGAGTTCCGCGGCCGCTACCACGTGCTCGGCGGGGCGATCAGCCCGATCGAGGGCGTGGGCCCCGACGATCTGCGGATACGGGAACTCCTGGCCAGGCTCGCGGACGGCACGATCACCGAGCTGATCCTGGCCACCGACCCGAACCTGGAGGGCGAGGCCACGGCCACGTACCTCGCGCGCATGGTCAAGCCGATGGGCCTGCGGGTGACGCGGCTGGCCAGCGGGCTGCCCGTCGGGGGCGATCTGGAGTATGCCGACGAGGTCACGCTGGGGCGGGCCTTCGAAGGGAGGAGACTTCTCGATGTCTGACGCCACGCTGCACGACGCCACGCGGAATCCGGACGATTTCGCCGTACAGATCTCCGACTCGATCGAGAGCTTCATCGTCGCGGTCACCGAGGTGGCCAAGGGTGACGAGCCGGACAGCGCCGTGCCGTTCCTGCTGCTGGAGGTCTCCCAGCTGCTGCTGACCGGCGGCCGTCTGGGGGCGCACGAGGACATCGTGCCGGACGAGCGGTACGAGCCCGACGTGGGCCCGGAACCGGACGTCGACGAGCTGCGGGAGCGGTTCGCGCGGCTGCTGGACCCGGTGGACGTGTACTCCGAGGTCTTCGACCCGTACGTACCGCGCAGCGCGCCCGTCGCCTGCCGGATCTCCGACGACCTCGCGGACCTCATCACGGACCTGCGGCACGGCCTGGCGCACTACCGGGCGGGCCGGGTCAGCGAGGCGCTGTGGTGGTGGCAGTTCTCGTACCTGTCGAACTGGGGGCCGACGGCGAGCGCGGCGCTGCGCGCGTTGCAGTCGCTGGTCGCCCACGTACGGCTGGACCAGCCGCTGGACGAGCTGGACGGCCTGGACACGGACAGCGACGCGGCGGACGGCGACGAGGAGCGGCTCGCCGAGGAGGCCGGCAAGGTCATGGCGGCGGAGATCGCCGGGCCGCTGGGGCTGCGCGGGGTGTGAGGACGGGCCGGGGCCGTCCGCCCGTCCGGAGGTGATCCGGGCCGTCGGACAGGTACGCGTACCAGGGCTGCCGGTACGCGGTACGGACCCGGGCCCCGGTGTGACCTGGGTTACCTTTCCGTGTGCCCTTGTGAGAAGCGGGCATGTGCTGGCCGAGCGGGCGCAACGGCGCGCCCACGCCGGTCCACGGACGTTCGTGACGTGAGCGCTGTGTCTCACCATGTGGTATTGGCGAGGCGGATTCCGCCTGCTCGTTAGACTGAGCCGACCGCAGTACCCCCTTTTCCGGGGGTCCGGGGGAAACTCCCGAAGAGACAGTTGCGAGGAGCGCACGTGGGCCTTGTCGTGCAGAAGTACGGCGGCTCATCCGTTGCGGATGCCGAGGGCATCAAGCGCGTCGCCAAGCGAATCGTCGAGGCCAAGAAGAACGGCAACCAGGTGGTTGTGGTGGTCTCCGCGATGGGCGACACGACGGACGAGCTGATCGATCTCGCGCAGGAAGTGTCCCCGATCCCGTCGGGGCGCGAGTTCGACATGCTGCTGACCGCCGGAGAGCGGATCTCCATGGCCTTGCTGGCGATGGCGATCAAAAACCTCGGTCACGAGGCGCAGTCCTTCACCGGGAGCCAGGCCGGTGTCATCACCGACTCCGTGCACAACAAGGCGCGGATCATCGATGTCACCCCGGGCCGCATCAAGACGTCCGTGGACGAGGGCAACATCGCCATCGTCGCCGGCTTCCAGGGTGTGTCCCAGGACAAGAAGGACATCACCACGCTGGGGCGGGGCGGCTCGGACACCACCGCCGTCGCGCTGGCCGCGGCGCTGGACGCGGACGTCTGCGAGATCTACACCGATGTGGACGGCGTCTTCACCGCCGACCCCCGGGTCGTGAAGAAGGCCCGGAAGATCGACTGGATCTCGTTCGAGGACATGCTGGAGCTGGCCAGCTCCGGTTCCAAGGTGCTGCTGCACCGCTGCGTCGAGTACGCCCGCCGTTACAACATCCCGATCCACGTCCGCTCGTCCTTCTCCGGACTGCGCGGCACCTGGGTCAGCAACGAACCGCAAGGGGACCAGCCCATGGAGCAGGCGATCATCTCGGGCGTCGCGCACGACACCTCCGAGGCGAAGGTCACGGTCGTCGGCGTCCCGGACAAGCCGGGCGAGGCCGCGACGATCTTCCGCGCCATCGCGGACTCCGAGGTCAACATCGACATGGTCGTGCAGAACGTGTCGGCCGCCTCGACGGGTCTGACCGACATCTCCTTCACCCTGCCGAAGGACGAGGGCCGCAAGGCCGTCACGGCGCTGGAGCGGACCAAGGCGTCGGTCGGCTTCGACTCGCTGCGCTACGACGACCAGATCGCCAAGATCTCGCTGGTCGGCGCGGGTATGAAGACCAACCCCGGCGTGACCGCGACCTTCTTCGAGGCGCTGTCCAACGCGGGCGTGAACATCGAGCTGATCTCGACCTCCGAGATCCGTATCTCGGTCGTCACCCGTGCGGACGACGTCAAGGAGGCCGTGCAGGCCGTGCACAGCGCCTTCGGCCTCGACAGCGAGAGCGACGAGGCCGTCGTCTACGGCGGCACCGGTCGATGACCACACCCTTCCCGGGTACGGCTACGGGTCGCGCGGTTGACCGCGCGGCCCGTAAGCCGCATCTGGCGGTCGTCGGCGCCACCGGCGCGGTCGGCTCGGTGCTGCTCGGCATCCTCTCCGAGCGGGCCGACATCTGGGGCGAGATCCGGCTCGTCTCGTCTCCCCCAAGCTCTCAGCTGCGTTCGAGCAGGGGGACCCCCACCGTTCGGCCGGCCGCAAGCTGACCGTACGGGGCGAGGAGGTCGAGGTCCTCGCGCTGAGCGAGGAAGTCTTCGACGGCATCGACGTCGCGATGTTCGACGTACCGGACGAGGTCGCCGCGCGGTGGGCGCCGATCGCCGCCGCCAAGGGCGCGGTGGTCGTGGACAACTCCGCGGCGTTCCGGATGGACCCGGAAGTGCCGCTGGTGGTCCCCGAGGTCAACGCGCACGCGGCGCGGGTGCGACCGCGCGGCATCGTCGCCAACCCGAACTGCACCACCCTGTCGATGATCGTCGCGCTGGGCGCCCTGCACGCCGAGTACGGGCTGAGCGAGCTGATCGTCTCCTCGTACCAGGCCGTCTCCGGCGCGGGCGAGGACGGCGTCGACACGCTCCGCTCCCAGCTCGCCGCCGTCTCCGGTACGGAACTGGGCACCACGCCCGGCGACGTACGGCGGGCCATGGGCGACACGCTCGGCCCGTTCCCGGCGCCGGTCGCGCTGAACGTCGTGCCGTGGGCCGGGTCGCCGCGGGAGGACGGCTGGTCCTCGGAGGAGCTCAAGATCCGCGACGAGTCGCGGAAGATCCTCGGGCTGCCCGGCCTGCGGGTCGCCGCGACCTGCGTACGGGTCCCCGTGATCACCACGCACTCGCTGACCGTGCACGCGCGCTTCGAGAACGAGGTCACGGTCGCCGGGGCGCACGAGATCCTGGCGTCCGCGCCGGGCGTGGTGGTCTGCGACGACCCGGAGGCCGGCGAGTTCCCCACGCCCGCCGACGTGGTCGGCACCGACCCGACCTGGGTCGGGCGGGTACGGCGGTCGCTGGACGACCCCCGGGCGCTGGAGCTCTTCGTGTGCGGGGACAACCTGCGCAAGGGCGCGGCGCTGAACACCGCGCAGATCGCCGAGGTGGTCGCGGCGGAGATGACGGCGTAGGCCCCGGCGCAGGCGGTCAGCCGCCCGGACCCGGCGCGTGGCGTCCGGAACCGGCGCCCGGACCCGGCGCGCGGCACCCGGAACCGGTGTGCGACGCTCGTTGGCCGGGAAACGTCGATCGTGGCCGAGGAGCGCCGGTTTGGAGAGCTACTGACTCGATTGGTGCTGTCACTGATCCGCTCAGGAGATACCTTGAGAGTTGTGTGAAGGTCCTGTGAGCGACTCGTTGGTCCAAACCACTTGAACTGGCCCGACGCCGTGTTCGACTATTCGCTCCCCCTTACTGCAACCGGTAGTTGGGCGGGGAGCGTCTTTGTGGCCGCCCCTCAAGGGTGTCCATGGACCCGTGGGACAAATGGGGTATTGGGGAAGAGCTGGTACGCATGAGGGCATTTGACCCGCCGTCAAAGACGGTGTCGTGCGCGTACAACCCTGATGGGGGAAACGTGTCCAACAGGCGTGGCAGAGGTATTCGGCATCGCGATCGCCCCAGGGGGCTCCGGAGGCACAGCAGTGCGGCCGTTGCGGCCCCGCATGCCCGGGGGTATGCCGGTGATCGCCCCGTGGCCCGCCGCGCAGCCCGCCCAGATCTCCCCTCAGCGTGGGGACACTGACGACGCGATGGCTGCGGGCACGACTGTCGACCATCTCACCGAGACCTACCGCGCGCACTACCGATCACTGCTGGGCCTGGCCGCGCTGCTGCTGGACGACACCGCCTCCTGCGAGGACGTCGTCCAGGAAGCCTTCATCCGGGTGCACTCCGCCCGGGGCCGGGTGCGCGATCCCGAGAAGACCCTCGCCTATCTGCGCCAGACAGTCGTCAATCTCTCCCGTTCGGCGCTGCGCCGCCGCATCCTCGGGCTGAAGCTGCTCTCCAAGCCGATGCCCGACATGGCGAGCGCCGAGGAAGGCGCGTACGACCTCCTGGAGCGCGACCAATTGATCAAGGCGATGCGGGGGTTGCAGCGCCGCCAGCGCGAGGTCCTGGTCCTGCGGTACTTCGCGGACATGACCGAGGCCCAGGTCGCCGAGACGTTGGGGATATCGCTCGGTTCGGTGAAGGCGTACGGCTCACGGGGTATCGCGGCGCTGCGCGTCGCCATGGAGGCTCCCGCATGAGTGGCAAGCAGTTCGGCCCGTACGACCCGCAGGACAGGCAAGGCCCGCGGAACTCCCGTGACCAGGGGCACCCGCAGCACCAGCAGGACGCGCAGGACCAGCACGACGCACAGTCCCCGCAGGGCACACCGGCCTCACAGGACGCACAGACCCCGCAGGCTCCGAAGGACCTGCCGGACCCGAAGGACGAGCCGCAGGAACGCCAGGAGACCGGACGGCGCGGCCAGGGCACCGGCCACGACACCAGTCAGGGTGCCAGCCAGGACAGCGGCCAGGACACCGGCCGCGGCGTCGGCGAGGACGAGCTGCGGCGGCTGCTGCACTCCGCCGTCGGCGACCTGGAGCCCGCCCCCGACTCGCTCGAACAGCTGCGCCGAGCGGTCCCGGCCCGGCGCCGGCGCCGCCGCCACGCCGTGGTCGGCGCCGCCGCGGCCATCCTGCTCGGCGGCACGTCCATCCCCGCGATGGTGCACGTCGCCGACTTCGCCGACGGCCCCGAGGACCGCCCCGCCAACGCCGCCAGTACACAGCGCACCCCGGGCAGCGCCGAAGGCACGCACGGCGAGGGCACCGAGCACAGCGGCAAGCCGCCGGCCGGGCACGGCGGGAAGAAGACCGACCCCGGCAAACCCGCCGGACCGGGCAAGAGCCCGGACTCGGCGGACAAGCAGCCCAGCGCCGGCACCGGCACGCCGTACCCGTCCGGGACGATGGGCGTCACCTCGCCCGCCTGTTCGCGCGCGCAGCTCGGCAACGGTGTCAGCTCGGTCGGCCCGGCCGACGCCAGCGGCCGCGTCTACGGCTCGTTCCGGGTGGTGAACACCTCCGACGACGCGTGCTCGGTCGAGGGCGGCGGCGAGATCGGCGTGCTCCCGCAGGGCGGTACGGACAGCTCGCGCGTCAGCGTCGTCGACCACACGGCGGGCGACGCGGCCCCCGCCCTGCCCGACCCGATCACCACCCCGGATCAGCTGGTGCTCAAGCCGGGTGAGGCGTACGAGGTCAAGTTCGCGTGGGTCCCGGCCGAGGGCGGCGGCACGACCGGCTGCGCCGCGCCGCCCCCGTCGCCGACCCCGGTACCGTCCAAGGCGCCCGGTGAGAAGTCGCCGGACTCCTCCTCGTCGGCGTCCGGCGAGGGCGGCGGGAGCGCCACGGGCGGCAACCAGGCCGGCGGCAACGAGGGCACCCCGGGCGGCGGCTCCAACCCGCCGGGCGGCATCGTGCTCAACCACACGCCGGAGGCCGGGGAGCCGGCCGCGGCGGACGCCAAGCTCCCGGACGCCTGCGCCGGGACGGTCTACCGCACCGAGCCCCTGCCGGCGCAGTAGCGGCCCTCCGGCCCTGCCGGCCCGGGCGGAAAGGTCCGGGGCCAGGGCCCGGGCCCGAGCGCGAGCCCTTAACCGGGCCATACGGGGCGGCGCGGAGACGGCCCCGCCGTCCGGTCCGGGCGGCGCTCCCCGTACCGTTGGCCTTGTGTACCGGTTCCTGCTGACCCCGCGGTGGTGGGGAATCAACGTCTTCGCCGTACTGGCGATTCCTTTCTGCATCTTCATGGGCAGCTGGCAGCTGAGCCGCTTCGAGGACCGCGTCGACACGCACCACCAGCAGGAGGACCGGTCCGCCGAGGCGAAGACCGCGGCCGCCCGGCCGCTGGACGAGCTGCTGCCGGTGGACAAGGTCACCTCGGGCCGGCAGGCCACCGCCACCGGCCGCTACGACACCGGACACCAGCTGCTCGTCCCGGACCGCCGTCTCGACGAGCGGAGCGGCTTCTACGTACTGACGCTGCTGCGTACGGACGGCGGCAAGGCGCTCCCGGTCGTACGGGGCTGGCTGCCCGGCGACGCGAACGCGCCCGAGGCCAGGGCGAAGGTGCCCGCGCCGCCGAGCGGTGCGGTGACGGTCACCGGGGCCCTTCAGGCGTCGGAGAACCAGGGCACCGACGGGGTGCACGCGGGCGGCGGACTGCCGGCCGGGCAGCTCGGCATGATCAGCGCGGCGTCGCTGGTCAACATCGTCCCGTACGACGTCTACGACGCCTGGATCACCGTGACCGAGGCCGACGCGCCGCTGGTCGCCGTGCCGCCGACGGCGGCGGAGGGCAGCGGGCTGGACCTGAAGGCGTTCCAGAACCTGGGATACACCGGGGAATGGTTCGTGTTCGCCGGTTTCGTGATCTTCATGTGGTTCCGGCTCTTCCGCAGGGAGGCGGAGGCGGCCAGGGACGTGGCGCTGGGGCTGGTCCCGGCGGAGGAGGGGCGGCGGCCGGGGCTTCCGGGCAGGACGCCGACGCCGTGGATGACGGGAACGCCGCGGACGGTCCGAAGGATGCGAACGCCGCGACCGACGCGCCTTCCGCGACGCGGCCCTGAGCGGGCGGCGAGCCTACTTCCAGTGCGCCGGGCGGCTGAGCGCCTCGGGCAGCTTGGTCGACGCGTCGCCCTTGGCCGCGTTGAGCTGGGCCTGGGTGAGGAAGATGCTGCCGGTCAGGTCGGCGCCGCTCAGGTTCGCGTCACGGAAGTCCACGCCGATCAGGTCGGCGGTCCGCAGATCGGCGTCCCCGAGGTCGGCGGCGATGAGGTAGGCACCGCGCAGATTCGCGCCCCGCAGGTCGGCTCCTTGAGGCGGGCGCCGATCAGGTCGGCTCCCCGGTGGTTCTTCTTACGGCCGGGAACGGTGGCCCGCACCAGTTCGCTGGTGCGCAGCAGCAGGGCGTTGACGTCCTGCCGTACGGCCGCGACGTCCACCTCCGCGAGCGCGTCGGCGCTGCCGCGGGTGAGCCGGTCGGTCTCCCGCAGAGCGCGGCGGAGGTCCTTGTGGACGGGTCGGGCGGCCGGCAGCTCCAGCGCCTCGGTCAGGTACCAGAGCAGTTCGTGGAGCTGGCGCATGACGGGGAACACGTCGAACATCTGCCGCGCGGTGCCCGGCGCGCCGCGCCAGTCCGTACCGCCGAAGGTGATCTGGGAGACCTTCTGGCCGGCGCCGAAGCAGTCGAAGACCGTACAGCCGGAGAAGCCCTTGTCGCGGAGGCGGGCGTGGATGCCGCAGCTGAAGTCCGCCTGGAGGTTCGTGCACGGCTTGCCGGCAGGCTTGTCGACCGCGAAGTCGGCGGAGGCGGCGAAGGGCAGCGCGACGCAGCACAGGCCGAAGCAGCTGCCGCAGTCGGCCTGGAGGTCGAGACGGTCGCCGCCGGCCGAGGGGGCTTCGTGCTTCTGGGACACCGCGAGTGATCTCCTGCCACAAGACGAGCGGGAGTGTGCCCCCGCTCCGTTCCGCAAACGAACCTCCATTGTCCCGGACGGGGGAGAGTGACGGGGGACACGGGGCGGGGCGGTGGGGAGACGGGCGGGGGACGGGGGCGGGGGCGGGGAGCAGGGGCCCTGGGGGCTCGGGGGCCGGGCCCACGTGACGCTCTGGTGGCTTCCCCCCGCCCCGCCCACCCCCACCCCACCCCTCGGCGCCTACTGCTTCAGTTCACCGCTGCCGCTGCCGCTGCCGCTGCCGCTGCCGCTGCCGCTGCTCTCCGCCCCCGCCCCCAGGTACCGATGCGTGAAGTCCAGCTCCAGCCGGACCTGCTTGATGCGCTCCTCGACGACCAGCGAGCCGTGACCGGCGTCGTAGCGGTACACCTCGTGCGGGTGGCCGCGGTCCTTCAGGCGGTCGACGTAGTTCTCCACCTGGCGGATGGGGCAGCGCGGGTCGTTGACCCCGGCGGAGATGTAGACCGGCGCGCGCACCGCGTCCACGTACGTCAGCGGCGACGACGCCTCGAAGCGCTCCGGCACCTCCTCCGGCGTGCCGCCCAGCAGCGTGCGGTCCATCGCCTTCAGGGCCTCCATCTCGTCGTGGTACGCCGTGACGTAGTCCGCCACCGGGACCGCCGCCAGGCCCAGCGCCCACGCCTCCGGCTGGGTGCCCAGCCCGAGCAGCGTCAGATAGCCGCCCCACGAGCCGCCGGAGAGCACCAGCCGCTCCGGGTCGGCCAGCCCGGAGGAGACGGCCCACTCCCGTACCGCCGCGATGTCCTCCAGCTCGATCAGCCCGACACGGTGCTTGAGGGCGTCCGTCCACTCCCGGCCGTAACCCGTCGAGCCGCGGTAGTTCACCCGCACCACGGCGAAGCCGTGGTCCACCCACGCCGCGGGCGCGGACGCGAATGCATCGCTGTCGTGCCATGTCGGGCCACCGTGGATCTCGAAGACCGTCGGGAATGGGCCATCGCCGGCCGGCTGCTGCACCAGCGCGTGGACCGTGCCGCCCGGGCCCTCCACCCACGCGTCGGTCACCGGCACCGAGCCCGGCGCCTTCGCCCCGGGCGGGTCGAGGACGACCCGCCCGCTCGTCGAGCGCACCTCCGGCGGCTGCGCGGCCGACGACCAGAGGTACTCCACCGAGCCGTCCGGCCGCGCCGTCGCCCCGGCGACCGTCCCGGCGGGCGTCTCGACGCGGGTCAGCTGCCGGGTCAGCGGCTCGTAACGCCACAGCTCGGCGCGGGCCCGGAACTCGTGCTCCACCAGCAGGGCCGCACCGTCCGGATACCAGTCGGCGGCCACGTCGCCCGGCAGGTCGATGTCCAGGGCGCTCTCCTCGCCCGACAGCGGGTCCCAGATCATGGGCTCCCAGCGGCCGCGCCGCTGGTGCCCGACGAGCAGCCGGGAGTCGCCGTCCACCGGCGCGAAGCCCATCACCGCCAGGCCCAGCTCCTCGGTGCCGCCCTTGGTGTCGTCCAGCTCGGCGACGGTCGAGCCGTCCGGCCGCACCACCCGGATCGCGGAGTGCATCGCGTCACCGTGCTCGGTGTGCTCGACGGCGATCAGCGAACCGTCGTGCGACAGGGCGCCCACGCCCGCCGACTCGCGGTGCCGGTAGATTTCCACGGGCGGCTGTCCGGGCCGTACGACGTGCAGGGTGGTGCCGTCCTCGTCCGTGGAGCGGCCGATCACCGCCGTGCCGTCCCGGCCGAGCGCCAGGCCCGCCGGGTACGAGGGCTCCAGGCCGGGCGCGGCCGGCTCGTCCGCGCCGCCGCCGAACGGCTGCCGCTTCCAGATGCCGAACTCGTCCCCGTCGGTGTCCGAGAACCACCAGATCCACTCGCCGTCGGGCGTCAGCGTGCCGTCCGTCGTGCCGTTCGGCCGGTCGGTGACCTGCCGCTGCTCGCCGCTCGCCCGGTCCCAGGCGTACAGCTCGAAGGTTCCGGTGGCGTTGGAGACGAACAGCGAGCGGTCCGGGGCGTCCTCGGCCCACTCGGGCAGGCCGACCCGCGGCGCCCGGAAGCGCTTCTCCCAGTCCGGCACGGTCGCGGGGGAACCGGCCGCCCCCGGGGCGCCCGCCCCGGAAGCTTCGGTGTTGGCGTTGGTGGTCTCGTCAGTCATGGCCCCATTCTGCGCAGGCCCGGGAAAATTCCGCTGACACGGCCCCCAGCCTGTGGATAACTTCGCCGGATGCTGACACACACGGGACCTGAGGACTGGCGTGCGGCCAACCGTGCCATGTGGGACGAGCGGGTCCCCATCCACCTCGCCAGCGACTACTACGATCAGGAAGGCTTCCGACGGGACCGGGACGTCATCCGTGACTTCGAGGCGGCGGAGGTCGGCGACGTCACCGGCAAGTCGCTGCTGCACCTCCAGTGCCACATCGGCCAGGACACCCTGTCCTGGGCCCACCGAGGCGCCGCCCGCGTCGTCGGCCTGGACTTCTCCGAGCCCGCGATCGAGGCCGCCCGCGAGCTGGCCGCCGAGGTCGGCATCGGCCCCGACCGCGCCACCTTCCTCGCCGCCGACGTGTACGACGCGGCCGAGGCCGTCGCCGCCACCGGGGCCCCAGCGGCGTACGACGTCGTCTACACCGGCCTCGGGGCGCTGTGCTGGCTGCCGGACATCCGCCGCTGGGCCGAGACGGCCGCTTCCCTCGTCGCCCCCGGCGGCTTCCTGTACCTCGCGGAGTTCCACCCGCTCACCGACGCCCTCGACGACGAGAGTGCCGCACGCGTCGCGCACGACTACTTCAGCCGTGACGCCTGGGTGGACGAGAGCCCGGGGACGTACACGGACTTCGCGGCCCCCACGGTCCACAACCGCCGTGTCGAGTGGCAGCACACCCTCGGCGACGTCGTCTCGGCGCTGGCCGCGGCCGGCCTGCGCCTGGAGTTCCTGCACGAGCACGACATGACGATGTTCCAGCGCTTCGGATCGCTGCAACGCGGGGACGACGGCTACTTCCGGCTGCCCGCCGACCGCCCCCGCGTGCCGCTCATGTACTCGCTCAAGGCCTCGCGCCCGTAAGGCTCAGACGAACACGGGGCTCATACGGACGCGAGGCTCACGCGAACGCGAGGCCCGCGCGAACGGACTCGCACGCACGCGGACTCACACGAACTTCTGCGGCCGGTGCCACAGCGCCTCGTCGGTGCCGCGGAAGAACAGCTCCAGGCGGCCGTCCCGGTTGGTGCCGACCACCGGGTCGCCGCCGACGTTGCGTACCAGCTCGAAGTGGCCGCTCCAGTCCACGCCGTTGATCTTCGATTCCTCGGCCGCGTACATGTGGCCGTTGGTGCTGTGGTGGAAGACCACCAGCCGACCGTCGGCCGCGCGCGCCAGCGCGGGCGTGCCCTGGACGCCGCCCCCCAGGCTGGAGGCGGAGGACCAGGAGTCGTACCCGGCCTTCTGCTGGATGTGCCACAGCTGGGTGTCCGTGCCGCGGAAGAACACCTGGATGCGCTGGTTCGAGTCGAGCCCGGCCTCGACGCCGCCGCCGATGTTGCGTACGAGCTCGAAGTGGCCGCTCCAGGAGTCGCTGGAGTCGGGGACCTTCTGCTGGTTGTCGTAGAGGTTGCCGTTGGTGCTGTGGTGGAAGACCTCCAGCTTGCCGTCACCGGCCCGCGCCACCGCCGGGTTGCCCTGCGCGCCGCCGGCCAGGCTGGACGGCGCCACCCAGTTCTCGTAGTCGACGTTCTGCTGGTACACGTGCCACAGCTGGGTGTCCGTGCCGCGGAAGAAGACGTCGAGACGCCCGTCGGCGTTGACGGCCGGGACCGGGTCGCCGCCGATGTTGCGCACGATGATGTCGTCGGGGCTGAAGCCGACGTTGATCGCGCCCTGCCGTACGTGGTGCAGGTGACCGTCCGAGCCCTTGTAGAAGACCGAGATACGGCCGTCCAGGCGGCGGATGGCGTTGGGTTCACTGCCCAGCGAACCGCCCAGGTTCTCCCAGTCGCTCCAGCCGCCGTCGCGCTTCTGCCAGATGGTCCACAGTGCCTGCTCGTTCTTCCCGCGGGCGAACACCTGGAGCCGGCCGTCGGCGTTCGGGGCCACGGAGGGATTGCCGACGATCTGCCCGTGCAGGGACGTGGCCTCGTCCCAGGCCATACCGGAGGTGGTGGGGATGTCGACCATGATCGCTCTCCTTCGTGCGTACGAGTGGAGCAGGTCGGCGCACAGGCTAGCCACGGGAACGGCGCCCGAGAACACGGCCCGTCCGATTGACCGGAACCGCCCGTCATACCCGGCCATGAGCGACATCGGGGACCACCGGTCGGGCCACGCCTCAGTCCAGCCCGCGGGCCTGCTTGAACCGCGCCAGGCCGTCCGCCAGGTCGACCACCGGTTCCGGGTAGTCCAGCGCCGCCCGCGCCGCGGCGGGCCGCAGCTTCCACGGCTGGTGGACGGCGCCCCTCTCCAGCCCCGGTACGTCCGCCAGCTCCGGCACCCAGCGCCGTACGTACGCGCCGTCCGCGTCGAACCGCTTCGCCTGCGCCAGGGGGTTGAGGACACGGTTGGGGCGGGTGTCGGTGCCGGTGCCCGCCGCCCACTGCCAGTTCAGCTGGTTGTTGGCCAGGTCGCCGTCGACCAGGAGCGACAGGAAGTGGGCCGCGCCCAGCCGCCAGTCCAGATACAGCGTCTTGGTCAGGAAGCCGGCGGTCAGCAGCCGCGCCCGGTTGTGCATCCACCCCTCGTGGGCGAGCTGCCGCATCGCCGCGTCCACGATCGGATAGCCGGTGCGGCCGGTGCGCCACGCCTCGGCCTCCTGCTCGTCACGGCGCCAGCGGTCGTGCCGCGCCCGGTAGTCGGCGTGCGCGGCGGCCGGGCGGGCCGCGAGGACCTGGTGGTGGAAGTCCCGCCAGGCCAGCTGCCGTACGAACGCCTCGGCGCCGTCCCCGTCCCCGCCCGCCATACGGGCGCGCTGGACCAGTTCGACGGCGGACAGCGTGCCGAAGTGCAGATGCGGGGAGAGGCGGGACGTCGCGTCCCCGGCGAGGTCGTCCTGCCCCTGCGCGTAGCGGCGCAGCGGACTGCCCATCCAGGCCGTCGCCCGGCGGCGGCCTTCCACCTCGCCGCCCGCCGCCAGCCCGGGGGACACCCCGGACACGTCACGCCGCCGCGGTACGGGCCCGGAGCCGACCGCCTCGGGCACCCGCACCCGCCGGGGCGCCCGCAGCACGTCACGGTGGCGTTCGGCCTGCCAGCGCCGGAAGTACGGCGTGAAGACCGCGAAATGGTCCTTGCCGGCCGGGGTGACCTCGCCCGGCGCGAGGGCGGTGACCACCGCGTCGTGCACGTGCAGCCGCCGCCCGTCGGCTTCCAGGGCACGCCGCAGCCGCTCCTCCCGGCGGTGCGCGTACCCGCTGACGCCGCCCGCCACATGCACGTCGCGCGCGTCCGCTTCGGCAGCGGCCCGCGCGGTCTCCTCGACCACGTCTCCCGTACGGACGACGAGCCGGCCCCCACGGGCGCGCAGGGCCTCGTCCAGGTCCGCCAGGCAATCGGCCAGGAAAGCGCGCCGGTTGGGCACGTCGAAGCCCGCGGCCCGTACGCCGTCATCAAGGACGAACAGCGGTACGACACCGCCCGTACCCTTCGCCGCGGCGTGCAGGACGGGCTGGTCGTGGACCCGCAGATCGGAGGTGAACAGGGCGATCGAGGCAGCACTCATGCGGGTCGCTCCGGGCGTTGTGGGGGAGGGGAGACGAAGGAGCCGGGGGAGAGGCAGGGGGGACGAAAGAGCCAGGGGGAGGGGGAAGGCGCGTACGGGTTACGCCCGCGCGCGCTGGTCACGCCGGCCGGTCGTCGGCCACAGCACCCCTGCGACCGACAGCGCTCCCCACCCCAGGGAGACGGCTACCGCGGTCCGCCGCCGGGCCCGTCCAGGCAGGGTCACGCCGAGCAGGGCCGCGTCGCCGAAGTCCGCCGCGATCCGCAGGCAGGCGGCGGTGCGCAGGGCCGGGCCCGCCGGGGCCAGGACCAGCGCCAGACCGCAGGCCGCGTCGCGCCAGGCCAGTGGGCGCAAGGAGGTACGGGTGGCGGGGGCCGTCCGGCCGTCCGCTTCCGCGAGGCCGGAGGGCTTGGCCAGCAGGCCGGGCCAGGCGGTGACCGCCAGGCCGTACACCGCCGTCGTGGCACCCACCGTGCGCAGCAGTCCCACGTGCACCTTCCGCCTCCTCCTGTCGGCCGCCGCGGCAGGCCCGGGGCGTGCGCCTGCGCGTACCCACTCTTCCCCGTCCGTCGCCTCCCGGCGGCACAACGCGCCCGGCGGACCGTTCCGGCAGCACGGCGGGTGACGCGGACGCTCAGACGTCCAGCTCCGCCTCGACCTTGCGCAGGCTCTCCCGCACGGCCTCCAGATCGCCGCTGGCCCGGTCCAGCACGAGGAAGACGAAGATGCCCTGGCAAGCGCGCCGGGTGAGGGGGCGGATGAGGTGGAACGCGTCGTCGAGGGTGACGATGATGTCCTCGACGCGTTCGGGGCCGTAGCCGATCAGCTCCAGGGTGGAGAGTTTGGCGCGCACCACGTCGGTGTCGCCGCGGGCCGCCGCTTCCAGGTCGGGCCCGGCCGGATCGCCGACCGCGCCGAGCGTCAGCCGGCTGAAGTAGTCGACGACCGAGGCACCGAGGACGCCTTCCAGCCCCACCAGGTCCCGCAGCGTCTCATCGATGCCTGCCATGGCCACCTGCCCCGGGCACCCGGCCCCGTCGCACGTCGAACCGACCGCCGACCAGACTTCCCGGCACACCAGGAGTGCGTCGTGGCGACTCCATGCGTTCATCTTGGCACGTCGTGCAGTCTCGTGACGGCGTATCAGGCGGTGCGTTTGAGGCGGCAGGGGCGTCGGCTCGCGGCGCGCCCCGGCCGTACGCGAGCGTGTATCCGTGGTGCGGGCTCCGGGGCGCGTACCCACGCGCCTCAGTGTGCGCGTACGCGCCCCGGCACCTTCGGGCCGAAGCCGTCACCCTGGAATCACCGGGCCGGAGCCACCGCCCCGGTACCTCCGCGCCGGTATCTCCGCCCCGGCGCCCCGGACCCGTCAGGCCGCCTCCGCCGCGATGATCTCGTCGGCCGCGCGCTGCCCGCTCGCCACGCAGTCGGCGACGCCCACGCCGTCGTACGCCGCGCCGCACAGCCGCAGCCCCGGCAGCGCGGACAGCCCGTTGCGTACGCGGGTCACGCGCGCGGGATGCCCGACCGCGTAGTGCGGCAGCCCGCCGATCCACCGGGTCACGTCGGTCGCCACCGGGCGCGCGGTCAGACCGGTGGCCTCACCCAGGTCGCGCAGCGCGGCGCTCACCAGGTCGGCGTCGTCCAGGTAGAGGACCTCCTCCTGGCCGTACCGGCCGATGGACGTCCGCAGCAGGAACAGGTCCTTGGCCCGCTCCGACAGCCAGTCCCACTTACGGGTCAGGAACGTGGACGCCTTGATGGTGTGCCCGTCGCCCGGCGGCACGAGGAAGCCGCACCGGCCGTCGAACGCCGTCAGCCCTTCCAGGTGCGAGCGCCGGAACGCCATCGTGACCAGGGCCATCGACGCGTAGGCGACCTCGGACAGCTCGGCCGCCGCGAGCGGTGCCTCGGCGGCGAGCAGGGTGGCCGCCGTCCAGGCCGGGGTGGCGAGGACCAGGCCGTCGCACAGCAGGGTGCGGGCGGCGGTGCGTACCTCCCAGCCGTACGGGCCACGGGTCAGCGCCAGAGCCGGGGTGTTGCGCAGGATCTCGCCGCCGGCGGCGCGTACGGCATCGGCCACGGCGCCCGCCAGGGTGCCCGCGCCCCCGTCCAGCCCCAGGTAGTCGGGACCGCCGCGGGAGAGGTCCGGGACGGTGTGGGCGCCCCGGGGCGCGCCGGGGAAGCCGCCTCCGGGCTGGCCGGGTAGACCGTCCGCGGACCCGCCGGGGAGGCCGGTCCCAGGGGCACTGGAGAGACCGCTCCCGAGTTCTCCGGCGAAGCCGCCCGGGGACACGGGCCCGGCGCAGCCCGCGCCCGTGCCCGCCTCCGGTCCCGTACCGGTACCCGGTCCCGTCCCCGGCCGGATGAACCCGGGACGGGGCCGGGGAATGAGCGGCCCGGAGCGCGGCCGCCCCGGAAAGCCCGGCTGACCGGCGGTTCCCGGCCGGTCGGCGATCCGCCGCTGCTCGGCGATCCGCCGTTCCTCCGCGATCCGCCGCCGCTCGGCCGCCTGCCGCTCCTCGGCGAGGCGCCGCTGCTGCTCGGCCGTCCGCCGGCGTACTGCCCGGACGCCGGTGAGCAACGCGCCGTCGTGCCGCGCCGCCTCGAAGAGTTGCGGTACGGCGGCCCGCAAGGACACCTCGTACGTGTCGACCGTACGGGCCCTGCCCAGGACGTCCCGCCCGCGGCAGCTCGGGATCGGCCGCAGCGCGCCCCGCGTCCACAGCGCGGCGTCCGTCGCGGCCGGGACGCGCAGCCGGTCGCCGAGGCCGACCGCCCGCGCCAGGTCGACCGCTTCCGGCCGGGGCACCCGCAGGGCCTCGGCACCCAGGTCGACCGGCGTTCCGGCGAGCTCGCCCGAGCGCAGCTTGCCGCCGATCCGGCCGGTGGACTCCAGCAGCGTCACCCGCAGGCCCGCGCCGGTCAGCCGGTGGGCGGCGGCGAGCCCGGCGATGCCGCCGCCGATGACGACGATGTGCCGCGCGAGTGCCGGGCCGGTCGCGTCGGACCGCCCGGACGTGGCGGCCTGCCCCGGCCGGGCCGCCGGTCCTGCCGCGCTTTCCTGTCCAGGGGGCCCGCGGGTCGTACGGCGGACACGGTCGTCGGCACGCTCATGAGTCGGCTCCTTCGAACGTGGTGCTCGCGGGCGCCCGCCGGCCGGCCGCGGCGCCCCGGGACCGGGACACCACGGCGGGCCCGCCCGACGCCGGATCGCCGGCGGCCTCCTCGGGGCGGGACGACGGGCGCAGGATGTCGGAGAGCGGGTCGTGGCGGATGTTCCGCGGCGGCACCCCGGCGGCGGTCAGCCGGGCCACGGTCGTGTCGACCACCGCGGTCGGCCCGCTGACGTACGCGAGATGCCCCGACCAGTCGCCGTGCCGCGTCACCGCGTCGGCCACCGCCTCGGCCAGCGCGTCGTAGCCGTACTCGTCGGGACCGAAGGCGCCGCCGGTCTCCGGCCGCCGCCCGATGACGGGCGTCACCCGCAGCCAGGGCCGTCCCCGCTCCAGCTCCGAGGGCGCTCCCGCGTCGTACAGGTCGGCGAAGCTGTGCGCCCCGAGGAACAGCCGTACGCTGCGGTGGCCGCGGCGCGCGGACAGCTCCTCCAAGAGCGCCTTCACGGGTGCCCAGCCGGTGTCCGCCGCGACCAGGACCAGGTCGCTCGCCAGCTCGTCGTCCAGCGTCATCGACCCGCGCGGCGGGCCGACGCGCAGCGTGTCACCGACCTGGGTCCCTGCCACCAGGGCCTCACTCACCCCGCCCGTGCAGGTCTGCCGTACGTGGAACTCCAGCTCGGCGTCGGACCGGGGCGCGCAGGCGATCGAGTACTGCCGCCACGCCTGCGGCAGCCGCGGCGACTCCAGCGCCGCGAACTGCCCGGCCCGGTACGGGTACGGCTCGTGCGGCCGCACCCGCAGGACGGCGAGGTCCGGGCGGCGCCGCTCGTGCGCGGTCACCGTGGCCTGCCAGTACGGCGGTTCGGCGAGCGCGGCCTCGGCGCCGCTGACCATGGCGGCGACGGCGAACCGCAGCATCCGCACCCACGCCTGCTCCACCGCCTCGGCCCAGCGCGGGCCCGCCGTACGGCGCAGCGCCTCGCACAGCGCCGCCTCGAACGCCTCGAAGTGCACCGGGCGCACCCCGAGTTTGCGGTGGTCGCGGCCGAGCCGCCCGAAGACCTCAGCGATGTCGTCGGGCCGGTGCAGATTCTCGATCAGGTACCAGAACGCGCGCGCCAGATGGGCGCGCTGGAACTCCATCGACTCCGGGAACAGCGACCGCAGGTAGGGCCATCGCCGGAACATCGCTTCGTAGAGGTGGGTGATCAGCTCGCCGAAGGGCGTCACCAGTTCCAGGTACTCGGTGATCACCCGCTGGTCGGCGGCGCCGTCGTAGGAGTCGGGGCAGGCATCGGCGTACGCGTCGGAGGGGTAACGACCGGCGGCCCCGGAGACGTTCCCGGAGTGGATCGCGGGCCGGCCGAGCGCGCGGGGGCTGCCGGACGGGCCGTTCGGGCCGGCCGACTGGCCGCCGTACGTCGGGCGCTCCTGGGCCGCGTCCTCGCGCTCCGGACGCGGCGAAAGGATACGGCGGCGCAGCCGCATGGCCTCGTGCCGGGCGAGCAGGGCGTGGTAATCGTCGTTGACGGTACTCATGGCCGTACGACCTGGTTCGAGGCGGTGACGGCGGCCCGCGGGGACGTACGGGCCGGGCCGGACACGGAGACCGGGGCGGCCGGTGCGGCCGCGACGGCCGGGCAGGGTGGGGCGAGGGGGAGACCGGGAGGGCCGGAACGGCTCGGAGCGCTCTGACCGTGAGGGCGTACGGCGCGAGGGCGTACGACGCGAGGCGTGGCATGAGCGGACCTCCTGAAGGGGACGGGGCGCGTCAGTATGGCACCAGGCAAAGGTGCCCAAACGGCCCTATCCCCGGGGGACTTTCGGCCCTCGCCGCGTGCCGGCGCACGGGTGTGTGATGCCCTCGCACCCCTTTGCGCGCGGACGGAGCACCTCCCCGGCTACCGCTGGCAGCCGCTCCCAACGCGCGCGTACGGAGCGGGTGTTACGGCGGCGGCGGGCCACCGGTCCGGGCGGCCGCCGATCGGCCCGCCCCGCCGGATCGCCGCCCCGCCGCACCATGGACCGGTACCCCGCACGCCCGGCCGACAGATCGAGAGCCGCATGAACCAGCACACCGGACCCACCGGCCCTACCGGACGCACCGGAACCACCGGACCCATCGGACCCATCGGCCCCGCCGCACCGGGCACCCCGCCCCTGCGCGTCTTCATCCTGGACGACCACGAGGTGGTCCGCCGGGGCGTCCGCGACCTCCTCGACGCGGAGGACGGCATCGAGGTCGTGGGGGAGGCGTCCAGCGGTCCCGAGGCGCTGGCCCGGGTGCCCGCCGTGCGCCCGCAGGTGGCCGTGCTCGACGTACGGCTGGGCGAGCGGGGCGAGCCGTCGGGCGGCGACCACGAGGGCATCGAGGTGTGCCGCGAACTGCGCGCCCGTATGCCGGACCTGGCCTGCCTGATGCTGACGTCCTTCGACGACGACGAGGCCCTCTTCGACGCCATCATGGCGGGCGCGGCCGGTTACGTCCTCAAGCAGATCAACGGGTCCGACCTGGTGAACGCCGTACGGACGGTGGCGGCCGGCAAATCGATGCTGGACCCGCGCACCGCGTCCCGCGTCATGGCGCGGCTGCGCGCGCCGCAGCAGGCCGAGACGTCCCCGCAGTCCGAACTGGACCGGCTCGCACCCCGTGAGCGCGAGATTCTGGAACTGATCGGCGAGGGCCTGACCAACCGGGAGATCGCGGACCGGCTGTTCCTCGCGGAGAAGACGGTGAAGAACCGCATCTCCACGATCCTGTCCAAGCTGGGAGTGGGCCGACGGGTACAGGCCGCGGTGATCGCCGGGCGGATACGGGGGCAGCAGGAGCGGCAGGGGGAGCAGCGCGGGGGGTGGTAGGGGGCGTCTCCCCGCGCCGTCAGCCGGACCCGTCGTTCCCCGGACTCGCCCTCACCCGGAACTGTCGTCACCCGGACTCGCCGTCAACCGGACCCGTCGTCAGGCGGACTCGCCGTCACCCGGACTCGCTGTCACCCGGGCTCCCCGTCACCCGGCCCCTCGTCCCCCGCCTCGCCCGGGCCTGACGGCCACTCAGGTAAGGGACCCTCGGCAGCCGGCCCGGCCCGCCCGGCCCTATGGCGGCGGATGCGCCGCGACGGACCCTGATGGGGCCGGGAAGAGCCGGTCTCTCCCCCGTGCTGAGGCTCTTCCCGGCCAGAGTCGGAGTAAGGCGCCAGCGGCGCGCCAGAGGTGAAGGACACAGCCCGGTGGACGGATCGGATACTCGTACGCAGTCAGACCCCGGAGCGCAGGCGGGCCCTGCCGCTCCGGCGGGGCCCGCCACCGGGCCGGACACCCACCGGGACGATCCGGCGCCCGCGGCTTCCGACCCACCACGCGCCGCACTCGGCCCCCGCCCCGTGCGCCGCCGCATCCCGGTGGAGTGGCTGACCACCACCGACCACAAGAAGATCGGGACGCTCTACCTCGTCACCGCCTTCGTGTTCTTCCTGGTGGGCGGCCTGATGGCGCTGCTGATGCGGGCCGAACTCGCCCGCCCGGGCACCCAGATCATGTCGAACGAGCAGTTCAACCAGGCGTTCACGATGCACGGCTCGGTGATGCTGCTGCTGTTCGCGATGCCGCTGTTCACCGGCTTCGCGAACTGGCTGATGCCGCTCCAGATCGGCGCGCCCGACGTCGCCTTCCCGCGACTGAACATGCTCGCCTACTGGTTCTTCCTGTTCGGTTCGCTGATCGCGGCGGCCGGCTTCCTGACCCCGCAGGGCGCCGCGGACTTCGGCTGGTTCGCGTACGCGCCGCTCTCGGACGCGGTGCACTCGCCCGGTGTGGGCGCCGACATGTGGATCATGGGCGTGGCGTTCTCCGGGTTCGGGTCCATCCTGGGCGCCGTCAACTTCATCACCACCATCATCTGTATGCGCGCCCCCGGCATGACGATGTTCCGGATGCCGATCTTCACGTGGAACGTGCTGCTGACCGCGCTGCTGATCCTGATGGTCTTCCCGGTGCTGGCCGCCGCGCTGTTCGCCCTCGAAATGGACCGTAAATTCGGTTCGCACATCTTCGACGCGGCCAACGGCGGCGCGCTGCTGTGGCAGCACCTGTTCTGGTTCTTCGGCCACCCCGAGGTCTATGTTCTCGCGCTGCCGTTCTTCGGCGTCATCTCCGAGGTCATCCCGGTCTTCTCCCGTAAGCCGATGTTCGGTTACATCGGTCTGATCGCCGCCACGATCTCCATCGCGGGCCTGTCCATCACCGTATGGGCCCACCACATGTACGTCACCGGCGGCGTACTCCTACCGTTCTTCGCCTTCATGACCTTCCTGATCGCCGTGCCGACCGGAGTGAAATTCTTCAACTGGATCGGCACCATGTGGAAGGGCTCACTGTCCTTCGAAGCGCCGATGCTCTGGGCCACCGGCTTCCTCGTCACCTTCGTCTTCGGCGGCCTGACCGGCGTCATCCTCGCCTCGCCACCCATGGACTTCCACGTCTCGGACACCTACTTCGTCGTCGCGCACTTCCACTACACGCTCTTCGGTACGGTCGTGTACGCGATGTTCGCCGGATTCCACTTCTGGTGGCCCAAGTTCACCGGCAAGATGCTCGACGAGCGGCTCGGGAAAATCACCTTCTGGACCCTCACCGTCGGCTTCAACCTCACCTTCCTCGTCCAGCACTGGCTCGGCGCGGCAGGCATGCCCAGGCGGTACGCGGACTATCTCGCCGCCGACGGATTCACCACCCTCAACACGCTGTCCACCATCGGCTCCTTCCTGCTCGGCCTGTCCTTCCTGCCCTTCTTCTACAACGTCTGGAAGACCGCCAAGTACGGAAAGAAAGTCACCGTCGACGACCCCTGGGGCTACAGCCGCTCCCTGGAATGGGCCACCTCCTGCCCGCCGCCCCGCCACAACTTCACCTCGCTGCCGCGCATCCGCAGCGAATCCCCGGCCTTCGATCTGCACCACCCGGAGATCGTCGCCCTGGAATCGACCCGCACCTGACGTCCCCGGCCCACGGCTGCGGAAGCCCGCCGACGCTTCCGCAGCCGTGGGCCTGCCCGCCAGGGCCCGGCCATACCTAGACCCGAGACGCCGGCTGCCGGCACCTGCCTAGCCCGTACCCGCTCCTCACCCACAGCCCCCACCCGCCCCTCCCCGAGGGAGGAACCCACCATGTCCCACGCCACCCTCGCCCTCGGCGCCACCGCGCTCTTCGCCGCCGGCTGCGTCTGGTACCTCCCCGCGGCCGCGGCCCTGCGCGCGGGCGCCGACCGGCCGTACTCGCACCGCATCGCCGCCGCGTCCTGCGTCACCTTCTGGTGCACGCCCGCCCTGGTCGCCGTCCTCCTGCTGACCCCGGCCCCGTGGTCCGCCCTCGGCGCCGTCACGGCCGCCGGACTGCTCACGGCCGCGGCCCTGCTGGCCGTGTCCCGCCTCCAGCGGTCCCGCGAACAGCACGAGGAGTCACAGCGCTGGTCCACCCTGCGACAAGGCGGTACGGGAGCCCACGCCCCGGTCTCCACGCCGCCCGGCAACCCGGCGCGCGCCCAACTCACCTTCCTGCTCTACCTTTTACCCGGCAACATCGTCGCCTCGGTGATCGCGACCACCGTGCTGCTGACGGCGGACAGCCTGACCCGGCAGAGCGCCGTCACCGCGACCGTGACCGCCGTCGGCATCTCCGCCGCCTCCCTGGCCATTGCCGGCACCCGCGCCCAGGCGACCCGCCGCCACTGAGGCCCGTACGGACCGCGACCGCTGGCCCGCGTACTACTTCCGCCACCATCGCCCCCGTACTACGCCCGCCACCATCGCCCCCGTATTACGTCCGCCACCATTGCCCCCGCACCGCACCGCACCGCACCGCACCGCGCCGCCCCGCACCGCCCGCGGCCGCTGCCCCCGTACCGTCCCCCTCCCGATAGCGCCCCCGGCCCTCGCCTATTCGATCTCCACCCGTCCGCCACCCTGCTCCGGCACCCGCCCGTCAGCCGTGCTCTCCTCCGGCGCGCCCAGGTTGCGCCGTACGGAATCCAGGATCGTCAGTCCCTGCCCGACCAGCCCGGCCGCGATCTCGCCGAGCCCGTCAGCTCCGTTGAGCACATTGACGTTCGCGCCGGAAAGGCCGACGGCGGCCTCCTTGACGATCTGCGGGAGCTGGTCGATCAGCATCCGGTCCAGCGCGACCCGGTCGTACGACGCGGCAGCCTCCGCCTGGATCTTCATGCGCTCGGCCTCGGCCAGGGCGAGTACCCGGATGCGCTCGGCGTCCGCCTCGGCGGGCTTGACGACCTCGGCCACCAGCTGCTGCTGGCGCAGCTGGGCGGCCCGCTCCGCCAGTTCGGTCTGCGCGTCCAGTACTTCCTGCTGCGCATGGGCCTCGGCCAGCGGGCCGGCCTGCGCGGCCTGGGCCTGCGCACGGTCCACCTCGGCGGAGTACTCGGCCTGGACGACGGCGGTCTGCCGCGCGTACTCCGCCTGCTTGCGCGCCGCCGCCTGCTCCGCCTCCGCCGCGGCCTGCGTCGCCTGCGCCTGTGCGATCTGCGCCTGCCGCTGGATCGCCGCCTTGTGCGGGGCGGACATGGCGTCGATGTAGCCGGTGTCACCGTCGTCGATCGACTGGATCTGCAACGAGTCCACGTGCAGCCCGATCTTCGCCATCTCCGACTTGGAGGTGTCCAGCACCTCGGTGGCCAGCTTCTGCCGCTCGGTGACGATCTCCTCGACCGTCATCGAGCCGATGATGGACCGCAGGTGACCGGCGAAGATCCGGCCGGTCAGCACCGACATCTGGTCCTGGTCGGAGAGGAAGCGCTGGCCCGCGTTGACGATGCTCTCGGTGTCGTTGCCGACCTTGAAGGCGATCACGGCCCGCACCGTCAGCGCGATGCCCTGCCGGGTCACACAGGTCTCGACGACCTCCGACTCGCACATGGCCAGGGTCAGGAAGCGGGTCTTGCGGAAGACGGGCAGCACGAACTTGCCGTGGCCGGTCACCACGCGGAACGGCGCACCCCCGAGGCCACGCCTGCCACCCGAGATCAGCATCGCCTCGTCGGGGGCGGGCACGCGGTAACCGAACATCTCTCGTCGTCTCCTCAACCGGCGTCGCCGGCGTCACCGGCCGACGCGTCCAATGGATCGGCCCATCTGATCACGTCGACCTGGCGGCCGCCCCGGGACGCGATCACGAGCACGGACGTCCCGCGCGGCAGGGGATCGTCGGACCAGGCGAGAAACGTCTCCGTCCCGCCCCTGACCCGCACCAGGACCTCACCGGGCCCGGCGGCCCCACGGGTCCCGAGCACCAGCTCTCCGGCACAGCCGATCACCGCCTCGTCCGGCATCATCGGCGGCCGCCCCCTCGTCGCACTGACCTGCGTTCCGACCATAGCGTCCCGTGGCACACGGCCCCGCCCCGCGGGACCGTGTGCCACGCACCTCTGACGTACTTACGCATGTCAGTCAGTGCTCCGGCAGGTGACGCGCGAAGAACATCCGCACCTGGCGGCGCACGGCAGACACCGACCACGCCGGCTCGACCACACCCACCAACCCGGCCCGGCCTTCGGCCGTCACGCTGCGGGCCCGGCCTGCTGAGTGAGTGCGCGTAGGGGCGGTTAAGCCGGTCACCGGCGCGGAAACGTTCGGCGCCCGTGCTGTGGCCGATCGGCTGAATCATCCAGGCCGGCGGGTGGGGCGTTCCGGCAGGCCCGCTGTGAGGGCGGTCGGCAGCAGGCCCAGCGGTGGGGAGCCCAGGGCGAGGACAGCGCTGTGGAAGCGCAAGGGAGAGTAGGCGTCGCCCCAGCGTCGCCGGGCTTCGTCCCGCAGGTCGCGCAGGGCCAGCTTGCCCCAGGTGTAGCGGCCGTAGGTGGGGTCGAAGGTGGCCCGCTCGGCCTCCGCGCGGGCGGCCCGGCCCGACAGGTAGGTGTCCGCCTCGAAGCGCCGGGCGGCCTCCGGTACGTCCATGGCTCCGGTGTGTACACCGATCGCGCAGGCGAGCCGGGTCACCCTGATCAGTGCTTCCATGCAGACGCCGATGGCGAAGCGGGGGTCGGCCGCCCGGAAACCCTCCTCCACCATCAGCTCTTCCCCGTAATGGGCCCAGCCCTCCATGAAGGTGAGGGACTGCAGGATCCGCCGGACAGGACTGCCGGCCCTGCGCAGGCATCGGGCGTGCGCGAAGTGCCCGGGCACCACCTCGTGTGCCGTGACGGCGGGAAGCATGGCCGGGCTGAAGACGGTCAGCCACTCGGCGGCGTCCTCGTCCTTCCAGCCGGGCCCCGGCAAGGTGATGTGGTACCAGGACGGGGCGTCGGGCTCCCCGGGGGCGGCGAAGCTCATCATGGCCCAGGTGTCCTGTCGTGACGGTGGTGTGGGGCCGACGAGCACCTCGCCGTCGAGGTGCGGGAGGAGCGCCCGGCCGCGGGTGAAGGCCATCAGTTCGCCGGTGACGGCTCGCGCCCGGTCCAGTACGGCGTCGGCCGGCGGGTGTTCCCGTACGAGATCGCGCACGAGGTCGTGCGGGCGGCGGCCGGGAACCAGCCGGTGGCAGGCCTCGTGCAGCAGTGTGCGCAGCCGTTCGGCCTCCTGGTCGGCCCGGTCGGCCAGCCGGGGCACGCTGACCTCGAGCCCTTCGGGGGCGCCCATGAGCAGGGCGAGGTCCCGCTCGCCGAGGGCGGAGCGCGGGTCGCCGTGGTCGGCCGCGTGTTTCAGGCAGGCCATCAGCCGCCCGTGTGCGCTGCGGGCGCGTACGGCGACATCGGTGCCGGCCAGTTCGGGCGGGATGACGGCGGTGAGGCTGTCGGCCGTGTCGAGCACGGCGCGGGCCGTGGGGGCGTCGACCTGGTCGAGTGCGCGGACGGACGCGTCGATCGCGTCGGGCCAGTTGGCGAGATGGGTGCGCTTGGCACGGTCCCGGTCGGCAGCCGGTGCGTACTCCCGGTCGTAACAGCAGAGGTCGAGGTTGAGCAGGTGGGGCAGCGGGTTGCGGCGGTGCATCTCCAGGTCGCCGTAGACCGTGCGCAGGGCTGCCTCGAAGATGTGGAGGTGCGCGGCGTCGTGGGAGTCGGGCGATCCGGGAGAGTCGAGTGATCCGGGAGAGGCGAGCGGGGTGAGGGAGGAGGGCGGTTCGCGGGGGCCGGGGGCGGGGCCGCCGAGCCCGGCGAGTCCGGAGCGGATGCCGTCCGGGGAGAGGTCCTGTACGTGGCCGTCGTATTCGTGCAGGCCGGCTTGTTCACGCACCAGCTCGACCATCAGATCACACACCGCGCGCAACCGGGCATCCATGGCCGCATATTCCTTTCAGGTATTCCTTGCGGATGACTCTCATGGGTATTCCTTGCGGATGTGCATTACGGATGTTCCTTATGAAGGTCCCGCAGGACTCCGCCCCCGACTCCTGTGGCCGCGTGATCGACCCAGCCGGGCAATCCCGGACAATCGCCCGGCGCCCATCGATGATCGCGGACGTTCGTGGACAATCATGGACGATCAATGAATGGCCGTACCGGCGAGCAGTGTACCCTCCTTTCGGGCCACTTCCAGCAGAATTTCGATCATGGGTTCCGCTGCGGGCGCGTGCCGTCCTTCCGGAAGTGCAATGTACACACGACGTGGCGGAAATTCTCCCGCCAGAGAATGAAGGGCGATGTTTCCACTGCTACGGACCGCGAGCAACCCCGGAACAAGTGTGACACCGGCCGACATTTCCACCAGCCGGATGACGGCGCTCCAGTCCTCGACCTGGAAATGGACATGCGGTGCGAACCCCAGCGCACTCTTGAATTCCGGCTGCGGGCCGAGGCAGTCCGGATGGGCGCCCTCGATCCACGATTCCGCCGCCAGGTCCTGCAGCTCACCCCTGGAGAACCCGCCACGGCCGGCCCGGCGGTCACGGGCGACGGCGATGTACAACTCGTCCTCCAGCAGTGGCAGGACGTCCAGCCCGCAGGCCTGTTCACCGATGAGGTCCCAGCCGGTGACCAGCGCGATGTCGATCAGCCCGGACCGCAGGTCCGCGGCGTGGTGGCGGGTGGTCCAGCCGGACAGCGAGAGCCCCACCTGCGGATAGCGTTCGGCGAAGCGGGCCAGTGACTGCGGCAGCAGATACGCGTTGACGCCGGCGAAGCCGCCCACCCGCAGCCGCCCGCCACGCAGCCCGCTCATCGCCCGCAACTCCTGTTGGACGGTGACGACCCGGGACAGGATGTCGCGGGCCCGGTCGGCCAGCAGCAGGCCCGCGTCGGTCAGCCGGACACCACGGCCCAGCCGCTGTACGAGCTGCGCGCCCACCTCGTGCTCCAGCGCCTCGATCTGCCGCGAGACGGCCGGCTGGCTGAAGGACAGCGCCCTGGCCGCGGCCGACATCGACCCCCGGTCGGCCACCTCGACGAGCACCCGCAGACGATGAAGGTCACGCATGCCCGGAACGTATAGCAGCCATCCGGAACCCGCAATTATGTTCTTGCGCCGGATTCGGCGACCTCGACGAGTACACGTAAACGATGAAGGTCACGCATGTCGGGATGGTATGGCTACCATGCGAAACCTGCAATTGCGCTTTTCCGTCGGATCCGGAAATCTGAAGACGGCTGCCCTGCTGAGCAGTCAGCCGGAAGCAGAGGAAGGGGATACTCCGTGAGTGTCACACCCCGAAAATCAACTGAGCGGGGAGCCGCAGATTTGGCGGTACCTTGCAGGCAGTACTCCTGGACTCCAGAAGTCCACGACTTGTACGGCGATCCGGAATCCATCCTGCGCAAGGTGGACGCGCTCAACATGGAGCTCGCCGAGCGTCGCATCTTCGTTCTCCTCACAGAAAGCGAAGGCCACGCCCAGCTCCGTTTCTTCGAGCAGGTGGAAGGCAAGAAGTACGCGGTTTCCGCCTGGACCGGCGAGTCTCTCGACGGCGCCGGCGCAGAGATCGGCGACGTCATCCTGAAGAACAAGGGAATCAACTGCGTCGGCGAGCAGGTACGCGGCCTCCTGGCCAAGTTCCCCATGGTCTCGCCCACCACGGTGCCGGCGCCGGCCAACGCCCGGGCGGCGTTCGCCCACACCGTCCGCGCCCACGGTGAAGGCACCTTCATGCGTGCCACGTTCGCCCTTCTGTGCTGACACCGGCGGAACAGCACCGATCCGGCCGTCCCGACCAGCGCGGGGACGGCCGGGTCTTCGCGCGACTGTGGGCCGCGACGGCATCGGCGAATCTCGGCGACGGTCTGGTGCTGGCTCTGATCCCGTTGCTCGCCGTACAGCTGACGGCTTCCTCGGGCCTGGTCGCGGGGGCGAAGCTGGCGCACACGCTGCCCTGGGCGGTGGCTCCGCTGGTGGTCGGTCTGCTCGTCGACAGCATGGACCGGCGCCACCTGATCATCTTCTTCGACCTGTTCCGCGCGGCGGCACTGGCCGCCCTCCTGGCCGCCCTCCTGCTCGACGCCACCGCCCTGTTCGTTCTCTACGCCCTCTACCTGGTCGCATGCTGTCTGGCGGTCGGCGAGGCCGTCGCCGACATCGCCACGACCGCACTCGTCCCCTCGGTGGTGCCGCGCCACCGGCTGGAGTGGGCGAACTCCTGGATCAGGGGTACGGAGTCGGTACTGAACGAGTTCGTGGGGCTGCCGCTGGGCGGGCTGCTGGTCGCCATCGGCCCGGCGTGGGCGATCGGCGGCGCCGGCGGACTCTATGCCGTCGCGGCCTGCGCCATGCTGACGCTGCACGGGAAGTACCGGCCGGCGGCCCAGGACGGGGCACCTGACGGGGGCGTGGTCGAGCACGGCGTACGAAGCGGCGAAGGCGCGGGACAACACGGCGACGACGGGCTCGACGGGCGCAGGCGGCACCTGCTCACCGCGGGCTTGAGAATCCTTTGGCGCAACCGGCCGTTGCGCACGCTGACGCTCATGAGCACGGTCATGGCGGGCTGCTGGAGCGCATGGCTCGCCGTACTGGTCGTGTACACCGTCCAGGGCCCGGTCGGCCTGTCCCCGGTCGGCTACGGACTGCTGCTGACGACCCTGGGCGCAGGCGCCGTGACCGGCGCCGCGCTGGCCCCGCGGCTTGCCCGCACGGCGGGCGTCCGCTGGATCCTGGTCACGGACGTGGTGGCCGGCGTCGTCATGCTGGGTGCCCCTGCAGTGAGCGCCGACGTCGCGGTGATCGCCTTCGCCACGTTCATCGGCGGGGTGGGCAGCGGCCTGTGGAACGTGGTGGTCATCTCGCTGCGCCAACGCCTGATCCCCCAGGACCGGCTGGGCCGGATCAGCGGCGCCATCCGGTGCCTCGGCTGGGGCGGCATGCCGCTGGGTGCTGCGCTGGCCGCCGGGCTCGCCGAACTGACCGGCCCGCGCCCGGTATTCGCCCTGGCTGCCGTGCTCACCGCGCTCACCCTGGTCCCCCTGCTCCGCATCCTGAACGAGCCGGCCCTGGACGCCCCGGCGCAGGAGGCGTCCCCGGCCGCCAGGAAGCGCTGAGACGTCCCGGCCGGTGCTGTCGGGGCGGGGGCGAGCGGTGTCACTGATGCCGGCGGTCCTGCGGATGGTCTCGCTGCATGCCCGGCTGGTGATGTGTCATACATCACCCGCTGCTGTGCTCGACGAGCTTCTGCAAGTGCGTCTGGCCGGATGTCGGTAGGGGAGTGCAGGAAGGTGGAGCCGAAGACCCTCTCCCGGACTTCTCCCAAGAGGCCCCGGAAACGAGTCAGGCCCACCGACTCTTGCGAGTCGGTGGGCCTTGACCTGCTACTTCTCAGTCGGGGTGGCGGGATTTGAACCCACGACCTCTTCGTCCCGAACGAAGCGCGCTGCCAAGCTGCGCCACACCCCGAAGCAACGAGCTCTACTTTAGCGGACCGATCCCCGAAGGTGAAATCCGGTTCTCCGGGCGCCGGGGCTGGGGCCTGACCTGGTCGATCGCGATGAGGATCAGGGCGAGGGCGTAGAAGGCGGAACCGAAGACGAGGGTGTTCAGGGCGATGCCTGCGTAGCCGTGGAGGTCGACGTCGAGGAAGGGGTACGGGTAGCGGCCCTCGGTGCCCGGGGCGAGGAGGGCGCCGCGGATGAGGGCGAAGGGGAGGTAGAGGAAGGGGTAGGCCAGCCACTGGGCGGCGTAGCGCCAGCGGAAGCCGCGGGGGGCGGTGAGCAGGAGCCAGTCGAGGGCGGCGCCGATGGGGGTGACGGTGTGCAGGAGGTGGGTGGAGACGGTGCGGACGGTGTCGTGTTCCGGGGTGCCGGTCATGGAGAAGCTGCTGGAGTCGTTGGTGAGCACCAAGTGGTAGACGAGACCGGTGATGGCTATGAAGAGGAGGACGCCGCCGCTGATGCGCGCGGAGATCGGGGGCGGGCGGCCCAGGCGCGGTAGGCGGACCAGGCGAAGAAGACGGCCACCGCGATGTTCGTCTGGACCGTGAAGTAGCTGAAGAGGCGGCCCAGGTCCGGGGAGATCGCGATGTCCAGGACGAGGCCGGTCAGCGCGGCCAGGGCGATCAGCAGGCGGAACGCGGCGGCCAGCGGGCGCCGGACCGGGGGGACGACGGCGGAGGCCGGGGTGTGGGCCGAGGCGGCTGCCGCTCCCCGGGCGTACCGGGTGGAGGCGTGCGAGGTGGCCTGCGGCGGACGGGAGCTCGGGACGCGTGCGCTGGTGGGGTCGATCATCCCCCCACGCTAGACGGGAGTGGGGGGTGATGCGGAGGGTGTGTGCGAATTCGGGGGAGGAGGGGTGGAGGGGCGGGTGGGCTCTCGGGCCTGCTCCTGGCCGTACGGGGTCAGGTCCCGCCCGTGGTCTCCGGTTCTAGTCCCGTGCCGTCAGCGTCAGCAGCGTCGCCTCGGGAGGGCAGGCGAAGCGGACCGGGGTGTAGCGGTTGGTGCCGCAGCCCGCGGAGACGTGGAGGAAGGAGGTGTGGCCGGCCGCGGTGTGGGTGGACAGGCCCTTGACCCGCTCGGTGTCGATGTCGCAGTTGGTGACCAGGGCCCCGTAGAAGGGGATGCAGAGCTGGCCGCCGTGGGTGTGGCCGGCCAGGATCAGCGGGTAGCCGTCGGCGGCGAAGGCGTCGAGGGTGCGCAGGTAGGGCGCGTGAACGACGGCCAGGGAGAGGTCGGCGCCCGGTTCAGGGCCGCCGGCGACCTGGGCGTAGCGGTCCCGCTTGATGTGCGGGTCGTCCAGACCGGTCAGGGCGATCTCGAAGCCGCCGGCCGAGCCGTCGAGCTTCAGGCTGCCGCGGGTGTTGGAGAGGTTGACCCAGCCGGCCGTGTCGAAGGCGTCGCGCAGGTCTTCCCAGGGGTTGTGGATGGCGCCGACGACGGGCGGGTTGCCGTTCAGGCCGTGCCGCTTCTGTGCTTTTTCGAGCAGGTAGCGGGCAGGGTTGCGCGGCTTGGGACCGTAGTAGTCGTTGGAGCCGAAGACGTACGCGCCCGGGAACTCCATGAGCGGACCGAGCGCGTCCAGCACCTCCGGGACGCCCTCGGGGTCGGAGAGGTTGTCGCCGGTGTTGATGACGAAGTCGGGGCGCAGTCCGGCCAGCGACTGGAGCCAGCGCTGTTTCTTGCGCTGGCCGCTGACCATGTGGATGTCGGAGACCTGGAGGACGCGCAACGGCCGCATCCCGGGCGGCAGTACGGGCACGGTGACCCGGCGCAGTCTGAAGGAGCGGACTTCGAATCCGGCGGCGTAGACCAGGCCCGCGGCTCCGGCCGCGGCGAGGGACAGGGGGACTCCGTAACGGGCGCGCATGATTCCCATCGTGGCAGAGCGAGCGGGGGAATCGCCCATCGGTAGGTTCTGCCCCGTCCTCCGGTGCTTCACGCCCGCCGTCCGATACCCGCCGTCCGATACCCGACATCCGCTCTCCGGTACGTCACATCCGTGCACCGGAACGTATTGGTGGGGCGCGGGACGCCGCGTACGGGCATACTCGACGTCATGACCACGCTCAAGTCGAAGCTGCAGGACGACCTCACCACGGCCATCAAGGCCCGTGACGAGCTGCGCTCTTCCACCCTCCGTCTCACCCTGACCGCCGTCCAGAAGGAGGAGGTCGCGGGCACCGAGGCGCGCGAGCTGTCGGACGCCGAGGTCGAGAAGATCATCGCGCGGGAGGCGAAGAAGCGCCGGGAGGCGGCCGAGGCGTTCGACAAGGGCGGCCGCGCCGAGTCGGCGGAGCGGGAGCGCGCGGAGGGCGAGGTGCTCGCGGAGTACCTGCCGAAGCCGCTCTCGGACGAGGAGCTGGAGAACATCGTCGCCGCGGCCGTCGCGGAGGCCAAGGGGGCGGCGCCGAGGGGCCGCGGGCCATGGGCGCCGTCATGAAGATCGTGAATCCGAAGATCGCGGGCCGGGCCGAGGGCGGCCGGGTGGCCGCGGTGGTCAAGAAGCTGCTCGCGGGCTGAGGAGAGGAAGCGGGGGAGCGGGGAAGCGGGGCGGGGAGGCGATGCGGGGGGTGCAGGCGGTGTAGGCCGTTGGATCGCTGCTCCCTGCCAGCCGGTGTACGGAAGGGGCGCTCCCACCACTTGGTGGGAGCGCCCCTTCCGTACGTCCTGCGCTTACGTCTTTCCTGATCGCCGCCTCAGCGGTCTGACCTGCCTCAGCCCCCGAACAGCCCCGGGAACCCGGGAATGTGCCAGCCGCCGCCCGGCTTGCCGTCGCCCCGTCCCCCGCCGTGGCCGCCTCCGCCACCGTGGCCGCCTCCGCCGCCGGGCCGGTCGTGGCGGCCGCCGCCTCCGCCGCCCTTGCCGTCGCTCTTGTCGGAGTCGCCGAGCGGGACGGTGGGCAGGGACGGCGCGGGCTTGCCGGACAGCGCGCCCGACATCGCCTCGCGCCAGATCGGGCCCGGGGTGTCCGCGCCGTACACCTTGTCGTGGAAGGTGCCGCCGATGGTGATGTCGAACATCCGCCGCTTGTGAGCCGGGTCACCCACCCACACCGCGCCGGCCATGTTCGGGGTGTAGCCGGTGAACCAGGCCGCGTACCGGCTGTCGGTGGTGCCGGTCTTGCCCGCGCTGTCCCGGCCCTGGAGGCCGGCCTGCCGGCCGGTGCCGTCCTCGACGACGCCCTTGAGCAGCGCGTTGATGGTCTTGGCGGTCTGCTGGGACATCGCGCGGTGGCAGCTGGTCTTCGGTACGGTCAGCGCCTTGCCGGTCGCGTCGGTGATCGACTCGATGGCCACCGGGGAGCAGTGGACGCCCTCGTTGGCGAAGGTCGCGTAGGCGTTGGCCATGGTCAGCGGGGACACCTCGGGGGAGCCCAGCGCGATGGCGGGGCTCTGCTCCACCGGATTGCCGTTGGAGCGTTTGATGCCCATCTTGTCGGCCATCTTGGTCACCGGGCAGATCCCGATGTCGCTGATCAGCTGGACGAAGTAGGTGTTGACCGACTTCGCGGTCGCCTCCTTCATGCTGTACGGGCCGACCTCGGAGGTGTTCTCGTTCGAGACCGGGTCGTTGCCCGTCCACTGCCCGGTGCAGGTCGGGACCGGGCTCGGGTACTGCATCTTGTACGGCGAGGAGTACGACTGGTCCGGGCCCTTGCCGGCCTCCAGGGCCGCCGCCGCGATCACCGGCTTGAACGTGGAACCGGGCTGGTAGCCCGCGCCGCCGCCCATCTTCTGGTCGACGGACAGATTCATCTGGGTCTGGTTCTGACCGAAGCCGTACGGACGTGACTGGCCCATGCCCAGGATCTTTCCGGTGCCGGGCTGGACGATCGTCGCCGCGGTGGCGACCGGGTCGTCGGCGTAGACCTGGCTGGTGACGGCCGACTGGATCGACCGCTGGGTCTGCGGGTCGAGCGTCGTACGGATCGTCAGACCGCCCTGGTTCCAGCGCTTGCTGCGTTCCTTGCGGGTCTTGCCGAAGGCCTGGTCGTTCAGCAACACCTCGCGTACGTAGTCGCAGAAGAACCCGGCGCCCGAACCAGCCGTGATGCAGCCGTTCTTGGGGCGGCTGACCTTCAGCTTGATCGGCTTCTTGGCGGCGGCCTCGGCCTCGGCCTGCGTGACGGCCTTCGTGTCGGCCATCCGCTGCAGCACGGTGTTACGGCGGCGCTGCGCCTCCTTCGGGTCGTTCACCGGGTCGTACCGGCTCGGCGACTGCACGATGCCCGCCAGCAGCGCGGACTCGTCCAGGGTCAGGTCCTTGGCGTGCTTGCTGAAATACCGCTGGGAGGCGGCCTCGACGCCGTACGCCTGCTGCCCGAAGAAGGTGATGTTCAGGTAGTTCTGCAGGATCTTCTGCTTGCCCAGTTCCTCCTCGACCTGGATCGCGTACTTCAGCTCCTTGACCTTGCGGCCGATGGTCTGCTGGGTGGCCTGGGCGACCTTGTCCGGGTCGTCGCCGGCCTCCTCGATGAAGACGTTCTTCACGTATTGCTGCGTCAGCGTCGAGGCGCCCTCGGAGACGCCGCCGGACCGCGCGTTCTTGTTGACCGCGCGCAGGATGCCCTTCAGGTCGATCGCGCCGTGCTGGTAGAAACGCGCGTCCTCGATGGCGACGATCGCCTTCTGGACGTACGGCGACATGTCCTTGAGGTCGACCACGGTGCGGTCGCGCGAGTAGACCTTGGCGATCTCGCCGCCGTCCGCGTCGAGGATGGTGGTCCGCTGGCTCAGCGGTGGAGTCTTCAGATTGGCGGGGATCTCGTCGAATCCTTCGACCGATCCCTTCGCCGCGAGGCCCAGCGCGCCGGCCGCGGGGAGGGCCAGGCCCGCCAGCACCGCTCCGGCCAGGACGCTGACACCCAGGAATTTAGCGGCCTGCTGGGTCTTGGTCAGACCCCCGCCGTCGCGCTTCTTACCCATGAGGGCAGCCTAAGCCCTCGTGTGCGGCGGCCCGAGGGAGCGGTGCTGGGTCGGGACGTCCGGCTATCGGGACGTCCGTGCGCCGGGGCGCGCGGTCCCGAACGGCCCGGCGCCCGAGCCGGGCGCGGTGGCCGTGGTGGCGGTGGTGTGACCGCAGTGACGCAGGTGACGACCGGCCGGTGCGACTTCACGAGGTGGCTCCGTCCTCAAACGCCGGACAGGGGCGCATCTGTTCGTTTAACCTGATCCCGTCCGGCGGCCGCAGAGGGATCACGTCGGTCCGTCAACCCCGCCTTCGTGTGCGCTTGGCGCCCCGTACGTCCGCATATGTCGCCGTGCACCCGGTGTGGCAGTGGTGAACTGCCCCACGCTGCCGGGAACGTGGCGTATGCCACCGGCTCACTCCGTTGGGTGATCTGCCGCATACGCATAGTCCGTTCGGGCCATTCAAGATTGGGCCCGAAGGGGGTGTTGCGCCCTGCTCGCCTTCCGTAACGTCCTCAACTGGCAACGGTGAATATGCCGCTTGCCGCCGTGGGGGAGCCTCGATTCGGGAGAGGACGGCGCCAGCATGAGCTGGGTAACCGACTGGAGTACACAGGCAGCCTGCCGCACCACCGATCCGGACGAGCTGTTCGTTCAGGGCGCGGCCCAGAACCGGGCCAAGGCGGTCTGCACCGGATGCCCGGTGCGGACGGAGTGCCTGGCCGACGCCCTGGACAACCGCGTGGAGTTCGGAGTCTGGGGCGGCATGACCGAACGCGAGCGGAGGGCGCTGCTGCGCCGCCGCCCGACCGTCACCTCGTGGCGTCGGTTGCTGGAGACAGCGCGTACGGAATACGAGCGCAGCACCGGCATCCTGCCCGTGGACTGTGAGGACGACGAGACGTACGAGAACACCTACGACAACGCGTACGGCAACCGCTACGACGGTACGTACGACGACTACGCCGCAGTCGGCTAGGCGTCGGTAGCCGTCTGCTGTGGGCCGGTTGGTCCATGGGTGTATTCGGCATGGTCCGGAACGGTCGGCGTACGGGCGTGATCGCTGTGCGGGCGTGGTTGCTGTGCGGGCGTGGTTGCTGTGCGGGCGTGGTTGCTGTGCGGCCGGGATCGCTGTGCGGTCGTGACCAGCGCGTGGTCGTGATCGGTGCGCGGTCCTGACGGCGGTGGTCGTCCTGGTGCACGGGCATGCCCGGCGCGTGGGCGTGGCCGTACGGATGCGCCGGCGCGGGACGACTCGGCGCCTCGGCACCGGGAAGGCGCGAGCGCGCGTGCAAGCCGTCGGCGCCGGGTGGCGCTACAGACGCTGGGATCGTTGCTCGGGTTGTCTGCGTTCGCCGCTGAGACCGCCGTGTCCGCTGAGTCCGGTGCAGTCCGCTGTTTCCGCCGCTCCTGGGTGAAGTCCCTTGGTCCCGCTCCCCCGGGGCCTCTTGGGGCCCGTACAGGGCCGTATCAGGGCTGTGGCAGGGCGGTGGCAGGGGCGCGCCGCGGTCGGGTCTTGCCCGGAAGGCCCTTGGTCAGCCCGCTGATCGGTTCTCCGAGCAGCCTGCTGGCCAGCCCTCTGACCAGTCTCCTGATGAGTTTTCAGGCCACTTCTCCGGCCCCTTTTTTGACCAGTTCTCCGACCAGTTCTCCGACCGGTTCTTTGACCAGCCCTCCGGTCAGTCCTCGGTCTGCCGGGTGTCGTCGTCCGTCCGTTCCCGGGCGGCGAGGCGGTCGCCGATCGCGCGCAGCCCGGCCAGGTCGTGGACGTCGCCGGGAAGCGCGGCGATCTCCGTGACCGGGACTTCGGGATGCAGTGCGGTGAAGCGGTCGCGCGTTCGCCGTTCGCGTGCGAGTACGTGCATCCGCTCGGCGTGCAACCGCAGCAGGCCGGCAGCGAGCCGCGCTGCCGATGGGGTGTCGTCCGTCGTCCGTGGGTCCGCCGCGGCGGGGGAGTGGCCGTCGGCGGTACGAGAATCAGCCTTCCCGCCCGCTAGATCCACAATGCCGTCGCCGCCAAGATTTTCGGACCGGTCGCCGGCCTGCTCCTCGGCGGCGGCCCGGTCCCGGTCCGCCAGGGCCTCGGCGGCGGCCAGCGCCCGTTCCGCGCCGAGCTGGGCGGCGCCGCTGCCGTGCACCCGGTTCAGGACCAGCCCCGCCAGCGGCATCTGCTCGGCGGCCAGCCGTTCGACGAAGTACGCGGCCTCGCGCAGTGCGTCCCGCTCCGGCGCCGCCACGACGAGGAACGCGGTGCCGGGTGCCTGGAGCAGCCGGTACGTCGCGTCCGCGCGTGTACGGAAGCCGCCGAACATGGTGTCCATGGCGGCGGCGAACGTCTGCACGTCACGCAGCAGTTGACCGCCCATGATCTTGCTGAGGGTGCCGGTCATCATCGACATACCGACATTGAGGAACTTCATGCCGGCCCGCCCGCCGGCCTTCGCGGGCGCCATCAGCACCCGGATGAACTTGCCGTCCAGGAACGACCCGAGCCGCTTGGGCGCGTCCAGGAAGTCGAGCGCGGACCGGCTGGGCGGGGTGTCGACGATGATCAGGTCCCAGGCGTCACGGGAGCGCAGCTGGCCCAGCTTCTCCATGGCCATGTACTCCTGCGTGCCCGCGAAACCGGCCGACAGGGACTGGTAGAAGGGGTTGTCCAGGATGGCGCGGGCCCGTTCGGCGTCCGCGTGCGCCTCGACGATCTCGTCGAAGGTGCGCTTCATGTCCAGCATCATGGCGTGCAGCTCGCCGCCCGCGCTCTCGTCGATGCCCTTGACCCGGCGCGGCACGTTGTCCAGTTCCGAGATGCCCATCGACTGCGCCAGCCGGCGGGCCGGGTCGATGGTCAGCACGACGGCCTTGCGGCCGCGCTCGGCGGCGCGTACGCCGAGGGCCGCGGCGGTCGTGGTCTTGCCGACGCCGCCGGAGCCGCAGCACACGACGATGCGGGTGCGCGGGTCGTCGAGCAGCGGGTCGACTTCCAGGTGGGCGGCGGGGAGTGCAGCGCGCCGCGCCCGGAGGCGGGCGGTGCGGTGTGCCGGGACGACGCGGCACCGGCGCCCGGGGGGATGACATCCGTAACGGCGGCATCCGGGGTGGCGGCGTCCGGAGTGCCGTCACCCGCGGCGCGGTCGTCCGGGAGGCTTGCGTCCGCGGTCATATCGGCCCCTGTTTCCGCAGGTCTCGCGCGAGCCGGTACAGCCCGGCGAGGTCCACTCCCTCGGGGAGCAGCTCCAGCTCGTAGGTCGGCAGGTCGAGACCGGCCAGCTCGGCGTGCTCGGCCCGCTCCAGGTCGACGCGCTGCGCGTGCTCGCGGGCCTCTGCCAGGAGGGGGTCGATGAGCCCGTCGGCCCACTTCACACCGGCCGCGCCGCGGCGGCCGCCGCGCAGGCCCGCCTCGGCCAGCGCCTCGGCGATGCCCCTGCGTGCCCCGTTGGCGGCGATGTCGACCTCGCCGGTGTCCAGCACCTCGGGCCGGGTCATGTTGATCACGACGCCGCCCACCGGCAGTCCGGCGGCGCGCAGCTCGGCGATGCCGTCCACGGTCTCCTGGACGGGCATCTCCTCCAGCAGGGTCACCAGGTGGACCGCCGTCTCGGGCGACTTCAGGACCCGCATCACGGCCTGCGCCTGGTTGTGGATCGGACCTATCTTGGCCAGGCCCGCGACCTCGTCGTTGACGTTCAGGAAGCGGGTGATGCGGCCGGTGGGCGGGGCGTCCATCACGACGGCGTCGTAGACGAACCGTCCGCGCTTGTCCTTGCGGCGCACCGCCTCGCACGCCTTGCCGGTCAGCAGGACGTCCCGCAGGCCGGGGGCGATGGTCGTGGCGAAGTCGATCGCGCCGAGCTTCTTCAGGGCGCGGCCCGCGCCGCCGAGTCTGTAGAACATCTGGAGGTAGTCCAGGAGCGCCCGCTCGGCGTCGATGGCGAGGGCGTACACACCTCCTCCGTCGGGCCCGGGGGCCACCGCGATCTTGCGCTCCTCGTACGGGAGCGCCTCGGTCTCGAACACCTGGGCAATGCCCTGCCGGCCCTCGACCTCGACCAGGAGGGTACGGCGTCCCTCGGTGGCCAGGGCGAGGGCGAGGGCAGCGGCGACCGTGGTCTTGCCGGTACCGCCCTTGCCGCTGACGACATGGAGCCTGCTCACGCCAAGGAGCCTAACCAGTCCGGTGGCGGGCTACGCACGGGACCGGCGTCGGGTTGTGCGCCGGGGGCGTGCGACGGGCGCGGACCGGCCGCGCGTCCGGGCGGCACCGCCGCGTCCGCGCGCCGTCGGGACAGGCATTACGCTCGGCCCCATGACCAAGTGGGAATACGTGACCGTGCCGCTGCTCGTACACGCGACCAAGCAGATTCTGGACACCTGGGGCGAGGACGGCTGGGAGCTGGTCCAGGTCGTGCCGGGGCCGAACAACCCCGAGCAGCTGGTGGCCTACCTGAAGCGGGAGAAGCAGGCATGAGCGCGGTGGAGGACAGGCTCGCCGAGCTGGGCCTGAAGCTGCCGCAGGTCGTGCCGCCGCTGGCGGCGTACCAGCCCGCGGTGCGCTCGGGCGCGTACGTCCACACCTCGGGCCAGCTGCCGATGGTGGACGGCGCGCTGCCGGCCACCGGCAAGGTGGGCGCCGAGGTCGGCCCCGAGCAGGCCAAGGAACTGGCCGCGACCTGCGCGCTGAACGCGCTGGCCGCCGTGAAGTCCGTCATCGGCGACCTCGACAAGATCGTGCGGGTCGTCAAGGTCGTCGGCTTCGTCGCCTCGGCCCCCGGCTTCACCGGCCAGCCCGGCGTCATCAACGGCGCCAGCGAGCTGCTGGGCGAGGTGCTGGGCGACAAGGGCGTGCACGCCCGTTCCGCGGTCGGCGTGGCCGTACTGCCGATCGACGCGCCGGTCGAGGTCGAGATGCAGGTCGAGGTCGCGGACTGACGTCGGGCGACCGCGTACGACCGGATGTGACCGGATACGACGGGGCGGGGCCGGGGAACCGGGCCCGCCCCGTTTCCGTACCCGCGTCCCCGTACCCAGCACCCCTCACCCGCACCCCACGACCAACCCCCGCGCGCAGCCCCCGAAGAAGCGCCCCCTCGAACATCCGCGCGCCAGCGCATAGCATCCGGCCATGTCGTCGACCCCCAATGGCCAGTGGTATCCGCCGGAATGGCCGGCCCGCATCCGGGCCCTCGCGCACGGCGAGCTGACCCCGGCGGCGCCGCGCCGGGCCGCGACCGTTCTGCTGCTGCGGGACACCGGCGCGGGCGGTCCCGCCGTCCACATGCTGCGCAGACGTACCTCCATGGCCTTCGCCGGAGGCGCGTACGCCTACCCGGGCGGGTCCGTCGATCCGCGCGACGAGCGGCCGGTGGCCTGGGCCGGGCCTTCGCTCGCCGAGTGGGCCGGGCGGCTCGGCTTCGGGGCGGGCGAGGAGGCCGCGGCGCAGGCCGTGGTCTGCGCGGCCGTCCGGGAGACCTTCGAGGAGGCGGGTGTGCTGCTCGCCGGCACCTCCGCCGGGACCGTGGTCGCCGACACCACCGGTGACGACTGGGACGCGGACCGCGCGGCGCTGGTCGCCCACGAACTGTCCTTCGCGGACTTCCTGGACCGCCGCGGTCTGGTCCTGCGCAGCGACCTCCTGGGGGCGTGGGCCCGCTGGATCACCCCGGAGTTCGAGCCCCGCCGCTACGACACCTGGTTCTTCGTGGCGGCGCTGCCCGAGGGCCAGCGCACCCGGAACGTCTCCACGGAGGCCGACCGTACGGTGTGGATCCGTCCCGCCGAGGCCGCCGCCGGCTACGACCGCGGCGAGCTGCTGATGATGCCGCCGACGATCTCGACGCTGCGCGGCCTGACGGCGTACGGGACGGCCGCCGAGGCCCTCGCGGCGGCCGGCGGCCGGGACCTGACGCCGGTCCTCGCGCGGGCGGAGCTGAAGGACGGTGAGATCGTCCTGAGCTGGCCGGGGCACGAGGAGTTCACCAAGCACCTCACCCCGGTCGCGCCGCCCGCGACCGGGAGCCCGGCCACCGCACCGCCCACCACCACGGGAGAGTCCACCGCATGACGTACGCAGCCGCCCTGCCCGGCCGGCCCCGCGGAGGGGACATCGCCGGACCCGCCACCGACCGCACCCGGTGCGTGCTCGCCCCGAACCCGTCCCCGATGACCCTGGACGGCACCAACACCTGGATCGTCGCCGAGCCGGACGCCGACGTGGCGGTCGTCATCGACCCGGGCCCGCTGGACGAGACCCACCTCAGGGCGGTCGTGGAAGCCGCCGAGCAGGCCGGGAAGCGGGTCGCCCTGACGCTGCTGACGCACGGTCACCCGGACCACGCCGAGGGCGCGGAGCGCTTCGCCGAGCTGACCGGCTCCCCGGTACGGGCCCTGGACCCGGCGCTGCGCCTGGGGGACGAGGGGCTGGCCGCCGGGGACGTGATCACCACCGGCGGCCTGGAGCTGCGGGTCGTACCGACCCCCGGGCACACCGCCGACTCGCTCTCCTTCCACCTCCCGGCCGACGCCGCCGTGCTGACCGGCGACTCGATCCTGGGGCGCGGGACCACCGTCGTCGCGCATCCGGACGGCCGTCTGGGCGACTACCTGGACTCGCTGCGGCGGCTGCGGTCCCTGACCGTCGACGACGGCGTCACGACCGTCCTCCCCGGCCACGGGCCCGTACTGAGCGATGCCCAGGGCGCGATCGAGTTCTACCTGGCGCACCGGGCCAACCGGCTGGCCCAGGTCGAGACGGCGGTCGAGGCGGGGTACCGCACGCCTTCGGAGGTCGTCGCGAGCGTGTACGCGGACGTGGACCGCATGCTGTGGCCCGCGGCCGAGCTGTCCGTACGGGCGCAGCTGGACTATCTCGGGGAGCACGGGCTGATCGAGGGCTGATCGCGGGCCGGCCAAGGGCTGGTCCAGGAGGCGACCAAGGGCTGGCCCCGGGGCTGGCCCAAGGGCTGGTCCAGGGGGCGGCCAAGGCTGCTCCAAGGGCCGAACACAGGCTGCCAAGGGCGCCGCCCTGCCCTCAGTCCTCTTCCGCCGCCGGGCCCAGTTCGCGTTCGATGCCGCCGCGCAGCAGCTCGCGGGCTCGCTCCAAGGGGATCGAGCCGCTGAGCCAGCGGGTGCTGAGCCCTTCCACGAGCGCGGTCAGCCGCTCGGCGACGTCGGCCACCGGGGCGTTCGGGTCGGCCGTACCGGCGGCCTGTGCCTCCCGTACGAGGTCGGCCACATCGTCAGTCCACTGCCGGGTCGCCTCGCGCAACTGCTCCCGCAGCCCGGCGTCGAAGACGGCGCTGGACTGGAACTCGCCCCAGGCGGTGCTGTTCTCCACCAGCTCCGGGGTGTCCTGGAGCTCGCGCAGCAGCATCTCCTCCAACTGCGCGCGCGGGCCTGCCGTACGGACGGTCTCCGGGTCCGGCGCCGTGCAGCGTTCGGCGCGTTCGCCGATGAAGTCCAGGGTGCGGCGGAGCAGCTCGGCCCGGCCGCCGAAGTGGTAGTAGATCAGCCCGGTGGAGACACCGGCCGCGGCCGCGATCTCCTCCACCCGCAGGCCGCGTACGCCGCTCCGCGCGATGGTGCGGGTCGCGGCTTCCAGGATCTGCAGTCGGCGCTCGGACACAGTCACCCACCGTACTCGGTGCCCGTGCATCGGTAACCGGTCGCCATCGCTTCTTGCCGGTGCTACGTTCGGCACACGAACCTGACTGAATTTTCAGTCAGGAAATGGGGAGCGTCCGGCACCGATGGGCGGCCCGGAAAGGAACGCATCCGGTCATGAACCGACCTCGACGTCATCTGTCACGCCGCGGGCTGCTCGGCCTCGGCGGCTTGGGAGCGCTGGCGGCGGGTACGGGACTCGCGTACGCCGCGTGGGCACCCCGGCCCGACGGGCCCGCCGGGTCCGACGGGTCTGCCGCACCCGTCGCCGCGTCCGTCCCCGCCCGGATGCCCGCCGAATGGCGACCGCACGCCGCGACGTACCTCGCCTGGCCGCCGGCCGACTCCCTCTGGGGCGAGCGGGCCCCCGCCGTACAGCGCGACATCGCCCGGCTCGCCCGTACTGTCGCCGCATACGAGCCGGTCGTGCTGCTGGCCGGACCGGCGGAGCAGACGCGGGCGCGCCGCGCGTGCGGCTCGGCGGTGGAGATCCTGCCGATCCCGGTCGACGACCTGTGGATACGGGACACCGGGCCGGTCTTCGTGACCCGGCCGGACGCGTCTCCGGGACCCGCCCGCGAGGGCGTCGACCTGCACTTCAACGGCTGGGGCGGCAAGCAGCGCCACCCGCGCGACGCCAAGGTCGCCCGGACGCTGCTGGAGCGGACGAAGACGGCCCGTACCGACGCCGGGATCACGGCCGAGGGCGGCTCCCTGGAGGTCGACGGCGAGGGCACGCTGCTCGCCGCCGAAAGCTCGCTGGTCAACGCCAACCGCAACCCCGGCAGGACGCGGGACGACATCGAACGGGAGCTGAAGCGGGTACTGGGCGTGACCCGGGTGATCTGGATCGCGGGGGTGCGCGGCGAGGACATCACCGACTGCCACATCGACACCGTCGCGCGCTTCGTGGAGCCGGGCGTCGTCGCCCTGAACCGCCCCTGGAAGGGGGACGGCCCGGACGTCTGGACGCGGGTGTACGAGCAGGCCCGTGGTGTCCTGGCGAAGGCACGGGACGCCCGGGGCAGGCGGCTGGAGATCGTCGAGGTCGCGGAGCCCGACCCGTACGCGATCGGCGACCGGGGGAGCAGTTCCTCGCCTCGTACCTCAACTACTACGTGGCGAACGACGTCGTGGTGCTCCCGCGCTTCGGCGACCGCCGGGCCGACGACCGGGCCGCCGGGGTGCTGCGCGACCTGCACCCCGGCCGCGACATCCGGCAGGTCGCGATCGACGCGGTCGGCGAGGGCGGGGGCGGTATCCACTGCGCCACGCAGCAGCTGCCGCGGGTGCCGTAGGGCCTGTCCGGACGGTTTCACGCGAAAAGGTCCCGCTCCCCCGGGGGAGCGGGACCTTGCGATGCCGTGACGGCGGCGGGCGTCAGCGCGAACGCTTCGCCAGGCGCTCCACGTCCAGCAGGATCACCGCGCGCGCCTCCAGGCGCAGCCAGCCGCGGCCCGCGAAGTCCGCGAGGGCCTTGTTGACCGTCTCGCGCGAGGCGCCGACCAGCTGGGCCAGCTCCTCCTGCGTGAGGTCGTGCACGACGTGGATGCCCTCCTCGGACTGCACGCCGAAGCGGCGCGACAGGTCCAGGAGCGCCCGGGCGACACGGCCCGGAACGTCGGAGAAGACCAGGTCGGACATCTGGTCGTTGGTCTTGCGCAGGCGGCGCGCGACGGCGCGCAGCAGCGCCGTGGCGACCTCCGGGCGGGCGTTCAGCCAGGGCTGGAGGTCGCCGTGGCCCAGGCCCAGCAGCTTGACCTCGGTCAGTGCGGTGGCGGTGGCGGTACGCGGGCCCGGGTCGAACAGGGAGAGCTCGCCGATCAGCTCACCGGGGCCGAGGACGGCGAGCATGTTCTCCCGCCCGTCCGGGGAGGTGCGGTGCAGCTTCACCTTGCCCTCGGTGACCACGTACAGGCGGTCGCCCGGGTCCCCTTCGTGGAACAGGGCGTCGCCGCGGGCGAGCGTGACCTCTCCCATCGAGGCGCGCAGCTCGGCCGCCTGCTCATCGTCGAGCGCCGCGAAGAGCGGTGCGCGCCGCAGAACGTCGTCCACGAGATCTCTCCTTGTCGACATGCTCAAAGGGACCTTGGTCCCCATCATGCCGGAATGCAAAACAGTGCGATCAATCACAAGGATGCCGGACCCGTGGCGCAAGCCATACGGCAGGGGGCCGATTGGACCCACGGGTACTGGTGATCGGACCGGATGTCAGTGGGTGGCCTTAGTCTGGCCGAGTGTCCAATACGCCGGTGAGAGCACAGGACAAGGGGGCTGAGCGAGTGAGCGCGGGCCGTGATTCCGCTGTGGGCGAACAGGCGCCCGCCGAAACCGCGAAAGCGGTGAAATCCGAGGAAAAGGTACGCAAGGCAGCGGCACGGAAGAAGTCCGCCGCCACGGCCGCGACCGGGACCTCTGCCGCGAAGAAGACCACTGCGAAGACCGCCGTGAAGAAGTCCGCTGCGGTGGAGAAGACCGCCTCCGCGAAGAAGACCGCGGCCAAGAAGACCGTCGCCGCGAAGGCCCCGCCAAGGCGGCCGCCGCGAAGAAGACGACCGCCGCCAAGAAGGCGCCCTCCAAGACTCCCGCCAAGGCCGCTCCCGCCAAAGCCGCCCCCGCCCCCGCCTTCAAGGACGAGTCCCGCACCGCCATGGTGCGCCGTGCCCGCCGGATGAACCGCGAGCTGGCCGAGGTGTATCCGTACGCCCACCCCGAGCTGGATTTCCGTAACTCCTTCGAGCTGCTCTGCGCCACGGTGCTGTCCGCGCAGACCACCGACCTGCGGGTCAACCAGACCACTCCGGCGCTGTTCGCCGCTTACCCCACCCCGGAGGACATGGCGGCCGCCGACCCGGAGCGGCTGGAGGAGCTGATCCGGCCCACCGGCTTCTTCCGTGCCAAGGCGAAGTCACTGCTGGGCCTCTCGACGGCGCTACGGGACCGTTTCGACGGTGAGGTGCCCGGCCGTCTGGAGGACCTGGTGACGCTGCCGGGCGTCGGCCGCAAGACCGCCAACGTCGTGCTGGGCAACGCCTTCGGCGTGCCGGGCATCACGGTCGACACCCACTTCGGCCGGCTGGTCCGGCGCTTCCGCTGGACCGAGCAGCAGGACCCGGAGAAGGTCGAGGCGGAGATCGCCGAGATCTTCCCCAAGAGCGAGTGGACGATGCTCTCGCACCGCGTCGTCTTCCACGGCCGCCGCGTCTGCCACTCCCGCAAGCCCGCCTGCGGCGCCTGCCCCATCGCGCACGACTGCCCGTCGTACGGCGAGGGCGAGCTGGACCCGGAGAAGGCGAAGAAGCTGCTCAAGTACGAGATGGGCGGTCAGCCGGGCCAGCGGCTGCGGCCCCCGGCTGACTACCCGGGACAGCCCGCGCCGCCGCTGGCGGGCCGTTGAGCGCCGCCCGCGCCCGGCCCCGGCCCCGGCCCCCTCGCGCCCGGCGTCGGCCTTCCGGCCCCCGTTCGGCCCGTGCGGCCCGTGCGGCCCTTGTCGCCCCGCGCGGGACAGAAGCGTCACATCCCGGAGGGGAACCGGACCGGCCGCTGCCGCACTCACCCCCAAGAGGACCGGCCACGGCCGCATGACCATCGATCCCACCGATCCAAGGGCCTGAGGGGGCGCGTATGACGAGCGCACGGGAGCAGTACGGGAAGACAGCGGCGTACGGGACGTACAGTGCGGACGTCAGCTCCGACGGCCTGCCGGAGTGGCTGGCGCCGGTCTCGCGCGCCGCCGCCACGATCGAGCCCCACCAGCTCAGCAGATTCCTGCCGCCCGAGAGCGGCGGCCGGCAGTCCGCCGTCCTGGTCCTCTTCGGGCCCGGCGACCGCGGCCCTGAGCTGCTGCTCATGGAGCGCGCGGGCACCCTGCGCTCGCACGCCGGCCAGCCCTCGTTCCCCGGCGGCGCCCTCGACCCGGAGGACGGCGATCCGGAGGGGGAGGGGCCGGTGCGCGCCGCGCTGCGCGAGGCGTGGGAGGAGACCGGACTGGACCCGTCCGGTGTCCAGGTCTTCGGCGTGCTGCCGCGGCTGTACATCCCCGTGAGCGGCTTCGTCGTCACGCCCGTCCTGGGCTGGTGGCGCGAGCCGAGCCCGGTGGGGCCGGTGGACGCGGCGGAGACCGCCCGGGTCTTCACGGTTCCCGTGGCGGATCTCACGGACCCCGCGCACCGGGTGACGGCCCGCCACCCCAGTGGCCACGTGGGCCCCGCCTTCCTCGTCGAGGACGCGCTGGTCTGGGGTTTCACGGCCGGAGTGATCGACCGGATCCTGCACTACGCGGGGTGGGAGCGGCCGTGGGACCGTACGAAGCAGGTCCCGCTCGACCGGCGCGCGTGAGACGGTGGCGGGCGTGAACGTGCTGGACATCGTGTTGCTGGTCGCGGCCGTGTGGTTCGCCGTCGTCGGCTACCGCCAAGGCTTCGTCGTCGGCATCCTGTCCGTGACCGGCTTCCTCGGGGGCGGCCTGGTCGCGGTCTACGTGCTGCCCGTGATCTGGAACCAGGTCACCGACGACGCCACCCCGGGCACCTACGCGGTGATCGCCGCGGTGGCCGTCGTGGTGGTCTGCGCCTCCGTGGGGCAGGCGCTGACCACCCATCTGGGCAACAAACTGCGCCGATACATCACCTGGTCACCGGCGCGCGCCCTGGACGCCACCGGCGGCGCGCTGGTCAACGTCCTGGCGATGCTGCTGGTCGCCTGGCTCCTGGGCTCCATGCTGGCGCAGACCTCGATACCGACGGTCGGCAAGGAGGTCCGCAGCTCCAAGGTGCTGCTCGGTGTCACCCAGGTGATGCCGGAAGAGGCGAACAACTGGTTCCAGGACTTCCAGTCGGTCCTCAAGCAGAACGGCTTCCCGCAGGTCTTCACACCGTTTTCGAACGAGCCGATCCGCGCGGTGCCGGCCCCCGACCCCAGGCTGGCCAGCAGCCCCGTGGCCGCCCAGGCGCGCAAGAGCATCGTCAAGGTCGTCGGTACGGCCCCGAGCTGCGGCAAGGTCCTCGAAGGCAGCGGCTTCGTCTTCGCGCCGCACCGGGTCATGACCAACGCGCACGTGGTGGGCGGCGTCAAGGAGCCGACCGTCCAGATAGGCGGCGAGGGCCGTACGTACGACGCGAAGGTCGTCCTGTACGACTGGGAGCGCGACATCGCGGTGCTCGACGTGCCGTCACTGCCCGCGCCCGCGCTGCGCTTCGCCGCGGACGACGCGAGCACCGGCAAGGGCGCCATCGTCGCCGGTTTCCCGGAGAACGGCGGCTACGACGTCCGCGCGGCCCGTATCCGCAGCCGCATCCAGGCCAACGGCCCGGACATCTACCACCGCGGCACGGTCGGCCGTGACGTGTACTCCCTGTACGCCACGGTCCGGCAGGGCAACTCCGGCGGCCCGCTGCTCACGCCGAACGGCGAGGTGTACGGAGTGGTGTTCGCCAAGTCCCTGGACGACGCCCACACCGGCTACGCGCTGACCGCCGACGAGATCCGCGAGGACATCACCAAGGGGCGTACCGCCGCGCGGGCGGTCGACAGCCAGGGGTGCGCGATGTGACGGGACGCCGAGCCGGTCCGGCCCGGGCGGGGAGGCGGACGCCGCCCCCGGCCCGGGGCTCCGGCGGGGGTCAGGTCCGTGGATGCTTGAGCCGCGCGGTCATCCAGCGCGCCCGGCGGCGCAGGATGCGCGGAATGCCCAGCGGGTGGGCGAGCTCGGGAGACTCACCGGACACAAGGTCCGAGGAACCCCTCTCCTGAGTGCCCACTGCAGCGGCGCTGCTGCGGCGGTTGCGTGCCACGTCACGGTAGTCGTGCGTCCAGCCCATACCCACGACTCTGCCCGGGCCCCGGGCTCCGTAACCGCCCGGCGGCCCGTCAATTGGCCTATGCGGGCGGCAATTGGCTGTTCGTCATACGCGCGTTCGGATCAATGCGGCGTGTCGCCCCACGGGACCCGCGCGCCGCGCCCGTAACCGGCTCCCCCGGCTGCCGTGGTGGCCGGTCCTACCGGTCCGGCTCCGGGTCCTTCAGCCAGTTGATCAGCTCGGTGGAGAACGCCACCGGGTCCTCCTCGTGCGGGAAGTGCCCGAGCCCGTCGAAGAGCCGCCAGCGGTACGGGGCCTCGACGTACTCGCCGGACCCGGCCGCGCTGCGGGTGCGCATCACGGGGTCGAGCGAGCCGTGCAGATGCAGCGTCGGCACCCGTACGGGCCACTTCATGCGGCGGTTGAACTGGATGCCGTCCGGCCGGGCCATCGACCGGACCATCCAGCGGTACGGCTCGATCGCGCAGTGCGCCGTCGAGGGGATGCTCATCGCCCGCCGGTAGACCTCGACGTCCTCGTCCTCGGGCAGCCGCGGCCCGGACCAGTCCCGGATCAGGCGCCCCACCAGGGCGGCGTCGTCGGCCATCAGCTTGCGTTCGGGCAGCCACGGCCGCTGGAAGTTCCATACGTAGGAGCTCTGCCGGCTCTGCTTGAAGTCGGCCAGCATGGCCGCGCGCCAGCGCCGCGGGTGCGGCATCGAGGACACCGCCAGCCGCCGTACCAGCTTCGGCCGCATCACGGCCGCGGTCCACGCCAGGTAGCCGCCGAGGTCGTGCCCGACGATCGCGGCGTCCGGCTCGCCGAGGGACCGTACGATCCCGGTGATGTCCAGGGCCAGGTTGGCCGGATCGTAACCGCGGGGCGTGCGGTCGCTGCCGCCCACGCCCCGCAGGTCCATCGCCACCGCACGGAAACCCGCTCCGGCGAGCGCCGGGAGCTGGTGGCGCCAGGTCCACCAGAACTGCGGGAAGCCGTGCAGCAACAGCACCAGCGGGCCGTCACCCATCTCGGTGATGTGGAAACGCGCACCGTTGGCCGCCACGTCCCGGTGGGTCCAGGGCCCCTCGGGACGGACGACCGAGTCGGAACTGTCGGTAGCCGTCATACGGAGGAGCGTGTCACAGACTCCAGGACCGGGTGGTCCTCGGGCACCGCGCGCGGATGCGGCTTGACGTTCCCCAGTACGGCCGCCGTCTCCTTGGCCGAACTGATGGTCTTCTCCGGCTTCTTGATCTTCTTGAGCTTGCTGACCGCCATCAGGACCAGCAGCAGGGCGACGATCAAGAAGGCGCCGCCCACGATCAGGAAGGACCAGGCGAGGCCGAGGCCGAGGTTGTGGATGCCGTACGCCGCGGCGAAGCTCAGGACCGGCAGCGCGAACAGCGCCAGCGCGCCGGCCACCAGGAACGCGGCGCCGCCGATGCCGGCCCGCTTGGCGTCCTGCCGCAGCTCGGCCTTGGCCAGTGCGATTTCGTCGTGCACCAGTGCGGACATCTCGGCGGTGGCCGTGGCCACCAGCTGCCCGAGGCTGCGGTCCGCGCCGTCGTCGGCTGTGCTCATCGACGTCTCCCTCTTGTCTTCTCCCGGATGCAAAGCCTCTCAGATCATGCCGGACCATCGTCCCCGGCGTTCGCGCCGGAGGCCACTTCGGCAAGGCGGCGGTGTTCCGCGGCCTTCGCTTCGAGGAGTTTGGCCATCCGCAGGTGGTACTCCGGGTTGTCCAGTTCGTACACGTCCGGGACGCCGTCCTGGTCCTCGTCGCGGTCCTCGTCCTCGCACAGCTTCTTGTACTTGGCGTTACGTATCTTCAGCAGGATTCCGGACAGCACCGCGGCGATCAGCGAGCCCGTCAGCACGGCGGCCTTGATCTCGTCGGTCAGCAGCGGGTCGTCGGTGAAGGCCAGCTCACCGATGAGCAGCGAGACCGTGAAGCCGATGCCGGCGAGCGAGGCGACGGCGAAGAGGTCCGGCCATTTCAGGTCGGGGTTCAGCTCCGCCTTGGTGAAGCGGGCCGCGCACCACGTGCCGCCGAAGATGCCGAGGGCCTTGCCGACGACCAGACCGAGCACGACGCCGAGCGTCTCCGGCTTGGTGAACACGTCGTGCAGCGCGCTGCCGGAGATCGACACGCCCGCCGAGAAGAGTGCGAACAGCGGCACCGCGAGCCCGGCCGAGGCGGGCCGCACCAGGTGCTCGATGTGCTCGCCGGGGGACTGCTCCTCGCCGTCGCGGCGGTGGCAGCGCAGCATCAGGCCCATGGCGACGCCCGCGATGGTGGCGTGGATGCCGCTGTTGTACATCAGGCCCCAGATGACCAGGGCGAGCGGTACGTAGATGTACCAGCCGCGTACGCCCTTGCGCAGCAGCAGGTAGAAGACGGCGAGGCCGGCGACGGCGAAGCCGAGGGCCAGGAAGTTGAGCTGCGAGGTGAAGAAGACCGCGATGATCAGGATCGCGAAGAGGTCGTCGACGACGGCGAGGGTGAGCAGGAAGGCGCGCAGCGCGGACGGCAGGGACGTGCCGATGACGGCGAGCACGGCCAGCGCGAAGGCGATGTCGGTGGCGGTCGGCACCGCCCAGCCGTCCATCGAGCCGCCGCCGACGGTGTTGACCACGAAGTAGACGAGGGCGGGCATCGCCATGCCGCACAGCGCGGCGACCACCGGGAGCGCGGCCTTCTTGGGTTCGCGCAGGTCACCCGCGACCAGCTCGCGCTTGAGCTCGATACCGGCGACGAAGAAGAAGACGGCGAGCAGGCCGTCGGCGGCCCAGTGCTGTACGGAGAGGTCCAGCCCGATGGAGCCGATGCCGAGGTGGAAACCCCGTACCGACTCGTAGCTTTCCCCGAAGGTGTTGGCCCAGACGAGGGCCACTACGGCGGCGATGAGCAGCAGGACGCCGCCCACGGTCTCGGCGCGCAGGGCTTCCGCGATGAAGTTGCGCTCGGGCAGGGACATCCGCCCGAGGAATATGGATCGGCGGTTGTGGGGCGCGCTCACGCGAAGACCTCCGGTGTCTCGGCAGCTGGATACGGCTGTTGCAGTTGCCGACCAGACTTCCCGGCGCACCTTTGGTATTTGTCGCGTTCTTGACGCGATCCCTACTGTACCCGGGCTGCGAGGGGAACATTCCGGCGATCTTCACCTTACGGGCAAATGGTGCGATCGGCCGCCCGGCGAGGGGTGCGGGGCGCCCGGAACAGGCGAAGGGCACCCGGCCGGTCTGCGGACGGGTGCCCCTCGGGGCGGCGGTCACTCATTGGCACACGCGTTCGAAAGCGTGGTGCCGGGTGCGACCGCCAGGTTCTCAGTCCTCGCTCGCCGCGCCGGGCAGCTTCGCCTGGATCAGGTCCATCACGCCGGAGTCCGTGAGCGTCGAGACGTCGCCCAGGTCGCGGTTCTCGGCGACATCGCGCAGCAGCCGGCGCATGATCTTGCCGGAGCGGGTCTTCGGCAGCTCGGCCACCGGCAGCACGCGCTTGGGCTTGGCGATCGGGCCCAGCTGCTTGCCGACGTGCGCCCGCAACTCCTCCACCAGCCCCTCGTCCTCCGCCGCGGTGCCGCGCAGGATGACGAAGGCGCAGATCGACTGGGTGGTCTGCGGGTCGGTCGCGCCGACGACGGCGGCCTCGGCCACCTTCGGGTGCGAGACCAGCGCGGACTCGACCTCGGTGGTGGAGATGTTGTGGCCGGACACCAGCATCACGTCGTCCACCCGGCCGAGCAGCCAGATGTCGCCGTCCTCGTCCTTCTTCGCGCCGTCACCGGCGAAGTACTGGCCCTCGAAGCGCGACCAGTAGGTGTCCAGGTAGCGCTGGTCGTCGCCCCAGATCGTGCGGAGCATGGACGGCCACGGCTCGGTCAGCACCAGGTAGCCGCCGCCCCCGTCCGGCACCTCGCGGGCCTCGTCGTCCACGACGGTGGCCGCGATGCCGGGCAGCGGGCGCTGCGCCGAGCCGGGCTTGGTCTCCGTGACACCGGGCAGCGGGCTGAGCATCATGCCGCCGGTCTCCGTCTGCCACCAGGTGTCGACGATGGGGGCCTGGTCGGCGCCGATGTGCTTGCGGTACCACATCCACGCCTCCGGGTTGATGGGCTCGCCCACCGAACCGAGGACCCGCAGCGAGGACAGGTTGTACTTCGCGGGGATGTCGTCGCCCCACTTCATGCAGGCGCGGATCGCGGTGGGGGCCGTGTAGAGGATCGTGACGCCGTACTTCTGCACGATCTCCCACCAGCGGCCCTGGTGCGGGGAGTCGGGCGTGCCCTCGTAGAGCACCTCGGTCGCGCCGTTGGCCAGCGGTCCGTACGTGATGTACGAGTGGCCGGTCACCCAGCCGACGTCGGCGGTGCACCAGTAGACGTCGGTCTCCGGCTTGAGGTCGAAGACGGCGTGGTGGGTGTACGCCACCTGGGTGAGGTAGCCGCCGGTGGTGTGCAGGATGCCCTTGGGCTTACCGGTGGTGCCGGAGGTGTAGAGGATGAACAGCGGGTGCTCGGCGTCGAACGCCTCCGGGGTGTGGGTCTCGCTCTGCCGCCCGACGATGTCGTGCCACCACACGTCGCGGCCCTCGGTCCAGGCCACGTCCGGCTGGCCGGTACGGCGGACCACCAGCACACTGCGCACGTTCTCCGTGCCGGGCCTGGTCAGCGCCTCGTCGACGGCGGGCTTGAGGGCGGACGGCTTGCCGCGCCGGTAGCCGCCGTCGGAGGTGATCACCACGCGGGCGTCGGCGTCGTTGATACGGGTCGCCAGCGCGTCGGCGGAGAAGCCGCCGAAGACGACCGAGTGCGGCGCGCCCAGGCGGGCGCAGGCCAGCATGGAGATGACGGCCTCGGGGATCATCGGCAGGTAGATCGCGACCCGGTCGCCGGCCGTGACGCCCAGCTCGGTCAGCGCGTTGGCGGCCTGGGAGACCTCGCGCTGCAGCTGCGCGTAGGTGATCGAGCGGGTGTCGCCGGGCTCGCCCTCGAAGTGGAGGGCGACGCGGTCGCCGAGGCCGTTCTCGACATGCCGGTCCACGCAGTTGTACGCGACGTTGAGCTTGCCGTCGGCGAACCACTTGGCGAACGGGGGTTGGACCAGTCGAGGGTCTCGGTGGGCTCGGTCGCCCAGGTCAGGCGCTTGGCCTGGGCGGCCCAGAAGCCCAGCCGGTCCGCCGCGGCCCGCTCGTACGCCTCGGCGGTGACGTTGGCGTCCGCGGCCAGTTCGGCGGGCGGCGCGAACCGCCGCTCCTCCTTGAGAAGATTGGCCAGGCTTTCGTTGCTCACGTCATCTCCCATTCAGGGCGTGCGATGTCTCTCCCGGCCATAGCTCATCAGCCCACCACCCGCCCTGACAAGGGTTGCCGCCAAAAATTGGTGTAGACCTTTATTGATGCGCAGGTCAAGTGCTGTTTACGGGTGGGTTTACGGGGACTTGGCGAGGGGTGAGGAAAAGGCGTCGGGCTGACGGGGCGGCCACCGCCGCCGGCTACGACGTGACCGCCGCCTCCGGCCGTACCGCGCGGAACCGGCCCGTCGTGCGGTCGAGGACGTACGCCTGGGCCTCGGCCACGTGGAAGTACATGCCGTGCAGGGTGAGCGCGCCCTCGGCGACGCGGTGGGCGACGCACGGGTACGACATCAGGTGGTCGAGCTGCTGGACGACGTTGACCAGCGCGAGCCGTTCCACGTCGTCGGCCACCGGGCGGTCGGCGAGCGCGACTTCGCCCCGGCCCAGCCGGCCGATCCGCTGCATCCGCGCCAGGCTCGGGCGGCCGTGCCGCAGCCAGCGCGCGAGCGGGGTCCGCGCGCCCGGCTCGTGGTCCGCGCCGAGCAGTGCCTGCATCGCGCCGCACCCCGAATGCCCGCAGACGGTCAGCGAACCCACCTTCAGCACCTCGACCGCGTACTCGATGGCCGCGCCCACGGAGTCGCAGGCGGCGTCCGTACCGGGCGGCGGCATCAGATTGCCGACATTGCGGACGGTGAACAGGTCGCCCGGGCCGCTGGACGTGATCATGCTGGTGACCAGCCGGGAGTCGGCGCACGTCAGGAAGAGCTGGGTGGGCCGCTGCCCTTCGTGGGCCAGCCGGGCCAGCTCGTCCCGGACCAGCGGGGCCGTGTGGCGCTGGAACGCGCTGACCCCGCCGAGCAGTTGGTCGCCGCTGGACCGCGGGGCGGCCGCGGCCTCCTCGGGCGGGCGGGTGCAGTGGTGGTTGCGCCACGGGGTCCACGGGCGGCACTGGTGGGCGCTCGCGGGCTCCGCGATCGGGCCCCCGGCGCGGCCGCCCAGGGTCACCCAGCCGCCGCCCGCGCGATGCCGGTCGGACCAGGTCCGCAGGGCCTCGTACGCGGCGTGGTCCATGAACGAGCCTCCCAGTTCGACGACGGTGTCCGCGCCGGCGGGCACCTGGGCGAGCGCCCGGGTCAGCCTCGGTACCGCGAGGAAGGTCAACTGCCCGTTGACGCGCACCCGGTGGCGCCCGTCCTCGGCGCCGACCGTGACCCGGGTGTGGGTCAGCCGCCGCAGCGACAGGAAGACCGTGACCCCGATGCCCAGGGCCACCCCTGGAGGACGCCGAACAGCACCACACCGCCCAGGGTGACCGCGTAGACCGGGAACTCCCGGTGCCGCTGCACATGTTTGATGTGCGCGAAGCTCACCATCCGTACGCCCATGACCATCACCAGCGCGGCGAGGGCGGCCAGCGGGATCAGCTCCAGCGCCGAGGCGAGCAGACCGGCGCACAGCACCACCCAGGCGCCGTGCAGCACGGTGGCGCGTCGGCTGACGGCGCCCGCCCGCACGCTCGCCGAGCCGCGCATCGCGCCCCCGGCCACCGGGAGCCCGCCCAGCAGTCCGGACACCACGTTGGCGACGCCCTGACCCGTCAGTTCGCGGTTCAGGTCCGTACCGGACGTGGGGACGCCGCGGTCGGCGGCGAGGCGGTCCACCGCGACCGCCGACAGCAGGGACTCCATGCTGGCGACGAGGGTGACGGTCAGGACGGCGGCGGCGATCCCCAGGACCGGCCCGTCCGGGAGGGCGGGCAGGGCCTGGAGCGACCACTCGGGCAGGGCGACGCGCGGCACCGGCGCGGCCGCGCTCACCGTCGTGGCGGCGGCCACGGCGGCCAGCGGGGCCGGGACCGTCCGCAGCGCCCGTCCGGCCCGCCCGGGCAGCCGCTGCCACCCGGTGAGCACCGCGACCGTGACGGCGCCGACGAACAGGGCGGGGGCGTGTGGGTGCGCCAACTGGCCGGGAAGCGCCGCGACGTTGTCGACCGCCGAGCTGTCGGGGCTGCCGCCGAGCACCACGTGCAGCTGCCCGACGGCGATGGTGACGCCGATGCCCGCGAGCATGGCGTGCACGATCGCGGGGCTGATCGCGAGCGCGCCCCGGGCCACCCGCACGGCGCCGAGTACGAGTTGGGCCAGCCCGGCGAGGACCGTGACGGCACAGGTGGCCCGCCAGCCGTACCGCTGCACCAGCTCGGCCGTGACCACGAGCAGGCTCGTCGCCGCGCCGCTGACCTGGAGGGAGCGCCGCCGAGCAGCCCGGCCACGATGCCGCCGACGGCCGCGGCGACCAGGCCGGCCTGGAGGGGCGCCCCGGTGGCCAGGGCGAGGCCCAGCGAGAGCGGTACGGCGATCAGGAAGACGACGACCGAGGCGGACAGGTCGCCGCGCCAGGACGTGGTCCGGTCGGCGGGCTGCCGGGGGCGCGGGGTCTGCGAGGGCCGTGGGGCCTGCGAAGACCGGGGGTCTGCGAGGTCCGCGGGGCCCGCGTACGGCGTGTGCTCGGTGCACCGGTCGGCTCCGGCGGTCCCGGCGGCTTCTGAAGCTGCGACATTCCCGTCTCCTCCGGGGCGGCGCGGTCGCGCTGCGGCGCGATCGTGGGCGGCGGTGTACTGCGGCGGGACGCGAGCCGGCCAGCTGGCGTCACGGTTCGTGACGGTCCGGTGACTCTCAAGCATCGGTAAATGAAGCGTAATGACACGTAAAGGCACAGAGAAGCCTTTTCAGGCATTCGGGTCTGTCGTTCCGTCTTTCGAGTGAACGCAGCGTCGAGTCGCTTGTCCCTTACGGCCCATTCCATGGCTTATGCGGCCTGAAAAACGGTTAATCAGTTTTTTTGATGATTCCGTTTCGAAGTTCACAGCTCAGGGAGTGAGGTGGCTGATGGCAGCCGCATCAAGGGTCACGGCCGGACTGGTCACGACGATGGCGCTGGCGGCAGTCGCCGGCTGTGCCGGGGGAACGGGGGCGGGCCGAGCGGCGCCCAGGGCGGCCAGGCCGCGCCACAGCGCACCGCCCAGCAGGTCAAACTCATCGGCGACGGCTCGACCGCGTACACCGGGGCGCAGCCCATGCAGCCGAAGGCCGAGCGCCTGAGACCCGGTGAGCGGCCGCCGCAGTTCGTGGTCTTCTCCTGGGACGGCGCCGGCGAGGACAGCCAGAAGCTGTTCTCGCACTTCCGCGCGGTCGGCAAGAAGTACGACGCGCGGATGACGTACTTCCTCAGCGGTGTCTACCTGCTCCCGGGCAACAGGAAGGACGCCTACCACCCGCCCAAGCACAGCCCCGGCGCCTCCGACATCGGCTTCAACGACGTCAAGGGCGTCCGGGCCACCGTGGAACAGATCCGCGGCGCCTGGATGGACGGCAACGAGATCGGTACGCACTTCAACGGCCACTTCTGCGGCGCCAACGGCGGCGTCGGCACCTGGTCGCCGGAGGAGTGGCAGAGCGAGATCCGGCAGGCCGAGGCGTTCGTCAAGTCCTGGAAGACGCACACCGGACTCAAGACCGAGAAGCCGCTGCCGTTCGACTACAGCAAGGAACTCGTCGGCGGCCGCGCCCCTGCCTCGAAGGCCAGCGCAACCTCATCCCCGCCGCCAAGGCCATGGGCTTCCGCTACGACTCCAGCTCCGTCGGCGGCAGGCAGCTGTGGCCGAAGCAGATCGACGGCATCTGGGACTTCCCCCTCCAGCAGATCCCCGTCCCCGGCCGGGCCTTCGAAACGCTCTCGATGGACTACAACTTCCTCGCCAACCAGTCCGGTACGACCAGGGGCGACCCGGCGATGCACGCCACCTGGGGCAAGCAGATGCGGGACGGCCTGCTCGCCGCGTTCGAGCGGGCCGAGAAGGGCAACCGGGCGCCGCTCGTCGTCGGCAACCACTTCGAGTCCTGGAACGGCGGCACGTACATGCGCGCCGTCGAGGACGCGATCAAGACCATCTGCCCCCGTCAGGGCGTGCGCTGCGTGACCTTCAAGCAACTGGCCGACTGGCTGGACGCGCAGGACCCGCAGGTGCTGGAGAAGCTGCGCGCGCTGCCGGTGGGCGGTGCGCCGAAGGGCGGGTGGGGGAGCTACCTGGTGTCCCCGTCCGCGAAGCCCGGCGCGCCGGGCAGGCCCGCCGGTTCGGCCGGGTCGGCCGAACCGGCGCGGCGGGACGCGGAGTAGCGGGGAGGCAGGTCCTCGGAAGGGCCCCGAGGCCGCCTGGCACCGTGCCGCTTCCGGGCCGGTGTCAGGCGGGCTGCGGGGCCCCGCGGACTCGGCGAGGACGAAGGCGGGGTCGACCTGGGCCGCCAGGTCGGCGCCCGTCTTCGCGTTCGCCCAGCTCTCCGCGTTCTTCAGGTGGAAGTGCACCATCTGGCGGGTGTAGCGCTCCCAGTCCCGCTGCTCGTACGTTTCGTCAGCGGCGGCGTGCAGCTCCTTCAGGGCCTGCCGGTGGTCGGCCTCCAGCAGGTCGAAGCGGCGCGGCCGGCCCTTCTCCATGGCCCGCACCCACGCCGAGTCCCCCACCGTCAGCAGCAGGTCCTCGCCCACCTCGTCGGCCAGGAAGGCGGCGTCGTCCGGGCCCTGGACCTTGTTGCCGACGACCTTGAGGGCGATGCCGTAGTCGCGCGCGTAGTCCTTGTACTGGCGGTAGACCGCGACGCCCTTACGGGTGGGTTCGGCGACCAGGAAGGTCAGGTCGAAGCGGGTGAACATACCGGAGGCGAAGGAGTCGGAGCCGGCCGTCATGTCGACGACGACGTACTCCTCGCGGCCGTCCACGAGGTGGTTCAGGCACAGTTCGACCGCGCCGGTCTTGGAGTGGTAGCAGGCCACCCCCAGGTCGGACTCGGCGAAGGGGCCGGTCGCCAGCAGGCGCACCGGTTCGCCCTCCAGGAGGACGGGCCGGGCGCACGCCGCGTAGACCGGGTTGTCCTCGACGACCCGCAGCAGCCGGGAGCCCTCACCGGGCGGCGTCGTCTTGATCATGGTCTCGGCGGAGGCGATACGCGGGTTGGTGCCGCGCAGGTAGTCCTTGACCAGCGGCAGCCGGGCACCGAGCGCCGGCAGCGCGGCGGCCTCCGCCTCGTCCATGCCGAGGGCGGTGGCCAGATGCTGGTTGATGTCGGCGTCCACCGCGATCACGGGGACGCGGGCGGCGGCGAGGTGGCGGATGAACAGGGAGGAGAGCGTGGTCTTCCCACTGCCGCCCTTGCCCACGAACGCGATCTTCATGGTCACGAAGCGTAAGCGCCGAGTTGCCCCGAGTGAGAGGTTCGGGTGAAGAAGACCACTCCTTCGAGCGGTTCGGTCTTGCGGCTTCCGGGGTGCGTAGGGTCGTACCCATGAGTACGACAGCCGATCCGCTCGCGACCCTGGCCTCGCTCCCGGGGGTCACCGACTCCGTGGACTCCGTGCGCACGAGCGTGGACCGGGTCTACGGGCACCGGATCATGCGGCGGCGCAGCAACGAGATCACCTCCGAGGCGGCGCTGCGCGGAGCGCGGGCCTCCGCCGCGCTGGCCGGGGCCGACTGGGCGCTGGAGGAGGTGCGGCGGCGTTCCGACTTCGGCGTCGAGGGAGAGCCGCGGACGGTCGGCGCGGCGCTGCGGCTGACCGCCGAGGCCGGGCAACTGCTCAGCGTGTGGCGGCAGTCGCCGCTGCGGGTGCTGGCGCGGCTGCACCTGGTGGCGGCGAGCGGCGACGCCGGCCAGGATGCGGTGGGGCGGCCCCGGCTGGCGGGTGAGCCGGTCGACGAGCCGCTGGTGGAACTGGCGCTGCCGGACGCCGACGAGGTCGCCGGGCGCCTGGACGGGCTTGCGCGGCTGCTGCTGGCGGGCAGTGAGGCGCCGGCTCTGGTGGTGGCGGCCGTGGTGCACGGCGAACTGCTGGCGCTGCGGCCCTTCGGCTCGTACAACGGGCTGGTCGCGCGGGCCGCCGAGCGCATCGTGCTGGTCGGCAGCGGGCTGGACCCGAAGTCGGTCTGCCCGGCGGAGGTCGGTCACGCGGAACAGGACCGGGCCGCGTACGTGGCGGCGCTGGAAGGCTATGTGTCCGGCACCCCGGAGGGCGTGGCGGCGTGGATCGCGCACTGCGGCCGGGCGGTAGAGCTGGGGGCGCGGGAGAGCACGGCGGTGTGCGAGGCGATGCAGCGCGGGGCGGCGTGACTCCTGCGTGACCGGGGCCGGGTTCGGGGTGGCGCGGCCCCGTGACCGGGGGCGGGGCGGCGTGGTTCCTGCCTGACCGGGGTCGGGGCGGCGGCGTGTCGGGCCGCCGGGGAGGCCGTCGCGGCCCGGGCAAAGGGTTGCGGCGGTACCCAGTCGTTCCGGTACCGCCGCTGGCACGTCCACCGGGTTACCAAGCGCGCTCCGGATGTTGCCGATCAGGTCGGAGACTTGGTCCGTCACCTGGTACGGCTGGCCCGTAATCGACGGGTCGGCGTCGCGTGGGTGCCCGGTTTCCGTGCTTCGGTCCGTGGGGCCTTGCTGCGTAGAAGGTCTTCCTCTCGGATGTCCTCGGTCTCGCGGGCCGTTACATCCTTTGTACTCCTGCCGCGGGGGAAGCGGAACCCCTCGCCACAGTTCTTTACTTTTCCCTTCAAACTCGGGTGATACGGGCAAAAACCGGGCGCCGCCGGCTCGCGTACCAGACGAGGCCCGCGGTCGCGGCGGCCGCGCCCACGGCGGCCACCGTGGCGAGCACCGGACGCGACGGCATCCCCAGGGAGGGCAGCCGCTGCTTCAGCTGGACCGGCCGGGTGAACGACAGGACCGGCCAGCCCCGGCTCGCGGCCTCCCGGCGCAGCGCGCGGTCCGGATTGACGGCGTACGGATGGCCGACCGCCTCCAGCATCGGCACGTCGGTCGCCGAATCGCTGTACGCGTAGCAGCGCGCCAGGTCGTAGCCCTCGGACGCGGCGAGGTCCCGGACCGCCTGCGCCTTGGTCGGGCCGTAGGCGTAGTACTCCACCTCGCCCGTGAAGCGGCCGTCCGCGCCGACGACCATCCGGGTGGCCACCACGCGGTCGGCGCCGAGCAGCTTGCCGATCGGCTCGACCACCTCCGCGCCCGAGGTGGAGACGATCACGACGTCGCGGCCCGCGGTGTGGTGCTCCTCGATGAGCGAGGCGGCCTCGTCGTAGATGAGCGGGTCGATCAGTTCGTGGAGGGTCTCCGCGATGATTTCCCGGACCTGGGCCACGTCCCAGCCCCGGCAGAGCGCCGACAGGTAGGCGCGCATCCGCTCCATCTGGTCGTGGTCGGCGCCGCCCGCGAGGAAGACGAACTGGGCGTAGGCGGTCCGCAGTACGGCCCGGCGATTGATCAGGCCGCCTTGGTAGAACGACTTGCTGAAGGTCAGCGTGCTCGACTTAGCAATGACTGTCTTGTCCAGGTCGAAGAACGCGGCTGTGCGGGGAGTCGAGTGAGGCACGGAGTGGTTTTCCACGGGGCGAGCATAGGCGCCCACCATTCGGCGTAAGGTGTGGCGCGTGGGTTTGCCTGAGAAGGCTCTCGGGTACACCATGGAAGTCACGGATCGTTCGCGACCGTGCTAACCCGGCCCGACTCCTCCCCCCGAGTCGGCCGTGGGGACGACCCCCGCTCTCCCCCCGGCGGGGGTCGTCGCATGTCCGGACGCGTTTTTGCCCGTCCGAGGCGGATCGGCCGCTTCCTCTTCACCGCTCATCCCCGGGCTCGACGCTGCCCACTATCCGTCACCCTGAGTAGTCGTGACGCTGCTCTAAGGGAGCCTCCAAGGTCGCCGGTATAGGTGACTGGGATATTCACAGCCATTGAGTTGTCCACAGTTTTGGACCAAGATCCACGGGATTTTCCGGATCGCCACACGATGAAAACTCCGCGAGTTCGCGGATGTGTGAGTTGTGTAGCGATAGGGGAACGGAACGTGGCCGGACGTATGACTCCCGATCAACCGCCCGGGCCCGCCGAAGGGCGCGGCGGACCGCTGGTCGTCACCGAGGACGAGGAACTTCTCGACGACGTCCTGAGACTCTGCGCGGCAGCCGGCGCGACGCCGGAAGTGGCCCATGGCGTCGCCCGCGGCCGCAGTCCGGGCTGGGCCTCGGCGCCCCTGGTGATCGTCGGCGCCGACTGCGCGCCCCGGCTGTGCGGGGCGGGCCGCCGGGACGGGGTGGTGCTCGTCGCCCGGGGCGCGGACGACCGGCAGCTGTGGCGGCTGGCCGTCGCCCTCGGGGCCGAACGGGTGCTGGTGCTCCCCGGTGGCGAGAGCTGGCTCGTGGACCGGATCGCCGACGCGGTGGAGGGCGTCGGGCCGGCCGCCGTGACGGTCGGGGTGATCGGCGGCAGCGGCGGCGCCGGCGCGAGCACCCTCGCCTGCGCCCTGGCCCTGGCGGCGGCCCGCGCGGGCCGCCGGACCGTCCTGGTCGACGCGGACCCGCTGGGCGGCGGACTCGATGTGCTGCTGGGCGGCGAGAAGGAAGAAGGGCTGCGCTGGCCCGCCTTCGCCGAGTCGCGCGGACGGGTGGGCGGCGGCGCCCTGGAGGAAGCGCTGCCGAGGCTGCACTCCTTACGGGTGCTGAGCTGGGACCGCGGCGACACGGTGGCGATCCCGCCGCAGGCGATGCGCGCGGTCATGGCAGCGGCCCGCCGGCGGGGCGGCGCCGTGGTGGTGGACCTGCCGCGCCGGCTGGACGAAGCGGCCGTGGAAGCGCTCGCCCAGGTCGACGTCGGCCTGCTGGTCGTCCCCACCGAGCTTCGGGCGCTGGCGGCGGCCCGGCGCGTGGCGGCCCTGGTCCGCACGGTCCTGCCGGACGTGCGGGTGGTCACGCGCGCCGGCCCCGGCCCGGACACCGGCCGCGCCGCGGAGCTGGCGCCCGAGGAGGCCGCCCGGCTGCTCGGGCTTCCCTGGCCGGAGAGCTGGGCTGGGAGACCGGCCTCCCGGGGGAACTGGCCCGGGGCGCGCCGCCCGGAGCGAACGCCCGCGGACCGCTGCGGCACTTCGGCACGGCGTTCTGGGGGCGGGTGCTGCCGGGGAGCGCGGGGGAGGAGGACACGGGGGCGGGGGCTGGGGAGATGAAGGCCATAGGGATGAAGGCCACGGGGGCGGGTGGCGTGGGATCGGGGGTTGCGGGGGCGAGGGGCGGCGGGCCTGAGGTCGAGCGTGTGTCGCCTGGTGAGGGCGGAAGGGGTGGTTCGAGTGAGGGTTGAGATCCCCCAGGGGGAAGAGCCGCAGGTGTCCGGGGCGCAGTCGTCCGGATCACAGCCGTCCGGGCCGCAGCCGTCCGGGCCGCAGGTGTCCGGGCTGCGGGCGGCCGGGCCGCAGACGTTCGGGTTAGGTGCATCCGGGCTGCGGGCGTCCGATGGGCAGCCTGGCGTCGAGGCTTCTGCCGGAGTCCGTACGGGCATCGGTGCCGGTCTGCTGGAGGCGGTGCGCGGACGGCTGGCCCAGGCGGGTGCCGACCCGACGCCCGCGCGGGTCGCGATGGCGCTGCGCGCCGAGGGCCGCCTGCTCGGCGACACGGAAGTGCTGGGCGTCGTCTCGGCGCTGCGGTCGGAACTGGTCGGCACCGGCCCCCTCGAACCGCTCGTCGCCGCACCGGAGGTGACCGACGTCCTGGTCAGCGCGCCGGACGAGGTGTGGGTGGACCGCGGCGGCGGCCTGGAGCGCACCTCGGTGCGCTTCGCTGACGAGGCCGCGGTGCGCCGGCTCGCCCAGCGGCTGGCCTCGGTGGCCGGACGGCGGCTGGACGACGCCCACCCCTGGGTGGACGCCCGGCTGCCCGACGGCACCCGCCTGCACGCCGTACTGCCTCCGGTGGCGGTCGCGGGCACCTGCCTGTCGCTGCGGGTCCTGCGCCCCCGCGCCTTCACCCTCGCGGAACTGGTCGCGGCAGGCACGGTGCCACCGGACGGCGACCGCCTGCTGCGGGCCGTGCTGGACGCCCGGCTCTCCTTCCTCATCAGCGGCGGGACCGGCTCCGGGAAGACCACCCTGCTCAGCTCGCTGCTGGGCCTGGCCGGCCCGGCCGAACGCCTCGTACTGGCCGAGGACTCCGCGGAACTGAGACCGGACCACCCCCACGTCGTACGGCTGGAGACCCGGCCCGCGAACCAGGAAGGCGTCGGCCAGGTCGTCCTGCGGGACCTGGTGCGGCAGGCGCTGCGGATGCGGCCGGACCGGCTGGTGGTCGGCGAGGTGCGCGGCGCCGAGGTCACGGACCTGCTGGCGGCGCTGAACACCGGTCACGAGGGCGGCTGCGGCACGGTGCACGCGAATGCTCCCGGCGACGTCCCGGCGCGCCTGGAAGCCCTCGGCTCGACGGCCGGGCTCGACCGGGCGGCTCTGCACAGCCAGGTGGCGGCCGCGCTGTCGGTGCTGCTGCATCTCGTGCGGGACCGGGACGGCCGACGGCGGCTCGCCCGGGTGGACGTCCTGGAGCGGGATCGGGACGGCTTCGTGGTGACCGTACCGGCGGCGGTGTGGGGGCCGGACGGATTTCAACAGGCGGCCGGGTGGCCGCGGTTGACGGAACTGTGCGAGCGGGGAGGGGTGCGGGATGAGTGACGTCGGTATGGCGACGGTGCCGGTGTGTGCGGCCGTGCTGTGCACGGGGCTGGCGGTCTGGATGTCCGGCGGGCGGAGCGGAGACGTACGACGGGCGCGCCTGTTGTTGGTGGACGGGGAGGTGGCGGGCCCGGAGGGGCGGGGTCGAGAACTGGGCCTCCGCCAGGGGGAGTTCACGCCTCGGCGGATGCTGCAACGGGTGACGCACTGGGTCACGTGGGCCGCGTACCGGGCCTCCAGGCTGGGTGGTGGAAGGCGGAACGCCTACCGGGGCCCCCGGCGGAACGACGGAGGCAGCCAGGACGGGGCCATGCGCTTCCCGCGGGAGCTGTGGTGTCTGCCGGCCGGGGTCGCCCTCGGTGTGACGGCCGGTTCGGTGGTGCCCGTGATCGCCGCCGTGGTGGCGGCGGTCCCGGTGCGGCGATGGCTCCGGGCTCGCGAGCGGACGCGGGAGCGGGAGCGCCGGGGAGCGGCGGTGATCGAGCTGTGCGAGGCGGTGGCGGGCGAGCTGCGGGCCGGGCGGCAGCCGGGGCAGGCCCTGACGGCAGTCGGTGCCGCGGGGTTCGGCGAGGCGGGCGCGGCCGTGGAGGCGGCGGCCCGGTTCGGCGGGGACGTACCGGCGGCCCTCCGGTCGGCGGCGCGGCTGCCGGGCGCGGAGGGACTGGCGGGTGTGGCGGCGTGCTGGCAGGTCGCCGTCGACGGCGGGGCCGGGCCGGCCGCCGGGCTGGAACGGATCGCTACGGCCCTCCGGGCGGAACGCGACCGGCGCGACGACCTGCGCGCCCAGTTGGCGGGCCCGAGGGCGACCGCCCTGATGCTCGCGCTCCTTCCGGCCGGAGGACTGGCGATGGGCAGCGCCCTCGGCGCCGACCCGCTCCGGGTGTTGCTGCACACCCCCGCCGGATGGGCGTGCCTGCTGGTCGGCGGCCTTCTGGAGTGGTGCGGCATCGTCTGGACGGCGCGGATCATCGCGGCCGCCGAGGGAGGCGGTCATGTCCGCTGATGTCGCGCAAGGAGGCGCCCGAGAAGTTGTCCACACCCTGGGGATTGTTTTTCTGGCCCTGGCCACCGTGGTCGGCGCGTTGACCACGGCCGGGGAAGCGCGCGGCATACGGAGGGCCCGGCGACGGGTGGAGGCGGTCCTGGTCGACGCCGTACGGCACGGCAACGGCGCAGGGCGATGCCCGGTACCGAAGCCGGGGCGCGGCCGAGGGCGTCGGTGGCCCGGGGCCGTCCGGGAGCGGGCCGGACCCGCTGTGATCGCGGGTGCCGTGGCCATTCTCGTCGGCGGGGTGACCGGTGGAGTCCTGGGACTCGCCGTGGCGTACGGAGTCGGGCGGTGGCGGCGCCGTACGCGGGCCCAGGCCGTACGGCGGACGGCCGAGGACGGCATGCGGGCGGCGCTGGCACCGGCCGCCGACCTGCTCGCGGCCTGCCTGGCGGCGGGCGCCGGGCCACGGGAGTCCGCCGAGGCGGTGGGGCGGTCGCTCGGCGGGCCCGTCGGCGAGCGACTGTGGCGCGTGGCCGCGGAACTCCGGCTCGGGAGCGACCCCGCGACGGCATGGCGGCGCTTCGGCGCGCTCCCCGGCGCCCGGGGGCTGGCCCGGTGCTTGGAGCGGGCGGGCATGTCAGGGGTCCCGCCGGTGGAGGGCGTCTCCCGGATCGCGGCGGAGCTGCGAGCGCAGGAGACCCGCTCGGCAGCCGAACGGGCCCGCCGGGCCGGAGTGCTGGTCACGATGCCGCTGGCGGCCTGCTTCCTGCCCGCCTTCCTGACGCTCGGCGTCGTACCGGTCCTGTACGGCCTGGCCGCAACGCTCACCCAGAACTCATGACAGCGCACGACCGACCCGAGCCACACCGGCTCACATACGACGGAAGCGACTTGCAGACCTCAAGGGGGACGAGATGTTCGTACGAAGGTGGCTGGAGCGACGCGTTGCGGCCCTACGGGAACGGGCCCGCGGCGACCGGGGCATGACCACGGCCGAGTACGCCCTGGGAACCCTGGCGGCGTGTGCGGCCGCGGCCGTGCTCTACAAGGTGCTGTCGGGCAGCGCGGTGGAGGCGGCGCTGCGCGCGGTGATCGGGAAGGCCCTCGGTGTCCAGGTCTGACGACGGTCACGGCCGTGGCCGCGGTCGTGACCGCAGCCGCGGCCTTGAGGGTGACCGGGGGTACGTGACGGCGGAAACGGCTCTGGTCATCCCGGCGTTGGTGCTGTTCACGGGGCTGCTCCTGTGGGGACTGGCGGCCGCCTGCGCGCAGATCCAGTGCGTGGACGCGGCCCGCGCCGGGGCCCGGGCGGCAGCGCGGTCGGAACCACCGGCGACCGTCGTCGCGGTGGCTCGCGGCGCTGCTCCGCAGGGCGCGCGGGTGGTGCTGGAGAGACGAGGCGACCAGGTGCGTGTACGGGTCGAGGCGGCGTCGCCGGGCGTCGGCCCGTTGACGCTGACGCTCCGAGGGGAGGCGACGGCACTTGCGGAGGAGACGGTGGGGCGATGAGGGATCGGCCACGGTGTGGGCGGTGTTCGCGGCGATGGCGCTGTGCACGGTGTTCGCGGTGGTGATCGCCATGGCTCAGGTGGTCGTGACACGTCATCGCGCGGGCGCCGCGGCGGATCTGTCGGCGCTGGCGGCGGCGGACACCGCGCTCCGGGGCGCGTCGGCCGCCTGCCGAGCCGCCCGCGAGGTGGCGGCCGCGCAGGACGCTCACCTGGTGCGCTGCACGGTGCGGGGCGACATCGCGGACGTCACGGCCCGGGCCCGTACCGGCCCGTTCACCTCGGACATCCGCGCCCGCGCGGGCCCGCCGGCGGCAGCGGGCCGGGCCGCCGAGCCGATACCCGAACGGAGCGCCCCCGTACGGCAGTAGCGCCCGGCAGCAGCGGCCGGTGGCGCCCCGGAAGGTTTTACCGAACGGTCGACCACCTGCCGTCCCGGCCCGGATAGCGTCCGGATCATCCATTGCTCTTGATGATGAGCGGGCTCTTCGGGCGTGACCGGGGCGGTCCGCCGGGAGGCATGCCATGAAGGCGATCGACGTACGGGCAACGGCGGCCGCGCTGCCGGAAGCGTGGAGCTCCCGCGCCCTGGGAGAGGTGGGCGCGGCCCGCGTGAAGGTGCTGCGCATGGACGAGGTGCCGGGGGAGGAGGAAGCGCACGGGACGGCCGAGGCGCTGTTCGTGCTCGACGGGCGGCTGGAGCTGTCGGTGGGCGGCACGGACGTCTCGGTGGGGCCGGGGGAGCTGTACCTGGTCCCGGCGGGCGCGAGACACGCGGTCCGCGCGGGAAGCCACGGCACATTGTTGATCTTCGAAGCGGCGACGGAGACGGAGGCGGAGACCGAGTCGGAAGCGTAGGTGGAGGAGGGGCGGGGCGGGGTGGGGGAGGGGGAAGCAAGACCCGGGCAAGACCTCCGCCCCCTCTACACCCCTGCGGCCCCCTCGCCGTAGCCGTACACGCGCAGCGGATCGAGGTGCAGATCGTGCGGGCCCATGCAGTCGGCCGCGAGAGCGGCGATGAGTGTTCCGCAGGTACACGCCATGTTGCGCCCGCTCGTGCCCAACGGGCCGCAGCAACGGTGGTGGCCGGCGGGGACGGCGGTCCGGCGGAGGTCGGGCGTGTCGTCCGGATGGATGATCACCGAGTTTCGGGGGCCGGCGGAGACCAACGTTCAGGAGGCCGACTGCGGTGCGTTCTTGAGGAGTTCGGTCAGGAGGCGTACGGCGCCTCGCTTGTGGAGCGGGTCGTTGCCGTTGCCGCACTTGGGCGACTGGATGCAGGAAGGGCAGCCGGCCTCGCACTCGCACGACGCGATGGCCTTGCGGGTGGCCGCGAGCCACTCCGGGGCGGTGTGGAAGGCGCGTTCGGCGAAGCCCGCGCCGCCCGGGTGGCCGTCGTAGACGAAGACGGTGGGAAGGAGGGTGTCGGGGTGCAGCGGGAGGGACACGCCGCCGATGTCCCAGCGGTCACAGGTGGCGAACAGCGGCAGCAGGCCGATCGAGGCGTGCTCGGCGGCGTGCAGGGCGCCGCCGAGCTGCTCGGGATTGACGCGGGCCGCGTCGAGCTGGTCCTCGGTGACGGTCCACCACACGGCCCGGGTGCGCAGCGTACGGGGCGGCAGGTCCAGTTTCGTCTCGCCCAGCACCTCACCCGTGATCAGCCGGCGGCGCAGGTAGGAGACGACCTGGTTGGTGACCTCCACCGAGCCGAAGCACAGGCGCGCGTCGCCCCACGGGACCTCCGTCTCGGTCTCCAGGACGGTGATGGCGGTGGTGTCGCGCGCGGTCGTCGAATACGGCGGGTTCGCCTCCTGGACGAGGGCGACGTCGTCCTCCAGGTCCAGGTGTTCGACCAGGTACGTACGGCCCTGGTGGAGGTGGACGGCGTCGTCGTGGACGGTGGTGTGCGCGGCGGCCGCGTCCACCGTGCCCAGCAGCCGGCCGGTGCCCGCCTCCACGACCTGTACGGGCGAGCCGCCCTGCCCGCGGATGTCGGCGAGGTCGGCGGCCCGCTCGCGACGGGTCCAGTGCCACGCCTTGGCGCGGCGGCGCAGCAGCTTGCGGGCCTCCAGCGAGGGGAGAAGACCCGGGGCGGCGGGACCGAACAGGGGAAATCATCTTCGGTGAGCGGGAGTTCCGCGGCGGCCGCGCACAGGTGCGGGGCGAGCACGTACGGGTTGTCCGGGTCCAGCACGGTGGACTCGACGGGCTGGTCGAAGAGTGCTTCCGGATGGTGCACGAGGTAGGTGTCCAGCGGGTCGTCGCGGGCGACGAGGACGGCGAGCGCGCCCTGTCCGGCACGGCCCGCGCGCCCGGCCTGCTGCCACAGGGAGGCGCGGGTGCCCGGGTAACCGGCGATCAGTACGGCGTCCAGCCCGGAGACGTCCACGCCCAGCTCCAGGGCCGTGGTGGCGGCCAGGCCGAGCAGGTCGCCGGTGTGCAGGGCGCGTTCCAGCGCCCGGCGCTCCTCGGGCAGATAGCCGCCCCGGTACGCGGCCACCCGCTGGGCCAGGGCCCGCGCGACCGTCCCCAGCCGCTCCTGCGCGATCAGGGCGATCAGCTCGGCGCCGCGCCGCGACCGTACGAAGGCCACGGTACGGACGTCCTGGAGGGCGAGGTCGGTCAGCAGGTCGGCGGTCTCGGCGGTGGCGGTACGGCGTACGGGGGCGCCCTGCTCGCCGTGCAGCTCCGTCAGCGGCGGCTCCCACAGCGCGAAGACCACCTCGCCGCGCGGCGAGGTGTCCTCCGTGACTTCGGCCACAGGAAGACCCGTCAGCCGCTCGGCCGACCGGGCCGGTTCGGCGGCGGTGGCCGAGGCCAGCAGGAAGACCGGTTCGGAGCCGTACCGGGCACAGACACGCCGGAGGCGGCGTATGACCTGGGCCACGTGGGAGCCGAAGACGCCGCGGTAGCTGTGGCACTCGTCGATGACGACATAGCGCAGGGCGCGCAGGAAGGAGGACCAGCGGGGGTGGGCCGGGAGGATGCCCAGGTGGAGCATGTCGGGGTTGGTCAGGACGTAGTTGCCGTACTGGCGCACCCATTCGCGTTCCTCGACCGGCGTGTCGCCGTCGTACACGGCCGGCCGCACCGCGGTACCGAGCGGCGCGGCGAGTTCGCCGACGGCGCGCCGCTGGTCGGCGGCGAGCGCCTTGGTGGGCGCGAGGTACAGGGCCGTGGCGCCGCGCCCGTTGGGGGCCTCGGAACCGTCCAGGAGCCCGGACAGCACCGGGACCAGGTAGGCGAGCGACTTCCCGGACGCCGTACCGGTGGCGATGACCACCGACTCGCCCCGCAGGGCGTGCTCGACGGTACGTGCCTGATGGGTCCACGGCCGGGCGATCCCGGCGGCTCGGACGGCTTCCACCACCTCCGGACGGATCCGTGCGGGCCATTCCGCATGGCTGCCGATGCGCGGGGGCAAGTGCTCCGTATGAGTGATGCGCGTAGCGCGGGACGCCCCTGGGTGAGACGGTCCAGGACCGTGCGCGGGGAGGGGCTGGTGCCCCCGTCCGGGGGCAGCTGATTGGAGGCCATCGGCATCGAGTGTGTCACCGGTGTGACGGACAATGCGCACAAGGCGTCGTGCACGCCTGCTGGTAAGTGATTGAATGCCATCGCGGCTGCCGATCCATGGGGGGCGACCGCTCGATAGCAAGGTGCTGGAGGATCCGTGGACCTGTCCCTGTCGACCCGGACCGTTGGCGACCGTACGGTCGTCGAGGTCGGTGGCGAGATTGATGTATACACCGCGCCCAAGCTGCGGGAGCAGCTGGTCGAGCTCGTGAACGACGGAAGCTACCACCTCGTGGTGGACATGGAGCGTGTCGACTTCCTGGACTCCACGGGGCTCGGCGTTCTGGTCGGCGGGCTCAAGCGGGTGCGTGCCCACGAGGGCTCGCTGCGCCTGGTCTGCAACCAGGAGCGCATTTTGAAGATCTTCCGTATCACCGGACTGACCAAGGTGTTCCCGATTCACACCTCGGTCGACGAAGCCGTCGCAGCGACCGACTGACGGCTCGCCGGTCCCCGCGCCGCGGCGCGGGGGTTGGAAGCAGTGGGGGAACCGGGCTTGGCGGTCCGGCCCCTGCGTTGCACGCCCGCATACCGAGGGGGATGGCATGGCCACCGTCGAACTCCGCTTCAGCGCCCTTCCCGAGCACGTCCGTACCGCGCGACTGGTCGCGGCTGCCGTGGCGCGGCGGGCCGGGGTGGACGAGGCCGTGCTGGACGAGGTTCGGCTCGCCGTCGGTGAGGCGTGCACCCGTGCGGTGGGGCTGCACCGCACCAACAACATCACGGCCCCGGTACGGGTCGCCCTGGTCGAGGACGAGAAGAAGTTCTCCATCGAGGTGGGCGACGAGGTCCCGGGGAGCCCGGCGGGTGCCGGTGCGGTGCCCGGCGTCCGCGGTCTGGACGGGGAGCCGCTGCCCGGCGGTCCCGTCTCGGACAACGGCGACGCGGCCGAGAGCGACGACGAGATGGGGCTCGCGGTCATCAGCGGGCTGGTCGACGACGTCGAGGTGACCTCCGGTGAGACCGGCGGCATCATCCGCATGAGCTGGCCGACGGCGCCGGCGCCGGTGCTGCCGTAGGGCTGGCCTGCCGTAGCGGCCGGCCTGCCGTAAGGGCCGGCTCTGTCGTCGGGTCGGCGTTCTCCTGCCGTACGGCTGCCCACGTGGCGGGGCGGCCCTCGCCGTAGCGCCTGCGGGCTGCTGCGACGGACTGGCGGGCTGCTGCGACGAATCGCGGGCTCACGCCTCGCAGGCTCGGCGACCCCACCCGCACCGCGGGGAACCTGCTCCGCGCCCCCACGCGCCCTCTTTCACTCCCGCACGCCCCATTCGGCCGTACGCGCCCCAACTCTTTCGTGCGGCCGAATGGGGCTGCGTCCGCGCGGTGTGTGGCACGCGGCACGCCGTGGCCAAGGCGCATCAACCGGCCACTCGCGCTCCGGTCACTCTCACCCCCTCTTCAGGCCACATCCGCACGCTCGTGCCCAGTCGGCTCCCCGTACCCACCGGTCTCGTGCGCCCGGCTCCTCCGTCTCCCCACCCGGCCGTACCGGGCGTACGGTCCGCCGCCGTACCAGGGTCGCGTGGCCCCTACCGGAGTGCGTACTTCCGTGGCGGTACGGGCCACCGACGCTGCCCGGCGCTCACCGCCCCCGTATTGCCCCCCGTACCGCCGCCGGGCCCCCTGCGCGGTGCCACCAGCGCCCCGCAGGGCGGCCGGGCGCAACAGCGCCTCCCCGCGCGAGCCTCCGGACCGCCGGAAGCCCGCCACCCCGGCGGCGGTCCGGCCGGGCCGCGAGGCGCTCGTTCCCGACGCTGTGAGCAGCGGCGTCAGGTAGGACTCTGAGATCATCATTCAGTTGTCAGCGAATTATTCACATTCATTCGTCCAGGCGAATTGTGATGGCGCCGCCACGGCCCCGCTATTTTCGATCTTCGCCGCTTCTTCGCCTGATCTCTGTCCGGTCTCCGTCCGTTCTTCGAACGATCTCGGCCGCGACCGGCGAATTCCCTTTGAGGCGCCCTGTTTTGATCTGGTGCCGCTACCTACAATCCGTCCACAACTTTGCTCAGGACGCCTGAGCGTGCTTCCGCGCGCCCATGTGCCAAACGTCAAGGAGGACGAATGGCGGGGCCTTACACCCCTCAGTTGCTGGAACATCCCTCTTACCTGGCCGAGCCATCGCTGACGTCGGGCAACCGCGGCATGGTGCTGGTGATCGCCGTCGTGGCGCTCGCGGCACTGGCCGTCGCGGCGGTGCTGGTGCGGCAAGTGCTCGCCGCCGGTGAGGGAACCGACAGCATGAAGAAGATCGCCGCCGCCGTGCAGGAAGGCGCGAATGCCTATCTCGCCCGGCAGTTGCGCACCCTGGGCGTATTCGCCGTGGTGGTGTTCTTCCTGCTCATGCTGCTTCCCGCGGACGACTGGACGCAGCGCGCCGGGCGCAGCGTCTTCTTCTTGATCGGCGCCGGTTTCTCGGCCGCCACCGGCTATATCGGGATGTGGCTGGCGGTGCGCAGCAATGTGCGCGTCGCGGCCGCCGCCCGGGAAGCCACACCGGCCGAGGGCGAGCCGAAAAAGGATCTCACGGCCGTCTCGCACAAGGCCATGAAGATCGCTTTCCGTACGGGTGGCGTCGTCGGCATGTTCACCGTGGGGCTCGGCCTGCTCGGCGCGTCCGGTGTGGTGCTCGTGTACGCGGTCGACGCCCCCAAGGTCCTGGAGGGCTTCGGCCTCGGCGCCGCGCTGATCGCGATGTTCATGCGGGTCGGCGGCGGCATCTTCACCAAGGCCGCGGACGTCGGCGCCGACCTCGTCGGCAAGGTCGAGCAGGGCATCCCCGAGGACGACCCGCGCAACGCCGCGACCATCGCGGACAACGTGGGCGACAACGTCGGCGACTGCGCCGGCATGGCCGCCGACCTCTTCGAGTCGTACGCCGTGACGCTGGTCGCCGCCCTCATCCTGGGCATGGCCGCCTTCGGCGACTCGGGCCTGGCCTTCCCGCTGCTGGTCCCGGCCATCGGCGTGGTCACGGCCATGATCGGCATCTTCGTCGTGGCGCCCCGGCGCTCCGACCGCAGCGGCATGACCGCCATCAACCGCGGCTTCTTCATCTCCGCGGCCATCTCGCTGGTCCTCGTGGCCGTCGCCGTCTACACGTACCTGCCGTCCTCCTACGCCGACCTGTCCGGCGTCACGGACCCGGCGATCCTGGGCCGCAGTGGCGATCCGCGGGTGCTGGCGCTGGTGGCGGTCGCCATCGGCATCGTGCTGGCCGCGCTCATCCAGCAGCTCACCGGCTACTTCACGGAGACCAGCCGGCGGCCCGTACGGGACGTCGGCAAGTCTTCGCTGACCGGCGCGGCGACGGTGGTGCTCTCCGGTATCTCCCTCGGCCTGGAGTCCGCGGTCTACTCCGCGGTGCTGATCGGCCTGTCCGTGTACGGCGCGTTCCTGCTGGGCGGTACGTCCATCATGCTGGCGCTGTTCGCGGTGGCGCTGGCCGGCACCGGCCTGCTGACCACCGTCGGCGTGATCGTCGCGATGGACACCTTCGGCCCGGTCTCCGACAACGCCCAGGGCATCGCCGAGATGTCCGGCGACGTCACCGGCGACGGCGCGCAGGTCCTCACCGACCTGGACGCCGTCGGCAACACCACCAAGGCCATCACCAAGGGCATCGCCATCGCCACGGCGGTACTGGCCGCGGCCGCGCTGTTCGGCTCGTACCGCGACGCGATCGCCACCGCCGTACGGGACGTCGGCGACTCCGCCCGGGGCATGGGCCTGAGCCTGGACATCTCGCAGCCGAACAACCTGGTCGGCCTGGTGCTGGGCGCCTCCGTCGTCTTCCTCTTCTCGGGGCTGGCGATCAACGCGGTGTCCCGGTCGGCCGGCGCGGTCGTCTTCGAGGTGCGGCGGCAGTTCCGCGAGAAGCCCGGGATCATGGACTACACCGAACAGCCCGAGTACGGGCGTGTCGTGGACATCTGCACCAAGGACGCGCTGCGCGAGCTGGCCACGCCCGGCCTGCTGGCGGTGCTCACACCGATCGCCGTCGGCTTCTCGCTCGGCGTCGGCGCGCTCGGCTCGTTCCTCGCGGGCGCCATCGGCACCGGCACCCTGATGGCGGTCTTCCTCGCCAACTCGGGCGGCGCCTGGGACAACGCGAAGAAGCTGGTCGAGGACGGCCACCACGGCGGCAAGGGCAGCGAGGCGCACGCCGCGACCGTCATCGGCGACACGGTCGGCGACCCGTTCAAGGACACCGCGGGCCCCGCGATCAACCCGCTGCTGAAGGTCATGAACCTGGTCGCGCTGCTGATCGCACCGGCCGTCGTGAAGTTCAGCTACGGCGCGGACAAGAGCACCGGCGTACGGATCGTGGCCGCCGGTGTGGCGATCGCCGTCATCGTCGGCGCGGTGTACATCTCCAAGCGTCGCGGCATCGCGGTGGGTGACGAAGACAACAACGCGGGGAAGGTGGCGCAGACCGCCGACCCGGCGGTGGTCTCCTAGCGGGCGGGGCGTTCGCGCCGCTCAACGGGCGGGCGGAGGGCGTGCTTTGAGCACGCGCTCCGCCCGCACTGCTGTGCGCCCGGCCGCGTCACAGGGCTTGGTGCAAATGGCTGCAATGAGGGGCGTACGGACCGACCGGCTCACGGCCGGGGGCCTTCGGACGTGTATGTTCCGGGGCCGAGAGCCATGGAAGGGACCGATCCGGTGAAGAAGAAGCTTGTGGCCGCGCTGTCCGGCGGCGCGGCACTGATGCTCGCGCTGACCGGCTGCAGCGACGACGGTGACAATAAGCTCGACGCCTGGGCCAAGAAGTTCTGCGACCCCGCCCAGGCCCAGTTCAAGAAGATCCAGGACGCCAACACGTCCATGCAGACGGCCGACAGCGGCGGCACCGACTCCAAGAAGGTCCAGGAGGCCGACTCCAAGGCGTTCCAGCAGATCTCCGACGCCTACGCGTCGCTGGCGAAGGCGCTCGACCAGGCCGGCGCGCCGCCCGCCGAGGGCGGCGAGGAGTCCCAGAAGAACGCGGTCAAGGAGCTCAACGACCTCTCCAAGGGTTACGCCGACCTCAAGAAGCAGGTCGACGGCCTGGACACCGGGGACAAGGGCAAGTTCGCGGACGGCCTGCGGTCGCTGTCCGACGGCATCAACAAGCTCAACAAGAAGAGCGAGCAGGCGTTCAGCAAGCTGGAGTCCGGCGACGTCAAGAAGGCGATGGCGGGGCAGTCCGGCTGCCAGAACCAGAAGGCGACCGAGGGCGGCGGGTCGGCCGCGCCGAAGAAGTAGCCGAGGAAGCGGCCGAGGGGCGCGGCGGGCGCCGTACGGTCACCGTCCGCGCCCATGAGCGCGCCGGGCCCGTCCGACACGCCGTCAGGTGCGCCGGTCCGTGTCCGACACGCCATCAGGCGGGCCGGCCCGGTCCGTGTCCGACACGCCGTCGGCCCCGGCGGTCCTGTGTCCGCCACGCGCCGACGCACGGCCGAGACGCCGCGACACGGCCGACATGCTGTCCGCGTACCCCGTTGCCCGCGCCCACCCCGCCCCGCCGCTCGCGCCCACCCCGCCCCGCCGCTCGCGCCCGCCCCGCCCCGGTGGCCGCGGGGCGGCCGGGCCGTGGCCGTTTGTCAGTGGTTGGCCTGACAATGGGAGCGTGAGTACGCACCTCCCCACCGCAGACCTCCGAGACCCCGATTCCGCCGCCCGCACGGCCCGGCTGCGCGACGCGCTGCGTGACGCCGCGTTCACCGCCGACGGCCTGCTGGATCTGCTCGGCGCGCCCGCCTACGCCGCGCTGGCCCGCAGCGAGACCGTCCCGGCGCTCCGCGCGACCCGGGACGACGGCCCGCTGCCCACCCTGGTGCGGCTGTTCCTGCTCCAGCGACCGGTGCCGTACGGCCGGGCCGCCGCCGCGCTGCCGGTGGACGACTGCCTCGCCGACGGCTGGCTGGTGCGCGACGGCGACGAGGTCCGGGCGAGCGTCGACGTGCGCCCGTACGGCGGCCCCGACGGCCAGGACTGGTGGATCGTCTCCGACCTCGGGTGCGCGGTCGGCGGCGCGGGCGGCATCCGGGCCGCCGAGGAGGCCGCCGGCGTGGACCGCGCGCAGCTGGTGCTCGGTGTCGGCGGCGCGTCCACGACGCTCGCCGGCATCGCGGTCCGCACCCCCGTCGCCCGGGTCCTCGACCTCGGCACCGGCTCCGGCATCCAGGCGCTGCACGCCTCCGCGTACGCGACGCAGGTCACGGCCACGGACCTGAACCCGCGGGCGCTGCGGATCGCCGGGCTGACGCTGGCGCTGTCCGGCGCGCCGGCCGCGGACCTGCGCGAGGGTTCGCTGTTCGACCCGGTGGGCGAGGAGACGTACGACCTGATCGTCTCCAACCCGCCCTTCGTGATCTCGCCGGGCGCCCGGCTGACCTACCGGGACGGCGGGATGGGCGGCGACGACCTGTGCCGCACCATCGTCCAGCAGGCCGCCGACCACCTGAACGACGGCGGGTACTGCCAGCTGCTCGCCAACTGGCAGCACGTCGAGGGCGAGGACTGGCACGACCGGCTGCGCTCCTGGGTGCCGCGCGGCTGTGACGCGTGGATCGTGCAGCGCGAGGTCCAGGACGTGACGCAGTACGCGGAGCTGTGGCTGCGGGACGCCGGCGACCACCGTACGACCCCCGAGGAGTACGCGGCGCGTTACGACGCCTGGCTGGAGGAGTTCGAGGCCCGCGGGACCAAGGCCGTCGGCTTCGGGTGGATCACCCTGCGCAAGTCCGGCGCGGCGGACCCGTCGATCACCGTCGAGGAGTGGCCGCACCCGGTCGAGCAGCCGCTGGGCACCGCGGTCGTCCGGCATTTCGAACGCCAGGACTACCTGCGCGCCACGGACGACGCGGCCCTGCTGGCCGGCCATTTCCGGCTCGCCGACGAGGTCGTGCAGGAACAGGTCGGGCTGCCCGGCGCCGAGGACCCGGAGCACGTGGTCCTGCGGCAGAACCGCGGCATGCGGCGCGCCACGAAGGTGGACACGGTCGGCGCGGGCTTCGCCGGGGTCTGCGACGGCTCGCTGCCCGCCGGACGGATCCTCGACGCGATCGCTCAACTGGTCGGCGAGGATCCCGTGTTGCTGCGCGACCGTACGCCGGACGCGATCCGGACCCTGGTCGAGCAGGGCTTCCTGGAGCCGGTGACGGCCGGTACGGACTGAGGACCCGGCCCGCCCCGGGAGGGCGGCGATGAAGTCGTACGGGCGGCCTTCACCTCAGGTTCGCCGCCGCGCCGCCCGGGGCTGCCACTCTGCCCGCATGGAGAGTGGTCCCGAGGCGTTCGCCGGGGTGGCCTTCGCGCTGTTCGGCGCCGGCCTGCTGGTGTGGACGGGCGCGTGCGTACGGGCCGGGGAACCGGTCGCCGACGGGGTGAGCCGGTCGTCGGGTACGGCGCTGGCGCTGCTCTTCGGCGTGCTGTTCCTGGGGACGGGGTGCTGGCTGTTGCTGTAGGGGCGGGCGGGGGCAGGCCGCCGGGAGCGTACGCATGTTCTCAGGGGCCCTCGGAAGTTCTCGGGAGCCTGCCGAGGGAACGCGCCGCTCTCCCCGTTCGTCTTCGCAAGAAGCGCCCGCGGCCCCGCACGCCGCCTTGTTCGTTGCCCGCTCAACTGCATTGCGGCCGCGGCCTGTTCACTCCCGCCCCACCGGGCAAACCACGCGCAAAACCACTCGCCCGTGAAGCAACCGGAACGGCCATCTGCCCGTGTTCCTGAGTGAAGGCCATCAACCGGCCCAACAGGGAGGAACACGTTATGAACCGTGCATACCGCCTCACCGCCGCAGGGGTTCTCAGCGCCGCACTCGTCGCCGGGACCGCGGCCGCCGCCTCCGCCGCCCCCGCGGCCCCCGCGTCCCCGGTCGCCCACAGCGTCGCCGCCAAGGCCCCGCAGCAGGCCACGCTCACCGCCAAGGCGAGCACCAACGCGGTGAAGGCCTGGCAGGAGTTCCGTATCTCCGGCACCTCCACCGGCATCAAGGCCGGCACCAAGGTCACCGTCCAGCAGAAGCAGGGCGCCAAGTGGGTCTCGCTGCCCGCGAGCGTCACCACCAACAAGACCGGCGCCTACTCGCTCCGCGTCAAGCTGGGCATCAAGGGCGTCAACCAGCTGCGGATCGCCGGCGGTGGCGCGATCTCCCCGGTGATCACGGTCACCGTGCGCTGAAACACGCCGTAGGGCACCACCACGACGCACGGTACGCCGGGCGCGCCGCTTCCCCGCGGCGCGCCCGGCGGCCGTTCGCGTACGGGCACTGTCCGCCGGGTCGAACGCCCGGTCAGCCCGTGAGATTGCGCACCAGCATCCAGACGGCGGCGGCGCCGAGGACGACGACGTTGCCGCGCGCCCCGAGGCGGGCCCGGAACCGGCGCCCGCGCAGTCCCGCGTACAGCCACCGCCCGGTCATGTACGCGGCGGCCGGCACGCCCAGGGTCAGCAGGACGGCGTTGTCGTGGAAGGCGGTCACGAGGTCGCCGTGCATCAGGTCGTACGCCATCCGGGTCCCGCCGCAGGCCGGGCAGAGCAGCCCGGTCGCCCAGCGGAACGGACACGGAAGCAGTATCTGCCCCGGTTCGTGGGGATCGGTGTGCCACAGGTAGACCGCGCCGAGAGCACCGACACCGACGGCGACCGCCGCGCGGCGCAACGTCGCGTTCCGTACGGCGGTGGGGGAGGAGGGGGCGTTCACGGAGTGCTCACCGCGCCGGGCCCCGGCGCGACGACCTGGCGTAGTTGCCCTGATTCAGGACAAACGCGTGCTGCCCGGGCGACGGCCCCCGCCCCGCAAACGCCCACCAGCCACTCCAGACATCCCAGATACTCCAGCCGTCCCCGCCTCTTCATTCACACCAGCGACTTCCCACCGGTGACATCAGCAACGCCACACCAGCGACTTCGCATCAGCCACTGGGCATCAGCCACGCCCCGCCCCGGCCAGGACGGCGGCACCGGGTGAGAGGGCACGGTCGAGAGGGGACAGTACGGGGTGGGAACGGATACGGCCACCGTCCGGCCCGTCGGCGCCGCCCGCCGGCCGGACGCCCCGCCGTACCGCGCCCCCGTCGCCGACCGGGACCGTACCGGCACCGGCACCGGCCTGTGTCCGGCCCGGCGCGGCCTCCCGCACCGGCCCGTATCCGGTCCGGGCGGCATGAAGGCATGTAGTCGGGTTACCGTTCGAGTGGCGTTGCGGGGTTTTTCCGTTTGACACGAGGGCGGGATGTACCGTCACACTCCGCAGCGTCAAGCGTCACCGCAGTGTCCCCCAGAGCTCCGGCCCGGGGGTTACCCCCAGCGTCGACCGGAGAGAAGAGCGAAGTTGTCCCCGACCAGCGAGACCGCACAGGGCGGCGGCCGCCGACTCGTCATCGTCGAGTCGCCTGCCAAGGCGAAGACGATCAAGGGCTACCTCGGCCCCGGCTACGTGGTCGAGGCCAGCGTCGGGCACATCCGCGACCTCCCGAACGGCGCGGCGGAGGTCCCGGCGAAGTACAAGGGCGAGCCCTGGGCCCGTCTCGGCGTGAACGTCGACGCCGACTTCCAGCCGATCTACGTCGTCAACAGCGACAAGAAGGACCAGGTCAAGAAGCTCAAGGAGCTGCTGGCCGAGTCCGACGAACTCTTCCTCGCCACCGATGAGGACCGCGAGGGCGAGGCCATCGCCTGGCACCTCCAGGAGATCCTCAAGCCCAAGGTCCCGGTCCACCGGATGGTCTTCCACGAGATCACCAAGGACGCGATCCGCGCCGCCGTCGCCAACCCGCGCGAGCTGAACCAGAAGCTCGTCGACGCCCAGGAGACCCGCCGCATCCTCGACCGCCTCTACGGCTACGAGGTCTCGCCGGTCCTGTGGAAGAAGGTCATGCCGCGCCTGTCGGCCGGCCGGGTGCAGTCGGTGGCCACCCGCCTCGTCGTCGAGCGGGAGCGCGAGCGCATCGCCTTCCGCTCCGCCGAGTACTGGGACCTGACCGGCACGTTCTCCACCGGCCGGGCCGGCGACGTCAGCGACCCGTCCACCCTGGCCGCCCGCCTGTCCACGGTCGACGGCCGCCGCGTCGCCCAGGGCCGCGACTTCGGTTCCAACGGGCAGCTCAAGAACAGCGACGTCCTCCACCTGGACGAGGCCAATGCCCGCGCGCTGGCCGCCGCCCTGGAGAACACCGACTTCGCGGTCCGCTCGGTCGAGTCCAAGCCGTACCGCCGCTCCCCGTACGCCCCGTTCCGTACGACCACCCTCCAGCAGGAGGCCAGCCGCAAGCTGGGCTTCGGCGCGAAGTCCACCATGCAGGTGGCGCAGAAGCTGTACGAGAACGGCTTCATCACCTATATGCGTACGGACTCCACGACGCTGTCGGACACCGCGATCTCCGCGGCCCGCGCGCAGGTCACACAGCTGTACGGCGCCGCGTACCTGCCGGACAAGCCGCGCTCGTACGCCGGCAAGGTCAAGAACGCGCAGGAGGCGCACGAGGCGATCCGGCCTTCGGGTGATCGTTTCCGCACCCCGGCGGAGACCGGTCTGACCGGTGACCAGTTCCGGCTGTACGAGCTGATCTGGAAGCGCACCGTCGCCTCCCAGATGAAGGACGCCACCGGCAACTCCGTCACCGTCAAGATCGGCGGCCGGACGGCCGACGGCCGGGACGCCGAGTTCAGCGCCTCCGGCAAGACCATCACCTTCCACGGCTTCCTCAAGGCGTACGTGGAAGGCGCCGACGACCCGAACGCCGAGCTGGACGACCGCGAGCGGCGCCTGCCGCAGGTCGCCGAGGGCGACCCGCTGAGCGCGCGGGAGATCACCGCGGACGGCCACGCCACCAAGCCCCCGGCCCGCTACACCGAGGCCACGCTGGTCAAGGAGCTGGAAGAGCGCGAGATCGGCCGCCCGTCGACGTACGCGTCGATCATCGGCACCATCCTGGACCGCGGCTACGTCTTCAAGAAGGGCACCGCCCTGGTGCCGTCCTTCCTGAGCTTCGCCGTGGTCAACCTCCTGGAGAAGCACTTCGGGCGGCTCGTCGACTACGACTTCACCGCCAAGATGGAGGACGACCTCGACCGCATCGCGCGCGGCGAGGCCCAGTCCGTGCCGTGGCTGCGCCGCTTCTACTTCGGCGTGGGCGAGGCGGCCGGTGCCGCCTCCGAGGCCGGCAACGGCGACGGCGACCACCTCGGCGGCCTCAAGGAACTGGTCACCGACCTCGGCGCGATCGATGCCCGGGAGATCTCCTCCTTCCCGGTCGGCGACGGCATCATGCTGCGCGTCGGCCGCTACGGCCCGTACGTGGAGCGCGGCGAGAAGGACTCCGAGGGCCACCAGCGCGCCGACGTGCCGGAGGACCTGGCGCCCGACGAGCTGACCGTCGCCTACGCGGAGGAACTGCTCGCCAAGCCGAGCGGCGACTTCGAGCTGGGCATGGACCCGGACAGCGGCAACCAGATCGTCGCCAAGGACGGCCGCTACGGCCCGTACGTCACCGAGATCCTGCCCGAGGGCACCCCGAAGACCGGCAAGAACGCGGTCAAGCCGCGTACCGCCTCGCTCTTCAAGTCGATGTCCCTGGACACCGTCACCCTCGCCGACGCGCTCAAACTGATGTCGCTGCCGCGCGTCGTCGGCAAGGACCCCGAGGGCGTCGAGATCACCGCGCAGAACGGCCGCTACGGCCCGTACCTGAAGAAGGGCACCGACTCGCGCTCCCTGGAGAGCGAGGACCAGATCTTCAACATCACGCTGGAGCAGGCCCTCGCCATCTACGCGCAGCCCAAGCAGCGCGGCCGGGCCGCCGCCAAGCCGCCGCTGAAGGAACTGGGCACCGACCCGGTCAGCGAGCGCCCGGTGGTCGTCAAGGACGGCCGCTTCGGTCCGTACGTCACCGACGGCGAGACCAACGCGACGCTGCGGCGGGACGACGACGTCGAGACGATCACGCCGGAGCGCGGCTACGAGCTGCTCGCCGAGAAGCGCGCGAAGGGCCCGGCGAAGAAGACCGCCAAGAAGGCCCCGGCCAAGAAGACGACGGCGAAGAAGACCGCCGCGAAGAAGGCCCCGGCGAAGAAGACGGCTGCCAAGAAGACGACGGACGCGAAGAAGACCACGACGGCGAAGAAGACGACCGCCGCGAAGAAGACCACGGCTGCGGCCGCCAAGAAGACGGCGGCCGCGGAGAGCGTGGAGAGCTGAGCGGGGGCAGCGCGATGGCGTACCGCGTCACCTACACCGTCGAGGCGAAGGTGACGGCGGACGCCATGGCTCCCGGGCGGCGGGAACTGCTCGAACGCGGGCTGGCCGAGCTCGCTCTCGACCCGTACCACAAGGCCACCGCTCACGTCGGCACGCACGAGGACAACCGCAAGGCCCAAGTGGCGGCGGGTCTCCTCGTCGAATACGTCGTCGCGCACGGTCTGCTCGTCATCGTGGTGATCGAGATCTTCGACGCCGTACTGCTGGAGGACTGAACCACCCGCCCGTGTGTTCGGGTGGGAGCTGGACCTGTCATATCCGGCCGATAGGCTGGCGGAATGACGCGTGCCGAGCCTCCTACGGTCGTGACCCCCACATCCGGCGCCCTCGTCGCGGACTCCCGCGAGCGCGCCGTGCGAGCCCTGCTCCGCTTCCCCCACTGAAGCGGCTCTGGAGCGCACAGTTCGTCGGGGCGATCGGCGATGCCCTGGCCCTGTTGGTGCTCGTACTGCTGACGCTGCAAGCGGCGGTGTACGTACCCTTCGGCGGCCAGGCGGCCTTCGGCGGCGGCTACCGCGGCGCGGCCCTGGCCGTCGCCGCCGTCTTCGCGGCCCGGATGCTGGCCACCCTGCTCTCCGGGGCGGTGCTGCTGGGCCCGCTGTCCGCGCTGACCGCGCCGTCCGGTCCGCTGGACCGCCGCTGGACCATGATCGGGGCGGACGGGGTGCGGCTGGCGCTGCTGGTCGTGGCCCCGCTGTGGATCGACTGGACTCCTGACACCGCGCTGATCTGGCTGCTGGTGACGGTCTTCGTCAGCGGCGTGGCCGAGCGCTTCTGGACCGTCGCGCGGGAGAGCGCGGCGCCCGGACTGCTGCCCGCGCCGCCGCCGGCCCCGGTCTCGTCCCCGGCCCGCGGTTCCTCCTCGGCCCGGGTCTCGTCCCCGGCCTCGGGGGCGTCCGGCCAGGCGGACCGTACCGAAGGCCCCTCCGTCCGGCCGCTGCCGGACAACCTGGACGCGCTGCGCCGCCTGTCGCTGCGCACCGCCTTCGTCTCGCTGCCGCTGGCCGCCGCGGGCCTGATCGTCGTCGCGCTGGTCAGCAGGCTGCTGGCCAACGGCATCGGCTGGTTCGCCGACCACCAGGCCGCGCTGGCCTCGTACGTGGCCTCCGGCCTGTTCGCCGCCTCCATCTCGATCCTGTACTTCCTCGAACTCCCCGGTACGCAGACTCCGCGCCCGCGCTCCCCCTGGAGGGCCTGCGCCGTCCCAAGAGCGACGCCGGCGTCGACCGCGGCCGGACCAACGCCGTACCGCTGCTGGTCCTGGCCTGCGCCGCGGTGGCCGGCGCGATCGCCGCGGCCGTCTCCGTCGCCGTCCTGCACGCCGGTGACCTCGGCGGCGGACCGGTCGCCTTCGGACTGCTGGTCCTCGGCCTGAGCGCCGGCCCGGTCGCGGGCATCCGCGGCGCGCGCAAGGTGCTGCCCGCGCTGTCCCGGCGCCGCCTCCTGGCCCTCGCCGTGGCCGTCACGGGCCTGGCCCTGCTGGCGGCCGGGCTGGTCCCGGACACCACGACGGTCGTCCTGCTGACGCTCCTCGCCGGAGTGGCGGCGGGCGTCGCGGCCAACACCGGCCACACGCTCCTGGACCAGGAGACCGAAGCGTCCCGCTCCGCCCGTACGACCGATCATCTGCACGCGGTCGTCCGGCTCGTCGTCGCGCTGGCCGTCATCGTCGCGCCGCTGCTCGCCGGGGCCATCGGCCCGCACCACCTGGCAGGCGACAAGAACGTCTTCTCGCACGGCGGCGCGGCCTTCACCCTGATGCTGGTCGGCGCGCTGCTGCTGCCGGTCGCCGCCTGGGTGCTCGGCAAGGTCGACGACCGGCAGGGCGTCCCCCTCGGACGTGACCTGCGCGAGGCCCTGCGCGGCGGCGACCCGGACCAGGCACCGGCCCCCACCGGCTTCTTCATCGCCCTGGAGGGCGGCGACGGCGCCGGCAAGTCGACCCAGGTCGAGGCGCTCGCCGCATGGATCCGCGGCAAGGGCCACGAGGTCGTGGTGACCCGCGAGCCGGGCGCCACCGCCATCGGCAAGCGGCTGCGCTCGATCATCCTGGACGTGTCCACCTCGGGCCTCTCCGACCGCGCCGAGGCGCTGATGTTCGCCGCCGACCGCGCCGAGCACGTCAACAGCGTGATCCGCCCCGCCCTCGAACGGGGCGCGGTCGTCATCACCGACCGCTACATCGACTCCTCCGTCGCCTACCAGGGCGCGGGCCGCAACCTCGCCCCCACCGAGATCGCCCGCATCTCCCGCTGGGCCACCGACGGCCTCGTACCGCACCTGACCGTGCTCCTCGACGTCTCCCCGGAGACCGCCCGCGAGCGCTTCACCGAGGCCCCGGACCGGATGGAGTCCGAGCCGGCCGAGTTCCACCAGCGCGTCCGCTCCGGTTTCCTGACCCTGGCCGCCGCCGACCCGGCGCGCTACCTGGTCGTGGACGCCGGCCAGGAGCCGGAGGACGTCACCACCGTCGTACGCCACCGCCTCGACCAGGTGCTGCCGCTGTCCGAGGCCGAGGTCAAGGCCCAGGAGGAGGCCCGCAAGGCCGCCGAGGAGGAAGCCCGGCGCAAGGCCGAGGAAGAGGCCGCGCGCAAGGCCGAGGAGGAGCGCAAGGAGCGCGAACGGCAGGAGCAGCTCGCCAAGCTGCGCGCCGAGGAGGAAGAGCGCAAGCGCCGCGAGATCGAAGAGGCCAAGGCACGCGAAGCCGCCCGCCAGGCCGAAGAAGCCCGCAAGCGCGCCGAGGAGGCCCGCAAGGCCGCCGAGGAGGAGCGCCAGCGGCGCGAGGCCGAAGAGCGCGCGCGGCAGGCCGAGCAGGAACGGCTCCGCAAACAGGCCGAGGAAGAGGCACGGCTCCGCAAGGAAGCGGAGGAACGCCGCCTGGAGAAGCAGCGCAAGGCCGAAGAGGCCCTGCTGCGCGCCGAGCAGGCCCGCCTGGCAGCCGCGGCCGAAGCAGAGGCCAAGTCCAAGGCCGAGGCGGAAGCACGGGCCAAGGAGAAGGCCGAGGCCGCGCGCAAGGCCCGCGAAGAGGCGGCCAGGGCGGCGGAGGCCGCGGAGGCTGCGGAGGCGCCTACGACGGAGACGCCGATGGCGGGGCTGGAGCGGCACGGCCGTACGGAGCGGGAGCCGTCGTCCCGTTCGTCCGCGGCCGTGTCCTCGTCGTCTTCGTCCCCGCCCCCTCCTCGGACGCCGAGGAAACGGCCGTCCTGCCGCAGCACCGGGACGAAGCCCCCGGCGCCTCCGACGAGACCGCGGTGCTGCCGCCCGTACGCCCCGAGGCGGGCCAGGGCTGGCAACAGCGCGAGGAGGTGCGGCGGGGGGACGACCCGGCGGACCGGGTGCCCGAGTGGATGTTCCGCAAGGAGCACGACGGCCGTACGGGGGAGCGGGGCGCGTCCCACGCCCCGGGTGGCCACGGCGCCTCCCACGCCTCCCACGCCTCCCATGCCTCCAACGACTCCGGTGTCGCGGGCGCGGAACGTACGAGGGAACTCCCGCAGATCGACCCGGCCACCGGCGAACCGGTCCAGCCCGCACCGCGCCGCCGCCCGGCCTGGGCGGAGGAGACCCCGCTGGACGACCTGCCGACGCTGGCCGACGAACTCCTCGGCCCGCGCGAGGACGAGGACGAACAGCGGGGCCGCGGCCGACGGGGGCGCCGGGGCTGAGGCGGGCGGTCGATGTGTCCGTAAAAAGGTGAGCCCCTGGGAACCGTCTCCGACGGACCCCAGGGGCTCACCCCTCTCCCTCCCTGCCCGCGTTGTCAGTGGGAGGCCCCACAATGGGACGAGCGTGGGGCGCTGGGCGACGGCGCGGTAGAACGAGCGGCGCGAGGCGGCGCGACGGCACGGGCAGGACGGACAGGAACGGCGGGCAGCGAGATGGCTGTGTGGGACGACGTGGTCGGGCAGGAACGCCTGACGGAGCAGCTTGCCGCTGCCGCACGCGACGCGGACGCGCTGGTCACCGCCGAGGGCGCGGCCGCGAACGGCGCCGACCCGATAGCGCAGTCCGGCGCGTCCAAGATGACGCACGCCTGGCTGTTCACCGGCCCGCCCGGTTCGGGCCGGTCCACCGCCGCCCGCGCCTTCGCCGCCGCGCTCCAGTGCGTCAGCCCGGACCGCGCGCTCGGCGGCGCCCCCGGCTGCGGCTTCTGCGACGGCTGCCACACGAGCCTGGTGGGCACCCACGCCGACGTCGAGGTCGTCCGTACGGACCTGCTCTCGATCGGCGTGAAGGAGACCCGCGACCTGGTCCGCCGCTCCTCCATGTCGCCGTCCGGCGGCCGCTGGCAGGTCATCGTCCTGGAGGACGCCGACCGCCTCACCGAGGGCGCGGGCAACGTCCTCCTCAAGGCCGTCGAGGAGCCCGCCCCCCGTACGGTCTGGCTGCTGTGCGCCCCCTCCATCGAGGACGTCCTGCCCACGATCCGGTCCCGCTGCCGGCACGTCACCCTGCGCACGCCGCCGGTGGCCGCCGTCGCCGACGTCCTGATCCGCCGGGACGGCATCGATCCCGACGCCGCCGCGGCCGCCGCCCGGGCCACCCAAGGACACATCGGCCGGGCCCGCCGCCTGGCCACCGACGAGCGCGCCCGCGCCCGCCGTGACGCCGTCCTCAAGCTGCCCCTGCGCGTCGACGACATCGGCGGCTGCCTCAAGGGCGCCCAGGAACTGATCGACGCCGCGACGGAGGACGCCAAGCAGGTCGCGGAGGACGTCGACGCCAAGGAGACGGAGGAGCTGCGCGCCGCCCTCGGCGCCGCCGCCGGCACGGGCGGCCGACTGCCGCGCGGCACCGCGGGCGCCATGAAGGAGCTCCAGGACAAGCAGAAGCGCCGCTCCACCCGCACCCAGCGCGACAGCCTCGACCTCGCCCTGACCGACCTCACCGGCTTCTACCGCGACGTCCTCGCCGTCCAGCTGAACGCCACGGTCCCCCTCGCCAACGACGAGGTCCGCGACAGCATCCGGCGCATCGCCTCCTCCTCGTCCCCGGAGCGCACCCTGCGCCGGATAGAGGCGGTCATCGCCTGCCGCCGGGCCCTCGACCGCAACGTGGCGCCCCTCCTGGCGGTCGAGGCGATGACCGCCGCCCTCCGCCAAGGCTGAAACCCACCCGTCCCTCCCCGGCCACACCCCTCACCCGTACGAGCGTACCCACTCACCCCCACGGACCGTCCCGACCCGGATACGCTCCGTCCACCACCCGAATCAACCCGAAGTCCCCAACACCCCCACCACACCCCCTCTCCTCCTCCCACTCCCACCCCCTTCCTCTCCTCAGGGACCGAGGGACCGCCCATGGCAACCAGCCGCCTGCTCCGCACCGCCGGTACCGTCCTGACCGCTACCGTGCTACTCGTCTCCGGCTGCTCCTCGGGTGACTCCTCGCCCGGCGCCGCGGCCTCCGGGCAGCCGCCACACGGCCGTACGGACGCCGACGCCATGCCCGACGCGGCGACGGCCACCCTCAAACCCCTCCCCACCGCCGTCCCCGCCGCCCTCCGCCCGTATTACGACCAGAAACTCACCTGGCGCGAGTGCGGCATCGTCGGCTTCGAGTGCACGACGATGAAGGCCCCCTCGACTACGCGAAACCCAGCGCCGCCACCGACCTGAAGCTGGCCGTCTCCCGCAAGAAGGCCACGGGCCCGGGCAGCCGCCTCGGCTCCCTCATGGTCAACCCGGGCGGTCCGGGCGGCTCGGCGATCGACTACCTCCAGCAGTACGCGCCACAGCCCGACGCCGTCCGGGCCCGCTACGACATGGTCGCCATGGACCCGCGCGGCGTGGCCCGCAGCGAGCCGGTCAGCTGCCTGTCCACCTCCCAGATGGACGCCTACACCCGCGTCGACCAGACCCCCGACTCGGACGCCGAGGTCGACCGCCTCGTCAGCGCCGTGCGCGACTTCACCCGAGGGTGCCGTGCCCGCACCGGAGCCCGCCTCGGCCACGTCTCGACCGCCGAATCGGCCCGCGACATGGACGTTCTCCGCGCCGTCCTCGGCGACGACAAACTCACCTACGTCGGCGCCTCCTACGGGACCTTCCTCGGCGCGACCTACGCCGGCCTCTTCCCCTCCCGCGTCGGCCGCCTCGTACTCGACGGCGCGATGGACCCCTCGCTGCCCGCCCGGACGATGAACCGCGACCAGACCGCCGGCTTCAACACCGCCTTCACCGCCTTCGCCAAGGACTGCGCCAAGCAACGCGACTGCCCTCTGGGCACCGGCGGCCCCGAGGAAGCAGGCCGCCGCCTGAGCGCCCTCTTCAAACAGCTCGACGCCCACCCCGCCCCCGCCGGCGGCCCCCGCACCCTCACCGAATCCCTCGCCACCAGCGGCGTGACGGCCGCCATGTACGACGAGGGCGCCTGGCCGGTGCTGCGCGAATACCTCGCCCAGGCCCAGAAGGGCGACGGCCGCGGCCTGCTCGCCCTCTCCGACTCCTATTACGAACGCGACCCCGACGGCACCTACGCCAACCAGATGTTCGCCAACCCCGCCGTGAACTGCCTCGACCTCCCCGGCGCCTTCTCCGGCCCCGACGAGGTACGCGCCGCCCTGCCCGCCTTCCGCAAGGCCTCCCCGGTCTTCGGCGAAAGCTTCGCCTGGGCCGCCCTGAACTGCGCGTACTGGCCGGTCGAGCCCACCGGCGAACCCCACCGCATCACCGCCGAGGGCGCCGCCCCGATCCTGGTCGTCGGCACCACCCGCGACCCGGCCACCCCCTACCCCTGGGCCCGCTCCCTGGCCTCCCAGCTCTCCTCCGCCACCCTCCTCACCTACGAGGGCGACGGCCACACCGCCTACGGCCGCGGCAGCGACTGCACCGACACCACCATCAACACCTACCTCCTCGAAGGCACACCCCCACCCCCCGACAAGCACTGCACCTGACCCCACCCCAACCCGGTTCGGACCACCCCCATCCGATGTGTAGACTGGGCTCCGCACCACGCCGCCTTAGCTCAGTCGGCCAGAGCGACGCACTCGTAATGCGTAGGTCGGGGGTTCGACTCCCCCAGGCGGCTCCATGAAAGGGCCAGATCAGAAGATTCTGATCTGGCCCTTTGTGGTACTCCCCTGATGGGTGCATGTCTTTCGGAGTGGAAGTGGCGTGAGCGCTTCTGCGGGTTCGGTGACTGTCCCGCCGGATGGGTGGCGAAGACGCCCGGTGCCGCACCGGGGCGCGTGCCATCAAAGGCGGCCGCTGGTGGCGGCCGCCTTTCGGGGTTTCTTCGACGCTGTCCCGGGGACTCTTACGTGCATGGTGGCGTCGCTGGAATTGCGAACATCGCCGTCGCGCCTCAGAGGACTCTGTGTGAGGCGATCCGAGATCTCTCTCGGTGGCTGGTCGGGTCACGTCAGAGTAGGTCGGTCAGATCGGGACCGAGCCCGTCAATGATGTCGGGACCCTTGATTCCGTACTTCTCTGAGGTCCCGAAGTAGGTTGGCTCGCCAGGCTCGGCTTCGATGCCCAGCAAACTTTCGAGGCCGCGCAGTGCTGCCGCCAGGCGAGGGGCATTGTGGGCGTGCACCGCTGGGTGGGGGTACTCCGAAAGTCGCACGGGCTCCAGACGTCGTGGTACACGGACAGTTCCGCGAAAGGGCCGACCGGGTCGGGAGATACGGTGAGTTCGACCAGACGAGGTTCGCTACGCCGGTTTCCATCAGAATCCAGCCATGAGCCTGTCCCTGCGACCAAGATCGCGGACATCTCGGCCGCAGGATAGCCGGCCGGCTGGCACTTTCGTGCCTGTTCGGCGATCCCGGCATCGTTCAGAGAGCGCCCGACGATGTCGAGGCGGCTGTGAATTCCCAGCCCTCCCTTGCCTACCTCAAACCAGGACCATTCCAGTGATGCAGGCTCCAGCAAGCTCTCCTCCCGCAGGAGGGCAGACATGCGGGCGGCTGTGTGCAGAGCCGGTTCCAGGCCTGGCGCCGTCACGTCCTCGAGGTCCCAGAACCACGAGCCGACCTCCTTGGGTGCTCGCATCAGAGTCGACAATTCGGGTTCCTCACGGTTTGTTTGCACTGGTCGGGAAGACGGTCAGAGAGCCGTCGCTGAATCGTAGCTCGAAGTAGGCGTTGGTCCGGTCCGCAGCCCTCTGAACGTTACGCAAGGCGCGATCGGTCAGGGAACTTTTCATATCGTTGATGTCGAGAATCGCTACCTTGGTTCTCACGCCGGGACCTGCGAGTTGTTTTTCTGCGATTTTAGACACTGCCGATTTGATGCCGTCGGCGCTCTGTACATCCTTAAGCTGGGCGCCATACTCGATTCCATTCTCGGATTTCACCAGGACGTCCAAATCGAGCTTTTGGTCCGGAAGTTTCAGCTCGAATCCGATGTTCTCCACGTTCTTGGCCTGTAGTTCGGCTGCATGCTCCAGCGCTTGATGGACGGCCGGCAGCATGTCTTTTTGTTTCACCTGATAAATGAGGTCCTTGTAGCCAGGGAAACCGGCGAATCGTCCACTGGCAATGTGCTCGGCGACAGCGCCTCCGTACCCCGACTTCCGGAGCTGGGTCAACATGCGCTCCTGGTCCACTGGCGGCACTTTCGCCTCGGTCAAGGCCGTGGTCACGGCTTCCACCTGCTCGGGAGCCATTTCGCCAATGGGCTGTTGCGCTACGCGGTCACCCTCCAGATGCACGGGCGGCTGACCGTCAGGGACGCCGGATCCGGGGGTACCTCCGGGACCGTCACCACCGGTCCCCCCGCTGCCCCCGAAGCCGGTATCCGGTGATGCCGGACTGTCGTGTCCGCTGTACGGCCGGTCCCCGTGGCTTCCCCGGTGCGGAAGCTCCTGAGCGTTCCCGGTGCCGTGCCCCCGCCCGCGGAATCGCCATTGCCCTTGAGGTAGTTCCCTGTAGGCCCGCCCCTGGTTGAGTTGTCACCCAGACTGTTAGCGGGCAAGTGTTCGCCTGGCTTCCCGCACGGCCCGTGGGGATGTTGTCGCCCGCCTCGCCGCCACGGCCCACCCTGCCCCCGGCTTCCGCCGGATCCGAAACCTCCGACCTCACCCGCACCACGTCATCGCCCCGCCCGCCGACACCCGCCACCACCGCCTGTTCCTGACGGCTCGGGGAGTTGACCCGGGGCTGGTCCGCGCCGTCCGCCGGCCTGGACGTGATGTCTCTTGGTGCGGTCTGTGCGTGATGCTCGATGCTGCCGTCCGGCTTGTAGATGGTGCCGTCTTCGGCGAGGAAGCGTGGGGGGCCGTCTGTGGGGAGGCGGACGGTGCCCGGGGGAGGAGGGTGAGGTGGGCCGGGGCTTTTACGGTGCCGTCGGGGAGTCGGGTGAAGCCTTCCGGGGTGGCCTGGCCCGGGGGAGGTGGATGGTGCCGTCGGTGGTCAGGCGGGCGCCGTGCGGGAGTGCGACGGTGTCGTGGGGGAATTCCGGGAGTTCGATGCCGCGGAGGTTCTTGAGGTGGGGGAGTACGTCGCCGATTTTGGACAGGCCCGCCCCCGCCCCTTTGAAGACGTACGTCATCGGGTCGATGGCCTGGCCGACCCGGCCGGCGAGGGAGAGGGCCTTGGCGGCGGTTCCTGCTTTGCCTGCGCCGGATACGGCTGTGCCGCCGCCGCGGGTGAGGAGGGCGGTGAGGACGTTGAAGGTGGCGGCGCCCGCGGCGCGGGAGTTGTTGGAGCCCCATTGGTCCCAGGCCAGCATGGCCTTGCCGGTTTCGGCCATCGCCGTGCGTGAGTCCCGCAGCCAGGAGGGGAGCATGGTGCCGGGTACGGTCAGGTAGGCGGCGCCCAGGCCGGGGATGGCGGCGATGGTGATGGCGGTGGAGAGCTTGGCCAGGTTGACCCAGGCTGCGCCGGCGGCGTCCCAGCCGTCGACGCCTCAGCTGGTCGACCAGCGGGGTGATCTCCTGGGCGTTGGTGCGTCAGGTCTCTCCTTCTAGGCCCTCGCCTTGAGCTCGTCCGAACCGGGGGCCTAGAGGCAGCGCCACTTGCTGCGCCCAGTGGGCAGGCCAATGGTCGTAGCAGTCGTCCTCGGAGGCCTCCACCCCCGACGGCTTCCTGAGCGGTCGCTCCGAGCGGCGCCGTGATCACGGCCACGCTGTGCGTACGGAATGTGTGGCGTGGGACGACGATGGTCGCGCGTGCGCCTTACGTGAGGTGCGGTGTCACGCGTCGAACTCGCCGCGCCAGGCGAAGTCCAGGAGGGCCTTGGGGAGGTAGTCGGTCTCGACCTCGGCCGGGACGCCGTTGGCTTTCGCCAGGCAGGCGATCGCCAGCGGAGCGATGGCTACGATTCCCTCGATGTTCTGGGCGCGATCCTCGTCGGCGGTCCAGTACTCCTTGTGCCAGCGGACGGCGTCGGCCAGGGCCTCGTTGAAGCCGGCGGCGTCGTTGCGCAGGTAGCGGTAGAGCATCATGATCGGTGGGTAGCGGAGTTTGGTCATCGTCTCCGCGTCGACGACGCGGGCGTGCTCGGGAGCGCTCAGGTCCACGGCGCGCACCAGGTGCGTGCGCAGGTCGTCCCGGTGGAGCCAGAAGCTCTGGAGGGTCTCCACCCAGGAGTAGGTGTACTCGTCCAGTTCGCCACCGAAGTCGCGCAGCAGGGAGACCGGAATCCGGGCCAGCATGTCCAGGCGGGCTGCTTCTCGGCAGATGACTGCTAGGTAGAAGGCGTTGAGCCAGGTGTTCGCATTGAGGTAGGCCTGCGGCCCGGTGGCGACGAGGTGGCGTTTCTCCTGGCGGATCTTGCAGGTGACCGTTTTCCGGTCGGGAGCGGCGGCGGCGAAGACGGCCGAGTGCACCTGCATGGCCAGCAGCCAGGACTCCCAGGTCTCCAACAAGACGGCACCGGGGTCACCGACGCAGCGGACCAGGGCGACGTTCAGCGACCTCATGACTGCGCCCGACCTGGAGCTCTGCGAGGTCTCGATCTCCTCCAACGAATAGGACAGCGACCCCTCCATTACAGGAATCACCGCTGCCATATCATCCTTCTCGTAGTCCTGGTGCGGCACCATTCGAGTGTTGTTTTCCGCGTCAGGTATCGCAGAATTCGATAACAGTTCCAGCCTGCCTTTGTCTACCTCGAACCAGCGCCACTCCAGTGACGCAGGATCCAATCAGTGACTTTCAGTCGAAGAACTGCTCCTCGAATTCCTTCTCTGCTCGAAACAGTTCTTCGTCGGGCAGGGAGAAGGGAGTGAACTTTTGTTCCCGTGCGTGTTCAGTGAATTCGCTGGGTAGCCGCACCCCGTACTCCCGAACGAAGTACCCCCAGTATGCAGGCCAGGCCCATTCGCCATCGGTGCAGAACCCGAAAGGGGCGACGAGCCCTTTTTCTGTGTCCATCGGGTCTTGGATGTTGCCGGTGGTCAGTAGGGAGTGCGCTTCGGACAAGTAACTGGCCGGCGGCTCGCGCAGCGAAGGATCCAGTCGCCCTGACAGTTGGGCGATGGGTACCTGCTCAAATTTTTCCTGGCCTTGTGCTTTGATTTCCTCGGCGAGTGGAGCATTTTCAACTTCTACGACCTCCATTAATCGGCGGCCCGCTCGGTCCACTCCAACTTGACTACCTTTCCGACGGGATTATGTCGGTGGGGGTCACCGGGTAGCTTACCCACCTGGCTGGGGCGGCTGGTGGTGCTCAACTGGCGATCCACGCCGAGCCCTCCATGCGAGCGGCGGAGCGCCGTGAACTCAAGGGGTCATGTCCGTCACCGCTGCCGAGTCAGCCGGTTTCCTCGGGGCCTGTACACCGGCCTCCAACTCGGGGACCTTCACCCGCGAGCTCACGCAACCTCTCCAACTCGATCACATCAGCTCTATCGCCCGTTCGCGTTGGGGCCGGCCAATACCGCCAACGCCTGTGTTATCGCGCGTCGGGCGCTGTGGAAGTGACGGCGGGTGTCTTCTGTCCGGGGCCGTCGCGCTTCGCTCTACTGAGCAGCGCTGACCAGCGTCGCTCCGATGAGGTTGGCCGCCACGATCTCATCGAGTTCCACGAGGCCCGCCTCCTTGACCGCGGTTTCCGTATCGGGAATCCGGTCCGTCGGTACCCATCGGTCGCTGCGGTCGAACGCCTCATCGTGTTGCTCGCCGCGCAGCTTTCGGCGCCTCAATAGTGGGCCTTGGCGGTCGGCTTCGGTGTAGTAGGAGATACGTCCTTCGGCGTCGACGGCATCAAGAACGGTGCTGCTGAGGGTTTCCAGGGGCGGGGTGCCCAGATGGCCGTCCAAGGTTCCGGGCCGGAAGAGGACTCCGGTCAGGTCGAGGAAACCCGCATTGTCACGGACGAACTCTCCCCTCGCTCGTAGAAGAGGACCAGCGGCTCGTAGAGATCGGGAAGATCGGGAACCGCTTCCGGGGTCTGCCTGCGGAGTTCCGCCAGACGTACCGCGCCCGCACAGGTGCGTTTGACGGCATCGTTGGGCACGCGGCTCAGGAAAGCCTGGAGTTCCTCGATGATCTCCGGAGAAAGGTGAAGTTCCGGGGTCATATGCTGAGTGGCGTCAAAGAAGGGCCACGCGTTCTCGGCCGAGCAAGTTCGAGCCCACAGGGCGGCCCGACGCATGTATTCGCGCAGCAGAATTCGACGTGACATGACATGCCCGAACGCTTGGTCCCAGTCGCCCATCCAGGTTACGGCTCGGAGGCGATTGAGCATGGGGGATTTCGTTCGGTCGTTCACTTCAGGTCAATTCCCTTCGATCGCAGTTCCTGGAAGACGGCTGCCACCACCTCATCGATGTTCGATAGGTTGGGCGTCAGCTCGACGTTCGGAACATCGAAGCCCATGCTGCGCAAGTGGTTGAGTCCGCCTCTGTTTTCACTGGCTGCGAGCTCGTGGGCGCCCGCGTCGGACGGTTCACGAGGCCAGGCGCGATAGTACCCTGACTCGTCCGGATTCTGAAAATGTTCCCAAAGGTGCGGCTCGTCACGCAAATAAGGCACGCCGGCTTCGATCAGATGGCTCTCCATGTACTCGTGGGCGATATAGCGCTCAAATTTCATCGTTTCCTCAGGTGACAGGCTGCGCTGCCCTGCTGCCTGCCAAATATCAGCCAGGTCGCCACGGGGTGTGAAATACGCCAAGTGAGTTGCGTCGGGCCCCTGTGTGACCAGATGCTTGGTGAGGAAGAAATGGCTCCGTACACGGTCCAGCACTTGCGTGTTGATGCCGGTGTTACTCGAAATTGCGTTGATGTCCAGGACGTCCGGGTTTGCGCGCACCTCGTCGTAGAAGCGTGCCGCCTGGGCATCTTCGAGAGCAGGCTCTTCGACATATCGAGCGCCGTCCGGTCTGGCTTCAGAATTGCCCGGAAGAGGCGAAGTCTCAGAGTCGTGCCGGACCGATTCGTGGCCGACCACATCGTCGCCGGTGTGACCGAGGCTGTCCAAGTCGCCGGTGCCGGGCAGGTCATGTGACCCGCCGGTGCCGATGGGGCTGTCCCCCTTGTGCGGGGTGGACGGATCGCTGCCGGGTCCGTTGCCGCCGCTGCGGGCTTCGGTGATGTGACCGGCTCCAGAGGTGTGGTCCGACCCGCCGCCGGCGTCAGGTGTGTGTGAGGCGCTTTCGTCCGGGGAGTGCTTGCTGACGGGCATGTGGTCGACGGTGCTGCCGATGGAGTGGCTACCCCTGGTGTCGCTTCTGCCGCCACCATGCCCGGGTTCACTCCCGACCCGCTCCACCCCGGACATCTCCGACCCGACGCGAACAACTTCATCGCCCCGCCCGCCGACACCCGCCACCACCGCCTGTTCCTGACGGCTCGGGGAGTTGACCCGGGGCTGGTCCGCGCCGTCCGCCGGCCTGGACGTGATGTCTCTTGGTGCGGTCTGTGCGTGATGCTCGATGCTGCCGTCCGGCTTGTAGATGGTGCCGTCTTCGGCGAGGAAGCGTGGGGGGCCGTCTGTGGGGAGGCGGACGGTGCCCGGGGGGAGGAGGGTGAGGTGGGCCGGGGCTTTTACGGTGCCGTCGGGGAGTCGGGTGAAGCCTTCCGGGGTGGCCTGGCCCGGGGGAGGTGGATGGTGCCGTCGGTGGTCAGGCGGGCGCCGTGCGGGAGTGCGACGGTGTCGTGGGGGAATTCCGGGAGTTCGATGCCGCGGAGGTTCTTGAGGTGGGGGAGTACGTCGCCGATTTTGGACAGGCCCGCCCCCGCCCCTTTGAAGACGTACGTCATCGGGTCGATGGCCTGGCCGACCCGGCCGGCGAGGGAGAGGGCCTTGGCGGCGGTTCCTGCTTTGCCTGCGCCGGATACGGCTGTGCCGCCGCCGCGGGTGAGGAGGGCGGTGAGGACGTTGAAGGTGGCGGCGCCCGCGGCGCGGGAGTTGTTGGAGCCCCATTGGTCCCAGGCCAGCATGGCCTTGCCGGTTTCGGCCATCGCCGTGCGTGAGTCCCGCAGCCAGGAGGGGAGCATGGTGCCGGGTACGGTCAGGTAGGCGGCGCCCAGGCCGGGGATGGCGGCGATGGTGATGGCGGTGGAGAGCTTGGCCAGGTTGACCCAGGCTGCGCCGGCGGCGTCCCAGCCGTCGACGCCGACCAGGGTGCCCAGGCCCCTGACGGTGCCCCACAGGCCGTCGACGACGACTCCCTTGCCGAAGTCGTAGACGTGCTCCCACACCTGCCAGGCGGGGACCGATTCCTCTACCGCGTCTCCCCAGGGCAGGCTCTTGGACTGTTTGAGGGCTTCGGCGTCGTAGCCGTACATGCCCTCCTGGTTGGTTCCGTCGTTCGTCCTGAGTGCGGTGCCGCCGACCAGGGCGACGATCTTCGCGTGGCACTCTCGTTCGGCCGTCTGGAAGGCGGTCCAGACTTCGGCGATCTTGTTACGGCGGGCGAGGTTCTCCTCGATCAGATCGCCGTCCTCGTCCCAGTCGTCGTCGGCGGCGTCGTTGGCCCGGAAGTCGGCGGCTTCCTGCCTGAGCCGGTTCAGCTGGTCGACCAGCGGGGTGATCTCCTGGGCGTAGGTGCCCAGGGCCTTGGAGACGGTCTGCATCTCGTCGCCGAGGGTCCGTGCCGTACGCGCCACCGGTTCGGTGACGGCGAACAGTTGCTCGGCCTCGGGGGCCTGGTAGAAGGCGGACAGGCCGCCGAAGGACGTGTGGACGTCCGAGCCGGCGGTCTTGACCTTGGTGCCGCCCTGGGCCAGCGACTTCACCTTGGCCTGGAGGCTGCCCAGGTCACCGGTGTAGACCGGCACCTCGGCCGGGTCGACCGGCGCGTTGCTCACTGCTTCCCCCGAAGGTCTTCAGAGCGTCCAGCCGCACGGCCCGGGCGGCGTTCTGGGCGTTCCTGGCCGATTCCAGGTCACCCTCGACGTACTCGTTGGTGGCCTGAGCGGCGCCCAGGACGGCGGCCTGGACGCGATCGGCCATCGCCTTGATGTCTTCCTGGCGCCGGGAGGCGTACTCGACCAGCGCGGCGGCGACCGGCCCCGTCGCCTTCTGCGGCATCCTGTCGGGAGCGACCGGACCGACCGGCTTGGCCGTCGTCAGTACCGGCGCCCCGTCCGGCAGCGTCGTGGCCTGCGAGCCGGGCACGGCCGTGCCGGCCACCCGGGCCGCCTCCTGGAGGTCCGTGAGCAGCGTGTTGAGGGCCTTGCCCAGGTCTTCGGCATGCGTGCCGACGACCTTCAACTGGCCCTGGACCCCCTGTGGCTGAATGTCCCATGACGCCATGTATGCCCCCCTGGCTGCAAAACTGTAGCGCCGCCCGCACGCACCGTGCGGCGGCGCCGTCACCCCGTGGCTCTCCAGCCGCCGGCGCGTCACGGAGAAGCGTTCCCCCCGACGCGCCGGGCCGGCTCAGCCGATGTTGTCGACCGCGGCCTTCGCGCGGGCGAGCGTCTGGTGCGCGGTGCCGTCGTTCTTCTCCAGCGTCGTGCGCAGGAGCTGGATGATGCTCCTGACCTCCTGGGACGCCCGGTTCCAGCGCAATTCCTTGCCGTGGTACTCGTCCGCGACACCGTCCGCCGTGAAGTCGGCCATCGCGGCCTTCACCTGTGCGTCGCGTTCCGTGATCACCTGTTCCAGGCGTGCGATCACGGCCTGGATGTTGCCCTGTGCCTCCGCCGACGCGCCCGTGTCGTACGAACGGCGGTCCATTCCAGCTGCCATGACGATCATCCCCCTGAGGTTTCCGGTTCCTTCTTCGGCAGCCGGCCGTCAGCGGCCGGAGAAGCGCGCCGCGTCGAAGTTCGCCGCCGCCATCTGCGACCGGGCGTTGTCGGCCTGCTCCTGGTCACCGGAGCCGAACGCCGACTCCATGCCCGACTGGCCGCCGACGATGGCGGACAGCGCGCTGTTCAGGGCCGCCGTGATCTCGTCGGCGCGCGACTTGAACGAGTCGAACGCGGCCTTGCCCGATCCGTTGAACTTGCTCTCCAGCGGCTGCGCGGCCTGCACGAGCTGATGGATCAGAGCCCCCAGCTCCGAACCCGAGCCCTGGGACTGTGACCTCAGGGTCGAGAGCGTCTGTGCCCCCATGTCGAACTTCATCGGGCCCCCTGCCAGACGTGACATTCATATGTAGGTTCATCTCTATCAACTCGGGTATCACTGGTGCAATCCGTAATGCGTTGCTGTGACACACCTATGACGTCCGGGCGGCGCATGCCTTTCGGACGCGTCACGGGCTCTGCTCAAAGCCCTTCTCCGGCCCCTTTCAGATGGCGCATCAGGTGCTCGAAATCCCGCCAGCCCGACAGGTCCGACGGGTCACCGGGAAGCGGGTAATACAGCGCGGGTCTGTTCTTCGGGCCGAGGCGGACCGGCGCTTCGGACAGCGGGGTACGCAGAGCGCGGTCACCGGGCATCCGACGGACCTCCTCCGCGCCGAGCACGAACGCCACGGGCACCCCCGGGCCTTCGAAGCGGGACGGCACCGCGAGGTCGCGGCGGGCCTTGCGGATCTGTACGAGCATCGACCGGAGGCCGTGACGGGTGGCCAGCACTTCCGCGACCCGGGACATCGACTCGACGGGTGGCTCCTCGACCGCCCCGTAGCCGAACATCAGCCTGACGTCTTCCTCCACGCCCGCCTTCGTACGGCTGATGCGCACCGTGGCGAGGCCGGGCCGTGCCGGGCTGCCGACCACCACGGCCCAGGTGGGCTCGGGCGCCCTGGCGTAGGCGAGGTCGGTCATGTGGCGCGGTGACCAGGGGAGGCCGGCGGGTTCCGCGGTTCCCCAGCCGGCAGGGGGCTCGCCGGTCAGCTCGCGCCACACCGCTTCCAGCGCGCCGCCGAGTACCAGCCGTTCGTGTGCGGGATGGACGGTGCGGAAGCTGACGGCCAGCTGCCGCTCGCCGGTGGGCACGGCTTCCTGGAAGGCGGCGGCCATGGTGGAGCGCGGGTCGTCCGGGGTCGCGTCGGCGGCCGCGACCGGCGCGAACATCTCGCCCTGCCAGCGCAGTACGGCCCCGGACAGCCCGTCGTAGTAGCCGTCCCGCTCGTCCTGCACGACCCAGCGCGACGGCCAGGTGCCCAGGTTGTCCCGGACAGCGGGGAGAGGGTGGTGCCCGCCGGGGTGACTACCTGGAGGCCCAGCTCGGCGCGTGCGGCGAAACGGAAGGCGTCGGAGAGCCAGGCGGTCATGGCGACCACCGGCCGGTCCTGGATCACGACGGCGACCTTGTCCGTGAGGACGTCGACGGCGGGTTGGGCGGCGGCGGGTTCGGGTACGACACCCACGCCGTCGGACGGTACGACGGCCAGGCCGCGCGCCGCCTCCGGGGGCCAGGCGGTGCCGCCGGACAGCGAGGCCAGCCGGGCCGCGAACGTGCCCGCGAGCCGCTCGGCCTGTTCGACGCCGGTGGTGGCCCGGGCCTCCGTCCACCAGTAGGGAAGCGGCGGCGCCGTGGCCCCGAGCAGCCGCTCGGCCTCGCCGTCGACCTGTATGAGCAGGGGAGCCTCCACCGAGACGAGCGGGCGCCCCTCCGTGTCGCAGAGGCGCAGGACCGCGCCCTCTCCCGTCGTGTCGAGGAGCTTGTCGGGGCCCCCGGAGAGCAGGCCGGCGAGCAGGCTCCAGGGGTCGGGCATACGTTCCGTGAGGGCGATGACGTCCTTGGTCATGGGGTCGTCCGGTCCTTCGTCGTTCGTGGCTCGGCCGCCGCGGTCCGGGTGGATCGCCTGCGCGCGGGAGCGGTCGGGCGGGTCACTCGGGGGCGTACACGGTCTGGATGAGGCGGTGGGGGCGGCCCCTGCGGACGAGGACGCCGCGGCCGGCGGGCTGCTGGGAGGCGTACAGGCCGGGGAACAGCTGCCCCTCGCCGCGGTCGCCCGCCATGAGGAGCGCCGCGGCCCCCGATTCGCGCAGGCTCTGCACGAGAGGTTCGTACATGCCGCGTGAGGCACCTGCCACGCGGCGCGTCGGGACGAAATGCAGGCCGATGTCCGCCGCGGCCGGGATGTAGGGCAGGAACGGAGCCAGTGGCGCCTGGCCCGCGGTGGTCAGGACGTCGTAGTCGTCCACGAGGACCACGATCCGCGGTCCGCCGCCCCAGCTGCCAGGCTCCAGTTCGTCCAGACGCGCGGTGTCGTCGGGCAGCCGCTGCTCCAGTACGGACGCGATGCCGTTGGCCAGGCCTGCGCACAGCTTGGCGTTGTACGCGTAGCCGCCGTTGAACTCTTCGGGGATCGCGCCGCGCAGGCCGCGTCGCGGGTCCATGACGGCGAAGACCAGTTCGTCCTCGCCGTAGCGGTCGACGAGGCCGCCGGCGACGGCCTTCAGGAGGTTCGTCTTGCCGCACTCGCTGTCGCCGAGGACCAGCAGGTGCTGGTCGTGGGCGAACAGGTCGAGCAGGACGGGTTCGAGTGCCGCCTGGTCCAGGCCGATCGGCACCCGCGTGGGTTCGGCTGCCGGGCCCGGCAGGAACTGCGGCTCCAGGAGGTGCGGGAGGACCCGTACCGGCTGGGCGACCTCGCCGCTCCAGGACGCGCGGACCGTGCGGGCCGTCCGCTCCAGGACCGCGCCCAGCTCCGCGGTGTCGGCGATGCCGTCCGTGCGGGGCAGCGCGGCCTGGGCGAAGAGCCGTCCGTCGGTGAGGACGCGGCCGGGCTCGTCCGGGGAGAGGGTGGCGGCGAGCTTGTGGTCGATGCAGGACTCGCCGGGATCGTTCAGCCGCAGCTCGACGCGGGTGCCGAAGTTCGACTGCACGGCGATGCGCGCGTCGTTCCAGCGGAGCATGGCGGCGACGACGTGGACGCCGTAACCGCCGCCGCGTCTGAGGATGTCGGCGACGTCGTCGTCCAGTTCCTCGAAGTCGTCGCGCAGGCCGCCGAACCCGTCGATGACCAGCACGATCTCGGCGGAGGCCAGCTCGGGCAGCCGGCCCGCGGCGTGCAGGGCACGCAACTGGTCGAGGGAGTCGATGCCGTGCTCACGGAAGAGGTCTTCGCGGGCCGTGAGCATGGTGCGTACCTCTTCGACGGTCCGTGCCGCGCGTTCCCGGTCGGCACGTCCCGCGACACCGCCGACGTGCGGCAGGGCCGAGAGCGCCTGGAGGCCGCCGCCGACCAGGTCGAGCCCGTAGACGCCGACCTCCTGCGGGGTGTGGGTCAGCGCGAGCGAGAGGACGAAGGTACGCAGGAGGGTGGTCTTGCCGGACTGCGGGCCGCCGATGAGCGCGGCGTGGCCGCCGGCCACGGTGAGATCCAGGTACCACTGGTCCTGCCACTGCCGGGCCGGGTCGTCGAGCAGACCGAGCGGCACCCGGAGCGGGGACCGGTCCGCGCCCGCGGTCCGGCCGCCGTCCGTCTTCGCGGCTGCTCCCGTGGCGCGTCCCCTCCTGTCCAGGAGCTGGAGTCCGCGCCGTCCCACGTCCAGCGGCCCGGCGACGGTGTCCAGGGCGATCGCGCCGGGCAGTGGAGGCAGCCAGATCCGGCGTACCGTGCCGGGGGCCTCCGCCAGCTGCCCGACCATGACACTCAGCTCGGTCGGCCCGGTCTCACGGCGGCGTACGGCCGGTTCCGCCACGTCCGTGCCCTGCCCGTCGCCCGTGGTGTTGAAGGCTTCGTAGGGGAGGACGCGGGGCCCGGTGGTCTCCTCGTCCGAGCGGTGTACGGGGCCTCGGTAGGGGCCCGACACATAGCTCGCCTTGAAGCGGTCGTAGTGGCTGGTGTCGACCTTGAGGTAGCCGAAACCGGGCAGTGGCGGCAGGTGGAAGGCGTCCGTGGTGTCCAGGACCGTACGGGACTCGTCGGCGGAGAAGGTGCGCAGGCCGAGCCGGTACGAGAGGTAGGTGTCCAGCCCTTTGAGGTTGCCGCCCTCGATGCGCTGGCTGGAGAGCAGCAGATGGACGCCGATGGAGCGGCCGATGCGGCCTATGGACAGGAACAGGTCGATGAAGTCCGGCCTGGCCGTGAGCAGTTCGCCGAACTCGTCGATGACGACGAACAGGTGCGGCAGCGGGTCGAGGTCGGGCCGCCGGCTGCCGCGCAGTGCCGCGTAGTCACCGATGTCGGCGATGTTGCCGGCGTCCTTGAGGAGTTGCTGGCGGCGCTTGACCTCGCCGGCGAGCGAGGCGTGGACGCGTTCGACCAGGCCGGCCTGGTTCTCCAGGTTGGTGATGACACCGGCGACGTGCGGCAGGTCCGCGAACGGCGCGAAGGTCGCCCCGCCCTTGTAGTCGACGAGGACCAGGGCGAGGTCCTCCGGCGGGTGCGTGGCCACGAGGGCGAGGACGAGGGTGCGCAGCAGTTCCGACTTGCCGGAGCCGGTGGCGCCGACGCACAGGCCGTGCGGGCCCATGCCCAGCTCCGACGACTCCTTCAGGTCCAGCAGCACCGGCTCGTGGGCGTCGTTGACGCCGATCGGTACGCGCAGGAAGGCGCGCTCGCCGCGCGGCGCCCACAGGCTGGGGACGTCGAGCCGTGCCACGTCGTCGATGCCGAGGAGGCCGGCGAACGCGACCGGCCCGGACAGGGGCGCGTCGACGAGCGACTCGGCGGACAGGCGCAGCGGCGCCAGCATCCGCGCCAGCCCTTCGGCGAACGGGATGCTCACCTCGTCCACGGTGCCGTGCGCGCCGACCGGTTCCGGTTCGCGCAGGTCTTCGACGGTCACCTGGTCGCCGTCGACGGTGATCCGGACGCTGACCTGGCCCGGCTCCTGGACCCGCTGGTCGAGCAGGTGCAGGACGGTGACGGCCATCTCCCGCAGGTCCACCGCCTCGTCGGGGCGCGGGAGGTCGACGGCGTCCGCACCGTGGCCGTCGGCGACGACGAGCAGCCGGGACGTCAGGGACAGGGCGTCCTTGCCGGTAAGACCGCGCCGCACCTCCGCCGCGTACGAGGCGCGCCGGCGCAGTTCGGGACCGAGCTGCCGGGCGAGCTGCGGTGCGGAGGGCGCGATACGCCGCGCGGCGACGGGGCCGTCGAACTGCTCCGTGTCGAGCAGGTGCGGCAGCCACTTGGCCCACTCCCAGTCCGCCAGCCGGTGGCCGGGCACGGCGAGCGCCATGCCCACGTCGTCGGGGGCGTGCAGAGCGGCCGTCTGGACGAGCAGGGCGCGCGCGAGCCGCAGGCAGTCCTCACGCGGGCCGATGACGCTGACGTTGCCGACGCGGTCGAGCGGGACGGTGAGCGGGAGATCGGTGCCGGTACGGAAGCGGGCCATCAGGGCCGACGCCTCGTTGAGCATGAAGCGGTCGGGCGGGGTGAGGACGGACGAGCCCTGCTGGGCGATGCGCAGATCGCGTACGGGCATCTCGCCGGTGCCGGCCCGGACGCGCAGGAAGTCCCGGTCGCCGCGCCGCCGCTCCCACAGGCGGGCCGGGTCGCGGGCCATGTCGTACAGGGCGGGCGGCGGCGGGTCGAGGACGTCGGCGCGGCTGCGCCGCTCGCGCTCCTCGGCGGCGAGCTCCTCGCGCAGGTCCTCCAGGTAGGCGAGGTACGCCTCGCGCTGGGTGCGCCGGGTGCGCTGGGCCTTGCCGCGCTGCGAGAGGACGAGCACGACCGAGCCGATGACGGTGACGACCAGGATGATCGCGCCGAGCGCGGCGAACTGGCTGTTGCGTACGACGGTCATCATCACCACGGACGACATGACGCCCGCGACCGGCAGCAGCGACATCGCGACGTTGCCCGCCTTGCCCTCGGGGAGGTTGGGCGGGGCCTCGACGAGGCGTGCCTCGGGAGCGGCCGGGGGCTTGGCGGTCCTGGCCGGGCGGTGGATCAGTCGGGTACTCATCGGCGTCCGCCGTTCACGTTCGGGCTCGGCATCCGGTTCAGTGGCGCTGCTGGGCGAGGTGGAAGACCTCGGCGGCGATGCGCGCGGCGGCTTTCCTGGTGGGGTGGGCGAGCGAGGCGGTGCGGATCGGTCCGCCGGACGCCAGGTGGCGGTCGTACGGCAGGATGCGGACGGTCGCCCCGGTGGACCGGAGGTGCCGGGCGGCCGCGGCGAGGTCGATGCCCGGGTGGGGCGTCGGTTCGGTGAGCACGACGACGGTGCCGGCGAGCAGCCGGCGCGGCAGTTCCTGCATCCACCGGAGCACCGCATATGTACTGCTGACGCCTTCCGGCGTGGCGGGACTGGTCAGTACGCGGCTGTGGGCCGCGGCGAGCGCGACACGGGCGACCTCGGCGGGCAGCGTCTCGCAGTCGACGACCATCACGCCGAAGTAGCGGCGCAGCGCGACCACCGCCCGCTCGTACGCCCGGCTGTCCAGGCCCGTACCGACCCGGCCCTGACTCGCGGGCAGCAGCCAGGCGTTGTCGGGGAGCGGGACCAGGTGTCCGGTGACGTCGGGCAGGGTCATGTCGGGGGTGACCAGGCCGGCGAGGTCGCCGGTGGTCCAGCGCACCGTGTCGGCGCCGAGCCGCAGCGGCAGCGAGCCGAGCGCCGGGTCGGCCTCCAGGAAGAGGACCGGGTCCTGCCGGTAGTGCGCGTACGCGGTGCCGAGCAGCGCGGCGACCGTGGTCTTGCCGGAGCCGCCCCGGATGGAGGTGACGGCGATCTGCCGGCCGGTCGTCACCGGGCGCTGGAGCATTTCGGCGGTACGGGTGGCAGCGGCGACCTCACGGGTGGCCGACGCGTAGAGCGTACGGCGCAGGGCGCGTACGGCTCGCGCGGCGACGGACTCGCCGTGCCGCGGCGTGCGGTCCAGCGCGACGGACGGGCCGTCACCCATCACAGGGCGGGCCTCAGGAACGGCGCGGGGCGCGGGAGCCGGGTCATCTCCGGCCGCATCCCGTGATGTTGGGCCCTGGCGCTGCCGGCCGGTCTGCTCGGAGGCCATCGGCCGGGCGTCATCCCCATGGACAGGGGCCGGCTCCTGTACGGCCTCCAACGGACGCTCCGGGCCGGGCGCGGAGTCACTTCGGGCCGGCTCGGCCGTGCTTCCCGCGACCTGGTGAGGAACACCTCTCAGGTCCCGCAGCACATCACTCTGCCAGTCGCCTCCGTTCGGCATACCCGCCCTCCACCCCCAAAGTGCTGCCCCGCCCGGAGCGCCCGCGAAACGACTCAGAACCGGTTGAGCAACTGTCCGTACACACCGAACACCCCGAAGGCGAGCGGGAAGAGCGCCACCATGCCGATGGATTCGGCCAGGTCGGCCACGCGCCGCAGGCGCACCTGCACATGCTCGGGAAACTGCACCGCCAGCACGAGCAGGGGAAGCGCCGCGGCCGCGCACAGCACGGCGAGCGGCCCGGCGGACCCGGTGCGCTCCATCCACACCACGACGAGCCGTACGACGACGCACGACGCGGCGGCGAGGAGCGCGACGACCTCGGCGACCAGCGGGAAGGCCCGCGCCTTCGACATCAGCACCACGACGATGAGCGAGGCGAGCGCCACGGACCACACGGACGGCTCTGCCGCCAGAGTGAGCAGCCGGCCCGCGGCGGCGGCCGATATCGCGGTGACCGTCGTCGACAGGGCCAGGCCGCGGTGCGTCACCGCGAGCGCGGTCCCCACCTGGTGGCGGCTGACCGAGGCACCGGCCGAGCGCCGGTCGTCGAGCGCGGTGAGACCGGACGCCATCAGCGCGAGCCGTGGCAGCAGACCGAGCAGCATCAGGGAGACGACGGCCAGGACCGCGCCGAGCCGGGCCGGTTCGTCCTGTACGGCGGCGACCGTCTCCCACGCGGCGGTGAGCGCGCCCGTGGTCACGGCACCGACGAGGCCGCCCTTGCCCAGCGGCGAGAAGTACCCGAGGAACACCAGCGTCAGGACCAGCGCGCCCGCGACGGCGGCGAGCCGCGCCGGGCCCGGCCAGGCGTACGCGTCGGCTGCCGTCCACGCGGCGAGCACGCCGAGCCCGCCGGCGGTGGCCAGCAGGGCGGTCGCCAGGCCCCGGTTGCCGCGCCCGAGCCTGGCGACCAGCGCGCCGGCCGGCAGCAGCACCAGCGTGACGGCGGCCAGCACACCGGCCAGGGTGCCGAGCGCGACCTCACGGCGGGCGAGCAGCGCGGCGGCCACCGCGAAGCCCACGGACGCCGCACCCGCGCCGACCCTGCGCGCGGCGGGCCGCCAGCGCCAGGCCCGTACGCCGAGGTCGTCGGCCACCTGGTCGGTGACGTCGTGCACGACCGGAGCGGGCGGCGCGGAATGCGTCCGGACGAGCCGGAGCACCGCGCCGTCGGCGATCCCGGCGGACGCCAGGGTGCTGTCGTGCGGCAGCGCGGACCCGTCGGACGTGATCAACTGCCGGGACAGCGGGCGGGGTCCGGGCCGGTCGTCCAGCAACGTCAGGATGTCCGGGATCAGCTCCCCTATCGGAGTGTCGGAAAGCAGCACGATGTCGGCCCGGCGTCGTTCGCCGACCAACGTCACCCGGCTCAGCTGCGCCTGCGAAGTCGTCGTTCTGCTCACCACTTGCGGGAACCTACCATCGGGGATCCGGCGGACTCCCGGGCCGACCGCACCTGCCGGTGTTCTCGGTCGCCGCTCGTCGCTCTTTCAAGAAAACGCCCCCCGCCGGGAGAAGTCCTTTGCGTTTGTTCCCGGAATGCCGCAAAGCCCGCCCGAACCTGATCGGTGGGTTTCCGGGAATCCGCCGACTTCGCGGACTTCGGCGGTTGTTCGTACTGCCGCGCCCGGCGTTGCTGTTTCTCCTGCTCGGCCTTCTGCTGGGCCAGCGTGTGCTGCAAGAACGACCATGCGACACACCCCGCGCACAGGACGGCCGCGACCACGATCCCCGCGAATATCTTTCCGAGCCGCTCGTCCACCGTGCGCCGCCCCCGCTGGGCGCCGAAGAGCAGAGCGTCGCGCATCCTGCGCCGGCGGACCGCCACCGACTCCAGTAGTTGACTGTCGTAATCCCGCGCCATTTCGGCCCCCTACCGTGCCTCTGCAACATAGGGCATGGGTGTGACAGAAGCGCACGCGGGCGCTGCCTTTGGCCGGAGGTCACCGCAGCACTGACGCAAAGATTTCGCGTTAAGGTGGAGGGGTGACTGGCAGGATGAATGAGGGTTCCGGTTCCGGTGCCGCGGCCAAGGGGAGCAGGAAGGCCGCCCGGCCCGGTGGCCGTAGCGCGCGGGTGCAGGAGTCGGTGCACCGGGCCGTACGGGAACTGATCGGTGAGCGCGGGCGGGACGGGCTGACGGTGCCGCTGGTCGCGGCGCGGGCCGGGGTGACGCCGTCGACCGTGTACCGGCGGTGGGGCGACCTCCAGGAACTGCTGTCGGACGTGGCGGTGGAGCGGCTGCGGCCGGAGGGGGCGCCGGAGGATCACGGGTCGCTGCGTGCCGATTTCGGGGCCTGGGCGGAGCAGTTCCTGGAGGAGATGGCGTCCGCCGCCGGCCGTGCGTACATCCGGGACGCGCTGGCGGGCGATCCGGACGGCGGCAACGCCGGGCAGTGTTCCGCGTACGCGGCCGAGCAGGTGCGGATCCTGCTGGGGCGGGCGGCCGAGCGCGGGGAAGCCGTGCCGGAACTGGAAGAGGCCATGGACGTGGTCGTGGCGCCGATCATGTACCGGATCCTGTTCCGGCCGGGGGCGGAGACCGCGGTGGGGGAGGAGCAGGCGGGACCGGCCGGGGCAGCCGGCTCCGGGGCCGGCGCGGACTACGCGCGGCGCCTGGTGGAGCGGCTGCTGCCCGGGTGACGGTCAGCTTCGGCTGGTGGTCAGATCCGGCCGATGGCCAGTCCGGCTGACGGTCAGCCCGGCCGTCGGTCAGGCCGGGGCTATCCGCGGCACCGGCCGATGGGCGGTCTCGTAGGCGTGACCGAGTTGCAGCAGGGTGGATTCGCCCAGCGGGCGGCCGATCAGCTGCATCCCGATGGGCAGGCCCTGGTCGTCGAAGCCGACGGGGACGGAGAGGGCGGGGAAGCCGGTGAGGTTGGCGGGGGCGGAGAGGCGTACGTAGGCGTCGGAGACGGGCTCGGTCGAGCCGTCGGGCCAGGTGAAGGTCGTCTGGTCGGCGCGGGCGGCGGTGGCGGGGACGGTGGGGGCGGCGAGCGCGTCGATGCCGTCGAAGAGTTCCAGCCAGGCCTGGTGCATCAGGGTCCGGGTGCGCTGGGCGCGGATGTAGTCGGTGGCCGGGAAGAATTCGCCGGCTTCGAGGAGCATCCGTACGTCGTCGGAGTACAGGTCGGGCACGGCCCGCAGCGTGTCCTGGTGGTACGCGGTGGCCTCGGGAACCATGTGGCCCCACTGGGCGGCGTGGACGTACTCCGTCATCGGGACGTGTACGGGTACGGCGGTGGCGCCGAGCGCGGTGAGCGCGTCGACGGCGGCGCGGACCGCGGCCGCCACCTGGGGCTGTACCCGGTCGTAGTAGTAGTTGACGGGGACGCCGATGCGCAGGCCGGTGACCGGCGTGCCGAGGGCGCGGGTGTAGTCCTCGTGCGGGCGGTCCAGGGACGCGGGGTCGCGCGGGTCGTGTCCGGCGAGCGCCTGGAGGACCAGGGCCGCGTCGCCAGCCGTACGGGTGATCGGGCCCACGTGGTCCAGCGACCACGACAGGGAGGTCACGCCGTGCCGGGGGACCAGGCCGTACGTCGGTTTCAGGCCGACCACGTGGTTGAGGGCGGCGGGCACGCGGATCGAGCCGCCGGTGTCGGTGCCGAGGGCGAAGGTGGCCGTGCCGGCGGCGACGGCGGCCGCGGAGCCGCCGCTGGAGCCCCCGGCGACGTGCTCGGGTGACCAGGCGTTACGGGTCTGCGGGGTGGTCAGGCCGTACGCGAACTCGTGGGTGTGGGTCTTGCCGGTCAGCACCGCGCCGGCGGCCCGGAGCCGTTCCGTGACGGCGGCGTCCGCGTCCGGCGTGTGGCCGTCCCGTACCCGGGAGCTCGCCGTGGTCGGTACGCCGGCCACGTCGATCAGATCCTTCAGGGCCACGGGGATGCCGTGCAGCGGCCCGCGGTGGCGCCCGGCGGCGATCTCCCGTTCGGCCTCGGCGGCGGAGGCGAGCGCCGCTTCGCCGGTCACCGTCACGTAGGCGCCGGCCTTCGTCTCCACGGCGGCGATCCGGTCGAGGACGGAGGTGGTGAGTTCGACGGGGGAGAGGGTGCGGTCCGCGATGAGGCGGGCGGCTTCGGTGAGGGAGAGGTGGTGGGGGAGAGGGGTGGGGGTGGAGGAGGGCGCGTGTGTCATGAGGTCTTCCCGGGGTGGGGGGAGGTGTGCGGGGCGGCGGTGAAGACAGAGGCGGGTGGTGTGTCGCCCAGGGGCAGGGCTCGGAGGGTGCTGAGGACGGTGTCGATGACGTTCACGGTGGCGGCGACGCCGGCCAGGCGCTCTTCGGGGAGGGGGAGCCCGGCCCGCCGGGCGAGGTGGGCGATGTCGTCGGGGGTGAGGGCGGAGGAGGTGCGGGAGGGGGGCATGGGGCCTCCGGGGGGGCGACGGGAAGGGCGGGTGGGACGCTTTAAAGCTAAGCCTTTGCGTTTGGTGAGCCTAGGGGGCTAGTGTCGGTTAAGGCAAATGCTTAGCTTTTGGCGCCGCGAGGGTGTCCTGGCTCCGGCCTGCTCGCGCCGCTCGCCCCCGCCCCGCTCCCACCCGTACGGAGGCCCCATGTCCCCCCGCCCCGCGCAGACCTGGCACATCGGCGACATCGTCGTGCACCGCATCGACGAAGTCGCGCTGCCGCCCGAGACCGGCGCCTGGCTGCTCCCCGAGGCGACGCCGGACCTCGTGGCCGGAACGCCCTGGCTCGCACCGGAGTTCGCCCGCCCCGACGGCACGCTCCGCGCCGCCGTGCACACCTTCGCGCTGGAGGTCGACGGTGTGCGCGTACTGGTCGACACCGGCATCGGCAACGGGAAGACGCGCGCCAACCCCGCCTGGCACCAGCTCGACACGCCGTACCTCGACCGGCTCACCGCCGCCGGCTTCCCGCCGGAGCGGATCGACCACGTGATCCTCACGCACCTCCACGCGGACCATGTCGGCTGGAACACCCGCCTCGCCCCCGACGGCAGTTGGCAGCCGACCTTCCCGCGCGCCCGCTACCTCACCTCCCGCGCCGAGTACGCCTACTGGGCCGGCGTCGAGATGGAGGAGAGCCGTCGTCAGATGTTCCGCGACTCGGTCGAGCCCGTACGGGAACACGGCCTGCTGGACCTGGTCGAGGTCACCGCGCCCGGCGTCGATATCCTCCCCGGCGTCACGCTCGTCCCGACGCCCGGTCACACGCCCGGCCAGATCGCCGTCGCCCTGCGCAGCCGGGGGAGTCGGCGATCATCACCGGTGACTGCGTGCACCACCCCGTGCAGCTGGCGCACCCTCAGTTGTGCAGCAGTGTCGACATCGACCCGGAGGAAGCCGTACGGACGCGGCGGTGGCTGTTCGACGAGGTGGCGCGGAGCGGCGCGCTGATGCTCGGGAGCCACTTCGCGGCACCGACCGGCGGGCTGGTGCGGCGGGAGGGGAGAGCCCGGCGGAAGCCGGAGCCGGGAGCGGTACGGGTGAGGGGCGGTACCGGCTGGAGGTCGTCGGCGGCGCGTGACGGCCCCTCACTCTCGCCTGGGGGGACACATTCCCGTACGGGGGCGCCCGGTCCGACGACACGCCGGGGCGTGCACTCCTCGGCGTACGCGACCCCGCATGGCGGCAGTCTTGAATGCTTAAGGGCATATCGGGGCAAGGCTGTCGCAGTCGTTGCTGTCTGCGGTGGGCGTGCCCGGGAGGCCCTGATGAACCAGAGATCGTTCCGTATCGCGGCGGCCACCGGATGCGCCCTGCTGGTCGCGGGCCTGACGCCGGTCTGCGCGGGCAGCGCGCAGGCCAGTCAGGGCACCGCCGGCCGGGTGACGGCTCCGCTCGCCGATGTCGTGAACATTCCCTGGCTCTCCGGACCGGTCGTCGTCGCGCACCGGGGCGCTTCCCGGGTGGCGCCGGAGAACACCCTCGCCGCCGTGGACGCGGCGGACCGGCAGGGCTTCAAATGGGTCGAGAACGACGTGCAGCAGACCCGGGACGGGAAGCTGGTGGTGATGCACGACCCCACGCTGGCGCGGACCACCGACGCCCGGCGCGTGTTCCCCAAGCGGGCGCCCTGGCGGGTGCGGGACTTCACGGCCGCCGAGATCGCGCGGCTGGACGCCGGGACCTGGTTCGGCAGACGCTTCGCGCGCGAACGGGTGCCGACGCTCGCGGAGTTCCTGCGGCGGATGGAGGACCACGACCTGCGGCTGCTGCTGGAGATCAAGAGCCCGCAGCTCTACCCCGGCATCGAGGCACGCGTCGTCAAGGAGCTGGCGGGCGCGGGCTGGCTCGACCGGGGGCACGTGCGCCGCCGGCTGGTGGTGCAGAGCTTCAGCGCCCGCAGTATGCAGACGGTGCACCGGCTGGCGCCGGATGTCCGTACGGGGTTCCTGGGCAATCCGCCGCTGAACGCGCTCGCCTCGTACACGCGCTACGTCGACCAGATCAACCCCCAGCTGTCCAAGGTGAACGCGCAGTACGTGGCCGCCGTCCACCGGCTGCGCGGTGTGCACGGCCGCCGGATGGAGGTCTTCGCCTGGGACGTGCCGCTGGGGAACCACGCGCGCGTCGCTTCCGCTTACGGCTTCGACGGCGTCATCGTCTGACCGGGATCCGGCATCCGGCATCCGGCATCCGGCGAAACGGGGTGCCACCTGCGTAGCCGGGAAGGTCCCGCCCCACCGCTCCCGCCCCCACCACCCCCGCCCCCAGCCGTCTCGTAAGGTCGCAGGGGCGGCGCGTCGCCGACCGCAGGTGAGCAGGCGCCCCGGGGTGTGGCCCGGGGCACAGAAGGAGCAGGGACCGGCATGACCGACAGCACCTGGAGCGGGGACCAGCTGGACCTCGACGCGTACCTCGCACGGATCGGGTACGAGGGCGAGCGCGCGCCGACGGCGGCCGCCCTGCGGGAGCTGCACGCCCGGCACGCCGCCGCCTTCGCCTTCGAGAACCTGGAGATCGTGCTGGGGCGGCCGGTCCTGCTCGACCTGAAGTCCCTCCAGGAGAAGATGGTCGGCCGCCGCCGCGGCGGCTACTGCTACGAGCAGAACCTGCTGTACGCCGCCGCGCTGGACCGCCTCGGCTTCCGGGTCTCGGGGCTGGGCGCCCGCATCCGGATGGGGGAGACCAAGATCCGGCCGGTCACCCACGCCCTCCTCAAGGTGCGGCTGGACGGCGAGGACTGGATCACCGACGTGGGCTTCGGCGGTGAGGCGCTGCTGGAGCCGGTCCCGCTGCGCGACGGCATCGAGGTCCGGCAGGGCGGGTGGACGTTCGGCCTGGTGCGGGAGGCGGCGGACGGCACCTGGGTGCTGCGCTCGCGGCACGCGGACGGCTGGTTCGACCTGTACGCGTTCGGCCCGGAGGCCCGTCACCCGGCCGACTACGGCGTCTTCAACCACTACATCTCCACCCACCCGCGCTCGCCGTTCACCGGCCGTACGGTGGTCCAGCAGCCCGGCCCTGACCTGCGGCGCGCCCTGATCGGTACGGAGCTGACGCTGACCCGCCCCGACTGGTCCCGCGAAGTGCGGCAGGTGCCGGCCGAGGAGATCCCGGCCGTACTGGAGACGGACTTCGGGCTCGTACTGGACGCGCGGGACGCGGCCGACCTGGTGGCACTGCACCGGGAACCGCCGGTGGCCTGACCCGTGCGGGCACCCCGGCAGCACCTCCACCGGTCCGACGCGTGCGGCGCCCGGCAGCACCTCTGACCGCGCGGGCGCCCGGCAGCGCCCCCACCGGCCCCTACCGGACGACCGCGAACCCCTCGATCTCCACCAGCGCCGCCTCGTCCCACAGCCGCGTCGCGCCGATCACCGCCATCGCCGGGTAGTCCGTGCCGACCAGCCGCTTCCACACCCGGCCGACGGCGGCCGCGTTGCGGCGGTAGTCGGCCACGTCCACGGCGAAGACGGTCAGCTTGGCCAGGTCGCCGGGGCCCGCGCCGGCGGCCCGCGCCGCGGCCAGCAGGTTGGTCAGCGCCCGTTCGAACTGCTCGACGATGCCGTCACCGACGACGCGTCCTGCCCCGTCGAGCGCGGTCTGGCCGGCCAGGAACACGATGGTGCCGGGAGCGGCCCGTACGGCATGGCTGAAACCCGTCGGCGGCGACAGCTCGGGCGGATTCACCCGCTCGAAGCCGCCGGCCGTTACGGGCGGCTGTCCGCTGCCCGGTACCTGTCCGCCACTCACGCCCGCTGCGCCCCCTCCGGTACGTTCGCCGCTCACGCCCGACGCGCCCCCTCCGTCGCCAACTCGTACCGTACTCCCAGCGATTGCAGCGCGTCCCGCTCCTCCTGCGGAAGCTGCTCGTCGGAGATGACGAGGTCGAAATCGGCCAGCGGCGCCAGCTCGTACAGCGCCTGGCGGCCGAACTTGGAGTGGTCCACCAGCAGCACCTTGCGCCGCGCGGCGGCCATCAGTGCCCGCTTGACCAGCACGTTCTCCTGCGCCTGGTGGTAGCAGTGGCCGTTGTCGACGGCGGAGGTGGACAGGAAGGCGACATCGGCGCGGAAGCTGCGGGCGATGTCGGCCGTGGACATGCCGAGGAAGGCGTTGAAGGCGGCGTGGTACTCGCCGCCGAGGGCGATCACCCGGATGTCAGGCTCCTCGGCCAGCTCGTTGATGACCTGGAGCGAGTTGGTGATGACCGTGTACGCGCCGCGCGAGGCGAGCGAGCGGGCCAGCGGCAGCGCCGTACTGGAGTCGTCGATGATCACGGCCTGGCCGGGCTCGGCGATGGCCAGCGCGGCCGCGCAGATCGCCTCCTTCGCCGCCACCTGCTCGTTGCCGCGCCAGCGCGCGTTGGACTCGAACAGGGCGTTGGGCGCGGCGGTCGCCCCGCCGCGCACCTTGCGCAGCCAGCCCTGGTGCTCCAGGGAGTCCAGGTCACGGTGGACGGTCATCTGGCTGACGCCCAGCTCCTGCACCAGGTCCTCGATGCTGACCTGCCCTTCGGCCAGCACCCGGTCGGCGATCCGCTTGCGCCGGTCCTTGGGGCCCAGCTTGGCCTCGGGCGCCGGTGCGGGGGCCGGGCCGCTCTTCGCGTCCGGCGCGGGCTCCGCGGCCGGTGCGGGCGCCGGTGTCCCGGCCGGGGCCGTGGCCGGTGCCGAGGCGTCTGGAGTCCCTCCGGTGTCGGCCAACGCTGATCCCTTTCCGTACGTTCTCGGCTGTCCGCCGAGTCTATGGCGTGGTCACGCCGAGGCCGCCGCCCCGGAGGACGGGTGCCCGCCAAAGGTTCCGGCCACCGCGTAGGGGCGGAACCGGGCGAACGCCGCTTCGTGGTGGAACGGCCGGGCCCGGTGCGCCGCGACCGTGTCCCGGTGTTCGGGCCGCCGGTCGCCGTAGGCGTACGCCGTCATCGCGCGCAGGCTGCTCCACAGGGAGAAGGTGCCGACGAAGCGCGGCGGCCGGGCGAGCGCGACCGACGCGGTCATGGCCGGGTCGGCGGCGGCCCGCCCGGATGCCAGGGAGTTGGCACGCAGGAACGGGCCCAGACGCCGGAGCCGGGTCTCGCCCAGCGTGAGGACGGCCACCTGCTCGTCGTCGTCCGCCGGGCGGGCGTCGGGGGCGATGGCGAGAGCCATGCCGGACCAGGCGCCCCGTACCCCGAGCGGTTCGAGGCGGACGTGCCGGCCCGGGGCGAAGTGCCGGGCCAGCGGATGGTCCGCGAGGAAGCGGTCCAGCGCGTCGTCGTCCTCCCAGGACGCGATCAGCGCGGCGCGTCCGGGGCGCAGCCGCGGCAGTCCGGCCGCGATGTCGCCGGTGAGCGCGGTCTGTGCGTGCCGCAGCCCGGGCAACGAGCCGGGACGGGGGCGGGACCGCAGGACGTCGCGGGCGGCGCGGAGGCCGACGTCGGCGAAATGTACGGAAACGATCATCTCGAACCCCGTTCCGGGGCGTCGGCGCCGGATGTGCGGCCGAAGTCCCCTCAGGCATGGTTACTCACGCGTATACTTTTTGGTACACCGAGCAGTACCGTTAGTATCCACCGACGGCCCCGCGAAGGCGAGAGGCAAACCATGAGCCACATCGCTCGCACCCGTGCCGCCCGGGCCGAGGCCCGCGCGCACATCGAGGACACCGCCGCCCGCCTCTTCGCCGAACGCGGTTACGCCGGCACCACCATCGGGGACATCGCCGCCGAGGCGGGCCTGAGCAAGCCGATGCTCTACCGCCACTTCGACTCCAAGAAGGAACTCCACCTCGCCCTCCTGGAGCGGCACCGCGACGAACTGGCCGCCGCGCCCATCGAGCGCCTCCTGCACGGTGAGGGCGACCTGCCCACCCGCTTGGCGGCGATGTACGACGCCTGGTTCGGTCATGTGCAGACCCACCCGTACACCTGGCGCATGATGTTCCGCGACACCACCGGCGACCCCGAGGTGCAGGACTTCCACCGCGAACTGCAGCGCCGTCAGCGCGCCACCGACGTAGCGCTGCTGCGCGCGTACGTACCGGGCCTGCCCGAGGCCGAACTGGAGCCGCTGGGCGAGGCGATCCGCAGTTCCCTGTACGGGCTGGCGCTGTGGTGGCTGGACAGGCCGGAGAAGCCGCGGGAGGTGCTGGTCGCCGCGATGGTGCGGATCACGCGGGGGCTGGTGGCGACGGCGTCCGGCTGAACGGTTCGCGGCCGCCGTGGAGCGCGGCGCGCAGCAGGCCCGTCCAGCGGGCCGTCGTCTGCCGCGCGAGGCGGGAGTCCGGCGCGAACATCTCGAAACCGTGCCAGGCCCCCGGTACGTGGTGCAGTGCGACCCGCACCCCGGCGTCCGCCAGCCGGCGGGCGTAGGCGAGACCGGTGTCGCGCAGCGGGTCGAGTCCGCAGACGACGACGCAGGCGGCGGGCAGGCCGCGCAGATCGGTGGCGCGGGCCGCGGCCGCGTACGGGTACGCGGCCGCCCCCTTCGGCGCGTAGTGCCGCCAGCCCTGCTGGATGAACGCGCCGTCCGGCAGGCGCGGGTCGCCGTCCGCGGGCGTCGGACCGGTACCCGCCGTGTCGTCCAGGTCGGGTACGACCAGCGACTGGTGGACGAGGGCCGGGCCGCCCCGGTCCCGCGCCATCAGCGCGACGGCGGCGGCGAGCCCGCCCCCGGCGGACTGCCCGCCGACCGCGAGGCGCGCGGCATCGACGCCGAGCGCCGCGGCCTGCCCGGCGGTCCACTCCAGGGCGAGGTAGCAGTCCTCGACCGCCGCCGGGCACGGGTGCTCCGGGGCGAGGCGGTACTCCACCGAGACCACCGCGGAGCGCACCTCGCGGACCAGCCCGATCGCCGTACGGTCCTCACCGGGCGGCGCCTGCCCGAACGTGTAACCGCCACCGTGGAAGTGCAGCACCGCGGGCAGCGGGCCCGGCGCGTCCACCGGCCGGTAGACCTCCACGGCCAGCCGCGAACCGTCCGGCCGCGGCACCGCGAACCGCTCGCTCGTCACCCCGTCGCGGTCCGCGGGGAAGTGGCGGGCGAGGGTGTGCATCCCGGTGCGGGTGCCTTCGATGTCGGCGTACGGGTCGAGAAGCGGAGGCAACTGCTCCAGAACGGGCGCAAGCTCAGGGTCGACATGCACAGCAGGCCCTCACTCTCCTCCCTCTCGGGGCGCCCTCTCCGCCCTCCACCCTCCCGTCTACCCCGCCGCCTCACTTCGCATCGGCGTAACACTCCACCACCGCCGTACTGAACGGGAACCGCACCGGCGTCGCGCCGAACGCCGTGCGCCCCGCCAGCTCGGCGGCCTCCGCGACGGCCTCCGCCACCGTCCCGGCCTCCTCCTCGGGAGCGTGCACGATCACCTCGTCGTGCTGGAAGAAGACCAGCTCCGCCCGGAGCGGCGCCAGCGACCGGCGCAGCGCGGCCAGCATCAGCAGCGCCCAGTCGGCGGCACTGCCCTGCACCACGAAGTTACGGGTGAACCGGCCACGGGCCCGGGCGCTCGCCGTACCGCCGTACGCCGGAACGTCCTCCTCCTGCGGCAGCCCCGCCTCGTCGGGCGGCGCCACGGACGCCGGCGGGCACGTACGCCCCAGCCACGTCCGTACGAGCCGGCCCTCCTCGCCCGCGCGGGCGGCCACGTCCACGTACTCCACCGCGTCCGGATAGCGCCGCCGCAGGTCCGCCATGTGCTTGAGGGCGTCCCCGGACGTCTGGCCGTAAATGGCGCCCAGCAGCCCCAGCTTCGCCTGCGCCCGGTCGCCCCCGAAGGCCCGCGCCGCCAGGTCCGCGTACAGGTCGCGGCCGCTGCCCGCCACCTCCATCAGCCCCCGGTCCCGGGAGACCGCCGCCAGCACCCGCGGTTCCATCTGCTCGGCGTCCGCGACCACCAGCCGCCAGCCCGGATCGGCCACGACAGCCCTGCGGACCACCTTCGGGATCTGGAGGGCGCCGCCGCCGTTGGTCGTCCAGCGGCCCGAGACCGTCCCCCGGGCAGATACTCCGGGCGGAACCGGCCCTCGTGCACCCACTGCTGCAACCACGCCCAGCCGTGCGCCGTGTGCAGCCGGTACAGACGCTTGTACTCCAGCAGCGGCGCCACCGCCGGGTGCCGGATCTCCTGCAACTCCCACTTACGGGTCGAACGCAGCGCGATCCCGGCACCGGCGAACGCCTTGACGATCTCACCCGGCAGATCCGGGCGCACCCGTACGCCCTCCCCGAACGCCCGCGAGACCTCCTCCGCCAGCTCCGCCATCCGGCGCGGCTCCAGACCGCCCGGATAGCGCTCGCCGAGCAGCTCGTCCAGCAGCTCCCGGTGCACGTCCGCCCGCCACGGCAGCCCGGCCCGCCGCATCTCCGCGGCCACGAGCGTCCCGGCCGACTCCGCGGCCAGCAGCAGCCGCATCCGGCCCGGGTGCTCGGCCCGCTCCGTACGCTCCAGCTGCCCCGCGTACACCTCCAGCAACGCCGTGAACTCGTCCACCCCCGGCGGCAGCGGCACCGGACCCGGCTCGAACAGCGACGGCTGGGTCTCCGCGCCGCGCACCGGCGGGTCGTCGGGCACCGGCAGCCGGTGCCGCCGCGCCCACGCCGCGGCCAGCGACCGCGGCTGGCCCGACTGGCCCTCCTCGTGCCCGATCAGCAGCGCCTCGGCCGCCTCGACGTCGTAGCACCGCTCGACGCGGACGCCTGCCGCGAGCAGCTTCCGGTACGTCTTCGCGGTCGAGCGCCACACCCACCGCTCCGCGTCCGGGCACGCGCGTACGGCCTCCGCCACGCTCGCCGCCCGCACCGGCACCCCCACCGGGCGCCCGGCCGCGTCCACGGCACACGCCGCCACCCGCCCGTCACCCGTTCCCCCGACCACCCACCGCATACGTGTATTTTCCCATTCCAGACTTTTTGTCGGGTTCCCCTGAGGCCGCCCGGGGCTCCGAAGGCCGACGACCGAAGCCCGCCCCGCGCATCACGTCCCGCAGCGCGCACCCCCTGACCACCCTTCGCGCGGCGGGCGGGCGGGATCAGGCGTGCGTCGGAGGTGCCGGGATGCCTCGAACCAGCCCCGCAGCACCCCTTTCCGGGGGCCCCGCGCAGCAGCCACGCGTCGAACGCCGCCGGGGGCCGCCGGGCCAGGCCAGGCACCTGCTCGTGACTCACCCGCACATCCCCGTTCATGTCCCCATTGCACACCACGCCACCGACAACGGCCCCGCCCGCCGCCTCTCCGCCCTCCCGTCAAGGCACGCCGTCAACACCGTCGTTGGCCGGTTGTCTCCCCTACCCGACCCACCCGGCAAAGGGGAGAATGCGCGCGCCGACCCAGGTCACGCACCCCGCACCGGCATCCCCGCCCACGGCGGACAAGACGGCAGACAAGACGGCAGACAAGGGAGTCGCCCGTATGGCCATCGCGCACCGCGCCATCGGTTCAGGACCGCATCCGGTGATCGTTCTCCACGACTGGTTCGGCACCTCGGCCGGCTGGGGTTCCGTCCTGGACTTCCTGGACCGGACCGCCTTCACGTACGCCTTCCTCGACTGCCGCGGCTACGGCGACCGCAAGTACGTACCGGGCCGCTTCGACCTGCCGGAGATCGCCGGCGACGTGCTGGCCCTCGCCGACCAGCTCGGCTGGGAGCGGTTCTCCCTGGTGGGCCATTCGATGGGCGCCAAGGCGATGCAGCAGGTGCTGGTCCGTGCGCCCCAACGGGTGAACCGGATGCTCGGCCTGGCGCCGGTTCCCGCCGGGGCGTACCCGATGGACGACGCGACGCACGAGCTGTTCTACGGGGCCTCGGCGGACCCGGCCAAGCGGCGCGCCATCATCGACCTGGTCACGGGCCACCGGGCGAGCCCCGTCTGGCTGGACCGCATGGTGCGCCACTCGCTCGACATCTCCCGCCAGGAGGCGCACGCGGCCTATCTGGCCAGCTGGCAGCTACTCGACCTCTCGGAGGCGGTCGCGGACGCGGCGAAGCGGTACTCCGTCCCCGTACGGGTGATCGTCGGCGCGTACGACCTCGCGCTGACCGCCGATCTGATGCGGGAGACCTGGCAGCGGTGGTACCCGCAGGCCGAGATCGTCACGATCGAGGGATCGGGGCATTACCCGATGCACGAGACGCCGGTGGCGCTGGCCACCAGGATGGAGGAGTTCCTCCGCGCCTGAGGCGGCCGATGAGCCTGAGCCGACTGGCCACGCCTGAAGCGCCTGATGCACTGATGTACTGACGCGCCGGTCCGGGGGCCGGGCCTGCCGCCGAACAGGCCCGCGCCCGCATCCTCTGTCAGCATGACTACGTACCGCTCGTAACGCCACAAACCGTGTGCAAGGCGGGCGTACCGCTCGCCACACGCCGTCCCGGCGGGCGCGACGGCCGACGGAGCGAGGTGCGGGCATGCGGGTGGCGCTGGCACAGACGGACTGCGCGCTGGGCGAGGTCGACGCGAACCTCGCCACCGCGCGCGAAGAGGTCGAGAAATCCGCCGAACAAGGCGCCGATCTGGTCGTCTTCCCCGAACTGAGCCTGCACGGCTACCACCTGGGTGCCCTGTCCCGGGACGTCTCGGTCGAGGCGCAGGACCCACGGCTGCGGGACCTGAGCCTGCTCGGTCCGGACGTGCTCGTGGGCTTCCACGAGCACACGGTCCTGCGCGCCTACAACACGGCCGCCTACTACGCCGGCGGCACGCTGCTGCACGCGCACCGCAAGCTCTACCTCCCGAACTACCTCTCCTGGGAGGAGCGCAAGCACGTCAGCCCGGGCCAGTCGCTGCGCGCGTACGGCCTGTCGAAGTCCCCCAGCGGCGGCCGCGGCGCGACGCTGGTCTGCAACGACGCCTGGCAGCCGGTGCTGCCCTGGATCGCGGTGCAGGACGGCGCCGAGGTGCTGTTCGTCCCCACCAACAGCGCCGCCAGCCTCGATCCGGAGGCGATGGACACCGGCTCGTACTGGGACACGCTGCTCTCCTACACGGCGCGGATGCTCCAGTGCTGGATCGTCTTCGTCAACCGCGTGGGCAACGAGCACGGCGCGGCCTTCTGGGGCGGCTCCCGGGTGGTGGACCCGCGTGGCACGGTGGTGGCCCAGGCCCCGAAGTGGGAGACCGCGCTGGTCACGGTGGACATCGACCTGTCCGAGGCCCGCCGCCAGCGCCGCGCGGTCCCCCTGGTCGCGGAGGCCCGCCTCGGCCTCATCGACCGCGAGGTGCGGCGCCTGATCGACGAGGGCGGGGATAGCTGACCCCCAGGATGCGTTCGTGTGCTCGAACGGATGAAAGGTCACCTGAACGCCTGTGTGACGGTCGCCTAAGGTGGCAGGGTCGCTCCGCACGAAGGAGGTCCACCGTGGCACCGACCGTTCCGGAACCCGAACCGTGGGCCGCCGATGAGCGTGCATCCGCATCGGCCGAGGATGCCTTCGAAGCGTTGAGCGCGGCAGCCCCCAAGGGGTGGCGCGTGGAGCTGATCGAAGGGGAAATCCACGTGGTACCACCTCCCGTAGGCAGGCACGAAGAGATCGTGTCGGAACTCTCGGGGCAGGTGCGGGATCACCGTAAGGACCTGGGGCGCTACACGAACATCGGACTCTCCGTTCCAGGAGGCTCGCCCACCGGGAAGGTGATTCCCGACCTGGCGGTCGCCCCGAAGGGCAGCTTCGACGACGACATCGGCTTCCACGACCCCTCGCCGGTCATGCTGGTCGTCGAGGTGCTCTCGTCCTCGACGGCGGGGGACGACCGGATCAAGAAGCTGCGCGGGTACGCCCGTGCCGGTATCCCCTGTTACCTGTTGATCGACCGCGCCGCCGACCTCGCCACCCTGTGTGCGGAACCCTCCGGCGACCAGTATCTGAGCGTGAGCGAGATCGACCTGGCAGAGAAGGTCATCTCCCTGCCGGACCCTCTCAATTCCGATCTCGACACCACCCAGTTCTGAGCTGACGGGACGGCCCGCCCCGGGTTCCGCGAACAGACGCTGTTGGTTAATTCGGGCTGTGTTGCTTCGCCCCGTCGACTGGTTCGGCGGGGCGAAGTGCTGCGAAGTGGCTGGTGCGGGTGCGGGCCCTGGGCGTTCCGGTGAGGTGGGCGTCGATGCGGGCGAGGTTGATTGCAGCGCCGGTGAGCTGGTGTTGGAGGCTGGTCTTGGCCAGGCCCCGGTAGCGGGATCTGCGCAGGTCACAGCGCAGGACTCCCTGGGAGATGGTGCCTTCGACTCCAGCGCGGATCTTGTACCTCTCCTTCCACTCATCGGTTTGCTGGAGGGCTCTAGCCTGTCGAAGGGCTTCGTACTCGGTTTCGGGCCGCAGCGTGAGCTCGCGATAGCGTCGGTTGGTGGAGCCGAGGCAATCAGCTCGCATGGTGCAGGTCCGGCAGTCGTGCAAGGGGAACTGCACGCGGATCACGGGGAGCCCAGCCTGGGAGCGAGCGTCCCGCCAGCTTGTGGCGGTCTTGCCGTTGGGGCAGGTCACCTGATGCTGATCCCAGTCGATGGCGAAGGCGTCCTGACCGTAGGTAGCTTCGCCCTGGGACTGGGCCGAGGTCACCGCCTTGAGGGGGCCGTGCAGCGCGACGCCGTGGTCCCGGTGTGCCGCGGCCAGCGCGAGAGCGTTGGCGTAACCGGCGTCCACCCAGTGTTCTGCGGGCAGCAGGCCGCGCGCGGCAAGGCCGTTGTGGACGACGGCGGCCATCCGGTCGTCGGATACCGCTCCGGCGGTGGTGACCACGTTCGTGATCAGGTGCACGGCGTCCGGCTCGCAGGTCTCGGTCAGGTGGACCTTGTAGCCGTCCCAACGGGTGTCGTTCTTCCGGCCGCAGCGCGCCTCGATGTCATAGGGGCCCACCAGGCGCAGAGCGCCTGGCGGGCGGTCTTTTGAGCCTCGGCGGGCCACCTCTCCCTCCACCAGGTGGAAGTGCTGGACCCAGATCTGCCGCAGGGCCTCCACCTCCGGCAGCACACGCAGCCAGTCGGCCCCGTCTGCACGGACCACGGCCTGCAGCAGGTGCATCCCGTCTGCCCCGATGCGCAGGCCGACCCCGGTTCTCTGGGATCGGGCCTGAGGGAAGCGTGATTCCTCCGCCCGAGTGGCGTAGTGGTGGAACCAGTCCGGCTCTGCCACCTCCACCAGCCACTCGGGGTCAGCCTCGGCCAGCGCGTTCAGTGCGGACCGCAGTGTCTCCGCGACGTGCTCCAGCCAGTTCAGCTCGCGGGCCGCACCATGCACGTGCGTGGAGTCGGTCCTGGCCCGGCCGCCGGGTTTGATCAGCCCGCGCCCTCGGGCCGCGTCCAAGATCCCGTCCAGGACCTGCCGCCCGGCCTCGGCGGCGATCAAACGGTCCCTGAACTCCGAGAGCACCGAGTGGTCGAACCCCGGGTCACCGAGTTCAAGCCCGAGTGCGTACTTGACGTCGATCCTCGCCCGCACCGCCTCCGCGGCCTGCCGGTCAGTCAGCCCCTCCACGAACTGCCACACCAGCACGAACGCGAGTCGGCCAGGTGACCAGGCAGGTTTGCCCCGCGCGGGAAACAGCCCCGCGAACTCCTCGTCACAAAACAGCGTTCCCAACTCGTCCCGAACCCGGATCGCCAGGCTCCCCTTCGGGAAGGCCGCCCGGGCCACCCGCACTGTCTCCGCCGGAACCTCCCGCGGCTTCCCCGCCCGCAACGACACCGCCGACCTCCACACGCACGACGTCGGCCCCCGAGAACAAGTCTCGGGGGCCGACAAGGTCACACGCAGTCAATTCGCCAACAGCGTCGGGTTCCGCGAACAGGGCGGGCCGCCTCCCCCGTCCCCTACCAGCTCGACTTCCGGACCCCCGGCAGGAACCCCGCGTGCGCCTGTTCGCGGAGCTTGACCCGGGAGAGGCCGAAGGCGCGGAAGTAGCCGCGCGGCCGGCCGTCGACGCTGTCGCGGTTGCGTACGCGGGTGGCGCTCGCGTCGCGCGGCTGGCGGGCAAGTTCGCGGTGGGCGGCCAGCCGCTCCTGCTCCGGGGTGTGCGGATTGCGGATGACGGACTTCAGCAGGGCCCGCCGGGCGGCGTAACGGGCCACCGTCGCGCGCCGCTTCTCGTTCTTCGCGATCTTGCTCTTCTTGGCCATCAGACCTTCTCCCCTCGTGCGCGGATGCGGGCGACGGCCGCCTCGATCCCGATCGTGTCCACGGTCTTGATCCCCTTCGCGCTGAGCGTGAGGCGGACGTGCCGGCCCTCGCTCGCCAGCCAGTAGCGCTTGCGCTGGATGTTGGGGTCGAAGCGCCGGGACGTGCGGCGGTGCGAGTGCGAGACGGATTTGCCGAAGCCGGGGCTGCGGCCGGTGAGCTGGCAGTGGGCGGACAAGGTCAGCACCTCCTAATGAAAATGGAAACCATTTCTGTATAGTAGCGCCCATGGCCCGCAACGAACTACGCCCCGTGATCAAGCTCCGGTCCACGGCCGGCACCGGCTACACCTACGTCACCCGCAAGAACCGCCGGAACAACCCCGACCGGCTGGTGCTGAAGAAGTACGACCCGGTCGCCGGCCGCCACGTCGACTTCCGAGAGGAGCGCTGAGCAGCGTCATGAAGCCTGGAATCCACCCGCCGTACGGTCCCGTCGTCTTCCGTGACCGGGCCGCCGGCCACGCCTTCCTGACCCGGTCGACCGCCATCAGCGACAAGACGATCGAGTGGGAGGACGGCAACACCTACCCGGTCATCGATGTCGAGATCTCCTCGGCGAGCCACCCCTTCTACACGGGGACGGCGCGGGTGCTGGACACCGCGGGCCGCGTCGAGCGGTTCGAGCGCCGGTACGGGAAGCGCGGGGCCCGCTGATGGGCGGCCCGTCGCGGGGGACGCCGCCGGCCTCGGAGGCGGCGGCGCGGACCGGCTGTCCGTGGTGATCGTCGGCGGGCTGCACTCGGACGCCCGCCGGACCACCGTGGAGCGGTTGCTGCACGCCGTACCCGGCAGCGTCGCACTCCACCACGATCTCGCCTCCGCCGCTGAAGGAACGGTTCGCCGGACCGTGCGGGACGCCGGCGGGGTGCTCGACACGGGCGAGGCGCCGCTGGTCAACGACTGCGCCTGCTGCGCGCTCCGCGAGGACCTGGTCCCCGAGCTGGAGCGGCTGGCCGCCGGACGTACCTGCCGGCTGGCCGTCGTCGAACTGTGGGACTCCGTGGAGCCCAAGGCCATGGCCGAGGTCGTCACCGCCTGCGGCGGCGAGGACCTCGCGCTGACCGGCGTGCTCACCGCCGTCGATCCGGCGCTGCTGCTTCCGTACCTGGGCTGCGGCGACGACCTGGCCGAGGCCGGGCTCGCCGCGGCCGCCTCCGACCAGCGGACCGTCGCGGACACCTGGGCCCGGCAGCTGGAGTACCCGCCGGTGCTCGCCCTGGTGCCGGGCGAGGAGGAGGGCGACGCCGCCGACCTGGCGCTGCTCGCCCAACTGCATCCGACGGCGCGGCTCGTGGACGTCGACAACCCGGGTGAGCTGGCCGCGGCGGCCCTCGCCGGGTTCGACGTGGAGGCGGCCGCCGCGCGGCAGCACCCGGCGTGCGCGCTGCTGCCCCAGGAGGCCGACGCGGACGGCGTCGGGACGCTCGTCTGGCACCGTACCCGGCCCTTCCACCCGGCCCGGCTGTACGCGGCGCTGGAGGACCTGACCTGCGTGGCGGCCCGCAGCCGTGGCCGGTTCTGGCTGGCGGACCGGCCGGACACGCTGCTGGCCTGGGACGCGGCGGGCGGCGCTCTGTGCGTCGAGAGCGCCGGGCCGTGGCTGGCCGCGCTGCCGGACGCCGCCTGGGACCTGGTGCCGCCGGTACGCCGTGCCGCGGCCGCCCTGGACTGGCACCCCGAGCACGGGGACCGCGCGCAGCACCTGGTCTTCACCTCGCCGGGGCTGGATCGCGACGGGCTGACGTCGCTGCTGGAGTCCTGCCTGCTCACGGACGAGGAGTACGCGGGCGGGCCGGGGGCGTGGAAGCGGCTGACCCCCGCGTTCGACGAACTCCTCGATCCCGTTCCGTAACGTCCTCTGCCCCGCCCCGCTGCCGCCGGCCCTTCGCCTCGGGCCGAGCCCGACCCGTACCGCCCTCAGGAGCACCGATGCCCCGTCGCCACGACCCCCGCAAGAAGACCGCGCCCCGTCCCAATCCGCTGGACGCGGCGAGGATCACCTACATCGACTACAAGGACACCGACCTGCTGCGGAAGTTCATCTCCGACCGCGGGAAGATCCGCAGCCGCCGGGTCACCAGGGTGAGCGCGCAGCAGCAGCGGCAGCTGGCCCGCGCGATCAAGAACGCCCGGGAGATGGCTCTGCTGCCGTACACGTCGAAGTGAGGACCGCGCGGCGACCCACCGGCTGTTCGCCGGGTTGCCGCTGCTTACGGAGAAGTCCGTTCCGCTGCCGGCCTTCCACGACACCGCGCGGTGTTGCGGAAGGCCGGTTCTCTTGTTCCGGGGAACCCTGTCGTCCGCTGATACGTCCCGTGAGCATGGAGTTCGACGAGCTGTGACGGGTGCGCCACGGGCCGTCGTGCACGTGCATCCGACCATGCATCGGCATATGAACGCAGCTATGATCCCCATCAGTTGCAGTTGACACCGGTCCCGCTGTGCGCACTGCTGCTGACAGCCCATCACCGACCGCTCAGCGCGCCACGACCCGTCACCGCTGACCACCGCATCCCCCGGGAGACACCTGTGCCCGACGCATACAACGGCATGGCCGCAACGGATCTCCACGGTGTGACCTGGCAGAAGAGCCGGCACAGCAACTCGCAGGGGTCCTGCGTGGAGTTCGCGCGGCTGCCGGGCGGGGAGATCGCCGTACGCAACTCCCGGTTCCCGGAGGGTCCGGCGCTCGTCTACACGCCGGCCGAGGTCGAGGCGATGATCGCGGGCGTCAAGGACGGCGAGTTCGACCACTTGGTCCGGGACTGACCGGTATGGCCTGAATCGGGAATGGCCGGTACCGGTAGCGGCCGAACCGGGTCCGGGCGTTCCGGTCCCGGCCGCGCCGTTCCGCCCGTCCGTACGGTCCCGGCTGCGCGCCTGCCCGGACGGTCCCGGCCGTCCGGGCAGGCCGGCGGAGGCTCCGTGGCCCCCGGGCCCCGTGCCCCCGAGGCCCCGGAGCCTCCGCCGCTCACGGCAGCCGGAACTGCGCCCACACGATCTTTCCGTGCGGTGCGCCGGCCAGCGGGTGCCAGCCCCAGCCGTCGCTGAAGGAGTCGACCAGGTACAGGCCGCGTCCCGACTCCGCGCCGGTGTCGGCCGTGGCGGCCTCCGGGGACGCGTCGCTGGAGTCGCGTACCGCGCACACCAGCCGCGACGACCACCGCATCAGGTGCAGCCGGGTGGGCGGCGCGTCCGCGTCGGGAAGAGGCTCGTACGCGGCGGGCGCGGGCTCGTGCGGGCCGGGGGCGCCGGCCGTGGAGGCGTGCCGCAGTGCGTTGGTGACCAGTTCGGAGACGACCAGGGCGACGCTGTCGAAGATCTCCTCCAGGTCCCACCGGTGCAGGGTCTCGCTGGTGAACTGCCGTGCGCCGCGCACCGATTCGTAGCGGGGGGCCAGCGAGTAGGACACGGATCCGGAGACGGCCAGGGGGTCGACAGGAGGAAAGCCCTGCCATAGCGGCTGGAGCATGGTCAAAACCTTGGTCCCCATGCGAGGCACTCCTGGCGTTCGCGGACGTCATGACCCCGGCCGGGCAGCCGGATCCGACGGTCTGGCGGATCTTTCCCGAGCGTGCATGTGCGCGCTGTCCATGGTTCCCAATGCGCACGCCAGATGCAAGGGCAGATGCACGTGCACGCGCCCTGTTTGGGAGCGGCCGTGCCACTTCACGCGTATTTCTTCCTACGTGTTCTTGTGGAGGGCCCGCCCGGACCTCCCACATCCGTAACCGGATGAGCACGCAACGAAGCCCGGACGTGGCAGACTGCGGGCCACAGTTGGACGGGGTGGGCCATGGGAGGGTCACAAAGGTGTCCGCAAGCGAATCGAGCGGGTCCGTGGTGCGGCGCATCCTGCTGGGGGCACAGCTCCGCAGGCTGCGTGAATCCCGCGGGATCACCCGCGAGGCGGCCGGCTACTCCATCCGTGCGTCCGAGTCGAAGATCAGCCGGATGGAACTGGGCCGGGTCAGCTTCAAGGCACGGGACGTGGAAGACCTGCTCACGCTGTACGGCGTGAACGATCCGCAGGAGCGCGAGGCGCTGCTGGTGCTGGCCCGCGAGGCCAACGTCGCGGGCTGGTGGCACAGTTACGGCGACGTGCTGCCCGGCTGGTTCCAGACATATGTGGGGCTGGAAGGGGCCGCTTCCCTCATCCGCGCCTACGAGGTGCAGTTCGTGCACGGGCTTCTGCAAACGCAGGAGTACGCGCACGCGGTCGTCCGCCGCGGCATGCCGGGAGCAAGCCCGGCGGAGATCGACCGCCGGGTCGCGCTGCGCCTGGAGCGGCAGAAGTTGCTGCTGGCGGAGCGCCCGCCGGAGTTCCACTGCGTGCTCGACGAGGCGGCGCTGCGCCGCCCGTACGGCGACCGGGAGGTGATGCGCGGGCAGCTGCGGCACCTGATCGAACTGTCCGAGCGGCCGAATGTGCGCTTGCAGGTGATGCCGTTCAGCTTCGGCGGGCACGCGGGGAGAGCGGCGCGTTCACCACGCTCGGCTTCCCGGAGCCCGGCCTGCCCGACGTCGTGTACCTGGAACAGCTGACCAGCGCGCTCTATCTCGACAAGGGCGACGAAGTTGCCCAGTACGCGCGGGTGATGGACCGCCTTCAGGAGGACAGCCCTAATCCGGCCGAGACCAGAGACTTGATACGTGGTCTACTCCAACTGACTTAACCCGTAGGTAGCATGAGTTCCCATCAGGAGTCAGCACCCCCTGGCCGGGACGCTGTGACCGGCGCCCTGTCCTCCAGATTGGGATTTCACATGTCCTACTTCGACGAGTTGGCGTACCAGTACATCGGCGGCGAATGGCGGGCCGGAAGCGGCTCGTGGGACATCGTCGATTTCAATCCCTACGACGGGGAGAAGCTGGCGTCCGTCACCGTGGCCACGGTCGACGAGATCGACCAGGCCTACCGGGCCGCCGAACGCGCACAGGGGGAGTGGGGGCCACCAACCCGTACACCCGCCGGCTGGTCTTCGAACGCGCCCTGCGGATCATCGACGACCGGGAACAGGAACTGGGTGCCGCGATCACCGCCGAAGTCGGCGGCACCCACGCCAAGGTGGCTTTCGAACTCCACCTCGTACGGGAATTCCTGCGCGAGGCGATCCAGTTGTCGCTGCGCGCCGAGGGCCGCATATTGCCGTCCCCGGTGGACGGCAAGGAGAACCGGCTCTACCGGCTCCCGGTCGGTGTCGTGGGCGTCATCAGCCCCTTCAACTTCCCCTTCCTGCTGTCGGTCAAATCGGTGGCGCCCGCGCTCGCCCTCGGCAACGCCGTGGTCCTCAAGCCCCACCAGAACACCCCGGTCTGCGGCGGCGGCCTGGTCGCCAAGGTCTTCGAGGAGGCCGGGCTGCCCCCGGGCCTGCTGAACGTCGTGGTCACCGACATCGCGGAGATCGGTGACGCGCTCATCGAACACCCGGTGCCGAAGGTGATCTCCTTCACCGGCTCCGAGAAGGTCGGCCGCCATGTCGCGACCGTCGCCGCCTCCCACTTCAAGCGCACGATCCTGGAACTGGGCGGCAACAGCGCGCTGGTCGTCCTGGACGACGCCGACATCGACTACGCGGTGGACGCCGCCGTCTTCAGCCGCTTCGTGCACCAGGGTCAGGTCTGCATGGCCGCCAACCGGGTGCTGGTCGACCGGGCGGTGGAGCAGGAGTTCACCGAGAAGTTCGTCGCCAAGGTCAAGACCCTGAAGGTCGGCGACCCGAGCGACCCGGCCACCCACATCGGCCCGCTGATCAACGAGGGGCAGGCGGAGGCCGTCGCCGCGGTGGTGGACCGCGCCGTCGCCGAGGGCGGCACCGCGCTCGTGCGCGGCGCCGTGCGCGGCACCCTGGTCGCGCCGACCGTGCTGGCCGGGCTGCCGGAGGGCTCCGTGGCGCTCACCCAGGAGATCTTCGGGCCGGTGGTGGCGCTGGTGCCGTTCGACGGTGACGACGAGGCCGTACGGATCACCAACGCCTCGCCGTACGGGCTCAGCGGCGCGGTGCACACCGCCGACATCGAGCGGGGCGTGCGGTTCGCCAAGCGCGTCGAGACCGGCATGATCCACATCAATGACGGCACGGTGCACGACGAGCCGATCGTGCCCTTCGGCGGCGAGAAGGCGTCCGGGCTGGGGCGGCTGAACGGTGACGCGATGGTGGAGGCCTTCACCACCACCAAGTGGATCTCCATCCAGCACGGCCGGTCGCGATTCCCGTTCTAGTCGTCCGCGGCGGGGTCGCTCCAGCCGTCCGCCGCGGGCTCCGTCCCAGCCGTCCGCTGCCGGCCCCGCCGGGGATTTTTCCGGTCGGCGGCAGGTTGAGGACAGTACCTGTCCTCAACGCTTCATAAGTTCTTCGTGTCGGGCCGCGGCACCAGCGCCGCGGCCCCCACGAAAGGCGGACCCCATGCCCACTCACGTTCCGGCCGAAGCCCACGGTGACGAGCGCGGCGCGCTCCTGGCCTTCCTGGAGGCGCAGCGCGGCGGCCTGCGCCGGTCCGTGCTCGGTCTCACCGACGAACAGGCCGCGCGGAAGCCGTCCGCCAGCGAACTGTCCCTGTCCGGCCTGATCAAGCATGTCGCGGAGGTCGAGCAGGGCTGGGTGGAGACCGCCCAGGAGAAGCCTCACTCCATCGAGCGGGACATGAACACCTGGCACCTGAGCTTCCAGCTGGAGGGCGAGGAGACCGTCGAGTCGACGCTCGCCTTCTGGGACGAGGTGGCCCGTAAGACCGAGGAGTTCGTCCGCGCGCTGCCGGACCTGAACGCCACCTTCCCGCTGCCCGAGGCGCCCTGGTACCCGCCGAACGCGGTGCAGTCGATGCGCTGGCTCCTGCTGCACCTGATCGAGGAGACCGCCCGGCACGCCGGGCACGCGGACGTGATCCGCGAGTCCCTGGACGGCAAGACGGCCTTCACGCTGGTCGACGAGGAGCGGACGGCGCAGGGCTGACCTCAGTCCTCTCCGGCCCGCAGGTCCGCCGCCCGGCGCAGCGCGTCGCGCGCGGACTCCCGGTCGGAGGCGGCGAGTTCGACCGAGTCCGCGCGGTCGAGCCAGGGGCGGCCGCGGGCAAGCCGTCCAACTGGGCAGCCATCTCGGCGCGCAGCAGGAGGAGCCGTACGAGCTGGAGCGGGTCTGGCCCGGCGTCGTCACCCGACCCGTACTCCAGGGCCCGGTCGATGATCCGGGCCGCCGCGGTGTGGTCCCCCTTGGACTCGCCGAGCAGCGTGGCCTGGTGGAGGGCCCGCGCGTAGCGCTCCTTCGGGACGGGCGGGTAGTCGAAGCTGTCCGCGATCGGCTGGCCGATCCGTATGCAGTTGCCGCCGGGGTCGGTCATCAGGAACTGCCGTACGCCGTACGCCATGTCCTTCAGCGCCCCGATCCGCGGCAGGCCGCGCGTCGGCACCTTGCCGAACGCGGCCTTCAGGCCCGTCCGGAAGGACGAGTAGAGCCCGTCCACGTCGTCGGTCAGCACGTAGCAGGTGCTGTACGAGGTGGACGGGTCGTGGGCCTTCATCCCGAAGAACTGCAGCTCGATGCCGCGCAGGCGGACGGCGCAGAACGGGTTCGGGGCGGTCTGGTACGAGGTCACCTCGAACCCGAGGGCCTTGTAGAAGTCGAGGAGTCCGTCGATGGAGGGGCACGGGAGGATCGGAATCACAGTCTCGGCCATGCCGGGAGCGTACGGCGCGCCGCAGCAGTAATCAAAATTGAATAGCTGATCGGCTAGGCTGGTGGCAGCGCGAGAGCGAAGGATGCGAGGAGACGATGTCGGCGATCCGGCTGTTGGTTCTGGGGGCCGTGCGCCAGCACGGGCGGGCGCACGGTTACCAGGTGCGCAACGACCTGGAGTACTGGGGCGCCCACGAGTGGTCCAACGCCAAACCGGGGTCGATCTACCACGCGCTCAAGCAGCTGGCCAAGCAGGGACTGATGCGCGCGCACGACATCGCGCCCAGCCCGGCCGGCGGCCCGCCGCGTACGGAGTACGAGCTGACCGGGGCGGGCACGGAGGAGTACTTCAAGCTGCTGCGCGAGTCCCTGTCGCAGTACGACCGCAAGGTCGACGAGCTGAGCGCGGCGATCGGCTTCATCGTGGACCTGCCGCGCGAGGAGGCCGTGGCCCTGCTGAAGGAGCGGGTGCGGGGCCTGGAGGAGTGGCGGCTCTCGGTCACCGAGTACTACACACCGGCGGACGGCCCGGAGCAGCTGGGCCACATCGGCGAGATCATGAACATGTGGGTGCACGCGGCGGACGGCGGCGCCGAGTGGACGCGGGGGCTGATCGAGCGGATCGAAGGCGGGGCGTACGTGTTCGCGGGGGAAGGCGAGCCGTTCGTGGGGGTGCTGGCGGAGGGGCAGGTGAATCCGTATGCGACGGGGGAGGCGGACCCGGAGTACGGGGAGGACGGCGGGACGGTGCCGCCGCCCTCGGGGTGATCACGTCGTGCGCCTTCTGACGAGGCCTTGCAGGTCGATCTCCACTGGGTACGGAACGCTCGTCACCAACTTGCCGACGTGCGTCGGCCGATCCGGGCTCGGAGCGTAGACACCCGCCTCGTGGTGCAACCAGAACTCGTGCACCACGGGCAGACCGTCATCGCCGCGTTCGATACGCCAATAGGAGCGGATGCCGGCTTCCGCGTACATGGCCGGCTTGCTGAAGCGGTCGGCGAGGCGTGACCCTTCGGACACGACTTCCACAACGAGCGCGACCTTCTCGATGGGGATCTGGGTCACCGTGTCGATGTCGAGCTCCGACTCGTCGAAGACCACCACGTCGGGCTTGGGGGCGTTGCGGTCGTCGATCACGGTGCACTGTTCGACGTTGACGGCGAACGGCTCACGGCAGGCGCTCTCCAGCTGGTAATAGAGCCTGTCCCGCACGCGGTTGTGCCACCAGACGGCCATTTCTCGGACCACGATATTCCCATCCAGCAGTTCCCAGTCGAACGGCAGCTCCGAATCCTTCACCTGGTCATACGTCCAGCCGCCCGGCGGCCGGTACATCCAGTTCTCCGGGGTGGCCCGCTCTCCCCGCTCCTGCTCGGCTTCTGCGGCCATGGCTGCTCCCATGCACCGGATCGTCTACGTGTTCGCGGCTCCGCGTCCCGCGAACGACCGTAGCGCCACCCGCACGAGTGACGCAGGGCGGCGCGCCCTTCAGGGCCCTCAGTGGTGGAACGCGGTGTCCTTACCCGCGCGGCCCGCCAAAGGCCCGTCCTGCTGCCGCAGTTCCGGCAGCAAGCGCTCCAGATCGGCCATGAACAGATCACTCAGATCATGTGAGAAGCCGTTGCGGCAGACGATCCGCAGGACGGAGAGGTCGTCGCGGTCGGGTGGGAAGGTGTACGCGGGCAGGAGCCAGCCGCGCTCGCGCATCCGGCGGGACACGTCGAAGACGTCGAAGTTCCGTACGCCGTCGGCCGTGGTGAAGGCGAAGACGGGCAGTTCGTCGCCGCGGGTCAGGAGGCGGAAGTCGCCCAGCGCGCCGATGCGGTCGGCGAGCGAGCGGGCCACATCGCGGGTGGTCTGCTGTACGGCTCGGTAGCCCTCCCGGCCCAGCCGCAGGAACGTGTAGTACTGGGCGACGACCTGGGCGCCGGGCCGGGAGAAGTTGAGGGCGAAGGTGGGCATGTCGCCGCCCAGGTAGTCGACGTGGAAGACCAACTCCTCCGGAAGGGCCTGCCGGTCGCGCCACAGGGCCCAGCCCACACCGGGGTAGACGAGCCCGTACTTGTGGCCGGAGGTGTTGACGGAGGCCACGCGCGGCAGCCGGAAGTCCCACACCAGCTCAGGGTCCAGGAAGGGCGCGATCATGCCGCCGGAGGCCGCGTCCACGTGGACGGGGACGTCCAGACCGGTACGTTCCTGGAGGCCGTCCAGCGCCGCGCAGATCTCCGCCACCGGCTCGTACGAACCGTCGAACGTCGAGCCGAGGACGGCCACCACGCCGATGGTGTTCTCGTCGCAGAGCGCGGCGGCGGACTCGCCGTCCAGGTGGAAGCGGTCGCCGCGCATGGGCACCTGCCGCGCCTCGACCTCCCAGAACGTGCAGAACTTCTCCCAGCAGACCTGTACGTTCGCGCCCATGACCAGGTTGGGCCGGGCGCTCGCCGGATAGCGGTCGGCGTTCGCGCGCGACCAGCGGCGCTTGAGGGCCATCCCGGCGAGCATGCACGCCTCGCTGGAGCCGGTCGTCGAGCAGCCGACGGCGGCGGTCGGGTCGGGGGCGTGCCACAGGTCGGCGAGCATGGCGACGCACCGTTGCTCCAGGTCGGCGGTGCGGGGGTACTCGTCCTTGTCGATCATGTTCTTGTCGCGGCACTCCGCCATCAGGACGTCGGCGTGCGGCTCCATCCAGGTGGTGACGAAAGTGGCCAGATTCAGCCGGGAATTGCCGTCCAGCATCAGTTCGTCGTGCACGAGCTGGTAGGCCGCGCGCGGGGCGGTGGGGCCGTCCGGCAGGGTGTGCCGGGGCGGGGCCGTGGCCATGCCCGCGACCGGGTCGGCCTCGCCGTAGAAGGGGTTGACCGACAGGTGCTGCCTGCCGTCCTTGGCGTGTGATCCCTCGTGGAGTGGCATGGTGCGCGCGTACCCTCAGCCGTCCGCAGAAAGCCCTGCTTCCAGGGCACGGGTGAACTTCTCGACACGCCGCGCCTGGATGCCGGCGGCGGTCCGGGCCTCGTCGTCGAGGGGCGTCTCGGGGCCGCCGACGTGCGAGGTGCCGTACGGGTTGCCGTCGGTGAACTTGGCGGGGTCGGTGTAACCGGGGGCCACGACGATGCCGCCGAAGTGGTGGATCGTGGTGTAGAGCGCGAGCAGGGGGACTCCTGGCCGCCGTGCTTGGTGGCCGAGGCGGTGAAGCCGCTGTAGACCTTGTCGGCCAGCTTGCCCTCCTGCCACAGTCCGCCGAGCGTGTCGATGAACTGCTTGAGCTGCGAGGCGATGTCGCCGTACCGGGTGGGGGAGCCGAAGATCACGGCGTCCGCCCAGACCATGTCGTCGGGGGTCGCCTCGGCGATGTCGGCGGTCGCGCGGACGTTTTCGGCCCAGGCGGGGTTCGACTCGACGGCGGCAGTGGTGGCGGGCGGTCGTCAGGGCGCTGCACGATTGCCGCGCCGCTGCTTCCGTCGTCTCCCTCGGACACGGACACGAGTCCGGGCCGGGGTGAATCCGTGCCGACGGCCAATTGAGCCATCGGCTCCCGGACATAAAGGCAGCACACGGCGAAGCCGGAGCGGCGGTGAGCCGAGACCGGCTCGAAATCCGCTGTACGGTCAGCCGACGCGGAGTTCGAGGAGGTCGGCCTTTTTGCCTCCCGAGGGAAGGTCGGCGACGCCCACCGTCTTCACCTGGTTCGGACCGTCTTCGGTAACGACGGTCTTCTTCTTGCCGTCGGACGAGAGAGTGGCCTTGACAACCTGGTTCTCGGTCCAGATGCCGCTGACGTCCGGGAGCTCCATGGTGACGTAACCCTTCTTGCCGGTCACCTTGAAGCAGTGGAAGAGGGTGTCGTAGTTCTTGTTCGCCTCGACCTTGATTTTCCAGTCGTTCGCGGAGCACTCGGACAGGAGGATATGGCCGTCACCCTTGACGAGCTTGATGCCCTTTTCCTTCAGGATCTTGTCCGCACCCGGGTACGTGAAGTCCTCGACCGCGATCGGGGGCAGCTCGTCGGTGGCCGCATGCTGAACGGTGCCGTTCGCGGGGTTCGGAGCGGCCTGGGAGTTTTCGCAGAGAGCAGCGGCGAGACTATCACTTGGCGGGTCCGGTCCATTACCAAGGCTCGCCGGATAACAAATCGGGCACGAAAGGGCCTCTTTTGTGCAGCCGCTCGCAACCTGATGGATGGTTGAACGAAGAACTAAAAATCCGCCGGGCTGGCTTTTCGTGCTCCCGGCGGGCCGATGCTGCCCAATGTCGGCAATCTTTCGAAAAAATGCGGTCGTTATGCTGGTCGCGCCGAAGACCGGCAAGGAATGACCAGCGAGAAGGATTTGTACGGTGCGAGAAAGAGGCAAGCGGCGGCGTGGTATACGCGCTGTGTGCGCGGGCGTGCTGCCGCTTACATTCGTCGCGGGGATAGTGGGGACCGCTCCGGCGAATGCGGCGGGAGCGGTCGAGTACTGGGAGGGTGACGAGACCGTCAACCCTCTTCCGGACACCGACCGGGGTCGTGTCGTCAAGATCTGGACGGACGGCAGCGCGGGCGTCAAGGCGGCCGCGGAAGCCGCCCTGGTGGGGACCGATGACGACGTCAAGCGGTTCCTGGACCATGAACGGGCGCTCATCGAGGCCCAGGACGACCGCATCGGGGCGATGCAGATCGTGTCCCTGAGCGGCCCGAACGTGCGTGAGGCGGCCAAGAAGGCGCTGTCCGCGAACTCCCCGGATGCGGTACGGGACTTCCTCAAGAGCGGCTGGGAGAAGCCCCTGGAGGCGGACCAGCGCATCCAGGCTCTCCAGGCCATCAGCAACGGTGGGCAGAACGTCCAGGAAGCCGGCAAGGCCGCCCTGAACGGCTCGCCCGACGACGTACGCGCGTTCCTGAGCAAGACCCAGCTCTCCGCCCGGGCGGCGGACAACCGGATCCGGGTGCTGCAGATCATCAGCACGGCGGGCCCGGCGGTCAAGGAGGCGGCGAAGGTGGCCCTGCAGGGTTCCGCCGCCGACATCCAGGAGTTCCTGGACGTGGGCCTGGAGGTGGCCCGCGCCAGGGACCAGGAGCGAGCCACGGTCGAACAGCTGGCACAGCAGGCTACGGAAGCCGGGGCCCGCGCGAAGCGGGAGACGGACGCGGCCAAGGCGGCGTCGGACCGCGCCGTGGCCGCCTCGGAGCTGGCCAAGGAGGCCGCCCAGGAGGCCAAGCGGGAGACCGAGGCGGCTCGCAAGGACTCCGTGAAGGCGGCCGGCGCGGCCAGTCGGGCCGCTGAAGCGGCCAAGGGCGCGGCTAAGGCCGCGCAACAGGCGATCAGCGCGGCGCAGGCGGCCAACGCCTCGGCACGGGTCGCGGCGAGCGCCGCCTCCCGGGCCGCCGCCGCTGCCGCCGGTGCGGCCAACGCCGCGTCCCGGGCGCAGAACGCCGCCGCAGCAGCGGCTTCGGACGCCGGCCAGGCCAAGGCGGCCCGGGACGCCGCCCAGAAGGCCCGGGACGCCGCGAAGGGTGCCGAGAAGGCGGCCCAGGCGGCCGAGCACGCGGGTGTCGCGGCGCATGAGGCCGGCAACGCGGCGAAGGCCGCGTTGAGCGCGGGTGCCAATGCCGACGCGGCGGCCGCCGCGGCGACCGACGCCAGCAACCTCGCGGGCGCGGCCGGAGCCCACGCGGCCGAGGCGAAGGCCGCGGCTGCCCGGGCCCGCCGCCACGCCGCCGAGGCGACCCGCTCGGCCAACGCCGCCCAGGCGCTGGCGAACCGGGCGGCGACCGAGGCGTTCGCGTCGCGTGACGCGGCGAGGTCGGCCGCCCGGCACGCCAACAGGGCCGCGGACGCGGCCCTGGATGCGGCCGAGCACGCGGGTGAGGCGAACAAGCAGGCCGACAAGGCCGCCGCGCACGCCACGGCCGCCAAGGACGCCGCCACCGTGGCCACCGACGCCGTCACGCAGGCCCAGAAGGTCCACAAGCTGGCCCAGGAGACCGAGGAGGAAGACCTCAAGGCCCGTACGGCCGCCGCGGTCGAGAAGGCCAAGGACCTCAAGGAAGAGGACGACGAGCGCAAGGCCGAGCAGCAGGGCCAGGCGGAGAAGATCAAGAAGCTCGACGAGGAAGCGGAGCGCATCGCCGCCGAAGCGGCGAGGCCCGGCGCCGCCCCGAAGCAGGTCGCCGGGGAGGGCCGTCGGCTCGCGCTGCTCGCGGCGAAGACCCGCGGCCCATGGAGCCAGACCGCTGCCCAGGTGGCCCTGGCCGGCTCGGAAGGCGACGTGCGTGAGTACGTCGAGCACGGTTGGCAGGAGGCCGCTGAGCAGGACGAGCGGGCCCGGGTCGAGCGCCTGGCGGACGAGTCCGAGATGGAGTCGGTCCGCACCGCGGCCGCGAAGGCCCTTGAGGGCGACGCCAAGACGGTCGGTGAGTTCCTGCGCACCGGTCAGCACCAGGCGGCGAACGGTACATACCGGATCAAAGCGCTGCAGATCAACAGCGCGGGCGGGCCGCAGGTCCAAGAGGCGGCCAAGGCCGCGCTGAACGCCGGCTCACCCGAGAAGCTGCGCGATTTCATCACCACCGGGCAGTACACGGCCCGGACGGCCGATGAGCGGGTGCGCGCGCTGCGACTGCTCAGCGTCGACGGCTCGAAGACCACCGAGACGAAGGCCGCGGCAAAGATCGCTCTGGCGGGTCCGCCGCAGCTGCTGCACGCCTTCATCGAGGTCGGCCAGTACAAGGCGGCACGCCAGGACCAGCTCGCCGCCACCCACAACGCCGAGATTCAGCGACTGGTCGCGGAGGCGTCCGCGGTAGCGGCGACCGCCCAGCAGAACGCCTTCAAGGCGGCCGAGTCCGCCCAGCGGGCCAAGAACGCGGCCGCCAAGGCGGACGAGTACAAGCGGCAGGCCCAGGATTCGGCCAAGCAGGCGGACCGGTACGCCGAGAGCGCCCGCAAGTCCGCCGACGCGGCCGCCGCCTCCGCGGCCGAGGCCGCCCGGTCGGCCGAGACCGCTCGTCAGGCCGAGGCCGACGCGCACCGCGCGGCCCGCGAGGCCACCGCGTCCGCCTCCCGCGCCGAATCCTCGGCGCAGTGGGCACGTGCCTCCGCTTCGGATGCCTGGGCCGCCGCCAACTCGGCGCGTGCTTCGGCCGTCCAGGCGGGCAAGGACGCGGCCGAGGCCACGAAGATCGCCAAGGAGGCCTTCGCGGTCGCCGTCGCGAAGAAGCGCAAGGAGGTCGAGGCTCTCAAGCAGGAGAAGGAGGCCGAGAAGGAGCGGGCGCGGATCGACGAGGCCCTGAAGAAGCAGGAGGAGGCGGAGGCGGAGAAGAAGGAGTCCAGCATCTGGGACGTCGTCTCGGAAGCCGGCCACTTCGGGCTCGACATCGTCGGCCTCTTCCCCGGTGCGGGCGGCCTCGCCGACCTGGCCAACTGCGCGTGGTACGGCGCCGAAGGGGACGCGGTCAACGCCACTCTGTCCTGTGCTGCGGCCGTGCCCGGTGCGGGCTACGGCGCCACCGCGGCGAAGTACGGCAAGAAGGCCGAGAAGTTCTTCAAGGCGGCTGCCAAGGGCGGCAAGGAAGTCGCGATCGCCTGCAAGAGGAACAGCTTCACCCCGGAGACACCGGTGATGATGGCCGGTGGCGGCACCCGACCGATCAAGGATGTCAGAATCGGCGACAAGGTTCTGGCAACCGACCCGGAGACGGGGCGGAACGCGGCCCGGACGGTCGACGACGTCATCGTCGGCAGCGGCGTGAAGAACCTGGTGCGGCTCACCGTCGACACCGACGGCGACCAGGGCACCGCCACCGGCGAGGTCACCGCCACCGACGGCCACCCGTTCTGGCTCGTGGACCGGCAGGAGTGGGTCAAGGCCGGCGACATCACGCCGGGCGCGCTGCTCCGTACTCCGGACGGAGCGACGAACAAGGTCGAGGCGGTCCGCACCTGGACGGCCGAGCAGCAGGTCTTCAACCTCACCGTCGCGGACCTCCACACGTACTACGTACGGGTCGGTGCGGCCGCGGTCCTGGTGCACAACTCGAACCCGTGCAAGGAGATCGTGCTCGGCCAGTTCGACCACTTCGAGCAGGCCCGCAACGAGGCGCTGAAGCTGCTCGGCCCGATCGACGAGACCACGCGCAAGACGCTCATCGGACGCCTGGAATCGGCGAAGTCCACGTACGGCAAGCCCGTCGGATTCACCACCAAGGTGAACGGCGTCTTCAAGGAGTTCCGGCTGGACATCGACGAGCCGAAGGGGTTGCACATCAACATCATGGTCGGCAAGGGTGCCTCGGCCCGGAAGTGGGCAGTACCGTGGAAGAGCAAGGCGACGGACTTCAAGGACATGGAGAAGGAACTGGAGCAGTTCCTGAAGAACAACACATGACGCAACGAAACTCTTACGGCAGCCGTCGGGATTTCCTCCCCGCTTTCATGAAGAGCGGGGCCGGTGCGGCGGACGGCCATACAGAAATGCAGGAGCTGAGCCTGGACGAGAGCCGCGCGCTCGAGGCCGTCAGCTTGAACCGCTTTCCGCAGCTGCCGGGTGGTGAGATCGGCTGGGCGGACGGCTCCTACTCCGAGCGCCTCTGGTACGAGGACGACGCGGATGGGATGCGTCAGATCGCGGAACTGCTGGCCAGGAACATCCGCCAAGGTGCGCAGGTGGTCATCTTCTGGGGGACCTTGGTGATGCCTTCCGTGCGTCTCGCGTCGTATGACGTCGTGCGCCATGTGGAGGAGATTCTGGATGAATTCCCGCACTTCTGGGTCTACTCGGCCGAGGACCGGAAGCTCATCGAGTTCCTCCCGGACGGTCAAGTGACCGCGGCGGTCATTCCGGGCGAGCCCTCGGCGTAGCCGTGGTGTGCCGTGCCGTGGTGGCGCAGCGCAAGTGACGGGCCCCGTCCGGCGGATTGCCGGGCGGGGCCCCGCGCTTACCGCGGGAGCCGGGGCGCCCGTGCCCGGCCCGTCCGCCGCCGGCCCGTCGAGGGCGACGTACGTCCAGTACGTGAACCGTCAACAACCGCGGCCCACAGGTGTGTTGTCCGCGTATTGCGCCGACCCGTGCGGGAACTTAGCCTTGCTAACTTATTGTGCGGGAACGGGGGAACGGATCCGCCGGGCCCGTCATGCTGTCTTCCGGCCGCCGCCGCGGCGCGGGGGCGGCGTCCCAGGCGACCCGAAGGAGCCGACGTGGAAGCGAACGAGGATCAGGCCACGCCGGCCCGCGAGGCCCGCGCCACCGTCTCCCGGCTGTTGTTCGGACAGTTGGCCACGTACGCCGTGGGCGCGGGCGTCCGGCTGGGTGTACTGGACCGTATCGGCGACGGCACCCGTACGGCGGCCGACGTGGCGGCTTCGTGCGGCACCGACCCGCAGGCCACCCTGCGCCTGCTGCGCGCCCTGGCCGCCCTGGACCTGCTCACCGAGCACGAAGCGGGCGTCTTCGGGGCCACCGCCGCCGGGGCGCTGCTGCGCCGCGACACCCCCGACTCCATGGCCACCCTGGCCGGCGTCTTCTGCGAGCCGTTCATGACCCGCGCCCGGGAGCGGGTGGCGGACAGCGTGCGCAGCGGCGCGCCCGCCTTCGACGCGATCTTCGGTACGGACTTCTTCAGCCACCTCAAGGACGAACCGGAACTGTCGCGCGCGTTCAACGCCGCGATGGGCCAGCGCACCCACACCGCCGCGCAGCACGTGCCGCCGCACTACGACTTCGGCCGCTTCACCACCGTCGTCGACGTGGGAGGCGGCGACGGCACCCTCCTCGCCGCGATCCTGCGGGCCCACCCCGCCCCGCGCGGCATGATCTACGACAGCCCCGAGGGCCTCGCCCAGGCCCCCGCGAAACTGGCCGCCGCGGGGGTCGCCGACCGCGTCACCCTGGAGCCCGGCGACTTCTTCGCGGCCGCCCCGCCCGGCGGCGACCTGTACCTGCTCAAGAGCGTCCTCCACGACTGGAACGACGAGCAGTGCGCCGGCATCCTGGGTCACATCCGCCAGGTGCTGCCTCCGGACGGCCGACTGGTGATCATCGAACCGGTCCTCGGCGACACGGTACGGCCCGGCGCGACCGCCCTGCCCTACATGAGCGACCTCAACATGCTCGTCACTGTCGGCGGCCGGGAACGCACCCGCGCCGACTTCGAGGACCTGTGCGCCACGGCCGGCTTCAAAATCACGGGCCTCACTCCGGTGCCGACGGCGGACGCGTTGTTCGTGATCGAGGCTGCGGCTGTCTGAGCGCAGGCAGGTGACGGTGCCCGCCGTGCCTGCCGTACCCGTCGTGTCAGCCCCCACTCGCCAGTGACAGTTTCGCCGCGAAGCCCAGGAATGCCGCGCCCGCGCCCGCCGACAGGCCGGCGGTGAGGCGTTTGCGGCGGCGGAAGGTGGCGGCGAGGTAGGTGCCGCTGAAGATGAGGACGGAGAGGTAGGTGAGGCTGAAGAGCTGGGCCCAGGCGCCGAGGGTGAGGAAGGAGAGGACGGGGTGGGCGTAGGCGGGGTCGACGAACTGGACGAAGAAGGAGATGAAGAAAAGGATGGCCTTGGGGTTGAGGAGGCTGATGACCAGGGCCCGGCGGTACGGGCGTTCGCGGGCCTCCTTGGGGGCGGGGGCTCCGTCGGAGGTGGCCTGCTTGCGCAGGGCCTTCGCGGTCTCCCGGTTGCGCCACAGTGACCACGCGCCGCGCAGCATGCCCACCGCCAGCCAGGTGAGGTAGCCCGCGCCGGCGAATTTGACGATGGTGAAGAGGACCGGGCTGGCCTGGAGGAGTGAGGCCACGCCGCCTGCCGACAGGGTCATCAGGACGGTGTCGCCGCACAGGACGCCGGCCGCCGCGCGATAGGCGACGCGCGGGCCGCGGCGGGCGGCCACGGAGACGACGTACAGCGAGTTCGGGCCCGGCAGCAGAATGATGAGCGCCAGGCCCGCCAGGTAGGTCGGAAGATCGGTTATCCCCAGCATGGCGGCAGGATGCCACTCGTGCCCCATCCGTCCCACAGCTTTCCGGTATACGGACTTGCACCTCACGTGGCGTGAGGACTCATCGTGGAGTGCGTACCGAGAGGGAGGAGGGCGGGCAGGTGAGTTATTCGGTGGGGCAGGTCGCCGGGTTCGCCGGGGTGACGGTGCGTACGTTGCACCATTACGACGAGATCGGGCTGCTGGTGCCGGGGGAGCGCAGCCACGCGGGGCACCGGCGCTATAGCGACGCCGATCTCGACCGGCTCCAGCAGATCATGTTCTACCGGGAGCTCGGCTTCCCGCTCGACGAGGTGGCGGCCCTCCTGGACGACCCGGACGCCGACCCGCGGGAACACCTGCGGCGGCAGCACGCGCTGCTGAACGCCCGGATCGGCAAGCTCCAGGCGATGGCCGCCGCCGTCGAACACGCGATGGAGGCACGCAAGATGGGCGTCAATCTCACCCCTGAGGAGAAGTTCGAGGTGTTCGGGGACTTCGACCCGGACGACTATGCCGACGAGGTGCGCGAGCGCTGGGGGAGCAGCGAGGCGTACAAGGAGACGCAGCGGCGGACGGCTTCTTACACGAAGGAGGACTGGAAGCGGCTGACGGAGGAGTTCGACGCCGTCCACCGGAAGATGGCCGAGGTGATGGCGAGCGGGTTGCCCGCGGACTCGGCCGAGGCGATGGACGTGGCCGAGGAGCACCGCCGGTTCATCGCGTCCGGTTACTACGACTGCTCGTACGAGATGCACACCTGTCTCGGGGAGATGTATGTCGCGGACGAGCGCTTCACCGCCACTTATGAGGCCATCCGGCCGGGGTTGGCGGTCTATATGCGGGACGCGATGCTGGCCAACGCCGTACGTGACAGTTGAGTCCGTACGGGGCAGGGGAGTGTGACCCCTGGCCCGTACGATCCTGTCCGCGCGGGCCGGCGACCGGCACCGGCCGTTCCCGGGGCGGCCTCAGGCGTTCTTCGGGGCGATCACGACGGCGGTGCCGTACGCGCAGACCTCCGTGCCGACGTCGGCCGCCTCCGTCACGTCGAAGCGGAACATCAGCACCGCGTTGGCGCCGCGTACCCGCGCCTGTTCCACCAGCCGTTCCATCGCCTGGTTGCGGGTCTCCACGAGCGTCTTCGTCAGGCCCTTCAGCTCGCCGCCGATCATCGACTTCAGCCCGGCCCCGATCTGGCTGCCCAGGTGCCGGGAGCGCACCGTCAGGCCGAAGACCTCGCCGATGACCCGCTGCACCTCGTATCCGGGGACGTCGTTGGTCGTCACCACCAGCACGTCGGCCTGTGCGGCCTGGCCGCCGCCGAACTCCTCGATGCCCATCGTGTGCCCTGTCCCTCCGTACGGTGAGCCGCCCGGCCGGCGGGCTCCTGGCGGGGAGCGTCTCATGGGGGAGGGCCGGTTCGGGGGAAGCGGGGGTGTCGAGGGGGCCGGGGCGGCGATGTCCGGCCGTGGAGGGGCCCGAAGCGGGGCGTGCGGGGGCCGCGACGGGCGGCTGGAACCATGGCCCGTCATCCGGCGTTGATAGCTTTGGGCCGCACACTGCGCCTGCATTCCGTCGTACCGCACGATCCGGCGCCCTCGACCCAGGAGCCTTCACCCCGTGAATACTCTCGCGCTCGGCCCCCAGTGGCTGGACCCGGACTACCTGATCGGCACGTTCGGGCTGATCGGCGTGCTGATCATCGTCTTCGCGGAGTCCGGCCTGCTGATCGGCTTCTTCCTGCCGGGCGATTCGCTCCTGTTCACCACCGGCCTGCTGGTGACGACCGACAAGCTGGACAAGCCGCTGTGGCTGGTGTGCCTGCTGATCGTGCTCGCGGCGGTCCTCGGTGACCAGGCCGGTTATCTCTTCGGCCGCAAGGTCGGACCCTCGCTGTTCAAGCGCCCGGATTCCAAGCTCTTCAAGCAGGAGAACGTGGAGAAGGCGCACGAGTTCTTCGAGAAGCACGGTCCGAAGTCGCTGATCCTGGCCCGCTTCGTGCCGATCGTGCGGACCTTCACGCCGATCATCGCGGGCGTGAGCAAGATGAACTACCGCTCGTTCATCACCTTCAACGTCATCGGCGGCACCCTGTGGGGCGCCGGTGTCACCCTCCTCGGCGCTTCGCTGGGCAACATCGAGTTCGTCCACAAGCACATCGAGCTGATCCTCGTCGCGATCGTGCTGATCTCGGTCGTCCCGATCGTCATCGAGTACCTGCGCGCCCGCGGCAAGAACAAGAAGGCCGCCGCCGAGCAGCCGTACGACCCGACGGGCGCCGTCCAGCCGCCCCGCCAGCCGGGCAACGACGGCCGCCGCGGCCGGCACGCCAAGCGCTGAGCGCCGAGCCCGATCGGCGGTACCGCCGGCGGGTGGCGTACGGGACCCTGCGTACGGTGGTGCCGGTGATCCGCGAACAAACGGTCCCGGTGACCGCCGAGCGACGCCTATGGTGCCGCCGGGCCGGGATTCACGGGTTTCCCCTGGGAAACAGGGGACACTCGCAGCTCATATGAACCTCAGTAAGGGCCCCGCCACGCGCGCCCCTGCCGACCATCAGGCATCGTGTCCTTGACGGTCGGCAGGAGGCGTACGAGGAGCGAAGAGACGTGGCGTCGGACGCACAGCGGGGTCAGCGCGGAACCAACGGCACGAACGGGAAGAACAGCGTGAACGGCGTCAAAGGTGCACACGGCGCCAGCAATGGTACGAACGGCGGAAACGAGCAGCCCGAGGACCGCAAGCTCCAGTCGGACGAGGCGCGCAGCGCCTTCACCCCGCCGCCCGGCATGCCGTACCCGCAGGTCCCCGAGGAGGAGCACCCCACCTCCGAGTTCGCCCTCCCCGACGGCCTGAGGACCGAGGCGCCGGCCGAGCCGGAAGGCTCCGCCTTCACCCCGCCCGCCGGCACCAGCAGCACCACCGGCCAGCATCAGCTGCCCGACCGGACGCCGGCGGGCTGGCCCGCCTTCACGCCGCCGCACGGCATCCCCGTCATCAGCCTGACCAAGCAGACGCCCTGGCAGGACCGGATGCGCACGATGCTGCGGATGCCGGTCGGCGAGCGGCCGGTCCCCGAGCGGGTGGAGCGCGCCGAGGAGAGCGGTCCCGCGGTGCCGCGCGTCCTGGACCTGACCCTGCGGATCGGCGAGATCCTGCTGGCCGGCGGCGAGGGCGCGGAGGACGTGGAAGCCGCGATGTTCGGCGTCGCACACGCGTACGGGCTGGAGCGCGTCGAGCCGACCGTCACCTTCACGCTGCTGTCGATCTCCTACCAGCCGTCGCTGGTCGACGACCCGGTGACGGCCAGCCGCACGGTACGGCGGCGCGGGGTGGACTACACGCGACTCTCCGCGGTGTTCCGCCTCGTGGACGACATCACCTCCGACGGCATCACCCTGGAGGAGGCGTACCGCGGCCTGGCCGAGATCCGGCGTAACCGGCACCCGTTCCCGAGCTGGTCGCTGACCATCGCCTCCGGGCTGCTGTCCGGCGCGGCGAGCATGCTGGTCGGCGGCGGGGCGATCGTCTTCATCGCGGCCATGATCGGCTCGATGCTGGGCGACCGGCTGGCCTGGCTGGCGTCCAGCCGCGGGCTGCCGGAGTTCTACCAGTTCGTGGTCGCCGCCATGCCGCCGGCCGCCATAGGGGTCGCCCTCAGCTTCTCGCACGTCGCCGTGCAGGCGTCCGCGGTGATCACCGGTGGACTGTTCGCGCTGATCCCGGGGCGGGCGCTGGTGGCCGCCGTGCAGGACGGCCTGACGGGGTACTACATCACCGCGTCGGCCCGGTTGCTGGAGGTCGGCTACCTCATCGTCGGCATCGTCATCGGGGTGCTCGCCGCGCTCTACATCGGGCTCCAGCTCAATCCGGAGTACCTCTACCCGGCCGCCGGGTTCGCGTCGTTCAACGATCCGCCGGTCCAGATCGCGGCCGCGATGATGCTGGCGCTGGCCTTCTGCGTACTGCTCCAGCAGGAACGTCACACCGTGCTGCTCGCCACGCTCAACGGCGGCGTCGCGTGGGTCGTGTACGGGGCGCTCGCCAACGTCAGCGGCATGAACGCGGTGCCCGCCACGGCCATCGCGGCCGGCATCGTCGGCCTCTTCGGCCAGCTCCTGAGCCGCTACCGGTACGCGTCCGCGCTGCCGTACGTGACCGCCGCGATCGGACCGCTGCTGCCCGGTAGCGCCACGTACTTCGGGCTGCTCAACTTCGCCCAGGGCGACATCGGCCCCGGCGTCTCGTCCCTGATCAAGGCCGCCTCGCTGGCCCTGGCCATCGCGGTCGGCGTGAACCTCGGCGGCGAGGTGGCCCGCCTCTTCATGAAGGCGCCCGGCGTCACCCAGGAGGAGCCGGGCGAACGGCGCGCCGCGAAGCGGACGCGGGGCTTCTGAGGGGCCGCGGCGCCCGGGGAGAGGGAACTGCCCGCCTCGGCGGCAGCTCCGGCCGTCCGCGGAAAAGCGCCGGGCAGCCAACGCCGGGCACCCAACAAAGCAATTAACTGACGCCGCCTGCGTACGGCCGCTCCACGGCCGAACAGCGTGCGCCGGCGAGGAAATTAACGCATAACTTTACGGCGGAACGCCGTGCTACTTTCGGCCCTCCTGATGACCGGCCCCCACGAGGCAGGGAAGTTTTTCCGGCCGCGCGTGCGGCGCGGCCGTCGTCCGATCGGGGGAGCACTCATGGCGAAACGTGCCGGGAACGCGGGGCCGACCGGCGAGGCCGGACACGGTGCCGGACACGGCTCCGGTGCGGTGGCGAGCGTGTTCAAGCAGCACAGCACCCTGCTGACCGCGGGCGTGCTCCTGGGGCTGCTGGGGGTGGCCGCCTCGCTCACCCAGCCCTGGGCCATCGGAGAACTGATCGCTGCGGCGGGTTCGGGTGACCCTCTCGGCCTGCCCATCGGCCGGCTCGTCGGCCTTTTCTGCGCGGGCGCGCTTTTCTCCTCGCTCCAGTCCTATGTGATCGGGCGGGCCGGGGAGAATATCGTCCTCGGTGTCCGCCGACTGGTGACGGAACGGCTGCTGCGGGCCGACCTCACCGCATTCGGAAAACATCCGCAGGGCGATATCCTCACCCGCGCGGTAACCGACACCTCACTGGTGAAGATCGCCCTCTCGCAGAGCCTCGCGCAGCTGATCACCAGTGGCGCCACCGTGACCGGCGGCGTCGTCCTGATGTTCGTCATCGACCCGTGGCTGATGCTCATCACCATGAGCTGCCTCGGGGTGGCCGCCGTCGTCTCCCTGGTACTCGCCCGCAAGCTGCGCGAAGCGGCCCTGCAGAACCGCGACGACACCGGAGAGTTCGGCAGCGACATGCAGCGCGTGCTCTCCGCGCTGCCCACGGTCAAGGCGTCCCGCGCCGAGTCCCGCGAGACCGCCCGTATCGGCGGGCTGGCCGGGAAGGCGCGGCGCTCGGGCATCCGGGTCAACGCCTACAACGCCCTGCTGGTCCCGTCGATGAACGTCGGCACGCAGGGCGCGCTCGCCGTCGTCGTGGGCGTCGGCATGACGTGGGTGGCGCGCGGCGAGATGAACATGGCCGTCCTGACCACGTTCATCATGTACCTGTTCCAGCTGGTGTCGCCGCTGGTGATGTTCTTCATGGCGGTGGGCCAGTTCGTGCAGGGCCGGGCCGCCATCCAGCGGGTCGACGAGCTGGTCGCGCTGCCCCAGGAGGGCGGCGGGGCGGCGGCCGTCGGGGGAGCCGGTGGTACGGCGGGCGCGAGGCGCCCGGCGTCCGGCGCGTGGCCGGGGCAGGATCCGCCGGCGGTCGAGTTCCGCGACGTACGGTTCGCCTACCGGCGCGGCCGGCAGGAGGACCGGACGCAGGTCCTCCACGGCGTCTCCTTCAGCGTGCCGGCGCGCGGGCTGACGGCGGTGGTCGGGCCCTCGGGCGCGGGCAAGTCCACCCTGTTCCAGCTGATCGAACGTTTCTACCCGACGGACGGCGGCCGCGTCCTGCTCGGTGGCCAGCCGGTCGAAGCGCTGCCGCTCGACACCGTCCGGGGCCTGGTCGGCTACGTCCAGCAGGACAGCGCGGCCATGCGCGGCACCGTGCGGGAGAACCTGACGTACGCCAATCCGCACGCCAGCGAGGACGCCGTCCGGGAAGCGGTGGAGATGGCCGGCCTCGGCGCCGTGGTCGCCGGCCTCCCGCAGGGGCTGGACACCGAACTCGGCGACCAGGGCAGCGGACTGTCCGGCGGTCAGCGCCAGCGGCTGTGCATCGCCCGCACGCTGCTGCAGAAGCCCGCGGTCATGCTGCTGGACGAGGCCACCTCCCACCTGGACTCGGACTCCGAACGCGATTTCCGCGACGTGCTGCGCCGGGTCTCCCGGCAGTGCGCGGTCGTCGCCATCGCCCACCGGATATCCACGGTGATCGACGCCGAGCAGATCGTGGTGCTGGAGGGGGCAGCGTCCGGGCCACCGGCGCCCATCAGGAGTTGATGGAGCGCGACGAGCTCTACCGCAGGCTGGCGGGCTCGCAACTGCATGCGGGGCCCGGCCTGGTCGGCACGGCGGGCCTGGTCGGCACGGCGGCCGGTCCGGCGCGCGGGGAACCGGAGACGGCGGCGCACTTCATGACGGCCGGCGGGCCCACGGCGGGCCGTCCCGGCGGACCTCCGGCGCCCCGGCCCGGCGAGCAGGCTCCGGCGCCCCGGCCCGGTGAGCAGACGATGCGGCTCCAGCCCGTCCGGGGCGGTGAGCAGACGATGCGGCTGCGGCCCGTCAGCAGTGAGGAGCAGCGATGAGCATCCAGAGCAGCCCCGACGTCGCCATCGTGGGCACCGGCCCCAACGGCCTCGCGGCCGGAGTGGTCCTGGCCCGCGCGGGCCTGCGCGTGGAGCTGTACGAGGCGGCCGACTCGATCGGGGGAGGGCTGCGCACCGCCTCCCTCTTCGACAGCGACGTCGTGCACGACATCTGCTCGGCCGTCCACCCCATGGCCGCCGTTTCGCCGTTCTTCCGCGCGTTCGACCTGGCGGGTCGCGGGGTCGAACTCCTGCAACCGGAGATCAGTTACGCCCATCCGCTGGACGGGGGCCGCGCCGCCCTGGCGCACCGGTCGCTGGCCGAGACCTGCGAGCACCTGGGGCCCGACGGCCTCCGCTGGCGGCGGCTGCTGGGGCCGCTGCTGGAGCACAGCGAAGCGGTCGTCGACCTGATTCTCTCCGGACAGCGCAGTCTGCCTCGGGATCCTGCGGCCGCGCTGCTGCTGGCGAGCCGGGTGGCCCTGCACGGCAGCGCGCTGGGTGCGGCCCGCTTCCAGGGCGAGGAGGCACCTGCGCTGCTCACCGGTGTCGCCGCGCACGCGGTCGGCAAGCTGCCGAGTCTGGCGTCCGGCGCGGTGGCCATGCTGCTCGGTCACTTGGCGCACGGGACGGGGTGGCCGCTGCCGCGCGGTGGCAGTGGCCGGATAGCGGAGGCGATGGCCGAGGACATCGTCGGGCACGGTGGCGTCTTCCACACCGGGCACCCCGTACGGGATCTGGCGGAACTGCGCGGCGCGCGAGCGGTACTGCTCGACACCAGCCCCAAGGGCTTTCTGGCTCTCGCGGGCAGCCGGTTGCCGCGCGCTTACGCACGCTCCCTGGAACGCTTCCGTTACGGTCCGGGCGCCGCCAAGGTCGACTTCCTGGTCTCCGGGCCGATCCCCTGGGCCGAACCGGCCGTGGGCCGCGCCGGAACGGTGCATCTGGGCGGTACCCATGCCGAGATGGTCCGGCAGGAGACGGCGAACGCCCGTGGAGTACGGACTCAGAACCCCTTCGTCCTGGTCGTGGACCCGACGGTGGCCGACCCGGGGCGCGCGCTGCCCGGCAAGCGCCCGGTGTGGGCGTACGCGCACGTACCGAACGGCGATCCCACCGACCCCTTCGACCGCGTCTGCGCGCAGATCGAGCGCTACGCCCCCGGCTTCCGGGACACGGTCCTCGCGCACCGCTCCGTGCCCGCCGCCGCGTACGAGGACTACAACCCCAACTACGTCGGCGGGGACATCGGCTCCGGCGCGATGACGCTGTACCAGAGCATCGCGCGGCCCGCCCCGCGCATCGACCCGTACCGCACACCGCTGCCGGGCGTCTTCCTGTGCTCCTCGGCCACCCCTCCGGGGCCCAGCGTGCACGGCATGTCCGGCTATCTGGCCGCGCTCTCCGCGCTCCGGCACCGCTTCGGCACACGTGAGGTGCCCGGCCTGGCGCCCGGGCCGGCGAATTTTTCCAGTTCGTCAGGCATTCCCGGCTCTGTGCCCGTATAACGGGATTTCCCGTCACTGAAATGGTGCGGTATCAGCAAGGTGTTGCCCGTCGTCACGCCATGTCGTTTATGCAGTCCATACCTTGAGACATTGGCCTCAGAAGGCACCTGCCTGCAAGAAGGGTTTAATGCACTCCTAAACGACGCGCATGTCCGTTTGATACGGTGACGAATGAAGCGCTGTCCCCCCACACATGCGCCGTTGAGGCGTTACCGCTGGACGTAAGGCTCTGCTGGTCCGACTGCCGAGCAGTTGACTGTGGTTCCCCTGCAGTCGGCCTGGTTGACGTATTTCCGTCGCGTCCCGTTCCGGCGCCCCTGCGTCACGACGCTCCCATCGGCATGACAGTGGGGACATAGAGAAGGGGAAAACGGGTGGAAAACGGGGTTGAGGACATCGGCTACGGCCGGCAGTTCGAGGGGTGGTACGACCGGCTGCTCCCGGACGAGCGGCTCACGGCCGAAGCGGTGGCAGGGCTGCTGGCCCGCCACCCCGCGCCGGACGCGGGGACCATCGAATTCGGCGTCGGTACGGGACGGATAGCCATCCCGCTCGCACAGCGGGTCGGCCAGGTGACCGGCGTGGACTCCTCGCCGGAAATGCTGGACGCGATGCGCGTCAAACTGAAGGACCTGAAGGACGGCGGCACCGTCACCCCGGTGCACGGGGACATCCGCACCTACACCTCGGACTCCCGGTACGGGCTGGTGTACTGCGTCTGCGCGACCCTGTCGGTCCTGACCACGCCGGAGGACCAGCAGCGGGCGGTGCGGCGAGCGGCCGACCTCCTGGTCCCCGGCGGCCGGCTGCTGATCGAGACGCACAACAAGCCGCCGGTCCTGGCGCTGCACGAGGGGCTGACCCGCACCACCTACTTCGTCCCGTACCCCGAGCCGGGTACGGGCGTGCAGACCCACTCCACCCTGCTCGCCGGCGACCTGTGGCACTGCTCGCACATCCTGTACCAGGCCGACGGCACCACCAGGGTGGGCAGCGAACTCACCCGCCTGACCACGCCGGACGAGGTCGACGACTACGCCCGCGCGGCCGGGCTGGAGCCCGAAGCCCGTATGTCGCGCTGGGACGGCACCCCCTACAGCGACCGCGCCCCGCTGTTCATCTGCGGCTACGTCAAGCCCTGACAGCAGCAGACACACCGAGACGCGGATGACAGAAGGGGGATCGACGTGGGACGTCCGCCGATATTGCCGACGGATCAGAAGTTCGCTCTGGTACTCAGGGTGCTCACCGGTGAACTGACCGCGGCGGAGGCCGCGCGCAACGCCGGGGTGTCCGAGCAGTCCGTATCCAATTGGCGTCGCCAGTTTATTGAGGGAGCCCGGGTCGGCCTTGCCGGTGAAGGCGGCAGGGACACCGGGGACGCCTCCCGGGTGGCTGAGCTGACTCAAGAAAATGCCACGCTCAAAGCCACGATCGGCGAGCTGTACATAGAACTCCGTAAGTACGGCAGGAGTATGGCCGGCCGTGCCCCGGTTCGTGGTGGCAGGACCGCCCGGTCCCAAGATTCAAGTAACCCGTTATTTTATCCTGGCGCTGCGTGCTAGCTTTCCGGGCATCAGTCGCTTCGAATCACGGGGGAGGGAATGTGGCGTCTTTGGAGCGCCAGTTTGGCGTAGGTATGGCCGGACTGGCCGGCGCGAGTCTGCTGACCGGCGCGGTAATGCGGTGCAAAGGCAGACGAGAACGTGCGCGTCGCTACATGCTGCACGAAAGGCCCGACGGCAGCCTCGTAGAGGTCGACGTCCGTATTCCTCCGCAGGCCGAGCGCGTCGTACTGCTCGACAACGGGCTGGGGACGCCCCACGAATACTGGGACTGGGTCTGCGCAGCGCTTCCCCCGGACATGGGGTACGTGAAGTTCAACCGCCCCGGATACGGGCTCAGCTCGTCGGCCGCCGGTTACGGCCTGGAGCAGCACTTCACGCTGCTCCAGGAACTGCGCGAAACCTTCACCGGCGATCTCCCGCTGGTGCTGGCCGGTCACTCCCTCGGCGGATACCTGGTCGCCGCCTACGCGTCGCGCCACCCCGGCGCGGCGCGGGGCGTGACCTCGGTGGTCATGGTCGACGCCACCGATGTGGCGCATCTGCGCAGCTCCCGGCGTTCCGAGGTCGACCGCTGGTCCCGGCAGTCGATGCTCATGGAGCGGGCGTACGCCATGGCGGGGGTGGCGGCCTTCCGGCCCGCCCTGAACAAGTCCGAGACCTACCGCCAGGAGATCAACCGCAGCTCCCGGGCGTTCCTGGCGGAGCCCCGGACCTGGGCCCTGGCCCACCGGGACTACCGGGACGCGATGACCTACCCGGAACTCACCTCGCTGGACCTGCCGCTGACCGTGGTCACGGCGGAGAACAACCAGGGGGACAACGACGCGCACCGCGTGGTCCAGGCCAGGATGGCCACCCTTTCCGAGCGGTCCCGGCACCGCTTCGTCGAGGGCTCCGACCACGAGACGATCCTCTCCGTCCAGGTCTTCGCCGAGCAGGTGGCGGAGGCGATCGCCGACGAGCCGCCGGCCGGGCGGGCCGACGGGGAGAGCGGGCAGGCCGCCGGTGACCGGCCGGCCGAGGAGAACGGCGGTACGGGAGAGGAGCTGACGTCGGCATGAACGTGACCACGGAACGCGTGAAGACGGCCGCCGTCACGGCTTCGCTCGCCGCCTGGCTCGTCGCGACGGCCGCGGCACAGCTGCCCGAGACGCGCTTCGACAACATCCTGTGGTGCGGGAAGCTGCGCATCCCGACGCCGAACTGGCGTTTCTTCGGGCCGAATCCCGGAGTCAAGGACTGCCATCTGCTCTACCGGGACATCGCGGACGGCGAGCCGGGGAGTGGCAGGAGATCCCGGTCACCCGTGACCGGCCCTGGTACGCCCTGGCCTGGAACGCCCGTAACCGGTCGCCCAAGGCCCTGTTCGACGCGATCCAGGGCATCCGGGCCCGTGCGGCGGCCGCCGGATCGGAGCTGGCGCCCGTGGTGTGGTCGCCCGGCTACCGGCTGCTCTCGGGCTACATCCAGCACCATCTGCCGCATGCCGACGGTGCGTCGCACAGTCAGTTCCTGCTGATGCACTCGTATCTCACCGCTCCGGAGCACCGGCAGATCGAGCCGTTCTTCGTGTCCGAGGAAATCTCACTGCCCGCAGCGGAAGCACCGGATCCGGAAGCCTTTCCGCTGGCCGCCTAGAAGAGGGGCTCGGGGTCCTCTCGGCTGGAAGCCGCGAACTCACTCGGCCGTACCGGGCCGCGTGAGTCCGTGCCCTCCCGCCGAACGGCTGGAGTTGCTCATCGTGAGAATCCGAGAGAAAGAAGAAAACATGTCCATCCTGGCTGACTTCGCCAACGCCGAACTCGCCGACGTGAAGCCGGGCCGTATCGGCGCCGACTCCACCCCGACCATGGTCACCCCGCTCGCCACCATCGCCACCCCGGAGGCCACCCCGGTCGGTTTCGCGGCGACCTCGGCGACCGCTGTGGCCCTGGACAAGGTCACCCACAACGTCGGTTGACGGAACCCGGCAGGGGCACGGTGGGCGCCTGCGCCCACCGTGCCCCTGCCCCGTGTCGGCCGCCGTAGTCATGTTCGATCCACAGGGAGCACCCACTCATGTTTCTCAGCGCTCCGCCCGAGGTCACGGCTCGCCGAGTGGCTTCGCTGGGCACGCTGGTCTCCGCACTGGAAATGCTGAGCCAGCACCGTAAGTTCGAGGACGGCGAGCTGCTGAGCGGTCAGCTGGGGAGCATGCGCCCCCAGCTGGCCAAACGTTTCCCCGGCTGACCCGCGCCCTCAGCTCCAAGAAGGCCGCGGTCGCCCTGTACGGCGTCCAGGCGGGTGCTTCCGCCGCCACGCTGGTCTGGGGCCACCAGCGCGGCGTCCGCGCGGCGGGCAGCGCCGTCCTGGCGGCGACCGGCGCGGCCGGCCGGCTGCACACCCCCTTCGGCGGGGACGGTGCCGACCAGCTGCAACAGGTGATCAACGTCGTGCTGGCCTCGACCGGCACCTTCAAGGACGACGAGAAGGCCCGCGACGTGGCCATGCGCGCCCTCGCCCTGGAGACGACCATCTCCTACGTCGCGTCCGGCGTGGTCAAGCTGGTGTCGCCGCTGTGGCTCAGCGGCGAGGCGTTCAGCGGCGTCATCCGTACGCAGAACTACGGTGACCAGCGCGTCTTCAAGCTCGTGCACAAGTACCCGATGGTGGGCAAGGTCGTGACCTGGGGAACGGTCGCCGCCGAGGTCGGCTTCCCGCTGGTCTTCGTGCTGCCGAAGCCCGCGGCCAAGGCGTGGCTCGGCTCGATGACGCTGTTCCACCTGGGCATCGGACAGTTCATGGGCCTCAACCGCTTCGTGCTGGCCTTCGGGGCCACGCACCCCGCACTTCTCTACGTCCTCGCCCAGAGCGACAAGCGGCCCGCGCTGCCCGGCCCCGACAAGACCCCCACGGCGCTCACCCCTGCCTCCGAGTAGTCACAGCCGCGGGAACGACGAAGGGCGGCACCCCACCGAAGGGGTGCCGCCCGTCCGCGTACGCGCAAAGAACCGCGAGGCTCAGTGGTGGGCGCCGCCCTGCGCCTCCAGGCGCTTGAAGGACGCCTCGATCTCGGCCTCGGCCTCGGCGCGGCCGACCCAGTCCGCGCCCTCGACCGACTTGCCCGGCTCCAGGTCCTTGTAGACCTCGAAGAAGTGCTGGATCTCCAGGCGGTCGAACTCCGACACGTGGTGGATGTCGCGCAGGTGCTCCACCCGCGGGTCGGACGCCGGGACGCACAGCAGCTTGTCGTCGCCGCCGGCCTCGTCGGTCATCCGGAACATGCCGATGGCGCGGCACTTGATCAGGCATCCGGGGAACGTCGGCTCGTCCAGGATGACCAGCGCGTCCAGCGGGTCGCCGTCCTCGCCGAGGGTGTTCTCGACGAAGCCGTAGTCGGCCGGGTAGCTGGTCGAGGTGAAGAGTCGACGGTCCAGGCGGATCCGTCCGGTCTCGTGGTCCACCTCGTACTTGTTCCGCGAACCCTTCGGGATCTCGATGGTGACGTCGAACTCCACGGGTGGCTCCTCCATGATCAACACATACGTCTGGTGATTAAGTGTCCCCCACGCAGGTGTGTGGTGGCGAAAGGGGCTGGTCCTAGGTGCCGGAGACCAGGTCGTGGCAGGTCAGGTGGCAGGCCGCGCAGCGGTTGGCGCAACGTTTCGCCCGTACGGCGACGGGTTCGGCGCGGTCGACGGGTTCCGCCGCCGTGTCCATGACCCGTTCGGCGGCCGGCTCGGCGCGTTCGGCCTACCGGTCCGCCACGGATTCCACCCGTACCGCCTGGTGGGCGGCCTCCAAGCAGCAGCGGCAGACCGTACGGCTGACCGCCAGCTCCACCGTCCTGGGCCTGCTGGTGGCGGCCGGAGCGGTGGCGGCGGCCGGTCCGTGGGACTCCGGCCAGCGTACGGCGGAGCGCGCCCGCGCCGCGGCGCCCGGCGGAACGCGTGGCGAGCATCACGTTCCGGACGGCCCGGCCGCCGCGCCGCCCGTCCTGGCCGCGCTCGGCACCCCCGCGCCCCCGCCCAGCGCCGAGGGCATGAAGAACGCCCTCGCGCCGCTCCTGAGGGACCCGGCACTCGGCTCGCTGCGGACCGCCTCCGTCGTGGACGCCGCCACCGGCCGCGAACTCTTCGGCGCCGACTCCGGACGGAACGCCACCCCCGCCTCGACGGTCAAGCTCGCCATCGCCACCGCCGCGCTCTCCGCGCTCGGCCCCGAGCACCGCATCGACACCACCGTCGCCGAGGGCGCGGACGGCGGCCTCGTCCTGGTCGGCGGCGGCGACCCCACCCTCACCGCCCGCGCCCCGGAGCAGGACGCCCAGGACCGGCCAGCCAGCCTGCGCACCCTGGCCGACGACACGGCCCGCGCGCTCAAGGAGCGCGGTACCGCCAAGATCCGCCTCGGCTACGACACCTCGGCCTATACGGGCCCCACCCTCCACCCCATAAGCCCCAACGAGAACATCGCCCCCGTCACCTCCCTCATGGCGGACGAGGGACGCCTCGACACGTCCCGCTCCGGCCCGGCCCCCGCGACACCGACCCGGCCAAGGCCGCGGCCCGCACCTTCGCGAAACTGCTCACCGACCGCGGCGTGACGGTCGAGGCCCCGCCCAACAGCACCACCGCCCCCGCCAAGGCCCGCCGCCTCGCCACCACCCGCTCCCTGCCGCTCTCCGGCCTCGTCGAGCGGATGCTGACCCACAGCGACAACGACATCGCCGAAGCACTGGCCCGCCAGACGGCCCTGGCCACCGGCGAACCGGCCAGCTTCGAGGGCGCGGGCCGGGCCGTCCGCAAGACCCTGGCGAACCTGAGACTCCCGCTGACCGGCACCGTCTTCGAGGACGGCAGCGGCCTGGACCGCGACGACAAGGTCTCCGCCACCCTCCTCACCCGCCTGCTCACCCTGGCCACGTCCCCCGACCACCCCGAACTGCGCCCGGTCACCACCGGCCTGCCGGTAGCCGGCTTCACCGGCACCCTCAGCGGCCGCTACACCAGCGAAGAGGCGGGCGCCGGCACCGTACGCGCCAAAACCGGCACCCTCACCGGCGTGAACACCCTGGCCGGCACAGTCGTCGACACCGAAGGCCGCCTCCTCCTCTTCGCCTTCATGACCAACAACACCACCGACCCCCAGACCGCCCAACAGGCACTGGACCGCATGGCCACAGCAGTGGCGAACTGCGGTTGCCACTAAAACCAACCCACCAGCACCCCACCACCCACACCAGCCCCCACCAACCCCTCCATCCACCCCCCAACGGAAGGGGGCGGGCCGGAGCGGCCTGCCGCGCAGGCCCGCCCCCGAACCTTGACAGCCCCGCGCAGCGGCCACCGGCCGCCGCAGGCGCAACGGTTCAGCACCCGCAAGCAACCCGGCACCCAAAACCCGCACCGGCCCGCCGCAGGCGCAGCAGTTCAGCACCCGCAAGCAACCCGGCACCCAAAACCCGCACCGGCCCGCCGCAGGCGCAACGGACCCGCAGCCAGAAGCGGACCGCCACCGGCGATCCGGAAACCCGCGCCCGAAGGGCGCCCCGCCGCAGGCGCAACGGACCCGCAGCCAGAAGCGGACCGCCACCGGCGATCCGGAAACCCGCGCCCGAAGGGCGCCCCGCCGCAGGCGCAACGGACCCGCAGCCAAAAGCGATCCGCCACCGGCGATCCGGGAATCCGCGCCCGAGGGGCGCCGCGCTACCCCCAGCGGATGCGCCCACGTACCGTGAACCCATGACGAGCATCGGTGGTGTGGAGATGGTCGACTGGAATCTCGCGGTAGCGACCGCGACCCGGTTCGTACGGCCGGGACCAGAAGTGAGCCGGGACGAGGCGCGGGCGATCGTCGCCGAGTTGCGGCGGCACGCGAAGTCCTCCGAGGAGCACGTGCGGGCGTTCACCCGTATGGCGCACCCGGAGGCGGAGCCGGGCCAGCAGGGGCACGACACCCCGGTGCTGGTCGTGGACCGGGCGGGCTGGATCAAGGCCAACGTGGCCGGCTTCCGGGCGGTGCTCAAGCCGCTGCTCCAGAAGATGGAGGAGCGCCGTTCCGCCGTACCGGGCGGCGCGGTGCTGGGGGCCGTCGGCGGCAAGGTGACCGGCGTGGAGCTGGGGATGCTGCTGTCGTTCCTGGCGTCGCGGGTCCTCGGGCAGTACGAGACGTTCGCGCCCGCGAGCCGGGACCTGCCCGCCGCGGCGCGGGGCGGCCGGCTGCTGCTGGTCGCGCCGAACATCGTGCACGTCGAGCGGGAGCTGGAGGTGGACCCGCACGACTTCCGCATGTGGGTCTGCCTGCACGAGGAGACGCACCGTACGCAGTTCACGGCCGTCCCCTGGCTGCGCGATCACATCGAGGGCGAGATCCAGTCCTTCCTCGGCGAGACCGAGATCGACCCGGGCACGCTGCTGGAGCGGCTGCGGGAGGCCGCCCAGTCGCTGACCGGCGGCCGCCCCGAGGGCGAGGAGGGCGACGAGGGCGGCCGCAGCTTCGTCGACCTGGTGCAGACCCCGGCACAGCGGGAGATCCTGGCCCGGCTGACCGCGGTGATGTCGCTGCTGGAGGGGCACGCCGACTACGTGATGGACGGCGTCGGCCCGGCCGTGGTGCCGTCGGTCGCGGAGATCCGGGAGAAGTTCCAGAAGCGGCGGGCCAGCGGCGCGGGCCGCCTCGACCAGGCGCTGCGCAAGCTGCTGGGGCTGGACGCGAAGCTGCGGCAGTACCGGGACGGCGAGCGGTTCGTCCGGGCGGTGGTCGACGAGGTCGGCATGGACGGCTTCAACCGGGTGTGGACGTCGCCGAACACGCTGCCGACGAAACAGGAGATCGCCAAACCGGCGGACTGGGTCGCGCGGGTGCACCGGTAGGGGGCGGAGCCCGGCGGTGCGCAGTCGTGAGCCGGGCGCACCGCGAGGCTGGTGAACGCTCCCCTCAATCACTCTTCTGAGGGACCGTGACCGCAGGATAGGCGTGCAATGCTCGGGGAACTGCTCGTCTCTGTCACCATCTAGGCACTCTGTGTGACGAAAAAGCCGTAGACGGCCCGAGGCCCCCCAGCTGACGATTGGAAACGGACATGGGTCCCCATCCAGCGGTCGCCGCGATACGCGTGGCGGTCCGCCGCGTACTTCACGACGTACTGAACCACCACACCTCCCACTCCCCGGCCCCCGCGTCCCCCGCGCAGCAGCCGGTCGCCGCGGGCCCCGCTCGGCCCGCCGGGGCGCCGCTGCCGTCCGCGCCGGCGGACGGCCCTCCCCTGGTGCTCGTCGCGTGCTCCGGCGGCGCCGACTCCATGGCCCTCGCCTCCGCACTGGCCTTCGAGGCGCCCCGGCTGGGCGTACGCGCCGGCGGCATCACCGTCGACCACGGCTTGCAGGACGGCTCCGACGTCCGCGCCGCCGAGGTCGTCCTGCGGCTGCGCTCCCTCGGCCTGGACCCGGTCGACGCGGTGGCCGTCGAGGTGGGCCGCTGCGGCGGGCCCGAGGCCGCCGCCCGGGACGCCCGCTACGCCGCGCTGGACGCCGCCGCCGAGCGGCACGGCGCCGCCGCCGTCCTCCTCGGCCACACCCGTGACGATCAGGCAGAGACGGTCCTGCTGGGGCTCGCCAGGGGCTCCGGCACCCGCTCGCTGTCCGGCATGGCGGCGAAGACCGGCCGCGGTGGCCGCTACCGCCGTCCCTTCCTGGAGGTCGACCGGCAGACCGCCCGCAAGGCGTGTCTGATCCAGTCGCTGCCCGTCTGGGAGGACCCGCACAACTCCGATCCGCTCTACACCCGCTCCCGGCTGCGCCACGAGGGCCTGCCCGCGCTGGAGAAGGCGCTCGGCAAGGGCGTCGTGGAGGCCCTGGCCCGTACGGCGCAACTGTCCCGGGACGACGCCGACGCCCTGGACTCCTGGGCCGCCGACGCCGAGCGCACGGTCCTCGACGAGCGCGGCACGCTCGACGCCACCGCGCTGTACGCGCTGCCCGCGGCCGTCCGCCGCCGGGTGCTGCGCCGGGCCGCCATCGCGGCGGGCGCTCCGGCCGGTTCGCTCTTCGCCCGCCACATCGAGGAAGTGGACCGGCTGATCACCGGATGGCGGGGTCAGGGCACCGTCAACCTCCCCGGGCGCGTGGGTGTGCGACGCCAGGGTGGCAGACTGGTGATCCGGCAGGGCTGAGCCGCAGGACACCGAAAGGGCACCGCCCCGCCTCACGAGTCTCACGACACCGAACCGAGCGAGAGTGGCACGGGTGGACGACAAGGACATGGGTTCCGACCTTCAGTCGGTGCTCATCAGCAAGGAAGAGATCGACGCGAAGCTGGCGGAGCTGGCGGCGAAGATCGACGCGGAGTACGCGGGCAAGGACCTGCTCATCGTCGGCGTCCTCAAGGGCGCCGTGATGGTCATGGCGGACCTGGCGCGCGCGCTGTCCACCCCCGTCACGATGGACTGGATGGCCGTGTCGTCGTACGGCGCGGGCACCCAGTCCTCCGGAGTGGTGCGCATCCTCAAGGACCTCGACACCGACATCAAGGGCAAGCACGTCCTGATCGTCGAGGACATCATCGACTCCGGTCTGACGCTGTCCTGGCTGCTGTCGAACCTCGGTTCGCGGGAGCCCGCCACCCTTGAGGTCTGCACGCTGCTGCGCAAGCCGGACGCGGCGAAGGTGGCCATCGACGTGAAGTGGATCGGCTTCGACATCCCCAACGAGTTCGTCGTGGGCTACGGCCTGGACTTCGCGGAGAAGTACCGCAACCTGCCGTTCGTGGGCACCCTCGCGCCGCACGTCTACGGCGGCTGAGCGGCGCGGACCCGTCCGGCCGCCCTCGATGCGGCCGGGGCCCGGGACCGGCCGGTGCCCGGCGGCGGGAACCCCGGAGGGGCCGCCGCCGTTGGAGCAGGGAGAACGGCATCCGAAGCTGCATTGTTAACCGTGGGCGGCGTCACCGGGTGACAATGCTGGGGTACCGTCCGAAGGTCAGTCTTTTTCGGGCCAGTAATACACCGTACGCACGACCAGCCCTCCACAGGGCTGTTGTGCCTCACTGTGGCAGGAGGGACGGGGCCTAGACGGCTCCGTATGGATGGACGTGAAGCGATACTTCCGTGGGCCGGTCATGTGGATCGTGCTGGCCGTCCTCGCCGTGGTCGTGTTGATGCAGGTCGTCGGCTCGTCCGGCGGCTACAAGACGGTGGACACCGGTCAGGTCGTCAAGGCGATCACTGACAACAAGGTGAAATCCGCCGAGCTGACGACCGGCGACGAGAACAAGATCAAGGTCGAGCTGTCGGGCGACAACAAGGTCGACGGCTCCAACAAGCTCCAGGCGAGCTACATCGGCGACCAGGGCGTCGACCTGGCCAAGACTCTGCAGGCCAGGTACCAGACCGGCGAGATCAAGGACGGTTACACCGTCTCCCCGTCGAAGCAGAACCCGTTCCTCAGCATGCTGGTGACGCTGCTTCCCTTCATCCTCATCCCGGTCGTCTTCCTGTTCCTGCTGAACCAGACGCAGGGCGGCGGCTCCCGGGTGATGAACTTCGGGAAGTCCAAGGCCAAGCTGATCACCAAGGACACGCCGAAGACGACGTTCTCGGACGTCGCGGGGTCGGACGAGGCCGTCGAGGAACTCCACGAGATCAAGGAGTTCCTCCAGGAGCCGGCCAAGTTCCAGGCCGTCGGCGCCAAGATTCCCAAGGGTGTGCTGCTGTACGGCCCGCCGGGTACGGGCAAGACGCTGCTCGCGCGCGCCGTGGCCGGCGAGGCGGGCGTCCCGTTCTACTCGATCTCCGGTTCCGACTTCGTCGAGATGTTCGTCGGTGTCGGTGCTTCCCGGGTCCGTGACCTGTTCGAGCAGGCCAAGGCGAACGCCCCGGCGATCGTCTTCGTCGACGAGATCGACGCCGTCGGCCGGCACCGCGGCGCGGGCCTCGGCGGCGGGCACGACGAGCGTGAGCAGACGCTGAACCAGCTCCTGGTCGAGATGGACGGCTTTGACGTCAAGGGCGGCGTCATCCTGATCGCCGCCACGAACCGTCCGGACATCCTGGACCCGGCGCTGCTGCGCCCCGGCCGTTTCGACCGGCAGATCGCCGTCGACCGTCCGGACATGCAGGGCCGTCTGGAGATCCTCAAGGTGCACCAGAAGGGCAAGCCGGTCGCGCCGGACGTCGACCTGTCGGCCGTCGCCAAGCGCACCCCCGGCTTCACCGGTGCCGATCTGTCGAACGTGCTGAACGAGGCCGCCCTGCTGACGGCCCGCAGCGACGCCAAGCTGATCGACAACAAGTTCCTGGACGAGGCGATCGACCGCGTGGTGGCCGGACCGCAGAAGCGGACCCGCATCATGTCCGAGAAGGAGAAGAAGATCACCGCGTACCACGAGGGCGGACACGCCCTGGTCGCGGCGGCTTCCCGAACTCCGACCCGGTCCACAAGATCACGATCTTGTCCCGTGGCCGGGCCCTCGGCTACACCATGGTCCTGCCGGACGAGGACAAGTACTCGACCACGCGCAACGAGATGCTCGACCAGCTGGCGTACATGCTCGGTGGCCGGGCGGCCGAGGAGCTGGTCTTCCACGACCCGACCACGGGCGCCGCGAACGACATCGAGAAGGCGACCGCGACGGCCCGTGCCATGGTCACGCAGTACGGCATGACCGAGCGGCTCGGCGCGATCAAGTTCGGCTCCGACAACTCCGAGCCGTTCCTCGGCCGTGAGATGGGTCACCAGCGCGACTACTCCGAAGAGGTCGCCGCGCTGGTCGACGAAGAGGTCAAGAAGCTCATCGAGACCGCGCACAACGAGGCGTGGGAGATCCTGGTCGAGAACCGCGACGTGCTCGACAACCTGGTTCTGCAGCTCCTGGAGAAGGAGACGCTGAACAAGGAAGAGGTCGCCGAGGTCTTCAAGCACATCGTCAAGCGCCCGGCCCGCCCGGCGTGGACCGGTTCCTCGCGGCGGACGCCCTCGACGCGCCCGCCGGTGCTGTCGCCGAAGGAGCTGGCGCCGGCCAACGGCTCCGCCCCCTCGGCCTCCTCGTCCGCCGTCTCGACGGACAAGGCCGAAGCCTCCGAGGACCAGACCCCCGAGGCCTGACCGCGCACCGAGCGGTGGTGAACACGGCGACCGGGTCCGCCCGGAAGCAGACCGGGCCCGTACGGAATCTTCCGTACGGGCCCGGTCTTCGTCGTAGGGGGCCTGCTGTGCCGGATTCCGTACGGTCCCCTCAGCGGCCCCGGAATGAATGTGGCGCCTCACGGGTTCTAGCCTGGACGTGTGGTACTCCGCGTGTGGAGCGGGCGCAACAGGAACGAGGCACGAGATGACCGATCCGGTGACGCTGGACGGCGACGGCAAGATCGGCGAGTTCGACGAGAAGCGCGCCGAGAACGCCGTACGTGAACTGCTGATCGCGGTCGGCGAGGACCCGGACCGCGAGGGCCTCCTGGAGACGCCGGCGCGGGTCGCGCGGGCGTACAAGGAGATCCTGGCCGGGCTGCGCCAAGAGCCCGAAGACGTCCTGACGACCACCTTCGACCTCGGCCACGACGAGATGGTGCTGGTCAAGGACATCGAGATCGTCTCGCTGTGCGAACACCACCTGCTGCCCTTCCACGGCGTCGCGCACGTCGGCTACATCCCGGCCGACACCGGCAAGATCACCGGGCTGTCCAAGCTGGCCCGCCTCGTCGAGGTCTTCGCCCGCCGCCCGCAGGTGCAAGAACGCCTCACCACGCAGATCGCGGACTCCCTGATGCGCATCCTGGAGGCCCGCGGCGCCATCGTGGTGATCGAGGCCGAGCACATGTGCATGTCGGTGCGCGGCATACGCAAGCCGGGCGCCAAGACGACCACCTCGGCCGTACGCGGCCAGCTGCGCGACTCCACGACCCGCTCCGAGGCGATGAGCCTGATTCTGGCGCGCTGACGCCCGGCGGCGGCCCTGGGCCGCCGTGAGGAGCCGTACGGGCCCGGAGTCCGTACGGGACGGCCGGGCCGCGTACGGGGCCGAAGCGGTCCCGTAGCGCGAGTACGACGTGGGCGGGGCCCGGTGGACATCCACCGGGCCCCGCCCACGTCGTACGCCGCCCCCTGGGGCGCTGCTCCGCTACGCCTTGAGGTGGCCGCCCAGCCACTCCAAGGCGGCGGGTATCTCACGGCGCCAGGTGTTGAAGTTGTGGCCGCCGCTGTCGAGGATGATCGACGAGATCTTCCCGGGGGACTTGGTCTGCTGGATGAACTTCAGCGTCTCCTGGTAGTTGTCCTCGCCCTGTTTGCTGGAGGTGACGAGGAGGTTCACCGGCGCCGCGGGCAGGTTCTTCTGCCGCCACAGCAGGTTGTTCTCCCGCTCCAGCTGCTTGTCGCCGCCGAAGAGCGCGCCGGTCGAGGCGTCCAGCGGGGCCTTGTACGCGCCGGAGAGGGCCACGCCGGTCGAGAAGGCCTTCGGGTGGCGCATCGGCATCTTCAGGGCGCAGTAGCCGCCCGTGGAGTCCCCCATGACGCCCCAGTTCCGGGCTGCGGTGCCCACCCGGTAGTGGCTGGCTATGTCGTGCCGCACGTCATGGGTGAAGAAGGTCTCGGTCTGCGGGCCGTCCGGGATGTCCACGCACTCGGTGTCGCGCGGCGGCGCGACGGTCGGGCGCATCATCACCAGTATCGTCGGCTTCATCTTGTTCTTGCGGACCAGGTCGTGCTGGGTCTGCGGGAAGTGCAGCTTCTTGTAGAGGGCTTCCGCGGTGCCCGGGTAGCCGGTCAGCACCACGGAGGCGGGGAAACGCTTCTTCGCGTACGCCGGCTGGAAGTACTGCGGCGGCAGGTAGACGAAGGCCGGGCTGTTGATCTTGGATTTCTCGCCCTGCAGCAGAACCTTGTCTATCCGGCCGCCCACGTGCGGCTGGGAACCGCCGGGTACGCCGACGTGCTCGCTGCCGAGCATCTTCAGCTTGGTGCCGTTCGGGCCGGTCTCGTGATTCGTCACCACGCCGGGCTCCTGCTCCTTGCCGAACAGGTCCGCCCATGATGCGTAGAAACCGAACGAATTGTTCGCGAAGAGGCCGATCGAGGCGAAGATCGACAGTTGGGTCGCCAGCAGCAGACCGATGCGGCCGAGGACCGTGCGCCAGTTCTGCCGGGACAGGCGCGGCCACAGCCAGATCGTGAGAACAAAGAGTGCTACTGCGAAAAGGACGGCCAAGAGCAGCACTTTTTTGCTGGTGAGACCCATGAGGTGCTTTCTTCCGGGCGGCCGGTCATCCGTGCCGCGGGTGGAACCCCGGGCCCTGAAACGCCGTCATACAGGGCGCAAAAGTCCAGATGCTGCGACTAAGACTCGCACGTTCTCTCGACCGGGGCGACGGGAAAGTAATGTCTGACAAGCTAGATGGCGAAAAGTCCGGGACGGTTGCGTGGCGTCCGCCACGCTGGCTGCGCGGTCCCCGCCCGGAAAAGGTGCCGCCACTGGTGGGGACGGCCGGCGCGGTCGTCGGACTGCTGAACCTGGTCGCCGGGCTCTTCCCCCGCTTCCGGCACAGCAGGCTCCATGCCCTGGCGGAGGTCCTGCCGGGTGCCGTGAGCGCCCTGGCGGCGGCCTCCTCCATCGTCGTCGGCATCCTGCTGCTGATGCTCGCCCACGGGCTCAAACGGCGTAAGCGCCGGGCCTGGGTGGCGGCCGTCTCGCTGCTCCCGGTGGGCATCGCGGCCCAGCTCGTCTACCGTCACTCCATCGTGGGCGCGGCCCTCTCGCTGGTCCTGCTGGCCTTCCTGGTGTGGCACCGGCGTGCCTTCGAGGCGCTGCCGGACCCGCGCAGCCGGGTGAAGGCCCTGCTGAACTTCGTCGCGCTGGGCAGCATCAGCTTCGGCCTCGGCCTGGTGATCGTCAACACCCACCCGCACAAGATCATCGGCGATCCGTCGGTGTGGGAGCGGATCAAGCACGTCATGTGGGGCCTCTTCGGCTTCGAGGGCCCGGTCCGGTACGTGAACAACGTCGACTACACCGTCGGCTACTCGCTCGGCGCGCTCGGCCTGCTGACCGTCGCCACCACCGCCTACCTGGCCTTCCGCCCCGAGCACCCGGCCGCCCGGCTCACCGAGCGGGACGAGGAGCAGCTGCGGGAGCTGCTCGCCAGGCACGGCGGCCGCGACTCCCTCGGCTACTTCGCGCTCCGCCGCGACAAGGGCGTGGTCTTCTCGCCGACCGGCAAGGCCGCCGTCTGCTACCGGGTGATATCCGGCGTGATGCTGGCCAGCGGCGACCCGATCGGCGACGTCGAGGCCTGGCCGGGCGCCATCGAGCGCTTCATGGAGGAGGCGCGGGCGCACTCCTGGACCCCGGCCGTCACCGGATGCAGCGAGACCGGCGGCCAGGTCTGGACCCGCGAGACCGGCATGGACGCGCTGGAACTGGGCGACGAGGCGATCGTGGACGTGGCGGACTTCACGCTCACCGGCCGCTCGATGCGCAACGTACGGCAGATGGTCAAGCGCATCGAGCGCAACGGGTACGAGACCCGGGTGCGGCGCGTGCGCGACCTGGAGCCGGAGGAGCTGGCGCGCGTCCAGCAGGCCGCCGACGCCTGGCGCGACACCGACACCGAGCGCGGCTTCTCCATGGCGCTGGGCCGGATCGACGCCGAGCGGGACGGTGACGCGGTGATCGCCACCGCGCACCTGGCGCCGGCCGAGGGCGAGCAGCCCGGCCCGTTCGGCGACCTGAAGGCCATGCAGCACTACGTGCCGTGGGGCAAGGACGGCATCTCGCTGGAGCTGATGCGCCGCGACCGCGCCGCCGACCCCGGCATGAACGAGCTGCTGATCGTCGCCTCCCTCCAGGCCGCCCCGGACCTGAGGATCAAGCAGGTGTCGCTGAACTTCGCGGTCTTCCGCTCCTCCCTGGAGCGCGGCGAGAAGCTGGGCGCGGGGCCGGTCATCCGGATCTGGCGCGGCATGCTGATCTTCCTGTCGCGCTGGTACCAGATCGAGTCGCTGTACAAGTTCAACGACAAGTTCCGCCCGCGCTGGGAGCCGCGCTTCGTGGTCTTCCGCAACAGCCGGGACATCCCGCGCATCGGCCTGGCCGCTCTTCAGGCCGAGGGCTACCTGGAGCTGGGCCTGCCCCGCGCGCTGCGCCGCAAGAAGGCCCCCGAGCCGCGGCCGTGCGCCCACACCCCGGTACCGATCGGCGCGGATGCCGTCGAATCGGCGGCGTAGCGACGCTCCGTACCCGGTGCGCCGTCCGCCCTTCCCGGGGGTGGGCGGCGCCGCGTCCCGGCCGCCTAGGGTGGGGACATGAGTACCTTGCGCGGCCGGGTGGCCGGACTTCCGGACTGGGGCCGCTGCGCGGTGATGGGCGTGGTGAACGTGACGCCCGATTCGTTCTCCGACGGCGGGCAGTGGTTCGACACCGAGCTGGCCGTCAAGCACGGCCTGGACCTGGTGGCGCAGGGCGCCGACCTGGTGGACGTGGGCGGCGAGTCGACGCGTCCGGGCGCCGCCCGGGTGGACGAGGCGGAGGAACTGCGCCGGGTCGTGCCCGTCGTACGGGAGCTGTGCGCCGCCGGGGCCGTGGTGTCCGTGGACACCATGCGCGCCTCGGTGGCCGAGCAGGCCGTGGCGGCGGGCGCGCGGCTGGTCAACGACGTCAGCGCGGGCGCGGCCGACCCGGCGATGGTGCCGGTGGTCGCCGCCGCCGGGGTGCCGTTCGTGGTCATGCACTGGCGCGGCCGGTCCATCGACATGAACAACCGGGCCGTGTACGGGGACGTCGTCACCGAGGTGCTCGGCGAGCTGCGGCAGAGCCTGGACCGGGCGGTCCACGGCGGCATCGACCCCGAGCGCATCGTCGTCGACCCCGGGCTGGGCTTCGCCAAGGAGGCCGGGCACGACCTCGCGCTGATCGCGCAGCTGGCGCGGCTGCGGGAGCTGGGCCGTCCCCTGCTGGTGGCCGCTTCGCGCAAACGTTTCCTGGGCAGGGTGCTGGCAGGGGACGCACAGGCCGCTCCGCCGCCCGCCCGCGAGCGGGACGCGGCGACGGCCGCGGTGTCGGCGATGGTCGCGCGGGAGGGAGCCTGGGCGGTGCGGGTGCACGAGGTGCGCGCGAGCGCGGACGCGGTACGGGTCGCCCGTGCCGTCGAAGGCGCGGCGGTACGGACGGACGGGACGAGTGTGACGGGCGCCGCGGGTGCGGCGGACGCGACGGGAGCGGTGTGACTCCACGTACGGACATCGAGCTGGTCGAGCAGGCGAACACCGACCTGTACGAGGCCATGGAGCGCGGCGACCACGCGGCCATGTCCGAGATGTGGATGGACGGCCAGGTGAGCGTGGTGCACCCGGGCTGGCCGGTGCTGCGCGGACGCGGCGAGGTGCTGCGCTCGTACGCCCTGATCATGGCGAACACCGAGTACATCCAGTTCTTCCTGACGGATGTGGAGATCGACGTCCTCGGCGACACCGCGCTGGTCACCTGCACCGAGAACATCCTCAGCGGCGGGCCCGCGGAGGAGGACGGCTCGGTCGGGCCGCTGATCGGCCAGCTCGTCGTGGCGACCAATGTCTTCCGGCGTACGGAGGAGGGCTGGCGGGTCTGGTCGCACCACGGCTCGCCCGTCCTGGCGGACCAGGACGACGACGGGGACGGCGACACGGCGGGGCCCGACGACGGGCCGGGTGCCGGAGGCGTGGGCGGCGGGGTATGAACGTGAAACTCGCGTGAAGACTTCGCGCGTATTCGTGGGCGCCGGGTGACCGTTCCGTGGCGGTACGGTGACCGTCACCAGGCCGACGGCCTGCGGCGACTCCGCCGGTCCCGTCAGCGGGAAACGTCAGCGAGGTCGACTCCGGCGCACCCGTTCGAGCCAAGTGCCGTGCGGGTAGGGGTGGGACCGCGGGCCCACGGGTAGTGGCCGCGCGGACGACCGTCTGCACGCCCCGGCAGCAGCGTCCAGCAGTCGTACGGGGCCTTGTCCATGGCCCCCGTGGGCAAGCACTGCCGGTGCTCGCAGGTAGATTCGATGACGGGGCGGCGTGCCGGACGAGTCTCTGGTCCCCGCCCGCAATTCCGACGATCAGTGGTACCAGAGGTGCCAATGGGACCAGTGGGAGTGTGATTCGCGTGGATCGTGTCGCGCTGCGTGGGCTGAAGGCCCGAGGGCACCACGGGGTCTTCCCCGGGAACGCGAAGAGGGCCAGACCTTCATCGTGGACCTGGTGCTGGGCCTGGACACCCGCCCGGCGGCGGCGACCGACGACCTCGCGAAGACCGTGCATTACGGCGTCGTGGCGGAGGAGGTCGTGGCCGTCGTCGAGGGCGAGCCCGTCGACCTCATCGAGACGCTCGCGGAGCGCATCGCCGGCCAGTGCCTCAAGCACGAGGGGGTGCAGGAGGTGGAGGTGGTCGTCCACAAGCCGGACGCCCCGATCACCGTCCCCTTTGACGACGTGACCATCACCATCACCCGGAGCCGAGTATGACCAGCAGTGACCCGACCGTGCAGCCGGTGCCCACGTCCGTGGTGGAGCGGGTGGACGCCGCGGACGTGACGCTCTCCAACCCGAAACGCGCCGTGATCTCCCTCGGCAGCAACCTCGGCAACCGCCTGGAGACCATCCAGGGTGCCGTCGACGCGCTGGAGGACACCCCCGGCGTCCGCGTCAAGGCCGTCTCGCCGGTGTACGAGACCGAGCCGTGGGGCGTCGCCCCCGGCTCGCAGCCGTCGTACTTCAACGCGGTGGTGCTCATCAAGACGACGCTGCCGCCCGCCTCCCTGCTGGAGCGCGGCCAGGCGATCGAGGAGGCCTTCGAGCGCGTCCGTGACGAGCGCTGGGGGCCGCGTACGATCGACGTCGACATCCTGGCGTACCAGGACGTCCTCTCCGAGGACCCGCTGCTGACCCTGCCCCACCCGCGCGCCCACGAGCGCGCCTTCGTCCTGGTGCCGTGGCACGACGTCGACCCGGAGGCGGAGGTCCCGGGCCGCGGCGCGGTGGCGGAGCTGCTCTCGGCGGTCGGCCGCGAGGGAGTCGTACCGCGGGTGGACCTGGAACTTCGGCTGCCCGAGTAGACGTTGGGACGGTGGGGGCGCCTCCGGCGCCGCACGCCGGACCGGACCTGCCGTGACGCACGAACTCCGCACGACCGCGCGGACACCCGCACGGCGCACCACACGTACGAGGACGAGGGCACAAGGGGCGAACGCTCGGTGAAGCAGCTACACATCAAGGTGCTGGGCGGGCTGTTCCTGGCAGCCGGAGTACTGGCCTGGGCCGGTGCCCGGCTGTGGGACTCCTTCGGCACGCTTCCCGGCGTGCCGCTGGCCGCCCCCGTCGTCCTGGCCCTGATCGCCGCCGTCCTGGTCGCCACCGCCGTGTCCCTGCGCTCCCGGCTGAAGGCCCAGCGCGAGCGCCGCCCCGACGCCAGGGGCGTCGACCCGCTGGTGGCCGCCCGCGCCGTCGTCTTCGGCCAGGCGAGCGCCCTGGTGGCCTCCGTGGTGGCCGGTGTGTACGGCGGTGTCGGCGTCTTCCTGCTCACCACGGACCTCGCGGTCGAGCCCCGCCGTGACCAGGCCATCCACGCGGGCTTCTCGGTCCTGGCCGGTGCGGCGGTGGTGGTGGCCGCCCTCTTCCTGGAGCGCGTGTGCAAGCTCCCGGAGGACGATGACGAGGCGGGGGCCAGCGCGGCGTAGGGCCGGAGACGGCACCCGCCGTCCCCGCAGCTACGCGCCGGGGACGCTCTCCACCACGACCTCCTCGCGCGCCAGGCGGCCCGCGTCGGCCGCCGTCGACCGCCGCAGCGCCGCGTGCAGCGCCGCAGGCGTCAGCACACCGAGGAATCGTTCCTCCTCCAGTACCGCGATCCACCCGGCGTCGTGCTGGAGCATCGTGCTGAACGCCTGCTTCAGCGGCGCACCGAGCGGCAGCCACGCGTCCATGCGCCGTGCGTGGTCGCGCACCTCGCGCCCGGTCCCCGCCGTCGCCGTCCCGGAGCCCGCGGCCTCCAGCCCCGCCGCCGAGACCCACCCGTGCAGGCCGCCGTCCGCGTCCAGGACCACGGCCCACGCCGCGCCCTCCGCGGCGAGCCGGGCGGCCGCCCGCGCCGCGTCGTCGTCGAGCCGGACCACCGGCGGCTGCTCCAGGTCACCGGTCTCGATCGGTGTCACCGAGAGCCGCTTGAGGCCGCGGTCGGCGCCGACGAACTCCGCGACGTACGGGGTGGCCGGTGCCCCCAGGACCGTGGCCGGGGTGTCGAACTGCTCGACGCGGCCCGCCCCGTAGACGGCGATGCGGTCCCCGAGCCGTACCGCTTCCTCGATGTCGTGGGTGACGAAGAGCACCGTCTTGTGGAGCGTGGACTGGAGCCGCAGGAACTCTGTCTGAAGGTGTTCGCGGACGACCGGGTCGACCGCGCCGAACGGCTCGTCCATCAGCAGGACGGGCGGGTCGGCGGCGAGCGCGCGGGCGACGCCGACGCGCTGGCGCTGTCCGCCGGAGAGCTGTTCGGGGTAGCGGTCCCCGTACTGCGAGGGGTCCAGGCCGACCAGGTCGAGGAGTTCGGCGGCGCGGTCCCTGGCCTTCTTGCGCGGCCAGCCGAGCAGGTGCGGGACGGTCGCGGTGTTGTCCAGCACGGTCTTGTGCGGGAAGAGGCCGACCTGCTGGATGACGTAGCCGATACGGCGGCGCAGTTCCACGGGATCGATGGCCGATATGTCCGCGCCGTCCAGGTAGATGCGGCCGCCGGTCGGTTCGATGAGCCGGTTGACCATCTTCATCGTCGTGGTCTTGCCGCAGCCCGACGGTCCGACGAGCGTGACCAGCTCGCCCTCCGCGACCTCGAACGAGAGGTCGTCGACGGCGGTGGTGCCGTCGCCGTAGCTCTTGGTGACGTGCTCGAAACGGATCATGGTGGTTTCCCCAGTGTGGCCAGTGTGGACGGTCGCCGGCCGGGTAGGCGCGCTGTGCTCCTCCGGCTCCTGCCCGCGGAACCCGTCCCGTCACATGCGTCGTGTTACGACTGGATGGCGGGCCGGCCGGATTGTCAGTGGTGGGGGATAGGGTCGCAGACAGTCACCGAAAATGTGAGCGACAGGGCGGGGGAGGTGACCGCGGGTGAGTGCGCAGGGCTGCCTGGAGGCGAACGACTGGATCTGCGGTGAGTATGTCCGGACGCGCGGTCAGGAGTTGCTGGACGCCACCCTCCAGCATGTGGGCATCACGCTGGTGTCCGTCGTCATCGGCCTGCTGATCGCCTTTCCGCTGGCGCTCATGGCCCGCCGCTGGCGTGCGGCCGCGGGACCGGTCCTCGGGCTGACGACGATCGTGTACACGGTCCCTTCGCTGGCGATGTTCGCGCTGCTGACACCGGTCTTCGGCGTCTCGGCCGCCGTGGTCGTCACGGGCCTGGTGCTCTACTCGCTGACGATCCTGGTCCGGAACATCCTCGCCGGGCTGGAGTCGGTGCCGCAGGAGGTCCGGGAGGCGGCGCGCGGGATGGGCTACGGCCCCGTGAAGCTGCTGTTCGGTGTCGAACTCCCGCTGGCGCTGCCCGCGTTGACGGCCGGGCTGCGCATCGCGACGGTCTCGACGGTGGCGATGACGACGATCGGCGCCGTGGTCGGTTACGGCGGCCTCGGCAATCTCATATCCAGCGGCATGGAGGGCTTCTTCAAGGCGGAGGTGCTGACGGCCTCGGTGCTCTGCGTGCTGCTGGCGGTGGTCGCCGACGTGCTGCTGATCGGCCTGCAGCGGCTGCTGACGCCGTGGACCCGGGTGCAGGCGCGGGCCCGGTCCCGCGCGCGGCGGGAGCGGCGGGCGGCGGGCCGGACGGCGAAGAAGGCGGTGGCCTGAGGCGATGGACGCGATAACGGGCGCTTGGGACTGGCTGGCGGCCTCGGCCAACTGGGCCGGGGAGAAAGGCGTGTGGCACCGGCTCGGCGAGCATGTCTACCTCAGCGCGACGTGCCTGGCGATCTCCTGCCTGATCGCCCTGCCGGTCGCCCTGTACCTGGGCCACATCGGTAAGGGCGGGGCGCTGGCGGTCAACATCTCCAACGTGGGGCGCGCGGTGCCGACGTTCGCGGTGCTGGTCCTGCTGACGCTCAGTCCGCTGGGTACGGCGGGGGACTGGCCGACGATCATCGCGCTGGTGCTGTTCGCGGTGCCGCCGCTGCTCACCAACGCGTACGTGGGCATGCGGGAGGCCGACCGGGACGTGGTCGAGGCGGCGCGCGGGATGGGCATGTCCGGGCCGCAACTGCTGCTGCGGGTCGAGCTGCCGCTCGCCTATCCGTTGATCATGACGGGCCTGCGGTCGGCCGGTGTCCAGGTCGTGGCCACGGCGACGCTCGCCGCGCTCGCGGGCGGCGGCGGCCTCGGCCGCATCATCACCGCCGGCTTCGGCAACTACAACACGCCGCAGGTGGTCGCGGGCGCGGTGCTGGTCGCCGTACTGGCGCTGCTGGTCGAAGGGCTGCTGGTGCTGGCGGACCGGGTCTTCGACCCGATGCGCCGGGGCCGGAGCCGCTCGCGGAAGTCCCGTACGACGGCCGACGACGCGACACCGGCCGGGAGCCCCGCGTGAGCCGGACGGCTTGCGCGGGGACGGCCCGGCCCGGCGATGACGCGCCCCGGCCGGGGCCCCGGGGCCGCACCAGAACTCCTTCTCTCCTCCTTGGATGGTGAACCGGTATGAACCAGCACTCGAACAGCCAGCAGCACGGCCATCTCCCCGCTCGTCGGCCCGGTCGCGGCCGGAGACCGGCCCGCGCCCTGCGGACCGCGCTCGTCGCGGGCACCGTGGTCGCGCTGGCGGGCGGGCTGGCCGCCTGCGGCGGAAAGAGCCTGGAGGAGAAGGGCGGCTCCCAGAGCGCCGGCGGGAAGGGGGACATCGTCATCGGCTCGGCCGGTTTCACCGAGTCGAAGGTGCTCGCGGAGATCTATTCCAAGATCATTAGCGATGCGGGATACCACACCACCGTCAAGACGCTCGCCAATCGTGAGCTGTACGAACCGGCGCTGGAGAAGGGCCAGATCGACGTCGTACCGGAATACGCCTCGACCCTCGCCGAATTCCTCAACGCCAAGAAGAACGGGCCCAACCCGAAGCCCGTCGCCTCCAGTGACATCGGCAAGACGGTCGCGGCGTTGAAGACGCTCGCGGAACCCCGCGGGCTGAAGGTGCTGCCGGCCGGGGAGGCGACGGACCAGAACGCGTTCGCGGTGACCAAGGAATTCGCCGACCGTCACCACCTCAAGACGCTCTCCGACCTCGGCCGGTCCGAGCAGAAGATCAAGCTGGCGGCCGGCGAGGAGTGCGAGACGCGGCCGTACTGCAAGGCGGGTCTGGAGAAGGTGTACGGCATAGACGTGGCGGGCATCGACCCGAAGGGCGTGGGCACCACGCAGGCCAAGCAGGCCGTCAAAGACGGCACGGACCAGATGGTGCTGACCACGACGACGGACGCCACCCTCGGCAACTTCGGCCTGGTGCTGCTGAAGGACGACAAGAAGCTGCAGAATGCCGACAATGTGCTGCCCGTGGTGAATGCCAAGAGCGCCGGCGACAAGGAGATCGAGGCGGCTCTCGGCAAGCTCACGGACAAGCTGACGACCGCCGATCTGATCGAGCTGAACCGCAAGGTCGACGCGGAACGGCAGAAGCCCGCGGATGTCGCGCGCGCATATCTGGAGTCGAAGGGACTGGCGAAGAAGTAACCACCGGGAAACGAACCGGCGGGCGGGGCCCCATAGATCCCGCACGCACGGTAAGTTTCAGGCCATGCCACGAGGACGCCACCGCCATTCGCCATCCCTGCACCGGCTTCTTCCGCCCGTGACGGTCGCCGGTGCGTCACTAGCCTGTGCCTCGGGCGTCTGGTTCGTCGGCGATGACCTGGCCCAGCGGGTGCTCGCCACGGGCGCGGCGGCCGCCGCGGTCACCGGTTCCGTCCTGCTGCGCGCGTGGGACCGTACGGCGGGCAAGAGCGTCGCCGAGCTGAAGAACGCCCGGATGCGGGACGAGTGGAAGACCGACGAACGCATAGCCGAGCTCGAAACGGACCTGGAGGAGTCCCGCGGGATACGCGGCAAGCTGGACACCAAGCTGCGGGCCAAGCGGGCCGAGCTGGCCCGGCTGCGCAGTGAGCACGCCGAGCTGCTGCGCCGCTACGCCACCGCCGAGACCGAGCGTGCCAGCGCCCTGGAGGGCCGCCGGCTGCTCGCGATCGAGACCGGGGCTCCCGCCGGGGAGCTGACGTCCGGGACCGCGGACGGCCCGGACGGGAGCGTGCCGGGCGCGCTCACCGCGGGGATGTACCACCGGGCGGCGGAAGCGCTGCGGCAGCTGCCGCGCAACGCGGCCCGGCAGGCCGAGAGCGCGCAGGCCCAGGACGGTGAGGACGGCCAGGGGAATCCCGGGGCGGCCACGGAGCCTCCGGCCGCGCAAGGCCGGAACCGTAGGGCCGCCGTGCCGAAGCCGGGGGGTCCGAGGTCGGGTGGTCCGAGGTCGGGCGGTCCGAAGCCGGGGGGTCCGAGGTCGGGGGCGACGAAGGCGGATGCGGCGGACACGGGTGCGGCGGATACGGACGCGGTGATCGCGGATGCGGCGAAGGCTGGCGGTCCGAAGTCGGGGGCGTCGGAGCTGGGCGGTGCGGAGGCGGGGGTGTCGGAGTCTGCCGCGTCCGGAGTCGCTGAGGTGGAGGCGGGCGAGGTCTCTGTCCGTACGGCCGGTGGTGCCGGTCGGGGCCGTGACCTGGGTTCCGCCGAGCTGCCGGACGCTGGTGCTGAGACCGGTGCCGGTGCGAAGGCGGACGCGGGTTCGGCATCAGGTCTGCGGCCGGTTCCGGCTGCCGCGGCCGTCGTCGCGCCCGTGCGGGCCGCGCGGCTGCCCGCCTCCCGCCTACAGGGCGGCTTCGACTTCTTCGGGACGGCGACCGGCACCGGTGCCGTGCGGGACGGGGCGCCGCAGAACGGTCCGGGCGCGGGCGCGCCGTCGACCGTGACGCGGCGGCCGAAGCCGGTCCGGCGGCTGGAGGAGGACCTCGCCGACGTGGTGGGCGACGAGGCGGTCGCCGAACAGTCGGCGCTCGGCAGGGCCCTTGACGGTTCCCCGGAGCCGACGGCGGAGAAGCCGACGGGGAAGAAGCCGGTGACGAAGAAGCCGGTGACGAAGGAATCGGCGACGAAGAAGGCAGTGGCGCAGACGGCGACGGCCGAGGAGTCGGCGGCGGAGGGCGAGGCCGCGGACGCTCCGGCGGACCGTGCGGCGGCCGAGGCCGCGGATGCCGGCAACGGTGAGGTCATCGACCTGACCGCGCACGACGAGACCGAGCAGATCGACTTGGCGGAACTGCGCAGCGCGGTCTCCTCCTGACCCGCGAGCGGGTACGGTTCCGCGGATTCTCCGTTCCGCGTGACGATGCGCCCGGCGGTGGCGCTCCTGCCCAGCGGCAGGCAGGCCACTGCCGGGCGCATCGTCGCGTTCAGGCCGCGCCCGCCGTCCCCTTCGCCCGGCCCGCCCGCTCTCGGCCCGCCCGCGCCCGTTCCGCTCGTGCCCGTTCCGCCCGTGTCCGTTCCGCCTTCGGCCGGTGTACGGCCGTCAGTACGGCGGCGACCAGGGTGAACCCGGCGGCCAGCCACGGCAGCCGGGTCGCGCCCACCGTCTCCAGCCCGATGCCTCCCAGGCCGCCGGCCAGCGACACGGCGAGGTAGAGGGCGGCCGCGTTGAGGGAGACGACCACGGACTGCGCCTGCGGGGCGAGCGCGGCGATCCGGTGCTGCTGCGGTGTGGTCACCGAGAACGACACCCAGCCGGAGACCGCCACCGCGATCAGCGCGGCGGGCAGCCACTCGCGGCTCAGCGGCACCAGCCCGAAGATCACGGTGAGCGCGAGCGCGGCGCCGAGTACCACCCGCCGCGGGCCGAAGCGGTCGGCCAGGTGGCCGGCGACCAGGTTCCCGGCCGTGCCGGTGATGCCGAAGACCAGGAGCAGGACCGCGGTCGGGCCGCCGCCGTCGGGACCGAGCACGGGCCCGTAGACGGCGCTGAGGTACTCGAAGGGGATGTAGATACCGACGAACACCACGACCGTGACGACGAGCATGTACAGGACGCCGCGGTCCGCCAGTGGGGCGAACCGGCGGCGCAGGCCGCGTGGCGTGTCGGTGTGGATGCGGGGCAGCCGGGCGGCGAGCAGCGGTACGACGAGCAGGGGCAGGACGGTGACCAGCCACATCGTGCTGCGCCAGCCGTACGCGCCGCCGATGGCGGTGCCGAGCGGCGCCCCGAGGATCAGCGCGGAGGTCAGCCCGGTGTTCACCAGGGCGAAGGCGCGCCCGCGGGCTGCCTCACCGGCCAGGGCCGCGGCGGTGGCCGAGGCGTTCGGGGCGTAGAGCGCGGCGCCGGCGGCCGCGACGACCCGGGCGGCCAGCGCGGCCGGGTAGCCGGGGGCGAGCGCCGTGGCCGCGTTGCCGAGTGCGAAGACGACCAGCGCGGTGATCAGTACCGTACGGCGGGACCAGCGTGCGGTGAGCGCCGCGAGCAGGGGCGAGAGCACCGCGTAGGCGACGGCGAACACGGTGACGAGCTGTCCGGCGGCGCCGAGCCCGACGTGCAGATCGGCGGCGATGCCGGGCAGGACGCCCGCGATCACGAAGGCGTCGGTGCCGACGACGAACGTTCCGGCGGCGAGCACGGCTCCGTGGAAGCGCCAGCTTCCCGATCCGGTGGCGGCGGGCGCCATCGCTCGGCAATCCGGCGGCGCTGAAAACTCCGCGGGTGGGGGAGGCGGCAGAACCGACGAGGGAGAGGACGGGGGCGGTGGCTGGTCGGACGCGCTGTGGCGGGACATACGGTCTCCAGGCTCCGAGAATGGCACCGATCGGTACCGTCTGCTGGTGAGGCGAGACGGTACCGATCGGTTCCGTGCGGAGTCAAGGTTGGCTATCGTGGCCGTATGCCGACCAACGCCCGGGAACGACTCGTCAGGGCAGCCGAGGACCTCTTCTACGCCGAGGGCATCCGTGCCGTCGGCGTGGAGCGGTTGCTCGCCGTCTCGGGGGTGGGCCGGGCGTCCTTCTACCGGCACTTCGCGAGCAAGGACGACCTGGTCGTGGCCATGATCGACGGTTACGGCCGGCGCTGGTTCGACTGGCTGCACGCCGCGGTCGCCGAGCGCGGCGGCGCACCGCTCGCCCTCTTCGACGCCCTCGCCGAACGCTTCTCGGCCGACGACTACCGCGGCTGCGCCGCCATCAACACGATGGTCGAGATCGCGGACCCGGCCAGCGCCGCACACCGCGCCGCCGCGGCCCACAAGCGCACGCTGGCCTCGTACGTCGCCGAACTGCTCACCGGGGCCGGGTATGTGCGCGGCACGCGGGAGCTGGCCGAACAGCTCGTCCTGCTGATCGACGGGGCCCAGGTCACCGCCCTGCGGGAACGTTCGGCGGCGCCCGCCCACCGGGCCAGGGCGGTGGCGGCCGCCCTCCTCGCGGCCGCGTGACTCCCCAGGCCGCGTGATCCCCTGGGCTGCGTGATCCCCTCAGGCCACGTGATCCCCTCAGGCTGTGTGGCGCTCCTCGGCCGCGTGGCTCATCGGGAGCGGCGGTCGAGGAAGGCGAGGGGGGATTCCTGCTGCGGCGCGAAGGGTGTGCCCGTCTTCCGCGCGCGGTGGTAGACCAGCAGGGACTCGCCCAGGAAGCTGACGCCGATGGTGAGTTGCGTGGGCCGGGCGTACGGGTGCATCCCCAGGTGCTCGGCGATGACGCCGTAACCGGCCGAGACCAGCAGTGACGCGATGACGACGAGGAACGTACGGCCGGTGTAGCGCTGCCACAGGGTGCCGTCCTTCTCGAAGAGGTGCACCAGGGTGCCGCGTGCGGCGCCGAGGCCGAGGCCGAGGAAGGCGCCGGGGGCCACCCAGGCGATGTCGGTGCCGGTCACGCCGTCGGCCTTGGCGACGAAGAGGATGCCGAGGCCGGTGAGGACGGCCGGGCCCGCGAAGAGGTCGCGGACGTTGACCGGTTCGCCCTTGAGCCGCTTGGCGACGACGAGGACGAGGACCACGACGATGATCGCCGCGAGCAGCCAGCCGTTCACGATTCCCCCTGACGGCGCCCTGGTGGCGGGCGCCCGACGTTGTCTCGGTCCAACTTTTTAGCTCAACCGTGCCAAAAACAATTTAGCTCGGGCGTGCCACAATGGCAACATGCCGAAGATCGTCGACCCCGAAGCCCGCCGCCAGGCCGTCGCCGACGCCGTTCTGCGCGTCATCGGGCGGGAGGGGGTGGAAGGCGCCTCGCTGCGCACCGTCGCCGACGAGGCGCGGCTGGCCGTCGGATCCGTACGGCACTACTTCCGTGACCATGACGAGGTGCTGCTCTTCACGATGCGTGAGCTGAGTGCGCGGATCGACCGGCGCGTACGGGCCCATGTGGACGGCCTGCTCGACCCGGCCGCGCGGCGGGAGCGGCCGGCGCGCGTGGAGGAACTGCTCGGCGAGTTCCTCGCCCTGGACGAGGAGCGGCGTCAGGAGGCGGTGCTCTGGGCGGCGTTCTGCGGCGCGGCCCGGCTCCGGCCGGAGCTGCGGAAGTGCGCGGTGGAGCTGGAGGCCGGCCTGCGGGCCCTGCTGGCGCGGGTGCTGCGCGGCGCGCAGGAAGCCGGCGGCCTGCCCGCCGGCCTGGATGTGGACCTGGAGTGCCTGCGGCTGTCCGCCCTGCTGGACGGCCTCAACCTGCGCGCGATGCTGGAGCCGGAGTACGTCACTCCGGAAACGCAGCGGGCGGTGCTGCGCAGGCATTTGCAGGGCTTGAAGACGGGCTGAGGACAGGCGTCGGGCGAGCGGCGGGCGGGCTGAGGGCACGCGGCGGGCGGCCTGAGGGCATACGGCGGCAGGCGGCAGGCGGCCTGAAGGCAGGCTGCGGGCACGTGAGGGACAGGCCAGGGGCCCACGGCGGGCACGCGAAACAGGTCGACGCCACGGACCCCCGTTCGGCAGCATTCCGTCATGAGACAGCCTCGCCGACACCACTGGCCCCTCTACGGCCTCCGCATCCGTACCCCGCGCCTCGAACTGAGCCTGCCCGGCCTCGACCTCCTCGACGACCTGGCCGAGGTCGCCGCCGACGGTGTGCACGACGCGGCGGAGATGCCGTTCACCGTGCCCTGGACGGACGCGGCCCCGGAGGAGCGCGGACGCGCGACGTTCCAGCACGTACTCTCCACGGTCGCGGCGTGGCAGCCGGAGAGCTGGACGCTGAGCCTCGCGGTGACACGGGAGGGAAAGGCGGTGGGGCGCCAGGACGTGGTCGGCACCGCCTTCGGGGTGACCAGGGAGGCGGAGACCGGGTCCTGGCTCGGACTGCCCCACCAGGGCCAGGGCATCGGTACGGAGATGCGGGCGGCCGTCCTGCACTTCGTCTTCGACCGGCTCGGCGCGGACGCCGTGACCTCCGCCGCGATGACGGACAACGCCCGGTCGCTGGCGGTCTCGCGCAAGCTCGGATACGTACCGGACGGCGTGCAGGTCGCCGCGGTGCGCGGGCAGGCGCGGACGTTGCAGCGGCTGCGGCTGGACCGGGCGGGGTGGGAGGCGCACCGTACGGTGCCGGTCGAGGTGGCGGGATGGACCGAGGAGTGCCGGGCGCTTTTCGGGGCGTGAGCGGGCCGGAGGCGGCGCGGACGCCGGGGTCCGCGCCGCCCCCGTACGGGTACGCTGGCGGCCGATTCGATCAGTGGTTGGTCGACGTGAGGCGCACGCGGAGTGGAGCAGTGGCCGGAGCAGTCATCGCAGGAGCGGCCCGGCCGGTGACGCGTGCGCTCTCGGCGGCCGTGCTCGGCGTCGTGGTGCTCGCCGCCGTCGGCTGTTCGGCGAAGCCCGAGGAGCAGCCGGAGGCGAAGCCCGACCCCAAACCGTCCCGTACCGCCCCCGCCTGCCCCGAGGACGGTGTCGTCATCAAGGGCTCTCCGGTGGACGCCGCCATGGGCACCCGCGCGATGGGCATCACCCTGACCAACTGCGGCGAGCGCCCCTACAAAGTGAACGGCTACCCGGGCGTCCAAGTCCTCGACAAGGACCGCAAACCGCTGGACGTGAAGATCAGCCACGGCTCGGACGTCGTGGACGACGTCGGCCCCGAGCCGGTCACGCTCAAGCCGGGCGAGCACGTCAGGGCCGTACTGATGTGGCGCAATCGCGTGACGGACGCGACGCGCCCCGCGGTGAACGGTGCGTTCCTGGCGCTCACACCGGCCGCTGGCGGCAGCCGTCCGCAGCTGGTCCGTGAGCTGGTCGATCTCGGGTCCACCGGCAAGCTGGGCGTCACGGCATGGCACCGGGAGGGGCCCAGGCCGCGTACGTAGTCCGGGCGGCGTACGCCCCTTGTGCCGCCCCGGGCTCCCGGGCCGGCCCGGCTACTTGTCGATGTCGCCGACCACGAAGAACAGCGAGCCGAGGATGGCGACCATGTCGGCGACGAGCGTCCCGGGCAGCAGCTCGGCCAGCGCCTGGATGTTGTTGTACGACGCCGAGCGGAGCTTGAGGCGGTACGGGGTCTTCTCGCCCTTGGAGACCAGGTAGTAGCCGTTGATGCCGAGCGGGTTCTCGGTCCAGGCGTAGGTCGCGCCCTCGGGGGCCTTCAGCACCTTCGGCAGGCGCTGGTTGATCGGTCCGGGCGGCAGCTCGGCGATCCGGTCCAGGCAGGCGTCGGCCAGCTCCAGGGAGTTGTGGGTCTGCTCCAGGAGGCACTCGAAGCGGGCCAGGCAGTCGCCCTCCTCTCGGGTCACCACCCGCAGCGTGTCCTGGAGTTCCGGGTACGCGAGGTAGGGCTCGTCGCGGCGCAGGTCGAAGTCGACACCGGAGGCGCGGGCGATCGGCCCGGAGACGCCGTAGCCGTGCACCGCCTCGCGGCTCAGTACGCCGATGCCGCGCGTCCGGCCGCGGAAGATCTCGTTGCCGAGGACCAGCCGGTCGAAGACGCCCATCCGGGAGCGGACCTCGGAGACGGCGTGCCGGGCGCGGCCGAGCCAGCCGGCCGGCAGGTCCTCCTTGAGGCCGCCGACGCGGTTGAACATGTAGTGCATCCGCCCGCCGGAGATCTCCTCCATGACGTTCTGCAGTTCTTCGCGCTCGCGGAAGGCGTGGAAGACGGGGGTGATGCCGCCCAGCTCCAGGGGTAGGAGCCGAGGAACATCAGGTGGTTGAGGACCCGGTTCAGCTCGGCGAGCAGCGTACGGGTCCACACGGCGCGCTCGGGGACCTCCATGCCGAGCATCCGCTCCACGCCGAGGACCACGCCCAGCTCGTTGGAGAAGGCCGACAGCCAGTCGTGGCGGTTGGCGAGCATGATGATCTGGCGGTAGTCGCGCGCCTCGAAGAGCTTCTCGGCGCCGCGGTGCATGTAGCCGATCACGGGTTCGGCGTGCTGGATGCGTTCGCCGTCCAGGACGAGGCGCAGCCGCAGCACGCCGTGCGTGGAGGGGTGCTGCGGGCCGATGTTCAGCACCATGTCGGTGCTCTCCGCCGCGCCGCCGATGCCGACCGTGGTCTCCGTCATGGGAACAGTCTCGCAGTTCGGGCCGGGGGAGTCCGGTGGGGTCGGGCGGCGGCCGGGCGACCGACGGGCGGGGCCGGGCCGCGGACGGGTTCTTGGCGGGCGGCGGACGGTTGCTTCAGGGGGTGAGCAGGCCCGTACAGACGCCGCCGACCGGTTGCAGGAGCCAGCCGAAGGAGCCGAGGCCCGCCGGGTCGGTCAGCTCCGCCGCCGCGCCCGCCGAGCCGAGGGCCCGTACGTAGGCGGCCGGGTCGCTGGACGCGAGGGAGAGGGGCGGGCGGCGGCCGTCGACGCCGAGGGCGTGCAGCGCCTGCCGCTGGGTGACGCGCTCGGCGCCGGGGCCCGCGCAGGCGTCCAGGGCGACGTGGGCGGTGATGTCGCAGGTGCCGTCCGGTACGGGGGCGCCTCGCGGCCCTCGCGGAAGCCGGTGAGGGTGCCGAAGGGCGGGCGGGTGTCCCGGGTGTGCGCGTAGTCGGCGGTGGCGGCGAGGCCGGCGCGCAGAGTGCCGACCGCGCGGGACCAGGCCGCGTCGCGCGGGTGGCCGATCTCGGCGCGCAGCCCGGGGGCGTCGGCCGGCAGGGGCCACCACCGGGTGAGCCACGCGGCGTCCGCGCCGGTGACCGGGGTGCCGAGCCGTTCGGTGCCGTCCGGGCGGACCAGTACGTACCGGAGCACGCCGTCCCCGTCGGTCTCGGCGACGTCGACCGGGACGTTGTCGAGCCACTCGTTGGCGAAGAGCAGGCCGGTCAGGGAACCGGGTGCGGGCAGCTCCGGGAGCCAGGTGACGCGGTCGTCCAGTCCGGCCGGCCGGGGGCGCGTTCGACGGCGTAGGGGCGCACGCGGGCGCACACCGGTTCCGGGAGCGCCGCCAGTACTCCGGTCAGCAGCTCGCCACGCCCGGCGCCCACATCGATCAGCGCCAGCTCCGCCGGACGGCCCAAGGCCACGTCGACGCGGCACAGCAGGGTGGCGAGGGCTTCGGCGTACCGGGGGGAGACGTGCACGGAGGTACGGAAGTGGCCGGCGGGGCCCGGCCCGTCGCCGCTGGTGTAGAAGCCGCCGGGGCCGTACAGGGCCCGCTCCGTGGCGTCCCGCCAGCCGCACCAGTCGTGTGTCACCGCACCACGGTACGCGGGGACGGGTGGGCGTGCGGACGCGGGCGCGGACGGCGGCGGGGCCCGGTGTCAGGCCCGTCTCCACCTTGCGGAGTACTCCCGTCCCCCAGGATCGCCCGTCCGGTTGACCCGTACACCTATACGGCCTGCCTACGCTGGGTGACGTGCAGCGTCTCTACGACTTCTTCCGCAGGCATCCGACAGGGGTGGATACCTTCTGGGCCGTCCTCCTGTTCGGTTTCAACTGTCTGATGCTGGTCGCGTCGGCGGATGTGCAGAGCGAGCGCCGGACGATCCTCGAAGCTCTCGTCGTCGCCGCGATGTGCCTCACCGTCGCCCTGCGGCGCAAGGTGCCCGAGAAGATGCTGCTGCTGTCCGTCCTGGTCGGCCTCTGCCAGCTGGTGTTCGACGTACAGCCGAATCCGTCCAACTTCGCCATGCTGGTGACCATTTACACGGTCGCCTCGGGCACCAGGCGCTGGGCCTCGCGTACCGCTCTGGGCGGTGCGCTGATCGGCCCGACGCTCTACGCCGTCCGCAGCGGCAACGGTGAGGCGCCGCCCGGCAACCTGTGGCAAGGGCTGTTCGTCCTGGGGCTGTTCACCGTCCCCTTCGTGCTGGCGTGGGTGCTCGGCGACTCGGTCCGTACCCGCCGCGCGTACTGGGCCCAGCTGGAGGAGAAGGCCGCCCGGCTGGAGAAGGAGCGCGAGACCCAGTCGCGGATCGCGGTGGCCGCCGAGCGCGCCCGCATCGCCCGCGAGCTGCACGACGTCGTCGCGCACAACGTGTCCGTGATGGTGGTCCAGGCCGACGGCGCCGCCTACGTCCTGGACGCCGCGCCCGAGCAGGCCAAGCAGGCCCTGGAGACGATCTCCGGCACCGGCCGGCAGGCGCTCGCCGAGATGCGGCGGCTGCTCGGCGTGCTGCGCACCGGCGAACAGCCGGAGAGCGGCGAGTACGTACCGCAGCCCGGCGTCGAGCAGCTGGCCGACCTGATCGACCAGGTGCGGGGAGCCGGACTGCCGGTCGACTTCCAGGTGGCGGGCGAACCGCGCCCGCTGCCCAGCAGCGTCGAGCTGACCGCGTACCGCATCGTGCAGGAAGCGCTGACGAACACCCGCAAACACGGCGGCCCGGACGTCGGCGCCACGGTCCGCCTCGCCTACCGCGACGCCGAGCTGGACCTGCTGGTCGAGGACGACGGGCGCGGCGCCCAGCACGAGCTGTACGAGGGCGGCGGGACGGACGGCCTCGGCCACGGGCTCATCGGCATGCGCGAACGCGTCGGCATGGTCGGCGGCAGTCTGGACGCGGGGCCGCGGCCGGGGGAGGCTTCCGGATCAGCGCGGTCCTGCCGCTCAAATCGGGGCAGTGAGGCGGGGACGACGCCCCGCTCCCCCCACCCGTACGTACCCTGTTGCCGCGCCGACGCCGGCCGGCCCTCCCGGCGCCGGGACCACCGGCTCCGCCCCCCGCACCGCCGTTGAAAGGGACCTCCTGCCATGACTGTCCGAGTAATGCTCGTCGACGACCAGGTGCTCTTGCGCACCGGTTTCCGCATGGTGCTGGCCGCCCAGCCCGACATGGAGGTCGTCGCCGAGGCCGGTGACGGGGTGGAGGCCCTGGAAGTGCTCCGGTCCACCAAGGTCGACGTCATCCTGATGGACGTGCGGATGCCGCACCTGGACGGGGTGGAGACCACTCGCCGGATCTGCGCGGGCGGCCAGCAGGCGGACGCGCCGAAGGTGCTCATCCTGACCACCTTCGACCTGGACGAGTACGCCTTCTCCGCGCTCAAGGCCGGGGCCAGCGGCTTCATGCTGAAGGACGTGCCGCCGAGCGAACTGCTCGCCGCGATCCGCGCGGTGCGCAGCGGTGACGCGGTGGTCGCGCCCTCGACCACCCGCCGACTGCTGGACCGGTTCACGCCGATGCTGCCGGCGTCCGCCGCCGAACCGGTCCGCCCGGAGATCGGACGGCTCACCGAGCGCGAGCGGGAGGTGCTGCTGCTGGTGGCCCAGGGGCTCTCGAACGGCGAGATCGCGGCGCAGCTGGTGCTGTCGGAGGCCACGGTCAAGACGCATGTGGGCCGGATCCTCACCAAGTTGGAGCTGCGGGACCGGGTGCAGGCGGTGGTGCTCGCCTACGAGACGGGACTCGTACGGGCCGGGGGCGGCGCGGGGGCGTAACGGCTGCGGGGGCGGTGACGGTCGGGCCGTGGTCTTCGGGCGGCGGTGGTCGGGCCGTGGTGGTCGGGCTGAGGCGGTCGAGCCGTGGTGGTCGAGTCGTGACGGGGGCCGGGGCGCGGTCGTCGGGTTGGGGCGGTCGAGCCGTGCCGGGGCTCGGGTCGAACGGGCCTGGAGGGGACGCGAGTTGCGGGTGGTGCGGGGTTGACGGGGGTGGTGGAGCGGAGGAGATTGGGCGCGCTCGGTAAGGAAACTTTCCTAACAGAGGGGCCCTCCTGTGCGCAGACGAACCTTCGCCCTGGCCACCGCCGCCGGAACCGCGCTGCTCGCCGCCGCCGCGCTGCCCGCCACCGCCCAGCCGGCCGCGACCTCCGCCGCCGCGAACGCCGTGAGCCGCCCGGGCGTCACCGAGGGCTCGGTCAGCGCCGCCGACCTGCTCGCCAAGGTCACCGGCTGTTCGCAGATCTCCCACGGCAAGTACCGCACCGACGAGGAGACATCGGCGACCATCCCCGTCTGCGGCAAGAAGAACGCCGTGTTCTGGAAGGCGGACATGGACATCGACTGCGACGGCCAGGTCACGGCCAAGTGCAACAAGGACACCGACCCCTGGTTCCAGCCGGAGACCCGCTGGAACCAGTCCGACGGCAAGCCGCTGAACGCCGAGAAGCTGCCGTACGTCGTCGTCCCCTCGGTCAGCGGCATCTGGGACTTCGAGTCCGCGGGCATCAAGGGCGGCGGCATCGTCGCCGTCATCCACAAGAACAAGGTCGAGTACGCGGTCGTCGGCGACAGCGGTCCCGAGAAGATCATCGGTGAGGCGTCGTACGCGGCCGCCAAGGGCCTCGGCATCGACCCCGACCCGGCCACCGGCGGAGCCGAGTCCGGCGTCACCTACATCCTGTTCAAGAACTCCAAGGCGTCCCCCATCGAGAGCCACAGCGACGCCGTCACCCGCGGCGACGCCCTCGCCAAGAAGTTCCTCCAGGAGAACTGAGCGCCCCGCATGCCCCCGGCCGACCGTCGGATCAGCGCAGCACCCCTCCAGGAAGTCGCTGCCCAGGCGCGCCACCACCCGGACGTCCAGCTGGTGCAGGACGTACCGGCCGCGGCGTCGGGTCTGGAGCAGCCCGGCCTTCTTGAGGACGGCGAGGTGCCGGGAGACCTCCGGCGCGGATATGCCGAGCGAGGTGGCCAGTTCACCGGTCGTGTAGGCGGTACGGGCCAGGTGGCGGCACATGCGTATCCGCATCGGGTGGGCGAGCGCTTCGAGCCGGGACTCGACCAGGGCGATCGAGGCGGGGCCGGCCGGCTCCGGCGCCGCCACGGGATAGTGGATCACCGGGCGCCAGCCCCGCGCGTGCAGCACGCTCAGGTGCGGCCAGCCGAACGAGGTGGGGATGAAGGTGATCCCGGCCCCGACGTCCGGATCCACGGCCGTGCCCTGGCCGTGGGACAGCTTGTCGACGACGATGCGCGACCGGGACGCGTCCAGCGTCACCGCGGACGACACCTCGGCCAGCGCTTCGGCCAGGCCCTTGTGGCGCAGCACCTCCGCCTTGTGCCGCGCGTCGGCGGCGAGGTGGACGCGCACCCGCTGCCAGACGTCCGCGAAGAACGCCTGCTCGCAGTCCTCCAGCAGGCGGCGGAGCCAGGCCCGTACGGCGGGCGGGTCGGCGAGCAGCCGCTGCGCGAAGTCGGCCTGCCGGGGGCCGCGCGCCGTGGCCCGCTCCAGCGCCAGCCGCCGCGCCTCGGCGTCCACCAGCGGCGACGGGCCACCGCGGCAGTACCCGCTGGTGCAGTTGATCTCCAGCGCGGCGTTCACGAACAGTTCGTCGTCGAGCCGGTCGAGCAGGTCCAGGTCCTCGGCGAGCGTCGCCCCGGGCTGCCCGGCGATGTCCGGCAGCGCGGCGAACGGCATCGTCACGTCGGAGAACGTCGGCCCCCACAGGAAGTCCGCTTCACACAGCCGGTCGGCCAGGTCGGGTTCGAGCGCACTGGCCGTCGCGGTCGTCCAGCCGTGCAGGCCGGGGTGGTGGCCGGGCTCGGCGAGCGCGTGCAGGGCGGCCCCCAGCTCGGCGAGCGGCGACGGGCTGAACACCGTCCGCTCGGCGGGCAGCCCCGCCACATCGATCCACACACTCAAATCCGTCTCTCCCCGTTCCCACTCCGAGTACGGCACTGGCGCCGCACATGCCATTCGGTCGGCGCGGCGGCCCGGTCGACGCTTGGTCGCGTGGCGGTCAGGCGCGCGCCGGACCGACCCGACCCGGACCGACCCGGACCGACCCGACCCGGACCGACCCGACCCGGACCGACCCGACCCGGACCTCGCCTGCCCCGGGACGCCCGATGCGCTCCCCGGGGGCCTCGCTTCCCGGGGCCCCCTCCCCCCACCCACCCCCGGCTCTGGTCATCATCATGCGTGAGCCCGTGACCTGCGTCGCCGTCGATTGACGGCTCTCGTCAATCGACGAGCCACCCGTCGCCGGACGGCCTCACTGTGGTGTCCATGAACGCATCCCAGCAGCACATGCTCGACGCCTACCGCGCCGCCCAACGCGGTGAGAGCGCGCCCGTCCTCCCCGGTGCCGGGGACGTCCAGGCCGTACGCGAGATCCGTCGGTGGCTGCGCTTCCAGGCCGTGGTCACCGCACCCGCCGACCGCCCCCTGGCCCGCCTCCGCCGCGCCGTACACCGGGTCCTCACCCGGCGGCCGGCACGCCCCGTACACCTCCGTCGGACCGCCCGCCCCGCCCAGGCCGAGCCGCTGTCGCACCCCCTCTCGGTCCGTCCTCCGCTTCCGTCTCCACCCCCACCATGACGGGTCACGCCCGCCTCTGCGACCCCTGTGGATAACCTCTGCGAACACCTCCGTCACCCCTGTGGAGAACAGCCCGGGGAACGGCGGGCGAAGCAGCTGGGGGCACGCCCGGAACCGCAGCCGGGAACGCGCCCGACGACGCGGTACGAGACACCCGTCTCAGCCTGCGTACGGCTCTGAAGAGCGCCGTAAACACTCGCGTAGCATGGCGAACGAATCGTCCGGTACCCCCCGCGGACTGGAACGGAAGGCCGTCGCCGCGTGAACACAACTCCACCCACCGAGGCCCAGGACCGCCCCGCCCGACTGACCGTCGGAGTCGTCGGCGCAGGTCGCGTCGGGCCCGCCCTCGCCGCATCGCTCCAGCTCGCCGGACACCGGCCGGTCGCCGTGTCCGGTGTCTCCGACGCCTCCGTACGGCGTGCGGCGGCGCTCCTGCCCGACGTGCCGGTCGTCTCCCCGGCCGAGGTGCTGCAACGCGCCGAACTGGTGCTGCTCACGGTGCCCGACGACGCCCTGCCCGGGCTCGTCGCGGGCCTCGCCGAGACCGGTGCCGTACGGCCGGGCCAGCTGCTCGTCCACACGTCGGGGCGGTTCGGTACGGCCGTCCTCGACCCGGCCACCCGCGCCGGCGCCCTGCCGCTCGCCCTGCACCCCGCCATGACCTTCACCGGTACGCGCGTCGACGTGCAGCGGCTGGCCGGCTGCTCCTTCGGTGTCACGGCGCCCGAACCGCTGCGGATGGCCGCCGAGGCGCTGGTCATCGAGATGGGCGGGGAGCCGGAGTGGATCGAGGAGGGGCCCGCCCGCTGTACCACGCGGCGCTCGCCATCGGTGCGAACCACCTGGTCACCCTGGTGGCGCAGGCCATGGAGCTGCTGCGGGAGGCCGGTGTCGGCGCGCCCGACCGGATGCTCGGCCCGCTGCTGGGCGCGGCCCTGGACAACGCGCTGCGCTCCGGTGACGCCGCCCTGACCGGTCCGGTCGCCCGCGGCGACGCCGGTACCGTGGCCGCGCACGTCTCGGAGCTGCGCAAACACGCGCCGCAGAGCGTCGCGGGATACCTTGCCATGGCCCGTACGACGGCCGACCGCGCCCTGGCGCACGGCCTGCTGAAGCCGGAGCTGGCCGAGGACCTGCTGGACGTCCTGGCCAACGTCGGCGACGGCACCAGCACCAGCACCAGCGGCACCAGCACCGGAGGCGCGCCGCCGTCGCCCGGCGACCACCGCGAAAGCCCGTCCGGCGACCACCCCGAAGAAGGCGACCGATGAACGCCCCGCGCACGCGCCTGGTGCACACCGCGGCCGAGCTGCGTGCCCTGCCGGGCTGCACCGGGCAGCGGGCCGTCGTCATGACCATGGGGGCCCTGCACGAGGGGCACGCGACGCTGGTCCGCGCCGCCCGCGACCGGGTCGGCCCGGCGGGGCAGGTCGTCGTCACCGTCTTCGTCAACCCGCTCCAGTTCGGCGCCGGTGAGGACCTCGACCGCTACCCGCGCACCCTGGAGGCGGACCTCGCGCTCGCCGGCGCGGCCGGCGCGGACGCCGTTTTCGCGCCCGGTGCCGGTGAGGTCTATCCGGGCGGCGCGCCGCAGGTCCGCATAGCCGCCGGTCCCATGGGCAACCTCCTGGAGGGGGCCAGCAGACCGGGCCACTTCGACGGCGTGCTGACCGTCGTCGGCAAGCTGCTGCACCTCACCCGTCCCGACGTGGCCCTCTTCGGCCAGAAGGACGCGCAGCAACTGGCCGTGATAGAGCGCATGGTGGCCGACCTGAACTTCGACGTACGGATCGTCGGTGTCCCCACCGTCCGTGAGGACGACGGGCTGGCCCTGTCCAGCCGTAACCGCTATCTTTCCGCGGCGGACCGCCGGACCGCCCTGGCGCTGTCCCGGGCCCTGTTCGCGGCCCGTGACCGGCTCGCCGCCGAGGAGGCCCTGCGGGACCGCGCCTCGTACGCGACGCACACGGCCCACCGGGTGCAGGACCGTTCCGTGGCGCTCGCCGCCCTGGGGGAGGACCGCGCGGCGGCCGACGCGCACGCCCTCGCGCACGCCGCCGCGACCCCGCCGCGGGGCCCCGCGGTGGCGCGCGCGGCGGCCCGTGTCGTCCTGGAGGACGCGGCCCGCCTGGATCCGCCGCTGGCGCTCGACTACGTGGCGCTCGTCGACCCGTCCGATTTCACCGAGATTCCGGACGCGTACGAGGGGGAGGCCGTCCTCGCGGTCGCCGCCAAGGTCGGTACCACCCGACTCATCGACAACATCCGTCTCACGTTCGGAGCGCCCCGATGAACGGCACCGGCCCCACAGCCACCACCTCCAGCCCCACCGGCCCCACAGCCACCGCCTCCGGCCCCACCCCCACCCTCCGCCTCCAGGCCCCCGCCCCCGGCTGGTCCATCGAGGCCGACGTCGTCGTGGTCGGCTCCGGGGTCGCGGGCCTGACCGCCGCGCTGCGCTGCGCCGCCGCCGGCCGCCGTACCGTCGTGGTCACCAAGGCCCGCCTGGACGACGGCTCCACCCGCTGGGCCCAGGGCGGCATCGCGGCCGCGCTCGGCGAGGGCGACACCCCGGAACAGCACCTGGCGGACACCCTCGTCGCGGGCGCCGGACTGTGCGACGAGGCCGCCGTACGGACCCTGGTCACCGAGGGCCCGGACGCCGTCCGCCGCCTCGTCGCCACCGGGGCGCGCTTCGACACCGAGCCCGGCGGCGACGAGATAGCCCTCGCCCGCGAGGGCGGCCACCACCGCCGCCGGATAGCGCACGCGGGCGGCGACGCGACCGGCGCCGAGATCTCCCGCGCCCTGGTGGACGCCGTCCGTACGCAGGGCCTGCGCACCATCGAGAACGCCCTCGTCCTGGACCTGCTCACGGACGCCGACGGCCGCACGGCCGGTGTCACCCTGCACGTGATGGGCGAGGGCCAGCACGACGGCGTGGGCGCCGTGCACGCCCCCGCGGTGGTCCTGGCCACCGGCGGCATGGGCCAGGTCTTCGCCGCGACCACCAACCCCGCGGTCTCCACCGGCGACGGTGTCGCCCTCGCGCTGCGCGCCGGCGCCGAGGTCTCCGACCTCGAATTCGTCCAGTTCCACCCGACGGTGCTCTACCTCGGTCCGGACGCGGAGGGCCAGCAGCCGCTGATCTCGGAGGCGGTACGCGGCGAGGGCGCCCACCTGGTGGACGCCGACGGCACCCGCTTCATGCTCGGACAGCACGAACTCGCCGAGCTGGCCCCGCGCGACATCGTCGCCAAGGCCATCATGCGCCGTGCCCAGGAACAGGGCACCGACCACATGTACCTGGACGCCCGGCACTTCGGCGCCGCCATGTGGGAGCAGCGCTTCCCGACCATCCTCGCCGCCTGCCGCGCCCACGGCATCGACCCGGCCACCGAGCCGATCCCGATCGCGCCCGCCGCGCACTACGCCTCCGGGGGCGTACGGACCGACCTGTACGGCAGGACGACCGTGCCCGGCCTGTACGCGTGCGGCGAGGTGGCGTGCACCGGCGTGCACGGCGCGAACCGGCTGGCCTCCAACTCCCTCCTGGAGGGCCTGGTCTTCGCCGAGCGCATCGCGGACGACATCACGGCCGCGCCCGTCCGGCGGCCCGGCCCCGTCGTCGGGCCCGCCGCCGCCCCCGTACCGCTGCTCGCCCCCGAGGCGCGGCCCGTGATCCAGCGGACCATGACCGCCGGGGCAGGAGTGCTGCGCTCCGCCGCGAGCCTCGTCGAGGCCTTCTCCGCGCTGGTCCGCATGCAGCGCGCCGCCGCCGACCCGGGCCCGGCCGACGGGCCCAAGCCCGCCGAGCCCGGCGTCGAGGCGTGGGAGGCCACCAACCTCCTGATGGTCGCCCGGGTCCTGGTCAGCAGCGCCCGCAACCGCGAGGAGACCCGCGGCTGCCACTGGCGCGAGGACCACGCCGACCGGGACGACACCGCCTGGCAGCGGCACTTCCTGGTCACCCACCGCCCGCCGCACACCCTGCACTTCCGTACGACCGACACCGCCGCCTTCCCCGCGACGACCGCCGCACCCGCGCCCGAAACGGAGCCGAACCAGTGAGCACCCCCGACGACCTCCCCCTGCACCGGATCGGCCGTCCGGGCCAGGCCGCTGACCAGGCTGCCCAGGCCCAGGCCCCGCAAGGCGGCTGCGGCGACTCCTGCGGCTGCGGCGCCGGTGACGGCGCGTACGAGATCGACCCGCTCGCCTGCGGGCTGGACCCCGACCTCGCGGCCCTCCTGGCCGAGGCCGGGCTGGACCCCGTACAGGTCGAGGACATCGCCCACATGGCCGTCGAGGAGGACCTCGACCAGGGGGTGGACGTCACCACCGTCGCCACCGTCCCCGAAGACGCGGTCGCCACCGGCGACTTCACGGCCCGTCAGGCGGGGACCGTGGCCGGACTGCGGGTCGCCGAGGCGGTGCTGTCCATCGTGTGCACCGCGGAGTTCGAGGTCGAGCGGCACGTCGAGGACGGCGACCGCGTGGAGGCCGGCCAGAAGCTGCTCAGCGTCACCACCCGCACCCGCGACCTGCTGACCGGCGAGCGCAGCGCCCTGAACCTGCTCTGCCGCCTGTCCGGCATCGCCACCGCCACCCGCGCCTGGGCCGACGCCCTGGAGGGCACCGGCGCCAAGGTCCGCGACACCCGCAAGACGACGCCCGGCCTGCGGGCGCTGGAGAAGTTCGCGGTGCGCTGCGGCGGCGGCGTCAACCACCGGATGTCGCTGTCGGACGCGGCCCTGATCAAGGACAACCACGTCGTCGCGGCGGGCGGTGTGGCCGAGGCCTTCAAGGCCGTACGGAACGAGTTCCCGGGCGTGCCGATCGAGGTGGAGGTCGACCGGCTGGACCAGATCCCGCCGATCCTCGCCGAGGGCGCCGACCTGATCCTGCTGGACAACTTCACCCCCGACCGGACCCGCGAGGCGGTGGCGCTGGTGGCCGGGAAGGCGATCCTGGAATCCTCCGGACGGCTCACCCTCGACAACGCCCGCGCCTACGCCGAGACCGGGGTGGACTACCTGGCCGTGGGCGCGCTCACCCACTCCTCCCCGATCCTCGACATCGGTCTCGACCTGCGCGAGGAGCGCTGACGCAGATGCTGCTCACCATCGACGTAGGCAACACCCACACCGTCCTCGGCCTGTTCGACGGCGAGGAGATCGTCGAACACTGGCGGATCTCCACCGACGCCCGCCGCACCGCCGACGAACTCGCGGTCCTCCTCCAGGGCCTGATGGGCATGCACCCGCTGCTGGGCGAGGAGCTGGGCGACGGCATCGAGGGCATCGCCATCTGCTCCACCGTCCCCTCGGTCCTGCACGAGCTGCGCGAGGTCACCCGGCGCTACTACGGGGACGTTCCGGCCATCCTGGTCGAGCCCGGCGTCAAGACCGGCGTGCCGATCCTGATGGACAATCCCAAGGAGGTCGGCGCCGACCGGATCATCAACGCGCTGGCGGCCGTGGAGCTGTACGGCGGGCCGGCCGTGGTGGTCGACTTCGGTACGGCCACCACGTTCGACGCGGTCAGCGCGCGCGGCGAGTACGTCGGCGGGGTGATCGCGCCCGGCATCGAGATCTCGGTGGAGGCGCTCGGCGTGAAGGGCGCGCAGCTCCGCAAGATCGAACTGGCCCGGCCGCGCAGTGTGATCGGCAAGAACACCGTCGAGGCCATGCAGTCCGGCATCCTGTACGGCTTCGCCGGCCAGGTCGACGGGGTCGTCCAGCGCATGGCGCGGGAGCTGGCGGATGACCCGGACGACGTGACGGTGATCGCCACCGGCGGGCTGGCGCCGATGGTGCTCGGCGAGTCCTCGGTCATCGACGAGCACGAGCCGTGGCTCACGCTGATCGGTCTGCGGCTGGTGTACGAGCGCAATGTGACGCGGGGCTGAGGGCCGTCCGGCCCGGCCGGCCTCCACGGCGAATTGCCCGCTTAGGCCCTATACGTACCGACTTCTAACCGAAGAGGCTTTTACTGCTTCCTGCGCGTTCCGCGACACTTGCGCCGTTCTTATGCCGTTAAGCGGATTTTGTCCGGCAGCGGCGTAAGGTCTGCCCATGCCTATGCCATACGGATCCCGCGGCGGTATGGCCTTCAGCGCCGACGAGTTGCGCGTGCTGCGGCGCGCGCTCGCCGCCGCACTCCAGCCGACGCGCCACACGACCGGTGCCCCGACGGGCTACGACGCCGACGGCGCCCAGGAGGTCCAGGAGTACCTGCGGCTCGCCGAGGCGGTGGACGAGGCGGCGCGCGAGGGCGGGCGGCTGCGCGCCTTTCTCCTCGCCGACCTCGCCCGCTACCGTGACGCCCTCCCCGGCTCCGCACACGGCTACCTGGGGCAGCTCCAGGAGGCCCTGGCGGCCGGTTACGACCCCGTCCCCGCCGACCTCGCCGCCCTGCGCCTGCTGTGCGCGCGGCAGCGGGGACCTGAGGAACACGCGCGCCGTACCGCCCTGCTGCGCCACTGCGAGCGCCTCGCCGAGCGCTCCGTACGGGCCAGGCTGCGCGCTCTGCCCGGTGGCAGGGTGGCGGACGAGCCCGCGCCCGTCCCCGCGCCGGACCCGCGCCCGAAGGCGCCGCGCCCCGGCCGCCCCGTCCCCACGCCGGGCGAGGTCTTCCCGCCGCGCCGCAAGCCCGTGCGGCCCCCCGCGACCCGGTCCGCGTGAGCGCTGCGTACTCTGGAATCCTCACTCCCGAAGGAGGCCCCTGGTCATGGATTACGTCGCAGCGCTGGTACCGCCCGTGGTGATGGCCGTGGCGTTCGTCGCGCTCATCGTGACGATCGTGAAGAGCCAGGGTGGCGAGAACAAGTCCAAGGAGGACGCGGCGGTCGACGCCGCGCTGGCCCGCGCCGAGGGCGCCCGCCAGGAGCCCAAGGCACACGGCGCCTGACCCGCGCCGGCCGGGCCCGTCCCGGCCTCCCGCGCCCGGCCCCCGGGTGCCGACGGTGTTCGTCCATCCGTTCGGTCACCTGGTCGGCCTTGCGCACGGCACACCTCCGTACGGCCCGAGATTGCGCATCTCGGGCCGTACTGCCTTTTTCCGGGGTAAATCAACCGAGTAAGAACCGGCATTTGCGACATCTCCCACTATTGTGCTGCTGTGCCACGACGCTTGGGTGATCTGGAAGACGCGGTCATGACGCGGGTGTGGGAGTGGAACCGCCCGGTCACCGTTCGGGAAGTCCTGGAAGATCTGCAGAAGGAACGGTCGATCGCCTACACAACGGTGATGACCGTATTGGACAACCTCCATCAGAAGGGCTGGGTGCGCCGGGAAGCCGAAGGGCGCGCCTATCGATATGAGGCGGTCTCCACTCGTGCCGCCTACTCGGCCGCACTGATGAACGAGGCGTGGTCCGCGAGTGACAACCCCGCGGCGGCCCTGGTGGCCTTCTTCGGGATGATGTCGCCGGAACAGCGACATGCCCTCAGGGATGCCGTGCGTATGGTGCAGGGCGACGAACCGGCGGAACCCGCGCCGGCCCCGCCGCGGACCGGCCGCGCCGAACGGGAACCGCCCGTACCGGCGGAACGGCCGGACCACGGGGAACGCGCCGGTGAACCGGCCGCGGAACGCGCGCGGGAACCTTCCGTACCCCCGGAACAGGCCGCAGAGGGCGAAGCGGATGCGGGAGAAGTACCCGCCCCGGGATCCGGTGACCCGGGGCGATAGCGTCGCGCCATGCCGCCCCTGACTAATGGACTCACCGTCCGCCGTGCCCGGACCAGCGATGTACCGGCCGTACGCCGGCTCATCGACGCCTACTCCCCGGACGGCATCCTCCTCGACAAAGCCACCGTGACGCTTTACGAGTCCATCCAGGAGTTCTGGGTCGCCGAGCGGGACGAGGACGCCGAGGTCGTCGGCTGCGGAGCGCTGCACGTCATGTGGGAAGACCTGGCCGAAGTGCGCACTTTGGCGGTGGACCCGCGGCACAAGGGCGCCGGAGTCGGCCACCAAGTCCTCGACAAGCTGCTGCGCACCGCGGGCTGGCTCGGAGTGCGGCGCATTTTCTGCCTCACCTTCGAAGTGGACTTCTTCGCCAAGCACGGGTTCGTGGAGATCGGTGAGACGCCCGTCGACGGCGATGTCTACAGCGAGCTGCTGCGTTCCTATGACGAGGGCGTTGCCGAGTTCCTCGGTCTCGAACGAGTGAAGCCCAACACCCTGGGCAACAGCCGGATGCTTCTGCACCTGTGATCAGCGTTCTATGTCCGAATCGCGCCCCTATCTCATAGCTGTGGAAGCAAGCGTTCCCCGGCCGTGGTGCAACTGAACCCTACCCAGGGGTTTGTGTTTTTCCCGGAAAAGCGGTTTGCTTTCCGTCGTAATCCGCATTCGATGAAAGGGAAACCGGTGGCACAGAAGGTTCAGGTTCTTCTTGTCGACGACCTCAACGGCGGCGAGGCCCATGAGACCGTGACGTTCGCCCTCGACGGCAAGTCCTACGAGATCGACCTGTCCGACGACAACGCGCACAAGCTGCGCGAGTCGCTGGCCGAGTTCGTGAAGGCGGGCCGCAAGACCGGTGGCCGTTCCGGTGGCCGCGGCAAGGCGCGCGCGTCTTCCGGCGGCAGCCCGGACACCGCGAAGATCCGCGCGTGGGCGAAGGAGAACGGCTACAACGTCAATGACCGCGGCCGTGTGCCCGCGGAGATCCGTGAGGCGTTCGAGAAGGCGAACGGCTGACCGCAGTACCCGCAATCCGTTTGTCTTCGAGCTTGACGACCGCGCAGCAAACGGGCCCGGTGGCATTCCGTGGCCGCCGCGCTCACGAGTCGTACGAGGTCGGGGGCGCGCCCCTGGCGATCCGCGAGGGGAACACCGCGGCCCCCGCGCCCTGCCCCTGTCCCCGTGGTGGGCAGAGCCGCCTCGATCTCGCGTCCCGGCTCGGGAGGCCGCACCCACCCCGCGGCCTCCCGTGGGCCCGATCCGTACGGCCACCGCGCCCGCGGTGACGGCGGCGGGGACGGCGCGGGCATCCGGTCCCCGGTGCCGCGTGCGGTCAGATCCAGCCCCAGCGAGCCCCATTCCAGCCATTCCAGAAGCTCCGGCAGTTCCTCCGCGGCCCCCGCGGTCACGAGGACGAGCATCCTGGGACCGGCGGAGCCGCTGCGGTCGATCAGTACGGGCCCCGTGGGGCCCACCCGCCCCAGTACGGCCCGGCCCGCGTCGGCCGGCAGATCGAGGGCGTCGAAGCGCACCCCGGTCAGCAGCTCCACCGGCTCCGTGCCGGTGGTCGGCCAGCGCAGCTCGTCCTCGTACCACTGCCGTACGGCGGCGAGGGCGGAGCGGGAGCGCGGGAGCGCGACGGGCATACCGGGAGCAACTCGCGAAACTCCGAGAAGTTACGCTGGGTTGACACGCGGGTGCGGACTGTCGCCACGGAAGGGAGCGTGCGGGGGCGTGACGGCGCAATGGGCGGCGCTCGGGTGTTCGCCCATAGCGGATGGAACGGGCCCACGCCGCATGGAGTGTCCGTGGCGGCGGGTAAGACATCCCCAGTGGGGAGAGACGGTGCGGCGGCGTGCGCAGCGCTTTTTCCGGAGCGGCGACGGGCTCCGGGCGGGCGTGTCGGTGACGGGTGCGTTCGCCACGGGCGTACTGGCCCGGGGCGTATATGCCTGGCCTGCGGGAACATCGTCTCGCACCATCGGGTTGGAGCAGATGTCGGCTGTTCGGCAGCAGATTTCCCCGCCGTCGCGGGGGTGATCCGGACGGATGTCGGCAGTTGGAATGAGCTGTCCCGTCCCACGGGACTAGCATGCGGAAGGACAGGGAGGGGACCGACCCCTAACTGCCTGACCGCTCTGAGGAGCGATTAACGATGTTCGAGAGGTTCACCGACCGTGCGCGGCGGGTTGTCGTCCTGGCTCAGGAAGAAGCCCGGATGCTCAACCACAACTACATCGGCACCGAGCACATCCTCCTGGGCCTGATCCACGAGGGTGAGGGTGTCGCCGCTAAGGCCCTGGAGAGCCTCGGGATTTCGCTCGAGGCGGTCCGCCAGCAGGTGGAGGAGATCATCGGCCAGGGGCAGCAGGCCCCGTCCGGTCACATCCCCTTCACCCCCCGTGCGAAGAAGGTCCTGGAGCTGTCGCTCCGCGAGGCCCTTCAGCTCGGCCACAATTACATCGGTACGGAGCACATCCTGCTCGGCCTGATCCGCGAGGGCGAGGGCGTCGCCGCCCAGGTCCTGGTGAAGCTGGGCGCCGATCTGAACCGGGTGCGGCAGCAGGTCATCCAGCTGCTCTCCGGCTACCAGGGCAAGGAGGCCGCCACCGCCGGCGGCCCGGCCGAGGGCACCCCTCGACCTCGCTCGTCCTGGACCAGTTCGGCCGCAACCTGACGCAGGCCGCCCGCGAGACCAAGCTCGACCCGGTGATCGGGCGCGAGAAGGAGATCGAGCGGGTCATGCAGGTGCTGTCCCGCCGTACCAAGAACAACCCGGTCCTCATCGGCGAGCCCGGCGTCGGCAAGACGGCGGTCGTCGAGGGCCTGGCCCAGGCCATCGTCAAGGGCGAGGTGCCCGAGACCCTCAAGGACAAGCACCTCTACACCCTGGACCTGGGCGCCCTGGTCGCCGGCTCCCGCTACCGCGGTGACTTCGAGGAGCGCCTGAAGAAGGTGCTCAAGGAGATCCGCACCCGCGGCGACATCATCCTGTTCATCGACGAGCTCCACACCTTGGTGGGTGCGGGCGCCGCCGAGGGCGCGATCGACGCCGCGAGCATCCTCAAGCCCATGCTGGCGCGAGGCGAGCTGCAGACCATCGGTGCGACGACGCTCGACGAGTACCGCAAGTACCTGGAGAAGGACGCGGCCCTGGAGCGCCGTTTCCAGCCGATCCAGGTCGCGGAGCCGTCGCTGCCGCACACCATCGAGATCCTCAAGGGCCTGCGCGACCGTTACGAGGCGCACCACCGCGTCTCCATCACGGACGAGGCCCTGGTCCAGGCCGCCCAGCTGGCCGACCGCTACATCTCCGACCGCTTCCTGCCGGACAAGGCGATCGACCTGATCGACGAGGCCGGCTCCCGGATGCGCATCCGCCGGATGACCGCGCCGCCGGACCTCCGCGAGTTCGACGAGAAGATCGCCGACGTGCGCCGGGAGAAGGAGTCCGCGATCGACTCGCAGGACTTCGAGATGGCCGCGGGCCTGCGCGACAAGGAGAAGCAGCTCCTGGCCGCGAAGGCGAAGCGGGAGAAGGAGTGGAAGGCCGGCGACATGGACGTCGTCGCCGAGGTCGACGGCGAGCTGATCGCCGAGGTCCTGGCCACGGCGACCGGCATCCCGGTCTTCAAGCTCACCGAGGAGGAGTCCTCGCGGCTGCTGCGGATGGAGGACGAGCTCCACAAGCGCGTCATCGGCCAGAAGGACGCCATCAAGGCGCTCTCGCAGGCCATCCGCCGTACGCGGGCCGGTCTGAAGGACCCCAAGCGCCCCGGTGGCTCGTTCATCTTCGCCGGTCCCTCCGGTGTCGGTAAGACCGAGCTGTCCAAGACACTCGCCGAATTCCTGTTCGGCGACGAGGACGCGATGATCTCCCTCGACATGTCGGAGTTCAGCGAGAAGCACACGGTCTCCCGGCTCTTCGGCTCGCCTCCCGGCTACGTCGGCTACGAAGAGGGCGGCCAGCTCACCGAGAAGGTGCGCCGCAAGCCGTTCTCCGTCGTGCTGTTCGACGAGGTGGAGAAGGCCCACCCCGACATCTTCAACTCCCTGCTGCAGATCCTGGAGGACGGTCGCCTGACCGACTCCCAGGGCCGGGTGGTGGACTTCAAGAACACGGTCATCATCATGACGACCAACCTCGGGACCCGGGACATCTCCAAGGGCTTCAACCTGGGCTTCGCCGCCCAGGGCGACACCAAGAGCAGCTACGAGCGGATGAAGAACAAGGTCAACGAAGAGCTCAAGCAGCACTTCCGGCCCGAGTTCCTCAACCGTGTCGACGACACGGTGGTCTTCCACCAGCTCACCGAGGAAGACATCATCCAGATCGTCGACCTCATGATCGCCAAGGTGGACGAGCGCCTCAAGGACCGCGACATGGGCATCGAGCTCAGCGGTGAGGCCAAGAAGCTGCTCGCCAAGCGCGGCTACGACCCGGTGCTGGGCGCCCGCCCGCTGCGCCGGACCATCCAGCGCGAGATCGAGGACGCTCTCTCGGAGAAGATCCTCTTCAGCGAGCTGCGCTCGGGCCACATCGTGGTCGTCGACATCGAGGGTGAGGGCGAGAACGCCAAGTTCACCTTCCGCGGCGAGGAGAAGGCGGCTCTGCCGGACGCCCCGCCCGTCGAGTCCGCGGCCGGCGGCCCGGACCTGTCGAAGGACGCGTGACGGCCGGCGGTACGGACCGGGCGCCCAGCGCCTGACCGGCACGGCAACCGACGCCGCGGCCCGGGACCTGCTCCAGGTTCCGGGCCGCGGCGCCGTCGTGTGCGGGGGCGGGAGCCGCGTACGACGGGGTACGGGCGCGGGGCGTCCGGCGCCGTGAGCGGAAGTATTTTTCCGTACCGGGTGCGGGGATATCCGTAACCACCGGGATGCGGGGCGTTCCGCTCCGGTACGGAAGCGGCGCGGGCTATTGCCCGGCTCTCCCGGGCGTAAAGGGAAAACGTCATTCCGGTTTGCTCCGGCGGTATTGCCCGGGCGGCACCGTCCGAATACGCACCGGGTTATTCCGCGGAACCGGGAACTCGAAGGCGGAACGCCGGGTACGGGCCCGGTAAGACAGGCCTGCACCCCGCAGGACCGCGACATCACAGCTCGACGACGCGGATTCCGTCCGGAACACCCGTGACGGCCGGCATCCGGCGGCTGATCCACAGCTCCTCCAGCCGGGGGAACGCGGCCAGCCACTCCATCGAGGCCCCGAGGCCGTACGCCGGCCAGAGCCGGCGCAGGCCGCCCGCCGGGGCGATGCCGTCGACCAGCTCGGCCACCGTGAACTCCCCGGCGACCTGGAGGTACGGCCGGCCGCCGAGCCGCGCAGCGCGGACAGCTCCGCCACGTCCGCCGCCGGGAAGAACAGTCGGTCCGGGTCCAGGGGGCGATGATCTCCCGGGCGTAGTGGTCGGTGTCGTACCGCCGCCAGACACCGGCGAGCTGCGTCGTACCGGGCGGTGGCGACGGCCAGCCACTGGAGCAGGGTGGTCTTGCCGGAGTCGGCCACGCCCCGTACGAGGATCCGGCACCGGCCGGACAGGGCGTGCTCGGCGGGACGGCGGGCTCTGGGGGCCGCCGCTGTCCGCGGCGGCCGGTTCGGCCTCGCAGTGCAGGCCCAGGTAGGCGGCGTCCAGCGGCCAGCTGTCCGGGGAGTGCGCGAGGTCGATGCCGAAGACGGTCAGGTGGTTGTGGAGGGCGGCGGTGTAGTGGGCGTACCGCGTCTCGAAGGCGGCGTCCTCGGCGAAGCGGGACGGCAGCCGGGCGGCCAGGGCGCCGACGGCGTTGTCGGGCCAGAGCGTACGGGCGAGGGCGTCCGCCACGGCCCGGTCCTCGCCGGGGGCGACGGGCCGCTCCAGCGCCGCGACGGTGGCGCCGGGCAGCTGGGTCACGGCCCGGTCGACGAGCTTGGCGGCGATGCGCCGTACGTCGCGCTCCCCGAGGGTGCGTCGCTCCCCGCGGAAGGAGACGGGGCCGCTGATCCGTAAGGGGCGGTCCACCAGGAGGCGCCGGGGCGGGGGCGGACGAGCAGTTTCCTGTCGAGCGGGGCGACGATCTTCGGAAGGAGCCGGGCCATGACGGTCATCGGGGCCATGCGGTGATCCCCACCACCTGGTCGACGCCGGCCGGGCCGGGCGCCGTGGACTTCACAGCGTAGGGAGAGGCGGGGGCTCCGGGGGCTGCTCGGCCGGGCGACGCCGTCCGGGTGGAGCGCGTTTTTCGTACCGGGCCTTTGGTCCTGATACGGGCAGGCCAAAGACCCGGCGTAAGGCGCGGGAAAGGCGGGGCCCGGTGACATGACGCACAGGCCCTCGGGTGCCTACTACGCGGAATAGCGGGCGCTTCACGGGGTGCGGCGGACGGGAGCGGGTGCGGGGAACGCCGCGGTACGGCGAGGGGGGTGCCGGGGTGTTCGACAACGTCGTACGCCTCGGTAAAAGCCCAGCTCAGAGGGGTGGTCGCCGGAGTGATCGGCGGCCGGAAGAGGGAGGGGGTCACGGGGTTTGAGGCCGGGGGGTGAGGGTAGTCGCGCGGGCTTATTTCCTCGGCTTTTGCTACGGGATGGGGTAGTAGAAAGGGGTATTGGCAGCATGTCGGATTCGGGTTACCAAGGTGGGGCGTTCCCGGTCGACGGCCGGGGCGCGGCCCTTTCCCTTTCCCGGAGGTAGTCCCCGCATGTCGAAGCACCACCCCCTGCACCGCCTGACGAAGAAGTCCACTGTCCGTACCCGCGCCTCCGTGCTCGCGGCGGGCCTGGGCGTCTCCGCGGCCATGGGCGTCGGGGTGGCCGTGGCGGCCGGGAGCGACGCGCAGGCGCTCGCGCTGGACGGCCTGGCGTCCGACGTCCGCTCCTCGGTGGCCGCGCAGGCCGACGCCCAGAAGAAGGCGGCCGAGGCGGAGCAGCAGGCGGCCGAGAAGGCCAAGAAGGCCGCCGAGGAGAAGGCCCGCTCCTGGGTGAAGCCGGTGGACGACTACACGCTGGGCATGACCTTCGGGCTGGCGGGCAAGCACTGGTCCCACAACCACAGCGGTCAGGACTTCGTGGTGCCCAGCGGCACGGCCGTGCACGCCGTGCACGGCGGCACCGTGGTCAAGGCCGGTCCGAACGGCGGCGGCGACGGTCCCGCGTACGGCAACGCGGTCGTGATCAAGCACGACAGCGGTACGTACACCCAGTACGCGCACCTGACCAGCGCCGAGGTCAAGCCGGGCCAGAAGGTGGAGACCGGCCAGGAGATCGCCAAGTCCGGCAGCACCGGCAACTCGACCGGCCCGCACCTGCACTTCGAGGTCCGTACCGGCCCGAACTACGGCTCCGGCGTCGAGCCGACCGCCTTCCTGAAGGCGCGCGGCGACGGCGTGTGATCCCTGCTCCCGCCGGTGCCGGCGGTGCCGCCTGTACTGCTGGTACGGCTGGTGCCGCCGGTACGTCCGGTACCGCCGGTGCCGTCAGTCGAGGTTCGGCGGCTGGGCGGCGGTGATCAGTTCGGTGGCGACCTCCAGGACGGCCTTGCGCTTGTCCTCGGGGTCGCCTTCGACGTTCTGCATGGCGAACAGCCCCGCGTGCATCGAGAAGATCGCGGTGATGCAGCGCACCTGGTCCGTCAGCCGCGCCTCCGGCTCCCTGAGCAGCCCGGTGAGCCGGAGCATCCGCTGCTTGAAGGTCTCCCCGATGCTCAGGTCCCGTACGGTCGCCTGGTTCTCCTGCATGAAGCGGAAGAGCGGCTCGGCGGAGCGCAGCGCCTCGCTGTAGCGGCGCAGCACCTCGTGCTTGGTCTCCAGGGTGCGCGGCTGGCCAGCGGCCCACTCGGTCAGCTCGTCGATGGGCCGCGCCAGGTCCTGGAAGAGGCTGATGACGATGTCTTCCTTGGTCTTGAAGTGGTAGTACAGCGCCGCCTTCGTGACGTCGAGCCGCTCGGCGATCTCGCGCAGCGAGGTCTTCTCGTACCCCTGCTCGGCGAACAGCTCCAAGGCGACGTCCTGGATGCGCTGGCGGGTGTTGCCCCTGCGCGCGTGCGGTGTGCCCATGCTGCTGTTCTCCTGCGTCGGTCGTCCGGGCCGGGGCCGAGGGGCCCACACATAAACTTACTTGACGCCCGGCTAGTTGCTGGCTACCTTACTGCACTGTACTGAACTAGCCGGGCGGCAAGTAAGTGGGAGAAGCGAAGATGGGGATGTCGCAGACGAAAGCGACCCCGACGGGGGAAATACCGAAACCGGCGCAGACCGGGGGAAGCAGCCGGCCAGCGTCCGTGTGGTGCTGTTCGCGCTGATGATCGCGATGCTGCTCGCGATGCTGGACAACATGATCGTGGGCACCGCGATGCCCACGATCGTCGGTGAACTGGGCGGGCTGAGCCATCTGTCCTGGGTGGTGACCGCGTACACGCTCGCGACCGCCGCCTCCACCCCGATCTGGGGCAAACTGGGCGACCTCTACGGCCGTAAGGGCGTCTTCCTGACGTCCATCGTGATCTTCTTGATCGGCTCCGCGCTGTCCGGCATGGCCCAGGACATGGGCCAGCTGATCGGCTTCCGGGCGGTGCAGGGTCTGGGCGCCGGCGGTCTGATGGTCGGCGTCATGGCGATCATCGGTGACCTGATCCCGCCGCGTGAGCGCGGCAAGTACCAGGGCATGATGGCCGGCGTCATGGCCGTCGCGATGATCGGCGGGCCGCTGGTCGGCGGCACCATCACCGACCACCTCGGCTGGCGCTGGAGCTTCTACATCAACCTGCCGCTGGGCGCGATCGCCCTGGTCATGGTGACCGCGGTACTGCACCTGCCGAAGAAGCGGTCGCAGGCGCGCATCGACTACGTGGGCGCCGTCCTGCTCACCGTCGGCATCACCTCGCTGGTCCTGATCACCACCTGGGGCGGTACGGAGTACGACTGGCTGTCGGCCCAGATCGTCGGGCTCGGCGCGGTCGGCGTGGTGGCCCTGCTCGCCTTCGTCCTCACCGAGACCAAGGTCCGCGAGCCCGTGCTGCCGTTGCACATCTTCCGCAACAGCAACTTCAGCCTCGTCACGCTCATCGGCTTCCTGGTCGGCTTCGTGATGTTCGGGTCGATGACCTTCCTGCCGCTGTTCCAGCAGACCGTGCAGGGCGCCTCGGCCACCAACTCCGGGCTGCTGCTCCTGCCGATGCTGCTCGCGATGATGGCGGTCTCGCTGGTCGCGGGCCGGGTCACCACCAACACCGGCAAGTACAAGATCTTCGTGGTGGGCGGCGGCGCGCTGATCACCGCGGGGCTGGCGCTGCTGTCCCTGATGGACACCGGCACCACCCGTTTCACCTCGGGTGTGTACATGGCGGTGCTCGGCGCCGGCATGGGCTTCCTGATGCAGACCACGATGCTGATCGCGCAGAACAGCGTCGAGATGAAGGACATGGGCGTCGGCTCCTCGTCCGCCACCCTGTTCCGTACGATCGGCGGCTCCTTCGGTGTCGCGATCTTCGGAGCGATCTTCAACAACCGGGTGACGGACGTGATGACCGAGCGGCTCGGCGCCCAGGGGGCGGGCGCGACCGCGGGTGGCGCCCAGATGGACCCGAAGATGCTTCCCACGCTGCCGGCGGCGGTCAAGGACGCGTACATGCACGCGGTCTCCGGCGGCACCCACCAGGTCTTCGTGTGGGGCGCGCTGATCAGCGTCATCGGCTTCGCCGCGGCCTGGTTCCTCAAGGAGGTGCCGCTGCGCGGCGGCCCCGCCAAGCCGGCCGAGGGCCCGCAGGACGGCGGCGAGGCCCCGGCGGCCAAGGCTCCCATGGCGGAGGCCGTCTGATCCGGCACTGAAAAACCCTGGCCAGCGGCTCCCGGCGGACATGCCGGGGGCCGCTGGCGTGTCCGCGGACCGGCGGACGCCGGGCCGTTGTCAGTGGTGCGTGTCAGCATCGGAAGATGAACGGCGACGGGGTGCGGGACGAGCGGGGGACGGGCGCGCGGGCGGCGACGGCGCGGCGCCGGTGCCGCCGGCATCTCCGGTGTCCTCGGCACCCCCGGTGTCCCCGGTGCCCGCGTCGACTCCGGCGCCCCAGACGCCCCAGTCGCCCCCGGTGCCGCTCGCGCGGCTGCGGCAGCTGCGGCGGGCGAAGGACGTGATGGACCGCGACTGGGCCGCACCGCTGGACCTCGCGGCGGTGGCGGCGCACGCCGGATATTCCCGCTTCCACTTCATCCGCGCCTTCAAGCAGGTGTACGGCCTCACCCCCGGCCAGTACCTGAGCCGCCGCCGGATCGAGCGGGCCGAGGAGCTGCTGCGCACGGCCGACCTCGCCGTCACGGAGATCTGCTGGCTGGTCGGTTTCGGCAGCCTCGGCACCTTCTCCGCCCGGTTCAAGGAGCGGACCGGCCTGACGCCGAGCGCGTACCGCCGACGGCACGTGGGGCAGGGCGCCGGGCTGATACCGGGCTGCTACGCCCTGCTGTGGTCCGGCGGCTTCAAGTCGTTCGAGAGCCGGGACGGGACGGCCCCGGCGGACCGCAATTTCCGAGAAGGCGGGTAGCGGAAGCGCTGCCTACGGTGAAGAGGACCGCGCAGAAACCAACGGAGGCACGCCATGATCAAGGGACTCGCCATCACCACCGTCTGGGTCCTCGACCAGGACCGGGCAAAGGAGTTCTACACGGACAAACTCGGGCTGGAGGTCCGTACGGACATGCGGATGGGCGGCGCGGACGGGATGCGCTGGCTGACCGTCGGCGCCAAGGACCAGCCCGAGGTGGAGCTGACGCTGATGGTCCCCGGCCCGCCCGGCATGGATCCGGAGGCCGGCGAGCAGCTCAAGCAGCTGGTGAGCAAGGGGCTGATGGGCGCCGGGGTGCTGGCCACGGACGACGTGAAGGCCGACTACGCCGCGCTGAAGGCCAAGGGCGTGGAGTTCCTCCAGGAGCCGCAGGAGCGCCCGTACGGCACCGAGGCGATATTCCGCGACGACTCCGGCAACTGGTTCTCGCTGACCCAGCGCAGCGAGCAGCTCGACCTGGGCAAGGACTGGGGGAGTGCGTGGAGTAGTCATCGCACCGGGGACGACGGGCCGGGGCGGGTGGGCGGCCGCCAGGTGGGGGCGGCCCCCTCACCGGTCCGGCAGCTGGATGACCGGGAAGCTGCCCGTGTTCGTCGGGGCGTTCTCCGGCAGCCACAGGACGGAGACCGCGCCGGTGGAGCCGTCCGTCAGCTCGTCCGCGTTGCGGAAGGTCAGCCGGGCGCCCAGTACGCGGGCCTGGCCCGCCGCGATGGTCAGGCCGAGACCGTGGCCGCGCCCGGCCCGGTCGCTGCTGCCCGTACGGAAGCGGCTAGGGCCCTCGCGCAGCAGGGCCTCGGGGAAGCCCGTGCCGTGGTCGCGTACGCGTACGACCCGGCCCTCGACGGTCACCTCGATCGGCGGCTTGCCGTGCCGGGCCGCGTTCGCGATGAGGTTGCCCAGGATGCGCTCCAGGCGCCGCGGGTCGGTGGAGACCTCGGCGTCCCGCAGGATCTCGATCCTGATGTCGGCGTTCAGGGCCCGCACCCGCCGGGTGACGAACTCGCCGAGCGGCACGTCCTGCAGTTCGGCGCGCTCCGCGTAGCCGTCCAGCCGGGCCACCTCCAGCACGTCCTCGACGAGGGTGCGCATCGCCTGGGCCCGGTCCCGTACCAGTTCCGAGGGGCGGCCCGGCGGCAGCAGCTCGGCCGCGGTGAGCAGCCCGGTGACCGGGGTGCGCAGCTCGTGGGCGATGTCGGCGGTCACCCGGCGCTCCGCCTCGATGCGCTTCTGGAGCGCGTCGGACATCGCGTCCACCGCCCAGGCCAGGTCGTCCGTCTCGTCCCGGATACGGCCGCCGACCTCGTCGCGGATGCGGACGGAGGTGTCGCCGTCGGCCAGCTTGCCGGCCGCCGCCGCGGCCTTGCGCAGCCGCTGGGACAGCCGCCCGCCGATCAGCACGCCGAGCGCGCAGCCGCCGACCACGACCGCCGTCGAGCCGATCAGCAGTGCCTGGTCGAGGTCGTCGAGGACGGCGAACCGGTCGGGGAAGTAGCCCTGGATGGACAGCACCCGGCTGCCCGCGACCGGCGCCGCGGCCCACACCTTGGGCGTGGTCTGGCCGGTGTCCTCCAGGTAGGTCGCCCGCTTGCCCTTGGTGGCCTCGTCCCGCAGCTCCTTCGGCAGCGCCGGATCGTCCAGCTTCGCGCCGAAGCGCAGCTGGTGGGTGGATTCGTAGATCTTCTGCGTGAAGTTGAGGCGTTCGGTCTGCACGTCGCGGCTGTTGTCCAGCATCGAACCGCGGGCCGCGTTGTGCACGACAAGGCTCAGCGCGATCGCGACCAGCGCTCCGACGAGCGCGATCGCGGCGCTGAGCTTCCATCTCAGCCCGGTACGCAGGGCGAGCCTGACCACCGCAGGAGTCAGCCTCTCAGCTTGTAACCGAAGCCGCGGACCGTCTCGATGCGGTCCTGGCCGATCTTGCCGCGCAGCCGCTGGACGTGGACGTCCACGACCCGGGTGTCGCCGCCCCAGCCGTAGTCCCAGACCCGCTCCAGCAGCCGGTCGCGGGAGAGGACCGTGCCGGGCGAGTTGGAGAATTCCAGCAGCAGGCGCATCTCGGTGGGCGTCAGCGCGACCGGCTGGCCGCCTTTGCGCACCTCCATGCCCTCCGTGTCGACCTCCAGGTCGCCGAAGCGCAGCACGGCCTCGGCGGGTACGGCCGTCTCCGCGGCGGCGCCGCCCGAGCCCTCCGGCCCCGAGGCGTGCCCGAAGCGGCGCAGCACCGCGCGGATCCGGGCGACCAGCACGGCGCCGTCGAACGGCTTGGTCACGTAGTCGTCGGCGCCGGCCTCCAGGCCCAGCACCACGTCGATGGAGTCGGCCCGCGCGGACAGCATGATCACCGGCACGGTGGACTCGTCCCGGATGCGCCGGCACAGGCTGACGCCGTCCAGGCCCGGCACCATCACGTCCAGCAGGGCGATGTCGGGCCGGTCGGCGCGGAACGCCTCCAGCCCCGCCAGGCCGTCGGGCATGGCGGTGACCACGAAGCCGTCCCGCTCCAGCGCGAGCTGGGTCGCCTCGCGGATGACGTCGTCGTCCTCGACGAAGAGCACATGGGTATCGGCCATGCGGTGTTCTCAATCCTCCGGTGCCGGTTCCGGGGACGCGGCCTCCGTGCCCCCGTTGTTGCTGTAGTCGGTGTGGTACCGGGCGTACTCGGCGAAACGGCTGCCCGTCCAGCGGTAGGTCATCACATCCTCGCCGGAAGCGCAGCACACCTTGTCGCCGGTGCCGTAGGTCTGCTTGGAGACCTCCAGCTCGCCCTTGTTGACACCCGCGTACACCGAAGGCTGCTCGTCGGCGAAGACATTCTCGTACCTCCCGCCCTTCTTACGGTAGACGTACGAGCCGATGCCGACCGAGTCGGCGCAGGTCATCACGTTCACCACGACGTCGGGGTCCTTGCCGTGGGTGAGCGCGGCATAGGTGACCTCGACCGGGTACTCCTCCGCGGCGCACGGCTTGCCGAGCGACTTCCTGACGTCGTCGCCGACCTTCGGGTCGTCCTTCACCAGCTGCACCGCGTCGACCTTCTCGTACGGGGCCGACACCGAGGGGAGGGGGACGGCGGGTGGGCCGACCGGCCCGTGCCCGTGCTCGCCGGCGGGCTGCTGGCCGTGCCCTCGGTCCGCACACCCTCGCCGCCGGGGTTGCACCCGGCCAGCAACAGCGAAAGGGCGGCCACTCCCGCGAGGGCCGCTCCGCCGCTGGTCCGCCGGACGGTGCTCCGTCCTCCGGCCGGCCTGTTCCTGGTCAAACCGCTCCCGCTCACAGTCCCTCTGGGTAAGCCACCGGTCGCGCAGCCGGTCAGGCCGCGCACCGCTCCCGCTCCTGCTCGCCGCGCTCCAGCATCCGCGCGTCGATGTCGCGATTCTCCAGCTCCTGGCGCAGCCGGGCCAGGGCCCGGTGCAGCGTGCTCTTGACCGTACCGGTGGACATGCCCAGCGCCGCCGCGGTCTCCTCCGTGCTCATCTGCTCCCAGTGTCGCAGCACGACGACGCTGCGCTGCTTGGGCGCGAGCACCCCGAGGATGTCCATCAGCAGGGCCCGGTCGGCGCGCTGCTCGGTGCCGTCGTCGACACTGGCGTCCGGGAGCTGCTCGGTGGGCACCTCCTCCAGCTTGCGGGCGCGCCACCACTCGGTCCGCGTGTTGATCATGACGCGGCGGAGGTAGGCGTCGGCCAGCGACTTGTCGGCGATGCCGTCCCAGCGCCCGTACGTACGGACCAGGGCCGTCTGGAGCAGGTCCTGGGCGTCGACCGGGTCGGGTACCAGGCGCCGGGCGCTGCGCAGCAGGGCCTCCTGCCGCGTCCGCACGTACTCTTCGAAGTCCAGTACCTTGCCGCCGCTGGTCGCCATCCCGACGCCTCCGATCCGCTTGCGCTTCCCCACGTTGACCGCGCTGGTGGTCATCTCCAGCACGAGGAAGACGCTACGGAGGGGGTGTTGCGGCGTAATGTGCGAGGGCCCCACAGGGAGTGCACGGAAAACCGTCGGTTGTGTAACAGCCCTCCGGGGGTCATACCTCCGGCTGACGGGGGCCCGGAAGGGGTCATCCTCCCGGGGGACAGTGGGGGTGGCCGGAAGAGCTAGGAGCAGGCCCGGGAAGCGGTGACGCGGGCCGCGCCATCACTCAACTGTCACAGTGCGGTCGACACGGCCCCGACGTCACGACGTGCTCCGGCCGAGCGGCAGGCGGTACATGCCGCCCGGCAGCGGCTCCACCAGGCCGTCCGAGACGAGACCGTCGAGCGCCCGCGCGCGCTGCACCGGCTCGTCCCACACCGTGTCCAGCACCGCCTGCGGCACGGACCCGACGGCCTCCCGCAGTACGGCGAGGAGCTTGCCGCGCACCTGGCGGTCCGTACCGGCGTACGTCTGGCCGCGCCGCGGCGGCCCGTCGTGCGCGGGCGAACCCGCCAGCCGCCAGGCGCACTGCGCCGAGATCGGGCAGCGCACACACTCCGGACCGCGAGCGGTGCACACCAGCGCGCCCAGCTCCATCGTGGCGGCAGCCCACTTGGCGGCGGTCTCCTCGTCCTGCGGCAGGAGCGCGCGGGCGAGCTTCCGTTCGGCGGCCGTGGTGGCGTTCGGCGGGTACTGCTGTCCGGTGACGGCGCGCGCGAAGACCCGGCGGACGTTGGTGTCCAGTACGGCGTGCCGTTGCCCGTACGCGAAGGACGCCACGGCCGCGGCCGTGTACTCGCCGACGCCCGGCAGCGCGAGGAGCTGGGCGTGTTCGCGCGGTACGTCGCCGCCGTGGCGTTCCTGTATGGCGGAGGCGGCGGCGTGCAGGCGCAGCGCGCGCCGCGGATAGCCGAGGCGGCCCCAGGCGCGCACCGCCTCACCGGGCGGCTCGGCGGCCAGGTCGGCAGGGCGCGGCCAGCGCGCCAGCCACTGCTCGTACACCGGCAGCACTCTGCTGACCGGCGTCTGCTGCAACATGAACTCGCTCACCATCACGCCCCAGGCGCCCGCCTCGGGGCGGCGCCAGGGCAGATCGCGGGCGTGCTCGTCGAACCAGTCGGTGACGGGGCCGTGCAGCCGGGCCCCTTCGGCGGCTTCGTTGGCGGCGGTGACAGCGGCGGCGCCGGTGGCGGCAGGAGTGGAAGTCATGGCACTGCCGATCCTGGCACGACGGCGCTCCGCCGTGAAACGCACCGGGCGCGCGCCACGATGCGCCCACCCGCTCGCGGGAACGCCGGGCCGCCCCACCCGGGCCGGCCGGGGCACGAGGGGCGTAAGGGACGAGGATGTCCCCATGATGTGGATACCGACGGGACCGGCGGGAGAACGGCGATGACCACCGAGACGACCACCACGGGCGACTGCCCGGACACGATCCGCCGGGCCCTGGCCGCCCACACGACGCTGACCCTCGCCTACGCCGACGACGAGGGGCCGCAGGCGTGCGCCGTGCTCTACGCCGCCGCGGACGGGCCGGCGCCCGCCCTCGTCCTCGTCACCGCCGGGACGACCCGGCACGGCCGGGCCTTCGCGCGGGCCGCCGACGCCGGTGCCGGCGCCCGTGTCGCCTTCACGGCCCAGCGCGACGGCCAGGAGTGGACCGCGCTGACCGGGGTGCAGGGCCGGGGCTCGTGCCACCTGCTGACGGGCGCGGACCGCGCGGCCGGGTGGCGTACGTACACAGAGCGCTTCCCGTTCGTCACGGCCGACGAACGGCTCGGTGCGGCACTGGAACGCACCGCACTCTGGGAAGTCCGCCCGGACTGGCTGCGGTTGATCGACAACGGCCGCGGCTTCGGGCACAAGGAGGAATGGCACGCGCCGTGACGTCACGGGGCGGTGCGGGCGAGGCGCCACGGGAGGGTACGGGCGCGGCGCCCGCCGAGGGGCACCCCGAGGGGCGCCCCCGCCCCAGGAGGACCGGTCAGGCCCGTACCAGGATCTTCCAGCGCCCCGCCCCCAGGCGCACGACCAGGGAGGTCAGCGGCCCGGCGAGCAGCGTCACGCACAGCGTGGCGGTCAGGGTGCCCAGCGCCAGGCCGGCCACCACGTCGTGCGGGTAGTGCGCGCCGACGAACACCCGCGAGAAGCCGGTCAGCAGCGCGATCGGCAGCACCAGCCAGGCCAGCGCGCGCCAGGCGAACACGATGCCGACGGCCAGCGCCGCCGCGATCGTGGAGTGGTTGCTCGGGAAGGACCAGTGGCCCTGTGGGGGGCAGGGGACTATGGATGCGGCGGCGCCCGCCACGGCACGGCAGGGCCGCTCCTCGTTCACGAAGCTCTTGACGACCTCACTCACCAGATACGCGACCGCCGTGGCGATCGGTACCAGGATCGCGAGCGCGACCAGCCGCTCCTCCCCTTCCGGGACCGCCACCAGCCCAGTACGGCCAGGGCCATGAGCAGCAGAATGCCGCCTTCGGTGCCGCCCGCGGCCAGTGAGTGGACCCAGCCGGGAGTGTCGTGCGCGAAGTCGGTGACGTCGCGATAGAGATCGGTGCTGTACATGAACGCATACGGTACGGACTGTTACGGGAAAGCCGCACCTGACCACCGTCGGGGGAAACCCCTGACGAAAGCGGGTGGCCGGGCCCGGGCCCGGGCCGGGCGGCGGCCCGCCGTGGATCACTTGGGGACCGCCGCACGGAACATGCCGGGACCGCCGCGGACGAGCCACCGCGACCCGCTCCGGAAAGATGATGTGAAAAGTTGCTGCTTCCCGCGGCGGGTACTGGCCGGTGTGACACCTGATCTCTCGTAGAGTTTCCGCGTGGGATCTCTGCGCAATCCGATCGGGCCGCTTCCCTCCTCCATCTACTGGCGGCGGAGGGCCGTTGCGCTGGCCGTCCTCGTCGTGCTCGTCCTGTTGGTGGTGTGGGCCGTCAACTGGACCGGCAGCGACGGGAAGACCGGCGACGAGGGCAAGGGGCCGGGCGGGCCGGGGCCCGCGACGTCCATCACACCGGGCCCGAACGCGACGGATTCCGGGAACGATCAAAAACCGGGCGGCCGCGACGAGTCGGGCAGCGGCGGCGGCTCCGCCACCGGTTCCGGCGGCGCGGGCGGCAGCGGTGGCGGCGCGGGGGCTCCGGCGGCTCCGGCGGCGGTACGGGCGGCAGTGGCGGCGCCTCGGCGCCGGCGGCCCCATAGGGGAAGGCAGCGGCGCCGTGGCGGCCGGTTCGGCGCTCGCGAACTGCGCGCCCGAGAGCACCGAGTTGACGCTGCGCAGCCTGAAGGACACCTACGCGCCCGGCGAGACGCCCACGTTCGAGGTCACGATCGAGAACGCGTCCGACAGCGCCTGCAAGGTGGACCTGGGACGCGGATACGCGGCCCTCACCATCAGCGGGCCCGCCGAGGACGAACGGGTGTGGTCCTCCGGCGACTGCCCGCGGGGCGGTGGTGGCACCGCGCCCGTGCAGGTGGCGGCGGGCGGTTCGGTCAAGCGGATTGTGAAGTGGGACCGCAAGCCCAGCGACTCGGAGTGCGCGACGCCCGCCGCCAAGGCCGTCGGACCCGGTACGTACCAGGTCGAGGCCAAGGTGGGCGGCCTGGACGCGGTACGCGCGACCTTCACACTGGCCAAGGACTGACCCGACGCCAAAAGACCTGCTGAGTACGGCGGTCCGGGCCGGTACGGCGTTGATTGCGCTGTGAGCGTGAGCCGTTCCACAGCCGTCCATGATCGGGCACAGTCGGCTCCATGAAGCTACTGATTCTGGGCGGGACGGAGTTCGTGGGGCGCGCGGTCACCGAAGCGGCGCTGGCCCGTGGCTGGCAGGTGACGGTCTTCCACCGCGGACAGCACGAAGCGCCGGCGGGGGCGTCCGTCGTGCGGGGCGACCGCACCGACCCGGCCACCCTCGCCGCGCTCGCCGACGGCACCTGGGACGCCGTGGTGGACACCTGGGCCTGGGCGCCGACCGCGGTGCGCGACGCCGCCCGGCTGCTGGCCGGCCGGGCCGGACGGTACGTGTACGTGTCCACCGGCTCGGTCTACCGGCACCCGGCCGGGCCCGGGCACACCGAAGCGAGCCCGCTGGTGGAGGGTTCCCCCGACGCGGACGCGGTGGCGTACGCGGAGGACAAGCGCGGCGGTGAACTGGCCGCGCTGGCGGCCTTCGGCGAGGACCGTACGGTGCTGGCCCGCGCCGGACTGATCCTCGGCCCCTGGGAGAACATCGGCCGGCTTCCCTGGTGGCTGACGCGCGTCGCCCGCGGCGGACCGGTGCTCGCGCCCGGCCCGCGCGACCTCGGCCTGCAGTACATCGACGTCCGCGACCTGGCCGCGTGGGTCCTGCACGCCGCGGAGACCGGGCTGTCCGGCCCGTACAACCTCATCAGCGAGCCGGGCCACGCCACGATGGGCGAACTGCTGGAGGCCTGCGTGCGGGTCACCGGCTCCGATGCGGAACTGCGCTGGTACGGGCCGGAGGAGATCGTCGCGGCCGGGCTGACGCCCTGGACGGAACTGCCCGTCTGGCTGCCGCCGGGCGAGCTGTACGACGCCATCCACCGCGGCGACGCGGCCAAGGCGCACGCGGCGGGGCTGCGCTGCCGGCCTGTCGCGGAGACGGTGGCCGACACCTGGGCGTGGCTGCGGAAACTGGACGGTCCGCCCCCGCTGCGGCCCCGGCAGCCGGTCGGACTGGCGCCGGAGAAGGAGGAAGCGTTCCTGCGGGGGTGAGGTGAGGTCCGGCGGCGTGCGGGCCCATGGACGCCCGCACGCGATACGGCGCCGCGCGCCCTACACGTACCGTTCGAGGATCGACGACTCCGCCAGCCGGGACAGGCCCTCGCGCACGGACCGGGCGCGCGCCTCGCCGACCCCGTCCACCGCCTGGAGGTCGTCCACGCTCGCCGCGAGCAGCTTCTGCAGCCCGCCGAAGTGGTCGACCAGCCGGTCGATGACGGCGCCCGGCAGCCGCGGCACCTTCGCCAGCAGCCGGAAGCCGCGCGGCGAGACCGCCGAGTCCAGCGTCTCGGGCGAGCCGCTGTAGCCCAGCGCGCGGGCCACGATGGGCAGTTCCAGCAGCTCGGCGTGGCTGAGCGCGTCCAGCTCGGACAGCGCCTCCGGCACCGTACGGGACCGCTTGGCCGTCGGCTCCGGCACGTAGTCGCGGGCGACCAGCTCGCGCTCCGGCTCGACGCCCGCGATCAGCTCGTCCAGCTGGAGGGAGAGCAGCCGGCCGTCCGTGCCCAGCTCGACCACGTACTCGGCGATCTCGGTCGCGATACGGCGCACCATCTCCAGCCGCTGGGCGACCGCGGTGACGTCCCGGACCGTGACCAGGTCCTCGATCTCCAGGGCCGACAGGGTGCCGGCGACCTCGTCCAGGCGCAGCTTGTAGCGCTCCAGTGTGGCCAGCGCCTGGTTGGCGCGGGACAGGATCGCCGCCGACTCCTCCAGGACGCGGCGCTCACCGTCCACGTACAGCGCGATCAGCCGCATCGACTGGCTCACCGAGACGACCGGGAAACCGGCCTGTATCGAGACGCGCTGCGCGGTGCGGTGCCGGGTGCCGGTCTCCTCGGTGGGGATGGAGGCGTCCGGGACCAGCTGCACACCGGCCCGCAGGATCTTGGTGATGTCCTTGTCCAGGACCAGCGCGCCGTCCAGCTTGCACAGCTCGCGCAGCCGGGTCGCGGAGAACTCCACGTCCAGCACGAAGCCGCCGGTGCACATCGTCTCGACGGTCTTGTCGAAGCCGAGGACGATCAGACCGCCGGTGTTGCCGCGCAGGATGCGCTCCAGGCCGTCCCGCAGCGCCGTGCCGGGCGCCACCGCACTCAGCGTGGCGCGCATCAGGCCGTCCGTGCCGCCGCTGTCACCCGACTTCCGGGCGGGCGGCCCCCAACCGGACCTGCCACCAGACGACGATGCCCGGTCGTTGGCTGCCACTGCACTCCTCCGTCGCAAGGTCTGTCGGTGCCGCAGGCCGCCCGGCAGATGCCTTGGTCACGCAGCTCACGGGCTGCGCGGGCCGACGGCACGACTTCCTTGACAGGCGAGACCGGGGCAAAGTCTACCGGCGCCCAGGCTAGAGGCTGTCTGCAAAGTCACGCCGGCCGCCCGCGCGGCGGCCGGGTCCCCGCGCGTCACCCGCGCGCGGACGCCTGCTCACGGGGCCGACGGCGCGGCCGCCGCCCGCATGAGGAGCGTAGTCGTCCGGCGGCTATTCGGCCGCGGACTTCTCGCGCGGCGGCTCCCGGCGCGGCCGCTTGGGCAGCACCCGCAGCGCCTCGCCGACATCGGCGACCTCCAGCACCCGCATCCCCGCCGGGATCTTGCCCGGGTCGGCCGGGACCAGGGCGTGGGTGAAACCGAGCCGGGCCGCCTCGGCCAGCCGGCGCTGCACGCCCGTCACCCGCCTGACCTCGCCCGCCAGCCCCACCTCGCCGATCGCGACCAGGTTCTTCGGCAGCGGGCTGTCACTGGCGGCGCTGGCCAGCGCGAGCGCCACGGCGAGGTCGGCGGCCGGCTCGGTCAGCTTCACACCGCCGACCGTGGCGGTGTAGATGTCGCGCTTGCCGAGGGCCGCGATGCGCCCGCGCTGCTCCAGGACGGCCAGCATCATCGAGACGCGGGAGGTCTCCAGGCCGGAGGTGGTGCGGCGGGGGAAGGGATCTGCGTGTCGACGGTCAGCGCCTGCACCTCGGTGACCAGCGGGCGGCGGCCCTCCAGGGTGACCGTCAGGCACGTGCCCGGCACGGGCTCGTCGCGGCGGGTCAGGAAGAGTCCGGACGGGTCGGCCAGACCGGTGATCCCCTCGTCGTGCAGCTCGAAGCAGCCGACCTCGTCGGTGGTGCCGTAGCGGTTCTTCACGCCGCGCACCAGACGCAGCCGGGCGTGCCGGTCGCCTTCGAAGTTCAGTACGACATCGACCAGGTGCTCCAGGAGGCGGGGGCCCGCGATGGCGCCGTCCTTGGTCACATGGCCCACCAGCAGGGTGGCCATGCCGCGCTCCTTGGACGCCCGGATCAGGGCGCCGGCGACCTCGCGGACCTGCGCCATGCCGCCGGGCGCGCCGTCGATCTCGGGCGAGGCGACGGTCTGGACGGAGTCCACGATCAGCAGCGACGGCTTGACCGAGTCCAGGTGGCCCAGGACGGCGGACAGGTCGGTCTCGGCGGCGAGGTAGAGGTGGTCGTCGATGGCGTTGATGCGGTCGGCGCGCAGCCGCACCTGGCTCGCGGACTCCTCACCCGTCACGTACAGCGTGCGGTGGTCGGCGTTGGCCGCCTTGGCGGCCACGTCCAGCAGCAGCGTGGACTTGCCGACGCCGGGCTCGCCGGCCAGCAGCACCACGGCGCCCGGCACCAGGCCGCCGCCCAGGACGCGGTCCAGCTCGTCGATGCCGGTCGGGCGGGCGGTGGCCTGGCGGCCGTCGACCTGGCCGATGGGCAGGGCCGCCGTCGTGACGCGGCCGGGCGCGGTCGTACGGACGGCGGGGGCGCCGCCGAACTCCTCGACCGTGCCCCACGCCTGGCACTCCGGGCAGCGGCCGAGCCACTTCGCGGTGGTCCAGCCGCATTCGGTGCAGCGGTACGAGGGCCGCTCCTTGGCCGAGGGTTTACGAGTCGCCATGGGGTTCACCGTAGCCGCGGGGTGTGACAGCGCCGGGCGCGCGGGCCTGTCAGCGGGGCGGACGAGGCCTGTGGGAGGGGTGAGAGGGCCCGTAACGTGCGTGAAACCACGTTCTGGTGTCCTCTTTTGAGGGAGAACATCACCCGTATGGATTAAAAGTGTCCATGCGGCGCGATAGTGCCTGCATCATCCGCCTACCGTCGCCGGGTGATGAGCAGCAGGTCCGATCACCCCACGCACGCCACCGGCGCACACCGGGCGCACGACGGCACCCGGCGCCACGCCCCGGCGCGGCTTCCCGAGCGGTACGAGCCCCACCTCGACGGGCTGTTCACCTACTGTCTGTCCGTCCTGTGCGAGCACGACGCGGCGACCGCCGTCCTGGGCGAGGTGCTCGCCGTCGCCGAACGGCACCACGGCCGCCGGCCGCCCGACCCCGGCCTGTACCGGTCCTGGCTGTACGCGCTGGCCCGGTGGGCCTGTCTGCGGCGGCTGGCCGACGGCGCACCGGACGGCGGCGACCCGCCCGGCGGGACCGCCGACGCCGAAGCGGCCCGGCAGCGGCGCGAACTGGACGGTCTGGCCTGGCCCGAAGCCGCCGGTACCACCCCCGAACAGCGCGAGGCGCTGGAGCTGTCCGTACGCCACCGCCTGTCCGCCGAGGAGGTCGCGGCCGTCCTCGGCGGCGACACCGACGCCACCCGCACCCTCCTGGCCACCGCCGCCTGCGAGGTCGAGCGCACCCGTGCCGCGCTCGCCGTCGTCGAGTCCGGCCGCTGCCCGGACGTCGCGCGGCTGGCGGCCGACACCCGGATGCTGCTCGGGGTCGCCCTGCGCCGGGAGCTGGTCCGGCACGTGGACGACTGCGCGGAGTGCCGCCGTACGGCGGAGCGGGCCACCGCCCACGGGCCCTGGCCGGGCACCGCGCCCCTCGATCACGGCGCGCTGCCGTTGGTCACCGTTTCGCGTACGGCCGTGCGCACGGCCATGGCGGCGGCGCGGAGTTCGCGTTCGGGGCGTGCCGAAGGGGTGGCCGGCGCGGAGGTCTCCGTACGCTCCGGGCGTGCGGGGCGCACGGGTGGCGCAAACGGTTCTCCACGCTACGACCGGCGCGGATTCCCCGTCCGGCCCAAGGACCCGGCGGCCCGCGGACGCCGCCTGCGCACCCGGGCCGTGACCACGATCGTCATCGCCACCGTCCTCGCGGCTCCGGTGCTCGCCCTGTGGGCCGCCTACCGGGGCGCGCCCCTGACCGGCGAGAGCGAGGGCCCGTCGGTGGCGGCCGGCGACCCGGGCAGCGGACCGTTCGACGGCCGGCCGTACGAGAACGCGGGCAGCGCGCGCCCGCCCGCAGCGCAGCGCCTGCTGGCGGCGAGTAACTGGCCGGCCGGCCCTGACGTATCGGTGCAGGTCGTGGGCGCGGACGGCACGCTGCTGCGGCCCGGCGAACCGGACCGTTCCGGCACCGGCCCCGGACGGCTGACCGTCACCGCCGAACCGCGGGGCGGCGGCACGGCCGTCACCCTCACCGCGTCCGGCGGCGAGCCGGTCCACTGGTCGGCGCGTACGGGCGCGCCCTGGCTCCGGCTGAGCGCCACGGCAGGCGTGCTGCGTCCGGGGAGTCCACCACGCTCCTGGTGTCCGTGGACCACGGCCGGGAACCGGACGGGTACTGGAACGCGCGGGTCACCCTGGCGCCAGGGGGCACGACGGTGACGCTGGAGGGGTGGGGCCAGGGGAGCGGCGGCCACTGGCCGGGGCACCCGGAGCCGACGGGGTCCGGCCCCCGGCCCGATCCGGAGCCGACGGCGACGGCCACGCCGACGCGGGAGCCGACCGGCGAGCCACCGTCCACCCCCACCCCGACACCGACGCCCACGCCACCGGAACCGACGACGGGCCCGGGCTCGTCCCCCGGCCCGCCCGCGCCGACAGGCTGACGGGCGACAGCCGGACCCGGTACGCGCGTCCCCTACTTCGAGCCCACCGGGTCCGCCGGATGCGGCGCCATCGGAAGCGTCGCCGCCAGCCGCTCCTCGCAGAGCTCGACGAGGCGGTCGTACCCCTCCTTGCCCATCAGCTCGGTCAGCTCGGGCCCGTAGGACACGTACACCGGCTCGCCCGCGCCGTGTGCGGACGTCGCCGACGTGCACCACCAGTGCAGGTCGTGGCCGCCGGGGCCCCAGCCGCGGCGGTCGTACTCGCCGATCGAGACCTCCAGGACGCGGGTGTCGTCGGGCCGGTCGATCCACTCGTACGTACGGCGGACCGGCAGCTGCCAGCAGACGTCCGGCTTGGTCTCCAGGGGCTCGCGGCCCTCGCGCAGCGCGAGGATGTGCAGCGAGCAGCCGGCCCCGGCCGGGAAACCAGGCCGGTTCTGGAAGATGCACGAGCCCTTCCAGCGCCGGGTCTGCCGGTCGCCGTCCTCGTCCTCCTGGGTCCAGCCCGTGGACGTGCCGACGTCGTGGAACTGCCACAGGTCCGGTGTGAGGCGCGCCACGTGCTCCGCGACCCGCTGCTCGTCCTCCTCGTCGGAGAAGTGCGCGCCGAGCGTGCAGCAGCCGTCGTCCGCCCGGCCCGCCTCGATGCCCTTGCAGCCGCTGCCGAAGATGCACGTCCAGCGGGAGGTGAGCCAGGTCAGGTCGCAGCGGAAGACCTGCTCGTCGTCGGCGGGGTCGGGGAAGGTGACCCAGGCGCGGGCGAAGTCCAGGCCGCCGACCTCGTCGGCCCGAGCCCCTTGCGCCTGCGCCGCCGCCCGCGCGGCGCGCTGCTTTTCCGCCTTCTTCAGGGCTTTCTCCTGCTTCGCCTTGTTCGTCTTAGCCACGACTCCAGCCTAAGGCGACCGGCCGCCGCCGAAGTCTTACCGGGGACGAGGGCTCGCCGTCGGTTCCCGGCCGCCCGCAGTAGGTTCGACGGTATGAGACTCGGAGTCCTCGATGTGGGGTCGAACACGGTCCATCTGCTGGTGATGGACGCGCACCCGGGTGCGCGCCCGCTGCCCGCCTACTCGCACAAGGCGGAGCTGCGGCTGGCCGAACTCCTCGACGAGGACGGCGCGATCGGCGACGCGGGCGTGGACCGGCTGGTGGCGACGGTACGGGCGGCGGTCGAGGTCGCGGAGGACAAGGGCGTCGAGGACGTCCTGCCGTTCGCCACCTCCGCGATCCGCGAGGCGTCCAACGGCGAGGAGGTGCTGCGCCGGGTCGCCCGGGAGACCGGCGTGGAGCTGCGGGTGCTGTCCGGCGAGGACGAGGCCCGGCTGACGTTCCTCGCGGCCCGCCGCTGGTTCGGCTGGTCGGCGGGCCGGCTGCTGGTGCTGGACATCGGCGGCGGCTCGCTGGAGATCGCGTACGGGCTGGACGAGGAGCCGGACGCGGCGGTCTCGCTGCCGCTCGGCGCGGGCCGGCTCACCGCGGCCGACCTGCCGGGCGACCCGCCGGAGGCGGAGGACATACGGGCGCTGCGCAAGCGCGTACGGGCCGAAATAGCCCGGGTGGTGAGCGATTTCACGCGCTTCGGCACCCCCGACCACGTCGTCGGCACCTCCAAGACCTTCAAGCAGCTGGCCCGTATCGCCGGTGCCGCCCGGTCCGCCGACGGGCCCTGCACCCAGCGTGAGCTGGACCGGAAGGCGCTGGAGGAGTGGGTGCCGAAGCTGGCCGGGATGACCGGCCCGGAGCGCGCCAAGCTGCCCGGCGTCTCCGAGGGCCGCTCGCGCCAGCTGCTCGCCGGGGCGATGGTGGCGGAGGCCGGGATGGACCTGTTCGGCGTCCGTACGCTGGAGATCTGCCCGTGGGCGCTGCGCGAGGGCGTGATCCTGCGCCACCTCGACCACCTGCCCGCGGGGTAGGGGCGCGGCCGCCACCCGCCGGCGGCGGCCCGTACCCTGTCCCTCGTGACGGAGCCAGTGGTGCGCATCCCGGATGCGAAGGTCGCCCTGTCCACGGCCTCGGTGTATCCGGAGTCGACGGCGACGGCCTTCGAGATCGCCGCGCGCCTGGGCTACGACGGCGTCGAGGTCATGGTGTGGACCGACCCGGTCAGCCAGGACATCGAGGCGCTGCGGCGGCTCTCCGACTACCACGGGGTGCCGATCCTGGCCGTGCACGCGCCGTGCCTGCTGATCACGCAGCGGGTGTGGTCCACGGACCCCTGGGTGAAGCTGCAGCGCGCGCGGAACGCCGCGGAGAAGCTCGGGGCCTCGACGGTGGTCGTCCATCCGCCCTTCCGGTGGCAGCGCAACTACGCCCGCGAGTTCGTTCGCGGAGTGTGGCGGATGGAGAGCGAGACGGACGTACGGTTCGCCGTCGAGAACATGTACCCGTGGCGCTACCGGGACCGCGAGATGCTGGCGTACGCGCCGGACTGGGACCCCACCAAGGACGACTACCGGCACTTCACCGTCGACCTCTCGCACACCGCCACCTCGCGCAGCGACGCCCTGCACATGGTCGACCGGATGGGCGAGCGCCTCGCCCACATCCACCTCGCCGACGGCAACGGCTCCAACAAGGACGAGCACCTGGTCCCGGGCCGCGGCTCGCAGCCCTGCGCCGACCTGCTGGAACGGCTCGCCGCCACCGGCTTCGACGGGCACATCGTCGTCGAGGTCAACACCCGGCGCGCGATGTCCGCGGCCGAGCGGGAGGCGGACCTCGCGGAGGCACTGGCCTTCACCCGGCTGCACCTGGCGTCGCCGACGTGGGTGCCGGGGTCCTGATGACGCGGGGCAGCTCAGGGCCTCGCGGTACGGAACCGGGCACCCGCCCCGCCGCAAGCTCGTCGCCCGCCGGCTGCTGCGCCGGATCGTGGCCGAGCCGGCGGTCCCGGACGCCGGCCTGCGGGCCGAGCCGGCGGCGGCGCAGCCGGCGGGGACGGCGATGCTGCGCTACGTGATCAAGCTGGAGCCGCCGGCGTGGGCGGGCCCGGAGCGGATCGTCGCCCGGGGTGCGCCGGTGGTACAGCAGCATCTGACCGGGCCCTGACCGCACGGGCTGCCACGGCTCGGCGCGCTGTCCGCCCAGCGGTCATCCGTCTCACATGCCGGATCCGCTGTCCAGATCTTGGAGGCGGCGCGTAGGCTCGACTGATTCACGTACGTACGCGCACCGGGCGTACGGGAGACGTACACACACCCGAGGGAGTGGATCCACGTGCCCGAGCTGAGGTCCCGCACCGTCACCCATGGCCGCAACATGGCCGGCGCCCGCGCGCTCATGCAGGCGTCGGGCGTAGCGCGCGAGGACTTCGGCAAGCCCGTCATCGCCGTGGCCAACAGCTTCACCGAGTTCGTGCCGGGCCACACCCACCTCCAGCCGGTCGGCCGGATCGTCAGCGAGGCGATCAAGAAGGCCGGCGGCATCGCCCGCGAGTTCAACACCATCGCGGTGGACGACGGCATCGCCATGGGCCACGGCGGGATGCTGTACTCCCTGCCGTCCCGCGACCTGATCGCCGACTCCGTCGAGTACATGGCCGAGGCGCACTGCGCGGACGCGCTGATCTGCATCTCCAACTGCGACAAGATCACGCCGGGCATGCTGATGGCCGCGATGCGCCTGAACATCCCCACCGTCTTCGTCTCCGGCGGGCCCATGGAGGCCGGCCGCGCCACCCTGGTCGACGGCACGGTCCGCAAGCTGGACCTGATCAACGCGATCTCCGACGCGGTCGACGAGAACATCTCGGACGAGGACATCCTCCGTATCGAGGACAACGCCTGTCCGACCTGCGGCTCCTGCTCCGGCATGTTCACCGCCAACTCGATGAACTGCCTGACCGAGGCCATCGGCCTGTCGCTGCCCGGCAACGGCTCGGTGCTGGCCACCCACACCGCCCGCCGGGCGCTGTACGAGAACGCCGGCCGGACGGTCGTGGAGATCACCAAGCGGTACTACGACCAGGACGACGCGACCGTCCTGCCGCGCAGCATCGGCTCCCGCGCCTCCTTCGAGAACGCCATGGCCCTGGACATCGCCATGGGCGGCTCCACGAACACGATCCTGCACCTGCTCGCCGCCGCCCAGGAGGCCGGACTCGACTACGACCTGGACGACATCAACGCCGTCTCGCGCCGGGTGCCCTGCCTGGCCAAGGTCGCGCCGAACGTCGCCCCGGGCGGCACGTACTACATGGAGGACGTGCACCGGGCCGGCGGCATCCCCGCCATCCTGGGCGAGCTGTACCGGGCCGGGCTGCTCAACGAGGACGTGCACACCGTGCACAGCTCCTCGATGGCCGACTGGCTCAAGACCTGGGACGTGCGCGGCGGGTCACCGTCCCCCGAGGCCGTCGAACTGTGGCACGCGGCCCCCGGCTGCAAGCGCTCCGCCACCGCCTTCTCCCAGTCCGAGCGCTGGGACAGCCTCGACACGGACGCCGCGAACGGCTGCATCCGCGACTTCGCCCACGCCTACTCCGCCGACGGCGGCCTGGCGGTCCTCAAGGGCAACCTGGCCGAGGACGGCTGCGTGGTGAAGACCGCGGGCGTCGACGAGTCGATCTGGACGTTCGAGGGCCCGGCCGTGGTCTGCGAGTCCCAGGAAGAAGCCGTCGAGAAGATCCTCGGCAAGCAGGTCAAGGAGGGCGACGTCGTCGTCATCCGCTACGAGGGCCCCAAGGGCGGCCCCGGTATGCAGGAAATGCTCTACCCGACGTCCTTCCTCAAGGGCCGCGGCCTGGGCAAGGCGTGCGCGCTGGTCACCGACGGCCGCTTCTCCGGCGGCACCTCCGGCCTGTCCATCGGCCACGCCTCGCCCGAGGCGGCCTCCGGCGGCACCATCGCCCTGGTCGAGGACGGCGACCGCATCCGTATCGACATCCCGGACCGCTCGATCGAACTCCTGGTGCCCGACGCGGAGCTGACGGCCCGCCGGGAGGCGCTGGGCGGCGTGTACGCGCCGAAGAAGCGCGAGCGCAAGGTCTCGCAGGCCCTCCGCGCCTACGCGGCGATGGCCACCAGCGCCGACAAGGGCGCGGTGCGCGACGTCGGCAAGCTGGGCTGAGCCACGTAACGGCTTGCCGAGAACCCCGTCCGCCGCACCGGCGGGCGGGGTTCTCCACGTCACCAGCGGGCAGGGTTCCGCGCGTCCGCGGCGAACACCGAGCCGTCCGGGGCCGCCGCGTAGATCCGGCCGCCCCGCGGGTCCGGCAACGGCGCGGGCAGCTTCTCCAGGTAGCCGCTGCGGCCGGTGGCCAGCCGGGGCGGCGTCTGGCCCAGCAGCGCGCCGCGCCGGGTGTCCACGGCCAGCAGCCGGCCGTCGGCCCCGGTGAAGTACAGCCGCTCGTCCTTCGGGTCGAGCACCGGCACCGACCCCCGGCTCACCGAGGTCTCCATGCTCCACCGCCGGTCACCGACGGCCTGGAGCGTGCCGCCGGTGGTGGCGAGCACGTAGACCGTCTCGCCGCGCACCACGCCCGCCGCGTCGTCGACCGGCGCGTCCAGGGGAGCCGCCGCACGTGGTGGGTCGCCGGGTCGTAGCGGACGACGGCCGACGTACGGGTGACGAGCAGCGGGTCGGCGGCGGTCAGGTAGAGCGAGCCGGACGCGCCCGTACCGGCCGGGGTGAGCGATCCCGGCAGCCGCCGTTCCCAGCGCAGGGAGCCGTGCACGGGGTCGATCGCGGTGACGACGGTGGAGATGTCGTCGGCCGAGACGGTGGCCGCGTACGCCGTACGGCCGTCCCCGAGTGCGGTGAACTGGCCCAGCGGCTGGGCCGGGAACCGCTGGTGCCACAGCTCCCGGTGGGTGGCGCTGTCCAGAGCGGTGATCATGCCGTCCGGCGCGGTCAGGAGAATCGTTCCGCCCACGAACCGGACCTCGGCGGCGTACCCGCTCAGGTCCTTGCTCCAGCGCACCGCGCCCTTCCCGGCGGCCGACGGGTCCAGCGCCTCCAGCCGCTTGCCGTCCGGCGACCGTACGTGGAGCAGCCCGCCGGAGAACACCGGCGCACCAGGCGGAACGTCACTCTTGCGGACCGGCCCGCTCGGCTGCCGCCACGTCACCGCGCCGTGCTCCGCGTCCACCCGCGCGGCCTTCACCCCTCGCTCGACGCAGTACAGGGCGGAAGCGCCGTACGCGCAGAACGGCATTTCGGCCGGATGGCCCGCGGGCCGCCGCACGAGCTGGGTGTGCCACGGGCGGAAGGCCGCGGCGGAGCTGTCACCGGTGCTGCCGGTGGCGCGGTCGGCGTTGTGCGTCTGTAGGGCCGGCGCGTCCTCGGCGCCCAGGACCCGTACACCCGCGAAGATGCCCGCCCCGGCGAGCACGGCGGCCACCGCGGACCAGACGGCCCAGCGGCGGCGGCGCGGGGCGGGAGGCCGGCCGGTCGGCGGGGCCGGTTCCGGGCCCGACTCTGTACCCGGGCCCGACCTGGCGCCCGTGCCCGGCCCTGTCCCTGATTCCGCTGTCGATCCCGGTTCCAGTGCCGATCCCGGTACCGGTTCCGGTTCCGGTACCGGTTCCGCTTCCGCTTTCGTCCGACGAACCCGTACGTGCGTGTCCGCGTCCGCGGTATTGGCGTACCCGGTATTGACGTACCCGGCATCGGTGGCCCCGGCATTGGCATCCCCGGCATCGGCGGTCCCGGCCTCGACCGATGCGGTGGAGCGGGCGGGCGCGGAGGCACCCCGCACGGGCTGCCGCTGCGCCGGCACGCGCGCTTCCTCGGGAGCGGGCCCGCCCGAGAGCACGCCGTCGTGGGGCTCCGCGGGCCCCTCGGTGTGCAGCACCCGCATCAGCACGTCCGGAGTCGGCCGGTCGGACGGCCGCTTCGCCAGGCACGTACGGATCAGCGGCGCCAGCTCCTCCGGAACCCCCGTCAGATCCGCCTCGTCGTGCACCACCTGGTACGCGACGATGTACGGACTCTCCGAGTCGAACGGCCCCCGCCCGGTCGCCGCGTGCACCAGCACCGAACCCAGCGCGAACACGTCCGCCGCCGGCCCCACCTCACGCGGCCGCTGGAACTGCTCGGGCGCCATGAACGGCGGCGTACCGATCAGCTTGCCGGTCTCGGTCCGCATCTCGCTGTCCGCGGGACGCGAGATACCGAAGTCGATGACCTTGGGCCCGTCGGCGGCGAGCAGGACGTTGCCGGGCTTGAGATCGCGGTGCACCACACCCGCCCGGTGGATGTCGCGCAGCGCCTCGGCCAGCCCGGCGGCCAGCCTGCGGACCTCGTCGGGAGCGAGCGGCCCGGTGCGCTTCACATGGTCGCCGAGGGTCGGCCCGGGAATGTAGAGGGTGGCCATCCAGGGCCGGTCGGCGTCCGGGTCGGCGTCCACGACCGGCGCGGTGAACGCGCCGCTCACCCGCCGCGCCGCCGCCACCTCCTGCCGGAACCGGCCGCGGAACTCGGGGTCCTGGGCGAACTCGGCGTGTACGACCTTCACCGCCAGGCGCAGCCCCGACGACGACCGCGCCAGGTGCACCACACCCATCCCGCCCGCACCCAGGCGCGCGTCCAGGCGGTACCGGCCCGCGTACAGCGGACGTTCCGCTTCCGGGTCCGCTCCGGAACCGCGCAGCGGCGGCATCTCCCCACCCCCGTGTCCATGGGCCGCAGATGCGACGCACGGAGCCTAGTCGATGGTGCGTACGGGACAGGTGAGGCTTGCTAGCGTGCGCGGTGAACCGGCGCCGCCGTGACCCGCGTACGGGCCGGCCGGACCGTTCGTCCACACGGAGACCGTCCAACGGGGGAGTACGCATGACCAGCACACCGGAGAACACCGCCGGCACAGCGGCGAGCACCGACGCGGAGGCGGCCGCGGTGGTCGCGGAGGCGGAGGCCGTCACCGAGGCCGAGGGCGTCGCCGTCCAGGCGATGGCGGCCACCGCGGCCACCTACCCGGTCGCACCGGGCTACCGCCTCAACGTCCGCAGCGGCCCGAGCAGCCGCAGCTCCCTCGTACGGCAGCTCCCGTACGGCGCGCGGGTCGCCATCCGCTGCCAGCGCTCCGGCGAGCGGGTCAAAGGCCCGTACGGCACCAGCGACATCTGGGACTGCATCGCCCCCGGCCAGTACGTCTCGGACAGCTATGTGCGCACCGGCAGCGACGGCCTGGTGGCCCCGCGCTGCGCGAACTGAGCGACCGCGCCTACCGGCCGGCCAGGACGACCGGGCCGCCTGCGCGCCCGTCAGGGGACACGGCACCGAGGGAGCCCCGGCGGGCGCGGCGGTCGCGCCGTCCCCGGCGGCCACGGTGCCGTCGCCCGACGGCCCCCGGGGATAATCGACGGCATGAGCGACGAGACACCGCCCGCCCCGGACCGGTCCGGCCCCGAGCCGGCCCCGATCCGCTTCTTCGGGACGACCTGGGTGCACCACGACGGCGGCTACGGCCTGCGCCGGGCCGGGGCAGCCGTCGGCTCCCTGGCACTCGCCGCGGCCGGCGCGGTGGTGCTGCGCTTCGCCTTCCAGGGCCTGGAGATCGCCGAGGTCGGCTCGTTCCTCAACGCCCTGATCGTGGCCTGCTTCGCGGTCTGCAGCGCGGTCGCCTTCCGCCGCACCTGGGACCGCCTGACCCGCATCACCGACGACGCGGCCGCCGACCGCCCGGCCGACCGCTCCGCCCAGAGCCTCTCGGTTTCATCGGCTCCCTGCTCGCCTACTTCTGCCGCAGCCTCGTCGAGGCGCCGGGTGAAGGGGTACGGCGCGCCGAGTACGAGACGGAACGCGAGCGCTACGAGCGCCGCCGGAACGCGCGTACGGGCAACCCGGCGGCCAAGAAGGCGACAAAGGCGAAGAAGAAGCGCGGGTAGGGCGCTTCCCTCTTCCGGATCACCCTGCGATCGCACCGGCAGACGCCGGTTGTGGTCCCCGCACGCGCGGGGACCACTCACCTGCCCGTCTGCCTCGACACCGCCTGACGGGACCACCCCCGCACGCGCGGGGACCACTGCCGGCCCTCCAGGCGGGCCTGCAGCGCCACGGGACCACCCCCGCACGCGCGGGGACCACAGGAACTCACCTGCCCGTTTACCCTGCCGGCCCCGCCCTTTTACTCGCTTCCGCGAAAACCGGCGTATCGGGAGAGTCGGGGCCTTCGAGTGCGCCCGCGAATCCGCCGCCCCCTCAGTACTCCCAGTCCGGCTTCCCGTCCCCGTACAGCCAGTCGTCGAAGAGGTCCGTCAGGTCGACCTCCGTACGGTCCTGGCAGAAGTCGATGAACTGCTGGGTGTCGGCGTTGCCGTGCCGGTGTTCGGCGGGCCAGTCCTTGAGGATCGCGAAGAAGTCCTTGTCGCCGACGGCCTTGCGGAGCTGCTGGAGGACCATGCCGCCGCGTTTGTAGACGGGTTCGCCGGTCACGTTCTCCGCCGTGCCCGGATCGCCGGGCGCGAAGCCCCAGACGTCCTCGTCGTCCTCGTCGGTCTTGTACAGCTCGTCGAACTGCTGCTGCGCCGTACGGCCGCCCTTGTCCTCCTCCCACAGCCACTCGGCGTACTGCGCGAACCCCTCGTTGAGCCAGATGTCCTGCCACGTCTTCGGCGTCACCGAGTTGCCGAACCACTGGTGCGCGGTCTCGTGGACGACCGTGCCCTCGTCCGGGGCCCCGGCGTAGACCGGCTTGGTCTGCGTCTCCAGGGCGCCCCAGTCGACCCGCTCGGGCGTGTGGTCGACGATCGCCCCGGCGGAGGAGAACGGATACGGGCCGAACCGTTTCACCGACCAGTCGAGGATCTCGTCCAGCTTGCCCAGCGGCCCGGCGCTCTCCCTGGCCTCCGCCGGGTCCACGGCCGTGTAGACGGGCAGCCCGCCCTTCGTGCGGGACTCCTCGACGGTGAACTTCCCGATCGTCGCGGTGGCGAGGTAGGACGCCATCGGCTCGGCGTTGTGCCACTCGAAGGTGGTCCGGCCCTTGGTGCTCTTCCGGCCGCGCAGCTCGCCGTTGGCGACGGCGGTGTACCCGTCCGGCACGGTGATCTTGAAGTCGTACGCGGCCTTGTCGCCGGGGTGGTTGTTGCCGGGGAACCACGTCATGGACCCGGCCGGCTGCCCCGCGACGAACGCCCCGTCCTCCGTACGGACCCAGCCCTCGGTCGCGCCGTCCGCGTCCTTCATCTCCTCGGGCTCGCCGTCGTACGCGACCGTCGTACGGAACGTGGCGCCCTTCTTGACCGTCGCGGGCGGGCGGACCGTCAGCTTGTGGCCCTTGCGGGAGAACTCGGCGTCCTCACCGTCCACCCGCACGCCGTGCACCTTCATCCCCTGGAGGTCCAGCTGGAAGGAGGCGAGGTCGGCCTGCGCGGTGGCGCTGATGTCGGCGGTGGCGTCCAGCGTGCCGCCGCGTACGTCGTAGTCGAGGGTGAGACCGTAGTGCCCGACCTGGTACCCGCCGTTGCCGAGGGTGGGGAAGAGCGGGTCGTGCACACTGCCCGCGCCCTGCGTGCCGTCCAGCCGCGTCGCGCTCGTACAGGAGGACAGCAGCAGGGCGACGGAGAGCGCGGCGGTCGCACCGCAGGAGCGGAGAGGCCGGCGGATCACGGGGCTCCTAGGGTCGTAGGACGGTTGGATCAAGCTCCCTGACCCTACGGCCCATTGGCCCCGCAACGCCGCTCCCTTCCGTTTAATGGCGTTTATCGCCCTCTATGCCCGGTATGGGGGCGCGGGGGTGGCGGTGGCGGCCATCGGATCGGGCCCGGCCGGCCGCCGCCGCTCCGCCCAGGTGCCCAGCGCCGCCGCGCAGGCGCGGTCGAGGTGCCGCAGCCCGGAGAGGTCCAGGATCACGTCCCGGTCGCGCGGCAGCGCCTCCAGCTGGTCCAGCAGCCTGGGCAGCCGCAGGAAGGTGGCGTTCCCCAGCGCGCGTACGCGAACGGGCCCGGCCCCGGGCCCGCCGTCCTCCAGCCCCGACACCTCCAGATGCGCGTGCGAGGTCTCCCACGCGGACTTCGCGACCGCCATCAGCAACCCGATCAGGACCCCCTCGAACATGTTGGTCACCACGATCGCCACCGCCGTCCCCATGAGCACCACGGCCTCCCCTCGATGCTCACGCCACAGCGGCACCATGTCCCGTACGGGAATGAGCTTCCAGCCCGCGTGCACGAGCACCCCCGCCAGCGCCGCCAGCGGCACGACACCCAGCGCCGCCGGGAACGCCGCCGCGAACAGCAGCAGCCACACGCCGTGCAGCACCCGCGACGCCTTCGTACGGGCCCCGGCCCGCACATTCGCGGAGCTGCGCACGATCACCGCGGTCATCGGCAGCGCGCCGAGCAGCCCGCACACCGCGTTGCCCGCCCCCTGCGCCATCAGCTCCTTGTCGTAGTCCGTACGCGGGCCGTCGTGCATCCGGTCCACAGCGGCCGCGCTGAACAGCGACTCGGCCGACGCGATGAGCGCGAAGGCGAGCACGGTACCGACCGCGCCGACCCCCGCCAGCTGCCCGAAGTCCGCCCCGCCCGGCGGCTGGACGGCCGACAGCAACCCCGTGACCTCCACCCGGGCCACCGGCAGGCCGAGGACGGCGACGGTGCCGGTGGCCAGCGCCACGGCCGCGAGCGGAGCCGGCAGCAGGCGCGCCGCGCGCTTCCACCGGGGCCACAGCACCAGTACGGCGATGGTGCCGACGCCGACCGCCGACGCCGTCAGCGCCTGGTCCGACCAGACCGTGTCGGACGCCAGCTCCGGCAGGCCGCCGAGATTGGCGAGCCCGGTGCCCGGCGGCCGGGTGTCGGTGAGCGCGTACAACTGTCCGGCGATCAGAACGAGTCCGATGCCCGCCAGCATGCCCTGGACGACGGCCACGGAGATGGCCCGGAACCAGCGCCCCAGCCGCAGCGCCCCCATGGCCACTTGCAGCACACCGGCCGCCAGCACCAGCGCACCGAGGGCGCTCAGCCCGAACTCCTCGACCGCCTCGTACACGAGGACGGTCAGTCCGGCGGCCGGGCCGCTGACCTGGAGGCTGCTGCCGGGCAGGAAGCCGGTGAGCAGGCCGCCGACGATGCCGGTGACGAGACCGAGCTCGGCCGGGACGCCGGAGGCGACGGCCACGCCGACACACAGCGGCACGGCGACCAGGAAGACGACGAGTGAAGCGGTGAAGTCCGCGCGTATGTCCGTTGTTTTCTGCATGAGGGTGCCTCCAGCGCATTGCGACGGGCCGCGCGGCGCGGAGGTGCGCCGTGCGGAGAGGGGAGGGGGAGGGGATGGCGGTATGTCGCCGGTGATGCCTCGCCGGGCGGCGGACTGCCGGCGGCTGGCGGCAGCTACCGACGACTGTGGTCGTCGATCGCCGAAGGACATTCACCGAATACCGATTACCGAATGCCGATTACCGACTTTCGTCTGCCGGACGTCGATCAGCAGCGGAACACGCGATGACTGATGGGAAGCTGGCCCGAACGCCGCAGAGGTACGGCGCGGTGCCCGGTGACCGGAGTCGCCGGGTCCGGCCCGGTGGCCGGCGGGGCGGTGGGGTCGCTCGTGCCCCGGGCCTGGTCGCCCGGGTGGAAGGCCGGTATCCCCGTCGCGGACCGCGCGGCGCGGCCGGTGGGGCAGCGCTCGCTCGCGGAGTCCGCCGGGCCGTCCTCCTCGTACGCGAACGGTGCGGCCACACCGACGGTCTGCGTCCCCGCCCTGCCACCGGCTCCGGCCCCGGTTCCAGCCGTCCGCCCGTACGCACCCTCGGAGCCGACCGGAAACGCCAGCAGCACTGCCAAGAGGAACAGCAGCACGCGGCGCATGGCGTCGGCCCCCTCCTACGGCTGGTTGGACACTCATCTTCAGTCTGTCCAAAGCAGCATGACTTTGAGCGAGTCGCTGTGTAACCGTCGTGTAAACGCCGAGTTAGCGAACAGGAGTGGTCGATTCCGCGCACTCCGGCGGCCGCCGGAGCACGACCCCGGCCCTTGACGCGCCGTACCGCGCGCGCATTGTTCACCACGTGAGGAATTACGGTCGCGACCGACCCGACCCGACCCGTCCCGCCCCCGGTCACCCGGACCGTTCCCGAGCAGACCGTCGCCGTACGGGCCCGGACACTCACGGTCGTAAGCGGCCACCGCACCGTCCTCGACCGCCTCGACTTCGACGTCCCGACCGGCCGTGTCACCGGCCTCCTCGGCCCGTCCGGCTGCGGCGAGACCACCTGGATGCGCGCCGTCGTCGGCAGCAAGGCCAAGGTGACCGGCACCCTCGACGTCCTCGGGCGCCCCGCCGGCCACGCCCGCCCGCGCTCCCGCATCGGCTACGTCACCCAGTCGCCCGCAACGTGGACGCCCCCACCCCCGAACCCACACGATGCGAGGATGACCAGGGCAAGGCAGCGCAGCCCGCACACCGCCCGGCCGCCAAGGCCAAGGCCAGACCGCGGCCAAGGCCCAGGCCCAGGCCCGGGCCACCCCCGTACCCCCATCAGCCCCACCGGCGAGGTGAACCGCAACATGACCCAGAAGGTCGCCGTACTCGGCACCGGAAAAATCGGCGAAGCCCTCCTCAGCGGCATGATCCGAGGCGGCTGGGCCCCCGCCGACCTCATGGTCACCGCCCGCCGCCCCGAACGCGCCGACCAGCTCCGCACCCGTTACGGCGTCACCCCCGTGACCAACGCGGAGGCCGCCAAGTCCGCGGACACGCTGATCCTCACCGTCAAGCCGCAGGACATGGGCACCCTCCTCACGGAGCTGGCCCCGCACACACCCGCCGACCGCCTGGTCATCAGCGGCGCCGCCGGCATCCCCACCGCCTTCTTCGAGGAGCGGCTGCCCGACGCCACCCCCGTCGTACGGGTCATGACGAACACCCCCGCCCTGGTCGACGAGGCGATGTCCGTCATCTCGGCCGGCACCCACGCCACCGCCGCCCACCTCACCCGCGCCGAGGAAATCTTCGCCACGGTCGGCAAGACGCTGCGTGTCCCGGAGTCCCAGCAGGACGCCGCGACCGCCCTTTCCGGCTCGGGCCCGGCGTATTTCTACTTTCTCGTCGAGGCGATGACCGATGCCGGCATTCTGCTCGGCCTGCCGCGCGACAAGGCGCACGATCTGATCGTGCAGGCGGCGATCGGCGCGGCGACCATGCTCCGGGACAGTGGCGAGCACCCGGTCACCCTTCGCGAGAACGTGACCTCACCCGCCGGCACCACCATCAACGCCATCCGCGAGCTGGAGAACCACGGTGTGCGCGCGGCCTTGATCGCCGCCCTCGAAGCGGCCCGCGACCGCAGCCGCGAACTCGCCTCGGGCAACGGCTGACCCTCTTACCCCGCCGCCCCGGACCCGGGACCTCCGGGGCGGTGGCCACCGCCGCGCACAACACCCGCACCGGTGGCCACCCCACCCCCATTCACACCGCCGGCATCAGCCCCACCGCCCGATACGCCGCATCCACCCGCGGCCGCGCGATCGCCCGGGCCCGCTCGGCCCCGTCCCGCAGGACGGAGTCCACGTACTCCGGGTCCTTCACCAGCTCCGCGTGCCGTTCCCGCACCGGCCGCAGCAGTTCCACCACCGCCTCCGCCGTGTCCTTCTTGAGCGCGCCGTACGAGTCGTACTCATCCGCCAGCTCCGTGGGATCCCCCGCACCGCACGCGGCCAGGATGTCGAGCAGGTTGGCCACCCCGGGCCGCTCGGCCCGGTCGTACACGACGTCCGACCCGGCGTCCGTGACGGCCCGCATCACCTTCTTGCGCACCACCTCCGGCTCGTCGAGCAGATAGACGATCCCCGAGGTACGGGCGTGCGACTTCCCCATCTTCGACGTCGGCTCCTGGAGGTCCATCACCCGCGCGGCCACCTTCGGCACCGTCGCCTTCGGCACCACGAACGTCTGCCCGTACCGCTGGTTGAACCGCACCGCCAGGTCCCGCGTCAGCTCCACGTGCTGCGCCTGGTCCTCACCCACCGGCACTTCGCCGGTTCCGTACGCGAGGATGTCGGCGGCCATCAAAGCCGGATACGTCAGCAGCGACAGTCGTACGCTGCCGCCCCGGGCCCGCTCCCTCTCGGTCTTCTCCTTGTACTGGATCATGCGCCGCATCTCGCCGTCGGACGCCGTGCACTCCATCAGGTACGCCAGCCGCGTGTGCTCGTCGACATGGCTCTGCACGAACACCGTGCAGAGCCGCGGATCGAGCCCCACCGCCAGCAGCAGCGTGGCGGCCTGCCGGCTGAGCCTTCGCACCCGCGCCGGATCGTGTTCCACGGTCAGCGCGTGCAGATCCACGACGCAGAACAGCGCGTCCGCCCGGTGCTGGTCCTCGTCCGCCCAGCCGCGCAGCGCACCGAGGTAGTTCCCCAGGGTCAGGTGCCCCGTCGGCTTCACACCACTGAAGATCCGTGTCCGCGTCATCTCTCTCGTCTCCCGAACTACTGGTCCCGGGACCGCCGCGCCCACCGGCCGGCTGCGAGGAGATTCGCGAAACGGCCGCCGGGTCCGGCGGCCGTTGTCTGCATGCACTGGGGGCGGCCGCCGTCAGGCGGGCCACCACTGCTGTACGAGTGCACGCGTCGTCATAGGGGCCACGGTACGCCCGGATCCGCCTCCTGGCACGGGTTTGAAGCGCCCCAACCCCTCGTGTAGTGTTCTCCGAGTTGCCACGGAGCCGACAGGCCCCCACGGCAGCCCCTCACGCCGGACGGCGGCACCATCACCACTGCACGACTCCCGAACGGGACGGATTTCGGCGTGCCGAAATTCTGACCAGTGACTCGATTATGCGTCACCGGGAAAAGGCACTAAAGTAGTGATCACGCCGGAAGGCGCGAACAAACCCCCTCCGACGGGGAATCGGATTCACATTCGAACCGACCAGCTTCCTTCACCGGAAGCCCGGAACGAAAAACGGATCTGATAGAGTCGGAAAGGCCGAAAAGCGAAAGCCGGACGGTCACCCCGCTCCAACAGGGGGCCGGAAACGGAAAGCGGAAACGCCGAACGGATCTGGTAAGGTTGGAACCGCGAAGAAGCCGAAAGGCCGAAACGCACCGGCGAAAATCAGGACCGCGAGGATCTGATAGAGTCGGAAACGCAAGACCGAAGGGAAGCGCCCGGAGAGCCTGGTGAAACAGGCACAAAGGAAGCGTCCGTTCCTTGAGAACTCAACAGCGTGCCAAAAGTCAACGCCAGATATGTTGATACCCCGTCCACCGGCAGCAGCCGGAGGATGAGGTTCCTTTGAAAAAGCCCACCAGCACTTAACGGTGCGGGTGGCACACACAGCGAGGACGCTGTGAACGGGAAGCCTATTCCGCTTCCTGTTCCGCTCTTGTGTGTGTTGACCCGATTACGGGTAAACATTCACGGAGAGTTTGATCCTGGCTCAGGACGAACGCTGGCGGCGTGCTTAACACATGCAAGTCGAACGATGAACCTCCTTCGGGAGGGGATTAGTGGCGAACGGGTGAGTAACACGTGGGCAATCTGCCCTGCACTCTGGGACAAGCCCTGGAAACGGGGTCTAATACCGGATATGACACACGACCGCATGGTCTGTGTGTGGAAAGCTCCGGCGGTGCAGGATGAGCCCGCGGCCTATCAGCTTGTTGGTGGGGTAATGGCCTACCAAGGCGACGACGGGTAGCCGGCCTGAGAGGGCGACCGGCCACACTGGGACTGAGACACGGCCCAGACTCCTACGGGAGGCAGCAGTGGGGAATATTGCACAATGGGCGAAAGCCTGATGCAGCGACGCCGCGTGAGGGATGACGGCCTTCGGGTTGTAAACCTCTTTCAGCAGGGAAGAAGCGCAAGTGACGGTACCTGCAGAAGAAGCGCCGGCTAACTACGTGCCAGCAGCCGCGGTAATACGTAGGGCGCAAGCGTTGTCCGGAATTATTGGGCGTAAAGAGCTCGTAGGCGGCTTGTCACGTCGGATGTGAAAGCCCGGGGCTTAACCCCGGGTCTGCATTCGATACGGGCAGGCTAGAGTTCGGTAGGGGAGATCGGAATTCCTGGTGTAGCGGTGAAATGCGCAGATATCAGGAGGAACACCGGTGGCGAAGGCGGATCTCTGGGCCGATACTGACGCTGAGGAGCGAAAGCGTGGGGAGCGAACAGGATTAGATACCCTGGTAGTCCACGCCGTAAACGTTGGGAACTAGGTGTGGGCGACATTCCACGTCGTCCGTGCCGCAGCTAACGCATTAAGTTCCCCGCCTGGGGAGTACGGCCGCAAGGCTAAAACTCAAAGGAATTGACGGGGGCCCGCACAAGCAGCGGAGCATGTGGCTTAATTCGACGCAACGCGAAGAACCTTACCAAGGCTTGACATACACCGGAAACGTCTGGAGACAGGCGCCCCCTTGTGGTCGGTGTACAGGTGGTGCATGGCTGTCGTCAGCTCGTGTCGTGAGATGTTGGGTTAAGTCCCGCAACGAGCGCAACCCTTGTTCTGTGTTGCCAGCATGCCCTTCGGGGTGATGGGGACTCACAGGAGACTGCCGGGGTCAACTCGGAGGAAGGTGGGGACGACGTCAAGTCATCATGCCCCTTATGTCTTGGGCTGCACACGTGCTACAATGGTCGGTACAATGAGCTGCGATACCGCGAGGTGGAGCGAATCTCAAAAAGCCGATCTCAGTTCGGATTGGGGTCTGCAACTCGACCCCATGAAGTTGGAGTTGCTAGTAATCGCAGATCAGCATTGCTGCGGTGAATACGTTCCCGGGCCTTGTACACACCGCCCGTCACGTCACGAAAGTCGGTAACACCCGAAGCCGGTGGCCCAACCCCTTGTGGGAGGGAATCGTCGAAGGTGGGACTGGCGATTGGGACGAAGTCGTAACAAGGTAGCCGTACCGGAAGGTGCGGCTGGATCACCTCCTTTCTAAGGAGCACTTCTTACCGGCCTTCGGGCTGGTCAGGGGCCAGTACATCGGCGAATGTCCGGTGCTGGTTGCTCATGGGTGGAACGTTGACTACTCGGCACACTTGGCTCACTGGTCACTAGTACTGCTTCGGCGTGGAACGTGTCAGGGGGCGAGGGTGTCGGGCACGCTGTTGGGTGTCTGAGGGCACGGACGGAGACGTCTGTACCTTCAACGCCGGCCCCAGTGAACTCGCCGAGTGTGGCGGGGTGGTGGGTGGCTGGTCGTTGCTTGAGAACTGCACAGTGGACGCGAGCATCTGTGGCCAAGTTTTTAAGGGCGCACGGTGGATGCCTTGGCACCAGGAACCGATGAAGGACGTGGGAGGCCACGATAGGCCCCGGGGAGCTGTCAACCAAGCTTTGATCCGGGGGTGTCCGAATGGGGAAACCCGGCAGTCGTCATGGGCTGTCACCCGCTGCTGAACACATAGGCAGTGTGGAGGGAACGCGGGGAAGTGAAACATCTCAGTACCCGCAGGAAGAGAAAACAACCGTGATTCCGGGAGTAGTGGCGAGCGAAACCGGATGAGGCCAAACCAGTCACGTGTGATACCCGGCAGGGGTTGCGTGGTTGGGGTTGTGGGAGTTCTCTTGACCGGTCTGCCGGCCGGTCGGCGAGTCAGAAACCGTTGGTGTAGGCGAAGGACATGCGAAAGGTCCGGCGTAGAGGGTAAGACCCCCGTAGCTGAAACATCAACGGCTCGTTTGAGAACCACCCAAGTAGCACGGGGCCCGTGAAATCCCGTGTGAATCTGGCGGGACCACCCGCTAAGCCTAAATATTCCCTGGTGACCGATAGCGGATAGTACCGTGAGGGAATGGTGAAAAGTACCGCGGGAGCGGAGTGAAATAGTACCTGAAACCGTGTGCCTACAAGCCGTGGGAGCGTCGCTATGCAGCTTGCTGCATAGTCGTGACTGCGTGCCTTTTGAAGAATGAGCCTGCGAGTTTGCGGTATGTTGCGAGGTTAACCCGTGTGGGGAAGCCGTAGCGAAAGCGAGTCCGAAGAGGGCGTTGAGTAGCGTGCCCAAGACCCGAAGCGGAGTGATCTAGCCATGGGCAGGTTGAAGCGGAGGTAAGACTTCGTGGAGGACCGAACCCACCAGGGTTGAAAACCTGGGGGATGACCTGTGGTTAGGGGTGAAAGGCCAATCAAACTCCGTGATAGCTGGTTCTCCCCGAAATGCATTTAGGTGCAGCGTCGTGTGTTTCTTGCCGGAGGTAGAGCACTGGATAGGCGATGGGCCCTACCGGGTTACTGACCTTAGCCAAACTCCGAATGCCGGTAAGTGAGAGCGCGGCAGTGAGACTGTGGGGGATAAGCTCCATGGTCGAGAGGGAAACAGCCCAGAGCATCGACTAAGGCCCCTAAGCGTGTGCTAAGTGGGAAAGGATGTGGAGTCGCAGAGACAACCAGGAGGTTGGCTTAGAAGCAGCCACCCTTGAAAGAGTGCGTAATAGCTCACTGGTCAAGTGATTCCGCGCCGACAATGTAGCGGGGCTCAAGCACACCGCCGAAGTCGTGTCATTGCAGTAGATACCCCTAACGGGGACTGTGATGGGTAGGGGAGCGTCGTGTGCCGGGTGAAGCAGCACCGGAAGGTAGTTGTGGACGGTTCACGAGTGAGAATGCAGGCATGAGTAGCGATACACACGTGGGAAACGTGTGCGCCGATTGACTAAGGGTTCCTGGGTCAAGCTGATCTGCCCAGGGTAAGTCGGGACCTAAGGCGAGGCCGACAGGCGTAGTCGATGGACAACCGGTTGATATTCCGGTACCCGCTTTGAAGCGCCAAACATCGAATCCATTAATGCTAAGGCCGTGAAGCCGCCCTGGAGTCTTCGGACAAAGGGGAGTGGTGGAGCCGCTGATCCAAGGTGGTAGTAGGTGAGTGATGGGGTGACGCAGGAAGGTAGTCCAGCCCGGGCGGTGGTTGTCCCGGGGTAAGGGTGTAGCCCGTGCGGTAGGCAAATCCGTCGCACGTTAAGGGTGAGACCTGATGCCGAGCCGATTGTGGTGAAGTGGATGATCCTATGCTGTCGAGAAAAGCCTCTAGCGAGTTTCATGGCGGCCCGTACCCTAAACCGACTCAGGTGGTCAGGTAGAGAATACCGAGGCGTTCGGGTGAACTATGGTTAAGGAACTCGGCAAAATGCCCCCGTAACTTCGGGAGAAGGGGGGCCATTGCTGGTGATGAGTTTTGCACTCTGAGCTGGTGGTGGCCGCAGAGACCAGCGAGAAGCGACTGTTTACTAAAAACACAGGTCCGTGCGAAGCCGTAAGGCGATGTATACGGACTGACGCCTGCCCGGTGCTGGAACGTTAAGGGGACCGGTTAGCTCCATTTCGGTGGGGCGAGGCTGAGAACTTAAGCGCCAGTAAACGGCGGTGGTAACTATAACCATCCTAAGGTAGCGAAATTCCTTGTCGGGTAAGTTCCGACCTGCACGAATGGCGTAACGACTTCTCGACTGTCTCAACCATAGGCCCGGTGAAATTGCACTACGAGTAAAGATGCTCGTTTCGCGCAGCAGGACGGAAAGACCCCGGGACCTTTACTATAGCTTGATATTGGTGTTCGGTTCGGCTTGTGTAGGATAGGTGGGAGACTGTGAACTCGTCACGCCAGTGGCGGGGGAGTCGTTGTTGAAATACCACTCTGGTCGTGCTGGATGTCTAACCTGGGTCCGTGATCCGGATCAGGGACAGTGTCTGGTGGGTAGTTTAACTGGGGCGGTTGCCTCCTAAAGAGTAACGGAGGCGCCCAAAGGTTCCCTCAGCCTGGTTGGCAATCAGGTGTTGAGTGTAAGTGCACAAGGGAGCTTGACTGTGAGACTGACGGGTCGAGCAGGTACGAAAGTAGGGACTAGTGATCCGGCGGTGGCTTGTGGAAGCGCCGTCGCTCAACGGATAAAAGGTACCCCGGGGATAACAGGCTGATCTTCCCCAAGAGTCCATATCGACGGGATGGTTTGGCACCTCGATGTCGGCTCGTCGCATCCTGGGGCTGGAGTCGGTCCCAAGGGTTGGGCTGTTCGCCCATTAAAGCGGTACGCGAGCTGGGTTTAGAACGTCGTGAGACAGTTCGGTCCCTATCCGCTGTGCGCGTAGGAGTCTTGAGAAGGGCTGTCCCTAGTACGAGAGGACCGGGACGGACGAACCTCTGGTGTGCCAGTTGTCCTGCCAAGGGCATGGCTGGTTGGCTACGTTCGGAAAGGATAACCGCTGAAAGCATCTAAGCGGGAAGCCTGCTTCGAGATGAGGGCTCCCACCCCCTGGAGGGGTTAAGGCTCCCAGTAGACGACTGGGTTGATAGGCCAGATATGGAAGCCCGGTAACGGGTGGAGTTGACTGGTACTAATAGGCCGAGGGCTTGTCCTCAGTTGCTCGCGTCCACTGTGTTAGTTCTGAAGTAACGAACTCGCCTTGCCGGCTGGAGTTGTTATCTTCATAGTGTTTCGGTGGTCATAGCGTTAGGGAAACGCCCGGTTACATTTCGAACCCGGAAGCTAAGCCTTTCAGCGCCGATGGTACTGCAGGGGGGACCCTGTGGGAGAGTAGGACGCCGCCGAACAATTTTTCAGCTCCGGTCCCTGAACCTTATGGTTCAGGGACCGGAGCTTTTTGCGTTCCGGGACAGGGTCAGTCGGTCGTCCTTCTCCAGAACGCCGCGGTGGTGAGGGAGAAGAGCAGCAGATTGCCGACGCTCAGGGCAGCTCCTTGGAGGGCCGTACCCATGGCACCGGGCCAGAGTTTGGTGACGAGAGTGCCGATGAGTGTGCAGACCAGTGGGTTGGCGATGCACATCCAGCGGGGCAGGGCGGTCCCGCCACGGAGGACGAGGACGGCCAGCCAGACCGAGCCGACGCCCCAGAGGGCAAGGAGCACCGCGTACGGGATGAAGAGCACTGTGGCGAGGTCGCCCGGGAGAGCGGTCAGCGTGGCGGAGTCGGCGCCGGACTCGTGCACCGCCTTCGCGGCCTGGCCCCAGTAGAAGAACGAGCCGTGGGCGAAGGGGGCGAGCGCGTAGCCGGCCGTCAGGAGGAGGAAGGGCGGTAGGGCGAGCCGGCGGGGCTGCGGGAGAAGAGCGTGGCGGAAGTGGCGGCAGGCGTAGAGGTAGAGCGGCCCGGTCAGGACGCCGAGCAGGGCTCCCCAGGCCAGGCGGGTGGTGGAGGCGGGGAGCATCGCGGCCAGGGAGTCGCGGGCCATGCCGTCGTACGCGGTGAGGATCGGGTACTGGTCCGGCGCGACCATGGGCTTGCCGAGCAGGAGGATGTCGCCGACGAGCCAGGCCGCGGAGGTCAGGATTCCGGCGATGCCGGCCAGGCGGAGGGCGCGGAGGCTGTGGGTGTGGGTGTCGGTGTCGGTGCGGGAGGTGAGTGGTGTGGGTTCGGAGGGGGTCATGGCTCGGGGCAAGGCGGTGCCTCCACGAGAAGGATGTTAGTTAGGTGAGGCTAGCCTAACTAGTAAGTGCGGGGTGGGGAGGGAGAATTACGTGTGGCCAGAGGGACGGGCTGCTGGGATGCTGGTCCGATGGGGTATCTGATCAGGCCGGTCAAGGCGGACGAGTGGAAGCGGCTCAGGGAACTCCGGCTGGCGGCGCTGTCCGATCCGGTGGCGCGCATCGCTTTCAACGAGCCCTTCGAGAAGGTCGCGGCGTACCCGGATGAGGTGTGGCAGCGGCGGGCGGCGCGGAGTGACGAGGACCGGGATCCGGTGACGTTCATCGGCGAGGCCCCGGACGGCAGTTGGGGCGGCATGGTTGTCGTGCTCGTCGAGAAGGAGGGCGCGGACGAGCGGGGCGGCGAGGCGCCGTGGGCGCACATCGTCGGGGTCTACGTACGTCCGGAACATCGCGGTACGGGGCTGGTGCGCGAGCTGTTCGCGGCCGCCGTGGAGTGGGCGTGGGGCCGGTCACGGCCGGCGGTGGAGCGCGTACGGCTCTGGGTGCACGAGGAGAACGAGCGCGCGGCTGCCCTCTACCGCTCACTGGGCTTCGTCGAGACCGGCCGGACGATGGCCGATCCCAAGGACGAGAGCGCTGTCGAGCACGAGATGGCGCTGGAGCGCGCGTAGCGGCCCGCCGGTCAGGCCGGGAACGGGGTGTGCGGCCAGCGGGCGCGGGCCTGCTCCTGGGAGCGCATCGTAGCCAGCGTCAACAGCCCCTGCGCACGGCCGGTTTCTAGGAGGCCGGGCAGGGCGGGGAACGGCGCCAGCGCCGCGATGTCGTCCAGGACGAGGGTGAGTGGTGGGTCGAGCCGACCGGCGGATGACCGTTCGGCCATGCGGCGGCCGCGCTCGACCACGTTGGAGAGGAGTGCGACGAGCAACGGCATCGCACCCGGAGTGGTTCGCGGATCCTCGATGGATTCCCCTACCACGTAGAGCGTTCCCCCTTCGTCGATGAAAGATTCGAGAAGAAGGGCATCGGATCGCGCCGGATTGCAGGCGTCCCGGATGTGGATCGAGGCCAGGGACGCCAGGGTACGGGAGACCAACTCCTGGGCCATCTCCCGGCGTTCCGCGTGCGCGGTCAGTACGGACTCCAGCTCGCCCGCCTGGCCCGCCGACGCCTTCTGGTTCGTACGCAGGATCCGTACGGGCTCGTGCGCGGCGCCCTTGGTGTGGGCCCAGCGGTGCAGTTGGCGGAAAGGCCGCCCGTCCACGGCGGCGGCGTGCAGCCAGCAGCGCAGCAGGGTCGTCGCGGCGTCGGCCACCGCGGAGTCGAGGGTGCTGACGGGGCGTACGGGGGTGAGGAGCGCGGCCGCGCGGGCCGCGGCGATGGCGATGTCCTCGCAGCCGGATGTCGGTGACCAGCGCATCCGGGCCGGGGTGTCCAGAAGGTGCTGCGGGTCGTAGGTCAGCAGCGGGCCCAGTTTGGCGCGGCCGTCCTTGGTGTCGGCCCAGAGGGCGGGGTCGGTGGTGGCGACGACGAGGGGACCTTCGGCAGCGGCGACGGCGGCCGCGGCGAGCGCGCCGGCCTGGCGGCGGTCGCTGCCGTAGTGAACGGCTGGGGTGGGGGCGGGGAGGAGGTCGGGGGTAGTGACGGTGGGGGTGGGGACAGGGACAGGGGCAGGGGTGGGTGGGGTGCTTGTGGTGGATCCGGTGGTTGCAGCGGTGGGTGAGACTGCTGGTGCCGCGGGTTCCGAGGCCGGCGGTGCCGCGGGCCGCGGGACCGGTGGCGCAGCGGGTTCCGCGGCCGTCGGCGTGACGTGTTCCATGGCCGTCGGCGTGACGGATTCCGCGGCCGTCGGCGTGACGGGTCCCGTGGCCGGTGGAGGCGTTGCGACGGCTTCGGCGGTACCGGCAGTACCGTCCGGCCCGTTGGTCCCGGCAGCACCGGCAGCCCCTTCCCGCCCGGCAACCCCGTCCCACCCGCCGTCCTTCCCCACAGCGCGCCGATTGGCCCGTACGGCCCGGTAGCGGGCGATCGTCCCCAGGGTGAAGACCGTCAGGACGACCAGGACCAGCAGTTCGCTGATGAGGATGCCCCAGAACAGCCCGTACCCGGAGAGCTGTGCGGCCGGGGTGTCGGGCCAGGCGGCGGCGAGGTCGTGCGGGGCGCCTATGAGGCTGCGCAGGGCCAGGGGCGTACGGGTGAAGGTCACGCCGTCCGGCCAGGCGCCGTGCGTGAAGAGTCCGGCCAGGCCGGTCGCCGTCCAGGCCAGGACGGTGAGGCCGAGGAGGAAGACGAGCACGCCGATCAGCAGGGAGTCGGGGACGCCGCGCCCCCGCCCGCCACCCGGGCCGCCCGGGCCACCGGGTTCGGCAGGGCCCCCTGCGCCGCCCTGGAGGCCCGTACCGCCGTGCCCGTTCCCCTGACCGTTCCCGTATCCCCGCGTCACGCCACCGTCTCGCTCGACTCGTCCCGGAACTGCCGCCGCAGCGCCAGCTCTTCGGCCCGCCGTTCGGCCTCCGCGTCCGCCGCCCGCCCGATCGCGAGCGCTTCCTCCGTCAGCATCGCGGAGCTCTCGGTCATCGCCCGGTCGGTGTAGACCAGCGGCCGTTCCGCCTCGGTGATCAGGTGTTTGACGACCTGGACGTTGCCGTTGACGTCCCACACCGCGATGCCGGGGGTGAGCGTCGGAATGATCTCGACGGCCCAGCGCGGCAGGCCCAGGACGGCACCGGTGGCCCGGGCCTCGTCGCTCTTCTGGGCGTAGATCGTGCGGGTGGAGGCCATCTTCAGGATCGCGGCGGCTTCCTTGGCGGCCGCCCCGTCGACCACGTCACTGAGGTGGTGGACGACGGCGACGAAGGACAGGCCGAGGCGGCGGCCGAACTTCAGCAGCCGCTGGAAGAGCTGGGCGACGAACGGCGAGTTGATGATGTGCCAGGCCTCCTCGACCAGGAAGATCCGTTTCTTCCGGTCGGGCCGGATCCACGTGTGCTCCAGCCACACGCCGACGATGGCCATCAGGATCGGCATCGCGATCGAGTTGCGGTCGATGTGCGAGAGGTCGAAGACGATCAGCGGCGCGTCAAGGTCGATGCCGGCGGTGGTCGGGCCGTCGAACATGCCGCGCAGGTCGCCGTCGACCAGCCGGTCGAGGACCAGCGCGACGTCCAGGCCCCAGGCCCGTACGTCGTCTATGTCGACGTTCATGGCCTCCGCCGACTCCTCCTCCGGGTGGCGCAGCTGCTCGACGATGTCGGTCAGTACGGGCTGGCGGTTGGTGATCGTCTCGTTGACGTACGCGTGGGCCACCTTGAGCGCGAAGCCGGAGCGCTCGTCCAGGCCGCGGCCCATGGCGACCTCGATGATCGTACGGAGCAGCGCGAGCTGGCCGGTCGTGGTGATCGACGGGTCGAGGGGGTTGAGGCGGATGCCGCCGTTGAGGGCGGCGGTGGGGTCCAGGCGGACGGGGGTGATGCCGAGCTGTTCGGCGATCAGGTTCCACTCGCCGACGCCGTCCTCGCCCTGGGCGTCCAGGACGACGACCTGCCGGTCGCGGAAGCGCAGCTGGCGCAGGACGTACGTCTTCTCCAGCGCCGACTTGCCGTTGCCGGACTCGCCGAGGACCAGCCAGTGCGGGGCGGGCAGCTGCTGTCCGTACAGCTGGAAGGGGTCGTAGATGTAGCCCTTGCCGCTGTAGACCTCGCGGCCGATGATCACGCCGGAGTCGCCCAGGCCCGGTGCGGCGGTCGGCAGGTAGACGGCCTGGGCCTGGCCGGTGGAGGTCCGTACGGGAAGCCGCGTCGTCTCCACCTTCCCGAACAGGAAGCTGGTGAACGCCTCGGTGAGCGCTGCGAGCGGATCGAGCATGGCCATGACGTACGCGCCTCCCAGCGGCTTAGCGGCGGATCCCGGTCGCGAACGGCAGCGTGTTCACAAAGGCGCGGTGGTGTTCCCGGTCGCACCACTCCAGTTTGAGGTAACTCTTGCCCGCCGAGGCGCGGATGGTGCGTTTGTCGCGGGCCAGCGCCTCCGGGGAGCGGGAGGAGACGGTGATGTAGCCGACGAGGTTGACGCCTGCCGCACCCGAGGCCAGGTCCTCGCCGCGCTGGTCGACACGGCCGTGGTGGGCCACGTCGCGCGGGTCGACCACCCGGTTCATCTTGGCGGCCCGGCTGGCCTCCGCGTCGTCGTTGGTCTTCTCCGTCAGCATCCGCTCGATCGCGATCTCGGTGGGCTCCAGGTCCATGCAGACCGCCACCGTACGGATGACGTCGGGAGTGTGCACCAGCAACGGGGCCAGGAAGTTGACGCCGACCGGGGTCAGCGGCCATTCCTTGACCCAGGCCGTGGCGTGGCACCAGGGCGCGCGGGTGGCCGACTCACGGGTCTTGGCCTGGAGGTACGTCGGTTCCATCGCGTCCAGCTCGGCCGGCCAGGCGTTGCGCCGGCCCATCGCCTGGATGTGGTCGATGGGGTGGTCCGGGTCGTACATGGAGTGCACCAGGGACGACAGCCGGCTCTGCCCGAGCGGCTGGCGTACGCGGATGTCGGCCTCGGCCAGCCGCGCGCAGATGTCGGTCAGCTCGCGGGCCATGACGACGGCCAGGCCCGCGTCCCGGTCCAGCTTCTTGCGGATCAGTCCGCCGTTGTGCAGGTGCGCGGCGCGCGCCATGGTGTGCGCCTCGGCGGCCAGTTCGCGGGTGTAGTGCATGCAGGCGACCAGGTAGGCGCGGTGCTGTTCGGAGGAGGTGGAGACCATGGACTGGAGCTGGTCGTAGGAGTCCTGGAGCCAGTCGGGGAGTCCGGGTTGCCGCGCTGGGCGACGTCCTTGGCGTGGGCGTCGGGATCGGCGGGGAGGGTACGGGCCAGCATCTGGAGGCGGGTGACGAAGCCGTCCCCGTTGGCGACGTGCTTGAGCAGCGTGCCGAACCGCTCGACGAGGGCCTCCTGGTCCTCGCTGTCGCGCAGGCCGACGCCCGGGCCCTCGATCTCGATGGCGGCCGTGACGGTGCGGCGGTCGGCGTGCAGCAGGACGGCGATCTCGTCCGGGCCGAACGGGGCGGTCAGCCAGTTGATGCGGCCGATGCCGGGCGGCGGGCCGATCTCCACCTCGCGTCCGTCCAGGCGGACCCCGGCCTCGGCGGCGCCGGAACGGTACGTCGTGCCGCGGCGGACCGTACGCCGGTAGCTGCGGTTGATCTCGAACCACTTGTAGAACGTACGGCCGCGGTACGGGAAGTAGACCGCGGCGATCGCCAGCAGCGGGAAACCGGTCAGGGTGACGATGCGCAGCGACAGCACCGGCACCAGCAGACCGCACACCATGCCGATGAACGCGCCCGCGATGATCAGCGCGATCTCGCCGGTCTCGCGGTTCTTGCCGACGATCGCGTTCGGGCGGGCGCGGCCGATCAGGTAGGTGCGGCGGGGCGTGATCGGGTGGGACTGGGTCGTCAACGCCCGTCACCTCCTGGAGTCTTGCCGGAGCGGGCGTTGCCGGTGGAGCCGGAGCTGGAACCGGGGGACGGATGTGCGCGGGGGCGGGCGAGGCGGGGGCCGGGACGCGGCCGCCGGAGCCGCCGCCGCGGCTGCCGTGGGCGGCCACACCGCCGGAGACCGCGTCGGCCGGCCGGGCCTGGCCGCCGCCCTGCTCCTGGCCGCCCCCGCCGGACTTGCGGGAACTGTGCGTCTTGATGCCCTGGGACACCAGCGCGGCGGGCGAGGAGATCACGGCGGCGGCCTGCGAGCCCTCGGTGGCCTGCTTCTTGTTCGTACGGGCCGAGACCATCTCGTCGCCGAAACCGGGGACGAAACGGTAGATCACGGCGCTGGCGAAGATGGCCAGCAGGATGATCGCGAGGCCGGAGACGACGGCCGAGATGGCGTTCGGGCCGTCGCCGGTGGTGAGCGCGCCGGCGATGCCCAGGACGATCACGATGACCGGTTTCACCATGATCACCGCGATCATGATGCCCGCCCAGCGGCGGACGTGCCCCCACATGTTCTTGTCGACCAGGCCCGCGTAGACGACCGTACCGAGCAGCGCGCCCACGTACAGCAGGGCCGCCCGGATCACCAGCTCCAGCCAGAGCACACCGGCCGCCAGCACCGAGACCAGCGAGACCACGATCAGCATGATCGGGCCGCCGCCGATGTCCGTGTCCTTCTTCAGCGCCCCCGCGAAGGCCCCGAAGAAGGTGTCGGTCTGCGCGCCCGTACCCTTCGCGATGATCTCGGTGATGCCGTCCGTCGCGGAGACGACGGTGTAGAGGATCAGCGGCGTGAACGCGGAGGCGAGCACGGTCAGCCAGAGGAAGCCGATCGCCTCGCTGATCGCCTCCGTCAGCCGCACGCCGCGCACGGCGCGCTTGGCGACGGCGAGCAGCCACAGTACGAGGGTCAGCACGGTCGAGGCGGCGAAGACGACGGCGTACTGCTTCAGGAAGGCCGCGTTGGTGAAGTCGACCTGGGAGGTCGCCTTCACGGCGTCGGACAGCTTGTTGACGATCCAGGCGGCGGCGTCGGCACAGCCCTTGGCGAGGGAGGTGAGGGGGTCGAGGGGGTTGTTGTCGGTGAGGCCGCCGGGGGATTTGGGGGTGGTGTTGGCTTTGTCGCCTTCTTGGCAGTATTCCTTGGCCATGCCGACGATCAGGTCGCAGTCCTCCTTGGCGGAGGCGCTGGGCGACGGGCTGACGGTGGCGCCTGGGGAGGACGCACCCGGCGTCGGTGTGGGCGTCGGCGACGGTGCGGCCAGTGCGCGAGTGGCCAGCATGAACACCGCGGTCTGTACGGTCGCCAGCGCAGCGGTGATCGAGAGGGCGCGGCTCCGCCGGTTACCGGGCATAGGTGAAGCCTCCGTACTGGTTGACCGCCTCGGCGATCTGGTCGGCTCCGGACGTCTTGTTGTCGCCGTTCACAGGGGCAGGGCCGTCCTTCTGCACGAAGCTCTGCACCTTCCAGTCGTTGTCCGCCCAGCGGAGCTCAAGCTGCATGGTGAACCAGTCACTCGTCACCGGTGTCGTCGAGCTCGGGCCGGCCGTACCGAAGAGCCCGGTGCACCAGACCTCCAGCTTCGCGGTGTCACCCTGGAAGGCGGCGACCTTGGTGCCGACGGGGACGGTGCGCGAGACGTACGTCATGCCTTTGGCGGCGTTGCCGTTGGTGTCCAGGCCCAGCTTGTGGAGGAACTCGGCGGAGTACGCCTGGTCCAGCTTGCCCTGCATCTCGCCGACCCTGGCCGGTACGAACACCTTCTGCACGATCGCGCGCCGCTCGGCGGGTTTCAGTATGTCGGCGGAGACCAGTGCCACCGCATAATTCGCCGCCGCCGACTGCGCCCCCTGCTCCGTCTTCGCGAAGCCCGACGCGATGCCGTCGTTCTTGCCCTCGACCGGCTTGGTGCCGGTCGGCGCGGTGGAGCGGGCGTCCGCTTCCTTGGCGCTGTTGTCGCCGGGCCCCTGCCCGTCTCCGCCGCGGTTCGCGAAGGCGATGGCCGCGATCAGGAGGACCACCACGCCGACGATCGTGATCAGGTTCCGGCTGGAGGGGCCGGTACGGGTGCGGCGGCCCGCCCCGTACGGGTCGTCGCCGCCGTCGGGGAGTCTGGTGCGGGTCTGGCCGCCCGTGTCCGGGCCGCCCGGCTCGCCACCGCCGTATCCACCGCCATCGCTGAGACTCATCGTGCCTGTGCCCCCTCAACCGACCTGGCCGTCGCTGCTGTCCTTTTGCCGCCCGTATATGACCGTAGCCGCGCGGGCAGCGGCTCGGGCGCAGTGGTACGAGTAGATCTCACCGTGACGGGACCTCAGGTGTCGGGCGGAAGAGGCGAATGGGGGACTCTGCGGCGGGTGCGTCCACCCCGTGGGCCGCGGCCGCCGCTCGGTCCCCGCCAAGCCCTTGTGTCCCCGCCCGGTACGCGGCCCAATCGGCCCGTTGCTCGCCGGAGTGGCGCAAAGCGGAACGGTTCGGGGCGGAATGAGCGGGCATCGGCGGGTGCTCTCGGCGAAGGGTGTGGCCGGTGGTGGGGGAGGTGAGGAGGGGCTGTGGTGCGGGCGTCCGGCGGGGCGTACGGGAGGAGGCGGTCCGTGGTGCGCTGCGCCGGGGGCGTGCGGGGGCGTGGGTGAGGGGATTCGGGGTGAGGGGAGGGGGCGGTGGTGCGACGGGGGCTGCGGCACGGAGGGCCGGTCGGCCGGGCGGCCGGTCCGGCCCGCCGGTCCGTACAGGTCGGCCGGGCCGCTTCCCGGGCACCGGGGCGGCCGTCCCCGGCCGCCCCGGCTACACGGCCATCCCGTACACGATCGTGAAGAGCGTGCCGAGCGACCCGATGATGAACACACCGGTCAGGCCGGCCACGATGAGGCCCTTGCCCTGTTCGGCGCTGAACGTGTCGCGCAGCGCGGTGGCGCCGATGCGCTGTTTGGCCGCGCCCCAGATCGCGATGCCGAGGCAGAGCAGAATCGCCACTGCCATGACCACCTCGATCATGACGCGTGCTTCGTTGCCCAGTGTCCCGAACGGACCCCAGTCCGGGGCGATTCCGCCAATGATGGTGGTGATGTCGCCCTTTTCGGCCGCCAAGTGCATGAATGAACTCACCGCCCCTTATGGGTTGTTGTGTACCCGCGCCTCACGGTACGAGCCAGCATCTATCTTCGCCGACAAAACCGCCACCAGATGTCGACTTGGCGGCTTTCTTTGACGGATCCCGTGGGGATTGCGTGCGGGCAGGGGCGCGCGGCGCCTGACGACCCGTCGGCATCACCGTGTGTATCACGGTCGAACACGCCGGGCAATGTACGGACAGAGGGGCGTGAGTGGCCTCAAAGCCCCACGAAGTGGTCGAACTCCCCGGCCTTCACTCCGAGGACGAACGCGTCCCACTTGACGCGCGTCGTGGTGACGATGTTGTCCGGCTCGGTGTTCGTGCGCAGGTGGACGTGGTCGTCGTCCCCGAAGGCGACCTCGATGTACTCGGGCGCGCTCTCGTCGTCCGTGGCCTTCTGCCAGGTGAGGTTCTCGGGGGAGTGGGGGAGTCGGGGTGGTCGGCATAAGTTCCTCCGTCGGGCCCGCGGTGGGCGGTGACCTCGTGCACTCACTCGTACGCTGAGGACTTTACGGCCCGGAGGAACGCGGCCCAGGCGTGGCTGGTGACCTGGGCGACCTCCCCGGGGTGGTCGCTCTCGCGGTAGCGGACCGGTCCGCCGGAGTTCGCGGTCACCTCTACGCAGTCGTCGTTGCCGTGGGTGCCGTACGACGACTTCTGCCAGGCGACCTGCGGCATGACGGTTCCTTACTGCATGGCGTACATGAGGTGGTGGATCAAGGCCGGGGAGTCCCGGCCCTCATGAGACTCGGGCTTGGCATCGGGGGCAACCGGCGGCAGCGCCAGTTCGGACAGCTTCGTGAAGATCTTCGAATACCTGTCGACGTGCTGCCGGTCGTGCAGGAGCGCGGAGCCGAGCGGCTGCTCCAGCCGGACGGTGTCGAGCTCCGGGGCCGGGCCGCCGAACAGCGCGAACGGTCGGCTGTAGGCGGAGAATCCCCCGGCGGCGAAGGGGAACACCTGCACGGTCACGTGCGGCAGGCGGGCTGCTTCGATCAGCCGGCGCAGTTGTCCGCGCATGATCTCCGCGTCGCCGATCAGTGTGTGCAGAGCGCTCTCGTGGATCACCGCGTGGTAGGGGTCCCGGGGCTCTGTTCGATGACGCGCTGGCGGGCGAGGCGGAATTCCACGTATCGGTCGACGGGCTCGTCCTTGCTCTCGTCCGCCGCCATGGCGCACATGGACCGGGCGTAGTCGGCGGTCTGGAGCATGCCGGGTACGGTCGACGACTCGTGCATGCGGACGCTGGTGGCTCCGGCCTCCAGCTCGGCGAGGTCGAGGGCCGGGCGCCGCATCACGTCCCGGTACTCGCCCCACCACCCCTTCCCCCGGTCCTGGGCCATCGCCATCAGCCCCTCGAAGAGCGGGCCCTCCGTGCAGCCGTAGGCCCGGAGCAACTTGTGGAGGCCGTTGCGGGGGACATCGACCCGGCCCGCCTCGATGTTGCTCACGCGGCCGCGGTCGGCGTCGATCAGTGCGGCGGCCCGGTCGCCCGAGAGCCCGGCGCTCCGGCGCAGTTTGCGCAGCTCGGCGCCGAGGCGGCGGTGCCGCTCGCTGGGCCAGGAGGCCACGTCATGCGCCCCACCACCGAGGCCGTGCCCCGGCCGCTCACGGCCGGTGACTTCGCGCTCGTCTTTCCGCCGGATCCGGGGTGGGTGCGTGCGGCCAGGGACGCGGTCGGTACGGCGGTGCGCTCGGCCGGGCGGGACGGGCCGGCGGACACCGCGCTGCTGTTGACGTCCGAGGTGGTGACGAACGCTGTCAACGCCTGCCGCCGCAGTGGCTGTTCGGAGCCGGTGACGCTGTACGGGGAGTGGCCGGGACCGGGCTCGTTGCGGGTGCTGGTGCACGACGGGGCGCCGGGGCTGCCGGTACGGCGGTGGCACGCGGACGACGCGACGGGCGGGCGCGGGCTGTACCTGGTCGGGGTCTGTGCCGACGAGTCGGGTGTGTGCCGGCACGGGCCGGGTGACGGGAAGTCGGTCTGGTCCGAGCTGGGGGAGTGAGGGGCGGGCGCGGGGTGGAGCCGCGCGCCCGGGGCGGTCTGCCGGGAGCGCGGGAGGCGGCCCGTACCGCCGTCGTGTGGTGAGGTACATGACGAAAACGGCGGTGAAACGCGCCCGTTTGGGGGAGGGTTGTGGGGTGCGCAAATACTGGGTGGCCGGTGGGGTCGGGGTCGGGCTGGTGCTCTGCTTCCTCGCGCTGCTCGTGGTGGGCACGTACACGGCCGCCGCGGGCCTGGCGGGTGGTGCGGGCCGGGCGGTGGGGCTGGCGAAGGGCGCGGTGCCGGCCTCGTACCAGCCGCTGGTGCAGAAGTGGGGCAATCTGTGCCCCGCCATCAACCCGGCGCTGCTCGCCGCGCAGCTGTACCAGGAGAGCGGCTGGAACCCGAGGGCGCAGAGCCCGGCGGCGGCGCAGGGAATCGCCCAGTTCATCCCCGGTACGTGGGCTTCGCACGGCATCGACGGCAACGGGGACGGCCGGCGGGACGTGTGGGACCCGGCGGACGCGATCCCGTCGGCGGCGTCGTACGACTGCGAGCTGGCGAAGTACGTGAAGGACGTGCCCGGTGACCCGGCGCACAACATGCTGGCGGCGTACAACGCGGGCGCGTACCGGGTGATCAAGGCGGGCGGGGTCCCGGCGATCAGCGAGACGCAGAACTACGTGAAGATCATCACGACCCTCGCCAAGAGCTTCGAGGCGCCGGTCGGGCGGGTGCCGGCCTCCCGGCAGGCGGCCGCCGCGATCTCCTTCGCGCAGGAGCAGCTGGGCAAGCCGTACCTGTGGGGCGGGAACGGCACGCCGGACCAGGACGGGCGGTTCGACTGCTCGGGGCTGACGAAGGCGGCGTACCACGCGGTGGACATCGAGCTGCCGCGGGTGGCCAACGACCAGTGGAACGCCGGGCCGCATCCGAAGCGGGACGAGCTGCTCCCCGGGGACCTGGTGTTCTTCGCGCACGATCTGAACGATCCGCGGTCCATCCACCACGTCGGGATCTACGTGGGCGGCGGTTACATGATCAATGCTCCGTACACGGGCGCGGTGATCCGGTTCGACAAGATCGACACACCGGACTACATCGGTGCGACCCGGGTCACCGAAGATGGCGCGAAAGCACTGCCCCGGCCGAACGCTGCGTGAACATGGGGCCCTGAACTGCGGACATCAGTCTCTCTTCGATAACGTCCTGGTGATCATCCGGTGGAAGCTGGAACGGCTCGGCTGTCCATCGCGTTTCCTGGGCATGGAGACATGGCGAGGCCGTGGAATTCCGGCCACGCCCGACGACCACGGGGGTTGGCAGCACTCACACGGCGCTCGCGCGCGCGAAAGGTAAGGGGCCGCGGCAGATGGCTGGACTCGCAGTGGACGGGTCGAACCCCGATGTGAACGTGCTCGACGGCATCAACGGCCTCGCGAAGGACGCACCGGAGTGGCTCAACCGCGCCACGAAGTTCGTGGGGGAGTACGGCCTGATCGCCGCGCTCGCCGTGCTCTGTCTGATCGCCTGGTGGGGCGCGCGCAGGCGGCCGGACGCGCCGGGCAGGGTGGCGGGCCTGGTGTGGGCGCCGCTGGCCGCCGGGGTGGCGCTGCTGGCCAACATCCCGATCCGGGCGGTGGTGGAGCGGCCCCGGCCGTTCCGGGTCCACGCCGGGCTGGAAGTCCTCGTGCCCGGCAAGACGGATTTCTCCTTCGTGAGCGACCACGCGACGCTGACCATGGCGGTCGGCGTGGGCCTGTTCATCGCCCACCGCAAGTACGGGCTGATCGGTATCGGCCTGGCGCTGCTGGAGGGCTTCTGCCGGGTCTACATGGGCGTCCACTACCCGACGGACGTCATCGGCGGCTTCGCGCTCGGCACGGCGGTGGCGCTGCTGCTGGCGCCGGTGGCGCAGGCGATGCTGATCCCGGTGACGACGGCCGTGGGGCGCTCGCCCGCCTGGTGGCTCGTCCGGGCGGCGGCCCCGCGCCCCGTGCGGTCTCCGGGCCGGTGACGGCCGTACCGCCGGTGGCGCGCGAGGAGCGGGACGAGGACCTGGCGGCGTAGCCGGGGAGACGGAACGGACGGACGACGAGGGAGGACCGGGGCCGACAGCCCGGTCCTCCCTCGTCGCATGGGGGACGGGCGCGCCGTCACTCTCGTCGCAGGGGGACGGACACGTCGTCACCCGCGTCGTACGGGGGCCGGGCGGGCCGTCACCTCCGTCATACGGGACGGACGTGCCGCTACCCCCGCCATACGGGACGGACGTGCCGCCGCCCCACCGCATGGGACGGACGCACCGTCACAGGGCCTGCGGGAACGTCCTGAACAGCCCGTTCGGGTCGTACTGCCGCTTCAGCTCGGTGAGGCGGCCGGCGGCCGGGCCGTAGTAGGCCTTCTTCCAGTCGGTCAGGGCCGCGTCCGTGTAGTTCTGGTAGGCGGCGCCCGAGGCGTAGCGCCGCATCGCGCCGTGGATGCCGTCCAGCCAGGCGCTCTGGGCGGCGCCCGTGCCGCCCGCCTTCCAGGACGCCAGGTACTGCGCGAGGAAGCGCGAGCGGCGGTGCACGAAGGCGGTGTCGGTGGGGCGGACCCGGTTGATCGCGCCGCCCAGCGCGGTCAGCGACGCGTTGCCGGCGACGCCCTTGCGGCTCGCGGCCTCGATCTGGCCGAGCAGGGCGCGGAGGCCGGCCGCGTCCAGCGAGCGGTCGTAGAAGTCGGAGCGGGCGGCGTACGTCTCGCGGGCGAGCTTGCCGGCGGCGTCGCGGCCGGGGAGGGCGCCCGGCAGGTGGCACTGCTCGGTGGTCTTCGAGGAGCAGCCCGCGTAGGACTCCATCGCGTCGAGGTACGAGCTGGGCGTCAGCCGTACGGACTTCGCGGGCCCGGGGCCGCCCGCGCGGTCGGCCAGTTTGTCGACGGCGTTCTGGAGGTCGCCGTAGGAGCCGAGGGAGAAGGCGGCGACGGAGACGGTCGGGGTGCCGCCGGGGTGGGCGTCCAGGTGCAGGGACGACCATATTTCGTCGGGCTGGGTGGGGCCCCACTCCTGCCAGGAGCGCAGCAGGGCGGTGGCCTTGGCCCAGGGCCAGGTCAGGTAGGCCATGACCGAGCGGGGCGCGGCGTGGGTGCGGAAGCGGAGTTCGGTGACCACGCCGAAGTTGCCGTTGCCGGCGCCGCGCAGCGCCCAGAAGAGGTCGCCGTTGCGCTTGGCGTCGCACTCGACGGTCTTGCCGTCGGCGGTGACGACGGTGGCGCCGACGAGGCTGTCGCAGGTCAGGCCGTAGGCGCGGGACGCGACACCGTGGCCGCCGCCGAGGGTGAGGCCCGATATGCCGACGGTCGGGCAGGAGCCGCCGGGGATCGTGACGTCGTGCTTGCCGAGGCCTTCGTAGACCTCGATGAGCTTGGCGCCGGCGCCGATGCGGGTGATGCCGCCGGAGGGGGCGGAGACCGAGTTCAGGGCGGACACGTCGATGACGAGCTTGCCGTTGCCGCTGGACCAACCGGCATATGAATGACCCCCGTTGCGTATCGCGACGGGGGCGTTGTAGCGGCGGGCGAAGGACAGGCACTCGGCTATGTCGGCCGGGTGGCGGACGTAGGCGACGGCCGCGGGCTTCAGGTTGTCATAACGGGTGTTGTACAGGCGGCGGGCCGCGTCGTACGAGGCTTCGCCGGCGCGTACGAGCTTGCCGTCGAGGCTCTTGCGCAGCGCGTCCCACGACGCCTTGGCGGCCGGGGGCCTGCCCGCCTGCGAGCTGGTGTTGAGGCCGACGCCGCCGGACGCGGCGCCGCCGGGGGTGTTCGCGTGGCCGCTGTCGGTGCTGCAGGCGGTGGTCAAGCCGGCGGTAGCCGCCGCGAGTCCGCCGCCGGCTGCCAGTATCGTGCGCCGCTTCATTGTGAACTGCCCCTTTTGGGACCCTTTGCGGGTCCGCGCGCCGTGGATGCTTCCCCTACCCAGATGGGGCGGGGGCCCGGGGAGGTTCCAGGGGCGTGGCGATGGGGCGCTACGTGCGGTTATGGGCGTGGGGCCTGCCGGGCGGGTGTGGCGCGTCCGCCCGCAGTCGGTCGGCGGGGCCGGTGCTCACTCCGCCCGGTGGTGCTGCTCCGCGTCCGTCCGCGCCTGGGAGCGGGCCCGGCGCGCCGGGCCGTGCCAGCCGCAGATGCAGCGGGCCAGGCAGAACGAACCCCGTTCGGTGGTGGTGGTCCGGTGGTCGGGCGCCCCGGAGAGCGGCGCTGTCGGCTCCTGTGCTGCTCGGTCCTGCACGGCGCCACGCTACGCGCCCGAGGTGTACGGGCGTGACGAAGCGGGCTGAACAGTCGTTGAACGGAACGGGTCGTGGTGGTCCGGACAACCGGAACATCCCGGTCCGCTACTACCCGAGCAGAGCGGCCGAGGGGGCTCGTACGCGATGGTGGTGCAGGACAGGCGAGGCGGCGCCGTCGCGGCCGCCGTGTGCGGGGTGGGCCTGGTGGCCGGGCTGCTCACCACGGGCTGCTCCCCCAACGGGGCGGCGGCCGACGACCACACCTCGGCCCGCCGCTCCGCAGACGGCCCGGTGGGCGGGTCCGCGGCCGGGCCGCCCTTCACCGACCGTGCCCGCCCACCGGGCGACCGTCCGTCCGCCGGGCCGCGGGACCCCGCCGGCCCGGCGGACGCCGGCTCCCCTGCCGGCCGTACGGACTACGCCGCGGCCCTGCGCGGCAGTGCCGACGCGCTGGTCCGGGCCGGCTCCTCCCGGGTGCGTACGGAGATGGAGACCGTCAGCGGCGGCACCCGCGTCGCCATCCGGGGGACCGGCGGTCACGACTACCGCAAGCGGACCGGGCAGCTGAACGTACGGCTTCCGGACACCGGCGACGGGAGCGGCGCGCAGCGCACGATCACCGAGATCCTCACGCCGTCCGCGCTGTACATGAAGAACCGCGGGGCGGGCGTGCCGGCCGGCAAGTGGGTGCGGGTGGACACCGCCTCGCTGGCCGACGGCAATCTCGTCACCGGCGGCGCGACCGATCCGATGGCCGCCGCCGAGCTGCTGCGGGGTGTGCGGGAGGTGACGTACGAGGGGCGGGAGCGGCTGGACGGCGTCCCGGTGCGGCACTTCAGCGGGACGACGGACATCGGCGCCGCGGCGCGCGCGGCGTCCGCGGCGGTGCGGCCCGCGCTGACCGCGGCGGAGAAAGGCTTCACCACCGACGTGGTGCCCTTTGACGCGTACCTGGACGACACCGGACGGCTGCGCAAGGTGCGCCAGCGCTTCCGCTTCGCCAACGGCACGACGGGCGGGACGTCGGTGACCTCCACCACCACGCTGTACGGCTTCGGGGCGCCGGTCCCGGTCCGGCTGCCCGACCGGGCCGACATCTACACGGGCAAGGTCGCCGCCGCGGGCGGCTGACCATGCTCGCCGCGGGCGTCCGGGCGCGGCCGGGAGCGGTCGTCGCGGGCGTCCGGGCGGCGCGGCCGGCGGGTCCGGCCCGGTCCCGGGCGGCGGTGTCCGGGGTACGAGTCCACGGCGTGTGCGAACTGGCGGAAATGGTCCATCCGTGCCATGCGCGGAGCGTGCGCCCGTACCTACTCTGGGCGGTAACCACCAGAAGAGTGGGGAGGCGCTCGAAGGAGGAGGTGTTGTACGTGGCCGCACACCGCAACTCGACGGTTCAGGACCACGTAGCCCTCGTCGAGATCGACCTGACTGGTGAGTTGATGATCGCGGCGGCTGCCGCGAGCGAGGATCGGCTCAGCTCGGACCGTATCGACGAGGTGCTGGACGTGGACGCGGACCGCGCGCGACCGGGGCACGGACCCGGGACCCCCGGGTGAGTGGGCGGCGGCGCCGGGCGTGACGGTTGCGCGGCAACCGTACGTCCGGCCTCCGCGCTCAGGTGCGCAGCATCCGCTCGATGGCCTTGGTGGCTTCCTTGACCTTCTCGTCGATGGCCTCGGGGCCCTTGACGGCGGCGTCGGCGACGCAGTGCCGCAGGTGCTCCTCCAGGAGCTGGAGGCCGAAGGACTGCAGGCCCTTAGTGCTCGCCGACACCTGGGTGAGTATGTCGATGCAGTACACATCTTCTTCCAGCATCCGCTGGAGGCCGCGGATCTGGCCCTCGATCCGGCGCAGCCTCTTGAGGTGCGCGTCCTTGTGCTGCGCGTAACCGTGGATGCCCAGATCGTGAGCGGTGACGGCGTCGGGGCCGGTGCCGAGGGCGGTTTCCGGTCCGCCGGCGTGGTGGGCCGCGGCGGCTGCGGTGGTGCCGTTGGTGTCGGCGTCCGTGGTCGTCATGGCCATCTCCCGTGGTACGTAGGCATTCCATATACCCCTAGCGGGTATATGGTACAGAAATTCGCAGGCGCGGGCGGTACCCCGTGCAGAGCATGCTGCCCGATGGGCGACACTGAAGGAATGCCGGTTAGCTGTGGCTGGATGATGCGCCTAGCATCATCTCGACCGAATCCGATGCACCCCGAGGATTTCACGTGCGCTTTCGTCTGACCCCCAGGGAGACGAGCTTCTACGACATGTTCGCGGCGTCCGCGGACAACATCGTCACAGGCTCCAAGCTCCTGATGGAACTGCTCGGGGCGGACGCCTCCGCGCGGACAGAGATCGCCGAGAGGATGCGGGCGGCGGAGCACGCGGGGGACGACGCGACCCACGCGATCTTCCACCAGCTGAACTCCTCGTTCATCACGCCGTTCGACCGCGAGGACATCTACAACCTCGCCTCGAAGCTCGACGACATCATGGACTTCATGGAGGAGGCCGTCGATCTGGTCGTCCTCTACAACATCGAGGAACTGCCCAAGGGCGTCGAGCAGCAGATCGAGGTGCTGGCGCGGGCGGCGGAACTGACCGCCGAGGCGATGCCGAACCTGCGCACGATGTCCAACCTCACCGAGTACTGGATCGAGGTCAACCGCCTGGAGAACCAGGCCGACCAGATCCACCGCAAGCTGCTCGCGCACCTGTTCAACGGCAAGTACGACGCCATCGAGGTGCTCAAGCTCAAGCAGATCGTGGACATCCTGGAAGAGGCGGCCGACGCCTTCGAGCATGTCGCCAATACGGTCGAGACGATCGCGGTCAAGGAGTCCTGACCTCCGGTGGACACCTTCGCGCTCATCGTGACCATCGGGGTCGCGCTCGGATTTACGTACACCAACGGCTTCCACGACTCCGCGAACGCCATCGCGACCTCGGTCTCCACCCGGGCCCTGACCCCGCGGGCGGCGCTCGCGATGGCCGCGGTGATGAACCTCGCCGGTGCCTTCCTGGGCAGCGGGGTCGCCAAGACGGTCAGTGAAGGGCTGATCTCCACGCCCGAGGGCTCCAAGGGGATGGGCATCCTCTTCGCCGCCCTGGTCGGAGCGGTGGTCTGGAACCTGGTCACCTGGTACTTCGGGCTGCCGTCGTCGTCCTCGCACGCGCTCTTCGGCGGCATGGTCGGCGCGGCGCTGGCGGGCGGCACGACCGTCTACTGGTCGGGCGTCATAGAGAAGGTCGTCGTCCCGATGTTCGTCTCGCCCGTGATCGGCCTGGTCCTCGGCTATCTGGTGATGGTCGCGATCATGTGGCTGTTCCGGAAGTCCAACCCGCACAAGGCGAAGCGGGGCTTCCGCATCGCGCAGACGGTCTCGGCGGCCGGCATGGCGCTCGGACATGGCCTCCAGGACGCCCAGAAGACCATGGGCATCGTGGTGATGGCGCTGGTCATCGCGGACGTCCAGGGTTCCGGCGACGCCATTCCGGTCTGGGTGAAGATCGCCTGTGCGCTGACCCTGTCGCTGGGCACGTACGCGGGCGGCTGGCGCATCATGCGCACGCTCGGCCGGCGGATCATCGAGCTGGACCCGCCGCAGGGCTTCGCGGCGGAGACGACCGCGGCGTCCGTCATGTACACCGCCTCGTTCATGTTCCACGCGCCGATCTCCACCACCCACGTCATCACCTCGGCGATCATGGGTGTGGGCTCGACCAAGGGCACCCGCGCGGTGCGCTGGGGCGTCGCCAAGAACATCGTCATGGGCTGGTTCATCACCATGCCCGCCGGCGCGGCGGTGGCCGCCCTGTGTTACTGGTGCGTCCATCTGGTGTTCGCGTGACGCCGCGCGGCCGCTGAGCCGCACGTTCTTGTGGGCCCGCCCTCCGCTTCCGGAGGGCGGGCCTCGTCCTTGCGGTGGCACCGCCATGCAGCACCGCAGGACGTACGGGGCGGGCCCGGGTCCGGGCCCGCGCGGGACCCGGACGGGCGCTCAGCCGAAGCGGCCGGAGATGTAGTCCTCGGTGGCCTGGACCGACGGGTTGGAGAAGATCCGCTCGGTGTCGTCGATCTCGACCAGCTTGCCGGGCTGCCCGACCGCGGCCAGGTTGAAGAAGGCCGTACGGTCCGAGACGCGCGCCGCCTGCTGCATGTTGTGCGTCACGATGACGATCGTGAACCGTTCCTTCAGCTCGCCGATCAGGTCCTCGATGGCGAGGGTGGAGATCGGGTCGAGGGCCGAGCACGGCTCGTCCATCAGCAGCACCTGCGGCTCGACCGCGATGGCGCGGGCGATGCACAGCCGCTGCTGCTGGCCGCCGGACAGGCCGGAGCCGGGCTTGTTCAGCCGGTCCTTGACCTCGTTCCAGAGGTTGGCGCCCTTGAGGGACTTCTCGACGACGTCGTTCAGCTCGGACTTCTTCTTCACCGTGCCGTTCAGGCGCAGGCCCGCCGCGACATTGTCGAAGATCGACATGGTGGGGAACGGGTTCGGGCGCTGGAAGACCATGCCGACGGTACGGCGTACCGCCACCGGGTCCACGCCGCTGCCGTACAGGTTCTCGTCGTCCAGCATCACCTTGCCCTCGACGCGGCCGCCCGGGGTGACCTCGTGCATCCGGTTCAGGGTGCGCAGGAACGTCGACTTGCCGCAGCCCGAGGGGCCGATGAAGGCGGTCACCGAGCGGGGCTCGACGGTCATGGAGATGTCGTCGATGGCCCGGTGGCTGCCGTAGTAGGCGGAGAGGCCGCTGACGTCGATTCGCTTGGCCATGGGGATCACTGCTTCTTTCGTGACGCTGGAGGGTCAGCGGCCGGTCTTGGGGGCTTTCCAGCGGGCGATGCCGCGGGCCACCAGGTTGAGGATCATGACGAAGGCGATCAGGACGAGCGCCGCGCCCCACGCACGGTCGTACGAGGCGTCGGAGCCCTGCTGCCACTGCTGGAACACGTACAGCGGCAGCGACTGCTGGGCGCCTTCGAAGGGGTTGTTGTTGATCGTCTTGGCGCCCCAGACCAGCAGCAGTACGGGCGCGGTCTCACCGGTGATACGGGCGATGGCCAGCATCACGCCGGTGGCGATGCCGCCGACCGAGGTGGGCAGCACCACCTTGAGGATGGTGCGCCACTTCGGCACGCCGAGGGCCAGGGACGCCTCGCGCAGCTCGTTGGGGACCAGCTTGAGCATCTCCTCGGTGGAGCGCACGACCACCGGCGTCATCAGGATGGCCAGCGCCATCGCGCCGGCGAAGCCGGACGGGCCGAAGCCGAGGATCAGGATCCACACCGACAGGACGAACAGGCCGGCCACGATCGAGGGGATGCCGGTCATCACGTCGACGAAGAAGGTGACGGCCTTGGCCAGCTTGCCGCGCCCGTACTCGACCAGGTAGATCGCGGTGAGCAGGCCGACCGGCGCGGCGATCAGCGCGGCCAGGCCGACCTGCTGGAGGGTGCCGACGAGGGCGTGGTAGATGCCGCCGCCGGCCATCGCGTCCGGCAGGGTGCCCATCGAGTGGCTGAGGAAGTAGCCGTCGACGACCTTGATGCCGCGGGCGACGGTCTCCCAGATGAGGGAGACGAGCGGGACCACGGCCAGCAGGAAGCAGATCCACACCAGGCTGGTGGCGAGGCGGTCCTTGGCCTGCCGGGTGCCTTCGACGGCTGCGGCGAGCAGGAACGTACCGAGGACGAACAGCAGGGCGGCGATCAGGCCCCACTGGATACGGCTCTCCAGGCCCGCTGCCAGGCCGATGCCGCAGCCCACGGCGGCCGCGGCCGCGGCGAGCCCGGCGGGGGCCCAGCGGGGCAGCCGGGGCTGTTTGAGCGAGACGGGGAGGGGCGCGCTGTCGGCGACGGGCCGTCGCGCGGTGACCGTGTTACTCATGCGTTGGCCCCCGAATACTCCTTGCGGCGGGCGATGATCAGGCGGGCCGCGCCGTTGACGAGCAGCGTGATGACGAAGAGGACGAGGCCGGAGGCGATCAGGGCGTCCTGCCCGAACTCGTCGGCCTCGCTGAACTTGCTGGCGATGTTCTGGGCGAAGGTGCCGCCGCCCCCGTCCAGCAGGCTGGTGTTGATCAGGAAGCTGGGGGACAGGACGGTGGCCACCGCCATCGTCTCGCCGAGCGCGCGGCCCAGGCCCAGCATCGAGGCGCTGATGACGCCGGAGCGGCCGAACGGCAGGACGGACATCCGGATGACTTCCCAGCGGGTCGCGCCGAGCGCGAGCGCGGCCTCCTCGTGCATCTTCGGCGCCTGGAGGAAGACCTCGCGGCTGACGCTGGTCACGATCGGCAGGATCATGATCGCGAGCAGGATGCCGACGGTGAACAGCGAGCGGGGGCCTCGTCGGCGTAGGAGAAGATCCCGGTCCAGCCGAGGTAGTCGTCCAGCCAGCTGTAGAGGCCGGTCAGGTGCGGTACGAGGAACAGCGCGCCCCACAGGCCGTAGATGATGCTGGGCACCGCGGCGAGCAGGTCGACGACGTAACCGAGCAGCGAGGCCAGCTTGCGCGGCGCGTAGTGCGAGATGAACAGCGCGATGCCGACCGCGACCGGGACCGCGACGGCCATCGCGATCACCGAGCTGACCACGGTGCCGAAGGCGAGGACGGCGATGCCGAACTTCGGCTCGGTGCCGGAGGCGGTCCACTCGAAGTAGGTCAGGAAGTTCGCGTGGTCCCCGGAGACGGCGATCACGGAGCGGACGGTCAGGAAGGCCGCGATGGCCGCCATGATCACCAGGAGGGCGATGCCCGAGCCGCGGGACAGGCCGAGGAAGATCCGGTCTCCGGGGCGGACCGCGCTGCCGGACACCGGGGAGGCGGCGGGCGGCGCGGGCGGTGGCGGTGGTGCGCTGGATATCGAGGGTGCTGAGTTCATGGTTTCTCCGGTCTGCGGAGCCCGGCGGGGGCTCCTGGCGCGGCGGTGCACCGGACGGGCGGCGGCCTGCGGGGCGCGGGCCGCCGCCCGGTGGGTCAGGAGAGCGAGGCGACGGCCGAGCGGACCTTGTCGGCGATCTCGGCGGGCAGCGGCGCGTAGCCCAGCTCCTTGAGGGCGTTCTGGCCGTCCTTGCCGGCGATGTAGGTCAGGAAGGACTTGGTGGCGGGCAGGGTCTCCGCCTTGTTGCCCTTGTCGCAGGCGATCTCGTACGTGACCAGGGTGATCGGGTAGGCGCCCTCGGCCTTGGTGGTGTAGTTGAGCTTCAGGGCCAGGTCGCTGCCCGTGCCGACCTGCTTGGCCTCGGCGATGGCCTTGGAGGCGTTGTCGACGGTGGCCTCGACCGGGTCCTTGGCGCCGGTGTTCAGCTTGACCGTGTTGATCTTGCTGGCCGTGGCGTACGACAGCTCGAAGTAGGAGATCGCCCCGCTGGTCTGCTTGACCTGTGAGGACACCCCTGCCGAGCCGGACGCGGCCTGGCCGCCCTTGCCTTCCCAGGTCTTGCCGGGCTCGTGCTTCCAGGCGCCGGGGGCCGCGCCCTTGAGGTACTTGGTGAAGTTGTCGGTGGTGCCGGAGTCGTCGGAGCGGTGGAACGCCTGGATCTTGAGGTCCGGCAGGCTGGCGTCCGGGTTGAGCTTCTTGACCGCCTCGTCGTTCCACTTGGTGATCTCCGAGTCGAAGATCTTGGCGAGGGTCGGCGCGTCCAGCACGAGGCTGTCCACGCCCGGCACGTTGTAGCCGACCGCGATCGGGCCGCCCACCATCGGCAGGTTGATCGCCTGGCCGCCCTTGCAGACCTGCTTGGACTTCTCGACCTCCTCGGGCTTGAGCGCCGAGTCGGAGCCCGCGAAGGCGGTCTGGCCCTGGAGGAAGGTGGTGATGCCCGCGCCGGAGCCGGTGGGCTGGTAGTTGATGCTGGTGTCCTTGCAGGCGCCCGAGTAGGCCTGCACCCAGGCGTCCATGGCGTTCTTCTGCGCGGACGAGCCGGAGGCGAGCAGCTTGCCCTTGCCCTCGCACTTGACGTTGCCGGTCTTCGCCGCGGAAGCCGCCCCGCCGCCACCACTGGTGTCGTCGGAGCCGCACGCCGACAGGGTCAGGGCACCGGTGACGGCGAGAGCGCCGACGGCGAGGGCGCGAACCCGGTTCTTGCGCTGCAGCTGCTTCACTGTCGTGAGTTCCTTCCTGGGGCGCGCCGCTTCTCGTTCGGCGTGCGGGGTGCGGACGTGGTGGTCACCGGCGTGGCGACCGGGTGGTCACCCGGATGGTGACCGCGAGGTCACTGTGCGGCGGCCGCAGCGGCCGGGCAAGGGTCGCCGGAGCGGGTGGTCGGTTGGTTCAGCAATGCCGTGCCGCGTTCGCTCCGCAGGAGTGGCGCGCCGCTCGGTACGGCCGAAATTAGGCAGATCAGGTGAAGCCGCCGATGGAGGAGAGTGAACGCCGGGTGAACCTCGGCCGTCGGCTGGGGGCGGCGCGCGGGCGGCCCGGAAACCTGTGCGGCGCTCTGTCGGATTACCCGCCGGTATGGCAGCATCCGCGCCTGTGGACGTGCACGAATCGGTGCGGAACGACCGGAGGTGGCTGGTGGGGCGGCAGGGGGCAGGGCGGGGCGATCCCGATGCGTACGGCAAACGTGACGTACGGGACGGCGCGGGTGCGGCGGACGAGCCGCGGCGGGTGGGCGCGGGGGGTCTGACGGGCGTACGGAACGTGGCGGGCGCGGGGAGCCGGGCGGGTGTACGGAACCTGGTGGGTGCGGGGAACCGGGCGGGCGGGCGGAGCACGGCGGATGTACGGGGCCGGGCGGGCGTGGAGCGCCGGCGGGGCGTACGGGGGCTGCGCGGTGCCGTGGTGGCCGCCACGGCGGTGGTCCTGGGCGTGACCGGGATCCTCGGCGGGACGGCTCCGGCCGCGTACGCCGACCCCGGCCCCGCCGTGTCCGAAAAGCGCCTCGAAGAGGTGCGCAAGGAGCTGGAGGGCCTCTACCGCAAGGCGGAGCAGGCCACCGAGGCGTACAACGCGGCGAAGGAGCAGGTCGCCCTCCAGCAGAAGGAGATCGTCAAGCTGGCGCAGACGATCGACCGGACGCAGAAGCAGATGGACGAACTCAGACGCCAGGCGGGCGCGCTGGCCAGCGCGCAGTACCGGGGCGGCGGCATCCCGCCCGAGGCCCGGCTCATGCTCAACAAGGACCCCGAGCGCTTCCTCGACAACGCCACGCTCGTCCGCAAGGGCCAGCACGCCGCGAAGGACCTGGGCGACGAACTCGCCCGCACGAAGAACGCGTTGGAGGGGTACGCGCAGGACGCCACCGACCGCTGGGAGCGGCTGGAGGAGAACCGCAGGAAGACGGAGACCGCGCAGCTCGACGTCCGCAAGAGGATCGAGGCCGCGCAGCAGGTGGAGTCGCGGCTGGCCGCGGAGGAGAAGGAGCGGCTGAAGAAGCTGGAGGACGCGCGGGCGCTCCAGGAGCAGCAGAAGTGGCTGGACTCCGGCGTGCTGAAGGACATCGGCGCGCACGCCTCGGAGGCCGGCAAGAAGGCGGTGGCGTACGCGACTTCGCAGATCGGCAAGGACTACGTGTGGGGCGCGGAGGGCCCGGACACCTTCGACTGCTCGGGACTGACGATGCGGGCCTGGCAGGCGGCCGGCCGGCCGGTCCCGCGGACCTCGCAGGAGCAGTGGCGGCAGCTGCCGCGCATCGATCTGAAGGACATGCGCCCCGGCGACCTGATCATCTATTTCCCCGACGCGAGCCACGTCGGCATGTACATCGGGGACGGCGCGATGGTGCACGCGCCGCGACCGGGCCGGCAGATCACGGTCGCCGGGGCCGGGGCGATGCCGATCCTCGGGGTGGTGCGGCCCGACAAGTAGGGGTTTCGGGGCGGGTGAGGTGTGCGGGGGCGCGAGCGGTGGCGCCCCGGCGTGCGGCGCAGGGCCTGGCGCGGGTCGTGCTGCCGTACGCGGGGGAGTTCGCGCCCCCGCACACAGCGTGAGGAGCACGTGCGTTTCGTCACGGAGCGCTGCCGGCCAACCTGACGCCGTAGAGGTGATGTTCGTCATTCCGCGGCCCTCCCCGCCCAGGTCACCGGGTGTGTGGGGCACGGCATATGACAAGTGCCGGGTGCCGTCGGCCATTCCGTAAGCCTCCGCGCTACCGCTATGGTCGCCTCTCGGTGCCCGGTGGCGCACCGCCCGGACCGACCGTTGGGCGGCGGCGGAACCGGGCACAGTGGCGCGCGGTTCGGCGGGCCACTGCGCACCCTCGGGGGAGGGAAGGAAGCAGAGCATGTCCGTACCCATTCCGCGCCAGCGGACGGCCGTACTGCCGCAGGAGGCAGCGCCGGCGGACGGCGCGCGCGACGGCGCGGCGCCCGGGCCCGGGCCCGGGCCGTCGGCGGACACCACAGGCCCCTCGCCCCTCTCCGGGACGTCTGCCCCCGCCCCCTCTCCCTCCCCGCCCCCCTCTTCCTCTCCCTCCCGCTCCGGCGAGGGCGGGCTGACCCTGCTCCTCATAGGCGACGACCCCAGCAGCGCCATACCCGAGATGCGGGACGGGGAAGGGCGCAGGGCCCGCGTCCGTACGGCCCGCAACCTCACCGAGGCGGAGCGGCTGCTCACCGACGACGTGCACTGCATCCTGCTGGACCTGACACCCGCGGGCGTCAGTGACCGCATCGACCGCACCGACCGCACGGACCGGGACGGGCACCCGCCGGAGGAGGACGGCGGCCACGACGAGCTCGGCGCCCTGCGCGCGGTGCTGCGGATGGCCCCCTCCCACGCCGTCCTCGCGCTGACTTCCGAGGCCGACGCCGAGCGGGCCGCCGAGGCCGTCCGCGTCGGCGCGCAGGACTACCTCTTCCACGACGAACTCGACGGCGCCGTCCTCAGCCGGGCGGTGCGGTACGCCGTCGAGCGCAAACGCGCCGACCTCGCACAGCGCCAGCTCACCGAGTCGCGGATGCTGGCCCAGGAGAACCGCCGACTGGAGCGCGGCCTGCTGCCCACCCCGCTCCTGGACGGCTCCGACCTGCGCTTCGCGGCCCGTTACCGCCCCGGACGCAGCCGCGCGCTGCTCGGCGGCGACTTCTACGACACCGTACGGACGGCCGACGGCACCGTGCACGCGATGATCGGCGACGTCTGCGGCCACGGCCCCGACGAGGCCGCGCTCGGCGTGGAACTGCGCATCGCCTGGCGCGCGTTGACGTTCGCCGGGCTGTGCGGCGACGCCCTGCTGTCCACCCTCCAGAAGGTCCTGGAACACGAGCGCGCCGACGACGAGATCTTCGCGACGCTGTGCCTGGTGGACATCGCGCCGGACGGCCGGCACGCCCAGGTGTGCCTGGCCGGCCACCCCGCACCGCTGCTCGCCCGGTCCGGCGGGAAGCCGCGGCTGCTCCCGTACGAGGAGGGCGGCCCGGCCCTGGGCCTGCTGCCGGGCGCCCGCTGGCCGCGCCGCCAGGTCGCGCTGGGCGGCTCCTGGAGCCTGATGATGTACACGGACGGCCTGATCGAAGGCCGCGTCGGCAACGGCAACCAGCGCCTCGGCCAGGAGGGCATGGCGGAGCTGGTGGGGCGCCGGATGGCCGCCGGGCTACGCGGCGAGGAACTGCTCGACGCGGCGGTCACGGAGGTGCGGGACCTCAACGGCGGGGAACTGACGGACGACGTGGCCGTCCTCCTGCTGGACCGGGGACGCGTACAGAACTGAGGCGTACGCGAGCGACGTACGCGCCTCTCGGGTCGTACGCGCCCACCGCGCCCGCCCTCGTACGCCCTCGCCCCCTGCCGGTGAACGCCCCTACCGCCCGCCGTTGAACGGCCCGTACGGCCCGTCCGAACTCGACCCGCCGCGGCGCGGTCCCCGGCCGCCGGTGATCCCCTTGATCGCGGGCCGTACGTCGACGGTGTAGACGATCACGGCGATCAGGCCGATGATCGGCAGGAACGACATCAGCGGCAGCAGGAACAGCAGCGCGGTCGCGATCACCAGGAAGACCAGCCACATGCCTTTGGTCTGCTTGTCGGCCGCCCGGTAGGCGTCCTCGCGCCGTACGGCCGCGTCGACGAGCATCGCGGCGGCGTACACGGCCAGTACCAGCTGCACCCAGCTCAGCACGTTCTGGAACCCGTAGATCAGCACTGCCACCACCCGTTCGACTCTGGTCCGCCGTCGGCCCACCGTACCCGGAGAACGGGCCGGGCACGCGTGGCGTGCCCGGCCCGCCGTCCTGGATCGCCTACTTGCCGTTCTCGCCCGGCGCGGCGGTCTTCTTCGCCGTCGTCTTCTTGGCGGCCGGAGCCTTCCTGGCCGTGGCGCCCTTGGCCTCCGGCTCGCTCGCGACACCGTCCTCCGCGGTCTCCGCGGTCGCCGTCGCGGGCTCCTGCTTCGGCTCCTGACGGGGCTCCGGCTCGATCGCGACCGCGAGGTCCTCGGTCGCCTCGGCGGTCTCGCTGCGCCAGTTCTGCACCGCGCCGCGACCGCGCTCGGCCAGCCCCTCGTAGCCCTCGCGGGCCTTGACCGCGGCCTCGGCGGCCCGGCCGACACCCTGGAGCACGAGGTCCTGCGTCTGCTGGCTCAGCTTCTTGAAGTCGGCGTCGAGCAGACCCAGCTGCCGGGTGATCCAGTCCTGCGCCTCCTTGGCCTCCTTGGTGACGCGGTCCTGCACGGTCTTCGGGTCGGTGTTACGGAGGGCCTCGACGCGCTTGGGCGCTTCCTCGCGGAGCTTGTCGACCAGGGCCGGCAGCTCCTTGGCCTTCTCGGCGGCGAGGTCCACACCGCCCGCGAAGGCGTACAGCGGAGTCGGGTCGGTGAGCACCTTGCGGACGTCGTCGGTGATGGCCATGGCGTGGTTCCTCCTGGTATCGGTGGTCGGTCGCTCAGGTGGCGTGCGGGTCGCCGTCGGCCTCTCGGGCGTCCGGAGCGGGCTCGTGCGCCGTCGCGCCGCCGCTCTCGCCGTGCCCGCTCCCGTGTCCGTTCTCCTTGCGGAAGGACTCGTAGATCTGCAGCAGCACCTGCTTCTGCTTCTCGGTCAGCGCGGGGTCGGTGAGGACCGCGGTGTGCACCTCGACCCCGTCCACCTTCCGCTCGTCGAGGATCCCGGCCTGCACGTACAGCGTCTCGGCGGAGATCCGCAGCGCCTTGGCCAGCTGCTGCAGAATGTCCGCGCTCGGCTTGCGCAGCCCGCGCTCGATCTGACTGAGATACGGGTTGGACACCCCGGCGGCATCGGCCAGCTGCCGCAGACTCAGCTGCGCGCTGCGCCGCTGCTCCCGCAGGAACTCGCCGAGGTTGCCGACGTTGAGTGATGCCATGCCCCGATGGTGCGCCATCCTGCTAACTATTGCAAGCGGGTGCTAGCAAAAGTGGCGTTGGCGGGGGCGGCTGCGCCGGTTGATGGGCCGCCAGAGGTGATGTGGCCGGTCCGCTCTGAGGCGGCCGGGCAGGTGCGTACGTTCCCGTCGTACAGGGGACGGCGCAACTTCTCGGGCTGGTACCGGGCTGCGACCTGCGCCGAGCTGGTGGGTGGCGAGTCGTGGGGAGAGCTGGGGAATCCGATGCGGCTGGATGCCGAGCCGGATGTGATGGCAGTGGCTTCGCGGCCGTTCCGGCTGCCGTGGCGGTACGGCGGACGGGGCCGGCGGGACCGGGAGACAACTTCGCGACCGACGCAAGATGGGTTCCGCTGGACTGCTACCGACAGAGACAAGAAACTTCGCCGGCGCGTTGACCCGCCGCCCCCATGCGTCAGGCAGTGCGGTCGAAGAAATCCGTGTCGCCCTGCAGATGCTCAAGACGGTTCAACCGCAGGCCTGACCCTCACCGTGCTTGCCGTCCGCCGCGACAGCGGAGCAACAGGTTGGGCGGGAAGGCGCGAGCCGGAGCGGCTGTGTCGCTGGCGCGGCCGTGAGGCTCTTGACGATGTGGGACGGCGAGGTGGCCCGCGCTGGGGCACTGTCGACGGGCAGCGGCGACGAGCACGCAGTACCACCACACGATGGCCGGCGCCAGGAGGCCATTCACCACAACGGTCTGCTCTGCAACGCACACCGTCTCATGGACGGCGACGCACCGTGGGCAGCTCGCCCCAGGCGGCCGGTCGCTCCTGCTGCGCCCTGGACCGCAAGCGCTACTCTGCCCATCTCAATCGGGACATGACACTCGGCAAGGATGCAACCTTGATAGTTAACCCGGGGGCCGACGAGGGCGCTCCAGTGCCGCGTTCGGGCGTCGAAGCAGGCCCGGCCGAATCGCTGTCTCACGAGGTGAACTTCCCGCCGGTACAGAACGGTGTCGACTACCTCCTCAGTGTCGTGGACCACCTCACCGCCGAGGAACAACCCCGTCCCCGGGACCTGAAATATGCGGTCCTGCATCTCCAGGCCGCGGCAGAGGTCCTGCTCAAGGCTCGCCTTCAACTCGAACACTGGAGTTTGGTCTTCAAGGACCCTGGCCAGGCCACCCGCGCGAAGTTCGAAGCCGGCGACTTCGATAGTTGCACGACCGCCGGAGCCATTGTCCGCCTGAAGGACATCGCTGGCGTAGTTGTCGCAGACAAGAATGCCAAGAGCCTGGCGATACTCTCCCGGTGGCGCAACTCCCTTCAGCACTACGGGCTCAAGGCCAACGCCCGTGCCGTCGACACTCGGGCGGCCCAAGTGCTCGACTTCCTCATCGCGTTCGTGCATGGGGAGCTCCTGCCAGCCCTTCCAGGCGAAGAAGCTGCCACTGTCGTGTCCGAGCTAGGCCGCGTAGGCGACAAGGTGCGCACCATCAAGTCCTTCATCGAGGCCCGCCTCAAGCGTCTGGCCGACGAGCTCAAGGACTGCAAGGATCGCACCCTGGAGTGCTGCTTCTGCGGTGAGGCTGCCCTCGTCGTCGGGGGAGCGCATCCCCTGTCGTGCCGCTTCTGCCACACAACATGGACTGATCCAAACGATGCTTTGACCGACTATGTCGAAGCGTATGACGTCAACTTTGACAGCAACTTTCAGACCTGCCCGAACTGCGCCGAGTACGCGTTGTTGGTCGGCGGGGCGCGAGTCGTCCAAGCCCCCGAGCAGCGGCGCTCGCTCTGCTTCTCCTGCGGTCTGACCTTTGACGACCTTGCTGAATGCGTTGACTGTCTGAACACGTATGTGTCCGACGCGGAAGACGATCTCGGCCTGTGCGGCGTCTGCTTCGGGGCGAGATAGCCCAATTCTGAACGCATGTAGAGGTTCCCCCGCCCGGGGCGGGGCATCACAGCTCAGCCTAGGAGTACTGTCTCGGATCGATTGAGACAGGACACGTTTCACCCCGTCTCGGGTGCCCCGGACCGCCCCGCCCATCACCCCGCCCCATCCATCAGGGCCGTGACATAGGCATCCAGTCGCTCCTCCAACACCCGTGGCGTCAGGTCTGTCCGGCCGGCCTCCTGCCAGGGCCGGGACACTGCCGGTAGTTCTTCCGAGGATGCCAGCGCGTCCCGTACCTGCCAGTACCGCCGTTCGCTCGCGGTCGCGGCCAGTGTGCCGCCCGCCTCCTCGTACGCGTCGGTGAAGCGCAGGCCCCACGCCGGTCCGTGCAGCAGTGCGAGGACGACGGAGCAGTGCGCCACGTCGAGGTCTGCCGGGCCCCAGGAGGTGGCCGCCCAGTCGACGACGCCGGTGAGGCGGGCGCTTGCGGGGCTTGAGGATGGGGTGTCGAACAGGACGTTGCCGGGCTGGAAGTCGCGGTGCAGGAAGCGTCCTTCGTGGGGCGGCGGGGGGTTGCGGATCACGTTGATGGCGGCTGCCCATGCCGTCGCGTCGGCGTCCGTCGGGGTCACGACGGTTTCGGCCGTCGTCATCGCCACGTACTCCCGGGGCCTCACGGCGGGGCGCAGCCCGTGGATCGCCACGAGTTGGCGGGCGAGTTGGGGGAGGCGCGTCTCCAGCCCGTCGTTGTCGAGGACTGTGCCGCCCGGCAGGTGGGTCATGAGGAGGGAGGGATGCTCGCAGTGCGCGGCGGTCGGGTCGACCGCGACGAGTTCGGGGGCCGGGACGTCGGTGTCGGTGAGCTGGGTCAGGGCGCCGGACTCCCTGTGCAGCCAGTCTTCGGCGTGGTCCGCGTCGACGAAGGTGCGCAGCACCAGGTCGCGGGTGTCGCCGTTTCCTGTGCTGATGGTCAGCTGCCGCATTTCGGCGGTGATGCCGCCGTGCAGGGGCTTGGCGCTGACGACCTGTTCGCCGGGTGCCAGGTGCAGGGTCACCCAAGCGAGGGTCTTCGGGCGCATGGTTGAGAGCTCATTGAGCGTGGTCACCGTGCCAGGTCATCATGTGGGCGGCGGTACGGGCCAGTGGTTTCCCGGTGCGTCGGTGGTGCGCGGGCGTCCTGCGGCCGGTCAGTGGCGGGCGCCGGTCAGGGCCGTGTCTGCGGCGGCGAGGATGTTGCCGAAGGTGCGGGTGATGATGGGGCGGGCCACGTGGCGGGTGAGGAAGCCGCCGAGGAGGGGGACGGGGATCTCGGCGCGGGTGGTCCAGCGGACGTGGGTGCCGGCGGAGGTCTCGGTGAACGTCATGCGGCCGAGTTCGTGCCGGGACGGTGGCAGGCTGCGCTCGACGACGTACTCGATGGCGTACGGCGCGTCGTAGCGGGTGATGCGCTCCCGGAACCAGCCGATCAGCCACAGGTGGCTGCGGACCGCGCCGACGCCGTAGGGCGCGCCCTCCCCGTGCCGGGTCAGGCGGCAGCGCACCACCAGGGGGAGTGGGTGTAGTGGGTGGTCGTGGTGAGCCAGGCGAACACCGTCGCGATCGGGGCGTCGATGACGCGTTCCACGGTCATGGTTTCCATGGCTGGGGTCCTCCTCCGTCGAGTGTGCGCACCGCTTCGGCGTGGTGCGGCTTGTCCGGATCGCGTACGCCGTAGAGGCCGGTGATCGTCCGTCGTGGATCGCGAAGGCGACCAGCCGGTCGAGGCCTCCGTCCGCCACGAACCGGGCGGCGGACGGGACGTGGCACTGGGCATGGCGTCCGGCTCCTCTCCTCGGATGTCATGGAGACACGTCGCGCCGGAGAAGCGTGACAGTCCGGCGGTGTGGTTCGGCTCACAACGCGGGCAGGATGCTGTTGGTCGTAGTGGCCGGTGTTCAAGGGGGTGTTCCATGGCTGACGAACGAGTCTGGCTGGACGTGCCGTTCGCGGAGAAGGACGAGGCCAAGAAAGGCGGCGCGCGCTGGGACCCGGCGGCCAAGCGGTGGTACGCGCCCAGGGCGGGGATGACGGAGCTGCGGCGTTGGGCGGCGGCGCCGGACGTGCCCGACCTGCTGCCCGGCGAGGACCGCGGCCTCGGCAGCGGTCTCTTCGTCGACCTGGTGCCGCGCAGTTGCTGGTTCACCAACGTACGGTCGTGCGTGGCCGCCAAGGACTGGGAGCGGCTGCGCCGTACGATCACCCGCCGGGCCGGGCGCCGCTGCGAGATATGCGGCGCCGCGGAGGACCGGGACGCCAGGCGGTGGCTGGAGGCGCACGAGCGGTGGGCCTTCGACGACACCGCCCGGGTGCAGACCCTCAAGCGGCTCATCTGCCTGTGCACCGACTGCCATACGGTCACCCACTTCGGGTTCGCGCTGGTACGCGGCCTGGAGGCGCAGGCCTTCGCCCATTTGGTGCAGGTCACCGGTATGACCCGGGGCGCGGCCCGGCAGCACGTCAGGGACGCGTTCGACGTGTGGGAGCGGCGGTCCCGGGTGGCGTGGGAACTGGATCTGAGCATGCTCACGAAGGCCGGGATCACGCTGGCACCGCCGCCGGGAGCGGAGGCGCGGGCCCGTACCGCCGAGGAGACGCTCCGGAGGGAGCGGGAGCGGGGGCGGGGCGGGGGTAGGTAGGGCCCACGGTGGCTGCGCTGCCCGCACGGTCCATACGAGCCCGCACGGTCCATACGAGCCCGCACGGTCCGTACGAGCCCGCACGATCCCGCACAACCCCTACGAGACCGCACGGTCCGCGCCGGTCTCAGGCCGTCACGGCGTCCCGGTCGAAGGGCTGGTGCCGATGGCGACGGTCGCGCTGAGGTCGTCGTCCGTCGCCAGCCGGGTGACGAGGCCGCCGCGGCGGAAGGCCGCCAGGGTGTGCGGCGCCTGGCGTCCGCTGGTCTCGATCAGCAGATGGCCGCCGGGGGCGAGCCAGCGGAGCGCGTCGGCCGCCACCCGGCGCTGTACGTCGAGTCCGTCCGCGCCGCCGTCGAGCGCCACGCGGGGTTCGTGGTCGCGGGCTTCCGGGGGCAGCAGGCCGATCGCGTCGGTCGGTACGTAGGGGGCGTTGACGACGAGGAGGTCGACGCGGCCGCGCAGGGCGGGCGGCAGCGGGGCGTAGAGGTCGCCTTCGTACACCTGGCCGTTCGTGGGGCGGAGGTTGCGGCGGGCGCACCGTACGGCGGCGGGTTCGATGTCGGTGGCGTGCAGGTCGATGCGGGGAGGGGCCGAGGGCGGGGCAGAGGAAGGGGTGGGGGACGGGGGAGCGGGAGAGGCCGGAAAAAGGGCGGCGGCCGCGGCCAGTGCCGCGCCGACCGCGCCCGTACCGCAGCACAGGTCGACGACGACGGGCCGTGGTCCGGCCGTGCCGCGGGCCCGGAGGAGCGCTGCGGCCTGGGCGACGAGGAATTCGGTGCGGCGGCGGGGGACGAAGACACCGGGGTCGACGGCGATCCGCAGGCCGCAGAACTCGGCCCAGCCGAGGACCTGTTCCAGGGGATGGCCGGCGACGCGGCGGTCCGTCATGGCGGTGAGGTCGGACGGGGTGCGGGCCGTGGAGAGGAGGAGCTGGGCCTCGTCCTCGGCGAAGACGCAGCCGGCCGCGCGGAGTCTGGTGACGAGTCCGGCGGGGGCCGGGGCGGCGGCGGGGGCGGGCAGCGGGAGTGACATGCGCGTTGGGGCCTTTCGGGATACCGAAGGGCGCTCTCGCGGTCACCTGCCTCGGAGGGACCGTACAGCCGTGAGGTGAGAGCACCCGGCTTGAACAGCGGTAATGGGTCTCACCTCCTTGGTCGTCCACTGTGTGTGGGCTGGTCACCTTACCCGAATCCGGGAACGGAGGGCAGGCGCGGCGGCGTGCGGCGGTGCGCCTGCCGGGGGCGCGCGTGGCGTCCTGCGCGCCCGTCGGGCTGCCGCCGGTCTCGACGTGGCGGTTCCGGGGTTGGAGGGTGGAGGCGGGGTGCCACCGCGGGAGGTGGTGACCGGGGGGTCACCACGGGGCGGGGCCGGGAAGGCGGGCGGCTATGGCGGGTGCCGGAAACCCTTACATGCGGGGGCTGTTCGCCCCGGTGCGGGAGGAGACCACCGCGTACGAGATGGCCGTGACCGGCCGGATCCCGGAGGAGCTGGACGGGCGCTATGTGCGCAACGGGCCCAATCCGCTGGGGGTGGACGACCCGGCGGCGTACCACTGGTTCAGCGGTGACGGGATGCTGCACGGTCTGCGGCTGCGCGGCGGCCGGGCCGAGTGGTACCGCAGCCGCTGGGTGCGGTCGGACGCGATGGCGCTGCGGCTGGGCGAGAAGATCCTGCACGGGCCGCGCCACCTGGACATGGACTTCGCCCCGAACACCCACGTCACGCGCTTCGCCGGACGCCTCCTGGCGCTGGTCGAGGGCGGCGCGCTGCCGTACGAGCTGGACGGCGACCTGGAGACGGTGGGCCCCTTCGACTTCGCCGGCACGCTGCCGGGCGGCCTCGCCGCGCACACCACCGTCGACCCGGACACCGACGAGCTGCACTGCGTGGCGTACTGCTGGGCCTGGCCGTACGTGCAGTACCTGGTCGCGGGGACGGACGGCCGGATCCGGCGGCGCGTGGACGTCCCGGTCGACGGGCGGCCGATGATGCACGACTTCTCGCTGACCGAGCGGCATGTGCTGCTGTACGACCTGCCGGTGGTCTTCAACCCGGGCGGGGTGGGAATCGGCCCGTCCTTCCCGTACGTGTGGGAGCCGGGGCGCCCGGCCCGGCTGGGTGTGCTGCCGCGGGAGGGGACGGCGTCGGACGTGCGGTGGCTGGAGATCGACCCGTGCTTCGTCTTCCATCCGATGAACGCGTACGAGGCGGAGGACGGCAGCGGCCTGATCGTCGTCCATCTGGTGCGCTACGACCGGCTGTTCGCGAAGGGCCGTACGGGACCCGACGGGTCGCCGCCCGCGCTGGAGCGCTGGACGGTGGACCTCCGGGCGGGCCGGGTACGGCGTGCGCGGGTGGACGACCGGCCGGTGGAGCTGCCGCGGGTGGACCCTCGGCGGCTCACGCTGCCGCACCGGTACGGGTACGCGGTGCTGGAATCCGGAGCCGAGGACGTACGGGTGGCGCACTTCCCGGGGATAGAGCGGGTGGGGGTGGGCCTGGTCAAGTACGACCTGGAGCGCGGCACCAGCGAGGTGCGCCGCTTCGCGCCCCAGGGCGGCGTGGGGGAGGCCGTGTTCGTGCCCGCCGGTCCGGACGCCGCCGAGGACGACGGCTGGCTGATGGCGTACGTCTTCGACCCGGACCGCGACGCCACGGATCTCGTCATCCTCGACGCGCGGGACTTCACGGGGGAGCCGGTCGCGCGGGTGCACCTGCCGGTGCGGGTGCCGGTCGGGTTCCACGGCGCGTGGATTCCGGACCGGGAGTGAGGGGCCGGGAGTGAGGAGCCGGGGGTGAGCTGGGCAGCGGGGCTGCCGGGCGGGCCGTACGGGGACGGGAGCCCGCCGGCCGTCGCGCGGGACACGGACCCGACCCCCGTGCGGGGCCGTGTCGTGCGCGAAGGCCGGGCGGGGCTGCCGTGTCCGCCGTACGGGGCCGGGGCTCACCCTCCGTACGGACGGGCCTCCCGGGCCTCCCGCAGGGCCTGGGCCCACCAGGCGAGCTGGTCCAGCAGCACGGTGGCGGCCTGGTCGGCGTCCAGGGGCTCGCGCAGCTTGCCGTCGTCGTCGAAGAGGCTGCCGGCCATCGGGAAGCTGACCGTCTCGCGCACCGTGGTCGCGTGCAACTCGGCGAACACCAGGCGGAGTTGCTCGACGGCGCGCAGGCCGCCGGAGATTCCGCCGTACGAGACGAAGCCGACCGGCTTGGCCTGCCACTCCTGGCGCAGCAGGTCGACGGCGTGCTTGAGCGGGGCGGGGAAGGAGTGGTTGTACTCGGGGGTGATGACGACGAAGGCGTCCGCGGCGCCGACGCGCTTGGCGTAGGACGCCATCTCCTCGCTGCCGTACCGCAGGGCGTACGGGTCGATCTCGGCGAGGTCGAGCACGTCGGCCACGACGTCGTCGCGGCGTCCGGCGTGTGCGGTGAACCAGTTCGCGACGACGGGCGCGAACCGGCCCTCGCGGGTGCTGCCGACGATGACGGCCAGGGTGAAGGGGCGCTCGGGCATGGCGGGGCCTCCTGAAGGCGGTGGAGCGGAGCCGGTGGTCGGCTTCGGGACCCGACGCTAAAACCTCAACCAAAGTTGATGTCAATGCCTGGCCCTGGGCTCACCCGCGCCATCGCGCCCGGCGGCCGCGGACCTTCCGGCGGCCGCGGGCCCTCCGGCGGCCCCGGGCCGTCCGGCGGCCCCCGCGTCGCCCGGGGGCCGTCCGTTCACCGGCCGCCCCGCGTCACTCCGCCCCGAACAGCGTGAGCAGGTCCGTCTTCTGGAACATCCGGGCCGTCTCCACCGCGGAGGGGGTGCCCGCGGCCGGGTCGGCGCCGTGCGCCACCAGGAGGCGGACGATCGCGTCCTCGCCCTTGAAGACGGCCCCGGCCAGCGGGGTCTGGCCCCGGTCGTTGGGACGGTCCGGGTCGGCGCCGCGCTCCAGCAGGGCCGTCACCGCGTCGGCGTGGCCGTGATAGGCGGCGAGCATCACCAGGGTGTCGCCCTTGTCGTTGGTGAGGTTGGCGGGCACCCCGGCATCCACGTACGCGGCGAGGGTGTCGGTGTCGCCGTGCCGTGCCAGGTCGAAGACCTTGGCCGCGAGCTGCAGCACCTCGGGGTCGTGCGCGTGCTCGGTCGTGTCGGGACTCTGGGGCTCCGTGTTCGCGTCACTCATGGTCGCCGGCCTCCTGCTCTGGTGGTGCGGCGGTGTCCTGCAACTCCCGCCCGGGCCTCTACTTGTCCCCGCCACCCTATTCAGCACACCTGCCGGGCGGCCCCGGCGCGCGCCAGGGGCCTGCCCGGTCCGCGTCAGAACTCGTCCGGGCACCACGGCCGGCGTGCCGTGCGCAGCAGGAGGTCGGCGGTCGCCAGCGCGCCCGGCCGTTCCTCGTCGACACGGCCCAGCGCTGCCAGCCGTAGCGCGGACTCGTCGCCCAGGTAGAGCGAGGCGAAGGCGCCAACGTCCAGGGTGAGGTCCGCGCCGCGGTCCGTACGCGTACAGGTGGCGCCGTCCGGCCCGGCCTCCAGGAGGTAGCGTCCGTCGGCCAGTTCCGCCTCGTCCCGGATCTCCAGGACGAGGGAGCCGGCCGTCGGATACGTACGCGCCTCCAGCAGCCGGGGAATGTCCAGCGGCCGGATCCACAGGTAGTCGGAGTGCTGCACGACGCGCGCCGCGCGCGGGTCGCCCAGGTGGTGCGGCAGCAGGTCGTCGGGCGGGCGGAGGCCGGTCCTGACGTGCAGGACCCAGTCGATCGAGCACAGGAACAGCCACAGGGCCCGCTCGGCGGCCGGGGTGGTCGCGGTCAGGCGGTCGACGGTGAGGGTGTTCTGCGGCTGTTGGTGTTCCCACACGTTGGTCGTCCGGTACGTGACCAGGCCCTCGACCTCGCCGGACGCGGACCGGTGGACGGCGTGGAAGCGCCGGCTCGCGGGGACGTGCGGCAGCGGGACGGCGCCCGTCTGGACCTGCCACCAGACGGCGGGCAGGTCGATCGCGCCGGGCTGCCTGGCGCGGAACCGTTCGTGCAGCGCGGGGCCGAGCTCCCGGACCTCGGCGGCGTCGGCGAAGTCGACCCGGCCACCGTCGTCCGGGCCCGCGTGCCGCGGGTCCAGCGCGGCCCGCGCCACGTCGATCTGCCACTCGGTGCTCCAGGCGGCGGGACCGAAGCCGTACCGCCCGTAGATCGGGTACTCCGCGGCGATCAGCGTGGCGAGGGCGTCACCGCGCTCCTTGGCGGCCCGCAGGTCGCCGGTCATCATCCGGGTGAGCAGCCCGCGCCGCCGGTGGGTGGGCGAGACCGTCACGGACGTGACGGCGTCGGCGGACACCCGGGCGCCGCCGGGCACGGTCAGCTCCTGCGGGAAGCTGCGGAACGTGGCGACCCAGCGGCCGTTGTCGTACGCGCCCTGGGTGCGGTCCGGGAGGTAGTTGCCGCGGCGGAACTCGATTTCCTCCTTGGACACCTCGGGCGGCCGCAGGAAGCCCACGCTCAGGCCCCGCATCCAGTCGGGTATGTCCGCGTCGCCGACCTTGCGCAGCTCGATGCTCATGGCCGTACGGTAGCCACGGTGCTGTACCGCCGTCGCGGCATTTTCGCGGGCCGCGGCCGGGCATCGGGAAGCCGGGCGCCCGGAGGCCGGTCGCCAGGAGGCCGGGCGGCCGCCCCTCAGAACGCCCGGCGCCGCCCTCCGGAAGCCCTGCGCCGCCCCCTCAGAACGCCGCGCGTATCTCCCCGACCCGCTCCGCGCCGCCCAGCAGCGGCGCCTCCGCGATGCGCTCCAGCACCGGCGACTCGACGCCCATCAGGCGCAGCACCCGGGCGAGCACCGGGCCGAGCGTGCGGCTCGCGCCGTCGTCGACCTTGAACGCCAGCGCCCGTCCGTCCGGCAGCGCCACCGCCTGCACGGCCTCCGCGCCCATCTTGGACAGCACGCCGGGCAGCGCCCGCATCAGCCAGGTGTCGGGGCGGCGGGTGCCCGCCACGTACTCCGGGTGGGCGCGCATCGCGTCGGCCACGCGCCGCTCCGGCGTACCGGCGTCGGCCAGCACGAAGTGCCGGAACGAGCGGGCCAGACCGGTCAGCGATATCGCCATCAGCGGCGCGCCGCAGCCGTCCGTGCCGATGTGCTCGACGCGCTCGCCGCTGGCGGAGCGCACCGTCTCCAGGGCCAGCTGCTGGAGCGGGTGGTCCGGGTGGAGGTAGGAGTCCAGCGGCCAGCCGTTGGCGGCGCAGGCGGCCAGCATGGCGGTGTGCTTGCCGGAGCAGTTCATGGTCAGCGGCTCGCGCACCCGCCCGGACGCCAGGTACGTCTCCGCCTCCGCCGGGTCCAGCGGCAGGTCGGGCGGGGTCTGCACCAGCTCGGGGGCCAGTCCGTGCTCGCTGAGCATCTTCTGGACGAGGTCGAGGTGAAAGCTTTCGCCGGAGTGGCTGGCGGCGGCCAGCGCCAGCCGTTCGCCGGACAGGTCCAGGCCCGCCCGCAGGATGGCGGCGGCCTGCATCGGCTTGTTGGCGGAGCGCGGGAAGACCGGGGAGGTGACGTCACCGAGGGCGCTCTGCACGCTGCCGTCCGCCGCCAGGACCACCAGGGAGCCGCGGTGCCGGCCCTCGACGAAGCCCGAACGCACGACCTCGGCGAGGACGGGGGACATACCGGACGGGGCGGACCCTTCGGTAACGGTGGAGGAACTCATCGGGGGCCTTCCGGGGGAGTGACCCGCGATCCCCCGGAACGGTGCGCCGTCGGGTCAGGAGAGCAGGTCGTCTACTTGTGCTTCACCTTCACGGTACCTGCGGGCGATCTCCGCACTGCAATCGTCCGCGGTCCGCTGCAGCGCCTGGCGCCGCCGGGAGACCTGCTGCTCGTAACGGACCAGACGGCCCATCGCGTCGTGCAGCTCCTGGTCCGTACGGGCGGTGAGGTCGGACAACTCCACCTCGCCGAGCATCTGCTCCGCGAGCTGGCGGTACTCCTCGCTGTGCGGCATCCCGAGCGTCACGTGGCGGGCCGAGGAGCGGTGCTGCGACGGCCCGTCCGTCAGGATCTCCGGCAGCCGGTCCAGCAGGGGCGAGTGCGGGGCCGTACGGCGGGTGCTCTCGGCCCGCAGGATGTCGATCCGGCCTTGCAGCAGCCGCCGCACATAGCTCAGGTCGGCCTCCTCCTGCTGCGCCTCGCGCCGCACGACACGCAGGTCGGGCAGGCTCAGCCGGTGCAGGTCGGGCCGCGGGACCGGGCGGAAGCGGTCGCGTTGCAGCGGCGGCCGGTGCGGCGCCGTGCCTGCCTGGAACATGGGGCCGTCCTCCGTGCGGGCGGACCCGGCGGGTGCCGGGGCCGGCGGGGTCGTACGGGCCGCCGTCGGCGCCGTACGGGCGATCGGTACGGGTCCGGGGGTGTGCCCGGGACCGGCAGTGCTCATGAGTCGTTCCGTCCCCTCGTCCGGTGCGGCCGTGCGGGCACGTTGTCCGCGCGACGCACCGCGTGCACGCATCGTGCCACTGCGGGCGGGCCGTCCGCAGGGCCAGCCATGGCCATGGCACCCGAACGGCCCCGGGAGGGTACGGCTGTCCCGGGCCCGGGCGTGCCGTGCATCATGGGCGGTATGCGAGCTGTGGTGCAGAGGGTCGACGGCGCACGCGTCGAGGTGGACGGCGAAACGGTCGGGGAGATCGTCGGTGAAGGGCTGTGCGTGCTGGTCGGAGTGACGCACGACGACACCCCGGAGAAGGCGGCGCAGCTCGCCCGCAAGCTGTGGTCAGTGCGCATTCTGGACGGCGAGAAGTCCTGCTCGGACACGGGTGCGGGCCTGCTGGTGATCAGTCAGTTCACTCTCTACGGTGACGCCCGCAAGGGCCGTCGGCCCACCTGGAACGCGGCGGCCCCCGGCCCGGTGGCCGAACCCCTCGTCGACGAGGTCGTCACGCGGCTCCGCGCGCTGGGCGCGGAGGTCGCGACGGGCCGCTTCGGCGCGGACATGAAGGTCTCGCTGACGAACGACGGCCCGTTCACGGTGCTCCTGGAGGTCTGAGCCGCGGCTTCCGGGCCGCGGCTCCTTCCCGGCGGCCTTACGGCTCGACCGCGACCTTCTGCCTGCCCTACGGCTCGCCGACGACCTCCTTACTGCCCTACGGCTCGACCACGACCTCCTGCGCCGCCGCCGTGCTCTCCACGAGCAGCGGCGCGTCCACGGGCACGTTGCGCTTGACCAGGGCCAGCGCGATGGGGCCCAGCTCGTGGTGGCGGGCCGAGGTGGTGACGAAGCCGAGCTGACGGCCCTCGGCGCCGTCGGCGGCCAGGCGTACGGGCGCGCCGTGCGGCGGCAGGTGCACCTCGCTGCCGTCCAGGTGGAGGAAGACCAGGCGGCGCGGCGGCTTCCCCAGGTTGTGGACGCGGGCCACCGTCTCCTGGCCGCGGTAGCAGCCCTTCTGGAGGTGCACGGCGGTGCCGATCCAGCCCAGCTCGTGCGGAATGGTGCGGTGGTCGGTCTCGCGGCCCAGGCGCGGCCGGTGCGCCTCGACGCGCAGCGCCTCCAGGGCCAGCGTGCCGACGGCGGGGCCGTTGGCCGAGGCGAAGGCTTCCAGGCCCGCGCGGGGCAGGAAGACGTCCCGGCCGTGCGGGGTCTCCCGGACGACCGCGTCCTTCGGCGCCTCGGCGATGGAACCGGCCGGCAGGTGGACGACCGCGTGGTCGTCCGTACGGTCGGCGACCTCGACGCGGTAGAAGAACTTCATGCTCTCCAGGTAGGCGATCAGCGCCTCCTCGTCGCCCGGCTCGGTGTGCAGCCAGGTCGTCTCCCCGTCGTCCACGAGGTAGAGGGCGTGCTCGATGTGGCCGTTGGCGGAGAGGATCAGGGCCTCGGTGGCGTGGCCCGGGGCGAGGTCGGTGACGTGCTGGGTCAGCAGCAGGTGCAGCCAGCTCAGCCGCTCGGGGCCGCTGACGGCGACGACGCCGCGGTGCGAGAGGTCGACGAAACCGCGGCCGTCCGCGAGGGTGCGTTGTTCGCGGAACAGGTCGCCGTAGTGTGCGGCGACGCCTTCGTCGGGGGCCTCGGCCGGGACGGCACCGGGCAGCGACAGCAGCGGACTGGCTTCACGTGGGCGCGGCATACCCCCAGCGTACGACCGGCTAGGCGGTGGGCCCCGACCCGCCCTCGGCGGGCGGCCCGCCGTCCGGCGTCCGTGCGGTGCCGGTGCCGGTACCGGGGCCCGCGCCGGGGCCGGTGCACGCCGCGCAGCGCCCGAAGATCGCGAAGTGCTTCAGGTCCGTGTCAAAACCGAACGTCTCCCGCAGCGTCGTCGTGAACGGTCCGGCCACCGACAGATCGGCTTCGATCACTTCCGAGCAGTCCCGGCACACCAGGTGGATGTGGTGGTGCCGGGACGCGAGGTGGTACGTGGGCGCGCCGTGCCCGAGGTGGGCATGGCTGACCAGGCTCAGCTCCTCCAGCAGCTCCAGCGTCCGGTAGACGGTGGAGATGTTCACGCCGCCCGCCGTCCTGCGCACCTCGGTGAGGATGGCGTCGGGTGTGGCGTGTTCCAGCTTGTCCACCGCCTCCAGCACGAGCTGCCGCTGAGGGGTCAGCCGGTACCCGCGCTTGCGGAGGTCGCTCTGCCAGTCGCTGCTCACCACACCGACAGTGTAGGAGGACGTTCAGTGGCCGCCTACGTTCCGCAGGTAACCGGAGAGCGCGGCGACGGCTGCCGGGTTGCGCGGGCTCTCCACCAGGTCGGCGTAGTCCAGTACGAAAATGCGGTCGTTCTTGATCGCCGAGACGTTCTTCAGCGGCCCGTACGACTTCAGGAACGCCTTCTTCTGTGCGGCGGTCGGCGTGCCGTAGTCGTTGATGACGATCACGTCGGGGTCGCGTTCGACCACCGATTCCCAGCCGACGGTGGTCCAGGAGTCGTGGAGATCCTTCATGACGTGGTCACCGCCGGCCTTGGTGATGATGTCGTGCGGCCCGGCGAAGCGGCCCGAGGTCATCGGCTTGTCCTGGCCGCCGTCGTAGAGGAAGACGGTGGGCCGTGCGCCGTCCTTGGGCACCTTGGCCTGCGCGTCGGCGATCTGCTTGCGGTACGTGGCGATCAGCGCGTCCGCCCGGTCCTCGACGTCGAAGATCTTCCCGAGGGTCTTCAGGTCGGTGTAGAGCGCGTCCAGCGGCGGCATCACGCCGCGCGCGCTGCCCTGGCCGCCGTCGGTCCCGTTGCGGCACGACTCGGTCAGGACGTAGCTGCCGATGCCGAGCTTCGCCAGGGAGGCGGGGGTGACGTCGCTGTCCTCGCCGAAGCCGTAGTTCCAGCCCGCGAAGACCAGGTCGGCCCTGGCGTCCAGGGCGATCTCCTTGGTGATCGCCTTCTTGGAGAGCCAGGGCACCTTGCCGTACGCGTCCTTCCAGGCGACGGCGTCGATCCTGCCCCGGTAGCCCGGCATGACGTACCCGGCCATGTGGTCCTCCAGGCCGAGCGCGAACATGATGTCGGCGATCCCGACGTCGTTGGTGACCACCCGCCGCGGCGCCTTGTCGTACGTGGTCCTCGTCCCGCAGTTCTCGATGGTGACCGGGTAGTGGCCGGATCCGCCGCCGCCCGTCCCGGACGCCTTGGCGGCGCCGTCCTTCCCGTCCTCGGCGACGTGCGCGCCGCAGCCGGTGAGCGCGGCGAGTGCGAGGGCGGTGAGCAGGGCGGCGGAGCGGTGGCGGGTGCGCATGGGGGGCCTCATGAAGTGGTGGGGGCGTCGGTACGGGCGGGCAGGCGGTCGAACAGCAGCTGGACGACGCCGGTCTCCGGATGCGGTACGCGGTGCGCGCGCACCCCGAACACCTCGGCCAGCAGCTCCGGGCCCAGCACGTCGTGCGGCGCGCCGGAGGCGACGATGCGCCCGCCGGAGATGACGTACAGCTCGTCGCAGTGCCCGGCCGCCAGGTTCAGGTCGTGCAGCGCGGTCAGCACCGTCAGCCCGCTGTCCCGTACCAGCGCCAGCAGCTCCAGCTGCTGCGCGATGTCGAGGTGGTTCGTCGGCTCGTCCAGCACCAGCACCCGCGGCTCCTGGGCCAGCGCGCGGGCGATCAGCACCCGCTGCTTCTCGCCGCCGGACAGGCTCAGGAAGGCCCGGCCGGCGAGGTGGGCGGCGCCGGTACGCTCCAGCGCGTCCTCGCACACCCGCAGGTCGGCGGCGCTCGGCCGGCCCGATCCGCGCTGGTGCGGCAGCCGCCCCATCGCGACGACCTCGGCGGCCGTGAACCCGAACTCGGTCGCCGATTCCTGGGGCAGCGCGGCCAGGCGCCGGGCCCCTTCGCGTACGCCCATGGCGTGCAGGTCGGTGCCGTCCAGCCGTACTGTCCCGGCGGCCGGGCGCAGCGCGCGGTAGGCGCAGCGCAGCAGGGTGGACTTGCCGCTGCCGTTGGGCCCGACCAGCCCGACGATCCGGCCGCTGTCCGCTCGCAGGGTGATGTCGTGCACGAGCCGCGCGCCGGCCACGTCCACGGACACCGCGTCGATGTCGACCCGCATCAGGCCCCGCCTCCGTACGTACCGCCGTGACCCCGCACCGGACCCCGCATCAGGCACCGCATCAGGCACCGCATCGGACCTCGCATCAGGCCCCGCCTCCGAACGTGTAGCCGCGCCGCCGCATCAGCAGCACGAAGGCCGGCACGCCGAGCACCGCGGTGATCACTCCGACCGGCAGCTCGACCGGCGCCAGCAGCACCCGGGACAGGATGTCCACCCACACCATCAGCACCGCGCCCAGCAGCGGCGCCACCGCCAGCACCCGCCGGTGCCCGGCGCCCACCAGCATCCGCGTCACGTGCGGCACCATCAGCCCGACGAAACCGATCGCCCCGCTGACCGCCACCACCGCGCCGGTGACGGCCGCGGTGACCGCGAACAGCTCCCGGCGCAGCCGCCCGGGGTCCACACCGAGCGCGGCGGCCGACTCGTCGCCCATGGCCAGCGCGTTCAGGCGGCCCGCGGAGAGCATCAGGTACAGCAGCGCCCCGGCCACCGCCACCGCGGCGACCGGCAGCGAGCCCCAGCCCGCCCCGCTGAGGCTGCCGAGCAGCCACATCATGGCGGACCGCGCCGCCTCGCCCCGGTCGGCGGCGAAGACCATCAGCGTGGAGAGGGCGGAGAAGCCGTAGTACATGGCGGAGCCGGTCAGGACCAGGCGCAGCGGGGTCAGGCCGTGCGCGCTGCGGGCCGCCGCGTAGACCAGCACCATGGCCAGCAGTGCCGAGCCGAAGGCGGCGGTGGACAGGGCCCAGACGCCGAGCGCGCCGAGCGAGCCGAAGAGCAGGACGGCGTTGGCGCCGACCGCGGCGCCGGAGGAGATGCCGAGCACGAAGGGGTCGGCGAGGGCGTTGCGCACCAGGGCCTGGACGGCCACACCGATGGCGGACAGCCCGGCGCCGACGACGGCGGCCAGGAGCGTGCGCGGGAAGCGCAGCTCCCACACGATGGTGTAGGCGGAGACCTCGTCGGAGGTGATGGTGCCGCCGCTCAGCCCGGCGCCGAGATGGCGCAGCACCTCGCCCCAGCCGACGCCGGAGGCGCCGAGGCCGACACCGCACACCAGGGACGCGAGCAGGACGAGGGCGAGCCCGGCGACCAGCGGCACGGTGGGCAGCGGCGAGCCGGTACGGGGCCGGTCGCCGTCGGGCCCGACGGGGGCGGAGGCGGGGGCGGCGGTACGGGCTGGGGCGGCCAAGGGGCGTACGCCTTCGGCTCGGGCCGCGTCCGTACGGTCCGGGGTGACGCCGCGTGGCGCGAGGCCCGCGGCGGTGTCCCCTCGCAGTCCACGGCGAGTTGATCAGGAACCGGCGCCCCCGCGGGTGATCGGGCTGGCGGAACGCGTGTTCCGCACACCGTTGCGGGTCAGCGCCGGACTCTCACCGGACTTCCCCGCGGGGCGCTCTGCGACTGTCTGTACTGATGAGCGGACCTGTGGAGGTCCGGCTCGGCTACTTGAAGAAGGCGATGCCGTCGTCCGGCAGGTCCTTGATGTCCTTGGCCCACTCGCGCGGGTCGACGACCTTCTTCAGGTGCGCCGACATGTACGGGCGCAGCGGCACCTCGGGGGTGGCCTTCTCGCCGACCCACATCAGGTCGCTGTTCACGTACCCGTACAGGCGCTTGCCGCCGGTGTACGGGCCGGAGGCCGCGGTCCGCGCCACGGCGTCGGTGGCCAGGTCGATCTGCGGCTTCTGGTCGGCCAGCTCGCCGTACCAGACCTCCGCGACGCCGCCGTCGCGGATCATCACGATCTCGACCTTGCGGTCCTTGTCGATGCGCCAGTAGCCGGACTCGGTCTCCAGCGGAGCGACCTTCTTGCCCTCGCCGTCGAGCACCCAGCTGTGCGAGGTGTATTCGAGGAAGTCACGGCCGTCGTGCGTGAAGGTGACCTCCTGGCCGAAGTTGCACTTCTCGGAGCCGGGGAAGTCGGCGACGCCGGCGCCCTCCCAGTTGCCGAGCAGGAAGGCGAGGGGCACGAGGGCCGGGTTCAGGTCGGACGGGATCTCGATCATCAGCTCAGGCGATCTGTGTCGGGGGAAGTCTGGTGTGTTCGGTGGGTCTAGCGCTGGCCCTGGTACAGCTTCTTCCAGGTCAGCCCGGCGAAGGCGACGACGCCGACGGCGACCAGGACGAGCAGGGTGGTGAAGACTGCCTCAAGCACGAGCGCGCTCCTCGGACGGAGTGAGGTGTTACGGACCGGAAGCGAGTCTAGTCGGCGTGCTCGGTGGCGGCGCTGTGAGGTCGGTCCCGCCGGGCGCCCGGGTGCCTGACGCCCCCGGGAGACCCGGCGCCGCCGGTTCAGCTCAGGAGATGCTGCTGGAGGGCGACGGACTGGTAGAAGGCCGTCGGTACGGTGCCGCCGGGGCGGGAGTGGACGACCAGGGCGATGGTGTCGCCGGCGGACAGGTAGGCGTACCGCACCGAGAGAGCGCCTTCGGAACCCGTCTCCTTGTAGAGCTCCGCCCCGGACCCGGACCAGCCGCCGATGGCCGAGCCCGCTACCTTCGGCACGGCCTTCTCGTACGCGTGGTCCCGTCCGACGGTCTGTGCGTCCCGTAGGAAGACGGCCGGGCCGCGCACGTCGCTCAGCACGGTCAGCCGGAAGAACTCGGCCACCGCGGCGCTGTCGAACTGGAGCAGGTGTACCCGGGACCGGGTGCCGTCCGGCATGGTCCAGCCTCGCGAGGCGGTGCGCCGCGGGGCGTAGTCGGCCAGGTGTCGCCGCAGCAGATCGTTGTACGGAGCCGCGTACTCCCCGGTGAAGGGAGCGGCGTCCGGCGTGCCCTCCCCGCTCTTCTTGTCGAGATCCACCGTGGCGTCCTCGGGGGCGGACAGGCGCAGCGCGCCGAGCTCGGCGTGGTGGATGCCGCGATCGGAGAGGGCCTGGCCGGCGAAGGGGGCCGAGGCGCCCCGGGGCAGCGGCGGCCGGTGCTGCTCCGGGTACGTCCAGCGGCCGTCGTCCGGCGTGCCCAGGCCGGGCAGGTCGGTACGGTCGGCCGAGGTGATCCCGTAGGCGATGCCGGTGCCGAGGACGGCACAGACCGCGACGGCGGCCACAAGGCGGGGCAGGAGTCCGGGGCGGCGTCTGCCCCCTCCTCGGCCGGTGCACTGTTCTCGGTCATGCGGTGCCTCCGTGCGCGGCGAGACGGTCGAGTTGCCGGGAGAGCTGGCGGGCGCCCTGCGTGGTGTCCAGTTCGTTCGGTCCGTACACGGTCAAGAGGACCAGGATCCCCTTCGCATGGCCGGCGCACAGCATCGATGCCGTCGATGCGGCGCCCGGCCGTTCGGGCAGGACACAGCGCGCATCGGGGTGGCCCGGGACCCGGGGCCCCTCGCGGACGCCGTCCCCCACGAGCGCGGCGGCGAGGTCTGCCGGACCGTTCCCCGCCCCGCCTGCCTTGAGGCGGATGAGCTGGACTTCCCGGATCTGGTCGGCGCCCGGGTACGTCCGTACGGCCGACTCCGTGGCGCCGTGGCGGCGGAATGCGGTGGCGAAGGCGTTCCTGGGGCCGTCGGGGAGCACTCTGAGCAGTTCCGACGCCAGCAAGACCGACCGCGCGGGGCCGTACAGGGCGTCGTCGCGGAACCGGCCCGTGTCGGGACCGTTGCCGGGGCCGCCTCGGGCGGGCAGCATCTCGGCACGGAGTGCGGCGGCGCCCGTGCCTTCGGCGGTGGGCTGCGATGTCCGCGCGGGGGCCTTCCGCAATTGGTCGAGCTGCCGCTCGGCCAGCGTTTTCGCGGTGTTCTTGTCGACCCGTGCGGTGTCCTGGAAGATCATTTCCATGACGACGCCGCCGCGCCGTGCCAGGGCGTGGGCCTGGTACACGGGCTCGCCGTCCAGGCTCTCCACCGTTTCGTCGTGCACGCGCAGTTCCCCGGTAGCGGTCCCGGACAGTTTCACGTCGACACCGAACCACTTCCGCTGTTCCTCCACCCCCGTCCGCACGTAGCGCGCGGCCATCGCGGTGTTCGTGTCGCGGAACTGGTACAGGATGGTGCGGACGGTGAGGCTGCCGCGGTGCCACTCGTCCATCACGGCCCGCCGGAAGCCGCCTTCGGCCAACCTCTTGAACGGCCCGGTGGCGTCCTCGTACAGCTCGGCGAGTTCGTCCAGGCGCAGCTGACGACGGCTGTCCCGCTCGGCCGTCGCCCCTCCGGCCGCGGCGCCAGCAGCGTCTCCAGGTCACCGTCGGCCCACGGTGCGGCCGCCGGCCGTGCCACCGCGTCCCCGGCCGTCTGCGACGGCTGCGCCGCCACGCCCGCCGCCAACGGCGGCAGCGGTGTGGGCGGCCGCCCGTACTGGACGGCGTAGCCCGTGGCCACGCCGCCGACGACGCCGAGCGCGGCGCCCAGGGCGATCAGCGGGCGCGTACGGCCCGCGAAGCGGTGGCGTAACCCCGGGCGGGGTGGCTGGTCAGGACGATCCGGCTGCACGCGGCCCCCATCAAAGATCGTGTGTAGGTCGGACACCTGACCAACTGCGGGGCCGAAAGGTTGCGTTGGCAAGCGCTCTAAAGTGGCCGTATGGCGAAGAAGCTGGTGATCAAGGTGACGGCGGGGGCTGACGCCCCCGAGCGGTGCTCGCAGGCGTTCACGGTGGCGGCGGTGGCCGTGGCCAGCGGTGTGCACGTCTCGCTGTGGCTGACCGGGGAGTCGGCGTGGTTCGCGCTGCCGGGGCGCGCGGCGGAGTTCGAGCTGCCGCACGCGGCGCCACTGCCGGACCTGATCGACTCGATCGTGGCGGGCGGCGGCACGATCACCGTGTGCACGCAGTGCGCGGCCCGCCGGGACATCGAGGAGAAGGACCTCATCGAGGGCGCCCGGATCGCCGGGGCCCAGGTGTTCGTGAGCGAGATCATGCCGGACGGGGTGCAGGCGCTCGTCTACTGAGGACGCGGCTCAGCGGCGCGGGCCGCCGACGGTCCGGGCCGCGGCTCAGCGGCGGCCCGAGCCGGAACCGGACCCGGAGCCCGGCCCGGGGCGGTGGTCGTCGATCTCGCGCCACCACCGGTCCGACTCCGGATCGCCCGACTCGTCCCACCAGCGCTCACCCGGCTCCCGCCGGTTGCCGATGATCGCCGCGAACGGCGGGATGACCATGGCGATCACACACATCGCCACGGCCGCCGGCACGGACCACAGCCGTACCACGCCCCAGGCCAGGACGAACAGGGCGATGCACACGCCCATCAGGACGAAGTACCGGCGGTGCCGGCGCTGCGCGGGCGGACGCTGGTGCGCGGACATGGTTCCACCGTAGATCCGGCGGCGGTGGCTGGGAAGCGCGGCGGGCCGCACCCCGGCCAAGGCGTCCAACCCCTGGGGTGCGGCCCGTCGGCCGTACGCGCGTACGTGTGCGTACGCCGTCAGACGGCGATGGTGACCTCCGCGAGACCGCCGTGCTGCGCGACGACGGTACGGTCCTTGGTCGCGCCCGGCACCAGGGCGCGCAGCGTCCAGGTGCCCTCGGCCGCGTAGAAGCGGAACTGCCCGGTCGCCGAGGTGGGGACCTCGGCGGTGAACTCGCCGGTGCTGTCCAGCAGGCGCACGTAACCGGTGACGGGCTGGCCGTCGCGGGTCACGCTGCCCTGGATCGTGGTCTCGCCCGGCTTGATCGTCGAAGCGTCCGGGCCGCCGGCCTGTGCTCCACACATATGAGTCGTCCTTGGTGAGTTGAGGGGTGCGGGGTGGCGGTACTGCGCCGGTGCGCCTACTTGGCGGCGCCGAGCTCGATCGGCACGCCGACCAGCGAGCCGTACTCGGTCCAGGAGCCGTCGTAGTTCTTGACGTTGGACTGGCCGAGCAGCTCGTGCAGCACGAACCAGGTGAGCGCCGAGCGCTCGCCGATGCGGCAGTAGGCGATGGTGTCCTTCGCCAGGTCCACGTTCTCGGTCTCGTAGAGCGCCTTGAGCTCGTCGTCCGACTTGAAGGTGCCGTCGTCGTTGGCGTTCTTCGACCACGGGATGTTGCGGGCGCTGGGCACGTGGCCGGGGCGCTGCGACTGCTCCTGCGGCAGGTGCGCCGGGGCGAGCAGCTTGCCGCTGAACTCGTCGGGGGAGCGCACGTCGACGAGGTTCAGATCGTCGATCGCGGCGACGACGTCGTCACGGAAGGCGCGGATGGAGGTGTCCTGGGCCTTCGCCTTGTAGTCGGTCCGCGGACGGTTCGGCACCTGCGAGCCGTCGACCAGGTCGCGGGAGTCCAGCTCCCACTTCTTGCGGCCGCCGTCGAGCAGCTTGACGCTGTCGTGGCCGTAGAGCTTGAAGTACCAGTAGGCGTACGAGGCGAACCAGTTGTTGTTGCCGCCGTAGAGGACGACGGTGTCGTCGTTGGCGATGCCCTTCCCGGAGAGCAGCTTCTCGAAGCCCGCCTGGTCGACGAAGTCGCGGCGCACCGGGTCCTGGAGGTCCTTCTGCCAGTCGATGCGGACGGCGTTCTTGATGTGGTTCTTGTCGTAGGCCGAGGTGTCCTCGTCGACCTCGACGAGGACCACCTTCGGGTCGTCGATGTGGGCCTCGACCCAGTCGGCGTCCACCAGGACGTCGCTACGGCTCATGTTGTTCTCCTCCGGGGCAGTTACGGGGCACGCGTACGCCGGTGCGCGCTGCGGGCGAGGGACGCGGCGCTGCGTGGGGGAAGTGCGGGTGTGGCCTCAGCGGGCCGGGCGGAGACGGGGAAAAAGAGGCCGCCCGTCAGGCAGTGCGACAGAGCATGGCGGCGACGCGGCACAGGTCGACTGCCCGCCGCTTCGTGAGGTTCGCCTGTCCCCGCGAACGGGAACCGCTCAGAGAGCTCTGCATGCGACCGATCGTAGGGAGGGGCGGCGGTACGTGTCACCGGCGTGTCGCATGCTGAGACGTGGCCGTCCGTATGGCGGTACGGAGGGGTGGTGCGAGGGGCGCGCGGGGCGTGTTGCCGTGGCCTGCGCGCCGGGAGGAGTCTGGCGTACGGGACGGGATGTCTCAGTGTGCGGACGGGCGGGTGATTGGTGGCGATTCGTACCGTTTCCGGTGGCCGGGGGTGGGGGCGCCCCGGCCGGGCGGAGTCCGGACGGATCAGCCGGGCAGCTTGACGTCCTTGCCGCTGGCCGAGATCGAGATGCCCTCCCGTGTCGAGACCACCTTGTCCAGCTTCAGACCGCCGGGCAGCCGGTCCAGCTTCCACTCGTGGTCGGTCTGCGCGCGGACCTGGTTCCGGCAGGCGGACAGCTGGGAGCAGAGGGCCGGGAGGGTGTCGGCGCGCAGCCGGACGGTGTCGCCGTTGACCACGCTCACCGTGCCGGTGACCTCCAGCGAGTTCAGCATCGGCAGGTTCGGCAGGTTCGGGGAGATCTTCACCTGGCTCTTGCCGTTCTTCTCGCCGCCGTAGCTCACCTTGACGTTCTTGCCCGAGGCGGTGGTCAGGTCCGCGTAGGAGATACGGGCCTCGCCGGTGGCGCTCGCGGCGCTCTCGATCGAGGTGTAGTCGCTGGTCAGCTTCACGTCGTGGAACTGCGCCGACAGCTCCTGGATGCGCAGCGTGTGGCCCTCGGCGGTGGCGTTCAGACCGTCGATCCTGGCGTCCACCTGGTCCAGGCTGCGGCCCGCGACCTGGGTCAGGAACGGGAAGCCGGTGATCGACACCTCCGGCGTACGGTCCAGGCCCTGGCTGCTGCGGATCTTGTCAGCGGCCTTGTCCTCGGCGAAGTTCACGGCGATCCGGTCGGCGGCCACGAACAGGCCGCCGAGTATCACGACGATCACCAACAGCACTCGCAGTGCGCGCATCGAACCACTACCCCCAGGCGTGGGGCCGAAATCGGCCCGGTTTTTCCGGGTCAGGCCCCCGGTCGGATGCGTGCGAGCCTAACCGGACCATGGGGGGCGGTGCCTTTTCCGGTCGGCGGCCGGGGTGTCCCGCGGCGTCCCGCGGCGTCCCGCTGCGTCTCGCGGCGCCCCGTGGCGTCCCGTGGCGTCCCGCTGTGCCCTGCGGGGTCCTGCGGTGTCTCGCGGCGTCCCGCGGTGTCCCGCGGTGTCTCGCCGTGTGAGCTTCGGCGGGGCTACGCCTGGGTAAACCCCCGGTGGGGGAATGTGGGTGAGCGTCCCGTATGGCGGGCGGGCCGGCTGGCCCCGGTTCGGTTCGGCCGCACGGCGTGCGCTTCGGCGCGGCTACGCCTGGGTAAACCCCCGGTGGGGGAATGTGTGCGATCGCCCCGTAGGGCGCGCGGTCGACGTGAGCCCGGCGATGCGACGCCGACGTGAGCCCGGCGATGCGACGCCGACGTGAGCCCGGCGATGCGACGCCGACGTGAGCCCGGCGATGCGCGGCCCATGCCCGCCCGGCGATGCGCGGCCCATGCCCGCCCGGCGATGCGCGGCCCATGCCCGCCCGGCCATGCGCGGCCGACGCCCGCCCGGCGACGCGCGGCCCACTCCAGCCCAGTGACGCGCAGCCCACGCCAGCCCGGCGAACAACCAAAGGCGGGCCCGTGATCACCACCGGGCCCGCCCACGACAGCCGCCTCTCAGGCCAGCGCCCGCCCCAGTACGTAGATCGCCGGGGCCGCCAGCGTCAGCGGCAGGGCGACGCCCGCCGTCATGTGCACGAAGCGGGACGGGTAGTCGTAGCTGGCCACCCGGAGGCCGATCAGGGCGCAGCCGCCGGCGACCAGGCCCAGCAGGGCGCCGGACGCGCCTAGGCCGGTGAGCTGGCCGGCCGCGATGCCCGCGCCGGCGCCGCCGAGCAGGGCGACGACCAGTGAGGCGGCCGACGGCAGCGGCAGCGCGCGGGCGAGGGCGGTCACCGCTACCGCGACGCAGCCCACCGTCACGGCGTTCTTCGTGGCGGCCAGCTGCCCGGCGGCCAGGACCACCAGGGCGGTGGAGGTGAGGCCGGCGGTCAGCGCGTACATCCGCTCGTCCGCGCTGCTGCGGTTGCGCAGCTGGAGGACGAGGACGAACAGGCACCAGACGCCGAGGGTGCCGATGGCGACCACGGGCGCCTGGTCGCGTGCGGTGGCCAGCAGCGCGATGTCGGTGGTCACGCCCGCCAGGAAGGCGAGGGCGATGCCCTGCCGGGCGGGCCACATGCCGTTGAGGCGGAACCAGCCCGCCGCGGTGACGGCCTGGAGGAGCACCACCGGCACCGCCAGGGCCACCTGGGGCAGCGGCGCGGCGAAGGCGAGGAGCAGGGCCAGTACGGCGGTGACGGCGGCGGGTTGCAGGCCGGGCGGGATGATCGGCGAGCGGCCCTCGGCGCGGGCGCGCTGGTTGGGCGCGAGCCGCGACAGGTCGGGCGCCGGCTCGGCCGCGGGCCGCTCGGGCTCCGGCGCGCCCCGGTGCCGGGACTGCGCACGGGACTGGGTTTGCGGCTGCGGGGCGCGGGCGGTGGCCGGTTCCGGGATCTGCTTCGGCAGGTACGCGGTCTCTTCGGCGGCGGACGGGTCCGGTGCGGACGGGCCGGGGCCACCCGGGTCCGGGCCGCCCACGACGGGCAGCTGGACGCTGGTGTCCCAGGTCGGCGCCGTCCAGGTCTGGGTCTGCGGGCCGTCCCGGTCGTCGCCCGTGGCGTAAGCGTCGGATCCGTACGAGGTGGCTCCGGGGGAGGTCTGCCCGTAGGCGGGACGGCCGCCCGGCCCAGTGGCGTACTGGCCGGACCGGCCGGCCTGGCCCTGCTGTCCGTACTGGCCGCCCTGGCTCTGCTGTCCGTACTGGCCGCCTTGGCCTTGCTGCCCGTACTGATTCTGCTGTCCGTACTGGCCGGCCTGACCGGTTTGGCCCTGCTGTCCGTACTGGCCGGACTGCTGCTGCTGTCCGGCAGCCGCGGGCCAGGCGCTCTGCTGCGGACGTCCGTAGGCGTCGTAGGTCTGCTGGGGGTGTTGCTGCGGGGGCTGCTGCTGGCCGTACGGCGGGGTCCCGTACGCCTGGTGCTCGTACGGCTGCTGCGGCTGCTGTCCGTAGCCCTGCTGCGGCGCCTGGCCGTACGCGCCGCCGTGACCGCTGTGACCGCCGTACGACTGCGGGGCCGGCGTCCCGTACGCGTCGCCGGACCCGTAGGACCCGTGCGCGTCGTACGGCGCCTGCGGATCCGCGGCGGCCTGCTGCGGGTGCGCGGGCTGCTGCGGCTGCTGCCGCTGGTCCTGCGGCTGGTACGGGTCGTAGGACCCGTACGGGTTCTGCGGCTGGTTCTCGCTCATGGTCTCGCTCATCCTCCCGCGAACGGCGGCAGGACCTCGACGGTGCCGCCCTCGGCCAGCCGGACGGCCGCGTGGTCGCGGCCGCCGACCGGGTCGCCGTCCACCAGGAACGAGCAGCGCAGCAGGACGCGGGCGAACTCGGGGTTCGCGGCGTGCCGCTCGCGTGCCGTGGCCAGTGCCTCGGCGAGTGTCGCCGCCGCGTACGGCTCCTCGGCGGTGCCGGCGGCGGCCTTCGCCGCGGCCCAGTAGCGCACGGTGCCAGTTGTTGTCACGGCGGCCTCTTCATCGTCGTTCGTCGTGCGTCGTCAGAGGCTTCCATGATGGCGTACGCCGCGGCGGGTACCGTTCCGGGCAAGTTCGGCGGCTGTCCGGACAAGTTCTGGCAAAACCTCCTGCTTCGTTCGAGTGGTGCGGGGAAATTCGATTGCCGCGGGCAAGGGCTCGCATAGGCTCGAACGGTGTTGGTCCGATTGGCGCGGGCGCATCTGCGGCCCCATATGCGCCCCATATCCCTGATCGTGCTGCTCCAGCTCGTCCAGACGCTGGCCACCCTCTACCTGCCCACCCTGAACGCCGACATCATCGACAACGGTGTCGTCAAGGGGGACATGGGCTACATCCTGCGTCTCGGCGGGGTCATGATCGCCGTGACCCTGCTGCAGATCGCCTGCTCGGTCTGCGCCGTCTACTTCGGTGCCCGCACGGCCATGGCACTGGGCCGTGACATCCGGGCCGCCGTCTTCGACCGGGTGCAGTCCTTCTCCTCCCGCGAGGTGGGCAGGTTCGGCGCGCCGTCCCTGATCACCCGCACCACCAACGACGTGCAGCAGGTCCAGATGCTGGTCCTGATGACGTTCACGATGATGGTGGCGGCGCCCATCATGTGCGTCGGCGGCGTGGTGATGGCGCTCAACCAGGACGTGCCGCTGTCCGGCCTGATCCTGGTCATCGTCCCGGTGCTGGCGATCCTCGTCTCGCTGGTCACCCGGCGGATGCGTCCGCTGTTCCGCGGGGTGCAGGACCGGATCGACACCGTCAACCGGGTGCTGCGCGAGCAGATCACCGGTATACGGGTCATCCGGGCCTTCGTCCGGGACGGGTACGAGCGCGAGCGTTTCGCGGGCGCCAACCACGACCTGTACGACGTGTCGCTGCGCGCCGGCCGGCTGATGTCGCTGATGTTCCCGCTGGTCATGCTGGTGGTGAACGTGTCGAGCGTGGCCGTCGTGTGGTTCGGCGGGCACCGTATCGACAGCGGCGGGATGCAGATCGGCGCGCTGACCGCCTTCCTCAGCTATCTGATGTACATCCTCATGTCGATCATGATGGCGACGTTCATGGTGATGATGCTGCCGCGCGCCGAGGTCTGCGCCGAGCGCATCCAGGAGGTGCTGGCCACCGACACCAGCGTCACCCCGCCGGAGCAGCCGGTCACCGAGCTGCGCCGGCACGGCGAACTGGAACTTCGGAACGTCGAGTTCCGCTTCCCGGGTGCCGAGGAGCCGGTCCTCAAGGACGTCTCGCTGGTCGCCCGCCCCGGTGAGACCACCGCCGTCATCGGCTCGACCGGCAGCGGCAAGTCCACCCTTCTGGGGCTGGTGCCGCGGCTGTTCGACGCGACGGGCGGCGCGGTCCTCGTGGACGGCGTGGACGTCCGCACCCTCGCCCCCGAGACGCTGGCCACCGCCATCGGCCTCGTACCCCAGAAGCCGTACCTCTTCTCCGGGACCGTCGCGACGAACCTGCGCTACGGCAACCCGGACGCCACCGACGAGGAACTGTGGCACGCGCTGGAGACCGCGCAGGCCCGGGACTTCGTCGAACGCATGGAGGGCGGCCTGGACGCGCCGATCGCCCAGGGCGGCGGCAACGTCTCCGGCGGGCAGCGGCAGCGCCTGGCCATCGCCCGGGCGCTGGTGCGCAAACCGGAGATCTACCTCTTCGACGACTCCTTCTCGGCCCTGGACTACGCCACGGACGCCGCCCTGCGGGCCGCGCTGTCCCGGGAGACCGGCCGGGCCACCGTCGTCATCGTCGCCCAGCGCGTCTCCACGATCCGCGGCGCCGACCGCATCGTCGTCCTGGACGAGGGCCGGGTGGTCGGCACCGGCACGCACACCGAGCTGATGGCGGACAACGAGACCTACCGGGAGATCGTCCTGTCCCAGCTCACCGAGCAGGAGGCGGCGTGAGCAGCCAGAAGGCCCCGCAGCAGCGCGGCCCCGCGCCGGCCGCCGGGCCCGCGCGCATGATGGGCGGCCAGCCCACCGAGAAGGTCATGGACTTCAAGGGCTCCAGTCTGCGGCTGCTGCGGCAGATGAGGCCCGAACGGGCGGTCATCTGGGTGGCGCTGGCGCTGGGCCTGCTCAGCGTCGCGCTGTCCGTGATCGCCCCCAAGATCCTCGGCCACGCCACCGACCTGATCATGGCGGGCGTCGTCGGCCGGCAGCTGCCCGGCGGCATCAGCCGGGCCGAGGCCGTCGCGCACCTGCGGGCGCAGGGCGAGAACGGGCTGGCCGACATGCTCGGCACCATGCCCGTCGTGCCCGGCCAGGGCATCGACTTCGACGCCGTCGGCGTGGTCCTGCTGTGGGTCTTCCTGATCTACCTCGGCGCCTCGTTCTTCGGCTTCGTCCAGGCCCGGATCGCCACCCGTGTCGTGCAGCGGACCGTCTTCCGGATGCGTGAGCAGGTCGAGGAGAAGCTGGCCCGGCTGCCGCTGCGCTACTTCGACAAGCAGGCGCGCGGCGAGGTCCTCTCCCGCGCCACCAACGACATCGACAACATCGCGCAGACGCTCCAGCAGACCCTGAGCCAGATCGTCGCCTCGCTGCTGACCATCGTCGGCGTGCTGGCGATGATGTTCTGGATCTCGCCGTTGCTGGCCCTGGTCGCGCTGGTCACGGTGCCGGTCTCGGTGCTCGTCGCCACCAAGGTCGGCAAGCGGGCGCAGCCCCAGTTCGTGGAGCAGTGGAAGACCACCGGCAAGCTCAACGCGCACGTCGAGGAGATGTACACCGGCCACTCCCTGGTCAAGGTCTTCGGCCGCCACAAGGAGTCCGCCGAGCTGTTCCGCAAGCAGAACGACGCGCTGTACGAGGCGGGGTTCAAGGCCCAGTTCATCTCCGGGATCATCCAGCCCGCGATGATGTTCATCGGCAACCTGAACTACGTCCTGGTGGCGGTGGTCGGCGGCCTGCGCGTCGCCTCCGGCGCGCTGTCCATCGGCGACGTGCAGGCGTTCATCCAGTACTCCCGGCAGTTCAGCCAGCCGCTCACCCAGGTCGCCTCGATGGCGAACATGGTGCAGTCCGGTGTCGCCTCGGCGGAGCGGGTCTTCGAGCTGCTGGACGCCGAGGAGCAGGAGCCGGACGACGCCCGGCCGCAGCGCCCCGAGCACGTCAGCGGCCATGTCGTCTTCGAGGACGTCTCCTTCCGCTACGAGGACGACAAGCCGCTCATCGACGACCTGTCGCTGGCCGTCCACCCGGGCCAGACGGTGGCGATCGTCGGCCCGACCGGCGCGGGCAAGACCACGCTGGTCAACCTGCTGATGCGGTTCTACGAGGTGCGCGGCGGCCGGATCACCCTGGACGGCGTGGACATCCAGGCGATGAGCCGGGAGGGGCTGCGCTCGCACATCGGCATGGTCCTCCAGGACACCTGGCTCTTCGGCGGCACCATCGCGGAGAACATCGCCTACGGCGCCCCCGAGGGCACCTCGATGGACAAGATAATCGAGGCGGCGAAGGCCACCCACGTGGACCGCTTCGTGCGGACCCTGCCCGACGGTTACGACACCGTCATCGACGACGAGGGCGACAACGTCTCGGTGGGCGAGAAGCAGCTGATCACCATCGCCCGGGCGTTCCTCGCCGAGCCGGCGATCCTGGTCCTGGACGAGGCCACCAGCTCGGTCGACACCCGTACCGAGGTGCTCATCCAGCACGCCATGGCGCAGCTGCGCACCGGCCGCACCAGCTTCGTGATCGCGCACCGGCTGTCCACCATCCGCGACGCGGACCTGATCCTGGTCATGGAGTCCGGCGCGATCGTGGAGCAGGGCACGCACGACGCGCTGCTGGCGGCGGACGGCGCCTACGCGAAGCTGTACGCGGCGCAGTTCGCCGAGCCGCTGGCGGAGGTGGAGTCGGAGTGAGGGCCGGTGCCTGAGGCACGGTGAGCGGCGGCCCGTACCGTACCGGTACGGGCCGCCGTCATGATCATGCCGCCTGTTCCGCCACCCGTTCGGCCGTCCAGGCCGCGATCCGTTCGAGGAGTTCCCCGGGGGCCGCGTTCTCCGCGTGGCCGAAGCCGCGCTCCAGCCACAGCTCGCTGGTCGCCGGGTCGGCGGCCGCGGCGAGCATCCGGGGGTGGTCCAGCGGGAAGTACGGGTCCCGGTCGCCGTGCACGACGAGCAGCGGGGTGGGTGTGATCCGCGGGACGGCCGCCACAGGGGACAGCGGTACGGGGTCCCAGTCCTCCGGGTGGACACGGGTGCGCAGCCCCAGGCGCGACACCAGGCGCCCCGTGGGCCGCGTCACCACCCAGTGCAGCCTGCGCATCGAAGCCGTACCGCGGTAGAACCACCGCGCGGGAGCACTCACCGACACCACCGTGTCGGTATGCGCATCCGTGCGCCCCTCGCGCGCCCCTCCGTAGAGCGCGGCGTGCCGCAGGACGACCGAGCCGCCCATGGAGAAGCCCACGGTCGCGACCCGGCGGTAGCCCAGGGCGCGCGCCCAGCCGACCGCCGCGGCCAGGTCCAGCACCTCGCGGTCGCCGACCGTGGAGCGCCCGCCGGACCGCCCGTGGCCCCGGAAGGAGAATGTGATCACGCCCGCACGCTGGGCGAAGACCGCGGCCGCACGGCGCAGCGCGGGCCGCTCCAGCGCTCCGGTGAAGCCGTGCGCGAGGACGACGGCCAGGCTGTCCGCAGGGGTGTCCGAGGGGGCGCGCCGGGGCGTGTGAACGGCGTCGATCCGGACCCCGTCCGCCGTCAACAAGGACGTGCGCCGGCCACTCGTTGTGATCGACGGAACACAAGATCGCGCAAAAACCGCCTCGGGTCCGGAAGTCATGTGGGCTATTCTGCTGGGCAAGAAGGATCCGGGCAGCGTTGCCCCCGGGTCCTTTTGTGCTTTCACCCGCGTTCACGCGCGAATGAGCACACCGGCGCTCCACAGGGCCCTGAACGGCCCCGGGGAGCCACCCGTACGAAGCAGTGCCGCATACGCCCCCATGGCCAGGACGGGCATGGGAGGGGCCCCGTTCGCAGGGACCGAGGAGGAACCAGACGTAATGGGCGAGCGAAGCGTGCAGGACAACAAGGGCGGTAAACGGCCGGCCGGGACCCGGGCGGGTGGTCGGCGATGAGTTCGCTGCTGCTCCTGACCAACGCCCTCCAGCCCTCGACGGAGGTGCTCCCCGCGCTCGGCCTGCTGCTGCACAGCGTCCGGGTCGCTCCCGCCGAGGGACCGGCCCTGGTGGACACCCCCGGGGCCGACGTCATACTGATCGACGGCCGGCGCGACCTGCCGCACGTGCGGTCGCTGTGCCAGCTGCTGCGGTCCACCGGGCCCGGCTGTCCGCTGGTGCTGGTGGTGACCGAGGGCGGTCTGGCCGCCGTCACCGCGGACTGGGGCATCGACGACGTGCTGCTCGACACCGCGGGCCCCGCCGAGGTCGAGGCCCGGCTGCGGCTGGCCATGGGGCGCCAGCAGATCACCGTCGACGACAGTCCGATGGAGATCCGCAACGGCGACCTGTCGGTGGACGAGGCGACCTACAGCGCCAAGCTCAAGGGCCGGGTCCTGGACCTGACCTTCAAGGAGTTCGAGCTGCTGAAGTACCTGGCGCAGCACCCGGGCCGGGTCTTCACCCGCGCCCAGCTGCTCCAAGAGGTCTGGGGCTACGACTACTTCGGCGGTACGCGCACGGTCGACGTCCACGTACGGCGGCTGCGGGCGAAGCTGGGCCCCGAGCACGAGTCGCTGATCGGCACCGTACGCAACGTCGGCTACCGCTTCGTCACGCCGGAGAAGCCCGAGCGCGCGGCGGAGGACAAGGCGCCGCAGGACCGGCGCGGCGGCAGGGCCCCGGCGAACGGCGGCGGTCCCGAGGACGGCGCGGGCGCGGGCGCGCGCCCTTCCGCACCCTCGCGCGCCGGTGCCGGGAGGAAGCCGCCGTGGCTCGGCCTGCCAAGAGCTGAGGCCACCCGCGTAGACTGCCGCGCGTGGCCAAGGTGACGCGGGATGATGTGGCAAAACTGGCGGGTACCTCGACCGCCGTGGTGAGTTACGTCATCAACAACGGACCGAGGCCGGTCGCCCCGGCCACGCGCGAGCGGGTGCTCGCCGCGATCAAGGAGCTGGGGTACCGCCCGGACCGGGTCGCCCAGGCGATGGCGTCCCGGCGCACGGACCTCATAGGACTGATCGTGCCGGACACCCGGCAGCCGTTCTTCGCGGAGATGGCGCACGCCGTCGAGCAGGCTGCCGCGGAGCGCGGAAAGATGGTCCTGGTCGGCAACGCCGACTACCTCGACGAGCGCGAAGTGCACTATTTGCGCGCTTTTTTGGGGATGCGGGTGGCCGGGCTGATCCTGATCAGCCAGGGCCCCAGCGAGCACGCGGCGGCCGAGATCGACGCCTGGGACGCCCGGGTGGTGCTGCTGCACCGGCGGCCGGACGCCATCGACGACGTGGCCGTGATGACGGACGACGTCGGCGGCGCGCAGCTGGCGACCCGGCATCTGCTGGAGCACGGCCATCCGTACGTCGCCTTCCTCGGCGGCACGGAGGAGACCCCGAAGTCCGGCGACCCGGTGACCGACCACCTGGAGGGCTGGCGCCGGGCGATGGAGGAGTCCGGAAAGTCGCTCGAAGGGCGTTATTTCCAGGCGCCGTACAACCGCTACGACGCGTACCAGGTCGCCCTGGACCTGCTCGCCGGCCCGCACCGCCCGCCGGCCATCATGTGCGCCACCGACGACCAGGCGATCGGCGTCCTGCGGGCCGCCCGCGAGCTGCGCATCGACGTACCGGGTGAACTGGCGGTGGCCGGCTTCGACGACGTCAAGGAAGCCGCGCTGACCGACCCGCCGCTGACCACGGTCGCCTCCGACCGGGAGGCGATGGCGCGGGCGGCGGTCGACCTGGTGCTGGACGACGGCCTGCGGGTGGTCGGGTCGCGGCGCGAGCGGCTGCGGCTGTTCCCGGCCAGGCTGGTGGTACGGGGATCGTGCGGCTGCGGCCCGGCCGCCGCCGGCGCGGTGCCGGCCGCCGAGCGCGCCGCCCGTAGCTGACCTTCCTTACACCGGGCATACCTACTTCTGTCGGGCCTCTCAGGGCGTTCTCAGACGGTTCTCATGGTCAGCTCGCACAGTCGGGTACATGACCGAAACCTACCGCCGCAGTGGCGACGAGACTCCTCAGCACCAGGGTTACGCCCACGGGCCGCAGGCGCAGGGCGGGACGAGCGGGACGGGCTACCCGGCACCGCCGCCCCACCCGCCGTACGCCGCACCGCAGCCGGCGGCGGCCGCCCCCGCGGGCCCCGGCGCCCCCGGCGGCGACGCCGGTTTCGGCGGCTCGGGCGGGCCGGGCGGCCCGGGAGGCCCCGACGGCACCGGCACCGGCGCCCCCGCGCCGCGCCGCCGGGCCCGCCGCCCCGTCGCGCTGATCGCGGCCGTGGCACTCGCCTCCGGTCTGATCGGCGGCGGCAGCGCCGCCCTCATCGGCAGCGCCACCGACCGGCCGCAGGCCAGTACCACCACCCCGGCCGTCAACGCGGGCTCCGCCAAGAGCAGCGGCAGCGTCTCCGCGGTGGCCAAGGCCGTCACCCCCGCGATAGTCGAGATCAAGGCGCGGACGGCGAAGGGCGAGTCCACCGGCTCCGGCGTGGTCATCACCCCGGACGGCGAGATCGTCACCAACAACCACGTGGTGGCCGGCGCCTCCTCGGTCGAGGTCACCTTCAGCGACGGCAGCAAGAAGCAGGCCGACGTGGTGGGCACCGACCCGGACAAGGACCTGGCCCTGCTCAAGGTCAAGGGCGCCAAGAACCTCACCACCGCCTCGCTCGGCGACTCCGACAACCTGGCGGTCGGCGACGAGGTCGTGGCCATCGGCTCCCCCGAAGGGCTCACCGGATCGGTCACCAGCGGCATCGTCTCCGCCCTCAAGCGCGATGTGACGGTCCCCAAGGACGACGGCCAGGAGCGGCAGCCGCAGCGGGGCGGTCCGGGCTGGCCGTTCGAGTTCGGCGGCGAGCAGTACAACGGCGACACCGGGCAGTCGAAGACCACGTACAAGGCCATCCAGACCGACGCGGCGCTCAACCCCGGCAACTCCGGCGGCGCGCTGATCGACATGAAGGGCCAGGTCATCGGCATCAACTCGGCCATGTACTCGCCCAGTTCCGCGCAGGGCAGCAGCTCGGCGGGGAGCGTCGGCCTCGGCTTCGCCATCCCCATCAACACCGTCAAGGCGGACCTCGCCAACCTGCGGGCGGGCGGCAGCGACAAGAGCTGAGCCGGCGGACCCCGCCCCCGACCCGAACCTCACGCACGAGAGGACCCCCATGGCCAGCAAGATCACCGTTCCGGTCCACCGCGCCCGCCGTGCCGTCGCCGCCGTCATCGCCTGGAGCGCGGGCGAGAAGCGGCACAGCGCCGGCGTACTGACCGTCGACCACGGCGCGGACACCCGTACCGGCCCCGCCGACCTGGACCTGGCCCTCGACCTGGCCGAGGCCGACGCCCGGGTGCGGCCGGCCCGCGCCGGGCGCCCCACGGAGGTCGCGACGGCCGCGCGGCCGCGTCCCCAGCGGGGCGCCGCGGCGGGTACGGCCCGGCCGCCCCGGGCCGCCGCGCGGAGATGACCGGCGCGCCCGCGCCCCCGGCGCCGTCCCCCGCGCACCAGGCGCCCCGCGGACCACCGACCAGACCGTGCCGAGCGACGTACCCCGGCCGCCGGCGTGCGAGGCTGACATGCTGGACCGCACCATCCCCGGTCAGCCGCCCGCACCCACACCCGAGGTAGTCACAGCGATGAGCCCCGCCGAGCACGGTGACCAGCCCGCCCGCATCCTGATCGTCGACGACGAACCGGCCGTCCGGGAGGCGCTGCAACGCTCCCTCGCCTTCGAGGGCTACGGCACCGAGCAGGCCGTCGACGGACTCGACGCGGTCGAGAAGGTCGCCTCGTACGACCCCGAACTGATCGTGCTGGACGTGCTGATGCCCCGGATGGACGGGCTGACGGCCGCCCGCCGGCTGCGGGCGAGCGGCGTGACCGTACCGATCCTGATGCTGACCGCCCGCGACACGGTCGGCGACCGGGTCACCGGACTGGACGCGGGCGCCGACGATTACCTGGTCAAGCCCTTCGAGCTGGACGAGCTGCTGGCCCGTATCCGGGCGCTCTTGCGCCGCAGCTCGTACGCGGCGGCGGCCGGCGCGCAGCCCGCCGAGGGCGACGCGCTGACCTTCGCCGACCTGCGGATGGACCTGGCGACGCGGGAGGTGACCCGCGGCGGACGGCTGGTCGAGCTGACCCGTACCGAATTCACGCTGCTGGAGATGTTCCTCGCGCACCCGCGCCAGGTCCTCACCCGCGAGCAGATCCTGAAGGCCGTCTGGGGCTTCGACTTCGAACCGACCTCCAACTCCCTGGACGTGTACGTCATGTACCTGCGCCGCAAGACGGAGGCGGGCGGCGAGCCGCGGCTGGTGCACACGGTGCGCGGGGTCGGCTACGTACTGCGTGCCGAGGGCGGCGCCGAATGACCGACGCCCCGGCCCCGGGCACCGGCACGTCCCCCGACGACGGTGCCGGGCCGCGCTCCAGCCTGAAGGCCCGCGCCGTGCACCGCTACCGGCAGCTCCCGCTGCGCTCCCGGCTGGCCATGCTCACCGCGGTCGCCGTCGCGATCGCCGTGGCCGTCTCGGCCGCCGCCTGCTGGCTGGTGACCCGGGACCGGCTCACCGAGCAGCTCGACGAGACACTGAGCGGCCAGGAGGTGGCCGCCGAGTACGTACAGGCGCTGGGCGCCCGCTGCAACAACCCGGTGCCGGACGACGTCCGGCTGAAACTGCCCACCCAGTACACCGTTCAGATCGTGACGGCCGCCGGCAACGTCTGCACCTGGTGGGAGAAGACCCGCATCCCCGTGCAGCAGGCCGACGTGGCGGTGGCCAAGGGCGCATCCGAGCAGGCGCTGCACACCACCCGGGCCAACGACGGCAAGGAGATGCGGGTCCTCACCCGGCCCTTCCGCGGCCCGCTGACCGATGAGGGCGGGCACCGCTTCGCGATCTCCATCGCGGCCCCCATGGCGCCGGTCACCGACCCGCTCCAGCAGCTCGCGCTGATCCTGCTGATCGTCACCGGCATCGGCGTGCTGGGCGCCGCGACCGCGGGCCTGTGGGTGGCCCGTGCGGGCCTGAAACCCGTCGACCGGCTCACCGAAGCCGTCGAACATGTCGCCCGTACGGAGGACTTGACGATCCGCATCCCCGCCGAGGGCGAGGACGAGATTGCCCGTCTCTCGCGGTCCTTCAACTCCATGACCGCCGCGCTGGCCTCCTCCCGCGACCTCCAGCAGCAGCTGATCGCGGACGCCGGGCACGAGCTGCGGACGCCGCTGACCTCGCTGCGCACCAACATCGACCTGCTGGTACGCAGCGAACAGTCCGGCCGCCAGCTCCCCGCCGAGGACAAGCAGGCGCTGCTGGCCTCGGTGAAGGCGCAGGTGGGCGAGCTGGCCGCACTCATCGGCGACCTCCAGGAGCTCTCCCGCACACCGGAAGCCCGGCCGGGCGGCGCGGCCTCCGTACCGGTCGTCGCGCTGCACGACATCGTGGACTCGGCCCTGCGCCGTGCCCGGCTGCGCGGCCCCTCGCTGGACATCACCGCCGAGCTGGACCCCTGGTACGTACGGGGGAGCCGGCGGCCCTGGAGCGCGCGGTGGTCAACCTGCTGGACAACGCGGTGAAGTTCAGCGCGGCGGACGGCGCCGTCGAGGTCGGCCTGCGCAAGGGTGAACTACGGGTACGCGACCACGGCCCCGGCATCCCCGAGGAGGAACTGCCGCACGTCTTCGAACGGTTCTGGCGCTCGCCGACCGCCCGCAGTCTGCCCGGCAGCGGCCTCGGACTGTCGATCGTGGCGCGTACGGCCTACCAGGTGGGCGGCACGGTGGAGCTGCGGGCGGCGGCGGGCGGCGGCACGGAAGCCCTCCTGAGCCTGCCGGGAGCGGCTTCGCCACCGCCGGACCTGCCGTAGGCGGTGGCCGGTGGCGGTGGCCGCCGCGGGGCGTGCGCCCCGCGGCCACGGCCTACTTCTCGCCCTTCGCGGCGCTGCCGATCGGCAGCCCGGAACCGGAAATCCTCACCCGGATCCCGTCCTTCTCCACGGAAATGTCCCGCAGCCGCACGTCACCGGGCGTGTCCGGCAGCCGGAAGGACAGCGACAGCCGGTCGGCGAGCTGCGGCTTGGTCAGCCCGGACAGCGCGCCCAGGATCTTCGGGTCGATGCCGACCTTCTGGAGCAGCCACGGGTGGTCCACCACGACATCGACCAGGTTGACCTGCATCAGCTGTTCGATGAAACGCGGCGCGCCGGTCAGCTCGTGCAGCTTCTTCTCGTTGCGCAGCGCGTCGTCGATAGCCTGCTGCGGGATGCCCAGGCGCTCCGCGATGGCCGGCACCGCCAGCAGCGACTTGACCTTGGCGGCCTGCCGGCTCACCTCGGCCGCGGCCTTGCGGGTCAGCCGCAGTCCCTCCTCCTTGCCGGTGCCGGGCCGGTAGACGGCCACGTCGGCGATGTCCAGGCGCATCTTGCCGATGTCGGTGGAGATCCCGCGGTCCCCGGCCTGCCGGATGTGCGCCTCCGCCCGTACGCGCAGCTCGTGCCCGGCGATGGGCAGCTGCCCGACCGCCCGCACGGAGTTGGGCCCCAGTTCGCTGAACCGCACCTGCGAGGCGCCGAGTTCCCGGTTCATGTCGTCGAACGACAGCAGGACGGTGCCGCGCACGGTGCCGACCGTCGCGCCGGTGATGGAGGCGGGCAGGTCGCCGTCGAGCCGTACGTCCCGCGCGCTCGCCTCGACCTTGGCCAGCGACACCCGGTCGGCCGCCAGGTCGGGCACGGTGACGTCGACTTGGTCGAGGCGCTTGCCGAGCACCTGCGTCAGGAAGGGGAAGCCCTTGATGTCCACTTCCGGGTTGGCGTTCAGATGCAGCGAGTTCTTCAGCTGCTCCTCGGCCTTGTTCTGCGCGTACAGCACGGCGAACCGGTCCGCCAGCGCGAGGAACGCCACACACACCAGGACCGCGATCAGCAGCTTCACCGTCTTCGACACCGCCGCGAAGCGCCTGATCCCGCGCTTGCGGCGGCGGTGGTTCGGCGGCGTCCAGGCGTGCGGGTCGTCCTCGTCGGAGCGCAGGCCCAGGCCCAGCGGGTCGTCGCTGTCGTCGCGCTCGTTGAGGTAGGTACGCCGGGTGAGCGGCTCCCTGCCGGGCGGCGGGCCCTCGTCGGGCTCCGGCTCGGGGTCGGCGAGGGCGGCCAGATCCGCGTACGGATTGATCTTCTCGAACCGGGCGGTGTCGCCCGTACCGCCCGTACCGCCCGCGTCGCCGGTACCGCCCGCGCCGCCGGTACCGCTTGTACCGGCCGTACCGGTTGTACTGCCCATGTCGCCCGTGCTGCCCTGTTCGTCACGCGCGGCCGCGGTGGGGGACCGCCGGTCCGCCGCTGCCGTCTGCGCTGTCGTCCGTGGCTCCGATGTGTCCGGTGTGGGGGAGGGGTTCGAGGAGGGTGAGGGTATGCGGGTGGGGATGCGCATCAGGACATCCCACCATGGCGACAACCCTCGAACGCAAGTCCTACTGGCGGTAAGTGAGATATACGCGGGCTTGTCCCGTCCGCTCGGCCGGAACCCGCCGACGCCGCCGCGGCGCCCGGGAATTCCCGCCGCGACGGGGCGTTGACCAGTGACGGCACCCCTGTGTCAGCACGCGGACGTCACCACGCGTACCACGCCTCCTGAAAGGGCGCAGCGATGATCGTAGTAACCGGGGCCACCGGCAACATCGGCCGGAGTCTGGTCGGGCGGCTGCTCGCGGAGGGCGCCTCCGTACGGGCCCTGACCCGCGACCCCGAGCGGGCCGGGCTGCCGGCCGGAGCCGAGACGGTACGGGCGGACCTCACCGGCCCGGCCGCGCTCGAACCGGCCCTGCGCGGCGCCGACGCGCTGTTCCTCAACCTGGCGGCGGGCGGCGGTGCCGTGGGCCCGGCGATCGTCGGGGCGGCGGTACGGGCCGGCGTGCGCCGTATCGTCCTCAACTCCTCGATAGCCGTCACCGACGGTCCGGAGGACGACGCCAACTTCGTCTCCCGTATGCACAGCGTCGCCGAGCGCGCGGTCCGGGCCTCCGGCCTGGAATGGACCTTCGTGCGCGGCGGCGCGTACGCCGCCAACGCGCTGCTGTGGGCCGAGGAGATCCGGGAGAGCGGCGTGGTGCGCGACCCGCTGCCCGACGCGGTCACCTCGCCCGTGCACGAGGACGACCTCGCCGCCGTCGCCGCGGTGGCCCTCCTGGACCGTACGGGCGCCCACACCGGCCAGGCGTACGTGGTCACCGGCCCGGAGGCCCGCACCAGGGCGGAACAGGTCGCCGACATCGGCCGTGTCCTCGGCCGCCCGACCCGGCTGGAGGTGGCCCCCGCCGAACAGGTGGCCGAGGAGCGCGCGACACCGGTCCTGCCCAAGGAAGCCCTGCTCGAACTCTTCGGCCTCTTCGCCACCACCGTCGGCACCACCCCGCCGATCACCGACACCGTCCAACAGGTCACCGGCCACCCGGCCCGCACCTTCGAGCAGTGGGCCCGCGATCACGCGGCCGACTTCCGCTGACCCGTCCGGCGGCCGATCATCCGTATCGGGAACCGGGCCGGAGGGGGCAAGCCCGAACCAGAGCGGCTTGCCCTCCTTTCCGCGCTGCCAAGGGTGTTGTCAGTGGTCGGTGCCAGACTTCGCTCATGACTGACAACGCAGCCACGGCAGTTAAGGGACCGGCCAGTTACTTCCCGTCGATCGAGCAGAAGTACGGGCGGTCGATAGCCGAGTGGAAGGAGCTTCTGCGTGCTGCGCCGCTGAGCCGGCACATGGAGCTGGTCGGCTGGCTCAAGGGCGAGCACGGGATGGGGCACGGGCACGCCAACGCGCTGGTCGCGCACACCCTGGCGGAGGCCAAGGGGGAGTAGGGGGCGAAGGCCGGTCCGGGCGCGGACTGTCGCTCCCTCAGAAGTCGACTCGGGCGCGGTCGTCGATGCGGGCGACCGACTCCTGGCCGAAGCGCTTCATGTAGGCGGCGCGGATCTGCTCGATCTTGGGGTTGTTGGGGCCGGTCTGGGAGGTGGGGTAGAGGAGGATCAACTCGTACGAGCGTTCGCGCTCGATCGTGCCGTGCGTGTCGCGGTACTGGCCGTAACCGTCCTGGACGGTGAGGCCGTCGGGGAAGCGCGGCGTGACGAACTGGTCGACGAAGGCGTGGAACTCCTTGTCGGTGACCGGCGGGCCGCCGTCCGGGCGGGCGGTGCCGAACAGGAGGCTGGTCTCGATGTAGGGGCGGCCTTCCACGGTCTTCCGGGGCGCCGCGGCGGCCGTGGCCGCCGGCCGGTCGTCGTCGGTCAGCGCCGCGTACGCGGTGGGGGCTCCGGCGCCCAGAAGCGCGGCGCTCAGCGCGAGGGCGGCCAGGCGCAGACGGGGACGTGCGGGGAAGGTGCGCGGACGTGCGGGGGATGTGCGGGGGCGGGAGTCCGTCGGCATGGGCGTGTCCTTCGAGCGTCGGGGGATCGGAGGAGAGATGCGCGATCGCTGAGGGTAGCCAGTTGCCGGGGCCGGCGCGCTGTTCGTTCTGGACATCCCGTGGCGGGCGGGTCGCCGAACGGACGTGCACGGCCCGGCGGTGGTACCCCGCCGGGCCGTACGCGAAGCCATCTGTGCCCGTTACTCCACGATCTTGACCCGGTCCGCCTTCGGCGGCGCCAGCGGCACGTCGGCCGAGGAGTGCGCGGTGAGGTAGGCGGTCAGGGCGTCCAGGTCGGACGGGCCGACGTACTTGTCCTTGCCCTCCTTCAGGGCGGCGAAGCCGTCACCGCCGCCGGCCAGGAACTCGTTGATGGCGACGCGGTAGCTCTTCGCCGGGTCGAGCGGCGCGCCGTCGAGGCGGACCGAGTCCCTGACGACGCGGTCGGCGCCCGCCTTGGTCAGGTCCAGGGTGTAGGTCAGGCCCTCGGACACCTGAAGGATCTTCGGCGAGGCCTGGTTCGCGCCGCTGACCTGCTGCTGGAGCGTGGTCAGCAGCTGCGCTCCGGTGAGGGTGACGACATTGGTCAGGTTGGTGAAGGGCTGCACGGTGAACGCCTCGCCGTACGTGACGACGCCGTCCCCCTCGCTCCCGGACGCCTTGTACGCCAGGTCGGAGCGGATGCCGCCCGGATTCATCAGGGCGAGCTGCGCACCGCCCTTGTCCGGGGCCCGGGTGGCCTCCAGCTGGGCGTCGGAGATCAGGTCGCCGAGCGGCGACTCCGGGGACGCCGCGCCGCGGCCCGGGATGTCGGCGGCGATGTGGCCGACCGGCTTGTTCGCCACCGGCCCGGCGAGCTTGTTCCAGCGCTGGATGAGCGCGGTCATGTCCGCGGCCTTGGGCTGGTCGCGGTGGACGACGTGGTTGCGCGCGGTGGCCGACTTCACCGACGTACGGACGATGTCCTTGGTACGGCGGTCGTACGTGAGCGTGGTGTCCGTGTACAGCTTGCCGAACGAGGCCGCCGAGGTGACGGTGCGCGGCATCCCCGACGGGTCCGGGACCGTGCACGCGTACGCCTGGTGGGTGTGGCCGGTGACCAGCGCGTCCACCTTCGGCGTGACCTTCTTGGCGATCTCCGCGATCGGCCCGGATATGCCGGCGCCCGGACCGGGGCTGTCGCAGTCGTAGTCGTACGCGGTGGAGGCGGGCAGCCCGCCCTCGTGGATCAGCGCGACGATCGACTTCACGCCCTGCCGGTCCAGCTCCTTGGCGTACCGGTCGATGGTCTCGGCCTCGTCGTGGAACTTCAGCCCCTTGACGCCGTTGGCGCTGACCACGCCGGGCGTGTCCTCCAGCGTCACACCGATGAAGCCGATCTTGACGCCCTTGTGCTTCCAGACGGTGTACGGCTTGAGGATCGGGCGGCCGGTCTTCTCGTCGGTGACGTTCGCGGCGAGGTACGGGAAGTCCGCGCCCTTGAAGCGCTTGCCCTTCTGGTAGCAGCCGTCGGTGGGGTGGCAGCCGCCCTTCTGGAGGCGGGTCAGCTCGGCGCGGCCCTCGTCGAACTCGTGGTTGCCGACGGAGGTGACGTCCAGGCCCAGCTTGTTCATGGCCTCGACGGTCGGCTCGTCGTGGAAGAGCCCGGAGAGCAGCGGGCTGGCGCCCACCATGTCGCCGGCCGCCGCGGTGACCGAGTACGGGTGGCCCTTGCGTGCCGTCCGGAGCGCGTTGGCCAGGTACTCGACGCCGCCCGCCTCGATCTTCTTCCTGCTGCCGTCGGCCTGCTGCTCCTCGACGGTTCCGGCGGAGCCTGCGGGGGCTCCAGGTTGCCGTGGAAGTCGTTGAAGGAGAGCAGCTGCACGTCGACGGTGCGGGCGGCGTGGCCCCCGCCGTGTCCGTGGCCGTGTCCGGTGTGGCGGGCGTGGGAGGCGGAGGCGGCGGGTTCGGCGCCGGCCGGTGCCGCGGCCGTGATGCCGACAGCGGCGGCGAGCACCGCCGCTCCGGCCGTCAGTCTGCGCGTCGCGCGCCGCCGCTGCGGTCTCGGTGACATGAGGAGGGTCTCCCTTGTGGGCTGGTGTCCGAGCGGACGCAGCCTACGGTCAACGCGCGTAGCGGAACAGGGGTGACAGGAGGCGGGCCGGTGTCCATCGGGTGTACCGGCGTCCGGGCCGTACGCTTCGAGGCATGACTGACGCAGCACAGGACAAGAGCCGGGCGGGCCGGCGGGTCGAGGTCACGGACGAGCTGACGCCGGACGCGGCCGCCGCCGCCCTCGCACTGATCGAGCAGGCCGCGGCGGCGGACGGGCAGCCCGCCGTGTCCGAGCAGGGGCGGCTCCAGCTGCGCGGCGGGCGGCGCGAGGGCGTACGGCACCTGCTGCTGTACGTACCGGGCGGGCCGGACGACGAGGCCGGGGTGCTCGCCGGGTACGCACAGCTGGAGGACACCGACCCCGTGGAGGCGCCCGCCGCCGAACTGGTGGTGCACCCGTCGCACCGGGGCCACGGCCACGGGCGTGCGCTGGGCACCGGGCTGCTGGAGCAGTCCGGCCGCCGCCTGCGGGTGTGGGCGCACGGCGGCCACTCTGCGGCCCGCCACCTGGCCCAGACCCTCGGCATGACGCTCTTCCGCGAGCTGCGGCAGATGCGCCGCCCGCTGAGCGGCCTGGACCTGGCGGAACCGATTCTTCCGGAAGGGGTGTCCGTACGGACCTTCCAGCCGGGCAGCGACGACGCGGCGTGGCTGGAGACGAACGCGGCGGCCTTCGCCCACCACCCCGAGCAGGGCTCGCTGACCCAGCGGGACCTGGACGACCGCAAGGGCGAGCCGTGGTTCGACCCCAAGGGCTTCTTCCTCGCGGAGCGGGACGGCCGGCTGATCGGCTTCCACTGGACCAAGATCCATGCGTCGGAGGGCCTGGGCGAGGTGTACGTGGTCGGCGTGCGGCCGGACGCGCAGGGCGGCGGGCTCGGCAAGGCGCTCACCGCGATCGGGCTGCGGCACCTGGCGGGGCAGGGCGTGCCGACGGCGATGCTCTACGTCGACGCGGACAACGTGCCCGCCGTGACCGTCTACGAGCGGCTCGGGTTCACCACGCACGAGACGGACCTGATGTACCGCACGGAGACGTGAGCGCGCTCCGGGGCACGCGGCTCCGGAGCGCGTGGCCGCGGAGCGTGCGGCTCCGGGGCACACGGCTCCGGAACGTACGGAGCCCGGAGCGTGCGGAGACATGAGCGCACGGAACACATCGTCGGCTGTCGCACAGAACTCGGCGTACCGTCACCCTCGTTGAGGCAGACGACGAACGCAACCGATCGTCTTCCGCCGTACAGTGATCCATGGGCGCCGCCGTTCCGTCCTTCGGCCCGGCGGCACCGTACGTCCCGCTACCCTCCCGGCTGAGTGCCCGCACTCGGCGCGCCCGAATGCGGGTGCGCCGGTACGGCCGGGCCGAAACGGCGGCAGACGTAGGAGAGTTCCTTGCCCTTCCATGCCGAAGAGCACACCCGGATCGTGCCGGTGGAGCGCCTGCGGCCGGGGGACCACGCCTTCGCGAGTTACGCGGACGAGGAGTCGCGCTGGTCCACGATCGGCTCGTTCGCGCAGACCGGCATCACCCGCGGGGAACGGGTGCTGCTCTTCGCCGACCCCGCGGTGCCCGAAGCCACCGTGCTGGAGCACCTGGAGGCGTACGGCCCGCCGGTCGGACCGCCCCTGAAACGCGGCCAGTTGAAGCTGCTGACCATGGACCGGATGTGGCGGCCGCGGGAGATCTCGGTGGAGCGGCAGATGGCCGGGCTGCGGCGGGAGGTCGAGGAGGCACTGCACGAGGGGTATCCGACGGTCCGCAGCGCCATCGACATGGCCTGGGTGGCGGCCTTCGGCGCCGACGTCGAACGGGTCCTGTGGCGGGAGAGCAAGGGCTGCCACTACCTGTTCACCGACGCGCACTACACCGAGATCTGCACGTACGACGAGACCCGGTTCAGCGGCGACGTCCTGGACCGGGCGGCGGCCGGTCACCCCACCGCCCTGCTGAAACGCCCCGGCACCCTGCTGGCCCTGCCGATCGCGGAACCCGGTTCCGGCACGTACGGGCTGCGGCTCGTCGGCGAGGCCGACCTGTCCACCCGTGAACCGTTCAACGACGCGCTGCGCCGGATCGCCGAGTCACGGGAGCCGCGCGTCGTCCTGGACCTCACCGAGCTGTCCTTCCTGGACGTCTACTGCGCACGGGCCGTACTGCGGATGGCCGCCGAGGACGGCAGACGTGTCGTCATCCGGTGCGACGGCATACACGCCCACACGTTCCTGCTTCTGGGGGCGCTCGACATCCCGCAGCTGACCGTGGAAGGCGAGTGACGCATGGGACCGACGACCCAGGGTTCCCCCGCCGGGGGCCCACAGAGGCCGCCAGGGCCGCGCGTGCGACTCGCCGCCGACCACCGCCTGGAGACCGACTTCACCTCGGCCGACCTGCCGCGGCTGCGCGTCGTGCTGGGGGAGTACGCGGCACGCCTGGGGCTGGCCGGGAGCCGCCGCAACGCTTTGCTGCTGTCCGCCAACGAACTGGCCGACAACGCGATCCGGCACGCGGGGGAGGCGGGCTGCTGAAGCTCTACCGCAGGGGGGCGCTGGTGTGCTGCTGCGTCTCCGACAGCGGGCCGGGCTTCGACGTGTCCGTCATCCCCGAGCGGCCGCCGCAGCTGAGCAGTCCGACGGGCTGGGGGCTGTGGACCGTACGGCAGCTGACGGACGGGCTGGAGGTCGGCCCGGGCAGCGGCCCCCGGCCGCTGGGCGCCGTCGTCACGTGCTGCGTTCGGGTGGCGTGAGCACCTGGATGCCGACCCGGTGTCCCGGGGCCCGGGGCGAGGGCCGCACAGGGGGCGTACGCCGGAGCGCCCGCGCGCCCCCTTACGCGCCCCAGGGGGCGCGCCCCCGGGAACGCAAGGCACGGGAATGTAAACACCGGGGAGTAGCGGCCCGCTTGCCTGGCCGCCACGTCCGCGTTACCGGCGATTCAACGTCGCTTGCGAGCATCGCTGGATGCAGCCCGCTGTCCCGAATGCCGCCGGCCGCCGCCTGCGCCCCGTACCGGAACCCGTACCGGCTCCGTCCGACGGGCTGACGGGGCCCCCGGCGCGGAAGAATAAGGCCATGAACCAGCAGCCCAGCGCCCAGGACACGGACCGGACCGAGCCGACCACGTCCCGGACGGCGGTCCGCCTGCCGCCGTCCGCGCAGCCGTCGGTGGGCTCCATAGCGGCGCACCGCCCGCACGCGGTCGCCGTGCCGGTGCCCGAGCTGGAACCCGACCTCGACGCGGACCTGGACGACTACGAGGAGACCGGCGCGGCGGGCGCCGACGGCGCGGAGCTGCCCGCCGGGCGCTTCCTGGACCGCGAACGCAGCTGGCTGGCGTTCAACGAGCGGGTGCTGGAGCTGGCCGAGGACCCGGCCACCCCGCTCCTCGAACGGGCCAACTTCCTCGCGATCTTCGCGAGCAACCTCGACGAGTTCTTCATGGTGCGCGTCGCGGGCCTCAAGCGGCGCATCGCGACCGGCGTCGCCACCCGCTCCGCCTCCGGCCTCCAGCCCCGCGAGGTGCTGGACCTCATCTGGACCCGCTCGCGCGAGCTCATGGCCCGGCACGCGGCCTGCTACCAGCAGGACGTCGCCCCCGAGCTGGCCGACCAGGGCGTCCACCTGATCCGCTGGCCCGAGCTGACCGAGAAGGAACAGGCCCGCCTGTTCACCCTGTTCCGCCAGCAGATCTTCCCGGTGCTCACCCCGCTCGCCGTCGACCCGGCCCACCCGTTCCCGTACATCTCCGGCCTCTCCCTGAACCTGGCCGTCGTCGTGCGCAACCCGGTCAGCGGGCACGATCACTTCGCGCGGGTCAAGGTCCCGCCGCTGCTCTCCCGCTTCCTGGAGGCCGCGCCGCAGCGGTACGTGCCCATCGAGGACGTCATCGCCGCCCACCTGGAGGAGCTGTTCCCCGGCATGGAGGTGCGGGCGCACCACATGTTCCGGGTGACCCGCAACGAGGACCTGGAGGTCGAGGAGGACGACGCGGAGAACCTTCTCCAGGCGCTGGAGAAGGAGCTGATGCGGCGCCGCTTCGGGCCGCCGGTCCGGCTGGAGGTCGAGGAGTCCATCGACCCGGCCGTACTGGACCTGCTCGTACAGGAGCTGAAGGTCTCCGACTCCGAGGTCTACCCGCTGCCCGGCCCGCTGGACCTGACCGGCCTGTTCGGCATCGGCGCCCAGGACCGGCCGGAACTGAAGTACCCCAAGTTCGTGGCGGGCACCCACCGCGACCTCGCCGAGGTCGAATCGGCGTCCGCGCCCGACATCTTCGCCGCGCTGCGCGCCCGCGACGTCCTGCTGCACCACCCGTACGACTCGTTCTCCACCTCCGTCCAGGCGTTCCTGGAGCAGGCCGCCGCCGACCCGGACGTCCTCGCCATCAAGCAGACCCTGTACCGCACGTCGGGCGACTCGCCGATCGTCGACGCCCTGATAGACGCGGCGGAGTCCGGCAAGCAGGTGCTCGTCCTGGTCGAGATCAAGGCGCGCTTCGACGAGCAGGCCAACATCAAGTGGGCCCGCAAACTGGAGGAGTCGGGCTGCCATGTCGTCTACGGGCTGGTCGGCCTCAAGACGCACTGCAAGCTGTCGCTCGTCGTCCGCCAGGAAGGCGAGATGCTGCGCCGCTACTCCCACGTGGGGACGGGCAACTACCACCCCAAGACGGCCCGGCTGTACGAGGACCTGGGGCTGCTGACCGCCGACCCGCAGGTCGGCGCGGACCTCTCCGACCTCTTCAACCGGCTCAGCGGCTACTCACGCCGGGAGACCTACCGGCGGCTGCTGGTCGCCCCCAAGTCCCTGCGGGACGGCCTGGTGCAGCGCATCACCAAGGAGATCGCGCACCACCGCGCCGGGCGGCCCGCCTACGTCCGCGTCAAGGTCAACTCGATGGTCGACGAGGCCGTCGTCGACGCGCTGTACCGTGCCTCCCAGGCCGGTGTGCCGGTGGATGTGTGGGTACGCGGCATCTGTGCCCTGCGGCCCGGCGTCGAAGGGCTCAGCGAGAACATCCGGGTCCGCAGCGTGCTCGGCCGCTTCCTCGAACACTCCCGGGTGTTTGCCTTCGGCAACGGCGGTGAACCCGAGGTCTGGCTCGGCAGCGCCGACATGATGCACCGCAACCTCGACCGGCGGATCGAGGCGCTGGTACGGGTCACCGACCCGGCCCACCGCGCCGCCCTCAGCCGGCTCCTGGAGACCGGCACGTCGGACGCCACCTCGTCCTGGCACCTGGGCCCGGACGGCAACTGGACCCGGCACGCGGTCGACGCGGACGGCGCGCCGCTGCGCAACGTACAGGAACTGCTCATTGACGCCCGGAGGCGCCGGCGTGGCTCAACGACATGACTTCCCCCGCTCCGGTACGTGCCCGGCGGCGCGCCTGCCGCCCTGGCCGACGGGCCTCCGCGGCCCGGCGGGCCTGCGTACCCAGGCAGCGCCCCGCACCCGTACGGAACCGACGGCTCCGCACTGACCGGACGCACCGCCCGCGACGTCCTCGCCGCCTACCTGCACCACCGGGCGACGGACTTCCTGCGCAGCCTGCGCGCCCACGGCGAGAGCGGCCCGGACGCGGAGAGCACCCGTGAGGCGGCCCGCCAACTCCGGTCCGCCGCCCGGCGGATCGGCGGCGCGCTGCACACCTTCCGCCCGCTCACGGACGAGAGGTGGGCCGACCACCTGCGCGGCGAACTGGCCTGGCTGTCCGGCACCCTGGCCCGCGAGCACGCCGGAACGGCACGGCTGGACCGGCTGCTGGGAGCCCTCCAGCGCCTCACCGCCCACACCGACCCCAGCAGTCCCACCGCCGCTGCCTCCCGGGACACGGCGGACCCCGACGCGGCCGAATCCCTGCTGTCCACCGGGTCCGCGCGCGCCGGCGCCCTGCTGGAACGGCAGATCACCCTCGCCCGCACCCGCGCGCACTCCGCCGCCCTCCAGGCGCTCGGCTCGTCCCGCTTCCACGCCGTCGCCGACGCCGTGGCCGTACTCGCCTCGGAGGTGCCGCTCACCGCCACGGCCGACCGGCCCGCGCCGGACGCCCTGCTCCCGCTGGCCGAACAGGCCCACCGGCGCCTCGCCGAGGCCGTCGCGGCCCTGCCGCTCGCCCGCGCGGGGCAGGCGTACAACGGCGACGCCCTCACCGCCGACTCCCGCCAGGACGCGCTCTGGCACCAGGTACGGCTGCTGGCCCGCCTCAGCCGGTACGCCCAGGAAGTGACCGACCCCGACGACACCGACCCGCGCCTGGCGGAAGCCGGCCGCGCACTGGAACACCACCGGGACGCCGCCGAAGCCGCCGCCGCGGCCGCCGCGGCGGCCCGCACCCCGCGCATCGCCCCCGCCACCGCCTACGCGCTCGGCGTCCTGCACGCCGACCAGCGGCACGAGGCCGAAGCGGCCCGCTACGTGTTCGGCCGGGTCTGGCTCCCCGCACCCGTACCGGAGCCCGGCCCCTCGGTACGGAAGGGGTGACGGAGGAGATGTCGGTGCCCGCGAAACCCGTCCGCGCGGCCGGCTGCGTCCTGTGGCGCCGTTCCGCCACGAGTGACGGCCTGGAGATCGCCCTCGTCCACCGCCCGAAATATGACGACTGGTCGCACCCGAAAGGCAAACTCAAACGCGACGAGGACTGGCTGGCCGGCGCCCTCCGCGAGGTCGCCGAGGAGACCGGGTGGCAGTGCCATCCCGGCGCCCGGCTCCCCAGCACGCACTACCTCGCCAACGGCCGCCCGAAGGAAGTCCGCTACTGGGCCGCCGAAGCCACCCACGGCAGCTTCACCCCGAGCATCGAGGTGGACCGCATCCTGTGGCTACCGCCGGACCAGGCCCGCCGCGTCCTGACGCAGGAACGGGACCGGCAACTGGTGGACGCGCTGCTGGGGGCGCTTCAGCGGGGGCCCGGGACGACTCTCTGACCTGGCCTTTTACGGGTGGTGCGGTCGCGCCCCCACACCGCCCTGCCGACGCGCCTCAGAAACCCTGAGTCGGGGCTTGTCAATTTTCCTTCTCCGAGCTACAACAGAAGGCAGAAGGGCATCGCACCCACTGCCTTCGGAAGGAGATGACCCGTGATGCTCATGCGTACCGATCCGTTCCGCGAGTTCGACCGCCTCACCCAGCAGGTGCTCGGGACGACAGCCCGTCCCGCCGCACTGCCGATGGACGCCTACCGGGCCGGGGACGAGTTCGTTATCCACTTCGATCTGCCGGGCGTCGACCCGGAGACCATCGACCTGGACATCGAGCGCAACGTGCTGACCGTCCGCGCCGAGCGCACCCCCACCGCCCCCGAGGGCGCCGAGCTGATCGCGAGCGAACGCACGGCGGGCAAGTTCAGCCGGCAGCTGTTCCTCGGAGACTCGCTCGACAGCGACCGGGTGGACGCGGCGTACGAGAACGGCGTGCTGACCCTGCGCATCCCGGTCGCGGAACGGGCCAAGCCACGCAAGATCGAGATCGCGGGCGGGAGCTCGCGCAAGCAGATCTCCCACTGAGGTGCGGGTCCGGCCCGGCCTGCCCCCGGCGGGGCGGCCGGGGCCGGGGCGCGACGGAGAGACCGGGCCGGGGCGCGGCGGGCGCGGGTTACGGCCAGTCGTCCAGCACGCTCCTGCCTCACGCCGGCGCGACCGCCTCCCACCGCACGGTGACCTCCCCCTGCCGCCACCGCCGGGGCCCGTCGGCCAGCGGCCACGCCGTACTCAGGGCGAGGACGCTGCGCATCCACCGCTGCCGCGCGCCCAGTGAGGCGTACGGGGCCGCCGCCGCCCACGCCCGGTCGAAGTCGCGCAGGAACGCATGCACGGGCTGTCCGGGCACATTGCGGTGGATCAGCGCTTTCGGCAGACGTTCGGCCAGGTCGGACGGGGTTTCCAGAGCGCTGAGACGGGTCGCGAAGGTCACCGTGCGCGGGCCCTCCGGACCCAGCGCCACCCACACGTGCCGCCGCCCGATCTCGTCACAGGTGCCCTCCACGAGCAGGCCGTCCGGCGCCAGCCGCGCGCACAGCCGCTCCCACACGGCGGGCACCTCGTCCTCCGCGTACTGGCGCAGTACGTTCGCCGCCCGGATCAGCACCGGCGCCCGCCGCCCCGGCAGCGGCACCTCGAACCCGCCGTGGGCGAAGGCCAGCCCCGGGCACGCGTACGGTGCCGCGGCGGCGACCCGCGCCGGATCGATCTCGACACCGACCACCTGGACGTCGGCCTGGACCGTGCGCAACCGGGCCAGCAGTTCCACCGCGGTCCAGGGCGCGGCGCCGTATCCGAGGTCCACGGCGACCGGGGCGGGACCGCGGCGCAGTACGGCGGCGTGGGTGGCGGCGATCCAGCGGTCCATGCGGCGCAGCCGGTTGGGGTTGGTGGTGCCGCGGGTCGCGTTCCCGAGGGGACGGGAGGGCGGGGGAGAGGCGGACGAGCTGCGGACCATGTCCTGACCTTATGCGCCACCGGCCCCGCCCCCGCCTCCACACCCACTGACCCCGTCTCCACCTCTGTACCCACCGCCCCTGCCCCCATCTCTGTACCCACCGGCCCCGGCCCGCCCTGGTGCTCACGTCCCCACCTCCCCCACCCACCCCATGAGGTCACGCTTTGGCAAAGTGAAAAGAGAGCGGGCTCACAGGGAAATGGATGCGCGGGCTCCGTTGTTACGGGCTTCGGAGGCGCCGCACGCCCCGGCCCAGGCCGTACCGGCTAGGAGGTAGCCCGCAGTGAGCCAATACGTGTCCAGGCTCCGCAGCCGTTCCCACGGTCCGTTCCCGGGCCGCTCAGGGCTGCGCCTGCCGGGCGCGGCCCGCCGCCCGCGCCGGGTCGCCATGCTGAGCGTGCACACCTCCCCGCTGCACCAGCCGGGCACCGGTGACGCCGGCGGCATGAACGTCTACATCGTCGAGCTGGCCAGGAAACTCGCCTCCCTCAACATCGAGGTCGAGATCTTCACCCGGGCCACGACCGGCACCCTGCCGCCCGCCGTCGAGCTGGCCCCCGGCGTCCTCGTCCGGCACGTGGACGCGGGCCCGTACGAGGGCCTGGCCAAGGAGGAGCTGCCGGCCCAGCTCTGCGCCTTCACCCACGGCGTGATGCAGGCGTGGGCGGGCCACCGCCCCGGCTACTACGACCTGGTGCACTCCCACTACTGGCTCTCCGGACACGTCGGCTGGCTCGCCGCCGAGCGCTGGGGCGTCCCGCTCGTCCACGCCATGCACACCATGGCCAAGGTCAAGAACGCCGCCCTCGCCGCGGGCGACACCCCGAACCCGCCGCGCGCGTCATCGGCGAGACGCAGATCGTGCGCGCCGCCGACCGGCTGATCGCCAACACGGACGAGGAAGCCGCCGAGCTGATGCGGCACTACGAGGCCGGGCCGGACAAGGTCGCCGTGGTGCACCCGGGCGTCAACCTGGACCGATTCCGCCCCACGGGACCGGCCGCCCCGGGGACCGGCGAGGACATGTCCGACACCGCCACCTCCCGCGCGGCCGCCCGCGCCCGCCTCGGCCTCCCCCAGGACGCCCTGATCCCCCTCTTCGCCGGCCGCATCCAGCCGCTCAAGGCCCCCGACATCCTGCTGCGCGCCGTCGCCGTCCTGCTCGACGAGGACCCGTCCCTGCGCTCGCGCCTGGTCGTCCCGGTGGTCGGCGGGCCCAGCGGCAGCGGCCTGGCCAAACCCGAAGGGCTGCAGAAGCTGGCCGCCCGCCTGGGCATCGCCGACGTCGTCCGCTTCCGCCCGCCGGTCGGCCAGGAACAGCTCGCCGACTGGTACCGCGCCGCCTCCGTCCTGGTCATGCCGTCCTACAGCGAATCCTTCGGCCTGGTCGCCATCGAGGCGCAGGCCTGCGGCACCCCGGTGATCGCCGCCGCCGTCGGCGGCCTGCCGGTGGCCGTGCACGACGGCGTCAGCGGCTTCCTCATATCCGGCCACGACCCGGCCGACTACGCCCGCGCCCTCGGCCGCTTCGCCCGCGACACCTCGCTGGCCGGCCGGATGGGCGGGGCCGCCGCCCGGCACGCCCGGTCCTTCGGCTGGGACACCGCCGCCGCCGCGACCGCCGAGGTGTACACCGCCGCGATGCAGGAACGACGCCGTCACCTACGATCACCCCATGGCTGACGACGCGGCACGACAGGTGATCGAGGCGGCCCTCGACGAGGCCGGCCTGACGTGGGAATCGCCCACCGACGGCACGTACGTGGTGACCCTGCCCGGCACCCGCAAGCTCTCCACGACCTGCTCCCTGATCGTCGGCAAGCACTCCCTGTCCATCAACGCCTTCGTCGTCCGTCACCCGGACGAGAACCACGAAGCCGTGCACCGCTGGCTCCTGGAGCGCAACACCCGTCTGTACGGCGTGAGTTACGCGATCGACAAGCTCGGCGACATCTACCTCGTCGGCAAGCTCCCCCTCGCAGCTGTCACCCCCGACGAAATCGACCGCATCCTCGGCACGGTCCTGGAGAACGCCGACGGCAGCTTCAACACCCTCCTGGAGATGGGCTTCGCCTCCGCCATCCGCAAGGAGTACGAGTGGCGGGTCGCGCGGGGGAGTCCACCCGCAACCTCGAAGCCTTCAGCCACCTGACCCAGCGCCCGCCGGCGTAACGCCTCCGCCCCCGGTCACCGTACGAACCGCACCTCCGGGAAGCGGCCCGACGGCCCGTCCAGCAACCCACTGTCCTCCTCCCGCCCCCGCAGCCACCGGTCGAAGAACGCCGTCACATAAGCCCGTTGCGCCGCCACCGACCGTTTCGGCGCGACCGTACCCACCAACTTCTCGACCACAGCCCGCGGCAGCCCACCCCCACCCCCGCCCTTCTGGGCCAACTGCGGCACCAAACACTGCGCATCCGTGAAACTCGCATGCGCGGCACCGACCAGGGTGAGGTCCCGGTGCCACCCCGAACTGTTCTCCCACACCGCCTTCCAGGACGCGACCGTGTGGTGATCGTCGCCCTCCTTGCCCATGAGGAGCAGTGGACGGTCCAACCCGTCCGTACCGACCGTGGACGGATGGGACGGATCATCGTCCCGCTGGGTGTAACCCATCACGCCGTCCAGATTCACCGCGGCCCTGATCCGGCGGTCGTCATGCATCGCCTGCGCAGCCGTGAACCCGCCACCGGACTGACCGAACATCCCGACCGCCCGCAGATCCAGCACCCCTCTCAACATCCGCGGCAGCACCACCGACCGCCCCAACTCGTCCAGCACGAACCGCGTATCGGCCACCCGCACCGCCGTCAGTTTCTTCAACAACGCGGTCATCTGCTCCGGCCCCCGCACCTTGCCGGCCTCTTCCCGCATCCGGCTGTACGCCACCCGCCCGTCCGGGAACTGCACCCCGGGCGCCTCATACGTATGGTCGATGCTCACGACGACGTACCCCCGGGACGCCAGCTCGTCACAGAGCATGCTCCCGAGCGAGCGCGGGTCCGCCGCGCCGGGCGAGTAGAGCACCACCGGGAAGCCCCGCCCACCGTGCGGCGCGACCGGCGCGTCCAGATGCGCATGCGTACGGGTGGCGGCCCAGTCGGCCGTGCCCTTCGGAATGTCCGCCGAGAAGTTGCTCCAGGCCTCGAAGGCAGCCGCCTCCCCGGGCAGCATCTGCGGCGCACGCGGATGCCCGCCCACCGCCCGAGCCGGGTAGCGGACACTCACCATCAGCTCCCGCTGCGCCTGCTCCGCCACCCAGGGATCACGGCGTCCGCCGTCCACCAGGCGGAGGGACGCGATCCCCACCCCGTACGGCCCGGCAGGCGCGGGCAACGTCATACGGACCGGCACCCCACCCCGAGCGTCCCCAGCACTCGCCACAACCTCACTCCCGCCGCCCGTCGGCGCGAGGAAGGCCAGAGCTGAAACGGCCCCCACCCCCGCCCCCACTCCCGCCATCACACAAGCACGCCGCGTGTACGTCGTCGCCATCCCGTCACTCCCCGTTCGGATCCGTCACTCGCAGAGCCGCCCGTTCCCCCACGGTCGGCCTCCGACCACCCTCCCGAACCCGCACGCGCCGCGCGATCGTGCCACCACCCCCATCGCCACCCCGGCCCCCACGAAGCCACCCGCCCCCTACGCCACCCCGCTCCCTCCCCTCCACCCCCTCAACGCGGGCCGCGGCGAGCCCATGGCCGAATGTGGATTACGCTCGAAGACATGGCCGACGCACCGTACAAGCTGATCCTCCTTCGCCACGGCGAGAGCGAGTGGAACGCGAAGAACCTGTTCACCGGCTGGGTGGACGTCAACCTGAACGAGAAGGGCGAGAAGGAGGCGGTCCGCGGCGGTGAGCTGCTCAAGGACGCCGGCCTGCTCCCCGACGTCGTACACACCTCCGTCCAGAAGCGCGCCATCCGCACCGCGCAGCTGGCCCTGGAGGCCGCCGACCGCCACTGGATCCCGGTCCACCGCAGCTGGCGCCTGAACGAGCGCCACTACGGAGCGCTCCAGGGCAAGGACAAGGCCCAGACCCTGGCCGAGTTCGGCGAGGAGCAGTTCATGCTCTGGCGCCGCTCGTACGACACCCCGCCGCCGGCCCTCGCCGACGACGCCGAGTTCTCCCAGATCGACGACCCGCGCTACGCGATCATCCCCAGCGACCTGCGCCCCCGCACCGAGTGCCTCAAGGACGTCGTCGTCCGCATGCTGCCGTACTGGTACGACAGCATCGTCCCGGACCTGGCCACCGGCCGCACCGTCCTGGTCGCCGCCCACGGCAACTCGCTCCGCGCCCTGGTCAAGCACCTCGACGGCATCTCCGACGCCGACATCGCCGGCCTGAACATCCCCACCGGCATCCCCCTCTCCTACGAACTCGACGCCGACTTCCACCCGGTCATCCCGGGCGGCACCTACCTCGACCCGGACGCCGCCAAGGCCGCCATCGAGGCCGTCAAGAACCAGGGCAAGAAGAAGTAAGCCCACCGCTTTCGAGCCCCTGCCTGCGGTTTCTCTGCTGGTAGGGGGCTTGTCGCTGTCCTGTGGCCAGGAGCACCGAGGCGTAGAAGTGGTGCGGTGCGTGCATCCCCGTTCTCGGTTCTCGCGGGATTCGGCGTTCGGCGCCGGAACGGGTCCGATCGCAGCGGGCGCGGGTTTCCTCACCTTCCTACTTTCGGCGGTGGTTGGCGCGCGTACGAAAGAAGCTCCGCTCGGCACCATGCCGAGCGGAGTCCATGCCTGCCGTCGCGGGTGCGGCCCGAGCGGCCGCCGGAACGTTTGGGCGCAAGCGCTGTCGGTTGGCCGGCCGCGGTCGAGAATCAGCCGCAGCCGCCCCCGCACTGGCAGGGGCCGCCGGACTGGCAGCCGCAGGAGCAGCCGGGGCCGCAGGCGCAGTTGCCGGGGGCCGGGTTGGGGGCAGGGGAACGCGTCATGACTTGCCTCCTCGGGGAGAGGTCGTCCATTCGGTGTCCATTGGATGCCCGTTCGGTGAGGCGCATCAACGGCGCGTGGTGGCACGGCTCGACGCCGTACGGTTCTGGGGCGGGGCGTGCGTGCCGTGCCGTGCGCGGGCGGGTGCTGTTACGCGCCCTCCACCGGGGCCGGCGGGGCGATTTCGTCCGCGTGTTCGCCGGTGACCAGGTAGACGACGCGCTTGGCGACCGACACGGCGTGGTCGGCGAAGCGCTCGTAGTAGCGGCCCAGCAGTGTCACGTCCACGGCCGTCTCGATGCCGTGCTTCCAGCGGTCGTCCATCAGGTGCTGGAAGAGGGCGCGGTGGAGGAGGTCCATCGCGTCGTCGTCCTGTTCCAGTTGGAGCGCGAGGTCGACGTCCTTGGTGATGATGACCTCGGCGGCCTTGGCCATCAGGCGCTGGGCGAGCTGGCCCATTTCGAGGATCGTGGCGTGCAGGTCCCGCGGTACGGCCGTCTCCGGGAAGCGCAGCCGGGCCAGTTTGGCCACGTGCTGGGCCAGGTCGCCGGAGCGTTCCAGGTCGGCGCTCATGCGCAGGGAGGTGACGACGATCCGCAGGTCGGTGGCGACCGGCTGCTGGCGGGCGAGGAGGGCTATCGCCCGGGCCTCCAGGTCACGCTGGAGATCGTCGACCTTCTCGTCGGCGGCGATGACGGCCTCGGCCAGCTTCAGGTCCGCGTCGAGTATCGCCGTGGTGGCGCGCCCGATGGCGGAGCCGACGAGCCTGGCCATCTCGACGAGGCTCTCGCTGATCGAATCCAGCTCCTCGTGGTACGCGTCCCGCATCAGTGACCTTCTCTCGGTTCGGGTGGTGACGTGTCGCTCGGGGTGGTGAAGTGCCATTCGGCTTGACGGGGTGGGGGCCGAAATCCCCACGCTCCCACGTTCCGGCCGGAACGCGACCGGTTCTGACCTCCGGAATGAACCGGCGCCGACACCAAGGTGAACTCTGGGCGACGTGTGTTCGATCAGCCCCTCGAACGGCTGGGGAGATGTCACAGGTGACGCATAACCTGGAGTCATGAACGTGGATGCGGCCGTCGCCGCAGTGGCAGCGATCGCCGGACTGTGCACCGGCGTCTTCGCCATGCTGGCGTTCCGCTGGAGCGAGCGGGACCAGGCCAAACCCACGCGTACCTCCCTGCACACCGACGCCGTCCTGCCCCCGGCGTGGACACGGTCCTGTCGGTGCTGCGTTCCTCGGCCGTCGTCCTGGACGAGGCCGACGCCGTGGTCAAGGCCAGCTCGGCCGCGTACGCGCTGGGGCTGGTACGCGGCGGGAAGCTGGCCGTCGAGCCGATGCTCCAGATGGCCCGCGACACCCGCCGCGACGGCGAGATACGCCAGGTCGAGCTGGACCTGCCGCGCAGGGGTACGGGCCGGGGCGGCGACGCCCTGGCGGTCTCCGCGCGGGTCGCGCCTCTAGGGTCGCGGCTGGTCCTGCTGCTGGTCGAGGACCTGACCGAGGCCCGGCGCATAGAGGCGGTACGGCGCGACTTCGTCGCCAACGTCAGCCATGAGCTCAAGACCCCGGTCGGCGCCCTGTCCCTGCTGTCCGAGGCCGTCATGGACGCGAGTGACGACCCGGAGGCCGTCGAGCGGTTCGCGGGACGGATGCAGAACGAGGCCACCCGGCTGACCAACCTCGTCCAGGAACTGATCGACCTCTCCCGGGTGCAGAACGACGACCCGCTGGAGGACGCCGAGCCGGTCCGGGTGGACGAGCTGGTCGCGGAGGCGATCGACCGCTGCCGCCAGCAGGCCGGCAGCAAACAGATCACCATGGCCGCCGCCGGCACCGCCGACCTGCACGTCTGGGGCAACCGCGGCCAGCTCGCCGCCGCCCTCGGCAACCTCGTCGAGAACGCCGTCAACTACTCACCGGCCCGTACCCGGGTCGGTATCGCGGGCCGCCGTGTCCAGGCACACGGCGGCGACCTTGTCGAGATCGCGGTGACCGACCAGGGCATCGGGATATCGGAGAAGGACCGGGACCGCGTCTTCGAGCGGTTCTACCGCGTGGACCCGGCGCGCTCGCGCGCCACCGGCGGGACCGGCCTCGGCCTCGCCATCGTCAAACACGTGGCCGCCTCGCACGGCGGGGAGGTCACGGTGTGGAGCGCTGAGGGACAGGGCTCCACCTTCACCCTGCGTCTCCCGGAGGCCGGTGCCGTGCGCGATCGCGCACGCAGCGCCTCCGACCCGTCGGCGGAGGGCCTCGACGACGAGGACCGCCCGTACGAGACCTTCAACGATCCGCTCCCTGCTCATCCTGCCCCGGAGGTCCTTCCGTGACCCGAGTGCTCGTCGTCGAGGACGAGGAATCGTTCAGTGACGCCCTGTCGTACATGCTCCGCAAGGAGGGCTTCGAGGTCGCCGTCGCGGCGACCGGCCCCGACGGCCTGGACGAGTTCGAGCGCAACGGCGCCGACCTGGTCCTGCTGGATCTGATGCTGCCGGGCCTGCCCGGCACCGAGGTCTGCCGTCAGCTGCGCGGCCGCTCCAACGTCCCGGTCATCATGGTGACCGCCAAGGACAGTGAGATCGACAAGGTGGTCGGCCTGGAAATAGGGGCCGACGACTACGTCACCAAGCCTTTCTCCTCCCGTGAGCTGGTCGCCCGGATCCGCGCGGTGCTGCGCCGCCGCGGGGAGCCAGAGGAGGTCACGCCGCAGGCCCTGGAGGCCGGGCCGGTCCGGATGGACGTGGACCGGCACGTCGTCACGGTCTCCGGCGGCAAGGTCGACCTGCCGCTGAAGGAGTTCGACCTCCTGGAGATGCTGCTGCGCAACGCGGGCCGGGTGCTGACCCGTATGCAGCTGATCGACCGCGTCTGGGGCGCCGACTACGTGGGGGACACCAAGACGCTGGACGTCCACGTGAAGCGCCTGCGCGCCAAGATCGAACCGGATCCGGGCGCGCCGCGGTACCTGGTCACGGTCCGGGGGCTGGGCTACAAGTTCGAGCCGTAAGAGGCATCGGGCGTCGGAGGGCAGAGGTCAGAGGTCTCGGGCGTCAGAGGTCAGAGGCTTCGGGTGTCTGAGGGGCCGGGTGGTTGAGGTGCCGGGTGATTGAGGGGCTGGGCGTCGGAGGGTGCCGGGCTTCTGAGGCGCCTACGGCGCGGTACGGCGCGGCCAGGTGCTGCGCCGTACGGCATACGCGAGCGCCGTGCGGGCCGGAGAGATCCGGTCCGCACGGCGCTCGTGCTCGTACGGGGCGGCATCGCCGCTACGGGTACCGGCGGCACCCGCGGCGGCGATGCGGCGTTGTTACGTGCGTCAGCGGCCGGCCTCGGGCGACTGCGGCGTGCCGTTGTTCGGCGACGCGTTGTCCCCGGCTCCGGCGTCACCGTTGGCGCCGGCCGCGCCGCTGGGCGTGGCCTTCCCCGACGGGCTGCCGGACGCGGAGGGGCTGCCGGACGGGCGGGCCGAGCCGGACGGCGACGGGACCTCGCTCGGGCCGAAGTCCTTGAAGTAGCTCTTGGCCGGGACGACGAACGCGCGCAGGGTGACCTTCCCCGCGGTGCTGAAGTCGAAGGTCACGGACTGCGCGTCGCCGTTCTTGACGGACGTGCGGCCGCTGTCCAGTACGGCGGAGGCGTTGTCCTTGCCGCCGATCACGATCGAGCCGCCGGCCGGGACCACGATCGGCCCGGAGCCCTTGGCGGGCGCCAGCTTCGCTTCCTTGTTCGTACCGTTGACCTTGATGGACTCCAGCGTCTGGTCCTTGCTGCCGTTGTTGAACACGGTCGCGGTCACCACGGCCGGGCCCTCGGCGTCCGGCTCGGGCTGGGTGACGACGGAAGCGTTCTGGATCTTGAGGTCGCCGACGCTGGTGGCGGCGTTGTCCGGCTTGACCTGGAGCGTCTGGGCGTCGTTCCCGGCTCCGCACGCGGAGAGCGTGGCGATCGAGAGCGTGAGAACGGTGGCGGCGAGGACGCCGCGTCGAAGGCTGCGGCTCACGGCGGCGGCATCTCCTTGGACGAACTACGGCGGCCGAACTTCGAGCCCGGTCGCGGATGGGCGGCTGGGCGGCCGTGCGCGGTCGCCGTACCGGCATCCGCGTAAAGCCGCCCTAAGGGTGTGTCAGCGCCGCTAGGTTACCGAGCCGTCCCCGGGCCGCCGCACCCGACCCGCCCCCAGGACGATCACACCCTCCTCACATCCTGCTCCGGCCCGTTCCCGCACGGGCTCGGTGGCCCTCCGCCGTACGTCCGTTTGCCGCACATCGTCCGCGGCCGCGGACGTTTTCGTACCCGCCGGACGGAATGATCGCGAGCCGGGACGAAGCAGGGACGAAGCCGGGGCCGAAGCAGGATCCGGAGCCGGGCCGGGAAGAAAACCGAATATCCGGCAAGCGGTCGTTCGGATGAAGCCCGGCGGGTTTCTCCGCAGGTAAATCGGCATTCGCAGGGAATGCGCCGGGCTCCGAAATTGATCACGTACGACGACCGCGCACGGCGGCCGGCCGGCGTTCGCGCGGTGGACATCCGGTGATCAATTCGCGAAACGGCGGACACCCGTCCTCCGGAACCGAACGGAGTAGCGGAACTGCGACATCCGGATTCCGGCAAAACGGGACGTACGGGTGCCGTCGCGGGCCCTTCCGGGTGTGTGACGTAGGTGTTTCAGGCTGCGCGCGAAGCGCCTCCGACCTGCGAATTCCTGCACCCGGAGGGCTGTCGAAGCACGTTCCGGCCGCTGTTGTCAAGCCCCGAGATATGCCCTGACCTGCGAAAACGCCATTCAGAACGGCCCGTTCCCGTGTTAGCATGGATAGCCACGGAAGGGGTACCTGTCACATGACGTTCAAGGTTGGCGACACCGTGGTCTATCCCCATCACGGGGCCGCGCTGATCGAGGCCATCGAAACTCGCCAGATCAAAGGCGTGGACAAGACCTACTTGGTGCTGAAGGTCGCCCAGGGCGACTTGACTGTTCGTGTGCCAGCGGACAATGCGGAGTTCGTCGGCGTACGCGATGTGGTCGGCCAGGACGGGCTGGACCGGGTCTTCGAGGTGCTGCGCGCACCGTATGCCGAAGAGCCGACGAACTGGTCCCGTCGTTACAAGGCGAATCTGGAGAAGCTCGCTTCGGGTGACGTGATCAAGGTCGCCGAAGTGGTGCGTGATCTGTGGCGCCGTGAGCGGGAGCGCGGTCTTTCCGCCGGTGAGAAGCGCATGCTCGCCAAGGCACGCCAGATCCTGGTGAGCGAACTCGCCCTCGCGGAGAACACCAACGAGGACAAGGCCGAGGCTCTGCTGGACGAGGTCCTCGCGTCCTGACGACGCGCGAATGCCGCGGCGCCCGAGTGGCGGCCGACTCCGGCCAGGAGCGGTCAGTTGCCGGGCGCTGCGGCATATCTGCGGCGGCATACCCGTACTCGTACCCGCGTACTCGTAACCGCACTGGCGGACCCGTATCCGCATCCGTACACGGCGCCCGCTTCCCTGGGCCCGCACGCACGGAAGCGCATCTGCGGAAGCCGTGCACCACTACCGAACCGTGTGATCGTTCCCCGTGGTGACCGCCCCCGTGCTCGTCCCCGAAAAGATCCGCCGTCGCGCCCGCTTGTGGCGTGCCGGGCTCGGGCAGCTGTCCCGACCGGTGTCACGGAAGGGTCCGGATCGGGGCGTCGCGCCCGGCACACTGCGGCCATACCCATGTCGGCTCGGGAAACAAACCTGTCTGCGCTAATTCCGGGGTCTCCCCGGGTTTCGGAGCAACCGATGTCAGACGTATCCCCAGATTCCGCCAACCCCTCCGGTACGCCCCGGCTCCGTACCGCGGCCGTGATCCCGGCCGCCGGACGCGGCGTACGGCTGGGACCGGGCGCCCCCAAGGCGCTCCGTGCGCTCGGCGGTACGCCCATGCTCGTCCACGCCGTACGCGCGATGGCCGCCTCCCGTGCCGTCTCCGTCGTCGTGGTCGTCGCCCCGCCGGACGGCGCCACCGAGGTCCGCAACCTGCTGGACCAGTACCCGCTGTCCGAACGCACCGACCTGCTGGTCGTCCCCGGCGGCGGGACCCGGCAGGAGTCCGTCCGGCGCGGCCTGGACGCCCTGCCCGAGGCCATCGACGTCGTGCTGGTGCACGACGCCGCCCGGCCCCTGGTCCCCGCCGAAACGGTCGACTCGGTGGTCGCCGCCGTACGGGACGGCGCCCCGGCCGTGGTGCCGGCGCTGCCGCTCGCGGACACCGTCAAGCAGGTCGAACCGCGCACCGGCGGGCAGGCCGGCGAGCCGGAGCCCGTGGTGGGCACGCCGGAGCGGGCCCTGCTGCGCGCCGTGCAGACCCCGCAAGGCTTCGACCGGGCGACCCTCGTCAAGGCGCACGAGACCGTCGTCCTCCAGGGGGACGGCGCGACCGACGACGCCGGAATGGTCGAGCAGCTCGGCGTCCCCGTCGTGGTGGTGCCGGGCCACGAGGAAGCGTTCAAGGTGACCCGGCCGCTGGATCTGATCCTCGCCGAGGCCGTACTCGCCCGTAGGAGGGCCACCGATGGTTATGTATGACGCGCAGCCGCAGATGATGCCGCTGGTGGGCATCGGCACCGACGTGCACGCCTTCGAGAAGGGGCGCGAACTGTGGGTGGCCGGCCTGCTCTGGGACGACGCGGCGAGCGACGGATACGGGCTCGCCGGGCACAGTGACGGCGACGTCGTCGCGCACGCCGCCTGCGACGCGCTCTTCTCGGCCGCCGGGCTCGGCGACCTCGGAGCGCACTTCGGCACGAGCCGCCCGGAGTACTCCGGCGCGTCCGGCGTGACCCTGCTGTCCGAGGCGGCCGGCATCGTACGGGCCGAAGGCTTCCTGGTCGGCAACATCGCGGTGCAGGTCATCGGCGTACGCCCGAAGGTCGGCAAGCGGCGCGCCGAGGCGCAGAAGGTCCTCTCGGAGGCGGCCGGCGCCCCCGTCTCGGTGTCCGGCACGACCTCGGACGGCCTGGGCCTGACGGGCCGGGCGGAGGGGCTGGCGGCGGTGGCCACGGCGTTGGTGCTGCCTGTGCGGTAGGGGGAGCCGGGGGCAGGGGGAGTCGGTGGGGAGCGGGGGAGGGCCGGGAAATCGGCAGTCGGGTGACCCGGGAGCCCGGTGCCCCGATCGAGCGGTGGCCGGTGGCTGGTGAGGCGGCCGACGGTTCGTTGCTGGTGCCGTGCGGTGCGGGAACTCCGTGGCGCGTAAGCGAGTTGTACGGGTGACAGCGGCGTCCGCAGCAGCTGGCTCGTAGCAACTGGATCGAAGCGACTGGAGGGGACATGGCCGGAGCATCCATACCGCGCCGCGGTCGCTCGCGGTGAAATGTCACGCTTCTGTGTCCGTGGCCCCGGGGGTCGCAGGGCACTGTCCGGTTCGGACTACCCTTGACGCGTGACTATTCGGCTGTACGACACCAGCGCCCGGCAGACTCGCGATTTCACCCCGCTCACGCCGGGCTGTGTCTCGATCTACCTGTGCGGTGCGACCGTACAGGCCGCCCCGCACATCGGGCACATCCGGTCGGGACTGAACTTCGACATCATGCGCCGCTGGTTCGTGCACCGCGGCTACGACGTCACGTTCATCCGGAACGTGACGGACATCGACGACAAGATCATCACGAAGGCGGCCGGTCAGGGGCGTCCGTGGTGGGCCATCGGCTACGAGAACGAGGTCGCGTTCAACACGGCCTACGACACGCTCGGCTGCCTGCGTCCCACCTACGAGCCGCGCGCCACCGGTCACATCCCCGAGATGATCGAAATGATGCGGGGCCTGATCGACCGCGGCCACGCCTATGCCGCGGACGGCAACGTCTACTTCGACGTGCGCTCCTTCCCGGGCTACCTGGAGCTGTCCAAGCACGAGCTGGACAACCTGCTCCAGCCCTCCGCCGAGGGCGAGACCGGCAAGCGCGACGCGCGTGATTTCGCCATGTGGAAGGCGGCCAAGCCGGGTGAGCCGAGCTGGGAGACGCCGTGGGGCCGGGGCCGTCCCGGCTGGCACCTGGAGTGCTCGGCGATGGCGCACAAGTACCTGGGCAGCGCCTTCGACATCCACGGCGGCGGCATCGACCTGGTCTTCCCGCACCACGACAACGAGATCGCGCAGGCCAAGGCGTACGGCGACGACTTCGCCGCGTACTGGTGCCACAACGCCTGGGTGACCATGAGCGGCGAGAAGATGTCCAAGTCGCTGGACAACTCGGTGCTGGTCTCGGACATGGTCAAGCGCTGGCGCCCGATCGTGCTGCGCTACTACCTGGGCACTCCGCACTACCGTTCGATGATCGAGTACAGCGAGGAAGCGCTGCGCGAGGCGGAGTCCGCGTTCGCGCGGATCGAGGGCTTCGTCCAGCGCGTGGTCGAGAAGGCCGGGACCGTCGAGCCCGCCGCCGAGGTGCCGCCGGCCTTCGCCGACGCGATGGACGACGACCTCGGCGTACCGCAGGCGCTCGCCGTCGTGCACACCACCGTGCGCCAGGGCAACTCCGCGCTGACGGCCGACGACAAGGAATCGGCCGTCGCCCGCCTGGCCGAGGTCCGCGCCATGCTCGGCGTGCTGGGCCTGGACCCGCTGGACGAGCAGTGGTCGGGCGGCGGCACGGGCCGCGGCGAGGACCTGCACGGCGTCGTGGACTCGCTGGTCCGGCTGGTCCTGGAACAGCGCCAGGCGGCCCGTGGCCGCAAGGACTACGCGACCGCCGACGCCATCCGCGACGAGCTCCAGCAGTCCGGCCTGGCCATCGAGGACACACCGTCGGGACCGCGGTGGTCGCTGTCCTGAGCGGTAGCGGCGCGCCGGGGCCGGCGGGGTCGGGCGGGTCGGCAGGGCCGGTGGGGCCTCGGCCTGTCGGATCTTGATCGGCCGGCCGGTTCTCGACCGGCCGGAGCCCGGCCGCCGGTACCCGGCCTGCGGGCTTCCGCGCCGCCGGGCGCCGGTATCAGCGAGTCCCCGTCCCGCCGGGCGTCGGCATCAGCGGGACCCGCCCCGCCGGGTCCCGGTTGGCCGTACCGGTCGTCTCCGGGCGACACTTCTTGCAGACACACAGCAGACACACATCCGTACGTACGAATCCACTCCACGTCGCGAGACGTCGAGAGCAGTGAAGAGACAGGTGACCCATGGCCGGCAACAGCCAGCGCAGGAACCGCCGCACGTCCAACAAGAAGGGTATGCAGGTCGGCAGCGGTGGCCAGCGGCGCCGGGGCCTGGAAGGCAAGGGCCCGACCCCGCCCGCGTCCGCGCGCAAGGGGCATGTGAAGAACCGCATCGCCAACGCCCAGGCCAAGCAGGCGGCCAACCGGCGCCCGGCCCCGCGGCGCGGCGGCGCCAAGGGCACCTCGGAGCTGGTCGTCGGCCGTAACCCGGTCTTCGAGGCGCTGCGCGACGGCGTGCCCGCGACGACGCTGTACGTGCAGCAGTTCATCGAGAACGACGAGCGGGTGCGCGAGGCGCTGCAGCTCGCCGCCGACCGCGGCAACATCAACCTGATGGAGGCGCCGCGCCCCGAGCTCGACCGTATGACCAACGGGCTCAACCACCAGGGCATGGTGCTCCAGGTGCCGCCGTACGAGTACGCGCACCCCGAGGACCTCGCGGCCGCCGCCTTCGACGACGGCGAGGACCCGCTGATCGTCGCGCTCGACGGCGTCACCGACCCGCGCAACCTCGGCGCCGTGGTGCGCTCCGTGGCCGCGTTCGGCGGGCACGGCGTGGTCGTGCCGGAGCGGCGCGCCGCCGGTATGACGGCCGGCGCGTGGAAGACCTCGGCGGGCACGGCGGCCCGTACGCCGGTCGCCCGTGCCACAAACCTGACGCGCGCCCTGGAGGGTTACCAGAAGGCGGGCATGACCGTCGTGGGCCTGGCGGCGGACGGCGAGATGGAGCTCCAGGACCTGGAGGTGCTGGACGGCCCGGTCGTCATCGTCGTCGGCAGCGAGGGCAAGGGCCTGTCGCGGCTGGTCGGCGAGACCTGCGACGTGCGCGTACGCATTCCGATGCCGGGCGGCGCGGAGTCGCTGAACGCGGGCGTCGCGGCGGGCGTGGTGCTGTGGGAGGCGGCGCGGCGGCGCGGGTGAGCCCCGCTCCGTCGGCGCAGGGGGCCGGACGGCGAGGTGGTGAAGGCGCGCGGGCGGGATCTCCGGGCCGCGCGTGCGCCCCTGCGTCGTCCGCCGTCCTGGCCCCCGGAGCCACGCGCCCGTAGGCGCAGTACATCCGTACGGATGTACGAAATGTCATCCGGAAGGCTGTGCGGCGCCCCGCGGGAGAGCGGCGCCGCCAGGGTGCCGGGGCGGCCCGGTGGAGGTCATCCGCCGGGGCGGCGGTGATCGCGCGTCTCCTTGACGGGTCTCGGACAGTTCGGGGCGGTCAAGGCAGTGTCTTAAACGCGGGTCACTCGGTTAGATGAGCGTGGACACCAGAACACCCCGCACGCCTACGGGGGGACGCTCGCCGGGCTTCGATGACGAGCCGGTGCTGAGCTCGGTCAAGGTGCCGTGCGATCCCGCGCAGGTCATTGTCAATCACGCCAGCTTCCGCGTGCAGCTCGCCGCGCCCGCCGCGAGCAGCAGCGCCATGGCCGACACCGCGCGCATCCCTGTGGTCCGGGAGCCGGCGGGCGGCAGACGCCGCGCACCCGTGGTGTGGAGCGGCCGCACCGAACCGGGCGGCACCACCGCCGCCACCAGCCAACTTCTCCATGCCGTACGGATGTCGGGCCGGACCACGGTCACCGCCGACCGGAGCGACGAGATCGGCACCACGACCCAGGTCCTGCCCAGGGTCCGGCTCGACGAGGAGCAGCCCGGTACGAGCACGGGCCTGGGGACCGGTACGGGCATGGGTACGGTCACCGGTTCCGGCGGTCCGGCCCCGGCCGTGGTCGGCCAGCAGCGCGGCCCCGTGGACGCCGACACCACCCTGCTCAAGGGCGTGCGCCCGACCACCGGCGCCTACGACCACTACGACGAGGAACCCCCGTACTCGGACGAGGAGACGGCGGCGTACGAGCGGTACGGTGACGCGGCCGGGCGGCGCGCCGGCGATCCGGCGGTCCGGCACGCGTACTACCCCGGCCGCCGGATGAACCTCGGCGTCGTCCTGCTGCCGCTGCGCGTCTTTCTCGGCTTCATCAGCGTGTACGCGGGCATGGGCAAGCTCTGCGACCCTGTCTACTTCGACGGCGGCGAACGCGGCTCGATGGTCAAGTGGCTCCAGTCGCTGCACCCTTGGTCGCTGGTCGCCCCGCTGCGCGACTTCGCGCTCTCGCACCCCGTGGGGGCCGGCCTGACCGTGGCTTTCCTCCAGGTCGTGGTCGGCGTGCTCACCATGTGCGGACTGTGGCAGCGGGTCGCCGCCTCGTTCGGCGCCCTGCTCTCCGCGGCCCTCCTGATGACGGTCAGCTGGCGCACCGTGCCCGTGTACGACGCGCCCGACATCATCTATCTCGCCGCCTGGAGCCCGCTGCTCATCGCGGGCGCGCCGGTCTACTCGATGGACGCCCGGCTCGCCGGCGAGGCATGGCGGCGGCTGGGCCCGCGCGTCGAGCTGTGGGACCTGCGCCGCCGCGTCCTGCGTCGCGGCGCGGTCCTGACGGCCGTGGTCGCCGGGCTGACGCTGCTGGTCGGGTCGCTGCTGGGCGGAGCCGTACGGTCGGCCTCGGTGCCCTCCGTACCGGAGCCCGGCGAGCCCGCGACGAACAACCTCCCCGGCTCGCCGCTGCCGCAGCAGTCACAGCCCGGCGGCCCGAAGGCGCAGCACGGCCCCGGCCACCCCGGCAAGTCGCCGAAGCACTCCGGAAAGCCGTCGGCGGGCGCCTCGCGCAAGGCGGGCAGCCCGAAGTCGAAGCCCCCTCCGCCTCGGCTCCCGGCACGGCCCGGGCCACCGGCAGCGTGAGCGGATCGGCACCGGACACCGGCCGCTCCTCCAGCGGCACCCCGTCGCGGCAGACCGCCCCGACGCGGGCCCCCGCGACGACCCCCCAGGCACCGTCCGTCGGCGGCACCGCGGGTGGCGCCAACGGCGGCGCGAGCGACAGCGGTTCGAGCAGCTCCAGTAACGGCAGGGGGCGCGGAGGCACGCTGGGCGGCCTCTTGGGGTAGGGGAGGGGCTCCTGGGGCGCAGCAAGGCCCCTTGAGCCCCGTGAGGCCCTCACAGGCGAACGGACCGCCCCCATGGCATCGGCCATGGGGGCGGTTCCTCGCGTCGGATGCTGACCGGATGCGGCATTTCTCGGATGCGCCTCTCATGAGCGCTGCCCGGACGCGTCACCTGTACTCGTCGCCCGAACACGTTGTCCCTATGCGTAGCTCCAACGCGTCACCCGTGGAGACAGCTCACCGGTACTGCTCAAACCCGCTGAGACCGCAGCTCCTTGGCGGCTTCGGTGAGGTCCTTGGCCGTGTCGATGGCGCGCCAGTACGCGCCGTGCGGCAGGGGAAGCCGGCCAGGCGCCGTTCCCGGGCCAGACGGGGGAATGTCGTGCGCTCGTGGTCCCCGCGCGCGGGCAGCAGCCCGGTGAAGGCGGCGGAGAAGACGTACACGCCGGCGTTGATCAGATAAGGGGAGGGCGGCGACTCGATGAAGTCGAGGACGTGGCCGAACTCGTCGGTCTCCACGGCGCCCCACGGGATGCGCGGCCGGGCCAGCGCGAGCGTGGCGTCGGCGCCGCGCTCATGGTGGAAGTCCGCCATCTCGCGCAGCGAGAAGCGGGTCCAGATGTCACCGTTGGTCGCGTACCAGGGCTCGTCGGGCCGGGGCAGCGAGGCGGCGGCGTACTTGAGACCGCCACCGCGACCGAGGGGTTCGGTCTCGACAACGGTGGTGACACGCAGGGGAAGTTGCGCCTGGGACAGCCAGTCCTGGAGCACCTCGGCGAGGTGACCGCAGGAGACGACCGCGTCCGTGACGCCCTCGGCGGCCAGCCAGGCGAGCTGGTGGCCGATGATCGGGGTTCCGGTTCCGGGAATCTCGACCATCGGCTTGGGACGGTCGTCGGTGTACGGGCGGAGTCGCGAACCCTGGCCTCCGGCCAGGATCACGGCCTGCGTGGGGTGCGGGCACGGTGCTGTCATGGATCGCACCCTATGCGGTGCGAGCCGGGCTCACTGGACAGAGGCGACGCCGGTGGCGAACGAGGTGTCACAGACCGGCCGGGACCAGGCCTGCGCACGGTGCGCGGCACCGCCGTACTTGGCGACCGCGGCACGGCCGAGGGCGCGCGCGATGGCCACGCAGTGCTTGGCCAGGGAGGGGCGCTTGGTGGTCTCCTCCTGGAGGTGGGTCAGCGCGACACCGGGGTTCTTCTCCTGGAGTTCCACCAGGAGCCGGTCGCGGAGCACGTCCTGCGGCGCCCGGGAGCCCGCCTTGGTGGAGGCGTTCTCGGAGGACGCGGTCAGCATCTTCGAGTCCGTAGCCGGCGATGCCCACGGGACGCGGGTGACCGCGAGCGTCCCGGACAGGACGAGCACGACGGGAAGGACAAGGGCGAGGGTTCGGCCGATACGGCGGGCTGCGGAGTTCACGGGGCGATGGTAGCGAGTAGTGATGATTTGGCGACATTTAGTCACCGAATCGAGGGACCTTCTCCTCCGAAGTGCGTGCGCGATGTTGACGTACATGCTCGAAATGACGGCTCTGCCGGGGTATTTGTCGACACAGTGAGTACGGTGACCCGTACGGAAAACGGCGGCACCGGCCCCGAAGGACCGGCACCGCCGTACCCGCTCAGTCGCTCAAACGCTCAGTCGCTCAGCCGCTCACCCGTCGACGTCGAGAAGACGTGCGTCTCACCCGGCCGCGGTACGACGTGCAGCTCGGTGCCCTTCTCCGGCACCTGCCGCCCGTTGACACGGACGACCAGGTCCTTGTGCTCGTCACCGACGACCGCGGACCCGTACACGTACCCGTCGGCGCCGAGCTCCTCGACGACGTTCACGGTGACGGCCAGGCCCGGCGGGGCGTCCGCGGTCTCCTTGGAGAGGGACTTCGCGGCACCGCCGTTCTGCTCGACGATGTCGAAGTGCTCGGGCCGGACGCCGACGGTGACCGTACGGTCGCCCCTGTCGGCAGCGGCGGCCAGCGCCTCCCGGCTGACCGGCACCACGCTGTTGCCGAACTTCACACCGCCGTCCGTGATCGGCACCTCGACCAGGTTCATCGCCGGTGAGCCGATGAAGCCCGCGACGAAGAGGTTGTTGGGCCGGTCGTACATGTTGCGCGGCGAGTCGATCTGCTGGAGCAGCCCGTCCTTGAGGACGGCGACCCGGTCGCCCATCGTCATGGCCTCGACCTGGTCGTGGGTGACGTAGACCGTCGTGATCCCGAGACGGCGCTGCAGGCCGGCGATCTGCGTACGGGTCTGCACGCGCAGCTTGGCGTCCAGGTTGGACAGCGGCTCGTCCATGAGGAACACCTGCGGCTCCCGGACGATCGCCCGGCCCATCGCGACACGCTGCCGCTGACCACCGGAGAGCGCCTTCGGCTTGCGCCCCAGGTACTCGGTCAGGTCCAGGATCTTCGCCGCGTCCTCGACCTTCTGCCGGATCTCCGCCTTGTTCACACCGGCGATCTTGAGCGCGAAGCCCATGTTGTCGGCGACGGACATGTGCGGGTAGAGCGCGTAGTTCTGGAACACCATGGCGATGTCCCGGTCCTTGGGCGGCAGGTGGGTGACGTCCCGCTCCCCGATCCGGATCGCGCCGTCGTTGACGTCCTCCAGCCCCGCCAGCATCCGCAGCGACGTGGACTTGCCGCACCCGGAGGGGCCGACCAGGACGAGGAACTCGCCGTCCTCGATCTCGATGTTCAGCTTGTCGACGGCGGGCTTGTCGGAACCCGGGTAGATCCGGGTCGCCTGGTCGTACGTGACCGTGGCCATGATGTGTCCCTTCACCGGCAGGAACGTGCCGGACGATCCGAGTAAAAGGAGTGGTGTAGTCCACTGCTGTGGACTGCCCGTGACGGTACCCGGGCCGACGCCCGGTGTCAGTAGCCCGCGGGTCACGAAACAGCGGCGCCAGGTAGGCTGCGAGCCTGGGTACACTGCACCAGGCGCGCCTCCTTAGCTCAGCTGGTCAGAGCAACGCTCTTGTAAAGCGTAGGTCGTCGGTTCGAATCCGACAGGGGGCTCTAGGGTTGACCAGGTAAAACGCACTGAGAACGCCCCTCCGGAAGGTCTTCCGGAGGGGCGTTTTTGCTCTCTGAAGCCCGTCCGTGGACAAACCGTGGACAGCGCGAAATCCGGGTGCGGGGGAGCCGTGGTCCCGCTCTTCTGGGCCTCTGTCGAGCTAGCAAGCGCGGTCCGGCAGCCTGCTGGGTCTTGAGAGTCGCGCCGTGTCAGTGCCTCTTGAGGGCATTCGCGGACGGCTGAGGAAAGCCGCGCGCCCCCAAGGTCAGGGGCGAGCAGGTGAGGGCTCTCGTGGAGTCAGGTCACACCGGGAGGACCATGCGCTGGGTGGCGATGTCCCAGCGGCATTCGGCGTAGAGGCGGTTGAGGTCGTGGTGAGCGTCCGGGGCGTCGGCGTTGCAGGGTTCGTAGCCGTTGGGGCCGTGGCGGTAGTAGAAGCCGTATTCGGTGCATTCGGCTATGCCGGGGTACTGGCCGGTCCAGGTGGTGTTGCAGACGTTTGCAGGGTGACAGGTGTCGCGCTGGCGGCCGGTGAGGGCGCAGCGGGCGATGTCGCAGTGGTCGGCGTGCAGGGCGCCGGGAGGTGTGGAGCAGGCGGGGCAGGCGGCGTTCGGGGCCGACTGGGGGAGCGGGAGGGGGCGGTGGGTGAGGTCGCCGAGCCAGAGGTTGCGCAGCTCGCGGTCGAGCTGGTGGGTGTCGGCGACGGTGTGGAGGTTGAGGGTGCGGTGGAGGAGTTCGCGGAGAAGGGGGTAGGTAGTTGGGCGGTGGCCCAGTGGAGGGTGAGGCCGCGGTCGGGGTGGTGTCGGGCCCATGTGGTGCGGAGGCGGGAGGATGCACTGAGTGTCATGTCTGTTGTGTTGGCGTATCGGGTGATATGCGGGCCGTAGATTTTTAGCCATTCCTGTGTGGTTTTGACGTGGAGATTGATGAGCTCTCGCCGTGCTTTGTCCAGGCTTATGGCTGTGGTGCGGCGCATGAGGACGGTGGCACCTGATTCGGTGTCTTCCTGCCGTGTGGCGGGGGTGGTCAGTGCGTCGTCGGGGACGATGCGGAATCGGTGCCGGCGGCCGAGGAGGGTGAACTGCTCTCCGTCGGCGAGGTGCCGTACGGGGGCGTGGGGGGAGGTCTCGGCGAGGTGATTGAGCTGTCGGTAGATCCATCGGCGGCGGCGTTCGACGAGGGCGGTTGCTTCGGCGTCGGTGGTGTGGTGGGGGCCGCGGACGACGATGCCGCCCGCTTTCGTGACGTCGAGGCCGAGGGTGGTGCGGTTACTGGTTCGCACGGTTACGGTGGCGCCGCCGACGAGGAGGGTGCGCTGGTGCTGAGGCATGGTTCTTTCGGGCTGGCCCGGCGCCCCCCGCCTTCTTGGCGGTTTTCTACTATGGGCGAGGGCGGGGTCGGGGGTTTGCAGTGGGCGGGGTGTGGTGATGTGCTGCGCTGGAGTTGGTCAGGCAGCGGAACTGGACGGCCGTTCGCGTGCGGAGTCGAGCACTTCGGCTTCGATGTCGCTGAGTGCGTACTTCTGGCGCTGGAGGAAGGCCAGCCAGTTGGTGGTGTCCTTGCTGACCGGGTTCCGCCACGCCTGATCGGACATGGCCTGATGCTCGTACACCGCGGCGACCTGGGCGAAGAGCAGCCTCCAGCGTCCGGTCGCTCCGGTACGGGCGATGAGCGGCCCGAAGGGGTCTTCGACTCGCCGCCACGGCTCGCTGTCGTGGTTGGGGTCTTTGATCTTCAGGAAGGCCGAGATGAGGTCGGTGCGGTGGCGTGCGATGTACTGGGAGTACATGGCGGAGGTGCCGGTGATGGTGCTGAGGGTGAACTTCCAAATTTCGTCGGTCGCGTCGCCGGGCCGGGTGCACAGATTCGCGATGAACTCCTGCCGTACAGGGCGGGCTTGGCGCCAGGCCGCGTTGTAGCGGATGGTTCTGCGTCGCTTCTCCGCCATTTCCGCGGCGTCCGGTGCTGCCGTCCCGGACGCTTCGGGGCTCAGCTTGTGCTGGCGGGCTCGCCAGTCGGTGCACAGCCAAGTCACCGTGGGCTTGAACGGGTTGAGGGTGGCGGCGTGTCCGGGGCACCGGGCGTGCTGGTCGGCGGTGATGGCTGTTCCGAGGGGGTTACCAGATCCTTGAGGGGGCGCATGGGGGTCTCGTGCCACCGCCAGTCCCAGTCCACTAGCTTGATGCCGGCGGCGGCGAGGTCCTGCTTGAGCTGGATGCGCTTGGCCTTCTCGGCCGCCTCGTCCTTGAGGCACTGGAGTGCGTGGGCCCAGTGGCCGCGCGTGCCTGCGCCGTCGTTGCGGTCCCGGGCCTTCGCCGCTTCGAGGCGACTGCGGGCGTTGCTGATGTGCGCGACTTCCTGGAAATCGGCCAGCTCCACCAGGTCGAAGTCGTGAGCGACCGCGGCGCTGAGATTCTTGTCGTCCAGCTTCGACGCCTTGTCGGCGGCGGTGAGCTCGGCGGCGGACAGGCCGAGCGCGCGCGCATGTCGCTCCTTGACCGCTTGGGGCAGCGGCATCAGGGACAGTTGCCGGGCGGCTTCGACGTAGTCGCGGGCGTGCGCGTCCCGGCGGTGCTTGTTCTCGATGACCGACAGGGTCAGCGCCTCGTCATCGACGCCGCGAAGGTCGTCGCGGATCAGGGCAGGAACGAGCATGTAGGCGCGGCCCTCGTCCTTGGCCTTGTCGGCGGCGATGATCGCTGCCTTGCAGCGACGCTGCCCGAAGATGATGCCGAGCTTGCCTTCGTTGTCCCCGGTCTGTGGACGCAGGAGGAGAAGGCTCTGCACGCCGACCTCTTCCACGGAGGCGATCAGGGCAGGATCAGGTTCGGTCCCGTCCGGCTCGTCGTCCGAGCGGTGCTGGCGGTGGTTGTACGGGTCGACGACGAGTTCGTAGGGGTCGACCCAGGCGAAGCGTCCTTCGAAGGCGGGCTGCGCCGTGCTGGTGTCGGCGCTGTCCGGTGCGGTGAGGGTGGTCGTGGTTGTCATGGGAGGTCCCTGGTGAGAAGAGGGGCGGGCGGTGGCGCCCGCCCCTGTGCGTGCGGGTCAGGCGGCGGCCGGTACGGCCTTCGGCTTGGCCGTGCGCTTGGGCTGTGCCGCGGCGGCCTTGGGGCGTGCAGCTGTGCTGGCCTTCTTCGCCGGACGCTTCGCGGCGGGCTTCCCCGTGCCGGTCGGGGAGGGCTTCTTAGCGGCGGCCTTGGGCGCGGGCTTGGTCGGCGCGGGCTTCTTCGCGGGCGACTTCTTCACGGTGGTCTTCCTCGCGGCCGGCTCGCCGGTCGGTGCGGCGGGTGTCTTCGGCTGGGCGGACTGCTGCGGCGCGGGCTCGTCGGCGGTGGTGACGGGGATGCGGGTGCCGTCGTACCGGAGCTTCGCACGGTGGCCTTGGAAGACGGGGAAGAGTCGCAGGTGGAGGGTGTCGAGGAGGGTGTCGAGGGGTGCTTCGGCCGTGGTGAAGTGGCAGGCGGCGTTGTAGTGCGGGCCGGCCTTCTCGGGGCCGCGCGCGAACGTCTGGGCGGCGGAACCGTTCCACAGGCGGCGGATGCCGAAGGTGCGGCCGTCCTGGTGGGCGAAGTGGATCGTTTCCGGGTCGATGGAGTCGTCGACCTTGTGCCAGCCGTCGCCGAGCTTCTCGATGATCAGGTCGGCCAGGAGGTAGAGGTCGATGAGGGAGATGTCGAAGGGGGCGGTCTCGATGGTGGTGGTGTCCTGGTCGGTGTCGGTGTCGGTGTCGGTGTCGGTGTCGGTGTCGGGGTTCTGGGTGGTTTCGGTGGTCATGGTGGCTGTCTCCAAGAGGTGTGGGGTTGTGGTTGTCCCTCAACCCAATAGCTAAATTCTACTATGGCTAGTGGGGGCGTCAACTGCGAAGATGCACGTCAGGCGGGGGTTAGGTCATGCACCAGCCGGAGTCGCAGCCCACATCAAAGGGCAGCTCCTCCTGCGCTGCCTCGACCGCTTCGAGCAGAGGCCGGCCGGTACGGGTCAGAAACACCGCGTCGCCCATGCCGCCCCACAGCCGCGTCTCGTTCAGCGACTCCTCCAGGCAGCAGGCACGCAGGAACAGCCCCGGACGGTCGCGACGCATCTCCTTCCAGCCCCCAGCGACTTCAGCGGGCAGAACCAGCACGCGCTCTTCGGCGGCATCGGCAGGCCCGCATCCGAAATGATCTGCTGGCAGTCGACCCGACGGAGCTTGAGATCGAGCAGCGGGTAGGCCAGCCGCTCGTACGGCTCAACCCGCCGGTTGGCCGCCCGCGCGATCTCATCGAGCGAGATGCCGACGGCGACCGTCGCCGGATTGCCGGATGCCGCGCCATTCGCCTTGAGCCACCTGCCCGTGACGTGGATCTTGAAATCCCGAGTGCAACCCCGCGTGCCAGGCGCGCCGTTGGACATCCGGACGGGTATGGGCAGCGCGCGAGAGCCCTTCCGCATCATCCGCCCCCACAGCGTCTCCGTTCCGCCGGCGCGCAGTGTGCGGTGCAGGACGTGCAGGTCAAGACCGCTGGCTGACGCGTACGGTCTCGCGACATGCCGTACATACTCCAGCGTCGCTGGATCTTCACTGTCGTCACCCACGTTCGCGAACAGCAGAGTGCGGTACGGGATCTCGCGGCGGGCAGCCAGGACCATGAGGGCAGTGCTCTGCACTCCACCGCCGTAGCTGATCACGTTCACGCGGCGCACTCCGGGGCCTGGTCGAGGAGCTGCTGCGCCTGCCGGACCGAGGCAATGATCTTCGCCTTGCCCAGGATGGAGTCGCGGTGTTCGATCACGGCTCGGGCGTGCCGGGCGGCTTCCTCGATGGCCCTGGGGTTGGCCAGGGTGTCGGCGCAGGCCACGGTGACGCGGGGGCCGAGGCCCCAGACGATGGCGTTGACGGCTGCGCAGGCGGCAGCGATCTCGTCGATATCGCACATCGACCACTGGAAGTCGGCGGGGTCCAGGCCCTTCTCGCGCAGGTTCTGTGCTGCGGCACGCAGCAGGCCGCCGCTGCCGCCGGCCGGGTCGTGAATGTGCTGGCCTGGCCGCGGGCGGCCTGCCTCGGGGGCAGCCACCAAAAAGTCCACGACGGCGCTGAAGTTCACGACTTCAGCCATGGCTCCCGCGACGGAAGCCGGGGTGTGGAACTCGCCGAGTCCCTGTTGAGCGCCACGGCTCCGCAGCAGCATCATCACGGGCGAGAGCACGTCGGTCATGGAGCGCAGGTACGGGTCGGCGTACCCGGTCAGGGTGAGCAGGCCATTCTTCAGGGCCGCTTCCGTGACGGCGCGAACGGCGGATATGCGGTTCTTGTCGATGTCCGTGTCGTTCAGCCACTCGTGGAGGATGCGGGCCCGGTCGATGAGGTCGGGGCGCCGGATCCAGTGGGTGGACCAGATCTCGCGGTACATGCCGATCAGGTTTGTGTCATTCAGGCTGAGGATCTGCGTCGCGAGATCGGGCCCGTTCGGATCTTTTTGGCCGATCAGGCTGAGGGCGGCCACGATGCCGATCGGTACGTGTGTGTGGTTGCCGCCGTGCTGTCGATGCCAAGCTCCGGCGACGGCTTCGCCGACCTGCATGGCCTGGGCATGCGGGTCGCTCGCGGGGCAGACGCTGATGGTGCGCGGACGTGCCGGTGTGCTGGGCTGCTTCTTGGCTGGCCGCGGCGCGGGTGAAGACGGAGCGGTGCTGCGGCTGGGCTTGGCGGCGAAGGTCACCGGGGCCTTGGGCTGCGGCCGCGCGGGGGCCGGCTGGAGGTCGGCGAAGAGGTCGAGCTGCTGCGTCATGAGGGTCCTGTCGGGATGGTGAGAATGCGGCGGCCCGCCCCGCGGGTGCGGGACGGGCCAGGGTCGAGGCTTCCCCCTCAACCTTCTAGCTAAATTCTACTATGTTAAGGGGGTGGTCAACTGCGGTACGACTGCGACGAGTTATTCGCGGCCGACCCACAGCACGCCATATGGAGTGACCCGCGTGGTGAAATCCGCGTGCTCCTCAATCACTGCGGCCACCGTGGAGCAGTCGATCCGCCCGCACCGGTCCCGGTACGGCTCCAGGTCCCAGTCGGCACGCGTACCGACCGCCGAGGCGAAGAGTTGGGTGCAGTTATTGCCGAACGCCACGACCTGCTTCCGGTGGGAATGGTGCAGATCTCGGAGCCGGTGACGCCACAGTGGATCGTCGCTGTCGGCTGCCAGCCGCAGTCCGGCTCCATCTCCGCCGCATCCATGAGGGCAGCCCACGCCACCGCGCGCTCACGTGATCGCACAGCCGGGGTGAACGTCCATGCGCCGAGCGCCACCCCTTGCCGAGTGGCGGACGCCCCTGCCGCTCCATGAGCTCGGAGTGCAGCTCGTACGCCAGACGATGCGCCTGGCCGAACGTGTGAGCGCGCTTCGTGGAGAACAGGTAGTGCCATTCCGCGAGGCTGTCCTCGGGCCGGCGAATGCACATGCGCCAAGTCCCGTACCGGCCTCGCGCAGATGGCCGGGCCTCCGCAGCGGCTGTGATCAGGCGTGCGCGCCCCGTCCGTGCCGGAGTGCGCGGGGCGAGCGTGGGTGGATCGGTGATCGTCGTACGGGCCGGATTCTTCTCCGTGCGGAGCTTGCTGATGCTGTCGGACATGGTGTTTCTCCAATCGGGCGGCGGCCCGCCGAACCAGGCGGGCCGCCGTGGCAGCATCACCCACGTAGAACGTTTTCTACTATGGATGGCGACGCGGTCAAGCGATCGAGCCCCGAAATCAGCCCTGGTCGAGCCAGAGCAGCCCGTAGGGCGTCTGCCGCAGCGTGCTCATTGCCGCCTTGCTGATGTCGGCTCGAACGTCCGCCCAGTTCACCCGGCCGAACGGATCCCGGTAGGGCTTCACGTCCCAGGCGCCTTCGGGGCTGGCGGAGGCGATCACGTCAGCCACGGAATTGCCGAATCCGACCGCTTTCGCCTCATGTCCCTCGATCAGCAGCCGGAGTTCCGATGGCTCGACTGTGCCAGCGTCCGCGCGGGCTGCCCAGGCCAGAGCGCATCCCCGGCACGAGGTGCTGGGCCTGAAGGTCACCTCGCAGATCACCATCTGAGTGAGGCGCTGCCCGGCTGTTCCTGCGGCTGCCGTTCGGTGCCACCGGCTCGCGGTCGCCCTGGCGGCTGCTTCGGTGCTGGCCGTACGGGAGGACAGCAGGTACGACGACGTGCCGCTGTCGCGGGTGGGTTCATGGAAGACGATGCGCCACGCACCGAGGAACGGCTCCGCCTGCTGGGACGTGCGCTTCACCGGTCGTCTCCCCATGCTTCGGACACCATGCGTGACAGCCACAGGCCGAAGCCGGCGGGGTCGTGCCGTATCCAGTGCTCGGAGTAGAGGGCAGCGAACGCCGCGTGCTTTTCCCGCTCGTCGCGAGTGAGCGGAACGTCCACGCGGGCCTGGTGGCGTCCGCGTGGCCAGGTCGGCCGGGTGGAGCCGGGCGCGGCGTGGTCGGCGTGCCAGTGGGTGTTGGCGCCGATCTGAAGTGGGGCTTGGAGGTGGAGTGGGATGTCCATCAGGGTGAAGTTGGCGATGCTGGTGTGGTAGGTGCCGACGGTTCCCCCGACGGCGTCCTCCGGCAGATCGATCCATACTCGGTGGCCGTACTCCTCGCGGGGGCCGACCTCGATCACGAAGCGGTTGTAGACGATGGCGGGGCCGTCATGGGCGTCGTACGCCGCGCAGACGCGGTCACCGGGCTTGTAGGGGGCGGGGTCGGTCATGTGCTCTCTTCCGATTCTGGTCACTTCTGGGCTGTGGTGGCGTACGCCTTGGCGGCTGCGGCGCGCGAAGCCGTGGCGGGGCATGGGTCGAGGAGGTGCTTGAGGGCGGCCAGGAGGCGGCGGGCGTCGGAGTCGCGCCGCGCGTGGTCGGCGATTTTGATCAGGCTGGCCACGTCTTCTTCCCTGGTGGGGTGAGGGGTGCGGCAGGGACAGTCGCTTGTCGAGTGCGAGTTCAGGGCGTTGAGGGCTCGGGCGTGGTCGGACACGGGTGCGCACTTTTGGTGGCGCTTGAGGGGCCTGGCGCGCCGCAGGTGGCTGTAGAAGCGTTCGCCCTGCCAGCCGCAGACCATGCAGTGGACGGGCCACTGGACGTCGGAGCCGGGGTAGCCGGAGCGGGCGGCCCAGCCGAGTTCGTCGATACGGGCGAAGGCGACGATGGCCGAGACCAAGTTGCGGGGGTGGGATCGAGGCCCACCAGGTAGGAGTCGAGGACGCGGGTGTCCCGCCGGGCTTGGCTGGGATGTATGTCGAGCTGCACGATCGGTGTCTCCTTGGATGGTGTGGAGGGTGAGGGGGTGTCGCCCCCTCACCCGCTAGCTAAATTCTACTATGCATGAGGGGTAGGTCAACTACGCAGAGTTGCGAACTCAGGGGACTGGTGACTCCTGGTGCTGCCGCATCTCCTCCTCGGACATGCGGCCGGCGAGCCCGGCGTACGGCGCCGTCCATGTCCAGCCGGGCCGGACATCCCCGGCGCGCACGACGCCTCCGCTGATGTGGAGGTGAAGGTGCGGAATCGTCACCGACGTGTTGTGGACCCGCAGAACCTCGTACCAAGTGCCGCGGTACTTCGCGAAGTCACCGCGCTGGAAGTCCCCCTCGACCACCGCTTGCGGCCTTCGCAGGTGACTCCGGTACCCATTGCACTGTGCCCCTGATCAGGGGTGATGCGGTGGCGGGTGTACCAGCCGCTGAAGATCTTGTGAGCGGTCGGGTGGTCGGTGGTCAGTCGGTACCAGGTGCTGGCAGCGCAGGTGTCGACTTCCGTGATTCCGAAGGTCACTGGCAGGCCCGCGGCGTCGCGGACGTAACGGCCATCGGTGTGACGCAGCCAGACGGCATCGCCGGATTTCACAGGTTCCCCCGGAGTCGCCCGCGGACAGGAGCACGGCCAGGGACAGGAAGACCAGGAGGGAGAGCTCGTTGTTCGCCTCACTGGTCAACCAGGTGCAGGCGTAGAAAGCGGGGTATATGCCGTTGCAGAACTGGTCCAGAGAGCCGTCCTGGTTGGTGACCGCCCACTTACGCGTGGCGTCGATCAATTCGTGCGCGAAACGGTCCTCGTGGAACGTGCCCCGTACGGCCGCAGTATCGCGAGCGGCCCACGAGGCGACCAGCAGCAACCGGCATCGGCGGTAGGGGGAAGCTGGCCCCACAAGTGCAGCAGTGCGCGGTGGTTGGCGAGTGCGAGGTGCGGTTCGGGATGAGAGAAGTCGGCCAGGATGCGGGAAGTGGTTATCAGGGTGCGTTGCAGGGAGGTGTTGTCGGTCATGGGTCGTTCCTTCTCTACGCGGCGGTTGCGTGTCCTGGTGACGGGTCGGCAATCGGCTCGGAGGAGCGGTGGAGGGCGCGTGCTGCGCTGGTCAGTGCGTAAGCCTCCGCGAAGCGTTCGAGGTGGATGAGCGCGCAGACTTCGAACATCACGACCCAGTGGCATTCGGGCACCGTGTCCGCGAATTCCTCGTAAGAGAGTGGGCGCTTGGCTCCGGCCCGCCGTGTAAAGGCCCGCTGCACGATGTGTTCCATGGCCGTGGCGGCGTGGCGGATCTGCCGCGAGTTCAGGCCGAGGCTGCTGATCACGTCGGCAACCGCCAGCAGCGGGAGGTGTCTAGGCAGCATCAGGGGTGGGGAGTCCTTCCAAGGAGTGGCGGGTTGCTGACGGCGTGCGCGGCCGGCGGTGGTGTGTCAGCAAGAGGCCCACCCGGAGAACAGCCATGTGCCTTCACCGTCGGCGCGGATCGGCAAAGCCCCGGCCGGACCCCACTTGCCTTCCACCCGCGGGTCGCCGATGTCGATCAGGCCGGACGCGCGCTTCATGGCGTCGTCTTCGGTGAGCAGGGCTGTGTCGATGAGTGTGGCCTCGTCCTTTTCGGCGATCGTTCCGGTGTAACCACCGCGGCCGTACTCGAAGGCAGCTTCCTGGCGCGCCTGCTCGAAGGCGGCTTCGAGGGTCGGTCCGGAGGCGGTGGTGTAGAAGGTGGCGGATCCCATGCCTGTTTCTCTTTCGGGTGAGTGGCGCATGACGCGGCCCGCTCCGGTTGGGGCGGGCCGTGGTGCGTCAGTGGCGGTCAGCGGATGTGTACGCGGGGTCGGCTGGTGCGCATGACGCGCAGTCGTCGAGGGGCGGGGGATGCGCAGCGGGGCTCCGGGAAGGGCTCAGTGCTGGCGGTGAGGGCGACGGTGATGGATTCCTCCAGTACGGCTCGGCGGTGGGAGGGCGAGAATTGCTGCGCCCACCGCTCCATGGCCGATCCGTCGGTGTGGTCCTGGCCGGTTGCGTTGGCGTGCAACTGCCAGGTGTCCACGAAGTAGTTCGCCGCCAGTAGGAGCGCGGCTTCCGCCTGGTGCTCGGTGAGGCCGTAGTTGGTGGCGGTTGCCAGGACGGTCAGCGGGTCGGGTGTGGGTGCGTTCACGGGGAGCCTTTCGTTCAGCAGGTGGGTTTTCCCTCCCTGTCATAACTAAATTCTACTATGCCTTGTGGGGGTGTCAATCGAGGACGACCAGGTCGGAACCCAGCGACGTCACCCGCCGCGCGCTTCGGTCACACTGCCGCCGTGGCGGAACCCTTGCTCCGCGACCGCTTGCGAATGCTCGCTGGGCCGGCGGAGCGCACCTGAGCGCGCAGTGCCACCTCCCGGCACTTTCCGCACAAAGGCTCCCCCACTCGCCCGTGACCGGCCACCCCGCCGCTCGTACCGCAACTACCAGCTCGCGAGGGCAGTTTGCCTAGCGCCGGAGCGCCCTCGGCCTTCGCGACCACCCTTCCGTTGATCCACAACCGGGCCGCGCACACGCCGTCGAACCGGCCGGCTTCCGGGCGTACCCGCTCGTAGCACCGGGAGATGAACGGACAGGAGTCCGCGCAGTCCTGCATCAGCGGAGTGCTTGAGGCGATGAGGTCACCGGGCGAGTCGACCAGCGAAGCGTCGGGCACGTACCCGTCCCTGGTGGCGCACGGTACGAGGTCGATCCAGGTGGACGGCTTGGTGGGGGTGATCACGTAATTTTCCTTGGGCGTCAGAAGAGGGACGGGTGGGCCACGGCGGCTGGCACGATGGCGTTCAGCGCGGCCGTCGAGCGCAAAGAGAGGGCGGCCGAACGGCGCGACCATGAGCGGTAGAAGAGGTCGTTCCACGCTTCGGCCGTCCGGTAAGGAAGGGGGCATGTCGTATATGCGGCCGCGTGGGCCTGCTCCGCCTCGACCGCTTGGCGCAGGGCTCCGTAGCGCACCGGCGTCAGTCGCTCGGTGACCTGGACATGCACTTCTCTCCACGACAGGTGCCCGGCACGAGTGCCCGAAGGTGTCTGTACCTCGTACGTGAACCCACCCGAGCCGGGAGTCCAGCAGGTGGAGGCCCCAGCGTCAGGTTCGCCTTCCACGCGCCGCATCCGGCGAGGAGCGGTGGGGTGCCCGAAGTGGTGTGCCGCCCACGCGGTGCGTGCGCTGGCGTCGACGAGATCGATGAACTCCAGCAGCTCGGCCGGGGCGAAGAACCCATGCACGGCCATCTGCCGGTCTTCGTCCCGCAGCTCCGCCGTGAACCCGGAGTTCCCTGCCTTCGGCTCGGCCCGCTCCCGTGGGGCGTCCGATGCGGGAACGGAAGCGTTCGCCATGCCTTCCCTTCATCTAATGATGCGGCCTATTAAGGCGCCTAGTGGACGTGCGTGGTGTTGCTTGCGCCCTCGGCGCGCGCTGAGCTCGCCGTAGGGGATGGGTGTTGGGCGCGCAGCCTGTGGGCGTTCGCCCGAACTGCCCTGAGGTGGTTAAGCGGGTGGCTAGCAGCCCTATCGGCATCATAAGCGGCGACCTATTTCCTGGTCGATGTCGCCCCCACCCCTGAGCCCTGGTCCACCATCCGCTGCCGCGCCCTGCGCATCTCTTCGATCCGGCGCCGAGCCACCTCCGACAAGCCGTCTCCACCCGGCCGGCTCCGAACCTCCGCCAACGTGCCCTCATTCGCCGCCCGCTCAGCCCGTTTGACCCGCTCCCTCTCTGCCCGTTTCTCCGCCTCACGCTGGGCGCGGGGACTCGTCCCGCACCCTCGACACGAACGCCCCGGAGCATCCGGATGAGCAGCACACGCCCGCCCCGGCCCCTGCTTCACCGCGGGCACTGGCTCTTCGCCGCCGACGGGCAATGGCTCCCCTGCGGCGACAGCCGCGGGGGTAGGGGGATTTCTTTCTGAAGGTGTTGGTTGTGGTTACTACTTAGAACCCCCGACGCGCCCGCCTCCGGTTCACCGGCCACCGGTGAACCGACCCCCGGAAACCCGTCTTCGGTCTCCGACGGGCTCTGCGCCTCGGACTCCAGCTTCTTGGACAGCTTCCTGGACAACCGGCGTGCCTCCAGCCGCTCGTATTCCTCAGCCGCCCAGTCCTGCGCTGTGTCGTACACCTCGGTGAACCGCGACAACCGCCCATCCGGCCCCCGATCGGTCACCACCCGGTAGTAGCCGAGCCTCTTCAGCTCCCGCACCGCCTCCGCTACGGCCTCCCGGCCTTCTTTCCCCGCAGCCGCGATTGCCGTGATCCGCACCTGCCAGTTGTCCGGCTTCGATATCAGCCAACCCAAGATGCCCCGCGCCCGAAAACTCAGCCGCTCATCGTTCAGGGTGCTGTTGGGCAACACCGTGAACCCAGAACTCAGGTGGCGGCGCAGAATGGTCACGGAACATGCCTCCAAGGCAGCGCAAGGCTCGAAAAGATCAGAAGGGGAGGCGGACCCCGCACCGCACGTGCGGGGCCGCACAAGAGGGCGTCAGAGGCGTTTGCGGGATCGCGTGACGTTGATGGTGCGCGGAGTTTTCTGCCCCGCCGCGTTACGCATCGGCACCGCCACGCCGGCACGACGGGCCACGGCCACCATGCCGTCCACGTCCGGAACCATGGGAACCGTCAGCCCGGCGTGCTCGAATGTGTCGACCAACGCCTGAACGTCGGGCTCCTCCTTCGGGTTACCGCCGCCCCAGCTCAGCGCGTTGTCCCCGTAGCAGCCCTCGGGTGAGTCGTCGAGCATCGCCCGCAGCACTTGCTTGCGCTTCTTCGATGTGCTCTCCCGCTCACGGTGGCGGACGTACTCCGCCAGCGCAGCCGCCCGGTCCTCGTCATCGTGCACCAAGACCGTCTGCACCGGGCTGCCCGGAGCCGCCCCCGGCCAGCACGCCGACGCCCACGGGCAGTAATCGCACAGCGTCTTCGTCGGCAAACCCGGACCATCATGATCGCGGGATAGTTCCTCGGGAGTGTCCGCTTCCAGCACCCGGTCCACCCACCACCGGGCCTCGTCCGCCAGCCACGGGTCGAAGTCGAACTCGTCGATGTGTTCTTCGCCGGTGTCCCGGCACACGAAGCGAAAGCGGATCCGCTGCACGTCCACCGGCCCTATTCGGTGCAGGTACCGCTGCCCCGGCACATCAGCGAAACCGACCGTGCGCAGCAGATCGGCGTACAGCAGGACCTGCCGCACCTCAGCAGCCGTCGGCCCGTACCGCACCACTCGGTCCCACACACGGCTCGACTTCGTCTTCACGTCCTCCACCGTCAGCACCTCCGCCGGCTGGACAGGCCGGTGCCGCTTCGGCAAGCGAGCGGCCGTCGCGTCATCCAGCTGCACGACATCGATGTGCCCGCGGATCCGGCCGTCGGCGACCGTACGTTCCACCAGCCAGCCGTATTCGGTGCGGGCGGACTCCAGCAGACCGGCGTGGATATAGGTGCCGAGGATCGCGGCCTTCTTGTCCGGTGCGTCCGTGGGCGGCACCTGGTGTACGACGTATCCGGCACGACGCTGGCACACGGTGTCGGATGCGCCGAGCTGTTGTTGCTGTGACCGGGGGCGCCGGGCGTCGACGGCGGTAGCGGCATCCCAGATCGACACCGGGGCTGGTTCGGTCAGTGTTGCAGTCACGCGGTTCTCCAAGAGGGCACGCCGGGCCCGCCCGCGACGGCGGGCCTGGCGCGTACGAGAGGGGGAAGGTCAGGTGGCGGGGGCGTACGGGTCCTCATCGAATGGATCCGGCTCCGGTTCACCCTGCTCGTCCTGCTCGGCGAGGGCCGCGGCGCGCAGTCTGGCCGCATCGCTCGTCGGGTCCTCGATCTTCGGCGGGTTCTTCAACGCCGCTACCTGCTGAGTGATCGCGTGACGCACCACGTTGATCTCGTCCCGGCTGAGGGACTTGTCCGCCCCGACCTTCTTCCACAGCTCCTGGAGTCCCGGAATGCCGTTCTTCTCAGCCGTCTCCTGCACCCTCGCGATCCACGGCTGAGCAAGGTCTCCGGTCAACTGCGGTGCCTGGCGCGGCGCCGAGTGGGGGCCGCAGCCCATGAGGTCGAAGACCAGCGACTCGACCGAGAACTGCGGCACCGCCTTGGGCTTGCCCTCGCGAGGCACCTGGAACTTCAGGGAGCGGGCGCCCACCACGTAGGCGTGATCATCCCCGCGCAGCAGCCGCACCCAGACGGTGGCGTCGAACGCCAGCGACTTCTGGCCCTCGACACGCCACGTCTTCGTGTTCGGGATAGGTTCTCCCGCGCCGTCGATGGCCTGCACTTCCTTGCCGCGCGCCAGCAGGAGCACGATGCCGGGCATGGTGCGCACCAGGTACATCACCCGGTTCCACCGCTCCGTCGCGTCGTTCCACAGGTTCATGCCCGGCTTGATCTCCGCGTCCGGGTCGAAGCGCAGCTTCTTCTGCCCGGTCCTGCTGCGCCGGCCGCGGTCCTGCGTCCAGTTCACGAGCATCCGCCACAGCAGGGACACCGAGTCGATCACCAGCACGACGGGCGGTTCGCCTGCGGCGGCGGCACGCTTGGCTTCGGCGTGCACGGCCTCGACCTGGTCGAGGATGTCGCGGTAGGTGCCGTTGTGCTCGATCAGCAGGTAGTCGGCGCCGGGGACTGCGGCGTATTCGTCAGCGGTGTCCTCGCCGAGCTCTAGCCAGTACGCCTGCCCTGTCCGGTCGCAGCCGGTGAAGGAGGCGGCCAGGTAGCTCTTGCCCGCTTTCTCTTCACCTTCGAGCAGGACCTTCGGCCAAGGGATGGCGCCTGTCGGCTTGCGGGTGCGCAGCTTCGGGACGGTAGGGGTGGTCATGCGGTAGCTCCAGTCCAAGAGGAATAAAAAACGGCGGCCTATTTCTAGGCCGAGCGAAGGCCCCTAAGCTCGAACAGGGCTGACCACTCGGGGTGCAGGTCGATGAGCTTGCGCACGTACCTGGAGCGGTAGTCGTTATTCAGCTTCCATGGCTCGCCGCGAGTCGCCCTGCCGTACTGCCAGCGCAGAACCTCGAACAGCATCCCGATGCCCACGCGCTTGATTCCCTGGTTGACGCAGTCGAGGGTCAGTGTCTCCAACTGGTCCAAAATCCATGGGTTGAGCTGGTGGAACGACTCGAAGCGGTCCTGGATGCTGGCACTTCCGAGAGCCTTGGGGTGCCGCAAGGGCGCAACGGGCAGTTCCAACTGTTCGGGAACCATGATTCCCCCTCCGTTCAAATGCTGCGGCCTATTTTGCGGCATGGGGCGCACCTGATCAAACGCGCCCCTCCTTCGTTGAATAAATTCTACTATGTCTGGGGTGGGGGTCAACTCCGGAAACAGTGGCGGCGCCCGGCCAGACGCCGCCACCTGCTTTTGCCTACCGCTCCCGCAGCGCCTTCTTCGCGGCCACGCCACGCTTCGCGATGAACGAACCCGGCCCGTCGTACCGGCCCGTCCGCAACGCGTCCGCCACATCCTGCCGAAGCTGCCAAGTCGACTTCCGAGACTTCTGCATCGTCACATCGGCGGCGTCGAGCACCGTGTCCAGGAGCCACAAGCGCGAGCCCGACAGCACGTAGTCCGCCGGCGGCAGCATCCCCGTGCTCCGAGTCGCCGCCTGGGCGGCGGCCACCTCGCCGACCCCGAACAACTCTCCATACTCCTGCGTCCCCACCAGAGGAGGAAGCTCCCCCTTCTTCTTAGGGTGCGAAGTCGCCTGCTGCTCCTCCACCACCTTCTCTAGCAGGCCCTCATCCAACTGGCGGCCCTTGCCTCCGGGCGGCAGCGCAACATCTACGACGAGGCCACCCGGCCAAAACGGCTTGCCGGAGACAATCGCCGCATCCTCGTACGTCAAAATCCCCGCCGGCACCCAGCGGTCACTGACCGCTGTCGGCGCGATGTTGTACACCCGCGCGATCTCTTTACGGCCAAACAGCAGCGGCTTCGCCACAACGGTCTCCCTTCCCGAACTAGGAGTAGCAGAATACGCCTAACGGAGACGCTCCCTTCGGGGTGCCCGCAGGATGCCCACGAGCGAAGTGAGGGACAAGCTGACGATGCTCCGCAGCGCCGCTGCGGATGCAACGTGCGGCCCGGCGGTACGCCATCCCTGCAGGGGCGGCCAGGAATCGGCGCTGCGCGTGTTCGCGCTTGACTGGCGCGCTTGGCGCGGATGTGGGTTGTGTGGCGCTAATAGATCAAGTTTTGCGACGTGGCGCGCCGGAGGGAAGTAGCGTCACCGGCATGAGTCGCCGATGGGGCCGAATAGCGAATCAGGACACAGTGTGTCTGCCACGCCAGAGATGCGATGAGGGGACAGGTGGCGCTGTCGAGGCGCTGCAGCAACTGCGCGTGTCGGCCCGGAGGCCGCAGCTCAGTGACAGGCGACGGGGTTGGGCCCTGGCTCTGCTGTGCTTTCTCGTGTGCTGCGGTTTGGGATTCCAGTCCTGGACGGCGTTACGGGTGACGGGGTTCGACCTTGGAATCTTCGACCAGGCGATTCGGTCCTACGCCCACTTTGAGCTGCCCAGGTCACCGATTAAGAACGTGCACCATGAGTTCCCGCCCGGATTCTCCCTCCTGGGCGATCATTTCTCCCCGTGCTCGCGCTGCTGGCGCCGCTCTACTGGGTGTGGGACGACCCGCGCATGCTCATCATCGCGCAGGCTGGACTGTTCGCCCTCGGAGTGCCCGTGGTGCGCAGCATCGCCCGGCACTGCTTCGCAGATGCCACTCCATCCGTCGCGCGGCGAGCGGCTGATGGAGCGGGGCTGGTGTACGCGTTGGGCTGGCCGCTGCTGAACGCCTCGTATACCGGCTTCCACGAGGTGGCCTTCGCGGTGCCACTCACGCTGCTGATGCTTGAGCGGGGACTGGCCCGCCGCTACGGCCTCGCGGCACTGTGGGCGGCCCTGCTGTGCATGGTTAAAGAGGACATGGGACTGGTGGCCGGATTATTCGGCCTGGTACTGGCGATACGTGCACACCGCTCAGACCATCGCACCGGCCGGACAGTAGGTATTGCGGTGATGGCGGCCGGACCACTGATCTCTGCTGTAGTGATCACATGGTTCCTGCCAGCGATGGGCAGCCCCGCCGGCTACTACTGGTCCTACGACCGCTTAGGAGCAGGCCCGGGCGACGCCTTGCGTCACATTCTCACCGAGCCATGGGTGGTTCTTCAGGTTGCCTTCACCCCAGCCATCAAGCTGGCCATGCTGGCGTGGCTACTGGGCACGCTGGCATTGCTGCCGCTCGGTTCGTTGACGATGCTCCTGGCAGCGCCGTTACTGGCGGAACGGATCCTGTCCGACAATCCCAACCACTGGCCGGTGATCAACCACTACGACGCGTTTCTGTGGCCCATCCTGATCACCGCCTCCCTGGAAACCCTGGTGCGGTTGCATCGAAGCCGACCAGCACGTCGCGGTGCCAGGGGAGGCAGGCTCTCGATGCGATGGGCAGTCGTCGCAGTGACCTTGAGCTCGGCGGCCGCGGTCTTCCTCGGCTTAGGTCTCCTTGCCTACCCAGACTCGTGGCGGCCCTCAGCGGACAAGCGCGCCCTAGCTGAGGCTGCTGAGCGAATTCCCGACGGTGTGACGGTCGAGGCGGACAACGTCATCGCTCCTCGACTGACGTCCCGCGCCGACGTGGTCATTGTTGATGGGATCCCGCGTGGAGCCGACTGGGTGCTGATGCGGGAGAAGGAACGCGCCTTTCCTTTTGCCGCAGTGGCCGAGCAGCGCGACCGGATCAGTCTGCTGCTGGCCCATGGATATCAGGATGTGTGGCGCCGGGACGGGGCGGTGCTGCTGCACCGCGTCCGCCCCGTACCCGTTCCTGGCATGAGCCGCCCAGGCCCCGGCAGCTCGCCAGTCCGTGAACAGGTGCCTTCAGACGTGGGGCGCAACCTGTTCCAGCGGTAGAGGACGCCCGGCCGGCGGGGGGTAACAGCGGCGGGGCCGGAGAGGGAAAGCCCGCTCCGGCCCCGCGTTGGTGCTGGGGCGCTCACGCGCCCAGGCGTTGGCCTTGGTTACCGGCTGATCTTGCCGGTCATCCAGGTGCCGCCGCTGTTCTTGTCGATCAGCTTGCCACGGCAGGCGCCCTGGCTGCCCACGGAGAAGACGTAGGTCCGCACCTGCCCCGCGGAAATGTAGAACGACCCCTCGTCACCGAACCAACGGCCGTTGTCACACACCAGGTTGAAGTCCGCGTGTGCCTTGCCGCCACGCGTCTTGTGGTAGCTGATGTTGTAACCCTTCGGATCGGCGGACAGACACAGGCTGCCACTGCCGGTGTTGACGCAGGAGGTGCCAGCGGTGATGGCAGGTGCGGCCTGCGCCGACGGCCCGAAGGCCGCCATGGCCCCCACCATGGCAACGGTCGAAAGCCCAACGCCAGCGATACGGCGAACAATGGTCATTTGTTCCCCCTTCTCATCATGTCGCCCCCCTTGGGACGACGAGGAGGAAGCTACCAACCCGGAGTCGAGCGTCCGTGCGATTAACGGCTCCATGCTCGACGTTCTAGACGTCCCTGAAGTAAAGGTTTGAGCTCGCCCGCTCAGGGAAACCAGGCGACCTGGAAGCCACACGAGCCTCATGTTTCACTCGAATAACAGCTTCCGCCTCAACCGCTCTGGCCTCTCATGCCGACTGAGCCACTTTGGCTGCTAATAGCCCAAGCGCCGCAGTGGTCACGGTGGTTATGAGAAGTCCTGATCTCGCCCATACACGGCCCGCCCGCCGATTATGAGGGCGATCACTTCGGGAAGTGACTACTGAAGCGGAGCCGCACTTCCTATGTGCTGCAGTGAAGGCCCCACGGCTACCGCCGAAGCAGGAGAATCATGCACGGCATCACGGGCCTACCAGATAGCGCAGGCGCCGGGACCAAGCTCGTGACCTGGGCGTTCAACCAGTCTCAGACGAAGCATCGGTCGCCGCCTGCGGGGCGCTGAGCGGTTGGGCTGACTGTCATTGCGCACTGTTAGTCTGGCAGCACCCTTTCCAAGAGGTGTAGCGAAGGCCCCGAGTCCACGGACCGGGGCCTTCGCGTTTCGCGCCGAGCGCCGGCTCCATCAACACGTCCGCTGCGCTTCGAGACCTTCCGCAAGCGGCGGGCGACCAGCGATCCCCACTCGGAAGGGAACACCCGGAGTGCGCATACGCCGAACGGGCTTCCTGAACCGCCCCACCGAAAGCCGGACGCCCCTGACGAGAGGCTTCTCGTGAATGCGACGGTCGACCAGCACTTGCCACAAGAGACCGTCACCGTCGCTGACCTCGTAGCGCCCCGCCTGGTCAGGAGCTAGCCGAGCGACAGCGGCCGCGCGATGCGCCGTGGCCACGTAGGCATCGGCGATCGACATAGAGGAGTTCCCGCCGCCGACGAGCCGGACGTAGGTGCCCACCATGTCTTCGTTCATCCGCACTGGCAGCGACGAACTGAACGACAACAGGTAGCGCCACGGAACGATGCTGTCAGCGGGCGGCAATTCCCCGCGCGCCAGAGGAAGCCATGACCGCGCCCCTTCCGGCGGCGGGTTCACCGCAAGGCCGCACCGCGCCGCCCTGTGACCGGTGCGGTACTCGAACGCGCGCAGCCCGGTCGCCCCCACCACCATCTGGTGGCACAGCCCATGCTTCGCGCTGCGGTCACGCACGCAGTACAGCCCGCGCTCGGCCGAATGCCTCCAGGTGCCGGCGACGATCAGGTGCATGGTCAGTGCCCGCAGAAGACAGGCACCGAACCAGGTATCGATGCGGTGAATACCCGAGAAAGCACCCGTGATCGCCGGAGACACGTCCATGGTGTGCGGGGCCCTTAGGGCAGCCGCGGGTGCTTCGCACGGTTCCCAGACTGTTCCGTCCACAAGCCGCGAACGGGGGTTGAGGAGGTAGGTCACGTCACACTGCCTGCCACTTCACGGCGGCCCGGGCGGCACGGGCGGATGACTTGGCCGTCGGGCAACAGGTCTCCGGTGTCCTCGAAGTGCACGACACCGTTGCACAACAGGCTCCAGCCCTGTTCCGGGTGGGATGCGACCAAGTGGGCGGCGTCCCGGTCGGCTGCCTCGGCCGACGGGCAGGGCGGCTGGTGCTGACACATGAGCAGTCCTCTCACGACACGTTGACGGCCGCTACATCAGGCCGTGCCGGTTGGGGGCCGTGCAGTGGCCTTCGGTGGTGCCGCAGCCGATGCAGCCCAGCCCCTTCGACGGGAGGTCCTGGTCCTCGTTCTGGTTGTCCTGGTCGCTGGTGTTCTGCTCGGGCATCGTGTTCCTCGGTGTAGTGGTGTACGGGGAAGTGGGTGCCGCCCAGTGGGCCAGGGAGGATCGCTCCGGCGCACCGAGCGGCTGTCTCAGGCGGCCTTCTCGGGCCGGGCGGTGCGGGGCGGACCGCAGCCGTCGGCGTCCTCGTTGAGGAGGCCGTGCTGCTCACAGATGCGCATCGCCTCTATGCGGTCGTCGGCCCCCAGCTTGCTGAGCAACCGGGCTACGCCGACCTTGGCCTGGTCGTAGCTCTCGCCGTTCTTGGCAGCGATCTCGTTCAACGTCAGGCCGTCGGCCACGTCCCGCAACAGACCCTGTTCGTCGCAGGTCAGCGCGGGTGCCTCGCCTTCGGCCGTGCCGGGATGCACGTACCGGAGGCGGAAGGCGACGCGGGCCAGCGTCGCCCGGTGCCCCCGGACGCCGAGCTTGTGGCGCAGCATGACCAGATAGGTGCGCACGCTCGTCGGGGCCACACAGAGCACGTCGGCGATTTGCTTGTTGGACTTGCCTTGCGCAACGAGGGTGAGCATCTGCTTCTCCCGGGCAGTGACGTGCGCGGGATCGACCGGGGGCGGAGTCATCGGCTCCTTCTCCTTCGAGCGTGTCGGACACCGGTGCGTGACGGCGCGGGCCCGGGACGCGCGCCGGTGGTGGGGGAGGGGCGTGGGGCCCAGGCCGACTCGATGGTGCAGCCAGCCAGGGTGGCCACGAGCTGGGACGCCAGCACCCAGCGCACGTCCGGGGCGTCGTAGAGCCGGGTCACCCCTGTAGCCGGGACGGGCAGGGGCCGACCGGGGAGGTAGAGCCGTCCGAAGATGCCGTCGAGGAGCGGTTCGCGTACGCGCACGGTGACCCAGTTGTCCCGCAGGTGCGGGCACTGCTCGGTGACCTTCTCCACGCAGCCGCCACGGCAGACGGGCGGGTGGACGGTCAGCTCCCCTTCCGGCCAGTCCGGCCGGTCGGCGCGGCCGTCTTCCAGCAGCCACAAGACGCCCTGCTCATTACGGTCGGCCGGCTGGCGGCACGTCTGGCAGCGCAGGCGCCGCATCGCGTACCGCTGCCGCACCGAGTGCACCTTGGAGAACAGCGGCCTTCCCCCGCCCTGGTGCACCTGGCGCCGGACCCACAGCACACCGTGCCGGTCCCGGTCGTACAGCTGCTCATCCGCGAAGGCGATCCCGTCCCCGCCACGGGCGGGGACGACGGCGGAGGGGAGTTCGTGCTCGGCGCTCCAGCGGGTGACGTACGGGACGAGGCCCGGCGGCCAGGGAACGCCGGTGCCTGGTGCTGCTGGTGCGATTGCCGGGATGGTCATGGGCGGCTCGTTCTCTGTCCTTGAAGGAGTACGGGGCTCAAGACGTGCGGGTTCACAGGCCGACGCGCCGCAGCCACGCCTCGGGCTGGGTGATCTCTTCGGCGGTCGGCACCAGGCTCAGGTCGTGCCAGACCTTGTTGAACCGCGCGACGTCACCTACACCGGCCATGGCCGCGGCGACGAACCGCGCCCCGTCGTCCCGGGGGTCCAGGGCAGCCCCAGGCGGTTCCGCCGCGGTCGTGGTGTGTTGCTGTGCTCGGCGGTCCTGCTCGCGGATGATCCGCAGGTGCAGCCGGTAGCGCCACGAGCGACGTAAGACGTTCGCGGCCGGCGGCCCGCCGAACGTCTCGCTGGTGTAGCGGCGTTCGGCCCATTCGGCGTGTCCCTCGAACAAGGCGGGCACCGCCCGGTCGTCGCAGGCGTAGCGGCGCACCGACAGGCGGGGCGGTACGACCGCGCCCTGACTGGTGAGGATCTGCCCGTGATGAACACACTCGTGCACCAGAAACCGGTGCAGGGCCAGGCGATCAGGCCGTAGCCCGGTGTGGTGCAAAGCCCGCGGCGCGATGAGCGTCTGCGGGCGCCCGCCCGGATCGGTCAGCGTCATGCCTTCCTGCAGCGGCCAGGTCCACTCCGCCTTCCTGCGCCAGGACGCCACTTTCTGCGCGGCTTCTGCCCGCTCCCGCTCGTAGACCTCGGAACCGGCGAACGCCTGCCGCACGCCACGATCGACGTAGGCCACCACCTCCTTCCGCCACACGCGGGGCGTCACCAGCCGGAAGGTGACCGTGGGCGTCGCCAGGCCGGTGATCTCCTCCAGCCGCGGCGCCGCCTCAGCCAGCACCTGCCGCACCAGCCGGGCCAGCCTGCCGGACCAGCCGGTTTCATCGCGGACGTTCACTTCGATGCCGCTCACGACGCGTCCCCCGGAGTGCGAAGGGGCCCCGGGGCGGTGGAGGGCAGGGGTGCGCTGGCGTAGAGCGGCACGGATATCGTCCCGGCGGGGGTGCGCTCTATACGCACCCGCCCGAGGTACTGCCGGGCTGGCACCGGGCGGCACGCCGACCACAACAGGACGGGGGTGGCTAGGCGCCTAGCCGTAAGCAGGTGGGAAGTCATGTCTTCTTTCAAGGCGAGGGAATGGATGGGGTGGGCCCCTTCGCCGGGGCAGGCATGGACCACGGGGCCCGGCGAAGGGGCTGCACTAGAGGCCGGAGATCCGGCCGGCGTCAAGCACGCAGGACGGTGACCAGCTCGCCCAGGCCGTACAGAGACGGCAGACACACCACGGCCGTCAGCACGGCCGCGCCCGGGTGCCGCCGCAGCAGCCCAGCGGCGCGGCGCGCACAGCCCGCGCGCCGACGGTGGGCCCGAGGCGGTGCCGGGGGCTGGGGGCGACCGGCCCGGTGCGGCGCCGGGGCAGGCGCGCGGTGACGGCGGGCGGGGCCGGGCAGCGGTTCAAAGCGTCGGGGCCCGCCCGCAGGTAGCGCACCTGCTGCTGGAGCACTTCCGCCAGATGCACCATGTGCAGCGTCGGACCCATCGGACCGGGCGGCGTCTCCTGCTGCACATGCCGGGCCCGCGCGAGCAGCAGCCGCAGCACCTGCGGCGCCTCGTCAGCGGCCTGGTCCCTCAGAAGGACCGTTACCTCCCGGAGGTGCTTCTTCAGCCCGGCGATGCGGCGGTGCACCTCGGCGTCCGCCAACAGTGGCGAGTCCGTCATCAACACCGCGTCGGCCGCATGGGCAGCCGCGCGGATGATGTCGCTGTCACGCCCAGCCTTAAGGCAGACCAACGCCCGCTCTAACTCATCGATGCCCCAAGGGTTTTGCTGTGGCGACGTGCTGTGCGCCGTTTTCCTCATCAACGGCGGGCGCGTGCCTTCGAAGGCGGGGGCCGTGGCTCTTGCGGGGGAAAGCATGTGCGCTCCAAGGTAAGGAAGCGGCTGTAGTGGCATACGCTGCGGCGAGTTCGGCGGAGCGCAGGCGGGTGAGCGGCACACGGGACTCGGGGGCATCGTGAACGCCTTTCGAACACTGCACCGCGGTGTACGGAAGCCTCGCGAAGAGCTTTCGATGCCAACGCGGTACGCGCCAGTTGTGGGAGCGACGCAGGTTTGATGCGTTGCCCGGAGCCCGCTCGACCCGGTAGACGTTCACCGTCGCGAGTACAAGGACAGCGGCCGCACGGTCATCACCAGCGGTGATGCCGGGCCAAGCGGGTAGACAGAATCCCGCTCAGGCGCCCAACACCGCCATCTCACGCGGGTATCACTTCACCGCTCACTGAGGTGCTGCCCGCGCACGGTGGTGTCGCCTGGGTATCACCTGGCGCCAAGCAGTTGCGCCTGCGGGGCATTAGGGAAAAGTGACGTGGACGACGGTCAGGCTCCGAGTCCCGTCGAGCCGAAAGGAGTGCACGTGGCCCCGCAAGCTGCTCCCACCTTGCTCAAGCGTCTGGTGGACGACGCCCACCAGACCTACGAGGTCTTCGCGCAGGACTACCAGGAGGCCGCGAGGGAAGTCGCAGCGCAACGACAGGATCGACGCATCGCCACAGCAACCGTCTCCGAAATCACCTTTCGCCGCTGGACATCGGGAAAGGTGCAGACCCTCCCCCAACACCCCGCTCCCTTGATCCTGGAGCACATGTACGGGCACCCGGCGCGGTCCCTATTCCAACCGGCCCCCGAAGCCTCCTTGCGGGCCCTCGCCGTCTCCACGATCGAAGAAAGCGAACTCGACATGACCGCTCGCGACGCTGCCGCTCACGCGGAGGACGCCGCCTCCCTCACGGTGCCGGACATATCGCTCGACCGGCTGCACGACGCGATCCTCGACATCGCCCGCACCTACAACAGCACCTCCCCACCCGAAGTGCACCGCAAGGCCAAGGAACTGCTCCTCGACGCGCAGGACAAGCTCGAACGTACCCAGGTGCTGCGCCAGCGAGAGCAGCTCTACCTCACCGCCGGGCAGGCCGCGGCCATGCTCTCCGCCGTCTGCTTCGACCTCGGTGCCCTGCAGCCGGCCGTCCAGCACTCGCGCACGGCGATCCTCTACGGCCAGATCATCGAGCACGGCCCGCTGCAGGCATACGCCCACGGTGCCCTCGCCTTCCTCGCCTACTGGAGCGGACGCCCCTCCGACGCCCTCAACCTCGTGCGTACCGCACAGGGCTTCGGAGGGCTGGGCGCCACCGCCCGCTCCCGCCTCGCTGTCATCGAAGCCCGCGCCCACGCCCACCTTGGCGACCGCGAGCAAGCCGTCCGGGCCGTGCGCGACTCCCTCGACATCCACCACAGCGATCGCGATGAGCTCCACGACGACATCGGTGGGGAATTCGGCTTCACACCCGAGCGCCTGGCCATGAGCAACGCCACCACCTTCCTGCTCGTCGGCGACGCCACCGGGGCCGAAGAAGCCGCCACCCACGCTCTGCGCCTGCTCGATGAGCGCCCCGACGGCGCACGGCCGATGCTCATCTCCTCACAAGCCTCCACCGACCTTGCCCGCGCCCGCCTCCTGCGCCGCGAACTCGATGGGGCATGCGAGGCCCTGGAGCCGGTCTTCGACGTGCCCCGCGACTGGCGCGGTGCCGGTGTCCTCGAACGCCTCGCCGCCGCTCGCGCCCAGCTCACCCACCCGGACTTTCGCACCGCAGCCCAAGCCTCCGACCTCGGTGAGCGCATCGAGGAGTTCTCGGCGGTGTCCGTCTCACGCAACCTGGGTGGATCAGCGCACCTCGCCCTCGACACCTGACGCGGACCAACCATCGAAAGCCGCCAGGAGCTGCCGCTCCCGGGCTGCGTCGAGGCCGTGCTCTGCAGCCCGCGAGTGCGCCACCGGCACACCCCCGTCACACAGCCACTGCCACGTCGCCTCAACCGTCTCCGCCAGCGGCCGGCACACCAACCCGGCCGCCTGCGCCTGCTGCGAGGCGATATTCCACACCCCCGCGTGGGTTCGCCACAACGGAAGCTCCGTCCACTGCTCCACGCCCGCTTCGAGCAGGAAGGCATCCGGCACCCAGGACAGCTCGCCGCGACGCCCGGTCACCTCAAGGCACGCCTTCAGGAAGCCGCCCATCGTCTCGCGACCGACCGGCGCCACCACGTTGTACGCCCCGCCCACCGACGCCGCACCCTGCTCCAGGGCGAAGGCCGCGACATCGCGCACATCCACCGGCTGAATGCTCTTACCCGGATTCCCCGGCGCCAGGATGCGCCCGCCCCGCTCCGCACGGCCCAGCCACCATGGCAAGCGCCCCACGTATTCGCCCGGCCCCAAAATGACGCCCGGCCGCAGCAACACCGACCGCTCCTCCCCGAACGCCTCCAGCACCGCCCGCTCGGCCCCAGCCTTCTGCCGCCCGTAGTACCAGTCCGGACCGTCCCATCCCTCGGGAAGCCGCCCGTACTCGGCATCCGCATCCGGCGGCCCGTCCAGCAGCTCCGACTGCTCAGTCAGCGGATCACTGGGCCACCCCCGGTAGGCGTTGACCGTCGAGACGTACACGTACCGCTCGGCCACTGCCTGAAGGGTGCGGGCGCCGGCCAGGACGTCGCGCGGCGGCAGCGCCGAAGACGACGTATCCACCACCACATCCCACGGCCCGTACGCCGCCAGGGCCGACAGGTCCTCCGGATCCGTCCGGTCACCGCGCACCGCTCGCACCCCCGGCACGTCTGGGCCCGAGCGTCCGCGGTTGAAGGTGATCACCTCCCACCCACGCCGCAGCGCCTCCTCGGCAACAGTCCGACCCAGAAACCACGTCCCGCCCATAATGAGAATCCGCATGGACAGATCGTGCCCTCCAAGAGCCGGACCCCGCCATCTTCGGCGCACTCTGCACCCTGCTCCGTCTGGCCCTCGGCAGGTAGCATCCGCGGCATGTACCCGGTGACTCGCCGCAGCTCACGCCTCAGACTGCGCGAGCTGACCACCGAAGACGTGGATGCAGTGCACGCCATCTACGGCGACCCGGCGGTCACCGAAAACCTCAGCTTCACCCCGCGCACGCGCGATGAGGTCGGCGGCATCGTCGCCCGGGGCATCGCCGCAGCCACCGTTACCCGGCGGCAGGAGTACGTTCTCGCTGTCGTCATGCAGGGGGCGACGGTGATCTCATCGGCATCACCCGTCTGGCCACTGACCCGCACCAGCAGAAGGCTGCCACCATGGGCTTCGCCCTGCGGCCCGATGCCTGGGGTGTCGGGTACGGCCGGGAGACCGTACGGCTGGCCCTCGACCTGGCCTTTACCAATCTCGGCCTGCACCGCGTGTGGGCGGCCCGGGCCCCGCGCAACGAGGCATCCGCCAAGACACTGCTCGCCGCCGGCATGGTCGAAGAAGGGCGCATCCGCGGGCACGTGTTCGTCCGGGAAGCGTGGCGCGACTCCATCACGTACGGAATCCTCAAGGACGAATGGGCAGCTCGAAACGGTCCCGGTAGAAACGTGTCGCAGGCTGCCTGTGCCATCGGGCTCACGAGAGACGTCCTCACCGTGACCGCACCTCTCACCGTCCAGCGCCACCGCCGGATCATTGACGTCCACCTCCTGCTGATCCGCGACAACCGGGTCCTGCTCAGCCTGCGCCAAGGCGGATACGCCTCCGGGCAATGGCAGGTCCCCTCCGGCCACCTCGAAGCAGACGAACCTACCGACCACGGCACCGTCCGAGAAGGATGGGAAGAGATCGGCGTACGTGTCGACCCGGACCACCTCGAACTCGCTCACGTCATGGACCACCGCGCCCCCGGAGAAGACCCCCGCTTCGGCATCTTCTACCGGGCTCACTCCTGGGAAGGCGAACCGTACAACGCCGAACCCGACAAATGCGGCGGCATCTCCTGGTTCCCCTTCAGCGACATCCCGGACAGGACCGTGCCCTACCACGCGGCCGCCCTACAACACATCGCCGCCGGTCGCATCAGCAGCAAGTTCGGCTGGAAGCCCAGGCCCTGATCCTCGCCGACATCGGCTGATCGCTCCGCGACAAAACCGCTGGTCAGTGCCCGTCCAAGCCCGCATAATCCTCAGATGCCACGTTTCGTGTGTGACCATTGCCGACGTCCTCTCACCGAGCCGGTCACCAAGGTCCGCACTCCACGGCTGATTCCCCCATCACAGACTCCAGGTGTACGGACCCGTCCGGCGCGGACGCCCCGGGGTACCTACGCCCCGAACTTTCGGCTGAGCGAATTCGATATCGACCTCTGCGGCTTCATCGTCCATCCCGAAGACGCCATCGGTGCTGAACAGCACCCCGACGGTATGCGATCTTTCGGATGCTGCCAGGGCCCTTCCGGGACCGACGGGCCGAACCTCGTCTGTTCAGGCTGTGGAGCCGAAGTAGCAACTCTTCAAGCCGACTGCTTCACACAGAACCAGGTAGTCCTCGACGCGACCACAGTTTGCATCTCCTACATCGAAGACTGAACCTCCGACGGGCGCACGCTGGCCCGGCGCGGCGTATCGGCCTTATCGATCGCGATGCGGCAGCTTCGTGTTCGGTTTGGGCCGGACGGCTTCACCGGACACCAGGAGAGCAAGGCCCCCTACGGCGGCGAATTCCAGGGGTCGTTGCAACACAGAGGTCAACTGGCTGTCGCCAGGAGCTTAGCGAGACGCTCGGCTGGGGTTTGCCAGCCGAGCGTTTTGCGTGGCCGGCTGTTCAGCTCGGCGGCGACGCCCGCCAGGTCCCCGGGGGTGTGAACGGCCAGGTCGGTGCCCTTGGGGAAGTACTGCCGCAGCAGGCCGTTGGTGTTCTCGTTGGAGCCGCGTTGCCAGGGGCTGGCCGGGTCGCAGAAGTAGACCGGGATGTCGGTGGCAACGGTGAACGCCCGGTGGGCGGCCATCTCCGAGCCCTGGTCCCAGGTCAGGGATCGCCAGAGGTGCCGTGGAAGGGTCTGGACGGTCGTGGCGAGCGCGTTGCGGGTGGCGATGGCGCTGTGGCCGACCGGCAGGTGCACGAGCATCAGGTAGCGGGTGGACCGCTCGACGAGGGTGCCGATGGCGGAACGGCCGTCCTTGCCGATGATGAGATCGCCCTCCCAGTGTCCGGGGACGGCCCGGTCAGCGGCTTCGGCGGGGCGTTCGCTGATCAGGACCATGTCCTTGATGGCGCGGGAGGCACGCTTGTGGGCCTGGCGGTGTGGGCGCCGGCGGGCCCGGCCGGTGCGAAGCGCTCGGGTCAGTTCCCGGCGGAGTTCTCCGCGGCCCTGGACGTAGAGGGCCTGGTAAACGGTCTCGTGGGTCACGTGCATCTCCGGCCGGTCGGGAAAACGTGCCCGCAGGACTTGGCAGATCTGCTCGGGGCTCCAGCGCATCGTGAGGTGATCCTGGATGAAGTCCCGCAGCTCGGAATTCTGGCCGATCTTTCCGGGTTTCGGACGGGACCGGCGGGCCTTGGCCTTGTTGTGGGCGATGCTCGGTCGGTAGTACCAGCCGCCGTTGTGCAGAGTGTGCCGGTTGCGGCGTATTTCGCGACTGACGGTGGACGGGCTGCGGCCCAGCTCGACGGCTATCTGCCGGATCGAGGCCCCCTCGCGGAGACGGTCGGCGATGTGGATGCGGTCGTGCTCCTGGAGATACCGCGACGGCGCGGGAGGCAGTTCCTCCGATCCCGTCGCCGGGGCCTGTCCCGGCACCGGGTAGATCGGAGGAACTGCCTTCCGGCCGCCTGGCGGCGAGTGCCACCCGTTGCGCCACCGCTTGCCAGTGCGCAGGTTGATGCCGACTACCCGGGCGGCTTCCCGAGTGCTGTACCCCTGCTCCATGAGCAGGAAGTATGCGGCCCGCTCGCGGGCCAGTTGGCGCCCGCCCCCGGGCCCCCGGTTCTTCCGGATCTCGAAGTCCATCGCGTCCCCTGAGCTGGGGTGTTGCGACGACCACTAGAACTCAAGGGCGAAGGGGGCCTTGCTCTTGGGTTTACTCGGCGTCGGTGGCCTGTGGGGCGGCGCTCGTGAGTGCCTTGGTGGTCTTGGCGTTTTCGATGCGCTGGACTGCTTCTCCTGTACCGAGGACGGCGGCGGTCAGGGTGAGGATCAGTTCGGTCGGTAGGCCGGGAACGTAGTAGGCGACCAGGGTGAGGGCTGCTGCGGCGATGGCGTACAGGCGGGTGCTGTGGGTGTGGAGGAAGGTGAGCAAAGGTTCAGTTTCCGTAGGCGAGTCGGTGGAGCAGGTCCCAGCCGCGGCGGCCGATGGCCGGGTCGGTGGGGTGACCGGTGGTGAACAGGTTGTGCTTGCGGTTGAAGCCGGTGACGGCCTTCTGTGTCTGCGGCCCGTAGTTGTCCGAGAGCGGCACTGAGGGGTCGAGCCAGCCGGCGTCCTTCAGCACCTGCTGAAGGCCGCGTGCGGACGGCGAGCTGTGGTTCGGTGCGAGGCCGGCGGGGAACGGCGGCGGGCTGTACGAGCCGCCGCCACCGGAGGGCGCGCCGGTGCCGGGGAGCTTCAGGTGCTGGCCGGGCTTGATCACGTACGGGGCAGGGATGCCGTTCGCCTGCGCGATGGCCTTCCAGTTGATCTTCAGCTTGCCGCCGATGCCCGACAAGGTCTCGCCCGGCCGCACCGTGTACGTCGAAGCCGTCGCCCCGCCGGTGCTGGAGCCGCCACCGGTCGGCCGCCCTTTCAGGCGGGCCGAGATCCGCGAGCGCAGGCCGCCCATGCCGAAGCCCTTCGGGTCGACCTTGCCGGGCTGCCACTCCCGGTGGCCGATCACCGACGCGGCGCCCCAGCCGTGCACCCGGCACACCGCGGTCGCCGTCCGCTCGATCGCCTCCAGCTGAACGTCCGGCCACGGATCAGTGCCGTCGCCGAGGTTTTCGCACTCGAATCCGTAGAAGTGGGTGTTGCCGTCGGTATCGGCCTGGTCGGCCGCGGGCAGCGGCCGTTCAGCGATCACCGCGCGCAGCACGTCGCCGTCCCCGCGGCCAGCGTGGTTGGCGCGGCCGTTGCCGATCAAGTACACCGTGCCGTCCTTCGCGATCACCCCATGGCACAGCGGCCCCGGCAGGCCTGCGTATCCGTTCTCGCAGATGCTGACCGTGTTGCTGGTACCGGACGTGACGGTGTGGTGGATCACCACTCCGTTCACCGGGCCCCACGGGCCCTTCCCGTTGCGGTTGTGCGTCCGCCAGCCCGGACGCTCCACCACCTTCACACCCTCGGCCCGCAGGGCAGTCACCAGACGGTCAGGGCTCATCGGTGTCGCCAACTCGGCGCTCACTATCTCCCCGCGCCCGAAAACTCACCCCTCGATCGGCTACGACGCCGACCCGTGCGACGCCAGCCAGAGCTGCAACGTCATCACCAGCAGCGGAGAGACGAACGAACTGATCACCAAGCGACGAGTCGCAGCGGCCTGCGCCTGATCTTCCCGGCGCTGCTGCGCACCGCGCTCGACCACCTGCTCGTGTTCGCTCCGTAGGGCAGTCAGGCCGGCTTCGACTTGGCCGATGCGCTGCTCGACCACCCGTTGATCCGCCCGGTACACGTCTTCAGTGACTACGTGATCGAGGCGGGCGGCGAGCTGGGCAAGGTCACCGCGCAGGTCCTCACGCAGCTGCGAGACGGCACGGTGCAGCTCCCACAGCGTGGGCTCGGCACCCGGCGGCACAGACACCGCAATCACTCCCGGCAACCCCACGCCTGATCACGATCGTACGGTGGTCAACGAGGTGAGGAACCGTGCGCCGAACGGGCCGGGGCAGAGGTGCCGGTTTCCATTTAGCTGGTGCGTACGCAATAGCTATGTGAGAGGCTCACATCGCCGGTAACTTAACAGTGGTGTTTAATTGAGCGGAGTCGGACTTGACATCCACACGGTGATCCGCGAGCTCGGGAGGGCGCCGGAGCGCCCTCCCGAGTTGGAACGCGGGTCGGCCCACTGTGCGGCTGGCGAACCTGGTGCCTTAGACGCACCAGGTTCGCCAGCTACAGCATGGTGTCGACGAGCTTGGCCGCCACAGCGGAGACGAGTGCTCCGATGACGATTAGCGCCAGATCACGTCGACCCAGCCGGTTGACCAGGTTCCCTAAGCGGCGACGCATACCTACCTCCAAGGTTCGTCCCGGACCCGATGCCCGGGTACGTGAGTGAACGGAGGCAGCGCGTGCTGTCACACGGTGGCGAGACTACGGTGAACAGCCGCTAGCTGAGCAGAGAATCAGAAAATCGGTGCTCAGTTGGCGCGGCAGGTGACGCCGTCGAAGCCGATCCAGGAAGCCCGGCTGCCGACCATGGGGTACAGCCTTAGTGAGCCATCCGTGTTGATGTCCAAGCGGATGACGGTCCCGCCGGCGGACAAGGGGACCAGCACACGGCGGACTCCGGTAGGCCAGTAACCATCGGGAAGGGTGGCGATCTGGCGTCCGCTGCGGATCTCGGTGTCAGTGAGGTTGGCGTACCCGCACAGTTCGAGCGTGCCCGTTGCCGTGATCCGTACTTGTGGCTCCTGAGAACCCGCGATGACGCTGGGCGCGAGGACGAGCAGCTTCCAGTCGGTAGCCGGGCGGGTGACCCAGCCGTCGACGGCGAGTGCACCTGGGCTCATGGTGACGGTGGTGTCGCCTTCGACGGAGGCGGTGCGGACCGTGAACGCGGCCCCGCTGGCCTCGGCGAAGGTACGGGCGGGGAGCCCGCGTTCGTTGCCGGGGGCTTCTGGGCCGTCACTCACGCTGATGCGGAACAAGGCGGTGTCGGTTGGGCCTCTACCGCTCGTGCCGTAGACGGAGACGTTGCCCGTTTCTCTGTTCAGGCTGGTCGAGGCGGTCAGGTCGAAAGCACCGCCGTGCTCGTGGAGCTGGGGTGAGTGCAGGTGCAGGGCAGAGGTGTCGGGTAGGTTCCAACGGTCGATCTGCACGGCGGGGGCGGTCAGTTCCACGGTCGGGTAGCTTGTGCCGTCCGACTTGGTGCTGGCCCGCAGCGCGCCGGGGGCTTTCTCCAGGTCGGAGGCGGAGTGCAGCAGTACCGAGGGGATCTGTTCCAGCGGCGCGGGCGGGGTGGGAGTGACGACGATCCGGCTGCCGGTGGCGCCGGTACGGACGGTGCTGCCGGTGACGATCGCGCCGTCGATGCGACCGCCGACGATGTGCTTGCCGGTGATGGCGTCGGCCGCCAGACTTTCCGCGGTGACCGCCCCGGCCTGGATGTCGGCGGCCGCTGCCTGCCGGGGTGTGCCCTCGACGGCCGTGGTGGCGGGCCCGGCGACTCCGGCCAGGGTGCGCGCTCGCAGCTTGACCCACCACGTGGTGTAGGGGAGGGGCACGGTGACGCTGCCGCCCTGGGCGGTTTCGATGGTGTCGCGCAGCGTGCCCTGCGACGGCTCGAAGCCGGCGTCCGGCCCGACGTGCACCTCGACGCGGGCGAAGTCCAGCGGGGCCGCCGCCTGGTTGGCGAACGCGCCGTCCCACGTGACGGTCAGCGCGGCCAGCGCCGGAGCAACGGTCGGTGGCGCCGGGGGCGGAGGCGGGGGGCCGTTGACGACGGTGACGCCGCTGGTGCCGTCGGGCTGCTGGCCGACCAGCGCGCGCAGCGAGCCGTGTTCGTCGTAGACCTGAACGGCGCCACCTTCGATCGAGGCGTTGGTCAGGCGCGGGGAGCGGATGACGGAGCGCAGCATCCGTTCTATCTGGGTGATGCGGGTGCCGAGGTCGGCAGGCACAGCAGGGTCTCCTTGGATGGGGTGGGTCAGGCGGCGGTGGCGTAGTGGAAGGTGTCGGCGCGGCGCAGGTCGAGGGTCGCCGTCTCGCCGGTTTCGGTGTCGGGGTGCAAGGTCCAGCCGGTGATGCGGCACCACCCGGACCAGTCGCCCCACTCGTCGCGGACGGTGACCTGCACGTCGTCCCCGACCTGGAAGCTGCCGAAGGGAGCGGCGGGGTGGTTGCGGACGGTGATCTGCTCGACTTCGCCCATCTGCTGGCGCCAGACGCGTTCGGCCTTCGCGCGCTGAGCGAGGACATCCTTGCCGCGCACGTCCGGCAGTTCCAGGACGTGTTCGAGGCGCAGGCGGCCGTTGCGGACGGCGTCGATGGCGCGCTGCTGGGCGCGGCCTTCCCCGCTGCCGGTGGCGATGACGACTTGGGCGTACTCGTCGGCGCTGTAGGTGACCGGCGGCCGGTCGGTGATGTTCAGGCCGCTGGCAAACATCAGGTCGCGGCGCCGGGTGCCGAGCCGGGGATAGCCGAGCCGGACCCGCCGTACCGGCCGGCCATCGGCACCCCACCAGGTGGTGCACGCGTAGTCCGGCGAGTCGGCCGCTTTCACCAGGTCATCGATCTGGTCGCCGAGGACGGGGGTTTCCCACCAGCGCGAATGCCACGGCTCCCCGGGCGTCCCCACGGTCCCCTTCGACTCGGTGGGATCGACGGTGATACCGAGATCCCCGTCCGGGACGGACTGGGCGTAGGTGATGATGTCGCGGATGATCCGGCACGGGTCGCCATGCACGTACGGGCCTCGGCCGCCGAGTTCGCCGTCGAGGTCGTGGCGGCGCTGGAAGTACGACGTCCACCCGGCGGCTTCGATCTTCAGCTCGTCGCCCTCGGGTACGACCTGCCACACGAGCCCGCCCCAGCGCAGATACCCGTCGCTCTCGACGTAGAGCATGACCGTGCCGGGGGTGGCGAGCTGGGGAACGAGCCCTGCCAGATGCGGTTTCAGGGAGGCGCGCAGATGCCCAGGGCCGTTCAGTTCCTCGCCGAACTCGACCCCGGTCAGAGGCAGGTGCTGGCTGAGCCACTGCCCGGTCAGGGCGTGCTGGGTCAGGTAGCGGTAGCCCATCACATGGGGCCTTCTTCGAAGGCGACCTCGCCGATGGCGGTCGTGGCGACGTCGGCCTGCAGGTAGCCGTTGACGCCATCGGCGCGGGCCACCCGGTGCTCCAGCCACTGGGTCGTTCCGCGCAGCGACTCCGGTATCGCAAGGGTGTCGGCGCTGATCAGGTGCAGCCGCTCGGAGTAGTCGCCGCCCGGCCACGCCGAGTCGATCACCACGGACTGCCCGACCACCGGCCCGAGCTGGAAGGCCGTGCCGCCGTAGAGGGTGCCACCGATCAACTGGATGCCGGCCAGGGTCATCTTGATGCGGGCGCGCACCGCCCAGTGCGGCACCGCCACCTGCCACCGGGCGATGCGCGGCCATACGGCCCACTTGTAGCCGGTGCCCTTGTAGTTGTCGTCGCTGGTCGGGGACGCGGTGAAGATGTGCGCTTCACTGCGTGGATTGGCGACGCTGCGCAGATCGGTGATCATGGCGGCGGTGACTGTGGCCGTGCTGGCGGGCAGGTCGAGACGGGCCAGAGCGATGCCGGTGACGCCGTCCGGCACCGTTGTGGCGGCGGGCGACACGTTGGGGATCATCTCGAAGGTGTTGATCGTGTCCTTGGCCGGGTCGAGGCCGCCCTCGTACTCGGGGTCGGTCACCCGCAACACGAGCAGGTCCGAGCGCGGAGTGGCGCCGGTCGGAGCGACCGGGACGGTGGCGGTCCCGATGTTGTAGGCGGTGTAGGAGCCCTGCCAGGCGTTGGCACGTCCGCGGATGACCCCGGAGCCGTTGCCGACCTCCACGCCAGGGCCGGGCGTGGGCAGCGGCCTGACCTTCAGGTCGGCGCCTTCGGTGATGCCCTCTCCGCCTCTGGACAGGTCGCGGATCATCATGCGGAACGTCTGGGCGGAGTGGGTGGCGCCGTCGACGAGCAGCGGGGCCTGGGCGAGCGTCATCGGTGGTACGTGTCCTTGTTCAGAGTGCTGTGAAGGCGTCGCGCCAGGCGACGGTCAGGCGGGCGGTGGCGGTCGGGTCGGCGGCGGTCCAGCGGATTTCGGAGCGGCCGGGCGGCAGGGTGAAGGTGTCCAGCCGGTCAGGGACCGCGACGATGCCGCCGTTGTCGCGCACAGCCATGGCTTGGCCGGGGCGGGTGTCCACCCGCACCCACTGGCCGGCGGCGAGCACCACCGGCAACCGGAGCGTCCGCCCGCTCTCGACATGGGTGATGGCGGGGTTGGCGCACGGCCCGTACACGGTCAGCACCGGGGGCGCATCGCGGTCGCCGTTGTTGGTTACCCAGCCGGGCCGGTGCTGCCCGGTGGCCGTGCCGTTGGTGACCTTGATGGGAGCCTGCACGGGGGCGGTGAAGCCGCCACCGGACAGCCAGCCCAGCCGCAGCGTGGCCTGCTGTTCGATATCGGCGTAGTAGCGCGGGTCGGTAGCCAGGAACTCCACGTCCAGCGGAATCCAGCCGTGTGCCGCGTCCGCCCACGTCGGGTCGACCTTGGTCAGCCGTCCGAACAGGACGCGCACCGGGGAGCCGGGCCACTTGAGGCGCAGCGGCATCACCGTCCCACCGCTGAGGCGTAGCCGCGGCTCGTCGGCCGCCCGCTGGAGGTCGGCGACGAGTTGGCGTGCTGCGGCCGGGGCGCCGGGCGTCTTGACCGCGCAGTCGATGCGGACGGTGCGCGGTTCGTAGAAGTCCGGGGACGGCCAGGCCCCGTCGGCGCCGGGCCGGGGGACCGGTTCACCGCGCACTGCGGGTCGGCCGAGCCCTTCGACCTCCGCGACGGGCACGCGCGTGCCGTGGCCGAGCACGACGCCGCCGAACTCCAGCTGCCAGTCCTTGAGCTCCGGGGTGCTCATCGCAGGGCACCTCCGCGCTTGGCCCGGCGCATCTGGTACGCGACTACGTCGGCGATGTCGTTCGCCGACGCTGAGGTCTGGCGCACGTGGATGGTCTGGCTGCCGATCGCCGGGGCCTGGTGCACAATCACGACCTGGGTGCGGCCGGCGGCGGCATCGACCAGGCGGCGCGGCGCCAAGTCGTAGCCGAACCGGTCCGCAGTACGGGCCAGCACAGCCGTGGCCCGGCCGCGTTTGGCTGCTGCGTGCGGGATGTAGGACTCGCCGCCGGTGGACCGTTCCGCGAACTTGATCAGGCCGTTCGGCGACGGCGAGGAGTAGATGCCCGGCGTCCACATGCCGCCGTCCGCATAGGCCCGTCCGGCGTTCGCCTTCACCAGATCAGAGAGGAAGCGGTCCGCCTTGCCGGTGCCGCGGATCTGGTTCGTGGAGAGGTTGGCGACCTCGATGAGCCGGTCCTCTTCCAGCCCTGCCAGCTCGGCGACCGCGTGCAGCCCGCGGCCCTTCGCCAGCGAGCTGATGATCTTCACCAGGTCGGTGAGCTGGTCACTGTCGAGCACCTTCGTCGCGTCCTTGGCGGTCTGGTTGGCCTGCCGGGCCTTGGTGTTGTCCTTGACGGCCTGCGCGGCGAGGGCTTCGGCGTTGGCGTCGCCCTGCTGTGCCAGGCGGGTGGCCAGGTCGCCGTAGCCGCTGTTCGCCAGGCGGGCCAGGTTGTTCTGGAAGGCGGTGGCGTCCTTGACCGCGCCTGCGAGCTGGCCGGTGTAGTCGGCCAGCGACGACCGCGCCGCCCCGGCGAGCTGACGGAGCTGCGCCGCCATGTCGTTGATGTAGCGGCCGGAGCCGCGGGCCATCTTCCGTGTCAGGGCGATGCCGTCTTCGCCCATCTCCTCCAGGGCCTTGGCGACCTCCGACCCCGCGCGCCGCGCCACCGTCGCCAGGTCACTGCGCCATGCCTGGGCGGTGCGTACGGAGGAGTGCAGGTTGCGCTCGAACAGGCCGAGGTCGAAGTGCTCGTCGCCGTGCTTGTCCTTGCGCTGCGACTTCGACACGACATCGGAGACGGTCAGGCCGGTGCTGCCCACCGGCTGGTACGACCAGTCCGACAGCCCGCCGGCTGCGTGGTAGGTGACGGTGCCGCCGAAGCGGTTGGCCACCTGCTCCAAGATCGTCTTTGACCGGGCCCGCTTGGAGGACGCAAAAGGGATGTATGCCTCACCAAAAGTTTCGTCCTCCGCCCATACGCGCCATTCGCCGCCCTTGGCGATCTGCGCGACGTGGTTCTCGCGCGTACCGCCGTCGGCGTAGGTGACGATGCCGCCGTTGGCCTGCTTCATCAGCGGCACGCCGTTGACCTGCGGGCCGATGTAGCGGGTCTGGACGTAGTTGGTGATGGTGCGCCCGCTGAGGTTGTTGATCGCCTGCTGGATCGCGGACACGCTGGAGGTGGCCGGGCCGGTGGGCACCGTGATCGTGACGGTCTTGCTGCCCGGCACGTCGGTGACCTTGAAGCCGAGGGCTTCGAGCTGTGTACGTGCCTCTCCGGTCGGGGCCGCGACCGTGACCGTCTTGCCGCCCGGAACCCCTCGACGGCCAGCCGGACCGCGTCCAGGCTCGTGATCGTTGCCTGCGTCGACGAGGAGATGGCAACGTGCTTCGCGCCGGGGGTCGCGGCGAGCTTGCTGATCAGCGCGTCCAGGCTGGTGCGCGCGGCATCGGTCGGCGCGGTCACCTGGACCGTGCGGTCCTTGAGGTCCTTGATCTGGAAGCCGAGGCTGGTCAGCTTCTCCCGGGCCTCGTTGTCCAGGCTGGAGACGGTGATCGTCTTCCGGTCCGGGGTGGCCTTCAGCGTCTGCTGGACGGCCATGAGCTGCGCCATCACCGGCTCCATGCCAGCGGTCTGCAGCAGGATGGACACGTTCGCGGGCACCAGGCCCGCCGCGTCCGCGAGCTTCGCGGCCTGCTCGGCGCTCAGCCCGTAGCCCTCGGCGGTGGCGATCGCCGAAGCGCGGGCCTTGGCCATCTCCGCCTGCGCAGCCTTCAGCGACTCCGGCACGCTCTTGCCCTGCGACTGCGCGAACTCGTACGCGGCCTGAGCCGCGTCGGCGGAGTTGGTGGACAGGCCCTGGAGGGTGTCGTAGAGCTTCTGGCCGTTGCGGGTGACCGTGGACAGCGAACCGTCCACGTTCAGCAGCGCATCGCGGTACCCGTCCGCCTCATTCACGCCGCCCTTGAGCGAGTCCTTCGCGTCCGAGACCGCCTTGTTCAGCCTGGCCTGGGCGGCCGACAGGTTCACCGACCCGCCGGCCAGAACGTTGAGGGCGTCGTGCAGGGCGCGGGCCCGGCTGTCGGCGTCCGAGGTGGTGTCGGACAGACGCCGCATCGCGTCGGAGAACTTCCCGAACGGGCCCAGCGCCGCACTCGCCCCCGAACCGCTGCGCCCGGTCGCATCGGCCAGGTCCCGGGCGTCCTTGGCGGCCTGGCTCATCTCGCCCTTGACCGAACCGAGCGCCTTGGCCGCGTCGTAGGCGGCCTGCCCCTTCTCCGAGTACGTGCGAAACGCGCCCGCCGCCGTGTACTGCATGTCACTGTTGGCGCTCGCGGTCAGCCGCAGACTGCGCTCCAGCGCCTCCAGCCCGCCGTTCTGCCCCAGGTAGGCGTCGGTCAGCTGCCGTACGCTCACCCCGGCGCCGCGCATCACATCGACCAGGCGGCTCTTGCCGTCGAACACCTTGGTGTCCATGACCGACTGCGCGGCCGTCGCCCGCACGCTGTCGGTGATCGCCCCGTTCGACTCCCGCAACGCCTGCGTCAGCGTGCTGATGCGCTGCTGGTGCTCGGCCGCCTCCTGCGCGGCCTGCTGCTGCCGGTCGGCCAGCATCGACAGCCCCACCCCGGCCCCGGCGATCGCCACACCGAACGGCCCGCCCAGCGCCCCCATCAGGCCACGCGCCGCACCGCCGAGCCCGGCCCCGAGCGAGCGGGCCAGACCGGAGGCCGGGCCATTGGCGGAGCGGAACGCCGATGCCATCCGGCCCACGACCGGCACCCGGTTCTCCAGCACGGCGAACGCCGCACCCATGCGGCCGATCTCCCGGCCATTCGCGGCGGCGAGCTGCTGCTGCTCCCGCATCTGCGCCCCGGCCGACCGGAACGCCCCGACCACCGGACCGGTCACGGTCCGGGCCAGGTTCTGCATCATCGGCGTGACCCGGCGCGCCAGCAGCATCGCGGCGATCGCAGTCTGCACCGGGCCCGGCAGCGCCGCGAAGCCGTGCACCAGCGCGGCAATGACATGCCCGATGGGCACCAGCACGCCGGACAGCACCCCGAAGCCGCGGCTGGCCAGGTTCGCGGCCGTAACCACCATGTCCAGCGCCGACGCTCCGCCGCCCGCCTCGCTCGCCACGTCGCTGATGGCCTCGGCGACGGGAGAGGCGGCCTCGCCGATGTTGCGCAGCACCCGCAGGCCCGCACGGCCGACATTGACCAGGATGTTCAGGCCGGCGGCGACGGTGTCGAGGGCAAGGTCCTTGATCGGCTTGCCGAGCCCGGAGAACGACTCCGTCAGCTCGTCGACCTCGTCGGAGGCGGCCTTGGCCAGCCCGGGCCGGGCCAGGGTGTACAGGTCGTGCAGGTAGTCCAGGCCCGACGCGATGTGGGGGTGGCAGCGCCGAGCCCGGCCGTCAGCAACCGGGTGACCTTCTCCAGCCCCGGCGCCGCCGCCGTGTAGAGGACCTGCCCGGCGTTGGACCACTGCGTCTTGAGCTGGCTGACCGCACCCGACAGGCCCTTGGTCTGGGAGGCGGCGATCTCACCGGCCGCGCCCGTACGAGCGATGGCCGTGTGCATCTGGTCGTAGGACGCGGCGCCCTGGTGGGCCAGAGCTGCCGCACCGGCCAGTGCCGGCTTGCCCACCACCGCGGAGGCCGCGGCGAGAAAATCCTTCTGGGACATGCGGTGCTGGGCCTTCTCCAAGCCCTCAATCACCGTGCGCAGGCCCTTGAAGTTGCCCTGCGAGTCCCACGCTTCGATGTTCAGCTCGGCCAGGCCCCGCTTTGCGGCCGCGGTGGGCTTGGCGAGGTTGGTGAGCATCCCGCGCAGGGACGTTCCTGCTTTGGAGCCGAGGATGCCCGAGCGGGCCAGCATCGCCACCGCCGCCGAGCAGTCCTCGATCGAAATGCCCAGCTGCGCGGCGACGGGGCCGGTGTAGGACATCGCGTAGTAGATGTCCTGCAGCCCGCCCGAGGCGGCGTTCGCCGACGCGGCGAGAACGTCGGCGGCCCGTCCGGCGTTGTTCGATGACAGACCGAACTGGTCCATCACGTCACCCAGGTAGCGGGCGGCATCGGCCGCGGACAGGTTGTCCGCGGCGGCGAGCTGCATCGCGGCCCGGGCGTTGGCCATCGACGAGGTGGAGGTCTGACCGGCCTTGGCCAGCTCCAGCATCGCCTCCGCGGCCTTGGCCGCCGACGTGCCCGGCAGCGTCAGGTCCGCACCGAGCTCGCGGGCCTTGGCCGCGGCCTGGACCATCTCGGTCCCGGAGGCGCCAGTGACCGCGCCCCACTTGTTGATGGACCGCTGGTACTCGTTGCCCTCCTTGGCGATCTCCGCCAACCCGGCGACGATGCCGCCGCCGACGACGAGGCCGCGAAGGTGGTGCAGCTCCTGGCGGGCCGAGAGCACGCCGTGCCGCAGGCGGCTCATCGACGCGTGCCCGTCCGCGCCGACCCGCCGCAGCCCGGCCCCGGCCTCGTGGGAGGAGCGGCCCACCGACCGCAGGCCGACGGCAGCGGCCCGGCTGCCGCCGTCGATGCGGCCCAAGCCGCTGCGCAGGGCGTCGGTATCGCGCCGCAGGTCCCGCATCGCGCGGGACGCCTGGCGCACCTGCGAGAGCAGATGCGCCGCATCAGCGCGCATCTGCACGCTGAGCGTGTAGTTCGACACCGGGCGGCGCCCTAACTCCCCGCGCCCTGCCCTTCACCCCTGGAGGCGCCCCAACGCCGCCAAGGAATCCTGCTACTGCTGGTGGTGGTGCTGTTCGCGCGACACCAGGCCGATGCGCACCCCGTAGCCGTCGGGGCCGTCCGGCACCTGGTCCTGCTCCGTGGCGATCAGCTCACAGCCCACGCACCGCACCGTGGTGCTCACGTACGCGTACCGGTCACCGCCCTGCTCCTCGTCCCACTCCGCGGCCCGGGTGCCGCACTGCTCACACACGCTGCGCCGGTACGCCTCGAACGCCAGCGCCTTGGTCCGGTCCGTCTGGGACCAGCGGCCGTCCCCGGCGCCGAGGAAGAAGGAATGCGGAATCCGGTAGCGGTCGCACAGCTCCAGCTCCGCCCGAAGCTGCGCGTCCGCGATCAGTCTTTTCCCAGCTCCTCCGTATTGGCCCGGCTGATCTGCTGGGCCTGCCACGCCGCCGCGAACAGCGCGTTCGCCTCACCCGCCGGCCACGCGTCCAGCAGATCCTGGGCATCTTCCTCGGACAAACCCTCGACCGCAGTCCCGGACTCGTCCCGCTCGATGTGGGCGGCGGCGACCAGGGCGGCGGGGAACGTCTCGGGGTTCCAGGCGTCGCCGTCCTCGGCCTGCTGCTCCGTCGGCGGGCACCGCCGGATCAGCCCGTCCAGCACCGGACGCGGCAGCGCCCGAAACGTCAGCGACAGCGACGCCGCCTCGTACGCGGCCTTCGCCTCCTTCAGCTCCACTTCGGCGCGCTCGACCTCGTCCGGGTCGGCGCCGGTCTCGACCTCAGCCATGCGCAGCCGTGCGGCCTCCAGCTTCGCCTGGTCGAGACGTTTCTTCGCGGTGATGTCGTCACACAGCCGCAGCGTGTACTCGGGAAGCTGCCGGGCGCGGAGCCGGGCGAGCTTGCGCGCCCAGTGCGCGTCGCGGGCAACCGCTTCAGCGGGCGGGGCAGTGGGGGAGGGGAGGTGCCGGGCATGGAGGACTCCAGGAGAACGGGGCCCGGCCGGGCCGCGGGCTGGCGCCGAGGTGGTGGTGGGACGCCGCTGCGCGTTCACCCGGCCGGGAGTGGGGAGGGGCCGGGTTACTTGTCGAACTTCGGCGGCGGCGGGGTGCCGGCGGCCGGGACTTCGGCGTCCTGTGTCGGCTTCTCCGTGATCGAGAACGACACGGTGAACTTCGCGGCTTCGTTGTCGGTTGAGTAGTTCGGGGACCGGGAGCCGATCCGGACGGGGAAGACGTCCATGGACCGGTTGCCGGGCAGATCGCCCTTGCGCAGGAACACCACCCAGCCCGTCGCGTCCTTGGTGAGCAACTGCTCGATCGCGTCGCTGACCTTGTCCTCGTAGAACCCCAGCGAGGAGTCGTCGGCCTTGTCGCTGCCGGGGATGCTGCTCTCGAACGTGCTGCCGAGGTCCGGGGTTTCGATGGGCTGGTTGGCGAGCGTCCACCCGTCGATGGACGCGATGGCATTCGTCAGATCCGTGCCGGCCGTCAGCTCCGGGCGGGTGGGCACGTTGCCCTCGTCGGCGACCTTCTCCAGCCACAGAACACGGGTGACACCCCGGCGGCTGTACTTCTTGACCTGCAAGGCTTGCTGTCCGATTCCGGGACGGCAGCCAAACAAGCGGTGGTGGGATGGCCCCGCCCCTCGACGTCGTGTCGGGGAACCGGCCCATCCCGAAGAACCAGGTGGGCGTCCGCGCAGGGCCTCCGCGGTGAGGGCACGACCAGCTCAGCGCAGCCGAACGCCGAATCGCACACTGATCACGATACTGCGCCGAACGGAAGGACTCCTGGTCTACGGAGCGCGGTTCGTGGGAATAGGAGACACCTTGCAGGTGAGATGGTGACCTATTCCAACCGGGTCACCGAACCAAACGTTCAAGATCGGCGCACACGTTGGCGCCCGACGTAGCTCTAACCAACATAGGTGGTCGATTTTGCTCCTTCACGGCGCAAGGAGAGGCCCGCTATCCGGCGTCTGCCAGGCTCCGTGAAACTGGATCGGAAGGACGCGAACATGTCGGCTGGAACCTTTCCGAAGGTGCATTCAAAGGGGCTGCATCGGGGGCTAGAAGTCGTAATCACAGATCACACCGCTGCACACATTCAGTTCCGGTATCGAGATGATGGCCGCCCGGACTGGGTTTCGGTACGCGAGTGGCCAGGCTGCTCATACCTGCACGACTTCCCGGCGAAGGACTTTGACTTCCCACCCGCTGCGTGGGGAGAGCTGGGCGCCACGATCGAGAGCTGCGGCGGCAGGTGCGGTGTGCCTGGGCGGGATGGGAGTAGTGAGCCGTGTGTGCTGCCTGACCACCACGTCGGGCATGGGCATATGGACCGACACGGGAGTGGCTGGATGGACTGTGAAGGTGTCGGCGACCCTCTTTATCGCCGCCGATCGCCGAGCGATGAGGAGCTCGCCGCGTGGGCGCACGACATGAACCGGTGGCTGCCGCCCAGGACGGATGCTGCGCTGAACCGCGTCGCCATGACATACGGCTCGAATGACGCACGAAGGTCAATGGACCGGTGAATCCAGTCATCTGCTGAAGCGGAAGCTTTGACCGGAGGCGGCAGCGATTCGCAGCATGTGGAGATCGGTAAGCCCAGGCTCACCCGCTGGCAGCAAGACCGAACCGTTGTGGGTAGCTGACGATACCCGCGGCGGAGCTCGCGTCGTCCGTGCCGGGGTCGGCCTTGAGTTCCCGCGCCCACACCTCGACGCCAGGCACGTCAATCGTCCAGCGCCATTCGCCAGTCGCGGTGCGTTCGAGAACCGCGCGCCTTACTCGGTCGGCCAGCCACTCGGCTTGGTCGGTACGGGCGGCGACGGCTGTCACCTGGTACAGGAGTTCCGCATCCTCTGACGCATCGGCCAAGGGAGCCCCGCCGACGGGGCCGCCTTGCGGGTACAGCACCAGGTACGGCACCTCGGCCGGTCGTCCTTCGGCAAGCGGTAGCTTCCCGAGACCGCAGGGCCTGCCGGTCGCTTCGGCCAGTGTGCGGCGGAGGGCTTCGGATACGGCGGCGCGGTCGATCATTCGTCGTCTCCCGAGGAGCCTCGGCCGGTGGCTTCGACGGACAGGGCCCCGTACCGGCACAGCCCGACGGTGTCCCAGTCCGGCACGCCCGGCGTCGTGAACACGGACAGGGTGCGTTCGCCGCCTTCGTCCAGGAGTTCGGCGATGACGACGGCGCGGGCGAGCAGCCCGAGCTCCCAGTCGCCGAAGACCTCCGCCAAGGCCGCTTCGATCTCTTCGGCCAGTTCGTTCACAGCGACCTCTTCACCGCATCGTTCAACTCCCGCACGAGGACAGGCCCGGCCTGGTCGACGGCCGGTCCCAGGTGCGGGAAGGGCGGCTGCGCGTAGTGCCGGCCGAGGCTGTCGGCGCCGACGAACCCGAACTCCAGCCGACGCGCCTGCGGCGCGCTGGTGCCCACCTCGGCGACGACCACTGGGCCGGCGGCCTGGACGTTGGCGCGCCAGGAGGCCCGATACTTGCCGGTGATCACGCGTGGGCCTGGCCGTCCGGAGGCGTTGTGCTGCACTTGCTCGACCAGCGCCTGGGCGCGGTGCCGCATTACGGCGTGCATCGCGGCCACCGTCTGGGCGGCTCCTCGTTCCAGGGCGGCGGCCAGCGCCGTGGGGTCGGTGAACGCGCCGCCGCTCATGCGTCGGCCTTGCGGTTGTGCTCCTCCAGCCACACGGTGCGCAGCACCGGAACCGAGGACACCTCGCCGAGCGCGGCGACCCGGTACGTACGACCGGCGGCCTGCTCGTCACGAGCCTCGACCATCTCCACCATGTCGCCCTCCCGCAGTTCGGGCGCATCGAGCGGCAGCAGCAGCCGGTACCCGGCCCGCACCTCTTCGACCCACGCACCTTCGTGGCTGGCCTGGCTGCGGATCCGCTCCTGGTGCCCGTACAACCCGGCCTTGCCCGAGTGCACCACCAGCGGAGGAGCAGGCATGAGGGCGCCTGTGGCGGGATCGAGAACGTCCTCGCCGACCTCGCGGGTGACAAGCACGGTGTCCGGCATCAGGCGCCGCTCGGCGAACCGGGCGACACCGTGCAGATCAAGCACTCAGCGCCCACTCCCGCAGCTGCGCCAGCATCCCGCGTGTCAGCTCCCCCGGCCCACCGTCGAGATCATCGCGGCCGAGTACGGCTTCATCGAGCTTGCGCCAGTCCACCGCATCCAGGAACCCGGCCACGACGTGCCGCACATCCGCTGGCTCGACCACCACGTCGGCCAGGCCCTCGAACCGCACCCCGTTCCAGCCCTTGGCCACGTACAGCGTCACCTGGGGCCCCTCGTCCACGGTCTGCGTGATCCGGTACGCCTCCACCGACGACGCGACATCGTGGCCGTCCACCTCGATGACGGCGGGCCGCTCGGGTGCGGCGGATATACGGACGCGGTGGTGCTGATCAGACGTGCTCATGATTCGGAGCCTAGGTGCGCGAAGGCAACGCCTGGCCTGCTGGTTCGGTGGAGTCGTTGGCCAGCCGTATGGCTTCGAGCTCACTGTCGTGCAGCAGCGCGTCGATGAGGGCGCGCGGCCCGGAGACCTTGATGGCCCACAGGTCGTAGTCGGTGCACAGCAACCAGGAGCGGTCGGCGGCCCACAGGTTGGACGGGCTGAAATCGATCCCGGGGTTGTCGTACAGCATCACGGCGTCGTCGAGGCGGCCGGCGCGCACGTGCAGGTTCTCGAAGTCGCAGCCCGCCATCAGCGGGTTGTAGTAGGCAAAGCAGGCAGTGTCCGCGCCGTCCGGGCTGTGCTCGATAAGGGGGCGATCAACTGGTCCCAGGTCTCGCGGTCCATGCTGCCTTCGGTCGGCGGGGCGATGCTCAGTGGCCAGCTGCCATCCTTCGTGGCCGAAGGGAAGCAGCGGTAGCAGGACAGCAGCCCCTCGGGGACGATCGGGTCACCGGTGCGGCGCGCGAGGGCCGCCCAGCGCAGACGCCGCCAGCCGGGGCCCGGGTGCTCGGCGCGGCCCAGCCCTCCACCGGTGGCGACCGACTCGGCGTCGAGGTTGATGCCCGCCACGACGTGCGGCTCGATGCTTCCGTCAGCCAGCCGAGCCTGGTGGTACTCGTGGTGCGACATGTCCGCCGGGCCATGTTCGTGCTCGTACATGGCGTCGAGAACCCAGGCGGCGTCGGGCATCGCCGGCGGCATGAATCCGGTCACGCCGTCCCCGCACAGCTCATGGAGCCAGTCGGTCGCAGCGGACGGAGCCAGCGGCCATCGCTCTGGCTGTGGAGGTCTGAGCGGATGCCGTTTCGCGGTGTGTTGGGGAGTCGTTGAGCGCGTCTTGGCATGATCAATCGCGATGACTTTTGATGCCGCTTTAGTCGGTCCGGTGACTCGCCGCACTGTGCGCGACTGCCTCCGCGAGCGTCATGAAGGCAGAGCGCCAGGGGCCAGGCTCGGCGGTTCGGTAAGAGGTGACAGCTCCGCCGGGCATGCGGGCGCCCCGCACCCTCTGGTAGTCCGGGGGCGGGGCGCCGATGCTGTGGCGTTTCGGGCGCGGGTCTGGGTTCAGCAGCTGATGCTGGTGTCGCCGGGGTCGGTGGTGCAGGTGTCGACGCCGTTGCCGCCGTCGGCGGTGTCGCCGGCGATGGTGTCCGCCACGTCGATGCTGTCGTCACCGTTGTTGCCGCTGAGGGTGTCGGTGCCGTTGTGGTCGGTGAGGGTGTCGGTGCCGTTGCCGCCGCTGGCGGTGTCGTTGCCCGGGCCCGGCAGGACGGTGTCGTTGCCGTTGCCGGCGGTGATGGTGTCGTTGCCGCCCAGGCCGCAGATGACGTCGTCGCCGTTGGTGCCAGTCAGGGTGTCATCCCCGCTGGTGCCGGTGATGGTGCAGGGGGACCACTGCTCTCGATCGTGGTCGACTGCGAGCCGTCGACGTCGTTCGCGTCGGAGCCGGTGGCGAACACATCAGCGGTCACGGTGCCCGCGGCGTTGGGCGTGACCGTCACCGCGACGGACCTGCTGTCCGGGAGGAAGATCTCGCCAGTGCAGGAGGCGGTTGTCGCGGTGAAGGTGCACGGGCCCATGTCGGATGTGGCGGCGGTGATGGTCGCCGAAGCTCCGGACAGGGTCAGGGACGTCTCCACGCCGAAGACGTCATTGTCCGCGGACAGCGTGTAGTTGTACGTGTAGCTCATTCCGGCCTGCACCGGGTCGGCCGAGTCGGTGGGCCCGGACAGCGTGAGATTCACCGCGGAAGGGCGGGCCGCGGCCCCCGGGGCGATGGCCAGCGTCCCGGACAGGGCCAGCAGCAGCCCGCCGAACAGCGCCAGGACGCGCCGCAAGGCGCGGCTGCGCGGGGAACGTAATCGATTCGGTCGAACGGTGGTGACGGACACAGGAGACTCCTGTGGGAAACGGACGCCCCGGCATGTCCGGGACAGTCTGAAGCGAAGAGTGCGGCGGCTTGCCGACCGGCACAGGGTCCAGGTGACCCGGGAGCCAAGCCCAGGCGCCGGCGCACCTGCCGCCCCACAAGAGCAACGGCAGGTCCGAGACCACACAGGTCTGGCCGGGGCCGGAGCGGACGTCTTCGTCACGAGCGGGTGCGTGCGTTCCGGATCCTTCCACACCCGTCTGCCCAAAGCGCCGCCCGGGAGCTGCGGCAAAACACGGCCCTTTCTGCGGCTCAGCCCACCGCCGCACCGCACGGTGCCCGCATACGTCCGGCCTGCCGACGCCCCTGCCGACGACGCCGTACCCTCGTGGCCCAGCCACTCGCCGTACCGACCTTGCCCGGGGCCCGCGAGCGGACCGGTCCATGGACAGATGCAGGCGGATCCCTCCAGGTGTCGGTCAGCACACGTGGGACTTGAGGTCGACGTGCACCGCTCGACCTGCGCCCACAGCCGTAGAAGCACACCCCGCCGTCCCTCCGCAAGAGTCCGGCTGACATCAAAGCAAGCCGACACCGCAATGCCGGTCAGAACGCGACACCCGCACTCATCGCGAAACGACTCCCCAACTAACCGCTATAGCCAATCGCTCAGTCACACAAGTGGATATCTCGGGCATACGCCCATGGTCCCATCTGATGCCCTGGCGCCTCGACCGTCCGCACCGCCGCGGTACGCCGTCTTGGTGGAAGAACATGGCCGGGCCGGGCAGAGGCGAGTGGGACTGAACAAGCACCGGATGGCCCAGCCGGGCCGAGGGGTCTGCGGGACCCCGTCAAGGGCACCGGTCGGCGATGGCCATCATGCTCGGGAAGTGTACGGTGCCGGGAGTTCAGCCCGCGGGGCGGCGTGCCCAGCCGCCGCCCCGCTGCACGTTCATCCTCTACGCACTGTCCGGGTGAGGTGTGCTGGCCGGCGGCTGCAGTCGGGACGAGAACGGTGCCCGGTGCTGCTTTCGCCGAGAGCCTGATGGTGCCCAGCGCGTGGCGGTCCGGGCAGCGAGCCGATTCGCTGTCCGATGCGCACTGCACCGCCACAAGTATTCCCGGATTGCACGTGTGGAGGGCGGCGTTCGGGTCAGGAGACCTGTAGTGCTTCGGAACCGCAGGCACCCGTCATAAGGGCCAGCCTGCCGGTTTCCGGCCAGTGGCCACTTACCTGCCTGCGAGCCGCCTACCAGCGTCTAAGGAGAGCCGGCGATGGCCACCACCAAGACCGCGTGCACTCAGCAGCGCCCATACTCCGACCCGGAAACCACCGGAGAGTTCCAGGCGCTGGTCACGCTGCCGGACGGGCCCGGGAAGGAGCGGCTGCGCCAGCATGTGATCACCGCGTGGCTGCCGCTGGCGCACCGCCAAGCCGCTCGGCTGCGCGAGCGGGGAGCAGCTCGACGATCTTCAGCAGGTCGCGGCCCTCGGCCTGGTCAAGGCGGTGGACCGCTTCGACCCCGAGCGGGCCGACGCCTTCGAGCAGTTCGCCATCCCCACCATCACCGGCGAGCTCAAGCGACACTTCCGTGACTATACGTGGGATGTGCATGTGCCCCGGCGTACTCAGGAGTTGCGTAACAAGGTCCGCAAGGCCGTACGGGAGCTGAGCACGTCCCTGGACGGCCGGTCGCCCACCGTCGCGCAGATCGCCGGGCATGCCCGGCTTGCGGAGGAGGACGTGGTGCGAGGGCTGGAGGCGCTGGAGAGCTACCGGTCGCTGTCGCTGGACGTGGCCCTGGACCGCGGCGGCGACAACGACGACTACACCCTCCTGGACACCCTTGGCTCGGCCGACGGCCGCTTCGGCCTGATCGAGGACCGGGAAGCGGTCAAGCCCGCCCTGGCCCGGCTGCCGGAGCGTGAACGCCGCATCCTGTACTGGCGGTTCTTCGAGGACATGACGCAGAGCGCCATCGCCGCCGAGCTGGGCGTGTCCCAGATGCACGTCTCGCGGCTGCTCACCCGGGCCCTGGCCCGGGTGCGGACCGAGGTCGAGAACCGGGCAGGACGCGGGGCGTGGGGACAGGGCCGCGGCGTGATCGGTTGGGTTCTTCGGTTTGGGCGCGGAGGGTGCGGCTACCCGTTCTGTACCTTGATCGGTAGATGCCCGGCGGCCCGGTCGGGGCATGTGCGCCGGGGCCGGCTGGCAGGCCCCGGTGGGCGGTCGCCACCGTTCAGACCTCGTGCGGCAGCGATACAGGCAGCCCGCTTCGGCTCGGCTGCCTGCGGCTCTCCCGCTAACGCCGGACTTCGGGCCCGGGCGGCTTCGCCCGGACCCGAAGCGCCATCCGGTGAAGCACCTGGGGGATGACAGTGATGTGAGGTGAGTTCAGCTGTTCACCCTGCCGTGTGCAGCTGTAGGGGCCGCGCCAGCACCTTCATCTAAGGTTCACCTTCGGCGGCAACGTCGTCGAGACCGGCACCGACTCCTACCGCCTCGCCAGTACCAGGGTACAGGCCGCCACATCAGGTTGCCCCTGTGGGTTCCGCTGGGCGCAGGTCACACTGGAGAGGTCAAGGATGGTGAGGCATGTGGATACGAGGCTGGTCAGGCAGGCTCTCATGCGGCGCAGGGCCGAACGGATGTACCAGGCGGCCCGGGAAGCCGGTGTCCGGGCTTCGGCGTTGAGTGCCGCCGCGGCCGTCTCCCGCCTGGACGCACAGCGCATGAGCGGCAACAACCAGCGCACCCTCGCGGCGGCCCGCGCCGGCCGGCGGAAGAACAGCGACGCGTCTTCCTGATGAGGCTGCCCCGGGCACCGGCACCGGCCCTTCATCCTGCCCGAGCGTGCAAGGGGCCCGGCGGTTGCGAGGCACCCACGACGACGTGCCGAGACACGTGAGCAGAGGCAGACGGTGTGGAAGCGGACTCTGGGGGCCGGCGTGGCGCTGGATGCGGGCCGTTCCTGGCACGGGGGCGGCCACCCGGAGTCAGGGTCTGGGATGCCGGGCAGCCTGACCGACTGCGGGGGTTCGGCACCCGGCTGCCCCCGACGCTACGCGCCTTCGAGGCCGCCCACTTGGCGCCGGGTGTCGGCACGCATATTCGGCTGGTATCCGCCTCGGTGTCGGCTCCTGGCAGCGGGCTCTGCCGGATGACGGCCCGGGGCGTCGCGGCGCGTACGCCGTCACGCGGTTGCGGTGCCCGCGGGCGGGGGAGGGTGACGGTGCCGTCGACGATGTCGCGGCAGAGGTCGGTCAGGCGCAGGTGATGGTGGCGGGCGTGGGCGCGTATGCGGCGGAAGGCGGTGTCGGGGTCGGTGGGGTGGCGGGCAGTGAGGAACCCTTTGGCCTGTTCGATGACGGTGCGGTTGTCCAGGGCGTGCTCAACCTCTTCCGCCGCACCCCCGGCCCGCTGCCGGCGGAGGACCGGGACACCGCCCGGGCCCTGGCCGACGCCACCGCCATCTCCCTGCTGCTGCAAAGCGCCCTCGATGAACACCGCACCGTCCGCGCCCAGCTCGAAAAAGCCCTGGACACCCGCACCATCATCGAACAGGCCAAAGGCTTCCTGACCGCCCGCCACGAAACCGACCCCGACACCGCCTTCCACCACCTGCGCGCCCACGCCCGCCACCACCACCTGCGCCTGGTCGACCTCGCCCGCGACATCGTCAACAGCACCACCACCCTGCCGCCCCCGGACACCGACAAGACCCCCACCCCCTGAAACCTGAGCCCCAACATGGGCCCGAGCCACACGAGTCCGGCTGCCCGGCCGGGCACGGCGGCCACGACGGATCGCCACATACAGCTTGACCTTGTGCACCGATATGCGCATCCAGACCCTCAACGGGAGCAGCACACCCAGCGACAGACGCCTCTGCTGTTCACCTGCATAACCACTGCCCGGGTTCACTCTCGCCGGGGCGCGTCCCGGCTGCTGAGGATGTCCTGCGCGAGGACGGGCAGCGGGCGTCCGGTGGTGAAGGCGATGGCGCGCAGGCGGGCGAAGGCGTCGGTGACCGAGGTATCCAGAAGGTCGGCCAGCAGACCGCTGGCCCGGTAGGTGGTCTCCCAGTGCGCGTCCAGGGTTTCGGCAGGCTCCCACGGCAGGGCCTCGCCGGCCGCGAGGCGGGGCAGGCAGAAGTCGGCGATGGCGCCCGCGGTCACCTCCAGGGCTGCGGCGGTGTGGGCCAGGACCGTCGCGTCCAGGCGGTGCGGCCGGTAGCGCAGGCACTGTGCGGTGCCGAGGATGTGGGAGCCGAGGGTGAGGGGAAGGCGTAGACGGCGGCGACGTGTGCGGCTTCCTCGTGCAGGCGCGGCGCGAAGAAGGGGTAGGGCATCGGCCGGGCGCGCAGGTCCGGGTAGAGAACCGGCCGGCCGGTGGCTGCCGCCTCGGTCCCGGGGCCTTCGCCGGTCTCGAACTGAACCTCTTCCAGGCGCAGCGCCGCCGGGCCGCAGGCGCCCAGCAGCTGGCGGCACTCCCGGCTGGTGAACAGGCACAGGGCCACCTCGTCCACCGGCAGACCTTGGCGCAGCGCCGTGCACAGCCGCCGGGGCAGTTGCGCGTGGTCGTGCGGGCGGGCGGCGGCGTGCACCAGGCGCACCGCATCAAAGCCGGGCTTCATGTGCTGGTTGTCCTTGTCTCGGCGAACACCGGGGTAAGTCATGTGCCGCGCGCGCACGACAGGGCGTGCTCCGGGCCGAACCGGCACTCGCCGGGCACCTCCTGGAGGCCGCCGGTGCCGGCCTCGGCCTCTGGCGGTGCCCGTGCCCGGCAGGCCGGGGCGCCGCCGGGACGCAGGGTGTCGGGCGAGTTGGCTGGGATCGGGCCGGACCTTGCTGACAGGCCGTGGCAAGCTGCCCTTAAAGCTCCCCGCGGAGGAGCCGAAGGTCGCCGCCGAAGACCGGCAGTGACCGGGCGCGAGACCGGAACCCCCGCCCGCTCTCGCGCCCCTTGCCTTCCCCGGCACGCCTCGACGGCGCTTCCGCCAGCGCGGCGGTGCACGCACGAGGCTGCGGGCTAGGCTGCGCCGAGGGTGGCGCGGACGGTCTTGCCGCCGCCGGGGTCGTCGAGGACGGCCAGGTCCGTCGACAGCGCGTCGACGAGAAACAGGCCGCGGCCGCCCTCCTCGTCCGCGGTGGCCGGACGGGCCCGGGGGTGCGCCGGGTCGTCGTCGTGGACTTCGATGCTCAGAAACCCGCCCCCGCCGCACAGGCGCAGACGGCAGTCGCTGCGAGCATGGCGGGTGGCGTTGGAGACCAGCTCGGTGACCACCAGCTGGGCGGCGTCCGTATCGACCAGGCGGCAGGCGGACCCGGGCCGGTCCAGGTATAAGCCGGTCAGGCGCCGGGCCCAGGACGCGGAGCGCGCAGCGGGCGGCAGCAGGTACTCGGCCCGCAGGACGCGCTGAAGAGGGGAAAGCATCTGCATGACCGGCTCCCGGTGTCGTGGTCCTGCCGTACGAGTGCCCCACCCCGCCACGAACACCCGCCCACCCCGCACCCGCCAACGGCGCCGAAGGCGAAGGCCACCCGCACGCCGGGGCGTATGCACCGGCGTGCGGAGGCCGGGACGGGTGCTGACGGGCAGTCCGATCGCGTGGCCCGGTCAGCGGCGCAGGGCGACCACTGTGCTCCTGATGACGTCTTCCTTGGAGCGGGCCGGGGCCCGGCCTGTGAAGACGGCGGACACTGGGCTGTCGTCGGCACGGCTGAACTGGGTGAGGCCGCCTTGCCGACTGAAGCTGAAGTTCAGCTAGACGCTGTGCGTCCGAAGCGCCTTGTGGGCATGGCCGGTGGGGCAGGCGGCGACGCTGTCCGCGACGCGGACGCCCATCAGCCCGAGTCTGTCCGGCGCATCGGCGCCTCCTTGGCTGCCGTAGCGTGAGCGGTATCCATCCATCCGAGCTGCTGGCTGCTCTCGGACCCAGCTCCGCCCCGACTCCGGGGCGGAGCTGTTCAACGTGGCCGTGTGATCAACTTGGCCCTGGCCCGTGACGTACAGACGGGGCAGACTGCCCGCATGGGTCGAAATATGAGCCAAAGGGCTGAGAGGCCGCCCATGGTGCCGTGCTGGTTAACCTGGTCGGGCGCCAACCCGACCGTCTCGTTTGAGCGCGGAAGCGGTAGTCGGAAGAGACTCGTCTTCCCGAGGGACTTCGTGCAGCTACGGCGGATCCCGCGTGTCCTTCAGGCAGGGCAGGCCATCCAGCTTTATGTGTCCGAAGGGCGAGTGGCCTTCCACGCAGAGCAGGGACGCCTCGTGTCGGTTCGAGTCCCAGCGGACCCGGGCTGGCACCGGCGGTGGGAGGCGGCATACGAGCGCGCGCTGACCCGGACCAGCCTGAAGCGACGCCGTAGGCTCAGCGAGACCTGCGCGACGCCTCGGTCGTCAGATGGGTACGAGGAGCGTTTTCCCTCACGGAGTGTGCGCGCCGTATCGGGCGGCCTTCCGACACTGGGACGGCGTGCGAGGTAGGAACTTTCCGGCGTATTGGGAGCCGGGCGCCCAGGGGCATTGGCCATTTTCTCATGTGACCGTTGGGCCCTTCTGGAGCGGCACGGCGCGCTCATCATCGTCTGAGGCGAACTGGGCACGCTGAATCTCGTACATGTCCCGAAACCTGCCGTCCGGGACCGTAGCCGGGTCCATCAGCTCAGCGAACGTGCCGGACTCGGCTACCCGGCCGTCTTCCATGAGGTAGATGAGGTCGGCGGAGCGTACGGAGTGCAGGCGGTGGGTGATGAGCACGACGGTCTGCCCGCCGGCGGCCAGGGCCCGGATTCTGGTGAACGCCTGCTGCTCGGCTTTGGCGTCGAGCGCGGCGGTCGGCTCGTCCACCACGAGGATCTGCCCGGCTCGGAAGTGGGCGCGAGCGATCCCGAGCTTCTGCCACTGCCCGCCTGACAAGCTATGGCCGTCCTGGTAGCCGCGGGCCAGCAGGGTGTCCCAGCCGCGTGGCAGGTCCTCGATCAGGTCCTCGGCGTCCGCGTGCCGCACCCCGGCCGTGAGCCGTTCTTCGGCCGGGTCCGCGTCGGTGCGGCCGATCGCGACGTTCATGCGGGCGGTCAGCGGCCAGTGGTAGAAGTCCTGGGAGACGTTGGCGATGCGGGAGAACCAGGCTTGCCGCTCGATCTCGCTCGTGGGTACGCCGCCGACCAGGACCTGGCCCTCATCGGGAAGGTAGAGGCCGGCGAGGAGCTTGGCGGCGGTGGACTTGCCGGAACCGTTCTCCCCGACCAAAGCCACCGTCGCACCGGCCGGGATATGCAGGTCCACGCCGTCGAGCGCGGGTTTGTTGTCCTTGCCCGGATAGGTGAAGGACATCTTCTCGAAGCGGACCCCGTCGACGTGCTCGGGTACGGGCGGCCCGTGGTGGGGATGGCGCGTCGGTCGGCCTCGTCCTGAATGTGCTCCAGGTCCCCGACGAACAGGCTCTCTTCGTTGAGGTAGTTGATCTGTCGGACGAGGCTGGTCAGGGAGCTGGTGGCGGTGCGAATCGCAATGATGGCGGTGCCGCCCACCGGAATCCGACGGGTTCCAGGAATCTCGAAGCCAGTGACTCACGAACCCGAGGGGTGCTGTCTCGCAGGGGTCAGCGTTGCCCTCGGGTTCGATTGCAGCCCGCCGCGAGCACAGGGGGCCTGGGGAGGGGGTGAGCGAGACCTGTACGGCTTTGGCCCGGTCAAGTTCTCTCTGCCCGAAGGGCCGCCGTGTCATCGGCCCGGCGGCAGGTGCTCTTGGCATCGGTGTGGCCCAGAGCCGTGTGCCTCCGGCCTCGGGGAACCGAGGCGGATGCAGTGGTCCGGGGTGCCACCATCGCGGACCAGGCGCTCAGCCGGCGCGGGCTGTTCGGTCAAGCGTTGTGTTGTCTAGCGTGTTGCCTGCAGCAAGACCTTCTGGTCGTCGCCGACGTGGACGGTGATATCCAGGAGGCGGCCGTGCCAGTTGGTGAATCTTCGGACATAGGCTCTCCCGGGCATGAGATGCGCCGGTTCCGGAGGCGTAGGTGGTCAGTCCTCGAACGCGGGCCGGGTGCCGTGGTTGAGGAAGCGGCCGGGCAGGGTGAGGACGTGGACGCGGGTGCGGTGGCTGGTGCTGGCGGGGTGCAGGATGAGTGCGGCGTCGAAGCCGCCGCTGCGGGTGTGGTCTTCGCCGCGGGCTCGCCCGGAGCCAGCGCCGGCGAGTGACGTGCTCGGCACTGTGTGCCGAACCAGTTCCGGCGGGACTTCAGCGGCATCCGCCCGAGAAATTCCTGAAGGAGGCGTTTCGGGACGTGTGCTGGCCACGGTCCAATACGTCTTTTGCGGGCGGATAGTTCCTGTGAGGCAGCAGGCTCTGGCGCAGGCGGGTCAGAGCCTGGTCGGCGCGCCAGGAATGCAAACAAGCGTAGAAGGCGAGGAATCTGTGCCAGTGCGTGCAGGCGGCGTCTAAATTTTTTAGGCGTAAATGAATATCGGCGGTGTGCGCATGGGAGAGGGCGAGGGATCGGTGATCGCCGGGATCTCGATGACGCGTCGAGGACTGCAGGGCTGCGAGGGCCTGGGCGTGCTGTCCCAGTGTTCGGAGGACGGCAGCTCGTTGGTAATGCAGAGCGGCGAGAGGATAGGTGTTGAAGGAACCGGTTGACGCAGCAGGCTGTTCGTGCTGGTTTTCCGCCGCCTGCATGAGTTCGCGTGCGCGCGGGGGTTGTCGGTCGTGTGCGGCTATCAAGGCTTGTTGAATGAGGATGAATGAGGTCAGCGCGGTGGGGCTGGTGGATTCGGCGGTGCGGGCAGAGTTCTCGGCCAGGACCCGGGCGTGGTGGAGGTGGCCGAGCCGGAGCGCCTGGGCGCTCATGGTGCGCAGGGTGATGGCGTAGGTCTTTCGGCACCCCGCGTGGTGGGCGAGGTTCAGTGTCAGGGTGAAGTAGCGGTGAGCCAGGTGGTGGTGGCCGGCGTCGTCGGTCATGACCGCGAGGTGGTGGGTGAGTTGGGCGGTGCAGGTGAGGAGCCGGGTTTGCTCAGGGCGGTCGGCGCGCTGGGTGAGCAGGGTGCAGATGTCGTCGGCGAGGTAGGCGGCCAGGGCGGTGCGGGCGCAGCGTCCGCCGTGGCGCTGGGTCAGGTCGGTGAACGTTTGCAAGAGCGCCTGTGGAGCGGCGGTGTCGTCGGCGCTGCTGGGCTTGGTGTGCTGGGGTAGCGGGCGCGCGAATGCGGTGGGAGCGGTGTGTGCTGTGGGGTTCAGGGTATAGGCGGCGCGCTGCAAGTCGGTGCGGTGCACGGGGTCGATGTCACTGCGAGCGAGTGCGAGCAGCTGCTGCACGGGTGAGCGGTGGTCTGCCTGGGGTGGTGACTGAGCGGCTTCGTGGGCGGTGAGCTGGGCGAGGCCGGTGTCGTGGGAGCTGACGGGGCGGCCGATGCGTCGGGTGAAGGCTTGTGCTGCCAGGGCTGGTACGGGGGCAGGAGGCCGGGATCCGCGGCGCCAGTGAGCGACGGACGCGCGGGAGTAGTTCAGTTGCAGACCTTGTGCAGCGGCCAGGGCGTTGACGGCTCGGGCCAGGGCGGCGTCGGACCAGCCGGCTTCGGTTAGCAGCGCGGTCAGGCGGGGGTTGGATCCGGTAGTCGTCACGTCGCCTCCCTGCCGACCGGGCTGTTCACAAGGCCACAAGCGTTGTCCGTGTGACGCGGGTCCGCACGTTAGGTCTTTCGGCGGTGGGTGAGTCGTAAGCCCATACCCGCCGCCGTCGGCCGTCTGTCCCGATGCGCGGCCGGAACGGAAGCCTTCCGCGGGGCAGTGCAGCACACCGTGGGCGCCGGGCTACGGGCCGGGCCCCGTGGGGTGCCGCCGTGCGCGGGGGCTTACGACCTTGTCGAACGCACGTGGTGGCGCCAGAAGCCGTACGGGTGCAGGTCTGCGGCTCTGCGGACCGGAGCTCAGGTGCGCGGCAGCGGCGGGTGCAACGAAGGCATCGACGGCTAGCGAGGAGAGGCAGTGAGCGCAGTGATACCCAGGCACGATGAGGCGGCCGGTCCGGCGGAGCCGGTGGCGGTGGTCGGGGCGGGCTGCCGACTGCCCGGCGGGGTGGCGAGTCTGGCCGGTCTGTGGCGGCTGCTGGAGGCGGAGCGGGAAGCCGTCATCGAGGTGCCGCCGGGCCGCTGGGACACCCGCCGACTGCACGCCGAGCTGCCGCCGAACACGGTAGAGCGTATCCGCCGTGGCGGTTTCCTGACGGAGGACATCACCGCGTTCGACCCGGACTTCTTCGGGATCAGCGGGCCGGAGGCACGCTGGCTGGATCCGCAGCACCGGTTGTTGCTGGAGGTCGCCTGGGAGGCATGCGAGCACGCCGGCATTCCCGTGGAGGCGCTGCGGGGCACGACCACCGGGGTGTTCACCGGTATGTACGTGCCGGATCACCTGGTGCGTTCGCACCGCACGCCGCAGGAGACCGGCCCGTACTGGATGACCGGTGCGATGCACGGGGTCGGGGCGGGCCGGCTGTCGTTCTTGATGGATCTGCACGGTCCCAGCCTGGCGGTGGACACGGCCTGTTCGTCCTCGCTGGTGGCGCTGCATCTGGCGTGTCAGAGTCTGCGGGCGCGGGAGTGTGATGCGGCGCTGGCCGCCGGGGCGTCGGTGGTCCTCAGTCCGGAAGCGATGATCTCCGAGGCCCGGTGGGACATGTTCTCGCCCACCGGCCACTGTCACTCCTTCGATGCTGCGGCGGACGGCTACGTGCGTGCCGAGGGCTGCGGCGTGGTGCTGCTCAAACGCCTCCAGGACGCGGTGCGCGACGGCGACCGCATCCTGGCGGTCGTGCGTGGCTCGGCGGTCAACCAGGACGGCCGCTCGGTGAGGCTCACGGCCCCCTCGCAGCAGGCGCAACAGCGGGTGGGGAAGCTGCGCTGGCCCGGTCTGGGGTGGATCCGGGGCAGGTGGGCATGGTGGAGGCCCACGGCGCGGGCACTGCGGTGGGTGATCCCATCGAGTTCGCGGCCCTGAATGCGGTCTACGGCCCTGGTCCGGGGCGGTGTGCGCTGGGGTCGCTGAAGTCCAATATCGGGCACACCGAGCCGGCATCGGGCATCGCCGGTCTGCTGAAGACCATCGTGTGCCTGCAGCACGGCCGCGTCCCGGCCACGCTGCACTTTCAGCGGTGGAACCCGCAGATCGACGCCGACGGTTCCCGGTTGTTCGTCCCCACCCGGTGCCAGTCCTGGCCGGTCGAGGCCGGGCCCCGGCTGGCGGCGGTGACCTCCTACGGCGTGGGCGGCACCAACGCGCACGTCATCGTCGAGCAGGCCCCGGCCCTCGCTTCCTCACCGGTCACGGGACCGGCCGCCTTGTCACGGAAGGCGGCAGCGCGGGCGCACGGAGAAGGGTCCGCGGCGGTGGCGCAGCCTACGTTTTTGCTCAGTGGCGGCTCCGGGGCGGCGCTGCGGGCCGCGTCCGGCCGGCTGGCGGAGTGGCTGGAGGACGAGGGGGCCCGGGTGCCGCTGCGTGATGTCGCGCACACGCTGGCGGTGCGCCGCTCGCACGCCCAGCAGCGGCTCGGCGTGGTGGCCGGTGGCCGCAACGCTCTGGTGGAGCGGCTGCGCGCGCACGCCACCGGTCAGCCGGCGCCGGGTCTGGTGGACGGCAAGGTGGGGAAGGTGGGCGCCGGTGCGGTGTTCGTCTACTCCGGCCACGGCTCCCAGTGGGCGGGTATGGGGCAGCGCCTGCTGGCGCACAGTGCGCCCTTCGCCGCGGCGATCGACGAACTGGAGCCGCTGCTGCAGGCGGAGGGCGGCTTCTCCCTGCGCAAGGTGCTGGCCGCGCCGGAGGTGGTGAGCGGGGTGGACCGCGTCCAGCCGGTGATCTTCGCGTATCAGATCGCGCTGACCGCGCTGTGGCAGGCCCACGGGGTGCAGCCGGCCGCGGTGATCGGGCATTCCATGGGCGAGGTGGCCGCCGTGGTCGTCGCCGGGGGCCTGAGCCTGGCCGACGGCGTGCGCGTGATCTGCCGCCGGGCCCGGCTGCTCAAGCGCACCGCCGGGCGCGGTGCCATGGCGTCCGTCCAGCTCGGCGCGGCCGAGGTGGAAGCAGAGCTGCGGCGTGCCGGGGCGGATGCGGTTTCGGTGGCGGTGGTGGCCGCCCCGCACAACACGGTCGTCTCCGGTGACGCCGGACAGGTCGGCGATCTGCTGCGGATGTGGGAGGAGCGCGGCGTCGGCGTTGCGCGCGTGCGCGTCGATGTCGCCTCGCACTCGGCGCAAATGGACCCCGTCCTCGACGATCTGCGGACGGCTCTGCGGGAGGTGACGCCCCGTACGCCCAAGCTGCACTTCTACAGCACGGTGCTCGACGACCCGCGCGCCGACGCCGCGTTCGACGCCGCCTACTGGTGCGCCAACCAGCGCCGCCCGGTGCTGTTCTCCTCCGCCATCACCACAGCCGCAGGCGACGGCCACGGCCTGTTCCTGGAGGTCAACGCGCACCCGCTGCTGACCCGCGCGGTCGAGGCGACGCTGGCCGGCGCCGGCAACACCCACGCCAGGACTGTGCCGGCCCTGCAGCGCGACGAGGACGAGTGCCTGACCTTCGCCACCCGCCTCGCGGCCGCGCACTGCGCCGGATTCCCGGTGCCATGGCAGCGCCTGCTCGAAGCCGGGCAGCTGGCCGATGTCCCACCCACCGCCTTCGAACGCCGGCCCCATCGGGTCGAGCCGTCCACGCTGACGCAGGGCTCTCCCGAGCGGCCCCACCCGCTGCTGGGAGAGCATGTCGCAGACCCGCAGGACGACGGGCGCCATCTGTGGCAGGGCGCCGTGGGTATTGGCCGCATGCCCTGGCTGGCCGACCACCGGCTGGAGGGCCTCGCGGTGCTGCCCGCCGCCTGCTACTGCGAGATGGCCCTGGCCGCCGCCGGCACCGTCTTTCCCGGCTCGCCGGGACGGGCCGAGGTCTGCGACATCGACTTCCAGCTCATGCTGCCCGTCGAGGAGCACGACACTCCCGTCACCGTGATCTGCGAGCCCGCCGACGAACACCGCGCCGACTGGCAGATGCGCTCTCGCCCGGCCGACGAGCCCTGGCAGCGCCACAGCACCGCCCGCCTCACCTGCGACACAACGCCGCCCCCGGAGCCGGCGGACCTGGCCGGGCTGCGCGCCCGGTACCGGCGGCCGGCGGACCTCGCCCCGCTCAGGGACCGCTGGCACACCGCTCACGGTCTGCAGTACGGCCCCGGCTGCCAGAGCCTGACGGCCCTCAACCTCCCGCAGCAGGGCACGGCCGGCGCCCTGGCCGAAGTGACGGTGCCCGATGCGGCCCGGCCCGGCGCGGCCTCCTACCGATGGCATCCGGTGCTGCTGGACGCCGGCCTGCAGGCGATGCTCGCCCTGTGGCACCACGCCACCGACGTGGACGACGGACACACCTTCCCCCGCGGTATCGGCCGGCTGCGCACCTACGCAGACACCACGCGGGCCCGCTGGTGCCACGTCCGGCTCGATGCCGCCCGGCCACGCGAGGCCACCGGCAGCTTCCAGCTGCTGGACGAGAGCGGGGCCGTCCTCGCCGAAGCCGAGGACGTACGGTTCGCGCACGGCGCCCCGCCGCCGGCGCAGGAGCGTTTCAACGCGCCGCTGCTGCAGCAGCGGTGGGAGCCGGTCCCGCTGGCCGCCGACACGAAAGCCGGTGGCAGCTGGCTGCTGGTCAGCAGCGACGCCGAGGATCCGCCGGCCGCCGCCTTCGCCCACGCCCTCGAAACCCGCGGCGCCACCGTCCATCGTCTGGCGGCCCCACCGCCGGCGCCCGCGTCGCACCGCCTTTTCGGCACGTTCCTGAGCCAGGCGGACGGCGGCCTCGACGGCATCATCGTGTGGCTGCCGTCGCCGCGGCCGGTGCCCGACGCGCTGGGCGCCGAGCACGCCCTGCAGCACGTCGCGCACGTCGTGCAGAGCCTGAAGGCACTGGCCGAGCACGCAGAAGACGCCCGGCCCCGCCTGACGGTGATCACGCGTGCCGCCCAGTGGGTCCGGCCCGACGACCGTCCGCACCTGGACCAGGCCGGCGTGCGCGGCCTGCTGCGCGTCCTGACCTACGAACACCCGGAACTGCTGCCCACCCTCATCGACGCCGACGGTGCCACCACCGCGGCGCATCTGGCGGACGAGGTGCTGGCCGGGCCCGAAGAGCGCGCCGACGAAGTCGCCTGGCGCGGCGCCACCCGCTACCTCGCGCGCCTGACCCACGCTCCGTTGGAGGCGCACGAGCGGCGGCGCACCGCCTGCCGCTTCGAGACGCACACCTTGACGGTGCGCTGCCGCCAGGCCCACGACGTGGGCACCGCGGAGCTGGTGCGCGGGGCCCGGCGCAGCCCCGGCCCCGGGCAGGTGCAGATCCGCGTACAGGCCACCGGCACCGCGATCCCTGCACCCGCGGGCGAACAGCCCGGACCGGACGCTGTGGAGTGCGCGGGCACGGTCAGCGCCGTGGGCCCCGACGTGCACACGGTGCGCACCGGACAGCAGGTGATCGCCGTCCTGGAACCCGCGGAGATGAGCAACTACGCGCTCGCCCGCGCCGACTGGGTGCTGCCCCTGCCCGACGGGATGCGGCCCGCCGAGGCCGCCTGCCTGCCGCTGCCCTGCCTGACCGCCTGGTACGGCCTGCGGCACCTGGCCCGGCTCGAACCCCACGAACACGTCCTGATCCATGACGCCGGGCACGGCGCCGGGCTGGCCGCCGTGCACATCGCCCGTGCCCGCAAGGCCAACGTCTGGGCCACCGCCGCCACCGCGGCCCAGCGCCGCTACCTGAACGGCATCGGCGTCTCCTGCCTTCCGTCCCCGGGTGCGCACGGCTTCGCCGACGCAGCCCGGCACGCCGCGGGAACGGCCGGGTTCCAGGTCATCTTCACCGGCTCTGCCCTTACCGCGCAGGCGCTGCGGGCCTGTCTGGATGCGCTCGCCGCTGCCGGCCGCCTCGTGGCCGCCGTCACCCCTGCCGGGGCGGAGGCGATGCGGCTGGCGTGGACGGCATTCGGCAAGGGCATCACCGTGAGCACGTTCGATTCCCGCCAGCTGCTGACCGGCGCCCCCGAAACCGTCGCCGGCGTTCTGGCCGAGGTCGGACCGGCTTTGGCCCGCGGCGACCTGCCGGCCTGGCCGTGCACCGTCTACCCGGTCACCGACGCCGCGACGGCGCTGCGCGCCGCCCCCGAGGGCCGGCACACCGGCTCCCTGGCGCTGGCCTGGCCCGGCGCCGGACCGGTCACCGCCGTCACCCCGCCGCCCGAGGTGCCGGTCGTCCGCGCCGACGCCAGCTATGTGATCACCGGCGGGCTGGGCGGCCTGGGGATGCTGGTGTGCCGCTGGCTGGCCGGGCACGGCGCGGGCACCGTCGTCGTCAACAGCCGCTCGGCCCCGTCCGCCGAGACCGCCGAGGTCCTGGACGAGCTGCGCTGCGCGGGCACCCGCATCGAGGTGGTGCGCGGCGACATCGCCGCTGCTGGCACCGCCGAGAACCTGGTGCACGCGGCCGAGGCCGGCGGGATGCCGCTGCGCGGAGTGGTGCACGCCGCCATGGACCTCAAGGACGCCACCGCGACGGGTATCGACGCACAGCTGCTGGAGCAGGTCTGGCGCCCCAAGGCCTACGGAGCATGGCGGCTGCACGAGGCCACCGGTGCCCGCGAACTGGACTGGTGGGTGCTCTTCTCCTCCTTCACCTCCACCGTCGGCTCGCCCGGCCAGGGCGCCTACGCCGCCGCCAACGCCTGGCTGGACGAATTCGCCTCCTGGCGCCGGGCCCAGAACCTGCCCGCCACCGCGATCAACTGGGGCCCCTGGGCCGAGGTCGGGCGCGGCGCGCAGACCCGGGCCCGCGGCTTCGACATGATCACCCCTGAGGAGGGCATCGCGGCCCTGGAGCACCTGCTGCGCCACGACCGCCAGCGCACGGCCTACATCGCCTTGCACCCGCACGACTGGCTGGCCGCCTACCCGGCCACCGCCTCCTCGCCCTTCTTCCAGCCGCTGATCACGCCCCACAACGACACCGAGTCACCAGGCGACCTGCTGGAAGACCTCACCCGCGCCGAACAGACCCAGCGCCTGGAACGCCTGCAGGACCACATCATCGGCGAGCTCGCCGACGTGCTCAGCCGCGACGCCGAACGCATCGACCCGGGCGCCTCCTTGGTCTCCCTGGGCCTGGACTCGCTGCTGACCATCGAACTGCGCAACCGGCTCCAGCGCACGCTGCGCTGCGACATCCCGCGCACGGCCCTGTGGACCAAACCCACCCTGACCGCCCTGGCCGAGGACCTGCTCGACCGTCTCGCGCTGCCGCAGAAGGGATGAAGCACATGCCCCACACCACCGAAGCCCTGCTGGAAGGCGGACCGGACCACCTCGCCGGACGCCGCGCGGTGCCCCAGGACGACCACGGCACCGACCTGAAGATCCCCCACCTCAACCGCTACGAGCACTACGCCTTCGCCGGCACCCGCCAGGACACCGACGGCGCCACCGTGCCGGTCTTCCGCTGGACCCACCACACCTTCATCGCCGAGTAACCGCCACCGCGCCGGGCGGCCCGGCAGGCGCCGCCCGGCCTCGTCACCAGGAGCATCATGACTTCGTCCTCCCCGCCCCCGGCACTGGCCGGCGCCAGGATCCTGCTCACCGGCGCCTCCTGCGGCATCGGCCAGGCCACCGCCCAGGCCCTCGCCAAAGCCGGAGCCGACCTCGCCCTCAACGGCCGCCACGCCGAAGGACTCCAGGACGTGGCCGCACAGGTCGCCGCCGAAGGCCACGGTGCCCACCTGCTCCCGGGCGACCTCCGCGATCCCGGCGCACCTGCGCGGCTGGTCGAGGCCGCCACCACGAGCCTCGGAGGGCTCGACGCCCTGATCCACATCGCCGGGGCCTACACGGCCGACGCCGCCGGTCAATTCCGGATGGCCCCCCTGCTGCACAGCCGAGACGAGGACTGGTCGGCAGCCCTGGCCGTCAACTTCACCGCGGCCCTGCAGCTGTGCCGAAGCGCCCACCCCCACCTGATCCGATCCCCACAGCCTTCCGTGCTGCTGATGTCCTCCGCCGTGGGCCTGATGGGCGCACCGGCCGGCGAGGCGTACGCCATGACCAAGGCCGCGCAAGTCTCGCTCGTGCGCAGCCTGGCCGTGGCCTGGGGGCCACAACACATCCGCGTCAACGCCGTATGCCCCGGCATCGTGGACACCGGCGCCTTCGAAACGCTCGAAGGCGACGAGGAACTGTCCCACTGGCTGCTCAGCCGCACCCCGCTGGGCCGGTGGGCCAGCGTGCACGACGTCGCCCAGGCCGTGCTGTTCCTGACCTGCCCGGCGGCCGGCTTCATCACCGGACAGGCCCTCGCGGTCGACGGCGGCATGTCGGTCCCCGGCAGCGGATTCACCGCTCCGGACATCCCCGCATCCCGCGAGCGCGGCCCGGCCGATGAGACCCGCACACCGGCTGCCGCGCACTGACCAGCACAGCCGCATCCCTCCATGGCAGACCCGTCACTGAGGAGAATTCAGATGGCCAAGAAGAAAGTCACCGCAGGCATGGTCGTCGACCAGGTGCTCGACTACGGCAAGGACGCCGCCAAAGCGGCCCTCGACGCCGTCACCGGCAGCCGCAAGCGGCAGACGAACCAGAAGACCGACAAGCAGCAACACCAGGACCTCAGCGCCCTGACCGCGGAAATCCGCCACCTGGCACAGCACATCTCGGCTCCTGGCACGGGCCCGAAGCCCGGGGCCGCCGCGCCGGACAGCCGACCGGACGGCACCTGACCCGAGCGCCCCGCAGCGAAGTGAAGGAGGACCGCATGCCGCCGGGACGCACGCGCCGTACGGCCCGAATCCTCACCCGGTCCCTGTACGGGGAAGCCGTCCGGGCCGTACGGGCGCGTTCCGGCAGCAGCTCCCGGATCCCGGCGCACGCCCAACAGCAACAGCGGGCGCACACCATCCGGGCCACCCTGGAGGAACTGGGCCCGCTGTACGTCAAGGTGGGCCAGATCCTCGCCACCCGGCCCGACCTGGTGCCGGAGCATGTCCGCGAGGAGCTCGCCCAGCTCAACGACGAGGCCACCGCAGAGCCCTTCGCCGCCTTCGAACCGATCCTGGACGAGGAGCTCGGTCCCGACTGGCGCCGCCGGTACCCCTGCCTCCGCACCGGCCATCCCCTGGGCGCGGCCTCGCTCGCCCAGGTCTACAAGGCCACCACCACCGACGGCACCCCGTGCGTCATCAAGATCCAGCGCCCCGGCGCCCGGGCCGCCGTGGAAGCCGACATGAAGGTCCTGCGCCGGGCCGCCCGCCTCCTGGGCACGGCCGCTCCCCGCCTCAAGGAAGTCGTCAACCCCCAGGCCGTGCTGGAAGCCCTGTTCACCGTCATGCAGCCCGAGCTGGACTTCACCCGCGAAGCCACGAACATGAAAGCCGCCCGCAAAGCCGCCAAACGCTTCAAACGGCTATCGGTGCCCAAAGTCCTCGAAGCCACGCCCCGCGTCCTGGTGCAGACCTTCGCCGACGGCGTCCCCATCAACAAGATCAAACCCCACACCCTGACTCGCAAACAGCGCACCGCACTGGCGCACGACCTGATCACCTTCATGCTGCGGTCCTACTTCGTCCAGCGCACCTTCCACGCCGACCCCCACCCGGGCAACATCCTCGTCAGCGAGGCCGGCACCGCCCACCTGATCGACTGGGGCATGGTCGGCAAAATCGACCGCAACACCAGCACCGCCTTCCTGGGGGCCTTCCTCGCCCTCGCACACAACGACGGGGCGGGCATGGCCCGGCAGTGGATCAACCTCGGATCGGCGACTGCCTGGAGCGACGTCGCAGGCTTCATCAGCGATGTGTCCGCTGCTGTGCCGCACTGGGCCGACGCCTCCCTCGACGAACTCAACTTCGGCGTCGCCCTCACCGCGGTCCTGCGCTACTCCACCAGCCGGGGTATCCAGGTCACCCCGCTCGTCTCCGTCGTCGGCAAATCCGTGGCCAACATCGAAGGCTCGGTGCGCTGCATCTGCCCCGACATCAAGCTGTCCCAGGCCCTGCATGAGGCACTGCGCGACATTCTGCGGGATCTGCTGAGCGAAGTGCTCAGCACCGAGCAGGTCGCACGGGCGGTCATCGAGGGACTCACCGCCGTCGCGAAGACACCCACCCAGATGCAGGCACTGCTCGGTGACCTGGCCGCACGGCAATTCACCGTGCAGTCCCGCACCAACCTCGGTGTCCCCAAAGGGAAACAGCCGCTGCCGCACCCCACACCCCGCTCGGTGCTCACCACCGGCTTGACGGCCGCAGCGGCCGCCGCCCTGACCCGCAACCGCATCCGCCGAAGAACCTGAACCCCGTAGCCGCGCCCCGCCTGCACCGGCAAGAGCAGACAGCGTCCGGCACAGGGCCTTCCCTGCGCGCCGCCGCCTCACCGCACACCGAGACACGAGGAGACATCATGACCACGACCACCGCGCACCGACTCCGCGCCACCGCGTCCGGCACGGACATCATGAGCAGCAAAGACCACCTGACCTGGCGCGTGGAGAGCGGCACCCGCGCAAAACCGATCATCGTGGCCGTAATGTTCCTGGAAGACCGGCTGCCTTGGGAGCAGTTCGTTGCCTGGCACGGGCACCTGTGCGCGGGCATGCCCCGCATGCAAGCCCGCGTCCACGAACCCCCACCGCCTTCCGCCGCCCCCGCTGGGCCCCGGACCCCGACTTCCGCCTCGAACACCACCTGCACCACATCACCGTGGGCGGTAAAGGCACCCGCCGCGACGTCCTCGACACCGCCGCGACGCTGGCCGAAACCCCCTTCTGCCAAAACAGGTCCCCCTGGAACGGCTACCTGATCGACGGCCTGGACGACGGACGCTCCGCCTACATGCTCAAGATCTCGCACAGCATCGCCGACGGCGTCCGCCTGCGCGAGATGTTCCTGCGCCAAGCCGCCGCCCAGCAGCCGGCTGCACCCCCGCTCCGCCAGCCGCCACCGGCCCGGCCACCGCCTCCGAACGCCGTATCGCCCGACCGGTCGGTATGGCACGCCGTCTGCGCAAGGCCGCCCAGTTCGCCGCCCAAGCCCTGACCGACATCCGCGACCGGCCCTACCCCGTGCCGCCGAAGAAGACCCGCTTCGCCCGCCGCTACTACACCACCAAGGTGCCCACCGACGCGTTCAAGGGCGTCGCCGTCGCCGGCGGCGGCACCGTGCACGACGCGCTCGTCGCCGCGGTCGCCCACGGCTGCCACCGATACCACCAGGCCCGCGACATCCAGCGCCCCCGCCTGCGCGTCTTCTCCCCGTACGCCCGGCCACCGCTCACCGGCCGGCGCCCCTTCGCCCCGATGGGCAACCACTGGTTCATCGTCCGCTTCACCCTGCGCGCCGACCAGCCCGACGCCCGCCGGCGCATCAGCGAAGTACGCACCGCCGTCCAGGGGGCCTACCACCGCGACGCCGCCGACTGGATGGGCGCCGTCGCCCGCATCAGCCCCCTGCTGCCGCGGCGCTGGTTCGAGACCGGCTTCCTGCGCCTGTGCGCCTCCCATGACTTCGGCATCAGCAACATGCCCGGGCCCCGCACCCCCTGTCCGTCGGCGGCGTCCGCGCCCAGGAGATCTACGCCATCGCACCGGTCATGGGATTCGCCGTGGCCGTCACCCTGCTGTCCTACCGCGACCACTGCCACGTCACCGTCAACATCGACCCCGACGTCATCGCCGACCCCGACCTGCTCGCCCAGCACATCCACGACAGCCTCGGCGACCTCGCCACCAGCGCAGAACACCACCCCGGCCGCACCTGACCGCTCCCCGTCCCCCGGACAGCGGCGATTCCCCAAAGGCCCCGGGAGTCTGTATGACTGAACATTTCGCCACCGGCAACGGGATCAGCCTCTGCTACGAGACGATCGGAAGCCCGGGGAACCGCCCCCTTCTCCTGATCTTCGGCATGTACGGACAACTGATTTGGTGGGACGACGCCCTGTGCCGCCAACTGGCATCCGAAGGCTTCTTCGTCACCCGCTTCGACAACCGCGACAGCGGCCGCTCACAGCACCTGACCACCCCACCACACCTCCTGCGCACCGCGCTGCGCCTGACCCGGCCCGCCTACACCCTCACCGACATGGCCGAAGACGCCCTCGGGCTCCTCGACCACCTCCACATCCCCGCAGCTCACATCGTCGGAGCGTCCATGGGCGGCATGATCGCCCAAGAACTCGCCCTCCGGCACCCCCACCGAGCACTGTCCCTGACGTCGATGATGTCCACACCCCACGCACTGACCATCGGCCGCCGCACCGACCCCACCCTCCTGCCCTACCTCCTGCGCCGCCACCCCACCGACCTGGACGGCTACATCCGCACCAGCATGGCCATGCTGCGCAAGCTGTCCTCCCCCACCTGCCCTTCGACGAAAACGGCACGCGGACCCTCCTGCGCCGCAGCCACGCCCGAGGCATCGACCCCGACGGCACCCACCGCCAGATGGCAGCCGTCCTGACCGCGGCCGACCGGACCAAAGCACTGAAGAAGCTGCGCCTGCCGGCCACGGTCCTGCACGGCACCCACGACCCCCTCGTGCCCGTCGCCTGCGCCCGGGCGACAGCACGCGCCATCCCCGGAGCACGATTGCGGGTCATCCCCGGCATGGGCCATCACTTTCCCCCGAGGCGTGGCCGCACTTGCTCGACGGGCTGCACACAGCAGCACAATGAACCCTCTGACGCTGCCGTGCCCAGCACCGTGCAGTTACACGGCCACCGCATCCGCTGTCGAACGATGCACCGTGCCCCGGTGCTCACCGATCAGGGGAACAGGTACCGCATGCCCCGATCAGGTCAGTGGCTGCTCCGAGGAACCTCGGCCCCACCACGGCCCCGACCGCTGCCCCCGTACCGCGATCGCCTGCCCCGAAAGACGCCGGCAGCTGCTTGTCCTCCAGCTTAGGCAAAAGTGCATTCACCTCAGCTACCACAAATGGATCATTCATATTCCGGTTGTAGCGCACACCAAGGCGCGCACGGCGACGCCATGCTCAAACGTGGCACTTCGGACTGGTGACTCGCTGCCGGCCAGCGAAGCACACGGCCGCCCGCGAACTGCAGGAAGAGACCAGACCGCAAGCCAGCACCGGCCGCACACCGGGCCCCGGCCTTCTTACCCGACACCAAGCGCAGCATCCCCGCCTGGCAACGGCGTGCGGCAAGCAAGAAGCAGCGGCAGGTGGCAGCTGTGGTTCCCGCTGCCACGGCGCCTCGCGCCGGGGCGGGCCCGCAAGCCACCACGACACCCCATGTCGAGACGCGCTAAGCTCCGCCCCGGCCCGCACCAGCACGGAGCGTGCGGGATAGGCCCCGGTCCCCGTGACGGGACAGAGTACGGCCGGGGCCACCCCACCCGCATCCGAGATGCACGGCCCTAGGGGGCGATGGGGCCATTCTTCTTGTCCGGGTGTGCGGCCAGGACGTAGCGGGTGGCGGAGAGATTGGACAGGCCGAAGAGTTGCATCAGCCGGACGGGGTCGGCGCTGTGGCGTGCTTCGTCGTAGATCCGGTCGATGCGCAGGACGCTGGGCGGCAGCCCGAGCCGTCGGCAGGTCTTGTAGACCGTGTCGCCACTGATGCGTAGGCTTTCATCGGGCTCTCGATCCGGGGCGGTCGGATGGTTTCGTCACCCTCGACGCTAGGACCGGGAGCCCTCCTCCTCGCCGGTGCGACGCGACATGGCGGAGTCTTTGCCCGGCTCCGGCACACGCTCTCGCCCTGCCGCGTCCCGCGACGCGAACAGCCCCGGCGACACTTCCATGACCCAGCCTCGTTCACGCAGCCGCTTCAGCTTCGACCGGAACCCCTCCACCTTGGACTTGTCCGTCGACAGCCCCAGTACGGAACACAGTTGATGGGCCCGCAGCGGATGCACCGCATCGGCGAGCACCTCCACGATGTCCGCGTACGCGCGCGGCAGGGCCTCCACCCCGAGCTCGGCCGACCAGGCCGGCACCAGCCGCACCCCCACCGGCGAGCCGACCGCAAACCCCTCGGCGGCCTCCGCCGGAGCCGCACCTCCGGACTCTGCGGGCTCGGCCGTGCCGTCCGGCTCGGTGACCGGACCGTCCCCAGAAAGGATCTCCGTCATTGTCTCCCGCGTGATCTCCAGACGGGACACGGTGGCCTCCTGCTCGGCCAGGCTCGTCGTCAACTCCTCGTTCTGCTTTCGCAGTTCCGTGATCCGCTCCCGTGCGCGAGCCTCGCGACGCTCCAACTCCTCCAGCCACGAAACCATCGCCGCCCCCAAGAACCCGAACTCTGTACACGACGATCCGGCAAACCGACGCGATCAGCAACGACCCACATCGGAAAGGCTCACTCCAGGAGAGTCACACCCAAGGGCGATGACGACCCCCACATGCGCAAAGATCGCCACGAGGAACAGTGGAAGCTTCTCCCCGCCGGGCATGGCAGCGATGGATGTCTCCCAGTCCTGGGTGAGCAGCCAGCGTTCCATGGCGAGGGCGTACGCCTCGCCGTCCTGAGGATCGTCCAGGGTGGTGCCCCTCCACTGGACCAGGTCCCAGTAGGACTCCTCGCGTCCCTGCCTGCTCCCTAATCGGTGATCTCAAGGGTGAAGTACCTGATATGAAGTGCCTGACCCGAGCCGTTGCTATCGATGCGCTCCACCCATGCGCCCCCAAAGTTGTACCGCTTCATCACCCACCCCTTATCGTCGTACACCACGACGGACATGCTCTTGAGGCGCCCTTCGCGGCCGGCTATCGCGTCGTCAATCCAGCGGTCGACTACAGGGTTGTGGTACGACCCACGTTGCAGGACCAGCGTGTGGGTGTTGGTGTCCCAGCCGTTGACGGATGAGATGAATTCAACGGAAACACCGTCGAATTTCATGATGAAGGTGCTTGCACCTGGGCAGTAATTAGGATTGCAGGGGTTGTCTTCAGCGACGGCAGTGGATGCAGCGGCCGCCTCAGTCGCCAACGTGGCCCCCGTTAGCGTCAGCAGGGCCGCACTGGCGACAGCCGCCCCACGCATCGCCCAGCGCCCGCCACGAAGCACGTTCATCTCGGTCCCCTCCCGTAAAACATGTCGGATGCATGTTTCTACCCTGCAATGACGCGCCAGGCGTATACTTTTTCGGTCAATATGCCCATAGTTCTAGCCGGTTACCACCCGACTGCCCGGTTGGCGACAAGTACGCAACGTGCACAGCGGTCCCCGCTGATCGAAAGCCGCGCGAGCTTGGGACCGGCTCAGGCCAGGAGCCCGAGTTTCTGTAGGAACCGCCGCCGACGTCCTGCATGAAGTGGCACGGAGCGCGGCGTGCCTCGTCGCACAAGTAGGCCAGAACAAGCACGCGGAAGGAGCGCGCCCTCAAGGGCGCCCTCTCCGAGGACCCGGCCCGGTGCGGCAAGGACGCCTGCGATCAGGCGCTGCCGGCGTTCTGGTCGGCCATCGTCATCGACTTCATCCACGTCCTGGAGAAGGTGTGGGCTGCGGACCGGTACTTTCTCCGCACCGGAGACAAGAGCACCGAAGACTTAGTGACCGCACCTGCGCAGCAACAGCAACTTCCTCCACTACGACCAGGCACTCTCGGCCGGCTGGCCCATCGCCACCGGAATCATCGAGGGAGCAGTCAGGCACCTCATCGCCGACCGCCTCGACATCAGCGGCGCCCTCTGGGGCCTGGCCGGCGTCGAAGCTGTGCTCAAACTCCGCGCCGTCGCCGCAAACGGCGACCTCGACGCCTGCTGGTAGCACCGCCTCGCCGGCGAACATCAACGGAACTACCCAGCTGACCAGCATCGATACGCGCCCACGGCCTGACCCCGATATCACTCAGGAAGAGCCACACCCAAGCCGAATCGCGTTGTTCCACCTGTCCGTGAAGAAGTTGCTGGGCTGAGGCGTAGTCGGCAGCCGTCGTCAGTGGTGTCCACTGGTAGCCGTCGTGGCGCAGGATGAGACGAGGCGCCTCGGGGTACAGGTGAGCGGCACGTACCGGGCCCAGGGCGAGTACGACGGCACGCAGCCGCCCCACCATGCGCTGGCGGGCGTGGTCATGCCGGGCGGCAACATGTTCCAGAGAGTCGCCGGAATCATCATGCGGTCGTGGGGGCTCGCTGCTCATCGCGTCGGCTCCTTGGTCAGGAGGGGCTGGAGATCGGCGCGCAGCAGTGGTTCGGTGACTGTGGCCGGGGCGATCGGCACGGCACGGCGGGCCAGGAGGTAGACACGTTTCGTGGTGCGCTGGACCTCGCGGACCAGGTGGAAGTGCTGCGACTGGTAGTAGCGGACCAAGGCGGGGTCGAAGCAGCCGCGGCGCACCCACCGTTTGTTGTTCAGGGCGGCCCGGTGGACGGCCCACCAGGCGATGAGGGTGCCGGGCTTACGGGCGGAGTAGGCCGGGTCCGTGCACGTCGTGTACAGGTGGTCGGCTGGCTCGGCCAGTTCTCGGTCTGTCCAGCCCCAGGGCGGGCAGAAGGGCTGGATGGTGGTGCAGCCGACGAGGCGGCCCCCTCTTCCTCCAGGACCCACATGTGCCCGTCGCCTGCCTGGCAGGTGATGTTCTCGGCGGCGTCGCGCCAGCTCGGCAGGCCGCGGTCTTCCAGCCACCGGCAGCGGTTGAGGATCATGACGGTGAGGGCGGGGGCGTCGGCGGCGCTGGCCCGGCGCATGGCGAACACGGATGCCCCAGCCCGGGTCACCCGTGCGTTTCCTCGTCCGAGGGTGCGGCCGGGGGCGGTGCGGTTCGAGGAGTATGAGGCACACCTGCGCCAACGCGCGGGCGCGAGTGCGCGCCGTCCCGGCGTTGTCGGGCAGTTTCAAGAGCTTGGTGGCGTCCCGTGCGGCGGCCTGAGTCAGGGGCGCCTGCCCGGCCAGGTCCGGGGGGATGAGCAGTTCAAGGTGACCGCGCAGCGCCCGTGTCAGGTCCGGCAGGCCCGGGGCCGTCGCCCGCTGCAGGCCGAAAGCGCGGGCGCAGGTCGCATCGATGGTGGCGACGTCGATCGGCAATGCGTCGGCCTTCTCGGCGGTGACCTTGGGGACGGGCGACGCGGCGACCTCGTTCATGCCCAGGACGCTACGGCTCAGCGGAGAGGAGCCCCTAGCAAGTTCCACGAAGTTCCACGGCTTCACCCGAACGAGGCGAGTGCCGCCCTGATCCGTGCGTCAGCATCGGCTCCGTAGAGCGCCAGTTGCGACAGGTCCACGAACGCTCGCTCATAGGCGGTGACTTCGCTGGGCGCGGTGATGGTCACCTTGGCCGTCAGCAGCTCGACGTGCACCCGGTTGTCATCGAAAAGCATGAAGGTTTCCAACGGCCAGATCCGCCGGGCCCGGTCGCCGAACGGCACTACACCAAGGCACACGTTGGGCAGGATCATCACCTCCAGCAGGTAGCCGAGCTGGTCGGCCATCGCCGCAGGGTTGCCAACACCGCAGCGCAGCACGGCTTCCTCGACCAGCAGCATGAACCGCCGGCCGCTGTCGTGCAGGACGCGCGACCGGGCGGTGCGCGCGGCGACCGCCGCGGCGACGTCGTCGGGCGTGCCCTGGAACGCGGTGATGGCCGCGAGCAGATCGGTCGCATATCCGGGCGTCTGTACGAGGCCGGGCATCACGGTGGAGCAGTACACCCGAAACAGGCGGGTGGACTCGTACAGCGGCAGGGATGCTTCGTGGACCTGCCGCAGCCCGGAGCGGTGCAGGCGCCGCCACTGCACGTACAGGGTCTCGGCGTGCCGGGCGGCGGCCAACAGGTCTTCTGTTTCCTCGACGGCTCCGCAGGCCCGGCACCAGGCCCGGATATCGGCGTCGGAGGGCAGGGTGCGGGCGTTCTCGATGCGTGAGGACTTCGACTTGTACCAGCCGCACCGCTCGGCCAGCTCTTGACCGCTCAGCCCGGCCGCCCGACGCAGATCGAACAGCCGGGCGGCCAGTGCCTCGCGGGCCTGCTGCGCACTGGAGGACGGGGAAGCAGGCACGGGTCCGGTTGGGCAGTCGGCGGGTCAGATGGCGTATTCGTCGTGCGGGGCGGCCCTGCACCACACGGCTTCGAAGGCGTCCTGGCACAGCTTGGCGACCTGTGGGTTGTCGGTCACTTCCGGCCCGGCCGAACCGCCGTCTCCGGTGAAGTGGTTGAACCGCACGGCCGTACCGTCGAACAGCCAGAAGTCGTTGCCCGGCAGCGCGAGGTCCGAAGCTCTACGCCGCGGCAACCACCGCACCTGCTCACCCGCCTCGATGTTCAGCCCGGTGCCTTCGTACTCGAAGCGGATGTAGGCGCTCACCGGCTCGGACACGATCCGCGCCCGCCGCATCACCACCCCTCGGCCCACCGCGGCACGCACCAGGTCGAACCAGGCACGCCGCGCCTCACGGTCGGCGGCCACGGTCCAGGTGCCCTCGCGCCATGCCCGAAAGGGGCCGTCTTCGGAGTCGATGCCGTACGCGTCGCGCATCTCCAGATGCACCGCCGAGTGCTGGGCGGCCTCCAGCATCTCAGCGAAGCTCGGCACGCTGGTCTGCGGCATCGCACGCCTCCCTGACAATCGCCGTCATCCGCGCCGGAATCCGTACCACGGCTTCGTGCGCGGGGATCGAGCCAGCTTCCCTGCACTCGACGGTGGTTTTCCGGTCGGCCTTCCAGCCCTGAAACACCAAGTCTCCGTTGTCCTCGTCGATCCACACGGTCGGGCTCTGATCGGAGCCGGTGTTGGGGTCCTTGGCGATGAACCGTAGTGGCATCCTGCCTCCTGCGTCAGAGGAGCTGATCCGGCCGGCGGGAAACGTCAGCGACGCGCCGACGGAACGGCCTGCGCCAGGCCAGGCTTACCGTAGCGCGCAACGCGGCCCTGCTGCGCGCTGTATGCGCGTGATCACCAGGGGCAGGGGGAAGCGAGGGCCAGGGCGGCCAACGATGCAGCGAGCGTGCAGAGGAGGCCACCGTGTGCGATCTCGGGCGTTGTTCGTTGTCGAGGAACGAAACAGGGCTCAGGTAGAGCACGACGCCTCCCACAACATGCGGGGAATGCCTCCCGCGCCCTGGTCGACGCGTGGGCGGGACGGGCAGTGCCAGCCGGGGCGGGCCGGGCGGCGGGCAATGACGCGCCACCCGGCGCCCCGCAGGCTCGTGCCGGACTCGCCTTCCTGGGTATAGGTGATCAGTCGGCTGTATCCCAGCGCGGATGTGGCCCTCCACGCGGCGGCGTACAGCATCGAGCCCGCGTTGCGGGAACCGTCGCTGGCCAGACGGGTGACTTCGAGGGTCGTGCCGTTGTCCAGGTAGCGGGCGACCGGTCTGCCGACGATCGCGACAGCCCGCAGAATGCCTGCCTCGTCAGCGGCGCCGACTGAAAAGATGTGCCCTTGGGGCGGCTGAAGGTGGCGGTGCCACATCCGCACAAATTCAACGGCATCCCGGAAGCGAACCGGTACCAAGTGCAGACCCCGCCTGGCCTCCTCCCGGCTCATCGGCTGACCCACCTGCGCAGCACCCGACGCATCAGGGCGACCCGTGTGCGCAGTGGACCGGGGGTACCAGGCCGGCCGGAAGCGCGGGCGGTCACCGGCGGCGGCGCGGGCACAGCTCGATGGTGCTCAGCAGGCTCCGGTCGACGGCCGTGGGGTCGTCGGGGGCGGGCTCGTCGGCGAGCTGGGCGATGGTGCGTTCGAGGGCGGTGACGTTGGCGGAGGTGTCGATGGTGGCGACCCCGTTGACGGTGACCTTCAGCGGCTCGGCGAGCAGCGCGGCGCGGCGTTCGTGCAGCACTTCGAGGACGACGGCGCGCGCGGAGTGCAGGCGCTCGTAGCGGGCGGTGAGATCGGTGGCGTCGGTGTCGGGGCCGAGCTGGGCAAGAAGCCAGCGCAGGACAGCAGCGGGCACGAGAGGCGTTCCTGAAAAGAGAAGTAGGGGCGGGGAGCAGCGGCGGCTGCTCCCCGCCGTGGTGGTCAGTCCTGGGTGGTCTTGGCCCTGCGGCCCGGTGTGGCGGGGCTTGTCGGCGGGTCGGCCCAGCACACCGCGTTGGTGATCTGCTCAGCGATCGCCGGATCGGTGACCTTGGCGCCGGCGGTCAGCACCAGCGGTTCGCGGCTGACGGGATCGAGGACGTGGACCGTTGCGGCCAGTACCTGCGGGACGGGGGCGCTCACAGGACGGTCGCGGTGATGTGGCAGTCCGGCGAGTACAGGACCGGCATCGCCATGGCGGCGCCCTTGGTCCAGATCTGCACCGGGTCGTCCTGCACGTCACGGGTGATGACGATGCCCGGCGCGTCCTCCCGCTCGATCTGCGGGTTGGTGCCGCGCGAGAGAGCCAGCGATTCGGTGGTGGTGCCGTACTGGGTCTGGCCCCACTTCGCGCGCTCCGGCGGCAACATGATCCACCGGTCCTCCGGCAGGACCCGCGTGGAGACGTCGTTCTGCCACACCTGCGCCTTGTAGAAGGTCACCGGCGGCAGGCCGTAGGTGGCGCGCACCGAGTTGACTTGCTGCGGATTCAGCGTGGCGGTCGGGGTCTGCCCGCCGGCCGGGGTGCCGTAGTAGGCGGCCCGGTAGGCGCCGTTGGAGGCCAGGTGCGCGTACGCCTTGCGGGAGGTGAGCACCATCTCCGGAGCCGGGGCGCCGATCGAGTCGAGGTAGCCGATCCACCGCTGCTCGTCGGCGATCGGGTCCGCGTCCGGCGCGGACCACGGCTTGGGGGCGGTGGGCATGTTGGCCTGCGGCACCCCGTAGTCGGCCTCTACTGTCAGCCCGTTTTCGCCGGTCAGGGTGAAGCGGCCGTCGAGCAGGACGTCGGCGGCGGCCAGCTCCAGGCGCGAGCGGATCGCTTCGACGTGCCGCTCGACGTCGTCGTAGAGCAGGTCCACGAGCCGGTCTTCGTCCGCGCCGCGGGAGGCGTCCAGCAGCAGCTGTTCCATCTCGCCGACCAGGAGCTTCTGCCCCAGGGCCGGGAGGGTGCCTTCGGTCTGCGTGGTCTGGGCCTGGCGCTTGGCGAAGGGCACGCTTGCGTCGTACGCGCGGTACATCGCCGCGTTGACGCGCCGCTTGGACTGCCGTACGCGCCACTTCACATCGTGCACCTGCGTCTCGGGGAAGACGCTGCGGGTGAGCAGGAAGTCGTCCGGGGTGGGGATGGCGCGGGCGTAGACGGTCAGGTCGGCGACGCTGACGTTCTTGAGCAGGTCGGCGATGCTCATGCGTCCACCGCCCCGAGGAAGCGGATCTGCGCGCCGTGCGGCGACGGGGCGATCTTGGCCGGGTCGAGGCCGCCGGGGATCTTGTCGGTGTGGACGGTGCCGTGCCAGAACAGGGCGGCCGGGACCTTACTGGTGCCGGGTGTGAACGGCGCTTCGGCGTAGACCAGGCCGGCGAGGACTGCGCGGCCGTCGTCGGCCGTGGGGTCGTAGGCGCCATACAGGCCGGAAGCGGTGATCTGGCCCACCGGGACACCGGAGCGTACGAAGCCGTGCGGCTGGCCGGCGGTCGGCTCTGCGTAGTGGGTGCCGCGGGTCAGGTGGGACAGGTCGAGGGTGATGGTCTCGGTGGCGTCGGTGCCGTGCCGGGAAGCGAGCCAGTCCCGGTCACCGGTCACCGTCACGGAGGTGGTGTACGGCTGAATCAACGCCGCTGCTCCTGGTGGTGCTGGAAGCGGTCACACACTCACCGGCCGGTGGCGTCGTCCACGGGAGAGGAGGCGGGGCGTGGTCCCCGCAGTCCACGGAGTCAGGCCGGCGGCAGCAGGCCGCGGCGCCGTGCCATCTCGGCCCCGGCGGCTCCGGGCTTGGCAGTCGCGTTGCCGGGGCGCGGCGGCGGTACCGAGGCCGGGGCGCCACCCGGGGCGGCCGGAGGCAGCGCGGTGCCGGTGGGCGGCACGGTGAACAGCTCCGGCCGGCGCGTCTTGAGGTCCTGCACGGCCTGCTGGACGGTGGCGTCGTCCGCATCGTCGTCCACACGCAGCAGTACGGCGGCGTCCTCCAAGTTCTGGCCAGTGGCACCGACGCCGGCCAGAACCGCCCGGCGGGCGGCGTCGCGCTCGCGGACCAGGGTCGCAGCCTCGCGGGCGATCACCGCCTTCTCCCGCGCGACGAGTTCCTGCTCGCGGCGCTGCGTTTCGGTCAGCTGCTCCTGTTCGGCCTGCCGCTGTCCGTTGACGTAGTCCGCCAGTTCGGTGGCGTTGGCGAAGCCGAGCTTGTCGGCCAGGGCTCGTACGGCGGCCCGTCCGCCCTGGTCCTTCTCGCGCGCCAGGAGGGTGTTGAGCTGCTTCTGGCTGATGCTGACGGCGGCTTCGTCGTTCGACGCGTCGTCGGAGGAGGCGCCCAGGATCGGGTAGATGGGCCGGCCGTCCTTGCGGTAGCCGAGCACGGTGCACGAAGCGGGCAGGCTGCGGGTCATCAAAGAGTGCTACTCCCAGACGGCCCCGCGCCGAGATCGAGTCTACGGAAGCCAAGTGCACGTCCTCTGAAAAGCCCCGTGGCCTTCAGGCGTAGCCCACACGACGGCCCTCCGGCAGGATGGGAAAGGAGCCCACCTTTGCTGATGTGCAGGGCCGGGCAAGGAGACTGGCAGGACAAAGCACCATGCGCAGCGCAAGGGGAGCTATGGCCGATGGTGTGGGAGACCAGCAGCATCTCTGGTTCACAGTGTTAGGGCCGGTCGGAATCTGGCGGGGGACACAGCGGCTCGATGCCGGTTCGCCGCAGCAGCGGGCGCTGCTCGCCATGCTGCTACTGCGTGTCGGGTGGGTCGCGTCGGTGCCGGACTTGATCGACGCCATGTGGGGACAGGAACCGCCAGCCACCGCTGTTGCCGCTCTTCGCACTTACGCCAGTCGGCTGCGTAAGGCCCTGGGCTCGGATGCGGACATGGTGGTCAGCGAGTCCGGTGGCTATGTCCTGCGGATCGGCGAGAGCCGGCTTGACCTGGACGTCGCCGAACGGCTGTCGACCGAGGCCGAGCGGGAGCACCGCTGTGGCCGCCCCGGCCGCGCCCGCGAATTGTTGCTGCAAGCCTTGGATTTATGGACTGGCGATGCATTGACCGATGCGCCTGGGCCGTACTGTGCGGCCCAGCGTGCCCGCTTGGAAGAGCGGCGCCTGGCCCTGCTGGAGTCCCGCCTAGATCTTGACCTGGAGATCGGACGTCATGCTGAGGCAGTGGCGGAGTTGACGGCGCTTACGGCGGCACACCCATTACGTGAGCGGTTACGGGAACTGCTGATGCTCGCGCTTTACCGCGGGGGACGTCAGGCTGAGGCTCTGGCCACATTCGACGACACCCGCCGGCTGCTCGCGGACGAACTCGGCACCGATCCTGGTCCGAACCTCAGCGAGCTCCATCAGCGTATCCTCCGTGCCGACCCCGACCTGCTTCCGCCACCCGGCAAGCAAGGCGTCGGCGGCGTGCTGCTGCGCCCAGCACAACTCCCTGCTGACCTAAGTGACTTCACCGGGCGCAGCCGCATGGTGAAGGAGCTGGCCAGACAACTCACTGCTGGGGAGGGGCAAGGGATAGTGGTATCGGCGACCTCGGGGATCGGCGGTGTGGGCAAGACCGCGCTCTCGGTCCATGTCGCGCACCGCGTCCGTCCGCACTTCCCGGACGGACAACTGTACGTGGACCTACAAGGCGTCGGACCCGCTCCCGCCGAGCCTGGGGCTGTACTCGGGGGCTTTCTGCGGGCCTTGGGCCTTCCAGATGTTGCCCTACCCCGCGAAGTATCGGAGCGTGCCGCGCTCTACCGCTCCGCCCTCGACGGCCGCAGGATCCTGATCCTGCTGGATAACGCGCGCGACGCCGCGCAGGTCAGGTCGCTTCTTCCGGGCACCCAGGGCTGCGCCGTACTGGTCAGCAGCCGCACTCGGATGACTGGTTTAGCAGGTGCTCATCAGGTGGAGCTGGATGTCATGGATCCGCAGGATGCCCTAGCCCTCTTCACCCGCATCACGGGCAGGAGAGATGAGGCCAACATCGACGTGGTGGCGGCGTGCGGCTTCCTGCCTCTCGCCCTCCGGATCGCTGCTACCCGCCTGGCCACCCGCCGCAGCTGGACCGTTGCTGACCTGGCGCGCAAGCTCGCCGATGAACGGAGCCGGCTGGACGAATTGTGCGCGGGCGACCTCACGGTCACGGCCTCCTTCGAACTGGGGTACCGGAACCTGCCCGCCCAACAGGCCCGCGCCTTTCACCTGCTCAGTCTGCCTGACGGGCCAGATATTTCTCTCACTGCCGCGGCTGCCGTGCTCGGCTTGAGCCCGGTGGAGACCAGGCGCCTGCTGGAGCCCTTGGTAGATGCCTCGCTCCTGGAGTCAACCGCCCCGGACCGCTACTGCTATCACGACCTTGTGCGCCTGTATGCGCGGACCTGCGCAGAACGCGACGCATCCCCCGATCAGAGAGAGGCGGCGATGTCGCGACTGCTTGACTTCTACTTGTCCACGGCCGCACAGGAGTACGTGATCGAACGCCCCGGTGACCCCATCCTCGATCACCTCGAACCCACGCAGTGGCCCGGGCTTTCCTTCGAGAGCCGTGACACGGCTTTGGAGTGGCTGTTTTCCGAGGCTAGGAACCTACTCGCATGCGCCCGAGCCTCAGGCCACCGATCGGCGCTCCGCCGCGCGGCCGATCTGATGTTCGTAGCCAAGGACCTGGCCGAAACCGGTGCACACGCCCCGCAGTACACGCAGGTAAACGCTCACCTATTGAATGTTGCGCGGCCACAAAAGGACGCCCAAGCCGAAGGCCGACTGCACTGCCCCATGGTGAACGTCCACGTTTTGGCTGGCCGGTTCGAGGAGGCGGAGCAAGCCGCGCAGGCTGCCCTAGCATTCCGGCTTCACTGCACGGACCCGGTGCTCTCCGCCCACGCTCTCAACGAGAGCGCCATCTTGGCGTCGGTGCAGCGCCAGTACGAGAATGCGGAGCAATATCAACTCCAGGCGCTCGAAGTCTTCCGTCATTATGGCAATCATAATAGCGAAGCAAGCGCCTTGAACAATCTCGCTCGCGTTTACCTGGAGACCGGCCGCGTCGCTCAAGCAGTGAAACTCTGCGAGCAGGCCCTGGCCATCTACCACGCAATCGGTGCTACGTTGCGGCTGGCCAACGGAAAGTACACTCTCGGGTTAGCTTTGGCGCGGGCTGGTCGCCCGGAAGAGGCGTTGGAGCAGATGAATCAGGCGCTACTCATCTTTCAGAGCAACCGGCATCGCCTCTGGGAGGCCCTGGCGTACTGGCGGATGTCGGAAATGCATCTCGCCGCCAGTCGGCCGGTGCAGGCCGCAGGTCTCGCCGAACACGCCCTCGCCACCCTACACAGCACCGGTAGCAGTTGGATCCGTGCCAAAGCTCTCACCACCCTTGGCCACGCCCTCCGGCGCACCAAGCACACTGATCGCGCCCGCGCCTGCTGGCGGGAAGCACTCACGCTATACGCGCAATTAGGCTCACCAGATGCTGCCAACGTGCGGTCACTGCTCTCTGCGTAACTTTAGATTCCGGATACTCACGACTTCCCACTAATCGCTTGATGCGGGGTATGGAGGGCCTCCTGCCCCGCGTGTTGCCCTGTGAGCCGTCGCACCTCTTCGCGTGCATCTTCGATGGGATAGCCTGCGTCTTGGAGCATGCGGATACCAGTCTCCAATGAGAGTACCCTCGCATCTACACCTTTCACCACCTCATCGAGGATCGCGGTGCGGTCGGTGGGTGTGTGCGGGCCAAACATGAGCCGCGCGGGAAAGCACTGACCGTAAGGCCAGCCGTCGGCGTGCCCGGCCTGGTGAATGCGCTGCACCATTTTCAGCAGCAAGCTGTATTTGTGGGCGCGGGCCAGGCGCATGGCGTCGACGAGGGAGTCCAACGGACCGAGAGACAGCTGGAGGGCATAGCCGCTGGGGACGTCGGACGGATCGACGGTACCCAAGCTGACAGCGGGGATGCGGGCGTTGACGGCGGCCCGGTCCCGGACTTCCTCAACGCGAGCCCGTAGCTCGGCGAGCTGGTTGGAGGTGTCCAGCACGTCCATGCGTCCGCCGTCGGCGAGCTGGAACACCGTCCCCGGCGCCACGGCCAGCGGCTTCGGGCGGCCGGTGAGCCGGTCCACCTCGGCGTGCGATCCGGCCAGGCCGATGATCGGAGCACCGGTGGTCGCCGAGGCGCGGGCGGAGTCGGTATCGGTCTCCGCCAGCTCATCGAGGACCTGCATCACCTTGGCCAGGGCGGACTGGCCGAAGTGTTCCCCGTCGGCGACGGTGTTGGTGATGTGTACCAGCGGCAGGAAGTCGATCCGCAGGTCCAGCCGGTCAAGAACCGCGCCGTCGGAGCGGGTACGGAAGACGGCCTTGTCCATCGGCAGGTCGTCGAGCTGCTGCCCGTACCGCAGGCTGTCGAGGTCCCACTCGGCGTCGGTGAGGTAGCAGGTCTGCGCGGACGGGCGGTCCGGCGCCCACGGATAGGCGCGGTGGACCATGCCGGTGCTCTCGTCGTAGAACTCGTCCGCGGCCAGCACCAGCCCGCTCGCACCGGCCGTCTCCGGTTCCGGCTGCCCGACCATGGCGGGCCTGGCGTGGGCTGGTTCGACGGGGCCGAGCTCGTAGGTGATGCGCCGCACCTTCGCCTTGATGCCGCGGCGCGGATCCTCGGGAATCTCCCAGGCCAGGTGGACACGGGAAGGGTAGTCGCCGGGGTCGGCGTCGTCTTCGAGCACCGGGAAGTACAGGCCCGGATCATAGGTCTTCAGCCGGACCCTGCCCTTGGCCGGATCCCACGCCAGCAGGTACACCCCATCGCCCAGCAGCACGGCCTTGCGCTCACACGCCTGCATCCTCAGAGCCAGCAGCTCGGATTCGGCCCACTGCCGCAGCCGCTCCTGCGCCTGCGCGGCGGCCACCGCCTCAGGGGTGGCCTGCTCGTTCTTGGCGTGCTCGGCGCCGGGCACCACGATCTGCTGTGTCTTGCCCAGCAGGTGGGCCAGCGTGGTGTCCACCAGCGCCGCCGGGTCGCCGAACTCGCGCCGCTCCGAAGCTTCCTCGTTGCCGGCGACGACAGCCAGCTCCCCGGCCTGGTTCGAGTCGTAGGCGGCCAGCACCTTGTACGCGGCCAGGCGGCGCACCGCTTCGTCCGGCAGCCACGTCGACTGAATCTGGGGAGCCAGTGCACGGTGCGGGCGACCGTCGTACGAGGCGGCCATGACCGGCTTGTAGTTCAGCCACGACCAGGCATCGATGAGGAAACGAGGCAGACCCACCAGCAACATCCACAGCGTCAGCCCCGCGCCACTGATCAGCGTAGGTCACCCGACGGAACCCACCGGACCCGCAGAGAAGAGCAAAAAGGGCTCCAGGACGGCCTGTACCGGCCCCTGAAGCTCGCAAATGATCTCCCGGCCCCGTTCCGCCCACGGGGCGCTTGTAGGCCCGCGCAGGCGTCCTGACGGCGACGCTTTTCGAAGTCTTAAGGCCGGATTCCCCCGCACTGCTGCGGGGGTAGGGGGTTCTTCTGTAGTTATTGGTTATAGGTACTTACTAGAACCCCCGATCCACCTGGTTCCGGTGAACCGAACCCCGGTGAACCGAGCCCCGGAAACCCGTCTTCGGTCGCGCCCAGGGAGCCTCGACCGAGCCAAGAAGTCGGCCCCGAAGGTGCTGATGCGACAAGCTCGTAGTCCGGCGGCCCGGCGACGGCGGTCAGCGGCGCCCGGACAGCCTCCCGTCCTGGTACGGCGTACCGCCCGTGCCGCTGGGGTCTGTGCCCGCGAGCTGCGTCAGCCCGTGAACCGCGGCGTCCATCCGGTCCGGACTGTCCATTCCGGCGACCCACGTGACCATCTGCTGTTCCAGTTCTGGCCAGGCCCCGACGTGGTGGACGCGGCCCTGTTCATAGAGCTGGGCGATCGGCTCGGCCCTGAGCCGTTTGCCGTGCTTGGCCGTCACCGAAAGCACCGCCGGCATGGGCAGGCCCTCGGTGCGCTGCTCGCGCTGCAACTCCTGCCACGCCTGGCGCAGGACCTGCTTGCTCATGTCGCCGCCGTAGTTGGACTCCACCGTGATGGCGTCCGCACGCAGCTCGATCGCCAGCAGGCACGCTTCCCGGCCCCACGCGTCGGCCCCGCGGTTGCCGGAGCGGTCGTCGAGGACGTACAGGTGCCCGGCCCGGTCGCGGGCGACGGCCACGATGCCGGTCTCGTCGCCGACCGCCGACTCCCCGCCGGCCGGGTCGACGGCGACGACGATGCGCGCCAGGTCGATGCCGCGGAAGCGGGCCGCGCTGATGCGATGGTCAGTGATCCAGGGCCACTGCCACACCCCGCCCTCTTGCGGCCGGGGCTGCTGCATATACAGCGACCACCACACCCGCTCGCCCACGGAGCGGCGGATCTCGGCGAGCGCCGCCTCGTCGTACCGCTCGGGCCACAGCGCGGCCCCCACCGGCCGGCTGAGCGCGTCATCCTCGGACAGGGCGAGCGCGGGCAGGTTGATGACGGTCCAGCGGTCCGCCTCATCAGCCAGGATCCGACCCGCCAGGTCGTCCTCGTGCCAGCGCGTCTGGATGAGGATGACCGACCCACCGGGCTCGATCCGGGTGAGCAGGACCGCCTGCCACCACTCCCACAGCCGGCGGCGCATCGTCGGCGAGGCAGCTTCGGCGGCGTCCTTGATCGGGTCGTCTAGGACCGCCAGGTGCGCGCCCTTACCCGTCAGGCCACCGCCGACACCGGCAGCGGCGAAGCCGCCTTCGGTCCCGGCGATGTCGAATCGATTCGCCGCCGAGGAGCCCGGACGCAGCCCGATGCCGATCTGCGGGCCGTACGAGACGATCGCGTCCCTGATCCACCGGCCGTGATCATCGGCCAGGTCGGAGGAGTACGAGGCGATCATCACCCGGTGCTCCGGGCGCCGCCGCAGGTACCACAACGGCGCCCACCGCGCGGCCCGCCTCGACTTGCCGTGCCGCGGCGGCATGGTCAGCAGCAGCTTGGTCGGCCGCCCGGCTGCCACCCGCTCGAAGGCGGCATCGATCTGCGCCAGGTGCGGGGCCTGCATCTCCCGGCCCTCGGTGAGCACTGCGGCCATCGCGCCGGGGGAGCGGTCCAGCGCCATCTTGCGCTCGATCAGCACGAGCTGGGCCCTGAGCTGTGGAGTGGAGGCGGCGGCGATCTCGCGGCGGCGCTGCGCAGGCAGCGACCGGTACAGCCGGAGGACCGCCGCCTCGTCAGCTCTCCCCATCCTCGGCACCGCCGGCCAGGCCGATCAGGCGCTCCAGCTCCTCCAGCCCCGCCGACTCCACCTGCACCGCGGCACCATCCGGCCCGGACACCTCGGTGCGGGTCGGGCGGTCCAGTCCGAGCAGGCGGCTGCTGCGTTCGATGATGCGCACCGCACGGTCCACCGCCTGCAGATCGCCGCTGCGGATCGCCGACCGGTAGACGGGAAAGAACAGCCGCTCTAGGCGCTCGGCCATCACCTGGCGCAGCTCGTCGGTGTTCGCGTCCAGCGCCGTGCTGCGCTCCCGCAAGGCTTTGGTGACGTCCTTGCAGGCCAGCTCGATCAGCCGCTTGTCGCTCGGCGGCTCCAGCCCGCGCTTGTACTTGTCGATGCCGTACCCCTGCGGGTAGGCGACGCGGTCGGAGTTGATCGCCGGGTCCGCGGCCAGCTTCCGGCCGATCGTCAGCCAGTCCACCCCGGCCAGCTTCAGATCGATGGCGTCGGCGCGGCGCTGGGTGATGGCGGCCCGCGTGGCGCGATTGGGGCGGCCCATGAACAACTCCCTGGGCCCCGCGCCGTCCGTCCATGATCTCTGACCGAAGCCATCAACCGCTGACCTGCGGGCATCGACCACTCAGGCGGGGCAGTGGCGCAGGACAAGAACCGCGCCTTCGCCTTCATACCTCCTTGATCGAACTCGAATTCCAGGTCCCGAGGGCACGACCGCGAGGAGGGGTCGCCAGACCGCTCATAATGATCAACTTTGTCGCACAGACACCCAATGCGACAGAACGCTCGGTTTTTTCGTACTATCCATGTGGTTGCCAAGGGAAATGGTGTAGCGCAGTGCAGGAACGGGCGGTCAAGACGCGGGAGGCGATCCTTCAAGCGGCTGCCGAGCTAATCGACAAGTACGGATTCAGCGAAGCGAGCGTCAGCAAGATCATCAAGCGTGCCGGGGTTACCCCAGGCGCCCTGTATTTCCACTTCGAGTCCAAGGAAGCCCTCGCCCATGCGGTCATGATCGGTCAGGGCGACGGGCTGGAGGTGCCGCCTGGCGAAGACGGCCTCCAGCGGCTGATCGACCAGACGCTCTACCTCGCTGGCGAACTTCAGACCAACCCGAAGCTACGCGCCGGAGTGCGCCTTGCGATCGAGCAAGGAGACTTCGGCCTCCAGGATGCTTCCCCGTACAACTACTGGATTGATGAATTCGCCGGGCAGTTGCAAGTCGCGCAAGCCAAGGGAGAAGTGCTACCGGACGTGGACGTACGAGAGCTGGCCTGGACGCTGGTCGCCTCCTACTCCGGCACTCAACTCCTGTCCCACATCTCCACTCGGCGCACTGACCTGTACCGCCGCGTCACCAACCTGTGGAAGTACCTGCTGCCGGCGGTCGCTGACCCGGCTGTCAGGCCGCTGCTGACCTTCAGCCGCCAATGGGACCAGGCCGCCTGAGGCCCGGCTGGAGTGATCGGCTGCCGGGATTACGCCTGGGTTCTCAACACTCCCCGCCAGTGCAGCTTTCTCACGGCTGCCGATCCGGTCACCGGCATGACCGCGCTGGCGCTGAATTTCTCTGGCATCTATCAGGTTGTGGTGCCGCCGGAACCTTCGGCGGCACCATACCCGGCGTAGCCAGCATCCGGTGGATACCGCTGGCTGTCACCGTATTGATCGCGCTGCCATTGACCTTGATACTGCGTCCCTCAGCCACACCTCTCCAGCGACTCGCCCGCATCTTCAGACACCGGAACGAGCACGCGCGTGAATCGGTGACCAACTCCGTGGCGCGCTCTAGGCGCTCAGGCTGCGGTGACCCAGTTTGCGTGGTGGTTGAGGGTAGAGAGTAGGCAGGGCACTCGTGGGCTTGCCACTGGTTGAGCGGGCGCTTGCGGGCATGTGACCAACCGCGCGCCATGGCGAATTATGGTGGAGAAAGCTCGATTCTGCGCGGCCAGCGTACCCCCTTCCATAGATAGACTGTTTTTCTGTCTAGTCCTAACGGGGGTGGGATCATGACGAGTTATCTGCCGGATGACTCCGATCCCCAACTTACCTTCACGCACCCTTCCCACCTGCGCGGCACCCCTCTCCGCCTGACTGGTGTCCGGTCGGTTCTAGGACGGGATCCTGGCTGTGATATCCGCCTCGACGACCCGTACATCAGTGGCACACACGCAGTGCTCATCCGCTCAGGTCAACACGTGGTACTGGAGGATCTTAGGTCCGCCAACGGCACGCTTGTGAACGACCAGCCTCTAAGCACTCCCAGGACGCTGCGCAACAATGACGTCTTGACCTTAGGGAACGTGAGTATCCGGTACAACGGCTCCGGCGACGCCCCGCCAGGCGGCCACGCTGTGCAGCGCACTGCTAGGTTGCCGTTGATGAACCGCGCTCCGCGGTTCGATGTGGAGCAGCAACACGGCGCGCACATCAACAACGTAGGTGGGCACCAGTACATCGATCAACGACAGGAAAGCTTCCTCCGACAGATCGCAGCAGCGCGAACCAGAGCCCGAAGGCTTGTCCTGCTCGGCTTGACGCTCTTCATAGGGGGCTTTGCTTTCTTCGCATGGGGAGTCCTGCGCCTCATGGGCCGCATGAATACAGCCACGGGCGGATATAGCGGTCGAATTCCCAGCCCACACGAGGTGTTGGGCAACAACATCAACGGCATACCAGTCTTTCTATTCGGCTGGGCGGCCGCCCTCATTGGCATCTTCCTGATGGTCACCGGACTGGTGATGCACATCATCACCACGTCCCGTCGACGCTCATTCGAGCTGGCGGCGTCGAGCCGCTACTGACGCACATGAGAGGACCAGATGACCTTCAACATCGGCAGCCAGCAAGGCAACATCAACAACGTCGCCGGCAACCAGACCATCCATGGCGGTCAGCATGGAGACTTCACCACCGCTTCAGGCCCCCGGGCTCTGCTCGGTTTTCTGCGTACAGAACTCGACCGCGTTGGCCTCCCGCCCGTCATCGCCTGCCAGGTGAACGATGAAGTTGCCTCCCTTGACGCTGAGCTCGGCTCCCCGACTCCGGACCGCCCTACCGTGGCCCAGCGCCTTGTCCAGATCACCCGCCTTCTGGCCTCAGCGGGCGCCGTGGTCACCGCCAGCGGTCCCCTTGCAGGGGTGCTGTCCTCGTTTGCGGGGTGGCTGGGCCCGATCGGCGACTCAGTCCTTCGTGCCATCGCCAGGTAGTCACCGTCTGCTGTCGCAAACGTGCCCTGAACCTGACTAGAAGAAACGATGTCGAGGGCAGTCAGTCGCTAACTGCTGGAAAGTCAGATTTCGGAACTGACTAGGCATTGCCCTCTTCTTGTGTAAACGATACAACTCCGGCACGGTAAAGACCTTTAAGGAATTTTGTATGGGATTCGCCCGCTCCACTATGGCGGGTGGCGCAAGTGCAGGAGAGTGGCTAGATGTGATATCTGCGACAACTGTGGCCTTGATGGTTGGAGTTATTGGTGTAGCGGGAACGCTGTTTTCTGCACTTCTAACCCAACGTGCGGCTGATCGGATGAAGCGGCAGGAGTTGGAAGCCTCCAGTAGGCTTCGATCCGAAGAGCGGGCAGTGCAGGAAATGCGCGCTATATGGAATATGCGTCGTGAAATCTATGTAGCCCTAAATACCGCAGCCAGGCAGTATGTAGCGGCCCTGAAAGATATGACTCATGCCATGCTGCTCAGTAGGGGCGAGGACGAAGCACGTGAACGTCTCGATGCGGCGCGCGCAGTTCACCTCGACCACCACGCGGAAGCCCAGTTAATTGCGCCAGGCGCTGTCCTGGGTGTCGCCGGAAGCGTGAATCGGGAAATGAATCAAACATACGGGATAGTGAAGCGAATAGACGGAGGAAACCCAGCCTCGGAAGAATCATTAGAAGTGGCCTTGGCGAGGCTCGATGAACACTGGGAATTGCTCCGTGTAATGCGACACAAGATGCGTGTCGACCTGGGTGTTTCGCATGAGGGAGATGGCGATTGATGTTAGCAGTCCTCTGCGTCGACGTGCGCAGGGTAGAGCAGTACCTTTGCGAGCAGAAGATTTGGGAGGAGGGGCCATGGGAGGATCTTCGTACTTTTGCACCATCGTGCCCCCACATCTACTGGATAGGCTGACCCACGCTAAAGATCCCACCCTCGCCGCAGCCGCGCGCCGCACCCTGGAACTTGACGCCTTCGAGCGCACTCGCCGCCGGATGGCCACGGCCTTCGGTGCACCCACCACCGCCCCGCCGTGGGACGCGGAGGCTCACAGACCGCACCGCACCATATACGACGCACGCCATCACCCAGACCTGCCCGGAAAGAAAGTACGCAACGAGGGCGATAAGCCGGGCCGCGACGACGCGGTAAACCGCGCGTACGCCGGCCTTGGAGCGACGTACGACCTATTTCTCAAGGTGTACGGCCATGACTCAATCAACGGTAAGGGCCTGCCTCTGAAAGCGACTGTCCACTATAACGAGAGCCACAACAACGCTTTCTGGAACGGCGAACAGATGGTCTTTGGTGACGGTGACGGCGAGATCTTCCTCGACTTCACCATCCCGATCGATGTCATCGGCCACGAACTGACCCACGGCGTCACCCAGTGCACGGCGAACCTCGCCTACTACGGTCAGCCAGGTGCCCTCAACGAGTCGATGTCCGATGTCTTCGGCTCGCTCATCAAGCAGTACACGTTCGGACAGACCGCTTCCCAGGCTGACTGGCTGATCGGCGCCGGCTTATTCACCCCGCGCGTTGATGGCAGTGCGCTGTGCTCCTTGAAGGCCCCGGGCACTGCATATGACGACGACATCCTTGGTAAGGATCCGCAACCGGCGACGATGGAAGACTACGTCCAAACCGACCGCGGTAATGGCGGAATTCACATTAACTCTGGTATCCCCAACCATGCTTTCTACCTGGTCGCCTCCGCCCTCGGCGGCCTTGCCTGGGAGAAGGCGGGACAGATCTGGTACGACGTCCTGACAGGCGGCGAGCTCCGACCTCAGGCATACTTCACCGACTTTGCCATGCTCACTGTCTCTGCTGCGCGCACCCGCTACGGCGAGGGTGAGGAAGTGCATGCAGTGCTAAATGCATGGGAGCAGGTCGGGGTTCCGGTGAAGAAAACAGTGAGCCCTGTCGAGCGTCCGGGACGAGCCTGGCGGCGGTGCATAGGACCGGTCTATCTAGCCGAACACGTATGCATACTGCTTGGCGCTTCCCAAAAGGACTTGCAGGTGAAAGTTGCTCATCGCGAAATCCTGGTGTTGAGAACCAAAGACGGCGTTGCTGTCTATCCAGCGTTCCAGTTCCAGGAACGTCACGTGTTACCGGGACTGTCCGAGGTTCTCAAGGCGTTCGATGTGCACAGTGAGGTCTGGTGGACTATCGCATCCTGGCTCCGTGCACCGCTGGTGCCATTGGGAGGGCGCAGCGTGATCGACGTTCTATCTGATGGTCGTGACGGTATGGAGCATGTTGTGTCGAAGGCGGCAGAGGAAGCCGCAGGACGGTGGACATGATGGGACGTCGCGACGTATCCGTACAGCAGCCGCCGAACCCGACGTACGCATGGAATCGCTTTCCCTGTTTCTCTCTTCTGGATTCAGTGACACTGTATCGGGTCACCCACCGGAATATGGAACCTTGGTGGTTCTCCTCGAGCGGCACGGGGAGATTCGACTTAAAGTCCCCGCGTGGCACCTGTTATGCAGGCACTTTTCCTGCGGTCGGCGTAATGGAGGCGCTAGGGCCAGACATTGCGGCCGGAGGGGATCCTTTAATACTGGTCGACCGTCTAATCAAAGAACGAGTTATGCATTCCTGTGCGTTTCCTGAGAGTCTGAACCTGGCGGATCTAGCAAGCCCGGGAGCCATCGCGTTCGGCGTGACAAACGAGATATCTTCCATGGCTTCCTATGGCATCCCCCAGAGTTACGCCCGTACTTTTGGCGGAACACTAGACGAAGTTGGCGAGTATCGTTTTAGCGGAATTCGGTATCGCCCGCGATTCGATACCAGTGAAGGAATAAGAGGCGTCGCGCTGTTCAACGAGGAGGGCGTCCAAAAAATGGAGTCGTCGGAAGCACGCGAGATTGACCCAACCTCGTTGGCTCCTTACCTTCCTTCTGTAAGCGCCGTATACGAGGAGGGGCCGCCGGAAAGGAGTTGGCTAGATATTGCGCGACTCCCCTCGCAGGGTCTGGGGGGCCAGGGAAATGCCATGTAGTCAAGTTCCCCCGATCTTACCCTCGGCCGTATCCTGCATCGTCAGATTGAGGGGGCGCTTGAAGTAGTAGAGCGTGGCGGCGAGTTCAAGAGACACAGGACAGTTGCTTGGTTTCCGTTCGGTAGATTGAGACAGCGGTAGTCGATCAGCCAGGACAGGTCCGCTCGGCGACTTAGCGGCGGCGGCCGAGTCGTGCACCGGTGCGGATGCTGATGAGTTAACGCAAATTTCGTGCCGGGAACCCCCGCGTGCCCAGCAGAGTGTTAGCCGTCGGCATGGCCGCAGGCGAGGCAGATGCTCTCGAAATCGCCGTCGTACTGTTCCGTGTTGACACAAAAACGGCATCGGCGAACAAGGTTCATCACTTGAGTTATCGGTTGGTGGCGCCGTCTCCGGAGGTACATCTCGGAGACGGCGCTGCGCGCTATTCCAGTGTCAACTGCTGCGGCCCATTACCCGCTTTCGTATACGGAGGAGGTGGCGCGGCAGGCACATTACGGTGAGTGCGTAGCCACCAGGCGAACTGCCAGTTTCGGCAGGTGCGGTACCGGTACGACGACCGGCGGGGCGCGTCCAGCGGAATGCTGTGCTCTCCCCATCCGGTGACCGGCACCGCATTGGTGAGCCGTACGCGCAGGCCGCCCACGAGGGCGTCACCCTCCCACGTTGCGCCCGGTGCATGCTCAAAAGCCAAATGAGCGTTGCGGGCCCAGTCCCACGGGATGGGCAGCGCACACAAATACCAGGCGGCAGGGGATTTTCTGCCGACAGGTGCAAGACCTGGGTGCGCCGATTCGGGTTGACGTTGTGCCGGTCGCACTCCGCGAACACCTTCAAACAATGTTGGGACAGGTCGAGTTGGCGCACGCCGGCCAGCCACATGATGCGGTAGCTGGCGCGGCTCTCAATCTCTATGCGAACCCTCCCCGGGCTCGCCCATGATTTCATTCCTCTACCCCTCCAAAATGGCATTCCTATTCTTGATCAATTCTATCAGAATTCCCACAATCCCCTCATGTTTATTGTGTCGGAATTCATTGGGGTAAGGCATGTTAAATTCGTTATCGAGGGCTTCCTCGTAGTCCTCGATCGGGAAGGGGCGCGGCTTGCGGCACACCGCCTTGAGCGTGGCCCGTGTCGTATCGCTCAGCTTTACCTCCTCGAAGTAGCGCGACAGCAGCCCCCGCAGCGACTCGGGCGTGTGATACCGGATGCGCTGCCACTTCCCCCGTGTAAAGCGCATGTCCACGTTGTGCGCATCAAGGAAGCTCAGCCGGGTCGAGTCGCGGCTGATGGAGTGCTCGGAATGCTCGTAGGCCAGCTCCCTGTCCAGATTGCGCGTGCCGATGCACACCTGCCCGTCCGCCGCGCACAGCGCGTTGACCGCCAGCAGCACCCAGTGCTGGTACTCCAGGGACGTCGTCGCGTTGATCACCGAGTCCAGCACCACGACTTCGAAGAGGCCGTTCGCGCGCAGGTCGCGTTCCAGGCCGCGGATCTGCCCGACGATGCTGCGAATATCCAGCGCGTACTTGCCCTTCAGGGTGCGGTACGGCTCGTAGTCCTGCACCCGGTAACCACTCGTACGCAGGTGTCGGGCGTAGTCGCCATGGCCGGCACCGAAGTCCACCACCCGGTGCGAGGTCGTCAGCCACGGCAGCACCAGCCGCTCCCACACCTCCGACTTGTAGCGCACCTGGTCCTTCTTCGCCTTCGAGGAGTGCTCGCGAAGCCGGTTGGGCTGAACGATGTGCTGGTTCCACACCGGCGCCTGCTCCTCCAGGCCGGACCAGTCGTACACGCCGTACTCACCAGTGAGGTCTTCGACGAGCTGCCCAGCGTCGAACGAGGCGACCGTCCACGCCAGCACGTCGAAGCGTTGCGTCTTGGCGACCGCCGCGTACTCCGCGTTCAACACGACGCGGCCCTGGTCATCAATGACGACCGACCCCCACGGTCCGTGCGCCGCCGTCATGAACGCGATGGCCTGCTGGAACGGCAGGTTCTTCGACTCCTCCACCTCGATGGTCTGCCACGGAATCCAGCACCACTCGCCAATCGGCCCCGGCTCCGCGTAGACCACCGACGACTCGGTCTCGACGCGGTTGTGAAGGAGGTTGAACTTGATCTCATCCTGCAACCTGACCTTCTGCGGCAAGATCATCGCCGGTGTCGTCGTCTGCCCGATCGCCTTGAGGCCCTTGGTCCTCTGGTGGCCGGCGACCAACGTCCCGTCCGCATTCAAGATCACCGGCTTCACCACGCCGTGGCGACGCAGCGAACCCTGCAGACGCACGAACGACTCCTCGGACAAGTGCCGCGGGTTGTAGTCGGCCGGGCGCAGCTTCTCCAGCGGATACGCCGGGTCGAAGCACACGTCGAGACGGTTGCTCACGCCACGTCCCCCTCGCGGGCCTGGTGCTCCTCGTTGAGAACGTGCCACCCGAAGCCCATGTCCGAGTCGTGCGCGTCGACGAACTGCCGGTACAGCGCGTCCAGCAGCTCGACCTCGGCCTGCGTGATCCTCACCCGCGTCGACGACCACTGAAGGTAGCCCCACTGCAAGTAGTCCACCGTGGCCGCAGCGCCCGTCCCGGCCCCGTCGGTCGGCAGCTCGATCGGCGCCGGCAGGGCCGTGTCATCAAGGAGCTGGTCCAACTGCGCTTGGTCGTACCCGGTGCCCTGGAGGTCGGGCAGATCGGTGAGGATGTCGGCGAGCAGCGCCGTGTCGTACCCAGCCAGATCATTGGTGCGGTTGTCGACGATGACGATCTTCGCTGCCGCGTCGTCGTCCACGTCGAGCCAGGTGACCGCGATCTCGTCCCAGCCGAGCCGCTTGGCCGCCTTCAGCGTGTGATTGCCCGCCAGAACCTCGTTTGGCCGCCCGGTCAGCGAGCCCTTGTTGACGACGATCGGCCGGTACTGGCCGTTCGCCGACAGCGACTCGGCAATCGCATCAAGATCACCGGTGCGCGGATTGCGGTGGTAGGCGGCGAGCTGATCGACAGGTACGGCCAGGTCCGCGAGCGAGGCCGGGATACGAGAGGTGGACACGGAACTCCAGCCCCACGCCCGTATTCGAGCCTAAACGACCAAAGACAGGGGCCAAGAACCGAGTGCTGGACGGTGTCCGAACTCTTGTCCGGTCAGGCGAGAATGCCGGCTCGTGCGGCGAGACCACGTAGTTCCGGCGTGGTGCGCCCGGAGACCAGCAGTCCGGAGATGAGCGACTTCACCGCGGGGCGCGCGTGCGTCTCTTCTGGGGCCTGCTGTTCGGCGGCCAGCAGCGCGCGTACGCATTCGTCGCGGCGGCCGCGGTGAGCCAGGGCGGTGGCAACGTCTGTGTGGTAGCGCGAGCGCCGCTCGTCGCTGGGGAGGGCCCTGGGCGGCAGGGCGCGGGCCGCGGCGAGCGCCGCTGCAGGGTCGCCTGCGGAATTTTCTGCGGAGATCAGGTGAAGCTGGACGGTGACGGGGCTGAAGCCGCCGCCGTGGTCGCGGAGCAAAGTGGTTCCTCCGAGCCCGTCGGCGATCGATGCGGCCTCGGCGGTCAGGTCGCGCATGCCGTCGCGGTCGCCGTTGCGGGCGGCGGTGTAGGCCGCGGACTGGATGAGCAGGCCGCGCTGAGCAGCGCCCCGCCGTCCGGCGGCGCGGAGGGCGGGGTCGTCGGCGGCGGCCAGGGCGAGGGAGAGCGCCTGGTCGTGCCAGTGGGCTTTGCGTGCCAGGACAGCAAGGTTTCGGGCGGCCTCTGCTACCGCGAGTGGGTCATTGGCTGTGGTGGCGAGCTGGCGGGCGCGGTCGGCGGCCATCCAGCCGAGCTGCTGTTCGTCGAGTTTGATGAGCATGCGGGTGGCCAGGGTGTAGCTGTGGGCGAGCAGCAGGTGATGCTGAGGGCTGTCGCTGCTGATGGTCAGCGCATGCCCGGCTTGGATGAGCCGGGGCAGCCGGATGGCGAGGCTGGCGTACTGGCAGGTGTGGAAGTCGGTCAGGGCGCGGGACAGGTCCCGGCCCAGGGTCTCGGGCCGCACGCCGGGGGGCCGCTGGCCCAGGCCGAGCATCGCATCCCGTAGTCGGCTGACGAGGATGTCCCCCAAGGCCGCCTCGTTGGTGGGGGCCGTATCGCCGCCCAGGAGGGGGCGCCTGCGGCTGCGGCGGCCGTGACCGCCAGGTTCGCCAGCAACTGCCGTCGCCGCACTGCTGCTTCACCATCCTCCTGCCGTGGGCTGCCCACTGTATGGGCGGGAAGGCGGGGGTACGCCGAGATCGGTCCGACTACCTGGCCGTGTCGTACCTCGGCCACAGGCGCGGGAGCGGCGAGACCGAAGGACTTCAAAGGGATGCCCAGGGTGTGGGCGAAGCACCGCAGCACGGCCACATCAGTCATGGGGGAGATGCCGCGCTCATAACGGGAGACCTGGGCCGTGGAGTATCCGGTGAGCTGCCCGAGGTACGCGAGGGTCCATCCCTTCTCCTTGCGCGTTCGCCGCACCAACTCCCCGGGGGAGCAGGCTGTAGAGGCAGGATCTGAGGTACTGGCCATCACACACCCCGTCCGCTTCGAGAGCCGAAGCCGCGCTGTCGCCGTAGAGATACCCAGCCGATGCGGCCAGACCCTTTTGCATCGGATGCAAAAGCGTTTGCATCTCCCGGCAGCACCCCTGCCGGCACCTTCCCCTGTGCGGTGACGTGGACGTGCGGCGGCCGGCACTCGGCGCCGCCCCTCGAACCCTGGAGGAATTGGTGCAGCCCCTCTCCGCCGCAGCGCCCGCGAGGCCGGCCGCCGACGCCCGCCTCGCCCCCTCGTACTTCACTGACACCGACGCTCTGCCCCCGGGCCTTGCTGGTCTGCTGGCCCAGTGCCGCACCGTCTTCGACATCAAGGCCGCCCTGGCCACTCTCCTCGACACCCCCGACCCCGCGCACCCCTTGGCTCAGGAAGGCGGGTACATCGAAGACGGCGCCTTGGTCCACGGGCCGGTCACCGTGCAGCCGGGTGCGCGCATCGAGGCAGGCGCCCAGGTCATCGGCCCCGTGGTGGTAGGGGCCGGCGCCATCGTCGCCGCCGGAGCTCTCGTCCGCGACCACAGCATCATCGGCCCCGGCTGCCGGATCGGGTTCGGCGCGGAGATCACCCGCAGCCTGCTGATCGGGCACGTCTTCATGAAGCACCCCAGCTTCATCGGCGACTCGGTGATCGGGCGGCGCGTCAACATCGGATCGTTCTGCTCCACCACCGCCCTGCGGTGCGACCGCGGACCGGTCGCCGAACCGGCCCTGGACGAGATCACGGTCACCCTCGACGGGCAGCGGATCGGCACCGGCCAGACGAAGTTCGGCGCCGTCATCGGCGATGAGGTGGCACTGCCCGCCGGAACCGTGCTGGCTCCGGGCACGCTCATCGGCCCCGGTACGGTCCTTTACCCGCGCGATCACATCGGCGGCTTCCTGCCCGCCGGATCCCGGATCCGGTGAGCGCGATGACCCTGACCCCTGTCTGCGCCGCCCACGACACCGCCGTCCTGCGCGTGACCGGCGGCCACCGGCTGAACGGCCGAATCCCCGTCCAGGGCAGCAAGAACATCGCCCTGCACCTGTACGCCGCGGCGCTGCTGGCCGACACCCCCGTTCGCCTGACCGCCGCACCGGACATCATCGACACCCAGGTATGCGCCCAGATCCTTTCCCGCACCGGAGCCGCCACCACCGCCGACAACGGCCGGTTCACCGTGACCCCGGCCACGACGGTTCGCCCGGTCATCGACGCCGACCTGGGCCACCGTGTGCGCACCACCGCCGTCCTGGCCGCCGCCGTCCTGGCCCGCGCCGGGCAGGTCGTCTTCCCCTACCCGGGCGGCGACGCCTTCTGCCCACGCCTGATCGACCGGCACCTGGCCGCCATGCAGGCCGCCGGCGCCCGCGTCACCGCCGACACCACCGGCATCCACGCCCGCGCCCCGCACGGACTGCGCCCGTTCACCGTGGATGTGGCCACACCGTACGGACCCAGTCTGGGCGCCACGGTGACCGCCCTGCTGCTCGCCGCCCGCACACCGGGCACCAGCCGCATCACCCACCCGTCCGTTGAACCCGAAGTCACCGAGACCGCCCGCTTCCTCGCCGAGCGCGGCGCCACCGTCCACGCCGAACAGGACGGCCTGCACGTCACCGGCAGCGACCGGATCGCCGGAGGGACGTTCGCGGTAGCCGGTGACCGCATCGAGGCCGCCACCATGATCATGATGGCCGCCGCCACCAGCGGCAGCATCACCCTCGACGGCATCAGCACCGCAGACCTCCCCCGCGGGCTCACCGACGTCTTCGCCGCCGCCGGCCTTAAGGTCGCCGACGGCGCGGACGGCGCCCTGCGCGCGCACCACCACGGCCTGCGCGCCGTGCAGGCCGCCACCGGACCGCACCCCGGCGTGCCGACCGACACCGCACCCCAACTCGCCGCCCTGCTCACCCAGGCACGGGGCACCTCGCTGATCACCGAGCGGGTGTACCCCCGCCGCGACACGCACTGTGCGGGTCTGCGCGCCCTCGGCGCCGACCTCACCTCCCGCGGCCCGGCCATTCGCGTCCGCGGGCCCGTGCGCCTGCGAGCGGCGCAGGTCGCTGCCGGGGACATCCGTGCGGTGACCGCGCTGCTGATCGCCGCCCTCGCCGCCGACGGCACCTCTACGATCCGGGGAACTTTCCATCTCCGGCGCGGCTACGGCCACCTGCTGACCAACCTCGCCACGCTGGGAGCCGACATCACCCCCACCCCGGAAGAGGCGCCCTGATGCCCGTACCGTTCCCCGCCGCCGACACCGCCCGCCTGCACGAGGCCCTGACCGCCGTCGTCGACGACGGCGCCAGCCCCGGCGGCGTCGTCATCTGCGGCACCACCGACGGCCAGCAGCGCATCCTGACGGCCGGCACCGTCGCCCCCGAATGCGGCGACGCACCCCCACCGCCGAGACGGTCTACGACATCGCCTCCCTGACCAAGGTCGTCGCCACCTGGCCCCTGACCGGCCGCGCCCTCGATGCCGGGCTCCTGAACCTGGACGAACCAGTGTGCACCGCCCTGCCGCCGACGACCGGCGAAGCCCCCAGCGGCAACCCGACCATCCGGCAGCTGCTCACCCACACCTCAGGCCTGCGCGCCTCCACCCGCCTGGACCACTACCGCAACACCAACACCCCGCTGCACGAACTGCTGATGCGCGAACCACTGGAGACCGACCCCGGACCGCACCGCTACATCAACCGCGGCTACATCCTGCTCGGCCTGGCCCTGACCCACCTCCACCAGACCCCCTGGACATGCTCGGCCACGAACTGTGGACCGGCCTGGGCATGCACCGCACCTGCTATGGCCCCGTCACCCGGTCCCAGCACGTCGCCCCGACCGAACGGCGCCTGCCCGGCGCCCCCGGATCTGGGGCGCCGCCCACGACGACAACGCCGCCCTGATGGGCGGCATCGCCGGCCACGCAGGCGTCTTCTCCACCCCCGGCGACCTCGCCACCTACGCCCACGCCCTGATCACCGCCTACCAGGACGGCGGCGCACTGGGCGGCTGGCTGCGGGCCAGCCTGGTCTCGCACGCCCCGATCGAGCCGGGCCTCGACCGCGGCCTGTCCTGGGTGCTGGCCGACGGCGGCCGCACCGCCTACCACCACGGCTTCACCGGAACCAGCCTCTACCTGGCCCCCAACACCGGCCGCTACCTGGTCATCTGCACCAACGCCGTCTACCACGGCGCCGCCCGAACCCGGATCGCACCCTTGCGATCCCTCGCCCTCAAAGCCATCTCCGCCATCTGACCTCCGGGAGGGCCCCGATGAGTGAGCTGCTGGCCGACCACACCACCTTGCGCCTGGGCGGCCCCGCCGACCGGCTGTTCACCCACACCGATCCCGCCCACTGGGCCGACCTTGCACGCGGCCTTCCCACCCCGCCGTTCATTCTCGGGGGCGGCAGCAACACCCTCGCCGACGACGCCGGACACCCCGGCACCGCGGTGCGCATGGCGACCCGCGGCATCACCTTCCGCCGGCACGGGAACAACATCGTGGAAGTCACCGTGCAGGCAGGAGAACCGCTGGCCGATCTCGTCGCGCACTGCGTCCACGAGGGCCTGTCCGGCGTCGAGTACCTTGGCGGCATCCCCGGCACCGCCGGCGCCGCCCCGGTGCAGAACACCGGCGCCTACGGCCAGCAGATATCCGACACCCTTGCCCACCTCACTGTCTACGACTGGCAGCAGCGCACGATCACCGAACTCCAGCCCGGTCAGTGCGCATTCGGCTACCGCACCAGCACCTTCAAAACCCGGCCCGGCCGCTGGACCATCCTCCAGCTCACGCTGCACCTGACCCGCGCCCACCGGGCAGCACCAGTCACCAACCCCCACCTCGCTGACGCCCTCGGTACCCGCCCTGGCGCGCGCCCGCCCCTGGGGGAAGCCGCCGCAGGCGTTCTCGCCGACCGCTGCCGACGCGGCCTGAGCCTGCCCGACACAGGACCGGACGCACGACAGGCGGGCTCGGTCTTCCTCAACCCGCCCCTCACCCACGCCCAGGCCCACCTCGTCCGGACGGCCGGCGGACCGGTCTACCGCGACGACTTCGGCGCCCTTCGCACCAGCGCCGGTTGGCTGCTCCAGCTGACCGGCCACCACCCCGGCAAACAGATCACCCCCGGCATACGCTGCTCAACCCGCCGTACCTTGACCCTGACCGTCCAAGGGGCGACCTCAGCCGCGTTCACCGCAGCGTTGCAAACGCTGGCTCGCCAGGTTCGGGAAACCACCACCATCCACCTGCACCCTGAACCCGTCCGGCCCCCTGCTACGTGCACCGTGAACGGCGCGCCCACACGATGAGGTTATGTCCGTACCACCTGTCATCGTGCATCCGCCGTCGCCGACTGGCGGCCGACGCGTCACCGTACGCGGAGAGATCGCTGGACTGGCGCACGACAGGCGGGACGTGCGGGAGTTCTTGCGGCGTGCAGGAGTAGCGGAGGACGCCGACGCGATCCCGCTGGACGACCCGCGGCTGGTGGAGTGGAGGGGCGGCGGGCCGGAACAGTGGGGCGGTGCCGAGGGCTGAGTTCGTCGTCCGCTACCGCCTCCGGCCGGTCGCTGCCGCCTGCGCACCTGACGAAGCGAACAGCGCCCGGACGCAGCGAGACCCCGCGGACGGGGGATACCGCGGGGTCTCACCAACGAGCGTACATCTCATACAGGTGCATGGGGCAACTGTCGTGAATGGCCGCTGGTGCGCGGGCCGACGTAGCGGGCCCAGACCTCGGCCCCTCCGTCTTCGGTGCCGTGCGCCTTGGCCTCGAAGGCGCCTGCGGGCCGGAAGGCGGCGAGCTTGCCCGTACGCACCCGGTGCGCCTGGTTGGAGGCCCGGTTCATGGTGTCGTGGGTGTCGATGTGGGCCCAGTCGCCGGGGCGGCCTCGCAGGGCTTGCGCGGTCTCGTGGGTCTCCTGGCTGCGGTGGGGGATGGGCGGGGTGTCGAACCGTACGTGCATCAGGATTTGCGTTCCCCTGGGTGGTCGTTAGGTGTGGTGACGGTCTCGGCGAGGTGCCGGATGCGGTCGGCTACGCGCCATTGGCCGTCCGCTAGGTGCTCGCACAGGTCGTTGGCGAGCTTGGCGATCTCAGCCAGAGCTGCGTCGAGGTCGGGCGGAACCTGCTGGTCGGGGGTGGTGCAGGTGGTGTCAGCCATGGAGCGTGCCTTGGTGGGTCAGCGGTTGTTGCAGCGGCAGGTGTTGGTGATCAGGTTGAAGTAGCTGTCACAACTGTTGCACCAGGGGCCGGGTGCCGCAGTGGTGTCCGTGGTGGGGTCGGTGGCTGTCACTGTGTGTTCCTTGTCCATGATTCGGGTAGTTGGGCTCGGGGCCCGGAGGGGGCGAGGGTGGCGACGATGAGACTGAGGTCCCTGGGGCGCCACAGCGCGGTTTCAAGACCGCTGGCTGCGAGGTGGGTGAGCCACTCGCGCTGGGCTGGCCGGATGCGGCCGGTGTCCGTCTTGAGTTCGACGAACAATGTCCGTCGTGTCTGGGGATGTCCGTAGACCTCGTCGGGCCATCCCGCGTCGGAGCGGCGGCTGTTGTGGGTGTGGTACGCCAGCGTCCAGCCGCGTGCGGCGGCGAGCTGGCGGACGTGCCGGCGGAACTGTTCTTCGGTGACGCTCACGCCGCTTTCGTCCCTCGCTGGGCGATGGCCGCTTCGAGGTCGGCTCGGTGCCGGGCTGCGTCCGGGTCCGGCGTCGGGCTGTGCAGTGGACGGTTCGCTGCTGGCGGCGCGGGGCGGCGGTGGCGTTCCTTGAGGAGTTCGGGCAGGGGCGCCCGGTGGTGTTCTTGAAGGATCTCGCTCATGGGGCGGCCGTATCGCTCGGCGATCAGTGCCTCATACAGGTCTGAATCGTAGGTGGTGGTCTCGGCAGGCATCTGGTTCTCCGTGGATGGGCCGGGGCCCGCTGTCGGAGGAGCGGGCCCCGGCCGGAGGGGTGGCCCGTATCGGACGGGCCATCCGGGCGGGCTGGGCGCGGGGGTCGCTGCCCGTCCGGAGGTCGGGTTGTTGTGCGGGCCGTGCCTCGGGCCTGCCAACGATCACGAATCTAACATGACCAAAGGCAGCGGCCTATTTTAGTGGCTGCGGTCAGTCGATAATGGCGAGATCGTCCGGGTGATGGGGGATGTCCGTCGATGCGCCGGGCCAGCGCACCAAGACCAGCGTCTCCCCGGTGATGGGGTCCTCGGCGTGCCCGTTCACGTACCCGAAGGGTCGCGGGGTGCCCGACTGCCAGCGGACCGGGGTTACGCCGGTCCGTATGCGGAAGTCCGCGCGGACGTCGTTCACTTCGTGCCCCCTGTGTGGCGCGAGGCGATCAGGTCCAAGCCGCGCCCCCATGTGGCGGAGACGGGTTCGTTGAACGCGCAGGCGCCGTGCTGGCCCTCCTGGAGGCCGGCCCGCCAGTCTTCCGGGCCGCCTGGTGGGTTGCGAGTGAAGTGCTGGATCGCGCCATCGGCCAGTGTGACGCTCAGGTGCAGAATCCCGCCGGGGCTGGCGGTGACGTTGGTGCGCTGTCCGGTGGTGAGGGAGTGATGGGCGAGTGCGTCGCCAGTTCGCATGGTTACATCCTACGTAAAGTAGCGGCCTATTTTAGGTTAATGAAGCGAGCCGTAGCCGTTGCAGGTCTCGCACGTGTCCTCGGTGACGGGGTCGGTGCCGTCGGAGCAGTGGGGGCATGGGTGCCGCACTCCGGTGCCTCGGCACTGCTCGCACTCGCGGATTTCCTCGTGGGGCCCGCGGTGGAAGGTGACGACGGCGCGCCCCTCGCACTCGTCGCATTCGCCGGGTGTGAACCCGAGGGTGCTGTAGCAGTCGACGGTCGCGAATGTGGCGAGCATGAGGTTCCTTCGGGTGTCTGACGTCTCTTCGGTAAGTAAGTTCTACTATGCTTGGTGGGAGTGTCCAGTACGCTCTCCCGCCGGCCGCAACCCCACTGGAACGGGCGGGGCGGTCGCGGCAGGCGGCACGGAAGGTGGCACCCACTCAGAAAAGAGGCTCCTGCCCCTGAGTGTCCTTCGGTTCGCAGGAGTGTGTGCGTCCGGCCCGCGAGGGAGGCGCGGCCTCTCCGAAAAGAGCGGGGGTGCCGGACGCGTCGGGGACCGCCGCGATACGCGCCGGTCCGGTAGGTATGTCGAGTGTCCACGTGCTGGGGAGGCGGGCATCGAAGTCGTACTTGGTCATCATCTGCCACTGCGGGCGCTCGGCGTGAGCGGACATGGAGGGGGCACCTTGCGGTCGGGAATGGTTTCTGAGGCGAGGCGGGGCTCGCGGCCCCGCCTTCTGCGCGTCAGGCTGCTGCCGGCTCCGACTCCGATTCCGCGACGGCTTCCGGGTTGACCTGGACCAACTCCTTGGCGTCGGAGTGCGCCTTGGCCTGCTTGAGCTGGAAGCGCGCCTTCGTCAGGGACTCCGCTACGCGGTCCAACTGCTCCAGGCGTGCCCCGACGCCGCCCTCCAGGGCCTGCGCGAGCTTCAGCGGGTCGCTGGCGCCGATCTCGTCCAGCATCGCGCGGACCTGTTCGATCTTGTCGAGTGTCGTACGGGTCTTCTTCTGCACTGCCGCGCGCTCGGTACGCTGCTCCTCCGTCAGCTCCTCGGTGATCATCAGTACGGCCTGCTCCTGCTGCTGGCGCATGGCGTAGGCAAAGTGGACGATCTCATTGTCCGAGGCCAGTTCGCCGCGGCTGAACTTGGCGAGTACGGCGGCCTGGTTGGCGTGGCTCAGGGCTGCGATCTGCACTGCTGCTTGGGTGCCGATGGTCTTGGACTCCACGAGTTTGGCGACATCTTCGCGCAGATCCAGCAGGGCCAGGCGGAGCTTGACGTACGCCGTGGTCTTGCTGAAGTCGGCGGCGACGGACTCCGGGGTGGCGCCTTCTTCCTCGTCCAGGATGCGCTGGAAGGCTCGCGCCTCCTCCAGGGGAGTCATGTCCTCGCGGTTCACGTTCTCGCTGACCGACCGCTTGAAGCGACGGAGTTCACTCTTCTCGCTGGTGATGGTGGCGCGGATCTTGGTGCGCTTGAGCAGCTGGTGGGCGCGCCACCGGCGCTCGCCGGCGACGATCTCGTATCCGCCGCGCTCGTTGTCGGGGCGGACCTCGATGGCCTGCATGAGGCCGTATTCGTCGATGGAGGAGGCGAGTTCCTGAAGGGCCGCCTCGTCGAAGTGCTCGCGGGGCTGGCGGGGATTGCGGTGGACCTGGCTCATCTTCAGGACGCGCTGCACGGGTTTCTCCAAGAGGTAGGTGGTGAGTTCTTCCCTCAACCAATAGCTAAATTCTACTACGTTCAAGAGGGGTGTCTACTCGCGGAGCCGCAGTCAGGTGTTCTCTGACCTGTGCCAACACCGCACCAGCCCAGCCACTTTGAGGAAAGCAAAGCGCCCGTGAGGCGCCGGTTTCTTCCGGCGCCCCACGGGCTCCCCTTCTACCGCGCCACGGGACGCGAGCGCCTAACCCCCGTCTACGCGCTCACGCCACCGCCGCACCTCAACGGGCGCACCCGCTGCCAGGGCGGTAGAACACTCGCGGGCGATCGGGCACTGGCCGCACACCTCGGCCGGATCGCCTTCTCTCACCTGCATAGACGAATCAACCTGGCTAGCTGTGACACACAGGGCCGCGCTCCAGCGGATCGGCATCGCCAATCTGTCCGTCTCGCCGTGCAGGTAACTCAGGACACGAGCAGTCGCTGCAAGGCCCCGCTCTTCACTGCCCGGTCGACCGCTCCGAGGCTGCTTCGACAGCGCCAAGATGCGCTGTTCATCGATCACTTCACTCCTCGCCAAGTCAGGCCGCTTGTCGCCTGCCCCTCCGTTTGACGCGCCCAACCCCCGTCCGCGATCACCAAGCCCGAGCGCGGCGCCGGGTGACTGTAGGTGCTGCTCTGCTGATGTGGCCGAGCTGCCGCTCAGTGGCCCATGCCGGCGCCGCCGTCGACCGGGATGACGGCCCCGGTGATGTACGACGCCTCATCGCTGGCAAGGAAGCGCACCGCCGCGGCGATCTCCTCCGGCTGGGCGGCCCTGCCCGCGGGGATCTGCTTGATCATGCTGTCCTTGATCTCTTGCGGCAGTACCGCGGTCATGTCCGTCTCGGTCAGTCCCGGGGTGACCACGTTGGCCGTGATTCCCCGCGAGCCCAGCTCACGTGCGATGGAGCGAGAAAATCCGACCAGTCCGGCCTTGGCTGCCGCGTAGTTCGCCTGGCCCGCTTCGCCGCGCAGGCCGACGGTCGAGCCGATGAAGATCATGCGGCCCTTGCGGGCGCGCAACATGCCGCGGGTGGCGCGCTTGGCCAGGCGGTAGGCGGCGGTGAGGTTGGTGCCGATGACGTCGCTGAAGTCGTCCTCGGACATGCGCATCAGCAGGGTGTCGCGGGTGATGCCCGCGTTGGCCACCAGCACCTCGACCGGGCCGTGCGCCTCTTCGATTTGCCGGAACGCCGCCTCGACCTGTTCCGGGTCGGTGATGTCGCACTTGACGCCCAGGACGCCAGCGGGCGGTTCGCCCGACCGGTAGGTGACGGCGACCCTGTCACCGTTGGCGGCCATGGCCTCTGCGATCGCCAGTCCGATGCCTCGGTTACCACCGGTGATGAAGACGCTGCGGCTCATGGGTACCTCTCAGTTGGTGCTCTGGTGCTCAGCTCTGCCGTTTGCCGTGACAGAGCGCCCGCGGGGCCGGTGCCCGGCGACCGGACGACCTCCTGCGGTGCAGCAACCCTCGCACAAACGGAACGCTCGCTTTTGAACGTTCCCGGCTACTCAGGGTGACCGGTACGAAATGTAGCGGTAGTTGACAAACTGTTGAAGCGAGGGAAAGGCGATTAATGTCCCATTTTGGGCGGGTCGCGGGTGAAAAGATGATCATGGAGGCACTTGCGAAGGAGCGTCAAGGGGGCGTTAAGGTCATCGGCGTCTTTCCGATACTTTTACCGTCAAGGAGGGGTAACGCCCCAATGTCCAATAGGCACCGCGCAGGCGATTTTCTCCGAGAGTGGCGCGCCAAGATGGACCCCAACCTCGTCCCCGGCTTCACCGCCAAGTTCGGGCCGCGAAACAAGCCCGGCCTCACACAAGCCGAAATGGCAGTGCTCACTGGTGTGACGGAGAGCTGGTACAGGCGCCTGGAAGCCGGCGGCATCGCGAACCCGAAAACGGATTGGCTGGAGCGCATCGTGCGCATCCTCGACCTCAACGAAGCCAAGCGATACACCCTGTTCGTGTACGCAAAGGGGCAAGAGCCGCCGCCCCTCTACCGCCCGGCCGCAGTCATCGACCCCTCGACAACCGCAGTAATTCAGGGCCAGCCCTGGCCCGCGTACATATCTGACGCGTCGTGGGACATGCTCAAGTACAACGACCTGTGCGTCCAGAATTGGCCCTGGGTCAAGTACGGCATCAACATCATGACCTGGTGCCTGACCTACCCCGAAGCCCGGCTGCAGCTGATCGACTGGGAAGAGTCCTGGGCCAAGCCCATGGCGTCCCAACTCCGCCTCGTACATGAGTCCCAGCCGGAGAACCGCAGGCTCGCCGAAGTCGTAGCCGACATCAAGAAGCGCGACAAGGTCGCAGCCCGGCTCCTTACTGACGACCTCACGAGCGTCACCCACCCAGACGGCCACCGGCGTTGGATGTACCTACCGAACCGCGGTGAAGAAGAATTCGAGGTGATCTTCCGCTGCTACGCACCGCTCAGCGACCGTAGCCAGCGCATGATGTTCATCATGTCGCCCGACTACTCCCTCGCTAGCTGAGCCATTCCCTCAACGAGCCCCATCGTCGTGGAAGGGGCACCTTCTACGCCCGCTTCCTTATACGCAGCGGCAACAGCAGTAAAAAGCCGCTCAGGATGCGCGAGAACGCCGGCGTGAGCCCCCTTGATCAGGCGGGCCGCGTCGGACAACTCGACGCCACTCGAAGCGTAGGAAGTGGCGTCTTCGTGGACACGGGCGAGGCCGTCGCGAAAGGTGACCACGCCTGCCCGGCCGGTGATTTCACCGTGACCCGGTACGAACGTTGTGGCGCCCGTACTCAGTAGCCGATCGCAAACCTCGATGCACGCGCTGAGGGAATCGGACCACACAATCATGTGGGCACCGATGAACAACGTATCGCCGGTAAAGACCACTTCATCCTCGGGGACATGCACGGCCACGTCACCCTCACTGTGTGCGGGGCCGAGATCGATGAGTTCGACCGCCGCCCCGCCAACCTCCAGCTCCAGCGTGCCGGTGAACGTACGCGTCGCACCAGTCACGGTGATCCCGCTGAAGTCGAACCCGCCGATGTGCTCAGCGGCGTACGCGGTGACCGCAGACGTCGGAGCCGCCCGGCCGAGCAGCATCATCTGCTCCGGGCTGATCTCCTTGCACACATGCTCGGCCGACGCAGCCGACGTGATGATCTCGGCGTCCGGCAGGAGCTGGTTGCCCCACGTGTGGTCCCCGTTCTGGTGCGAATTCACCACAGTAGTGATCTCCGCTCCGGGCACGGCCGCCTCGACTGCGTCCAACAGCAGACGCATGCCGGCCAACGTGAACTGGGTGTCCACCAGCAGGGCTTGCCCATCAGAGGCGACGAGCCCGCAGTTGCTGTAGCCCCAGGCGGTGCTGTTGTGCATCCACGCCCACGTGGTGGACGACAGCGGAACGAGGGAAGGGGACGACAAAGCAGGCTCCAACTTGCTGGGCAGGGCGGCAGACATAGCGGTGCGCCCCAGCCGGCGAGGCGCACGAAAAGAAGATCAGTTGGCGGGGGAACGCCAGTCGATAACGATCCGCTCGTGCGGATCGGCGTGCCGCCCACCACCTGACGGCATGACACGCACCTTGGAAACCTCCAAGGCGATGAGAGCTCGCTGAGAGGCCCGCGGAGCGGTCCTCCACCACGCGACGAAATCGGTAACGCCGGAGATCGGCACGTCCGCGATCTGCTCCAGGAACCGAAGCCGGGCCCGAGCCTGCCGCAGATCCTCCTTGGTGGCCTTCTGCGCGGCCAGGAACGCCGAGCGCACCAACAGGCCACGCCCGTACAGGCCGCCCAGTTCCTTGAACCGCTCCTCGGCCCCGTCGACATGCTCGCGCAGACGTCTTGCTTCGGCCCTGACGTCCTCCTGGACTTCAAGCAGCCGCTCGTGGGTTCCCGGGCGCAGAACATCAGCGAGGACCTGCTCGGCTACGGCGTCCTCCAGACGGTTGGCGTTCATGCGGACGCCACCACACGAAGCGCGGCCCTCCTTGGGGGGCGGGCACCGGTAGCCGGGGTCTGCGTCGCCGTTCACCCGAGCCCCCTGCATGTGGAAGGCACACCGACCACACTCGGACAAGCCGCTGGTGAGCAGGTAGTCGAACGGTTCGCGAGGCGGAGTCTGCTCGCCGCGGCGCTTAGCGAACAGTGCGTTCAGTCTTTGGTGCTCGTCCGGTGTGAGGACCGTTTCCCCGAAGTCCTCGATGGGCTCGCCGTCCTTGTCGAGGCCCGCCATGAGCGGGTTGAGGATGGCTCGCACGAATGCCTCGGCAGCCCAGGGGTTCCCACGCGCGTTGGTGTAACCCTTGTCGGCGAGCTGGCGCACGACCGCGCCTACGGGCTCGTTCAAGAGCAGTCGTGAAGCACCCTCACGCAAGCCCTGGGCCTCCTGCTGGTGCAGCTCTCCAGGACGCACGTAACCCGATAGCCGTGCCATGAATCTCCATCCATCGGGAGTGCGACCGCCTTGCCCATAGCGGCCCCTTAGCTCCTTAATAGGCCAATGTACTCGGCTGACATAGGAGGGCTCTCCGTTCACTTGACGCCGCTGTGTATTTACGCAGGTCAAACACGGTGATCGAACACGACATCGAAAAGTGACCTCCCTCACTCCTGGCTTTTTGGTTGCCTGGGGCTATGGAAGGCACGGGCGAATCGCCGCGTAGCGACCCTAAGAAGGCGGGAGGTGGGCGGCTCTTCGGCAAACAGGCCGCAGCAAAAGATCGGCTAACGCAGCCCAAGCGCCTCCCAGACGGACGCCGTCGCCACCTTCGTCGTATCGCCCAACGGAATCAGCTTCGCTGGGAACCGGCCCTCCTCGATCAGCCGGTACGCCTTGTCCGCCCCGATCTTGAAAGCACGCGCAGCCGTCGCCACGCTGATCGCAAGCGGAAGCGCCAGAACCTCCTCCACGGACATGTCCCCACGCTCAGAGGAAGGCGCAACAGAACCAATCGCAGATATGGTCATAGGTGGTCAAATCCTTCATCCCCGCGCCACCTGACCGGAAGCATACGAGACCCAAGGAAGCCCGAACTCCGCTACAGAAAGATCAGGACACGCAAGGAAACCCCAGCTCAAACAGGAGCCTGCGTGTTCGACGGAACCACCTACAAGCGATGCTCGTGCACGGAGCCGGTACTCGACGACGCCGGCCGACCGGTGCTCAGGCCCGACGGCAAACCCAAGCGCCGCGAGATCGGCTCGGCCTGCCCAGACCTGAAAAAACGGGACCACGGCTCCTGGGCCTACTACCTCAACCTCCCCGACGGCCCGCGCGGCGAACGACGCCGGCCCCGCAAGAGCGGCTTCCGAACCCAGACCGACGCGAAGGAAGCGGCACAGAAGCTCTGGGACGAGGCCCAGGGCGGCGTCGACATCGACTCCAAGGAGACGGTCGCTCAGTACCTGCGCCGCTGGCTGCGCCAGCGCGTCGACCTCAAGCGCAGCACCCGCAAGGACTACGAGGACTACGTCGAGCGGATCTTCATACCCGCCCTCGGTCACCTCCCCCTGTGCCAGCTGCGGAAGCGCCACGTCCAGGAGATGTTCGAAGAAATCTGGGCCCTCAACGAATCCAAGGCGGCCAACAGGCTCGCAGCACAGCAGGCCAAAGCCGAGTGCGACGACGCCCACCGAGCGTGGAAGTCCGCGCCCAAGCCCCGCCCACCGCACCTGCGCCAGCGATGGGACGAGGCCAAAGCAGCACTTCGCGAGGCACGCCAGAAGCCCCGCAGAGAGACAGGCCCGGGCACACAGAAGAAGTTCAAAGACACCCTCTCTGCCGCACTCGACGCCGCAGTCGCCGAAAAGCTGATCACGGAGAACTTCACCAAAGGCGTCGTCCTCCCTAAGTACGAGCGCCCTGAAGCTCTCGTCTGGACGGACGAACGTGTCGCCCGCTGGCGCGAAACAGGAGAAATCCCCGGCCCCGTCATGGTCTGGACTCCACAACAGACCGGGCAGTTCCTCGACGGCGCAACCGGGCACCGCATGTACCCCATGTGGCACCTCGCGGTCTTCAGAGCGACACGACGCGGCGAAACCGTCGGCCTCCCCTGGACAGAAACAGACCTGGAAGCCGGAACGATCAAGGTCGTCGAGCAACTGGTCAAGGGCCGCACCTACAGCGAAGTCTGGGAAGACACCCCCAAGAGCCGCAGCGGACGCCGCACCGTCACCTTGGACGACGTGACCCGCGCACTGCTCCGAGCCGTACGCCAGGCGCAGAGGACCGAGCGCGAAGCCTGGGAGGCAAAACACCTGGCCGAACCCGAGAAGTACGGCCCCTACATCAACTCAGGCCGCGTGTTCACCACCGAGGACGGAAGCCCCCACAACCCGGACAACGTCTCGCAAGCCTTCGACCGCCTGGTCAAAAGGCTCGACCTTCCTCCGATCCGTCTCCACGACCTCCGCCACTGCGCCGCGTCGCTGAGCCTCGCGGCCGGCCTTTCCATGAAGGCCATCCAAGCTCTCCTCGGCCACAGCAACTACTCCCTCACCGCCGACACCTACACCTCGCTCATGCCGCAGTTCGACCAGGCAGCGGCGAACGCACCGGTCACCCTCGTACCGCGAGCCAGCGCGACGGAGGACAGTACTGCCCCGAAGCTGACCCTCGTCGTATCGGCCCCAGAACCAGAAGAGCCTGGGGTCGGCGGGGACGGCCAGGGCGGAGTCGACGGCCGCTCCGCCCCCTGCCAGGTGATGTCAGCGTGAGGGCGTGGTTATGCGTGGCGAGCGCGAATGTGAAGCGTTGGACCAGCAGATGTTAGGGCGGCGCTGACCTGCGGGAACCCCTGTTCGCTTTCTGGCGTCGGGCCGGTTCCCAGAAGGAGAGGCGGTCGGGGGCTGTCCGTGGACAGAACGTGGACAGAAGGCCGGGGACAGGCAGGGAAAGATGAGGAAAACCGATGAAGGGCCTGCGGCAGAGCAGGCTCCCCAGACATCTGCTGAGAGGCCCCTGAGCTGGAGAAACGCCCCTCCAGGTGGTGTTCTACCGCTTCTGGAGGGCGGGTTAGGGATCGCTCCGAACCGATGCTTATCCGGCTCGATTCCCACCCGGAAGGCTCTTGTAAAGCGTAGGTCGTCGGTTCGAATCCGACAGGGGGCTCAGGGAGTGAGAAGCCCCAGGTCACCGGTGGTGGCCTGGGGCTTTCTGCTGTCACTTGACCCGGTGGTGGCGCCGGCCCGGTGATCCCTGATCTTCAAGCGATTGATGCGATCTTCGCCGGTATGAGCGGCCGGAAGAACTCGGAGTGGTGGAGCAGGGAAGCTCTGAGGCTGCTCGACCCAGGCTGTGCTGAGGTTCGGGGACTGGCCCGTCGGGTGCTCGTCCATCTGCAGGGCGGGTGGAATCTGCCGATGCCGGGGATCTGCGTCGTTCGGTAGCGGGCCCGACTCATCTCGTCTCACCTCGCCTCACCTCAACTTCCCGCCGACCGCCGGCGGTTCTTCAGGCGGTGGCTGGGGGCATCATCGGACGCCTTGTTCTGTGTTGGGCGCGAGGTGTTGGTAAACGGGTCGGCAGAGCTGGCCCGGGTGCTCTTGAGAAGTAATCCCTACAGCCCAGTCCTGGTGTCGTCTACTCCTCTTCAGGACTTACTCTGCAACCGTCCGACGATCAGGGACGGTGAGCACCCCATGGCCAAGAAGTACGAGCGGATCGCTGACGAACTGCGTCAGCGCATCCGCGCAGGTCGGCTCAGGCCGGGAGAGCGTCTGCCGGCGGAGACCACACTGGCGAAGCAGTACAAGACCAGCGTTCCGACGATGCGCGACGCGCTGGGTGAGTTGCTGGCCGAGGGGCTGATCGACAAGCGGCACGGCGTCGGCAACTTCGTCCGCGAGCCTCCGCAGCGCGCGGAACGCACCAACGAACGTCACCAGTGGGAAAAGGACCGGGCGCGCGCGACACAGGACGAGCGCCGGCAGACCGGCGCCACCGAGCACGACACCGGACTCACCGTCTCCGATCTCGTCTTCAAGGCCCGGTACCGCGATACGAAGGCCGACGAGGACTTGGCGGCAACCTTCGCCGTACCCGTAGGCACCCGGTTGCTCGAACGCAGCTACCGCACCTACCCGCGCGACGGGGGCGGGGCTCTCAGCCTCGTGTGCTCACGCCTCGGCCACGACGTGGTGGCGGCCAACCCGGACCTTCTCGACGAGTCCAACGAGCCGTGGCCGGGTGGCACGCAGAGCCAGCTGCACACCATCGGCATCGAGATCGACCACATCGTCGAGCGGGTAACGGCCCGGCCTCCGACAACAGAGGAGGCCGAGGAGCTCGGCCTTCAGAAGGGCGTCTCCGTGATCGTGCTCCGCAAGATCTCCATCGACACCGAGGGGCGGGTGGTGGACGTCTCCGACGTGACCATGCCCGGCGACCGCGTCGAGCTGGTGTTCACGACCCGTCTGGACCGGTGGTGACGATGACGAACCTCATCACGGTGATCACGGCCGTCCACCCGCCGGCCGCGAAGTTCCTGGCCGACGCGTACAAGTCGCTGACCGAGCAGCAACTGCCCGACGGCTGGGACTGGCAGTGGGTGATCCAGGAGGACGGCGAGACCGACGCCGTAACGCCCCACCTGCCCGACGACCCGCGGATATCCTTCGGCCAGGGCAGGCAGGGACGCGCGGCGATCGCTCGTACGCTGGGCCTGTCCCGCGCCGAGGGCGAGTACGTCAAGGTGCTCGATGCCGACGACATGCTGACCCCGGGCGCCCTGGCCCGCGACCTCCAGGCCCTCACCGCCGACCCCTCGCTCGGCTGGGCCACCTCCCGCGCCCTGGACCTCCTCCCCGACGGCTCCACCGTCGGCTTCGACCAGGACCCGCCCGAGGGCCCGATCGAACGCGGCGCCGTCCTCCAACACTGGAAGACCCACAACTACCGCGCCCAGGTCCACCCGGCGACCCTCTTCATGCGCCGCGATCTGCTCTTGGCCCTGGGCGGCTGGATGGCCCTGCCGGCAAGCGAGGACACGGGCTTGCTGATGGCCCTGAGCGCGGTCAGCCGCGGCCACTTCTCCGCAGAGACGGGGCTGCTGTACCGCAAGTGGCCTGGACAGGCGACGAGCCAGGCGGCTCATGTTCATGAGGGGGAGCGGGAGGCGCGGTTCGCGGTGGTGGAGGCGCGCGCTCGGGTTCTGGCGGCGATGAATGATTGGCGGTACGGGACCGCGTAGTCACTACTTGAGAGCGGCTGAGGGGGATGTCGGACTCCCCTTCAGCCGCTCTCCGCCATCTGGCCCGCCGGGCCCGGATACCGACACGACAATGCCATGTCGCGGTGGCGGATGAACGTTGCTCGGAACCAGGCTGGGTTGCTGCACAACGGCCCCCGCCACACCACTCCCTCCGTTAAGGCGTGGTAATGGTTGGCCCTCCCCGCCCCGCCGGGATCTTGTCGCTGTTAGGCTGCTCTGCCTGTACGGCAGACATGCGCAGGAGAAAAGGGGAGGGCTCTCTTGCCGGGGACTTTCAAAGTCGATGTGCACGAACTCGGCTCCATCTCGCGAAAGCTCGACGAGAGCGTCATCGGGATGCGGACCGTGACGCGCAAGATGGATCAAGCCACCGCAGGGCAGCTGGGGCACAACTCCTTGGATTCCGCCTGTTCCGATTTTCAGTCGAAGTGGAAGTACGGAATCGGGCAGATCGCCGGGCTGGCGAACTCCGTACGCGGATCGGTCGAAGCCACTGCGGAATCGTACCGAGCTTGCGAGACGGGAATTCAGCAAGCGTTCGCCAAGGGCCTTGAGGGGACTTCCCCGGTTCCTCGTCGCCGCATTCGGCATCGGCATCGGCACCCGGTGGCACGTCCCGGGTCTTCGGGTAGGGGGCCCATGAGCGGTGGCGGGAAGATACCTACCGAGGCTGCAGGATTCCCGGGACTCGGCTTCGATCCGGCCCCCGGAAGCCTCTCGGCGGTGCGTGCACTCACGGACCAGTCGTTCGAGGCGCACAGAAACCTGAGTTCGGTCTGGCAGACCCTGAACTCCATCACCCGCGGCGGGGACGCGTGGAAGGGCGTCGCCGCGGACGCGTTTTCCGCGCAGGTGAAGGAACTGCCGAAGCTGGTCGACGCTGCGACGCAAAGCTTCTATGACTGCGGTTTCCAGCTGAACGAGTGGTCCGCGAAACTGAGCAGTATGAAGTCCCGGTCGGCTGACCTGGAGGCCCGCGCGGTAACCGCTCGTTCGCGCGTGCGGGACGCTGAGGGGAACCCGAACCTGGGGCTGGCAGGGCAGACATTCGACACCGATGAAGAGCTGCACAACGCAGAGCAGCGGCTGAACCGGGCAGTCAAAGAGCTTGATGCTGCCAGAAACGCTCTCAACACTCTCATCGAGGACGCGAAACGCCTCAAGCAGCAGCATGACGAGGCTGCGGAGAAGATCGCTGAGGCGGTACGCAAAGCCGCGGAAGAAGCTCCCGACGAGCCGGGGTTGCTGGACCGAATCGGCGACGCCATCAAGTCGCTGGCCGAGGCTAATTCCCTTCTGGCGCATCAAGCCTGGGATTGGGTGAAGAATCACGCCAATGCCATTGCTGCCGTCGGTGATGTCCTGTCGACGGTCAGTGCCATACTCGGCGCTGCCGGAGTGGGTATCGCTGCTCTCGGTCTCGTCTTTCCTCCCTCGGAGATCGTTCTAGGGCCGCTGGCCGCCGGCCTGGAGGTCACATCGTCCGGCTTCGCGGCAGGAGCGCTCGTACTGCACGGCACCGCTCGTATGGCGGGCGGAGAAGATGTCGTGTCGAACCGGACGCTGGCGCAGGATGCGCTGGGCACGATCCCGTTCGGTGGTGCAGTCCGCGTCGGCGGCAAGCTGGGCACCGCGATATTCAAGAGCCGTGCGGCGGACGCGGCCTCCAACTTCGGGCTGGTCGACTCCTGGGCAGGGCTGTTCGGGGACCCGTCCGTGTTCGAGAACTTCAAGCCGACGGACCGCCGTCAGGCCGTAGAGATGGGAATTCCCGGTGCCGGCCCTCTGCTGGTCGCCATGGAGAATGCGTGGAAGAAGGGCAGCGCGAAAGACCGGGACAGCAACGACGGCGGGTGAGAGAAGAGCATGAGAGACGAGGACGAGGCGGCGGTAGCAGCACGTTTCGACGGACGCCCGACTGTCGAAGTCGTCTTCACCGGGTTCGGGGCGATGCGTGCTGACCGGATTACCTGGATCGGCGCGGAGTCGGGCTATGCGCTCAGTGCGGACGAGCCTTACGGACGAGGGCAGCGCCGTTTGCTGTTCACGCGCGACGACAGCCCGGGGGCCCGGCAGCGCGCCCAGGCGACCCTGGCGCGCGTGCAGGCAGCCGGCTCGTGGAGCGCCGTTGCTCAGCCTTGGCCAGGGACTGCCTCCCACGATCCGTCGGCCACTGTCCCGCCGCTGATCCACCCGGAGCGTGCTGCGCGTGCGCAGAGGCAGGTCAAAGCCTATGAGGGGTGGCGCCCGGCTCGGCTGATCGGCGTGTGCTGCGTCCTCGCCGCCGGTTTCTTCGCGCTGGCGTGGGCCGTTCGTGAGACGGTGCCGACGGCAGTGGGCTCGTGCCTCGTCGGCCTTCTGTGCCTGGCCGGGGCAGCTCTCGGGCCGCGGTACACGAGGCGCTGGCATCAAGAGAACCTGCAACTGCTTGAGCGTTTCCGCCGTCAGCAGGCGGCCCAGTTCCCCGTCTCGCCGCCTTCCCCTCCTCCCCCTCCTGCGGGGCCGCACCACGACCAGACGGGCAGCTGAAGTTGGAATTCATCGCACCTGCGGGCTTCACGGAAATTCCCATAGGGATGACCGTCGAAGAAGCACGGCAGGAACTCATCACGCGCGTCTCAAGGGAAGCTCTCGAAGCGAGACCCGTAGCCTACGAGAACCTTGTGGCTAACCTGCAGAAGGTGTCGCAGGCACTCGAAGAGTCCGGAACACTGTACGCGGGAACCTGCCTACGCTCCTACGAAGGTGAACTGTCCCTCGGCACCTTGCTCGTCACGGTGACGCCCTTCGCATTCGGGGATGCGGCAGTCGCGGCGGACGGCATGGTGCGTGCTCTGATCGCCGCGCGGGGAGATTCCTGGGCCGGAACGGTATTCGACACCCCGGTCGGGCCTGCAGCGGTGCTGACGGGCGTGAACGGCTTCCACATTCCCGCTGAAACCTCCGCATCGGGGGAAGACCTGAACCTGCCGATGGCAGAAATGCAGGTGTACCTTCCGGTACCCGAGGGGGTGGAGGGCCAGGAGCAGTGTCTCGTTTCCTTCAACCTCACGACGCCGTGCGAGGGGCATTGGGACGCATACTGTTCCGACATCGTGGCGCTGCTGAACAGCGTGACGTTCGACGAGCCGGACCACACGATGCCTCAGGAGGGATCTCAGCCCGCCTCGCCGTATTCACCGCTGTCCACCCCAGCGCAGACCTCGCCCGGCGGGACACACACCGACGGCAAGGCGCCCGCGACGCCCTTCGGCTGAGCCCTTGGTGGAGTCGAGGCGATGACGTGTTGGCGTACCGGCGCAATGGCTGCACCGTCCACTCCCGAATCTACGGCAGGACTTCAGCGTCAATGCGGGAGAAGAGCAGCTCGCTCTCCTCGGTGATCGGCTCCCGCCACCGGACCGGCACCGCTGATGTGCGTCGCAGGGCTGCCGGATAACGGCTGGCGGTGTAGTCGTTCTGAAGGCGATACATGTGGAAACCGTTCGTCCGCAGCGCGCCCAGCAATTCCTCGGCCGACTCGCCCAGTTCGAGCATCCGCTGCGGCGTCACCTCGATGGCCAGCTCCACGTCGGGCCGAAGCTGGTCGAGCAGCGGGACCAGCCCCCGTACAACGGAGCCTTCCGCGCCCTCCACGTCGATCTTGATCACTCGCGCTCGCGCGATCTCATCAGGGCGGAGGACGTCCGACAGCGGCTGAGCAGCCACTTCGAAGGTGGACTCGGCCTCACCGGCATACGGCACGATGCTGTTGGCCCCCATGTTGTGCGAGCTGGCGAGGATGAAGGTGAGCATCTCCTCGCGGTCCGAGATCGCGGCGTTCACCGCACGAACGTTTCCGCACCCGTTGATCGCCACCTGCTTGCGCAGCACGCGGTGGAAGTCGGGGGACGCCTCCAGAGCAACCACAGCCCCCTCCGTACCGACCAACCGTGAGGCGAGCAGGCTGTAGTAGCCGATGTTCGCGCCCACATCCACGAAGACGTCGCCAGGCCGGAGCCGACGCTCCAGCCACCGCGTCAGGTGCGGCTCCCACACCCCGAAGAGGTAGATGTACCGCTGGATCAGGTCCTGGGTGTCGGTGACGAACGTCGCGCCGAAGCGCGTACGGGCCCGGCGGATGCGTGGGTGGTCGCGCAGTCCGGCGTTCAGATAGGACTCCACGATGCCGGCCTTGCCGAGCGTGCCGGGGGCGTAGCGCACGTACCAGCGGGAGAGGTCGAGCTTGAACTGCGTGAGGAGAGATGTCACCTGGGTCCCCGGAGAAGTCGTGCCGGCCGTGCGGGTCCGGATCACTCTACGTACGGCGTTCGGCGGGGGCCTCGTAAACGATCTCGCAGTGCGCGTGCGGCACGATGATGTCCGCCGCCCCGACCGGCCATCCTCCGTACGGCCGCCCACCCTCGGGCAGCACCACGATCGTGCCCTCGATGATGCGGTACAGCTCTCAGTTGGTCGCCTGCCGCACCGGCTTCCCGTCGGCGAGGAACTCGTACGCCATGCGGACGCACAGATTCACCCGCCGCGATGCCGAGCCGCGACGCGATCTCACGAGGCGCGGGGACCTTGGGTGAAGGGACACTTGCCCGCCCGCCATCACCGCGTCTTGTCGAAATCCAGGTCGAGCATCCGGATCGCGTTTCCCCGGAGGACCTTGTAAGCCACGTCCGGCGGCATTCCGGCGACGTGTTCTGCGGCCACCTTCTTGGTGTGCGGCCATGTCGAGTCGACATGCGGATAATCGGTCTCGAAGGTGGCATTGTCGACGCCAACCGTTTCGATCGACGCGACGCCGTGCTTGTCGCGGAAGAAGCAGCAGAAGATCTGCCGGTAGTAGTACGTGGAGGGCGGCTCTGGGATCAGGTCGCGGACGCCGCCCCAGGCGCGGTGCTCCTCCCACACGTCGTCCGCTCGCTCCAGCGCGTACGGAATCCAGCCCATCTGCCCTTCCGCGTACGCCAGCTTCAGTCGGGGGAACTTCACCAGGACGCCACTGAAGAGGAAGTCCATCATCGACGCCATGGCGTTGTTGAAGGAAAGCGACGCTTGCACGGCCGGTGGAGCATCCGGCGAGGCCGCAGGCATCTGTGACGACGAGCCGATGTGCATACACACGACCGTCCCCGTCGCCTCGCACTCCGCGAAGAATGGATCCCAGTAGCCTGAGTGAATGCTCGGCAGCCCCAGGTAGGTGGGGATCTCGCTGAAGGTCACGGCACGCACCCCTCGGGCGGCATTACGCCGAATCTCGCGCACGGCGAGATCTACGTCCCACAACGGGATCAGGCACAGCGGAATCAGCCGACCGCCGCTGCCCCCGCACCATTCCTCCACCATCCAGTCGTTGTACGCACGGACGCACGCCAGGCCGACTTCCTTGTCCCGGGCCTCGGCGAAGGTCTGCCCGCAGAACCGGGGAAAGGTCGGGAAGCACAGCGACGCTTCGACATGATTGAGGTCCATGTCCGCGAGGCGCGCCTTCGGGTCCCAGCAGCCGCGCCGCATCTGCTCGCGAGTGATGCCGTCGAGCGTCATCTCGTCCCGGGAGAACCCGACGGCCGCGATGATCCGTTTGTACGGGAAGAGGTCTCCCTCGTACCGCCACCAGTCCGTCAGCTGGCCGGCCGGATCGGTCGTGAACTTGTACTTGCCGCCGACGTACGCCAGCTCGCCGATGCCGGCGGTGAACGGCTTCGGCCCGAGCTCGCGGTACTTGGCGGGCAGCCAGGTCTCGAAGAGGTGCGCCGGTTCGATCACGTGGTCGTCGACGCTGATCACGCGGGGGATGTCGGTGGTGTCGGTGGTGCCGTGCGTACCGTTCGTCTGGCCAGTCATGAGGCCCCTCTCAGCGGTCGCCGCGCCGGCGACTTACCTGACGACCCGTCAGGTCGAGGGTATAGACGGCCCGCGTGAGCAACAAGGCGCAGTCGGTGTCGCCTTCTCGGTGACGTCGCGCCGCTGAGCGTCACCGGGTCGGGGTGATCCGTCCGGGGAACGCCCGTATCTCCGACAGGAGGAGGCGGGTGGGGATGCCGGGGATCGTTCGCCGGCCGGGCCGTGCGTCAGCGTGAGTGGCGGCGGCCCCACCCCTGGCGTGCTCGTTCATGCGGGTCCGCACCCAGGACATCCAGAAGGCGAGTGGCGTGGCCAGGGCTCCCCACAGGGCGGAGCGGAGCCAGGACGCTTCTGTCTCGTACTGCAGAATCAGGGTGATGGCGACGCAGGTTGCGACCGCGAACGTGCCGGTCTTGGCCTTTCGTGTCGTCATCTGTGACGAGTACCCAGCAGAGACGGACATGCTCTGCTGGGGGCGAGACGAGGGGCGTACCGCGAGAGCCCCTTAGTGCTTGATCGGCGGGCAGTAGCCGGTCTTGTCGCCGATGGTGTTGATTTCGGCGTTGGACCGGGGGTCGCCTGCGTAGTTGATCTGGTTGGTGCAGCTGACGCCGGGCTTCTTGGGGGTGCCGGGCGGTGTGGCGTTCTTCTTCTTGGGGGTCGGGCAGTGGCCGGTTTCTGCGCCGATGCTGTTGATCTCGGCGTTGGACCTCGGGTCGTCCGCGTAGTCGAACTTGTTCGTGCAGCGCTCCCCCGTCTCCTTGGCTGCGCTCGACGACGCGCCGTGGGAGGTCTTCTGGGTGGTCTTGGTCGAGGTGGCGGGCGCCTGCCGGTCGCCATCGGAGGCGGACGACGAGGAAGTGGACGACGAGGACGCGGACGAGGCCGTCGACGGTGAGGAAGCGGCCTTGCTGTCGCCGCCCTGGCCGCAGGCGGTGAGCCCGAATGCGGCGGCGGCGATGACCACGGCGGCGGCGGCCTTGCGGACGTGACCAAGAGTGGTGAGGTGCGACATTTTTTCTCCCCGTTCGGCGTCGGTTGGTGAGAACAAGACTGCCGGCCACCGCTGTTTTTTCGCCGTCGCCCGACTAACGCTGCGCTAACGCATGACGCCCAAGGCCCCGGCCAGCACCGCCCCCGTCCGGTGCCGGGAGGCACTGATGCGACAATCCCGTCATCCGTTACATCAGGGCGAGGGGACTATGCGGGACCGGGACCGGGAAGCCGTCTGGCGCGAATTGGACGACGGCAACGGGGTGGCAGCCGTCTCCATGGGCTGGCTGCGTGAGCAGTACAACGCCGAATGGGGCCGTCTCAGCATCGGCCGGGCCTCCGAAATCAGCAGGTGGCTCACCGACGACGGCATAGCCCATCTGCCGTCGCCGATGCCGTCCCGGGAGGCCGAGGACGTCTTGCTGTACAAACGGGAGTCCCCCATAGGGCTGCTCATCAGGGCCGCCCGGCTGGAACCGCCCTTTGCCGAGAACCCGGTGGCTGCGGCCTACTTCCTCTCGGCGGTGCACAGCTCCCAGGCCGCCCCGGGCCCCGGCACCGACCCCATAGCCGCCGAGGCATAGGACAACGAGGCCGGACGGGCCGCGTCAGTCGGAAATCGCCATCCGTTCCACCGGAATCCACAGTTCCGCGTCTGCCTCGTTTCCGTTTTCCGAGAGGCGGGTGCGGAGGATTTCAGGGCCCGGCCTGCTCCGGTACGGGTTGGACGGAAACCACTGGGTGAACACGTCGCGCCACAGAATCTGCAGCGTTTCCGGGAACGGCCCGGAATGCTCGAAAACGGCCCAGGTGCCCGGCGGGACGACCAGCGCGTCCAGGTCGTCCGGCGCGTCCGCCTGGGTCACCACACCGTGGTAGTAGTCGAGGTCGGTGCCCTCCGCGCGGCTGGGGTCGAGGTCGTCGCACACGGCTACGACGCCTTCCGGCTGCTGGTCGGAGAGAGCGGCGATCCGCCGTATCGTCTCCTGGCCGATACTCCGGACGAACTCCGCGATCGCCGGGTTCGCCCCTTCATGGACGAGCGGGACCCGCGCCTTCTTTCCCACGACGTGAAACCGTTCCTTCGCCACGATCCGGTATCGCATACTGCTGCTTCCTTCGACAATGAGACGGAAGGACATCCGGGGCTGGGCGTGCAGCGGAGCGCCGTCCCGCCGGGCCTCTCCCGGGCCCACGCCGTGTACGGCGCGAAAAGCCCGCGCGAACGCTTCACCCGAGCCGTATCCGTACCGCACCGCGATGTCCAGCAGTGTCCGGTCTCCGGCGAGGACTTCGGCTCCCGCGACCGTGAGCCGCCGGCGGCGGATGTATTCCGACAACGGCATCCCGGCGAGCGCGGAGAACATGCGACGGAAGTGGTAGTCCGACGTCATGGCGATTCTCGCCAGTTCGGTCACCTCGATCCGGCCGCGAATGTGCGCCTCGATGTGTTCCAGGGCCTCGTTCAGCCGTTCCAGCACTCCGGATCTCCTTCCCTTACGTCTATGACGTTAGGAGGACCGCATGGTCCCGTACCCGATATCTTGTGCCCGGTTCGGTGGGTGCGGCGGAGGGGGCGGCCCGGGGCGCTGCCCGCGGCCTTTCTGTGACGTGTTGGACGGGGTGGGGCTCGCGCGTAGAGGCGTAGGTTCTCGCCATGGCGACTTCGATGAGGGCCGAGGACTACGGGCGGCGGTTGACGCGGGCGGCCCGCGCCGCGGAGGACGCGGGGCTGGCGGGGACGATCGTGACGCCTGGGCCGTTGATGGTGTGGCTGTGCGGTTACACGCCGGCGCGCTTCAGGGGGCTGGTGACCGCGCTGATCGTGCCCGTGCGGGGGCAGCCACGGTTGCTGGTACCGGCGGACGAGCGGCCCGTCGCGGAGCAGGCCGCAGGGGCGGGCGCGCTGTCGGTGGCCGCCTGGGCGGAGGGGCGGATCCGTACGCCCTCCTTGCGAAGTGGTTGGAGCCGGCCGGGCGTTACGGCGTTTCGGACATGACGTGGGCCCGTGACCTGCTGGCGTTGCAGCGCGCCGCGCCGGGGACCTCGTATCTCGCGGTGACGGAGGCGCTGCCGATGCTGCGTGCGGTCAAGGACACCTTCGAGGTGGAACGGCTGGCAGCCGCGGCGGCGGCCTCGGACGCCGCGTACGAGGCGGTCCTCGGGCTGCGCTTCGCCGGGCGGCGGGAAAGCGAAGTCGCGGCGGACGTCGCACGGTTGCTGGCTGAAAACGGCCATGAGGTCGTCGCCTTCGCGGTCGTCGGGTCGGGGCCCAACGGGGCCGACCCGCGGCACGAGGCGGGCGACCGGGTCATCGCCGACGGTGACATGGTGGTGCTCGATCTCGCTGGCCTGCGGGACGGTTACGGCTCGAACACCGGGCGGACCGTGCACGTAGGGCCGCCGTCGGCCGAGGAACGCAAGGTGCACGGCGTCGTACGGGAGGCGCAGCAGGCCGCCTTCGAGGCGGTCCGCCCGGGGGCGGCCTGCCAGGAGATCGACCGCGCGGCCCGGCGGGTCGTCAACGCGGCGGGCTACGGCGAGTACTTCGCCCACCGTACGGGCCGGGGGATCGGCGCCCTCACCCACGAGCCGCCGTACCTGGTCGAGGGCGAGCAGCTGCCGCTGGTGCCCGGAATGTGCTTCTCGGTCGAGCCGGGAATCTACCTTCCTGGACGCTTCGGCGTGCGGATCGGGGACATCGTGACGTGTACGGAGGCGGGCGGGCGGTGGTTGAACGCGAGTGAGCGGGGGTTGTGGGTGGTGGGGTGAGGGGGAGGGGGAGGGGTGGAGGTGGTGAGGCTGAAGGGGGCGGTGAGTGAGGCGTAGCCGGAAGGGCTACGGGCTATGGGCTACGGCTACGGGATGAGGACGACCTTGCCCATCGTGCCGCGGTTCTCCAGGGCGCGGTGCGCGGCCGCCGCCTCGGCCAGGGGGAAACGTTGCACGTCCGGTACGAGACGGCCGGCCGCCGCCTCGGCGAGGGACGCGGTCTCCAGGGTGCGCATCGGGTGGTCGCCGCCCGCCTTGGCCATCATCGCCGGGCCCAGTACGTGCTCCGAGGTGATGCCACGTTCGGCGAGCTCACCGTCGGCGAACTCCAGCGGCCCGCCGGTCAGCAGGCCCCCCGAGGACCAGCCGAAGACGAGGTGGCGTCCGCCGCGGGCGAGCAGGTTCACGGCGGCGCGGCCCGGTGCGCCGCCCACGGAGTCGAAGACGAGGGTGGCGCCGGGGGCGTCACGCCCGTCCAGGAAGGCGCGTACCCCGGTGGGCCAGTCGGCCTCCTTGTAGTCCACGGCGAGGTCGGACCCCAGCTTCCGTACACGTTCGGTCTTGGCCGGGCCGCCGGCGAGGCCGATGACGGTCGCGCCGGCGTTCTTCACGTACTGGACGAGCAGGGAGCCGATACCGCCGGCCGCCGCCGGGACGATCGCGATGTCGTCGGCGGTGAGGTCGGCGAAGAGCAGGATGCCCATGGTGGTGCGACCGGTGCCGATCATGGCTACGGCCTGGGCCTCGTCCAGGTTTCCGGGGACGTCGTGCAGCTTTTCGGCATCGACGACGGCCTTCTCGGCGTAGCCGCCGGGGTTCATGCCCAGGTGGGCGACGACCCGGCGGCCCAGCCATACGGGATCCGTGCCCTCGCCGAGGGCGTCCACCGTGCCCGCGACCTCGCGGCCGGGGACGGTCGGCAGGTCGGGGAGCGGTGCGGGGCCGCCGGTGAGGCCCTCGCGCAGGGCTGTGTCGAGCAGGTGGACGCCGGCCGCCGCCACGGCGATCCGGACCTGGCCGGGGCCCGGGCGGGGATCTTCGACCTGCTCGTACGCGAGGTTCTCGGCGGGGCCGAAGGCGTGCAACCGGACTGCGTGCATGGCGTTCTCCTGGTGCGGGTGGTGGCTGCCCGCCGGGCGGGCCGGCGGGGCGGGTGGCCGTGCCGTTGGCCCTCACTCTGTTTCCTCAACCTTGGTTGAGGTCAAGGTTGGGTCTTCCGGTCCGTAGAGGTGAGCTGTCATGAGCTGATGCGGGGTGATGCGGGCTGACGTCCGATGACGTGGCGCGAGGGGCAGTCGGCTCTTGCGGTCCGAGGGCCGTTTTCCCTGGTCAGCCGGCTGGTCCGGGGAATTGTCAGTGGGGTGGTTCACGATGGGGTCAGTTGGTCGTGCGGTTGGGTTCGGGACGGAAGGTCAGGAAGGCGGTGGGCGGACGTGAGGGAGCGTGACGGCGGGACGGGGCGGCCGGTGCGGCAGGGCGGATCGGGGCGTTCGGTGCGGGAGGTGCGGCGGCCGACGGTGCGGCTGCCGGAGCTCCAGGCGTATGCGGACGCCGAGTTGGAGACCGAGGGGGATTACGACGGGCTGGAGTTCGCGGACGCCGACCTGACGGGGCAGCCGGGGCGCGGGGCCCGGTTCATGGACTGCGCTCTGCGGCGGTGCGCGCTGGACGAAACGGTCCTGAGCCGGGCGCGGTTCATCGACAGCGTGCTGGATGGAGTGCGCGGCGTGGGGACGGACCTGTCGCAGGCGTCGCTGAGGGATGTCGAGGTTCTGGACGCGCGGCTCGGCGGCGTCCAGATGCACGCGGCGGCGCTGGAGCGGGTGGTGGTGCGCGGCGGGAAGATCGATTTCCTGAATCTGCGCAAGGCGAAGCTGAAGGACGTCGCCTTCGAGGGATGCGTACTGGTGGAGGCGGACTTCGCCGGCGCGGAGCTGGAACGGGTGAGCTTCGACGACTGCACGCTGTCCCGGGTGGACTTCAGCGGCGTACGGATGCGCGATGTGGACCTGCGCGGGGTGGCCCGGCTGGACATCGCCCGGGGGATCGACCGGCTGGCGGGCGCGGTGATCAGTTCGGCGCAGCTGATGGACCTGGCGCCGGCATTCGCGGCGGAGATAGGGGTGCGGGTGGAGTGAGCGGGGGGTACGGCGGGGAGTAAGTCATGGGGAGTGGTTTACGGGGAGTGGTCCACGGCAGACCGGCCGGGGAGGGGAGTGGCGGAGTGGAAAGGGTGAGTGGAGCGCGCGAGCGGGGTGGCCGGCGCGCGCGGGGGCGAGGGTTCAGACGCGGGGGAAGCGGGCCTGGAGGTCCCATACGGCCGGGTTGTCACCGAGCCCGTCGTGCAGGTCGGTGAGGTCGGCGATCAGGTCGTGCAGGAAGTCGCGGGCCTCGCGGCGCAGGGCGGAGTGCTGGAAGGTGAGCGGGGCTTCGTCGGCCGGCATCCAGTCGGCGTCGACGTCCACCCACCCGAAGCGGCGTTCGAAGTACATCCGGTCCGCCGACTCGGTGAAATCCAGCTCCGCGAACTGCGGCTGAGCGGCGCGGTTGCCGAGGGGTCGCGGTCGATCCGTTCGACGATGTCGCACAGGGCCCAGGCGAAGTCCAGCACCGGCACCCAGCCCCAGGAGGTCTGGACCTCGCGGTCCTCCTTGGTGTCGGCCAGGTAGACGTCGCCGCAGAAGAGGTCGTGGCGCAGGGCCCGTACGTCCGCGGTGCGGTAGTCCGTCTGCGGCGGGTCCGGAAAACGGCGGGAAAGGGAATAGCCGAGGTCGATCACGTTCTTGATGGTGTCACGCTCGTACGTTCGTCCGCGCCGTCGCGGTCGTCGTAGCGGACGGAGGCGGGCGCGGACGGGCCCACGGACAGGCTCACGGGCAGATCAGCGGTCTGGCCTAAGGGCAGGGCCACGGACAGGTCAGCGGACAAACGAGGCAACACAGCAGAGGGTGGGGACGGAGCATGACAGGTTCCATGACCAGACGCGCGGGCGTCGCACTGTTCGCCACCGCGGCACTGGTGGCACTTCCGGTGCTCGGTACGGAGCGGGAGGCGGCCGCGGTGGCCGCGGCGGCGCCCGTGGCGGGGGTATCGGGGACCGTGGCGGGGCCGGGCGAGGGGAGCACCGGGCGCTTTGCGGAAGCGCGGGACGGTGACCACGGCGGTGGGCAGCGCTGGCGGGGCGCCTGGGCGACCTCCGCGCAGGCACCGCACGCGTTGAGCCCGAACTGGTCGACGCAGGGCTTCACCGACCAGACGGTCCGGCAGGTGGTCCGGGTCAGTACGGGGGTGACCAGGCCCGTTTCGAGCTGTCCAACCGTTACGGCCGGACGCCGCTGACGGTGACCGGTGCGACCGTCGCCCGTACGGGCAAGGGGGCGACGGTGCAGGACGGGACCGTACGGCAGCTGCTCTTCGGGCGGCAGCAGTCGGTGACCGTGCCAGCGGGCGGCGAGGTGCGCAGCGACAGGCTGCCGATGAAGGTCAAGGCCCTGGAGTCCCTGACCGTGACGCTGTACCTGGCCGGGCCCACCGGGCCGGCCACCTTCCACCAGTCGGCCCAGGCCACGACCTACCGCGCGGCGGGTGACCACCGTGCGGACACCGGGGGCGCGGCCTTCACCGAGCAGTCCCAGTCCTGGTACTACCTGTCGGGGGTGGAGGTCGCCGGGGGCAAGGACGACACCCGCCGGAGAGCGGTGGTGACCTTCGGCGACTCCATCACCGACGGCTACGGCGCGACCGTGGACGCGAACCGCCGCTATCCGGACGTGCTGGCGGAGCGCTTCGCGGCCACCGGACACCCGCGCAGTGTGCTCAACCAGGGCATCAGCGGGAACCGGGTCACCGCGGACTCGACGTGGGCCGGGGAGAAGGGCGTGGCCCGCTTCCGGCACGACGTGCTCGGTGAGCCGGACGTGGGCACGGTCATCGTGCTGGAGGGGATCAACGACATCGGTGCCAGCGTCTCGCCGGACTGGCCCGGCGGCCCGGCTCCGGACGTGTCGCTCGCCCAGCTCATCCAGGGGCATCGCTCGCTGATCCGCCAGGCACACGCGGCGGGGGTGAAGGTGATCGGTGCGACGGTGACGCCGTTCAAGGGCGCCGGGTACTACTCCGAGCGGGGCGAGGCCAAGCGGGACGCGCTCAACGAGTGGATACGCACCTCCGGCGAGTACGACGAGGTCGTTGACCTGGACCGGGCCCTGGCCGACCCGGCCGACCGGGACCGCCTGGCCCCGGCCTATGACGTCGGCGACCACCTGCACCCGAGCGACGCGGGATACCGCGCCATGGCTGAGGCGGTCGACCTGGACGAGCTGTAAAGGGGAGGGTCGGAGGGCCGGCCGCCCGCCCCTCTCAGCCCGAGCGACGCTTCCGGCCCCGAGCTTCGGCCCCTCTCAGCCCGAGCGACGCTCCCGCCCCCCCCCCCGAGCTCCCGCCCCTCCGCAAGCACCGCGCCCCACACCAAGCCGCCCCCAATGCACCGCACCCCGCCAAGACCAAGGTCCTGGCGGGGTGCGGGGTATGGCTTTCCGAGGCGCAGGCCGGTCTGGGGCGGGGTGCTCCGGAGGGGGCTGCGTCGGGGAGGGAAGTTCGGGGTCAGACGTTGACGCCGAAGTCCTTCGCGATGCCGACCAGGCCGGAGGCGTAGCCCTGGCCGACGGCGCGGAACTTCCACTCGGCGCCGTTGCGGTAGAGCTCGCCGAAGACCATGGCGGTCTCGGTGGCCGCGTCCTCGCTCAGGTCGTAGCGGGCGATCTCGGCGCCGCCGGCCTGGTTGACGATACGGATGAAGGCGTTGCGCACCTGGCCGAAGTTCTGGCTGCGGTTCTCGGCGTCGTAGATCGAGACCGGGAAGACGATCTTGTCGATGTCGGCCGGGAGGGCCGCCAGGTTGACCTTGATCTGCTCGTCGTCGCCCTCGCCCTCACCGGTGACGTTGTCACCGGTGTGCTCGATGGACTGGTCCGGCGTGACCTTGTTGTTGAAGAAGACGAAGTGCTGGTCCGAGTAGACCTTGCCGCTCGTGTTGACCGCGATGGCGCTCGCGTCGAGGTCGAAGTCCGTGCCGGTGGTGGTGCGGACGTCCCAGCCGAGGCCGACCGTGACGGCGGTCAGGCCCGGTGCCTCCTTGGTGAGCGAGACGTTGCCGCCCTTGGACAGGCTTACAGCCATGGGGATGTCCCTTTCCTCGTCGAATCGTCGGGCTCCGTACTGCGGACGAAGCTACCGTCACCCTGCACAACGCGATGAAGGGACCGTCGGGTTCCAGCTCCCTTTACTTTCTTTGCCAATTCCTGATGCCGGGGGCGGGAAGGGACCACGTGCGAAGGCGGGCGGCCGGGGGATGCGGCAAAAGAAGGTGACGGGAGCGGGTGGACGCGGGATCATGAGGGCATGTCAGGGCCCTATGTCATCCGCGGTTCGGTCGCTCTTCCGGAGGCCGAGCTGGTGTGGCGTTTCACGCGTTCCTCGGGGCCCGGCGGGCAGCACGTCAACACGTCGGACAGTCAGGTGGAGTTGCGTTTCGACGTCGCGGCCACCGATGCGCTGCCCGAGGTGTGGAAGGAACGGGCGCTCCAGCGGCTGGCCGAACGCGGCCGCCTGCTGAACGGCGGAGTGGTGTCCGTACGGGCCTCCGAGCACCGTTCCCAGTGGCGCAACCGGGAGACCGCCGCCGTACGGCTCGCCTCGCTCCTCGCCGAGGTCACCGCGCCGCCGCCCAAGCCCCGGCGCAAGAGCCGGATACCGCGCGGGATCAACGAACGCCGGTTGCGGGAGAAGAAGCAGCGCGGCGACGTCAAGCGCGGCCGCTCCGGCCGCGACTGGAGTTGAAGGCTCCGAGCCTCCGAGCCCCTCCTCGGCAGCGGCCTACGGCCCGCGTAGCCCCGTAGCCCCGTAGCCCCTGCCCTCCGGCCCCCTCACCCCAAATGCCGATACTTCCCCCGGAAGTACGTCAGCGGCCCCTTGTCGTCCCCCGCCACGTCCGCCGCCAGTACGCGTCCGATCACCAGCGTGTGATCGCCGGCCACGACCCGCTGTTCCGTGCGGCATTCCAGGTGGGCCAGGGCGTCGCCGATCAGGGGGCTCCGGCCTGTTCGCCCCGTTCCGTAGGAATGTCCTCGAAGAGCAGTCGGTCGCTGATGCGGTTCTTCATGGCGAACCGGCCCGCAATGTGCCGCTGCCCCTGCGACAGCACCGAAACCGCCCAGAGGGGCTGATGCACCAGAAGGTCGTCCATACGGGAGTCGTTGCGAACGCTCACCATCACCAAGGGCGGTTCCAGCGACACCGACATGAAGGCCGTGGCGGTCATGCCCACGTCCTCGCCGCGCGGTCCGTCCTCCGGATCGTGCGCGGTGATCAGTACGACCCCGGCGGCGAGCCGGGACAGGGCGGCGCGGAACTCGTCGTCACTCACCCCTCCAGGATGGGGGATCGACCCTTCACCGGGCGCGGAGAGTGGCGTGGCGGGCGCCGCGGGGCGATCGCCGGGCGTGGCGGCGGAGGTTTTCGTGAACACGCCATGAACGCTAACGGGGGCCGTAGGCTGCTCGCATCGGGCCCGGGGACCAGGCGTGGCCTAGGTCCGGCGGACGAGTGCGTCGTGCGTCCGGATTTGCGTTCAGGAATTGTAGAAGTGCCTCCAACGGCGCCTATTTGAAGATCATCAAATGGCCGCCACGCTCTGTGACTTGAGTCACAGCAGCCGGTAATTGTTGACCCTGTGTACCGAGTGAACAGCTCACTGTGATTCAGTGGCCGTGGCAATCGGACGACACAGAATCCTGGAGTTGCTGTCGAGGTCTCGGGGAGAGCGAGCGATGGAGACCGAGTCGGAGCCATACGTCCGTCTTGCGACCCTGAGGCAGCTGCACCAAGTGGTCGCCGAACTGAACACCGCACGCAGCCTTGCAGACACCCTGCAGACCGTCGCCGACGGAGTGATCACGGGGCTCGGGTACGAGCTGGCCGCGGTCAACCTCGTGCGGCCGGACGGTGACCTCGTGGTGGCCGCGGTGGCCGGCAGCGCCGGTGCCGAGGCCCTCATGGCGGGCCGGGTCGGCTCCCGCGGCTCGTGGGACCGCCGGCTGAACATGGCCGAACGCTGGGGCGGCCTGTGCTTCATCCCGCACACCGAGGGCTGGGTGCTGGACGATGACGACGTGCCCCAGTGGCACGCCGCCGGGCCCGAGCCGCGCTTCCCCGACGAGTGGCACCCGATGGACCGCCTCTTCGCGCCCATGTACACGGCCGCGAACGGCGGGGGCGAGCTGCTCGGCGTGCTCTCCGTCGACAAGCCGCGCAACGGCCGCCGCCCCGGCGCGTGGGGGCAGGAGGCGCTGCAGATGTACGCGTTCCAGTCCGCCATCGCGATCAGCAACGCCCGGCTGCGTGCCAACATGCAGCGCGCGCTGGTCCGCCTGGAGCGCGAGCAGCAGGCCCTGCGCGCCAGTGAGGAAAGCTTCCGGCAGGCGTTCGAGTACGCGCCCAGCGGCATGGCCATCGCCGAGATGGGCGGCGACCAGCACGGCCGGCTCCACCGTACGAACGACGCGCTGTGCCGCCTGCTGGGCCGCCCGGCCTCCGCGATGCGCCGCTACTCCTTCTCCGACCTGGTCCACCCCGAGGACATCGGCACCCTGCTGCGCACCTCCGCCGAGGGGGCCGCGCCGAGCTGCGGCTCGCCCGCCGCGACGGCACGTACGTGTGGGTCTCGCTGCGCAACTCCGTCGTCGCCGACACCGCCGACGGCCCGCGCTTCCTGCTCACCCACGTCGAGGACATCGAGGAGCGCAAGCGCCACGAACTCCAGCTCGCGCACCGCGCCAGCCACGACGCGCTGACCGGCCTGCCCAACAGCGCCGAGCTGCGGGCCCGGCTCGGCGCCCGGCTGTGTTCGCGCCCGCCCGGCTCGGACGCGGACGCGTACGCCTCCGCCGCCTCCGCCGCGTCGGTCGCCGCCTTCCAGGAGGCGCACGGGTTCGGCTCGGACGGCCCCGAGGTCTTCGACGGGTACGACGCCGCCGACGGCCCGGAGCGGGGGCCGGCCGGGCCGTACGACCACCACGTCCACGTCGTCGCGCCGTCGGACGGGCCGGAGGACGACGGCGCCAAGGGGCTCGCGGTGCTCTTCTGCGACCTGGACGGCTTCAAGTCGATCAACGACCGGTTCGGGCACCACACGGGTGACGCGGTGCTCATCGAGGTGGCCCGGCGGCTGACCAACGGGGTGCGGGACGGCGACACGGTCGCCCGGCTCGGCGGTGACGAGTTCGTGGTGCTCGCGGACGGCCTGGGCAAGGCCGACGCGCAGGACCTCGCGGTCCGGCTGCGCAACGGCATCATCCCGCCCATCCGGGTGGACGGGCGCGGCGTACGGGTCGGCGCGAGCTTCGGGATCGGATGGGCGGCCTGCGGGATGTCGGCCGAGGAGGTCCTGCAATCCGCCGACCAGCGGATGTACGTCGAGAAGCGGTCCCGTTCGAAGGCGAGCCGGCGCGCGGGGTGAGCGGGGGCGCGGGCCGACCGGTTGTGCGCTGACCGAACGCGCGGTCCGGTGCCCCGGTGCGCCCCGGACTGCTGCGTCACGCCTCCTGCCCGGGGCGCGCAGGGCCTCCGCCGCACGTTTCCGTAGCGATCCGCTGGCCGTTCCGGCTCGGCGTGGCATCGCTCGAAAGGGGTAGGCTGCGCCGATGCGGCGGGGCGCCGCCGGGGGCCCGAAGATCAGCACAGCCATCTCGCACAGACCGCTGGGGAGTGACACGGAATGACGGCCGGCAACAACGGTGCGGGCACGCCCGAGGACGACGACCCGTTCGCCCACCTCTACCGCTCCGAGGGCGGCGAGGGCGGCGCGCAGGGCGCGGCGGGCGACGGCTCGGCAGCGCGCCGGCCGGGCGTACCGCGTGCGTCGTACAACCAGGTGCGTACGGTCGGCGAGCGCCAGTACGGCCAGCGGCAGTACGGCCAGCAGCAGGTCCCCGCGCAGCAGCCGCCGTACGGTCAGCAGAACCAGCCGCCGTACGGGCAGCAGAACGCCCACTACGCGGCCCCCGAGACGCTCCCGGGCGGCGACAACGCCCGCCAGGGCCCGCCCCCGGGCCACGGCAACGGCGGCGCGCCCCGGCGCAACCACAAGGGGCTGCTGATCGGCGCGGTCTCGGTCGTCGCGGTGGTCTGCATCGGCATCGGCGTGGCCATGATCACCAACAGCAACGGTGAGAAGAAGGACGAAGCGGGCGGCGCCGACCCGACCCCGACGGCCGGCGAGTCCGTCAAGCCCAGCGACAAGCCGTCCGGCAAGCCGTCCCAGGGACCGCTGCCGAAGGAGGCCGCGGCGTCGCTCTCGCTCAGCCCGGAGGCGAGCACCGACAAGTCCGTGCCGGGCGCCAAGGCGGCGAACGGCGCCTACGTGTCGCTGAACAAGGTCGGCGCCTCCGCCACCTGGTCGGTCGACGTCCCCAAGAGCGGTGAGTACACCCTGCTCGTCGACTACGGCGTGCCGGGCAAGGACATGAAGACGTCCCTCGGGGTGAACGGCGGCAAGCCCGACCAGATCAACATGTCGAACTTCGCGCACGGCGCCGAGGGCGCCTGGGACAAGGGCTGGACGACCACGTTCCGGTGGATCACCCTCAACAAGGGCACCAACACCATCAAGATCTCCTGCGAGCAGGGCGACCAGTGCGAGGTCAACCTCGACCGGGTCTACCTCAAGGCGGGGCACGTGCGGCGCTGAGACGCGGCGCTCGGCGGCACGCCGCAGCAGCACTCGGTGGCACTCACAAGAGGCCGCCACGGCTCTCACCTCGCCACGGCCCCTGCGCCCCCACGCTCCCTGCGCGCCCCTACGCCGCCACCGGATGCTCCGTCACCGTCACCCGCCCCAGCAGCTCTTCGTACGTGTCCCGGTCGAATTCCCCGGCCGCCGGAGCCCGTACCGTAGCCGCCGACAGGGCCACCGCGCGCGCCAGGCGGGCCGGCCAGGGCAGGTCCTCGACCAGGCCGGAGAGCAGGCCGGCCACCGCGGAGTCGCCGGCGCCGGTCGGGTTGCCGGCGATGCGGCGGGGCGGGGCGGCCTGCCAGGCGCCGTCCGCGGTGACCACGAGCATGCCGTCGGCGCCCAGGGAGGCGGCCACCGTGTGGGCGCCGCGGCGGCGGGCGTCGCGGGCCGCGCGCAGCGGTTCGGTGGAGCCGGTGAGGGCGGCCAGTTCGTCGGCGTTGGGCTTGGCGAGGTCGGGGCGGGCGGCCAGGCCGCGGCGCAGCGGCTCGCCGCTGGTGTCCAGGAGGACGGGTACGCCCGCCGTACGGGCGGCGCGGGTCAGTCGCGCGTAGACGTCGACGGGGACGCCCGGCGGGAGGCTGCCGCACAGGGCCACCGCCCGTGCGCCGGAGAGCAGTTCGCGGTAGGTGGACATGAACGCGTCCCACTCGGCGGGCGTGACGACCGGGCCCGGCTCGTTGAGCTGGGTGGTGTCGCCGGTGGACTCGTCCACGACGGCGACGGTGCGCCGGGTCGCGCCGCCGACCGGGACCAGCGCGTCGGTCACCGAGGTCTCCTGGGCGAGCAGCGAGCGCAGCGCGTCGCCGGTGCCGCCGCCCGCGAAGCCGGTGGCGACCGCCCGGTGGCCGAGCGCGGTCAGGACCCGGGCGACGTTCAGGCCCTTGCCGCCCGGGCGCTCGGAGACCTCGGTGACGCGGTTCGTGGAGTGCGGCTGGAGCCGGGGCACGCGGTAGGTGATGTCGAGGGCTGCGTTCAGCGTGACCGTGAGGATCATGGTTCCCCCTCCCCGGAACGTACGTGGACAGACGGCGGCACACCGGGCCGGCGGCCGGTGGGTCCGTACGGGACGGACCGGTGCGCTGGCGCGCGAGTGCGCAGCGATCATGCCATCGCGAGCGGTGGTTGGCCCAGCCCTTGGGCCGACCGCCGCACGGTCTGCACCGGTCCGGGCACTCCGAACCGGCCATGTGGCACGTGCCGGAGCCCGTTCGGCCCTACCGTGCGTCGCTCAGGTCACTCAGGCGCAGGCGTGCCGCCCCGCTGTCCTGAACGCCGCCTCGTACTGCGTCGCCCCGCTGTCCCGTACGCCGTCCGTACGCCCCCCAAACCTCCGCCCCGCAGTCCCGTACGCCGCCTCACACCCCCGCCGGCCGCACCACCCATTCCCCGCGCCGCACCACGCCCACCAGGTCGTACGCGGCGTCCAGGATGACCAGGTCCGCGTCCTTGCCCGCCTCGATCGAGCCGGTGCGGTCGGCGACGCCGAGCAGCCGGGCCGGGTTGCCGGACAGCGCCTGTACGGCCTGCGCGACGGTCAGTCCGTCGATCGTGAGCGCGCGCTTGAAGGCGCGGTCGAGGGTGAGCGTGGAGCCCGCGATGGAACCGGCGGTGGGGCCGTCGGCGATACGGGCGACACCGTCCTTGACCTCGACGGTCATCGGGCCGAGCGGGTACATGCCGTCGTTCATGCCGGCCGCGCCCATCGCGTCGGTGATGAAGGCGACCCGGTCCGCACCCGCGTCCCGGAAGGCCATCTCCAGGACCGCGGGGTGCAGGTGCGTACCGTCGTTGATCAGCTCGACGGTGATCCGCTCGTCCTCCAGGAGCGCGGCGATCGGCCCCGGCGCGCGGTGCCCGAGCGGGGGCATCGCGTTGAAGAGGTGAGTGGCCACGGTGGCGCCCGCGTCGATGGCCTCGCGGGTCGCGTCGTACGAGGAGTCGGTGTGGCCGATCGCGGCGATCACGCCGGCGTCCGCGAGCAGCCGTACGGAGTCCAGGCCGCCGGGCAGCTCGGGCGCCAGCGTCATCATCTTCGCGGTGCCGCGCGCGGCGTCGACGAGCTTGCGCACGTCCGCCGGGTCGGGGTCGCGCAGCAGGCCCGGCTGGTGGGCGCCGCAGCGGTGCGGGGAGATGAACGGGCCCTCGAAGTGGACGCCGGCCAGCTCGCCCTGTTCGGTCAGCTCGGACAGGACGGCGGCCTGCCGGGACAGGTCGTCCAGGTCGCCGGTGACGGTCGAGGCGAGCAGGGTGGTGGTGCCGCGCCGCCGGTGGGTACGGATCGCCGTCAGGCACTCCTCGGGGTCGGCGGACGAGAAGGAGCCGCCGCCACCGCCGTGCACGTGGATGTCGACGAAGCCCGGGACGACGAGGTGGCCGGTCAGGTCGATCACCTGGTCGCCGGGGGCCGGGGCGTCCGCCCCGGCGGCGTCCGCCGCGTCGGTGACGCGGGTGCCCTCGAAGGCCACCAGGCCCGCGTCGGCCACGCCGGACGGCAGGGCGACCCGGGCGCCGGTCAGGACGGTGCGCCGGGGGTTCGGGGCGCTGTCCCCGGACTGTTGCAGCGGCATCAGGCAGTTACCTCCGTGGAGAGAAGATCCCAGGCGAGCAGACCCGCGCCCAGGCAGCCGGCGGCGTCCCCGAGCGCAGCCGGAACGATCAGGGGGAGCCGCTGGAAGGTCACCCGGGAGCGGACCGCCGCACGCAGCGGCTCGAACAGCGTGTCGCCCGCCTCGGCCAGCCCGCCGCCGATGATCAGCGTGTGCGGGTCGAGCAGGGTGAGCGAGGTGACCAGGCCGGCGGCGAGGGCGTCCACCGCGTCCTGCCAGACGGCCCGCGCGCGGGCGTCGCCGGACTCGACGGCCTTGGCGGCGTCGGCGGCGGTGGCCCGCGGGTCGCCGCAGGCCTCGGCCCAGGCGCGGCCGACGGCGGCGGCCGAGGCCAGTGTCTCCAGGCAGCCGCGCTGGCCGCAGCCGCACTCGGGGCCGTCGGGCCGTACGACGATGTGGCCGATCTCGCCCGCGCTGCCGTGGGCGCCCGCCTCGATGCGGCCCTCGATGCCGATGGCGCCGGCGATGCCGGTGCCCAGCGGTACGAAGAGGAAGCGGTCGGCGCCGCGGCCCGCGCCGATCCGGCCCTCGGCGAGGCCGCCGGTGCGGACGTCGTGGCCGAGGGCGACCGGGACGCCGCCCAGGCGCTCGGAGAGCAGGGCGCGCAGGGGGACGTCGCGCCAGCCCAGGTTGGCGGAGTACGCGGCGATGCCGCGCGCGTCGTCGACGATGCCGGGGACGGCGACGCCGGCCGCCGCGGCGGTGCCGCCGAACCGCTGCCGTCCGGTTTCGCGCAGTTCCTCGGCGAAGTCCAGGATCGAGGCGACGACCGCTTCCGGGCCGCGTTCGCGGCCGGTGGGGCGCCGTGCCTCGTGGAGCAGTGTGCCGTCCGCGCCTGCCAGGGCGGCCTTCATTCCGGTGCCGCCCACATCAAGGGCGATGACGTGTCTCACGGGGACAGTTTCGCGCGATCGGCCATGAAAGGTCTAGTCCACTCGCGGGATGGCGTGGTTCCGCTCGTGCGTCCGGCGTACCGGCAGCCGATGGAGGTAGTGGTTCCGCTTGTCGGGAGGCGGAGTGGTTCCGTTCCGTACGGCCGCTGCCGTACCGCCGTGACCTGCGTGTGTGACAGGCGATACGCAAGCGAAATGAGGGGTGGTGTAGACCTTGTGTGGGTAAACGGGGGAGACTCGTTGTTCATGCCGGTTGAGGGTGGACCTCTGAAGCCACCGGGCATTCCCCGGCAAGCACGGAACATTCGGGACAAAAGGCGGTAATGGCAGTGCAGCGGCGGTACTTGAGCCTGGCGGCAGCGGGACTCACCACGGCCATGACGCTCTCCTTGTCCTCCTGCGGCAGCGGTACGGGCGACGGTGGCGACGTCACGCTCAAGCTCATCGCGGCGGACTACGGCGACAACGAGGCGAACTCCTCCCAGCACTACTGGGACAAGCTGGTCAAGGACTTCGAGAAGAAGAACCCGGGCATCAAGGTGGACGTCTCGGTCTACAGCTGGAAGGACGTCGACAAAAAGGTCGAGGACCTGGTCAAGTCCGGTAAGGCGCCGGACATGGCACAGATCGGCGCGTACGCCGACTACGCGGCCGAGGGCAAGCTCTACGGCGCCGACCAGCTGCTCAGCATCCCCGTCCAGGCCGACTTCGTCCCCGCCCTCGCCCAGGCGGGGAGTACCAGCGCCGCCAGTACGGGATGCCCTTCGGCGCCAGCACCCGCCGCCTGTTCTACAACAAGAAGCTCTTCACCGAGGCGGGCATCACCGACCCGCCCGAGACCTGGGCGCAGATCGCGGCCGACGCGGCCAAGCTCAAGGCCAAGGGCGTGAAGATGCCGTACGCGCTGCCGCTCGGCCCGGAGGAGACGCAGGCCGAGACGCTGATGTGGATGCTCAGTGGTGGCGGCGGCTACACCGACAACATCGGCAAGTACACGATCGACTCGCGTGAGAACGTCAAGACCTTCGAATGGCTGAAGAAGGACCTGGTCGGCCCGGGTCTGACCGGCGTCGACCCGGCCAAGCTCAACCGTCAGGACGCGTTCGACGCCTTCGCGGCCGGTGACGTGGGGATGCTCAACGGCCACCCCACCCTGATGAAGCAGGCCGAGGCCAAGGGCGTCGAGTACGGCACCGTCGAGCTGCCGGGCCCCGCCGGCAAGGCCAAGGCCACCATGGGCGTCGCCGACTGGATGACGGCGTTCAAGCAGAACGGGCACCGCGGCCAGGTCGGCAAGTTCCTGGACTTCGTCTACAGCGAGAAGAACGTCATGGACTTCTCCGGCGGCTACGGGCTGCTGCCCGTGACCACCTCCGGGTCCCAGGCGATGCTCGCCGACAGCAAGTACGCCAAGCTGCACAGCTTCCTGAGCCAGCTGGCCACCGCCGAGTTCTACCCGGCGGACAAGACCTCGTGGCCGCTGGTCAGCAAGACCGTCAAGGCGAAGATGGGCAAGGCGGTGGGCGCCAACGGCAACCCGGCCGGCGTGCTCAGCGACATCCAGAACACGGCCAACGAGGCGGACAACACCGCCAAGTGAGCCGCCGCGCGCCCCGGCACCCCCGGGGCCCCCGGCCCCCGCCACCGGCCCCGGGCCGTCGGCGGGGGATTGTCGTACCGCGGCCTTATCGTGGACGGGTGATGACGAGCGACGGCACCGACGGCGGCACCGGAGGCGGTGGCATAGGAGCACTGTCCCCGCAGGACGAGGCGGTGCTCGGCGTCGAGCGCCGCTCCTGGCCCCGGCCGGGCGCCAAGGAGCGGGTCATCCGCGAGCGGCTCGGCATCTCGCCGACCCGCTACTACCAGCTGCTGAACGCGCTGCTGGACGACCCGCGGGCGCTCGCCCACGACCCGGTCACGGTCAACCGGCTGCGCCGCGTCCGCGAGGCCCGGCGCGGCCGCCGCTGAGCGTCAGCCGTGGGCGCGGCCGCACGGCCGCCGGTGACGCCGGTCCGCCGCCGATACACCCGTACCCGGCACCCGCCCGCGCGCGACCGGTAATGTCGTCGTCATGGGCAGCCCCCGAACTCCTTGCCGACACCGGTCACCGCAGCGGGCCGGGACGGTCTCGCCGCGCTGCTGGACAGCCCCGGCCGAGCCGTGCTCGCTCTCGACTTCGACGGCACGCTCGCCGACATCGTGCCCGACCCCGAAAAGGCCCGCGCCCACCCCGGCGCCGTGGCCGCGCTGGCCCGCCTCGCGCCGCGGCTGTGCTCCCTGGTGGTCATCACCGGCCGCCCGGCCGGCGTCGCGGTCCGTCTCGGCGGCTTCACGGACGCGCCGGGCCTGGAGCGGCTGGTGGTCCTCGGCGGCTACGGCGCCGAGCGCTGGGACGCGGCCACCGGCACGGTACGGGCGCCCGCGCCGCCGCCCGGCGTCGCCGCCGTACAGGCCGAACTTCCCGGCGTCCTGGACAAGCTGGGCGCCTGGCACGCCTCCTGGGTGGAGGACAAGGGCCGCGCCATCGCCGTGCACACCCGCCGGGCCGAGGACCCGCAGGCCGCCTTCGAGCTGCTGCGCGAGCCCCTGTACGCGCTCGCCGAGCGGCACGGCCTGATCGTCGAGCCCGGCCGGTACGTCCTCGAACTGCGGCCGCCCGGCATGGACAAGGGCGTCGCGCTCGCCGAGTACGTACGGGAGACCGGCGCCACCACCGTCCTGTACGGGGGCGACGACCTCGGCGACCTCGCCGCCTACTCCGCCGTGGACAAGCTGCGGTCGGACGGCCTGACCGGGGTGCTGGTGTGCAGCGGCAGCGCGGAGGTCGCCGAGCTGGCGGGCTGGGCGGACCTGGTCGTCGACGGCCCGACGGGTGTCGTCGCGCTGCTGCACGCCCTCGCGGACCGGCTGGGGGCGCCCGCCTGACGGACGCGGCCGGGGCCCTCCCGGGCCCCGGCGCCGCTACTGCTCCAGCGCCCGCAGCTGCTGGAGGAACCACCGGTCCGGCGGCAGCGCGGTGGCCGCGGCGGCCAGCCGCTTCGTGCGCTCGGCCCGCTCGCCGTCCTCCATGGACAGCGCCTCGTGCAGCGCGCGTGCCGTGGCCGAGACGTCGTACGGATTGACGCAGACCGCGTCCTCGCCCAGCTCCGCGTAGGCCCCGGCCTCCCGGGACAGCACCAGCGCGCAGCCCGCCTCGGAGATCACCGGGATCTCCTTGGCGACCAGGTTCATCCCGTCCCTGATCGGGTTGACCAGCGCCACGTCGGCGATCCGGTAGGCGGCCAGCGACCGCGCGAAGTCGTCCTTCACGTGCAGCACGACCGGCTGCCAGCCCGGGGTGCCGTACTCCTCGTTGATCTCCTCGGCCAGCCGCCCGACCTCGTCCGTGTAGGCGCGGTAGACCTCCAGGTCCTGGCGGGAGGGGTAGGCGAACGCGACGTGCACGACCCGTTCGCGCCACTCGGGGTGGCCGGCCAGCAGCGCCCGGTAGGCGCGCAGCCCGCGCACGATGTTCTTGGACAGCTCCGTACGGTCCACCCGGACGATCGTCTTCCGGTCCGGCCCGCCGATCTGCTCGCGCAGCGCCGCCAGCCGCTCGTCCACGTCGGGCCGGTGCGCCCGCTCCCGCAGGAATTCCGCGTCCGCGCCCAGACCGTGCACGCCGAGCCGCGTCGTCCGGCCCTCGTGGACGATGCTCAGCCCGCCGTCCCCGTCGCGCGTCACCTCGGCGCCCAGCACCGCCACGCAGCACTCCGCGAACGCCTCGGCCCAGCGCCGCGTCAGGAACGCGGCGCGGTCGCCGCCCAGCATCCCGAGCAGCACCGCCTCGGCCACGTCGTCCGGCAGCATCCGGAAGTAGTCGGCGGGCGCCCACGGCGTGTGGGAGAAGTGGCCGATGCGCAGGTCGGGGCGGCGGGCGCGGAGCAGCCCCGGCACCAGCGTGAGGTGGTAGTCCTGCACGAGCACCACGGCGCCGGGCGCGGCCTCGTCGGCGAGCGCGTCCGCGAAGGCCGCGTTGTACGCCTCGTACGACGCCCACCGCGCGCGGAACGCGTCGTCGAAGGAGGGCTCCAGCGGCGTCTGGTAGAGCATGTGGTGGACGAACCACAGCACCGAGTTCGCGATGCCGTTGTAGGCGTCGGTGAAGACGTCGGCGGGGATGTCCAGCATGCGTACGGGCTGGCCGCCCGTGTCGGCGGGGTCCAGGTGGCCGCCGCTGCGGCGGGCGGCCGCGCGGTCGCCGTCGCCCAGGGCGGCGCACACCCACACCGCACCCGCGTCCGGGCCGATCGCGGAGAGCCCGGAGACCAGCCCGCCACCACCGCGTTTCGCGGTCAGCGCGCCGTCGTCCCCCTTCGTGTACGAGACCGGACCGCGGTTGGACGCGACGAGAACCTTGGCACCAGAACGCTCGGAAACCATGTTGCGAGACTAGCCCGCCACCCATCCGCTCAAACGTGCGGAGCGGAGGCGGAACGTCACGGTTCACGCCGCGCCGGAACCGGGCTCCGGACCGGCGGCGTCACGCCGCCCGGCGCTCCGCGTACTCCGGTATCTCCGCCATCGGCGGCCGCTCCTCGGTGTCCACGTCCCAGGTGCGCGGCACGAAACCGGTCTCACCGCGCTCGAACTGGGTCAGCCGCGGGCGCACCAGATGGCCGCGGGCCAGCCGCAGCTGCGCGGTGCGGTAGATGGCCGCCGCCATCCTGCCGAGCGCCTGGCCGCTCTGATGGCGGTGCTTGCGCACACCGATGTCCACCTGCGCCAGCGCGTCCAGCCCCACCGTGTGCAGCGCGTCGACCAGCAGGCCCAGCTCCACGCCGTAACCCACCGGGAACGGCAGCCGCTCCAGCAGCGACCGGCGGGCCGCGTACTCCCCGCCGAGCGGCTGCACGAACCCGGCGAGCTGCGGCCAGTGCAGGTTCAGCAGCGGCCGGGCGACCAGCTCGGTGACCCGGCCGCCCTGGCCCGCCGCCTCGCCGAGCGGACGGTCGTACATGCCCTTGACGAACTGCACGTCCGGGTCGGTCAGCAGCGGGCCGACGATCCCGGAGACGAAGCCCGGGTCGAATTCGCGCAGGTCGGCGTCGACGAAGCAGACGATGTCACCGCCGGTCGCCAGCAGGGAGCGCCACAGCACCTCGCCCTTGCCGGGCAGCGCGGGCAGCCGCGGCAGCACCTCGTCCCGGTGGACGACCCGCGCGCCCGCCTCGGCCGCGACCTTGGCCGTACCGTCCGTGGAACCGGAGTCCAGCACCACCAGCTCGTCGACGAGCGGCACCGACGGCGTCATCAGCCCCGTACGGATCGCCTCGACGATCGCCCCGACCGTCGCCTCCTCGTCGAGCGCGGGCAGCACGACGGAGACCGTCTGTCCCGTCTCGCGCTTCGCGGCCAGCAGCCGGTCGAGCGGGCGGTCCACGGCCGACCAGGACCGGCCGGCCAGCCAGCGCTCCACCTCTTCCAGCACGTGCGCGTCTCCTTCGTTCCCGGACCAGCGAATGTGATCCATCTCGCGGTGCGGACGGCTGTCTCGACCGCCCGGCCCTTCGGTTACAGTCTTGAACAACGCGAACGCCCCGGACATGCCGGGGTCGGCGCGACAAACGCCTGGGCTCCGGCCCAGCGCCATACCGCTCATCCAGAGGGGCAGAGGGACACGGCCCGTTGAAGCCCCGGCAACCCTCCAGCCGGTCTCCGTCGCCGCACAGTGTGTGCGGCCCGCGAGGCTCCCGGCTCGGGAAGGTGCCAATTCCGTCTCGCGGCGAGATGCGTCGCGAGGAAGATGAGGAGAAAGGGCCTCGCCTCCATGGCTGTGCAGTCCGTCGAAAGCACCCCGTCCACCAGCGTCTCCCTCGGCCCCGCCGTCGCCCTGTCCTGCCGCGAGTGCGGCGAGCGCTTCGACCTCGGACCGATCTTCGCCTGCGTGTCCTGCTTCGGGCCGCTGGAAGTGGCGTACGACCTGCCGGCCGGCGACCCCGAGGGTCTGCGCGAGCGGATCGAGGCGGGCCCCAACAACATCTGGCGGTACGCGCCGCTGCTGCCCGTCCCGGCCGACGTCGCGGACAAGCCCAACCTCAACCCCGGCCTGACCAAGCTGGTCAAGGCCGACAACCTGGCCCGTGAGCTGGGCGTCACCGGCGGCCTGTACGTCAAGGACGACTCCGGCAACCCGACGCACTCCTTCAAGGACCGCGTCGTCGCCATCGCCGTCGAGGCCGCCCGCGCCTTCGGCTTCACCACCCTGTCCTGCTCCTCCACCGGCAACCTCGCCGGGGCGGTCGGCGCGGCGGCGGCCCGGGCCGGCTTCCGCTCCTGCGTGTTCATCCCGCACGACCTGGAGGCGGGCAAGGTCGTCATGGCCGCGGTCTACGGCGGCGAGCTGGTCGGCATCGAGGGCACCTACGACGACGTCAACCGCTTCTGCTCGGAACTGATCGGCGACCCGCTCGGCGAGGGCTGGGGCTTCGTCAACGTCAACCTGCGCCCGTACTACGGCGAGGGCTCCAAGACCCTCGCGTACGAGATCTGCGAGCAGCTCGGCTGGCGGCTGCCGGACCAGATCGTCATCCCGATCGCCTCCGGCTCCCAGCTCACGAAGATCGACAAGGGGCTGAAGGAGCTGATCGCGCTCGGCCTGGTCGAGGACAAGCCGTACAAGATCTTCGGTGCCCAGGCCGAGGGCTGTTCCCCGGTCTCCACCGCCTTCAAGGCGGGCCACGACGTCGTACGGCCGCAGAAGCCGGACACCATCGCCAAGTCGCTGGCCATCGGCAACCCGGCCGACGGCCCGTACGTGCTCGACATCGCCCGGCGCACCGGCGGCGCGGTCGAGGACGTCGACGACGAGCAGGTGGTCGACGCGATCAAGCTGCTGGCCCGTACGGAGGGCATCTTCGCCGAGACCGCCGGCGGCGTGACCGTGGGCGTGACGAAGAAGCTGATCGAGAACGGGCTGCTCGACCCGGCGCTGACCACCGTCGTGCTCAACACCGGCGACGGGCTCAAGACGCTGGACGCCGTGGCGCCCACGACCGGGCCCTCGGCCACCATCCGCCCGAGCCTGGAAGCGTTCCGCGCCGCCGGCCTGGCGGGCTGACCGCCGCGCGCGGCCGTACACACCCGTACGCGGTCGCGCGCACCCGTACGCGTCGGCGCACACCGGCACGCGTCGGCACACACCGATACGCGTCGGTACGCGACCGCACCCGTCGACGCGCATCCGTACCCATCAGCGCGCGCCGGCGTACCTCCGTCCGCCCCCGCGGCCATCGGTACGCCCGCGCCCGCGCCCCTCCGCACCCTCCCGCGATCTGGAAGGCAGCACACCATGAGCGTCAACGTCCGCATCCCGACCATCCTGCGCACCTACACCGACGGCCAGGCCGAGGTCGCCGCCGAGGGCGCGACCCTCTCCGAGGTCATCGAGAACCTGGAGCGGAACCACGCCGGTATCGCGGCCCGTGTCCTGGACGACACCGGCAAGCTGCGCCGCTTCGTGAACGTCTACGTCAACGACGACGACGTGCGCTTCGAGCAGGGCCTGGCGACGCCGACGCCGGACGGCGCGGGCGTCTCGATCATCCCGGCGGTGGCCGGCGGCTGCTGAGCCGGCCGCCTGGGACGCCGTAACGATCTTTTTCGGCCCTTCCCGGGGCCAACGGCTGGAATCGCCCCCTCCGCCATGAAGCGGACGGGGCGATTCCGTGTTGTTAAAGGCGATACAGTTGTGGTGATTCCTCGTCCAGCGCACGCCGAACGCCGATGAAGGCCCGGCAAGTTGTGCGCGAAGTGTGGACATGTTTTGTCGTGTTGGTGAGCTTTGCCCGGCCCGACTTGCCCTGACGTATGGGCTTTTCTTCGTATATTTACGATTGTTCGCGAGAAGAATTCTCGTCCGACTGACCTGTTGCGCTGGGCAGTTGGACAGATACATTCAGCGGCGGTCGACGCGTTCCGGCGCACACCCCCTCCTGTCGGGGGTGAGGTCTGACCCGGGTCCGCGGAGTGCGGTCCTGTGCAAGGGCCAGTAATAGGGGAGTTAGGCATGGCTCAGGGCACCGTCAAGTGGTTCAACGCGGAGAAGGGGTACGGCTTCATCGCGGTCGACGGTGGTGCGGATGTATTCGTCCACTACAGCGCGATCCAGATGGACGGTTACCGCACCCTTGAGGAGGGTCAGCGGGTCGAGTTCGAGATCTCGCAGGGCCAGAAAGGGCCGCAGGCGGACATGGTCCGCGTGGCCGGCTGAAGCGCCGACCGACTGCTGCGTACGAAGGTCCGCGTCCCCTGCGGGGGGCGCGGGCCTTCTGTGTTTGGGTGGGGCGGGGGCCGATGCGGGGGAGTGCCAGGTCATCGGGCCGCGCCCGGTTTGACACCTGGACTCGATGGGGATGGCTCCCGCCGACGCGCTTGCGCCCTCCCGTCGCCCGGCCGCCACCCCTATACGAGGCTTCTGCGAAGCCGCTTGCACTCTAAGGGGCCGAGTGCTAATCATTGCGTTAGCACTCTACGAGTGAGAGTGACAGCTAAGGACCGACTCGGTGAGGTCCGCGGGCAGGTGGGGCAAGGAACCACCGGCTCGTGAACCGTCCGTCGCGGGCGCCAGCGCGGTCCGGAGTATCCACCCTCCCCCAGACGCAGTCCGGGGGGACCCCAGTCCGGGAGGACCACTTCACATGGCCAAGATCATCGCGTTCGACGAGGAGGCACGGCGCGGTCTCGAGCGCGGGATGAACCAGCTCGCCGACGCCGTCAAGGTCACCCTTGGCCCCAAGGGCCGCAACGTCGTCCTCGAGAAGAAGTGGGGCGCCCCCACGATCACCAACGATGGTGTCTCCATCGCCAAGGAGATCGAGCTCGAGGACCCGTACGAGAAGATCGGCGCCGAGCTGGTCAAGGAGGTCGCGAAGAAGACGGACGACGTCGCCGGTGACGGCACGACGACCGCGACCGTCCTGGCCCAGGCCCTGGTCCGCGAGGGCCTGCGCAACGTGGCCGCCGGCGCCAACCCGATGGCCCTCAAGCGCGGCATCGAGCGTGCCGTCGAGGCCGTCTCCGCCGCCCTGCTGGAGCAGGCCAAGGACGTGGAGACCAAGGAGCAGATCGCTTCGACCGCCTCCATCTCCGCCGCCGACACCCAGATCGGCGAGCTGATCGCCGAGGCCATGGACAAGGTCGGCAAGGAAGGCGTCATCACCGTCGAGGAGTCCCAGACCTTCGGTCTGGAGCTGGAGCTCACCGAGGGTATGCGCTTCGACAAGGGCTACATCTCGGCGTACTTCGCCACCGACATGGAGCGTATGGAGGCGTCGCTCGACGACCCGTACATCCTCATCGTCAACTCGAAGATCTCCAACGTGAAGGACCTCCTTCCGCTGCTGGAGAAGGTCATGCAGTCGGGCAAGCCGCTGCTGATCATCGCCGAGGACGTCGAGGGCGAGGCCCTGTCGACCCTGGTCGTCAACAAGATCCGCGGCACCTTCAAGTCCGTCGCCGTCAAGGCCCCGGGCTTCGGCGACCGCCGCAAGGCCATGCTCGGCGACATCGCCATCCTCACCGGTGGCACGGTCATCTCCGAGGAGGTCGGCCTCAAGCTGGAGAACGCCGGTCTCGACCTGCTGGGCCGCGCCCGCAAGGTCGTCATCACCAAGGACGAGACCACCATCGTCGACGGTGCCGGTGACAGCGAGCAGGTCCAGGGCCGCGTCAACCAGATCCGCGCCGAGATCGAGAACAGCGACTCGGACTACGACCGCGAGAAGCTCCAGGAGCGTCTGGCGAAGCTGGCCGGCGGCGTGGCCGTCATCAAGGCCGGTGCCGCCACCGAGGTCGAGCTCAAGGAGCGCAAGCACCGCATCGAGGACGCCGTTCGCAACGCGAAGGCGGCCGTCGAGGAGGGCATCGTCGCCGGCGGTGGCGTCGCCCTGCTGCAGGCCTCCTCGGTCTTCGAGAAGCTGGAGCTGGAGGGTGACGAGGCCACCGGTGCCGCCGCTGTGAAGCTGGCCCTGGAGGCCCCGCTGAAGCAGATCTCCGTCAACGGCGGCCTCGAGGGCGGCGTCGTGGTGGAGAAGGTGCGCAACCTGGCCGTCGGCCACGGTCTGAACGCCGCGACCGGCGAGTACGTCGACATGATCGCCGAGGGCATCATCGACCCCGCCAAGGTCACGCGCTCCGCGCTGCAGAACGCCGCGTCGATCGCCGCGCTGTTCCTGACCACCGAGGCCGTCATCGCCGACAAGCCGGAGAAGGCCGCCGCGGGCGGCGCTCCGGGCGGCATGCCGGGCGGTGACATGGACTTCTGATCCTCCCGGATCATCTGTCCTCAGGTCGCTGGGGCGGCACTCCTCCTCCCAGGGGGTGCCGCCCCAGCGGCGTTCGCGGTGCGGTCTCCGGTACGTCCTTCCGTACGCCGGTCCTTGCGTCGCCCCCGGCCCGACGGGGCACGATCGCCCCATGACGACTCGAAACGGGCAGACCGCCCGACCGGACCGGTTCACCGCGGACACCGTCGCCCTGGTCACCGGCGGCAGCAGCGGAGTGGGCCTGGCAGCCGCGCGGCGGCTGCTCGCGGACGGCGCGCGGGTAGTGGTGTGCGGCCGCGACGAGCGCCGCCTCGACACTGCCGTGGCGCACCTGAGGGAGCAGGCGCGGGAGGCGGTGACGGGCGGCGAAGCAACCGTTGCGGATGCGACGGGGGCGGGGCAGTGGGCGGCCGGTGCCGCGGCGGACCGGGTGTTCGGCGTACGGGCCGACACGGCCTCCGTCGCCGACCTGGACGCCGCGGTCGAGGCGGTGCGCGACCGCTTCGGGCACCTCGACATCATCTTCGCCAATGCGGGCCGGTACGCCGCCGCGCCCTTCGAGGAGATCACCGAGGCCGACTTCGACCAGGCGGTCGGCGTGAACTTCAAGGGCGTTTTCTTCACCGTCCAGCGGGCGCTCCCGCTGCTGCGGGACGGCGGCGTGGTGGTCATCAACGCCTCGTCGCTGGTGCAACGCGGGCAGGCGGACGCCACCCTTCACTCCGCGACCAAGGCCGCCGCGCTCAACCTCGCCAGGACGCTCGCGGCGGCGCTCGCCGGGCGCCGGATCCGCGTCAACTCGGTCAGCCCCGGCTACGTCGAGACGCCGATGTTCGCGGGCTCGGACATCGGCGTGGCGGAGGCGGAGAAGCTGCGGGCGCAGACGGCGGCGGGCCGGTTCGCGCGGCCCGAGGAGATCGCCGACGCGGTGGCCTTCCTGGCGTCCGGCGAGGCGTCGTACGTCAACGGGCAGGACCTGGTGGTGGACGGCGGGCTGCACGGCTGCGCCATGTGAGGGCCGGGCGGGGCGGCCGCCCGGACACACCGTCGCCGCCGGTATGTCAGTTTCTGTGAGATTCGGCATGTAAGGCGGCGCTGGTCCTGGTATGGGCATGGCGGCCATACTTCTCGGAGCCTCACCGGAAGGTGATCTTCCGCGATGGCCGTCCCCGTACCCCGGACGCCCCGCAAGGACGCCCCATGAGCACGCTCGATTCCCTGATCGTCGCCGTCAACGACGGTCTCTGGACCTACCTGCTGATACCGCTGGTGGTCTGCGCCGGCCTGTATTTCACGGTCCGCTCCCGGGCCGTGCAGCTGCGGCTCTTCCCGGAGATGCTGCGCGTGCTCAAGGACAAGTCGCAGCCCAGGGCGGACGGCACCAAACCGGTCTCGTCCTTCGGCGCCTTCACCATCTCGGCGGCCGCGCGGGTCGGTACGGGCAACATCGCGGGCGTCGCCACCGCCATCACCCTGGGCGGCGCCGGCGCGGTGTTCTGGATGTGGGTGATGGCCCTCGTCGGCGGCGCCTCGGCGTTCGTCGAGTCGGCGCTGGCCCAGCTCTACAAGGTCCGCGACGGCAAGGACGGGGACGGCACCCCTTCGGGTACGTACCGGGGCGGCCCCGCCTACTACATGCAGCGCGGGCTCGGGAAACGCTGGCCCGGCGTGCTGTTCGCGGTCGCCATCACCGTGACCTTCGGGTTCGTCTTCAACGCCGTACAGTCCAACACGATCACCTCGGTCGCCTCCGGGTCCGTCTCCGGCAGCGGGTCGTCGTGGTTCGCCCCGGCGGTCGGCCTGCTGCTGGCCGTCCTGCTGGGCGTCGCGATCTGCGGCGGCGTCCGCCGCATCACCTCCGTCACGACCGTTCTCGTACCGGTCATGGCCGTCGTCTACCTGCTGCTGGGCACCGCCGTCGTCCTCCTCAACCTCGGTGACCTGCCGCGGGTCTTCGGCGACATCGTCGGCGGCGCGTTCGGCTTCAAGGAGCTGGCGGCCGGCGGGATCGGCGCGGCGATCCAGCAGGGTGTCCGGCGCGGCATGTTCTCCAACGAGGCGGGCCTGGGCTCGGCACCGAACGCGGGCGCCGCCGCCGAGGTCACCCATCCGGTCAAGCAGGGGCTCGTCCAGTCCCTCGGTGTCTTCTTCGACACCCTGCTGATCTGCTCGATGACCGCCTTCATCATCCTGACGACCACCCCGGAACTGGGCGGCCGGCAGGGCGCCGACCTCACCCAGTCCGCATTGACCGACACGCTCGGCGGCTGGGCCGGTCACGTGCTGACGGCGGTCGTCTTCCTGCTCGCCTTCAGCTCCATGATCGGGAACTACTACTACGGCGAGTCCAACATCGGCTTCATGACGCGGCGCGCCTGGGTCCTGCCCGTCTACCGCGCCCTCGTCCTCGCGGTCGTCTTCCTCGGCGCGCTGGGCTCGGTCGGCGTCATCTGGAACCTCGCCGACGTCTTCATGGGCCTCATGGCCCTCATCAACCTCCTGGCCATCATCCCCCTCTCGGCCATCGCCTTCCGCCTCCTGGACGACTACACGGCCCAGCGCCGCTCCGGCCTCGACCCGGTGTTCACCCGCTCCCGGATGCCGGATCTGACGGGGGTGGAGTGCTGGCCGGACACGCCGACGGCGCCCGGACGCCGCGAGACGGTGGGGGCGGGGACGGCCTAGCCTCCCGCGCCGTCCGGCCTCAGCCGCTGGGCGCCGTCCCCCGGCGCCCCCGTGGCGGCGTTCAGGTCCGCCAGCGCCTGCTTGCCGAAGCCGAAGAAGTACGTCGCCAGGAAGCCGGCCACGTAGCCGATCAGCAGGCCGAGGGCGTAGACGACGAGGGTGGCGCCGAGGGACTGGTTGCCCTTGAGCAGGGGGAACAGGGCCCAGCCCGACGGGCCGATGGCGGTGGAGCCGGCCGTCGTGCCGAGCTGGTTGAACAGGCCCACGAAGCCGCCGCCGAACGCACCGCCCACGCAGGCGGTGACGAACGGGCGGCCCAGCGGCAGCGAGACGCCGTAGATGAGGGGTTCGCCGACACCGAGGAACCCGGCGGGCAGCGCGGACCTGACGGTCCTGCGGACCGAGCGGTTGCCGGGCAGGCGGAAGTAGACCGCGAGGGCGGCGCCCACCTGGCCGGCGCCGGCCATCGCGAGGATGGGCAGCAGGACCGTGTAGCCCTGCTGCTCGATCAGCGTGGTGTGGATGGGGATCAGGGCCTGGTGCAGGCCGAGCATGACGAGCGGCAGGAAGAGGCCGCCGAGCAGGAAACCGGCCGCGGCGCCGCCGTGGGCGAGCAGCCAGTTCGCGCACGTACCGATGGCGGTGGCGACCTCGCCGGCCAGGAACATCAGGCCGAAGAGCGTGACCAGGCCGGAGACCAGCACGGTCACGGTGGGCGTGACCAGGACGTCGAGCGCCTCGGGGACGTACCGGCGGCACGCCTTCTCGACCTGGACGGCGAGCAGCGCCGCGCCCAGCGCGCCGAGCACCCCGCCCTGGCCCGGCGAGAGCTGCTGGCCGAAGGCGCTCACCTGGGCGACACCCGCGTACACGATGATCGCGGCGACCGCGCCGCCCAGGACGGGCGTACCGCCGAACTCCTTCGCGGTGTTGTGGCCCACGAAGACCGCGATCAGGGACATGAAGCCGGAGGCGATGGCGGCCAGCGCCGGGACGAGGGCGGGCAGTACGCCGAAGTTGGTCAGCAGGCCGTTCAGTCCGGCGATGATGCCGCAGCCGATGAGGGCGGGGATCAGCGGGACGAAGATGTCGGCGATCCGGCGGAGGAAGAGTTTGACCGGGGTCGCGTTCCTGGCCTTCCGGCGGGCTTTGAGGGCGGCGCCCTGGGCGGCCAGGTCTTCGGCGGTGGAGGGGGTGGGAGTGGGGGTGGGGGTGGGATCGGTGCTGTCAGGTGTTGTCGGTGAGGGCTGCGGTGAGGTTTCGAGGGCGGGGGACGCGTCGCGGCCGGCCTCGACCAAGGCGGCGAACTCCGGGGTGACGCGGGCGACCGTCCCCGGTCCCAGCACGATCTGGTACGTGTCGTCCTCCACCACGCCCAGGACGGCGGGCAGCGCCTTCAGGGCGTCGTCGCGGACCAGCGAGCGGTCCACGACGCCGAGGCGCAGCCGGGTCATGCAGTGGGTGACGGACGTGACGTTGGCGGCGCCGCCGACCAGAGGGAGGAGCGCGGCGGCGGTGGCGCGGTTCTTCTCATCGGACATGTGATGTGGTGCCTTGCTGTGCGTACGTGCCGGGACGGGCTGGCGGCGGCGGGAAGGCCCGGCCGGTCAGCCGTCCTGAAGGGGCGGGGTGTGCAGGGCGGTGTGCAGCGCGGCCCTGAGGTGGCCGCGGGAGTCGGCCAGCAGCCGGGCCGCCGTCGGCCCGTCGACCCCGGCCAGGACGACCAGGATGGCGTTCTTGACCTCCCCGTCGGTGGCGGCGAGCGCGGCCTCGATCTCCGGGTCCCCGGCGCCGGTGGCCAGCGCCACGATGCGGCGCGAGCGGGCCCGCAGCTTCTCGTTGGAGGCGCGGACGTCCACCATCAGGTTCCCGTAGGTCTTGCCCAGCCGGATCATGGTGATGGTCGAGAGCATGTTGAGGACCAGCTTCTGCGCCGTACCGGCCTTCAGCCGGGTGGAGCCGGTGAGGAGTTCGGGCCCGACGACGACCTCGATGCCGTGGTCGGCGGCCGCGGCCAGCGCCGAGCCCGCGTTGCAGGACAGGCCGACGGTCAGCGCGCCGCGGGCCGCGCGGGCGTGTTCGACGGCGCCGATCGCGTACGGGGTGCGGCCGGACGCGGAGACGCCGACCACCGTGTCGTCGGCGGTCAGGCCCAGCGCGTCCAGGTCGGCGGCGGCCAGCTCCTTGCTGTCCTCGGCGCCCTCGACGGCGGCGACCAGGGCGGTGGGGCCGCCCGCGATCAGGCCCACGACCCGCGACGGATCGGTGTTGAAGGTGGGCGGGCACTCGCTCGCGTCCAGCACGCCGAGGCGGCCGGCCGTGCCCGCGCCCGCGTAGACCAGCCGGCCGCCGCGGGCCATCCGCTCGGCGGTGGCGTCGATGGCGGCGGCGATCTCCGGGAGCCGGTCGGCGACGGCGGCGGGGACGGTGGTGTCCTCGCCGTTCATCGTGCGGGCGATTTCCAGGGTGGACAGCCGGTCGATCTCGGCGAGTTCGGGCCGGAAGGCTTCGGTGGTGAGCGTGTCGAGCTGGGCGCGCAGCTGGGCGTACTCGGCGGGGGAGGTCATGGCGGTGGCGGCTCTTTCCGGGCGCGTACGGCTCGGCAGGGGCGCGTACGGCTCTCGACGGGGGAGCGGAGGCGGCGGGCGGGACCGGGCAGGACCGGGGGTCCCGGTGCGGCCGGTGGGCGGGCCGGTGGGTCAGCGGTGGGGCGTACGGGGCGAGTGGCGGTGGGCGAGCGCTTCGTAGGAAGCGGACAGGGCGGGCGCCGCGGTCTCGTACGTACGCTGTGCGACGCCCACGAACAGGCAGTCCACGACCAGCAGTTGGCTGGTGCGCGAGGACATGGCGGCGGGGCGCAGCTCGCTCTCCCGGGCCGTGGACGTGGTCAGGACGTGATCGGCGTACGAGGCGATGCCGCCGTCCGGGCGGCCGGTGATCGCGATGGTCGTCGCGCCCCGGTCGAAGGCGACCCGCAGCGGCTCTATGACATCGGTGGTACGCCCCGAATGGGTGATCGCGATGGCCACGTCACCGGCGCGCATCTGGACCGCGTTGGTCACCGCGAGGTGCGGGTCGGAGTGGGCGTGCGCGATCAGGCCGATCCGCAGCAGCTTCTGGACCAGGTCCTGGCCGACGAGGTTGGAGGCCCCTATGCCGTACACGTCGATGCGCCGGGCCGCGGCCAGCGCGCCGACCGCCGCCTCCAGCTGCGTCAGGTCCAGACCGGCCGCGGTGTCGGCCAGGCACTGCTGTTCCTCCTGGGCCAGCTTCGCGACCACGTCGGGGAGCGCGTCGTCGACCGCTATGTCGGCGGTGACGGCGGGTGCGCGGCCGGCGGCCTGCTGGGTGGCGAGGGCGGCCAGCGCGATGCGCAGGTCGCGGTAGCCCGGGTAGCCGAGCAGGCGCGAGGTCCGTACGACGGTGGCCTCGCTGGTGCCCGTACGTTCCGCGAGGCCGGTGACGGTGAGCGCGGCGCAGCCGGCCGGGTCGCTCGCGACGGCCTCCGCGACCCGCTGCATGGAACGGGTCATGGACGGCACCAGCGTGCGCACCTTGGCGGCCAGGGCCGCGGGGGCGGGCGGGCTCGGGGCGGCCCGTGCGGCGGCGCCGGAGTCCTTGAAAGTTTCCTTCAGGTCGGGGCTCACAGCTGGAAAGTAATTTCAGAGGCGGTCCGCGTCAATACCCGTCGGGTGCCGTCCGGGCGTCGACCGGGCAGTGTCCGGCCGGTGTCCGGCCGGTGTGCGGCCGGGGGCGCGGCAGCCGGAGCGGTTGTCAGTGGTGCGGGAGAGAATGGGGGCATGGAGCTCGAACAGGCACTGCACGCGGCCCGCGCGCTGGTCCTCGCGGACCTGGTGGCGGGCGAAGTCGCCGACGCGGAGATCGTCTCGCTGGTCGAGGATTCCGTGACGCACCGCCGATGGTGGGTGGAGCAGTGGCCCGAGGGCGCCGAGTTCGTGGCCGGGCTGATAGCGCAGGACGTCCAGGACGCGCTCCTGGAGCGTTACGGCCGCTGGCCGCTGTGCCCCGTGTGCCTGCACGGCGGCGATCCGCACGCCCTCGACGTCGAGCCCGAGCTGGGCCCCGACCCGCACTGGGTCTGCCCCAAGACGGCGGTCTCGGTGGCCAGGGTCGGCTCGCTGGGCGCCACCGCGGGAGGCTGACATGGCGCTCTACATCGATCCGCCGACCTGGCCCGGGCACGGCCGGATGTGGTCCCACCTCGTCAGCGACGCCTCGTTCGAGGAACTGCACGCCTTCGCCGCGCGCATCGGCTGCCCCCGCAAGGCGTTCGACCGCGATCACTACGACATACCGGCGGAGCGGCACGCGGACGCGGTGCGCGCGGGCGCGCTGGAGATCGGCAGCAAGGAGCTGGTCCGCCTCCTGCGCCAGGCCGGCCTGCGCCGCCCGAAGAGCCGGGAGGGCGGGGCGGTGGGGCAGTAGGGAGCGGGGGAGCGGGGCCCCGTAGGGAGTAGGGGGCGGGTGGGGTGCCGCGTCGGTACCGCATCGGGATCGGGGGCGGTCCGAGTCCGGGTCGGTCCGGGTCCGGATGCGGGTCTGGGGCGGTCCGGGTCCGGATGCGGTTACGGCGAAGGCCCGCCCGGGATGCCGGGCGGGCCTGTAGGGGGTGGGGCGGGCGCGGTGTGCCCTCAGCTCCGGTCCGCTGCCTCCACCGTCCCCGCCGCTTGCACCGTCCTGGCGGTCTCGGTCGCGTGCCCGGCCTCCACCGTCCCGGCGGTCCCGCCCGTGCGCGCCGCCGTGTGCTGTGCCGCGCCCGCCGAGGAGGCGACGAGGCGGGAGGTGTTCTTCGCCCGGTGCAGCCGCAGGGCGACGAGTGTGGTGGCGACGCCCAGCGCCGCGAGCGCCGCGGCCGTCCACGCGACGGCCGGGTAGCCCCAGCCCGCGCTGATGACGAGCCCGCCGAGCCACGGCCCGAGGGTGTTGCCCATGTTGAAGGCGGAGGTGGTGGTCGCGCCGGCCAGCGTCGGCGCGGCGGTCGCCACGTTGAACATCCGGGCGTTCAGGGCCGGTGCGGTGGCGAACGCGGTGACGCCGAGCAGCAGCGAGAGGGTGACGGCGGCGACGGAGTTCTGCGCGGTCAGGGCCAGCAGCGTCAGCACGGTGGCCGAGGCGCCGATGCCCCCGATGATCGTTCCGAACGGGTGCGCGTCCGCTGTCCGCCCGCCGACGAACGTACCGATCAGCGCGCCGACACCGAACAGCGCCAGTACGGTCGGCACGCTGCCCTCGGCCAGCCCGGCCGTGTCGGTCAGCAACGGCGCCAGGTAGGAGAACAGCGCGAAGACCGCGGCGCCGTTCAGCGCGGTGCCGATCAGTGCCAGCCAGACCTGCTTGTCGCGGTAGATGCTCAGTTCGCGGCGGAGCACGGGGCGCTCGTCACCGGTCGGTACGGCCGTCCGCGGCACCAGCGCGACCACGCCGACCAGGCCGATCGCCGAGAGGACCGCCACCGCCCAGAAGGCGGACCGCCAGCCCGCGTGCTGCCCGAGCAGCGCGCCGGCCGGCACCCCCGCGATGTTGGCGATGCTCAGCCCGCCGACCATGACGGCCATCGCCTTGGCGCGTGCCGTGACCGGCACCAGCGACACCGCGACCGCCGCGCCGACCGCCCAGAACCCGGCGCAGGCCAGCGCGCTGACCACGCGGGAGACGAACAGCACGCCGTACGACGGTGCCACCGCGCCCGCGACCTGCCCGAGCCCGAAGACGGTGAGCAGGGCTATCAGCGTGGTGCGGCGGGGCAGTTGCAGGGTGGCGCCGGCGAGCACCGGCGCGCCGACCACCATGCCGATCGCGAAGGCGGAGACCAGGAGACCGGCCTGGGGAATGGTCACCCCCATGTCCCGGGCCAGGGGCTGGAGGATGCCCGACAGCATGAATTCGCTGGTGCCGAGGGCGAAGACGGAGAGTCCGAGGACGTAGACGGCTAGGGGCATGCGGGTGCGATCGGGATGGTCTTGCATGTCACGCACGAACAGTGCTGATGCGCATGACATTCCCGGCCGCGGTGCCGGTCCCGGAACGGTACCGGGCGGTTCCGGGCGGATGGCCGGGTCGCGCCCCCGCGGCGTTTCGCCCTTTCGGCCCGGGGTACCCCGGCGGCTCCGTCCGGTACCGGACCCGGCCTCGGCTCCGGCTCCGGCCCGCGACGGCGAGGCGGCCCGTATGAGGGGTACGGCAAGGAGGTGCGTATGAGGTGCACGGCAAGGAGGTGCGTATGAGGCGTACGAGGACGGTGGTCAGCGGCGTGCTGACGGGCATCGGCACCGCGGCGTTCATCGACGAGACGGTGTTCCACCAGCTGCTGCACTGGCACCACTTCTACGACAAGTCGACCACGGACGTCGGCCTGGTCTCCGACGGACTGTTCCACGCGGGCAGCTGGCTCGCGATGGTGGCGGGCCTGGTCCTGTACGCGGACGTCCGACGCCGCGGGACGCTGGTGCCCCGGGCGTGGTGGGGCGGGCTGTGCCTGGGGCTGGGCGGGTTCCAGCTCTACGACGGAACGTTCCAGCACAAGGGGCTGGGCATCCACCAGATCCGGTACGGCGTGGACCTGGCACCGTACGACTGGACGTGGAACGGGATCGCCGTACTCCTCCTGGTGACCGGCGCACTCCTGCTCGTGCGCGCCTCCCGTAAGCCTCCACGCACCACGTCGTCGCACACCGCCCCGACCACCACCTCCCGCAACCGATGACGCCTGCCACGACCGTCCCGGCCGACATGCCCGCCATATCCGCCCTGTCCGGCGCGTCCGGCAGCACCCTGCCCCCGTCCTTCACCACGGCCGTCACCGCCGCCGCCGTCCTCGGCTGCCTCGCCTACCTGGCCGCCGCGGCCCGGCTGCGCACCCGCGGTGACGCCTGGCCGTACGGGCGCGACGCGCTGTTCTGCGCGGGCGGTGTCGTCCTGGTGGCGGGCGTCGCCGAGCCCTGGGGCGCCGCGCCGCCCTTCACCGCGCACATGCTCACGCACCTGTGCGTGGGCATGGTGGCGCCGCTGCTCCTGGTGCTCGGCCGTCCCCTGACGCTGACCCTGCGCACCGCGCCCGTCCCCGTACGCCGCGGCCTGGTGGCCCTGACCCGCTCGCGCTGGGCGGCGCTCCCGGTGTTGCCGCCGGTGGCGGCCCTGCTCGACTTCGGCGGGCTGTGGCTGCTGTACCGCACGCCGCTGCTGTCGGTCAGCCACCACAACCCCTGGCTGAACACGGCCGTGCACGTCCACATCCTGCTCGCCGGTCTCGCGTTCTCCTTCGGACTGCTCGCCCTGGACCCCGTACGCCACCGCCCCGGCTTCGGCCTGCGGGCCGGTGTGCTGCTGGCGGCGGGCACGGCACACGCCGTCCTCGCCAAGTCCCTGTACGCGGCGGGCCCGCCCGGCACCTCCTTCGGTGCCGCCGACCTGCACCTGGCCTCGCAGGTCATGTACTACGGCGGCGACGCCGTCGAGCTCGCGTTGGCGGCTGTCGTGGCGTGCCGCTGGTACCGGGCCGAGGGCCGCGCCCTGCGGCGCGCGCGGCGCGCGGGCCGGCCGCCGGCGCCGCAGGGTACGGCCGGTGCCACGACGGCCGCCGCTACCCAGTCGTGAGCAGCTCCAGCTCGGTGGTCAGGTTGCGGCGGGCCACCCGCTCCCACTGCTGCTTGCCGTACGGCGTCCGGAACAGGCTCGCCATGTCCAGGAGGTGCCGCAGCACCTCGGCGCGCCCGGCGCGGAACTCCCGGTCCGGCACGAACCCGTACTCCTCGCGGACGGCGGCGGCGTAGGCCGCGTACTGCTCGGGCGCCCCGGCCAGGACCGCCAGGTCCGCGTCGCACAGGGCCGCGCCGTTGTGGTCGTCGGGGGCCGGGTCGTGGCCCGCGGTGAGGCGTACGAGGCGGGCGACCTCGGACGTACACGCGTCGTCGATGCCCAGCTCGGGCAGCGCGCGCTCGGCGAGGGCGGCGCTGCGCTCCTCGTTCTCGGAGCGTTCGGGCCGGTAGACCGCGTCGTGGAACCAGGCGGCGAGGCGGACGGCGTCCCAGTCCACGGGGACACCGGCGTCCAGGTCCGTCGCGTGCACGGCCAGCTCGTCGATGCGGTCCAGTACGGCGATGAGGTGACCGGTGGTGTGGTACCGGCGCTGCGGCTCGGACCAGCGGCCGAGCAGATTGTCCGCGTACGGGGCCGGGTCGGGGTCGGCGGGGCCGCTGCCGCCCCGGGCACCGGCGACGGCGGTGGCCCAGCGGTGGTGCAGATCCGGGAACGGGTCGGCACCGCCACCGAAGTGGGTGTGGGCCGTACCGGACGGAGGTGTCGTGCGAGCCATACGGCCCATTGTGCCCGGGGGGAGGTCAAGAGGGGGTTTCCGGTCGAGTACCGGGGCGTTGTGGCCCCGGCGGGCGGGTCGGCCCGTACCCTGGATATTGGACTAGACCTGTCGCCCGCTCGCTGTCCGTGTCGGCATCCCGTCCAGTCCTGCTGAAGTCGTCACGTCGAAGGAATGGGGACCCATGACCAAGCGCGTACTCCTGGAGGTGATCGCGCTCGATGCCGCCGACGCGGTGGCCGCCCAGGCCGGCGGGGCGGACCGCCTCGAACTCGTCAGCGACATGGCCGCCGACGGTCTCACCCCGTCGCCGCGGACCGTCGCGGCGGTCCGGGCGGCCGTCGACATCCCCGTACGGGTGATGCTGCGGGCGGCCGACGGCTTCGCGGCGGGCGACGTCGACGCCCTGTGCGCGTCGGCCGCCGCCCTGCGGGCCGAAGGGGCGGAGGAGTTCGTCTTCGGCTTCCTGGACGCGGACGGCCGGCCGGACCTGGCCGCCGTCCAGGCGCTGGCCGCCGCGGTGGACGGCTGCCGGTGGACGTTCCACCGGGCCATCGACCGCGCCGCCGACCGCGCCGCGCTGCGCAAGGAGCTGGCCGGGCTGCCCGGCCTCGACACGTACCTGACGGCGGGATCGCCGGCCGGCGTCGAGGACGGACTGCCGACGCTGCTGGCCGAGCGGGCCCGTACGGCGGAGGGCGAGTCCGGCTACGGGCCGCGGCTCCTGATCGGCGGCGGGCTGGTACTCGCGCACCTGCCGGAGCTGCTGGCGGCCGGGGTGGACGCCTTCCACATCGGCGGCGCCGCGCGTCCCTCCGGGTGGGAAGCGCCGGTGGACGCGGGGGCCGTGGCGGCGTGGCGGGAGGCGCTGGAGGGGGTGCCGGTCTAAGGAGAGCGCGGCAGGGCGCGCGCAGGCGCGCCATGCTGTGGAGGAACGCGGGGTGCCGTCGGCCCGGCCGGGTGTGACCACGAAGTCCACGAAGGCCACGGGTCGGCGGCGGCCGTCACAAGCTGGTCGGTCTCCGTGATCGGTCGGCATGTCCGAAACACCCCAGTGGGCCGCCGCCTTCGTTCCCGCGGCGATGCGGAGAAGTGAGAGGACCGGCTCAGACGTTCCCGGAGCGGTGACGGAACCGGCTCACCCGGCGGACGTGCCCAGCTGCTCCGGCAGGGCGGCCGCGTGGACCACCGCCAGCCCGGAGACCGCGCGGGTCAGGCACACGTACAGGCGGCGCAGGCCGGTGCGTTCGTCCGGCTCGCCGTCGACGATCGCGGCGGGCTCGTCGACCACCACGTAGTCGTACTCCAGACCCTTGGCGAGCGTGGCCGGGACCAGGGTCAGGCGGGACTCGGCCGAGGTCTCCTCGCCGGGCGCCAGGACGGCCAGCCCCGCGGCTTCCAGCGCCGCGCGCAGGGCGGGCAGCCGGGCCTCGGCCGCGATCAGGCCGATCGATCCTTCCTTGGCCAGCGCCTCGTGGCAGGCGGCGACGACCGCGTCGTCCAGCTCCGCCGACGGCACCGGCCGGATCGCGAAGTCCCCCGCGGACTCACGGATCGAGGTGGCCTCGGTCAGCTCGGGCGCGATCGCGGGCAGCAGCCGCGAGGCGTACGCGATCACCTCGCGCGGCACGCGGAAGCCGAGCGTCAGCTCCTCGATCCGCGCGCCCGGCTTGCCCAGGTGGGTCAGCGCCTCCTCCCACGTGTTCGTGGACCACGGCGTGGTGCCCTGCGCGATGTCGCCCAGGATCGTCGCCGAACCGGTCGTACAGCGCCGCCCCACCGCCCGGTACTGCATCGGCGACAGGTCCTGCGCCTCGTCCAGCACCACGTGCCCCAGGGAGTGCGTACGTGAGACCAGGTCCGCCGCCTCGTCGATCAGCACCGCGTCCGCCGCCGACCACTTGGCGCTCTTCACGCCGCGGGCCGGCTTCGCCCACAGAATCGTCTTCTGCTCCTCCGGCGTCAGGATGCCCTCCGCCTGCGCGGCCAGGAACTCCGCGTCGCATAGCAGCCGCAGCACCAGCTTCGCCGGATCGACCGGCGGCCACACCTCCTTGACCACGGCCTTGACCGCCGCGTTGCGCGCCACCGCGTCCTGCACCCGGTCGTCCGGCGCCTCGCCCGCCTGCTCCATCCGTACGAGCACCGCGTGCGCGATGCGCTGCGGCAGGGCCTCCCGGGCCGCCCCGTAACGGATGTCGCGGCGCCGCAGTTCCCCGACGATCTCCTCGATCTCGTACGCAGGCACCCGCCAGCGCCGCGAACCGCGCACCACCACACACGCCTCGGACGGCGCCCGCACCTGCGACCACACCGCCCGCCGCAGCACCTCCGCCAGCCGCGCGTCCCCCTTGACCGTCGCCGCCGCCGCGTCGTCCGTGCCCCGCACCTCGACGTGCGCCACCAGGTCGTCGACGGTGGCCTGCTTGACCTCCAACTCGCCCAGCGCGGGCAGCACCTGCTCGATGTAGTGCAGGAACGAGCGGTTCGGGCCGAGGACGAGCGTGCCGGAACGGGCCAGCCGCTCGCGGTGCGCGTACAGCAGGTACGCGACCCGGTGCAGGCCCACCGCGGTCTTGCCGGTGCCCGGCGCCCCCTGGACACAGACCGTGCCGCCGATGCCGGCGCGCACGATCTCGTCCTGCTCCGGCTGGATCGTCGCCACGATGTCGCGCATCGGGCCCACGCGCGGCCGTTCGATCTCGGTCTGGAGCAGCTTGCTGTGCTGTTCCGCCTCGGCCGGGTCGGCCAGGTGCTCGTCCTCGTACGCGGTCAGCTGCCCGCCGGTGTAGCCGAAGCGGCGGCGCAGGTCGAGGTCCATCGGGTCCTTCTTCGAGGCCCGGTAGAACGGCTGCGAGACCGGCGCGCGCCAGTCGATGACCATCGGGTCGCCGTCGGCGTCGTGGACGTGCCGGCGGCCGATGTAGAAGTTCTCGCCCGCCGCGCCCTCGGCCGCGTCCATGCCCGGGGCGTGCAGGTAGTCCAGGCGGCCGAAGAACAGCGGGGTGTGGGCCAGGTCGGCGAGCGCCTTGATGCGGGCGTCGACCTCGCCCTGGAGCACCTCGGCGTTGACCCAGTTCGCGGTGACGTCCGCGATGTTGAGCGCCTCGGCGTCCGCGCGCATGGCGCGCAGCGCCGCCCGGGAGGCGGCGAGGTGGGCGCGTTCGCGCTCCAGCGGGTCGGGCCGGTCGTGGGTCTGGTCGTGGGCGTGCGAGGGCACGGTGTTGCCTCCGGCGGATCCGGCTACGGATGTACGTGACGGCGTACTCGTAGGCGTCAGCAGATGCGTGAAGCGGGAAGCCGGCCGGTTTCCGTGCGGCCGGTGGCACTCCGCTCAGGCTCTGAGGGAGGCGGGCAGACCGGCGATTGTAGCCAGCAGGTATCCGGGGGCGCCAACGGATTTCCGCGGCGGGGCCGGGTGGCGGTGACGGGGACCGCCACCGCGCTTCCGCGCCGGACCCTGGCCTTCCACTCGGCGGACCCCTGACCTTCCATCCGGCAGACCCCTGATCTTCCGCCCGGTCCCGTCCATCTTCCGTAGGGGGCGGGATAGGCCCTGGGACTGACCAAAGACCGGTCAGGGATGGACCCGTGGGCCGATGTGCGGGCCCCGCGCGAAAACCATCATGGAGATATGAGCAGCGCAACCATCACCCCAGGCACCCTGCACCCGACCCACGGCGCCACCGCCCTCGGCGCGGACGCCGCCCACGCGCCGCGCACCCACGAGCAGCGGCACCTGGCCGGCAACGTCTTCCGCGCGGTCAAGGTCTTCGCCGCCGCCGCGGTCAGCGTCGTCCTCCTCGGGGAGTACGCGGAAGACTGAGCCCGCCCCCGAGTACGCCGGATTTCCGCATCTGAGCTCTCTCCCGCCCCGGACCGATACCCAACCAGCATCCGGATGACCGGAAACCGTTACAAACAGTCGGTCTCGATCGGCTAGCGTCGCCGCAGACAGCGTGCGTCCGGCGACTAGGAGGGGCCAAACAAGTGTCTGCCGCCGAGGGGACGCGGTCGCTACCGCACAGACGGCCGTGGACGCGGCATCTCACGCGCCCGGACAAGAAGACGATCGCCGCAGCGGTACTGCTCCTGCTGTCCCTGGCCGGGCTGGCCGCCGTCTTCCGGCTGGTGAGCCTGTCCATGTCGGACATAGCGGTCTACCGCGCCGAAGGCGAGGCCGCGGCGACCGGCGGTGACCTGTACGGCTTCACCGTCACCGAGTGGGACCTCCCCGCGACGTACCCGCCCTTCGCGGCCCTGCTGTTCATCCCGACGACCTGGCTCCCGCTCGGTGCTCTCAAGGTCGCCTCCGTCCTCGTCAACGTGGCCCTCGTCCCGGTCCTGCTGCACCTCTCGTACAAGGCCGCGTACACCCCCGGCACCGGCGGCTCCGCGGGCGCGTCCCGGCTGCGGCGCGCGCGGACCCTGCCCGTCGTGCTGGCCGCCACCGCGGTCGCCATCTGGCTCGAACCGTTCTTCCAGACGCTCGTCTTCGGGCAGATCAACATCGCCCTGACCTGCCTCGTCCTCTGGGACCTGGCCCGCCCGGACGGCGCCCGCCTGAAGGGCTTCGCGGTCGGCATCGCCACGGGCGTCAAGCTCACCCCGGCGGTGTTCGCCGTCTACCTGCTGATCACCGGCCGGGTACGGGCCGCCTGCACCGCCCTGGCCGGTTTCGTCTGCTCCGTGCTGCTCGGCGTGCTCGTCCTGCCGGACGCCAGTGTGGAGTTCTGGACCCAGCGGATGTTCGAGACCGGCCGGGTCGGCAAGGCGTGGATCGTCGACAACCAGTCCTTGCAGGGCCTGCTGGCCCGCTGCCTGCACACCGCCGAACCGAGCCTGCTGTGGGCGGGCGCGGCGCTGCTGACCGGCATGGCCGGACTCCTCGTCGCCCGCCAGGTGTACATGCGGCGCGGCCTGGACTCCTGGGGCGTGCTGTGCACCGCGGTCACGGCCCTGCTCGTCTCGCCGATCAGCTGGTCGCACCACTGGGTGTGGTGCGTACCGCTGCTGGTCACCCTCGGGGCGCACGTCCGCGGCGTACGGTGGCGCCGCGTCCTGCTGGTGGCGGTGGCGGTCCTCTTCACGGCCCGCACGATGTGGATACTCCCGCACCAGGGCGACCTCGACCTGCACCTCTCCTGGTGGCAGCAGCCGCTGGCGGCCCCGTACCCGGTCCTGGGACTGGCGGTGCTGGCGGCGGTGGCCTGGTGGAGCCGCCGGGCCCCGGCCGTCCCGCTGTCCACCCTGGTCCGCCGCCCCTTCCCGCTGCCACGCGCCTCCCGCCCGTCCCGCGAACTGAGCACCCGCGTCCCGGAACGCTGAGGCGGGGCGGCGGCCGGGACGGGCCGGGGCCGGGCGAGCACCGGGACGGGGGCGAACGCCATGCCGTCCCCGGCTCAGTCCTCCGCCAGCAGCTCCGTCGCGTCCACGATCCGGTACGCGTACCCCTGCTCCGCCAGGAAGCGCTGCCGGTGGGCCGCGAAGTCCTGGTCCACGGTGTCGCGGGCGACGACCGAGTAGAACCGCGCCTCGTGCCCGTCCGCCTTGGGCCGCAGCACCCGCCCCAGCCGCTGCGCCTCCTCCTGCCGGGACCCGAACGTGCCCGAAACCTGGATCGCGACCGTCGCCTCCGGCAGGTCGATCGAGAAGTTCGCGACCTTGGAGACGACCAGGACGGAGATCTCGCCCTCCCGGAACGCGTCGAAGAGCTTCTCGCGCTGCGCGTTGGTCGTCTCACCCTTGATGACCGGCGCGTCCAGATGCTCGCCCAGCTCGTCGAGCTGGTCGATGTACTGCCCGATCACCAGGGTCTGCTCGCCCTGGTGCCGCCGGACCAGCGCCTCGGTCACACTCTGCTTGCTGGCCGTCGTCGCGCAGTACCGGTACTTCTCCTCCGGCTCGGCCGTCGCGTACGCCAGCCGCTCCGACTCGGTCAGGCTGACCCGCACCTCGACACAGTCCGCCGGCGCGATGTACCCCTGTGCCTCGATCTCCTTCCACGGCGCGTCGAAACGCTTCGGGCCGATCAGCGAGAACACGTCCGACTCGCGCCCGTCCTCCCGCACCAGCGTCGCGGTCAGCCCCAGCCGCCGCCGGGCCTGGAGATCGGCGGTGAACTTGAAGACCGGCGCGGGCAGCAGGTGCACCTCGTCGTAGACGATCAGCCCCCAGTCGCGGGAGTCGAACAGCTCCAGGTGCGGGTAGACGCCCTTCCGCTTGGTCGTCAGCACCTGGTACGTGGCGATGGTGACCGGCCGGATCTCCTTCTTCGTACCGCTGTACTCGCCGACCTCCTCCTCGGTCAGCGAAGTCCGCTTCACCAGCTCGTGCTTCCACTGCCGCGCCGAGACGGTGTTGGTGACCAGGATCAGCGTGGTCGCCTTGGCCCGCGCCATCGCACCGGCCCCCACCAGCGTCTTCCCCGCACCACAAGGCAGTACGACCACACCCGACCCGCCGTGCCAGAAGCCCTCCACGGCCTGCTCCTGGTAGGGCCGCAGCGACCAGCCGGCCTCGTCCAGCTCGATCGGATGCGCCTCGCCGTCCACGTACCCGGCCAGGTCCTCGGCCGGCCAGCCCAGCTTGAGCAGCGTCTGCTTGATCTGCCCGCGCTCCGACGGATGCACCACCACCGTGTCCGGGTCCAGCCGCGCCCCCACCAGCGGCTGCACCTTCTTCGACCGCAGCACCTCCTCCAGCACCGGCCGGTCGGTGGTGGTGAGCACCAGCCCGTGCGCCGGGTGCTTGCTCAGCGTCAGCCGCCCGTACCGCGACATCGTCTCGGCGATGTCCACCAGCAGCGCGTGCGGCACCGGGTAGCGCGAGAACCCGACCAGCGCGTCCACGACCTGCTCGGCGTCGTGCCCGGCGGCCCGCGCGTTCCACAGCCCGAGCGGCGTCACCCGGTACGTGTGCATGTGCTCGGGCGCCCGCTCCAGCTCCGCGAACGGCGCGATGGCCCGCCGGCACGCCTCCGCCTGCTCGTGGTCGACTTCCAGCAGCAGCGTCTTGTCGCTCTGGACGATGAGAGGTCCGTTCACGCGCCTCGCCTTTCGCGTCACCCGCACCCGGCCGTTCCCCAGCCCCGACCGCGGCACCCGGCCGTCCGTACGGCCAAACGTCCAGTGTGCCTCATGCGCGGGCGGTCACATCGGGGTCGCTGCGGGGCACTGGTCACCGCCGCGGGGACGGAACGAGCGGGGTGGATGTCAAGCCGACGGCGCGATGTCAGTGGCCGGTGTCACACTGATGTCGATGGTTCCCACTGAGGAGGTGGCGTGATGAGCGTGGCTCACGAGGATCACTACGGTCCCTGGACGATAGAGCAGGTCATGGCTCTGGGGGAGGACCGTGGTCAGCGTCGCGAATTGATGGGGGAAGCGCTCTTGATGTCACCAGCTCCGGGAGCCAAGCACCAGCGGGCGTCGTTCCGCCTGGCCTCTTTGCTGGACGCCACCATCGCTTCGGTGGGAGCTCCGGTCGAGGTGCTGGAGGCGGTCAACGTGATCCTGCCCGACGGCCTCTTCATCCCGGACATCGCCGTGGTGGACGCCGCTGCTGCCGATCAGGACCCGGTCAATTTCGATGCCGAGGCCGTGCTGCTCGTGGTCGAGATCGTTTCGCCGTCGTCGTCCGGGCGCCGCACCGACCGGCTGCTCAAGCCGCCGTATTACGCGGAGGCCGGGATCGAGCACCTGTGGCGGCTGGAGCTGGAGCCCGTGCCGACTCTGATCGTCTGCGAGCTGGAGAACGGCCGCTACGTGGAGCGGGCCGTGGCCGAGGCCGGGCGGCCGACGCTGATCGAGAAGCCGCTTCCGGTCGAGGTGGATCCGGGAGCTCTGGTGCGTCAGCGGCGCTGACGGTTCAGGGGGCGGGCGCTTGGTGGAGTCACTGCCCCCTCACGAAGCCGTCTCGTCCGCCAGCTCCGCGACGCCCGTGATGCGGTGCAGGGGAAGGTGCGGACCTCGTCGGCGGTGTGGTCGTAGGCGGTGACGAAGCCGCCTTCGACGCGGACGGGGGCGATGACGCGCTGGCTGGCGGCGCCGTCGGCGTTGACGTAGCCGATCCAGAGGGTGGCGTTGGTCAGGACGGCGGCCTGCATGGTGGCGAGGGTTTCGGCGGAGGTGGTGCGCGGGAGGGCGCCGGGGGCCGGGGCGGGGGTGGTCGTGGGTTTGCGTTCGGCGGTCGCGGCCAGGTCGCCGGCGCGGATGGCGCGGACCGCCGCTTCGAGGAGGGTGGTGTCGGGGGTGGGCGGGCCCTCGGGGACCGGGGTGGGCGCGGTGCGGGGCGGGGTGCGGTAGGCGTCCGGGCGGGCGATCAGGACGTCGCCCTCGGCGGATTCGGCGGCGGGGGCGTAGCCCATCGCGCGCAGGCCTTCCAGGAGCTGTTCGGGCGGGGCGGCCGAGGCCAGCACGGTCGGGGCGAGCCGGCGCAGGCGCAGGGCGACGGCGCGGCGGTCGGCGAGGATCTCGGTGAGGAGCGCGTCGTCGTCGCAGCGTACGTAGGCGGAGGCCGCGCCGACGCGGAGCCTGCCGTGGCGCCGGGCCACGTCGTCGATGAGGTAGGCGAGCGGCTGCGGCACCGGGGTGCGGGAGTGCGCGGTGAGGAAGGACCGCAGTTCGGCGGCGGAGCGGCCAGCGTCCAGGGCGCGGCGTACGGAGGCCGGGGTGAAGCGGTAGACCGTGGCGCCGCCCTTGGACTCGATGTCGGCGAGCACGCCGAGCGCGTCGGCGAGGGGGCGTTCGAGGGGGCCGGGGGCGACGGCGGTCAGGTCGGCCTGGAGGAGGACGTGGTCGAGGGGTTCGGGGAGGAGCGGGGCGAGGAGGGCGGCGGCGCGGGTGGCGGCGTCCTCCGTGCTGGTGGGCGTGGCCTCGGTGTCCGCTTCCAGGAGGACGCGGGTGTGGGTGGCGAGGGCGCCGCGGCCGGTGATGCCGAGGAGTTCGGCTTCGGTCAGCGTCCACCGGGCGATACGGGAGCGCAGGTCGTCGGTGGCGGCCGGGGCCGAGGGCCCGCCCGCGTTACGGGCCGCGTTGGCGTCGGAAGCGGAAGCGGAGGAGGGGGTGGGGGCGGCGGAGGCCGGGTCGGGGCGGCGGGCGGCTGCCTTGGTGGCGCTGTTCGCGTTGGGGGGCGCTGCCTGGGCCGCGCCGCGTAGCGGGCGTTCCCAGCGCAGGCGGTCCAGTACGGCTTCGGCCGGTACGGACGCGCCGGGGGGCAGGGACGCGAGCAGGGTGAGCGTCCGGCGGCGTACCTCGGGGGCCGCGGAGCGGTCGAGGTTCGGGCCGAGCGCGGCCAGGGTACGGCCCTTCGGGTCGGGGGTGCCGACCAGCCCGGCCGTACGGGTCGCCGCGAGCCAGGCGGTGGCCAGCCGCGCCCAGCGCTCTTCGGCCGGGAGATGGCGCCAGTCCTCGGCGGCGGGGGTGGGCGCGTACCGTTCGTCCGCCTCGCCGTCGGAGGCCAGCAGCCCGGCCGCGTAGGCGAGTTCCAGCCAGAACGCGGCGGTCTGTTCGGTGACGTCCAGGGCGGCGGCGGTCCGCTTGAGGTCGCGGACCGACAGGCCGCCGGCGCGCAGGACGCCGGGGCCGCCGAGATCCCACTCCTTGAGCAGCTCCTCGACGGTGGCCAGCGCGGTGAACGCCTGGCCGGCCGCGGCGCTGTCCACAAGCTGTGGATCACGTTCGGTGGTGGGCGCGAGGGCGGGCGGCAGCGGCTCGGGAACACGGTGCGCGCGCCCCGCGCGCAGGTGGAGCGCGGCCTCGCGGGGCAGGACGACGTTGCGCGGCCCGACGGGCAGCAGCAGGCCACGGTCCAGCAGCCACTGGAGGTGCGCGGCGGGCCGGTCGGTGACGGCACCGTACGGCGGGCCCCAGACCAGCCGGTCCAGTACGGCGCGTGCCTCGCCGGGCGCGCCGTCGAGCAGCGCGGCCATCCGCGTACGGTCCTCGAACAGCCCGGTCAGGGCGGCGACGGCGGTCACCGGGTCGTGGGTCGCGGCCAGCCCGGCGGCGGCCAGGATCTCCTGGAGGCGGCCGGGCGACATGCCGGACGTGGCTTCGGCGACGGTCGGCCCCAGGCCGGTGGGGGAGGGGTGCGAGGGTCCGGGCGCGAGCAGTTCGCGGGCCGTACGGACGAGGCGCAGCCGGTCGTCGCCGCCCCAGACCAGCGCCTGGTCGCGCAGGGTGCGCAGGGCGCGGGGCAGTTCGGTGGTGATGGCGGTCGTGATGGCGGTGGTGGTGCCGGGCGTGGGGTCTGCCGGTTCCGCGTCTGCCGCGTCTCCCGCCAGCAGCCCCAGCAGCGTCCCGGACGGGCAGGGGTCCGGTGCCACCGCCAGCGCCTCGGCGGTCTGCAGCGCGAAGCGGTCCAGGCGCTCCACGGCCCGGACGACCGAGGCGCGGGTGCCGGCCCGGGTGGCGAGCTGGGTCAGGTCGCCGGGGACCGGATTGAGCAGGTCGGGGCGGGCCCGCAGCAGGTCGGCGAGCCCGCTGTCGGGGCGGGTGCGGAGCTCTTCGGCGAGCGTGCGGGGTGTTTCACTCATCCGCTACACGGTAGCGGGGGCGTGTGACGTTGTCGGGTGCAGCGCCGCGCCGGACGGCGCCCGGCGGCCGGGGCGGGTGCGGGACCGGCGACGGCGGGCGGGCGGGTACGGCCATGGCGGCGGCGGATACGGACGGCGGCCGTCCGGTCCGTACACCGCACGGGCCGGACGGCGCCGCCACCCCCGTAGGAGGGGCGATCGGGGGTACGGTCTCGGGAGGAACCGGGCTGTGCCACAGGGGATTTCGTGGGGATCGAGAGCGACCAGCTGGTCTTTGACTATCTGAGCCGGGTCGGTGATCTGGCCCAGCAGCGCGGGCTGTCCTCCGGGGCGCGGATGCGCCTGGTGGCCGAGCTGCGGGCCCAGGTGGACGCGTCGAAGCAGGACACGGTGCCCGGGGTGAGACGCGTGCTGTCCCGCCTCGGTACGCCCGAGGCGGTGGTGACGGCGGCAGGTGGCGGCGGCGCGCCCGCTCCGGGGACGCCGCAGGCCGCGGCGGAACCGCCGGAGCGGCCGGGCCTGCGCGACAAGCTGGGCGGGGCCGTTCGCCGCTTCGGCACGGGCGGCACTACGGGTGACGGTACGGGCGTACCCGGTGGGACGGGCGGTACGGCGACCCCCGTGCCCCAGGACAGCGGCCCGGCCAGGGGCGCCGGCCTGCCGGGCCTGTCCGGCCTCGGCGAAGGGCTGCGCGGCCTGGCCGGAAAGGTCCCCGCGCCGCGCGACGGCAAGCGCCGCTCCTCCCGTACCCGGGAACCGGAACCGCCGCCGGCCGCCTCCCCGCCGCATCTCGCCGGCTTCGACGAGCTGGGCGACAGCACCGTCGCCTTCGGTGAGGGCGCCGACGAGCCCGACTGGTGGCGGGTGGAGGAGGACGGCCCGTTCGGCCCGTACGGAGGGCCGTACGAGCCCAGCGAGACGGTGCCCGGCTTCGTCGGCGGCATCGAGATCCCCGAGATCCGCGAGCGCCCGCCGGGCGAGCGGAAGGACGGCCCGCTGTCCCTGGAGAAGGACGGACGGGACGACGACGAGGACGGGGAAGCGGACGACGCCGAGGACGAGGACGGAGGCGGGGAGCACGGTGAGGAGGCGGCCGAGGCCCCGCGCACCGGCGTGCTGCCCCGGGTGCTGCCGCGCCTCCTCGCGTGGCGCCGTCGGCCGGCCGCGCCGGAGCCGTACGCCGAGGAGCCCGAGCCGGTGGAGTACGTCCAGGCCGCGCGGCCGCCGCTCAGCCCGGTCCTGTTGCTGGCCGTGCTGTTGCTGGTGGCGGGCGCGGTGCTGGGGTCCTGGCTGGCGCTCGCGGGCGGCTGGGGACTCGCGTACACCTCCCGGCGGCTGCCGCGCGGCGAGGCGAAGTTCGCGGCGCTCGGGGTGCCGGGGATGGTCGTCGGCGGGCTGGTGCTGTGGCTGTGGGGCCGCGTGGACCGGTGGTGGGGCGAGTCGATCGCCGACGGGCAGCTGGGGCACGAGCTGACCGGGATGCTGCCGGTGGTGGTCCGGATCGCGGCCGTCGCCTCCGCCCTGTTCCTGGCGTGGCGGATGCGGCGACAGCCGCGCTGAGGGGCTACCGGGGCGGGCGGGCCGGGGGCCGTACGAGATCCGGCCCGCCCGCCCGTCCGCCGGCCCGCCCGTCCGCCGGCCCGCCCGTCCGCCGGCCCGACCACCGCCTGCCTCGCCGCCTACTTCTTCGCCAGCTTCTCCTGAAGCTGGGACAGGATCTTGTCGGCCGCCGTGTAACCGATGCCCTGGATCCACAGTTCGTCGTCGACGCGGAAGGTCCGGCCGTTCTTGGCGGCCTTCATGTTCTTCCACAGCGCGCCGCCGGTGACCTGCGTCTCCTTGGACTTCTCCGGGCTGCCGTACGCCGAGTAGAAGACCGCGTCCGCGTCGGCCCGGTTGATCTGCTCCGCGCCGACCTCGGTCATCATGCCGTCCGGCGCGTCCTGCACCACGCTGGTCGGGCCGGTGCCGACGTCGTTCAGGATCGTGCCGATGTAGCTGCGGCAGCCGTAGATGCGGGTGTCGGCGCCCTCGACGAAACGGACGACGTTGGTCGTGGTGCGCTTCGCGGCCGCGGACCCGCCGAGCGCCGCGGTGACCCGCCGGGTGTGTGCCTCGTACGCGGCGACCGCCCGTTTCGCCTCGGGGATCTTGCCCAGCGCGTCCGCGTGGGTGGCGAAGTTCTGCTTCCACGGGTAGCCGGTGGTCTCCGTCATGACCGTGGGCGCGATGGCCTTCAGTTGCGCGTACCGCCCGCCGTCGCGGACCTTGCTGGTGAGGATCAGGTCGGGCTTGAGGGCGGCGACCGCCTCCAGGTTGGGCGCGCCGATCTTGCCGACGTCCTTGATGCCCGTGAGCTTGTCCTTCGGCAGATAGTTCAGGAAGCCGCCGGCCACATCGGAACGGGTGGCGCCGACCGGCCGGACCCCGAGTGTGATCGCGGAGTCCAGCTCCGCGGTGTCCAGCACCACCACCCGCTGCGGCGCGTCGGGCACCTCCACCTCGCCCTGCGCCGTACGCACCGTGTGCCGCCCCGTGCCGGACGCGGGCCGCGCCCAGGTGGTGGCGGGCTGGGCCGGGCAGTCGGCCGCCTCGGCCGAAGAGCCGGAGCCGCCGGAACCACCCGTACCGGATGATCCGGACGATCCCCCCGAACCGCAGGCGGCCAGCGCCACGGAAGCGGCCAGGGCGGAGGTCACGGCGAGCGCGGTACGGCGACGCCCGGCCCGCGGGACCGGGCGGGGGACTGCGGAGAGCGGCATGACGAGCCCTTTCGGCTGGGCCGGCCCGTCCGGCCGGCGAGCGGCTACGGCGGGGTTACCCGCGCCCGGGCCCGGCAACCGCCCCGCCCGGAGCCTCCCAAGGCCGCCCCGGCACCACCAGGGGTGAGCCCGTCACAGGGTCCGGTACCACCACCGACTCCAGCCCGAACACCTCGCGCACCAAGCGCGCCGTGACGACCGCCGTCGGGCGCCCCTGCGCCACGACGCGCCCTTGCTTCATCGCCACCAGGTGGTCGGCGTAGCGCGCGGCCTGGTTGAGGTCGTGCAGGACGGCGACGACGGTGCGCCCCCGGTCGTGGTTGAGCTGCCGGATCAGGTCCAGCACCTCGACCTGGTGTGCGATGTCGAGGTAGGTCGTCGGCTCGTCCAGGAGCAGCAGATCGGTCTCCTGCGCGAGCGCCATCGCGATCCACACGCGTTGCCGCTGCCCGCCGGACAGCTCGTCCACCGCCCGCCCGGCCAGCTGCGTCACGTCCGTACGGTCCATGGCCTCCGCGACGGCCCGCTCGTCGGCCTCGGACCACTGCTGCCACCAGTGCTGGTGCGGCTGGCGGCCACGGGAGACCAGGTCGGCGACGGTGATCGCCTCGGGCGCGGCCGGGGACTGCGGCAGCAGCCCCACCGACCGGGCGATCTTCCTGGTGGGGAGGCGGGCGAGGTCCGTACCGTCCAGCAGGACCGCGCCGCGCCGCGGCCTGAGCAGCCGGCCCAGCGCCCGCAGCAGCGTGGACTTGCCGCACGCGTTGGGGCCGACGACGACCGTGACCGCGCCGTGCGGGATGTCGAGGTCGAGTCCGTCGACGACGGTGCGGTCCTCGTAGGCGAGCGTCAGATCCCGCGCCGTGAGACGGCTGACGGCGGAAGCCGTTTCCCCAGCTCCCTCGGCACTCCCACTGCTCCCGCTGCCCTCACTGCCCCCACTGCCCCCACTGCCCTCGCTCACGCGCGTCCTCCCACGGCCCGGCTGCGGATGATCAGTCGGATCAGGTACGGGGCGCCGACGGCCGCGGTCAGCACCCCCACCGGCAGTTCGGCCGGCGCGAAGAGCTTGCGGGCCGGCAGGTCGCCGAGAACGACGACGACCGCGCCGAGCAGCGCCGAGCACAGCAGCGGGATCTGCGCCGTACGGGTCAGGCGGCGGGCGGTCTGCGGGGCGAGCAGCGCCACGAAGTCGACCGGCCCGGCCGCGCCGGTCGCCATCGCCGCCAGCACCACGCCGAGCGCGGCCAGGCCGAGACGGGTGCGGTTCAGCCGTACGCCGAGGGCGGTCGCGGTGTCGTCGTCCATCGTGACGCCGCGCTGGGCGCGGGCCGCCCACAGGACGGCGGGCAGCAGCGCCGCCAGTGCCCAGGCGAGCGGCGCGGCCTCGGCCCAGCCGCGCCCGTTGAGCGAGCCGGTCAGCCACACCTGCGCCTGCTGGGCCACGGTGTAGTCGCCCTTGGTGAGGAACAACTGGGTGACCGAGCGCAGCGCGACGGCGAAACCGATGCCGATCAGGACGAAGCGGGTGGCGTGCAGGCCGCCGCGCCAGGCGAAGACGTACACGAGGGCGGCGGCGAGGACGCCGCCGGCGACCGACAGGTAGGGCAGGACGGCGTACGAGGTGATGCCGTACGTCATGGCGCCCACCGTCAACGCGCTCGCGCCCTGGGTGATGCCGATGACGTCGGGGCTGGCGAGCGGGTTGCGGGCCACGGTCTGGATCAGCGCGCCCGCCACCCCGAAGGCGGCGCCGGTCAGCAGCCCGACCACCATCCGGGGCAGCCGCAGCGTCCCGACGACCAGCCCGGCGGACGACGGCCGCCCGAAGGCGGCCTTCAGGGCCTCCCCGGGGGCCACGAAGGACTCGCCGACGCACAGGTACGCCAGGCAGACGGCGGCGAGCAGGACGGCGAGCACCCCGGCGACGGCCGCCGCCCGCCGGTGCACGAGGAAGGAGCCGCGCCCGGCCCGCACCAGGCCGTACCCGGCGGGCCGCGCACGGCCGTGCCGTACCGCGGCGCCGGGGCCGGTGGCCGGTGCCGTCATGCGGGCACCGCCTTCCGCCGTACGAGGACGACCAGGAACGGGACGCCGATCAGCGCCGTCATGACGCCCGCCGGCACCTCGGACGGCGGGAACAGTACGCGCCCGACGGTGTCCGAGACCAGCACGACGACCGGGCCGAGCAGCGCCGCCATCGGCAGCAGCCGGCGGTGGCCGCCGCCCACCAGAGCGCGGGCGAGGTGCGGTACGGCCAGGCCGACGAAGGCGATCGGCCCGGCGGCCGCGACGCCCGCGCCGGTCAGTACGGTCGCGCCGAGCCCGGCCACGACGCGTACCGCGGCGACGTTCTGCCCGAGCCCCTCGGCCACGTCGTCACCGAGCGCCAGGGCGTCCAGGCCGCGCGCGGCGGACAGCACGAGCACCGCGCCCACCAGAAGGAACGGCCAGATCCGCGCGGCGACCTCGCTGTCCCGGCCGGTCAGCGAGCCGACCTGCCAGAACCGGAACTCGTCCAGCGCCGCGGCCTTCGTCGTCAGCACCGCCATCGTGACCGCGACGAGCAGCGCGTTGACCGCCGCTCCGGACAGCGCCAGCTTCACCGGCGTCGCGCCGCCCCGCCCGGCGGCCCCGATCGCGTACACGGCGACCGCGGCGGCCCCGGCGCCGGCGAAGGCGAACCAGACGTACCCGGCGAGGGTGTGCACCCCCAGGAAGGACAGCGCCAGGACCACGCCCACCGCGGCGCCCTGGCTGATGCCGAGGACGCCGGGATCGGCGATGGGGTTACGGGTGATGCCCTGCATGGCCGTACCCGCCAGGGCGAGCGCGGCGCCCACCAGCAGGCCGATCAGCGTGCGGGGCAGCCGCAGGAAGCGCACCACCTGCGCGGCGTCGCCGTCCCCGCCGTGCAGCAGCGCGTCGAACACCTCGGAGGGGCCAGCTGGCGGCTGCCGACCGTGAGCGAGAGGAACACCGCCAGCAGCAGGGCGAGCACCGCCGCCGCCCAGCCGGCGCGGCGTCTCACCAGGAGGACTCTGGGGCTGCGGGACCGGACGGCCGGCATCGGTTCCCTTCGCGGTGGCGTCGCGGGGTGCGGGCGGGGCGGAGCCAAGGCGGGGCCAGTGTAGGCCCGGCCCACCACGGTCATCGGCCACAATGGCCACCATGGCTTCGCACACCCCGGTACCCGATCCCACGGTCGCCACGGCCTCGCAGCAGCTCACGGTCGGCTTCGACCTGGACATGACGCTGATCGACTCCCGCCCCGGCATCAAGGCGGCCTACCAGGCGCTGTCCGCCGCGACGGGCACGTACGTCGACGCGGACGCGGCGATCACCCGGCTCGGGCCGCCGCTGGAGCAGGAGATCCGCCGGTGGTTCCCCGAGGAGCGGGTCGCGGAGATCAGCGACCTGTACCGCGAGCTGTACCCGGCCCACGCGATCACCGGGACGCTCGCCATGCCGGGCGCCCGTGAGGCGGTGGCCGCCGTCCAGCGCCACGGCGGGCGGGCGATCGTGGTCACCGCGAAGTACGAGCCCAACGCCAAGCTGCACCTGGACCACCTGGACATCGGCGCGGACGCCGTCATCGGCTCGCTGTGGGCCGAGGCCAAGGCCGAGGCGCTGCGCGCGCACGGCGCGTCCGTCTACGTCGGCGACCACACCGGCGACGTACGCGGTGCGCGGACCGCCGACGCGCTGTCCGTCGCCGTGGCCACCGGGCCGTGCGGCGCGGACGAGCTGCGCGCGGCCGGCGCCAACGTCCTCCTCGACGACCTGACCGGCTTCCCGGCCTGGCTGGAGGAGTACGTGGCGGAGCGGACGCGGCGCAGCGCGTGACCCGGCAAGGCGCCGGCGCCTACGCCGTGGAGGACTTCGCCTGCCGGCGCTGCGCCGCGACGGAACGCAGCACTCCGGCCCCGGCGACGAGGAACCCGGCGCCCATCAGCATGCACACCCAGTAGAAGACGGACGGCAGCGGATCGGCCCCCACGAACAACGGGGTCACGGTGGCGAGAGTGGCCACCGCGCCAATCAGGAAAACAATCGCGCCGATCCGGACCAGCAGATCCCCGGCCTGGGGAGTTTCGTCAGACACACGACCAGGGTAAGTCCGGGCCAGAAGCGCGGAGGAACCACCCGGCGACGTCTTGTCACCGGGCACCGGACCATTAGCCTTGGGGGGTGGCGGGTCCGGTGGCCCGCTGCACTGCTATCCAGAGCTGTTTTTCCCGCAGACAACGCGCAGAACGCAGTAACCAGACCCCAGTGGTTTTCCGACGAGTACGAGGACGAGGACAGACGTGCCTACCGGCAAGGTCAAGTGGTTCAACAGCGAGAAGGGCTTCGGCTTTCTCTCCCGCGACGACGGCGGTGACGTCTTCGTGCACTCGTCGGTGCTGCCCGACGGCGTGGACGCACTCAAGCCGGGCCAGCGCGTCGAGTTCGGCGTAGTGGCCGGCCAGCGCGGTGACCAGGCGCTTTCGGTGACGATCCTCGACCCCGCGCCGTCGGTGGCGGCGGCCCAGCGCCGCAAGCCGGACGAGCTGGCGTCGATCGTGCAGGACCTCACCACGCTGCTGGAGAGCGTCACCCAGCAGCTGGAGCGCGGCCGCTACCCCGACAAGGCGCACGGCGGAAAGATCGCGAACATGCTCCGGGCGGTCGCCGACCAGCTGGACGTCCGACGCCCGGCCGGCCGGGCGCGGCCCGGTCAGCCGAAGTGGAGCGCATCACGGCCGAGGGGCGGTACGAGCCCCTCGGCCGCGGCGCGCGTGAGCAGCCCGCGCACGGCCGCGTAGCCGTCCTCGCCGAGGTCGGCGGTGAACTCGTTCACGTACAGGCCGATGTGCTGGTCGGCGACGGCCGGATCCATCTCCTGCGCGTGCTCCAGCACGTACGCGCGGGACGCCTCGGTGTCGTCCCAGGCCATCCGTACCGACTCGCGGGCCGCCGCGGCCAGCTCGCGCAGCCGCTCGGCGCCCAGCGAGCGCTTGGCGATGATCGCGCCCAGCGGGATCGGCAGGCCGGTCGTGCGCTCCCAGTGCTCGCCCATGTCGGCGAGGCAGCCGAGGCCGTAGTTCTGGTACGTGAAGCGGGCCTCGTGGATGACCAGCCCGGCGTCCACCCGGCCGTCCCGTACGGCCGGCATGATCTCGTCGAACGGCAGCACCTCGACCTCGCCGACGCCGCCCGGCACCTCTTCCGCCGCCCACAGCCGGAACAGCAGGTACGCCGTCGACCGCTCGCTGGGCACCGCCACCGTCTTGCCGGCCAGGTCCTTGGCCTCGCCCGGCTCCTTGGTGAGCACCAGCGGGCCGCAGCCGCGCCCCAGCGCGCCGCCGCAGGGCAGCAGCGCGTACTCCTCCAGCACCCACGGCAGCACCGCGTACGACACCTTCAGGATGTCCAGCTCGCCGCGCTCGGCCATGCCGTTGGTGATGTCGATGTCGGCGAAGGTGACGTCCAGCGCGGGGGCGCCCGGGACCTTGCCGTGTGCCCACGCGTGGAAGACGAAGGTGTCGTTCGGGCACGGCGAGTAGGCGATCTTGAGCGGGTCGCTCATGGCGTCCTCCAGGAGGTCGGGGTCCCGGCCGCCGTCAGGACGCGGGGGAGCGCGGCGCAGGCGGCGGAGAGCGCGCCGAGCGCGTCCCCGATGCGCCACGCGGCGCGGTCGCGCGGGCCGACGGGGTTGGAGACCGTACGGATTTCGAGCACCGGCAGGCCCTGCGCGGCGGCGGCCTCGGCGACACCGAAGCCCTCCATCGCCTCGACGAGGGCGCGCGGGTGGCGCGCGGCGAGGCGCGCGGCGTGCTCCGCGCTGCCGGTCACGGTCGAGGCGGTGAGCACCGTGCCGCGGGCGGCGCCGGTGGCCGCGGCGAGGGCCCGTACCAGGGCCGGCGGCGGGGTGTGGACGACGGTGCCGAAGCCGAGTCCGGTCACCGGAATGAAGCCGTCCGGGGTCTCGGCGCCCAGGTCGGCGGCGACGATCGCGTCCGCGACGACCGCGGAACCGACCGGGGCGCCGGGGCTGCCCGGGTCCGTCCCGGGGCGAAACCGCCACCGATCCCGGCGGAGATGACGAGGTCGTAACCGGCGCCGGCACAGATTCCGGCGGTCAGCGCGGTGGCCGTACCGGCGGCAGCGGCGGCCGGGCCGACCCCGGCGGCGAGCACGTCGAGAACCACGCCGGCCCGCGCGTGCGGGGGCGGCGCGGACGTCCGTACCCGGTGCAGCGCGTAGCCGCCCGCGGGCAGCGTGACGATCTCCGCGCCACCGTTGCCGACTGCGGCGCCGTCACCGGTCAGGCCGCCGTCGCCGGCCACGCCCGCGACCACCGCGTCGCGCTCGGCCGCGACGGCGGTGACGACCAGGACACGCGTCACGGTCACCTCACCACCACCAGCCTCACGCGTACCTCAGCGGACTCAGGATTCCGCGCGTTCGAGCTTGACGTTCCACACGCCCGTGTACTTGCCGCCCTTGGTGGCCACGACGGACACCACGGTGGAATCGGCCAGACTGCGGGTCTGCTGGTTGACGAACAGCTGGTCCGCGCTGCCGACGACCTGGTACGTCTGCTTGCTGACGTTGGTGATCGGGCTGTTGTTGGACAGCGCGATCCAGCCGTCCTCCGCCACGTCCGGCTCGACACCGAGGCGCAGCTTCTCACCCGGGTGCACGGTGAGCGTCTTCTTGGGCTCGGTGGTCAGGCACTTGGTGAACTCGGCCTGCGCCTTCTTGTCGCTGGCGGCCAGATCGCCGAGCACCTTGCCGTCGTCGTAGCAGGCGGCCTCGGCGGTCACGGTGTCCTTGCCGGCGGTCACCGTGGCGAGCGGAGTCGGCTTCTCACAGGCGGAGAGGGTGACGAGCCCCAGGGACACGGCACCGAGGGCGGCAGCGGCGCGGTGGCCAGTACCCCAAGAAGAGAACGCGGTCATGCGGGCAGGCTATCGGTCGGCCCCGGTCACGCCACACGAGGGTGGGGCGCGCCGTGCCGCGCCGCGTCCAGCAGGCCGCGCACGGCCAGCATCACGCCGGTCGCGACGAGCGCCGCGGCCACCGCCAGACCCACCGTACCGTTCAGCGGCAGCCCGATCCCGACCGCGCCGCCGACCACCCAGGACAGCTGGAGCGCGGTCTCGGAACGGGCGAACGCCGACGTACGGACCGACTCCGGCACGTCCCGCTGGATCACCGCGTCCAGCGACAGCTTCGCCAGCGCCTGGCACAGCCCCGCCGTCGCCGCCGCGGCCGTCACCACCACGATCGCCAGCACCGCGTAGAAGACCGCCGCGGTCGCCGCCACGGCCAGCGCCAGCCCCAGCACCACCGCGATGATCAGCTCCGGCGCCCTGGCCCGCAGCCACGCGCCGAACGCCGTCCCCAGCGCGTTGCCCGCCCCCGCCGCCACCGCCACCAGGCCCAGCGAGACCTGCGGCCCCAGCCCGCCCAGCGGATGCTCGCGCAGCAGGAACGCCAGGAAGAACGTCAGCAGGCCGGACAGGGACCGCAGCGCACAGTTCGCCTGGAGGCCGTGCAGCACGGACGGCCCGACCGTACGGAGCCCCGGCCGCCGCCCGCCGGCCAGCGCCTTCCCCGGCCGCTCGCCCGCCGCCTTCCCGGGCCCCGCGCCGTCCTCGCCGGACGCCAGCCGGGCCCGCCCCTCACCCTTCGCCGAGTCCACCTTGTGCGGCAGCGAGAACGACAGGAAGGTGCCCGCCACGAACACCGTGAACGCCCCGTACAGCGGCCAGCTCGGCCCGATCAGATGCAGCGCGCCCCCAGCGGCGCCGCCGCGCCCGTCGCCAGCAGCCCCGCGAGCGTCACCCGCGAATTGGCCTTCACCAACGAGATGCGGGGCGGCAGCAGGCGCGGCACGACGGCGCTCCGCACCACCCCGTACGCCTTCGAAGACACCAATACGCCCAATGCCGCCGGATACAGCTCCAGGCCCCCGCCCGCCACCGCGCCCGACATGGTCAGCGCCAGCAGCGCGCGGGCCAGCATCGCCCCGGCCATCGCCGCCCGGCGGCCGTGCGGCACCCGGTCCAGCAGCGGCCCGATCACCGGCGCGAGCAGCGCGAACGGCGCCATCGTCACCGCCAGGTACAGCGCCACCCGGCCGCGCGCCTGGTCCGTCGGCACCGAGAAGAACACCGTCGAGGCCAGCGCCACCGTGATCAGCATGTCACCGGCCGAATTCACCGCGTGCAACTCGATCAGCTTGCCGAGACCCGACTCGCCCGCGCCGTGCGCGTGGGTGGCACGCCGTATGCCACGCCCGGCCGCCGTGAACGGACGGCGCAGCGCCCGCCCGGCGGCACGGCACACCCGGCCCGCTCCGCCACCCTCCCGTACCGGCCGCGTGGACGCCGTCGAGACCCGCGCACCCTTGGGGACACGCGGGCCGGTGGAGATCCGCGAAGCCTTGGCGATCCGCGGGGCCCGGGCCGCCCTCGCCGTCCCCGACCTGGAGATCCGCGACGCCCGCGACATCCGCGGCAGCCTCGACTTCCTCGACGCCCGTCCGGCAGCCACGCAGCAATACTGCCCCAACTCGCCCGGGACATGGCTCTTTCCGGGCCCTGTCGCGCCGAGCCGCCCGGCCGCCGGACGCTGCCGGTGACATTTGCCGCTCCCGGCGAGGGGTCGTCCACCTTTGAAGGGGTAGCGTGTGTAGCGCGCCACCGGCGGTCGTTCTTGGCCGCGCGCCTTGCCGCGATCCCGCAGAATGGGTCGTAAGAGGTGCGCTCGACCGAGATGACCGGGCGCGGACGTCGACGCGGTCCCCAGGTCCGCTCCGCCCGCCCCGGCACGCCGGTCGTCCGGACAAGGACAGGACAGCTCCGGCTGGCGCACTCGTGAGACGGCGTGGAAGAGAGAATCGATTCTTGTGAGTGCTGCGATGCGAAGCCGTACCCCTGACCGCCTGTGCGCCGAGGCGGTCGACCTTGCCCGCGTGGCGGCCGAGGAGGCCGCGGCGCCCGGCACGGTCGGCGAGCACATCGACGCCGTCGCGGACGGAGACCGCGTCGTCACGCACCTGTTCGAATGCAAGGAGCCCGGCTACCGGGGCTGGCGCTGGGCCGTCACCGTCGCCCGCGCGTCCCGGGCCAAACACGTCACCCTCGACGAGAGTGTCCTGCTGCCCGGCCCCGACGCGCTGCTGGCCCCCGAATGGGTGCCCTGGAGCGAGCGGCTGCGCCCCGGCGACATGGGCCCCGGCGACCTGCTCCCCACCGAGGCCGAGGATCTCCGGCTGGAGCCCGGCGCTGCTCCCCTGGGGGGAGCGGAGGACGCGGGGGCGGGTGCCGCCCAGGTCTCGCCCGGTGTCACCGAGCTGGCGGACGCCGAGGACGCCGACGTCGAGCCCGGGTCGCCCGCGGCCCAGCCCGCGACGACCACCCGCGGCAGCGTCGCGGCGGTCGCCGACGAGCTCGGCATGGGGCGCTCCCGGGTCCTCTCCCGCTACGGCCTGCACGCCGCGGCCGACCGCTGGGAAGAGGAGTACGGCCCCAAGACCGCCATGGCCCAGGCCGCCCCCGCCAACTGCGTCTCCTGCGGCTTCCTGGTGCCCCTGGCCGGCTCGCTCCGCCAGGCCTTCGGCATCTGCGGCAACGAGTTCGGTCCTGCGGACGGGCATGTCGTGTCCCTCGGCTACGGGTGCGGGGGCCACTCCGAGGCCGCCGTCATGCCGAGGCCTCCGCGGCCGGCGCCTCCCGTTATCGACGAGAACGTTGTGGATCCGTTCACGTTGCGTCCTGACCGGACGGGGGGTCTGTGGAGGACTCCGGGCCGGCCGAAGAGTTCGGTCATAGCTGACGCGCTTCCGGCGGGGCCAGTCGGTCACGTAGCTCGCCCTCATGGTGTTGGCGTTCGCGCTTCGCGCGGGGGTTTGCGCTGGCGCGCGGCTCGCATGGGTTTCGTTGTGGTGGCGGGGGCGCGCAGGGGGCCAACTCCTCGGCACCGTGCACGTCCACCGCTTGAACATTGGGGACGCAGATACCCGGCTGCCTGCGGGGATGGCCCCCTACACGCCCCCTCCGGCCGGATTGGCGAGCCGAGGTCGGTGGGGGAATTTTTCGATCACCCTGGTGCCCGCCCTCCTGGGGGTGAGGCGCACGGGGTGGGGGCGGGAAGGCAGCGCGACTGGCTTGGCCGACGCCATGGGCTCGGGCTTGGTTTGTGAAAGTGCCTCGCCCGATCGCTTCCGATAGTCGCCGTACGGCCAGGGCTCGGGGACACGTAGGGGGCTCCCCGCAGGCAGCCGGGTATCTGCGTTCCCTTATGTTCCTGACCAGGTCGTGCACGGTGCCGAGGAGTGACCCCTGCGGGGCCCCGAGCCCCCACCCACCGGCCCTACCGCGCAAGACGCGCGCACCGCACCGGGTGCGTCCTCAATGTTCCATCGCGGACTGGCACGGTGCCGTGGGGGCACCCCCGGCCGAAGGCTGGGGAGAGTGACCCCTGCGGGGCCCCGAGCCCCCCACCACCGGACCCATCGCGCACGACGGGCGCACCGTACCGAGCGCGCTACAGCTCGTGAAAACCCCAGCCCGACCGCTCGGAAAGCCACCCCACCCACCGCACCCACCAAGGGAAACCGCGCCCACCAGGGCGCACCCCCATGCCCCACCCCCGCCCCCCACCGGGTAGAAAGTGGAGTTCGGCATCGTGAGGAACGGGAGAGAACGTGAGCGAAGCGGCAGAGGCAGATCCGTTCGGGACGGCTCGGCTGCGGCGGGGGGTGCTCGATGCCTGGGCGGCCTCGCCGGCCCGGTTCCGGGAGGATGCGAACGCCGAGGAGGATCTCGTGCTCGGCGGGTATCGGGACCGGCTCGCCGTGGAGCTGGCGCAGAACGCTTCGGACGCCGCGGGCCGCGCCGGGGTGACCGGGCGGCTGCGCCTGACCCTGCACCCGGCCCGGGGCGGTGAGCCCGCCGTGCTGGTCGCCTCCAACACCGGTGCCCCCATCGACGCCACCGGCGTCGAATCGCTGGCCACGCTGCGCGCGTCCGCGAAGCGGGAGACCGAGGTGGCGGTTTCCGTCGGCCGGTTCGGTGTGGGGTTCTCGGCGGTGCTCGCGGTCAGTGACGAGCCCGCGCTGGTCGGCCGTACGGGCGGTGTCCGCTGGTCGCTGGCGGAGGCGCGGGAGCTGGCGAGTCAGGTGGCGGCGCACAGTCCCGGGCTGGGGGTGAGCTGCGGCGCCGTGATGGTCACGTACCGCTGTTGCGTCTTCCGCTGCCCGCGGAGGGCTCCGCGCCGCAGGGGTACGACACGTCCGTCGTGCTGCCGCTGCGTGACGGTGCCGCGCACGAGCTGACGGTGCGCCTGCTGGCCGGGATCGATGCCGCGTTGCTGCTGACGCTGCCGGGGCTGGCCGAGGTCGTCGTGGAGACTCCGGACGGTGTGCGGGAGATGACGCGGCGCCAGGAGGGCGCGTACGTCGTCATCGAGGACAGTGAGCGGGGCGTCTCACGCTGGCGGGTCGTGAGCGAGAGCGGTGCGCTGGAGCCGGAGCTGCTGGCGGACCGTCCGGTGGAGGAGCGGCTGCGTCCGCACTGGGCGGTGACGTGGGCGGTCCCGGTGGACGAGGAGGGCGCGCCGCTGCGCCCGGCGACCGCGCCGGTCGTGCACGCGCCGACGCCGACCGAGGAGCCGCAGGGGCTGCCGGGGCTGTTGATCGCTTCGTTCCCGTTGGAGCCGACGCGGCGGCATGTGGCGCCGGGGGCGCTGACCGACCATCTCGTGCGGCGCGCCGCCGAGGCGTACGCGTCGCTGCTGGCCGGCTGGCAGCCGGTGTCGGCGGGGACGATCGATCTCGTACCGGGGCCGTTGGGCAAGGGGAGCTGGACAACGAGCTGCGGCGGCAGGTGCTGGAGCTGTTGCCGCGGGTGCGGTTCCTGCCGAGTGCGGCGGCGCCTGCCACGGGCGTGGAGCTGTCGCTGGAGGCGGCGCCGAAGTCGGCGGGGCCTGACGAGCTGGCTCCGGGTGAGGGCGGCGGCTGGGGTGGTGCGCGGGGCGAGGAGGACGCGTACGTGCTGCGGCCGGTGGACGCCGAGCTGGTCGAGGGGGCCGGGGCGGACACCGTTCGGGTGCTGGCGGAGCTGTTTCCGAGCCTGCTGCCCGCCGGGCTGGAGCGGAGGTCCGAGCTGCGGGCGCTGGGGGTGGCCCGGGTGCCGCTCGGTGAGGTCGTGGACCGGCTGGCGGGCGTGGAGCGGTCGCCGGCGTGGTGGTGGCGGCTGTACGACTCGCTGGCCGGTACGGATCCGGAGCGGCTGAGCGGGCTGCCGGTGCCGCTGGCCGGGCCTGCCGGTGAGGACGGGCGGACGGCGCGGACCACGATCGGGCCGCGGCAGGTGCTGCTTCCGTTGCCGGACGGTGACGGCGGTGATGCCGGGGAGCGGCATGCGACGCTGGCCCGGCTGGGGCTGAAGGTCGCGCATCCGGAGGCGGTGCATCCGCTGCTGGAGAAGCTGGGCGCCACCCCGGCCGCGCCGCGCGCCGTGCTGACGACGCCGCAGGTGCGGGCGGCCGTCGCGGGCTCCCTGGACGCGGCGGAGGACGACTACGCCTTCGGATTCGACGGCGAGCCGGCCGGGCTCGGCGGTGAGGAGCTGGCGGAGGCCGTGCTCGGCCTGGTGCGGGACGCGCACCTGGCGCCCGGTGACGAGCCGTGGCTGGCCGCGCTCGCGCTGCCGGACGAGGACGGTGAGCCGGCACCGGCGGGTGAACTGGTACTGCCCGGGAGTGATTTCGAGCGGGTCATCCGGGAGGGTGAACTCGCGGCGGTCGACGCCGGGTTCGCGGAGCGCTGGGGGAGCAGCCGCTGACCGCTGTGGGCGTGCTGGCGGGCTTCGCCCTCGTACGGGCCCAGGACGTGGTGCTGGACCCGGACGAGCTGGAGCCGCGCGACGGCGACTTCACCGAGCCGGACGACGCCGGTGTGCTGGACGCCGTGGACGTGTGGTGCGAGGACGTCCTGGACGGGCTGCCGGAGACGCCGGTGCCGCCGGTCGCGACGGAGCTGGTGGCCGTACGGGACCTGGACCTGGTGGACGACGACGCGTGGCCGCAGGCACTGGCGATGCTGTCGCGGCCGCCGCTGCGGGACGCGCTGACCGCGCCCGTACGGGTGCTGCTGCCGGACGGCACGACCGAGTCGGTGCGCCCGTACACGGCGTGGTGGCTGCGCGGGCACCCGGTGCTGGACGGCCGCCGGCCGGCCGGTCTGCGGGCCGCGGGCGGTGATCCGCTGCTGGCGGGGCTGTACGAGTCGGCGGACGCGGGCGAGGTGGACGCGCAGGTGCTGCGCGCCCTCGGGGTGCGGACCACCGCGGCGGCGCTCCTGGAGGAGCCGGGCGGCGCCGCCGAGCTGCTGGCCCGCCTCGCGGACCCGGAGCACGAGGTGGGCTCCGCGCAGCTGCACGCGCTGTACGGGGTGCTGGCGGATCTGGACCCCGAGCAGGTGACGATCCCGGACGAGCTGCGGGTCGTGGTGGACGGCGAGGTACGGGTCGTGGACTCGGCGGAGGCGGTGGTCGCGGACGCGCCGGACCTGATGCCGCTGGCCGCCGGGCTGCCCCTGCTGCCGGTCCGCCCCGCGCGCGCCGCCGAGCTGGCGGAACTGTTCCAGGTGCGGCGGCTGAGCGAGGTCTTCGCGGCGCCGGTGGCCTCGGAGGGCAGCCGGCACGAGGTTCCGGAGCCGGTCCGTACGCTGCTGGGCCCGGACACGCCGCGCTCGTACGTCGAGCACGAGGAGCTGACCGTCGAGGACGGCACCGAACTCGACTGGCGCTGGACGCCGGACGGCACGCTGCACGCGGCCACCCTGGAGGGCGTCGCGGCGGGGCTCGCCTGGGCCGCCGGCCAGTGGCCCCGCCGCTTCGAGGCGGCGGCGCTCCTGGAGGACCTGGACCGTGCGGAGGAGCTGGCGGAGGCCCGCTGGTTCGACTGAGGCTGTTCCGGGGCGGGGCGGGCGGGCCGCGGTGACGCGGTCGGCCCGCCCCGTTCCGCGTGGCCGGAAAAACCGTCGGCGGAGCCGACTGCGCCGACTACGCCGGGAAGCGTCGGCCGATGAACCGCCATGCGACTTCGAGCAGGACCGCGGCCGCTGCGGCGATGCCCACGGCGGCCCACGGCATCGTCGTACCGACGAGTTTGAGGTCGAAGAAGTTCTGGAGCCAGGGGACGACGAGCACGATCAGGAAGCCCAGGCCCATCGCCAGGACGAGGCCGACGCGCCACCAGGTGTACGGGCGGGCGATGATCGCCAGGACCCACATGGCGCTGAGGAAGAGGGTCAGGGTGGCGGCGCTGGTCTCGGCGGGGAGGGCGTCCGGGCCGCTGTAGTGGCTGCGGGCCAGGAGGTAGGTGGCGAAGGCGGCGAGGCCGGTGATCAGGCCGGAGGGGACCGCGTAGCGCATGACCCGCCGGACGAAGTGCGGTTTCGCGCGCTCCTTGTTGGGGGCGAGGGCGAGGAAGAAGGCGGGGACGCCGATGGTGAGGGTGGACAGCAGGGTGAGGTGGCGCGGCAGGTAGGGGTACGGGATCTGGCAGCAGGCGACGAGGATCGCGAGCAGGACCGAGTAGACGGTCTTGGTGAGGAAGAGGGTGGCTACGCGGGTGATGTTGCCGATCACCCGGCGGCCCTCGGCGACGACGGACGGCAGTGTCGCGAAGCTGTTGTCGAGCAGCACGATCTGGGCGACGGCCTTGGTGGCCTCGCTGCCCGCGCCCATGGAGACGCCGATGTCCGCGTCCTTCAGGGCGAGGACGTCGTTGACGCCGTCGCCGGTCATGGCGACGATGCGGCCGCGCTTCTGGAGTGCTCCGACCATGTCCCGCTTCTGCTGCGGCGTGACGCGGCCGAACACCGCGCCGTCCTCCAGGACCTTGCCCATTTCGTCCGGGTCGCTGGGGAGTTCGCGGGCGTCGACGGGTGAGTCGGCGCCCGGCATGCCCAGTTTTCCGGCCACCGCGCCGACCGAGACGGCGTTGTCGCCGGAGATGACCTTCGCCTGGACGCCCTGTTCCTCGAAGTACCGCAGGGTGTCCATGGCGTCGGGGCGCAGCCGCTGTTCGAGGACGACGAGGGCGGTGGGGCGTACGTGGTCGGCGACGTCGGTCTCGTGCAGGCCGCGTTCGGCGCGGGCGAGCAGCAGGACGCGCAGGCCCTGGGCGTTGAGGTCGTCGACCTCCGAGAGCGCGTCGTCGCCGGAGGGCAGGAGGACGTCGGGGGCGCCGAGCAGCCAGGTGGTGCTGTCGCCGTCCGGGTTCTGAAGGGTCGCGCCGCTGTACTTGCGGGCGGAGGAGAAGGGCAGCGCGTCGGTGGAGCGCCAGCCGTCGCCGGCCGGGTAGGCGTCGATGATCGCCTGGAGGGAGGCGTTGGGGCGGGGGTCGGACGCGCCGAGGGCGCCGAGGACCTGCTTGAGGTGGCCCTCGTCCGTACCGTCGAGCGGGCGCAGGTCGCTGACGTCCATGCCGCCCTCGGTCAGCGTGCCGGTCTTGTCCAGGCAGACCACGTCGACGCGGGCCAGGCCCTCGATCGCGGGCAGCTCCTGGACCAGGCACTTCTTGCGGCCGAGCCGGACGACGCCGATGGCGAAGGCGACGGAGGTGAGCAGGACCAGGCCCTCGGGGATCATCGGGACGATGCCGGCGATCATCCGGCGTACGGCCTCGTCGCCCGCCATGTTCAGGGTGAACAGGTGGCTGAGGATCAGGCCGACGGCGGTCGGCACCATCATCCACGTCACGTACTTGAGGATCTGGCTGATGCCGGTGCGCAGCTCGGAGTGGACGAGGGTGAAGCGGGACGCCTCTTCGGCGAGCTGGGCGGCGTACGCCTCGCGTCCGACCTTCGTGGCGGTGAACGCGCCTCCGCCGGCGACCACGAAGCTGCCGGACATCACCTTCTCGCCGGGCTGCTTGACCACCGGGTCGGCCTCGCCGGTCAGCAGCGACTCGTCGATCTCCAGGCCGTCGCTCTCCAGCACCTCGCCGTCGACGATGACCTTGTCCCCGGGGCCGAGTTCGATGACGTCGCCGAGGACGACCTCGGAGGTGGGGATCTCGGCGGCTTCGCCGTCGCGCCGTACGGTCGGCCTGGACTCGCCTATGACGGCGAGGCTGTCCAGGGTCTTCTTGGCACGCAGCTCCTGGATGATGCCGATGCCGGTGTTGGCGACGATGACGAAGCCGAACAGGCCGTCCTGGATCGGGCCGACGATCAGGATGATCACGAACAGCACGCCGATGATGGCGTTGAAGCGGGTGAAGACGTTCGAGCGGACGATGTCGGCGGTGGAGCGCGAGGACCGTACGGGGACGTCGTTGACCTCGCCTCTGGCCACCCGCTCGGCGACCTCGGCGGCGCTCAGGCCGCGGTGGGCCGGTTCGGTGGCCTGCTCGCGGCCTCCGGCTTCGGTCTTCGCCCGCTGAGTCATGCCTTCGACGTTACGGGCGGAACGGGCGATTCACCCGCTGGATACGCACAGGAAGGTGGTGGGAGTTGTTGGAGGGGCGCGCGTCAACCGTAGGGGGCGGAATGCGTCCACTATGGGGTGAAAACGTCCGCGGGATGGGACGGCCGTGCCGGGACAGCGGACCGGCGCGCGTCAGCGGTTCAGCGCGCGTCCGCCGCCGCCCGCTCGGAGCCCGGGGCCGCGGCGGCCGCCGCGCGCTTGATGGCGGCGTCGCGCTTGCGGACGTACCAGATGCCGAGGATGCCGAGGCCGCCGCCGGCCAGGCAGGTCCAGACCCACCAGGTGCGGTCGTGGTCGGCGAACCAGCCGTAGAAGGGGAGCTGGGCCAGGAAGAGCACGAACCAGATGATGGTGCCGCCGGTGATCGTGCCGACGACGGGGCCCTCAAGAGGCTCCGGGGCCTCGCGCAGTTCGGACTTCTTCCACATGGGGCCAGCTTACGGGCAGCCACCGACAGAGCCGGTGCAAGGCCGGTGCAAGGCCGGTCACGGCAGGGCGGTCGACGGGCGGCGCTCCGGTCCGGGCGGCGGGAGGCGTCCGGCCTTGCCCCACCGGGGTCTACGCGCGGAGATAGCGATCACCGGCTTGTTTATTCATACTGAACCTATCCGGTTCTGACTGGTTCGATTCGTTGAATCCTCCAATCTGATCCGGCTTGTTCGTGTTCTGGGCCCGATCCGGGGCCCCCACGCCCTCCCAGGCCCGTACGACTGAGGTCCGCGCATGTCCCCCTCGGCCACCACGCCGGTCGACGCCGTCCCGAGCCCGGCCCCGCAGCAGCCCAAGAACGGTCTCGACCGGTTCTTCAAGATCTCCCAGCGGGGGTCCACGGTCTCCCGTGAGCTGCGCGGCGGCCTCGCCACCTTCTTCGCCATGGCGTACATCGTCGTGCTGAACCCGATCATCCTCGGCGCCGGCCAGGACAAGTTCGGGCACCAGCTGGACAACGGCCAGCTGGTCACCGCCACCGCGCTGATGGCCGGTCTGTCCACGCTCCTGATGGGCGTCATCGGCAACGTCCCGATCGCCGTCGCCGCCGGCCTCGGCATCAACGCCGTCGTCTCGCTCCAGCTCGCCCCCAAGATGAGCTGGCCGGACGCGATGGGCATGGTCGTGCTCGCCGGTCTGGTGCTGATGATCCTGGTCGCCTCCGGCCTGCGGCAGCGCGTCATGGACGCGATCCCGAACGGGCTGCGGCGCGCCATCGCGATCGGCATCGGCCTGTTCATCTCGCTGGTCGGCCTGGTCGACGCGGGCTTCGTCAGCCGTAACCCGGACGCCGCGCACACCACCGTGCCGCTGGCGCTGGGCCAGGGCGGTCAGCTCCAGGGCTGGCCGGTGCTGGTCTTCGTGGTCGGCCTGGCGCTGATGTTCCTGCTGACCGTGCGGAAGACCAAGGGCGCGATCCTGATCGGCATGGTCGTGATGGCGGTCGTCGCGATCATCATCAACGCGGTCGCGGAGATCCCGGACGCGAGCTGGGGCCTGGCGGTCCCGAACGTGCCGGACGGCATCGTCGGCACGCCGGACTTCGGCCTGGTCGGGCAGATCAGCCTGTTCGGCGGCTTCAAGGAGGTCGGCCTGCTGACCGGCTGCCTCTTCGTCTTCACCGTGCTGCTGTCCGGCTTCTTCGACGCGATGGGCACGATCATCGGCGTCGGCGAGGAGGCCGGGCTGACCGACAAGGACGGCAACCTGCCCGGCATGGGCCGCATCCTGATGGTGGACGGCATCGCGGTCGCGGCGGGCGGCGTCGGCTCGGCGTCCGCCAACACCTGCTTCGTGGAGTCCACGGCGGGCGTCGGCGAGGGGGCCCGTACGGGGCTGGCGAACGTGGTGACCGGCGGGCTCTTCCTGCTGGCGCTGGTCTTCACGCCGCTGGCGACGGTCGTCCCTTCGCAGGCCGCGACGCCCGCGCTGCTGGTCGTCGGCTTCCTGATCATGTCGGCCAACGTCCGGGACATCGACTGGAGCGACTTCACGATCGCCGTTCCGGCGTTCCTGACGATCGTCTCGATGCCGTTCACGTACAGCATCACCAACGGCATCGGCATGGGTGTGCTGGCCTTCATCCTGCTGCGGTCGGCGACCGGCCGCTTCAGGGAGATCCCGTGGCTGCTGAACGCCGTGGGGGTGGCCTTCCTCGTCTACTTCCTGCTCAATCCGATCGAGCAGGTGCTGGGCGTCCACTAGGGAGCGCCCCGCCGGCGGGGCGGTTCAGAGCGGCGGCGCCGCGTAGAACCGCTCCGTCCGGTCCACCGACATCTTGAATCGTTCGTCGAAGTCTTCACGGATGAGCGTCCGGGTCACATAGTCCTGGACGCTCATTCCGCGTTTCGCGGCGTGCTGCCGAAGGCGCTCCAGCAGTTCCCCGTCCATACGCAGGCTGAGCACTCCCGATCCCATACCGCCACGGTCCTCTCACGCCCTGGTCAGGCGGGTCACTTTCCGCTGCGTCCTCACTCGTAAGGGTGGTGCGGGTGGTCCCAGGTGTACAGGCTTTCATTAGAGAGGGTAATGAGTTATGCTAACGAACATGCCGGAACTGTCCCTGGGCGACGACGCTGCCGCCGACGCCGACGCCGTGAACGCGCTGCGGTCCGCCGTGATGCGGCTGTCCCGCCGACTCAAGCACCAGCGGGTCGACGAGTCGCTCAGCCCCACCGAGATGTCGGTGCTCGGCACCCTCGCCCGGTGCGGTCACGCCACCCCCGGCGAGCTGGCGCGCAAAGAGCACGTCCAGCCGCCGTCGATGACCCGCATCGTCGCGATGCTGGAGGCCAAGGGCCTGGTCCGGCTCGAACCGCACCCGGACGACCGCCGTCAGAAGGTCGTCACCCAGACCGAACAGGCCGAGGCGATGCTCGAAGAGAGCCGCCGCAAACGCAACGCGTGGCTGAGTGAGCTGGCCTCCGGGCTGGACGAGGACGAGTGGGCCGCACTGCGGTCCGCCGCACCCGTGCTGGAGAAGCTCGCCCAGCTGTAGAGACCGAGCGCCGAGGAGGCGAACCCACTTTGAGTACGGGATCCGGAGCAGACTCCGCCCCCGCACCGAACTCCGACGACACCACCGTCACCGACGCCGCGACCGCGCCCCCCACAGCCACCAAGGGCACCGCCGCCGAACCGCGCGGGGGCATGTTCCGGTCGCTGAGAGTCCGTAACTACCGTCTTTTCGCCACCGGCCAGGTCGTCTCCAATACCGGCACCTGGATGCAGCGCATCGCCCAGGACTGGCTGGTCGTCAGCATCACCGGCTCGTCCGCCGCCGTCGGCATCACCACCGCGCTCCAGTTCCTGCCCATGCTGCTCTTCGGGCTGTACGGGGGCGTGATCGCCGACCGGGTCTCCAAGCGCAAGCTGCTGCTGGTCACCCAGGCGTCGATGGGCCTGACCGGCCTGGCGCTGGCCGTACTGACCCTCAGCGGGCACGTCGCGGTCTGGCACGTCTACCTGATGGCCTTCGTACTCGGCCTGATCACCGTCGTCGACAACCCGGCGCGGCAGGCGTTCGTGGTCGAGATGGTCGGCCCGGACGACCTGCGCAACGCCGTCAGCCTGAACTCCGCCAACTTCCAGTCCGCCCGGCTCATCGGCCCCGCCGTCGCCGGTGCGCTGATCACCTCGCTCGGCAGCGGCTGGGCCTTCCTCCTGAACGGCCTGTCCTTCCTCGCGCCGCTCGCCGGACTGCTGCTGATGCGCACCGGTGAGCTGCACAAGGTCGACCGCGCCCCGCGCGGCAAGGGCCAGCTGCGGGAAGGCGTGCGCTATGCCGCGGGCCACCCCGAGCTGATCTGGCCGATCGTCCTGATCGGCTTCATCGGCACCTTCGGCTTCAACTTCCCGATCTGGCTGACCGCCTTCGCCGACAAGGTCTTCCACGGCGGCGCCGGCATGTACGCCTGGTTCAACGGCCTGATGGCGGTCGGCTCGCTGGCGGGCGCCCTGCTCGCGGCCCGGCGCAGCACCTCGCGGCTGCGGCTGCTGGTGGGCGCGGCGCTGCTGTTCGGTGTCCTGGAGATGGCCGCGTCCCTCTCGCCGACCGCCTGGGTCTTCGGGGCGCTGCTGATCATCATCGGCGTCGTCGGCCTGACGATCAACGTCACGGCCAACTCCAGCGTGCAGATGGCGACCGATCCGCTGATGCGCGGTCGGGTGATGAGCCTGTTCATGATGGTCTTCATGGGCGGCACGCCGCTGGGCGCGCCCCTGGTCGGCTGGGTCACCGACGCGTACGGCGCCCGCCTCGGCTTCCTCGCGGGCGGTGTGGTCTCCGCCCTGGCGGCGGCCGGCGTGGGCCTGGTGCTGACCCGGGCGGGCGGCCTGCGGGTCCGTATCGACCTGCGGCGCGGCCACCAGCACGTACGGTTCGTGCCGCGCGAGCGGGACGGCGAACCGGAGCGGCTGGCCGCGGCGGCCTGAGGCAGGCGCACGGCGGCCGGGGCCGGGAACGCGGGCGCACCGCTGTCCCGGCCCCGCCGCCCGCCCCGTGCGCGACACTGACCGCATGAGACTCTTCGCCGCCGTACTGCCGCCCGAGGTCGCCGTCGACGAACTCGACGCCAGGGTACGGCGGTTGCGCACCCTCCCGGACGCGGACCGGCTGCGCTGGACCGGGCGGCCCGGCTGGCACTTCACCCTCGCCTTCTACGGCGAGGTGCCCGACACCACCCTGCCCGGCCTGCACGAACGGCTGGCCCGGGCCGCACGGCGGTACGAGCCCTTCCCGCTCGGCCTCAAGGGCGGCGGGCGCTTCGCGGACCGGGTGGTGTGGGCCGGGGCCGACGGCGGCCTGCCCGCCCTGCGCAAGCTGGCGGACTCGGCCACGGCGGCGGCCCGCCGGGCCGGGCTGGAGATGTCCGGCCATCGCGCGTACACCCCGCACCTGACCGTCGCGCGCAATCGCGCGGAAGCCCTCGACCTCGAACCGTTCGTCGACGGCCTGGCGGACTTCGAGAGCAGCGCCTGGACGGTGCGGGAGCTGGCGCTCGTCCGCAGCCGCCTGCCGGTCTCCGGGGTGGCGGGCGAGCAGCCCCGGTACGAGACGGTGGCGGCCTGGCCGCTGGGTAGGTGAGCGGGCCGGGTTACGCTCGAAGGGTGGACCCCAAAACCCGTAACCGGATCATGTCCGGCCTGTTCGCCGTGCTGCTCGTCGTCGTGATCGTGGCGGCCGCCCTGCGCTGACACGCCGGACGGCCCTCGACGACACCCTTCGCGGACTCGTCCCACCCGGCGGATCACCCGGCAGGCCGCCCGGTGGAGCACCACCGGATCACCAGGCGAACGCCTCCGGCGACGCCCCGGTGCCGGGAAAGATCTCGTCCAGCGAGTCCAGCAGCTCGGCCGACAGCTCCAGCTCCACGGCGCGCAGCGCGCTGTCGAGCTGTTCGGTGGTCCGCGGCCCGACGATGGGCCCCGTCACGCCGGGCCGGGTGAGCAGCCAGGCCAGCGCGACCTCGCCGGGCCGCAGTCCGTGCTTGTCGAGCAGGGCCTCGTAGGACTCGATCTGCGCGCGGATCGCGGAGTTCGCCAGTGCCCCGGCCGAGCGGCCCCCGTTCGTACGGGCGCCGCCGCCCTCGCGTTCCTTGCGTACGGCGCCGCCGAGCAGGCCGCCGTGCAGCGGCGACCACGGGATGACGCCGAGGCCGTAGGACTGCGCGGCCGGGATCACCTCCATCTCGGCGCGGCGCTCGGCGAGGTTGTACAGGCACTGCTCGCTGACCAGGCCGAGCGAGCCACGCCGCGCGGCGGCCTCGTTGGCCTGCGCGATGTGCCAGCCCGCGTGGTTGGAGGACCCGGCGTACAGGATCTTGCCCTGCTGCACCAGGACGTCGACGGCCTGCCATATCTCGTCCCACGGCGTGCGCCGGTCCACGTGGTGGAACTGGTACAGGTCGATGTGGTCGGTGTTCAGCCGCTTGAGGCTGGCGTCCACCGCCCGCCGGATGTTCAGCGCGGAGAGGCGGTCGTGGTTGGGCCAGACCCGCTCGCCGTCGCCGCCCATGTTGCCGTAGACCTTGGTGGCGAGCACGGTCTTGTCGCGGCGGCCGCCGCCCTGGGCGAACCAGGAGCCGACGATCTCCTCGGTGCGGCCCTTGTTGTCGCCCCCTCCGTAGACGTTGGCGGTGTCCAGGAAATTGACGCCCGCGGCGAGCGCGGCGTCCATGATGGCGTGGCTGTCGGCTTCGTCCGTCTGGGGGCCGAAGTTCATGGTGCCGAGGACGAGTCGGCTGACCTTGAGTCCGGTGCGTCCGAGCTGCGTGTACTCCATGGGGCCCTAGCCAACGCCTTGGAGTGCGCTCGAATCAAGGAGTGTGCGGGGCCCGCGTGCGTCGGGCCCCGCACGCCTCAGGCGTCCACCGCTGTGTACGGGGCGCCCACGTCCCACGCCTGGTGCAGGGCGTCCGCGAAGGCCGCCGCGAGCAGGTGCTCGCCCGAGGTGGAGGGGTGCGTGCCGTCGTAGGTGTCCCGGTCCAGGTCGTATCCGTCCGGGTGGGAGGCCAGCAGCAGCGGTGAGGCGGGGGTGGACAGGTCCGCGACGGCCTTGGCCAGCAGCTCGTTGAAGCGCTCGCACTCGGCGGCGAAGGGGGTGTCGGACAGGGCGCGGGTGTTCGGGATGACCGGCAGCAGCACGGCCCGCACGCCCGCGTCGGCGGCCCGCGCCTCCGCGACGAAGCGGTGCACGTTCGCGGCGGTCTGCTCCGCGTCCGTGTAGAAGCCGAGGTCTATCAGCCCGAGCGAGACCAGCAGCGTGTCGGCCTTGTGCTTGCGCACCGCGTCGCCGATCAGCGGCGCCATGTGGCACCAGCCCTCGCCCCATCCGGCGAGGTGGCGCCGGGCGCGCTCGGGGAAGTCCGGGTCGCGGTAGGCGTGCGAGACCGCTGCTTCGGCGGACACGTCGTACAGCTCGGTACGCGGTCCGACGATGCGGTAGGGGCCGCCGAAGGTCCGGTTGAGGTGCTGCCACATCCGGTAGCGCCAGGTGAAGTCGCCGGCGCTGCCGATCGTCATCGAGTCACCGACGAACATCACACGCATACGACCTCCCGGCCGTCCGGCCCGGGCGCGCCGGAGTGCGCTGTCGGGGTGGTCATGCGGAGATCATAAGGAGCCGGGCGCTCCGGGTGGCGGGCGGGGCGAGCCGCGTCCGGTGTCCGGACGGGCGGGTACCGGGCGGGGGCGGCCCCCGGAACGGGGCCGGGCGGCGCCGCCGGGCCGCCGAAGTGGGAGGCTGTGCCCATGCGTTCGCTACTGTGCGCGGCCGGGGCCGCGGGAATTCTGCTGTTCGCGGCGGCCGGGCCGGCGGCGGCCGACGGCGGGGGAGGGGCCGAGGGGTTCACGATCGAGGACCGGCGGATCACCGAGTCCAGCGGGCTGGCGGCCAGCCGGGCCCACCCCGGCGTGTACTGGACCCACAACGACAGTGACGACGGGCCGTACGTCTACGCCGTGGACGGCCGGACCGGCCGTACGGTCGCGACCGTCACCCTGCGCGGCATCGGCGACCCGCGCGACGTGGAGGCGATCTCGGTCGGTCCGGACGGCGACGTCTACGTCGGTGACATCGGCGACAACCTCGGCGGCACCTGGAACCACGTCTGGATCTACCGCTTCCCCGAGCCGGAGCAGCTGCGCGACCAGACCGTCACCGCGGCACAGCTCACGGTCGAGTACGACGAGGGTCCGCGGGACGCCGAGGCGATGATGGTGCACCCCAAGACGGGGCGGGTCTACATCGCCAGCAAGAAGAAGAGCGGCGGCGCGGCCCTGTACGAGGGGCCCGAGCGGCTGTCGGCGCGCGGCACGAACACCTTCCGCCGGGTCGCTGGCATCGATCAGTGGGTGACGGACGGCGCGTTCTCGCCGGACGGCACGCGGCTGCTGCTGCGCGGCTATTTCGGCGCGGAGATGTACCGCTGGGAAGGCGGCCGGCCCAAGGACATCGGCAGCGTGGGCGTACCCCTGCAGATGCAGGGCGAGTCGGTGACCTTCACTCCGGACGGGCGGACGCTGCTGTTCGGGTCGGAGGGCAAGGGCAGCCGGGTGCAGCCGGTGGGGCTCAGCGGCGACCAGCTGCCGGAGTCGGCGAAGAACGGCGACGGTAAGGGCGACGGCGACGGGCCCGGTAAGGGTGACGCGGCCGACGGCAGCCAGGACGAGGCGGGCAAGAACCGCAACGTGCTGCTGGCGGCGGCGACGTTCGGGGTGGCGACGGTGGTGGTGCTGGCGCTGCGGCGGATGTTCCGGCGGCGGTGACCGTCCGGCGTCCGGCCCGGCCGGACGCGGGTGGCTGAGCGGCGCGCTCAGCCGCCGCGCTTCTCGATGTACGCCGCGCAGCCGTCCAGCAGCCGCCCGAGGCCCAGTTCGAACAGGCCGTCGCCGTCGTAGTCCTCGTCGAACGCGAAGGTGTCCTCGGAGAGCCCGGCGAGATGCGGGTAGCGGCCGCTCTCCATCGCCTGCACGAGGAACGGGCCCTGGATCTTCCACCACTCGTCCTCGGTGATGCCGGTGCGCTTCTCCGCCATCGCCGAGCTCAGCCGGGTGCGGGCCGCGCCCGCGACATAGCCCTCCACGATCATCAGCAGCCGGATCTTCTCCGGGTCGGGCAGGGTGAGGCCGGACATCCCGCGGATCGTGTGCTCCAGCACCTCCACCGAGTTGGGGCCCAGCAGCGGGCGGGTCTGGTCGACCTGGAGCAGCCAGGGGTGGCGGTGGTGGAGCTGCCAGGCGCGGCGTGCGACGTTCTCCAGGACGGCCCGCCAGCCGGCCTCGGGGCCGGGGAACGCGTCGGCGCCGAACTCCGCGATCTTGTCGAGCATCAGGTCCAGCAGCTCGCCCTTGCCCGGGACGTAGCGGTAGAGCGACATGGTGCCGACGCCCAGTTCGGCGGCGACCCGGCGCATCGAGACGGCGCCGATCCCCTCGGCGTCGGCCACCGCGATCGCGGCGGTGACGATCCGGTCGAGGGTCAGGCCGGGCTTGGGGCCGCGGGTGGGACGCTCGCCGGTGCCCCAGAGCAGCTCCATGCTGCGTGCCGCGTCGCCGCTGCCGCTGTGTTCTGTCGTCATGGTGCGCTCAGTGTAAGCCGCCGAGCAAAAACCGGGTACGTCGTACGCGGTGTCAGGTACGGTGTACGCGTAACTGGGTACGCCGTACTCGGAACGGGGGCGGCGTACCCGTCCGGACACAGGGGAAGGACGGGGGAACGCATGCGGACGACCGAAACGGCGGTCCTGGCGGAGGGACTGGCCAAGCGGTACGGGGCCAAGCGGGCGCTCGACGGCTTCGACCTCGCCGTGCGGCGCGGCACCGTGCAGGGCCTGCTCGGCCCCAACGGCGCGGGCAAGACCACCGCCGTACGCATCCTGGCGACCCTGCTGCGCCTGGACGGCGGACGGGCGGCGGTCGCCGGGCACGACGTGGCGCGCGAGCCGCACGCCGTGCGCAAGCGGATCGGCCTGGCCGGGCAGTACGCCGCCGTCGACGAGATCCTGACCGGACGGCAGAACCTGGAGATGTTCGGGCGGCTCTTCCACCTCGACGGGCGGCGGGCCCGGGCCCGCGCGGACGAGCTGCTGGAGCGCTTCGGCCTGTCCGACGTGGCCGGCAAGCAGGTCAAGGCCTACAGCGGCGGCCTGCGGCGGCGCCTGGACCTGGCGTCCAGCGTGCTGCTCGCACCCGAGGTGCTGTTCCTGGACGAGCCGACCACCGGACTCGACCCGCGCAGCCGCAACGAGGTCTGGGAGACCGTCCGTGACCTGGTCGCGGGCGGTACGACGGTCCTGCTGACCACCCAGTACCTCGACGAGGCCGACCAGCTGGCCGACCGGATCGCCGTCATCGACCACGGCCGGACCGTCGCGGAGGACACCCCGGACGGGCTCAAGCACGGCATCGGCGGCGACCGCGTCCAGGTGGTGCTCCGCGACGCCGCCGAGCTGCCGCGGGCGGCGGGGATCGTGGCGCGGGTGGCCGCGGACGGTGCCGCGCCGGACACGGACGTGGCGGAACGGCGGGTCGGCGCGCCGGTGACGGACGGCGTGGCGGCGCTGACCGCGGTGGCGCGGGCGCTCCAGGACGCGGGGCTGGACGTGGCGGACATCGGGCTGCGGCGGCCGACGCTGGACGAGGTCTTCCTGCGGCTGACGGGACACCGTACGGAGGCCGCCGCGGACGCTAACGCCCCCGCGCGCCGTACGGAGGCCGCCGCATGAGCACCCCCACCGGAGCCCCCGCGCTCGCCCCCGCCCCCGAGCGGCGCCTGTACTGGGCCTTCGCCGACTGCTGGACCATCGTCCGCCGCGACCTGACCCACCTCGTCAAGCAGCCCGTCAACGTCGCCTGGCAGCTCGGCTTCCCGATCGTCTCCGTGCTGCTCTTCGTCTACGTCTTCGGCAGCGCGATGGACGTCGGCGGCGAGGGCTCCTACCGGGACTACGCCATGCCCGGCATGTTCGCCATGACCATGGCCTTCGGCTTCATGAACACCGCGATGCTGGTCGCGGTCGAGAAGGACCGGGGCGTGACCGACCGGTTCCGTTCGATGCCGATGGCGCGTTCGGCGGTGGTCAGCGGGCGGGGCGTGGCGGACGTGTGCGGCGCCGCGCTGGATCTCGCGGTGCTGGCGGCGATCGCCGTCGTCGTCGGCTGGCGCTCGGACGGCGGCGCGCTCGCCACCCTGGCCGCCTTCGCCCTGCTGCTGCACCTGCGCTTCGCGCTCATCTGGGTCGGTGTGCTGCTGGGCCTGCTGGTGCCCAACCAGGAGGCGGCGGGCGGGCTGTTCGCGCTGGCCTTCCCGTTCGGCATGATCTCCAGCGTCTTCACACCGCCGTCGATGATGCCGGACTGGCTGGGCGCCATCGCGATGTGGAACCCGGTCTCCTCCACGGCGAACGCCGTCCGTGAACTCTTCGGCCGTCCCGGCACGTTGGGGGACAGCTGGATCGAACAGCACGCCCTGCTGATGGCGGTGGTCTGGCCGCTCGCCCTCACGGCGGTCTTCCTGCCGCTGGCGGTACGGCGCTTCCAGCGGCTCAGCCGCTGAAGGGCCGTGCCCCTTCCGGGAACGCCGTCCGGGCCTCGGCGGATGCGATCCCCGGAACGCCGCCAGGCCCCGGCGGATTCGACCCGCCGGGGCCCGGACGCGTGCCGCGGTGCTTCCTACAGCTTGCCGATGACGTGGTCGATGCAGGCGGTCAGCGCCTCGACGTCCGCCGGGTCGACCGCCGGGAACATCGCCACCCGCAGCTGGTTGCGGCCCAGCTTGCGGTACGGCTCGGTGTCGACGATGCCGTTGGCGCGCAGCACCTTGGCGACGGCGGCCGCGTCGATCTCGTCGTCGAAGTCGATGGTGCCGATGACCTGCGAACGCTTGGCCGGGTCGGTGACGAACGGCGTCGCGTACTTGGAGTCCTCGGCCCAGCCGTACAGCGTGCGCGAGGAGGTCGCGGTGCGCCGGACCGCCCAGTCCAGGCCGCCCTGCCCGTTGATCCACTCCAGCTGCTCGTTGAGCAGGAACAGGGTGGCCAGCGACGGGGTGTTGTACGTCTGGTTCTTCAGCGAGTTGTCGATCGCGGTCGGCAGCGAGAAGAACTCCGGGATGTGCCGGCCGGAGGCGTGGACACCGCGGGCGCGCTCCAGGGCGGCGGGCGAGAAGACGCCGATCCACAGGCCGCCGTCGGAGGCGAAGGACTTCTGCGGCGCGAAGTAGTACACGTCGGTCTGCGCGATGTCCACGGGCAGGCCGCCGGCGCCGGAGGTGGCGTCCACCAGCACCAGCGAGCCGTCGTCCGCGCCCGCGACGCGCTGGACGGGGGCGGCGACGCCGGTGGAGGTCTCGTTGTGGGTGAAGGCGTAGACGTCCACGCCCTGCTCCGCCTTGGGCTCCGGGTGGCTGCCCGGGTCGGCGGAGATCGTGGTCGGCTCGGCCAGCCACGGCGCCAGCCCGGCGGCCTTGGCGAACTTCGAGGAGAACTCGCCGAAGGTCAGGTGCTGGGACTTGTTCTCGATCAGGCCGTGGGTCGCGATGTCCCAGAACGCGGTGGAACCGCCGTTGCCGAGGACGACCTCGTACCCCTCGGGCAGCTGGAACAGGTCACGTACGCCGTCGCGGACCCTGCCGACCAGGTTCTTGACCGGTGCCTGGCGGTGGGACGTGCCGAGAAGAGAACTTCCGGTGGCGGCGAGGGCGTCGAGCGCCTCCGTACGCACCTTGGAGGGGCCCGCGCCGAAGCGACCGTCGGCGGGCTTGATGTCAGCGGGAATCTGGATATCAGCCACGGGCGAAGCGTAATCCGTCACGGGGCCCGATCAGGACCAGGGTCCACCGGGTGAGACGGAACGGGTGCCGCCGTGCGACAGGTGTCCGGCTGCCGGACGTCCGCGTACAGGGCGGTGACCGAGGCGGCGGCCCGCGCCAGCTCCGCCCGGGCCTCCGGCGGGCCCAGCACCTCCAGGGACGTGGTGAACTGGAGCAACTGGCGTACCGCGCGCAGCTCCTGCAACGCCAGTTCGACCGTCACCCACGTCCCGCCGGTGTCCCGCGGCGGCTCCACCAGCGCCGTACCGATGATGCGGACGAACAGGTCCAGGCGGGACCGGAGCACCCGGGCCGTCACCCGCAGCCCGGCCTGCCGGGTCTCCACCTGCTGCCGCAGCGCCTCCCACGCGTCGGCCAGCTCCACACCGTCGCGGCGCCGCACGGGCGTGTCGAGCACGGTGGCCGCGACCACCCGGTCGGCCCGGAACAACTGGCCGCGCCGCCGCCGGTCCGCGACGAGGTACCACGTCCCGGCCTTGGAGACGAGCCCGTACGGATCGACGGTGTACGTACGCGGATCGGTCTCGCCGCTGTGCCGGTACCGCAGCCGCAGCCGCCGGTCGGCGAAGACCGCGGTGTGCAGGGCGTCCAGCTCCACGGCCGGCTGCGGCCCCGAGAGCCAGCGCCCGGGATCGACCAGGATGCGGCGGCTGGTCAGCTCGGCGGCGGGCCGGTGCGGCGCGGGCAGCGCGGCCATCACCTTGCGCAGCGCGGAGCCGAGCGCGTCGTCCAGCCCGAGCGCGCGGTGCGCCCCTCGGCGGCCAGCACGAACAGCGCCCGCGCCTCGTCGGTGGTCAGCCCGGTCACGTCCGTACGGAACCCCGGCAGCAGCGCGATGCCGCCGTGCCGCCCCCGCTCCGCGTACACGGGTACACCGGCCGCCGACAGCGACTCGACGTCGCGGTAGATGGTCCGTACGGACACCTCCAGCCGCGTCGCCAGCTCGGTGGCCGGAACGCGGCCGCGGGTCTGGAGGAGCAGGAGGACCGAGAGGAGGCGGTCGGATGTCACGCGGGCGGTCCAGTCTTCCGGAGAAGCCGACGGAAAACCTGACGGCCGGTGTCAGGTTATGGCGGGACGGTCGCGGTATGAAGACCACGCACAGTGAAGTTGCCACCGCCTCTGCCCCTGACTCCACCGCCACCGGTTTTCCGGTCCCGTACACGCTCTCCGAGCTGGCCGGCCGCGTCACCGGCGTCGTCCTCCTGCCCGGTGACGACGGGTACGAAGCGGAACGGACCGGGATCCAGACCGGGCACGCCCACCGTCCCTCGGTGATCGTCGGGGCGGACACGGCGGCGGACGTCGTGGCGGCGGTCCGGTACGCCGGGGCCAACGGGCTGCCGGTGTCCGCGCAGTCGACCGGGCACGGGCTGGCGGCGGCCTCCGACGGAGGAGTGCTGATCAGTACGCGCCGGATGGACGAGGTGCGGGTCGACGCGGAGGCGCGCACCGCGTGGGCCGGGGCGGGCGCGCTCTGGGCCGATGTGATCGAGGAGGCCGGGCCGTACGGGCTGGCGCCGGTGAACGGGTCGTCGCCCGGCGTGGGGGTGGTGGGCTACACGCTCGGGGGCGGGCTCGGCATCCTGGGCCGGGAGTTCGGTTACGCGTCGGACCGGGTGCGGCTGGTGGAAATGGTCACCGCGGACGGCGTACTGCGCTGGGTCACGCCGGAGCGCGACGCCGAACTGTTCCGGGCGCTGCTCGGCGGCGGGCACGGGCTGGGGGTGGTGACCGGCCTGGAGTTCGGGCTGGTGCCGGTGGAGCGGGTGTACGGCGGTCAACTGGCCTTCGGCGCCGGCCTGATGGACGAGGCGCTGCCTGCGTACCTGGCCTGGACCGAGGACCTGCCCGACGCGCTGACCTCGTCGGTCGGCCTGATCGCGTACCCGGACGTCCCGGCGGTGCCCGGCCATCTGCGCGGCCGCCACCTCGCGCAGATCCGGATCGCGTACACGGGACCGGTGGCCGAGGGCGAGCGGCTGGTCGCGCCGCTGCGCGCGGTCGGGCCGCGGGTGGCCGACACGCTGCGCGACATGCCGTACACCGAGTCGCACACCATCCACCAGGACCCGGAGACGCCGCACGCCTACGACGGCGACAGCGTCCTGCTCAGCGGCCTGGACGCGGCGGAACTGCGCGAGGTGACGGCGCTGACAGGGCCGGACGCCCCGATGATGACCGTGGTGCAGCTCAACCACCTCGGCGGCGCGCTCGCCACCGGCGGCGGCTCGGTCGGCCACCGGGACGCGCGGTACCTGCTGCGCCTGCTGTCGCCGCTGGACGGCACGGACGTCGCGGCCGTACGGGCCCTGCACGCGCGGGTGCGGGCGGCGCTGGCGCCCAAGGCGGTCGGCCGCAGCGTCAACTTCCTGTTCGGCGAGCACGGTGACGCGATGGCCGACGCGTACGAGGAGGACGTGTACCGGCGGCTGGCCGCCGCCAAGGCGGCGTACGACCCGGAGAACCTGTTCCGGGCGTAGGCAGGAGTAGAGCTGCGTAGCCGGGCATAGCCGGGCGGTATCCGGGCACCGGCGGGTGCCTGGATGGGCGCGCGCCTCGGCGGAGTGGGCAGGCTGGGGGCATGGCTGATCTTACGAAGACACCCGGGACACCGGACGGTACGCGGGAACTGGCCCGGGAGTTGGCGGACGCCGTACGCGGCGAGGTCTTCGCCTGCCGCCGGGGACCGGGCACTACGACGATGGACGCCTCCGCTACCGCCGGGTGCTGCGGGCGGCGGTCGCGCCACGGGACGCGGAGGACGTCGCCGCCGTCCTGCGGGTGTCGCGGGAGCACGGCGTGCCGGTGGTGCCGCGCGGCGGGCGGCTTGCCGCATCGCCGGCCAGTCGGCGTCGGCGTGGTGCTGGACTTCACCCGGCACCTGCGGCGCATGTCGCTGGACGCCGAGGCCGCTACGGCGGTCGTCCAGCCGGGCGTGGTCCTGGACGACCTGCGGGCGTCAAAGGCCGGGCGCCCACGGCCTGACCTTCGGGCCCGACCTGTCCACCCACAGCCGCTGCACCCTCGGCGGCATGATCGGCAACAACCCTGCTCGCACTCGGTGGCGTGGGGCACCACCGACAGCGTGCGCGAGCTGGAGGTGCTGACGTACGGGGGCGAGCAGTGGCCGCGCGCCGGGCGGAAGCGGCGGCATTCGACGCGCTCCCGCAGCGGCTGCGGGACGGCGTACGGACCCTGGTGAACGGCGATCTGGCGCTGCTGCGTACCGGCTACCCCTACCTCGCGCTGTATCTCCGGTTACGCGCTGACGCTCTGCTGCCCGAGAAGGGCACCGATCTCGCGCGGGCGCTCACCGACAGCGAGGGCACGCTCGGCGTGCTGACCGAGGCCACCGTCGGCCTGGTCAGGCCGCCCGCCGCCAAGGCGCTGGCGGTCCTCGGATACGCGGACGAGAGCGCCGCGGCCGAGGCGGCGCACACGCTGCTCCCGTACAGGCCGCTGACCGTCGAGGGCATGGCGGCCGACCTGGTGGCGGACGCGACCGGCCTGCCCAAGGGCGGTGCGTGGCTGTTCGTCGAGATGGGCGGCGCGACACCCGCCGAGGCGCTCGCCCGCGCCGAGGAACTGTGCCGGGGCGCGAGCGCGGCCACCACCGATCACACGGTGGTGACCGATCCGGCGCGGCAGCGCGCCCTGTGGCGGGTGCGCGAGGACGCGGCCGGGACCGCGACCCGCATGCCGGACGGCTCCGAGGCGTGGCCCGGCTGGGAGGACTGCGCGGTGCCGCCCGAGCGGCTCGGCGCCTACCTGCGGGACTTCCGGGCCCTGCTGGCCCAGCACGGCCTGCGCGGCACCCCGTACGGGCACTTCGGTGACGGCTGCATCCACGTCCGTATCGACTTCGACCTGCTCAGCGCGGCCGGGGTCCGCCGGTTCCGCGAGTTCTCCTGCGACCTGGGCGATCTGGTCGTGGCGCACGGCGGCTCGCTCTCCGGCGAGCACGGCGACGGGCAGGCCCGCGCCGAGCTGCTGCCCAAGATGTACGGCGGCGAGCTGGTCGGCCTCTTCGAACGCTTCAAGGACCTGTGGGACCCGGCGGGCGGCCTGAACCCCGGCATGCTCGTCCGGCCCGACCGGATGGACGAGAATCTGCGCTTCACACCACTGCCGCGGAAGCCGGTGGACGTCGAGTTCGGATACCCGCACGACAGCGGGGACTTCTCGGCGGCCGTCCGGCGCTGCGTCGGCGTCGCCAAGTGCCGTAACAGCGTCCCTGGCGGCTCGGCCGTCATGTGCCCGTCGTACCGCGCCACCGGCGAGGAACGGCACTCCACCCGGGGCCGCGCCCGGCTGCTGCACGAGATGCTCGCGGGCGAGGTGATCACCGACGGCTGGCGCTCCGAGGAGGTGCGGGACGCGCTGGACCTGTGCCTGTCCTGCAAGGGCTGCCGCAGCGACTGCCCGGTGGGCGTGGACATGGCCACGTACAAGGCCGAGTTCCTGCACCACCACTACGCGGGGCGGCTGCGGCCCGCCGCGCACTACTCGATGGGCCGCCTGCCGCGCTGGCTGCGCGCGGCGGCCCCCGTCGCGCCGCTGCTCAACGCGCTGGCCAGGACACCGCTGGCCGGGGCGGGCAAACGCCTCGGCGGGATCGCACCGCAGCGGGCGATCCCGGAACTGGCCGGTGAGCCGTTCGTACGGTGGTGGTCGAAGCGGGGGCCCCGGAGGGGCCGGTGGGCGTGGACATGGCCCGGGAACGGCCGGCGCTCCTGTTGTGGCCGGACACCTTCACCAACTACCTCGCCCCCGAGGTGGGCCGCGCCGCCGTCCACGTCCTGGAGGCCGCCGGACTCGACGTCCGCCTGCCCGCGGCGGGCCGCCGCCGGGCGTCGCTGTGCTGCGGCCTCACGTATGTCTCCACCGGGCAGCTCGACCAGGCGCGCGCGGTCATGCGCCGGACGGTGGACGCCCTCGACCCGCTGCTGGCCGACGGCACCCCGCTGACCGTCCTCGAACCGAGCTGCGCGGCCGCGCTCCGCACCGACCTGCCCGAACTCCTCTCCGACGACCCGCGGGCCGCGCGGGTGGCCGCGTCCGTACGGACCTTCGCGCAGACCCTGGAGGAACAGGCACCCGCCTGGGAGCCGCCGCGCGTGGACCGCCCGGCCGTCGGCCAGACCCACTGCCACCAGCACGCCGTACTCGGCGAGGCGGCCGAACAGCGTCTGCGCGCCCGTGCCGGGCTGGACGGCGGGCTGAGCGGCGGCTGCTGCGGACTGGCCGGGAACTTCGGCTTCGAGCGCGGCCACTACGACGTGTCCGTGGCCTGCGCGGAAGAACAGCTCCTGCCGTCCGTACGGGAAGCGGAACCGGGGGCGGAGGTGCTTGCGGACGGCTTCTCCTGCCGCACCCAGATCGGCCAGCTCACCGGGCGGCGTGCGCGGCACCTGGCGGAGGTGCTGGCGGAGGGGCTGGCCGGCGAGCAGGTCGCGGAGCCGCCATCGCTGCCCTGACAGTACGGAACCCCACATCCGCTATGTCCGCCCGTCCGGCATATCGCCAGGTGGACATCACATTTCCCGGCGCGGGAGGCGGGCCTTAGCGTGTGCGTGTGAACGAGTCGCGCCACGAGTCCAGCAGCCTCCCGCCCGTACCTCCGGTCCCGGAGCCGGTGCCGGTCACGGTCCCGGGCCCCGAGGCGGTCCCGGCCTCCGCCGAGGTCCGGGCCGCCGAACAGGACGCGGCGGCGGGCGGGCGCCTGACGTCCGTGGCACTGGTCATCGGCGGCATCATCTCGCTCCAGTTCGGCGCCTCGGTCGCGGTCCTGCTCTTCCCGCGGGCCGGCGCGCTCGGCGTGGTCACCCTCCGGCTGGTCGTCGCCGCGCTCGTCCTGTTGATCGCCTGCCGCCCGCGGCTGCGCGGTTACTCGCGGGGCGACTGGGCCACGGTCCTCGCCTTCGGCGTCGCGCTGGTCGGCATGAACTCCCTCTTCTACGAGGCGATCGACCGCATCCCGCTGGGTGCCGCCGTCACCCTGGAGTTCATGGGCCCCCTCATCCTGTCGGTGGTCACCTCGCGCCGGGCGCTGAGCCTGGTGTGGGCAGCGCTCGCGCTGGGCGGAGTGGTCCTGCTCGGCCGGGAGGGCTTCGACGGACTCGACCCGCTCGGCGCCGGCCTGGCACTCACGGCCGGTGCGCTGTGGGCCGCGTACATCCTGCTGTCCTCCCGTACCGGACAGCGCTTCCCGCAGGCGGACGGGCTGGCCCTGGCGATGACCGTGGCGGCGCTGCTGAGCCTGCCGCTCGGCATCTCCACCGCCGGTACGGCCCTGCTGGACCCGGCCACGATCGGCCTGGGCGCCGCCGTCGCCCTGCTCTCCTCGGTCACGCCGTACACCCTCGAACTGCTCGCCCTGCGCAAACTCCCGGCCTCCGGCTTCGCCGTGATGATGAGCCTGGAACCGGCCGCCGGTGCGCTCGCGGGGTTCCTGGTTCTGCACCAGTCGCTGGGGTGGGCCGAGGTGGTGGCTATCGGGCTGGTGGTGCTGGCGAGTGTGGGGGCTGTGCGGAGTGCGGGTGGGGCGGGGAAGGGGTGAGGTTTTCGCGCTTCGCGCGGGGTTGCGCTGACGCGCGGCTTGCACGGGTTTCGTCGGGCGGCGGCCAGGGAGCTGCCACATCGGAGTGAGTGGTCGCGTGATGCCGATGCTGTACAGGTCTCCGTCTCTGGACGCCGATGATCACCGTGTCCTCGCGGAGATCGAGGAAATGCGGCAGGCGCTGCGGCAACTGCTCCGCGCCCGGCCTCCCTGGTCGGGATGGTCTTCGCGCTGCTGCCGGCGTTCTGGGGGTCGAAGGTGCGCCGCACCGTCTACCAGCAGGACGCCGAGCTCTCCGATCAGCAGGCCATTCGCGACATCCGTGAACTGGTCCGCCTGGGGTGGCTGGTGCCGCACGGCAAGGCGCGGGCCCGTTTCTATGCTTCCGGGCCCCGGATGGAGGTCGCCCAGCGGGAGGTCCGCCAGTCTGTGGCGTTGACGTTCGCGCTTCGCGCGGGGGTTTGCGCTGGCGCGCGGCTCGCATGGGTTGCGTTGTGGTGGCGGGGGCGCGCAGGGGGCCAACTCTCCCCCAGCCTTCAGCCGGGGGACCCCCACGGCACCGTGCACGTCCTCGTCAGGGACATTGGGGACGCAGATACCCGGCTGCCTGCGGGGATGGCCCCCTACACGCCCCCTCGGGCCGGTTTGGCGAGTCCGGGTCAGCTGGGGGAGTTTTCGATCTCCCTGGTGCCCGCCCTCCTGAGGGTGAGGCGCACGGGGTGAAGGCGGTAAAGCGGGCCGCTGTACGGCGGTGAGTCGCGCGCGCCGGGCCGACGGGCGCGGCGGGCGGCAGGGCCGCGCCGCGATGCGTGGGTGTTCGTCTTGTGAGATCCCCAGCCCGATCGCTTCCGATAGTCGCCGTACGGCCAGGGCTCGGGGACACGTAGGGGCTCCCCGCAGGCAGCCGGGTATCTGCGTTCCCTTATGTTTCTGACTTGGTCGTGCACGGTGCCGAGGAGTGACCCCTGCGGGGCCCCGAGCCCCCACCCACCGGACCCACCGCGCAAAGCGCGCGCACCCACCAGCCAGCCCCCGAGCTCAGAAAATCATGCAGGCGTGCTTGATTGTTTCTGGTCGCGCTGTCACGCTCGGACCGCAACGCGTACCGCATGAGTCAACGAGCCCTGCCCGCACGGCAGATGGCCGACGAGGGGAGTGCCGCGTGTCCGACGCCGAGGCCGTACTGGCCGATCTGAGGGACGAAGGGGACGCGCTCGACGCGCTGGTCGGCGGGCTCGCGCCGGAGCGGTGGGCGGTGCTGACCCCGGCCGAGGGGTGGACCGTCGCCCACCAGATCGGGCACCTGGCCTGGACCGATCGGCAGGCGCTGCTGTCCGCGACGGATCCTGCGGCTTTTCAGGGCGCCGTTCAGCGGGCCCTGGCCGCTCCCGCGACCTTTGTCGACGAGGGGGCGGCGGAGGAGGCGCAGGCGCCTCCCGATCGCCTGCTGGCTCGTTGGCGGGCGGGGCGGGGTGAGTTGCAAGAGGTGCTTGCCGCGCGGCCCCCGGGAGAGAAACTTCCCTGGTACGGGCCGCCCATGAGCGTCGCTTCGGTGGCCACCGGGCGGCTGATGGAGACCTGGGCGCACGGCCAGGACGTCGCCGACGCGCTCGGGGTGACGCGTGAACCCACCGCCCGGCTGCGGCACGTGGCCCGTATCGGGGTGCGGGCGCGGAATTTCGCGTACGCGGCGCATGGGCTGGCCGCTCCGGAGGAGGAGTTCCGGGTCGAGTTGCGTGCTCCCGGGGGTGGTGTCTGGGCGTACGGGCCGGAGGATGCGGCTCAGCGGGTGAGTGGGGACGCGCTCGGGTTTTGTCTGCTGGTGACTCAGCGCGCCCACCGTGACGATGTGGATGTGCGGGCGGACGGGGCGGATGCCGACCGCTGGCTGGGTATCGCCCAGGCGTTCGCCGGTCCGCCGGGTAAGGGGCGGGAGCCGGGTGGCCGGGAGGGCGGGCGGTGACCGGCGGTGGGGAAGTGTTGCGGGTCGGCAATGCCTCCGGGTTCTACGGGGACCGCTTCGATGCTGTGCGGGAGATGCTCACCGGTGGGCCGTTGGATGTCCTGACCGGCGACTATCTCGCTGAGCTGACCATGCTCATTCTGGGCCGCGACCGGCTCAAGGACCCCGCGCGCGGTTATGCGAAGACGTTCCTGCGGCAGTTGGAGGAGAGTCTGGGGCTGGCTGTCGAGCGTGGGGTGCGGATCGTCACCAATGCCGGAGGGCTCAATCCTGCCGGGCTGGCCGATGGTGTGCGGGAGTTGGCGGACCGGCTGGGTGTGGCGGTCCGGGTGGCTCACGTGGAGGGTGACGATCTCATGGCCCGGTACGCCGGGCGTGCGGGTGTGGTCACGGCCAATGCCTATCTGGGCGGTGAGGGCATCGCCGCGTGTCTGCGGGACGGTGCCGATGTGGTCGTGACCGGCCGGGTCACGGATGCCGCGCTGGTCAGCGGGGTGGCAGCGGCGCATTTCGGCTGGGCGCCCACTGATCATGACCGGCTGGCCGGCGCGGTCGTGGCGGGGCATGTGCTGGAGTGCGGTACCCAGGCCACCGGCGGCAACTACTCGTTCTTCGCAGCTCACGACCTTCGTCGGCCCGGCTTTCCGGTCGCCGAGATCACCGCTGACGGGTGCTCGGTGATCACCAAGCATGCCGGTACGGGCGGGGCGGTGACCGTCGGCACCGTTACTGCGCAGCTGCTCTATGAGACGGCCGGCGCGCGCTATGCGGGGCCGGATGTGACGGCGCGACTGGACACGGTGTGTCTGACGGAGGTCGGGCCGGATCGGGTGCGGGTCGACGGGGTGCGGGGTGAGGCGCCGCCGCCGACGGTCAAGGTGGGGGTGACCCGGCTCGGCGGGTGGCGCAACGCGGTCACGTTCGTGTTGACGGGCTTGGACATCGAGGCCAAGGCCGCCCTGGTCAAGGGGCAGATGGAAGCGGCTTTCGCGGCTGCCGAGCGCCGTCCGGCTTCCGTGGAGTGGTCGTTGGCTCGGACCGATCATGTGGATGCCGCTGTCCAGGAGGAGGCGAGCGCGCTGCTGCGGCTGGTGGTGCGGGACGCCGATCAGGACGCGGTGGGGCGGGTGGTGAGTGGGGCGGCGATCGAGCTGGCGCTCGGCAGCGTTCCTGGGTTCCATGTGACGGCGCCGCCGGGCAAGGGTGAGCCGTACGGTGTGTTCGAGGCGGAGTATGTGGATGGGGCGGGTGTGCCGCATGCCGCCGTACTGCCTGATGGTGGTCGTGTCGAGATGCCGCCGCCTGCGGAGACGCGTGAGCTGGTGCCGCTGCCCGACCCCGCCCTGCCCGAGCCCCTCGTCCACGGCGGCCGGACGCGCCGGGCGCCGCTCGGCCTGGTGGCCGGGGCCCGCAGTGGTGACAAGGGCGGTTCGGCGAACGTCGGGGTGTGGGTCCGTACGGACGCGGCGTGGCGTTGGCTGGTGCATGAGCTGACCGTCGAGCGGCTTCGGGAACTGCTGCCGGAGACTGCCGGGTTGGCTGTCACGCGTCACGTTCTGCCCAATCTGCTGTCGCTCAATTTTGTGATCGACGGCCTGCTCGGTGCGGGCGTCGCCGCGCAGGCCCGCTTCGACCCGCAGGCCAAGGCCGTGGGGGAGCGGCTGCGCGCCCGTCATCTGGACATACCGGAGGTGTTGTTGTGACCGTGCTCGGCAGCCGGCTGGACCCGTCAGGGCCGGAGTACCTGGCCAACCGGGAGGCGATGCTCGACAGGCTGGCGGAGGTCGGTGCCGAGCATGCCAAGGCCATCGGTGGGGGTGGTGCGAAGTACGTCGAGCGGCATCGCAAGCGCGGCAAGCTGCTCGCCCGTGAGCGTATCGAGCTGCTGCTCGACCCGGACACGCCGTTTCTGGAGCTGTCGCCGCTGGCCGCCTGGGGCAGCGACTATCCGGTGGGTGCGTCGCTGGTCACCGGTATCGGGGTGATCGAGGGGGTGGAGTGCCTGGTCACGGCCAATGATCCGACCGTACGGGGTGGGGCGAGCAACCCCTGGACGCTGAAGAAGGCGCTGCGCGCGAACGAGATCGCCTTCGCCAACCGGCTGCCCGTCGTGTCGCTGGTGGAGTCCGGGGAGCGGATCTGCCCAGTCAGAAGGAGATCTTCATTCCGGGGGTGCGCTGTTCAAGGACATCACCCGGTTGTCCGCGGCCGGTATCCCGACCGTGGCCGTGGTGTTCGGCAATTCGACGGCGGGCGGCGCGTACATCCCGGGCATGTCCGACCACGTGATCATGGTCAAGGAGCGGGCGAAGGTGTTTCTCGGCGGGCCGCCGCTGGTCAAGATGGCCACCGGGGAGGAGAGCGACGACGAGTCGCTGGGCGGCGCCGAGATGCATGCCCGTACCTCCGGGCTCGCGGACTACTTCGCCGTGGACGAGCCGGACGCGCTGCGCCAGGCGCGCCGCGTCGTCGCCCGGCTGAACTGGCGGAAGGCGCATGCCGATCCGGGCGTGGCCGAGCCGCCGAAGTACGACGAGGAGGAACTGCTGGGCATCGTGCCCGGTGACCTCAAGGCGCCCTTCGACCCGCGCGAGGTCGTCGCCCGTGTCGTGGACGGGTCGGACTTCGACGAGTTCAAGCCGCTGTACGGGCCGAGCCTGGTCACCGGCTGGGCCGAGCTGCACGGCTACCCGGTCGGCATTCTCGCCAACGCGCGGGGCGTGCTGTTCAGCGCGGAGTCGCAGAAGGCCGCGCAGTTCATCCAGCTCGCCAACCAGCGTGACATCCCGCTGGTCTTCCTGCACAACACCACCGGCTACATGGTCGGCAAGGAGTACGAGCAGGGCGGCATCATCAAGCACGGCGCGATGATGATCAACGCGGTCAGCAACTCGCGGGTGCCGCATCTGTCCGTGCTCATGGGGGCGAGCTACGGCGCCGGGCACTACGGGATGTGCGGCCGCGCCTACGACCCGCGCTTCCTGTTCGCCTGGCCCAGCGCCAAGTCCGCCGTGATGGGGCCGCAGCAGCTGGCGGGGGTGCTGTCGATCGTGGCGCGCGCTTCCGCCGCCGCCAAGGGGCAGCCGTACGACGACGAGGCGGACGCCGGGCTGCGCGCCATGGTGGAGCAGCAGATCGAGTCCGAGTCGCTGCCGATGTTCCTGTCCGGGCGACTGTACGACGACGGCGTCATCGACCCGCGCGACACCCGAACCGTCCTCGGCCTGTGCCTGTCCGCCCTGCACACCGCCCCCGTCGAGGGCGCGCGCGGTGGCTTCGGCGTCTTCCGGATGTGAGGTACCAGTGATCTCTTCCCTCCTCGTCGCCAACCGTGGCGAGATCGCCCGCCGCGTCTTCCGCACCTGCCGGGAGCTGGGCATCGCCACGGTGGCCGTGTATTCCGACGCGGACGCCGACGCGCCGCACGTCCGCGAGGCCGACACCGCCGTACGCCTCCCGGGCAGCGCCCCGGCCGACACGTACCTGCGCGGCGACCTGATCGTGAAGGCCGCGCTCGCCGCCGGTGCCGACGCCGTCCACCCCGGTTACGGCTTCCTCTCCGAGAACGCCGGGTTCGCCGCGGACGTCGCCGACGCGGGCCTGGTCTGGGTCGGTCCGCCGCCCGCCGCCATCGAGGCGATGGCCTCCAAGACGCGCGCCAAGGAACTGATGGCGGCGGCCGGGGTGCCGCTGCTCGCTCCCGTCGATCCGGAGCGGGCGACTGCCTCCGACTTGCCGCTGTTGGTCAAGGCGGCGGCTGGTGGTGGTGGGCGCGGTATGCGGGTCGTACGGGAACTGGCCGCGCTGCCGCGGGAGATGGCGGCGGCACGGGCGGAGGCCGCGTCGGCGTTCGGGGACGGTGAGGTGTTCGCCGAGCCGTACGTCGTCGGTGGGCGGCATGTCGAGGTGCAGGTCCTCGCGGATGCGCACGGTACGGTCTGGACGCTCGGTACGCGGGACTGTTCCCTTCAGCGCCGGCACCAGAAGGTGATCGAGGAGGCCCCTGCGCCCGGGCTCTCCGACGAGCTGCGCGCCACTCTGCACGCGGCGGCCGCCGATGCCGCCAGGACCATCGGCTACCGGGGCGCGGGCACGGTCGAATTCCTCGTTTCCGGTACCGGCCACGCTCACTTTCTGGAGATGAACACCCGCCTACAGGTGGAGCATCCGGTCACCGAGGCCGTGTACGGCGTCGATCTGGTCGCCCTGCAAGTACGGGTGGCCGAGGGGAGGCGCTGCCGGACGAGCCGCCCGCGCCGCGCGGGCACGCCGTCGAGGCCCGGCTGTACGCCGAGGACCCGGCGGCGGACTGGCAGCCGCAGACCGGCACGGTGCACCGCCTCTTTGTGCCCGAGGGCGTCCGGCTCGACTCGGGTGTCGACGACGGCGCTGTCATCGGCGTGCACTACGACCCGATGCTCGCCAAGGTCATCGCCTGGGCGCCGAGCCGTGCCGATGCCGTACGGAAGCTGGCGGGCGCGCTGGAACGGGCCCGTGTGCACGGCCCGGTCACCAACCGCGACCTGCTCGTACGGTCCCTGCGGCACCCCGAGTTCGCCACCGCGACCGGACTGGACACCGGGTTCTACGACCGCAACCTGGGCGGGCTGACAAAGACCCCGGACGCCACGGTCACCGGCCTGTGCGCGCTGGCCGCCGCCCTCGCCGACGCGCACGGCCGGTCCCGCTTCGGCGGCTTCCGCAACGTACCGTCGCAGCCGCAGACCAGGACGTACGCCTGCGGCGGCAGCGAGCACGAAATCCGCTACCGGCTGGGCCGCGACGGGCTGCGTGCCGAGGACTTTCCCGGTGTACGGCTCCTGTCGGCCGCGTCGGGGCGGGTGGTGCTGGAAGTGGGCGGCGTGCGGAGTGAGTTCGCCGTCGTCCGCTACGGTGATCAGGTCTTCGTGGACTCCGCCGCCGGCTCCCGCGCCCTCCTCGCCCGGCCCCGCTTTCCCGACCCCACCGCCCGTACGGAACCGGGGTCGCTGCTCGCCCCGATGCCCGGCACGGTCGTCCGGGTGGCCGACGGCCTGGCCGAGGGCGACCGCGTCGAAGCCGGGGCCCCGCTGCTCTGGCTGGAGGCGATGAAGATGGAACACAAGATCACCGCGCCCGCCTCCGGCACGCTGACCGCCCTGCACGTCGAGGCCGGCCAGCAGGTCGAGGTCGGCACGCCGCTGGCCGTCGTCACCGAGTGAGAGCCGCGATCCGCGATCTGAGATCCGGGCGTCGAAGTCCCCGCGTGACGTCCTCCTCCCCTCCGAAGGAGTCCCCGTGAGCAACCCCGTGATCGAGACCGAGGAACACCGCGCCCTCCGCGCGTCCGTCGCCGCGCTCGGCAAGCGCTACGGACGCGAGTACTTCGCCCGTGTCGTCGCCGAGGGCAAGCACACCGACGAGCTGTGGACCGAGGCCGCGAAGCTCGGCTACCTGGGCGTGAATCTGCCCGAGGAGTACGGCGGCGGGGGCGGCGGCATCGCCGAACTCTCGATCGTGCTGGAGGAGCTGGGGGCGGCCGGCTGCCCGCTGCTCATGCTCGTCGTCTCGCCCGCCATCTGCGGAACGGTCATCGCCCGCTTCGGCACCGAGGAACAGAAGCGGACCTGGCTGCCCGGCCTCGCCGACGGTTCCCGCAAGATGGCCTTCGGCATCACCGAGCCGGACGCCGGCTCCAACTCGCACCGCATCACCACCACCGCGCGCCGCGATCCGGACACCGGGGAGTGGGTCCTCAACGGGCGCAAGGTCTTCATATCGGGGGTGGACATCGCCGACGCCACCCTGATCGTCGGCCGCACCGAGGACGCCCGTACCGGCAAGCTCAAGGCCTGTCTGTTCATCGTCCCGCGCGATACCCCCGGGTTCGGGCGCAGCCGGATCGCCATGGAGCTGGCGGCTCCGGAGAAGCAGTTCGAGCTGACGCTGGACGACGTACGGCTGCCTGCGGACGCCCTGGTGGGCGACGAGGACGCCGGGCTGCTCCAGCTCTTCGCCGGACTCAACCCGGAGCGCATCATGACCGCCGCGTTCGCGCTCGGCATGGGCCGGTACGCGGTCGAGCGGGCCGTCGACTACGCCCGTACCCGGCAGGTGTGGAAGGAACCCATCGGTGCCCACCAGGCCGTCGCCCACCCCCTCGCCCAGGTCCACATCGAACTGGAACTGGCCCGCCTGATGATGCAGAAGGCCGCCCACCTGTACGACGCGGGCGACGACATCGGCGCGGGCGAGGCCGCCAACATGGCCAAGTACGCGGCGGCGGAGGCGGCCGTGCGTGCCGTGGACCAGGCCGTGCACACCCTCGGCGGCAACGGCCTCACCCACGAGTACGGCCTCGCCACCCTGATCACCGCGGCCCGGGTGGCGCGGATCGCGCCGGTCAGCCGGGAAATGATCCTCAACTACGTCTCCCACCAGAGCCTCGGGCTGCCGAAGTCCTACTGACCGGGCCGTGCGCGGCATCGCGGTCGCCGTACTGACAACCGCACCGGCAACCGCGATGCTGCACGCACACGGACAGGCGCCCGCCCGCGACCCGTACCGGCCCGGACGCGCGCCGCTGCTGAGGGGATGGTCATGGTCTTTCACAGTGAGTACGCCGATGTCGCGCCCGTGGACCTGCCGATCCACGAAGCCGTACTGGGGCGGTCGGCCGTCGAGCACGCCGCGCTGCCCGCCCTGATCGACGGCCAGGACGGCACCACGGTCAGCTACGCCGAACTCGACGGTGCCACGCGGCGGATCGCCGCCGCCCTGGCCGACGCCGGAGTACGCGCCGGTGACGTGCTCGCCCTGCACAGTCCCAACACGATCGCCTACCCGGCCGTCTTCTACGCCGCCTCACGCTGCGGCGTGGCCGTCACCACCGTCCACCCCCTGGCCACCTCCGGCGAGTTCGCCCAGCAGCTGCGTGACTCCGGCGCCAACTGGATCGTCACCGTGTCCCCGCTGCTGGAGACGGCCCGCAGCGCCGCCGAACAGGCCGGCGGCATCACCGAGGTGTTCGTCTGCGACGGCGCCGTGGGCCACCGTTCCGTACGCGACATGCTCGCTTCCACCGCGCCCGAACCCGCCGTGCCCATCGATCCGGCGCGGGACGTGGCCGTCCTGCCGTACTCCTCCGGCACCACCGGTACGCCCAAAGGCGTCATGCTCACCCACCGCTCCATCGCCACCAACCTCGCCCAGCTCGACCGGCTGATCAGCAGCGGCCCGGGTGAGCGAGTGCTGGCGGTTCTGCCGTTCTTCCACATCTACGGTTTGACGTCCCTGATGAACGCCCCGCTGCGCAACGGCTCCACCGTCGTCGTGCTGCCCCGCTTCGACCTCGAACACTTCCTGCGCACGATCGAGAAGTACCGGGTCAACGCGGTGTACGTGGCTCCGCCCATCGTCCTGGCCCTGGCCAAGCACCCGTCCGTCGCCCAGTACGACCTGTCCTCGCTCGACTACGTCGTCAGCGCGGCCGCCCCGCTGGACGCCCGGCTGGCCGAGACCTGCGCCCGCCGCCTGGGCGTCCCGCCCGTCATGCAGGCATACGGGATGACCGAGCTGTCGCCCGGTACTCATGTCGTGCCGCTCGGTGCCGTGGACGTGCCGCCCGGCACGGTCGGCAAGCTGCTGCCGGGCACCGAGATGCGCATCCGCTGCCTGGACGCCGACAAGGACCTCGGCACCGGCGAGAGCGGCGAGATCCTCATCCGCGGCCCGCAGGTCATGAAGGGCTACCTGGGGCGCCCGGCGGAGACCGACGCGCTGATCGACGCGGACGGCTGGCTGCACACCGGCGACATCGGGCAGGTGGACGCGGACGGCTGGCTGTACGTCGTCGACCGCGTCAAAGAGCTGATCAAGTACAAGGGCTACCAGGTCGCCCCGGCCGACCTCGAAGCGGTGCTGCTCGCCCACGAGGGCATCGCGGACGCCGCGGTGATCGGCGTCACCGACGCGGACGGCAACGAGATCCCCAAGGCGTACGTCGTACGGCGGCACGGCGAGCCGGGGGCCCGGCTCACCGAGGACGACGTCATCACGTACGTTGCCGGGCAGGTCGCCCCGTACAAGAAAGTACGGCGGGTGGAGTTCACGGACACCGTGCCCCGCGCCGTCACCGGCAAGATCCTGCGGCGCGAACTGCGCGCCAGGGAAAGGAGTTCCACGGCCTCATGACCGACGCCACACCGGACGCCTCACCGGACGCCTCGCCCGCTGCCGCACCGCTGGTACGGCACGCCCACGAGCGGGGCGTCACCACCCTCACCCTCGACTCCCCGCACAACCGCAACGCGCTCTCCCGGCGCCTGGTGGCCGAACTCCACGCGGCGCTGGTGGCCGCGGCGGCCGATGACGGCACCCGGGCCGTGCTGCTCACGCACACCGGGACGACGTTCTGCGCGGGCGCCGACCTTTCGGAGGCGACGGAGGAGGCGGCCACCGGAACCGACGCGACCGCCTCCGGGCCCCTCGGCCTCGTCCGTCTCCTGCGTACCGTCATCGAACTCCCCAAGCCCGTCGTCGCCAAGGTCACCGGCCACGTACGGGCCGGCGGCCTCGGCCTCCTGGGCGCCTGCGACCTGTCCGTGGCGGGCCCCGGCGCCACCTTCGCCTTCACCGAGGCCCGCATCGGCCTCGCGCCGGCCGTCATCTCCATGCCGCTGCTGCCCCGTATGGACCCGCGGGCCGCCGCCCGCTACTACCTCACCGGCGAGCGGTTCGACGCCGCCGAGGCGGCCCGTACCGGCCTGGTGACGCTGGCCGCCGACGATCCGGAGGCCGCACTGGAACCGGTCCTGGCCGGGCTGCGCAAGGGCTCTCCGCAGGGCCTGGCGGAGTCCAAAGCCCTGGTCACGGCCGAGGTGCTGCGCGTCTTCGACCGTGACACCGCGGCCCTCGCGGACACCTCGGCCCGCCTCTTCGCCTCCGACGAGGCCCGGGAGGGCATGACCGCCTTCCTCCAGCGCAGGGAACCGTCATGGGCACGGTGACCCGCGCGCGCGATCCCAAGGAACCGCAGCAGGAACGCAGCCGCGCCACCCGCCGCGCGCTCCTGGAGGCGGCCGTCTCCTGCCTCGCCGAACGGGGCTGGAGCGGCAGCACGGTCTCCGTCGTCGCGGAACGGGCGGGCGTCTCGCGGGGGGCCGCCCAGCATCACTTCCGAACGCGGGAGGACCTGTTCACGGCGGCCGTCGAACACGTCGCGGAGAAGCGCCAGGGCGCGCTCAAGGCCGTCGCGCACGACCTGCCGCCCGCCGGCTCGGCCGCCCGCACGCGCATCGTCGTGGAGGAGATCGTCAATCTCTACACGGGCCCACTCTTCCGCGCCGCCCTGCACCTGTGGGTGGCCGCCTCCGATGAAGAGCCGCTACGGGACCGGGTCACCGCCCTGGAGGCCCGCGTCGGCCGGGAGGCGCACCGTACGGCGGTCGGGCTCCTGGGCGCTGACGAGTCGGTCTCCGGCGTCCGCGAGACCGTGCAGGGGCTTCTCGACATGTCCCGGGGGCTCGGTCTTGCCACGCTCCTCACGGACGACAAGCCGCGCCGTGATCGCGTGGTGACGCAGTGGGCGCGCATTTTGGACACGGTGTTGAACGGGGGCGGTCAGTCGCCGTCGTAGGGCTGTCCGTCGGGGTCGGGGTCGGGGGCGGGGTCGGCATCGGCATCGGCATCCGCATCGGCGTACGTGGTGAGGCGGCGGGCCAGTGCGCGTACGAGATCCCGCAGCTCAGCGGGGCGCTCGATGACGAACGGGCGGTCCAGCGCGGCCAGTACGGGCGGGAGCCAGTCCAGCCGCTCGGCCCGGATACGGACGCGCACCCAACCGGTTCCGTCCTCGGACAGCGCGGCGATCCCCGCCGGGAGCCGGTCGCGAAGGTGCTCGACGCCGGCGCGGACGCGCACCGACACGTCATGGGTCCACGGCGTACGGGCGAGATGGTCGAGAACGGTCGCCGCCGGGTCGAAGCCGTCCGGGACGTCGAACGAACCGGACAGCGGGCGGACCCAGGCGATCCGGTCCAGCCGGAAGATCCGTATCTCCCCGCCGTCCCGGCCGGCCCCGGTCAGGTACCACCGCCCGGAGTGCGCCACGAGCCCGTACGGCAGGACCGTACGGGCGCTGTCGCCGCCCTTGCGGTCGGTGTACGCGAACGCCACCGGCCGCCGCCCGCGTACGGCCTCGGCGAGTTCGAGCAGCACCGCCGCCTGCGGAGGGGTGGCGGGACGGGGCCGGCCGGTGAAGTCGGCCGTCTCCAGCAGCGCCTCCAGCCGCTGCCGCAGCGCCACGGGCAGCACCCGCCGCACCTTCGCCGCGGCGCTCTCGCCGGCCGCCGCGGAGGCCCCGGGACGGCCCCCGGCCCGCCGCGCTGCCCCGAGAGCAGCCCGAGCAGGACGGCCAGGGCCTCCTCGTCGGTGAGCATCAGCGGGGGCATGCGGTAGCCGGGGGCGAGCCGGTAGCCGCCGTAGCGGCCGCGCACCGCGTCGACGGGAATGCCGAGATCCAGCAGGTGGGCGACGTAGCGGCGGACGGTGCGCTCGTCGACGCCGAGGCGGGCGGCGAGGTCGGGGACGGTACGGGTGCCGCCGCCCTGAAGGATCTCCAGCAGGGCGAGCACCCGGGCGGTGGTCGAAGTGGTCACACCCGAAAGTCTGGGGCCCATACCGGGCGGAACCTGTCCGGTATTGCTCCTAGCGTGGGCGATGCCCGGCGACACCCGTCACTCCGGGCCCCTCTCCCTCCCAGCCAGGAAGCCGCACCATGAACTTCGTCTCCCTCCGCGTGATCACCGACGACGTCGCCCGCCTCGTCGCCTTCTACGAGCGCGTCACCGGCACCCCGGCGGCCTGGTCGACCCCCGAGTTCGCCGAACTCCGTATGGAGTCCTGCACGCTGGCGATCGCCGGCAGCCGCACGGTGGCCCTGTTCGGCGAGGGCACCGCACGGGCCGCCGCCAACCACTCCGTGATCACCGAGTTCCGCGTCGGCGACGTCGACGCGGAACACCGGCGACTGGCGGCCCACGGCTGCACGTTCGTCCAGGAGCCGACGACCATGCCGTGGGGCAACCGATCCCTGCTCCTCCGGGACCCCGACGGCAACCTGGTCAACCTCTTCACCCCGGTCACCGAGGACGCCGTACGGCGCCAGGAGCGCCCGTCCCGTCAGGCGGGCAGCGTGTAGCCCTCCACGGCCTCCGGCCCGCGCGGCCCGGGGCCCACGTACTTGGCCGACGGCCGGACCAGCCGGCCCGTGCGCTTCTGCTCCAGGATGTGCGCGCTCCAGCCCGCCGTACGGGCGCACGTGAACATCGACGTGAACATGTGCGCCGGGACCTCCGCGAAGTCCAGCACGATCGCGGCCCAGAACTCCACGTTCGTCGCCAGGACGCGGTCCGGACGCCGGTTGTGCAGCTCCTCCAGGGCGGCCTTCTCCAGCGCCTCCGCCACCTCGAAGCGCGGCGCCCCCAGCTCACGGGCGGTGCGCCGCAGCACCCGGGCGCGCGGGTCCTCGGCCCGGTACACCCGGTGGCCGAAGCCCATCAGCCGCTCGCCGCGGTCCAGCGCCTGCTTCACGTACGCCGTCGCGTCCCCCGTCCGCTCGATCTCCTCGATCATGCCGAGGACCCGGGACGGCGCGCCGCCGTGCAGCGGCCCGGACATCGCGCCGACCGCGCCGGACAGCGCGGCCGCCACGTCGGCGCCGGTCGAGGCGATGACACGGGCCGTGAACGTGGACGCGTTCATGCCGTGCTCGGCCGCAGACGTCCAGTACGCGTCGACCGCCGCGACGTGCTTGGGGTCCGGCTCGCCGCGCCAGCGCTTCATGAAGCGCTCGACGACTGTGCCGGCCTTGTCGATTTCCTTCTGCGGCACCATCGGCAGGCCCTGCCCGCGCGCCGACTGCGCGACGTACGACAGCGCCATGACCGCGGCCCGCGCCAGCTCGTCGCGGGCGGTCTCCACGTCCGTGTCCAGCAGCGGTTTCAGGCCCCAGACGGGCGCGAGCATGGCCAGCGCGGACTGGACGTCCACCCGGATGTCACCCGAGTGGACCGGGATCGGGAACGGTTCGGCCGGGGGCAGCCCCGGGTTGAACGACCCGTCGACCAGCAGTCCCCACACGTTCCCGAAGGAGACCTTGCCGACCAGGTCCTCGATGTCGACGCCCCGGTAGCGCAGCGCGCCGCCTTCCTTGTCCGGTTCGGCGATCTCCGTCTCGAACGCGACGACTCCTTCGAGTCCGGGTACGAAGTCGGACATCAGGCGGCTCCTCAAGATGTGGACGACATGCGGCTCATGACCAAGATGCCGTGCGTGCGAGAACTGTCAGGTCAGGCTGGTCGGGTCGGGCGTTTCGGGCTGGTCGGGCCGGCGGTGCGGTGGACGCCGTCCGGAAGTCCGCCGCGGTGGCCGGCCGGCGGACGGCTCCGGTGGGGTCACCGGTTCCGCGGGCCGCTCCGGGCGTCGGACGACGGGTCCGGGCGCCGGTCCGGTTACGCGGCCGTCCCTGCGGCTCGCGGTCCGTACCGGTCACTCCCCTCATGCCCCGCGCGGGCGTTGGTCACCCGACCGGCACCCGTGGCTGCCCGCCCGGAGCACGTCACTTCGATCACTTCAGGGCGGACACGATATCCCGCGCCACCCGTGCGCCACAGTGGCGCGCGGCACGATTTTGGCCGGTCCGGTACGTACCGGGAAGGGTGAGATCCGGCACACCGGACGATTCGCTGAAGGAAGGGTTACGGCACGGCGGCCAAGGGCAGACTTCCCTGCCACCCGGCTGCCCCAACAGGCCCGCATGCTGCAAGATGTGGCCGTGCACTCCGCCGACACGCCCACCCCGGACCCGCTCGATCCCTCCGCCATGCGGGCGCAGTACCGCGCCGAGGGACTCACCGGGACAGAACTCGCCCCCAGCCCCTACGACCAGTTCGCGCGCTGGTTCAAGGAGGCGGCCACCAGCGGTCTGCACGAGCCGAACGCGATGGTCGTCTCGACCGCCGACGCCGCGGGCCGTCCCAGCTCAAGGACCGTGCTGCTCAAGCGGTTCGACGAGCGCGGCTTCGTCTTCTTCACCAACTACGGCAGCCGCAAGGGCCGCGACCTGGCGGAGAACCCGTACGTCTCGCTGCTCTTCCCCTGGCACCCGCTGGCCCGGCAGGTCGTCGTGACCGGCACGGCCGCCCGGATCGGCCGCGACGAGACCGCCGCGTACTTCCGCACCCGCCCGCACGGCTCCCAGCTCGGCGCCTGGGCCAGCGACCAGTCCACACCGGTCGCCTCCCGCGCCGAACTGGAACGCGCCTACGCCGACCTGGCGGCCCGCTACCCCGAGGGCGAGCAGGTACCGGCGCCGCCGCACTGGGGCGGCGTACGGGTCGTCGCGGAGACCGTCGAGTTCTGGCAGGGCCGGGAGAACCGCCTGCACGACCGGCTGCGGTACGAGCGGGAAGGCGCCGGGGAGGCCTGGTCCGTCGTACGGCTCGCGCCCTGAGGGGCCGTACGGCTCACGCCTGAGGAGCGGCGGGTACGGGTGCGCGTCCGTGCCCGCGCCCTGAGGAGCGGCGGGTACGGGCCCGCGCGTCCGGAGACGCAGACGACCCGCGGGCTGCTTCCCCGCGCCTGGGGCGCGTAGGGGCCGGTCGGACGAACCGGCAGCCCGCGGGTCGGGTGACTGCTGGGAATTGGCCGGCTGCACAGCTGTTTCCTGTGCTGGTCCGGCGCTGCACACTGAGTGCGACGACGGGCCGCTAGCCCGCAGTCACCTCACGCGTCCGGTGCGAAATCATCTGCCGAACCACCTCCCTTCTCGTGTGCCTCACACCCTAGGAACCGGTCCGGCGGCCGCACAACCGAATTTCGGCGGCAGGGATTTGAGGGATTTCCCCGAATGGGGTGTGGTCCGCGTCACGTTCCAGTTGAATGATCCGGCGTGCAGCACGTACGGCCGCGTTCGTAGGGGGTGCCAGTGGCTGCTTCGTCTTCGTCCTCCTCCTCGTCGTCATCGTCTTCTTCCTCGTCCTCGCCGCGCGGCTTCGAGCCCGTACCGCCCGGCGGGCCGGGCGGGGAGCGGACCGGGGCGGCCCGCCGCCGGACGGCGTGTGCGCGGACGGGTGCCCCGACGCGGACCAGGACCCGCAGCCGGACAGCGACGACTCCGGCCTGCTCGCCGCCCTGCTCGACGGGATGGACGCCGCGCTGTGCGCCTTCGGCGCGGACGGCTCGGTCACACACTGGAACCGCGAGGCGGAACGCATCCTCGGCTGGACGGCGGACGAGGCGGTCGGCCGCCCGGGACTGGCCGGCTGGGCGGTCCGCAAGGAGGACGCCGACGAGGTGGAGGCCCGCCTGCTGGCGGCGTCCCGCTCGCCCGGACGCCAGGTCCACGAGTTCGCGCTGCTGACCAAGGACGGGCGCCGCGTCCTGGTCCGCACCCAGTCCTCCGCGGTGCTCGGGCCCGACGGCCGGGCGGCCGGCGTGTACTGCGCGTTCAGCGAGGTGCACACCCAGATCGACCTGGAACGTTCCATCGCGCTCAGCGAGGCGCTCTTCGTGGACGCCTCCTGGGCCGTGGTGCTGGTCGACGCCGACCTGCGGCCCGCGGTCGTCAACGCGCACGCCGCACGCGCCCTGGGCATGGGGCGTACGGCCGTGCTCGGGCGCCCGCTGGGCGATCTGCTGACCCAGGGCGTGGAGGAGCTGGAGAGCGCCCTGACGCACGTCCTCGCCGAAGGCACCCCGCCCGCCGCCGCCGAACTGTGGGTGACCCTCCGGTCCGACGAGGCCGAACCGACCCGCCGGTGCTGGCGCAGCGGCTTCGTACGGCTGGCCTCGCCCCTGACGGAGGAGCCCGTACCGCTCGGCGTGGGCTGGCTCTTCCAGGACGTCACCGACGCCAAGCGCACGGAACAGGAGAGCGCCCTGCTGCGCTTCCGCGCCCAGCAGCTGCACCGGGCTGGCCGGGCCGCGGGGGAGTGCGAGGACCCGGCGGAGGCGGCGGCGGTCCACCTGGACTTCGCCCTGGCGGGGTTCGCCGATCACGGGCTGGTCGACGTGGTGCGGGGCGGGACCGGCGAGGACGGCGGCACCGGGGAGGGAGCGGGCTCGGTGCCCCTCCGGACAGCGCGACCGCCCTCGTACGGGCCATCGCCTCACCCGCCGGCGCGCCCGGCCCCTCCGAGGCGGTCCCGCCGACCGGCATCCCGGTGGCCTACGGGGCGGGCCACCCGGCCGCGCAGGCGCTGGAACGGTGCGGCTCGGTACGGGCCGGCGCGGGCCCGGCGGCCGCGGAGGGCTGGGCCGCGGCCCGCAAGTGGCCGGACGGCACCGTGAACGGCCTGTGCGTGGTGCTGCGCAGCCGGGGACGGACGCTGGGCGTGGTGACGTTCCTGCGCGGGCCCTCACGGCGCCCCTTCGACCGCGCGGACGCGGCGTACGCGGAGGACGTCGCCTCCCGGATCGCCGCGGCGCTGGATCTGGCGGGCGGGGTGGCTGGGGGCTGACGCGGGCGGAGGGACTGACGGACTGGGGGGCCGACGGGACTTGGGATGGCTGGCGGGGGCTGAGGGGCTGGCGGGGCCGGTGGAGCGGTGATGACCGCCGCGCCCGTGACCCGTCCCCGCCTCCGTAGGCCGTCCCCCTACTGCCGGTAGTAGATCCGGTCCGCGTACTCCCGCATCACCCGGCCGTTCCAGTCGTGACCGCCGTCCACGTTCCCGGAGCGCAGCAGCGGCGGGTCGATGCCGCGGTCGGCCAGTACGCCCGCGGCCGTCGCGACGACGGCCTGCATGACCGCGCTGGTGACGACCGTCGAGGCCGGGGCGAACGGCGCCTCGATGCCCGGCAGCGTCAACTCCGCGTCGCCCACCGGGATCTTGCTGTCCAGGACGATGTCGCAGTGGTCCCGCAGATACGTGCCGGAGACGTGCCGCGACCTGGTCTCCTCCGCGTACGCCACCGAGGTCAGCCCGATGACCTTGAGGCCCAGCGCCCGCGCGTTCATGGCCATCTCGACCGGCAGCGAGTTGCGCCCGGAGAGCGAGATGACGATCAGTACGTCGCCGGCCTCCAGGGGGCTGGTGTCCAGGACCGCCCCGGCCAGCCCGTCCACCCGCTCCAGCGCGCTGCCGAGCGTCGCGGGCCGTACGTCGACGCCGACGACGCCCGGGACGGTCAGCAGGTTCATGAGGGCGAGGCCGCCGGCCCGGTAGACGGTGTCCTGCGCGGGCAGGGAGGAGTGCCCGGCGCCGAAGACGAAGATCCGGCCGCCGGCCTCGACGGTGTCGGCGATCAGCGTCCCGGCGGCGCCGATCCGCTCGTCCTCCTCGTCGCGCACCCGGCGCAGCAGGTCGATCGCGGCGTCGAAGTACTGCCCGGCCAACCGGTTGCTCTCGCCCATCGCCGCGGGGCCCCTCTCGTCGGTACTCATCGGTCTTGTACGTTGGTCCTCGTACGTCTGTCCTACGTTCTGACGCATCCGGCAGTACGAGCCGGCCGGGGTGCCGCGTGCCTGCCCCTGGCGGGACGGCCGTGGCGCGGATCACGTTGCGGTCTGGACCAGTGCCCTGTCAATACGGTGTGCGCCACCGCTCGCGACCGGACGGACACCTTCCGGCCGCCCGGGCGTCGCCCGGTTGCCGTCCCGCCGCAGGGCGGGCGCCGCTGTACCGGGGCCTTGAGAGGGTTCGGCCGGAGCGGACGCGGATCCGTTGTCAGTGGGATGCGTCAGAATTGAGTTCAGGGCCACCGCACGACACATCAAGGGGCACGCATGTCCGGACTGATCGACACCACGGAGATGTATCTCCGCACCATCCTTGAGCTGGAAGAGGAAGGTGTGGTCCCGATGCGCGCCCGGATCGCCGAGCGGCTCGAACAGAGCGGCCCGACGGTCAGCCAGACCGTGGCGCGCATGGAGCGGGACGGCCTGCTCACGGTCGCGGGCGACCGCCATCTGGAGCTGACCGAGGAGGGCCGCCGGCTGGCGACCCGCGTCATGCGCAAGCACCGGCTCGCCGAGTGTCTGCTCGTCGACGTCATCGGGCTGGAGTGGGAGCAGGTGCACGCCGAGGCGTGCCGCTGGGAGCACGTGATGAGCGAGGCGGTCGAGCGCCGCGTCGTGGAACTGCTGCGGCATCCGACGGAGTCGCCGTACGGCAACCCGATCCCGGGCCTGGAGGAGCTGGGCGAGAAGGCCGAGGCCGACCCGTTCCTGGACGCCGGCGTGGTGAGCCTGATGGACCTGGAGGCCGGCGCGGACGGCAAGACGGTCGTGGTGCGCCGGATCGGCGAGCCCATCCAGGCGGACGCCCAGCTCATGTACACGCTGCGGCGGGCCGGTGTGCAGCCGGGCGCGGTGGTCAGCGTGACCGAGTCCGCCACGGGCGTCCTGGTCGGCAGCAGCGGCGAGGCGGCGGAGCTGGAATCCGAGATCGCCGCGCACGTCTTCGTCGCCAAGCGCTGACCTCCGTCCGCCCCGCTCCGTCCTCCTGACCTGGCCCGACGTCCGCTCCGCAGGGGTGCTCAACCGCTGTACGACCGGACGGAGTTGGCGGAACGCGAGCGGAGCGGCCGGTGGCGTGTCACGCTGGCGCTTAGCGTGTGCGCGAGGGCCGCGCGGCGATGCCGTACGGGCCCGGCAGGCGTGCGCGCGCGTGACGACAGCGGGCTCATGGCACGACAGCGGGCTCATGACGTGTGGCGCCGGAGACCCGGAGCGAGGCGGCCGAACGACGGACAGGGCACGACCGCACCTGCCGCCGCGGGCCCGGGTCGGGGAGGGGGCTCGGGTGAGGAGCAGTCCGCCGCGCCCCCGGCCCGGTTGCGGGGGCTGTCGTCCCCGGTCTCGGAGCGGTGGACCCCGAAGTGTTCGGTCTCGCGGCGCTTGGTCACGGGGCGCCCGGTCTTGGGGCGCTCGGTCTTGAAGCGCCCGGTCTCGAAGTGTCTCGCCCGGGAGCGCCGGGCGTCGGAGTGCCGGGTCTCGGAGTGCCGGATCCTGTATTGCCGGGCGTCGGATTGTTCGGTCGCCGGGTGCGCGAAAAGATCGATGAGCGGGGCGACTTCGGGAAGTCGCGGGGGTGGAATGGGCGCTTTCGGGCGCCATGAGCCGGCCCGGGGCCGGGCCGGAGGTGATCGGCGGCCCGCACGGCGACGCCGCGGCGGCCGTGGCCCGGTGAACGACCAGGGCCCCGGCGCTGCGAGCAGCCGGGGCCCCGCCTCCCCACGTCCCCCCGCCAAGACCCGGAGCCCCGAGCTCTCAGGGTCTTTCCCCGTGGGCCCCCTTCCCGGTGGGGCCCGCCTCCCGCTACGTGTCTCCCCTCGGCGAGGACCGGCAATCCTTGGGTGTGGTCACCCGAACGAGGGTTATTGGGCGCAGCAACAGCTTATTCGAATAGGAGTTCGATAGTGTGGGGCTGCTCAAGGACCGAATGGGGGTGCCAGGGCCCATGGTGCGGCGTATCGACGTGACGGGGACCGGCGGTGTCCGGCTCGCCGCCTGGGAGTTCACCGACCCGCCGAAGGCCGGCCGGGGCGGCGAGGAAGGGCAGCGCGGCCCCGGTGTGCTGCTCCTGCACGGCCTCATGGGCCGGGCGTCGCACTGGGCCGAGACCGCCCGCTGGCTCGGCTCCCGCTGCCGCCCCGTCGGCCTGGACCAGCGCGGTCACGGTCGCAGCGAGAAGCCCCAGGACGGCCCGTACGACCGCGAGACGTACATCGCCGACGCCATCGCCGCCATCGAGCAGCTCGGCCTGGCGCCCGCCGTCCTGATCGGCCACTCCATGGGCGCCCTGACGTCCTGGCAGGTGGCCGCCCGCCGGCCCGACCTCGTCAGGGCGCTGGTCGTCTGCGACATGCGGGCCTCCGCCCTGGGCGCGGCCTCGCAGCAGGAGTGGGCGGACTGGTTCCGCTCCTGGCCGGTCCCGTTCGCCACCCTCGCGGACGTACGCAAGTGGTTCGGCGAGGACGACCCCACCCTGGAGCGGTCCAAGCCGGCCCGCGGCGAGTTCTTCGCCGAGATCATGGCCGAGCGCGCGGACGGCTGGCGCCCGGTCTTCTCCCGCCACCAGATGCTCACCGCCCGCGAGACCTGGGTCCACGACGCCCATTGGGAGGACCTGGCGCTGGTGCGGTGCCCCACGCTCGTGGTCCGCGGCCTGGACGGCGAACTGGGCCGCGCCGAGGCCCAGGAGATGGTCCGCGTCCTCCCGCACGGCGTCTACGCCGAGATACCGGACGCCGGTCACTGGCTCCCCTGGGAAGCCCCCGAGGAGTGGCGAGGCGTCCTGGGCCCTTTCCTGGAATCCGTCCTCCCGGCCTGACCGCCCACCGCCACCCGCCCCGCTCCCGCGCTCGCCCCCACACCACGCCCGCACCCGCCTCCACACCCGCACCCGCACTCGCCTCCGCTCCCCCTCCCTCACCCACTTTTGCCCCCGCCGTCACTCCCGCCCCGTAACCCGTGCCGGGCCTGCCCCCGCCTGGGTAGTCTCGGCGACCATGCGCCTTCTCGTTCTTGGTGGAACGTCCTTCGTGGGCCGCGCGATCGTCGAGGACGCCCTGCGCACCGGTGCCGAGGTGACCCTCTTCGGCCGGGGCCGCACCAACCCGGAGCTGTTCCCCGGGCTGCCCCGGCTCGTCGGCGACCGCGACACCGGTGACTACAGCGCGCTGTGCGGCGGTGGTTGGGACACGGTCGTCGACGTCAGCGGCTACGTACCGCGGCACGTCGGACAGGCGATGGACACCCTGGGCGACCGCGTCGGCCGGTACCTGTTCATCTCCAGCCACGCGGTGTACGAACGTACGGGCGTGGCCCCGGGCAGCGAAGAGGACACCCCGCGCCGCCCGCCCGTCCGCGACACCGAAGAGCTGAGCGAAGCCACGTACGGCCCGCTCAAAGTGGCCTGCGAGGACGATGTGATCGCCCGGTACGGCACGCGGGCCACGATCGTACGGCCGGGCACGGTGGCCGGACCGCACGACTCGATGAACACGTTCACGTACTGGGTACGCCGCGCCGCGCGGGGCGGCCGGGTGGCGCTGCCGGGTGATCCCGCGCAGCCGGTGCAGGTCGTCGATTCGCGCGACCTGGCACGCCTGGTGGTGCAGTTGTGCACCGACGACCGCCCCGGCGTCTTCCACGCGGTGGGCCCGGCCGAGCCGACGACACTCGGTCAACTGATCCAGACCTGCGCGCGAGCGGCGGGCACCCGGGTCGACGTCGTGCCGGTACCTCCCGAAGGCGCGCCGCTGATGTTCCCGCTGGTCCGCGCGAGTTGGGCGACCCAGCAGCGCAGCGCGGCGCGCGCCCGGCGGGCAGGCTTGCCCGCGACACCGCTGGAGGTGACGGCGGCCGACGTCCTGGCCTGGGACCGCGCCCGGGGAGAGCCCCCGCTCCCCCTCGGCTACACCCCCGAAGAGGAACAAGCCGCCCTCGCTGCCGTGTCTCCGACTCCGCCCCCACCCACCCCAGCCTGAACGAACGCTCGCCCGCCTCACATGCGCCGGTCGGCCGGAAGATCCTCCAACTCACCGCCCTTCAGGTGACGTCCCAACCCGCGAGGTGCGGGCGGTGGCGTCGGCGATCATCACGCCGCACGCCAGCCAGGCGCCTGCGCGGCGCAGGCCCTTGGGGGAAAGCGACCGCGTACGTGGCGGTGACCCACCGTGCCCGCACCGGCAGTGCGGCCCAGCGTTGTCTGAGCCGGAGACGAGTCATCGTGAGTGGTCGAGTTCGCGTTGGACGTGGGCGGCCAGGGAGGTGTCGGTCAGCAGGGAGCCGTAGCCGGTGGCTGACCACACACTGTGCTCGGGCGGGACGTCGAAGTACGGGACGGGGTGGCCGTCCTGCTGGTCGGTGAGGGTGTCCGGCTCCCGGTGAGCCCGGAGGGCCCGTATGCAGGTCGCGCAGGCGCTGATCTGGAAGCGCTCGCCGTCCTCGGACCGGCGCCAGGGTATGTGCCGGACCGCGGGGCCGTGCAGTGGGTGGAAGAAGCACAGGGGGAGCGGCGCCTTCGACCGGTCGAGGGCGGTGCGGCCCTCGTGGAGGAGGGCGAACACGCCGGCCAGGTCGGGGACTCCGCACGCTCGCTGCAAGACGGCCTCGGCCGTGGCGCAGGCCACGCGGGCCCGTTCCGCGGCAGTCGGGGCAGCTCTGGCGTTCTGCGCGTGCCCGGCCAGGCGGACCACTTCCTCAGCGGCACGCTCCCGCAGACCGGCCTCGTCGGCACGGCGCGCGGCGGCGAAGACCGCCCGGGGTATCGCCAGCGGCTGGACGAAGTCGCGCAGTCGGGAGCGGCGCCGGAGCAGGAGACCGACCGCCGCGACGAGCAGGAGCGGCCCGACGGCGAGGAAGAGGAAACGGAGAGGGGAAGGATCGGTGGTGGTGGCTGCGGAGGGGAGGACAGGACTGTGTGGAGGGCTGCTGCCGTGGTCGCGGTCGTTCTGCCGGTCAGCCACATGCTTCCCCACCCCCGTTCACCGGCTGCGCCGGTGGCTGCGTCGACGGCCGTGGCGATGTCCGTACCGACGCGTGTGTCGTCGCGGCGATCATCTCGCCGCCGCGTTCCACGACGGTACCGGCCCGGCAAGTGCCGTGGGGAAGCCTGTGGACAACCTCGGTTGTGGCGGGGGCCGTAGCCCCCGCCACCCCGTCATCCCTTGCTGACCGCGCTCAGGATCTCCGGCAGCCGGCGCGCCACCAGCGGTGCCGCCACCCGCATGCCCAGGACCGCGATGCCGACCCCGTACGCCGCTCCCACCGGCAGCAGCAGCCACAGCAGGGCGTGCAGATCCGCCACGTGCAGCCAGATCAGCAGCCCGGCCATCGGCGCGGCCAGGACGCCGCTCACCAGCATGCCGCCGAACAGGCTGAACCAGGCGATGGCGCCCTGACCGGCGGCGATGTTCTTGTTGCTCTCGGCGGGGATCGAGTACGGGAACAGTGCCGAGGCCATCGCGCCCGTCGCCACCAGGGAGCCGAGCAGGGCCAGGGCCAGTCCGTAGACGTCGAAGAAGGCGGACCACGGCCCGAGGAAGGCGGCCGAGCCGATCACGACCAGCGTCACGAACGGCACGCCGACCAGGGCCAGTCCCAGCCCGCGGGCGCGCAGTTCCAGATAGGCGTCGCGGGGCGAGGAGATCGTCGAGGCGACCATCCAGAACGCCGAGGTGTCCTGCCCGAACTGGTTGTACATCTGCATGCCCAGCAGGGCCGGCGCCGAGAACGCCGTGTAGATGCTGCCGCCGCCCTGGACGGCGGAGATGACCGGGACGAGCAGGCCCACGGCGAACGCCATCGCCCACGACATCTTGGACTTCGGGTCACGCCACGCGTAGCGCATCATCCGCAGGATGACGGTGCCCGTACGGCTCTCGGGCAGCAGCCGCTGCAGGCCGCCGCCGGAAGCGCGCTGCTTGCGCGCGCTGTCCTTCTCGACGGCCTGGAGGGTCGAGGAGTCGGGCGAGGTCATCAGCGTGGTCAGGGTGCGCTGCCACCACCACAGCAGCAGGCCGAGCGCCACGGCGGCCAGCGCCAGGCCCAGGACGGCACGCCCGTACGAGCCTTCGCTCGCCGCGCGGACCGCGTCCACGGCCGAGGCGGGCGGCACCCAGCGCAGAATGTCGGAGACGGGCTCCAGGGCGGACAGCCCCGCACCCGAACCGAACAGTTTCTGCGCGCCGATGTTCACGCCTTGCGCCCCGATGGCGACGAACAGGCCGCTCAGTACGGCGAGATCGCGGCCCCGGCGGCTGGTCAGCAGCCGTACGTTGGCGGTGGCCACGGCACGCGCCAGCGCCACGCACACCAGGACGACCAGGACGACGGCGAGGACGCCGACGACCGCGGCGGCCGCGGTGTGCGCCAGCATGATCGCCGAGCCGACGGCCAGCGCCAGGGTGAAGACCGGGCCGATGCCGACCAGCGACGTGATCAGCAGCGAGACGATGAGCGGCCGGGGCCGCAGCGGCAGCATGACCAGCCGGGTCGGGTCGAGGGTCTCGTCGCCCGAGGGGAAGAACAGCGGCATCGCCGCCCAGCCCAGCGTCAGTACGGCGGCGAGCAGGACGCCGAGCGAGCCCGCGTGGTCGACGCCGCGCAGGGCGATCAGGCCGAGCAGTACGGCTGCCGCGCACAGCAGCGACAGGACCAGCGACGCCACATAGGCGATCGTCCGTCCGGACGACTGGCGCAGGCCGTTGCGCAACAGGGACAGCTTCAGGCGTACGAAGACCGGCGTCAGCGACGTCGCCGGGGCCGCCTGCGGAGCGCCGGACGGCGCCCCGGCGGGCGCCGTGGAGGTGGCGGAGGCGCTCATCGGGCGGCCCCGCCGCCCAGCCAGTCCAGGTCCTGCCCGGCCGCGCGGCCGTTGGCGCCGACCAGTTCGAGGAAGGCGTCCTGAAGGGACGGCGCGTCGCCGCGCACCTGGGCGGTCGGGCCGTCCGCCCGGATACGCCCGCCGGCCATCACCGCCACCCAGTCGCACAGCGACTCCACCAGCTCCATGACATGGCTGGAGAAGACGACGGTGGCCCCGGAGGAGGTGTAGCGCTCCAGTACGCCGCGGATGGTCTGCGCGGACACCGGGTCGACGCCCTCGAACGGCTCGTCCAGGAAGAGGACCTCCGGGTTGTGCAGCAGCGCGGCCGCCAGCCCGATCTTCTTGCGCATACCGGTCGAGTAGTCGACGACGAGCTTGTTCTGCGCGCCGGCCAGGTCCAGTACCTGAAGCAGCTGGTCGGCGCGCTTGTCGACCTCCGCACCGGGCAGCCCCCGCAGCCGCCCGATGTAGGCCAGGAGTTCGCGGCCGGACAGCCGCTCGAACAGGCGCAGCCCTTCGGGCAGTACGCCGATACGGGACTTCACCGCGACCGGGTCGTGCCACACGTCGTGGCCGCCGATCTCCACCTGCCCGGCGTCCGGGCGCAGCAGGCCGGTCACCATCGAGAGGGTGGTGGTCTTGCCCGCGCCGTTCGGGCCGACCAGGCCGATGAACCGGCCCGCCGGCAGCGTGAGGTCGATCCCCGCCACGGCGATCTGTTCGCCGTACTTCTTCCACAGCCCCTGGATGCGCACGGCGGGCGGAACCGTGCCGTCCGCCCGGGCGGACGGACCGTCCGGTGGAGAGAGCGTTCTTGCCGTCTGGTCGGTGTTTTCCGGTTCGTTGGCCACCGGGCCTGCCCTTCAACGTCCCCGCGGGGGCTGGTCGTGCCCCCGTCCGTTCTTCACACGATACGTGCGGGTGTGTGACGGGACGGGCAGGTCCGACGGCTGCGGGTGCGGTGGGGAGGGCGGGGCGCACGAATCTGCGAAGGGGCGTGCGCGGCTCGGCGAGCGCCCGGCGCACACGCGCGGGGCACGGGGGCGGGACGACGGAGCGGCGGGGGCGGCAGGTGCGCCCCGTACGGCCCCGCCGTCCCGTCCTCACCGTCCGCGTGCCGCCGCGGCCTCCCGACCGCAGGCGTACGCCAAGGGGCTGATCAGTTCGTCCGCGTCCGGCAGCCACCGGTTGGCGGCGGTGGGCTCGCGCACCCACTGCACCGCCCCGTGCGCCCCCACGCGCGTCGGGGGCGCGGCGACGTAGTCGCCCTCGCCCCGCGCGACCAGGTCCAGCGACGCGGGCGGCCAGCCCAGGTGCCGTACCAGGTCGGGCACCTTGACCGCGGCGCCGGGCAGGACGAAGAAGAGCATCCGGCGGCCCGGGGTGCGGGTCACCGGACCGAGCGGCAGGTCCATCCGCTCCATCCGGGCCAGGGCCAGGCAGCCGGCCGTCTCGGGCACGTCGAGCGCCTCGAACGTACGGCCCGTGGGGAGCAGGATCGAGGCGCGCGGATTCCTGCTCCACAGGCGGCGGGCGGCCGTCGCGCTGCCCGTGGCGTGGCCGGCCCAGCCCGGTACGGCGGGGTGCGCGCCGGGCGCGGCGCAGTCGGCCGCGCCGCACGAGCAGCGCGGCACCTCGCCCTCGTCCTCCAGCCATGCGCCGGGCAAGACGTCCCAATGCCGTTCTTCCGCGTAACGCACCGCAGTTTCGATCAACAGCTCGCCACGCTGCTCGGGGACCTGAGAGGCTCCTGTGACTCCGATGGTGTCTTCCACGTGGTGGACAACTTTCCCCGTCACCAAGGGTTACGGCCGACACGTGCACCACCCCGGCGCATCGTTCCCGCACGTGGGGCGCATGGATGCATGGTCGGGGGCGCGTGCGGGGCAGCGCCGGGAGAACGGGTAGCCACCTGCGTGACGGGCGGAGAGGCCGCCCGGCGGCAGGCCGCGGCACAGCCGGCACGGCCCCGGAGCGAACGCCGGGTCCGTACGGCGCGGCGGCACCGCGAGCAGGACGCGGGTACCGCACGGCGTACCCCGGTTCGGCCGATTCCCCGGCACACCGTTCCACCGAAGACCGGCACACCGTCCCACCGAAGACCGGCGCAGCAGGAGTCGAGCCCGTACGGCAGGGCCCGGGAGCACAGCGGCAGGAGCTGCCGGAACACCGCAATCCGGCGGAGCGATCCGCCGGCCGGCCGGTCCGACCGCCACTACTCGGGAATGTCAAGGCTTCGGCGGACATGACGCACATCTGAGATATCCCGGATATCCGGCATATGCGTGGGGAATTGGTCCACGGGTACGGCGTTCGCTGGTGAACGCGCAGCAGTAATCAGGGGGTGCAGCATGGCCGCCAGGCCACTCGTCGCGCGGCAGCCGAACGAACGGCTGCAGGCGCTCATCCAGGAAGCCGCCTGTTCCAACGCCGGACTCGCCCGCCGCGTCAACATGTGCGGCGCCGAGCACGGCCTCGACCTGCGCTACGACAAGACCTCCGTCGCCCGCTGGCTGCGCGGCCAGCAGCCGCGCGGCCGGGCCCCCGCCATCATCGCGGAGGCGCTGGGCCGCAAACTCGGGCGGACGGTCACCATCGACGAGATCGGAATGGCCGACGGCAAGAACCTCGCGTCCGGTGTGGGGCTGCAGTTCTCACCCACCGTCCTCGGCGCCATCGAACAGGTCTGCGAGCTGTGGCGCAGCGACGTCGGCCGGCGCGACTTCCTCAGCGGCTCCACCGTGGCCGCCTCCGCGCTGGTCGAACCGAGCCGGGACTGGCTCATCACCAGCGCCGACCCGCAGGTCGCGCGGAACGCCGGGGCGCGGGTGGGCATCTCGGACGTCGAAGCCGTACGGGCCATGACCACCGCCCTGGGCGAGCTGGACCACCGCTACGGCAGCGGACACGTCCGGCCGGTCGTCGTCCACTACCTCAACAGCGTCGTCTCCGGGCTGCTGGCCGGCTCGTACCGCGAATCGGTCGGCCGGGAACTGTTCGCCTCGGTCGCCCGGCTGACGGAACTGGGCGGATACATGGCCGTCGACACCGGCCAGCCGGGCCTGGCGCAGCGCTACTACATCCAGGCGCTGCGGCTGGCGCAGGCGGCCGGCGACCGCGGTTACGGCGGGTACGTGCTGGCCGCCAGCATGAGCCATCTCGCCGCCTCGCTCGGCAATCCACGGGAGATCGCGCAGCTCGCGAAGGCCGCGCAGGAAGGGGCGCGGGGGCATGTCACGCCGCGCGCGGAGGCGATGTTCTTCGCGGCGGAGGCGCGCGGGCACGCGCTGATGGGTGACGCGCGCGCCTTCCAGGTCGTGGCGGGCCGGGCGGTGGGCGCCATGGAGCGTGCCGCCGGCTCGTCCGGTGCCGGCGACGACCCGGTGTGGATCTCCCACTTCGACGAGGCGTACCTGGCCGACGAACTCGCACACTGCCATCGTGACTTGGGGCAGGCGGGCGCGGCGCGCCAGCGCGCGCAGGAAGCGGTGGACGGGCACCCGGAAGGGCGGGCGCGGCGCCGTGCCATCGGGCTGGTGCTGCTGGCCAGCGCGCAGGTGCAGCAGCGCGAGATCGAACAGGCCTGTCACACGGGCACCCAGGCCATGGAGTTGCTGAGCGGGCTGCGGTCGAACCGCGGCGCGGAGTATCTGGAGGACTTCCAGCTGCGGCTGGAGCCGTACCGGGACGAGCCGGTGGTGCGGGAGTTCGGTGCCCGGCTGGAATTGCGGGCAGCCGCGTAGCGGATTCGCGGCCCGCGGCAGCCGGGGGAGGGCTGGTCGGCGCCCGGGCCGCCTCGTCCTTGTCCGCCGGGCGGGCCGCGCAGGGCCCGCCCGGCGGGTCCTGCCGTGCCCCCACAAGGGCCCCAGGAGGGCCTGGAAGGCCCTTGTGGGGCGTTGCGGGTGGGTGGTGACCAGGGGACATGGTCGAACGCGACGGCGACCCGGTAGCGTGAGCCGACGCTTCCGTAAGTCAGCAGATCGTAGGAGTCCCGGTGACGCAGAGCGGACAGGGCAACGACCCGCACTATCCTGCGGGCGAGCCCGCGCGAGAGGGCGTTGTGCTGCCCGCTCACGGCGATCCGTGGGGCCCCGGCCAGCAGGCCGCACCGCCCGCGGGCCAGCCCTGGGGGCAGCCTTGGGGGCCGGGGCAGCAGCAGGCACCGGGCGGGCAGCCGGTTCAAGGGCAGCCGCTTCCAGGCCAGCAGGCTCAGGGGCAGCAGGTGCAGGGACAGCCGGTTCCGGGACAGCCTGCCCAGGGGCAGCCGGTCCCCGGGCAGCCGGTACCTGGGCAGCCGGTACCTGGGCAAGCGGGGCAGGGGCAGTCGTACGAAGGTCAGCAGATGCCCGGTCAGGTGCCCGGACAGCCGCACGGCCAGCAGCCGTTGCCTTACGGTCAGCAACACGCCCAGCAGCCGTCGCCTTACGGTCAGCAGCCGCACGCCCAGCAGCAGCCGCCCCACGGTCAGCAGCCGCCGCACGCCCAGCAGCAGCCGTACGGCCAAGACCCCTTCGCCCAGTACCCTCCTGCCCAGCCGATGTCCCAGGCGCCCCAGACTCCTCCCGGCACGCCGCCGGCGCCGCCCGCGCAGCCGCCGCAGCAGCCGCCGTTCCAGCAGCACCAGCCCCCGGCCCCCATGCCTCCGCAGGCGCAGCCCCCGCAGAACCCCGGGCAGCAGCCCGGCCAGGGCCCTGCCCCGGACATGGAAGCGACCGCGCTGATATCTCCGATACCCCCGTTCGACCCGCAGCCCGGTGGCCAGCAGGGGCAGCCGGGCCAGCCCGGCCAGCCCTCTCACCCCGGCCAACCGGGCCGACCCGGCCAACTCGTCCCCGCGACGCCGCAGACCGGTGCGCCGATGCCGCCCGCCGCCGGCGACCCGGAGTCGACCGCGCTGCTCCGCCCCATCGGCGCCCAGCAGAACCAGCAGCCTCACCAGAACCAGCAACCCCAGCCGAACCAGCAGGCCCGGACGTCCGGCGGCACACAGGGCGGCCGGCCCGGCCCCATGCCCGGCGCCGCGCCGATGCCCCCGGAGGCCGGCGGGACAGCGGGCGGCGGCCCTGCGGGGGTACGTCCCGAGACGCCCGGCGAGTCCACCCGTACCCTGCGCGCGATCAAGCCGAACGGCCCGCAGCACGGCTCGCAGATCGGCCCGCAGAACGGCCCCCGGCCCGACGCCCGCCCCGAGCAGCCCGGCGCCGACTCCGAGGCCACCCAGTTCATACCGCCGATCGGCGCAGGCACCCCCGCTCCGCCCGGTGCGCCCTTCGGCGTGCCGCCCGGCGCGCCCGGCGACCGCGCGACACCGGCCGAGTTCGAAGGCCTGTTCCGCTCCGGCCCTGCCGGGGCCGCACCGGTGGGGGCGCAGGGCGGTGTGCCCGACGCCACCGCCCAGCTGCCCCGCTTCGACGAGCCGGGGCAGCCGCCGCAGGGCCCGTACGGCCAACCGCCCCATGGGCGCCAGCAGCCCTACGGACACCAGCAGTACGACCAGTACGCCCCGGACCACGAGCCGGACGGCGGCCGGCGCCGTCGCTTCGCGCCCGCCGTGATCATCGGCGTGGCGGTGGTGGCCCTGGCGGGCGCCGGGCTCGGCGTCGGCTGGGCGCTCAGCGGGGGCGGTGACGACGGTTCCGCGAAGAAGAAGCAGGAGTCCGGCGGGACGTCCGGCGCCGCGAAGGACGACACGGACGGCAAGGACGCCAAGCAGCCGTCGCCGTCCGCCGATCCGGTGGCGGCGCAGGCGAAGGATCTCGACGCGCTCCTGAAGGACAGCAACAACAGCCGGGCCGCCGTGATCGGCGCGGTCAAGAGCATCAAGTCGTGCGACAACCTGGACGCGGCGGCCAAGGACCTCCGGGACGCCGCGAAGCAGCGCAACGACCTGGTGAGCCGGCTGGCCAAGCTTCCGGTCGACAAGCTGCCCGGCAGCGGCGAGCTGACCGCGTCGCTCAACGAGGCGTGGAAGTCCTCCGCCTCCGCCGACAACCACTACGCGGCCTGGGCGGACCAGGTCAAGGGCAAGAAGGGCTGCTCCAAGGGCAAGGCCCGCGGTGGCAAGGAGCCCGCCCAGGGCAACGCGGACAGCGGCCGCGCCACGAAGGCCAAGCAGCAGGCGGCGAAGCTGTGGAATCCGATCGCGCAGAAGTACGGCCTGACCGAACGCCGCCCGGAGCAGCTCTGAACGGCGAACGGCGCCGAACCGCTCGGCCCCCGGCCGTTCAGGCCCGCCCGCCGTGGAACACCTCCGACACGAGCCTGTCCTGCGCCTTGAGGAACGCCCCGGTCAGGGACAGCGCGGCGTCGTCCACGTAGTTCAGCGCGGCGGTCAGGGTCGTGCTGCCGTCGAGCGTGCTGTACATCAACGCCGCGTGGCCGCCCGCGCCGCCGTTGTGGAAGAGGACGGTGCCGCCGTCGGGGCCCGTGTCCTGCACGCGCAGTCCCAGGCCGAAGCCGCTCTTGGGGTGCGGCGCGCGCATCTCGGCCAGCAGCGGGGCAGGCAGGAGTTCGCCGCGCGCGAGGGCGGAGATGAACGTGTGGAGGTCCTGGGGGTGGAGATCATGTCGCCCCCGGCGGAGATCCAGGAGGGGTTGAGGCGGGTGACGTCGGCCGTCTTCTGCCGGCCGGCGTCCTCGTACCGGTAGTAGGCGTGGGCGTGCGGTGCGGGGATCTCCGGTGAGGTGCCCGGCACCACGGTGCCCGACAGGCCGAGCGGCTCCAGGAGCCGTTCGTGCGTCTCCTCGGCGCACGAGCGGCCGGTGACCTCCTCGACCAGCAGTCTGGCCAGCACGTAGTTGGTGTTGGCGTAGCTCCAGTCCGTCCCCGGCTCGAACCGGGCCGGCTTGGAGAGCGCGAGCCGTACCAGGTCCTCGGGCCGGTAGGACGTGAACTGGTTGTCCACCCACTCCTTGCCCGTGATGTTGCAGGGAATGCCCGGTACGACCGTTCCGTCCGCGTAGTACTCGCCGGTGAAGTTGAAGACCCCGCTGGTGTGCTGGAGCAGCATCCGTACCGTGATCCGCGGGTCCAGTCCGAACCCGGGCAGGTAGGCGTCGGCCGGGGTGTCGAGTCCGATCTTTCCCTCGGCCACCAGTTGCAGCACCAGGGTCGCGGTGAAGGTCTTGGTGTTGCTGCCGATCCGGACGTGCCCGTTCACCGGCGGTGCGGCGGTTCCGCCCAGCTCGGCCAGCCCGGCGCTGCCGGACCACCGGCCCCGCTCGTCGTGGACATGCAGCGACAGCCCGGTGATCCCGGAGTCGACGATCTCCTGGATGGCCTTGCGCAGTTCCGGGCGGTCCGGCCCGGCGGCGGAGTCGTTCGTGGTGCGGAGGGTCTCGGCCATGGTCGTTCCTCATTCCGTGGAGGCAGGTGTCCGGCACAACTCGGGAGCGCGGTGGTAACCGTGGTGGTTACCGGCCCCTTCGAGGCGGCGATGTGCTGAGCGTGCACCCTGCCCCAAGGTCAAGGTCAACCTCCGTCATACGGGCAGGCGATGACCGGCGCCGGTCGCGAGCGCCCGGGACCGGCACGGGCGTTGGCCGGGGTCCGGCTCCGGAGAAATGGCGGACGCGCGCTACCCTCGCCCCTGTGATCGCCCGCACGCCGTACTCCGGAGTGAGCGCGCGGTCCGCCGGCGGACCGGCCGCCCATGACGCGGAGGTGTGCTGAACCGATGGCGGGCGGACTCACGATCGGCCAGGCGGCGGCGTTCGTCGGTGTCACGGTCAAGACCGTGCGGCACTACCACCGGCTCGGCCTGGTCGCCGAGCCGGAGCGGGACGGTTCCGGCTACCGGCGCTACGGGTCGGCCGACCTGCTCCGGCTGATCCAGGTGCGGACCCTGGCCGGGGCCGGCGTGCCGCTGGCGGAGATCGGTGACCTGCTCGACGCCGGGCCCGAGCGGTTCGCCGCCGCCCTGGACGACGTCCGTCACCGGCTCACCGAACAGATCGACGACCTGACCGCGCGCCGCGACACCCTGCACCGGCTCACCCATGGTGACCGCGCCCTGCTGCCCGACCGGGCCTGCGCCGTCCTGGAGCGGCTCGCCGGTCTCGGTTTCCGTCCCGATTACCTGGCCGCCCAGCGGGAGGCCCTGGTGCTGGCCCGGGCACTGGTGCCGGAGATCCTCGACAGCTTCCTGACCCGTCTCGAACTCCTGCTGGACGATCCCGAGTACGTCGATCTGACCAAGCGCGGCTGGGAGGCGGGCTCCTGGGACCCGGACGACCCGCGGATCGAGGAACTGGCGGCCGCCCTGGCCGGCAAGGTGCTGGCCGACCGCGCGACGCTGGCGATGCCGGACGGCTTCCGGAACCGGTCCGACGCCGCCTCCCGCTACGGGATGGTCAACCACCACCGGGAGGCCGAGGGACCGGCCATCGCCCGGCTGAACGCGCTGGTCGAGGCGGAGCTGCGCGCGGCCGGCATCGACGTCCCGCGGCAGTGAAGAACCATTTCGCGCGGGGCACACGCCTGTTCACAGCTTGCCCGACCTCCGCTCCAGGAACAGCAGCCACGCCAGGTACACACCGCCGCCCACACCCGTGATCACGCCGACCGGCAGGATGCCCGTACCGGACACGCGCTGCGCCGACCAGTCGGCGAGGGTGACCAGGACGGCGCCCATCCAGGCGGCGGGCAGGACGTTGGGGCCGGGGGAGCGGGTGAGGCGGCGGGCCAGCTGGGGCGCGGCGAGCGCGACGAAGGGGATCGGTCCGGCGGCGGCGACGGCGAGTGCCGTCAGGCCGGTGCCGGTGGCGAGGAGGGCCAGGCGGCTGCGTTCGGGGGCGACGCCGAGGGCGGCCGCCGTGTCGTCGCCCATCTCCAGCAGGGACAGCCGCCGGGCCAGCGCCAGGACGGCGGGTGCCAGCGCGACGACCCCGAGTGCGGCCACGCTCACGTCGGGCCAGCCGCGGCCGTTGAGGCTGCCGATCATCCAGGTGGCGGCTTCGGCGGCCTTGCCGATGTCGGCCCGTACGTACAGGTAGCTGGTGAGCGAGCCGAGGACCGCCGAGCCGCCGATGCCGACGAGCACCAGGCGGTAGCCGTGCACACCGCGCCGCCAGGCCAGCAGGTAGACGGCGGCGGCGGTGGCCAGGCCACCGATCACCGCGCCGAGGGCGATCTGCGCGGTGCCGGCTTCCAGCAGGATGACGGAGACGAGCGCGCCGGCCGAAGCGCCGCTGCCGAAGCCGATGACGTCCGGGCTGCCCAGCGGGTTGCGGGCCAGCGACTGGAAGACCGCGCCGCTCATGCCCATCGCGAAGCCGGCCAGCAGCCCGTCCAGCACCCGGGGCAGCCGCAGGTCGAACACGACGAAGTCCGCGCCGGGCGGCCCGTCCCCGAAGAGGGTGGCGACGACTTCGGCGGGGCCGAGGCGGTAGCTGCCCATGCCCAGCGACAGGACGGCCACCACGATGCCGGTCAGCGCCAGTGCCGCGCAGACCAGCAGGGCACGGCGGCCCAGCCGCAGGGACAGTCCGCCGCGGGTGCGTAGGACGGTGGGGCGGGGCGCCGTGCGGCGCGCGGGGGAGGTGCGTACGGCGGTCACAGCTGGGCCACCTTCCGGCGGCGGACGAGGTGGATGAAGAGCAGGCCGCCGAAGAACGCGGTGACGACCCCGACCTCGATCTCGGACGGCGGTACCAGCACCCGGCCGATGATGTCCGACCCCAGGAGCAGGACCGGCGCGAAGACGGCGCAGTACGGGAACAGCCACCGGTTGTCGGGGCCGCAGAACGCCCGTACGGCGTGCGGGATCATCAGCCCGATGAAGCCGATCGGCCCGCACACGGCGGTCGCGGCGCCGGACAGCAGGGTGATGGCGACGATGGACAGCGCCCGGGTGCGGCCCAGCCGGGCGCCGAGGGAACGGGCGGTGTCCTCGCCCAGGGCGACCGCGTTCAGCGGGCGGGCCACCGCCAGGGCGAGGACGGCGCCAGCCAGCAGGAACGGCAGCGCGGTCAGCAGCAGGTCGCCGCGGCGGCCGGTGAGGGTGCCGACCGACCAGTGCCGCATGGTCTCCAGGGCGCCCAGGTCCGTCAGTTGCAGGCCGTTGACGTAGCCGAAGAGGGCGGCGTTGACGGCGGTGCCGGCCAGGGCCAGGCGTACGGGGTGGCCGCGCGGCTGCCGCCGAGCGCGTTGACCAGGACGGCCGCCACACCGGCGCCGGCCAGCGCGAACCACAGGTAGCCGGTGAAGGAGGTGATGCCCAGCACGCTGATCGCGGTGACCACGGCGGCCGAGGCGCCCGCGTTGACGCCGAGGAGGCCGGGGTCGGCCAGCGGGTTGCGGGTGAGGGACTGCATCACGGCGCCGGCCAGTCCGAGGGCGGCGCCCGCCGCGACACCCAGGGCGGTACGCGGCAGCCGCAGTTCGCGCACGATCCGGTCGTCGGCGGTGCCGGTCGGCCCGAACAGGCCGTGCCACACCTGGTCGAGGGGGATGGCCTTGGCGCCCACGGCGATGCTCGCCAGGACGACGACGGCCAGCAGCGCCAGCCCCAGCAGCAGCCCGCCGGCCCGCATCACGCGGCGCCCGGTGGGCGGTGCGGGCTTGGCCTCCGGGGCGGGTGCGACGGTGCGCGCCGCGGTCGCCGTCGTCGTCACGCCGCGCTGCCTTCCCGAGCGGCGGCGCGATCAACGGCCCGATCAACGGCCTGATCAACGGCCCGATCAACGGTGCGATCAGCAGCCCGATCAGCAGCCCGGTCAATGCCCCCAGCAGCGCCCCGTTCGGCGCCCCGGGCAGCCGCCCGATGCCGTACACACTCCTCGTACGACGGCAGCAGCCCCCGCCGCTCGGCCTCTTCCAGGGTGGGCGCGGCGGTGTCCTTGGCGGAAAGCAGCGGGGTGACCCCGGCAGGCCATTCGATGCCCAGGGCCGGGTCCAGCGGGTGGACGCCGTGTTCGCGCCGCGGCTGGTAGCCGGTGGAGCAGAGGTAGACCACGGTGGCGTCGTCGGACAGGGCCATGAAGGCGTGGCCGAGCCCTTCGGAGAGGTAGACCGCGCTCAGCCCGTCCTCGTCCAGCGGTACGGCTTCCCACGCGCGGTAGGTGGGGGAGCCGGTCCGCAGGTCCACCACCACGTCCAGGACGGAGCCGCGTACGCAGGTGACGTACTTGGCCTGGCCGGGCGGCACCTCGCTGAAGTGCACGCCGCGCAGCACGCCGCGGCGGGAGATGGAGCAGTTGGCCTGCGCCAGTATCGGGGCGCGCCCGGTGGCGCCGGTGAACTCCGGCTGGGTGAACCATTCGTGGAAGGAACCCCGGTCGTCCCGGTGGACGAGCGGTTCGCGTACCCAGGCTCCTTCGATGCTCAGCGGGCGCATGAGACGGCTCCTTCCAGTGCGGCGGACACCCGGGTGTACTCGGCGGCGAGCGCGTCGCGCCAGTGCCGGGGCGCGGGCAGCCCGGCGGCGGCCCAGCGGTCGTGGCCCAGCACGCTCCAGGCGGGGCGGCGGGCGGGCCGGTCCAGGGTGGTGCTGTCGGTGGGCCGGACGCGGTCCGGGTCGGCGCCGGCCAGCCGGAAGACTTCGCGGGCCAGTCCGTACCAGGTGGTCGTGCCGCCGGTGGTGGCGTGGAAGACGCCGGGGCGGGCGGGCCCGCGGCCGAGGGCGAGCAGCCGGCCGGCGACGTCGCGGGCCGGGGTGGGCTGGCCGGTCTGGTCGGCGACGACGTCCACGGTGGCGCCGCGCGTGGCGCGTTCGGCCATGGTGCGGACGAAGTTGCGGCCGTGGGCGCCGTAGAGCCAGGCGGTGCGGACGACGGTGCCGGTGTGCGGCAGTTCGGTCAGGACGGCCTGTTCGCCGGCGAGCTTGCTGCGGCCGTAGGCGGTACGGGGCCCGGTCGGCGCGCCTTCGGTGTACGGGGTGGCGGCGTCGCCCGAGAAGACGTAGTCGGTGGACACGTGCAGCAGCCGGGCGCCGGTGCCGGCGCAGGCACGGGCCAGGCCGCGAACCGCGTCGGCGTTGACGCGGTGTGCCTGCTCCTCGTCGGACTCGGCGCCGTCCACGTCCGTGTAGGCGGCGCAGTTGACGACCACGGCCGGGCGGACGCGGCGCAGGGCGGACTCCACTGCGCGGGTGTCGGTGAGGTCCAGGGTCCGGCGGTCCAGGGGAGCGCGCATGCGCCTTCGGCGGCCAGCAGACGGGACATCTCGCGGCCGAGCATCCCGCTCGCGCCGGTGATCAGCCAGCGGTTCACCGGGCGGCACCTCCCACAGCGGCGGTGGCGGCGCCCTCGGCCGGCGGCGCCCACCGTCCGGGACGCTCGCGGTACCAGGCGACGGTCTCGGCGAGCCCGTCCTCGAAGGAGCGCCGCGGTACGTAGCCGAGTTCGGTACGGATCTTCGTCCAGTCCACGGAGTAGCGCCGGTCGTGGCCCTTGCGGTCGGCGACGTGGTCGACCCGGTCCCAGTCGGCGCCGCAGGCGGCGAGGAGGCGTTCGGTGAGGTCCTTGTTGGTGAGTTCGGTGCCGCCGCCGATGTTGTAGACCTCGCCGGGCCGGCCGCCCTCCAGGACCAGGCGCAGCGCCCGGCAGTGGTCGTCCACGTGCAGCCAGTCGCGGACGTTGAGCCCGTCGCCGTACAGCGGGACGCGCCCACCGGCCAGCAGGCGGCTGACGAACAGCGGGACGACCTTCTCGGGGTGCTGGTACGGCCCGTAGTTGTTGGAGCAGCGGGTCACCGACACGTCCAGGCCGTGGGTGCGGTGGTGCGCCAGGGCGAGCAGGTCGGAGCCGGCCTTGCTGGCGGAGTAGGGCGAGTTGGGCGCCAGGGGCTCGTCCTCGGTCCAGGAGCCTTCCGCGATCGAGCCGTACACCTCGTCGGTGGAGACGTGCACGAAGCGGGCGATGCGGTGGCGTACCGCGGCCTCCAGAAGGACCTGGGTGCCCAGGACGTTGGTGGACGCGAAGTCGGTGCCGCCCGCGATGGAGCGGTCCACGTGCGATTCGGCGGCGAAGTGCACCACCGCGTCGTGGTCGGCCAGCAGGTCGTCCACCAGCGGCTGGTCGCGGATGTCGCCGTGCACGAAGGTGTACCGGGGTCGCTCGCGACGGGCCGGAGGTTGGCGCGGTCCCCGGCGTAGGTCAGGGCGTCCAGCACGGTGACGACGTGCGGACCGGTGCTCTCGCCGGGGCTTTCGGGGGTGAGCAGGGTACGGACGAAGTGGGAGCCGATGAAGCGGCTCCGCCGGTGACGAGGATTCTCAAGGCGTCAGTCCAGGGAGGAAGGGGTGCGGTCGGGCGAGGGGAGCGGTCAGGGCGCTATCTGCACCTGGCTGTGGTCGCCGAGGACCAGGCGGTGCGCGCGGGGCGCGCGGGCGGCGCCGCTCATACGGACCATGCGGCCGATGAGCGAGCCCTCGATCCGTCCGGCGTTCTCGATGCGGGAGTCGCCCAGCACGATGGAGAACTCCACCTCGCTGCCGCTGATCAGGCAGCCGTCGGCGACGGAGGTGGAGGGGCCGATGTAGGAGTCGCGGACGACGCTGCCCGCGCCGATGACGGCCGGCCCCACGATCCGGGACCGTTCGATGCTGGCCCCGGCCTCGATACGGACCCGGCCCACCAGTTCGCTGGCGTCGTCCACGTCGCCGAGGACGGCGGGCGGCAGGCCCTCCAGCACGGTGCGGTTGACCTCCAGCATGTCGGTGGCGTTGCCGGTGTCCTTCCAGTAGCCGGAGATGACGGTGGACTGGACGGTGCGGCCCGCGTCGACCAGCCACTGGAGGGCGTCGGTGATCTCCAGTTCGCCGCGCGCCGAGGGCTCGATGGCCCGTACGGCGTCGTGCACGCCCGGCGTGAAGAGGTAGACGCCGACCAGCGCCAGGTCGCTGCGCGGGGCGTTCGGCTTCTCCTCCAGGCGCACGACGTGCCCCTCGGGGCTGAGTTCGGCGACGCCGAAGGAGCTGGGGTCGGGGACCTTGGTGAGCAGGATGCGGGCGTCGGGGCGGGTCTCCCGGAACTCGTCGACGAGTTCGGCGATGCCGCCGACGACGAAGTTGTCGCCCAGGTACATCACGAAGTCGTCGTCGCCGAGCCAATCTCGGGCGATCAGGACGGCGTGCGCCAGGCCGAGGGGCTGTTCCTGGGGGAGGTAGGTGACGCGGGCGCCGAAGCGGGAGCCGTCGCCCACGGCCGTACGGATCTCCGCGGCGGTGTCGCCGACGATGATGCCGATGTCGGTGACGCCCGCCGCGACCAGGGATTCGATGCCGTAGAAGAGCACCGGCTTGTTGGCGACGGGGACGAGCTGCTTGGCGGCGGTGTGGGTGATGGGCCGCAGCCTGCTGCCGGTGCCTCCGGAGAGGACAAGTGCCTTCATGAGCGGGTCATCCTTGGGTGAGGGGGCGGGTTCGGCGGCGGTCGGGGTGTGGTGGTGCCACAGCCGGGCGTACGGGCCGTCGGCGTCGAGGAGCTGCTGGTGGGAGCCCTGCTCGGCGATCCGCCCGGCGTCCAGGACGACGATCCGGTCGGCCCGCGCGGCGGTGGCCAGGCGGTGGGCGACCAGGACGGTGGTGCGGCCGTCGGCGAGCCGGTCCCCGGCGTCCAGCACCGTGCGCTCGGTGGCCGGGTCGAGGGCGGCGGTCGCCTCGTCCAGAAGCAGCAGGCCGGGGTCGACGAGGTGGGCGCGGGCCAGTGCGACGAGCTGGCGCTGGCCTGCGGACAGGCGCTGGCCGCGTTCGCCGACGGGCTGGCGGAAGCCGTACGGCTGGGCGGCGACCGCGGGCAGCGCGCCCACGGCGCGCACGGCCGCCTCGACCTCCTGGTCGGTGGCGTCGGGCCGTCCGTAGCGGACGTTGTCGGCGATGTCGCCGGTGAACAGGTGGGCTTCCTGGGGGACGACGCCCAGCAGCCGCCGGTACTCGGGCGGGTCGTAGGCGCGCACGTCCACGCCGTCCACCAGCAACGTTCCCTCGGTCGCGTCGTGGAAGCGGGCGAGCAGCTTGACGACGGTGGACTTGCCGGCGCCGGTCGTGCCGACGAGCGCGACCGTCTCGCCGGGCTCGATCCGCAGGCTGACCCGGTCCAGCGACGGCTGCTCGGTGCCCGGGTAGCGGAGGGTGACGTCGCGCAGTTCGATCGGGCCGCGCAGCCGGTCCGGTACGGGCGCGGGGTCGGCGGGGGCCGTACGGACGGCTCGACGCGCAGCAGCCGCATCGTGCGGCGCAGGCCGACGGAGGCCTGCTGGTAGCTGTCGAAGGCGAGCGAGAGCTGCTGGATCGGCGAGAAGAACATGCCGAGGAAGAGGGTGAAGGCGACCAACACGCCGGGGCTGAGGCCGCCGTCCGCGACCCGGTGGGCGCCGGACAGCAGGACGGTGGCCTTGGCGAGTTCGGCGGTGAGGTTGACGCACGGGAAGTACACGGCGGCGTAACGCTGGGCGCGCAGCCGGGCGGCGCGGTAGCTCTCGGAGAGCTTGCCGAACGCCTCGGCGGTCTTGCCCTCGCGGCTCTGGGACTGGGCGACGCGCAGGCCCGAGACGTTCTCCTGGAGGCTGGAGTTGACCTCGCCGACCCGCTTGCGCGCATCGGTGTACGCCGCGGAGGACAGCCGCCAGAAGACGGCGGTGGCGACGGCGATCAGGGGGACGAGGGCGAGCGCGGTCAGGGCCAGCGGCAGGTCGACGGCGAGCATCGCGATCACGGCGCCGCACAGCGTGGCCAGCGCGGCGACCGAGGTCAGCAGGTGCGTCTGGAGGAAGGCGGAGAGCGCGTCGATGTCGTTGACCATGGCGGTCATGATCTGGCCGCCGCGTTCGCGTTCGTAGAAGTCCAGGCCGAGCCGCTGGAGGTGGGCGAAGGTTTTCACCCGTAGCCCGTACAGCACCCGTTCCCCGGCGCGCCGGGTGATGCGCGCCTGGAGGGTGAGCACGCCCCAGGCGAGGACGACGACGAGCAGGGCGGTCAGGACGGTCCTGGCGAGCGCGCCGCCGTCGCCCGCGCCGACCCCGGCGTCCAGGCCGTGCCGTACGAGGAGGGGCAGGGCGAGGGAGGCGAGGGAGTCGGCGACGACGAGGAGCAGGCCGAGCAGCAGGGCGGCGCGTACGGGGGCGAGCAGGCGCCGGAAGCGGGCGTCGGGGTCGGGGGCGCGCAGCCGGGCTTCGTCCAGGCGCGGGTCCTCGGTGCTCTCCTCGGCCGTGTTCCGGTCCGCGTCGGCGGGCGGTTCGGGCCAGAGGTCCGGGGTGACGCCCCGGTCGGTGGTGTGCGGGTCGGCGGTGACGCGTACGTCGAGGGAGTCGCCGGGCCCGGCCAGGAGTTCGCGGAACAGCGCGCAGCGCTCGGCCAGTTCCTCCTGGGTGCCGGTGTCCACCACCCGGCCCTCGTCGAGGACGGCGATGCGGTCGGCGAGCTGGAGGGTGGAGCGGCGGTGCGCGATCAGCAGGGTCGTACGGTCGCCGGTGACGGCGCTCAGCGTGCGGTGGATGGCCGCTTCGGTGGCCGCGTCCACGGCGGAGGTCGCGTCGTCCAGGACGAGGACGCGCGGATCGGCCAGCAGGGCGCGGGCGAGCACCACGCGCTGCCGCTGCCCGCCGGAGAGCGTCAGTCCGCGTTCGCCGACCTCGGTGGCGTAGCCGTCCGGCAGCGCGGCGATGAACCCGTGCGCCTCGGCGGCCTCGGCGGCGGCCCTGACTTGCTCGTCCGTGGCGTCCGGGCGCCCGTAGGCGATGTTGTCGCGGACCGAGCAGGAGAACAGGAACGGTTCTTCGAAGACCACGCCGATGGTGGCGCGGAGGTCGGCGAGCGACAGTTCGCGGACGTCGGGGGCCGCACCGGGCGGCCCGACGTGCACGGAGCCGGCCTGCGGGTCGTAGAAGCGGGGGAGCAGCAGGGAGACGGTGGACTTCCCGGAGCCCGACGGGCCGACCAGGGCGACGGTCTCGTCGGGCCGTACGGTCAGGGACGCGCCGTCGAGCACCGGGTCGCTGGGCGCGTACCCGAAGCGGACGTCGCGCAGTTCCAGGCCGACCGGGCCGGCGGGCAGGGCGACCGGATCGGCCGGGTCGGTGATCTCGGGCCGGGCGTCGATGAGTTCGTTGACGCGTTCGGCGGCGGCGCGCGCCTGCTGGGCGGTGACCAGGAAGCTGGCGAACAGCCGGGCGGGCCCGGCCAGCAGCGCCATGTAGGCGGCGAAGGCGAGGAAGGTGCCCAGGCCGATGGTGCCGTGCAGCGCCAGCCAGCCGCCGAGGGCGAGCACGCCGACCTGGCCGAGCGCGGGCAGTGCGGCGAGGGTGGCGGTGGCGCCCGCCTGGATGCGCGCCACGCGCATGCGCCGTCCGAACAGGCCGCGGGCGGCGCGCGCCAGCCGGTCGGTCTCGCGGTCCTCCTGGCCGAAGCCCTTGACCACCCGTACGCCGGTGACGGCCTCCTCGACCTGCTCGGCGACCTGGGCGGCGCCGGCCTGGGCCGCACGGGTGGCGGGGACGAGCCGGGTGCGGCTGCGGGCGGCGGCCCACGCGGTGGCGGGTACCACGGTCAGCGCGACCAGGGCGAGCGGGGCGCACAGCCAGAGCATCGCGCCGACGGCGACGAGGAAGAGGGCCGAGGTGCCGAGCGGGATCGGCAGCATCCCGAGCATGATCTGCACCTGGGTCAGGTCGCTGTTGGCGCGGGAGACCACCTGGCCGGTGCGGAGTGCGTCCTGTTTGACGCCGTCCAGGCGCTGGAGGGAGTCGAACACCTGGGTGCGCAGCCGGTGCTGGACGCCGAGGGCGAGTTTTCCGGCGGCGTAGCGGCGGGTGAACTCGGCGCCGAACTGGACGAGCGCGAGGCCGGCCATGGCGGCGGCGAGCCAGCCGATGCGGCCGGTGCGGCCGACCACGGCGTCGTCGACGCCGAGCCGGGCCAGCAGCGGGCCGACCGCTTCAAGTCCCGTGCCGAACACGGAACTCACGGCGACCGCGAGGAGGAGTCGGGGGTGGTGCCGGCACGCGGCACCGAGCCTGCGTATCCAGCCGGGGGACGTTGTTGACTTGCTGAGCACGTGGTTAGCTTAGGCTTACCTAAGTGCCTGGTCGTCACTCGGGGTGTGTGACCTGTCGCACATGTACGCGTGTCCCACCCGTTTCAGCCGTCCCGCCGTACCACCCGTGACCCGACAGCGTCTTGACGGGCCGTCGGGAAAGAAAGCAGGTAGTTCGATGCGTGTCCTGTTCGCCGGGCCCCCTTCTTCGGGCTGCTCTACCCGATGGTCCCGCTGGCCCAGGCGTTCCGCGCCGCGGGCCACGACGTCCTCGTCGCCACCTGCGGACGGGCCGTCGGCCACACCGTCTCCGCCGGGCTGCCGGCCGTCGACTGCGCGCCCGGCATCGACCCCGACGCCCTCTACACGGCCATGGAGAAGGGCCGCCAGGGCAAGCCTCCGGCCCCGGGCGAGCAGCGCACCGCACCCAAGGGCAAGGGCTTCTCCTTCTTCAGCGAGGAGATGGCGGACACCATGGTCGACGTCGCCCGCCACTGGCGCCCCGACCTCGTCGTGCACACCCCCAACGGCGTCGTCGGCCAGCTCGTGGCCGCCGCGCTCGGCATTCCCTCGGTCGTGCACGCGGTCGGTTTTGGCCACACCGGGCGGCACGTCGCGATGATGAACGACGCCCTCGCCGACGGATACGCCCGCCACGGCCTCGCCGGCCCCGGCCCGGTGGCCGCCTGGCTCGACGTCACCCCGCCCGCCATGAGCGTCACCGCCGAACCGCACCGCCGCTACCTGCGCTACGTCCCGTACAACGGCGGCGGCGCGCTCCCGCGCTGGCTCTTCGAGGACCGCAAGCGCCCCCGGATCGCGGTCACTCTGGGCACGGTCCGCCCGGTCGTGGACGGTGTCTCGCCCGTCGAGTGGGTCGTGGACGCCGCCCGCGTCACCGACGCCGAATTCGTCCTCGCCCTCGGCGGCGCCGACCTGTCCGCGCTCGGCACGCTCCCCGACAACGTCCGCCCCGTGGAGTGGACGCCCCTGGGCGCGCTGCTCGCGGGCAGTGACGCCACCATCCACCACGGCGGCGCGGGCACCACCCTGACCGCCCTGGACGCCGGCCTGCCGCAGCTCGTCCTCGGCGAGGGTGCCGACCGTCCGGCCAACGCGGCGGCGGTCCGGAGGCGCGGCTGCGGGCTGGTGCCGGAGGACCCGGCCGCCCTCGCGGGGCCCGACCGCCCCGGGCGCGAACTGGTCCGCCGGCTCCTGGAGGACGGAGCGCTGGCCACCGCCGCCCGCGAGACGGCCGAGGAGATGGCCGTCATGCCCAGCCCGGCCGACGCCGTGCCCCGGCTCGTCGAACTGGCCCTCTCCCAAGGAGTGAACAGATGACCCACGCGGACGGCACCACAGCGGCCGGCGCCCGCACCGCCACTGCCCTGGCAGCTCCCGTCGGGCCGCCCCGCACCCCCGGCCCCACCCGGCCGAGACCACGGACAGCCCGCGGGTGCGGCGCCTGACCGCCGAACGGGCCGCGGCCGGGTCGGCGGAGGCGCGTGCCGCGGTGCTGGACCGGTTCTGGGACGAGGTGAAGGCCCGCGGCACGCCGCTGGTCGAACCGCTCGACGCCGATCCCGACCACCGAGGCGTCACCTTCCTGTGGCGTGGTGACACCGCGACCCGTCAGGTGCTGCTGATGGTCAACCGGCTGATGGACCGCTCCGACCTGCCCGCCGGCCTGATGCGCCACCTGCCCGGTACGGACGTGTGGCATCTGACCTACCGTCTGCGGGGCGACCACCGCGGCTCGTACCGCATCGCCCCCGACACGGAGGGCCGGGCGCCGGACGACCTCGGCGCGCTGGCCGCCACCGGTGTCGGCGACCCCCTCAACCCCCGCACGATAGCCACCCGCTGGCACGGCCCGCCCGGCTCCGTCTTCGAACTCCCGCACGCCCCGGCCCGCCCGTGGACCCACCCCGCGGGGTCCGGCGCCCCGCGCGGCACGGTCCGGCGCCACCAGGTGGCCAGCGCCGCGCTCGGCGCGGAACGCGAGGTGTGGGTGTACGAGCCGCCGGTGCCCGCCACGGGCCCCGGCGGGCGCACCGACACCCTCGTCCTGCTCGACGGCGACATGTGGTTCGGCCAGCTGAACCTGGAGGACGCGCTCGACGGCCTCGTCGCCGACGGCTTGATCCCGCCGCTGACCGTGCTCGCGCCGCACACCGTCGACAACGCCACCCGCGCCAGGGAACTCGGCGGCCACCCGGAGTACGTCACCTTCCTCGCCGAGGAGCTGCTGCCCTGGGCCGCCGGCCGGCTGCCGGTCGGCACGGACCCGGCGCGTACGGTCGTCGCCGGGCAGAGCCTGGGCGGACTCACCGCCCTGTACGCGGGCCACACAGCGCCGAATCGTTTCGGCAACGTCCTGGCCCAGTCCCCCTCCATGTGGTGGCGGCCCCGGGCGAACCGGCCGAGGAGACCGCCTGGATCACCCGCCGCTACGCCGAAGGCGCACCGCGCGGACTGCGGCTGCACCTGGATGTCGGGCTGCACGAGTGGGGCATGCTCGAACAGACCCGCGACCTGCGCCGGGCGCTCCGCGCCGACGGCCACACCGTCACCGGCGCCGACTTCAACGGCGGCCACGACTACGCCTGTTGGTCCGTCGGCCTGGCCCAGGGCCTGATCACCCTCCTCGGCCCCGGCACGCCACCCGGCCAACGGGACACCACCGCGCCCCCGGCCAGCGGCACCCACTGACCTCCCCCGCACTCTTCCGCACACCCAAGGAGCACCTCCGATGCGTTACCGCCGACCCGCCGCCCTGCTCACCGTCGCCCTGGCCGGCGCCCTGACCCTCGCCGGCTGCGGCGACGGCGACTCCGGCGGCAAGGCCGGCGCCGACGCCAAGGCGGCCGGCTCCGGCACCCGTACCGTCACCGACGCCAACGGCAAGAAGGTGGACGTACCCGCCGCCCCGAAGAAGGTGGTCACGCTCAGCGAGCCCACCCTCGACGCCGCCCTCGCCCTCGGCGCCCACCCGATCGGCGCCACCAGCGGCCGCGGCCAGAACGGCGTGGCCGGCTACCTCGCGCCGAAGGCGAAGGACGCCCAGATCGTCGCCAATGTCGCCGAGCCCGACCTGGACAAGCTCGCCGCCCTCCGTCCCGACCTGATCCTGCTCGACGAGACGGTGGGCGCCAAGCGCGTCCAGGACAAGCTCAGCCGGATCGCGCCCACCGTGCTCACCGCCAAGCTCAACGCCCCCTGGCGGGACGCCTTCACCGCGACCGCCGACGCCCTCGGCAAGAAGGCCGACGGCCAGAAGTGGCTGGACACCTTCGACGCGCGCCTGAAGACCGTGAAGAACGAGCTGGGGGACAACGCCGGGGCCGTCACCAGCGTCATCCGCTGGCAGAACGGCGCGCCCTCGGTCGTCGGCAAGGGCAAGGGCCACGTCGGCGACACCCTCACCGCGCTCGGCCTGAAGCGGCCCCAGGGACAGCAGGGCGAGAGCTCGGGACACAGCGAGCCGGTGAGCCTGGAGCGCCTGGAGACCATCGACGGCGACTGGCTGTTCCTCGGCGCGCTGGGGGACAAGGCCGCGGGGGAGAAGGGGCTGAAGGAGGCCACGGCCGTACCGAACTTCGGCAAGCTCAAGGCCGTCGAGAAGCACCATGTCGTGGTGATCGACGGTTCGGCGTGGAACAGCTCGGGCGGCCCGCTCGCCGCGGAGGCGGTCCTGACGGATGTCGAGAAGGCCCTCGCCAAGAAGAGCTGAGCGGACGGCCGTACGGGCGGGCGGCGGGGAGGCGACGGGCGTCACCCGTCAGCGCGGCCCCCTTAGCGGGGTGCGACGGGTGTCCCTCAGGGCGCGGCCACGGACGCCCCTCAGCCGTCCGCCCGCGGCCTCTCCAGTGTCCCCGCGACGTTCACGAAGCCCTCCTTCGCCGCCACGAGCTGCCCTTCCCGTACGGCCTGGTAGGTCACCAGGGCGTTCACCGTGCGCGGGAAGTCCTGCACCGCGAGCATGTCCTCGGAGCGCCAGCGCAACTTCGGCGTCAGGCCGCCGGTGTCCACGGCCTCTTCGCCGCGGTCCAGCGCCTGCTGCACGGTGTGGGCCGTGATGTCCTGGACACCCTGCTTCCCCAGCCGCTCGACGATCGCGCGCAGCACCGTGTAGGCGATCCACGTCGTCTGGACGCCAGGGTCGGCCGGGTCGATGCGGTTGTCGCCGAAGGCGTGGTCGTTGATGACCTTGCGCATCGGGTTCCAGCGCGGATCGCTCGCGACCGGGTACCAGCCCGTGAGGTACGCGCCTTCCAGCGGCCCGGCCCGGCCGCCTGTACGGTCCACCAGCGCCTGGCCGGCACTGCCCAGCACCGAGGCGATCCGCACCTTCGAACCGTCGGGCTGGAGCCGGCGGAAGGAGTCGAAGAACGTGTCGGTGCGCTCGCCGAGCGTGGCCGTCACACAGCCGCCCGCCCCCTTGGTGCCGCCCGCCGTGCCCGTTCCGCCCGAGGCGGCGCCCACGCCGTCCAGGGCGCGCCGTGCCGCGTCGGCGTAGTCGGTGCCGTCCTCGGGCGCGCGGACGTCCTTCGCGGCGGCGCGGCTGCCGTCGGCCAGGCCCGCGCTGAGCAGGGCCGGCATCTGGTCGCCCTGGATGGTGTCCGGGCGCACCAGCGAGACCCGGTCGCAGACGCTCGCCAGCTGGCGCCCGTTGCCCGCCAGGAGGGCCGCCTGACCGCCGTTGACCGGATACGACAGCGGACTGGCGAACTCCTCGTCGGAGACGCCGTAGCCGCCGAGGTAGGGGATGCCGTTCCGCTCCAGGGGCGAGATGAACGAGCGGCCGAACTGGCTGTACGAGCCGACGACCGCGACCGCCTTGGTGTCGACGGCGCGCTGCGCGCAGCGCGCGGCGGCCACCGAGTCGTTGTGCTCGTTGCAGGTGACGACCTTCAGCGGGTGGCCGTCGAGGCCGCCCCGGGAGTTGACCCAGCGGGCGTACGCCTCGGCCATGGCGGGCATGCCCGGCATGTTGGTCGCCTTGGTGTCCACCGGCGCCCAGGTCATGACCGTGAGCGGCTCCTTCTCCCCGGAGCCTTCCGGGGCGCCGGGGAGGGAGCCGCAGGCCGAGAGCAGTGACGCCAGGACCGCCGTGCAGGCCGTCGCGGCGGTGGCTGCCGCGAGGACGCGGGGGAAGGGGCGGGGGAGGAGGGGCGTCGCCGTCCGGTCATGTGCACGGAGCATTCCGCTTCGCCCGGAACGCGTGAGTGACGCCGGTGCAACGAGCGGTGACAGCGGGGTGAACTCCGGGGGCCGACGGTGATCATCGGCGGAGAACGTACGATCGAATACTGTGCAAGGTTCGGAGAAGTCTTCCCGTCGCGGCCGTCGCTCGACCACCATGGGCGCCATGCCGCTGACCGACATGCCGTGGTGGCGCTGGCGCAGCAATGTGCGCTCCGCGCTGCACATGCTTTCCGACCCCGTCTTCCAGCGGGAGACCTGGCTGGCCGGTCTCCCGGGCTACGGGGACGTCACCGACGCCGTCTACCGGCTCGTCGAAGACACCTGGCTGGACAACTGGTCCGCCGAGAAGTACGTCGGCACGATCTTCCGCGACTCCCAGGAGGCGTCGCTGGTCGACGTCGCCGTCCTGCGGGTGCTGCGCATCATGCACCAGGTCGGCCCGGACGCCCCGGTGACCGCCTACCTGGAGCACCACGGCTGGCCGGAGGCGGTACGGGCCGCGCGCGACGCGCACGTACGGATGGCCACGGCGGACAGCGAGGACCCGGACGTGGCGCCGCACTCGCTCGAAGTCCTGGCGATCATGACGCGGGGGCAGGGCGCCCCGGCCTGAGACGCGGGAGCGGGACGGACCACGGCCGGGAATGTGCGACCCTATGAGGTCATGAGCGACTCGCAGCCCAGTACCCCCGACCAGTACGTCCTCACCCTCTCCTGCCCGGACAAGCAGGGCATCGTGCACGCGGTGTCCAGCTACCTGTTCATGACCGGTTGCAACATCGAGGACAGCCAGCAGTTCGGGGACCACGACACCGGGCTCTTCTTCATGCGGGTCCACTTCAGCGCGGACGCCACGGTCAGCGTGGAGAAGCTGCGTGCCAGCTTCGCCGCGGTCGGCGACTCCTTCCAGATGGACTGGCAGATCCACCGCGCCGACGAGAAGATGCGCATCGTGCTGATGGTGTCCAAGTTCGGGCACTGCCTCAACGACCTGCTCTTCCGCTCCCGGATCGGCGCGCTGCCGGTCGAGATCGCGGCCGTGGTCTCCAACCACACCGACTTCGCCGAGCTGGCCGGCTCCTACGGCATCCCCTTCCACCACATCCCGGTGACGAAGGACACCAAGGCCGCCGCCGAGGCGCGGCTGCTGGAGCTGGTGCGCGAGGAGAACGTCGAGCTGGTCGTACTGGCCCGCTACATGCAGGTGCTCTCCGACGACCTGTGCAAGGCGCTGTCCGGGCGGATCATCAACATCCACCACTCCTTCCTGCCGAGCTTCAAGGGCGCCAAGCCCTACCACCAGGCGCACGCGCGCGGTGTGAAGCTCATCGGCGCCACCGCGCACTACGTCACGGCGGACCTCGACGAGGGCCCGATCATCGAGCAGGAGGTCGAGCGCGTCGGCCACGGCGTCACGCCGGACCAGCTCGTGGCGGTCGGCCGGGACGTGGAGTGCCGGGCCCTGGCGCGCGCCGTGCAGTGGCACAGCGAGCGCCGCGTCCTGCTCAACGGCTCGCGCACGGTCGTCTTCGCGTAACGAGCGGCCGCTGCCCGTGCCCCCGGCGGGGCACGGGCTCGCTCACGCTCACAGCCGGGAGAGCGACGCCGTGGCGAACAGGACGTCGCGGATCGCCTCCGGCTCGCCGTGCTGTCCGGCGGCCGTCTCCTCCGGAGGGACGTGCCCGGCCGCGAGCTGGCAGAACTCCATGCTGTCCAGCGCGATGTGCGCGACCGTGCGGTCCGGTGTGCCGACGGCTCCCGGCGAGTCCAGGGGTATGTACCAGTGCCCGCCGCCGCAGCCCTCGACCTCCAGGTGCAGCGTACGGCCGGGCGCGCCCGCCTCGACCAGGTGCCGCGGCGGCGGCGCCAGCCCGGCCCGGCGCCGGGAGGCCAGCGCGCGGGGCAGCAGCCGGGCCGCCAGGTCGACCATGAGGTGCAGATGCCCGGCGGCCGGGGCCTCGTACGGGTAGTCCACCGCCTCGGCGATGTCGCCCGCGTGCACCCAGCACTCGAAGGCGCGGTCCAGGAAGGCGTCGCGCAGCGGCAGCCGGGCGCCGCCCCCGTACGGCACGGCCAGTTCGGTGACGCCGTGGCCGGCGAAGGAGACCGTCCGGATCAGGGTGTGGCTCTGGTCGCGCCACGGTGTGCGGGTGGCGTGCGGGGCGCGGCCGTCCGCGATCGCCTGCCAGCAGGCCTCCGTACGGTCGCGGGGCCCGGCCGGTCCGTGCGGGGCGGCGGCGCCCAGCGGGTCGCCGAGGCCGAGCGCGGTGGCGACCAGGCCGTCCACCGCCATCAGATGCCCGATGACCCCGGCCACGGTGGTGCGCCGCTCGGCGGCCCGCTCGTCCTCGAACCAGCGCAGCCGCACCGGAGCCTGCCACTCCGCCTCGCCCATGTCGCTGAGCAGCGCGTCCAGCTTGGCCGTCTCGGCGTCGTACGGAGCCGCCCACTCCGGAACCGGGATACGGGCCGGACGCCGCCCCAGGCAGCCCTCCAGCACCCGCGAGCGCAGCAGCGGGTCGAGGTCCAGCGGGTCGGCCGGATGCAGCAGGCCGACCGCGTCCCGCAGGCGCAGCGCCTCGTCCGCGCAGGGCGCGCAGTCCGTCAGGTGGTCCTCGACGGCGGCCGTCTCCTCGGCGGAACAGGCGGCCAGGGCCCAGGCGCCCAGCAGGGACTTCAGGACCCGGTGGGGAGGCGGCGCGGGGGCGGGTCCGCTCCCGGCGTTCGCGGGGGCGGTCGCCGGTTCCGGTGCCGCCGGTTCCGGTGTCGACGGTTCTGGTTCCGGTTCCGGTTCTGAGGGTTCCGGTTCTGGTTCCGGCGCCGGTGGTTCCGAGGGGGACGGTTCCGCCGCGGGCGGGGTCGCGTCGGGCAGCGGTCCGTCGTCCTCGGCCGCGGTGCGCGGGGACGGTATACGGGGCGGGCCGCCGGGGCGGGACGCGCCACCGGTGCCCGGCCCTTGCGGTACGCCGGGATCGTGCGGGTCGTCCGGGTCGCGCCGGACGGTCGGGTCGTGCGGACCGTCCGCGTCGCGCCGGGCGTTCGGGGCGGCCGGGTCGCGTGGATCGTCCGGGTCGCGCCGGTCCCACTCCTCCGGGCCGTTCACGGCTGCCGTCCGGGGGCGGGGCCGCTCGGCGGGGACTCCGCCGGCCGCGCGGGCGGCAGGGCCTGGTGGTTGTGCGCGGTGGACAGCAGTTGCAGGCCCAGCCGCAGCCGCCGCCGGGCCTCGTCCTCGGTGACGCCGAGGTCGGCGGCGGTCTGGCGGTAGTCACGGCGCTGGAAGTAGGCCAGCTCCAGGGCGGCACGCAGCGGGGCGGGCATGGACGTGACGATGTAGTCGGCGCGGGCGGCGGTGGAGGCGGCGCGGATCTGGCGTTCCAGCTCGGCGGGCTCGGGGGCGTCCTCGCCGCGGTCCCGGGCCGAGGCGGCCCCGGCCTGCCGCAGCCGGTGCACGGACTGGCGGTGGGCGAGCTGGGCCACCCAGGAGCGCAGCGACCCCTGTTTGGGGTCGTAGGAGTCGGGGTTCTCCCAGATGTAGCCGAAGACCTCACGGGTGATGCGGTCGGCGGCGGTCTCGCTGCCGAGGACCCGGCGGGCAAGGCTGTGCACAAGCGAAGCGAACCGGTCGTACAGCTCGCCGAGCGCGGCCGCCTCGCCGCGCGCCAGCCGCTGCTGCATCCGCCTGTCCCAGCGCGGTGGTGCGTCATGTCCCATCCGGCCCCCATCCCTCGCCGCCGCCGTGCCCCGCGGTCCCGCACTCCACCGTGCCATCGAATGTAGTGGTCCGGTCCGACATTGTTGCCCCTTTGCGGCAAACCCGCCCTGTCGGTGGTCCACGGATGGTATGGAGACGGTCACTTTTGGTGGTATTGCCCGCTCACAGTGGATCGAAGCGCAACCGTTCGCGTCTGTATCTGTCGATGTGTTATCCGTGTGTGACCGGTTCCGGGGGAAAGTTCCCCGCTCACTGGGCATAGCCTTGGAGAGGAACGGTCCGTTGCGCACAGAATTCTGAAGAGTTTCAGGGGAGAACGGCCGGGCAGTCGAGGCGGGAAGGGCGCATTCCGGTGGGTATCGGGAAGTGTCCCGTCCGCAAGCGAGCGAAAGGCTTCGAGCGCGTGTCGTTGAAGGTGGCAGAAGGCGTGCAGGGCCGCTGGGCCGTGTTGCAGGTCTCCGGTGAGATGGACCTGGTCACGTCGCCGGCGGTGCGCCAGCACGTGCACGACGCGGTCGCGGAGGGCCGCCGCAGCGTGGTGCTCGACCTCTCCGAGGTCCAGTTCTGCGACTCCAGCGGCGTCGGCGTGCTGATCGCCGCCCGTCGGCTGATGCGGTCCTGCCAGGGGCGGCTGCGGCTGATCCTGCCCGCGCAGGGCGCGGTGGACGGCTCGCACGTCAACCGGGTGCTCGCGGCGCTCGGCGTGCGCCGTCTCTTCGAGGTCTACCCGGACCTGGACACGGCCGTCGACGAGGCGGCCGCCCCGCTGTCCGCGTAACTCCGCGCGGCCCGCCGGGGGCGGGGTGCCGGGCGGCGGGCCCCGTCGGTCGACGATGGCGCAGAGTTGTCCATGAATTACCCAACGTGATGGAAAGTGGAGCGGGATCCGCCTTTCCTTCTCCTGATCAATTCAACTCGCCATAAACACGGCGGAATCCGCGCCCCGCATCCTCTCTCCGCACCCTCGCCCCACATCCTCACCCCGCACCCCGGGGAAATTCCGCCCGCACGAGAAATCCCCCGTCCGCCGTGTGCCCGGCCTCCAGCAGTCCGCCCAGGCTCTGGGCGCGCTCGCGCAGGCCGACCAGGCCGTGGCCCCCGCCCGGCAGCGCCGGGGCGGGTGCCGAGGTGTCCGGCGGCCCGTTGCGCACCTCCACCCGCAGCCCTTGCGGGGCCACCGGCTCCCCGTCGCGGGCGTCCGGCTCCGCCCCCACCGCCGCGACCCGCACCCGTACCCGCGCGCCCGGCGCGTGCTTGCGTACGTTGGTCAGCGCCTCCTGGACGGTACGGAAGGCCGCCCGTTCCACGGCCTTGGCCCCGGCCGCCCCGTCCGGCACCTCGTGCTCGTACACGACGTCCAGGGCGCTCATCTCGATCAGCCGCGGCAGTTCGGCCAGGTCCGGCTGCGGTGCCGGTCCCCGCGCGTCCGTGCTGCCGCCGCCGGCCGCCCGCAGGATGCCGACCATGTGCCGCAGTTCCTCCAGGGTCCGTACGGACAGCTCGCGGATCGTCCGGGCCGCCTCCCGTACGGCGTCCTCCCCGGCGCTCACCTGCACCGCCCCGGCCTGGAGGCTGATCAGGCTCACCTGGTGCGCGACCACGTCGTGCATCTCGCGGGCCAGCCGCGCGCGCTCGGTGGCCAGCACCCGGTCCGCGTTCAGCCGGTCCTCGCGGCGCAGGCTGCGGGTCAGGTCGTCGACCCGGGCGGCGAGTTCGCGGCGGGTGCGCACCAGCAGGCCCAGCGCGATGGGCGCGGCGGAGGTCACCGTCGCGTCGATCAGCACCTGGATGTTCTCGCGGTACGCGCCCGGGTCCAGGTCGGAGAGCGGGTACGGGAGGCAGTGCGCGGCGATCAGCAGCGCGGCGCAGGCGCCGAGCCGGGCGCGGCCGGGGCGCTGTGCGGCGAGGGTGTAGAGGGCGATCATCGGCGCGAACCAGATGTAGCCGATGTAGAGGCCGGGGAGGGTGCCGAGGAAGACGGCGAGCGGCAGCCGGCGCCGCAGCAGCAGCGCGGCGGCGGCGACCAGGGAGACGCCCAACTCCAGGCCCAGGTCCAGGCCGTTGACGAGGAAGGCGTCCACCATGGACAGCAGCATCGGCACGGCCAGGGGCGCGACCGCGGGCACGGCCCGGCGTATGCCACCGGGGAGGCCGCCGCCCGCGCTCACCGGGGGCCGCCCGCGACGAGGCCCGCGCGGTCCGCGAGGATCGCCGCCTGGATCCGGTTGAGCCCGCCCAGCTTGCCGAGCAGCGCCCGCACATGGTCCTTGACGGTGCTCGGCGCCAGGCCCATCCGCTCCGCGATCTGCGCGTTGCCCAGGCCCTCGCCGAGCAGCGCCAGCACCTCGGACTCCCGCGGCGTCAGCGCCGCTACGGCGCGGACCGCCGCGGCCTGGTCCTCGGCGGTGAGGAAGCCGCCGATCACGGCCCGGGTGACGCCCGGGTCGAGCACGCTGCCGCCCTCGGCCAGGGTCCGCACGGCCCGTACGAGTTGTCCGGGGTCGGAGTCCTTGAGCAGGAAACCGGCCGCGCCTTCGCGCAGCGCCGCGGTCAGGTACTCCTGCGCGTCGAAGGTCGTCAGCATGGCCACGGCGGGCGGTTCGGGGGCGGCGCGCAGGCCGCGCAGGACGGTCAGCCCGTCCACGTCCGGCATCCGGATGTCGAGCAGTACGACGTCCGCCGCGCTGTCCAGCACGGTGTCCACGGCCTCGCCGCCGCCGCAGTCCGCGACCGTCTCGATGTCCGGGGCGGTGCCCAGGATCATCCGCAGCCCGGATCTGACCAGCCGCTCGTCGTCCACCACCGCGACACGGATCACCGGCCGCCCCTCTCTGCATCGCGTCCATGGGCCTGCCCGCCGCACACCGTGGCCCACCCCCGCCGGACGGCGGGGGTCGGTGCACGACCTGCGGAGGATGCCGTGAGGCGGCGCCCGCGGGCAGAGTGCCTTTCATGCTGCACCACCGAGGAGGCCACGAGCCGCCGAGGCGGTGCAGCTCACAGTGACGGCCGCCGCGACCCCCACACGTGGCGGCCGTCGCCGTCGAGCCCCGTGGGCCCGGTCCGCACCGGTGACCTGCCCGGCGCCGGTCACCTCCGGACAACTTCCGCCCCGCCCGTTGCCTCCCGTCACGGCCGCCTCTAGGTTGGCCGCGATCCGCCGTACGCCCGCCCGTTGGGCGCCGCGCGGGCCACCACCCCCTCGGAGCACGGCCCCCCCGGGGCACGGCTCGGCATCGCTTCGGAGGCTTCTTCGTGCACAGACCCCGGCGTATCCCCACACCGCCCGGCACCTCCATACGGACCCGCATACGGAACCGGGCGGCCACCCGACGCCGTACGGGCGTCCGCGTGGCCGCCGCCGCGGCCGGCCTCGTGCTCGTCGGCGGCATGGCGGCCACCGCCCCCGCCGCGTCGGCTTCCCCCGCCGCCGCTTCGGCGCCCCTTCCGCGGCCGCCCGTACCCAGCAGGTCGAGTACTTCACCCCGCAGGGGCACCCCCGGCACACCACCGTCCCGGTCGCCACGCCCAAGAGCCTGCTGAGCGCCCACCGCGCGCGCTCCGCCGCCGAGCTGGCCGCCGACGGCACCGTGACCTCGGTCGTCCGCAACGGCCCCACCGACAAGAAGGTCGACGTCGTCGTCATCGGCGACGGTTACACGCTCGCCCAGCAGAAGGACTTCCACGCCGACGCCAAGGCCAAGTGGGCGCAGATATCCGCCGTCGAGCCGTACGCCTCGAACCGCTCGCTGTTCAACGTCTGGACCGTGGACGCCGTCTCCAACCAGTCCGGCGTCTCCGGCGACCCGGCCAAGGGCGTGGTCAAGGACACCGCGCTGGACGCCCGCTTCTGGTGCGACGACATCGAGCGCCTGCTGTGCGTGGACACCGGCAAGGTCGAGTCGTACGCCTCCAAGGCCCCGGACGCCGACCTCGTGCTCGTCCTCGGCAACTCCGCCAAGTACGGCGGCGCGGGCTACAACGGCATCACCTCGTCCGTCGGGTACGACGGCATCGCCACCGCCTCCTCCGACCACCGCGACTCCGCGCAGGTGGCGGTGCACGAGACGGGGCACTCCCTCGGGAAGCTGGCCGACGAGTACGTGTACGACACCAACGGCACGTACAGCGGACCGGAGCCGGACGCGCCCAACATCACCAGGATGAGCGTCGCGGAGATGAAGGCCAAGAAGGCCAAGTGGTACCGCTACCTCGGCCAGAATTCGCCGGACGGCGGCAAGGTCGGCGCCTTCGAGGGCGGCGGCTACTACCCGCGCGGCCTCAACCGGCCCACCGAGAACTCGATCATGCGGACCCTGGGCCGGGAGTTCAACCTGCCCGGCCGTCAGGCGATGATCGACGGTTTCCACCGCCATACGGGCCGCTGACCCGGGACTCGTACGCGCCGTAGGCACTGAACGAGCGGCCGGTCGCCAGGACCACCACCGAGGTCGTGGCGGCCAGTTCGTACGCCGTGATCACCAGCGACGCCGCGCTCTCGCCCGTGACGAGCGGGCCGCCGAAGAACCCGGTGACGGTCAGCAGGACCACCGTCCGCACGGTCAGGTACAGCTCGACCGCGGCGAACACCAGGAGGGCGCCGCGCACGTCACGGTTGCTGCGGACGGCGAGCACGCCGAGCACCAGCAGGACGGTGACCGACGAGAGCGTGGTGAACTCGCCGGACTGCGAGAGCTGGACGACGTCGCCGGTCGCGGAGCCGTCCACCGCCCGGCGCAGATAGGTGGCCAGGCCGATGTGCTCCTCGGCCGTGCCCCACGCAGCCCAGACGAGCCGGGTCGCGCCCATGACGAGGAAGAGCACTCCGCAGATACGGGAGAGCCGGCGCCGCCACCAGGAGTCGGCGTCGGCGCACGACCGTTTTGTCGCCTCTGTCCGGGTGTCGTCCTCCCCGCCGTCCGCGGCGGCCCCGGCCGCCCCCGGCCGTTCGGTGGCCCGGAGCAGCGCCACGATCACGATCAGGGCGGTCGGCAGCCCCAGGGCCCGGGTCGCCAGCACCCAGCCGCCGAGCGGCTCCAGGGCGTACACGTGCCGGTACCCGGCGTGGCACAGGCCGACGATCTCGCGCGCGGACTGGGCGAGGATCACCCAGCCCAGCAGCAGGGCACCCGTACGCGCCACCCGCCGCAGGGCCAGCGCTCCGGCCGCGACCGCCAGCAGCGCGACGACCAGGGCCCATTCGCCCGGCCCGAGCGTCCACATGAAGAAGGAGGCGCGCGGGTTGAAGAGCCCCTCGAAGAAGTCCCAGACGCTCCCGTCGCCCTGGACGATGCCGTACACCGTCCAGGCGGTCAGCGCGCCGCCGTAGACCGCGAGGGCGGTCCCCGCCGTGCGGTACGCGCGCTCGTGCCCGGCCGCCGCCCGCCCGGGGTCGGCACCGGGCCGGACGTCCACCGCACCGCCGTCCTGCATCACCATGTCCGACCCCCGATCCGCCGCGCCGTGCTCAGAGCCCGGGTGCTGCCGACTGCCTGCTTGCCGCTGCCTTGTTGCCACTGCTGTGTGCTGCTGCCGCCTCACTGTGTCAAGGACGGCGGCGGAGGCGGCGGAGGTTCCCCCGCGTGTGTCGTGCGGCACTGCCGTACACGGGGTCACCGTGCCCCACCGCACACCGTCCGGCCAGGCTTCCCACTCCCTGCCCGCGGGCGCGCGCCCCAATCGTGCGCAACCGACCCGTGCGCCTCTCGTCCACCCCGTGTCCCCCCGACATCCGCCGCCTGCGCCCGGCCGTTGGGGCAAGATGACCCCATGGGGAGCTTGCGGGGCGAGGGCCGGCTCATCGCCGGCCGCTACCGCCTGGGCGAACGGCTCGGCCGTGGCGGCATGGGAACGGTCTGGCGCGCCACCGACGAGATGCTGCGCCGCCAGGTCGCGGTCAAGGAACTGCATCTGGACGACGGCCCGGCCGGCGCGGACCCCGAAGCGGAACGGGCGCGCGCGATGCGCGAGGCCCGCTCGGTCGCGCGGATCAAGCACCCGAACGTGATCGTCCTGCACGACGTCGTCGAACAGGACGCGCGCCCCTGGATCGTCATGGAGCTGGTCGACGGCGCCTCCCTCGACGACCGGCTGTCCGGCGGCGGCCCGCTGGCGCCCCGCGAGGCGGCGCGCATCGGCCTGGCCCTGCTCGGCGCGCTGCGCGTGGCGCACGCGCGCGGCGTCCTGCACCGCGACATCAAACCCGCCAACGTCCTGCTGGAGGAGGGCACCGGGCGCGTCGTCCTGACCGACTTCGGCGTCGCCCAGCTCCCCGGCAGCCCGACGCTGACCGAGGCCGGCGGCTTCGTCGGCTCGCCCGAGTACACCGCGCCCGAGCGGATGGCCGGCCGGCACGCCGGGCCGGCGGCGGACCTGTGGTCGGTCGGTGTGCTGCTGTGCGCGGCGCTCAGCGGGCGGTCGCCGTTCCACCGCGACTCGCTGGGCGGCGTGCTGAGCGCGGTCGTGCACGACGAGATCGAACTGCCGGAACCGGCCCGCCCCCTCCTGGCCGTGGTCCGCGGCCTGCTGGAACGCGACCCGGAGCGGCGGCTGGACATCCCGGGCACCGAACGGCTGTTGCGCGGCTACCTCCAGTCGGGCCGCGCGCCCGAGACCCCGCCGCCCCCGCCCGCCGCACCCGAGCGCCCGGTGCCCGCGCCGGAGCCGGGCCGTACGCACGGTGTTCCGATACCGGACGCCCTGGCGAACCGCGCGCTGGCCGCCGCGGCCCGCCCGCACACCGGACGGGCGCGCACCGCTTTCCTGGTGGGCCTGGCGGTGTGTGTGCTGGCGGGGGTGGGGGTGGGGCTCGCGGCGCTGTTTCTCAGGGACGGGGGTGAGGGTGGGGACGGCAAGGGCGGCGGGCACCGGGCGACGCAGTCGCCGCCGTCGCCATCAGCGTCGCCGTCTCCGTCTCCGTCTCCGTCTCCGTCATCGTCTCCGTCTCCGTCGCAGGAACGTTCGGGCACCCCTGGTACGGCCGCCACCGCCACCGTCCCACCGGGTTACGTCATGGTGCGCGACCCGCTCGGCTTCGCCCTCGCCGTCCCCGAAGGCTCCACCCGCTCGTACGAGAAACCCCGCGTCTTCTACTCCTCCGAGGGCAGGCGCTACCGGCTCGGCATCCGTCTCAGGGAAGCCACCCCCGCCGGGCCGCTCGACACCCTGCGCCACGCCCACGCGAAAGGCCCCGACCAGTACCCCGGGTACCGCGACGGCACGGTCACGCGCGCCACGCACCGCGGCCTGCCCGCGGCCCGGTGGGAGTTCACCTGGGACGGCGGGCCGGAGGACGGCGGCCCCCGGCACACCTTCGACCTCCTCTGGGAGGAGAGCGGCAGGACGTACGACGTCTGGGTCTCGGCGCCGCTCGCCGAACGCGACCGGGCGAAACGGCACTTCACGGTCGCGTCGCGGACGTTCCATCCGGTAGGCGTCGGCTCCCCGGCACGGTGACGGGGCCCGTCCCCGCCGTACCGTTCGCCGCAAGCGCCGGGGACCCGTATGCGCACCGCCCCCATACCGCTCGGGTGCCGCCCGCGCCCCGTCCCCCGCTTCGCCCCGCACCCCTAACCCCCAGCACAGCGCCCTTGTGGCCAGCAAACACTGGCGCGATTGTGCCCACCGCGTGAAAACTCGTTACCGGTGGGTACCCAAAGCGTCCGGCGCGTCATACGCTCGCCCGCATGACGGACTCGCAGGACACCGGAACCCGCTCCGCCGCACCCGTCGGCGCCGCGCCCGCCGCCGACCGGGACGCCCCCGCGGGCGGCAACCCCGTCGCCCGCGCCGCCGCCGGCACCCGTACCGCCGCCGACGTGGTCACCCCGCACCTGGTCACCCGCCTCACCCGCGGCGTCACCGGCAGCGGCCGGACCGCCAACCACACGCCGTTCACCGGCGAGAAGCTGGCGGACCTGCCCGAGTCCACGCCCGAGGACGTCGCCACCGCCTTCGAGCGGGCCCGTACCGCCCAGCGCGCCTGGGCCGAGGTGCCCGTACGGCAGCGCGCCGCCGTCCTGCTGCGCTTCCACGACCTGATGCTCCGCCGCCAGGCCGAGGTGCTGGACCTGATCCAGCTGGAGACCGGCAAGGCCCGGCTGCACGCCCACGAGGAGATCCAGGCCGTCGCCGTCGCGGCCCGCCACTACGGCCGCAAGGCACCCGCGTACCTGCGCCCCCGGAGCCACACCGGTGTCGTGCCGACCCTCACCAAGGTCACCGAACTGCGGCAGCCACGCGGGGTCGTGGGGCAGATCGCGCCCTGGAACTACCCCTTCGAGCTGTCGGTCGGCGACGCGCTGCCCGCCTTCGCCGCCGGCAACGCCGTCGTCATGAAGCCCGACACGGAGACCGCGCTGACCGCCCTGTGGGCCCGCGAGCAGCTCATCGAGGCCGGGCTGCCCCCGGAGGTCTGGCAGGTCGTCCTCGGCGACGGCCCGGTCGTCGGCCCCGAGGTCGTCAAGCACGCCGACTACGTCTCCTTCACCGGCTCCACCCGCACCGGCCGCGAGGTGGCCCAGGGCGCCGCCGCCCGCCTGGTCGGCGTCTCCCTCGAACTCGGCGGCAAGAACGCCATGCTGGTGCTGGACGACGCCGACGTGGACAAGGCCGCCGCGGGCGCTGTACGCGGCTGCTTCTCCTCGGCCGGCCAGCTGTGCATCTCCATCGAGCGGCTGTACGTCCACGCGTCCATAGCCGACGCCTTCGTGGAGCGCTTCGCCGCCCGCACGAAGGCGATGCGCCTGGGCAGTGCCCTCGCCTACGGCGCCGACATGGGCTCGCTGGTCGGCGAACGCCAGCTGGAGACCGTCACCCGGCACGTGGACGAGGCCGTCGCCAAGGGCGCCACCCTGGTCGCCGGCGGGCGTGCCCGCCCGGACATCGGCCCGCTGTTCTACGAGCCCACCATCCTGGACGGCGTCGAGTCCCCGATGGCCGTCTGCGAGGAGGAGACCTTCGGGCCGGTCGTCTCGGTCTACCGGTTCACCGACGAGGACGAGGCCGTGGCGCGCGCCAACGCCACGCCGTACGGCCTGAACTCCAGCGTCTGGACCAAGGACGGCCGCCGCGGCCGCGCCGTCGCCGCCCGGCTGCGTACCGGCACCGTCAACGTCAACGAGGCGTACGCCGCGGCCTACGGCAGCGTCCAGTCCCCGATGGGCGGCATGGGCGACTCCGGCCTCGGCCGCCGTCACGGCTCCGAGGGCATCCTGAAGTACACCGAGGCCCAGACCGTCGCCCACCAGCGCCTCATGCCGCTCGCCCCGTCGTTCGGCATGGACGACGAGAAGTACGCGGCGTTCATGACCCGCAGCCTGCGCGCGATGAAGGCGTTGCGCCTCCGCTGAGCCGCCGCCGTGACACGGGCCCGCGGGCCCGCCCGAGAAGCAAGGGAGTGCCAGTGCCCCAGGACCACCCTGCCCAGAAACAGCGCGACACCTGCGACGAGGGTGACGACTACGACGTCCTCGTCATCGGCTCGGGCTTCGGCGGCTCCGTCTCCGCGCTCCGCCTGACCGAGAAGGGCTACCGCGTCGGCGTCCTGGAGGCCGGGCGCCGCTTCACCCGCGCCACGCTGCCCAAGAACTCGTGGGACCTGAAGAACTACCTGTGGGCGCCTGCCCTCGGCTGCTACGGCATCCAGCGCGTGCACCTGCTCGGCAACGTCATGGTCCTGGCGGGCGCCGGCGTCGGCGGCGGCTCGCTGAACTACGCCAACACCCTCTACGTACCGCCGAAACAGTTCTTCGAGGACCCGCAGTGGGGGCACCTCACCGACTGGCAGGACGAGCTGAAGCCGTACTACGACCAGGCGCGGCGGATGCTCGGCGTCCGCCTCAACCCGACCATGACCCCCTCGGACGTCCACCTCAGGGCCACCGCCGAGAAGATGGGCGTCGGCGACTCCTTCCACCTGGCGCCGGTCGGCGTCTTCTTCGGCGACGGCCGGGACGCCGACGGTACGGCGCGGACCGCCCCCGGTACCGAGGTCCCCGACCCGTACTTCGGCGGCGCGGGCCCCGCCCGTACGGCCTGCACCGAATGCGGCGAGTGCATGACCGGCTGCCGGCACGGCGCCAAGAACACCCTCAACGAGAACTACCTCCACCTCGCCGAGCGGGCCGGTGCCGTCATCCACCCGATGACGTCCGTGGTCACCGTCACCGAGGACTCCCGCGGCGGCTTCGCCGTCGGCACGCTGCCCACCGACGACAAGCGCAAGGGCAAGGGCCGCACGTTCACCGCCCGCCGGGTGGTCGTCGCCGCCGGTACGTACGGCACCCAGACGCTCCTGCACCGGATGAAGGACAGCGGCCTGCTGCCCCGGATCTCCGGCCGGCTGGGCGAGCTGACCCGCACCAACTCCGAAGCGCTGGTCGGCGCGCAGACCGACGACCGCCGCTACCGCAAGGCGCACGGCGCGCCGAAGGCCGACTTCACCCGCGGCGTCGCGATCACCTCGTCCATCCACCCGAACGACAGCACCCACATCGAGCCGGTCCGTTACGGCAAGGGCTCCAACGCGATGGGCAGCCTCTCCATCCTTCAGGTCCCGATCGCGTCCCGCGCGCCTCGCGCCCTCGCCTGGGCCGCCAACTGCGTACGCCACCCGCTCCTGCTGCTGCGCTCGCTGTCCAACCGCCGCTGGTCCGAGCGGACCATCATCGGCCTGGTCATGCAGTCCCTGGACAACTCCCTGACCACGTACCGCAAGCCCGGCGGCCTCGGCAAAGGGCTGCTCACCGCCCGCCAGGGCCACGGCGCGCCCAACCCCCAGCAGATCCCCGAGGCCACCGCGGCGGCCACCCTGCTCGCCCAGGAGATCAACGGCTTCGCGGGCAGCAACGTCGGCGAGCTGATGGGCACCCCGCTGACCGCGCACTTCCTGGGCGGCTGCCCGATCGGCGAGGACGCGGACCACGGCGTGATCGACCCGTACCACCGGCTGTACGGGCACCCCGGCATCTCGGTGGTCGACGGTTCGGCGGTCTCCGCGAACCTCGGCGTCAACCCGTCGCTGACCATCACCGCACAGGCCGAACGCGCCATGTCGTTGTGGCCGAACAAGGGCGAGGCGGACCCCCGTCCCGCGCCGGGCCGTGCCTACCAGCGGCTGTCCGCGGTGGCGCCGCACCGCCCGGCCGTGCCGGAGGAGGCGTTCGCGGCGCTGCGGCTGCCGCTGCTGCCCGTACCGGCCGTCCCGCCGAAGCCGCAGGTCACGGCCCCGGCGGAGAGCTGACCCACGTCTTTGACCGTTTCTTCCCCGGGCTCAGGCCGCGTCGGCGCCCTTGCGGCGGCGAACGGTGAACACCGCGCCCGCACCGACGGCGACCGCCGCCGCACCCGACAGCGCCAGGGCCGGCAGTCCGGAGGGCGCGCCGGTCTCGGCCAGCCTCCCGGTGACCGGCAACTGCGCCTGCCGCTTCTTCGATCCGCCGTGCGGGGAGGGGTGGTTGGGGCGGGTGCCGGGCCGTCCCTGGGCGTCCGGTACGTGTCCCGGCGGGGTGCTGCCGGCGGGCAGGATGTCGAACGGGTAGTCGGCGGATTCGGAGAAGCCGCACTTCAGGTCCGCGTTCAGGTACCAGCCCACGCTGACCGCGCCGCCGTGGCTGGCGGGCGTCCCGGCGTCGGCCTTCAGCCGCAGCTTGGCCTCCGCGTACTGTCCGGGCCGCAGGCCGTCGGCGTCCCCGATCGAGGCGAAGTAGCCGTCGCCCTCCTCCGGGCCCGCGACCGGCTTCCACTGCCCCGTCGCCGCGTCGAACCATTCGAGCGTCAGGTGCTTGGAGACATCGTCGCCGGTCTTGTTGTCCAGCGCGAAGACCTGCGCGAATGCCTCCACCGACAGGATGTGCCCGGTGGAGGTGTTGGTGGCGCGGTAGGTGAAGTCCACCCACCCGGACCCGGCGACGAGCTTGCTGGGCAGGCCGCGCAGTTCGGCCTTGACCGACCGCTCGCTCGACCAGTCCTCGCACTCCGGGGTGGCGGAGGGGGTGGTCGGCGTGCCCGGCTCCGCGTTCTTCCCGGAGAGCGCCCCTTCGGGCGGGGCCGGTGCGGCGGTCTTCGGCCCGCCCTCGCCCTGCGGCGGCTTGCCGCTCTCACCGGGCGCGGGGGATCCGGAGGTCCCGGACGCGCCGGGCGTCGGCGTCGCGGTCGGTGCGGCGGTGGCGGTGGCGGTGGTGGTCGTGCTGGCCGTCGGCGCCTGCCCGGGCGTCTCGGCGGCGTACGTGGCGGGGGCCGCCAGCAGGGCGGCAGGGGCTGTGGCGGCCGTCGCGGCGACGGCGGCCAGGGCGCGGCGGAGCTTCATCGTGAAGACCTCTCGGAGCCGAAGTGCCGTGAGCACGGCACCGGTTCGGGACGGGCCGTCGCGGTGGGGCGCGGGATGGCCGGGCGGTTGCAGATACTGACCGGCCATGAGCGGAAAAGGTTGCACGCCGCGGCCCGAGCGCCGCGAGTGACGCCGGAATCCTCGCGCGGCGCCTGTCCCCGTACACAGCGAAGGGCCCCGGGACGCCGCCCGCGAGGGGGGTGCGGACGGCCGCGGGGCCCTTGGCTTTCGGCGCCGGCGTCAGGGCAGCGTCGGCGCCGAGGGTGCGGCGCCGGGGGGGATGGCGCCGCTGGCTCTCAAGTTGTCCGGGGAGGGACCCCCGCGATCGCGGCCTCGGCCGTCTGCCGGCGCCGGTGGCTCCGGCGTCCGTACGCCGTACGGCGGTCCGGACCGCCGACGGCTGCCGTCTCCCGCTCGGGGCACGGCGTGCCGCTTTCACCGCCACGCTCCGGGCACGGTGTGCCGCTCTTCTGCATCGTGCTGGACGCGCCTCATCCGGCGCAACCGTTTCGACCGGATGCGGTCGGCCCCGGGCGTCCCCAGGACCGACCGCCCCATCGGATGTGACCGGGCTGCTGTCCCCTGCTGACCGGTCACGGCACCGTAGCGAGGTCCCACGACGCGGACCGCTCCAAGTCGGTCGGCGTCTCATCGCTCCGGCGGATCCGCCCACGGGCGGCGTCTACGCGTAGTCCTGCAGACCGCACCTGGCTGGCGTGGCATCCGGAACAACGAAGTGCGGCGGGGGCCGTCACGGCGCCGTACGGGTGAGTCGCCGCCCACGGGTCAGATCCGGCCGCGGCACAGCTCCAGCAGCGTCATGGCGAGGGCGGTGCCGGGCCGGCCGAGCTGCCCCCGGTAGTGCTCCAGCACCTCCATCTCGCGCGACAGGTTCACCCGGCGCCCGCCGGAGCCGATGCGCTCGCGCTGGATCACGGCCGAGACGGCCATCCGTTCCTGGACCAGGCCGATGATCCGGCCGTCGAGATCGTCGATCCGCCCGCGGGCGTCCGTGATCACCCCGGCCGCCGCCTCGGTGCGCGCGCCGGTGTCGGGCTTCACCGTGGCCCTGCCCGAGCCCGAGCCCGAGCCCGTGCTCGCACGCACGGCCCTGTCCGTGGCCTTGGCCACAGGAACCGCCGCCGGGTCCGTGATCGCCTGGATACCGCTCATGTCCGTCACTCCTACGGATCATGACCCCGCAGCCGCCGTCCGCACCGCCTACGGCCCGCCGCCCACGGAAAAACCGAGCGCCCCGGGCCTGTACCGGCCCGGGGCGCCTGGGAAGTCGCTCGTCAGTTGATCAAGCAGCACGACCATGGCAGCCGGACGGGCCGGTGCCATAGGTAAAGACGAAGGTCAGCTGCTTGTACATGGCGCCCAGTATGAGCCCGTTAGAATCGAAAGTCCAACCCCTGCACCACCACCGCCGGAAGGCCGCCGAAGTGCCATCAGCGTCATCTGCTGCCGCCCCCGACGTCGTCCTGGTAGTCGACTTCGGCGCGCAGTACGCCCAGCTCATCGCCCGCCGCGTACGCGAGGCCCGGGTCTACAGCGAGATCGTCCCGTCCACCATGCCGGTGGCCGAGATGCTCGCCAAGAACCCCAAGGCGATCATCCTCTCCGGCGGCCCGTCGTCGGTCTACGCCGAGGACGCGCCCAGCCTGGACCGTGCCCTGTTCGAGGCCGGTGTCCCGGTCTTCGGCATGTGCTACGGCTTCCAGCTCATGGCCACCACCCTCGGCGGCACGGTCGACAACACCGGCGCCCGGGAGTACGGCCGTACCGACCTGCACGTCTCCAAGAACGCCTCGACCCTCTTCGAGGGCACCCCGGCCGAGCAGCCCGTGTGGATGTCGCACGGCGACGCCTGCTCCGCCGCGCCCGAGGGCTTCACCGTCACGGCCTCCACGGACATGGTCCCGGTCGCCGCCTTCGAGAACGACGAGAAGAAGCTGTACGGCGTGCAGTACCACCCCGAGGTGATGCACTCCACGCACGGCCAGCAGGTCCTGGAGCACTTCCTCTACCGGGGGCGGGCATCGAGCCGGTGTGGACCACGACCAACGTCGTCGACGAGCAGGTCGCGGCCATCCGTGAGCAGGTCGGCAGCGCGCGGGCGATCTGCGGCCTGTCCGGCGGCGTGGACTCCGCGGTGGCCGCCGCCCTCGTCCAGAAGGCCATCGGCGACCAGCTGACCTGCGTCTACGTCGACCACGGCCTGATGCGCAAGGGCGAGACCGAGCAGGTCGAGAAGGACTTCGTGGCCGCCACCGGCGTCCAGCTGAAGGTCGTCGACGCCTCCGAGCGCTTCCTGAAGGCGCTGGCCGGCGTCTCCGACCCGGAGCAGAAGCGGAAGATCATCGGCCGCGAGTTCATCCGGGTCTTCGAGCAGGCCCAGGCGGAGATCGTCGCCGAGTCCGGCGCGGCCGGCGAGCCCGTGAAGTTCCTGGTCCAGGGCACGCTCTACCCGGACATCGTGGAGTCCGGCGGCGGCACCGGCACCGCGAACATCAAGTCCCACCACAACGTCGGCGGCCTCCCCGAGGACCTGGAGTTCGAGCTCATCGAGCCGCTCCGCCAGCTCTTCAAGGACGAGGTCCGCGCGGTCGGCGCCGAGCTGGGCCTGCCGGACGAGATCGTCCAGCGCCAGCCCTTCCCCGGCCCCGGCCTGGGCATCCGCATCGTCGGCGAGGTCACCCGCGAGCGCCTGGACCTGCTGCGCGAGGCCGACGCCATCGCCCGCGAGGAACTGACCGCGGCCGGCCTGGACCGCGAGATCTGGCAGTGCCCGGTGGTCCTTCTCGCCGACGTCCGCTCCGTCGGCGTCCAGGGCGACGGCCGCTCCTACGGTCACCCGATCGTGCTGCGCCCGGTCTCCTCCGAGGACGCGATGACCGCGGACTGGACCCGCATGCCGTACGACGTCCTGGCCCGCATCTCCACCCGCATCACCAACGAGGTCGCCGACGTCAACCGCGTCGTCCTCGACGTGACGAGCAAGCCCCCGGGCACCATCGAGTGGGAGTGACCCCTCGTAGGTCCCCGCACCAGGTCAACGCCGCAGCCGTCGCTCATCAGTTTGAGCGGCGGCTGCGGCGTTGCCGGTGGGTACGCTGGCCGTACGCGCGAGACTCCGTCGCAGGGGAGCAAGCATGATGAGTGCCGCATCCGAAGACGAGCAGGACTGGAACTACGAGCGGTACGCGCAGTGCACCTACCCCGTTCCGCCGCCCGGAGGCTGGACTGCGGACGCCCTTGACCAGCTCCCCCATCTGCCCAGGCACACTGAGCTGATCGACGGGAGTCTCGTCTTCGTGAGTCCGCAGACCCTCTTCCATCTGCGAGCCATGCGACTCCTGGAGTGGGCCTTGGTGGCCCAGGCGCCGGACGGTCTTGACGTCTTGCGTGAGTTCAGCGTGAAACTGGACGAGCGCAACCGTCCGGAGCCTGACGTCCTGGTGGTCCCGCTCGGCGCCGAGGTCGGGCCGCGACAGACTTACCTCAAGCGGCCGGAGGACGTCATCCTGGCGGTGGAGGTCGTCTCGCGAGACTCCGTCGCACGTGACCGGGACGCGAAGCCCCGCAAGTACGCCGCCCACGGCATCCGGCACTTCTGGCGGGTGGAGGAAGGCAGTGAGGGTTTCCCGGTGGTGTACGTCTACGAACTCGACCCCGCCACCCGGGCCTACGTCCCCACGGGAATCCACCACAACCGCCTCAAGCTCACCGAGCCCTTCGCCTTGGACATCGACCTCACCGCCATCGGCCCGCGCCGATGACCATGACCACCAGGCCCTCTCAGCCCTCGCCGGTACCGCCGCCGGACGGCTACCCCGTCCACGACCTGCTGTCGCCGCCCGACATCCCCGCACACCCGGACTGATCGACGGATGGCTGTGGTCCGACGGACCGCAGCAGCTCTTCCACAGCGTCATGACCGGCCTCCTGGCCGCCGGGCTCCGCAGTACCGCGCCGCCCGCCCTGAGGGTGCGGCGTCAGATGACCGTGGTGATCGACGAGCACAACGCTCCTGAGCCGGACGTCACGGTCGTGCGGGCCGCGGCGGTGCGGGGCGCGGACCAGCTGCACCTTGTCGACACCTTTCGGGAGCGGGTGACGCTCGGTGCCCCCTCCGCCCTCGACATCGACCTCACCGCGATCCGCTGGTGAACGTTGACGCGTGCGTGCGGTGACGGCGAGCTGGAACACTCGGAGCTGTTGCGCGGCGTGCAGCGGCTCAGCGGTATGAGGAGTTCGCGTAGGGCTCGTCTGCTCAGGACGGGGCCGGCGTGCGGGCGCCGTAGCGGAGGCCGTCGACGAGGAGGGTGACCATCTGCTGGGCGGGGTCGTTGTCGTCCTCGGCGGCGGGCAGGGTCAGGTTGGCGACGGCGCGCAGCAGGTCTTCGGGGTCCAGGTCCAGGTCGGAGCGGATGTGACCGGCGCTCGCCGCGGCGTCGAGGAGGGCGCTGAGGACGGGCACGAAGCGCTGCTGGAAGTAGCCGGGCAGGCTGTCGAAGGCCGGGTCGCCCGAGTGGAGCGCGGAGCTGAGGCCGCGCTTCGTGGCGATGAAGCCCGCGAAGCGCTGGAGCCAGCGGGCGAGCGCGTCGACCGGTCCGTACCGGGCCATGAGGGACGGGGCGGCGTCGGCGCAGGCGTCGACCTCGTGCCGGAAGACCGCGGCGATCAGGTCGGCGCGCTGCGGGAAGTGGCGGTAGAGGGTCCCGGCGCCCACGCCCGCCTTGGCAGTGATCTGCCGTACGGGGGCGTCGACCCCCGAGGTGGCGAAGACTTCCGCGGCGGCGGTGAGCAGGGCGTCCGTGCTGCGCTGGGCGTCGGCGCGTACGCGTTTGGCGGGGCGAGCGGGCGGGGCGTCCGCGCCGGTCTTTTGTCGCGCGCCCTCGCTCATGTGCCTCCTCCGCCCTGGAACACCGTTCCGTTTACGTCCGCGTCAGCCTAACGCGCGACGCCCGGCAGCGGCCACGGGCGGCCCCCGCTCACCTCACCGGAGCCAGAACCGCGTCCGCTCCAGCCACACGTCGAGCAGTTCCCGGTCGCCGATGGTCTCCACGCCCCCGGCGACGGCGGGCCGGCCGTAGAGGAAGAGCACCAGGTCGGTGACGGTGCCGCGGACGGCGACCGCGGCCTTCTCGTGGGCGGGGCGCCAGACGGGGGCCTCGCCGGTGAGGTCGACGAACCACTCCGCCTCGGTGTCCGTGGCGTGGAAGTGCAGCGTACGGCCGGGGCCGAGCAGGACGGGTGCGCCCGGCTGCTCCTCGGCGATCTCCTCGACGGCGTGGAATCCCATCCACTCGTCGAGGGCGTCGCGCGCCACGTCCGCGTCGAGGACGTACTCCCGGCCGGCGGCGAGGGCGGCGTCGGCCCGGTGGAGGGCGGTCTCGTGGGTCATCCGGCGGGCCCAGAAGACGGGGGTCCCGCCGGGGGCCACGGTCCACACCGGCACCTCGGGGCCGGCGGCCCGCAGCGTGTCCGACAGCCGGCCGGCGCCCTCCGCGAGCAGGGCGCCCAGCGCGGCCGGGTCCTCGTCGGCGAGCTTCGGCGTCTCGTTGACCAGTTCGTCGGAGACGGGCTCCGTCGACCGGGTGCCGACGATCGTCTCGACCCAGCGGTGCGCGCCGTTGACGTGGCGGATCAGCTGGCCGAGGTTCCAGCCGGGGCAGGTCGGCACGGTACTGGCCGGGTCCGTGTCCTGGACGGTGGACCGCAGCTGGTCGGCCTGGTGGACGATTTCGGCGCAGTAGCGGTCATAAATCAGGGGAGTACCGGTCGTGGCAGCCATGGGGGCACGGTAGCGGCCGGTTCGCCGCTGCCGTAGTGGATTTTCCTGGCCGGCTCGGGTCAGCCGATGGGGTTGACGAAGGTGGCGGGGTGGGTGGCGCCGCGCTGGTCGACGAGGGGGCCCCAGGGCCATTTGAGGGTGAGGGAGGTGGTCTCGTTGGGCGGGGTGACGGTGACGGTCCGGGGCAGCCAGGAGTCTTCGGCGTTTTCCTTGGCCATGCCGAGGTTGAGGGTGAAGTCGGTGCTTTCGCCGGGGGCGAGGGTGAGGGAGCCGTGTTGGGCGGTGGAGCGGGTCAGGGACCAGCCGGGGCCGCCGGCGTCCGGCTTGAGGTCGATGCCGGCGAAGCCGCCGATCTTGCAGGTGTGGTTGCTCTTGTTGGTGAGCACGATGCTGGTGGTGGTGGGGCCGTCGGCGTCCGGGTCCGGGGTCGCGTCTTCGCCGGTGGCGAAGGCGGCGGTGAGGCCGGAGGTGTGGCAGCGTTCGGTGCCCGCGGCGGTTTTGCCGCCGCCGGTGGCGTGCGAGCCGCCCGCCTGCTTGCCCGCGCCGCCCGACTTGCCGCCGGTACCGGAGCCGCTGCCGTTACCGGAGCCGGCCTTCGCCTCGGAACCGGCCTGACCCCCGGCGGGCGTCTGGGGCACCGATCCCTGCACCGACGCGGAGGAACCCGCGCCATCGGGCTCCGCGGCGGCCACACCCGAGTCCGCCCGGTTCGCGCCACCGGCGTCCGAGCCGGAGCAGGCGGTCAGTGTGAGCCCGGCGACGGCGGTCAGCGTCGCGGCGGCGATGCGCAGGGTACGGCGACGGGCGGTACGGGCACGGGTGTTGGCAGTCATTTCGGGTCCCCCAGGGCGGTCGGTTACGGTCTCTCCTCGGTACGTCCACCACTCTGTCCGGCGGCCTTGGCGCCGTACTGCCGCACCGCTAACACCCGGCTAACGCCCATGCGGACGGGGTCAGTCAGGGGAAAACGGCGGTACCCCCTGTTCACCTCCACTACCGGCAGGTAGCTTCCGCTGGGAGCTGTACGCGCGTCAGGAGGAAGCCCCCATGCCCGAACCCACGCCGTCCACCCCGGCCTCCCCGAACACCCCGGCCTCCCCGATGAACCCGAAAACCCCACCCGCCCCCGTGCCCACCGACCAGCTGCACTTCGCCCTGCCGCCGCGGCACGCGACCGTCGAGGAGGAGCGCCGCCACCGCAAGGAACGCCTCGCGGCGGCGCTGCGGCTCTTCGGGCGGTTCGGCTTCGAGGAGGGGGTGGCGGGCCACATCACCGCCCGGGACCCGGAGTTCACCGACTGCTTCTGGGTGAATCCGTTCGGGATGTCGTTCAAGCACATCACGGTCGGTGACCTGATCCTGGTCAACCACGAGGGCAAGGTCGTCGAGGGGCGCCACCACGTCAACCAGGCGGCGTTCGCGATCCACGCGCAGGTCCACCGGGCCCGCCCGGACGTCGTCGCCGCCGCGCACAGCCACTCGGTGTACGGCCGCGCCCTGTCCACCCTCGGCGAGCTGCTGGACCCGATCACCCAGGACGTGTGTGCGTTCTACGAGGACCACGCGCTGTTCGACGACTACACGGGTGTCGTGGTGGACGAGGAGGAGGGCCGCCGGATCGCGGTCGCGCTGGGGCCGCACAAGGCAGTGATCCTGCGTAACCACGGCCTGTTGACGGTGGGTGACTCGGTGGACGCGGCGGCCTGGTGGTTCATCACGATGGAACGTTCCTGCCAGGTGCAGCTGACCGCGCGCGCCGCCGGCAAGCCCGTACTGATCGACCACGGGAACGCCGTGCACACGCGGGAGCAACTGGGCAACGACCTGGTGGCGTGGATCAACTATCAGCCGCTGTACCAGCAGATCACCCGCAGCGAACCGGACCTGCTCGGCTGAGCCCGGTCCGGCCGCCCGGCCGCCCGATCGCCGCCGGCCGGGTGCCCGTACGCCCCCGCGTCAACATGCGGAACCGCCCGTCACCGTTCCACATCTCCCGTCACTGCCCGTAAAGCCGCCCGCCCGGCTTTTCGCCCTCGCCACTTACGGCACAATTTCCTCTCGGTACGGTGGAGTTGGCGGCGACTGGTGGCTGGGCGGAGCGGACGTGTCGGAGGAGACGGCGGGCGGGACGACGGGGGCGTCCGGATCGCCCGGAGGGACTGAAGGGTTTCCGGCGCCTGGAGCGGCGGCGGGAGCGCCCGGGGCGGCCGGGACAGGCGGTTACGGCGGTGACTGCACCTGCGGAAAGTGCCCGCGCGGCGCACGCGAGGGGCACCGCAGGGCGGTCGCCGCGTTCGTGGCGTTGCGCGAGGAGTACGCCGCGGGCCGCGGCGTGCCGGCCGCGCTGGCCCACTCGGCGGGTGCGGCGCGGCAGTGGGTGTCGGACGAACTGGCGCTGTCGGCCCGCGCGGTCGCCGAGCGTGCCGCCGCCGAGGGCGCGGCCTGGCTGGACGCGGTGTGGCGGCGCACGCTGCTGGTGCTGTGGCCCGGGATCGCCGTGTTGGTGATCATGCAGGCCGTCACCGCGATCGGTACGGGCTGGACGGCGCCGCGTACGGCGGGGCTGGCCGCCGCGGTGATCATGGCGCTGGCCCTGACGGGCGCGGGGTGGCGCCACCGGGCGCGCGGCGGCCTGCTGGCGCCGCTGATCGGCGAGGACAACCGGCTCTCGACCTCGCGCACGGTCGCGGCGGGCTGGCTGCTGCTGGTGGCGTACGCCGTCCTCGTGCAGGCCGTCCACCTGACGCTGGTGACGGACGCGGATGCCCGCCAGGCGCTGGTGGACGGACTCGAACTGCCGCGCGGCGCCGGGCTGCTCACGGTCCTGGCGGTGACGTGCGCGGTGGCGGTGCTGGTGCGCCGGGTCGTCGCCGTACGCATTCAGGGGCGGCGCTTGCAGAAGGTGCGCGCGGAACGGCCGCGCGCCGCCGACCTGCTCACGGACGACGCGGGGCGCGGCAGCCTCACCGACACGCAGTTCCTGCTGCTGAACGTGGCCGCTGTCTCCTTCGCCGTGGTCCGGCTGGCCCGCGACCCGTCCCGGCTGCCGGACCTGCCGTGGGCGTTCGCCGTCGTCGTGGTGGTGGGCGCGGTGATGTACGTGGCGGGCAAGTACGCGGAAGGCGGCCGTCCGGTCGTACTGTCGGTCGTCCGGGCCCGCGAGCCGGGCGATCTGGCCGCGCCCATCCGTATCGGCGACGACATCGAGATCCGCGGCACCGGCTTCGTGCCGCCGGGTGCGCAGGGCGCGGACCTGCTGGCGCGTACCGTCGTACGCATCGGGGCGGTCCATGTGCACGTACCGCTGGTGCCGGTCGCCGGCGGGTTCGGCAATCCGACGGACGGCGTGCTCACCGTGCCCGTCCCGGCGGACGTCGAACCGGGCCGGGTGGAGGTCAGGGTCGTCACGGCGGCGGGCGCGGAGACGAACGCCTACACGATCGACGTCCAGGACTGAGGCCCGCGCGAACGGTGTACGGGGCCGACGTACGGGCCGGCGTACGGTTTCGGTGTACGGGGTTCGGCATACGGGACCGGTGTACGCGGTCGGCGCCTGCACGACATCGGCATACGGGACCGGCATGCGGGGCCGGCGCGCCGCGTTGAACGCCGGGCGCGCCACGGTCCGTACCCCTTGTGGAACACCTGGCCGCGGGCACACCATCATCCGCGTCCGGCGGCGATGGAGAGGCGGGACGCCATGGCTCATGCGGAGCGTGCGGTCGGCGGCAGCGGCCTGGGCGGGGCCGGGGCGGGCAGGGGAGGCGGTCCGCGCCAGGCGATGGCGCGCTACGCGCTGCTGCCGCTGCGGATCTTCCTCGGCGTGACCTTCGTCTACGCGGGCCTCGACAAGCTGACCGACCCGGCCTTCTTCGCCTCCGCGGGTACGGGTTCGGTCGGCGAGTTGATGCGGCAGGTACGGGACACCTCGGCCGCGCCCGCCCTGGTGGACCTGGCCCTGAAGAACCCGGCGGGCTTCGGCTACGCCATCGCCGCCGGGGAGTTGGCCGTCGGCATCGGCACCCTCGCCGGGCTGTTCACGCGGGTCGCCGCGCTCGGCGGCGCGCTGATCTCGCTGAGCCTGTGGCTCACCGTGAGCTGGTCGGCCGAGCCGTACTACTACGGCAACGACCTGGCGTATCTGATGGCGTGGCTGCCGCTGGTGCTGGCCGGGGCACCGATGCTGTCCCTGGACGCGGCTCTGGCGGCGCGGCGCGGCAGGCAGGGGAGGCAGCTGTTCGGGTGAGCGGCCCCCCAGCTGACCGTGGCCGCCCGTACATGGGGTGTCGGCCGAGGGAACGGCTCCTGCCCCGCTACTCCTGGCCGCCTCCCGCCGACGCCGCCCGATGGCGGCGCACCGCGGCCCAGACGGCCGCCGTGATGCCCGACAGACACAGGCCCGCCGGCACGGCCAGCACCGGCAGCGCGCCGGGCAGGTCCCAGGCCCCGGCCGCCTCGCCCACGTAGGCACCGCCCACGCCCGTCGCGGTCAGGCCGGTGAGGAGCCGGGCGGGCTCGAAGCGGTGGCGTTTCACTGCTGTTCTCCCGTCTGCGAAGCGGCCCGCTGCACATCCACCTGTCCCGCGCCCACCTTGAGGTCGAGGTCCAGTGTGCCGTGCGGCTTCTCGCCCTTCTTCAGGCCCCTTGCGGGCAGTGTGACGGTCTGCTCCTGGTGGGCCTGGAGGTTGAAGTCCTCCGGTGTCTCGCCCGGCAGCCGGACGTCGCCGAGCCCCACGTCGATGTGCAGCCGCGCGGTGACGCCGTCGGGCACGGTCACGCTGAGCTGTCCGGCGCCGACGGTGGCCTCGGTCCGTACGGTCTGCCCGTCCTTGAACGGTACGTGGCTCAGGTCCAGCTCCCCGCGCCCCGCGCCCAGTTCGTAACCCGGCCGCACGGAGGCGACGTCCATCGGGAGCCAGACGCGGTCGCGCCAGTCGGCGGTGATGTTGTCCGGCAGGACCGTGGCGCCCGCCAGCAGCAGGGACGTCAGGATCACCATGAAGACCGTGCCGCCGCCGGTCCGTCCGAACCAGGCGCTGAGCACCAGGCCGAGGCCGAAGACGACGAGTGCGGCGGACAGCCCGGCGACGAGGGCGGTGTTCAGCGGGTGGGCGTCCGCGACGGCCCCGCCCGTCGCCAGGCCCGCGACGAGCGCCAGCAGGAACGTCCAGCCGCCGATCGGGCGGCCCGTCCGGCGGCGCCGGGCCGGTGGGGCGGGCGGTGGGGTGCCGCGTCCGGCCCACGCGGTCGCGCCGGAGGGCCGGCCCGCCGCCCCGGCCGCCCCGGGTGCGGCGTGCGCCTGCTCGTGTCCGTACGGAGTGTCGCTCGGTCCCCAGAGGTAGCCCACGCCGGCCGTCCCTTCCTTGGAGAGGGGTCCCGCCACCAGGACGGGGTGTTCCGTGTGGGCGGCGCCGTCGTCTCGGGCGGCGCGTCCACGACGGTCGGTGCGGCGGCCGGGTCGGTGGTCCCCGGGCTGTCCGCGCCCTCCGCGCGGCGCTGCCGCGACCAGTAGGCCGAACCGCCCACGGCCAGCGCGAGCATGACGGTGAAGGTCAGCACGCCGCGGTTGGCGAGGGAGGTCAGGAAGTAGCCGCAGCCGACCAGCGCGAACAGCAGCGCGGTCAGCGCCGTGCCCTCGACGCGGCCGGAGAGCAGCTTGCGGCCCTCGTTCTCGTCCTCGCCGTCCTGCGGGATGAGCAGCCAGGCGAAGCCGTACGCGATCAGGCCGATGCCGCCGGAGGCCGCCAGCACGGCCAGCACGATGCGGAAGATCACCGGGTCCAGGCCCCAGTGCCGGCCCAGCCCCCGCACACACCGGCGACCACCTTGTGCCGCCGGCTGCGGCGCAGCGGGGTCGGCGGCACCTGGCGGCCCGGTGCGTCGGCGGGCGGCGGGGTGCCTGCGGAGGCGGACGTGGCCCCGGCGGGACCCGTCGTCTCCGCGGCGGGCGCGGCATCGTTCATGCGCCCATGGTGGCAAGCGGGCCGGGCGGACGGCATCCGTGGGAACCCTGGTTGGTCCCTGAGATCACCCTGGTGCCCGGCCCGGTGCTTCCTGGTCCGGGCCCGGGGGCTCGTCTTGGGGCCGCTCCCGTGACCGCTCGCGTGGCCGCAGGCGGCTACCCGGTCCCGTCCGCGGCCTCGGCGTAGCGGCGGGCCAGGCGCGCGCAGGCCTCCCTGAGCCGGTCCGGTCCGACGATCTCCATGTCGGCGTCGAACCGGCCGAGGGAGGCGGCCAGGGCGGGCCACGACCAGGACCCCAGTACGAGCCGGCAGCGGTCGGGGCCCAGCTCCTCGACGATGCCGTCCCGGGTGTACCGGGACACGACGGCCGCGGGCAGGGCGAGGATCACCTCGCCCTGGCAGGGCGGGCCGCCCGAGCCGTCGGCCCCCTGGAACTTGTTCAGCACGAAGGTGCCGACATCGCCTCCGGGCAGCTCGCGCGGGGTGAAGCGGGGGCCGGTCGGGGTGCGCGGCGCGATCCGGCCGGCGCGGAACGTACGCCAGTCCGCGCGGTCGAGGTCCCAGGCGACGAGGTACCAGCGGCCCGCCCAGGTGACGAGGTGGTGCGGTTCCACCCGGCGCGGCGGGGCCGGGGTGCCCTGAGCGGTCTCCGGCGGCGGCATCGGTGTGCGGCCCGCCGGAGCGGGGCCCGTCGATGTGTGGACCCCCGGCGCGTGATCGCCCGGCGCGTGATCCTTCGATGCGTGGTCCCCCGGGGCGTGAGACACCGGTGCATGATCCACCGGCGCGTAGTCGAAGCGCAGCACCTCGCAGGCGTGCACCGCCGCGCCGAGCGCCATCAGGACGCCGCTGTCGACCTGCGGGTTCGGCCGGGCGGCCGGCGATGCGACGGCGGTGACCCGGAGGGAGTCGATCCGGCGGCGCAGCCGTGCGGGCATCACCTGCCGGACGGTGTGGAGGGCGCGCGCCGCGGCGTCCTCGACGCCGGCGCCGTTGGTGGTGGCGATCCGGAGCGCGACGGCGAGGGCGACGGCCTGTTCGTCGTCGAACAGCAGCGGGGGAGCTCCGAGCCGGCGTCGAGCCGGTAGCCGCCGTCCGGGCCCTTGGCCGACGCGATCGGGTAGCCGAGTTCGCGCAAGCGGTCGATGTCGCGGCGTACGGTGCGCCGGCTGACGTCCAGGCGTGCGGCGAGCAGCCCTCCCGGCCAGTCCCGGCGTGCCTGGAGGAGTGAGAGCAAGGACAGCAGGCGCGCCGATGTCTTCTGCATGGTGTTCATCCCGCCTCGGGTAGAGGACACACCCTGTCCTCTACTTACGGGAATGTGGTGTCCGCAGGGACAAGAAGCCGCGCAGACATCGCAGCCCCGAAGGCCGCACAGGCCGGGCAGGCCACGGACGTCGCGCGGCCCGAGAAGGCAGTAGGCAAGGAAGCGGATGACCGTTCTCGACACCCGGGCGCTCAACCGCGCCACGCTCGCCCGGCAGTTGCTGCTCGACCGCGCTGAACTGCCGGTTCTCGACGCGGTGGCGCACCTGTGCGGCCTCCAGGCGCAGGAGCCGCAGGAGCCGTTCGTCGGTCTCTGGTCGCGGTTGTCCGGGTTCGCCCCGGCGCAGCTCTCCGACCTGCTGACCGGACGCCACGTCGTGCGCACCCACCTCATGCGCCGCACGGTCCACCTGCTCACCGCCGACGACGCCCTGGCCTGGCGCGGCCGTCACGACGCGATGCTGCGGCAGCGGGCCCTCGGCGCCTACCGCCGCGAGCTGGAAGGGGTGGACCTCGAAGAACTCGCCGCGGCGGGCCGCGCGGTCATGGCCGACGGCGAGCCCCGCTCGATGTCCGAGCTCGCCCGTGCCGTCGCCGGCCGCTGGCCCGGGCCGGGGCCGCGGCCGCTGGGGGAGATGCTGGTCGCGGCGCTCATTCCGATGGTGCAGCTGCCGCCGCGCGGCCTGTGGCGCACGAAGGCAGGCGTACGGAACGTACCGCTCGCCGTGTGGCTGGGCCGCGAGCCCGCGCCGCCGGCTCCGAGCGGCGCGGGTACGGACAGCCCCGTCCCGCCGGCTCCGAACGGCGCGGGTACGGAGCGGCCCGTCCCCGGTGTGCCCGACGCCTCCGACCCCGTGGGCCAAGCCCTCGTCCGCCGCTACCTGGCCGCTTTCGGCCCCGCCGCCTCCGCCGACCTGCGGGCCTGGTGCGGTCTCGCCGGGCTGCCGCGCGCGATCGCCGCCGTACGCGAGGAGCTGGTCAGCTTCCGCGACGAGCGTGGCCGGGAGCTGCTGGACCTCCCCGGCGCGCCGCGTCCCGACCCGGAAACGCCTGCTCCGGTACGGTTCCTGCCCGCGTTCGACAACGCGATCCTCGGCTATCAGGACCGCGGCCGGATCATCGACGACGCCCACCGCGGCCTGTCCGTCGCCGGTGAGCGGGTCGTCCTGGTGGACGGCCGGGTCGCCGCGACCTGGACGGCCAGGGAGGGCACGGTGACGGTCTCCCCGCTGCGCGGCTTCTCCCGGGCCGAGCGCACGGCCGTGGGCGAGGAGGGGGAGGCGACGGCGGCTTTCCTGTCCGACGGTGAGAGCCGGCGCGTGGAGGTCGGCCCGGAGCACGGCTGAGGTTCCGGCGTCGCGGGCCCCGCTGAATTCCCGGGTGGGTCCGGGCCGGTTCCGGCTCGGTACCGCCTGCGCTCCGGCTCGGTTTCCGCCCGGTGCCGGCTCGGTTCCGGTGGGGTTCCGGTTGGGGGACGGATGTCCCGGTACGCGTCCGGTGATCGCGCCCCGCCCCTCTGCGGACGGCCGCAGGACGACTATCGTTGCGCCGGACACGTGTACGGGGGGAACCGAAGGGGCGCGGCGCGGTGACGGAGGCGGCGGTGGACGACGGGCGACTGGTCGCCGGGCGGTACCGCCTGGTGGAGGAGATAGGCCGGGGCGGTATGGGCACCGTCTGGCGGGCCCACGACGAACTGCTCGGCCGGCAGGTGGCGGTCAAGCGGCTGCACGTCTCCCCGGAACTGGACGCCGACGAGCTGGCCCGCCGCAACGAGCGCACCCGCCGCGAGGCGCAGGCCGCCGCCCGTATCAACCACCCCAACGTGGTCAGCGTCCACGATGTCGTCGACGACGCCGGCCTGCCCTGCATCGTCATGGAGTACGTGCCGTCGGTGACGCTCGGCGACGTCATCAAGGAGGCCATGCTCTCGAACAGCGCGGTGCCGCCGGGAGAGGCGGCCCGGATCGGCCGTGGCATGATCACCGCGCTGCGGGCCGCGCACTCCGCCGGTGTCCTGCACCGTGACGTGAAGCCCGGCAACGTCCTGCTCGGGGAGGACGGCCGGGTCGTCCTCACGGACTTCGGCATCGCGGTCGCCACCGGCACGTCCACTCTCACCAAGACCGGCGAACTGGTCGGTTCCATCGACTACCTCGCCCCCGAGCGGGTCCGCGGCCATACGCCGGGCCCGGCCGCCGACCTGTGGGCGCTGGGCGCCACGCTCTACCAGGCGTTGGAGGGCCGGCCCCCGTTCCGCAAGCTCACGGCGGTCGAGACGGCGTATGCGATCGCCGTGGACCCGCTGGACCCGCCGCGCAACGCCGGGCCGCTGACCGCGCTGATCGAGGCGCTGCTGGCGAAGGAGCCCGCCGACCGCCCCTCGGCCGAGGCCGTGGAACAGGCGCTGCGCACGCCGACCGCGTACACGGACACCGCGTGGATGCGGATGTCGGGCACATCCGGCGTATCGGGAACGCCCGGTATGTCGGGTACGTCGAACGGCAATCCGGGTGCGCGGGCCGCGGCGGGCGAAGGGGACACCGCCGGGGACGGCGGCACCGCGGCGACGGGCGGCATGGCGTCACCGGTCCAGGACCCCCGTTCGGCCACGGGCCCCTCGTCCGCGGTCCCGCACCTGGGCCCGGCCCCGCAGCCGGCCCCGAACAACCCGTACGCGGCTCCGGTCCCGGGCCCGGCCCAGACCCCGCCCTCCGGCGCGTACCTGGCGTCTCCCGCCGCGGACGGTACGGCCGCTACCGGCAGCATGGCCACCACGGGCGGCGCGGCCGCCGGGGTCCCGGTGGAAGGCCCCACCTCCCCGGTCCACCGCACGTCGGCCGACCCGGCCGTCCCCGGCTCCGGCAAGAAGCGCAAGCGCGGCCGTACGCTGCTGCTGAGCGCCGTCGCCGTGGTCGCCGTCCTGGTGGTCGCGGGCGGCACCCTGTACGCCCTCGGCTTCGGCCCGGGCGGCAAGGACGCGCAGGCGTCCGACGGCGGTACCCCGCGGACCGAGGCGCCGTCGCCCGCCCCCTCGAAGCCCAGCGCGAAGCCCACCCCCGGCCCCTGCCCGCCGGCTACCACTGGGTCAAGGACCCGGCGGCCGACGTCACCTTCCCGCTGCCCGACGGCTGGACGCGCCAGCGGCAGGCGAACGGCAACGGCTCCACCTACCTCAACCCGAACCAGCTGGTGGGGCTGCGCATCGAGGTCCTCGACTTCGCGAGCTCGGATCCGCTCCAGCACTGGAAGGACAACGAGCGCAACGCCATCAGCGAGGGCAAGTTCCCCGGGTACCAGCAGCTGCGGATGCAGGGCACGGTCTTCCGCGAGCGGCCCGCCGCGCTGTGGGAGTGGAGATGGGCGGGGAGCAAGCGGGACTTCCGCGCCGTGGACCTGGGGTTCGGCCGGCCCGGCGAGAAGGAGTACGCGGTCTACCTCTCCGCGCCGGACGCCGAGTGGGAGCGGTACAAGAAGGTCTTCGACAACGTCCTGGCCGGGCTCCAGCTGCCCGAGGACGCCAAGCAGTAGACGGGGGCAGGCCGGGTACGGGGTGCCCTGTCACCGGCCTCCTGTATCGAAAGCTCCGGCCCACCCACATCCAAAGTCGCGAACGGTTAGGGGTGCCGTCAGGGTCCACCCTGATGCCCCGCAGCCTTCCCGCGTGTGACGATCGGTGTCATGACCACCGCGCCGACCCGGCCCGAGGCGAGCTACGCCCCGGTGCCCGACCCCGACGACCCGCCCCTGCGCAAGCTCTACCGCAGCGCCGACGGGCGGATGCTCGGCGGTGTCGCGCGCGGGCTGGCCGGGCACCTGGGGCTGCCGGTGTCCTGGGTCAGGGTCGTGTTCATCGCGCTGTTCATGGCCGAGGGCATGGGCGCACTGCTGTATGCGGCCTTCTGGTTCATCGTGCCGCTGGGTGTGGGCGGTGTGGACGCGGCGCGCGCGAGCGCGTCCACCACCACCGCCGGACGCCTGGCGTGGGGCCGCAAGGGCCGGGCGGCGGGCGGCCGTAAGGCCGACAAGGGGCAGATATTCGCGCTGCTCACCCTGCTCGCCGGTGCGGCCGCCGTCGCGTCCCGCTTCCAGTTGGGCCGGGCGAACGCCTACGTGTGGCCGATCCTGCTGATCGGCGCGGGCGTCGCGCTGGTCTGGCGGCAGGCGGACAACGCGCGGCGCGCGCAGTGGCTGGAGATGGGCCGCCGCAAGGGGGTGCTGCCGGTCGTGCGCGGTGCGGCCGGTGTGGTCCTGGTCGGCGTCGGGGTGACCGGCATCGTCGTCCTTCAGGGCTCGGTCCGGCATCTCGGTTCGGTGCTCCAGGCCGCCCTGGCCGTCCTGGTCGGTATCGCGCTGCTCGCGGGCCCGTACCTGGTGCGTATGACGCAGGACCTCTCCGAGGAACGCCTGATGCGGATCCGCGCGCAGGAGCGCGCCGAAGTCGCCGCACACGTCCACGACTCGGTCCTGCACACCCTCACCCTGATCCAGCGCAACGCGGAGGACCCGCGCGAGGTGGCCCGCCTCGCCCGCGCCCAGGAACGCGAACTGCGCGCCTGGCTCTACAAGCCGGAGGGCCGCGGCAAGGACGAGGAGCAGGAGCCGGACACCCTCGCCGAGGCGGTGCGCAAGTCCGCGGCCGAGGTCGAGGACCACCACGGCGTGCCGATCGAGGTCGTGGTGGTCGGCGACTGCCCGCTGGACGAGCGGCTGAGCGCACAGTTGCAGGCCGCGCGCGAGGCGATGGTCAACGCGGCCAAGTACGGCGGCGAGGGCGGCGCCGTGCAGGTGTACGCCGAGGTGGAGGGCCGTACGGTCTTCGTCTCGGTGCGCGACCGGGGCCCCGGCTTCGACCTGGACGCGGTCCCCGGCGACCGCATGGGCGTACGGGAGTCGATCATCGGCCGGATGCAGCGCAACGGCGGCACGGCCCGGCTGCGCTCCGCGCCGGACGGCGGCACCGTGGTCGAGCTGGAGGCGGAGCGCCTGCCGGATGACGGATGATGAGAGGACGGCACGGCGTCCCCGGGCAACGGACGCCGGCCCCGACGCCACCGCCGCGCACGCCGGCGCCAACGCCAACGAGGGACGGACGGACGAGATGAACAGCGACGCCGCACAGGACGACCAGACCGGCGGCCCCGCCCGCACCGTGCGAGTCGTCCTCGTCGACGACCACCGGATGTTCCGTACGGGCGTCCAGGCCGAGATCGGCCGCACCGACGAGACCGGTGTGGAGGTCGTCGGCGAGGCCGCCGACGTCGACCAGGCCGTCACGGTCATCACCGCCACCCGCCCCGAGGTCGTCCTGCTGGACGTGCACCTGCCGGGCGGCGGCGGCGTCGAGGTGCTGCGCCGCTCCGCCTCGATGATGGCCGACCCCGAGCGCCCGGTGCGCTTCCTTGCGCTGTCCGTGTCCGACGCCGCCGAGGACGTCATCGGCGTCATCCGCGGCGGCGCCCGTGGCTACGTCACCAAGACCATCACCGGTACGGACCTGGTCGACGCGATCTTCCGGGTCTCGGACGGCGACGCGGTCTTCTCCCCGCGGCTGGCCGGCTTCGTACTGGACGCGTTCGCCTCCACGGACGCCCCGCCGGTGGACGAGGACATGGACCGGCTGACCCAGCGCGAGCGCGAGGTGCTGCGCCTGATCGCCCGTGGCTACGCGTACAAGGAGATCGCCAAGCAGCTGTTCATCTCGGTCAAGACGGTCGAGTCGCACGTCTCGGCGGTACTGCGCAAACTCCAGCTCTCCAACCGGCACGAGCTGACCCGGTGGGCTACGGCCCGGCGGCTGGTCTGACGCGGGCGGCTTCGGGGGCGGCCGGGGCAAACGGGGCGGCAGGGGCAGCCGAGGTAGCCGAGACGGCCGAGGCCGTTGGGGCGGCCCCGGTGCCGCCCGCCCCCGCGACCACACGCCCCGTACGGCGATGCTCCCGCCGCCCGAACTCCGGCGTCAGGGAGACGATCCCGAGCACCGCCAGCCCGGCCCCCAGCCAGATCGGCGCCCGCAGCCCGTACGCGCTGATGGCGAGTCCGCCGACCAGTGACCCCACGATCACGCCCAGCGTGATGAACGACGAGTGCACGGTGTTCACCAGCGCCCGCGCGTTGCCGGCGCGCTGGACGCGGGTGACCATCGCCGGGTTCATCGTGACCCCGGCCAGCCCGATCCCCATCATGAACACCACCGCCGGGACGGCGAGGTGGGTGCAGAGCGCGAAGCCCACGAGGAAGCCCAGGTTCAGCACCAGGCCGCAGAGCAGTACGGCGACGGTGTGCCGGTCGGCGAGCCGACCGACGACGGTGTTCCCGACGACGGTGGCCGCCCCGTACGCCACGAGCAGCAGCGGTACGGTCCCGGTCCCGAACCCGGTGACCTCGGTGAGGATCGGGTTGAAGTAGCTGAAGACGGAGAACGTCGCCCCGATGATCAGCGTGCTGGTCGACAGGGTCAGCCACAGCCGGGGATTGCGGAACGCGCCCAGTTCTTCCCGTATGCCGCCGCCCGCGTCGGCGCGCTCCAGCTTCGGTACGCCGACCGCCGTGCACACCGCCGCGCCCACCGTGAGCAGGGCGATCGTCCAGAACGCCGCGCGCCAGCCCAGGTGTTCGCCGATCAGCGTGGACATCGGCAGGCCGAGCAAGGTGCCGAGCATCAGCCCGTTCATGGCCACCGCGACGGCCCGGCCGCGCGCCTCCGGGGGCGTGAGCTGGGCGCAGACGGAGAGCGCCACCCCGAAGAAGGCCTGCGAGGCGATGCCGGTGACGACGCGCGCGACCATCATGGTCCAGTAGTCCGTCGCGACGGCCGCCAGCACGTTGCCGACCAGGAACACCGCGAACAGCACCGCCAGCGCGCGCTTCTGCGGCAGTCGCATGACACCGACCGTCAGGAACGGCCCGCCGACGGCCATGGCCACCGCGAACGCGGTGATCAGATAGCCGGCCTGCGGCACGGTGGCGCCCAGCCCCTCCGCCATCTGCGGCATCAGCCCGGCGACGACGAACTCGCTGGTCACCATGGCGAAAATGCCCAGGGCCAGGACGTACACGGCGCGTGGTACGCGCATGATCCCCCTCTTTTCCTAACCGATCGTTCCAGTAAATGGGCGGATGAAACCCCCTCCGTGCACAGTGGCGGGGGAGGGGTGTGTCGGCGTGCCAGTACGGGGCCGCCGCCGTCAGCGCAGTACGGTCATCGCCTGTTCCACCGCGTCGTTGATCCGCCGCTCGTCGCCCGTCTTGCCGATGACGCGCAGCCCCTGGACGAAGGTCACCAGGAAACGGGCCTGCGCCCGCACGTCCGCCCCTTCCGCCAGCTCGCCCTGCGCCTTGGCCCGGATCAGCGCCCCGGTGACGGCCGACTCCACCTCGTGCAACGCCGTCTCGACGCGCCGCTCCGCCTTCGCGTCCCGCGGCAGCAGCTCCACGGCGGTGTTCGTCACCAGGCAGCCCTTGCGGTCCTGGTCCGCCAGCGCCTCGTCGGCGAACGCCCGCAGGAACGCGCGGACGGCGGGCAGCGCCGGGCCCGGCTGGTTCAGCCGCTCCAGCGCCACCGACCCTTCGTTCTCGCAGTAACGGTCCAGCGCGCGCAGGTACAACTCGTGCTTGCTGCCGTACGTCGCGTAGATGCTCCCCCGGTTGATGCCTAGGTGCTCGACGAGGTCCTGCATCGAGGTGGCTTCGTACCCCTTGCGCCAGAACAGCTCCAGGGCGGCCTGAAGGGTGGCGCTCGGGTCGAACTCCTTGGTTCTGCCCATGTGAGCACCCTAGGGGATAGCTGACCGATCGTTCAAGAACGCGCGGGCCCCGTCGGCTCCGCCCAATGGAGGCCGTCCTCGGTGGCGACCAGTCCGCCCGGGAACTGCGGGGCCGTCTCCGCGAAGCCGCTGCCGGTGGCTCCCTGCTCGGCGAGCAGGTCGCTCTGCGCGAAGGTCTCGCCGAGCATCGGACTCTCGTCCCACGGGTCGCCGTCCGGGGACGCCTGGTAGTGGTGGGCGGACTCGTCCAGCACCCGAGCGGCGGTCCCGAGACGTGCGGTGACCTGCTCGGCGTCGGTGAGCGCCCGGTCGCCGGAGGCCAGCCCGCCCACCAGGTTGATGAAGGAGGCCACCGCGCCCGCCTGCCCGCCGGTCAGCTTGTGGGCCTGCCGGAAGTAGGCGTCACTCGGGGCCTGCATGGTGTAGAAGGCGGCGAGGAAGTCGTGGAAGACGGTGTACTCGCGGCGGTAGCGGGCTTCGAACTCGTCGAAGGCCCGGCGTTCGTCCATCGCGGTGCTCAGTACGGTGTTGATCGAGCGGGCGGTGAGCATGGCGGCGTACGTCGCCAGGTGCACACCGGAGGAGAAGACGGGGTCGATGAAGCACGCGGCGTCACCGACCAGCGCCACTCCCGGCGCCCAGAACCGCGTGTCGCAGTAGGAGTAGTCCTTGCGGACCCGCACGGCGCCGTACGTCCCTTCGGTGACGCGCCGGGCGCCGGAGAGGTAGTCCCGCACGAGAGCGCACTGGTCCACCAGCCCGGCAAGCGCCCGCTCGGGGTTTCCCTGCACCTGGTCGGCGTGTTCTCGGTGGACGACGGCGCCGACGCTGGTGAGGCGGTCGCTGAGCGGGATGTACCAGAACCAGCCGCTGTCGAAGGCGGCGCACAGGATGTTGCCCTGGTTCGGCGGCGGCAGGCGGCGTCCGTTCTCGAAGTAGCCGAAGACCGCGATGTTACGGAAGAACGGGGAGTACACCCGCTCGCCCCCGGCCGCGCGGTGCAGACGGCCGGTGTTGCCGGAGGCGTCCACGACATAGCGGGCGCGTACCTCGGCCTCCGAGCCGTCCGGTGTGCGATGGACCAGGCCGTGGACACGGCCGTCCGCGCGGAGGACGCGCCGCACGGTGCACCCTTCGCGTACGACGGCCCCGACCTGCCGGGCGTGATCCAGCAGCAGCGCGTCGAACCGCGTCCGTTCCACCTGGTAGGCGTAGCCCGCGGAGGCACCGAGGCCGGGCGAGTCGGCGAAGGAGAACGTCCACGGTTCGGGCGCCGAGCCCCATCGGAAGGTGCCGCCGCCCTTGCGCATGAAACCGGCGTCGCGCAGGGCGTCGCTCACGCCCAGGAGGCGTCCGATGCCGTGGACGGTCGAGGGCAGGAGGGACTCCCCGATCTGATACCGGGGGAAATGTTCTCGTTCCAGCAGCAGGACGCGGTGACCGGCCATGGCGACCAGGGCGGCGGTGGTGGAGCCGCCGGGCCCGCCGCCGACCACGACGACATCGAACTCTTCAGGGCTCGCGGTATCCGATGGCATGAGGCGTCTTCCCTTTCTGGTCTTGCGGTGGTGCGCGGGACCCGTCTTGCGGTGGTGGGCGGGGCCGTCCTGTGGTGGTGCGCGGGACCCGGCCCGCGGTGGTGCATGGGGGCTCGCGTGGGGCGTCACCAGGTCACGGGCAGGGTGAGCGGTGCCCGGACGGGGGAGTGGTCCTCCCATGCGGAGGGCTGCCCCGTGAGGCGGAGCCGGGGGAAGTGGTCGAGCAGGGCTTCCAGGCCGACGCTCAACTGGGCGCGAGCCAGGTGGGCGCCGATGCAGTTGTGCGGGCCCCGCCCGAAGGCCAGATGGGGGTTGGGCTGCCGGTCCAGCACCAGGCGATCCGCCTCCGGGAACGTCCGCTCGTCGCGGTTGGCGGCAGCCAGTACGGGGAGTACGGCCTCGCCGGCACGGATGGTGCGCCCGCCCACGGTGACGTCCTGCCGGGCCTGGAGGACGGTGACGCCGTTCTGCACAGGCAGGAAGCGCAGGAGCTCGTCGACCGCGGTGGGCAGTAACGCGCGGTCGCCCAGCAGCCTGTCGTACCGGTCCGGCTCGGTCAGCAGGGCCAGTACGGCGTTGGCCAGGAACATGGTGGTGGTGCGGTAACCGGCCACGAGCATCGACAGCCCGAACGCCAGCACGCTCTCCTCGTCCACCCCGCTCTCCTCGCCCGTCACGCCGCGGTCACTCGCCCTGACCAGCGAGCTGAGGATGTCCCCGCCCGGCGCGCGACGGCGACGTTCCAGCAGCGCGGTCATGTACGTACGCAGCTGGTGGGTGGCCTCCCGGCCCTCTTCCAAGGTGACCAGCGCGCCGAGCGCGGCGTCCGCCGCGGCGAGGAAGGACGCGCGTTCTTCGTAGGGAATGCCCACCAGTTCGCACATCACCAGCAGGGGAAGGGCTCGAAGAAGCCGGTCACGAGGTCGCCGGGCGGCCCGCCGGCGGTGATCGGCTCCAACAGGCGGTCGGCGGCGGCGCGGAGGGCCGGCCGCCGCTGCCTCGTCGCGCGGACACTGAACGGTTCCGCCAGCGCCTGGCGCAGGGCCGCATGCCGTGGCCCTTCGAGTTCCATCATGGTGACCAGGCCGGGACCACGGGCGGCGGCGTCCGCGTCGACCGGCCAGTCGTTGATGGTCGGCCGGACGAACCGGCCGTCGGCGAGCAGCTCGCGTACGTCGTCGTAGCGGGTGACGTACCACGCCGGAGCACCGAAAGGCGTGGTGACCTGGACGACCGGGCATCTGCGGCGCAGCGCCGCGTACTGCGGCGGCGGGCCCATGCTGCCCGGTGGGGGCATGGGGAACGGGTACGGGCACGGTTGGTGCGTGTCCCCGGGTTCAGCAGCGGCCATGTCCGGCACCATTCCCGGACACTGGCGACAGAAGCGGCAGCACGGGCGAAACCACCGGCGACGGTGAACGTGGCGTGCGCGGGCAGAAATCATCCACCGGTACCCGCCCCGGTACGTACGCCCCACGGCGATCTGCACGCTGCTACTGGATTTCATCCGCCGTCTCCCGGCGCGGTGAGCCGGGGCCGGGGCCGGGGCTGGGGTTGGGGCTGGGGTCGGGAGAGCTGATGCAGTGACTCAGCTCGAACCACACCACCTTCCCGATCCCATACGGGCGCGGGTACACCCCCACTCGTCCGCCAACGCCGCGACCAACGCCAGGCCGCGCCCGTCCTCGTCGTAGCAGCCCGCCACCCGGGGCTCGGGCATCGCGAAACCGGCGTCGGACACCTCGACACGCAGCCGTCCCGAGTGGAGCAGGCACCGCACCCGTACGTAGCGGCCGCGCGGAGAGCGTGAGTGGACACAGGCGTTGGCCGTCAGTTCGCTGAGCATGAGCACGGCGGTGTCGGTCGCCTCGGCCCGCAACTGCCACACCTCCGCGAGTTCACGCAGGTACTTACGCGCCCGCCGCGCGCTCCGGGGATGGCGCGGCAGCCACCATTCATTCTGAAGGGGGAATTTCCGTCGTTCACGATCCCGAGCCTGTCGGCGCGGGCGTACCGTCAGCAGCCGCGACAAGGGTACGCACCAGGCTGTACCGGTCGTGCCGAGGAAAGGGGCGCGGTGCCCGAGGAATCCGTACAGCCGCCGGCGACATGGCGCTACTGCGGTAACCAGCTGAAATTGTGGCGGACCCAAGCGGGCCTGTCCCGCGAGGAACTCGCCGACGAGGCGAATTACGACGCCGAGTACGTCAAGTCCATGGAACAGGGCCGCCGGAGGCCGACCCTGCGCATGCTCCAGGTCGCGGACCAGATGTGCGGTACGCACGGCTTCCTGGAGGCGGCGCACGAGTACTTGAAGCCGGAGAAGTGCACCAGGCGCCTCGCCGAGTACATGGACCTCGAAAAGACCGCCATCGGGCTGTACTGGTACGAACCGCTCTACATTCCGGGCTTGTTGCAGACCGAGGAGTATGTGTGCGACCTGATGAACCGTGGCCTCCCGCCGTTGAGCGACGAGACGGTGGAGGAACGCATCACCTTCCGGCTCCAGAGGCAGCAGTTGTTGGACGGTAAGCCTGATGCGCACTACGCCTTTGTCATCTATGAGGCAGCGTTACGCGCGAGGGTGGGTGATGCCGAAGTGATGAGGCGACAACTCGAACACCTGCTGGAGATCCAGCGGATTCGTAACGTGTGCGTGCAGATCCTGCCGGTCGACCGCGCTCCCTATTGCGCGCTCGCCGGTCCGGTGGTGCTGATCGAAACCGTCGAGCACGAGACGTATGCGTACATGACTGGGCAGGGGGTCAGCGTCTTGCAATCCGATCCGAGCGATGTGAGCCGCCATCGTCGCGCATTCGGCATGGTGCGCATGCAAGCGCTGAGTGTGGAGGACAGTGACGAGTTCATCCGGCAGGTGGCGAAGGAGTTGTGAGCGTCCCGGCAACGCGGAAGGCGCCGTTGGTCGCCTCCGGCGCTTGATACCCGAGCTTCGGGGGGCGGGCGTCGAGCTCCTTCTGTAAGGAACGGGTGGGTTGGGACAACCCACCCGCCCTCCCAACCCCCGCGCATACCAGCGCGGATGACTTCACGTGACCGGCTTGCCACCGAGCGTCGCGAGGCTCTACCGTCGCGACAGCGAGCAGCGGTTGCGCGTTGCGAGCAATAAGCAACCCCGGCAGGTGCGCCAACACCGAACCGGGGTCTGACCTCCAAGATCGAAACGAGCGATCTCGTGGCTGACGCCAAACTTACTACGGCACCCTGCGCGCCCGTACCCGCACACCCCGAAGCCGCCACCGGCTACGGCAAGCGAAGCGCCCCTGACCAGGCACGTTCCCGTCCGGACGACTTCGCCCACCTCCCCGAACGCGAGGCGTACCTCGGCGCCTTCATCGACCGGCTCCCGGACGGCGCCGCGATGGACGTCAAAACGCTCGCCGCCGCGCAACCCCGCTACGGCCAGCAAGCCGTCCGCTCCGCCCTCACCCGCCTCTCCACGGCAGGCCACCTGCGCCGCGTCCAGGAGACCGTCGGCAACGGCCGCTCCCAGTGGGTCTACCGCACGTACTTCACCCGCACCGCCCGCGACGACACCTGGTGGTGCGACTTCCTGGCCGTCGACACACCCGCACAATCCCCCGCACCGTCACCCCCGCCCGCCTCGTCACCCCCGCCCACACCGTCACCCCCGCCTCCACCTGCGACCCCGCCCTCAGAACTGCCCCCGCCCCCGCCGCCGCCCGCGACCCCGCCCTCAGAACTGCCGCCGCCCCCGCCCCTCCCGCAGGTTCAACCGGACGAGCGACCGCAGCCCTCCCGTCGCGTGGTACCCGCCAACCCCCGCCCGGCCCCACCGGCCCCCTCCCCGGCGTACGCGGCCCTCGCCACCCTCGGCAGCGCCGACCCCCGCATGATGCTCTCCGCCGCCGAATGCGCCGCACTCGAAGGGCAGGCCACCGAGTGGCTGGCCCGGGGCGTGTCCAGCGCCCACCTCGTCACCGCCCTCACCGCCGGCCTGCCGCCCGAGGTGCACTCCGCAGGCGCCATCGCCCGTAGGCGCCTCACCGACAAACTCCCCCCGCCGCAGGGCGGAACCGCCCCCGCCTCAGGCTGCGCCCCGGCCCGCACCCGCTTCCTGGAATGCACCGAGTGTGGCGTCCCAGGCCGTCCGGAAGCCCTTCCCGGCGGCCTCTGCCGCCCCTGCCGAGGCGACTCACCGCCCCCGACCCGGCCGCCGAACACCTCCGCGCCGAACGCACCCGTCACTTCGCCCACCTCGCCCGCTCCTTCTCCCGTCCGGGCTCGACCCACGACACGATGCAGCGCGTCGGCAGCGGCAAGAACGCGAAGGCGAAGACCACCTGAGCGGCGGGGAGGAAGAACCACGCGTATCCCCAGCGGAGGGTGAACAGCAGGGGAGCCATCGGAATCATGAACAACACGCTGGTCAGCACCCGGAATTCGTCCTGCTCCCGCAGCGTCCTGCGAGCCGACAGGCCCACAAGGATGAGCAGCGACAGCAGCGCGAAGAAGAGGAACGCCCAGACGCCGCCGATCGACATCCGCTCCAGCTGAACCCGCACCTCGGTCGCCTCCCCGATATGCCTCGGAGACGTCACCCACGTGGCCGCCCACCCGGCGCAGAAGATCACCACGTACCGCAGCGCGCAGTCCAGCAGCCACCATTCCGCAAGCTCCCGCCGAGCCCCCGGCCGGATCGTCCTGACAGTCACCCGGCCACCCCCAATTTGAACACGTTCACATCGTGATCATCGCAGACCCTCCCCAGCCCTCACCTCACGAGATGTGAAACCAGCTCGTCCGGCACCAGTCCGGCAGGCGCCGACCAGACTCATCTCCCTGTCCGAGCCGGCCCCCGCGCCCGTCCTCATACGGGCCCCCGCGCCGTCCCCGACCGGGGTGCTGGCCACACCCCGGTCGGGGTGTTGGCCCCCTCGTCGGCGCCGTCTGCGTCCGGAAGAGTCGAAGCCGTACCGCCTCACCGTCACCCTCATCGCCACGGAGGAACCCCATGAAGGCCCTGCTCTGGCTTCTGCTCGCCGTCTGTCTGCTGGCCAACGTGTTCGTCAACATGATGGTCGAGGACGGTGTGAAACAGATCCTGCTGAGCGTGGCGTGCGGCGTCGGCGCGCTCAGTGCGGGCACCGGCCTGTGGCTGAGCCGCGAGCGCCGCGCCTGACCCGGCGTCCCGGCCCGGCGCGCCTTGCCCAGACCGGACCCGTTGACGGTGACGACCGGTATGACGTCACCCGGCTCCTGCCGCCGCAAACCCACGAGCGCCCGACGCGGCGTCAGCCGTCACACCAGTACAGCCCATGGGGTCCGTCGGCGGCGGGGGCGAACCGGATCAGTTCAGCGTCGGAGGGGTCCAGGCGTGATGACGCAAGATCATGCGGGTGGTGACCCGGGACGGTGTCAGTCGCATCGCCGTGTTCCGCAGGGTGACGGCCAGCGGCCGGGAAAGCTGTTGGCCCATTCTCCCGGCCTGCCGGGCAGCCCGTGCGACGGCCTGGCTGCGCGGCCGGCGCTCGGCGTCGTAGCGGGCGAGCGCGGCCCCGACGGTGGACTCGGTGGCGAGGGCGGCGGCCAGGGTGACCGCGTCCTCCAAAGCCTGGCAGGCGCCCTGACCGAGGTTGGGGGTCATCGCATGAGCCGCGTCGCCGAGAAGCGCGATCCGACCGACCGCGTATGAGGGGAGCGGCGTGCGGAGTTCGTTCACATCGTGATGCAACACGGCCTCGGGCCGGGTCGCGTCGAGCAGGGCGGGGATCGGGTCGTGCCAGGCACGGAACCGTCGGCGCAGCTCGGCCAGCGGGTCGACGAATCGTGTTCCGGCGGGGTGGCTGAGGACGGCGTGCCACTCGGCCCGCCCGTCCAGGAAGGCGATGTGCCCGAATTCCGCGCCTCGGCCCCAGGTCAGCTCGAAGTCGGCGCGCAGGTCGACCGCGCCCTCGGTGATGGCGCGCAGCACCGTCGAGCCGCTGTAGACCGGGCCAGGATGGTCTGGGAACAGACGGCTGCGGACTCTGCTGCCGATGCCGTCGGCCGCCACCACCAGATCGGCGTTCAGGACCGTGGTGCCGCTGTGGACGTGAACTTTCTCAGGGCCGGCCTGTTCGACCCCGGTTGCCTCCGAGCCGATGAGCAGCGATCCGGCGGGCAGGGAGTCGCGGAGCAGCCGGTGCAAGACGGAGCGGGGGATGCCCATGATCGGCGTGCCCACCCTCTTCTCCAGCACCGAGCCGTCCAGCCGGGTCAGCCAGGTGCCCCGGGGCGTCCGGGTGCCGCCGCTGTACTGGCCTTGTGACGCATTCCGGACCGCCCCGCCGACACCGAGTTCGTCCAGTGCCCGCAGGCCGTTGGCGGCCAATGAGATGCCTGCCCCCGCGTCCTCGACCATGGACGCACGCTCAAGGACCGTCACGTCCCATCCGATGCGGTGCAGACCGATCGCGGCGGCCAGCCCGGCGATGCCCCCTCCGACCACCACTGCCGTGTTCACCATGCCAGAGCCCCCTTTTTCTACACCTGTAGAAGCCACCTTAAGCCGAGTCTCTACGGGTGTAGAAAGGGGGTATGGCTTCGAACCGGCGCACCCTTCTGGCAGATGCGGCTCTCGACGTGCTCGTCGACGAAGGGATACGCGGCCTGACCCACCGCGCGGTCGACCGGAAAGCCGCCATGCCGCCCGGCACCACCTCGGCTTACTTCCGCACCCGTGCCGCACTGCTGACCGGGCTCGTGACCCGGCTGGTCCACCTCGACCAGGCGGAACTTCAGACGATGGCCGAAGAGCTTTCCCCCTGCGTACCGTCGAGGAGCTGGTGAACGGCATGGTGTTGCTCACCCGGCAGCGACTCACCGGCGAGGGCCGCCGCCGCTCGCTCGCCCGCCATGCCTGCGCCATCGAGAGCGTGCGCAACCCGGAGCTACGGGAGATCCTGGTGCCCCGCGAGAACGCCGGCCGTGAGGCCGTCCGGCTGTTCCTCGCCACGCACGGCGTCACGGACGTCGAGAACCGCACTCACACGCTGTTGACCTGCATAGACGGACTGGTCTTCGATCGACTGGTGAGCGGCGGCGAAGTGCAGCGCACGGCCCTGGACGGCCTGGTCGCCGCCGCGCTGCGTTAGAACCCAGGCGTCCACGGCCCTGCTCGAACCGCCGCCTGCGGACCTCACTCCGGAACGCTCCTTCAGCCCTCCGTCCCCTTGGGGGAGTGCCGCACAGGGCCTGGCCTATGTGCATGGCCTTGGCGTCGTCTATCGGGCCCAGTATCTCGGTGCCGTCCGCCTTCAGGCCGTAGTAGCGCACCAGGTTCGTGCCGAGGGACACCTGCCGCCGGCCGTCCGGGCTGGAGAAGGAGTCGGTCGCTGCGCCCGAGACAATGCCGTTGTGGCCCCAGAACCGGCCGCAGGCCGAATCCAGCGAGAACATGCCGAGCCCGTACCGGAGCAGGGGATTCTCCGTCGGCACCGTGGTCTGCATCTCGCGCAGCTCCGCCGGGCCCAGCAGCTTGCCGGTCAGCAGGGCCCGGAAGAACTGGTTGAGGTCGTCCATCGTCGAGACCAGCGAACCGGCCGTACCGGCCCAGGACATGTCGTGGACGCTGAAGTCACGCGGCGGGTCGAACTCCCCGTTCAGGCCCTCGTACATCTTGGAGTGCGGTCCGGCGATCCAGGGGGAGGCCGGGAAGTAGGTGTTCTGGAGCCCGGCCCTGCGGATGACGTGGTCGGTGATGTACCTCTCCTGCGTCTGCCCGGTGACCTTGTGGAGCAGCAACCCGGCTATCACGTAGTTGGTGTTGGCGTAGTGATGGGTTTCGCCGGGCTTGCCGGTCGGTGTCGCTGCCAGGCCCAGCCTGGCCAGCTCGCGCGGGTCCCACCGGTGGAAGCGCTGCTTTTCCAGGTCCTCCGGCTTCTGCCAGATGGCGTAGCCGTAATCGGCGATGCCGCTGGTGTGGTTGAGCAGCATCCGTACCGTGATCGCCCGGCCGCGCTCGCCGGGGACGAGGTCGGGCAGGTAGCGGCCGATCGGCGCGTCCAGGTCTATGCGGCCCTTGCCGGCCAGCTGGAGAACGGCGGTGGCGGTGAACGTCTTGGTGATGCTGCCTATGCGGTGCTGGAGCTGCGGCGTCGTGGGGCGGCCGGTCCGTACGTCGGCGACGCCGGAGGCGCCCTGCCAGGACGCGTCACCGTCCCGGACGGCGGAGTAGGCGCCGTACATGCCTACGTCGTGCAGATTCTGCAAGGTGCGGTCCAGAGCCTTGCGGTCCAAAGCCGTGCGGTCCAGAGCCTTGCGGTCCGGTGTCGTGCGGTCGTCCGAGCCGGTGTGGTGCGGCGGGGCCGGCACCGCGGGGGGAGTGGGCGCGGTGACCAGGGTGGGTAAGGCGGTCGCGGCGGGCGTGGGGCGTGGTGGGGTGGCCGTCCCGGCGGCCGAGGCGGGGAGGGCCGGTGCGAGCAGAGCCAGTGTGGCGGCCGTGGTGGTGGCCGCCAGTCTCAACCGGCGGCGACTCGGGCGGGTCGGAGGGTGCAGGGGCATGGTGATCTCCGTCAGGTCGTGACCGGGGGCTCCGGCGAGCCCTTGCCGGTCTTCGCATGGCCGGGTTTCCGGCTTGCCTGCGATCTTCTCGGCTGCGACGCCCCCGCACATCTGTCTTTAGTACTGCATCGCCCACACGTTCGTATGACGATTGTCAGGTTTATCCCGCGCGGACACCCGTGGGCCGATGTGTGCAAAGAAGGTCCCAAGGGGGCAACCGAGCGCTGTCGGATGACCATCTAATCTTGCGGAGAGGCTCGCTGCCGACGGCAGGGCCAGAACCATGCCCACGCCGCACCGTCCCCTGGAAGCGAGATCCCCGATGAGTCTGACGGGTACGCCCTTCTTCCTCACTGCGATCGCGCTGCTGGTCGTCGCCGTCGTGCTGCCGTTCGCGCTGTGGAGCCGCGTCCGCGGTCCCCAGTTCGTACGGGGCCTGGCGCGCCTGGGCATGCTGCTGTTCGCCCAGGCCACCGCGATCACGCTGGTGTTCGTCGCCGTCAACAACGCCAACAGCCTCTACGACAACTGGGACGACCTGCTCGGCACGTCCGACCACGTCGAAGCCGCCAAGGACCTCGGGCCGGACGGCCTGGGCGGGCTGAAGCTGAAGGACGAGCCCAAGCAGCGGGTGGCGTTCGGGCCGCCGAAGGACTCGGTGGTCGGCCCGGGCGTCCAGGAGGGCGAGTTCAAGGGGCGGATCTCGGGTGTGAGCGGCGAGGTGTACGTGTGGCTGCCGCCGCAGTACGACGACCCGGCGTACCGGGACAAGAAGTTCCCCGTCGTGCAGATGCTGCCCGGCTTCCCCGGCTCCGCCAAGTCCTGGATGGGCACGCTCAAGGCGCCCGAGCAGCTGAAGTCGCTGATGGAACGGGGCAAGATCAAGCCCTTCATCCTCGTCTCGCCGCGCACCACCCTCCTGGGCAGCGTGGACACCGGCTGCGTGAACATACCGGGCAAGGCGAACGCCGACAGCTGGCTCAGCGTCGACGTGCGCCAGATGGTGATCGACAACTTCCGGGCCGAGGACAAGGCCGAATCCTGGGCGCTGGCGGGCTACTCGGCGGGCGCGCACTGCGCCACCAAGCTCGCGCTGGCCCACCCCGACCGCTACCGCGCCGCCGTCAGCCTCTCCGGCTTCAACGACCCGAAGCTGGAGCCCGCCTCCCTGGCCGGCAAGGACCCCAAGCTCCGTGTCGAGAGCAACCCGGTCACCATCCTCAAGTCCGCCAACAAGGCGGGCAAGCCGCCGCGTACCGCGCTCTACGTCTCCGGCGCGTCCGGGGACGGCTACGAGGCCGGGCTCGCTCTCAAGCAGCTCGCCCAGAACCCGACCACGGTCAAGGTGAAGCTGATCCCGCCGGGCGCGGGCGGCCACGGCACGGCCGTGTGGAAGAACCAGATACCGGAGGTCTTCCGGTGGCTCAGCGGTGTGGTCACGTCCTGACGGGGGACGTGATCACGTCCCGGCGGGCGGCGGGGTGGCAGCGGGCCCGCCGCCAGGCGGCGGGATACGGGCGGCCGTGACCGGGGCGTGCAGCCGCCAGCCCAGCGAACGGTAGAGGGCCTGGCCTTCCGGGCTGGCCACCAGAAGGCCGTGGGCCGCGCCCAGTTCGGCGGCGTGCGCGGAGAGCGCGTTCATGACGAGGCCGCCCAGACCGCGGCGGCGGTGCCCCGCACTGGTGTTGATCATGTCGAATATCACGGCCGGAGGCGTCCCGGCGTCGGTGACCGCGGCCCGGCCCCGGGCTGCCAGGTCACCGGTCGCGGTGTGCAGGACCCGGCAGTCGAGGATGCCGTTGCCGTCCTTGTCGACCGTTTCGACCGTGTAGCGGGCCGGGGCGTGGGGGCGGCGGGCCGAGGGCTCGCCGGGGGCGGCCGGCGTGACGGACATCAGGAACTGCGGCTCGTCGAACTCCCAGCCCGACGGCAGTAAGGGGGCGACCACCGCACGCGGGGCGCAGACCTTGACCCACAGGTTGGGGGCGGTGATCGAGGCGGTGAGGCTCCGCAGGACGTCCGGGTCGGCGGTGGGGAAGACGTAACGGCCCGGCTGGCCCGGACGGCCGATCTCGACGTGGAAGCCGCCTCGCGTGGCGACGGGGGCGGCGGTGCCGCGGCAGCGCGTCCAGCCGTGCACCCAGATCCGGACGAGATCCGGAAGGTGGGGCGGGAGAGGCGCGGGGGAGATGAGGGAGGAGAGGGGTGAACCGGTCGTATCTATAGGGGGGTTGTCTATAGGGAGGTTCATGCGGCCGATCTTAAGACGGGACGCTGCGCGGCGCCCGTGCATATCCGTCCCGGCCGATCGGGCGTCGTACGCACCCGGTGCACCGGCTGGGTCAGGCGGCGGCCCGTAACAGGGGGAGCGGGCCGCCGCCCTTCCTCTCGGCGGGGACGGCCGACGACCGCCGGGGCGGAATCCGGCGGCGGTGGGGAGTCGGCCGCCTGATGAAGGACGCTAAACCTCGGGACCCCGGAAAAGCGGCCGGTTGCCGGGTATTGCTCGTTTTCGGTCCGGCGATGGGCGCCGGTGTCCGGGTTCGTACGCCTCGGAGGCGGGCTGAGTACGGGCTGTGACCGGAACGCCAGGCCGGAATGCCAGACCGGAACGCCGCACCGGAACGCCAGGAGAGGCAGACCTGAGTGAGAAGTGGCGCGAGGCCAGGGCTACGATCCACCACTATGGACGTAGTAACCAAGGTCTTCGTGGGTCTGCACATCATCGGCATCGCCTCGCTGCTCGGTGGCTTCCTGACCCAGATGAAGCCGATGAGCGCGGGCACCGCCCGCTTCACGCCTGCCATGCTGCACGGCGCGCTGACGATGCTGGTGACCGGCATCGCCCTGGTCGGCCTCAACCAGGCCCAGGACCACTCGCTCGACAACGTCAAGCTCGGCGTCAAACTCGGTGTACTGATCGTGATCCTGGGCCTGGTCTACGTGAAGCGCGACGAGGAGAAGGTGGACAAGCCCCTCTTCCTGGCCGTCGGGCTGCTGACGGTGGTCAACATCTTCATCGCCCTGCTGTGGACGTGAGCGACGGCTGACGAGGGCCTGCCGGGGGCCGTGGGGCGGGTGCCCCACGGCCCTCTTCTCATGCCGGCCGGACGCTTCCGTAGATCGGCATGTAGTAGATCGACTCGACCCGTACGCTCGCGCCGGGCTTCGGCGCGTGGATCATCTTGCCGTCGCCGATGTACATCCCGACATGGCTGATGTCGTCGTAGAAGAACACCAGGTCACCCGGCTTCAGGTCCTTGGTCGCCACCCGGTCGCCGGCCTTCACCTGGTCCCAGGTGGTACGCGGCAGGGACACCCCCGCCGCCTTCCAGGCCGCCTGCGTCAGACCGGAGCAGTCGTAGGAGTTCGGGCCGATCGCGCCCCAGACGTACGGCTTGCCGGTCTGCGCGCGGGCGAACGCGAGCGCCTTGGCGGCCTTGGTCGCGTACGAACCGTCGTCCACCGAGCCACCCCCGGTCCCGCCGCCGGAGCCCTCGCCGGTACCGCTGCCCGGCGACCCGGAACCGGTGCCCTGACCAGGACCGTCGTGCCGCTCGCGGTCCTCCCGCTCCCTGCGCTCCTTCTCGGCCTGCTTGCGCGCCAGCTCCTCGGCCTTGCGCTTGGCCTCGGCCTCCTTCTTGCGCTCCAGCTCCGCCAGCCGCGCCTTCTCCTGGGCGGTCAGCCGCGACAGCAGCTGCCGGGCCTCGGCCAGCTTGTCCTGGACGTCCTTCTTGGACTCCTTCAGGGACGCCTGGGTCTCGGTCAGCCGCTCCAGGCTCCGCGTCGCCTCGGCACGCTGCCGTACGGCGGCGGCCTGCTGCTCCTGGTAGTCGGTGACGGCCTGCTGCTGCCGGCCGGTCAGCCGGTCCATCAGGTGGCTGCGGTCGGCGAACTGCTGCGGGTTCTGCGCGAGGATCAGCTGGGCGGTGGGGCCCAGGCCGCCGGTGCGGTACTGGGCCGAGGCGTAGACGCCCAGCTCACGCCGCGCGTCGTTCATCTTCTGGGTGCGCCGGGCGGACTCGTCCAGCAACCGGTCGACGGTGCCGCGCTGCTGGTCGGCCTGCTCCTTGGCGCCGTTGTACTTCTGGGTCGCCACCTCGGCCTGGCGGTAGAGGTCGTCGACCTTCTGCCTGACCTCTTCGACGGACTGCCGGGGCTGACGCGGCGCGGCCTCGGCGGTCTGCGAGAGCAGGGTGACGGAGGCGAGGGCGGCGGTGGTGAGCCCGGCGGCCGTACGGCGGCTGCCGGGGGAGGTGAGTATGCGGGTGCGCGGCTTGCGGTGCGACGCCAAGGCCGGCGACTCCTTCCGTGGACCGCCTACCGGGTTAGCTGTCAGGTTCGGGCGTACGGAAGGGTGCCCTACGGTCCGTACGGCTGCGGGAGAGGGGCGGGGGCGGTGCCCCGAGCGGGTGCTCCGGGCGGTGCCCCGAGTGGTGCTCCGGGCGGTGCGCCGAGGCGCCTCTCGTCGTGTGCCGTACCGGCCGATTCACCTCGGTGGTACGTGTGGGTCCCCGGCTCCGGGTGCCTGGCGGCAGGGCCGGACTCGGCGGGGGCGGCCCGTGCGGACGCTGTCGGCCGCGGGGACGCGGGCTGCCCGAGCGAGCACGGTAGCCAACCCGTGTGGCTCCTGTGAAGGCTGATGTTCGATATGCCCGAAACCTTTTCGTTATCTTGCCGAGTCCGGGGCGTGTTCCGAGTCACTTGTGACCGTACGGGGACGGTGGCTGTCGTACCCGGCCGGTACGGGGGCGGTGGCCGACCGTGACCGTCCGCTACGGGACGGGGCGGGGCGGGCCACCTCACACGGCCGGTTCTGCCGGTACGGGCCGGGCTGTCAGTGCGGCGGCCTAGACTCGGTGGGCGATGAGCAGCCTCTTTGACGACAGCTTCCTGGCGGACCTCGAACCCACGGGTGAAGGGCCCCCGCCGCCTCCCGAGGACGAGGACGGTCCGGCACCGGAGGAGATCCCGGCCGACCTGTTCGGCGGGCGCTTCGACGTGCCCGGCGGCATCCCGCACGCCGTCGGGCCGGGCCGCGACCCGTACTACCGCGACGGCGCCCCCGCCCCGCGGTGGATCCGGCCGCCCTCCTGGAGGGGCTCAACGATCAGCAGAAGGCCGCCGTGGCCCACACCGGCGGCCCGCTGCTCATCGTCGCCGGCGCCGGTTCCGGCAAGACCCGCGTCCTGACGCACCGCATCGCGCATCTGCTCGGCGCGCGCGGTGTGCACCCGGGCGAGATCCTCGCGATCACCTTCACCAACAAGGCCGCGGGCGAGATGAAGGAGCGCGTCGAGGAGCTGGTCGGCCCGCGGGCGAACGCCATGTGGGTCTCCACCTTCCACAGCGCGTGCGTGCGCATCCTGCGCCGCGAGTCCAAGAAGCTGGGCTTCACGTCGTCCTTCTCGATCTACGACGCGGCCGACTCCAAGCGCCTGATGGCCCTGGTCTGCCGGGACCTCGATCTCGACCCCAAGCGGTTCCCGCCGAAGTCCTTCAGCGCCAAGGTCTCCAACCTCAAGAACGAGCTCATCGACGAGGAGACCTTCGCGGACCAGGCCGCCGACGGTTTCGAGAAGTCGGTCGCCGAGGCGTACCGGATGTACCAGGCGCGGCTGCGCGAGGCCAACGCCCTGGACTTCGACGACATCATCATGACCACGGTCAACCTCCTCCAGGCGTTCCCGGATGTCGCCGACCACTACCGCCGCCGCTTCCGGCACGTCCTCGTGGACGAGTACCAGGACACCAACCACGCCCAGTACACCCTGGTCCGGGAGCTGGTGGGACCGGCCGAGACCGCCGGTGAGCTGTGCGTGGTCGGTGACGCCGACCAGTCGATCTACGCCTTCCGCGGCGCCACGATCCGTAACATCCTCCAGTTCGAGGAGGACTATCCGGACGCCACGACGATCATGCTGGAGCAGAACTACCGCTCCACGCAGACGATCCTCAGCGCCGCCAACGCCGTCATCGAGCGCAACGAGAACCGCCGCCCCAAGAACCTGTGGACGGACGCCGGCGAAGGCCCCCGCATCACCGGCTACGTCGCCGACACCGAGCACGACGAGGCCCAGTTCGTCGCCGACGAGATCGACCGGCTGACGGACGCGGGCGACGCCAAGGCGGGCGACGTCGCGGTCTTCTACCGCACCAACGCCCAGTCCCGCGTCTTCGAAGAGATCTTCATCCGGGTCGGCCTGCCCTACAAGGTCGTCGGCGGCGTGCGCTTCTACGAGCGCAAGGAGGTCCGCGACGTCCTCGCGTACCTGCGCGTCCTCGCCAACCCCGAGGACACCGTCCCGCTGCGCCGCATCCTGAACGTGCCCAAGCGCGGCATCGGCGACCGCGCCGAAGCCATGATCGACGCGCTCTCCGCCCGCGAGAAGATCACCTTCCCGCAGGCGCTGCGCCGGGTCGACGAGGCGTACGGCATGGCCGCGCGCTCCGCCAACGCCGTCAAGCGCTTCAACACGCTCATGGAAGAGCTGCGCACCATCGTCGAGTCCGGCGCGGGCCCCGCCACGGTCCTGGAAGCGGTGCTGGAGCGTACGGGCTACCTCGCCGAGCTACAGGCCTCCACCGATCCGCAGGACGAGACCCGCATCGAGAACCTCCAGGAACTGGCCGCCGTCGCCCTGGAATTCGAGCAGGACCGCGGCGAGGAGAACCCGGGCACCCTCTCCGACTTCCTGGAGCAGGTCGCGCTGGTCGCCGACTCCGACCAGATCCCCGACGAGGACGAGGAAGGCTCCGGCGTCATCACCCTGATGACGCTGCACACCGCCAAGGGCCTGGAGTTCCCCACCGTCTTCCTGACCGGCATGGAGGACGGCGTCTTCCCGCACATGCGCGCCCTCGGCCAGACCAAGGAGCTGGAGGAGGAGCGGCGCCTGGCGTACGTGGGCATCACCCGCGCCCGCGAGCGGCTCTACGTGACCCGCGCGACGATGCGCAGCGCCTGGGGCCAGCCGTCGTACAACCCGCAGTCCCGCTTCCTGGAGGAGGTCCCGGAGCAGTACCTCGACTGGCGGCGCACCGGCCCCGCGACGCCCTCCGCCTCGATGGGCGCGCTCTCGGGCACGGGCGGCGGGGGCTTCGGCTCCGGGCTGTCCTCCTCGCGTACGAAGGCCGGGCCGAGCGGCTTCGCGACCCGGCGCGCCAAGGACCGCGAGGTGGTCTCGCTGGCGGTCGGCGACCGCGTCACGCACGACAGCTTCGGGCTGGGCTCGGTCGTCGCGGTCAAGGGCAGCGGCGACAACGCGGAGGCGACGATCGACTTCGGCGGCGAGAAGCCGAAGCGGCTGCTGCTGCGGTACGCGCCGGTGGAGAAGCTCTGAGGCCCTGACGGGGCCGTCCGGCGTCCCGGGGCCGTCCGGCGTCCCGGGGCCGTCCGGCGTCCCGGAGCGGGACGCCGGACGGTCAGCCGGTCAGTTCGGGTTGAGGCCGTGGCTGCGCAGCCATGGCAGCGGGTCGACGGCCGAGCCGCCGCCGGGGCGCACCTCGAAGTGCAGATGCGGTCCCGTGGAGTTGCCGGAGTCGCCCGAGTAGGCGATCTGGTCCCCGGCCTTGACCTTGCCCGCCCGGATCTTCGTGGTGCTCAGGTGGCAGTACCAGGTCTCGGTGCCGTCCGGGGCGGTCACGATCGCCATGTTGCCGTAAGCGACGTTGAACTGGGTGCGTACGGTGCCGTCCGTGGCGGCCATGACAGGCGTGCCGTAGTCGACCGGGAAGTCGATACCGGTGTGTACGGACATCCAGTTCAGGCCCGCCTGCCCGTACAGCGCGCTCAGCCCGTGCTGCGCGACCGGCAGCGCGAACTTGGGGCGCAGGGCCTCCTTGCGCGCCGCCTCCTGGATCTTGCGCCGCTTCTCGGCGGCCTGCCGGGCCTTGAGGTCGATGCGCTCCTGCGTACGGCTGGCGCGGTCGGCGAAATCGTCGGCGCCCGCGCTCAGGCTGGCGAGCTGGGTGTCGAGCTTGTTGTTGGCCACGGCCGGCTGTACGGCCGCGGGGTCCCCGGCTGCCCGGGTCGTCGTGTTGTCCTTGGCGCCGTTCTCCGCACCGCTGGTGACGGAGGCGGCGGCCACGGCGCACACGCCCATCGCGGCGACCGAGGGCACCGCGACGGTGAGCAGCGCGGAACGCTTCGCGGTACGGCGGCGGCCGCGGCCGGACGTACCGCCGCCCGGTGCGGCCCGGCGTGAGCGGGAGGCGCGTGCGCCGGGGACGGAAGCGGGGGCGGAGGCGGCGGGGTTGCCGTCGGGCGTGATGTCGGCGGCGTCCGCGTACACGCCGTCGGCGCCGTGGATGTCGTCCGGGCCGTGCATGTCGTCCAGGCCGTCGACGGGCTCGCCGTCGTCGACAGGCTTGACGCCGTCGAAGTCCGGGCCGATGGCCGGGGTGGTCTGGGTCAGGGCCTCGGCGAATCGGTTGTCCGCGGGGTCGGCGGCGGAAAACGCCTCGTACCCGCCGTAAGCGGACGGGTACTGATCGTTTGTGTTCGCGTAAGGCTCGGAACCGTAAGGCTCGGAACCGTAAGGCTGCCCGGGCTCGTACGGGTCGTTCCCGTGGCGGCCCAGGCCCGGAATGCCCGGTCCGGCCCAAGTCATGGTCTCCCACTGGGAGCTGGCGTCGGCGCCGTACGGAACGCCCGGCTCCGGCGGGCCCGCCTGCGCGGGGATGCCGGGAATCAGGCCTTCGCCGACGACGCCCCAGACCGCGGTGGCCTCGTAGCCGTCGGGCCCGGCCGGGGCCTCGGCTCGGTAGCCACCGGTGTTGTACGCGGCGTCGTAGGAGGCGTCGTGGGTGGCGCCGTACGCGCTGTCGTACGCGGTGTGGGAGTACGGGTCGTAGGCCGCGTCCGGGTGGGTGCCGGTGGCCTGGACGCCGGAGTTGAACGTTCCGGTGTCATGGGCGCCCGCGGAGTGGGTACCCGGGTCGTAGCCGCCGTTCCGGGCATCGGCGGGGTACGCGGCGTACGCGTCGGTCCCGTACGGGGCGGTGCCGTACGCGTCGGTGCGGTACGCGTCGGTGCCGTACGGCGCGGTGTCGTGCGCACCGGGGGCTTGGTGGCCGGGGAGCGCGCCGAAGTACGGGTCGCCGCCGCCGTATGCGGCATGGCCGGTCTGGGGGTCCTGATGTCCGTAGGACCCGTAGGCCGGGTAGTGCGCATACGAGGCGTCGGGAGAGGGGACAGCCGGAGCAGGGGACTCCGGCGAGTGACGGTCGTTCACCACCACTTCTCTTTCGCCTCGGCAGCAGGAGAATTAGCGGCGACTGTACCCGGCAGTACGTGACGGCGACAATCTTCGGCAGGTTTCGGGCTTCTCGGCAACGGGCATTTGGCCGCCTTTCGGCGGACACTATGCGCGTTCTTGGCGCCGCGTTCGAAGCGCGTTCGAAGCGCCGTGGGGCTGCGGGAGTGCGCGCCAGAAGATCGAATGGGCGGGCGCGACCTTGGAAAGTGCCCACGGCGAAGATCCGCCGAGGCGTCGGCGGGCGGCGACCGGGCTCCGTGGAGGTCAGGCCACCGACGTGGCGCTCGCGCTCTCCTCCGCGGCCTCCTCGGCACCGAGCGCCTCCCGTATTCCGGCCGCCACCGCGCCGTTGACCGGGAGGGCGAGATGCCCGACACCGGATACCCGCACGCTGCGGGTGATCAAATCCCGGTGATCGATACGCGCGGTCTCGATCGGGACCATCAGCTGGTCCAAGTCACTCCAGAAGCAGACGAAATGCGTACGGCAATTCGGGGCGGGCCGCGCCAACTCCTCGATCACGTCGGAATGCGGGCGCATCTGCCGTATGAGGGGGTGGGCGGACATCAGCGGCGCGACGCGGGTGCCGGCGTGCGGCGTACCGAGAGTGACCAGGGTGCGCACACGGAGGTCGCCGCCGAGCCGTTGGGCGTAGTAGCGCGCTATCAGGCCGCCGAGGCTGTGACCTACCAGATCGACCCTGCTGTGGCCGGTGCGCTCGCAGATCTGCTCGATGTGACGGCCCAACAGCTCGGCCGCTTTGCGCAGGTCGCAGGTGAGGGGGAGTAGTTGAGCGCTTCCACGTGACGCCAGCCGTGCCGCAGCAGTGAGCGGCGGAGCAGCACGAAGACGGAACGGTTGTCGATGAAGCCGTGCAGCAGGAGCACCGGTGGGTGGGCGCGGCCCTCTGTGGGGAGCAGGGGGGCTCGGGGAGGAGAGGAGGGGGAAGGGACGGGGGAAAGGGGCGAGGCGGGGGTGGGGGCAGGGGCGATCTCTGGGCCGGAGGTGGGGCCGGTGTCGGGGCCGGGGTCCGGGGGCGTGCCGGGGAGGGCGCTGTGCTGTTCCTGCTGGATGCCGGTCGGGTACAGCAGAAGATGCCCGACGAGGATCGCCAGCTCCATCACCGTCGCGCGCAGCAGCGCGGTGGGGCGGGCCAGACAGCAGAGAAAGGGCAAGGCCATCATGGCCGACCTCCCGAATGGCACGCGGGAGACGACTCTGTCCCCCGTAGCCCGTCGTGGGCAGCCGCTTCCGGCAACGTACAAGTACGTGAACGAGCTGCTGCCCGGACGTACGGATACGAAGACGGATGCGTTCAACGGCCGGGCCTCCGTGCCGTGCGGCTGACGGCGCGGAGGCGCGGCGACCTCACTGCGGCTCCCCGGGCGTCCGCCCCGCCGGTGAACCACCGCGGAACGCAACGCGTAGCGAACGTGTCCCAACGTGTGATTTCCCCCTCCCTCCGTGTCACGAAACGGCCGGGTACGGGATGCTGGCGATAACGTTCGTTCACGCTTGGGGCGGCCGGCGCGGCCGCCATTCGGATGTCGGTCCGGCGGCCCTGCCCCGTGCAGGAGCCGTGTCGTGCCGTGCAGGGCTGGGAGGCAGTGATGGGTGTGCAGGGTCCGATCCGCGTGGTGGTGGCCAAGCCGGGACTCGACGGTCATGACCGGGGAGCCAAGGTCATCGCGCGGGCGCTGCGCGACGCCGGCATGGAGGTCATCTACACGGGGCTGCACCAGACCCCGGAGCAGGTCGTGGACACCGCGATCCAGGAGGACGCCGACGCGATCGGCCTGTCCATCCTGTCCGGTGCGCACAACACCTTGTTCGCCAAGGTCATAGAGCTGCTCAAGGAGCGGGACGCGGCGGACATCAAGGTGTTCGGCGGCGGGATCATCCCGGAGGCGGACATCGCGCCCCTCAAGGAACTGGGCGTCGCGGAGATCTTCACGCCCGGAGCGACGACCACGTCGATCGTGGAGTGGGTCCGCGCCAACGTCCGCCAGCTGGCAGCCTGACGCGACACCGACCGGGCGGGGCGGCGTCACGGGGCCAGCTCCGCCCGCATCGTGGCGCGCAGCCGTAGCGTGCCCACCAGGCGCAGGAACGCCTCGGACCAGTAGCCGACCGCACCGGGGGAGCCGTCCGCCGGCTCGTCCGTCAGCGTCGTGAGCATGGCGAGCCGGTCCGCGGCGTCCGGGTCCAGACAGCGCTCGGCCAGGCCCATCACGCCGCTGAAACTCCACGGATAACTGCCCGCGTCCCGGGCGATGTCCAGCGCGTCCACCACCGCCCGCCCCAGCGGCTCGGTCCACGGCACCGCGCACACCCCGAGCATCCGGAACGCGTCGGACAAGCCGTGGGCCGCTATGTACTCCGCGACCCATTGGGCCCGTTCGTCCTCGGGCAGCACGGTCAGCAGCCGCGCCAGGTCACGCGACGAGCCGGCCGGGCTGTCGGGGGAGGCGTAGCCGGACGTCGCAGTGGCAGTGGCAGTGGCAGTGGTGGTTGTTGCGGTGGCGGTGGTGGTTGTTGCGGTGGCGGTGGTGGTTGTGGCGGTGGCCGGGGGCCGAGCAGGGCCCGTGTCCAGGCCGCGTCGCGCTGGCGTACGGCGGCCCGGCACCAGGCGTCGTGCAACTCGGTCCGCCAGCCGTCCGCCACCGGAAGGGCGACGATCTCCGCCGGCTCCAGGCCGCCCAGCCACCCGCTCCAGCACTCCAACGGCGCGGCCTCCAGCAGCTGGCTCAGCCACCAGGCCCGTTCGCCCCGGCCGCTCGGCGGCCTGGGCACCACACCGTCGCGCTGCATCGCCGCGTCGCACGCACGCGGGGCCTGGACGACGAGCGCCCAGGCGCCGTCGGTACCCACGGTTTCCGTACGGGGCGGGCGTGCCGCGTGTCCGGCGGCGCTGGTCGGGTTCGTGCAGGTCGGGTCCGTGCCGGAGGGGTTCGTGCCGGTCGGGTCCGTGCCGGACGGGCCCGTGACGGACGGGCCCGTGACGGTCGGATCCGCGTCGCCCTCCGTACGGACGAGGGAGACGCAGGCGCGGGCCCGGTCCGCCATACGGGCGGCGAGCGCGGTGCCGGGCAGGGCCGACAGCAACTCGGCGGCCGTCCCGCGGACATTGCGGCTGCGGTCGGACAGCGCCCGCTCCAGGAACGGCTCGTCGGCCATCGACAGGCCCTCCCGCAGCGAGTCGAGGAACATCAGCCGGTCCTCGGCGGGCTCGCTCGGCCAGGTGGTGGCCAGGAGGGCCAGCCCGGCCGCCGGGTCACGGCGGCGCAGCGCCGCCAGCAGAGAGACCCGCTCCGCGAACAGCCCCTCCTCCCACAGCGTGTGGACGGCCTCCGGCTCGTCGGTGCCGGGCAGCGCGGCCGTGCTCCCGACGCCGCGCAGCGCGAACTTCCACTCGTCGTTGAGCCGCGCCAGCCACAGGGCCCGCGGCCCGGCGAAGGCCAGTGCGGCCGCGCGCAGGTCCGTCCGCGCGCGGGCCGCGTCGAGCAGCGCGGGCAGCAGCGCCTCGGGGGCGCGGTAGTCGTACTGGGCGGCCGTGGCCAGCCACTGCGGCAGCAGCTCGGTCAGGTCGGGTGCCGTGCCGCGGCGGTGGCCGCCGCCGGTGCCGTTCCGGTCGGCGAGCAGCAGCGCGAGCCGGTGCCGCGCGGCCGGTGGCAGCGGCGGCCGCGGGTCGGCCGGAGCCGGTACGGGGCGCTCACGGGCGGGCGCCGGGCGCAGGGCGGCCCGGCGCCGGACCGTGCTCACCGCGGCGGCGTCCAGCAGCGCGGCCGCGGTGCTCCGGCCCTCGCGGGCGGCGACCGGCGGCGTGCGGCGCTCCGTACCGAGCAGCGCCGAGCTGACCAGCTCCTCCCAGGAGGGGCCGGGTCCGGCGGTGGGGCCGAGGCGGGCGCCGTGGGTGCTGCGAGTTTCGATCATGGTCTTCCCCCGGACGGTGATCGGACATCGGTTGGCTGGGCGGTTGGCTGCGCGGGTGGCTGGGCGGTTGGCTGGTCGAGCGACTGACCGGCGACTGGGCGGGCGGCGCGGAGGGTGGCTGACGGGTGGCCGGGTCACAGAGCGACCGGCGCCGGGTCCCAGGTGGTCAGGGGCACGAAGCCGCAGTGCCCGCACTCGCCGAAGACCGTGACCGGTTCGCCGCCGGATATGGCGGTCAGGCGCCACAGCCCCGCCCGCTCCACACAGCGCGGGTCCACGGGCAGCGCTGATTCGCCGTCCGCGTCGGCCAGTTGCCACGGCTCGCCCCCTGCCCCGGTATGGGGACGACGTCGGTCAGGACCACCGGCCAGGTGTCCAGCCAGGGGTCGTCGCGCAGCGCGTCGCCGTACGCGGCCAGCGCGGCGTCGGTGCCGCCGCCCGGTGGCGGGCCGGCGACCGGGACCGGATCGGCGTGCCGGGTGCCCAGGACGACGCGCAGTGGGCGCGCGCCCGGGTAGTAGGCGAGGTCGGCGTCCAGGACGAGTCCGCCGGGCAGCGAGAGATCCAGGGCCCGGTCAGGTCCGCCGAAGGAGAGATGGAGGGCCATACGCCCGGTCCGCTCGCCGCGCATCCATATGCGGCGGCTGGTCAGTACGCCCTCCACGGCGTCCTGTTGGGCGAGCACCAGCCAGCGGTCGCGCACGACGGCGGTGTCCGGGCCGGCCAGCACGTCCGCCGTGTCGGTGGTCAGCCCGACGCGGGTGCGGACCGTCGAGGCCAGCGCGGTCGGCAGCCGGTCGATGCCCAGGAATGCCTGGTCGAGAAGGTGGAGCAGAGCGCACTCCGCGAGGAGCCGAGACGGCCAGTCCGCCCCGGAAGCCACGGTCGGACCCAACTCCCGTACGCGGGCGGCAAGGCCGGGTGCCTGTGCGTCGACCATGCGCGCCGCGGTCTCGTCCCAGGTGCCGTACCCCGCGCGGTCCGCGGTGGCCAGTCCGGAGCGCAGCAGGTCCTCCAGCCGCTGTTCCAGCTCGGTGGCACCGGCGGCGATCCGCTGGGCGCGCAGCGCCGCCCGCCGCCGCGCGGCCTCGGGCGCTGCCGCTGACGGTGAATCAGCGGCCGCCGTACCGCCGTTGACGTGCTCCGTTGCCTTCTTCCGCTCGCGCTGCCGACGGGCGGTGAGCCACTCCTCCACCCACGCGGGAGGCTCGCCGCCGGACACGGCACCTTCCTCGCCCGCCCACAGGAGCAGCAGTCCCAGTGCGTGTTTGCACGGGAACTTGCGGCTCGGGCAACTGCACGTGAAGGCCGGCCCGGCCGTGTCGACGACGGTGCGGTACGGCTTGCTGCCGCTGCCCTCGCACAGGCCCCACACCGCCCCGTCCCGTGTGCCGGTCTCCGGCCACGAGCCCGGTGTCGCGAGCCTGCTGCCCGCCTTGCGTGACGGCGCGTCGGGCGCGAGCGCGAGCACGTGATCCGACGTCCAGCGTTCCCCCTGCGGATTCATGTTCCCAACGCTACGAGCCCCCACTGACAATCGCCCTGACCAGCAAATACTCCCTTGTCGTGACCTTGACTCTATTTGCGTGTCGGGGTCGATTGGCGCGGTCTTCCGGGTTTTCCGCCCTCTTCGTCAGGAGTCCGTCATGCTCAAGCGCGGTGCCGCGCCGACCGTCATGGCCGTCGTCGCCGAGGGCGGCGGCGAGGGCGGCGGCGAGGTGAGCTGCTCCGTCACGTACCAGGACCGTCAGCTGACGAAGCGGACCGCGAAGGGCGCCTTCGAGTCCGCGCGGTGCGTGGCCATGTCGCCGCTGAAGTAGCAGGTCAGGGCCGGGGCTCCGGTGATTGTCAGTGGTGTGGTGCAAGGTGGTTCACGCAAGCGGCCGGCGGAGGCGGGGTACCGGCCGCAGACCTTGCGACGAGGGGGAGACCATGCCCGAGTACACCACCGGAGAAGGCGCCGCAGGCCCCGGCGCCGACGGCTCAGCGCAGGTGCTGCGGCCCCATGCGGAGGACGCGTTCGCGGACGAACTCAAGGCGCTGGCGGCCGCCGACGACCGGCCGCGCCCCGAGCGCTGGCGCCTGTCGCCGTGGGCGGTGGCGACGTACCTGCTCGGCGGCACCCTGCCGGACGGCACGGTCGTCACACCGAAGTACGTGGGCCCGCGCCGGATCGTCGAGGTCGCCGTGACGACCCTCGCCACCGACCGCGCGCTGCTGCTGCTCGGCGTCCCCGGCACCGCAAAGACGTGGGTGTCCGAGCACCTGGCGGCAGCCGTCAGCGGTGACTCGACCCTGCTCGTGCAGGGCACGGCCGGCACACCGGAAGAAGCCATCCGCTACGGCTGGAACTACGCACAGCTGCTCGCCCACGGCCCGAGCCGGGACGCGCTGGTGCCGAGTCCGGTCATGCGGGCGATGGCCCAGGGCATGACCGCCCGGGTGGAGGAGCTGACCCGCATCCCCGCTGACGTCCAGGACACGCTCATCACCGTCCTGTCGGAGAAGACGCTGCCGATCCCGGAGCTGGGCCAGGAGGTCCAGGCGGTGCGCGGCTTCAACCTCATCGCCACGGCCAACGACCGTGACCGCGGGGTGAACGAGCTCTCCAGCGCCCTGCGCCGCCGCTTCAACACGGTCGTGCTGCCGCTGCCCGCGACACCCGAGGAGGAGGTCGACATCGTCTCCCGGCGCGTCGACCAGATCGGCCGCTCGCTGGACCTGCCGCCCGCCCCCGAGGGGACGGACGAGATCCGCCGCGTCGTCACGGTCTTCCGGGAGCTGCGCGACGGCGTCACCACCGACGGCCGCACCAAGCTCAAGTCCCCGTCGGGCACCCTCTCCACGGCCGAGGCCATCTCCGTGGTGACCAGCGGCCTGGCGCTGGCCGCCCACTTCGGGGACGGCGTACTGCGGTCCGGTGACATGGCCGCGGGCATCCTCGGCGCGGTGATACGCGATCCGGCGGCCGACCGCGTCGTATGGCAGGAATACCTCGAAACCGTGGTGCGCGAGCGCGACGGCTGGAAGGACTTCTACCGCGCCTGCCGCGAGGCCGGCGCATGAACACCCGGGCGGACGGGCCGCTGCTGCTGGGGGTGCGGCACCACGGACCGGGCTCGGCGCGGGCGGTCCGGAAGGTCCTGGAGCACCACGCGCCCCGCGCCCTGCTGATCGAAGGACCGCCGGAGGCCGACGCGTTGGTGGCCCTGGCCGCCGACGAGGCGATGCGGCCGCCGGTCGCGCTGCTGGCCCATGTGCCCGCCGACCCGGGGCGGGCGGCGTTCTGGCCGCTGGCGGAGTTCTCTCCGGAGTGGGTGGCGATCCGGTGGGCCCTGGCCCGTGACGTACCGGTGCGCTTCATCGATCTGCCCGCGGCGCATTCCCTGGCGTTCGGGGAGGACGGGGCGTTCGGCGTGGACGGTGGGGATGGTGGGGACGGAGCAGGAGGGGGCGGCCGGGGCGGAGAGGACGGCGGGGGCGGTGCGGGCGTGGACGGCCGTCCCGGCGGGACGACGGGGGCCGACCGGGCGGTGGAGGCGCGCATCGATCCGGTGGCGGTGCTGGCCGAGACCGCCGGGTACGACGACCCGGAGCGCTGGTGGGAGGACGTGATCGAACACCGGGCCCACGGAGACGGTTCCGGGAGCGGGCAGGGTTCCGGGAGCGGTGCTGGGACCGGTGCCGGGAGCGGGGGTGTGGCGGGCGTCGCCGACCCGCTCGCGCCGTTCGAGGCGTTGGCCGAGGCGATGGGGGCACTGCGCGAGGCGTACGGCGTCGGCGGGCAGGACCGCGACCTGGTGCGCGAAGCCCATATGCGGCTCCGGTTGCGCGAAGCGCGCCGGGAGTTCGGGGACGCCGTCGCCGTGGTGTGCGGGGCGTGGCACGTCCCGGCGCTGGCCCGGCGTACGACCGTGACCGCCGACCGGCAGCTGCTCAAGGGCCTGGCGAAGGTGAAGCCCGAGGTGACGTGGGTGCCGTGGACCCACCGCAGGCTCTCCCGCCGCAGCGGGTACGGCGCGGGCATCTCCTCGCCCGGCTGGTACGGCCACCTCTTCAGCGCCCCCGACCGCCCCGTCGAACGCTGGATGACCAAGGTCGCCGGACTGCTGCGCGCGGAGGACTACGCCGTCTCCTCCGCCCACGTCATCGAGGCCGTACGGCTCGCCGAGGCGCTGGCCGCGATGCGCGGCCGACCGCTGGCGGGACTGGCCGAGGCCGGTGACGCGGTGCGCGCGGTGCTCGGCGAGGGCTCCGACGCGCCGTCCGCCCTCATCCACGACCGCCTGGTGGTGGGGGACGTGCTGGGACAGGTGCCGGACAGCGCCCCGGCCGTACCGCTCCAGCGGGACATCGCCCGCAGCCAGCGCTCGCTGCGCCTCAAGCCGGAGGCGGCGGACCGGGAGCTGGACCTCGACCTGCGCAAGGAGACGGACGCCGGGCGCAGCCGGCTGCTGCACCGGCTGCGGCTGCTCGGCGTGCCGTGGGGCGAGCCTGTGCGGACCCGTGCGAGCACCGGCACGTTCCGGGAGAGCTGGCGTCTCCGGTGGGAGCCCGAACTGTCGGTCAGGGCCGCCGAGGCCGGTGTCTGGGGCACGACGGTGGAAGCGGCCGCGACCGCCAAGGCGGCGTCCGACGCCCTGGGGACCACCGCCCTCGCCGACGTCACGGCCCTGGCCGAGCGCTGCCTGCTCGCCACCCTCCCGGAGGCGTTGCCCGTGGTCGTGCGGGTGCTCACGGACCGGGCCGCACTCGACGCGGACGTGGGGCACCTGGCCCAGGCGCTGCCCGCGCTGGTCCGCTCGGTCCGCTACGGCGACGTACGCGGCACGGACGCCGCCGCGCTCGGCGAGGTGGCCACCGGGCTGGCCGAACGGGTCTTCGTCGGCCTGCCGCCGGCCTGTTCCGGCCTGGACGCGGACGGCGCCGCCGACATGCGCCGGCACCTGGACGCGACGCACCACGCGGTGGGGCTGATGGACGAAGGGCCGGTGAGGGGAGCGGCAGCTGGGGCCAGGGCCGGGGCCGCGGTCCTGGGGGAGGCAGTGGTCTCGGGGGCGGTGGCGGCCTCGGGTGGGGCAGCAGGTCCGGGTGAGGCAGGGGACCGGGGCGAGGCAGGGACCCCGGATGAGGCGCGGGCCTGGGGCGAGGTGGGGGCCCAGGGTGGCGGGTTGCGGGAGCGTTGGGCGGCGGTGCTGCGGAAGCTGGCCGAACGGGAGACGGTGCCGGGCCTGCTGCGTGGGCGCACGGTCCGGCTGCTGCTCGACGACGGGCGGCTGACCTCCGAAGACGCGGGCCGGCTGATGGGGCTGGCCCTGTCACCCGGCACCCCGCCGGCCGAGGCGGCGGGCTGGGTCGAGGGGTTCGCGGGCGGCGACGCCGGAGGGCTGCTGCTGGTGCACGACGAACGCCTGCTCGCCCTGGTGGACCGTTGGCTGGCCCAGGTGCCGGCGGACTCCTTCACGGACGTCCTGCCGCTGCTGCGCCGGACGTTCGCCGAGTACGAGGCCGAAGAGCGGCGCACGCTCGGTGAGTTGATACGCCGCGGCCCGGCCGGACCCGACGGCCCCGACGGGCCAGGCACCGGGCCCGGCGCGGGGCGCGCCGACCAGGAAGCGGCGATACCGGGCTTCGGCCCCGGCCTGGACCGCGACCGGGCGGCAGCAGTGCTGCCGACCCTGCGCGTCCTGCTGGGCCTCACAGAGGGCTTCGGGGCGAGCTTCGGGGAGGGCTCCGAGGGAGGCGAGGAGAGCCAGGGGAGAGCATCGAGGAGGAGGGCTTCGTGGAGGGCTCCGGGGAGAGCCAGGGGGAGAGCATCGAGGAGGAGGGCTTCGTGGAGGGCTCCGGGGAGAGCCAGGGGGAGAGCACCGAGGAGGAGGGCTTCGTGGAGGGCTCCGGGGAGAGCCAGGAGGAGAGCACCGAGGAGAAGGGCTTCGGGGAGAGCGCCGCGGAGGGGCGGACGACAACGGGGGTGCGGGGATGAGCGGAGTGAGTGGGACGAGCGAGGCGCAGGCACAGGAGCGGCTGCGGCGGTGGCGGCTGGTGCTGGGAGGGGGCGGTGCCGACGGGACCGGCTGCGAACTGCGGGGGCAGGACGCCGCCATGGACGGGGCGCTCAGCGCCCTCTACGGGAGCCGTCGCCCGGACGGGCCGGGCGGCCCGGGTTCGCGCACGGCGGGCCTGGGCGCCTCGGCGCCGAGCGTGGCCCGCTGGCTGGGGGACATCCGTACGTACTTCCCCACCTCCGTCGTCCAGGTCATGCAACGCGACGCGATCGAACGGCTCGGACTGTCCGCGCTGCTGCTGGAACCGGAGATGCTGGAGGCCGTAGAGGCCGACGTGCATCTGGTGGGGACGCTGCTCTCGCTCAACAAGGTCATGCCGGAGACGACGAAGGAGACCGCGCGGGCCGTGGTGCGCAAGGTCGTCCAGCAACTGGAGGCACAGCTCTCGACCCGTACCCGCGCCACGCTGGGCGGCGCCCTGGACCGATCGGCCCGCGTCAGCCGCCCCCGGCACCGGGACATCGACTGGGACCGTACGATCCGCGCGAACCTCAAGAACTACCTGCCCGAGCACCGCACGGTCGTCCCCGAACGGCTGATCGGCCACGGCCGGGCCGCGCAGTCGGTGAAGAAGGACGTGGTGCTGTGCATCGACCAGTCCGGGTCGATGGCCGCCTCCGTCGTCTACGCCTCCGTGTTCGGCGCGGTACTGGCATCCATGCGGGCCATCGCGACCCGGCTGGTCGTCTTCGACACCGCGGTGGTCGACCTGACGGACCAGCTGGACGACCCGGTGGACGTGCTCTTCGGCACCCAGCTCGGCGGCGGCACGGATATCAACCGCGCCCTGGCCTACTGCCAGTCGCAGATCACCCGGCCCGCCGACACCGTCGTCGTACTGATCAGCGACCTCTACGAAGGCGGCATACGCGACGAGATGCTCAAACGTGTCGCGGCGATGAAGGCGTCCGGAGTGCAGTTCGTGACACTGCTCGCCCTCTCGGACGAAGGGGCACCCGCCTACGACCGGGACCACGCGGCAGCTCTCGCGGCCCTCGGGGCACCGGCGTTCGCCTGCACACCGGACCTCTTCCCGGAGGTGATGGCGGCCGCGATCGAGAAGCGGCCGCTGCCGATACCGGACATGACGGAGCAACGGTAACGAGAGCCCCAGGGGGCTTGCGGGGCACCTGGTCTGTCGTGCAAGGATCGGGGCCCGCCGACGTGTTGGCCGGGTCGTCGGCGTCGCCGAAGCGTCGGCATGGCCTGCATCGCCTGCATCGGCCGCGGAGTCGTGGCCGGTCATGCCCGGCTTCCCGTACGCCCTGGCTTCCCTCGTTCCCCGGCCCGTCGCAAAGGATCTTCGCGTGTCTGCTTCGCCCGCCCCTCTCGCCGCTGCGCGCCTGCCGCGCACCGCGGCGGTGCGGCGTGCGCTGCTGGCGGGGCTGTTCCTGGCGGGGTTCGTGGTGCTGGGGTTCGCTTTCGGCGGCGGCGCGCAGGCGGCGGACGGTTCGGCGAGCACGGGCCCGCAGGTCGGGGCGGTAACTCCGGCTGATCCGCAGGCATCGGTCAAGGCCTCGGCGGACGCCGCCGGACGGGAAGTGCAGCACGGCGGCAAGACGGCCGCGGGCACGGTGGCGGAGACGCCGGTCGGCAAGGCCGTACGGCCTGTTGCCGAGCGCACCGCACCGGCCGCTGCACAGGCTGCCGAGCCGGTCACTGGGCCAGTGGCCGAGCGGGTCGCCGCGCCGGTCACCGCGCCGGTTCGGGACGTGGTGCGCAAGGTGCGCCAGATGGCCGACGCGGACTCGCTCCCCGTAGAGCTGCCGGACCGGATTCCCGGTGTCGGCGGCGACGAGGACGGCGACGGCGACACCGGGCGTGGTGACGAGCACGGCGAGCAGCCGGGGCAGGGCTCCGGGGCGCAGCGCGGCACCGGCCCGCAGTATTCCGGAGCCGGTGATCAGCAGGACGTAGGGAGCGGCAACTCGGGTAACTGTGCGCCTGGTTGGGCGAGTGTGAGTGAGCTGATGGGCGCGTCGTCGCAGCCCGTGCAGCGCGCCGACTCGGCGTCGGAGCGGCGGCCCGGCCAGGGCCACGGCAGCCTTCCCGGGCTCCCCGGGCTCCCTGGTCTTCCCGGTCAGCTTCCGCAGGCACCCGCCTCGTCGGCCTCGCACATCACCGGTGACGGCCACGGGCCTCGTGGCGGGGACCAGTTCGCCGCCGTACCGGCACATCCCGCACACTTCGGGCTGGTGCCCGGAGGCGTTCTCGCGGCCGCCGAGCCGCCCACGCGGCAGCGCGCCGCCGACATCCTCGAATTCCCGGGCTAGGGCAGACCTCCGGACCTTCAGCGTCCGGGGCCCCCGTCCGCAGACCACGCGTCTGCACAGGACCTGCCGCGCGGGGGCGGGACAGGTCTGCCCGTCGAACCCCCTGAATTCGAAGGAAGTTTCACCACCATGCGTACGCACATCCGTCGTTCCATCGTCGTAGCCGCCGCCGCTTCCGGCCTGTGGGCCCTCGGCTCCGTCGCCGCCAACGCGGCCGGTCTGCCCGGCACCGCAGACCTGCCCGCCGCCGGTGCGGTGAAGGGCGCCGTCACCGACACGGTCACCGACACCGTGAGCGGCACAGTCGGCGGAGCGGTGCGGGACAAGCTGCCGGCCGGTGACGTGGCCGGTACCGCCGAGAAGGCCGTCAAGAAGACCGTCAAGAAGGCCGTCAAGAAGACCGCCGAGAAGACCGTGGACGGCGTAGCCGGTCAGGTCGCCGGGGTCACCGGCGGGGACGTCCACACTCAGGACCTGCCCGCCACCCCGGGACTGCCCACCACCCCGAAGGTGCCCGCCACCCCGGAACTGCCCGCGGTCGGTGACCTGGGCAAGGCAGCGGATCTGGGCAAGGCCGCGGACCTGGGCACGGCCACCGACCTGGGCAAGGTCGCGGACCTGAGCAAGGCCACCGACCTGGGCAAGGTCGCGGACCTCGGTAAGGCCGCCGACCTCGACACCACCACCGCCGACGTCCTGCCGCCCGTCGCCCAGCGTGTCGTCGGCAAGCTCGTGCCGGTCGTCCAGGGGCCCTCGGCGGCGTCGGTCAGCTGGCCGGTGACGTGGAGGGGCAGGCGGCCCCGTTCGTGCAGGGCGTGGCCACGGACGCCACCCCGTTCGCCCAGGGCCTGGTCAGCACCGTCAAGGACGACGCCTCGGGCATCGCCGAGGGCGCCACCACCGGGCTGCGGGGTGCGCTCCCGGGCCAGACCGCGCCCACCGTGCCCGCCGTGCCCACCGTGCCCGCCGTGCCTGCGGTGCCCACCGTCCCCACCGACCTGACCAACCCCGCCAACGTCCCGACCCTCCCCACCCTCCCAGGCACCACCCTCCCCACCCTCCCGAGCGCCACGACCCTGCCGACTCTCCCGGGCACCACTACCCTCCCGACCCTCTCCACCCAGAACGCCTGACCCTCCCCGCCAGGCGGCCGGGCGTGCGCACAGGGTGGTGTGCCGTGCGCCCGTACCGCCGCCCGTGACGGCAGTGCGTGAGCAGCCGGGCGGTTCCCCCTGGGAAGGGAGCCGCCCGGCTTCGCGCTGTGCGCGGGACCGGACGGGCGGACCGGGCGGACGGGCGAAGCGACTCGTCCACCTGGCGGCCACCCGCCCGTACCCCTGTGTGATCTGTGACCACCGTCTCTGTGACTGTTATCACCGCCGCAGTGTGATCTGCGATTTAGGGAGGCCGGTCCTGCGGGGATAACCTGCGAGACGGACATGCCGCGTACCGGTCACCGTGTACGCCTCCCTCAGTGACAGCGCAGTCACGTTGCCCTTCGCGGCACGCCCATGCAGACAACGAACCGCGATCACTACGGCGATTCTGAGTAGACAAGGGACGGACGCGCGTGGACCTGTTCGAGTACCAGGCGAGGGACCTCTTCGCCAAGCACGGTGTACCGGTGCTGGCCGGTGAAGTCATCGACACGCCTGAGGCGGCACGCGCGGCGACCGAGCGCCTCGGCGGCAAGTCCGTCGTCAAGGCGCAGGTGAAGGTCGGCGGCCGCGGCAAGGCCGGCGGCGTGAAGCTGGCGGCGAACCCGGACGAGGCCGTCGCCCGTGCGACGGACATCCTCGGCATGGACATCAAGGGCCACACGGTCCACAAGGTGATGATCGCCGAGCTGTCCCCGGAGATCGAGGCGGAGTACTACGTCTCGTACCTCCTCGACCGCACCAACCGCACCTTCCTGGCCATGGCCTCGGTGCAGGGCGGCATGGACATCGAGGAGGTCGCGGAGAAGACCCCGAGGCGCTCGCCAAGGTCGCGGTCGACTCCAACGAGGGCGTCACGATCGAGAAGGCCCGCGAGATCGTCGCGCAGGCGAAGTTCCCGGCCGAGGTGGCCGAGGGCGTCGCCGAGGCCATGGTGACCCTGTGGGAGACCTTCGTCGCCGAGGACGCGCTCCTCGTCGAGGTCAACCCGCTGGTGAAGACCAAGGACGGCCGCATCCTGGCCCTGGACGGCAAGGTCTCGCTCGACGAGAACGCCGACTTCCGCCAGCCCGGGCACGAGGCCCTGGAGGACAAGGCCGCGGCCAACCCGCTGGAGGCCGCCGCCAAGGCCAAGGGCCTGAACTACGTCAAGCTCGACGGCCAGGTCGGCATCATCGGCAACGGCGCGGGTCTCGTCATGAGCACCCTGGACGTCGTCGCGTACGCCGGTGAGAAGCACGACAACGTCAAGCCCGCCAACTTCCTCGACATCGGCGGCGGCGCCTCCGCCGAGGTCATGGCGAACGGCCTGGAGATCATCCTCGGCGACCCGGACGTCAAGTCCGTGTTCGTCAACGTCTTCGGCGGCATCACCGCCTGCGACGAGGTCGCCAACGGCATCGTCCAGGCCCTGGAGCTGCTCAAGTCCAAGGGTGAGGACGTCAACAAGCCGCTGGTCGTCCGCCTGGACGGCAACAACGCGGAGCTCGGTCGCAAGATCCTGAGCGACGCCAACCACCCGCTGGTCCAGCGTGTGGACACCATGGACGGCGCGGCCGACAAGGCCGCCGAGCTCGCCGCGGCCGCGAAGTAAGGGACAGAGGGAACCAGACCACCATGGCTATCTTCCTCACCAAGGACAGCAAGGTCATCGTCCAGGGCATGACCGGTGCCACGGGCATGAAGCACACCAAGCTCATGCTGGGCGACGGCACCAACGTCGTCGGCGGCGTGAACCCGCGCAAGGCGGGCACCGAGGTCGACTTCGACGGGACCTCCGTACCCGTCTTCGGCTCGGTCGCCGAGGCGATGGAGAAGACCGGCGCCGACGTCTCCGTCATCTTCGTGCCGCCGAAGTTCGCCAAGGCCGCCGTCGTCGAGGCGATCGACGCCGAGATCGGCCTGGCCGTCGTGATCACCGAGGGCATCGCGGTGCACGACTCCGCCGCCTTCTGGGCGTACGCGTCGAGCAAGGGCAACAAGACCCGCATCATCGGCCCGAACTGCCCCGGCCTGATCACCCCCGGTCAGTCCAACGCCGGCATCATCCCGGGCGACATCACCAAGCCCGGCAAGATCGGTCTGGTGTCGAAGTCCGGCACTCTGACCTACCAGATGATGTACGAGCTGCGGGACATCGGCTTCACCTCGGCCGTCGGCATCGGTGGCGACCCGGTCATCGGCACCACCCACATCGACGCCCTGGAGGCCTTCGAGGCCGACCCGGAGACCGAGCTGATCGTCATGATCGGTGAGATCGGCGGCGACGCCGAGGAGCGTGCGGCCGACTTCATCAAGGCCAACGTCACCAAGCCGGTCGTCGGCTACGTCGCGGGCTTCACCGCGCCCGAGGGCAAGACCATGGGCCACGCCGGCGCCATCGTCTCCGGCTCCTCCGGCACCGCCCAGGCGAAGAAGGAGGCCCTGGAGGCCGCCGGCGTCAAGGTCGGCAAGACCCCGTCGGAGACCGCGCGCCTGGCGCGCGAGATCCTCGTCGGCTGATCGCGCCACGCGTCGGACGCGGGCCCGTACCCCTCGCGGGGGTGCGGGCCCGCGCCTTTGTACGGGCCTGATCCCGGCCTTTTGTACGGGCCTGATCCCGGCCTTTTGTACGGGCCTGACTCCCGGCCTCTTGTACGGGGCTGCCCCCGGCCTCCGTCCCTGACGCTGACACTGGCCTCCGCCCCCCGGCCCTGCCCGTGCCCGTGATCCGTCCCCGCCTCCTCTCCCCGCCTTGCCCCCGGTTACCGCGCCTCCGGAGCGAGGAGGCCGGACCGGACCACCTTCCGCCGGACCGGTTCGCCGGCCGCGGCCTGCTGCCGGGTGCGGGCGTGTTGCGCCTGCTCCGTACGGGGGCCCTGGGCCTTCGCGCCAGGTGTGGGGGACGCGGAGAGGGCCGGGGGCCGGCCTCGGGGCGACCGGGGAGCGGGCCCGTCGTCGCGTTGACGAGGGTGAAGGCCGTCGCCGCCGCGATGACAGCGGTGAGCCCGAACGCGCCCTGCGTCATCCGGCCGGCCGTCCGCTCGCCGCCCGTGCGTACGGCTGCGGCGGCAGGCGGCGCCACCGGATACAGGGCGGCCAGCCCGGCCAGCCGTTCGCGCAGGATCTCCCGCTGGCGTACCGGCGTCGCGGCGGCCAGACCGAACGCCGGCACCCGTTCGGCCACGGCCCGGCGCGCGTGCAGCAGCCGCCCGGCCGTCGCGGGCGTACTGGCCTCCACCTCGGCCGCCGTCTCGCTCAGGTCCAGGCCGAGGCCGTCGTGCAGGAGCAGCGCCCGCCGGTAGGTCGCGGGCAGGCTGAGCAGAGCGTCCCGCAGCGCGCGCTGCGGGGGAGCGGCGGGCGGCGCGGCGGGCACCCTGGGCGACGGCCGTTGCCCGGCGCGCAGACCCGGGCGCATACGGTGCCAGGGCGACAGCGCGTACTCGTGCACCATGGCGCGCAACCGGCCCGCCGGGTCGGGGTCGACCGCCACCTCGGGCCAGCGCTGCCAGGCCGCCTGGAACGACCGTTCGACGGCTTCCTGGGAGAGGTGAGGTTGGCCGGTGAGCACGATCGCCTGGCGGGTCAGGTCGTGGGCGTGCCGGGTGTACAGGGCGTCGAAGGCGGCTGCGGGGGTGAGGTGTGCGGTCGCTGATGCTACGTCAGGTCGAGGCTGTGGTTGCTCTGCTGACGGGGCGTCGGATGCTCCCGGCGTCGTTCCGGAAGTCTTCCCCGTGCGTTCCGTGTGTTCCCTGCGTCCGACGCGTCGCGGCAACGTGAAAAGGTACATAAGCATATATTGAGCGACACGGCCGGTAATCGCCTGCTCCATGGCGGAAACGTGTGTTGTTGGCAGCATGGCCGTGTGAGCCAATTGACCGACCGCGGCCCGACGTTGTCGTCGCGCGGCCGGGCCTCCACCCAGCGGTCCTCCGCGCTCGGCACCGCCTTCCTCGGCGGAGTGCTGGCGGCGGGGCTCGGGCTCGGGGCCTTCGCCGTCGCGGTACTGCTGCTCTGGGTGGTCTCCCCGTACCCGGACACCGACCCGTCGCGCGCCCTGCACCTCGCCGCCGACCTGTGGTTCCTCGCGCACGGCAGCGACCTCGTACGGACCGTGGCCGCCACCGGCGGCGCCTCGCCCGTCGCCGTGACGCCGCTGCTCCTGATGGCCCTGCCCCTCTGGCTGCTGTACCGGTCCGGCCGGCACATCCTCGAAGTCCCGCCGCAGCCCGCCCGCCCTCCGAAGCCCGCCTGCCCCAGCCTCCTCCACCCCGAGGACATCGACCCGGAGCCCACGCCCCGCCAGCTGCTCGGCTGGCTGCTGACGGGGTATCTGCTCGTCGCGGCCGCCGCCCTGCTGTACGCCTCGGCGGGCCCGCTGCGCGTCGAACCGCTCAGTGCGCTGCTGTACGTACCGCTGGTCGCCGTGGCGACCCTGGCCGTGGCGGCCTGGCGCTCTCTCGGGCCCGCCGCCTTCGTGCCGCTGCCCGACCCGGTCCAGCGCGCGCACGACCGGCTGCCGGTCGGGCTGCGGGCCTCGCTGCGAGGCCGTCGGCTGGCCGCCGCGGCGCGCGCGGGTGCCGCGGCTCTCCTGGCGCTGCTGCTGGGCGGCGCCCTGCTGGCGCTCCTCGCGCTCGGCTGGCACGCGCCCGCGGTCCGGTCCGAGTTCCTCGCGCTCACCCACGACTGGGCGGGCCGGTGCACCGTGCTGCTGCTCAGCCTCGTACTGCTGCCGAACACCGTCGTATGGGGAGTCGCTTACGGGCTCGGCCCCGGCTTCACGCTCGGCGCGGGCAGCACGGTCGGCCCGCTCGCGACCACCGGCCATCCGGCCCTGCCACACTTCCCGCTGCTCGGCATGGTCCCGGACGCGGGCGACACCGCTCCGCTGCACTGGCTGACCGCCGTGGTGCCGCTCGCCGTCGGCGTGGTGCTGGCCCGGTACGCCGCGCTGCCCGCGAAGGCGTACGCGGCCGCCTCCCGAACCGCTGCCCGGCCAGAAGCCGGGACGGGGGCCGGGACCGAAACCGGAACCGGAACCGAAACCGGGGCCGAGGCCGAAACCGGGACTGGGACCGAAACCGGGACCGAAACCGGGCACGGTCCCGGAACCAGTCCCGACGCCGCGCCCCCCGCCCCGACGACGCCAGCCCCCGCCCCGACAACGCCGGCCCCCGCATGGACCGGCTGGCGCGGGACCGCCGCGGCCGCCGGGCTCGCGGCGCTCGGCTGCGCGGTGGCGTCGGCGCTGCTCGCCGGCCTGGCGGGCGGCGCACTGGGCACCGCGGCGCTGGCCCGTTTCGGGCCCAGCTGGTGGCAGACGGGGCTGGCGGCGCTGAGCTGGACGGCGCTCATCGGCATTCCGGGCGCTCTCGTCGTGCGGGCCTGGTGGCTGCGCGGTGTGCCGCGCCCGCCGAAGCCCGTACGGAAGCCGCGCGAAAAGCTCCGCAAGCGGGTGTGGCGCGGTGGAAAACGGCTCGCCGTGGTGGTTCTCCGCGCTGCCGGAGGGTGGGCGGGGGCCGCCTGCCGCCTCTGCTGGGCGGCGCTGCGGCGTACGGTCCTCCGAGCCCGACGACGGGCCGTACGGCGTACCGCTGCCCGGCCTCCCCGCCGTCGGGCCCGCCACCGGGCCCGGCACCGCCGTACGGCCGGCAGCGACGTCCCGTACGGCCGCGACCACCCGAGCCCCCGCACCCCGCCGCCGTCCACGGCCCCCGGATCTCTCACGCCCCCGTCACACCCGTCATCCCTGTCACCTACGTCCTCCCAGTCACCCCCGTCATCCCCGTCACCCCCACCCGCCCCTTGGCACGACGCCAGTACCCGCCGGGCCCGCTGGTCGGCGCTCCGGGCTTCCTCCGGCGGCCTGATGACCGCCTTCGAACCCGCCGCACCGCCCCATGACGCAGACCCCGGAAACACCTCAGCCGCCGACCCCGGGGGCGGCGGCTGAGAGAGACGCGGGGTCCGGCTCCGACCGGGCTACTCCTTGTCGGCCCCGAGCAGCGGGCGCAGCTGCTCGGGGAGCTGCTTCTCGCAGGCGTGCTGGGCGGAGCGGGTCAGGGCGTCGTTCACGCACGTGAAGTAGTCGCGGTAGACGAGCTGGACCGTGTAGGTGGCCGCCACCATGGCCAGCGCCAGTGTCGCGGTGACCAGGCCGGCGACCGCGGCGGTCGTCTGCGGGCGGGTGGAGACGGGCGGGGTGCGGCCTGCGGCGGACGCGCCGGAGTCCGTACGGGGCTCGGCCTGGCCCGTGAGGTCGGCGATCGTGGCGCGCGCGCTGCCGGACCGTGCGCCGTTGCCCGTACGCGCCGCCTTGGCGCGCAGGGAGCTGATGCCCCAGTACAGGGCGAGCGCCGCCAGCAGCAGGGCGATCTCCGGCAGGTTGAACAGGACGAAGAAGAAGCCCCACATGCCGGCGAGCAGCGCGTAGCGCGCGCGGCGCTGGGCGGGGTCGGTCGGGTCCCAGCGCAGCCCGCCTCCGGAACCGCCCTGTCCGCTCTGGCCCTGCTGGTTGTTGCGGCCGCCCTGGCGCGAACCGAAGCCGCCGCCCTGGCGGCCCGGCTGCCGACTGCTCCAGTGACTGCCCCAGGAGGACTGCTGCCGGTCGCCCGGCCCCTCCTGGCCGCCGTCCTGGCCGCCGTCCTGGTCCTGCCCGTGGTCGCGGGGCTGCCACGGCTGCTCGGGAGCGTCGGCGGGCGGCGGCGCGAACGGATTGTCACGGTCCCGCCCGTCCTGGCCGCTTCCGTCCTGACCGCTTCCACCCGGCCCGCTCCCGCCCTGCCCTCCCGAGTCCTGACTGGAGGGGTGCGAATGGGCCCGCTCCCTGGCCGGCCCCCGGACGAGCCGGAGCCGGACGAGCCGGAGCCGGACGAACCCGACGAGCCGGACGAGCCCGAAGCACCCGCCCCCGCGGCATCGGAGGACGGCTTGCGCTCGCGCAGCAGCACCGCCCCGGGAGCGGCTGCTGGCTGGGGGTACCTCCCAGCGAGGGCTGGGGGAGCGAGGAGGAGGGCCGCGCGGCGGCGTCGGTCCGGCATCTGGAGTGTGTCTTCCCCTTGTCTCGTCCGTACGTCCGACGGGTGGCCGGGCGGGCGGATACCACGAACAGCGTGCGTTCTCACGCCCGACGCTACCTCTCGCGTGCGCCCCCGTCCCGTGGGGGCCGCGCGGTGTGCCGGTATCGTTGCTGACGGTCGGCGCCTTCGTAGGGTTCCCCGGTTTTCGGCTACCCATGGTTTTGTACGACCGCACAACATGCACACCGCCGTACAGCAGTACCGCCGTACAGCAGACCGCGCGAGAAAGAGTCCCGCCGTGGCCTCCGCTTCCTCTTCATCCGCTTCCGCCGCCGTTTCCGGTTCCCCGGCCCGCATCGTCGTGCTCGTCTCCGGTTCCGGTACGAACTTGCAGGCGCTGCTGGACGCCATCGCCGCCGAGGGGGCCGCCGCGTACGGGGCCGAGGTGGTCGCGGTCGGCGCCGACCGCGACGGCATCGCCGGCCTGGAGCGGGCCGAGCGGGCCGGGCTGCCGGTCTTCGTGTGCCGGGTCAAGGACCACGCCGACCGGGCCGCCTGGGACCGCGCGCTGGCCGAGGCCGTCGCCGCGTACGCGCCGGACCTCGTGGTCTCGGCCGGTTTCATGAAGATCCTGGGCGCGGAGTTCCTCGCCCGGTACGGCGGCCGGATCATCAACACGCATCCGGCCCTGCTGCCGAGTTTTCCCGGTGCCCACGGTGTCCGCGAGGCCCTCGCGTACGGCGCCAAGGTCACCGGGTGCACCGTCCACTTCGTCGACGACGGCGTCGACACCGGCCCGGTCATCGCCCAGGGCGTGGTCGGCATCCGGGACGAGGACGACGAATCCGCGCTGCACGAGCGCATCAAGGAAGTCGAGCGCAAGCTGCTCGTCGAGGTCGTGGGGCTGCTGGCCCGGCACGGCTACCGCATTGAGGGACGAAAGGTACTGATCCCGTGACCGCCGAAGCAACGAAGCGGCCCGTACGCCGGGCGCTGGTCAGCGTCTACGACAAGACGGGCCTGGAAGAACTGGCCCAGGGGCTGCACGCGGCGGGCGTCCAGCTCGTCTCGACCGGCTCGACGGCCGCGAGGATCGCGGCGGCCGGCGTCCCGGTGACCAAGGTCGAGGAGCTGACCGGCTTCCCCGAGTGCCTGGACGGCCGGGTCAAGACGCTGCACCCGAAGGTGCACGCGGGCATCCTCGCCGACCTGCGGCTGGAGGACCACCGGCGGCAGCTGGCCGAGCTGGGCGTGGAGCCGTTCGACCTGGTGGTCGTGAACCTCTACCCGTTCAGCGACACCGTGGCCTCCGGCGCCGAACCGGACGCCTGCGTGGAGCAGATCGACATCGGCGGCCCCTCGATGGTGCGCGCCGCCGCCAAGAACCACCCCTCGGTCGCCGTCGTCGTCAACCCGGACCGCTACGCGGACGTGCTCAAGAGCATCGCGGACGGCGGCTTCGACCTTCAGGAGCGCAGGCGGCTGGCCGCCGAGGCGTTCCGGCACACCGCCGAGTACGACGTGGCCGTGGCCTCCTGGTTCGCGGGGGACTACGCGGGTGACGGCGGCGAGTTCCCCGGCTTCCTCGGTGTGACGTACGCGCGCAAGAACGTGCTGCGCTACGGCGAGAACCCGCACCAGGCGGCCGCCCTCTACACCGGTGGCTGCGGCGGCCTGGCCGAGGCCGAGCAGCTGCACGGCAAGGAGATGTCGTACAACAACTACACGGACACCGACGCCGCGCGCCGGGCCGCGTACGACCACACCGAGCCCTGCGTGGCCATCATCAAGCACGCCAACCCGTGCGGCATCGCGATCGGTGACGACGTCGCAGAGGCACACCGCAAGGCGCACGCCTGCGACTCGCTGTCCGCCTTCGGCGGTGTCATCGCCGTCAACCGCCCGGTGTCCGTGGCGATGGCCGAGCAGGTCGCGGAGATCTTCACCGAGGTTATCGTGGCCCCGGACTACGAGGACGGCGCCGTCGAGGTGCTGGCCCGTAAGAAGAACATCCGGGTGCTGCGCTGCCCCGAGGGCCCGCAGCCGCCGGCCGAGTTCAAGCCGATCGACGGCGGCGGCCTGGCCCAGGTCAAGGACGTCCTCCAGGCCGAGGGCGACGACCCGGCCCACTGGACGCTGGTGGCCGGTGAGGCACTGGGCGACGCCGAGCTGGCCGAACTGGCCTTCGCCTGGCGGGCTTCGCGCGCCGTGAAGTCCAACGCGATCCTGCTCGCCAAGGACGGCGCCACGGTCGGCGTCGGCATGGGCCAGGTCAACCGTGTGGACTCGGCGAAGCTGGCCGTGCAGCGGGCGGGCGAGGAGCGGGCGCGCGGCTCCTACGCCGCCTCCGACGCGTTCTTCCCGTTCCCGGACGGCCTGGAGGTGCTGCTGGAGGCGGGCGTCAAGGCCGTCGCGCAGCCCGGCGGTTCGGTCCGTGACGAGCAGGTGATCGAGGCGGCGAAGGCCGCGGGCGTGACGATGTACCTGACCGGGACCCGGCACTTCTTCCACTGAGCCCGCCGGGGCCCGTCCGTGAGCCCCCTCAGCCGAAAGGCCCGTCTTCCGCGTGCTGCGGGGACGGGCCTCGGCGTGTGCCGGGCGCGCGCCCGGCCGGCTCAGGAGAGTCAGAACCGGGGGCGCATGAACCACGCCTGGCTTTCCTGCTTCGCCGCGAAGACGATGATGAGGATGGAGAGCACGAAGCTCGGGATGCCGTAGATCGCGAAGGCGAAGGGAATGCTGCACAGGATCGACACGGACCCGAAGATGATCGTGCCGATACGGATTCCGTTGGCGCCCTTGGAGAACTGGAGCGCGAGCACCAGCGCGACCGCCGCGTAGGCGGCCTGGAGGATCATGACGAAGACCATGGCGCCCTTGCCGATGGCGAAGATGGTCTCGGGGTCGCCGCCGAGACCGTTGTAGTCCGCCGAGGCGCTGCTGAGCTGGTTCAGGCTGAAGGCCATGATGATGATGCCGATGACGCCCGTCGCGGCGAGGAAGAAGAGCATGACGCGGGCGGCCTTGGTGCTGCTGGGCATCTGCTGCGGCGCGGGTATGCCGGGCATGCCGCCGGGGCCCATGGGACCGGCCGGGAACGGCGCGTACGGCTGCTGAGGCTGCATCGGCTGCTGCTGCGGGTAGCCGTACTGGGGCTGGGGAGGGCCCTGGGGCTGGCCCTGCGGCGGACCGTAGGGGTTTTGGTTCGGATAGCTCACGAGCGTGTCCTTCGAGCGGTGTGACCTGGTGTCAGCCGGTGCTGCACGGTTCCGGCGGTCCCGGGTGAAGTAAGAGATCGGTAAGAGCCTAAGGGGCGGCGAAGGCCCCCTCGCGCCATTTTCGCGCGAGGGGGCCCAGGGCTGGATGAGCTGCCGTACGGAGTCTTACTGAGTACGGACGACCACGGTGCTGACGATCTTGTCCGCGAACGTCTGGGACTTCTCGTCCCACAGCGGCCACCAGTAACCGAGGCCGCACAGCGGACCGTCCACCGCGTGGCAGATCTTGCGCCCGAGGGCCAGGCCGAAGCCGAGCGGCTGCCCGGTCGCCTCCCGCACGACGCGGATGTTCAGCGCCTTCTTGCCCGGGGTCTGGCCGGTGGAGCCTTCCTTGGCGATCAGGAAGAGGCCGCCGGCGAGCGTGATCAGGGCGGCGACCACCATGAGGATGACGGCGAAGACGGGCGTGCTGGTGTTGTTGGCGTTGTGGTAGGCGTCCGAGATGCACTGGTAATCGGTGCCGCAGTAGGACGTGTCCGGCACCGAGACGGTGCTGGACGCGGCCACGAAGCCCGCGACGACGTACAGGATCGTCGGAACGACACCGACGATCAGACCGTCCAGCAGCGCCGCGCCGACCCGCGCACCCCAGCTGGCGTAGGGCTGCGGCCCGCCCATTCCCGGCATTCCGGGCTGCTGGCCGTACGGGGAGCCCTGCTGCGGGTAGCCGTACGCCTGCTGCTGGGGCACCTGCGGCGGCTGGCCGTACGGGGCCTGCGGCTGCGGCGGGGCCTGCTGCGGGTAGCCGTAGCCCGGCTGGGGCTGCGCCTGCTGCGGGTAGCCGTACCCCGGCTGGGCCTGCGGTGCCTGGGGCGGCTGGCCGTACGGGGCCTGCGGCTGCTGGCCGTACGGGTTGGGCTGCCCCTGCGGCTGGCCGTAGGGATTGTTCGGGTCGCCAAAGCTCATTGGCTGGTTTCCTCCGTTGGTGTTCAGTGGGGGACGGCAGGGCGTGCTCGGAGGAAACCTTGGGATCAGTGGCCCGCCCCCGATGATGCCTGCGGCACTGAACGGCAATCTTTCTAGTTGCGCAATATTCTTGTCCAGTCAAGAGGGGCAGGTGTTGTGCAAGCGCAATGATCGCTTGCGCAATTTCATTTCGGTCATCTCCGGTCATCGCTCTTGCCAGCGGCCATAGCGCGCCCCGATAGGGCGCCCTGATTGGAACGGGAGAGGCTTCATCCGGGAGGATGGGGGTATGAGCGCCCAGATTCTCGATGGCAAGGCCACCGCCGCCGCGATCAAGTCCGAACTCGCCGTCCGTGTGGAGGCACTGAAGGCCCGCGGCGTCACGCCCGGACTCGGCACCCTCCTGGTCGGTGACGACCCGGGCAGCCGCTGGTACGTCAACGGCAAGCACCGCGACTGCGCCCAGGTCGGCATCGCCTCCATCCAGAAGGAACTGCCGGACACCGCCACGCAGGAGGAGATCGAGGCCGTCGTACGGGAGCTGAACGAGGACCCGGCCTGCACCGGCTACATCGTCCAACTGCCGCTCCCCAAGGGCATCGACACCCACCGCGTCCTGGAACTGATGGACCCGGCCAAGGACGCCGACGGCCTGCACCCGGTGAGCCTGGGCCGTCTGGTGCTCGGCATCGAAGGGCCGCTGCCCTGCACCCCGTACGGCATCATCCAGCTGCTCCGCCACCACGGCGTGACGATCAACGGGGCGCAGGTGGTCGTGGTCGGCCGCGGCATCACCGTCGGGCGTTCCATCCCGCTGCTGCTGACCCGCAAGTCCGAGAACGCCACCGTCACCCAGTGCCACACCGGCACCCGTGACCTGGCCGCGCAGCTCAAGCAGGCCGACATCGTCGTGGCGGCCGCCGGGGTGCCGCACATCATCAAGCCCGAGGACGTCAAGCCGGGCGCGGCCGTGCTGGACGTCGGTGTCAGCCGGGACGAGCACGGCAAGATCGTCGGCGATGTGCACCCCGGCGTCGCCGAGGTGGCCGGCTGGATCTCCCCGAACCCGGGCGGCGTCGGCCCGATGACCCGCGCCCAGCTGCTGGTCAACGTCGTCGAGGCGGCCGAGCGCGCCGCGGGCTGAACCGGCGGCCGCCCGCGGCACCAGAACGGAACAGGGACAACGGACAGGGAAAGGACTGCCACCCATGAGTGCCGAAGCGCACGCGGAAGGCGCCTCCGAGCCGCAGCGGCCCTCGCGCCGCTTCCCGCGGATCACCACCGACACCGCACGGCCGGAGGGCGGCGCCCGTACCGCGCCCGGCAGCGCCGCCCCGCCCGCCCGGCAGTGGCCGCTGCTGGCCGTCATGGGCGGGGTGGCCCTCGGGCTGTTCATCGTCGCCCTCGACGGCTTCCGTATCGGGACGCTCCTGATCGGCCTGTCCCTGCTGGGCGGAGCGGTGCTGCGGCGGGTGCTGCCGAAGGTGGGCATGCTGGCCGTACGGTCCCGCTTCACGGACATGGCGACGTACGGCGGGCTGGGCCTGGCCATCGTCCTGCTGGCCCTGATGGCGCAGCCCAAGCCGTGGCTGAAGATCTCGTTCCTGGACGACCTGGTGCACCTCACGGTGTGGTGAGCCGGGGCCGCACCGGCTCCCGCACGCCATTCGCGTGACGTCCGCCCGCGCGCCGCCCCCCAGGGGCGGCCGCGGCGTCCCGCCGCCGGGTAGCTTGGCGCCTCATGGCCAAGATCAAGGTTGCCCGGCCCGTCGTCGAGCTGGACGGCGACGAGATGACCCGCGTCATCTGGTCGTCCATCAGGGACCGGCTGGTCCTGCCCCACCTCGACGTCGGCCTGGAGTACTTCGATCTCGGCATCGAGCACCGGGACGCCACCGGCGACCAGGTCACCCTGGACGCCGCGCACGCGATCGAGCGGTACGGCGTCGGCGTCAAGTGCGCCACCATCGCCCCGGACGAGGCGCGCGTCGAGGAGTTCGGCCTGAAGGCGATGTACCGCTCGCCCGACGCCACCATCCGCGATGTCCTCGGCGGGGCCCTCTTCCGCGAGCCGGTCATCATGGCGAACCTGCCGCGGCCCGTACCGGGCTGGACCGAGCCCGTCGTCGTCGGCCGGCACGTCTTCGGCGACCAGTACCGCGCCACCGACCTCAGGATCCCGGGCCCCGGAACCCTCACCCTGACCTACACGCCCCGGGACGGCGGCGACCCGGTCGAGCTGGAGGTCCACGACTTCCCCGGGCCCGGCGTCGCACTCGCCATGTACAACCACGACGCGTCGGTCCGCGACTTCGCGCGCGCCGCCTTCCGCTACGGTCTGGCCCGTTCGTACCCGGTGTACCTGACCACCAAGAACACCGTCCTCAAGAAGTACGACGGCCGGTTCAAGGAACTCTTCCAAGAGGTGTTCGACGCCGAGTTCAAGGCCGCATTCGATGCCCGCGGCCTGACCTACGAACACCGGCTGATCGACAACCTGGCCGCCGCGGCGCTCACGTGGCCGGGCGGCTACGTCTGGGCCTGCAAGAACCACGACGGCGACGTCCAGTCCGCCGTGGTGGCCCAGGGGTTCGGCTCACCCGGCCTGATGACCTCGGTCCTGATGTCCGCCGACGGCCGGACCGTGCAGACCGAGGCCGCCCACGGCACGGTGACCCGGCACTACCGCCGCCACCAGCAGGGCAAGTCCACCTCCACCAACCCGATCGCCTCGGTCTTCGCGTGGACCCGCGGCCTGGCCCACCGCGGCGCACTGGACGAAACCCCCGAAGTCGTCGGGTTCGCCCGGACCTTGGAGCGGGTCTGCGTGGAGACGGTCGAGGGCGGCCGGATGACCAAGGACCTGGCACGGCTCGTCTCGGCGAACCAGCCGTACCTGACCACGGAGGAGTTCCTGGACGCGCTCGACATCGGGGTGCGGAAGGCGATGGCCGGCGGCTGAGGCGCTATGGGGGCCTGGTGGCCTGAGCGGCGGCCGGGCGGGGACGCGCCCGGCGTGGCCGGAGCGGGGAGGGCGGAAGTGTACGGGCGTGCACGTCCGCGTGTCCGGTACCCGAACGCTCCCGTGCGCCCGGGAGAAGGGAACTGGCATCCTGGCTCTGAGCATCTCTTTGAGTAACGGCCGGGCGGGCCGCGGGGGTCGCGCCCCGGCGAAGGAGCGGAGCACCAGAGCACTCGACAGGCGCAACCAGGCGCACACGGGGGGTTAGGGGAGGCAATGCCTCGCTGGAGGGCGCTACCGGAAGAACTCGACCCACAGGTCAAGGAGTTCGCCGGACAGCTGCGCGGACTCGTGGAGCGCAGCGGCCTGAGTGTCGCCGCGGTCGCGGACCGCACCGGGTACAGCAAGACCTCGTGGGAGCGCTACCTCAACGGACGGCTGTTGCCGCCGCAGCGCGCCGTGATCGCACTGGCCGAGGCGACCGGCACGCACACCGGGTACCTGACCACCCTGTGGGAACTGGCCGAACGCGCCTGGAGCCGCTCGGAGATGCGGCACGACGTCACCATGGAGGCGATCCGGGTGGCCCAGGCGCGGGCCGCGCTGGGGGAGTTCGGGCCGGTGCCGGGCAAGTCGGCCAAGTCCCGTACGAAGGAGAAGGGCAAGACCAAGGCCAAGGACCGGGACGCCGAGGGGGCGACAAGGGCGAAGAGCAGAGTGGTGGGTCCGGGAAGGCGCCGTCGCCCGCCGCGCCGCCGCGGCGCGGCGACGAACTGCCGTCCGCCGCGGACTTCCCCGGCATGGCAGCGTCCCCGCCCGCACCGCCCGCGTCGCCCACTTCCCCGCCCGCACCGCCCACGTCACCGGGCACGACGCCGCTGAAGCCGGTCGCGAAGGAACCCGGCCGGACCGACCGGCCGGACCGGCCGGACCGGGTGGTCTGGCCCCGCCTGTCCGCCGACCCGGTCGCCGCCCCCGTGCCCCCGCCGCCCCGCCACGAGGCATCTCCGTACGACGTGCCGCGGCAGGGCTCCGGCGGCCGTACGACGGGGCCTGAGGCGGCGCGCCACCCGGCGGGGCCCGTGCCGCCCGCGAGCCCTCCGGACGACGCCGACCGGCAGCTCCGGCGCCGGCGCGTGACCATGTTCCTGGCGGGCGTCGTCGGCGCGCTGCTGATGATCGCCGCCGCGGTGCTGCTGCTCGACATCGGCGGCGGCAAGGAAGGCAAGCAGGCCACGCCCGCGCCGTCGGCGTCCCCGAGCAAGAAGCCGGTGCTGCCGGCGGGCGTGAAGTGCGCCGGGACGGACTGCGCGGGCAAGGACCCCGAGGCCATGGGGTGCGGCGGCCGGAACGCCACCAGCCCGTCGCGCGGGTTCGCCGGAAGCTCCCTGATAGAGGTGCGCTACAGCAAGGTGTGCGGCGCCGCCTGGGCGCGTATCACCGGGGCCGCGCCGGGAGACGAGGCGTCGATCAGTTCGGCGGGCCGGACCGAGAAGGCCGCTGCCGGGCAGGACGGCGACGCGTACACCGCGATGGTCCCGGTGCCCGGGGACCCGGCCAAGGTCACCGCGTGCGGGACGACCACGGCGGGCGGGAAGGGCTGCGCGAAGCCGGTGCCGGCGGGGTCGGGTTCGGGATCCGGGTCGGGATCGAGTTCGGGTACGGGTACAGGGCAGACCACCGGGTGAGGTGCCCCGGGGCGGCGGCCCGTCGTAACCGATCAGGACGCCGCCAACAGCCGGTACGTACCAGGATGTACGCCGCATACCACCCGTAGCGAGAGGATCCACGGTGAGGGGGATTGCCCGCGCGGATCCGGGGCAGGGGGATCAATGACCCCCACGGGTGCGGCATCACCGGGCGGCCGTCCGCGCTCCCCCTCCTTGAGCGGACGGCCGCCCGCCCCGCGTCCGCGGGGCCCGCGGGCCGGCCGGTGAGGCGTTCCACACCGGCCCGGGGGCGGTGCGCCGCGGCGGTCCGATAGCCTGACGGCCGGGTCTCTCGACACCAAGAGATCTCGGTACATGGGCAGGGGTTCCCACCGCCACCTACGCGGCACGGGGGCTCGGCCCCCAGAAAACAGCGCGCAGGAGATCGCCATGACCCGCACTCCCGTCAATGTCACCGTCACCGGCGCGGCCGGCCAGATCGGTTACGCCCTCCTCTTCCGCATCGCCTCCGGTCACCTGCTCGGCGCGGACGTGCCGGTCAAGCTGCGCCTCCTGGAGATCCCCCAGGGGCTGAAGGCCGCCGAGGGCACCGCCATGGAGCTCGACGACTGCGCCTTCCCGCTGCTGCGCGGCATCGACATCTCCGACGACCCGAACGTGGCCTTCGAGGGCGCGAACGTGGCCCTCCTCGTCGGCGCCCGCCCCCGTACCAAGGGCATGGAGCGCGGCGACCTGCTGGAGGCCAACGGCGGCATCTTCAAGCCGCAGGGCAAGGCCATCAACGACCACGCCGCGGACGACATCAAGGTCCTGGTCGTCGGCAACCCCGCCAACACCAACGCCCTGATCGCCCAGGCCGCCGCCCCGGACGTACCGGCCGAGCGCTTCACCGCGATGACCCGCCTGGACCACAACCGCGCCATCTCGCAGCTGGCGCAGAAGACCGGCGCGCAGGTCTCGGACATCAAGAAGCTGACGATCTGGGGCAACCACTCCGCGACCCAGTACCCGGACATCTTCCACGCCGAGGTCGCCGGCAAGAACGCCGCCGAGGCCGTCGGCGACCAGGCGTGGCTGGCCGACACCTTCATCCCGACCGTCGCCAAGCGCGGCGCCGCGATCATCGAGGCCCGGGGCGCGTCCTCGGCCGCCTCCGCCGCCAACGCCGCCATCGATCACGTGCACACCTGGGTCAACGGCACCGCGGCCGGCGACTGGACCTCCATGGGCATCCCCTCGGACGGCTCCTACGGCGTCCCGGAGGGCCTGATCTCCTCCTTCCCCGTCACCACCAAGGACGGCAAGTACGAGATCGTCCAGGGCCTGGAGATCAACGACTTCTCGCGCGAGCGCATCGACGCGTCCGTCCGGGAGCTGTCGGAGGAGCGCGAGGCCGTGCGCGGTCTCGGTCTGCTCTGACCTGCTGAGGGCGGCGCCCTCCGACGCGCCCGCACGACCGGAGCCCGTACGGAACCCTTCGGGGGCCCGTACGGGCTCCGGCGTTCCTGTCCACCCCCGGATTCACACCTTGGTGTGATCTTCCGGGCAAGCGCCTGGCACGGCTCACCGGCCTCCTTTATGCTGCGGCGTTCACGACACGCAACCCGCCCGTCCGTACGGGCTGTTGCCACCCGGGGGAACCAGGTGACGCATCCGCACGCGCCGCAGCAGTCCGGCTCGCAGCCCGTACCGCAGTCGGGCTCGCACTCCGGCTCGCCAACCGGCTCGCACTCCGGCTCGCAGAGCGGCCCGCACGCCCCTGGCCTCCCGCACGCCCCGGATCCCCGGCCGCCCGGCGCCAGCGAGGCCACCCGGCTGCTGTGCGCCGGCACCTACCTCGACCCCGCCTACCGCGACGCGGTGATCGACGAGCTGTACGTCCACGAAGAGCGCGTCGCGGCCCCGTCGCTGGGCTTCGACGCGGCCCGCGTGCTGGCCCACGCGCTGCGCGCCCGCCGCATGGAACTGGCCTGGGCCGCCGCCGTCCTGCTGCTGTGGATCGTGTCCGTCCCGCTCTCCTCCGGCCTGACCCTGCTCTACCTGCTGCCGGTGCTGCTGCTCTCGCTGGCCTCCTTCGTACGGGGCCGCGCCGCGCACCCGCCCTGGTACCGGCGGTTCGTGGGCTGGCTGCTGCGCTGGTACGGGCGGCTCAGCCTGGTGCTGGCGGCCGTGGCCCTGCTGACCATGGCCTTCGGAGGCTCCGGCGCATCGGCGAGCGCCTACTCCGGCGGCATCGCCAACCTGCCCGTCGACCCGCTGCTGCTGTTCCAGCCGACCGGTCTCTTCGGGCTGCACCTGTACGCGGCGCAGCACCTCCACGTCTGGGTCGCCCTCGCGCTCCCCTTCGCCCTGGCCTGGGCCGTCGGCGCGCAGCAGAGCCACATCGCCAAGGTGCTGACCACCGAGCTGTCCAGGGACCGGTTCCCGGACGCGGCCGCCGACCCCGCCGAACGGGCCGAGGGCGCGCGCTTCCACCGGCTGCGCCACCGCATCCGTACCGAGCAGCACGGCCCGCTGGTCATGTACCGCGCCGCCGACCCGTTCTGCGGCGCGGGCACCCCGTACGCGACCTGGTCGCTGTCGGTGGAACTCCGGCCCCGCAAGGACGCGGCGCCGGACCCGGCCGGGGGCGCCGGCGGGCCGGTGCCGCTGGACAACGACACCGTCCTCCAGCGGGTCATTCCGCTGGTGGCGGCGCTCCGCGAGCCCTCGGCGCACGGTTCGCCGCGGGCCGCCGCCGCGGTGCGGGACCGGCTGCGCGAGCTGGAGATCGACGAGTGCGTCTTCCTGCCGGTGGCCGGGCTGCCGTCCCGTGACGCCGCCCCGTACGGCCCCGACGGCTTCGCCGCGCACCGGGCCCGCGCGGTCGAGGAGGGCGGCGAAACCCGGCGGCACTTCCTGCGCGTACGGGTCGGCGGCTGGGGCGAAGGCATCGTCACCACGGTCTTCGTACGCGTCCACACGCAGGGCGGCATGCTCATGCTGGAGGTCGCCCCGCACGTACTGTGGCCGGTGCGCGCGCTGTACCGCGAAGCCGACCGGATCGCCCACCGCCACCGCGGCAACAACCCGTTCGGCAAGGCGGTGTGGGCCCTCGCGCAGACCCCGCGCTCCGCGGGGCGCGCGGTGACGAGCCTGTGGCGCGGCTTCGTGTCCGCCTGGAGCCTGCTCACCGGCGGGCACGGCGGCGCGCTGCCGGACGGCCCGGCGGCCTCGGTGCGCGAACTGGGCTCCGACGGGGACGCCTCGCTCTTCCAGGAGATGGACGTCACCCGCTACCTGAAGAGCATCCAGGACCGGGTGGCGGGCGGCGTGCGGAGCGCGCTGTACGAAGCGGGCTGGCAGACCGACGAATTCGAGCAGCGGGTCGTCAACGTCACCAACGGCGGAGTGTTCATCGAGTCGGCGCAGGGCGCCATCGGCATCGGCGACCACAACACGATCATCAGCAGTGGAGGGCTCGGCGGGGCGGCGGGCGCGGGGGCAGGCGGAGCCCCCAGAGCTGCCGGCGGGCCCGCCGCGCCCGGGGACACGGGCCGGTGAACCACCGGTACGGACCCGGCGAACCGGCGGTACGGACCCGCCCGGGGCGAGGCACAATCGTGGGGCCACGGCCGGCGCACACGGCACCACGGCGGACGAACGCAGCGGACGAACGGGGAGGCAGACATGGCAACGGCTGACGAACGCAACCGCGGCATCCACATCGGCGAGGTGCACGGCGCCTTCGCCATCGGCGACCACAACACGGTCACCCACCACGAGAACACCTCGGACCGTCCCGGTACCGACCCCGCGCACGAAGAACTCCTCACCGCCGTACGCCAGTTGCGCGAAGACCTGGCCAGGGTCGTCGACACCCCGCAGGTCACCCTGCTGACCGCCGAACTGGCCGACGCGCAGGACGAGATCGAGACCACCGGCCGCACCGCGCCCGGCCGCCTGGACCGGCTGCGCACGGCGCTGGCCGACGCGGGCGCGGTCACCGGCATGCTCGCGTCGGGCGCCGCCGTGGGGCAGGCCGTGGCCGCAATGCTGGGAGGCTGAGCATGGGCGAGCAGGGGGCGGCGCGGGCGGGGCGCGCTGGAACGACGAGGAACAGCGCTGGGACTCCGGCGGCCCGGCTCCAGCGCCGTACACGGGCCCGCCACCGCCCAAGCCCGGATTCGTACCCGGCCCCGCGTCCGCACCGGAAGCGGGCTTCTTCACCGACGACACGGCCGACGCGCCGCACCTCCCGGCCTACCCGCCGCCCCGCCCGCCGGGCCACGACCCGGCGGCGGCACCCGGCACGGGCCTGTCCGCCACCCGCCCGCGCACCTGGCCGACGCCGCTCGTCGTCGGCGCGGCGGCCGCCGTGGTCGCCGTGGGGTTCGGCGGCGGCTGGCTGCTGTGGGGCGGCGACGACACCACCGTACGTACCGACCCCGGGACCGCGGTCTCGTCGACGGGCCCGAACGGGGCGACCGCCCCGCCCGGCGCACCGACCGGCTCCGCCACGGACGACCCGGCGACCGGCAGCCCGTCCCCCTCGGGCACGGTCCCGCCCGGCTACCGTCTGGCCCGGGACAGCGCCGGCTTCTCCATCGCCGTACCGCGGAACTGGCAGCGCACCCAGCGCTCGGACGGCGTCTTCTACACCGCCCCCGACGAGCGGTACCTCCTCCAGATCTTCGAGGTCACCGAGCCCGACATCACCCCGCACGAAGCCCTCACGGCCACCTCCCAGAGCCTCGCCGACAAGCCGGGATACGTCGAGATGAGCCTGGGCCCCGCCAAGGACGTCGGCGTCAGCTCCGGCACGGTCGAACTCGTCTACGCCTACGACAGCGAGAAACTCGGCGTCCGCGCCCGCGTCACCGACCGCGCCTTCACCGTCCCCGACGGCCGCCAGTTCGCCGTCCTGGTCCTCGGCCCGGACGCGGACTGGCCCGCCCAGAGCCGTATCCAGCAGACGGCGCTGAAGTTCTTCGATCCTCGGGCTTCCTGAGCGGCGGCTGCGGCGCCTCAACCACCGTTGCCCGTGAGACGTCCGTGCACGACCAGACCGCGGATCAGGCAGCCGAGGGCGGCCGTGGTGGTGAGGGTGCGCACGAGGTTCCAGCGAGTCCAGGGAGCCTCGAAGCGCGCCCGTGCGGCACCGAGTGCGGCCACGAGCCAGGGAAGGGCAGCGCGTACGGCGACCCCGTGGTGGGCCGTGCGCCGCGGCCGCCGCACGACGATCCGGTGCGGGCGTGGACCGTCGCGGGGCGGCAGCGCGGCGGCCCGGCGACCTGAGAAGACGGGCAGCGTCGGTGGGGGACACCAGGCCCTCCTGAACGGACGTTCGCCCCCTCGGGCGGTGGGCCATAAGGACCGTCCAGTGACCCGGATCGGCCCCCGCAAACCTGCATTCCGGGGGCCGGAAGAGTGAGTCGGGTCACTTTCCTTCGACGTTTCGGCATAGGTAAAGGGGTTCCGGGGAGGGGTCCTCGTTGCTGGTGTGAACCAGTGGCAGCAAACCGGAAGTCGAAAGGCAGATCAGACGTGTCGGCAAGCGAGACGATTCACGTAGACGGGGTGTGGCGCTCCGCCGTATCCGGCGCCACTCGGGAGATTCTGGACCCCGCCGATGCGAAGACGCTCGAAGTCGTCGCCGAGGGTGGCGCCGAGGACGCCGACGCGGCGGTCGAGGCGGCACGCCGCGCCTTCGACAACGGCGCGGGCGAGTGGCCCCGTACCCTCGTCGCGGAGCGGGCCGCGCTGCTGCGGCGGGTCGCGGACCTGCTCCAGCGGGATCGCGAGGAGATCGCCCTCATCGAGAGCCGGGACACCGGCAAGACCCTCGAAGAGGGCCGGGTCGACGTGGACGACGTCACCAACGCCTTCCGTTACTTCGCGGATCTGGTGATCAACGAGAGCGGCGGGCGGGTGGTGGACGCCGGGAGCCCGGACGTGCACAGTGTCGTCGTGCACGAGCCGGTCGGTGTCTGCGCGATGATCACGCCGTGGAACTACCCGCTGCTCCAGGCGAGTTGGAAGGTCGCCCCGGCGCTCGCCGCGGGCAACACCTTCGTCATCAAGCCGAGTGAGGTCACGCCGCTCACGACGGTGTACCTGATCAAGCTGCTGGTCGAGGCCGGGCTGCCGGCCGGGGTCGCCAACATCGTCACCGGCGCGGGCCTGCCGGTCGGCCAGCGGCTGGCCGAGCACCCGGACGTGGATCTGTTCTCCTTCACCGGTGGGCTGGCCAGCGGCACGAAGGCCGGTGCGGCGGCGGTCGCGGGCGCCAAGAAGATCGCGCTGGAGCTGGGCGGTAAGAACCCCAACGTGGTCTTCGCCGACTCCTGCGCCACCGAGGAGGGCTTCGACACCGCCGTCGACCAGGCGCTGAACGCCGCGTTCGCGCACAGCGGCCAGGTCTGCTCGGCCGGTGCCCGCCTGATCATCGAGGAGTCGGTGCGGGACCGTTTCGTCGCCGAACTGGCCCGGCGCGCCGAGAAGATCAAGCTGGGCCGCGGCACCGAAGAGGGCGTCGAGTGCGGCCCGCTCGTCTCGCAGCAGCAGTTGGACAAGGTCGAGGCGTACGTGGCCTCCGCCCTTCAGGAGGGCGCCCAGCTGCGGTGCGGCGGACGCCGCCCCGAGGCCAGTGACGTCCGCCCGGCCACCGGCTACTTCTACAGCCCGACCGTGCTGGACGGCTGCCACCGCGGCATGAAGGTGATCCGCGAGGAGACCTTCGGCCCGATCCTGACCGTGGAGACGTTCACGACCGAGGACGAGGCCGTCGCGCTGGCCAACGACACCGAGTACGGTCTGGCCGGCGCCGTCTGGTCTGCCGACACCGCCCGCGCGCGCCGGGTCGCCGCCCGCCTGCGGCACGGCACCATCTGGATCAACGACTTCCACCCGTACCTCCCGCAGGCCGAGTGGGGCGGCTTCGGCAAGTCCGGCATCGGCCGGGAACTGGGCCCCGCGGGTCTGGACGAGTACCGCGAGAGCAAGCACGTTTACGAGAACCTCCGGCCGGAACCGGTCCGCTGGTTCGCGGGCTGAGGCCCCGTCTGTTCACCGCACCACGCTCGCACGAACTTTGCAGAAGGAGCACCACCTCATGCCCGTGTACGACTACGTGATCGTCGGCGGTGGCACCGCCGGATCGGTGATCGCCTCCCGGCTCACCGAGGACCCCGGCATCAGCGTCGCCGTCATCGAAGGCGGCCCCTCCGACATCGACCGCGAGGACGTGCTGACGCTGCGCAAGTGGCTCGGCCTGCTCGGCGGCGAGCTGGACTACGAATACACCACCACCGAACAGCCCCGCGGCAACTCGCACATCCTGCACAGCCGCGCCAAGGTGCTGGGCGGCTGCTCGTCGCACAACACCCTGATCTCCTTCAAGCCGCTGCCGTCCGACTGGGACGAGTGGGAGGCGGCGGGCGCCACCGGCTGGGGCGCCAAGAACATGGACCCCTACTTCGGCAAGCTGCGCAACAACATCGTGCGGGTGGCGAAGAAGGACCAGAACCAGATCGCCACGGACTGGATCGAGGCCACCAAGAGCGCGCTGGGCGTGCCGGAGGTCGTCGGCTTCAACGACCAGCCGTTCGAGGAGGGCGTCGGGTTCTTCGATCTGTCGTACCACCCGGAGAACAACAAGCGGTCCTCCGCCTCGGTCGCCTACCTGCACCCGCACATGGAGGCGGGTGACCGCCCCAACCTCACGCTGATGCTGGAGACCTGGGCGACGAAGCTGGAGCTGGACGGCACCACCGCCAAGGGCGTCCACGTCCGTACCAAGGACGGCGAGGAGGCGTACGTCGAGGCCGCGCGCGAGGTGCTGGTGTGCGCCGGCGCGGTGGACACCCCGCGCCTGCTGATGCACTCGGGCATCGGGCCGAAGAAGGACCTGGAGGCGCTGGGCATCGACTGCAAGGTCGATCTGCCGGGCGTCGGCGAGAACCTCATCGACCACCCCGAGTCGGTGATCGTCTGGGAGACCAACGGGCCGCTGCCGGACAACTCCGCGATGGACTCCGACGCGGGCCTGTTCGTGAAGCGGGACCCGGACCACAAGGGTCCGGACCTGATGTTCCACTTCTACCAGATCCCGTTCACCGACAACCCGGAGCGGCTGGGGTACGAGCGGCCCGAGCACGGCGTGTCGATGACGCCAAACATCCCCAAGTCCCGGGCGCGCGGACGGCTCTACCTGACCTCCAAGGACCCCGAGGTCAAGCCCGCGCTCGACTTCAAGTACTTCGAGGACGAGGGCGACTACGACGGCAAGACCCTCGTGGACGGCATCAAGCTGGCCCGTAAGGTCGCCGAGGCCGAGCCGTTCAAGAAGTGGCTCAAGCGCGAGGTCTTCCCCGGCCCGGACGTGACCGAGGACGCCGAGATCAGCGAGCTGGTCCGCAAGGCGGCGCACACCGTCTACCACCCCGCGGGCACCTGCAAGATGGGCGCCGAGGACGACAAGCTGGCGGTCGTCGACCCCGAGCTGAAGATCCGCGGCCTGTCCCGCATCCGGATCGCCGATGCGTCGGTCTTCCCGACGATGCCCGCCGTGAACCCGATGATCGGCGTGCTGATGGTGGGGGAGAAGGCAGCTGAGCTGCTGGTTGATTCCCCGACCCAGGGAGGTGGTGCGTGATGGCCGCCGCCGCCCCTGAAGCCGGTATACCCCAGCCCCGCGAGGCCGCCGACAACCTGGCGGCCGGGGAAGCCCGGTCTCCCCAGGACCCTCGTGACGTCGTGTTCTCCGTCCGCAACCTGTGGAAGGTCTTCGGTCCCAAGGCCGAGCGCGTCCCGGAGGACGCCGAGCTGACCGGTCTGTCCGCGCAGGAACTCCGCGAGCGGACCGGCTGCACGGCCGCCGTCCGCGACGTCAGCTTCGACGTCCACAAGGGCGAGGTCTTCGTCGTCATGGGCCTGTCGGGCTCCGGCAAGTCCACCCTGGTGCGCTGTCTGACCCGGCTCATCGAGCCGACCAGCGGCGGCCTGGACATGGACGGCGAGGACGTCCGCGCCATGGACAGGACCAAGCTGCGCGAACTGCGCCGCCGCCGCGCCGCGATGGTCTTCCAGCACTTCGGCCTGCTGCCGCACCGCTCGGTGATCGACAACGTCGCGTACGGCCTGGAGATCCAGGGCATGCCGCGGGCCGAACGCCGCGAGCGCGCCGCCGAGATGGTGGAGAAGGTCGGCCTCGCGGGGCTGGAGAATCGCCGCCCCGGGCAGCTGTCCGGTGGCCAGCAGCAGCGCGTCGGGCTCGCCCGCGCGCTCGCCGTGGACCCCGAAGTCCTGCTGTTCGACGAGCCGTTCAGCGCGCTCGACCCGCTGATCCGGCGGGACATGCAGGAAGAGGTCGTCCGGCTGCACGAGGACGAGGGCCGCACGATGGTCTTCATCACGCACGACCTCGCCGAGGCACTGCGCATCGGTGACCGGATCGCCCTGATGCGCGACGGGAAAATCGTTCAACTCGGCACGCCCGAGGAGATCGTGGGCTCCCCGGCCGACGAGTACGTGCGCGACTTCGTCCAGGACGTACCGCGCGAACAGGTGCTGACCGTACGGCGCGCCATGCGCCCGGCCGAGGGCGGCGAGACGGAGACCGGAGCGGCGCTCGCGCCGGACACCCTGGTCGCCGACGCCATCGAGGCCGTCGCCCGTTCCGGCGGCGCGGCCCGTGTGATGGACGGCAAGCGCTGCCTGGGCATCGTGGACAGCACCTGCCTGCTCAACGTCGTCGCCAAGATCGACGCCGGCGAGGTGGCTGCCTGATGTCCGCGCATTCCAGTACCGCCGACGCCGCCGCGGTGGCGGCCGGCTGGCCACCGACCCGGCGGCCCGTACGGGTCGCCCCCGCCCAGGTGCGGACGCTCCAGCCGCCGACCCGGGGCCGGGCCCGGCACGTCCCTGAAGTCCACTCCCTGGCGGACCGGTTCCGCACCGCCGTACAGCGCCGCTGGCACGAGGCCCAGCGCGCCGCGGCGATGCAGATACCGGCCGGCACGGTGAAGCGGGGGCGCGCATGACGGCCGCCACCCCCACCGCGAGCACCGCCACCGCCGCGCCCGACCAGCCGGGCGCCCTGCGAGCCGCCCTCCAGAGCCGCGGCCTCCGCAAGATCCTTGTCCTCGCCGTCGCCGCGGCGGTCCTCGTACCGCTCGCCCACGCCAAGTGGTCCAGCGGCACCTGGCCGAGCGACCTGACCGTCGACCTGACCGGCCCGCTCGGCCGGACCAGCGACTGGATCATCGACAACCGCGACAGCCACCCGCTGTTCGTGTACTTCCTCGGCCACCTCAGCAACGCCGTCGTCATCTCCGTACGCGCCGTCTACCAGCTCCTGCTGCTGCTCGGCTGGACCGGCGTCACCGCGGGCGTCACCCTCGTCGCCTGGCGTGTCGCGGGTGTCCGCATCGCCGCGACCGCGCTGATCTCCTTCGCCGTCAGCGGCGTCCTGGACATGTGGCTGCCGACCATGCAGACCCTCGCCCTGATGATCGTGGCGGTGCTCGCCTCGGTGGCCGTGGGCGCGCTGCTGGGCCTGGCGGGCGGCCTCTCGGAGCGGCTGTTCAAGATCCTGCGGCCGGTGCTGGACACCATGCAGGTGCTGCCGGCCTTCGCGTACCTGCTGCCCGTCGTACTGATCTTCGGCATCGGCGTGCCCGCCGCGCTGCTGGCCACCGTCGTCTACGCGGCCCCGCCGATGGCCCGGCTGACCGCGCTCGGCCTGCGCGGCGCCGACCCGGGCGTCCTGGAGGCCGTCGCCTCGCTCGGCGCGACCGGCCGGCAGCGGCTGCTGACCGCCCGCCTGCCGCTGGCCCGCAAGGAACTGCTGCTCGGCCTCAACCAGACGATCATGATGGCGCTGTCCATGGCCGTCATCGCCTCCATGATCGGCGCGGCCGGTCTCGGTGACCGCGTCTACCAGGCCCTCGCCTCGGTGGACGTCGGCGCCGCGCTCGCCGCCGCCGTACCGATCGTGCTGCTGGCCATCGTGATGGACCGGACGACCGCGGCCGCCGGCGAGCGGATGGGCGCCGACCCGGCCACGCGCGGCCCGAAGCTGCTGCGCGGCTGGCGTGCCTGGGCCGGCATCGCCGTCCTCACCGCGCTGGTCACCGCCGCGGGCCGGCTGGCCGGCTCGACCGTCTGGCCGTCCGGCTGGACGGTGGCCGTCGCCCGCCCGGTCAACGACTTCAAGGAGTGGATGGTCGACCACCTCTACTCCGGAGTCCCCGTCGTCGGCGGCACCGCCGACTGGGCCGCGCACTTCACCTCCTGGGTCCTGGACCCGCTGCGCGACGGCCTGACCGCGCTGCCCTGGTGGGGCGCGCTGCTGATCGTCGCCGCGCTGGCCTGGGTGATCGGCACCTGGCGCACCGCGCTGACCGCGACGCTCGCGATGGCCGCCATCGGCGTCCTCGGCGTCTGGAAGCCGTCCATGAACACCCTCTCCCAGGTCCTCGCCGCCCTCGCGGTGACCCTGGTGCTGGGCTTCGCCGTCGGCATCCTCGCCGCGGGCAGCAAGCGCCTGGAGGCGATCCTGCGGCCGGTGCTGGACGTCATGCAGACCATGCCGCAGTTCGTGTACCTGATCCCGGTGGTCGCGCTGTTCGCCGTGGGCCGCGCCCCGGCCGCCGCCGCCGCCGTCGTGTACGCGCTGCCCGCGGTCATCCGCATCACCACCCAGGGCCTGCGGCAGGTCGACCCGGCCGCGATGGAGTCCGCCCGCTCGCTCGGCGCCACCCGATGGCAGACCCTTCGGCAGGTCCAGCTCCCGCTGGCCCGGCCCGCGCTGCTGCTGGCCGTCAACCAGGGCGTCGTCCTCGTCCTCGCCGTCGTCATCATCGGCGGCCTGGTGGGCGGTGGCGCGCTGGGCTACGACGTCGTCACCGGCCTGGCGACCGGCGACCTGGCCCTCGGTCTGGTCGCGGGCGTGGCCATCGTCTGCCTGGGCCTGATGCTCGACCGGGTCACCCAGCCGACGCAGCGCCGTACGACGGGGAAGGGAGCGTAACCATGGCCCGTACCCGTATACGCGTACTGGGGGCCGCCGCGCTGGCGGGGGCGACGCTGCTCGCCCTCTCCGGCTGCGGCAAGGCCGACATGACCAAGCAGGGCTCGCCCTTCCAGGCGCCGGGCGGCTCCAAGTCCGTGACCCTGTCCACGCAGACCTGGGTCGGCGCGCAGGCCAACGTCGCGGTGGCCAAGTACCTGCTCGAACACGAGCTGGACTACCACGTCGACACGGTCCAGGTGGACGAGATCCCCGCCTGGGACGCGCTCAGCCAGGGCCGGGTGGACGCCATCCTGGAGGACTGGGGCCACCCGGACCAGGAGAAGCGTTACATCAAGGACAAGAAGACGATCACGGCGGGCGGCGGCAACGGCGTCACCGGCCACATCGGGTGGTGGGTCCCCAAGTACTGGGCCGACCAGCACCCGGACGTGACCGACTGGAAGAACCTCAACAAGTACGCCGACCAGCTGCGCACCTCCGAGAGCGGCAGCAAGGGCCAGCTGATGGACGGCTCGCCGTCCTACGTCACCAACGACAAGGCGCTGGTGAAGAACCTCAAGCTGGACTTCGAGGTCGTCTTCGCGGGTTCCGAGGCGGCGCAGATCACCCAGATCCAGCAGTTCGCCAAGCAGAAAAAGCCGTTCCTCACGTACTGGTACGAGCCGCAGTGGCTGTTCAACCAGGTGCCGATGGTGGAGGTCAAACTCCCCGAATACACCGACGCCTGCGCGGAAAAGGGCGCGAAGGACCCGTCGAGCATCGACTGCGCCTATCCGACGACACCGCTCCAGAAGTTCTTCAACACGGAATTCGCCAAGGGCGGCTCCGAGGCCGCGGCCTTCCTGAAGAACTTCCGGTGGACGAAGGAGAACCAGAACGAGGTCTCCGAGATGATCGCCGCCGACGGCCTGTCCGCCGACGAGGCGGGCAAGCGGTGGGTGGAGAAGCACCCGGAGGTCTGGAAGAAGTGGCTGCCGAAGAAGTAACCGGGCGGTAGCCGCCGGGAACCGGCCGGGGCCGGGCGGGTCTGTCTTCGGACAGACCCGCCCGGCCCTTCCTCCTTCTCAGGGTTCAGCGATTCCGCCCGCGTCGTACGGATAATCGAGACCATGCCCTTCACGTCGCCGACGCCCCGGCCGTACGAGGCCGCCCCGCCGCGACGGCGCAAGCGGCGCCGCCCGACCGTCCTCCTGGAGGCCGGCACGGCGTTCGTCTACCTGGCCGCCCTGGGCGCCGAGGGTGCCAACGAAATGGGCTTCTTCGGGCTGCTGCCGTTCGAAGGGAAACTGGCCCTGTGCGCCGGGGCGGCGGCGCTGCTGCCCTTCCGCAGGCGCATCCCCGTCACCTGCCTGCTGGTCCTCGCCGCGGTGGCGGGCATCCTGCCGATCGGCGGGATGCTCACCGCCCTCGTCGCCTTCGACGCGATCCGCCGCGTCGACGGCCCCCGCCGCCGTACCGTCGTCCTGTTCACCGCCACCATGATCCCGGTGCTCACCGCCATCGTCGGCACGGTCTGCACCGGGTACGGGAGCTGGCGCTACGGCTTCGCCCTGGGCCTGGTCGTCGGCGGCGTCGGCATCCTCGTCCCCGGCCTGGTCGGCAGCTCACGCGGGCAACAGGACCGCCTGGTCGTCGCCCTGCGGGAACGTGCCGCCGCCGCGGAGGAGGCCCGGCGGCTGATCGACAGCGCGTCCCGCGTCGAGGAGCGCTCCCGGATAGCGGCCGAGATGCACGACCTGGTGGGCCACCGCCTCAGCCTGATCTCGCTGCACAGCGGCGGCCTGGAGATGGCGCTCGCCACCAAGGCGCCCGAGCTGAAGGACGAGGCCGCGCAGGTCCGCGCCGCCACCCGGGACGCCATGAACGAACTGCGCGCGGTCCTCGGCGTCCTCGGCCCGCTCGGCCGCGACACCGGCACCGAGGCCCTCACCGACGCCACCGGCACCCGCGCGGACATCGACGCGCTGGCCGAGGAGTCCCGCGCCGCGGGCATCGCCGTCACCGTCCGCTGGCAGGGCTCCGACCTCGACGCCCTCGAACCGCGGGTACGGCGCGCGGTGCACCGCGTCGTCCGCGAGTCGCTGACCAACGTCCACCGCTACGCGACCGGCGCGACCGTCGAACTGACCGTGGAGCACACCGACGACCGCGTACGCGTCACCGTCCGCAACGGCGCGCCCCCGGCGCCCCCCGAGGCCGCCACCGGCCTCGGCACCGGCCGCGGACTGACCGGCCTGCGCGAACGGGTCGGCCTGCTCGGCGGCGAGCTGCGCACCGGACCGACCGGCGCCGGCGGCTTCCTGGTCGAGGCGACGGTCCCCGCGCACCCCGCCTCGCCCTCGGCGTCCGCCGCCCACCCGGAGGCTTCCCCTCCTCCTGACCGCCGAAGAACACCAGCAGTCCGGCGCCCTGCCCGGCGTCCTGCGCCACCTGCCCGGCCTGGCGACCGGCGTCCTCGGACTCGTGGGGGTGGGGGCGATGCTGGTGTTCGGACTGGGCCTGGTGCAGAGCTCCCGGCCGGTCCAGGAACCCCTCTCCCCGGACAGCGTCCATGTCGGCATGGGCCGGCAGGACGTCGAATCCGCGTACCTGTACGACAACGACCTCGCCCGCGCCGCCGCCGCGGGCCACGAGCCGCGCCGGCCCAGCGGCACCGAGTGCATCTTCCCGTACACCGGCGACGAGGCGATTGGCGGACGGCTGGAACTCACCCGGTACTGCTTCCGTGCCGGCGTACTGACCGACATCGACAGATTCTGGGTGCCGTCGGTCCGCTGATCTCCTGGCCTCCACCGCCTCGATCGACCTCCACCACCCCGATTGACCTTCAACCCCCGATTGGCGTTCAACCCCCGACCGACCCTCGTTCCCCCGATCGGCCGACAGTCCCCCGATCCGACTGCCGTGGACGGTCCGCTGCGGCTACCGTTCGGCCAGGCAGCCGGCCGTCGGCCGTCGGCAGTCGGCCCTCCGCCCTCGCCCGCCGGCCGCCGAGGGGAGCGACGACATGGCCGTGGAGTCCTGGCACGCGTACGTGATCCGGTACCTGGAGCCGTTGCTGGAGGTGTGCCGGGACGTGCACCGGCGCGAACAGCGCGCCGGGACCTGGACGAACCCGGTGCCGGGGGCACTGGAATGGACCCTGCCCTGGGGCCTGGACGACGGCAACGGCCTGGTGCGGCTGACCGTCTTCAGCGAGCACGGCCCCGAACGCGACAAGACCTGGGCCCGGGTGGTCGTCGCCGCGGACACCACCGCCTTCATGGGACCGGGCACCGGCGCCGCCGCGCCGCCCCGGTTCACGGCCCGGGGCAGCGGGCGGGCCACCCAGGGCGACCCGCCCGCCCCGGGCCCCACACCGCGGCCGGACACGCGGCTGACGCGGGGCATGGCGGAAGCGCTGCTGGCCGGAGTAGGCGGAGTACCCGATTCACTCTGCGAGGAGCCCGGCGGCGAATACAGCTTCGGGGTGCCCATGGACCTTGAGTGAGCGAGAGCACCGACCGATGACGGCCCCGGCCCCGCGCGGGCGCCCCGTTAGCCTGTGCGCATGAGCGATCTCCCCGCCGCGCGTGCCGCACAGCCCGTACGAGTCCTCCTCGCCGACGACGAGGAAATGATCCGGCACGGTGTCCGCCTCATCCTCAAGCACGCCGAGGACATCGACGTCGTCGCGGAGGCCGCCAACGGCGCCGAGGCGGTCGAACTGGCCGCCCGCACCCCGGTCGACGTCGCTCTCGTCGACATCCGGATGCCGGTGCTCGACGGCCTCGCCGCCATCGAGCAGCTGGTCCGGCTCGACCCCAAGCCGCAGGTCGTCATGCTCACCACCTTCGGCGACGAGGAGAACGTCACCCGCGCCCTCCAGGCCGGCGCCAGCGGCTTCCTGCTCAAGGACGAGGGGCCGCAGGAACTGATCAGCGCCGTACGGGCCGCGGCGGCCGGCGACGCGGTGCTCTCGCCCGGCGTGACCGGCCATGTCGTCAAACGGATGCTCCAGGGCGGCGGCCGGACCGGCACCGCCAACGGCACGGACGGCACCGACCAGCGGCTCGCCACGCTGACCGACCGGGAACGGGAGGTACTGGCGATGCTCGGCCAGGGCCTGTCGAACCTGGACATCGGCAGCCGCCTGGAGATCGGCCTGGGCACGGTCAAGACGCACGTCGGGCGCATCCTCGACAAGACCGGCACCCAGAGCCGCGTACAGGCAGCGCTGCTGGCGCACCAGGCGGGCCTGGCGGGCTGAGGCGCGGCGTCCGGACCGCAGGTCAGGGTCCGTAAAAAGGTTGGGGTACAGCGCGACCCCTCGGCGCCGTCCCCGCGTGGAGCCCGGGCATAGTAGAAGCGCCCCCGGCCGGGGCATGTCGACGACATGACACCTCACCGGACGCCCAACCAGGGGGAACACGCTCCATGCCTGTCATACGCCGTACCGCAACGGCCGCCGCCGCGGCAGTCGCCCTGTTCGCCACCGCGACCGCCTGCGGCCCGCAGGGCGACAAGGCCGCCGCCCCCGGCAGTTCGGCGGCGGCGGACCACCAGGGCGTCGGCGAGGCGGGTGCGGACGCGGGCGGCGCCGGTCTGCCGAGCGGGATGCCCACCAGCCTCGACGACGTGAAGAAGTGGCAGCGGGGCGGCTGGAAGGACTGGGACCAGTGGGCCCGCAAGGCGTCCGAGTTCGTCAACCCCGTCATCAAGGACCTGTGGAACCCGTCCCGGATGGCCGAGGCCAGGAACACGCCGGACGTCACCACCCAGAACGCGGGTGACGCCGGTGGCAGCGACCCGGAACCGCGCCCGGTCCAGGCCCGGCAGGTGGCCCGCCCGTACCACCAGCACATGGCCCCCATAGGCAAGATCATGTTCGACAGCCCGCAGGGCCCGATGGTCTGCTCCGGCACGGTCGTCGAGGACCCGGCACACCCCGGCAAGTCGAACCTGGTGTGGACCGCGGGCCACTGCGTGCACACCGGCAAGAGCGGCGGCTGGATGCGCAACATCGTCTTCGTGCCGTCCTACAACGACGAGGGCCTGCCCATGAGCCAGGTCGGCCGGGCTCCGGCGCAGGAGGTCGCGCCGTACGGAGTGTGGTGGGCGAACTGGGTCACCACGTCCGGTGAGTGGATCGACATGGGCAGCACCAAGTCCGGCAACGCGGGCAGCGCGTACGACTTCGCCGTCCTGCACGTCCAGCCGGAAGGGGGCGGCGGCAAGTCGCTCCAGGAGACCGTCGGCGCCGCCCTGCCGGTCTGGTTCGGCGCGCCCTCGGCGGACCGCGTCAGCGGCCTCCAGGCGTTCGGCTACCCGGCCGCGCCCCCGTACGACGGCGCCCGCATGATGAACTGCCCCGCCCGCCCCGGCCGCCTCACGATGGCCCAGGGCACTCCCACGATGTACCGCATCGGCTGCACGATGACCGGCGGCACGTCCGGCGGCGGCTGGTTCACGAACTACGGCGGCCGCACGTACCTGGTCTCCAACAGCTCCATCGGCTCCCTGAACCACACCTGGCTGGCCGGCCCGCACCTGGGCGCGGAGGCGAAGCGGGTCTTCGAGGGGATCAGCCGCAAGTTCGCGTGACGTTCCTCGGGAGAAACCGGCCGGGCCCGGCAGGCTCACCCCCGCCCGAGTCCGCCGGGGTCCAGGGCAGACCATCAAGAACGAACTCAGCGGGCAACGACCAACAGCGTGCCCGGCCGCTCTCCGTCCGGTGCCGGCAGGATGCGTGCGTCCACCTGGGCGAAGCCGGCCCGCTTGAGGTGATCGGCCCAGGTCCCGGGCGGGTACTGCCAGCGCGGTACGGTCAGCTCTCGCGCCCGGCCCTCCAGCCACTTGCCCCGCAAGGCCTGCGGACCGTACGCGTGCGGTGACGGCTCGGCCTGGGAGAACGCGAACACGCCGCCGGGAGCCAGACGGGCGGCGATCAGCGGGAGGAGCTGATCGGGGTCGGTGAACCAGACAGCTCCCCACACCGAGTAGATCGCGTCGTACGTCTCCGGGGCCTCGGTGAGATGCGAGCACGCCTCACCGTGGACGAAGACCAGGTTCGGCAGGCCCTGCCACCAGGTGCGGGCACGGGCGATCTGGACGGCGGAGAGGTCGACGCCGGTCACCTGTACGCCGCGTTCGGCCAGGTGCGCGGCTTCCTTGCCTTCAGCCGGCCCGAGGTCCAGAGCACGGCGGGGGGAGCCGAGGAGTTCGGCTCCGGGGCCGTGGCCGGGGTACTGCGTCCATTCGAACCGGCCGGTGTCGGGTCGCGACTGAGGTCCGTCGCCCCGGTGCGGCTTGTACGTGTCCCAGTATTCGGCCGGGGTGCGTGGCGCGCGGGGCATACGGCTCCTCGGGAGTTCGACGGGACCTGGCACCGTACCGGCCCGCCCTGCACCTCGCGGGGGTTCGCCGCGAAGTCACCCGAGTAGCCATCGGCCCGCTGCCGGGCGCATCGTCACCGACCTGGCCCAGCGCCAGCCACGCGCGGCCGGAGTCCGCGAGTTGTCGGCTGCCGTCGCCACTGCGCGTTGATGTTGTGAGCGGCGCTTGGCGCATGCATGACGCGTGAAGAGGCCTAGCCCCTCCGGAGTGAGTGCGGCGGGGCCGAGGGACGGCACCGCAGCCCCCGCCAGCCAGTGCGCGCAGCGACGTGCGCCGGCAGGCCCGGTCTCGGTGCGGCCGAGGCGCCCCTGGCCCAGCGTGATGCCGTTGAGCAACCCGGAATCAACACAGTGAGGATAAAAATCGACGCTGTGTAGACTTTCTGGACGGGGGTAGTCCTGCTCCCCGCGATGCCTTCCTGGAGGAGCAATGCAGCAGCAGAACTGGCTCATCACCGGCGTCAGTACGGGCCTGGGACGTGCCTTCGCCCAGGCCGCCCTGGCTGCCGGTCACACCGTTGTCGGCACGGTCCGCTCCGAGGAGGACCTGCGGGCCTTCGAGGGGCTCAAGCCCGGTGACGCCCACGGCCGCATCCTGGACGTGACGGACGACCACGCCGTCTCGGTTGTGATCACGGAGGTGGAGCGAGGCGTCGGTCCCTTGGATGTCGTCATCGCCAACGCCGGCTACGGCCTGGAGGGCACCTTCGAGGAAACCCCGCTGGCCGAGGTGCGGCGGCAGTTCGAGGTGAACGTGTTCGGGGCGGTGGCCACTCTGCAGGCGGCGCTGCCGCACATGCGCCGGCGCCGGCGCGGACACCTGATGGCCGTCACCTCCATGGGCGGGCTCATGGCCGTGCCCGGCATGTCTGCTTATTGCGGCAGTAAATTCGCCCTGGAAGGCATCCTCGAAGCACTGGGCAAGGAGGTCGCACAGTTCGGGATTCACGTGACGGCGATCGAGCCCGGCTCCTTCCGCACCGACTGGGCCGGACGGTCCATGACACGCGCCGCGCGGACCGTCGACGACTACGACGAGCTGTTCATCCCCATCCGCGAAGCGCGGCAGAAGGCCAGCGGCAATCAGCTGGGCAATCCGGCCAAGGCCGGGGAGGCGGTCGTGCACATCACCTCGGTCGAGCAGCCGCCGGCCCACCTGGTCCTGGGCTCGGACGCGCTGCGCATGGTCACCACTGCACGCGCGGTCGTGGACGAGGACCTCCGCACATGGGAGACGCTCTCCCGCACGACCGACTTCGACGAGGGCGCTCAGCTCTGATGCCCGGCCACCACCCCGCGCGGAGCCGACGCAGCACCGAACGCAAGGGCGATCTGCGGGAGCGGACCATCCTGGACACCTGCGAGACCCTGCTCGCACACAAGGGCTACAACGCCATGACCGTCGGCGACATCGCCCAGGGCGCCGGCATCACACGCGGCGCCCTGTACTTCTACTTCGGCTCCAAGCAAGAAGTAGTCGTGGCACTTGTGGCCCGGACCGTCGAGCATCTGTGGGAACGGTCCCGGACCACCGCGCAGACCGACGAGCCCCGCCAGGCCATCACAGAAGCCATGCGGCGGACGGTCGATCTGTGGAACGAACACGGCCTGGTCATGCGCACCGCGATCGACCTGTCGTTGACCGTGCCGGAGATCGGCGAACTGTGGAGCCATACAGCGGACTTGTTCATCGCGGCCATCACCGCCGTCCTGGAACGGGCCGGCATCCAGGCCGGCACCGAACCAGAACAAGCCCCAGCGATGGCACGCGCCCTGTGCTGGATGATCGAACGGACCTTCTACCACGCCTCACAAGAGTCCCGCGAGGCGCTGCAAGCCGCATCCGCGACCTGCGAACACATCTGGCTGACCAGCGCCGGCCTGACCGCCTGACGGATCTGACGTGACGGTCAGGCGTGTAACCGCACTCCGATCCGTGGCTTCCAGCCCTACCGCGTCCACCGCGCTTGCCCAGGTCACCAGCAGCTGACGTTCGAAGACTTGTGCCAGTGGGGGGCGACGGTCATGGGGCGCTCACTTGTGTCCGCTCGGGCGGTTAGCACGTCAACGGACTCATCCAGCAGCTCGCTTGGGCGAAACATGTGATCACGCGAAAGCCCCGCCGCTCCGTTGGAGAGTGCCGGGGCCGTGGCCGCTCTGCTGAGGTCAGATGGCGGCGTGCCGGGCGAACTCGACCAGGCCGGACCAGGCGTCCGCGCTGAGCGTCAGGTGTGGGCCGTTGGGGTTCTTGGAGTCGCGGACGGGGATCGTGCCGTGTGAGGCGATGAGGTTGGTGGCGACCTCTACGCAAGCGCCGCCGTTGCTGCTGTGCGACTTGAACCAGTGGGGGGTCTCGGCGGTCATGGGGTGCCCTCTCGTAGCCGCTCGGGGGCTAGCACGTCAACGGGTCTATCCCGCAGCCTGCTTGGGCGAAACATGTGACCATGCGAGAGCCCCGCCGCTCCGTTGGGGAGTGGCGGGGCCGTGGCCGCTCTGCTGAGATCAGATGGCGGTGTGCCGGGCGAACTCGACCAGTCCGGACCATGCGTCCGCGCTGAGCGTCAGGTGCGAGCCGTTGGGGTTCTTGGAGTCGCGGACGGGGACCACGCCGTGCGAGACGGCGAGGTTGGTGGCGACCTCTATGCACTGGCCGCCGTTGTTGCTGTAGGAGGACTTGAACCAGTGGAGGGGTTCGGTGGTCACGGTGTGCCCTTTCTTAGCTGTTCGATCATGGCCACGGAAGCCGACTGAGAGAGGGCTGCGGCCTGTAACTGATGGTAGGCCGTCAGTAGGGGCACTACCGAGGTGCATTCTCGTTCGAGGTGGCCTCGCTGGGCTGACTCCGCGTACGACATCAGAGAACGGTCCATCAGTGTGATCACCGTGATCGGCAAGTCGAACGGCCTATCCGCACCCATGGTGAACGGGGCCACGTGAAGGATGGTGTTGGGGAGCTTGGCGAAGTCGATCAGGTGCGCAAACTGGGCTTCCATCACCGCAGGCTCGCCAACGGTGCGGCGCAGGCAGCTCTCATCCAGCACCGCCAGTACCAACGGCGGAGGCGTCCGACGCAACACGGCTTGACGCTCGGAGACGAGTGAGACTCGCTCGCTTGCCTGCTCTGCCGTGATCGCGCCTCGTCTAACAGCGCTGTCGGCGAGGGCGGATGCGTAATCCGACGTTTGAAGAAGTCCCGGCATGACACCGACTTCGTACAGCCGGATCTCCGCTGCGCGGCCTTCGTGCCCCACGAACTCCGGGAATCCCTCCAGCAGTGCGCCGTGCTTGATCTCGCGCCATTGCCGCTCGAACGTGTCGGCTATCCCTTCGGTGCCGAAGGCGCGGTCGGCGCTGCGCGAAAAGCGCAAGGTTGGAATCTTCCGACCGGTTTCAACGGCTGAGATGTGCGTACTGGAGTACCCCATGTGCTCGGCCAGGTCTTCCTGCTTCCACCCATGGCTCTCGCGCGAGCTGCGCAGACGTGCCCCGAAGGCCGCCTGCGGACTGCTGTCCGGGTTCAACTCCTTGCGGTTCAAGGGCAACCGCCAACTTTCCTGCCGCAATTGACACGTTGATGGAGTCTCGACTGTAGGACACGCTGAACCTCTTCGGAAAGGAGCGAACCTTGTCCCGAAAGAGTGAACCTGACCAGCTCTCCAGCCGGGAGCACCTCACCCGACTCATGCGCTCGCGCGGAAGTGACGGCGTGTTGTTTCTGCGCACCAGTGGCGACAGTGACCCCGCCCTCAGCCTCCCCCAGCCGAAAGGCATGGCCATGACGACGCCGACGACGCCCCCCGTAACCACCCGCCTCGAAATCCAGATCACCGGCATTCGCTCCCACTTCGCCGAGTGCGTCACCGAAGTCGACGAGGAAGCGTGTGGTGCGCGCTCTGCCTGTTGGGACAATCCCATGCAGTCGAACACGTGGATTCGCGCGCACGGGTCGGAGACCGGGCACAAACGCTTCACCCGGCACATGGAGGAATCCGTCAGCATCTTCACCGCGCCCACCGGGGGTCAGCGGCAGCGGAGTTGAGAGTGCGCTGACGCATGCGCATGGGCCGGGCCGACTGGTGGTCGGCCCGGCCCATGGGTGTCAGCTCACGTCAGTACTCATCAGTACCAGATGGTGTGCTTCCAGATGATGTTGCGTGCGGTCTGCCCCGTGTCCAGGCCGTACGCCGGCCGGTCGGTGGTGAAGTACTCGCGGAAGCTGGACTGCGGGTCCCGGGCCATCATCGTGTTGCTCCTCGTCCAGTCGCCGTCGACCTGGGACCACAGGTCGACCAGCGCGGTGGCGACGCGGGCCTCACACGCGTCGCCCGGGTCGATTCCGCTGGTGGAGCGGTCGTTGGCGAGGTTCTGGGAGGCGCCGTTGCCCCAGTAGAACGTGGTGTCGTCGAACGTGTGGAACGCCACCGCGTCGGCGAAGCCCTCGGTCCAGCCGCAGCTGGCGGAGGAGGTGCGGCTCACGTAGTGGGGCGAGCAGTTGGTGACCTGCGGCCACCAGCCCCGGTAAAGCTTGCCCATCAGCGCGTGGCCCGCCTCGTGGACGGTGGTGTGCTCGGAGTCCGGGTCGTCGTCCGCGAGGTGGATCTTGTCCTCGCCGGACATCCAGTACGTACCGTCGGTGGAGCCGGGGTACCACTGCACGGTGATCGGGGTGCAACGGCCGTTCTGCTGGCTGGACGCCCAGCAGTTGGTGGTGGAACCACGGTTCCACCAGAGCTTGTTGAGCGTGTCCAGCGCGTGCCAGGCCCGGCTCTGTCCCTGGTTGGCGTACACGTTGCCGAGGCTGGTGCTGCGCGAGACGTTGTTCAGCGCGTACGAGGTGGTCGCGTAGCGGCTGCCGTTGCGGTCGACCACCGACCACATGCCGCCGGCCTGCGTCTGGAACTCCACCCAGGCGGCGGAGGTGACGGCGGTGCTGGGTGTGTAGCAGAGGTTGAACTGGCCGTTGCCGTTGCCGGTCATGCCCGTGGCGAGCTTCTGCGTGGCGCCGTTGGCGGTCGCCTTGCCCCACAGGGTGACATTCGCGTTGCTGACCGGTTCGTCCCGGTTGGCCTTGGCGTTCCAGTTGCCGCCCTCGGCGGACTGGAAGCGGTTGCGGAAGGTGCCGCCGACGCAGACCTGGGCGCGTGCGGCCGGAGCGGCGGCAGCAGAGGCGCGGGCCGGGGCGGGCGTCTTGGGCGTGACCTTGCGCGGCTTGCGCTGACCGGGGCCGGGGCCGTCGACCTTGGTCGCGTGGCCCTTGACGACCGACAGGCCCTCGTCGGTGGAGCCCTTGGCGGTGCCGACGGTGAGTTCCACCGAGTCGTGCCCGGCGCGGCGCGGGTCGGGGCGGTCGATGTCGCTGATGTCCGCCTGGATCTGCGCGGGTCCGGCGGCGACGGCCTTGACCTTGATTTCGACGGAGCGGGTGCCCGGCGTGAGGGCGAGCTGCCGGCTGGTGCGCTGGCCGAAAGCGTCCGTCGTGGGGGCGGTGAGACCGGAGTCCTTGTCGGCTATTCGCAGCGAGGGCGGCAGCTGGACGGCCAGGCCGGCGTTCTTGACGTCGGCCTGTGCCTTGACGTCCACGGTGAGTGTGGCCTGTTCGCCGACGGCGGGCAGGTGGTCGAGGGAGGCGGTGACACCGAGGCAGCTGGGGGAGCTTCGGAGTGCTGGCCGGTGGTGCGGATCGTGCAGGTGCCGCTCTTCGCGGCCGGGCCGGCGGGGGCGGCCGGGCTGGTCGTGCCGAACGCGGACGGTACGACGACGACGGCCAGACAGGCGCCGGCGCCCGCCAGTGCGACGAGCGGGACAGGCCGCAGGACGCGTCTCTTCAAGGCCCGTTTCCGGGACATGGGCAAACCTTTCCGCGGCGCCCAGGGCCAGGATCCGGCCGACCGGATCAGGTTCACGAGGGCACCGCTGTGCGGGAGTTGCGCGCTGCCCACCGGGGTGCCGGGACGTGCGACGGAGGGGCCCGATCGCTGGCCAAAGCAACACCCTGGGTGACAGAGATCGAAACCCTACACGATGCTCTGCACATGTCATGACGAGCCGAAAAAGTCGGTCAGGCGCGAACTATGCGCCTGACCAGTGACGTTGTGGGATAACGGAAAAGGCCGGTGTCAGGAATCACTCGCTTCAGGGGGCGGTGTCAGGGGTGCGGGTCGGCTACGCGCTGTGACGGGTGTGGTGGAGCTCGTCGCTCTCATCCGGCGGGTGTGTCCGTGTCCCGAGCGGGCCGGACGCGCCTCCAGTGCTGCGCCTTCTTCTTGTCGTCCCGTACGACGATGCCCAGCCGGGCCAGTTCCTCCCTGAGCTGTTCGGCGTCCTTCTTCTGGTCCTTCTTCAGGGCGTGCGCGCGGGCCTTGAGCAAGGCGTGGGCCTCGCTGGACAGGTCGGGCTGCGCCGCGACCCAGCGGCGGAAGTCGGCGGCGTACGGATCGCCGTCCGGGCGCCACGGGTAGCCGTGCAGCTCGAAGGCGGCCGCGAACCTTTCCGTGTCGAAGTCGCCGTGCAGGCGGGCGAGTTCGGCGGAGTCGTGGCCGAGGAGCACCAGGTTCTTGCCGTCCTGGAAGACCGCGGCGGTCGCCGCCCGCGGCACCGTCCGGGTGACCCTGTCGACGGTCAGGGCGGCCTCGTCCGGCCCGATGTCGGCCGTCACGTACTCAAGGTCGGCGAAGAAGGCCATGGCCAGGCCGACGAGGGCGCCGGCCACCGCGGCACCGATCGACAGCAGCGGTTCGGGCGCGGACGCAACCAGCTTGAACAGCCCCTGGAACGGGGCCCACGGGAGCGAAGCCACCCAGCCCGCCGCCCTGCCGGCCAGCCACAATGCCACCGCTCCCAGGATGGGGAAGCCTGCCCACAGCACGGCGCGTTCGCTGGTGGTGGGGCCGACGGTGGTCCGGTCGGGGGGAGACGCCGGGGTCTTGGACAGCGGAACCTTGGGTGGCGGGTGGTCGGAGGTCATCGGGCCGGTTCTCCTCTGGGAGCGGTGCGGTGCGGGGCGGTTTCAGGTGCCGGGCGGCGGGGAGCGGCGGTGGGCGGGAGGGCCACCCCGGGCGCTTGGCCGCCGGTCAGCCAGCTGACGATGTGCCGCAGTTCAGTCGTGTGGGCCGCCGGGTCGAAGTCCGGTTCCCCGGCGGAGAGATACGCGGCGTCCAGCAGGCCCTGGATCCAGGCGGCGACCCGTCCGGGCGGGAAGGGGAGCGGGCGCCCTTCCTTGGCGAGCCGGGTCGTCAGCGTCTCCAGGGCGGACCGTACCTGCGCGGTGTCGGTCATGATCAGCCGGGCGAACTCCTCGTCCCGGTTGACCTGGAAGACGACCGCGGCGGCGAGTCCCGGTACGAGCGGATCGGCGAGGTCGGTGAGCAGGTGGTCCACGAGGAGGCGGATGCCGTCCTCCGGCCGCCGCTGGGCGATCGCGCGGGCGCACGCCTCGGCGTTGCGCGGCAGGTCGTCGCTGAACAGGGCGTGGAAGATGTCGCGCTTGGTGGCGAAGTAGTGGAAGAGCGTGCCGGAGCCGATCCCGGCGGCGCGGCAGATGCGCGCGGTGGAGGTGCCGTCGACGCCGTACGCGGCGAATTCACCGGCCGCGGCGGCGAGGATGTGGGCCCGCTTGCGGGCGTGCTCTTCGGGATTGACGGTACGCATCAGCGCAATAGTAGAGCAGGCGCTCTAGAAAAGGGAGGCGAGCGGAGATCGTCAACCAGGGGTTGACGGTCGACGTGCGTCAACTTACGGTTGACGCATGACGGAACCCAGTCGCAGCACCCATCCGATCCGTCTCGACGACCTGATCGAGACCATCAAGAAGGTCCACCCCGACGCGCTGGACCAGCTGACCGACGCGGTACTCGCCGCCGAGCACCTCGGCGAGGTCGCCGACCACCTGATCGGCCACTTCGTGGACCAGGCCCGCCGCTCGGGCGCCTCCTGGACGGACATCGGCAAGAGCATGGGCGTCACCAAGCAGGCCGCCCAGAAGCGGTTCGTGCCCAAGACGCCCGGTGAGGCGTCCGACCTCGATCCCAGCCAGGGCTTCAGCCGGTACACGGAGCGCGCCCGGAACGTGGTGGTGACCTCGCAGAACGAGGCGCACGCCGCGGGCAACCCCGAGATCGGCCCGCTGCACCTGGTGCTCGGCCTGCTGGCCGAGCCGGAGGGCCTGGCGGCGCGCGCGATCGTGGCGCAGGGCGTGACGCTGGACGCCGTACGGCAGCGCGTGACCGAGCTGCTGCCGGACGCGGCCGGGGAGATGCCCGCGCTGATTCCCTTCGACGCGCAGGCGAAGAAGGCGCTGGAGCTCACCTTCCGCGAGGCCCTGCGCCTGGGCCACAACTACGTCGGCACCGAGCACATCCTGCTCGCCCTGCTGGAACTGGAGGACGGCGAGGGGGTGCTGAGCGGCCTCGGCATCACCAAGGAGGCGTCCGAGGCCGATGTCGTGGCGGCCCTGGCCGAGATCATCGCCGCCACGCAGAACGTCACACAGAACGCCACGCAGGACGTCACACAGAAGAAGCAGAAGTGATCGGGCGGGGGTGATGGCGGAGGCCGCCGTCACCCCCGCGGATCAGGTCGCTCATCAGCCGGTACGGAGCGCCTCCGCCACCGCCCGTACCCCATCCATCGCCCGCCGGTGCAACCCGCCGCCGAAGGTGACCCGGGACGCGCCCAGCGTGCCGAGTTCGCGCGGGGGCGGACCGCCCGGTACGGCGAGGGCGTTGACCGGCAGCCCGATCCGGTCCGCCAGCTCCCGCAGCACCTGCGGCGGCGCGAGGATCGGATACACGCAGTCGGCGCCCGCGGCGGCGTACCGAAGCCCGCGCCGCACCGCCTCCTCGACCTGGGCGGTCAGGTCCGCCTCGGCGCCGCCCGGCCCGCCCGCGGCCCGCAGGAACACGTCCGTACGGGCGTTGATCACCAGCTCGTCGCCGGCCGCCGCCCGGATCTCCGCCAGCCGGTCCGCCTGCCGCTCCACGTCGGTGAGCTGCCCGGTCCCCTGGTCGCTGTCCTCGATGTTGCAGCCCACCGCGCCGGTCGCGGCGATACGTTCCACCAGGTCCCGCGCGGGCAGCCCGTACCCGGCCTCCAGGTCCGCCGTCACCGGTACGTCCACGGCCCGGACGATCCGGCCCACCGCCGCGAACATCTCGTCCGGCGGTGTGCTCCCGTCCTCGTACCCCAGCGACGCCGCGATGCCCGCGCTCGGCGTCGCCAGGGCCGGGAAACCGGCCGCCGCGAAGATCCGCGCGCTCTCCGCGTCCCACGGGCCGGGCAGGACGAGCGGGTCGTCCGCCGCCCGGCCGTGGTGCAGGGCGCGCAGGGCGGCTGCGGTCACGCGCCGCCGCCGATGGGCTGGCGGACCGCGACGTTGATGCGGTTCCACATGTTGATGGTGGTGATCAGGGAGATCAGGTGGGCGAGTTCGGGCTCGTCGAAATGGGCGGCGGCGCGCTCGTAGACCGCGTCCGGCACGAAACCGTCGGTCAGGACGGTGACCGCCTCGGTCAGCGCGAGGGCGGCCTGCTCCTTCGGGGTGTAGTGGGCGCCGGCCTCCTCCCAGGCGTTGAGAAGGTAGATGCGTTCCTCGGAGACCCCGGCCTTCTGCGCGTCCTTGATGTGCATGTCGATGCAGAAGGCGCAGTGGTTGATCTGCGAGGCGCGGATCAGGACCAGCTCGGCCAGGACGTCGTCGCCCAGGCCTTTCTTGGCGGCGGTGTGCGCGTTCAGCAGGGGCTGGTAGACGCCCGGAGCGAGCTTGTAGAAGTTGAGCCGGGCGGCGTCGGTGGTCGTGTCGGTGGTGGTTTCGGTGGTGTTCGTCATCACGCCTGTCCGGGGGTCATACGGGTGGTCACACCGAAGCGGTTCCACGCGTTGATGGTGGTGATCAGGGCAATCAGCTGGGCCAGTTCGGCCTCTTCGAAGTGGGCGGCGGCCCGTTCGTAGACCGCGTCCGGCACGAAACCGTCGGTCAGGACGGTGACCGCCTCGGTCAGCGCGAGGGCGGCCTGCTCCTTCGGGGTGTAGTGGGCGCCGGCCTCCTCCCAGGCGTTGAGGAGGTACACGCGCTCCTCGGTCTCGCCCTCCTTGCGGGCCTCCTTGATGTGCATGTCGATGCAGAAGGCGCAGTGGTTGACCTGCGAGGCGCGGATCTTCACCAGGTGGACCAGCGCCGGGTCCAGACCCTTCTTGGCGGCCGCGTCGAGGGCGACCATCGCCTTGTACACCTCGGGTGCGTTGCGCGCGATGGCGATGCGGGGCTGATGGTGCCCGTGCTGGGGGTTCGTCGTCATGCCAGCGACACTATGCCGCCATTGGCACACGGGTATGGTCCATTCGTATGGACGATTCCTGGGCCACTTTCGGGCGCGACCTGCACCTGGACCTCTCCGGTCCCGGCGGGCTGCGCGCCTGCCTGATGCGGTCCCTGCGCGAGGCCGTCCGTACGGGCCGCCTGACGCCCGGCACCCGGCTGCCGTCCTCCCGTACGCTCGCCGCCGACCTCGGCATCGCCCGCAACACCGTCGCCGACGCGTACGCCGAGCTGGTCGCCGAGGGCTGGCTGAGCGCCCGGCAGGGCTCCGGCACCCGGGTCGCCCGGCGCGCCGAACCGTCCCGCTCCGCACCGCCCGCCCGGCGCGCCGCCCGGCCCCCGATGCCCGACCGCCCGCGCTACGACCTGCGCCCCGGCACCCCGGACGTCTCCGGCTTCCCCCGCGCCGCCTGGCTCGCCGCCGCCCGCCGCGCGCTCACCGCCGCCCCCAACGACGCGTTCGGCTACAGCCCGTCCCTCGGCCGCCCGGAACTGCGCACCGTGCTCGCCGACTACCTGGCGCGCGCCCGCGGCGTGCGGACCGACCCCGAGCACGTCGTCGTCTGCACCGGCTTCATGCAGGGCCTCGGCCTGCTCGCCCGCGTCCTGCGGGACTCGGGGGCGCGCGGAGTCGGCACCGAGGCGTACGGCCTCCACTTCCACCGCGACGTGCTGACGCGCGCCGGCTTGCGCCCCACCCCGCTGCCCGTCGACGCGCACGGCGCGGACACCGGACGGCTGGCGGACCTGCCCGGCGTACGGGCGGCGCTGCTCACCCCGGCGCACCAGTTCCCCACCGGCGTACCGCTGCATCCCGACCGCCGCGCCGCCGTCATCGACTGGGCGCGGGCCGGCGGCGGGCTGGTGCTGGAGGACGATTACGACGGCGAGTTCCGGTACGACCGGCAGCCGGTCGGGGCTCTGCAAGGACTCGACCCGGACCGCGTCGCCTACCTCGGTACCGCGAGCAAGAGCCTCGCCCCGCGCTGCGGCTGGCCTGGATGGTGCTCCCCGACCACCTCGTCGACCCGGTGCTGGCCCTCAAGAGCACGGGGGAGTGGCAGACCAGCGCGCTGGAACAGCTGACGCTCGCCGAGTTCATGGCCTCCGGCGCGTACGACCGGCACGTACGCGGCATGCGGCTGCGCTACCGGCGCCGCCGCGACCAGCTCGTCACCGCACTGGCCGAACAGGCCCCGCACATCCGGGTCAGCGGCATCGCGGCGGGGCTGCACGTCGTCCTCGAACTGCCGCCCGGCACCGAGCAGTCCGTCGTCCAGGCGGCCCGGTGGCAGGGGCTGGCGCTGGAGGGGCTGAGTACGTTCGCGCACTCCGCGGGCCAGGAAGGAGCGGGTGGGACCGCGCCGCGGGACGGGCTGGTCGTGACGTACGGCAGGCCGCCCGATCACGCTTTCGCGGGGGTACTGGAGGCGCTGCTACGGGTTCTGCCGCCCGCGCCGTAGGCCGGGCGTGGCGGGCTCCTCCGCCACCTCCGCCACCCCTGCCTCCTCCGGCGCCTCCCCGAAACGGGCCAGCGCGAGCGCGCCCAGCACCGCCAGCGCGAACCCCGCGATGCCCAGCGGCGCCAGCCCGGCACGGGTCCGGTCGCCGAGCCAGACCACGCCGACCAGCGCGGGCCCGAGCGTCTCGCCGATGACCATGCCCGCCGTGGCCGCCGTCACCGAGCCGCGCTGGAGGGCCGAGGTCAGCAACAGGAAGGCCGCGCCGCCGCCGACGAGCAGGGCGTACGTGGCGGGGTTGGACAGGAGGGACCCGGGTGACAGGTCGGGGACCAGGCGTACGGCGACCTCCACGACGCCGAAGCCGAACCCGGCGCCGAGCCCCAGCGCCGCCGCCCGCGCCCGGCCGGGCAGCCGCCCGGCCGGCACGCCCCAGGCCAGGATCGCCAGCGCGACGGCCAGCGTCCCGAAGCGCAGCGCGGTGGACCCCGTACCCTTCCCCTCCGCGCCCGAGGCCAGTCCGAGCAGGGCCAGCCCGCCGCAGACCACCAGTACGGCGGCCCACTCCGCCCGGCTGAGCCGTACCCGCAGCAGCGGTACGGCCACGACCGCGGTCACCGCGAGACTGGCGGCGAGGGCCGCGCCCACCGCGTAGATCGGCAGCGAGCGCAGCGCCACCAGTTCGAGGAGGAAGCCGCAGCCGTCCAGGGCGAGGCCGAGCAGATAGCGCCACTGGCCCAGGACCCGCAACAGCAGTCTGGGATCCACCCCGGAGCCCGAGCCGGTCCCCGGCGCGGTGGCGCGGGCCGCCACCGCCTGAAGGACCGACGCCGTACCGAAGCAGACCGCCGAACCGAGCGCACAGATCATCCCAAGCAGCACACATCGACTGTAGGCCCGGCCGTCCCCTTGGACCCGTTGCGGTGACACGGGCCACGGCCCTTAGGCTGGCGTGGCTGAAAACTGTTGCCACAGATGTACGGGGGTAGGCAAGGGATGGCAGAGCACACGAAGGCCCGGCGGAGGCTGCGGTCGAGCACGGTGGTCCTGGGCAGCATGGGCGCGCTGGCGGCAGCGCTCACGTCCTGCGGCTCGGAACCGGACAAGCGCTGCGTCGACCGGAACAGCTACGACGCGGTCAAGGGCTACCGCGTCATCGACTCCAAGTCCTGCAAGAGCGGCAGCGGGTCGAGCGGCACCGGCAGTACGGGCGGCACGGGTAGTGCGGGCTCGTCGTCCGGCAAGAACACCGGCAAGAGCAAGGGCGCCCCCGGCGGCACCGCCGGGCGCGGCCAGAAGGTCGACGGCCAGTGGTACTACGGCTCCGACGTCAGCGGCCGCTACGCCGACTCCGGAACCTTCAGCCACAGCACCGCCGTCAACCGCGGCGGCTTCGGCTGCTCCGGCTCCAGCGGCGGGTGACGGCGGTGCGACGGAACGGAGCGTCCGGGGTGAGCCCCGTATGAAGCGGCACACCATCCCACCGCGCCCCGGCTGGCAGCAGACCGTCGAGGCGCAGGGCCTGATCTACCCGCTGACCCGCTACCCGGACGACTCGCTGCGCCCCTACTGGGACGAGAGCGCGTACTACTCCTTCTCGCTGCCCGAGGTCGAGGCACTGGAGGAGGTCGTCGAGGAACTGCACGCCATGTGCCTGGCCGCCGCCGCGCACATCGTCGAGCACCGGCGCTTCGCCGACCTCGGCATCGAGGACCGGCGGCTGGCGGACCTGGTCGCCGAGTCCTGGTACCGGCGCGCCGAACTGCCCACCCTCTACGGGCGGTTCGACCTGCGGTACGACGGCACCGGGCCCGCCAAGATGCTGGAGTACAACGCGGACACGCCGACCTCGCTGGTCGAGGCGGCGGGCCCGCAGTGGTTCTGGATGGAGGAACGTTTCCCTGGCGCCGACCAGTGGAATTCGCTCCACGAACGGCTGGTCGACGCCTGGCGCAAACAGGCCAGGCTGCTGCCGCCGGGCGCGCCGGTGCACTTCGCGCACTCCGCCGGCGACGAGCTGGGCGAGGACCTGATGACCGTCGCCTACCTGGAGGAGACGGCCCAGCAGGCCGGGCTGGAGACGGTGGCGATACCGGTCGAGGAGATCGGCTGGGACCACCTCTCGGGCCGCTTCGTCGACCAGCGGCTGCGCTTCATCCGGTCCTGCTTCAAGCTCTACCCGTGGGAGTGGCTGGCCACGGACGAGTTCGGGCCGCACGTGCTCGACACGCTCGACAACGGCGGCGGCACCGGCAGCACCCTGTGGATCGAGCCCGCCTGGAAGATGCTCCTCTCCAACAAGGCGCTCCTCGCCGTCCTCTGGGAGCTGTACCCGGGCCACCCGAACCTGCTGCCCGCCCATCTCGACGGGCCGCGCGAACTGGCGGACGGGCCGGGCACGCCCGGGTACGTGGCCAAGCCGCTGCTCGGCCGTGAGGGTGCCGGCGTCACCGTCCACGCGGCGGGTGCGGCCCCCGTCGTACGCGACGAGCCGTGCTGCTACCAGGAGTTGGCCCCGCTGCCCGACTTCGACGGCAACCGGGTGGTGCTCGGCGCGTGGGTCGTCGAGAACGAGTCGGCGGGGCTCGGCATCCGGGAGTCGGCGGGGCTGGTCACGGACGAGTACGCCCGGTTCCTGCCGCATGTGATCCTGTGAGACGCGGCCCCTGCGGCCGTACGGCTTGCAGGGGGCCCGGCCGCACGGCCTGAAGCGGAGCGCGGCTTCCGGTCACCCGGCCAGCACCGTCCGCAGCTGGTCCAGCCCCCAGTCCAGGTCCTCCTTGGAGATCACCAGCGGGGGCGCCAGCCGGATGGTGCTGCCGTGGGTGTCCTTGACCAGGACGCCCAGCTTCATCAGCCGCTCCGAGATCTCCCGGCCCGTCCCCAGGGCCGGGCTGATGTCGACCCCGGCCCACAGCCCGCGCCCGCGCACCGCGTCCACCGCGCCACCGCCCACCAGCAGCCCCAGCTCGTGATGCAGGTGCTCGCCCAGTTCCGTGGCGCGCTGCTGGTACTCGCCGGACCGCAGCATCGCCAGGACCTCCAGCGCCACCGCGCACGCGAGCGGGTTGCCGCCGAACGTCGACCCGTGCTCGCCCGGCCGGAACAGGCCCAGCACCTCACGCGAGGAGACCACCGCCGACACCGGCACGATGCCGCCGCCCAGCGCCTTGCCGAGCACGTACATGTCCGGCACCACGTCCTCGTGCCGGCAGGCGAAGTCCGCGCCCGTGCGGCCCAGGCCGGACTGGATCTCGTCCGCGATGAACAGCACGTTGCGCTCGCGGGTCAACTCCCGTACGCCCGGCAGGTATCCGGACGGCGGCACCAGCACGCCCGCCTCGCCCTGGATCGGCTCGATCAGCACCGCCACGGTGTCCTCGTCCACCGCGTCCGCCAGCGCCTGGAGATCGCCGTACGGGACGATCTCGAAGCCCGGGGTGTACGGGCCGTAGTCGGCGCGCGCCTCCGGGTCGGTGGAGAAGGAGACGATCGTGGTCGTCCGGCCGTGGAAGTTGTTCTCCGCCACGACGATCTTCGCCCGGCCGTCCGGGACGCCCTTGGCCCGGTACCCCCACTTGCGGGCGGTCTTGACCGCCGTCTCGACGGCCTCCGCGCCGGTGTTCATCGGCAGCACCATTTCCATGCCGCAGAACTCGGCGAGCCGCGTGCAGAACTCGGCGAACCGGTCGTGGTGGAAGGCGCGCGACGTCAGCGTCACCCGGTCCAGCTGCCGCTTGGCAGCCTCGATCAGCCGCCGGTTGCCGTGGCCGAAGTTGAGCGCCGAGTACCCGGCGAGCATGTCCAGATAGCGCCTGCCCTCGACGTCCGTCATCCAGGCCCCTTCGGCGGAGGCCACGACGACGGGAAGCGGGTGGTAGTTGTGCGCGCTGTGGGCTTCGGCGACGGCGATGCTGCGTTCCGTGGACGTCGTGGAGGTCACCATTGACTCCGTTCGGTATGCGGGCGATCCCGGGCGGAAAAATCCCGTTGGGCGGACGGTATGCGAAGAAAGGTTGCGCCGCACAGCCCCCGATAGACTGGCGCCGCGCACCGCGACTGGCGCACGGGGAAGCGACCCCGAGGAAGCGGCGCGCGGCCGTCCCGCCACGGCCCACCACGAGGTGTCGCCCCGCCTGGGCACCCGGGAGCACGACCGGAAAGCCGTACGGACCGATCGCCCCGGAGGACCTCATGAGTCATCCCCTGCCCCACCCCGCCCTCGCCGCCGCCGACCCCGAACTGGCCGCCCTGATCGGTGCCGAGGAACGGCTCCAGGCCGAGACGCTGCGCCTGATCCCCTCCGAGAACTACGTCTCCACCGCGGTCCTCGAAGCCACCGGCACCGTCCTGCAGAACAAGTACAGCGAGGGATACGCCGGCCGTCGCTACTACGAAGGCCAGCAGAACATCGATCTCGTCGAACGACTGGCCGCCGACCGCGCCAAGGCCGTCTTCGGCGTCGAGCACGCCAACGTCCAGCCGTACTCCGGCTCGCCCGCCAACCTCGCCGTCTACCTCGCCTTCGCCGAGCCCGGCGACACCGTGATGGGCATGGCGCTGCCGATGGGCGGCCACCTCACGCACGGCTGGGGCGTCTCGGCCACCGGCAAGTGGTTCCGCGGCGTGCAGTACGGCGTACGGGCCGACACCGCCCGTATCGACTTCGACGAGGTGTGCGACCTGGCCCTCAAGGAGCGCCCGAAGCTGATCTTCTGCGGCGGTACGGCCGTGCCGCGCACCATCGACTTCGCCGCCTTCGCCGAGATCGCCCGCGAGGTGGACGCCGTCCTGGTCGCCGACATCGCGCACATCGCCGGGCTGGTCGCGGGCGGCGCCCACCCTCACCGGTGCCGCACGCCGACGTCATCTCCACCACCACCCACAAGACGCTGCGCGGCCCGCGCGGCGCCATGCTGATGTCCCGCGAGCAGTACGCGAAGCCCCTCGACAAGGCCGTCTTCCCCGGCCTTCAGGGCGGCCCGCACAACCACACCACCGCCGCCGTCGCGGTCGCCCTCCACGAGGCCGCGCAGCCATCCTTCCGCGCCTACGCGCACGCCGTCGTCGCCAACGCCCAGGCCCTCGCCGAACAGCTGCTGGCCCGCGGCTTCGACCTGGTCTCCGGCGGTACGGACAACCACCTGATCCTGATGGACCTCACCCCCAAGGAGGTGCCCGGCAAGATCGCCGCCAAGGCGCTGGACCGGGCCGGGATCGTCGTCAACTACAACACCGTCCCGTTCGACACCCGCAAGCCGTTCGACCCGTCCGGCATCCGCATCGGCACCCCGTCGCTGACCTCGCGCGGCCTGGGCACCGAGCACATGCCGCAGGTCGCCGACTGGATCACCCGGGGCGTCGAGGCCGCGGGCGCGGGCGACGAGGACGCGCTCACCACGATCCGCGCCGAGGTCGCCGAGCTGATGGCGGCCTATCCGGCGCCGGGGCTGGTGGCCGATCCGGCGTCGGGACCGGTGGCCGATCCGGCGTCGGGACCGGTGGCCGACCCGTCCTGACCGTCCCCGGGCCGCACGGGTGACCCGTCCTGACCGTCCCCGGGCCGCACGCCCGGCCCCAGGTCCCGGCCCAGCCGTACCGGAAGCTCCATGACGCTGTTGCCCACGAAGGTGGGCAGCGGCCGCAGGTCCGCCTCCGGCACGGCCAGGGCCAGGTCGGGGAACCGGTCGAACAGCGCCCGCAGCGCGATGCCGGCCTCCAGGCGGGCCAGCGGCGCGCCCGGGCACACGTGCGCCCCGTGCCCGAAGGACAGGTGCCGGGCGGCGGGCCGCCGCGTCACGTCGAAGCGGTCCGCGTCCGGCCCGTACGCCTCCGGGTCGCGCCCGGCCGCCCCGTACGCGGCGAGCACCGGCGTCCCCGGGGAATGACCGTGCCGCCGATGTCCAGGTCACGGGTCGGATAGCGGAACGGGAAATTGGCCACCGGGCTGTCGTGGCGCAACGTCTCCTCCACCACGTCCGCCCAGTCCGCCCGCCCGGAACGGACCAGGTCCAGCTGCTCGCGGTCCGCACACAGGGCCCGTACGGCGTTGCAGATCAGGTCGAGGGTGGTCTGGTGCCCGGCGGCGATCGTCAGCAGCAGGGTGCCGACCAGCTCCCGTTCGCTCAGCCGGGCCTCGTCCGCGTCGCACGCCGCGATGAGCGCGCTGGTCAGGTCGTCGCCCGGCGCCGCGCGGCGGGCCGCCACGACCTGCCCGAGAACCGCGATCAGCTCCCGGTTGGCCGCCAGCGCCGTCTCCTGGTCGATGACCGTGTTCACCACCAGACCGGACAGCTCGTGCAGCCGGTCCCGGAACTCCTCGTCCACCCCGATCAGTTCGGAGATCACCCGCATGGGCAGCGGATAGGCGAAGGCGTACCGGAGATCTACCGTCCCCCCGCCCTGCGCGGCCGGCGCGGGCAGGCCGTCGAGCAGCTCGGCGGTCAGCCGCTCCACCCGCGGCCGCAGCGCGGCCACCCGCCGGGGCGAGAGCGCCTTGACGACCGGCTCCCGCAGCCGCCGGTGGTCCGCGCCGTCGGCCGTGGTCATCCCGTCCACGGTCGCGAAGGTGGAGAGCTGCCAGCCGGGCGGGATACGGCCCTCGCGCAGCGCGGCGAAGTGGCAGGCGTTCTTGGCCACTTCCGGGTGGGTGAGGAAATCGCGCAGGGCGTGGTGGCGGGTGACGGCGTGGCCGAGGACGCCGCCGGGGAGCACCACCGGCACGGCGGGACCGCGGGCCCGCAACTCCTGGGCGGCCTCGCGCAGGCCGGCGCCGGTGGGGTCGAGGGGGTAGGGGGAGGGCGGGGAGGGAGGGGGAGTGGCCGGGGCTGATCCGGGTGCCGTACCGGACGAAGATGCCGTACCGGACGGAGAGGCATCGGCTTCTGTCATGGCTCCACGGTTCCAGCTCCGGGGGCGGGGGCCAGGGTGCGGACGGGCCTGGCGGTCGTACCCGGCCCGGGCGGGCACCCCGTGCGCCCGCCCGGTCACCCCCGATGCCCCCGCCCCTGCCCGGCCGCGCGCCGGTCCCCTCCGCGGACCTGAGAGAATGAGCCCATGGCTCTCGATCGTCCGCGTGTACTCTCCGGGATTCAGCCCACCGCCGGCTCCTTCCACCTCGGCAACTACCTCGGCGCCGTCCGCCAGTGGGTGGCCTTGCAGGAGTCCCACGACGCCTTCTACATGGTGGTGGACCTGCACGCGATCACCGTCCCGCAGGACCCGACGGCCCTTCGCGCGAACACCCGGCTGGCCGCCGCCCAGCTGCTGGCCGCCGGCCTCGACCCGGAGCGCTGCACCCTCTTCATCCAGAGCCATGTCCCCGAGCACGCCCAGCTCGCCTGGGTCATGAACTGCCTGACCGGCTTCGGCGAGGCCAGCCGGATGACGCAGTTCAAGGACAAGTCGGCCAAGCAGGGTGCCGACCGCACCAGCGTCGGCCTGTTCACGTACCCGATCCTGCAGATCGCCGACATCCTGCTCTACCAGGCCCACCAGGTCCCGGTGGGCGAGGACCAGCGCCAGCACATCGAGCTGACCCGCGACCTCGCCGAGCGGTTCAACGGCCGCTACGGCGACACCTTCACCGTCCCGGCGCCGTACATCCTCAAGGAGACCGGCAAGGTCTACGACCTCCAGGACCCGACGGTCAAGATGAGCAAGTCGGCCTCGTCGGCCAAGGGCATCATCAACCTGCTGGACGAGCCCAAGGCCTCCGCCAAGAAGATCAAGAGCGCGGTCACCGACACCGACACGGTGATCCGCTACGACGCCGAGGCGAAGCCGGGCGTCTCCAACCTGCTGACGATCTACTCCACCCTCACCGGCGAGACCGTCGCCGACCTGGAGAAGAAGTACGAGGGCAAGATGTACGGCGCCCTCAAGACCGACCTCGCGGAGATCATGGTCGACTTCGTCACACCCTTCCGGGACCGTACGCAGGAATATCTCGACGACCCCGAGACGCTGGACTCGGTCCTGGCCAAGGGCGCCGAGAAGGCGCGCGCGGTGGCCGCCGAGACGCTGGCCTCCACGTACGAGCGGATCGGGTTCCTGCCCGCCAAGCACTGACCGGCCGGGCCGGGGCCCGGCGTGCCCCGGCCCGCCGCCGTACAGGGCCTTCGGGCCCGGGCACGGCAGGACCAAGGACGGTCGCCGCGGGGACGGCCCACCCGGCACACTGGCATCCGGGGCCGACGACAGCTTCAGGAGGGAGAACGCAGTGGGGACCGTTACGCTCGGCGTTTCGATCGCGGTCCCGGAGCCGTACGGCAGCTTCCTCCAGGAGCGGCGCGCAAGCTTCGGGGACCCGCACGCACACGGCATCCCCACCCACATCACCCTCCTGCCGCCCACCGAGGCCCGCACGGAGGACCTGCCCGCCATCGAGGAGCACCTCGCCGAGGTCGCCGCGGGCTTCGGCCCCTTCCGGCTGCGGCTGGAGGGCACGGACAGCTTCCGGCCGCTGTCGCCGGTGGTGTTCGTCAAGCTGGCCGAGGGCGAGGCGGAGTGCACCGCGCTCCAGGCGCGGGTACGCGCCGCGTCCGGCCCCTGCGCCCGCGAACTGCAGTTCCCCTATCACCCGCACGTGACCGTCGCGCACGGCATTTCGGAAGAGGCCATGGACCAGGCGTTCGTGGCGCTGAAGGACTTCGAGGCCGCCTGGACGATCGGCGGATTCGCCCTGTACGAGCAGGGGGAGGACGGCGTGTGGCGGCTGGAGCGGGAGTATCCGTTCGGGGCGCCCGCCTCCGGGGTGCCGCGGCAGGCGGATCTTTCGCGGCCGCCCACGCCTACGCGGTAGGGCTTCGGGCCTGGGCGCGAGTGGCCGGGGCCTCGGCTTCGCGGTGCCCCGGCTTCGCGATGCCTTGGCCTCGCGGTGCCCCGGCTTCGCGGCGACTCGGCCTCACACCGGCAGCCGCCGGAAGAGTGCCCGTGGCATATGCCGCAGTACGGTCATCACCGGCCGCAGCGTCCCCGGCACCCACACCGTCTCGCTCCGCCGCCGCAGCCCCGCCTCGATCGCCACGGCGACCGCCGCCGGAGTCGTGGCCAGGGGAGCGGGCTCCAGGCCGGCCGTCATCCGGGTCCGTACGAAACCGGGCCGTACCACCATCACGTGCACCCCCGTCCCGTACAGCGCGTCCCCCAGCCCCTGCGCGAACGCGTCCAGCCCGGCCTTGCTGGAGCCGTAGACGAAGTTCGAGCGCCGCGCCCGCTCGCCCGCCACCGAGGACAGCACGACCAGCGAACCGTGCCCCTGGACGCGTAGCGACCGGGCGCAGACGAGAGCCGCGGAGACGGCGCCGGTGTAGTTGGTCCGCGCGACCTGGACCGCCGTGGCCGGCTCGGCCTCCGCGCGCTTCTGATCGCCCAGTACCCCGAAGGCCAGCAGCACCACGTCGATGTCACCCTCGGCGAAGACCTTGCCGAGCGCCTCCTCGTGGCCGTCGGTTTCCAGCGCGTCGAACGCGACCGTACGGACGTCGGCGCCCAGCGCGCGCAGCCGCCCGGCCGCTGCTTCGAGCGCGGGGGACGGGCGGCCCGCCAGCCAGACCGTACGGGCGCGGCGGGCGACCAGGCGGCGAGCGGTGGCGAGGGCGATCTCGGAGGTGCCGCCGAGGATCAGGAGGGACTGGGGGAGCCGAAGGCGTCCTTCATGGGGAGTCCTTGGGGGAGGGGGCGGGATGCTTCACAAGGCCAGGCGCCGCGAGAGGTCCGAGGTGAAGACGCCGCGCGGGTCGGTGTGCGCGCGGAGGGCACGGAACGCGTCGGCCCGGGGGTACATGACGTCGACCAGCTCGGGCCGCAGCCGGGCGTCCTTGGCCAGGTAGACCCGGCCGCCCGCCTCCGCCACCGTCTCGTCCAGCCCGTCGAGGAACGGGCCGAGGCCGGGCAGTCCGGCCGGGATGTCCAGGGCCAGCGTCCAGCCCTCGGACGGGAAGGACAGCCACCCCGGGCCGCCCGCGCCGAAGCGTTTGAGCACCGCCAGGAACGACGGACACCGCCGCGCCGCGATCCGCTCCACGATGCGCCGCAGCGTCCCTTCCGCCCCGAGCCCGACCACGAACTGGTACTGCACGAAGCCGCCGCGCCCGTACACACGGTTCCAGTGCGGCACCCCGTCCAGCGGATGGAAGAACGCGGAGAGCTTTTGCAGCTCACCGGTCCGGCGCCGGGGCGCCTTCCCGTACCAGAACGCGTTGAACAGGCCGGCGGACCGGCGCCCGAGCAGCCCGTCCGGCAGACCGCGCGGAGCGGGCGGCAGCCGCCCGGGCCGGAAGGCGAGCGGCGCGCGGCGGGCCCGGGCCGGCAGGGCGTCCAGCGGGGCGTGGTCGCCGCGGGTCAGCACCGCGCGGCCGGTCGCCGCGCCGCGGGCGAGGAGGTCGATCCAGGCGACGGAGTAGCGGTGGCGGTGATCGGTGGCGGACAGCCGCGCCAGCAGGTCGTCCAGGTCCGCGGCGCGTTCGGTGTCCACCGTCATCAGCGACGTCCGTACGGGCAGCAGGGCGACCGTCGCGGCGAGGATCACCCCGGTCAGGCCCATGCCGCCGGCGGTCGCGTCGAAGAGGGCGGTGCCCGGCCGCACCGTGCGTACCGCGCCATCCGCGGTGAGGAGTTCGAAGGACCGTACGTGCCGGGTGAAGGAGCCCGCGACGTGGTGGTTCTTGCCGTGGATGTCCGCGCCGATCGCGCCGCCGACCGTCACGTACCGGGTGCCCGGCGACACCGGCACGAACCAGCCCCGCGGCAGCAGCACCTCCATCAGCCGGTGCAGGCTCACCCCCGCGTCGCACACCACCGTGCCCGCCTCGGCGTCGACGGCCCGGATCCGGTCCAGGCCGGTCATGTCCCAGACGGCGCCGCCCGCGTTCTGCGCCGCGTCCCCGTACGCGCGCCCGAGCCCCCGCGCGATGCCGCCGCGCGCCCCGCACGCCCGTACCGCCGCCACGGCCTCGTCGTACGTGCCCGGGCGGACCAGCCGGGCGGTGGTGGGGGCGGTACGGCCCCAGCCGGTGACGGAGGTGGGGACGGGGGTGGTGGCGGTGACGGGCGTGGTGGTGGTGACGGAGACGGTGGCTGGGGCGGGATCGGAGGCGGTGCGGGAGCCGGGCGGGCCGGCGGGCGACGACATGCCAGCGACCGTAATGCGGCACTCGCGCCGATTCAGCTATCCGCCCCGGCCGCACGAAAAGAGTGATTTACGGGGTGGATGGGCTAATCGCGACGGCGCGGCGCGCGGCGCACCGGAAGAGTCGGACGCGGAGCCCCCAAGGGCTTGAGGGACAGGCGCCGGGCGGACCGCACGAAGCGGGCGGTCCGCCCGGGAGCCGGCACGAACCGGATCGAGGTGACCCCGCTGTCCCCCGAAGAGATGGATCACCGCCTGCTCGTGGCGCCGCGCACCCGGGGAACCGACCCCCGGGTGGCCGCCGTGGCCCGCGCCCTCTCGCGCGGCGGCGAGCACGGAGCGCTCTGGCTCGCCGCCGGGCTGGCGGGCGCCGCGGCCGACCGGTCCCGGCGCCCCGCCTGGCTCCGCGGTACGGCCCTGAGCTGCGGCGCCCACCTGCTGAGCGTCAGTCTCGAACGCGTCGTACGCCGCCCGCGCCCCCTGCTGCCCGGCCACGCCCCCTCGTACGGACCGCGAGCCCGCACTCCTTCCCCAGCGCCCATGCCGCTTCCGCCACCGCCGCCCCCGTGGCCCTGGGCGCGCTGCGGCCGTGGGGCGGGGCGCGCCCGTGGGACGGAGGACGGCCGTGACCGAACGAACCGCCGCCGTCCTGGAGGACCCACCGCCCGGCCCCGGAGCGGCCACCCCCGCGCACCCCGGCCCCCGCCTCAGCCCCCGCGCCCTCCCCTCGGCCTGCTGCGCACCGCCCGCCCCCGCCAATGGGTGAAGAACGTCCTCGTGGCCGCCGCCCCGGCCGCCGCCGGTGACCTCTTCCTCCACCGGACCCTCCTCCAACTCCCGCTCCTCTTCCTCCTCTTCACCGCCGCCGCGTCCGCCGTCTACCTCGTCAACGACGCACGCGACGCCACGGCCGACCGCGCCCACCCCGAGAAGTGCCGCCGCCCGGTCGCCGCGGGCGAGGTACCCGTACCCGTCGCCTACGCGGCCGGCGCCCTGCTCGCCGTCCTCGCACCCGTCGCCGCCGCCGTCCTGTGCAACCCCGCCACCGCCGCCCTGCTCGCCGCCTACCTCCTCATGCAGCTCGCCTACTGCGTCAGCCTGAAGAACGTCCTGGTCATCGACCTGGCCGTGGTCACCACCGGCTTCCTGCTGCGCGCCATGACCGGCGGCCCCGCGCTCGGCATCCCGCTGTCCCGCTGGTTCCTGATCACCGCGGGCTTCGGCGCGCTGTTCATGGTCGCCGCCAAGCGCTACTCCGAGGCGCTCCGGGCGACGCGCGAGGAGCGGGCGGACAAGGGCGCGACCCGGCCCCTGCTGCGCGAGTACAGCGACGGCTACCTGCGCTTCGTGTGGCAGCTCGCGGCGGGCGGCGCCGTCCTCGGGTACTGCCTGTGGGCGCTGGAGAGCGGCGGCTCGTCCGCGGGCGTCCTGCCGTGGCGCCAGCTCTCCATGGCCCCCTTCATCCTCGCCGTCCTGCGCTACGCGGTCTTCGCCGACCGGGGCACCGCGGGCACCCCGGAGGACATCGTCCTGCGGGACCGCCCGCTGGCCGCCATCGGGCTGGCCTGGACCGGGCTGTACGCGATGGCCGTCGCGGACGTGTGAACGGACGGGCGGCGCACCACCATGCCCAGAAGTCCCACCCGCAGCGCCCCGGACCGGCCGCCACCGGCCCACCGCCTCCGCGCCCTCGCCCCCGAACTGCTCGGCTTCGCCGTCGCCGGGAGCTTCGCGTACGCCGCCGACCTGGCCCTGTTCCTCCGGCTGCGCGGCCCGGCCGGCCTGGACCCGTACACCGCCAAGTCCCTGTCGTTCCTGGCGGGCTGCACCGTCGCGTACGCAGGGAACGCCCTCGGTACGTACCGCGCCCGTACCCGCCCGGCACCACCCCCGTACGGCGGCCCCGGCGCCCCCGCTCCCGTACGCGTCCGCGCCCCCGCTCCCGCTCCCGTACGCACCCCCGCTCCCGTACGCGTCCGCACCCTCGCTCCCGTACGCCTCCGCCGCTACGCCGTCTTCCTCGCCGTGAACCTCGCCGGCGCCCTCGTCCAGCTCGCCTGCCTCGGAATCTCGCACCACGCCCTCGGCCTGACCTCGGCGACCGCCGACACCGTCGCGGGCGCGGGCGTCGGCATGGCACTGGCGACATGCCTGCGTTTCTGGGGTACGCGGACGCTAGTCTTCCGCCACGCGGGCGACATACCTGTACAGATGGTGTCGAAGGCTGATGAAGGGTAGACGGGGCCCATGGAATGGTTGAGCAAGCTGCCGGTCGTCGGCCCGGCCGTGTCCTGGCTGATGACCACCCACCTGTGGCGGGCGTACGAACGGATGCAGCGCGTCCACTGGACCCGGCTGGCCGCCGCGATCACCTTCACCAGCTTCGTGGCGATCTTCCCGCTGCTGACCGTGGCCGCCGCGCTCGGCGCCGCCCTGCTCGACGAGCGGCAGCTGCACGACCTGCAGTCGAAGATCGCCGAACAGATCCCCGGCATCTCCGGCCAGCTGGACCTCGGCGCGCTCGTCGACAACGCCGCCACCGTCGGCATGATCGCCGCCGTCGCCCTGCTCTTCACCGGCGCCGGCTGGGTCGAGTCGCTGCGCGACTGCCTGCGCGCCGTCTGGGAGAAGGACGACGAGGGCACCAACTTCTTCGTCGCCAAGCTCAAGGACATCGCCCTCCTCCTCGGCCTCGGCGGCACCGCCCTGGCCTCCCTGGCCTGCTCCGGCTTCGCCAGCGCCGCGGTCGGCAAAGCGGCGAAGGCCCTCGGCCTCGCGGAAGGCGGCATCGGCAGCGTCCTGCTGTCCGCCGTCGGCTTCTGCATCGCCGTACTCGCCGACTTCCTGCTGCTGGCCTACGTCCTGACCCGGCTCCCCGGCGTCCACCCGCCCCGCCGCGCCGTCGTCGTCGCCGGCTTCATCGGCGCCGTCGGCTTCGAACTCCTCAAGCTGCTCCTCAGCGGCTACCTCCAGGGCGTCGCCGCCAAGAGCATGTACGGCGCTTTCGGCACACCGATCGCGCTGCTGCTGTGGATCAACTTCACGGCCAAACTGGTGGTCTTCTGCGCCTCCTGGACCGCGACCCAGCCCTGCGACCCGGAGTCGTCACGCAAGTCGCTGGACTGCGACGAGGAGACCGCCGAGCCGCACCACGGCTAGCGCCGCCCCCGCGGAGCAGCTGAGGCCGGCCCCGCGCCATGGCAGCTCCGTGCTCGTGCTTGCCGCCGCGCCATGGCAGCTCCGTGTCAGTGCCTGCCCCCGCGCCGCCGCATCAGCTCCGGGAGGGGCCAGCGGCGGTGCACCAGGAGCGCCAGGCCGCCCAGTACCACCAGCGCTCCGCCGGTGATCGCCAGCGCGGCCCACGCGCCGCCGGAGCCGCCGGAGGAGTCCTCCAGCCCGGCCCGCGTCCGGTCGCCGTCCAGCTTGGCGTCGCCCGTCCGCGCGTCGCCCTCCTCGCTCCGGGGGCCGACCAGGCGGCCGACCGGCTCGACCTTGTCCGCCGCCGCGAACCCCCAGTCGAAGAGCTTGGCCGTCTCCTTGTACGCCTCGTTGTGTTCCTTCTTCTCCGGGTTCATGACCGTCACGAGCAGCTTGCGCTCGCCCCGCTGGGCGACCCCGGTGAAGGTCGAGCCGGCGTTGGTGGTGTAGCCGTTCTTCACCCCCGCGATGCCCGGGTACGGCTTGACGTCGTAGTCCCCGCTGAGCAGCCGGTTGGTGTTCTGGATGCCGAACGACCCGCGCTTGCCGTCCTTGACCTCGCCGGGGAACTGCGTGCTCACCGTGGAGCAGTACTCCCGGAAGTCCGCGTTCTGCAGCCCCGCGCGGGCGAACAGACTCAGGTCGTACGCACTGGAGACCTGCCCCGGAGCGTCGTAACCGTCCGGCGTCACCACATGCGTGTCCGTCGCGTTCAGCGCCTCGGCCTGCTTCTGCATCTCCTGCACGGTCTTCGCCGTACCACCGTTCATCGCGGACAGCGTGTGAACAGCGTCATTCCCCGACCGCAGAAAGACCCCCAGCCAAAGGTCATGAACGGTATAACTCAAATTCTCCTTTATCCCCACCAGGCTGCTGCCGTCACCCATGCCCGCCAGGTCGGCCGGCTTGACCGTGTACTTCTGGTCCTTGGGGAACTTCGGCAGCACCGTGTCGGCGAACAGCATCTTCAGCGTGCTGGCCGGCGGCAGTTGCCAGTGCGCGTTGTGCGAGGCCAGCACCTTGCCGCTCTCGGCGTCCGAGACGATCCAGGAACGCGCCGTGATGTCGGCCGGCAGCTTCGGCGCCCCCGGCTTCAGCTGCACCTGCGTACCGGCCTGCCCCAGCCGGCCGCCGCCGACCTTCGACATCTCGGCGGGCGGCGCCGGCGCCTTCGGCGCGTGCTGCCCGCCCTTGCCGTCCTTCGGCTTCTCGTCGGCGTGCGCGGGGGCCGCGAGCAGCAGCGGCGGCAGCAGGACGGCGGTGCCGGCCAGAGCGACGCCCGTACGGGTGAGCAGATGGCGCCGTACGGGCGCGGCGGTGATCGGATGAACGGCAGAAAGGGTCGGCACGTCGGTGAACGTACCCGCCGGCGCAGGTGCCCCGGACACCACCCCACGGAAGAGTGCCCCCGCCGACCGCCGGATGGAGCCGCTGCCCATACTGGATTCCATGAAGCTCTCGCGCCCCGTCTCCTGGTTCCTGCTCGCGTTCGGGGTATGGAGCTGGTTCATCTGGATCACTTTCGCCAAAAACCTCTGGAAGGACGGGAGCGGCCTCGCCTTCGACGACGCGGGTGACCCGACCGCCTACTTCTGGGTGCACCTCGCGCTCGCGGTGACGTCCTTTCTCTTGGGGACGGCAATCGGAGTGATCGGGTTCCGCGGCGTCCGCGCCCTGCGCAGGCCCACCACCGAGCCCACCGCCGAGACCTCCACCACAGCCCCCTGACTCCGGCCCCCGCACACCCCGGCGCCCCGTCGTCAGTGCGCCATCTCACACATGCTCGGACGAGGCCACCGGTATGCACGGACCGGACCGGGATCAGCCGATCGTCGACCCCCGGCTCAGCCGAACGTCGAACCCTCGGGCGCCGGCGCACTGCGAACGCACGGCGAAACGAGCCGCACTTCGAGCCGCCGCTCGGCGAGGTGCCCCGTCACGGAGACCGAATAGCCCGCGATCCCCGAGGGCGCGTCGACTTCGGCCGCGGCCCGGAGGGCCTGTGCTGTCTCTCCGGCCGTCGCCTCCACCGACCAGCCACCGTCGCCCAAGTAAGCCCCCAGCCGCGCAAGAGCCATCGGCAGCGACGCGGGATCACATTCCTCGATACGCCAGTCATGTTGCGCCGAACATGAGGAATGCAGCCCCTTTCCCGTGCACGCGTCGCAGGTGACGGTGAAAGGCTGGGCATTCTGCTCCATGCGCCCGCGCAGGGTGAGAGCGTCGAGAAGCCTGCTGGAATGCCAGTACAGCTTCTTCGTGAGGTCCAGGGTCGGAGGCTCGGGCGAGGCCTTCTCCGGTACAGCAGCGGGCGATACGACAGTGGGCTGTACGCCACCGTCGTGAACCGGAACGGGCGCGGATCCGCCGCCCGGCGCGCCGGTCACCTCGACCGTGTTCACGATGTTGAAGAACAACTCGGAATACAGATTCCAGTCGTCCATGCACGGCGTACTGAGCTCGAACAGACAGACCTGCCGCTCCCCGGGAACCGGGAAGAAGACCGCGATCTTCCCGATCGTCACGGACTCCGGCCGCCCGGAATCCGTCATCTCCCCCGGCAGGTCCACCGCCTCCGGAGTGATACGCACGGCCGCTTCCCCGGCCGCCAGCTTGACGACCTCCACCTCGCTCCGCGGAGACTCCTCCGCGAGCTGGGCCGCCAGTTCCTTGCAGTTCACCGCCCGGACCTGCGGCCCACCGTCGATCAAGGAGGCGGTGACCGACGCGGTGCTCCGCTGCCCCTCGATGTCCAGGATGCAGAACCCCGCATAACTCACCCCGGCCGCCAGCATGTCCTCCACGGCCTGGAGTTGCATGGCGACATAGGCGAACCACAGTTCGTTGCCGCCCTCGGGGTAGACCTCGATCGCGAGGAAGCGCAGCTCTTCCACGAGGATGTCGACATCGTCGATCAGCGGGATCTCATGGAACGCGGGCGGCACACGGAAGGTGACCGGAAACTCCGGCTCCGTCGTGCCGGTCGCCTCAGGCGTATACGTACTCACCGGTGTCAGGCTCCCGCCGCGCTCAGAAATGCCTTGCCCAGCGGCTTGTCCTCGGGCCAGTTGGACTCGATACGGTGCCCGACGCTGATGCCTTTCACACCCATCTGGGTGCCGCGGGCGCCCCAGTGGGCTACGTCGAGGGGTGCGGCGCCTGACTTCTGGAAAAGGCTCGCTGCCTTCTTGATTCCGCTATGCATGATGCCGTCGGCCATCCCTCGTGCGACGCTCTCCGAAGTGGCCACGCGGGTGAGCTTCCCGCCTTTCATCACATCCTTTGCCACGCCACGCAACTTTCCGGCAGCCCTGAGACCCTTCACGGCGCCGAGCCCCGGCATCACGCCCAGACCGGCGCCGACCCAGTCCATGACCCCGACCTTGCCCCCTCGGGAGGCTTTGATGCCGTAACCGGCCAGGGCGAGGGCGCTCGCTCCGATGGCCAGGCCGCCCAGGATGGCGCCGACCGGCGGGATGGCCATCGTGGCGAGCGAGAGGATCGACAGCACCGCGCTGATGTTGGATAACAGGTCGGCGTGTTCGGCCAGCCAGTCCTTGAATCCGCGCCACGCCTTCTTCATGCCGTCGAGCGCGCGGTCCCACCAGTGCAGTTCCGGCGGATGGTTCTCCGACGCCTTGAGGATCGCCCGCTCGGCCTCTCCCGCGCGGTCGTCCCACTGGGAACGCAGGTCCTCCGCCTTCTTCATGATGTCTTCGAGCGCGTGCGTGGCCTTTTCGTCCGCGGCTTTCGCGGTGTCCAGCTCGTTGTTGATGCGATCGACTTCGGACTGCTCCAGCGGCACGCCGGCCAGCCCGTTGTACTTGTCGATGAGGCCGTTGTAGCTGTTCCGCTTCTGCTCGGCGTGCTTGCGCGCTTCGACAGCCTCGGCCTCGAAAGCCTTGGCGCGCTGCTGCATCGGGCCGAGCTGGGAGTGCCACGTGCGCAGGGCCTTCGCGCAGTCGTGCATGGACTCCGTGCCCTGCTGGAGGTATTTCGGCAGTTCCCCGAGCTTCGTACGGAACTTCTCGGCGGCCTCGCCCTCCCACACTCCGTCGGTCTTGCCGACGCTCTTGAGCAGCTGGTGCAGCTCTTCGAGTTCGTCGCCGACCGTCTTCACGTCCGTGGCGAGGGACTGGATGGTGTGGAGGTCACCCTTGGCCGGGTTGAAGGTCAGGCCCGGCCAGTCCGAGTCGTCGGCGATGAATTTGCTTTTCCACTCCACGGCGGTCCCCCCGTTACTTCTTGCCGAAGCCCTTGGCGTTGTCGTCGTCGGTGGCCGTGTAGGCCTCCAGCGTCAACGACAGCTGTTCGTGAATCTTCTTCGCCGCGTCGGCGATGCGTGTGATGCCGTCGCCCCATTCGGACTGGAACTCGTCACAGGCGCCGTCGAGCCCGCCGGTCCCCAGCCCTTTGGGGCCCACTTTCTTGAGCTTCTTGCTCGCGCCACGCATACGGTCGTCGCATTCGTCCAGCTTGCGCAGCATGTCTTTCATCCGGGTCACATCGATCCGGAAGTCCGAGTTCCCCAACTCGCTGCACCCCGTTCATGGTCGGCTGGTCAGCCCTGCTGGACATGTCAAGGCCCCGTGAAGGGCAGAGAAGAACATAACTAGCGGAGCTCCTGGAGCAATGCCCGAAACTTCGGCATATGTCAATGCTCGTCGACGGAAGAGCGGCAGCGAATTTTGCCATTTTTTGAGGCGTTAGCTGTCCTTCGTTACGGAGGCGAAGTACAGGACCGCTTGCGCGTGGGTCAGTGATGCGTCCAGTCGCTCCGTGTCCCAGGTGAACAAGCTGTAGCCGTAGGTGAACCTCATCAGGACGCCGCCCAGCCCTCTCGGCCTGGACCGCCACGTGACGCGCGCGGGCTTGTCCCACATCCAGGTGGAAGGGCCGCCGCCGTCGTGAAGCAGGCCCATCACGGCGAAGAGGGGCCACAGCGGCAGTGTCATCCAGTAGGCGAACCACCCGCGCAAGCTGCCCTTGTAGCCGGCGACAACCCGGTCGCCCGCTGGGGAGTGCATGCGCCACGCCTGACGGATCCCGCGCGGCGAGCGCCCGTGGACAATATGCCCCGCGTAGTCACCGGCGGGTCCGTGAACGGTGTATTCCCTTTCCTCCTGCTGCCCGGCGCCACCGGCCGGCGCGCTGATCGTGCAGATCGTCCGGGGAGGCCCGGAGGGGGAGTCGGAAGGGTGGGTGACGAGAAACAGTGGCCCTGTGGGCACTTCTGCTTCGTATCGGTGAATATGCGCCAGTACCTCCCCGTCGGCGAGCTCCCCGGAAAACTTCCCGGAGGTCAGAGAGCCCCAGGCCTGGTACCCGGGCGGCGCGGCGAATTGCCGGCAATCCTGCGCCCGCGAGATATTGAAGACGTTCCTGGACACGGTGCCACCTCGTCATGGTCGCTCAGTCGAAAGGGCTGCGGAGGGCATTGTGCCCGGTCCTGGGGTTGGGCGATTGCGAAGGGCGGTGCGCCCGGAATCTGGGTCAATGTGGTGGTTGGCCGGTTCAGGGACTGCTGAAACGGTCGGTGCCCACGGGTGTCGGGAGGGTGGCGAACGGGCATGAAGTGCAGGTGGGTCGGGGTGTGCCACGGGGTGGGCGGGGCATTGCAGCGACGCATTAGCAAAGTGCGGTGATGTTTGGTGCGAAATCGGGCAAATCATGACTTCTGATCTTGCGTTTCCCCCTCTGCAGCCCCTATTTTTTACACTCTTTGCGTTGCCTGCGCGCGCGGGCCGGACCGTCTCACGACGCCGACCCCGTCGTCCGCGCGGCGGCGGTGCGGAGTAACGGGGAAGGACTTCGATGGGCGAGCAGTACAGGGTCGATCTGCACGAGCTGGACAGCGTCGTGCGCAAGCTCAAGAGCTTGCAGGGCGACATGGACGAGCCGAGCCAGAAGGTCAAATACAGCACGAATATTCCGAAGTCGGCCTTCGGGTCCAACTTCAACGAGGCCGCGACGGTCGCTGCGGCGCACGACAAGATGCAGGACTACATGTCGCACGTCGTCGACGCTCTCCAGGACCTCATCAAGGACTTCGGCGAGAAGGCCGAGCGCAGCCGTGGGGCGTACGAGGACCGGGAGCAGGACGCCCGTTCGTCGATGAAGAGCTGAGGCTTCGGCAGTACGGCAACGAACAGAACGACGACCAAGGGGAAGGTCATGGCCGGTGGCCCGATGGATGCCGACGGCAACAAGGCGTACGCCAAGTCGATCGACGAGAAGCACCGTAAAGAGAGCCTCGCGCAGTTCAAGAACCACGATCCTGTGCCGGTCTCGGACTCGGACTTCCACCACCATGGGATCGACGCGCTCCGAGCGATGATCGAGAACGCCAACCCGGAAGCGATGGAGACGGCTGGCGACCACTGGCGCGCATCCGCCGACCGGCTGGGCGGCCAGGACGGCTCCGGCGGTATCCGGAAGGCGTTCATGGACGCCGTCGAGCACGCCTCGAACCACTGGCAGGGTAAGGCCGCCGATGCGTTCCGGCGTGAGGCGGCAGAGGTCCTCAAGAAGATCGACAAAACGTACGGGCACGCCCGCAACGTCGAGTCGATGCTGATCGGCACCCGGTCCACTGGGCCGGAGGCGGGTATCGCGCACAACCTGCGCCAGGCCAAGAAGACCATGGCCGGGATCGAGGACCCGGGCAAGGTCGAGAGCGCGTTCAACTCCTCGGGTGACGACTCCCAGTTCCACAAGGACATGGCGAACCCGAAGATGGACGCCAAGATGGCGCTGGAGGCCAACCGCGACAAGCTCTCCCTGAGCAAGGAGCGCCAGGTCGAGGCGGTCATTGTCATGGAAGAGCTGGCCAACAACTACCGACAGCAGGTCGGGAAGGTCATGAATGTCGGGGAGCCGCCCGGCCCCGGACGCGAATGGCCGAGTCAGCCGGGCAGCTATCCGCCGGTGCCGCCCGTGACCATGCCGGTCGTCGGTGGCACCCGGCCCAAGCCCACCTCCGTGACCCCGCACGGGTCCAAGGGCGGCAGCGGCTACAACGGCCTCGGCGGCGGTGTGAACATCCAGCCGTCCAACGAGCCGGTACGGACCGGCCTGGACAGCCTCCAGGGCGGCACCGTCGCCCCGGTGGGCCCCGGGATCACCGGTGGCGGCGTCAACCCGCCGTCCGGTGGATCGGGTGGTGGTCCGGGCGGAGGCGGTTCGACGGGTGGTTTCATCGCGCCCCTGCCGTTCGGCAAGACGGGCGGCACCGGTGGCGGCGGCTCTCGTTCGGTCCCCGGCGGCCGTGGTGGTGTCCTGGGCGGCAGCCGGTCCGGCGGCGCGGGCGCCGGGCGGACCGGCATTCCCGGCGGCATCGGCGGCGGCGCCGGTGCCGTGGGCAGCGGCGCGGGACGCGGTGCGGTGGGCCGTGGTGGTGCCCAGGCCCGTAAGCCCGGAGGAGTGGTCGGCGCCCCGGGCAGCCCGGGAGCTGGGGCCAAGCAGGGCGGGGCCGGGCTGCACCGCAGCGCCGGCGGAAGCCAGGCGATGGGCGGCGCGGCGGCGAACGGGCGTCCCAAGGACAAGGAGCGGACCAAGAAGGAGCGTCCCGACTACCTTGTCGAGGACGAGGAGACGTGGACGCCGCAGCGCCACGTGTCCCCTCGCGTGATCGAGTAGGGATGTACGTGCCGTCGGCTTCGGCTGTATGAAGTGGTACGAAGAAGTGCCCCGCGCGCGCTGTGCGGGGCACTTCTGCAAACCGGGGCGCTCGCTCGGCCGGGCGTCCCGACCAGTGGCCACCGCCCGGCCCTGTCCGCCCGAACGGAAGCAGTGAGGATCAGAGCATGAAGGTCACCCGAACTCTGCGCGCGGCCGTCGGCGCCGCGCTGACCGGAGCGCTGCTCCTCACCGCGACGGGTACGGCTTCGGCGGACCAGACGCGGAGTGCGCAGTGGCCGTTCGAGGCGTTCGACGCGCAGAGCATCTGGAAGGAGGCGACCGGCAAGGGCGTCACCGTTGCCGTCGTCGACACCGGATTCCGTAAGACACACCAGGACTTGGCCGGAGCCTTCCTGCCCGGCGAGGACTTCCCCAACCCCTCCATCGACAAGGGCAGGACCGAGGAGCCGGGCTCGGACATCCGTGACCACGGCACCGGCATGTCGGCGCTCATCGCGGGGCGCGGTCACGGCCCGGGCGGCAGCCAGGGTGTCAAGGGGCTGGCGCCGGACGCGAAGATCCTGCCCCTGACGGCCGACAAGAACTTTCCGGCGGCGATCCGCTACGCGGTGGAGCACGACGCCAAGGTGATCAACTTGTCGTTTATCGGGGACGCCAACACCCCCGACATGTGCGCGTCCATCCACTATGCGGTTGAGAAGGGCGTCGTCGTCCTCGCCGGTGTCGGCAACGACGGCCTGTCCGAGGCCCTGTTCCCGGCTGCCTGCCCCGGTGCCATCGGTGTCGGTGCGGTGGACGAATTCGGTAAGGCATGGGAAGGCGGCAACTACAACAAGACGGTCGACGTCCTGGCGCCCGGCGTGAAGATTCCGTATCCGAATGGCCAGAGCGATACGGGCTACTTCACGGGTGACGGCACCTCGGCGGCCACCGCCTACGCCTCCGCCACAGCAGCCCTACTGTTGGAAAAGTACCCCGACCTCACCCCCGGCCAGATCGCCAACCGCATGGTCAAGACGGCGGGCCTGGCCAAGTCGGTGAAGGCCAAGAATCTGAAGCTGCCCGATGTCCACTACGGATACGGCTTCATCCAGCCCTGGGCGGCACTCACCCGCGACATCCCCGCCGGCCCCCGAGGGTCCGCTGCCCATGCCGCAGGGCAAGGCGTCGAAGGATCCCGTGGTCGCGGGCGCCGCCAAGGGCAAGGACCCCAATCCGCCGATCGGCGGGAAGAAGATGTTGCAGTACGGAGGCATGGCCGTGGGCGGGCTGCTGGTGATCGCGCTCGTCGTGATGGTCATCGTCCTCGTACGCCGCCGCAACAAGCCCGGCCCGCAGGCCTGGCACTGACGCGGACGGGCCGGTGACGTGGGTCAGTCGCGTTCGGTCGGCGGGTGTTTCGTGTCCTTGCGGGAGGTGGGGCGGGACGCGGCGGCCGCGTGCTTGGTGGCGATGCGGTCGTAGAAGCCCTGGATCAGGTGCTCCTTAAAGACGAAGTAGTAGTACGCATTGCCGACCGAGACGCCTGGCACGGACGGTCGCCCCGACTCCCCGGCGGGGCGTTCGTCCGGGCGGTGCCGGACCGCACGGAACGCACACGAGGAGCGAAGCATGAGGGTCACACGAACACTCCGCGCCGGTACGGGCGTGGCGCTGACCGGAGCGTTGCTTTTCACCGTGACAGGTACGGCTTCGGCGGACCAGACGCGGAGTGCGATGTGGCCGTTCCCGGCGTTCGACGTGCAGAGCGTCTGGAAGGAGGCGACCGGTAAGGGCGTCACCGTCGCTGTCATCGACTCCGGCTTCCGCACGACTCACCAGGACTTGGCCGGAGCCTTCCTGCCTGGCAAGGACTTCCCCAATCCCTCGATCGACAAGCCGGAGGCTCCGCCATCGGGCATGGACATCCGCGATCACGGCACCGGCATGGCGGGGCTCATCGCGGGACGTGGCCACGGTCCGGGGGGCAGCCAGGGCATCAAGGGACTGGCACCCGATGCGAAGATTCTTCCGCTGACAGCCGACAAGGACACTCCGGAGGCGACCCGGTACGCGGTGGATCACGGCGCCGATGTGATCAACATGTCGTTCGTCGCGGATCCCAGCACTCCAGACATGTGTGCGTCTGTCCACTACGCGGTGGAGAAGGGCGTCGTCGTTCTCGCCGGTGTCGGCAACGATGCTCTGCCGGAAGAACGCATTCCGGCCGCTTGTCCTGGTGCCATCGGCGTCGGAGCCGTGGACGAGTTCGGCAAGTTCTGGGACGGCAGCAACTACAACAAGTCGGTCGACGTCCTGGCGCCTGGTGTGAAAATTCCGTTCCCGGGGGCCGGAGCGACACGAGCTACCTCACGTCCGACGGCACCTCGATGGCCACCGCATACGCCTCCGCCACAGCCGCCCTTCTGCTGGAGAAGTACCCCGACCTCACCCCCGGCCAGATCGCCAACCGCATGGTGAAGACGGCGGGCCTGGCCAAGTCGGTGAAGGCGAAGAACCTCAAGCTGCCCGACGAGCATTACGGGTACGGCTACATCCAGCCTCTGCCGGCACTCACCCGCGACATCCCCGCCGGCCCCCCGAGGGCCCGCTGCCCATGCCGCAGGGCAAGGCGTCGAAGGAGCGCGTGGTCGCGGGCGCGGACAAGGGCAAGGACCCCAATCCGCCGATCGGCGGGAAGAAGATGTTGCAGTACGGAGGCATGGCCGTGGGCGGGCTGCTGGTGATCGGGCTCGTCGTGATGGTCATCGTCCTCGTACGCCGCCGCAACAAGCCCGGCCCGCAGGCCTGGAGCTGACGACATCCCCCCGGAGCCACTCAAAAAATCAAGCGACGCCCCGCACGGCCGGCTGTTAGTTTCACCAGTCATGGATCCGTTGGGTGAAAAAGAGATACGTGCCTCCTTCGTCAACTGCTCGAAGGGGGAGGCGAGCCGCATAAATCTGCCGGTGGGGCTTTCCGCAATGCCGTGGGGTGACCTGGATTTCCTCGGGTGGCGGGATCCCGGGGCGCCGGACCGGAGTTATCTGGTGGCGCCTCGGGAGGGCGGCGTCGTCGGGGTGACGCTGCGGGTGCCGCAAGGAGTGCGGCGGAGTTTCACCAAGACGACCGTGTGTTCGTTGTGTGTCACCGGTCATCCCGGGTCCGGGGTGAGCCTGCTCGCCGCGCGGAAGGCCGGGCCGCTGGGGCGGCAGGGGAATACCGTCGGGGCTTATGTCTGCGCGGATCTGGCGTGTTCGCTGTACATCCGTGGAAAGAAGAAGTCCCAGCTGGCCGGGCGGCATGAGGAGACATTGCCGGTGGCGGACCGTATTGCTCGGCTGGTGATGAATCTCGATGCGTTTGTGGAGAAGGTCTTCGAGGGGCAGTAGGAGGGGGCGAGGGCTTGCGGGGAGGTGAGGGGCCGGGGCGCGAAGGGCATAGCGGCCCGGCCCCTTGGGCCGTCAAGGCGTCTGAAGGCGACTTCGAGGTCGTCGGGGTTCGGGCCGTTCACCAGGGGGCGCGGGATCCGCGCAGGCGCTGTTCGAAGAAGGCGTTCACGTAGCTGCGGGTGAGGCCGCTGGTCACGATGACCCGCCACGGTTCTCCCGAAGCCGGGGACGGTATCGCGTCCAGCTGCGCGCAGGCGGCGCAGGGCAGAGGCTGTCCCGTCCGATCGCCTACGGGCCGGTGACGTGGTCAGTCGTGTTCGGCCGGTGGGTGCTTCTTGTCCTTGCGGGTGGCGGGCCGGGACGCGGCGTTCGCTGCTGCCGGGAGGACGAATTCGCTGAGGACGTCGGTGACTTCGCGTACCAGTGGCCGCAGTACCCGGAAGCGGGACGCGGCGACCGCGCGGGCGACCAGGGGAGAGGTGCGTTCGACCAGGCGGCGGCTGCGCTCACAGTTCTCCGAGCGGTCGTGGACCCAGTACAGGACCAGGCCCATCTGCTGGAGCCACAGCAACCGGGGCAGCGCCGCCGCCAGTTCCGGGTCGGCTTTGGTGTCCGCGCCTGCCAGTACCTGCCGCTGGAGCGCGATGGCGGCCTCGCGCGGGCCTTCGGAGGCGTCCGAGAAGGGGCTGAGCGGGCTGTTCGGGTCGGCGGCGTTCTTGAAGAACTGGGCGGCGAAGCGGTGGTACGGCGCGGCGATGTCGAGCCAGGTGAGCAGTACGCCGCGCAGTCGTCCCGCGAGGTCCCGTTCGGTGGCCAGGACGTCGGCGACGGCGGCCGCGTGCTCGGTGGCGATGCGGTCGTAGAAGCCCTGGATCAGGTGCTCCTTGGAGGCGAAGTAGTAGTACGCGTTGCCGACCGAGACGCCGGCCTCCTGGGCGATGGCCCGCATGGTGGTCTTGTCGTAGCCGCGCTCCTGGAAGAGGCGCAGGGCGGTTTCGAGGATGAGGGTGCGGGTGCGGGAGCCGTGGGCGGTCCGTTCGCGGGAGGTGGGTTCGGCGGGGCGGGCGGATTCCGCGCCCTGGGCCGGGCCGCCGTCGTCGCCTGTCACGTTCCGCGCCCTGGTCGCAGCCGTATCCCTGTCTGTGCCCCTGCCCGTATCCGTACCCGTACCTGTATCCGCCCTGGTCGCTTCGTCCACGGCATCGACCTTAATGCGCTCCCGGCCCGGTCCCGGATTCCGCCCCTTCCCCCGGGCTGCCCGTCCCTTCCCCGGGCCATCCGCCCCCGCTCGCTGACCGCCCCCGTTCCCTGGCAGCCGCCCCCGCTCCCTGCCCGCCCTCTGGCCCAGCCGCCCGCAGCCTCTACAGCCCCCGCTCGCTCAGGAACTTCGTGATCATTCCCTTCCACTCGTCCGGCCGCTCCACCATCGGTACGTGCCCGGTGGCGATCTCCGCGTACTCGGCGCCGGTTATGTGCTCGGCCAGGTAGCGCGAGTGGGAGGGGTGGATCAGCTGGTCCAGCGTGGTGGCGATGACCAGCGTCGGCACGGTGATGCCGGCCAGGTCGCCGGTGGTGTCCACCTCCTTGACCAGCGCGGCCTGCTCGGCCGAACCGGCGGGCGGGCCGGCCGGGTCGGCGTCGAGGACGGCGGCCAGCTCGGCGGGCGGCAGGGCGTTCAGGGCTTCGGGGGAGAGGCCGCTGAGCGCGCGGGCCTGTGCGAATCCCGCGTAGTCGCCGTGGTCCAGCAGGCGCAGCCACAGGTCGAGCCAGATGTTCTCCCGGTGGTTGGGCTTGGCCAGTCCGGCGGTCAGTACGAGGCCGCGTACGCGCTCCGGGTGGCGGGCGGCGGCCCGTACGGACACCGCCGTGCCGAGGGAGAAGCCGATCAGAGTGAACGTTTCGACGCCCGCCGCGACGGCCTCGGCCACGACGGCGTCGGCGAGGGCGTCGAGTTCCAGGGGGCCGTCGGCGCGCGGGGTGCTGCCGGAGCCGGGGTAGTCGGGGGCGACGACGGTGTGGCCGGTGGCGGCCAGGGCGGGGACGAGCGCTCCGTAGTTGCCGGCGATGTCACCGGTGGCGCCGTGCGCGAGCAGGATGCCGTGGGCGGCGGGGACGGTGCCCGGCTCGGCGGGGGTGACGGTGGTGGACAGGGCGGGGAGGCGCGCGGCGGTGGCCGCGGGAATCTTCGTCATGTGCATCAGGTTGACCCATGACACCGGTGTGAAGGTCAAGTCGCCGGTTCGAAAGATCACGGCACTGGTTCGGAAGGTCACGGCGCTGGTTCGCGGGTCCGGTCGCCGGTCCGAAGGGTCCGGTTGCCGGTCCGCAGGGACGCGTCGCCGGTTCGAAAGATCACGTCGCCGGTCCGCGGGTCCGGTAGCCCAGGGGAGGCAGTTGATGGCACGGTCGGGGGAGTGCGCGATCCGCGTGGCGGGGAGCGGTCTGCGGATCGGTGAGCTGGCCGAGCGCACGGGAGTCAGCGCCCGTTCGCTGCGCTATTACGAACAGCAGGGCCTGCTGCGCGCGGACCGGGACGCCAACGGCTACCGTCGCTACGGCCCCGACGCGCCGGAGACCGTCGGGCGGATCCGCGAGCTGCTCGCCACCGGCCTGGGTACGGACGCCGTACGGGAGCTGCTGCCGTGCGCCCAGGGCGGCCCCGGGCTGGTCTTCTGCGACCACTCCTGCGGGGTGGTGGAGCGGCAGATGGCGCGGCTGGACGCGGAGATCGCCGAACTGGCGCGCAAACGGGAGGCGTTGGCGGCGTACGCGCATGTGATGCGTCAACGTCGGGACCAGGACCGGGCGTTGGCGGACATGGCGCTGCGTTCGGCTTGACCTCGCGGCGTCGGGCCGTAGAGGGTCGCCCCCGGGGCATGTCAGACGCACCGCTGTGACCTGCACAGATGTGTTCTCATTCATTTTTCATTGAACAAATCCAGGGACAATGGCGTGTACGGGTTGCGGAATGCGGCCCAGGGGTCGGATCCTCGGGTGCACCGCTGTTCGGGGGAACAGTGGTGTGCTCACGCATCGGGGGATCGTTGTGTTACGTGTCCACTTCACGACGCAGGATCTGCACCGGACGCGGATCGCCGAGGGGGCCGACCCCCTGTGGGAGACCGTCCTGAGCCTGCACCGCCTGCGCGAGAGCCGTACCGAACCGGCTTTGGCCGCCTGGCGGCAGCACGCCGCGCGGCATGGTCCCGGACCGCTGCGGCTGCTGCTGCCGCTGGTCCCGCCGCGCGGCTACTTTCCCGACTTCCTCACCCCGGCGGCCGGTGCGGCCGGTGTGGAGCCGGGCCTGGAGGCCGTCATGACGACGCCCCGGCGCCGGCTGCGTTGCGAGATCGGGCTGCTGGCGGGGCAGACGTACCGGCCGGGGCACGGTCAGCACGCCGCCCCGCCGTCCTGGATGCGTTCCCTGTCCGACGGTGAACCGGCCGCGCTGCGCACCCTCGCCCGCAGTCTGCGTACGTACCACCACACCGCCCTCGGCCCGGGCTGGCCGCTGATCGGGCAGCGCGTCGAGGCCGACCGTACGCTGCGGCTGCACGCGCTGCGCCAGGACGGTGCCGAGGCGATGCTGCGGACGTTCGGGCCGGAGATGCGCTGGCGGCGGCCGGTCCTGGAGGTCACCTATCCGCGCGACGGGGACCTGCGCCTGGAGGGGCGGGGCCTGCTGCTCGTGCCGTCGTACTTCTGCACCCGTCCGGTGACCTTCGTCGACACCGAGCTGCCGCCGGTCCTCGTCTACCCCGCCGCGCCGCCGGTACGGGCGGCGGAAGCCGGGTGCAGTGCGCGGGCCGGGGCCGGACATGCCGAAGGGCTCCGCCTCCGTACGTACGGGAGCGGAGCCCTTCGCGGCTTCCAGACCCGGTTCGGGTCGCTGACCGGAACCAGGTTCCAGGGATCACGCCTGGGGATCAGAAGCGACGCGTGATCAGCGCGCGCTTGACCTCCTGGATCGCCTTGGTGACCTCGATACCGCGCGGGCAGGCGTCCGTGCAGTTGAAGGTCGTACGGCAGCGCCAGACGCCGTCCTTGTCGTTGAGGATTTCGAGCCGCTGCTCGCCGCCCTCGTCACGGCTGTCGAAGATGAAGCGGTGCGCGTTGACGATCGCCGCCGGGCCGAAGTACTGGCCGTCGTTCCAGAACACCGGGCACGAGGACGTGCACGCGGCGCACAGGATGCACTTGGTGGTGTCGTCGAAGCGCTCGCGGTCCTCGGCGGTCTGCAGGCGCTCACGCGTCGGCTGGTTGCCGGTGGTGATCAGGAACGGCATCACGTCCCGGTACGCCTGGAAGAACGGCTCCATGTCCACCACGAGGTCCTTGAGGACCGTCAGGCCCTTGATGGCCTCGACCGTGATGGGCTTCTCCGGGTTGATGTCCTTGAGCAGCGTCTTGCACGCCAGGCGGTTCTTGCCGTTGATCCGCATGGCGTCCGAGCCGCAGATGCCGTGCGCGCAGGAACGGCGGAAGGTCAGCGTGCCGTCCTGCTCCCACTTGACCTTGTGGAGGGCGTCCAGGACGCGCTCCTTCGGGTCCATCTCCAGCTGGAAGTCCTGCCAGCTCGCGTCCTCGGAGACCTCCGGGTTGAACCGGCGGACCCTCAGGGTGATCGTGATGCTGTGCGAGGCGCCGTCCTCGGCCGCGTCCAGGGCCTTGGAGTGCTTTTCGAGGGTGGAGGTGCTCATCAGTACTTACGCTCCATCGGCTGGTAGCGGGTCTGGACGACCGGCTTGTAGTCGAGGCGGATCGACTCGGAGCCGTCTGCCGCCACCTCGCGGTACGCCATGGTGTGCCGCATGAAGTTGACGTCGTCGCGGTTGGGGTAGTCCTCGCGGTAGTGACCGCCGCGGGACTCCTTGCGGGCCAGCGCCGACACGGCCATCACCTCGGCCAGGTCGAGCAGGTTGCCCAGCTCGACGGCCTCCAGCAGGTCGGTGTTGAACCGCTTGCCCTTGTCCTGGATGGACACGTTCAGGTAGCGCTCGCGCAGCTCGCCGATCTTCTCGACCGCGGTCTTGATCGTCTGCTCGGTGCGGAACACCATCACGTTGGCGTCCATGGTCTCCTGGAGCTCCTTGCGGATCTCGGTGACCCGCTCGTTGCCCGAGGCGGAGCGCAGCCGCTCGACCTGCTCCTGGACCAGCTTCGCCGGGTCCTCCGGCAGCTCGACGAAGTCCGCGCCGGCCGCGTACTCCGCCGCCGCGATGCCGGCCCGGCGGCCGAAGACGTTGATGTCCAGCAGCGAGTTGGTGCCCAGCCGGTTGGCGCCGTGCACGGACACGCAGGCGACCTCGCCGGCGGCGTACAGGCCCGGTACGACGGTGGTGTTGTCGGCCAGCACCTCGCCCTCGACGTTGGTCGGGATGCCGCCCATGGCGTAGTGCGCGGTCGGCTGGATCGGGATCGGGTCCGTGTAGGGCTCGATACCGAGGTACGTACGCGCGAACTCGGTGATGTCGGGCAGCTTGGCGTCCAGCTGCTCCGGCGGCAGGTGGGTGAGGTCCAGGTAGACGTGGTCGCCCTCGGGACCGCAGCCGCGGCCCTCGCGGATCTCCGTGTAGATGGAGCGCGAGACGACGTCACGCGAGGCGAGGTCCTTCATGACGGGCGCGTACTTCTCCATGAAGCGCTCGCCGTCCTTGTTGCGGAGGATGCCGCCCTCACCGCGGGCGCCCTCCGTCAGCAGGATGCCCATCCGCCAGATGCCGGTCGGGTGGAACTGGAAGAACTCCATGTCCTCCAGCGGCAGCCCGCGCCGGTACGCGGCGGCCTGGCCGTCACCGGTCAGGGTGTGCGCGTTGGAGGTCACCTTGAAGAACTTGCCGGTGCCGCCGGACGCGAAGATCACGGCCTTCGCCTGGAAGACGTGGATCTCGCCGGTGGCCAGCTCGTAGGCGACGACGCCGGCCGACTTCTTCACGCCGTCGACGTCCTGGAGCAGCAGGTCCAGGACGTAGAACTCGTTGAAGAACTCGACGCCCTCCTTGACGCAGTTCTGGTACAGCGTCTGGAGGATCATGTGGCCGGTGCGGTCCGAGGCGTAGCAGGACCGGCGGACCGGGGCCTCACCGTGGTTACGGGAGTGACCGCCGAAGCGGCGCTGGTCGATGGTGCCGTTCGGGGTGCGGTTGAACGGCAGGCCCATCCGCTCCAGGTCCAGGACCGAGTCGATGGCCTCCTTCGCCAGGATCTCGGCGGCGTCCTGGTCGACCAGGTAGTCGCCGCCCTTGATCGTGTCGAAGGTGTGCCACTCCCAGTTGTCCTCCTCGACGTTGGCCAGGGCGGCGGCCATGCCGCCCTGCGCCGCGCCGGTGTGGGACCGGGTGGGGTAGAGCTTCGTCAGCACCGCGGTGCGGCTGCGCTTGGTCGACTCGATGGCCGCGCGCATGCCCGCGCCACCGGCGCCGACGATCACCGTGTCGTACTTGTGGATCTTCATGAGTCGGTTACCTCAGCCCCGGGGCCTAGCGGATGTTCGGGTCGAAGGTGAAGATCACCAGCGTGCCCAGAAGGACGGTGAACACCGTGGCGGTGTACAGGAGCATCTTCAGCCAGAAGCGGGTGTTGTCCCGCTGCGCGTAGTCGTTGATGACCGTGCGCAGGCCGTTGGCGCCGTGCAGCATCGCCAGCCACAGCATCACCAGGTCCCAGACCTGCCAGAACGGCGAGGCCCAGCGGCCGGCCACGAAGGCGAAGCCGATCTTGGAGACGCCGCCGTCCAGCACCAGCTGGAGCAGCAGGTGGCCGAGGACCAGGACGACCAGCACGATGCCGGACAGGCGCATGAAGAGCCAGCCGTACATCTCGAAGTTCGTACGGGTCGACTTGGGCGTCTTCTTCGTACGCTTGCGGGGCGGCTCGATCACGGGAGCCGGGTTGTCCACGTCGTACAGGGAGACGGAGTCGTTCACAGCAGGTGTCGTTTCAGCAGACATCGCGCGTCATCAGCTCCCGAACAGCGTGCGCAGCGTGTGCTGCAGCACGGGGTAGAAAGCGCCGGCCATCAGGACGGCCCACACGGCGACAACGGTCCACAGCAGCTGCTTCTGGTACTTCGGTCCCTTGGACCAGAAGTCCACGGCGATCACACGGAGGCCGTTGAGCGCGTGGAAGAGGATGGCGGCGACGAGGCCGTACTCCATCACGTTGACGAGTGGCGTCTTGTACGTGGCAACGACGTCGTCATAGGCCTCGGGAGAGACGCGGACGAGTGCGGTGTCGAGGACGTGCACGAACAGGAAGAAGAAAATGAGGACGCCGGTGACTCGATGAGCCACCCAGGACCACATGCCTTCCCGGCCGCGGTACAGCGTTCCAGCCGGCACGGAAAAACCCTCCGGGAGCGGGGATCGGGGCCTGCCGGCTTCTCTGTCGGTCTGGCCCGGCCGGGTACGGTCCACCGGCCCCGGCCATCGTAGCGACGGACTGTCGGTTCCTCCCGCCGGGGTCCTCAGGTGTGATCAAACAGGCACGTACGGGCTATCCGCCGAGGGCGGTCCGGCCCTGTACGCCGGGCGGGGGAACGGGGTAATGGCGGGCCGGACGGATGGTCGGACGGACGGGCGAGCGGGCAGACGGACGGACTGGTTGGACGGTCGGACCGGGCCGCTCAGGCCGGGGAGGCCGCGAACCGGGCGAGCCGCCCGCGGGCGATCCGGCGCAGCTCCTCCGCGGCGACGGCGCGCTCCTCCTCGGGCTCGTTGCCGAGCCGGCCGTGGATGGCGGTGAGCACCACGTTGAGCAGTTCGGTGTCGCGGAAGCCGTCCAGGCAGATGACGAAGACGTGCCGGAACTGGCGCTCGTACTCGGCGTGCGCGGCGCGCAGCGCGGTGTGCGCGGCGAGCGTGCCCGGCCCGCGCGCGCCGACGAGCGGCTGCGGCGAGACGGTCTCCCCGGCCAGTGCCTCGTCCAGGTCACCGGCGGTCAGGTCGTAACTCGCCTCGTCGGCGGCGGCCAGCAGCGCCTCCAGGTCGGGGTACGGGCGGTGCGCGGCCAGGCGGCGGGCCCAGCGGCGGCTGCCGCAGCAACGCAGCAGGTGCGCCTCGGCGATGTCCGGCGGGGCGCCGTTCAGCCGGTCCAGGCCGGGTGTACCGGCCGGTGCGGCGCCGTCGGGAGGCGGTGGCGGCAGCGGCGGGAGCTTCTGGGAGGGTGTGGCGGGCCGGGGAGTGCGCAGCGGTGTCGGCGGAGCGGCCGGGATATCGCTGGGCTGCATGGGCTCCTCGGGGCGGAGAACGCCGGATCGGGGCGGAGAGCGCCGGATCGGGGCGGGAACGTCGGGTCGGGCGGCCGGAGCGGGTGCGGCCGCGGCGGATGCGCGGAGGCCGTGGGGCTCCGGGAGGGGTGAGCAGGTTGGGACGCCACCGTAACGACGTCTGTCGGTCACTGTCCGACGGATGCACGAATTTCACCCGTATGGGAGAGCTTTCGCGCGCGTAGTAGACACAAACGTCTGTCACCTGGCAATACCTTCGCCCCGGAAAGGGAGGTTTTGCGTATATGAGGATCGGAAAACTGGCCGCAAGCATCACCGCAGGAGTGACGGCCGCCCTCACGGCGCTGTCCGTCGCGGGCTGCTCGAACAGCGGCGACACCCCGCCCAAGGGTGACGGCGGCAGCGCCTCCGCCGCGCCCACCCCCACCTGGAAACCCGTACAGGGCCCGCTCCGCACCGTGCCCGCCGTGCAGAAGTTCGGCGCGGCCGACGGGCGCGGCTGGCGGCCCACCGACAAGGCCCGCGTGGTCGTACCCGCGGGCGAGAAGAGCCCGGTCGCCGACGAAGCCCGGCGGTTCGCCCAGGAACTGGGCGGCCTGCGGACAGTCTGGGGCAAACAGCCCGTACGACCCGGAGACGTCGAGCTGCGGCTGTCCGGCGGCAAGGACGCCGCCCGGCGCGAGGACAACGCCCCCGTGTACGACACCGCCGAGGAGGCGTACACCCTCACCGCACGCGACACCCGCCTCACCCTCACCGCCCCCACCGACGCCGGGATCTTCAACGCCACCCGCACCGTCCTGCAGTCCGTACGGGCCTCCGGCGGCGTCCCGGAAGGCACCGTCGAGGACCGGCCCGACCGGGCCCAGCGCGGCTTCATGCTGGACATCGCGCGCAAGCACTTCGACGTGAAGTGGATCGAGGACCGCATCCGCGACCTGGCCGGCCTCAAGCTCAACCAGCTCCAGCTGCACTTCTCCGACGACCAGGCGTTCCGCATCGAGAGCGAGCGGCACCCCGAGATCGTGTCCGAGGACCACCTCACCAAGGACCAGGTGCGCCACCTCGTCGACCTCGCCCGCGGCCTGCACGTCACCGTCATCCCGGAGATCGACTCGCCCGGCCACCTCGGCGCCGTCCTGCGCGCCCACCCGGACCTCCAGCTGCGCTCCGCCGACGGCCGGGCCGAGCGCGGCGCGATGGACATCTCGCAGCCCGGGGCCGCCGAGATCGTGGACGACCTGCTGCGCGAGTACGCCCCGCTCTTCCCCGGCAAGCACTGGCACCTGGGCGGCGACGAGTACCGCGCGCTGGCCGACCGGTCCCCGGCCGAGAACTACCCGCAGCTGGCCCGCGCCGCCCGCGACAAGTACGGGGAGAACGCCACGATCGAGGACCTGGCCACCGGCTGGCTCAACGACCGCGACAAGACCGTGCGCGCCGCCGGGGCCAAACAGGTCGAGGCCTGGAACGACGGCTACTTCCGCGACACGGACGTCGCACCGGACGCCGGCCGCACCGTCGCCTACTGGACGGGCAAGGAGATCGGCGCCCGCGAACCGGACGAGTACCTGCGCGAGAACCGCAAGGTCGTCAACCTCAACGACGAGTACCTGTACTACGTGCTCGGCGAACCCAACAACATGCCGTACCCGACCGGCGAACGCATCTACACCCAGTGGACCCCCGGAGTGCTGCGCGGCACCAAGGCCGTACCGCAGTCCCTGTCCGGCCCCGACCGGGTGCTCGGCGCGCGCCTGGCGGTCTGGTGCGACCTGGCGGACCAACAGTCGCAGCAGCAGGTGGCGGACGGCATCCGGATGCCGCTGCGCGCGCTGGCACAGAAGGTCTGGGACCGCCGCGATCCGGCTCTTTCCTGGGCGGACTTCAAAAAACTGGCCGATCAGGTCTGAGGGGCCGGGGCCGGACGCGGGGAGAAAGGGAGAAAAAGGGGATAAAGGGGACGAGCGGGGCCGTCATCCCCGTCCGGCCGGGGCCGGCTCGTGCTCTGTCCCGGTGCTGACCTGGCCGTGACTCCTCAGCTCGTATTTGCGGAGCTTGACCGTGCGGTCGCGGTGGGCCGACTCGGGCGAGACGACTTCCACGACGAGCTGCACGGCTTCGGGGGCGCACCAGGTGCGGTCGGGGTCGTAGGGCAGATCCGTCAGCAAGAGGTCCGGCTCGGGGCGGTTCCGGGCATCCAGGCGGATCGGCATTTCCCGTTCGGCCTCGACGCCGGCCGGCGCCTGTGCCATGCACGCGCCTCCGGGCCGCGCAGGTACGCGGCTACGCGGCGAAGTCGTCGGCGTCGAGCCGTGCGGGGCGCGCTGCGGCTCGGCGCGCGCCTCCGGGCAAGGTCGGGTTGACGCTCGGGCGGGGCGACGCTCGGACGCGCTGGCGCAAAAGGTCTGGGACCGCCGCGATCCGGCCCTTTCCTGGGCGGACTTCGAAAAACTGACCAACCAGGGCTGAGCGGCCAGGGCCGGACGCGGCGACAAGGGGACGACCGGGGCCGCCACCCCCCACAGGAGAGGCCCCGGCCGTCGTTCCAGGGAGGCCCGGTGACGAGCCCCTGACCTTTACAGCGCCATCCGCCGCGAAAGCGTCACACGGGGTGTGGACGGGGTACGGCACCTGCCGCGTGCCGGGCGCCTTTCCGGTGCGCGGGAGCTCTGGACGTGGGTGGTGCCGTGGCCGTAGCGTGCGGGTCCGCGCCGGCCCGGCGCGGTGGCCGTGAGCGCCCTCCGTCGGAGCGGAGCGGCAGGTCAGCAGGCGGCCCGGGTGCCCGGGGCGTGGGCGGCCGGGTTACCGTCAGCGGGGACATGCGGGTTACCAGGGGTACTCGGGGTGTCCGGGAACAGGCGAATCAGCGAGGACCGGGCGGCGGACTTTCCGCGTGCGACAGGATGGACCCGTGCGAGGGGACGACATTCAGCCGGACGACGGTCGGCTGACAGTCGCCGTACAGGCGGCGCAGGGCGGCGACGAGGCGGCTTTCCGTACCGTCTACCGCACCGTGCATCCCCGACTTGTCGGATATGTACGAACCTTGGTGGGTGAAGCGGATGCCGAGGACGTGACCTCCGAGGCCTGGCTCCAGATCACCCGCGACCTGTCCCGCTTCAGCGGCGACGCCGACCGGTTCCGGGGCTGGGCCGCGCGGATAGCCCGCAACCGGGCCCTGGACCACATACGGATGCGCGGCCGCCGCCCCGCGATCGGCGGCGACGAGACCGAACTGGCCGACAAAGCAGGCACCTCGGACACCGCCGACGAGGCCATGGAAGCCCTCGGCACCCACCACACCTTCCGCCTCATCTCCCGCCTCCCGCAGGACCAGGCCGAAGCCGTCGTGCTGCGCGTGGTGGTCGGCCTGGACGCCAAGAGCGCGGCCGGAGTGCTGGGCAAACGGCCCGGCGCCGTACGGACCGCCGCCCACCGAGGCCTGCGCCGCCTGGCCGACCTGCTCGGCGCCGGATCCGAGGACGGCGGCGGCGCCGGGCCCGGCACCGGCGGCGGACCCGGAGGAGGAGTGCCCGCACAGGGCGGCGGACGGGGTGGGAGCGCGGCGGAATCGTACGTACCGGGTGTGACGGAAACGGCCGCACGAACGCAGAAGGACATGTGATGGCCGACGACCGGTACGACTGGCTCGACGAGGAGGCCGCGGAGCGACTGCTGCGCGGCGAACCCGCCGGTTCCCCGGCCGGCACCGGCGCCGCGGAACTCACCGCCCTGCTGAACGCCGCCGCGGCGGCGGGGCGTGGGACGGCGGGCCGTGACACGGGCCAAGGCGCGCCGCTGCCCGGTGAGGAAGCCGCTGTCGCTGCTTTCCGGCAGGCGCGGGGGCAGGCTGCGGCGTCGGCCGACGTCACGGCTGCCGGGGCCGCGGTGGAAGCCGTACGTGCTCCCCGCGGCGCCGGTGCGGCCACCCGCCGCCGCTTCGGACGTCCCTTGCGCCGCGGCTTCATGGTGGCCCTGGCAGGCTGCGCGCTCGGCGGCGTCGCCGTGGCCGCCGGCGCGGGCGTCCTGCCGACCCCCTTCCGCAGCGGCACCGGCCCGGCCCCCGCCACCAGCGTCTCGGCCGCCGAGTCCCCCGGCCCGCTCGCCACCGACGACACCGGCACGACCACCGAAGGCACCACCCGGATGCCGGACCCGGCCGGCCCCGGCACGGACCGGCCCGAACCCCTGATCACCGACGACGGCAAGGACGACCGCACCGGCGGCAGCCGGTCTCCCGCCCCCGGCCGGAGCACCCCCGGCCGGGACGCGACCGGCGGCAGCGGGAACGGCGACGGCGACCATCGGCCCGACGACCCCCAGGACCGGCCGGACACCAAGGAGAAGAACCGGCTCGGCGTCACGTTCTGCCGTACGTACGAATCCGGCAGGCGCTCCCTCCTCGGCCAGGACACCCTGCGCCGCCTCGAACGCGCGGCAGGCGGCCCGGACAAGGTGCACGCCTTCTGCCGCCAGTACCTCTCCCACGCCCAGGGCGGTCACCGCGGCGACAGCCGCTATGACGGCGACGGCCGCGGCAGCCATGGCCAAGGCGGCCACAACGGGCGCGGCAAGGATCACGGCGGCAAGGGCGACGACGAGGGCGACGACGAGGGCGACGACCACGACCACCGGTATGCGCCGTCCGCCGGTACCCCGGGGGCGGCTCCGGCCGGCCCCGACCCCGCCGGCATCGTCACCACCACTCCCGCCGCACCCGACGCGCTGCGCATCCCCGGAGCACCACCCGTCGCCCGGGTGTGACACTTTCCGGCCCCCGGCGCAGTACGTAGTGAAGCCGACTGGTCATCGGCTCGCGCGCGAGCCGGGGTTCCCCCGTACCAACGGTTCGCCGCACCCGGCGCGGGCGGGGCTCGTTCCCCCGGCCCTGCCCGCGCTGGGATTTTGCGCCTAAACCGGCGCCGCTCCCTTTTGCGCCTAAACCGGCGCCGCTCCCTTTTGCGCCTAAACCGGCGCCGCTTTCGCGGGTCTGGTTGCTGTTTGTGGGGGTTGCTCAATTGTTGGTTGGGGTTACTGCGGGGGTGGGGTTTGAGAATTGTGTGCGGGTGGTTGGGCTATTTGTAAATGACCACCTTGTCGCCTGGTGCTACCTGATGGAACAAGTCCGCGAGCTTTGATTTGTCGCGGACGTTTACGCAGCCGTGGGAGGCGCCCTGGTAGCCGTGGGTGGCGAAGTCGGCGGAGTAGTGGACGGCCTGGCCGCCGCTGAAGAACATCGCGTACGGCATGGGGGTGTGGTAGATCGACGAGACGTGGCTCCGGCTCTTGAACGAGATGCGGAACGTGCCTTCCCGGGTCGGTGTGTACTGCGCGCCGAAACGGACGTCCATCGTCGAGCGGGCCTTGCCGTTCACCATCCAGGTGAGCGTGTTGCTCCGCTTGCTGATGCACAGGACGCGGCCTGTCATGCAGCGGGGATCGCGGCGGGGAGCGGGTTTCCCGGCCGGCCGCTTGGCGGTCTTCTTGGCGGTCTTCTTGGTGTGGGGGTGGGTCTCGGCGCGGGTCGGCGGGCGTGTGCAGGAGTGCAGGGCGTGCCAGGTGGCGCGGTCCAGGGTGCCCGTGCGCGGTAGGCCCCGCTGACGCTGGAACGCCGTTACGGAGGCTGCGGTCTGCCGGCCGTAGAAGCCGGTGGGCTTACGGCGGAAGAGTGACAACTGGGCCAGACGGGCCTGAAGTTCCCGTACGCGGGAGCCACGGGAGCCCTTCGCGAGCACCGGCTTCGCCGTGCGGCGGGGGGCTTTGGCGGCGTGGGCGCGTCTGGGGGGCTCTTTGTCCGCCGATTGCGCGGGCAGCACGTCTGCCTGTCCCGGCGTGGACGGCGAGGGGGCCGTCGTCGGTGAGAGTCCGCCGTTCGGGGTGATCGTGATGGTCTTGCAGCCGGTCGTCACGGCCAGCACCAGCAGCCCCGCGGCCACCGCACGTCCCTTGCGCACGCCGTGTCCCTTCCGCGTCCGTGTCACGGCGTCACCCCCGCGGCGACACCGGCCCCTCCTAGATTCCCAGGCCCGTGGAGAACCGAACCTGGACGCGCGCAGGGGTGAAGGGGCGCGGGGGTGTGAAGGTGTGCTGTGGCGTGCGCCCCCTGGGCGCTTCGGTGGGGCGGGTGCTGCTTCGATGGGGCCGGTGCGGCTTCGGTGGGACCGCGCGCAGGGGTGACCGGGGCTCCGGGGGACAATGAGGAAATGTCACCGCGTCGCCCGTGCCCCGTATGCACCCGAGAGATCGCCGTCGTCGGCGGCCGCTTCGCCCGGCACGACCCGCCGGGCCGCCGCACCGTCCTGGAACTCGTCTCGTGCCCCGGCTCCCGCCGCATCGCGCCCATGATGGCTCCGGCGGAGCGTCTGTTCGACCCGGAGGAGCCGCCGTTCCCCGGGCAGCAGCCGTTGTTCTGAGAGGTCGAGGCTGATGTTCTGAGAGGTCAGTGCTGAGGCTTGCCCTCCGCTTGGCGGGCTTCCACCGACCTGGTGAAGGTTTCCCAGTCGCGGCCTGCCAGGGGTGCCAGGATGCGGCGCCAGCCTTCCGCCGCCTCCGGGCCGGCTTCCTCCAGTGCGGCGGCGAACAGGGCGCGCTGACGCTCGTGGAGCTTGCGTTCGAGGTCCGCGCCGCGTTCGGTGAGGTGGAGTTCCTTGCGGCGGCGGTCCCGTTCGCCCGGTGTCATCCGTACCAGTTGCTCGTCGCCGAGTTTGCGCAGCGGCCCGTTGATGGCCTGCTTGGTCAGCTGGAGCGCCTGGCACAGTTCGCCGACGCTCATGCCGGGGAGTACGCGAGGAACGTCAGGATGCGGTGGTGGGCGCGGCCCATGCCCTGTTCGGTCAGGGCCGAGTCGGCCGCTCCGGTGAAGGCGCGGTAGGCGAAGTAGAACAGGGTGAAATCGCGGTCGAAGGCGTCCGGGCGACAAGGGTCAAGCATGTTGACATTTTATCCCGGGGTTCCGTACGCTCGCGACTTGGGTCAACAACCTTGACCTAAACCGTACAAGCGTGAAGAAAGCCGGTTACCGCCATGTCGGACACCCCCTCGGACGTCGGACCGCAGGCCGCGGCCTCTCGTATCACCGTCGCCGACTATCTGCTCCGCCGCCTGCGCGAGCTGGACGTCGAACACCTCTTCGGTGTCCCCGGTGACTACAACCTCGGCTTCCTCGACCAGGTGACCGCCTTTCCCGGCCTCACCTGGGTCGGTACCTGCAACGAGCTCGACGCCGCCTACGCCGCCGACGGCTACGCCCGGCTGCGCGGCGCCGCCGCCCTCGTCACGACCTTCGGTGTCGGTGAACTGTCGGCCGTCAACGGCGTGGCCGGCGCTTACGCCGAAGGTGTGCCGGTCGTCGCCGTCACCGGGATGCCCGCCACCGAGGTCGCCGCGGCCGGCCGCCCCGTGCACCACACCCTGATGGACGGCGAGTACGGGCACTTCGGCCGGATGTTCGCCGAGGTGACGGTGGCCCGCGCCGACCTGACCGCGACGAACGCCCCGGCGGAGATCGACCGCGTACTGCGTGCCATGTGGCGCGAGCGCAAGCCGGTCCATCTGAATCTGCCCACGGATGTCGTACTGGCTCAGGTGCCCGCCCCTGCCGGACCGCTGGTCGTGCCGGACGCGCCGGCTGATCCGGGGCTGGTGCGGGACTTCCTCGCGGGCTGCGCGCGGATGCTGGACGGGGCGCGCAGTGTCACCGTGCTGGCCGGGCACGAGGCCGAGCGGTTCGGGCTGCGCGGGCCGCTCGGTGACCTGCTCGCCGCCGCGCCGGTCCGGTCCGCCGTGTTCTCCAGCGGGAAGGGGGTGCTGGACGAGACCGCGCCCGGGTTCGTCGGCGCCTACACCGGGGAGATCAGCGACAAGCGGGCCCGGGTGGCCGTCGAGGACGCGGACTGTCTGATCCTGGTCGGCGCACCGGTCTCGGACAGTGTGACCGGCGGCTTCAGCCATCACTTCACCCCGGAGCGGACCATCGAGCTGCGTCCCGGGCGCGCCGCGGCGGGCCGTGGGGTGTTCGAGGGGATGGCCATGGCGGAGGCCGTCGGTGGACTGGCCGGGCTGCTGCGGGACTTGGGGCTGCCGGAGCCCGAGGGGTATGGGGAGCTCTTCGCGTACCCGGAGGTGGAGGAGGAAGAGACGGGAGGTGGGATCCGTTCTGGGCTGACGCAACGTCAGCTCTGGGGCGCGGTGGGGGAGTTTCTGCCGGTGGGGAGTGTGCTCGTCGCTGAGCAGGGCACCGCGTTCTACGGTGCTCAGGAGGTGCCGCTGCCCGCGGGCGGGCGGTTCGTCGGTCAGCCGTTGTGGGGGTCGATCGGATACACCCTGCCGGCCACCCTCGGTACCGAGCTGGCCGCGCCGGACCGGCGCTCGGTGCTGGTGATCGGGGACGGTTCCCTCCAGCTCACCGCGCAGGAGCTGGGCACCATGACGCGGTACGGCGCGGCCCCGGTGGTCATCGTCGTCAACAACGACGGCTACACGGTCGAGCGTGCCATCCACGGCGCCACCGCCCCGTACAACGACATCGCCGCCTGGGACTACACCGCCCTGCCCGCCGCCTTTGGCGCGGGCCCCGGCACGGTCGCGGTGCGGGTCGAGACCCCGGCCGAGCTGGCGGACGCGCTCGCGCTGGCCGCTCGTACGCCGGACGAACTGGTGCTGATCGAGGCGGTCCTGCCGCGCGAGGACGCGCCGGAGCTGCTGACGGCCCTGGCGCAGCGGTTCGCCGAGCAGAACGCTTACGGGGCCTGAGGGGCGGGCGGTGTACGGGGGCCGCGAATTCCCTTAGCGGGCACGTGAATTCCCGCCCAGGGGCCGTGCATCACCGTACGGGGGCGCGAATTCCTGTACGGGGGCCGCGGTCCCTGGCCGCCGAGCGCACCTACGGCGCCAGAACGTCCAGTTCCGCCATCGCGCCCACGGTGATCTCGCGGGTCAGTGCCTCGGCGCGTTCCGCGTCGCCGATTCGTACCGCCTCGGCGACCTGGACGTGCAGGGTCACCGCGGCCGGGTCGGGGTCGGTGAACATGACGTGGTGGTGGGTGCGGCCGGTGAGGACGGCGGCCACCACGTCGCCGAGGCGGGCGAACATCTCGTTGCCGGAGGCGGTCAGCACGATGCGGTGGAAGGCCGTGTCGTGCACCAGGTACGCGTCGAGCTGCTGGCCGCGCGAGGTGGCGACCATGCCCATGGCGTGCTCGGTCAGCTCGGCGCACTGTGCGGGGGTGGCGTGCCGGGCGGCCAGGCCCGCGGCGGCCGGTTCGACGGCGGAGCGCAGCACGGTCAGGGAGCGGAGCTGCCGGGGGCGGTCCGGGCCGGCCAGCCGCCAGCCGATGACGCGGGGGTCGTAGACGTTCCACTCCTCGGTGGGGCGCACGGTCACGCCGACCCGGCGGCGCGAGGCGACCAGGTGCATGGATTCCAGGACCCGTATCGCCTCGCGGATGACCGTGCGGGACACGTCGAAGCGCTGCTCCAGCTCGTCGGTGCGCAAGATCGTGCCCGGCGGGTACTCGCCCGCGGTGATGGCGGGTCCCAGGGACTCCAGTACCCGCGCGTGCAGCCCCTGCCCCGCCCCCTGGTTCTCCATGGGATCAGCCTACGTTCCCGAGGGAGGTCCACTTTTAAGTATGACTTTTACGTCACAGAGGCTTGAATACGTCGTATCCCATGGGTTTCAGTGGGACGACAGACCGAGGTCAATGAGGACAGCGAGGTACACGGGATGAGCACCCCCACGTCATCGTCGTGATGGGCGTGGCCGGCACCGGCAAGACGACGATCGGACCGCTGGTGGCCGCCGACCTTGATGTCCCCTACGCCGAGGGCGACGACTTCCACCCCCGGCCAACATCGCCAAGATGTCCGCCGGGACCCCGCTCCAGGACGCCGACCGGTGGCCCTGGCTCGACGCCATCGGCGCCTGGGCCCACGGCCGCGCGGGTCAGGGCGGTGTCGTCAGCAGCTCGGCCCTCAAGCGTGCCTACCGCGACCGCCTGCGGGCCGCCGCGCCCGGCGCCGTCTTCCTGCACCTGACCGGCGACCGTTCGCTGATCGAGTCCCGGATGGCCGAGCGCAAGGGCCACTTCATGCCCACCGCGCTGCTGGACTCCCAGTTCGCCACCCTGGAGCCGCTCGGCGCGGACGAGGCGGGCGTCGCCGTGGACGTGTCCGGCACCCCGCAGGAGATCGCCGGGCGGGCCGTCGAGGCGCTGCGCCGCTACGAGACCGGTCGGTCCACCCCCGCCTGACCACGGACCCCGTTTGACCACGGGCCCCGCCTGACCACGGGCCGCCGCCCCGCCACCGCGCGGGGACAGCGTCCCGTACGCCCCCGTGCCACCGCGCCGGGGCCACCACAACCAGCAAACTGCACCCCCTAGGGAACAGCCGTGACACATCTCAGCGTCGAGATGCTGGCAGCGGACGCGACCGAGCCGATCACCTCGGCCGGTCACGCGCAGCTCGGCATCGCCGTCCTCGCGGGCATCGCCGTCATCGTCCTGCTCATCACCAAGTTCAAGCTGCACGCCTTCCTGTCCCTGATCATCGGCTCGCTGGTGCTGGGCGCGGTGGCGGGCGCGCCGCTGGACAAGGCCATCGCCAGCTTCTCGTCGGGCCTGGGCAGTACGGTCGCGGGCACCGGCATCCTGATCGCGCTCGGCGCGATCCTCGGCAAACTGCTCGCCGACTCCGGGGGCGCCGACCAGATCGTCGACACGATCCTGGCGAAGGCGAGCGGGCGTGTGATGCCCTGGGCGATGGTGCTGATCGCCGGCATCGTCGGCCTGCCGATCTTCTTCGAGGTCGGCATCGTGCTGCTGATCCCGGTGGTGCTGCTGGTCGTCAAGCGCGGCAACTTCTCCCTGATGCGCATCGGCATCCCGGCGCTGGCCGGCCTGTCCGTCATGCACGGCCTGATCCCGCCGCACCCCGGCCCGCTGGCCGCCATCGCCGCGCTCGACGCCAACCTGGGTGTCACCCTGGCGCTCGGCGTGGTCGTCGCGATTCCGACGGCGATCGTCGCCGGTCCGCTCTTCTCCCGTTACGCCGCCCGCTGGGTGGACATCCGCCCGCCGGAGAACATGGTTCCGGAGAGGGCCTCCGGCGAGCTGGACAAGCGTCCCGGCTTCGGGATCACCGTGGCCACGGTGCTGCTGCCGGTCGTGATGATGCTGGCCAAGGCTCTGGTGGACGTCGTCGTGGACGACAAGGGCACGACGGTCCAGCGGGTCTTCGACGTGGTCGGCTCCCCGCTGATCGCGCTGCTCACCGCCGTCGTCGTCGGCATGTTCACGCTGGGCCGGTCGGCCGGTTTCACCAAGGGCCGGATCGCCACCACCGTCGAGAAGTCCCTGGCCCCGATCGCCGGCGTCCTGCTGATCGTGGGCGCGGGCGGCGGCTTCAAGCAGACCCTGGTGGACGCGGGCGTCGGCCAGATGATCCTGGAGCTGTCCAAGGACTGGAACATCTCCACGCTGCTGCTGGCCTGGCTGATCGCGGTCGCGATCCGGCTTGCGACCGGCTCGGCGACGGTGGCCACCATCTCCGCCGCGGGCCTGGTGGCGCCGCTCACCGCGGACATGTCCACCACCCACACCGCCCTGCTCGTCCTCGCCGTCGGCGCCGGTTCGCTGTTCTTCAGCCACGTCAACGACGCGGGCTTCTGGATGGTGAAGGAGTACTTCGGCATGAACGTCGGCCAGACGCTCAAGACCTGGTCGCTCATGGAGACGCTGATCTCCGTCGTCGGGATCGTGTGCGTGCTGCTGCTGTCGCTGGTGTTGTAGCCGGGCCCACGAGAGCCCGGTGGGCGCCCGGCGTGTGTCCGAACGACCCGCGGAAGGCATCGATGAAGGCGCTGGCCGAGGCCCAGCCGCAGCGGTGCGCGATCGCGGTCACGGACAGCGCCGGGCCGTCCTGCGTCAGCAGCACCAGCGCGTGGTGCAGGCGCAGCTGCGTACGCCACTGGGGGAAGGTCATGCCCAGTTCGGCGCGGAAGAGGCGGGCCAGGGTCCGCTCGCTCGCCCCGGCCGCCGCGCCGAGCGCGGCCAGCGGGCGCTGATCGGCCGGGTCGGCGCGGAGGGTCGCGCAGACCGCCGCCAGCCGCGGGTCGCGGGCCCTGGGCAGGTGCAGGGCCTGGAGCGGGGTGTGGCGCAGCTGGTCGAGGAGTACGGCCAGCAGGCGCCGCGCCTCCGGCGTACGGCGGCTGCCCGTACCGCTGTACGCGATGATCAGCTCGCGCAGCAGCGGGCCGACCGCCAGGACGGCGGGCCGCTCCAGCCCCAGCGGGTCGGCGTCGAGCGGTACGCCGACGGTGTGCAGGTCGGTGTCCCCGTGCGCCCGGTGCTCGTGCACCGTTCCGGCCGGGATCCAGATCGCCCGGGTGGCCGGGGTGACCCAGCTCCCGGCGTCCGTGGTCACGGTGAGCACGCCGCGCCCCGCGTAGACGATCTGGTGGACGTCGTGGTGGTGGGCCGTCACCTTGGCACCCTGCGGCAGGAAACGGGTGAGGGTCGTGACGTGCGGCGGGTGATGGCGGAAAACCGGCATGACGTGGCAGCTTATGGGAAGTCCGCCACCGGGTGCGGTCGCCAGGATCGACGCATGACGACGAAGCACGTGGCCGCTCCCCGGCGGCCGGTCGCGATGATGTCCGTCGGACACGCGGCGGTGGACTTCTACCAGGGCGCGGTCCCGGCCCTGGTGCCCTTCCTGGTGGCCGAGCGCCACTACGGTTACGCCGCCGCCTCGGGCATCGTGCTGGCCGCCACCCTCCTCTCCTCCCTCGTGCAGCCCCTGTTCGGCTCGCTCACCGACCGCTGGACGCTGCCCTGGCTGATCCCGGTGAGCACCCTGTGCGCCGGGCTCGGCATCGCCCTGTCGGGGCTCGGTGACTCGTACGTCCTCACGTGCCTCGCGGTTGCCCTCTCGGGCATCGGGGTGGCCGCCTACCACCCGGAAGCCGCGCGGCTGGCCCGTGTCGCGAGCGGCGGCAGCCATGTCGCCATGGGCTGGTTCTCCCTCGGCGGCAACATCGGCTTCGCCCTCGCCCCGGCCGCCGTCGGCCCGCTGCTCTCCGCGGGCTCGCTCCGCGCGTCGCCGTGGCTGGCGGTGCCCGCGGTGGCCGGGGTCCTGCTCACCGCCGCGGCGATCCGTACCCTGGCGCCGAAGGCGGCCGTCGCCAAGGCCGCGGCGCGGTCGGCGGGCCGCGACGACTGGCCGGAGTTCCTGCGCCTGACGGCCGTCATCGTCTGCCGTTCCGTCGTCTTCGTCGGCCTGAGCGCCTTCATCGCCGTCTACGCGCAGCAACGGGTGGGCGGGGGCGCCACCGCGGGCTCGGTGGCCCTGTTCGTGCTGTTCGCGGGCGGTGCGGTGGGCACCGTGCTGGGCGGCCGGCTGGCGTCCCGGTGGGGCCGGGTCCGTACGGTACGGATCGCCTACGCGGCCTGCGTCCCGGCCGTCGCCGGGCTGGTCCTCGTCCCCGGCCCCGCGCTCTACGTCTTCGCCGCCCTGACCGCCACGGCCCTGTACGTGCCGTTCTCCTTGCACATCACCCTCGGCCAGGACCTGCTGCCGAACCGCATGGGTACGGCGAGCGGCGTCACCCTGGGCCTGGCGGTCAGCGTCGGCGGCGTCGTCAGCCCGGCCATCGGCGCCCTCGCCGATGCCACCGGCCTGCGCACCGCGCTGCTGCCGCTGATCGCGCTGTGCGTCGTGGCCTGGCTCGTCGCGCGGACGCTGACCGAGCCGGGGGAGGACGCCCGGCGGCCCTCGGAGGAGGGCGCCGGGCAGGCCGCCGTCAGCGGGCCGCGGCGGTGAGGACGCCGTACCGGACCAGTTCCTCCGGCAGGCCGGTGGCGTCGTCGGCGGCGTATCCCACGTAGCCGTCGGGGCGGATCAGGAACACGCCTTCGCCGTACGCGTCGCGGACGTGCCCCTCGGAGTCCAGCAGGTCGGGGGCCGGGCCGCCGACGCGGCAGGTACGGACCAGCTCGCCGTCGATCGCCGCGACCTCGGCGTCCCCGACGGCCAGCAGCGTGAAGTGCGGGCCGCGGAAGACGTCGAAGAGGCGGCGCGGGGTGCCGTCGGGGGTGGTGCACGGCGCGTCGGGGGCCCGGTTGCCGGCGCGCAGCCCGCCGTCGGCGAGGCCGGTGCGCCGCTCGGTGGCGAGCGGCCCGTCCGGGTAGCCGACGTCGATCTGGTGCAGGTCGCTGCCGCGCCGCATGTCGCCCGACCGGTGCAGCCGGGTGCTGGTGGCCAGGATGCTCGCGGCGACCGGCAGCCGCTCGGCCTCGTAAGTGTCGAGGAGGAGTCCGGCGCGCCGTGCCGGATGACCTGGCCCAGCTTCCAGCCGAGGTTGTAGGCGTCCTGGACGCTGGTGTTCAGGCCCTGGCCGCCCGCGGGGAGTGGACGTGCGCCGCGTCGCCCGCGAGGAAGACCCGGCCCACCCGGATCCGGTCCGCCAGGGCGGCGTTCGGCCGGAAGGAGGAGGACCACAGCACCTCGCCCAGCTGGCCGGGGGTCAGGTGGGTGCGCTCGGCGATGAGCTTGCGCACGCCGTCGGGGGAGGTGTCGGGCACGGTGACGGGGTCCATGAAGCCCGCCATGAGCAGGAAGTAGTCGTACTTCGCCGGCGCGAGCAGCGAGACGTAGTCGGTGGCCCGGAACTCGCCCCACATGTGCCAGTGGTTCCGGTCCAGCCCGTCGAGCCGGATGTCGGCCAGGAGCATCGGGTACGGCGCGACGGACTGGCCGGTCATGGTGACGCCGAGCGCCTTGCGGACCGGGCTGCGCCCGCCGTCGGCCGCGACGAGGTAGGAGGCGCGCACCGTACGGGCGGTGCCGTCGGCGCGTACGACGCGGGCCTCGACGCCGTCCGTGTCCTGGGTGAAGGACTCCAGGCCGGTGCCGAACGCCACCGTGCCGCCCAGTTCGGTCAGCCGCGCGTACTGGATCTCCAGGTTGCGCCACTGCGGGAGCATCAGCATGGTGCCGTACGGAGTGGCCGGCGTCGGGTCGGAGGACTCGACCATCACCTGCTCGTCGACCATGCGGCCGTCTTTCCAGTTCCCCCGCGGCGGGTACGTCCCGCCGGACTCCCGTACGGCGTCGAGCACCCCGAAGTCCTCGTACACCTCCTGGGTGCGGGGCTGGATGCCGCTGCCGCGGGTGCCGGGCGCCAGCCGGTCCTGGCGTTCCAGGACGAGGGCGCGCACGCCGCGGCGGGCGAGGTCGAGGCCGAGGGCCAGGCCGGTGGGGCCGGCGCCGGAGATCAGTACGTCCACGTGTCCGGGCAGGGTGTCGGTGCTGGCCATGGGTGTCCCCTTAACGTCGTTAAGTTGCCTGCTCCCGAGGATGCGCTTAACGGTGTTAAATTGTCAACGTGGCAACGAGACTCGACCGGAAACTGGTGGCGGAGACCGCCTTGGGCCTGCTGAACGACGTCGGCCTCGAAGGGCTCACCCTGCGCGGTATCGCCAAGGAGTTGGACGTCAAGGCACCCGCGCTCTACTGGCACTTCAAGAACAAGCAGGAGCTGCTGGACGAGATGGCCACCGTGCTGCTCCGGCAGATGACCGCGCCACTCGCGGAGGCCGGCGACGGCTCCGGGGGCGGCGACTGGCGGGCCATGCTCACCGAGGCGTGCCGCCGGACCCGGCACACGCTGCTCGGCTACCGCGACGGCGGCAAGGTCTTCGGCGGCACCCGGCTGCGCGACCAGGCGCTGCTGCGGCCGATGGAGTCCCTGCTGGCCACCATGCGGAGCGCCGGGTTCACGACGGAGCGGGCCGCGCGCGCCTGGTTCACCACGTACGCCTACACCATCGGCTATGTGATCGAGGAGCAGTCCGTCTTCCCGGTGCCCGGTGACTCGCACCGCGACCCGGCGTACGACCAGCGGGAACGGGAGCGGAGCGTGGGCGCCGACTACCCGCTCACGGCCGCGGCCGGCCTGGAGATGTTCGGCGACACCGCCCGCGGCTTCGAGGACGGCCTGCGGGCGATCGTGGCGGGGATCGAGGCCGCGCTGCTGCCCGGCGAGTGACGGGAGGCGCCGGGGGAGCCGCCCCCGGCGCCCCGGTCCCTAGCGGCGCGGACGCGGGTCGATCGCCTGCCGCAGTACGGGCGTGAGCGGCCGCTCCACCCACCGGTGCAGCGCCCACGCCAGCGTCAGCATCAGCGCCACCGTCAGGGCGAGCGTCGCGTACGAAGGCAGCCGCAGGCCGCCGTGCAGGCCCTGCACGGCCACCCAGCCCAGGTGCTCGTGGACGAGGTAGAACGGGTACGTCAGCGCCCCGGCCACGGTCAGCCAGCGCCAGTTCGCCCACTGCATCCGGCCCAGCGCGATCGCCACCACCAGCGCGAAGCCCACCGTGACGATCGCGATGACGACCACCGCCGAGCGGTAGGAGAAGGCGTGGGCGGACGGCGGGTGCCAGAGCCCGGCCACCGCGTGGTGCTGGCCGGTCAGCCAGCTGACGCCGACCACCGCCCACGCCACCGGGTCGCGCCCGCCGTAGCGGTGCAGCAGGTAGCAGCCGATGCCGCCGATGAAGAACGGCGCGTACCGCGGCATCAGTACGACATCCAGCGCGGGGACGTGCGCGGCCTGCGCCAGCGCCGCCGCCAGCGTCCATCCGGCGCAGAACAGCACCACCCGGCGGCGGGTGGCGCCCGGCAGTACGACGCACAGCGCGAACAGCGCGTAGAACCGCATCTCCGCCCAGAGCGTCCAGCACACCCCCAGCACCCGCTTGGCGCCCAACGGCTGCTGGAGCATCGTCAGGTTGGTCAGCACGTCGCTCGGACCCAGCGCCTCGAACGCCACCCACGGCAGCGCGAAGACGGCCGTGACCAGCAGGATCGCCACCCAGTACGCCGGATACAGCCGCGCGACGCGGGAGGCGACGAAGGAGCGCAGCGAACGCCCCCAGCCGCTCATGCAGATGACGAAACCGCTGATCACGAAGAAGATCTGGACGCCGAGGCAGCCGTACGCGAACGCGCTGTGCAGCGTGGGGAACTGGTGTGCCGGGGAGCTGCCCCACGCCTTGGCCATCTCGCCGCCCCGGCCGCCGAGGTGGTAGGCGGCGACCATCAGGGCGGCGCAGAGCCGCAGCCCGTCGAGGGCGCGCAGGCGGGGCACGCCACGGGGTTTCTTGGCGGGCGGGGGCGCTGCGCCGGGCCGTACGTCCGGTACGGCGGGCAGGCGCCGGGCGGCCGGTGCGGACGCGGACGAGGCGGACACGGGCGACACGGACGACGTGGGCGGGCCTGGGGCCGCCGCGGGTATCGGCGCCCCGGCCGGGAGCTGCGCGGTCATCCGAACGCGGCCCGTTTCCTCAGGCGCCGCTGCATCGCCCGCGCGCGCCGCGCGACCCTGCGGACGGCCGCGTTGCGCGGGATGAACGCCAGCTGGGACGGCAGCGCGCCGGGGAGCGCGAGCGCGGTCAGGCGGCGGCGCTTGAAGTAGCGCCAGGTGCGCTCGTTCAGGTGGGCGGCGAGGTAGCGCTCGGCGACCGGGCGCAGGTCCGGGTAGATCTGGTTCTGCATCGCGTAACCGACCGCGCTGATCAGCCCGTTGATGTGGGTCGGCGCCGGTTTGGTACCCGGCTCGTCCGCCAGGTCGGGCACCAGCGCGTCCACGAGCGTGACCGGCACACGGTTGCTGTTCTGGTACGGGGTCAGGCGCTCCAGCAGCAGGTCGGTGCCGACGCGGGCGGTCGGCACGTCGTAGAAGGCGGACGCCGTCAGCAGCGCGGTGGAGAAGCAACCGACCACGAGTGCGGGCCGTTTGCGCTGGTAGAGCACTTCGGCGAGGACCGGCGTCTCCAGTACGGTCAGCTCCGCGCCGAGCCGTTCCGCCTCCCGCTCCAGCGCCCGGGACCAGCGGGCCGGCGCCGACGGATGCGGCTTGAACACCACCTCGCGGTGTCCGCGCCGGACCACGCCGCGCAGCATCCGGACGTGCAGCTCCTCCTCTTCCTCGGGGGTGAGGATGCCGAGCGCCGACAGGTACTGCCCGAGCAGCAGCGCGGCGCCTTCCGGTACGGCGTGCAGCGCCGGGGCGCCGAAGTCCGCGGCCAGCTCGGCGAGCACCGCAAGGAACGCGTCGGTCGGCACGGTCTCCGCGCCCACCCCGAACTCGGTGAGCAGCAGCGGCTTCAGGCCGGGTACGAGGTCCAGGTGCAGCAGGCGGCGGACCCGGGTGCCGACCAGCGGGTCCAGCTTGTTGCGCGTCGGGCCGTAGCTCATCAGCCCGTCCGCGTACACCTCGACCGGCGCGTCCGGGAAGAGCTGCGCCAGCGCCAGCGCCGGGTGGACCTGGATGGACTCCACGACCAGTTCGATCTCGTCCTCGCCCAGCTCCCACAGCAGCCGCAGATGCCGCTCCCACAGCGGGACGTCGTCCGGGCGCGGGGACCAGCCGCCGGGGTGGAACGGGCTGATCGTCTCGTTCCACGACAGGACCCGGTCGAAGCGGCCGCGCAGCCGCTCGAAACCGGGCATCCGGTCCACCGGTGTCGCGGTCTCCGGGGTCGCCGCGTTGTTGCTGACCAGCAGCAGCCGGCGGGCGGCCGGTGTGAAGCGGTCCGCGTCCAGCGCGGCGGCCAGCGTCGCGGCGCCGTACAGGGTGGACGCCAGGAAGATCTGCGTACGCGGCCGGTCCGGCCGGCGCTCGGCGTCGGTACGGGGGCCATCAGGCGGCCACCTCCGCCGGAACCGGGCGCCGGCGCAGCCGTCGCAGACGGGAGGCGCGCTGCGTGTCCATCGAATTCAGTGCTTCCTTCAGTACGTCCTGCGGCATTCTTCTCAGCGCCGCCGCGCTCAGCGCGCGCAATTGACGGGCGACCTGCGGTTCGAATCGTTCGATCGAACCGAGGTGGTGGGCAATGATGGCGCAATACGTACGGACGGCTTTCGGCAGCAGCCGGTCCGCTTCCCGGTCCTGCGCCGTTTCTTCGATGACTTGATCGAATGCGCGGAGGAAATCGAGCTGCCGCACATCACCGATCTGGGTGAGGGAGGACGCCACCCCGCGCCGGTAGAAGACACCGAGCAGCCCGGACACCGCCATCGACCGGGCCTCGCGGTGCAGCCGCCAGATCCACGGCCGGTCCTCCGCGGTGCGCAGACCGTGCCGGAAGTGCAGCAGCCCGTCGTCCAGCAGCCGGCGGTGGTAGACGCCGGCCCAGGCGAAGGCGTAGTCGACGGAGGTGGAGCGGTCGGCGGGCAGGATCAGCGCGCGCGGGTCCAGGACGGTGTTCCGGCGGCCGTGCGGCACGCGGTGCACGGAACGGGCGCGCGCGGTGCACTGCACATGGTCCGTACGGACGAAATCGCACCCCAACCCCTCGATGGTGGCCAGCAGTTGATCGTAGTACCCGGGCGCCAGCCAGTCGTCACCGTCCAGGAAGGTCACGTACTCGCCGTTGGCCGCGTCCAGGCCGGTGTTGCGGGCGGTGGCCAGACCGCCGTTCCGCTCGTGCCGCAGCACCCGGGCGCCGGGCAGCTCGCCCTCGGCGCGCGCCAGGATCTGCGGCGTCTCGTCCCGCGAGCAGTCGTCCACCAGCAGGAATTCGAAGTCCTCGCGGGCGTTGGCCGCCAGGCTTCGCAGGGTGTCGGGCGCATATGTCTGCACGTTGTAGAACGGCACGACGACGGAGAGCTTAACCACCCGGGTGACGTTAGGCGCGGCCTCGGCATTCGTCTTGACGGGCCGCGGGCTCCGGGGTGAACGAAGAATGGCGGGATGGTTAACCGGGCAATGCGGCCGGCCGGTTCGCTGTCCCGCGTCGCGCTGTTAACCCGTTGTTGCGGCACAGTTGGCCCGCCGAACGGAACGCCTTCCTAGCGTTTTCGTCGTGCCCACTCGTACCACTTCCCCGCCGCGTGTCGCGGTGCTCGCGGATTCCGACACCCGATGGAAATGGGGCGCTTCGACAGCGCACCGTATGCAATCGGACATCCGTCTGGACGGATATCTGCTCCGCGGCCGCGCCACCCCCACGGTCCGCCAGCTCGACGAGGTCGGCGCCCGTGCGGAGACGCTGCGCGAAATCCGCGGCGCGGACTTCCTGGAGCTGATGAAGGACACCACGCGGTACGACGTGGTCGTCCTCGCCTGCGTCGGCGGCGCCGTACAGGCGATGCTGCACGGCCTCGCCCGGGCCTGGCGCGGCGCGGCCCGGCGGCCCGTCGTCGTCACCGGTTACGTCGGCGTCGTCTACGAGAAGCTGGCCGACGGCCTGCTGCTGCGGCACGGGGCGGATGTCGTCCTCGCCAACTCCCGTCACGACGCGGAACGTTTCCGCGCGGTGTACGAGGGCGTCGGCGCGGACAGCCGCAGCGTCGTCGAGTGCGCCCTGCCCTTCCTGGGCGGCGCCCCGTACGCACCCGCCGACGACCGCCCGTACACGGTCGTCTTCGCCGCCCAGCCCTCCGTACCGGACCGCCGCGAGGACCGTACGTACCTCCTGCGCCGCGCCGCCGCACACGCCCGCCGCCACCCCGGCCGCGAGGTGCTGATCAAGCTGCGCAGCAAACCCGGCGAACACACCACGCACATCGAGGAACTCCCGTACCAGAAACTGGCCGCCCGCCTCCCCGGCGGGCTGCCCCCAACTGCCGCCTCGCGTACGGCAACATGGGCGACGTCCTGGACCGCACCGACCTCCTGGTGACCGTCAGCTCGACCGCCGCACTGGAATCCCTGCACCGCGGCATCCCCACCGCCGTCCTCACCGACCTCGGCATCCGCGAAGTCCTCGGCAACCACCACTTCCTCGGCTCCGGCTGCCTCGCCTCCTGGGACGAACTCGACGCCGGACACCGCCCCGACCCCGACCCGCACTGGCCGGCCCGCCAAGGCGTGGCCCCCGGCTCCCGCTACGCCACCGCCTTCGACGCCGCCCGCGCCCGCGTCACCGCCCTGCGCGCCGCCGACCGCCTGCCGCCCCTCACCCCGTACTACACACCCCGCACCGCCCCCGGCTACCTCCCCGGCATCCTCGCCCGCCACGGCCTCGGCCCCGAGGGCGAACCCCTGCCAGGCCAGAGCGCCGAACCCGCGGAGACCGGCGGCCTGCGACGGCTCGCCCGCGACACCGTGCGCGACGCCGCCCGCGGCGCCTACCGCCACGGCGTCCAGCGCGTCGCGCCCGCCATCCGCCGCTGGGGACAGCTGTGAGTGCCCACCCGCCCGCTCCCGGAGCCCGCACGGCCCCCGGAAGGAGCCCGCAATGCCGACCACCCCGAGCCGTACGGCCGCACCCACCGTCGTGGCCGTCATACCCGCCCGCGGCGGCTCCAAGGGCGTACCCGCCAAGAACCTCGCCGCCGTCGGCGGCGTCCCGCTGATCGCCCGCGCGGTCCGCGAATGCCGCGCGGCCCGCCTGGTCACCGACGTCGTGGTCTCCACGGACGACGCGGCGATCGCCGGCGCGGCGCGCGGCGCGGGCGCCGTCGTCGTCCGCCGCCCCGGCACCATCGCGGGCGACACGGCCACCAGCGAGGCCGCGGTCCTGCACGCCATGGACGCCTACGAGGCCGAGCACGGCAGGCCCGTCGACGCGGTCCTGCTCGTCCAGTGCACCAGCCCCTTCCTGATCAGCGAGGACATCGACGCGGTCGCCGCCGCGGTCGTCGAGACCGGGGCGGACAGCGCGCTGACCGTGGCACCGTTCCACGGCTTCGTATGGCGCGAGGGCGCCGACGCGGCGGTCGAGGCGGAGGCCGACCCCGCCGGCCCCACCGCCTCCGGCGGCGCCGGCGTCAACCACGACAAGACCTTCCGCCCCCGCCGCCAGGACCGCCCCCAGGACTTCCTGGAGACCGGCGCCGCCTACGCCATGGACGCCGCCGGCTTCCGCGCCGCCGGCCACCGCTTCTTCGGCCGTACGGAACTGGTGCGCACCGACCCGGCCCGCGTGCTGGAGGTCGACGACCCGCACGACCTGGCGCGCGCCCGCGCCCTCGCGCCCCTGCTGGACACCGCGCGCCCCGGCGCGCTCCCGACCCGCGACGACATCGACGCGGTCGTACTCGACTTCGACGGCACCCAGACCGACGACCGGGTGCTCGTCGACTCCGACGGACGCGAGATGGTCGCCGTGCACCGCGGCGACGGCCTCGGCATCGCCGCCCTGCGCAAGGCGGAGCTGAAGCTGCTCGTCCTGTCCACGGAAGTGAACCCGGTCGTCGCCGCACGGGCGAAGAAACTGCGCCTGCCCGTGCTCCACGGCATCGACCGCAAGGACCTCGCCCTCAAGCAGTGGTGCGAGGAACAGGGCATCGCGCCCGAGCGCGTGCTCTACGTCGGCAACGACGTCAACGACCTCCCGTGCTTCGGCCTCGTCGGCTGGCCCGTGGCGGTCGCCGGCGCCCACGACGTCGTACGCGGCGCCGCCCGCGCCGTCACCTCCACCCCCGGAGGCAGCGGCGCGATCCGCGAGATCGCCTCGTGGATCCTCGGCCCGACCCTCTGACCAGGTAAGGAACTCACCCAGATGACCAGCAACCCCCGCCTTCGCACCCTCGGCGACCGCCTCGTCGGCCCCGGCCGCCCCGTCTACGTCACCGGTGAGATCGGCATCAACCACAACGGCGACCTGGAGAACGCCTTCGCGCTCATCGACGCCGCCGCGGACGCCGGCTGCGACGCCGTGAAGTTCCAGAAGCGCACCCCCGAGATCTGCACCCCGCGCGACCAGTGGGACATCGAGCGGGACACCCCCTGGGGCCGGATGACCTACATCGACTACCGCCACCGCGTGGAGTTCGACGAGGACGGCTACCGCGCCATCGACGAGTACGCCAAGAAGCGCTCCATCGCCTGGTTCGCCTCCCCTGGGACGTCGAGTCCGTCGCCTTCCTGGAGAAGTTCGACGTCCCCTGCTACAAGGTCGCCTCCGCCTCCCTCACCGACGACGAGCTGCTGCGCGCCCTGCGCGCCACCGGCCGTACGGTGATCCTCTCCACCGGCATGTCCACCCCCAAGCAGATCCGGCACGCCGTCGAGGTCCTCGGCAGCGACAACATCGTCCTGTGCCACGCCACTTCGACCTACCCCGCCAAGGCCGAAGAGCTGAACCTCCGCATGATCCACACCCTCCAGGCCGAATACCCCAACGTCCCGATCGGCTACAGCGGCCACGAGACCGGCCTGCAGACCACCCTCGCCGCCGTCGCCCTCGGCGCCGCCTTCGTCGAACGCCACATCACCCTCGACCGCGCCATGTGGGGCTCCGACCAGGCCGCCTCCGTCGAGCCCCAGGGCCTGACCCGCCTGGTCCGCGACATCCGCACCATCGAGGCCTCCCTCGGCGACGGCGTCAAGAAGGTCTACGACAGCGAGCTCGGCCCGATGAGGAAGCTGCGCCGCGTCGCCGGCGTCGTCGCCGACACGGAGGCCGCCGACCGCGAGCCGGTCTCGGCCTGACCCGTCCCCGTACTCACCCCCGTACGGCCGCACCCGCCCGCGCCCGACAGCTCCAGTCGCCTGACGAACGGGACGTACACACCGTGAGCTCACCAGACGGGGCCTGTGGCCCGCCCCAGGAGACGGCGGGTACTCCCGCCCACCGCCTCCTGGGGGTACCCCGGCAGCGCCGCAGACCCGCCGCGCGCCGCGTCGAGGCCGGGGAGACGGCCCAGCACACCCGTGCGGCCGGGCGGGCGGCCCGACGGGACGCCCGGCGCGCGGCCGCGGGCACCCTCGCCTTCGTCGAGAGCCCCGTACAACTGCTGAACGTCCTGGAATGGGCCTACCGCGAACAGGCCACGGACCTCACGGTCGTCGTCCTCGCCCCGCACGACCCGATGACCCGCGGCCAGCTCCGCCGGATGGCCGAACTCGCCCGCGAAGAAGGCTTCTCCGTACGATGGGAGGAGGCGCGCGGCGGAGCGAGCGCCCCCTGCGCACCATCGGCGGCCTCACCCCCGGCTGCGCCGCGCCGGCCGCGTCGTCATCGGCGACCCCTTCTCCCGCTACGTCCAGCTCCTGCTCACCCTCACCGGCGCCCGCGACCTCGTCGTGGTCGACGACGGCACCGCCACGATGGAGTTCATCACCCAACTGACCAACGGAGAACGCCTCGTACGCTGGCACCGCCACGGCGGACGCGGCCCGCGCGACCTGCTCTTCGCACCGTGCGCGGCGGCCGCCCGCCGCCGGCTCACCCCGGCGGCCGCCGCACCGTGGCCCTCTTCACCGCCATGCCCGTCGAACCACCACCGGGCATCACCCTCCTGTCGAACGAATTCGCCTGGACCACACGGCGGTTCGGGCCGCCCCGGCTGACCCGCGGCGCGGACATCGTCGGCACCTCCCTCGTCGAGACCGGCGTCGTCGACCCCGACCGCTACCTGGCGGCCGTCGCCGCACTCGCCCGCGACCACGGCGCCACCCGTTACTTCGCCCACCGGCGTGAATCCGCCACCAAACTCCACCGCATCGCCACCGAGACCGGCCTCGAAGTGGTCCGCCCCGACCTGCCACTGGAACTCATCGCCCGGCGCGGCCCCGTAGGCCGCCTCGTCCTCAGCTTCCCGTCCACCGTGGTCCACACCCTGCCGCTCGCGCTGGCCGGCACCGAGGTCGGCGTCGCCGTCTGCGACATCGACCCGACCTGGCTGACCAGCAAGGCGTCCCCGCGCGCCGAGAGTTTCCTGTCCGGCGTGACCGGCACGGCACGGGGCGTGCGACGCCTACCGACAGCGCCGGCGCCGCCTTCGGTGCCGGGGGCTCCGGAGGCGGAACCGCCGCACGTGACGCCCGAGGCGACCGGCACCCCTGATTCCGGAAACAAGCGGAACCCGTACTGATACCCCCGTGATGACTGCTCCATGCGCCGGGCGGCCTAGATTTCCTTCCCCTAACGGGCTGAACTTTTGTTGATCGAGGGACAGTTGCCCCAGCGGCCCCCGTAACCTTCAACAGGTGAACCACTTGATGTCCCGCGAGGCCGCAACCGAAGACGCCCCTGCCGGGGAACCGCTGCCCGGCGCGCTGCCGGAAGAGCTGTGCGCCGAACTGATCGCGTTCCGCCGCGACTTGCACATGCACCCCGAGCTCGGCAACCAGGAGTTCCGCACCACCGCCGCGCTCAAGGCGCGCCTTGAGCGGGCCGGCCTCACACCACGCGTCCTGTCCATCGGCACCGGCCTGATCTGTGACATCACGCCCGGTCTCACCCCTTGGGACGGCGGGCAGCCGCTGCTCGCCCTGCGCGCCGACATCGACGCGCTGCCGATTCCCGACGTGAAGACGGTGCCCTACCGCTCGACCGTCCCCAACCGCGCCCACGCCTGCGGCCACGACGTGCACACCACCGTCGTCCTCGGCGCCGGCCTCCTCCTCGCCGACCTGGCACGCGACGGTCGGCTGTCGCGCCCCGTACGCCTGCTCTTCCAGCCCGCCGAGGAAGCGCTGCCCGGCGGCGCCACCGACGTGATCGGCACCGGGGCGCTGGACGGGGTCGGACGCATCCTCGCCGTGCACTGCGACCCCCGCGTCGACGCCGGCCGCATCGGGCTGCGCACCGGAGCGATCACGTCCGCCTGCGACCGTCTGGAGGTCACCCTCGACGGCCCCGGCGGCCACACGGCCCGCCCCCACCTGACCACCGACCTCGTCACGGCCGCCGCCCGCATCGTCGTCGACGTACCCGCACTCCTCTCCCGGCGCGTCGACACCCGCGCCGGTCTCGCGGTGACCTGGGGCCGCCTGGACGTGGGCCACGCCTGCAACGTCATCCCCCAGCACGCGGAACTGGCCGGCACGGTGCGCTGCCTGGACCTGGACGCGTGGCGCGGCGCACCCGACATGGTGCACGCGGCGATCGACGAGGTCGCTGCGCTGTACGGGGCGAAGTGCCAGGTCACGTACGTACGGGGAGTCCCACCAGTGGTGAACGAACCGGTCTCCACCCAACTCCTGCACGACGCGATGGCTGCCCGCCGCGGCTCGCACGCCGTAGAAGGCACCGAGCAGTCCCTGGGCGGCGAGGACTTCTCCTGGTACCTGGAACACGTCCCCGGCGCGATGGCCCGCCTGGGGGTGCGGCCTCCGGGCAGCACGGCCCGCTTCGACCTGCACCGCGGCGATTTCGACGTGGACGAGAGTTCGATTCGCGCCGGGGTGGAGCTGTTCACGGCGGCGGCGTTGTTGGGGTAGGGGCCGTGTGGGGGGTGCGCGCCTTCAGCTTCGGCCTGGTGGGTGCGCGCGTCTTGCGCGTTGGGCCCGGTGGGTGGGGGCTCGGGGCCCCGCAGGGGTCACTCCTCGGCACCGTGCACGTCCACGTCAGGAACATAAGGGAACGCAGATACCCGGCTGCCTGCGGGGAGCCCCCTACGTGTCCCCGAGCCCTGGCCGTCCAGCGACTATCGGACCGATCGGGCTGGGCACATTCACAAGCCGGGTGCCGCGCAGCGCGGCTCTGCCCCACGCCCGATGGCCCGGCGCGCGACTCACCGCCGTACAGCGACCCGCTTCACCGCCTCCACCTTGTGCGCCTCACCCCCAGGAGCGCGGGCACCAGGGTGATCGAACCCTTCCCCCCAGCTGACCCGGACTCGCCAATCCGGCCGGAGGGGGCGTGTAGGGGGCCATCCCCGCAGGCAGCCGGGTATCTGCGTCCCCATTTGTTCCTGACGTGGTCGTGCACGGTGCCGAGGAGTTGGCCCCCTGCGCGCCCCCGCCCCACAACGAACGCAATGCGAGCCGCGCGCCAGCGCAAACCCCCGCGCGAAGCGCGCACCCGCACCCACCGCGCCAGCGCCCCGGCGACCCGCCCCCACGACGGGGAGGAACAATCAGATAACAGCCACGCAGTGAAGGGTTTTGCGCCAGGTCTACGCGCGTTAATCTCCCGTCAAGCCAGCGCCGCCGTGGGCGCTATCAGCGAAGGGAAAGGCCCCTTGCGTCGGGTCACCAGGTTTGCCGCCGCGGCCAGCGCCTCCGCGCTTCTCGCGGTCACCGCCACCGCTTGCGGTCAGAGCTTCGCCGAGGCGAACCGGGCCAGCCACGCCGGTGTCGGGCTCGCGTTCGACATCGGCGGGCGGGACGACCACTCCTTCAACGAGGCGGCCGCCCGCGGCACCATGAACGCCAAGGAGAAGCTGGGCGTCAACGTCAAGATGCTGACCGCGAAGAACGGCGAGACGGAGGCGGACCGCGAGCAGCGGCTCACGTCGTTCGCCGAGGCCGGTTACAATCCGGTCATAGGTGTCGGTTTCGCCTACAGCCGGTCCATCGAGAACGTCGCCAAGGACTTCCCGGAGACGTCGTTCGGCGTCGTGGACGCGGTGCCGCAGGGCAAGAACGTGGACGCGATGGTCTTCGCGGAGCACGAGGGCTCGTACCTGGCGGGCGTCGCCGCCGCGCTGAAGAGCAAGAACCACAAGGTCGGCTTCATCGGCGGCGTGAACAACGCGCTGATCCAGAAGTTCCAGGCCGGCTTCGAGCAAGGTGTACGGGACACCGACCCGAACACCAAGGTCACGTCGCAGTACCTGTACCCCAACAACGACAAGGGGTTCAACGACCCGGCCGCCGCGAAGGCCAAGGCCGGCGGCATGCTGGACAGCGGCATCGACGTGATCTACTCCGCGGCCGGCCAGTCGGGCGCGGGCGCCATCGAGGCGATCAGCAAGCGCAAGGGTGCCTGGGCGATCGGCGTGGACTCCGACCAGTATCTTCAGCCGGGCCTGGCGAAGTACAAGGACTGCATCCTGACGTCGGTGGTCAAGAACGTGGACGTGGCGGTGTTCGACCTGATCAAGAGCGTCGAGGACGGCAAGCCGTTGACGGGCGTGCACGCGTACGACATGAAGAAGAAGGGTGTCACGCTCGCCACGTCGGGCGGCTTCATCAAGGACATCCAGCCGCAGATCGACGCCGCCCGGCAGAAGATCGTCGAGGGCAAGGTGAAGGTCAAGGAGACGCCGTAGCCAGGGCGCCGGACGGTATCCCGCCGCACCGCGGCCCGGTACCGCCCGCCCCACCGCGGCCGAACCACCCCACGGCCGAACCACCCGCGGCCGGGCCACCCCACGCCCGCGCCCCCGACGGCCGGTACCCGCTGCCGCCGTCCGCCCAAGGACGTCGCCCAAGGACGTCGCCCAAGGACACGCCGTCCGCCAAGGACAACCATCCCCGAGGGGAGTGCGCCATCAACGCAGCACCCACGATCAGCCGCCCGGCCAAGCCGGGCCCCGCAGCCGTCGAACTCCGCGGTATCACCAAGCGTTTCCCCGGTGTCGTGGCCAACCACGACATCGACCTGACCGTGCGCCGCGGCACCGTGCACGCCCTGTGCGGCGAGAACGGCGCGGGCAAGTCGACGCTGATGAAGATCCTTTACGGGATGCAGAAGCCGGACGAGGGCACCATCACGCTCGACGGCGAGCAGGCCGCGCTGGGCACCCCCGCGGACGCCATCGCCCGTGGCATCGGCATGGTGCACCAGCATTTCATGCTGGCCGACAACCTCACCGTCCTGGAGAACGTGGTCCTCGGCGCGGAAAAGCTGCACGGCATCGCCGGCAAGGCCCGCGCCAAGATCATGGAGATCTCGGACGCGTACGGGCTGAGCATCCGGCCCGACGTCCTCGTAGAGGACCTCGGCGTCGCGGACCGGCAGCGGGTGGAGATCCTCAAGGTCCTCTACCGCGGCGCCCGTACGCTCATCCTCGACGAGCCGACCGCGGTCCTGGTCCCGCAGGAGGTCGACGCGCTCTTCGACAACCTGCGGGAGCTGAAGTCCGAGGGCCTGACCGTCATCTTCATCTCGCACAAGCTGGGCGAGGTGCTGTCCGTCGCGGACGACATCACCGTCATCCGCCGGGGCACCACCGTCGCGTCGGTGGAGCCGTCGAAGACCACGCCCAAGCAGCTCGCCGAGCTGATGGTGGGCAGCGAGCTGCCGTCGCCGGAGACGCGGGAGTCGACGGTGACGGACACCCCGATGCTGGGCGTCGCGGACCTCCGGCTGAGCGCCACCGACTCCGACGGCGTCGTCCGGACCGTACTGGACGGCATCACCTTCACCATCCACAGGGGCGAAGTGCTCGGCGTCGCCGGCGTGGAGGGCAACGGCCAGGCCGAACTGGTCGAGGCGATCATCGGCACGCGCGCCCTGGACGCCGGCACCGTGACGCTGGACGGGCAGGACCTGTCCGGCGCCAGCACGCGCCAGCGCCGCGAGGACGGCATCGGCTACGTACCCGAGGACCGCCACCGGCACGGCCTGCTCCTGGAAGCGCCCCTGTGGGAGAACCGCATCCTGGGGCACGTCACCGAGCGCCCCAACAGCAAGGGCCGGCTGCTCGACCTGGCCGGGGCCCGCAAGGACACCGAGCGGATCGTCGCCGAGTACGACGTACGGACGCCCGGTGTCGAGGTGACGGCGGCCTCGCTGTCCGGCGGCAACCAGCAGAAGCTGATCGTCGGCCGCGAGATGAGCCATCACCCCAAGCTGCTGATCGCCGCCCACCCCACGCGGGGCGTGGACGTCGGCGCACAGGCGCAGATCTGGGAGCAGATACGCGCCGCGCGCCGGGAGGGGCTGGCGGTCCTGCTGATCTCTGCCGACCTGGACGAGCTGATCGGGCTCTCCGACACCCTGCGGGTGATGTACCGGGGCCGGCTGGTCGCGGACGCCGACCCCGCGACCATCACCCCGGAGGAGTTGGGCTCGGCCATGACCGGTGCCGCCAGCGGTCACCTCACCGCTGAAGACGCTGACACCCGCGAGGGCGGTGACCGGGAGTGAAGACGCTGACCAGGTCGCTCACCAAGGACAAGGTGCTGCTGGCGCTCGCGGCGCCGCTGCTGGCCGTCGCCGCCGCGTTCGTCATCAGTTCGCTGGTCTTCCTGGCGTCGGGCGAGAACCCGCTCCGCGCCTACTGGATCATGGTCGATTACGGCCACTACAGCGACAGCCAGGTCTGGATCATCAACAAGGCGGTGCCGTACTACCTGTCGGCACTGGCGGTGGCCATCGGCTTCCGGATGAACCTGTTCAACATCGGTGTGGACGGGCAGTACCGGCTGGCGGCCTTCGCGGCCGCCGCGGCCGGCGGCGCGATCGCGCTGCCCGGCGCGCTCCAGATCATCCTGCTCATCGTGATCGCCATGCTGGTGGGCGCGGTGTGGGCGGGCATCGCGGGCGTACTGAAGACCTCGCGCGGCGTCAGCGAGGTGATCACCACGATCATGCTGAACGCCATCGCCGCCTCCGTGATCGGCTACTTCCTCCAGGACGGCCGTCTCGCGATCAAGGACGGCAACCTGCTGCACACCGAGTTCCTGCCGGAGTCCAGCCACTTCTTCAGCTTCCCGACCGACCCCAAGCCGGTCTACGGCTTCGTGGTGATCGCGGCGCTGGCCGGCTTCGTCTACTGGTTCGTGCTCAACCGCACCCGCTTCGGCTTCGACCTGCGCGCGGTCGGCGCCTCCGAGCCGGCCGCCGAGGCGAGCGGCGTCAGCGTCAAGCGCATGGTGGTCATCTCCATGCTGCTCTCGGGCGCCGCCGCGGGCCTGGTGGGCATGCCGACGCTGCTCAACGAGTCCTTCAACTACGGCACCGACTTCCCGGCCGGCATCGGCTTCACCGGCATCGCCATCGCGCTGCTGGGCCGCAACCACCCGGTGGGCATGGCGTTCGGCGCCCTGCTGTGGGCGTTCCTCGACCGCACCGGCTCCCGCCTGGAGTTCGAGGGGTACGCGCAGGAGATCGTCGGCGTGATCCAGGGCGTGATCGTGCTGTGCGTGGTCATCGCGTACGAGATCGTGCGCCGGTACGGGCTGCGCGCCCAGCAGCGCAAGGTCGGCGAGGAACTGGCCGCCCAGGCCCGTACGAACCCAGGTGAGAACGACAAGGCGGAGGCGACCGCGTGAGTACGGAACTCAAGCCCGCGGCCCGGCCCGGCGCCAGCGCGCGGGGTGGCGGTCGCCGCAGGCTGACCTACCCCGTCATCCTGCTGATCGTCGCCGGGGCGATCGTCGCGGTGTCGCTGCTGCGCGCGGTCACCGGCACCAATGACCTGACCTCCGCCGGACAGTTCAGCGCGGCGCTCGCCGCCGCCACCTCGATCGGCCTGGCCGGCCTCGGCGGCCTGTGGGCCGAGCGGGCCGGCGTGGTCAACATCGGCCTCGAAGGCATGATGATGCTCGGCTCGTTCGCGGCCGGCTGGATCGGCTGGCAGCACGGCCCGTGGGCCGCCGCGGCCATCGGCATCCTGGGCGGCGCGCTCGGCGGGCTGGTGCACGCGATCGCCACCGTCAGCTTCGGTGTCGACCACATCGTCTCCGGTGTCGCGATCAACATCCTGGCGCTGGGCGCGACGCAGTACCTGGCCACGCTGTGGTTCGGCGCGGAGGGCAGCGCGGCGATGCGGGCGGGCGGCAACGACAAGCAGTCGCCGCCGATGGCCGACATGCCGACGTTCACGGTCCCGGGCCTGTCGGACGCGTTGCAGTCCCTCGAAAGCCACCACTGGTTCCTGGTCTCCGACGTGGCCGGCATCCTCGGCGGCCTGGTCACCAACGTCTCCTGGCTCACCGTGCTGGCCGTACTGCTCTTCGTCGGTACCTTCTACCTGCTGTGGCGCTCCTCCTTCGGCCTGCGGCTGCGGTCCTGCGGCGAGGCGCCGGTCTCGGCGGAGTCGCTGGGCGTCAACGTCTACACGTACAAGTACGCGGCGGTGCTGGTCTCCGGCGCGCTTGCCGGGCTCGGCGGCGCGTTCCTGTCCATCAGCACGCACTTCTTCCAGGACGGGCAGACCGGCGGCCGCGGCTACATCGGCCTGGCCACGATGATCTTCGGCAACTGGCGGCCCGGCGGGGTCGCGATGGGCGCGGGCCTGTTCGGCTTCATGGACGCCATGCAGCTGCGCAGCGGCGGCCCGACCGTACACGCGCTGCTGCTGGGCCTGGCGGCACTGCTCGCCGTCCTCGCGCTGTTCCGGCTGCGCGCCGCCAAGCGCGCCCAGGCGGCGGTCGCGGGCGTCGCGGCGGTGCTCCTCGTCCTGTGGTACTTCCTCACGGACGCGGTGCCGCTGGAGCTGGTCGAGGCCAGCCCGTACATCGCCACGCTGCTGGTGCTGGCACTGTTCGCGCAGCGGCTGCGGCCTCCGAAGGCCAACGGCAAGCCGTACCGGCGGGGGCAGGGCACATGACGCACGATGGCCGGATGAACGAGGGCCGAAGCGGCGAGGGCCGGAGCGACGACGGACAGGCGCCGGTCGACTGGGAACAGCTCCGCGAGGCGGCCCGGGACGCGATGTCCCGGGCGTACGCCCCGTACTCCGGCTACCCGGTCGGCGCCGCGGCCCTGGTGGACGACGGCCGTACGGTCGTCGGCTGCAACGTGGAGAACGCCTCGTACGGACTGGGCCTGTGCGCCGAATGCGGCCTGGTCTCCGCGCTGGCCGCCACCGGCGGCGGCCGGCTGACCGCTTTCACCTGTGTGGACGGCCAGGGCGAACTGCTCGTACCGTGCGGCCGCTGCCGCCAGCTGTTGTACGAGCACGGCGGCCCCGGCCTGCTGATCGACGCAGGCGAGGCAGGCGTCCGGCACCTCGACGACCTCCTCCCGGACGCCTTCGGCCCCCAGCACCTGGGCCGCTAGCTGGACCACCGGCCCGCACCGCACCTCAGCGGTGCGGGCCTCTCGATCTCCCGGCTCTATGCGTGTAGAACTGTTCACGCCCGCTCGCCGCGTCGTTCCCGGGTACAGGGACGGGCTGAGCCGGCCGTTCCACGAAAGGAAGCCCAGATGGACGTCATCTCGGTCATCCGCGCCAAGCGCGACAAGCAGGAGCTGACCCCCGAGCAGATCGACTGGGTCATCGACGCCTACACGCGCGGCGAGGTCGCCCACGAGCAGATGTCGGCCCTGGCGATGGCCGTCTTCCTCAACGGCATGAACCGTACGGAGATCGCCCGCTGGACCGCCGCCATGATCGCCTCCGGCGAGCGGATGGACTTCGCCGGTCTGGCCCGTCCGACCGCCGACAAGCACTCCACCGGCGGCGTCGGCGACAAGATCACCCTGCCGCTCGCGCCCCTCGTCGCCGCCTGCGGCGCGGTCGTGCCGCAGGCGTCCGGCCGCGGCCTCGGCCACACCGGCGGCACCCTCGACAAGCTGGAGGCCATCCCCGGCTGGCGCGCGCTGCTGTCCAACGCCGAGATGATGGACGTACTGGACCGCGTCGGCTCGGTCATCTGCGCCGCGGGCGACGGCCTGGCCCCCGCCGACAAGAAGCTGTACGCGCTGCGCGACGTCACCGGCACCGTCGAGGCCATCCCGCTGATCGCCTCCTCGATCATGTCCAAGAAGATCGCCGAGGGCACCGGCTCGCTCGTCCTGGACGTCAAGGTCGGCTCCGGCGCCTTCATGAAGAACATCGAGGACGCCCGCGAACTCGCCGCCACCATGGTCGAACTCGGCACCGACCACGGCGTACGCACCTCCGCGCTGCTCACCGACATGTCCACCCCGCTCGGCCTGACCGCCGGCAACGCCCTCGAAGTCCGCGAGTCGGTGGAGGTCCTGGCGGGCGGCGGCCCGGCCGACGTCGTCGAACTCACCCTCGCGCTGGCCCGCGAAATGCTCGACGCGGCCGGCCTGAAGGACGCCGACCCGGCCAAGGCCCTCGCCGACGGCTCCGCCATGGACCACTGGCGCCGCATGATCCAGGCCCAGGGCGGCGACCCCGACGCCCCGCTCCCGGTCGCCCGCGAACAGCACACCGTCAACGCCTCCGCCTCCGGCGTCCTGACCACCCTCGACGCGTACGCGGTGGGAGTCTCCGCCTGGCGCCTGGGCGCCGGCCGCGCCCGCAAGGAGGACCCGGTCCAGGCCGGCGCGGGCATCGAACTCCACGCCAAGCCCGGCGACGAGGTCAAGGAGGGCCAGCCCCTCCTCACCCTCCACACCGACACCCCCGAGAAGCTCCCCTACGCCCTCGAAGCCCTCGACGGCGGCGTCCTCATCGCCCCGCCCGGCACCGACTTCACCCCGAACCCGGTGATCCTGGACCGCATCGGCTGACCCTTCCCCCTTCACGGCCGCCGGGCGCGCTCCCCTCGGAGCGCGCCCGACGCGCGCCGCGCCCCGACCGGTGCTGTCCTGGAAGCACCTGACCGCGAGGAGACCGGCGATGGCGAAGAAGAAGGACGACTTGAGCAAGGGCGACAAGGTCACCTGGAAGAGTCACGGCAGCAAGGCCGCCGGCAAGGTGGAGAAGAAGATCACGGAGCGTACGGAGGAGGCCGGACGCACGGTGGACGCTTCCCCGGACGACCCGCAGTACAAGGTCCGCAGCGACAAGTCCGACGGCTCGGCCGTGCACAAGCCCGGCGCCCTGAAGAAAGAGGACTCCTGACCGCCATGGCCAAGACGGACGACGACCGGGACACCGTCTGGCAGGACTTCAAGGACGCGGTGAACATGTCCCCGTCCGAGCTGGAATCGTGGCTGAAGAAGGACGAGTCCAAGGAGTCGGGACAGCACAAGGACGGCGGCGAGTCGGTGGGCCACGAGTCGGGCCGCCGGATCGTTTCACTGCTCCGCACCAAGCGCGCGGACCTCTCGGACGACGACTACGCGCACATGCGCAAGGTCACGGGGTATGTGCACCGCCACCTCGCGCAGAAGCCGTCGGGGGACGTGAAAGAGACGACGTGGCGGTATTCGTTGATGAACTGGGGGCATGATCCGTTGAAGGGGTAGCGATCCTCGTTCGGGTGGACGAGGCCGATGGGATGTCCCGAAGGCTGCAAGGTGCAGATCGTTGGCGGACGCGTCGTCGTGGAGCCCCCGCCGGACAGCGCCCACAACGACACGGTGGATGAACTCCAGCGACTGCTGTACACCGCCATTCCTCGCGACTGGGGGGCCTACCAGGCTCTGGAACTGACGGTTCCTGGCGGACAGGGGCTGTTCGTCCCGGATCTCGCGGTCGCTCCCAAGAAGCGGCGGGCGGAGGATGCGGCTCGGTTCGTCGTCGAGGTGACCTCACGCTGCGGTGCGCGCCACGACCGCGTCGACAAGCTGCGCGGCTATGCCGTCATCGGCGTCCCCCTCTACCTCCTCCTGGACCCCTGGCACTCCGGCAAGCCGACCGCGACCCTGCACGGCGAACCGGAAGGCGGCTCGTACCGGGGGCTGGAGATGGTGAAGTACGGCGACGAGCTGCGCCTGCCCGCGCCGTTCGACGTCACTGTCGACACTGCGCTGTTCCCCGTCGGATGACGAAAGGCCCACCCCGCCAGGACAGGTGGCGAAGTGGGCCTTTGAAGGGGTAAGACTCCTCGTTCGGGTGCACGGTGTCGGTGGACCAAGCCGCCATGCGTTCGGCATGCTGGATTCGGTGACGCACCGATAGAGGAGACCGCCATGAGCGCACTCACCGTCGACCACGAGCCGGAAAACGACTGGGAGACACTCCTCCGGCTCTGGGAGGAGACGGAGGGCCCCGAGGGCAGCAAGGTGGAGATCATCGAGGGGATCGTCACCGTGTCACCTGCTCCTGCGAACCGGCACAACAAGATCGCGTGGAAACTGCAGCGCGCATTGACCGGTGTCCTGCCTGACGACTGGGGGATGTACCAAACGGTCGGAGTGTCTGTTCCTTCCCGCAGGGGCTTGTACATCCCCGACCTGGTAGTAGCTCCTGAGGTCGCGCTGGATGAACCGGGCAACTTCATCCCCGGCGCTGCGGCTGAGCTGATCGTTGAGATCACATCGCCCACCAACGCCTGTCAAGACCGGATCAGCAAGGCCGCTGGGTACGCGCGGGCCGGTGTGCCGCTGTATCTGTTGGTAGATGTCTGGGCTCCGGAAGTGCCTGCGGTCACCTTGTTCGGAGAGCCCCGGAATGATGTCTACCAGGTGTTGCAAGCGGTGAAGTTCGGCGAGGAAATCCGTCTGCCGAAGCCGTTCGACATGGTTGTCGAAACTATCGAATTCCCGGGCAAAGAGTAGGTAGCTCGCGAGCGAAAGGCCCACCCCACCAGGACAGGTGGCAGGGCGAGCCTTTCGGGTTCCGGGCGGCGGAGCCGTCTACGCGGGGCGGCGTATGTGCAGGACGCGCCGCTCCGCCATTGCCTTGCGCGTCGCGTACAGCGTGATCGACGCGGCGCCGGCCATCGCGGCCAGGGCCAGGGCGACGGTGGCCTCCCAGCCGCCCGCGTGGAACGCCGCCGCGCCGAGTGCGCCGCCGATGCTGCTGCCGATGTAGTACGCGCACTGGTACAGCGCCGACGCCTGGGCGCGGGCCGTCTTCGCGGTGCGGCTGACGGAGGACGACGCCACAGCGTGGCCCGCGAAGAAGCCCGCGGTGATCAGGACCAGGCCCAGCAGGACGGCGGCGAGCGACGTGGTGAGGGTGAGCAGCAGGCCCGCCGCCGTGGTGCCGACCGCGAGGTAGAGGGCCCCGCGGCGGCCGACGCGGCCTACCAGGCGGCCCGCCGCGGCGGAGGAGACCGTGCCGACCAGGTAGATGAGGAAGATCGAGCCGACTATGCCTTGCGGGAGGTTGAAGGGCTCGTCGACCAGGCGGTAGCCGATGACGGTGTAGACGGCGCCGAAGACCGTCATGAAGAGCGCGCCGATGCCGTACAGGCGGCGCAGGAGCGGGTCGGAGAGGTGGCCGCCCAGGGTGCGGGCCAGGGCGCGCGGGCCGACCTTGCGGGGGAGAAGTGCCGGGCCTTGGGGACCAGGAGGCGGAAGGCCACGGCGCAGAGCACGGCCAGCACGCCGACCGCGCCGAGCGCGGCCCGCCAGCCCCAGGCCTGGGCCACCCAGCCGGTGACGATCCGGCCCGACATGCCGCCGATGCTGTTGCCCGCCACGAACAGGCCGATCGCGGCGACCAGCGCCTTGGCCCGTACCTCTTCGGCGAGGAACGCCATCGCGGAGGCCGGCAGCCCGGCCAGCGCCACGCCCTGGACGGTGCGCAGCGCGACCAGCCAGCCCAGGTCGGGGGCGAACGGCACCAGCATCGCGATCAGCGCGGCGACCGACAGGGAGGCGGTCATCATCGTGCGGCGGCCGAAGCGTTCGGACAGCGCGCTCAGCGGGATGACGGCGAGGGCCAGGCCGAAGGTGGCGGCCGACACGGTCCAGCTGGCCTGGTCGGGTGCCACGGCGAGGTCGGCGGAGATCGCGGGGAGCAGCGCCTGGGTGGAGTACAGGAGCGCGAAGGTGGCGACGCCTGCCGCGAAGAGGGCGAAGCTCATCCGGCGGTAACCGGGGCCGCCCGGGTGCAGCTTGGCGGCCTCGGGGTCGGGCGCCGGGGGCGCGTCGGCGGCGGGCGCGGAGGAGGTGACGGGGGACGACTGCGCGGAGGCGTCGGCGCGCGCGGCTACCGACGCCCCGGTATCGGCGGGAGGCATGATCCGAACGTATGCCTGGCGGTTTCATGCGTCCAATGCATAGAAACGCCATAATCGATGCTGTGGCGCATAACAGCAGCTCAGGGCGGCCTCTGTCGCACCCTGGCAATACGAAAGACATCCGGACGCGGGCGGGCGAACCGGCGGAGACCGCGGATCTCGGGGTGGACTCGTGGGCGCTGGCCCTGACGCCCCGCCTCGCGCAGTTCGCCGCTGTCGCGCGCCACGAGCACGTCACGCGCGCCGCGCACGAGCTGGGCATGCCGCAGTCCACCCTCAGCCGTGCCATCGTCCGGCTGGAGGCCGACCTCGGGGTCGCGCTCTTCGCCCGCCGCGGCCGGACCCTTTCGCTGACTCCGGCCGGTCGCGCTTTTCTCGCTTCCACCGAGCGCGCGCTGCTGGACGTCGAGCGTGCCACGGAGTCCGTACGGGCCGACACCGACCCAACGGCGGGCAAGGTCGCCTTCGGCTTTCTGCACACCATGGGCTCGGAGACCGTACCGGGCCTGATCCGCACCTTCCGCGCCGATCACCCGCGAGTGCGTTTCCAGCTCGTCCAGAACTACGGCGAGGCGATGATCGAGCGGCTGCGCGCCGGTGACCTGGATCTCTGTCTGACCTCGCCGGTGCCGGACTACCCGGACCTGGTCGCACGCCGCCTGGACGAGCAGAAGCTGCGGCTGGTGGTGCCGGACGACCATCCGCTGGCGGCCCGTAAGCGGGTCCGGCTGGCGGAGGCGGCGGGGGAGCTGTTCGTGACCCTGGAGCCGGGGTACGGGCTGCGCCGGATCACCGACGCGCTGTGCGCCGAGGCGGGCTTCACGCCGAGGATCGCGTTCGAGGGGAGGAGGCCGAGACGCTGCGCGGCCTGGTCGCCGCCGGTCTCGGGGTGGCGCTGCTGCCGCCGCCGGCCGTGCCGCGCCCGGGCGTCGCCGAGCTGACGGTCACGGCCCCGCGCGCGGTCCGCGAGATCGGGCTGGCCTGGATGGACGGCCATCCCGACACGCCACCGGTGGCGGCGTTCAAGAAGTTCCTGCTGGGGCGGAGGGGGAAGCTGATTCCCCGGTGAGACGCGGACGTCCCGCCGGCGTCACTCCGTGCCCATGTCCTCCAGGGCTCCGTAGGTCACGGTCATGAACTCGATGGCGACCGTGCCGCCCGGGTCGAGGACGTAGAGCCCGCGGCCGCCCCAGTGGTGGTTGATCTCGTTCTCCTTCGCGCGGAACGGGTCGGCCCAGTAGCGCACCGACTGCTTCCGGATACGGTCGAAGATCGCGTCGAACTCCTCGTCGGTGACCAGGAAGGCGACGTGGCTGCCGTTGATCGCGTCCGGTGCCACCTGGCTGTCGAGGAAGTCGATGCCGACACCGTTGGCGGTCTGCACCTGGGTGAACGGGCCCCAGTCGGCGGGTGCGGGAGCGTCCATGAGGTCGCTCAGGAAGGCGGCGGTGGCCTTCTGGTCGTGGCAGTGGACGATCACGTGGTCGAGCGTGTTCGGCACGGGAGCCTCCTGGCGGTCGAGACGGTCGAGACGGTCAAGATGGTCGAGACGGTCAAGATGGTCGACGGAGCTGACGGTGGTCGGAAGCCACGGAAAGGTGCTGCCGCGCGCCCCTTCCTAGTGCTTCAGCGACTCCCCGAAGCCCGACGCCAACGGCATCCGCAGGCCCAGCGGCGGCGGCGCCGCCAGCGCGTCCGCGACCGGGCGGGCGTAGTTGTGGGCGAAGAGCGAGCCCAGGACGAAGTCGGTGGCCAGCGCCAGGACTTCGGAGCGGTGCTGGTGCAGGGAGTGGCCGTCGGAGTGGACCTCGAAGCGGCAGACGTCGCGGTTGATCTTCTTGGCGCGCTCGGCGTAGCGGTAGGACAGGTCCGGGTCGGTCCGCTCGTCGTTCGTGCCGTGGACGAGCAGCACCTGCCGGCCGGCGAGCTGTTTCACGGGAACGGAGTCGGCGCCCTCCGGGCCCAGGTCGGGTATCCACGGGGCCAGTGCCAGCACGGAGTTGACCGCCGGGTGGCCCGCCGCGTGCAGTGCGGCGCGGGCGCCCATGCCCGTACCGGCCAGACAGACCGGTACGTCCCCGTAGCGCCGCGCCACCTCCTCCAGTGCCCAGGAGGCGTCCGCCGCCGGGTGGGCCGACGGGCCGTTCCAGCCGCGGCAGCGGTAGTGCACGACGTGGACCACCAGACCCTCCGTACGCCCCGCCCTGGCCAGCCGGGCGGCCAGCGGACGGACCGCCAGGGTGGACAGGGGGAGGGCCGCCGGGTGCCCGAAGGGCCGCCCTCCGGCAGCAACAGCGCGACGCCGCACACCGCCCGTGCCGCTCCGTCCGTTCCCCGCGGTTTCCCCAGCCGGGCACCGCGCACCGGCAACGCTTGCTGAGCCATGACCGAAACGATGGCAGAAGGCGGCGCGCGGGCCACCCCGTGTACGGGTCACCGTTGCGTATCGTTCGTGAAGTTCTACGCGCGTAGGCGCTACAGTGCCGAGATGACGAGCGAGACCACCACTCTTCCGACCGTCGACCAGATCCGCCGCGCGCCCAAGGTGCTGCTGCACGATCACCTCGACGGCGGCCTGCGCCCCGCCACGATCGTCGACCTGGCCCGCGAGACCGGGTACGACGGCCTGCCCGAGACCGACCCGGAGAAGCTCGGCGTCTGGTTCCGCGAGGCCGCCGACTCCGGTTCGCTGGAACGCTATCTGGAGACCTTCGCGCACACCTGTGCCGTCATGCAGACCCGCGAGGCCCTGACGCGGGTGGCGGCCGAGTGCGCCGAGGACCTGGCCGCGGACGGTGTCGTGTACGCCGAGGTGCGGTACGCGCCCGAGCAGCACCTGGAGAAGGGCCTCACCCTCGAAGAGGTCGTCGAGGCGGTCAACGACGGGTTCCGCGAGGGCGAGCGGCGGGCCCGCGCGGCCGGCCACCGCATCCGCGTCGGCGCCCTGCTGACCGCCATGCGGCACGCGGCCCGGGCCCTGGAGATCGCCGAACTGGCCAACCGCTACCGCGACCTGGGTGTCGCCGGATTCGACATCGCGGGCGCCGAGGCCGGCTTCCCGCCCACCCGCCACCTCGACGCGTTCGAGTACCTCAAGCGGGAGAACAATCACTTCACGATCCACGCGGGCGAGGCGTTCGGCCTGCCGTCGATCTGGCAGGCACTCCAGTGGTGCGGCGCGGACCGGCTCGGCCACGGCGTCCGCATCATCGACGACATGGAGGTCGCCGACGACGGCTCGGTCAAGCTGGGCCGGCTCGCCTCGTACGTACGGGACAAGCGCATCCCGCTGGAGATGTGCCCCACCTCCAACCTCCAGACCGGCGCCGCCACCTCGTACGCGGAGCACCCGATCGGCCTGCTGCGCCGGCTCCAGTTCCGTCTGACGGTCAACACCGACAACCGGCTGATGAGCGGTACGAGCATGTCCCGGGAATTCGAGCACCTGGTCTCGACATTTCGATACACGCTCGACGACATGCAGTGGTTCACCGTCAATGCGATGAAGAGCGCGTTCATTCCTTTCGATGAACGCCTGGCGATGATCAACGATGTCATCAAGCCCGGTTACGCCGGGCTGCGGTCCGAATGGCTGTTCCGCCAGGTGGATGCCGAGCCCGCGGTGATCAGCGAGTATCGCTCCGAGTAAGCGGAGCGGATACGAGAATTACGGACGGCCGGGGTGTCAAGCTCCGGCCGTTTTCCGTTCCCGAAGGGTGTTTGCGGCGTGTCGGCGGCGTCACTAGATTTCCGGTCCGGTCGAACTCCCATCACAAGGATGTATTTCCATGAAGCAGGGAACCATCAGGACCCTCGGTGCCGCCGCGCTCGGCGTCGCCTTCGCCGCCGCGGCGGCCGGTACGGCTTCCGCCGCCGAGGTGACCGGCGCCAACGTACCGGGTGACGTCGCGGACACACTCCAGAACAGCCTGCCCGTCCAGGAGACCGCCAAGAGCGTCACCGGCGACCACGGCCCCGAGCACGCCCTGAAGACCAACAACAAGGGCAACCTGCTGGGCGGCCTGCCTGCCGGGGGCCTCACCAAGGCGCTCGGCTGAGGCTCCGGGACGCGTCCTGGAGCGGACACGGCCGTGCCCCGGCCCGTACTTCGTGTACGGGCCGGGGCACGGCCGTGTGAGGACTACCAGGCATCCGCATGGCGGGCTGCCAGGCATCCGTATCGGGACTGCCAGGCGTCCGTATGACAACTACCAGGCGCTCCGGTGGGCCTTGTCCTCGGAGGGCAGGAACAGCCACAGGGCCAGGTAGATCAGGAACTGCGGGCCCGGGAGCAGGCACGAGAGAAGGAAGAGCACGCGCATCGTGCCGGGCGTGGTGCCGAAGCGCCGCGCCAGGCCCGCGCACACTCCGGCGATCATCCTGTTGTTGCGGGGACGGACCAGTGCGGCGGCCATGGTTCTCGACTCCTTTTCGACCGGGTACGGGACTGTCTGCCCCGATGTCTCAAAGGTAGGTCCGGGAGCCCGACAGGGCGTCGGCCTGCGGTGCGATGTGAACCCTGGTCCGCGTGGGGGTCGGCCGTGCGGGCCGGTCCTCCTTGCGGCGTAGCCGGTACCGGAACCCTGGTACGACCAGCAGGTGCGCCAGTACGACCCCGGCCGTGTTGAGCAGCACCATGTCCACGTCCGGCACCCGGCCGGGTATGCCGGCCTGGAGCAGTCCGATCGCCAGCGAGACCATCGCGCCGGTGAAGACCGTACGCGTCAGGGAGCCCAGCGGAGAAACGTTCAAGCGGCCGGCTGTCATCGGCAGCAGAATGCCCAGCGGCGCCAGCAGCAGCACCGCGCCCCCGAGGCTCTGCACGGCCTCCCACGGCCCGTGCGCCAGCTCCGCGCGGATCGTCGCCAGCGGCCGGAGGTTCGCGGCGGGCACCCAGGGCACCGTACGGGGGCGCAGCGACAGCCAGCCGACGATCAGCAGATGCGCCACGAGGAGGACGGCTCCCGCGGCGCGCATACGGAGGGCGGCGGTACCGCCGCGGCCATGACCCTGCACACAGGCCAGGACGCGCCTACCGGCGGCCGTGGTTCCGTAAGGCCCGGGCCGTGGTCGCCGTGGCCGTCCCGGCATGTTCTCGCGGTCTCCTCAGCCCGACGCCCCGGCCGTCTCAGCCCGACGCCCCTGCCGTCTCAGCCCGACGCCCCCGGAGCGTCCGACCCCGCGCCCAGCACACTGTCCGGATGCGTGCGCACCTCGTCCGAGCAGGGGTAACGCTGCGGATGGCCGTCACCGGGGCCGCCCAGCACCGCCGCGTGCGTACGGCCCAGAGCAGCGCTCTCGCCGAACGTGCACACGATCTGGGCGAGCGCGAAGGACGGCAGGTCCTCCGGCCGCGCGCTCAGCCGCAGCGTGCCGGCGGGATCGCCCGCGCGCGGCCCGGACACCTCCAGGTTCTCCGGCACCGCCGTGATGAACCCGGCCTCCTCCTCGACGGTCCCCGGCTGCTCCCGGAGTTCGCCCAGCAGCGCGCGGGCCGACCGGAGACGGTCGGTGGACTGCTGCTTGGGGTTGGACACGGTCCGCTCCACCGGTGCCAGCGCCGAGCTGCACTCCAGGTAGACGGTGACCCGCGAGCTGTCGGGCGGGACCGGGGGTACCGAGTCCGCAGGAACCTTGCAGCTGACGCGGGAGGGCGCGCCCCCGGCGTCGACCGGCACGGACGTACCGCGGATGCCGCAGCTCGCCAGGGCCGGTACGAGGGCGCCCAGAGCGAGGGCGGTCAGCACCGTGGTCCGGGGGCGGGGCAAGGGCCGGGTACGGGGACCAAGCCCGGGGCCGGGCCCGGACGACGGCTCACGGGTGCGCCACGTCATCGGCCGTCACCGCCTTCCGTGCCGCGGGCCTCGGTGCCGCGCCGCTCCGTGCCTTCAGGGCCCGCGTCCGCGTCGGGGTTCGCGTCAGGATCAGCGTCGGGGCGCGCGTTCTTACGGCCGCGCCCGTCGGTACGGGTGCCCGTCTCCGTACCGGCCCCCACGGCCGAACCGCCGCCCCCGTCCCCGTCCGTATCGCTGTCCGCCTCATTGGCCGCTCCGGCGGCCGAGGCGCCCACCGGCAGCCGCAGGGTGAAGACCGCGCCGCCCTCCGGCGAGTTCGCGGCCGTGATCTCGCCGCCGTGGATGTGGGCGTTCTCCAGTGCGATCGACAGGCCCAGGCCGCTGCCCTCCGACCGCGGCCGGGACGCGCTCGCCTTGTAGAAGCGGTCGAAGACGTGCGGCAGGACCTCCTGGGGAATGCCGGGGCCGTGGTCCCGTACCCGGATCACCAGGTCCTCGCCGTCCGGCGTGGCCTCGGTGCGTACCGAGACCCGGACCGGCGAGCCGCCGTGCTTGAGCGCGTTGCCGATGAGGTTGGCCAGGATGACGTCGAGGCGGCGCGGGTCCAGCCGGGCCACGATGCCGCGCTCGGCGTCCAGCTCGACCGCGTCCAGCCAGGCCCGCGCGTCGACGCACGCGGTCACCTGGTCCGCGACGTCCACCTCGTCCTGCACCAGCCGCGCCGTCCCCGCGTCGAAGCGGGTGACCTCCATCAGGTTCTCCACCAGGTCGTTCAGCCGCCGGGTCTCGCTGACCACCAGCTTCACCGCGGGCGCGATCATCGGGTCGAGGGAGTCCTCCTCTTCCTCCAGCACCTCGGTGACCGCCGTGATCGCCGTCAGCGGCGTGCGCAGCTCGTGCGACATGTCGGCGACGAAGCGGCGGGAGGACGCCTCGCGGCCGCTCAGCTCCTCGACCCGCTGTTCCAGGCGTTCGGCCGTACGGTTGAAGGTGCGCGAGAGGTCGGCGAGTTCGTCGGTGCCGGTCACCCGCAGCCGGGTGTCCAGCCGGCCCTCGCCCAGCTGCCGGGCCGCGTGGCCCAGGCGCTGCACGGGCCGCAGCACGGTCGTCGCGGCGGCCTGCGCCAGCAGCGCCGAGCCGACCAGGGCCAGCGCGGTGGCGATCCCCAGCGACCAGGCCAGCGAGTTGAGGTCCTGCCGCTCGGTGGCCAGCGACTTGAGCATGTAGCCGGTCGGGCCGCCGCCGTTCATCCGGGCCCCGGCGACGAGGTACGGGGTGTCCCGCAGCTCCTTGCGCTGCCAGTACATGTGGTACGGGACGCGGTTGCCGTCGTCCAGCGCGCGCTTCTCGTTGACCGCCGTCTGCAGCGGCTTGGGCACCGTCTTGAGCGTGAACAGGTCCTTGTCCGTGGACGCCACGCACTGCTTGCCGTCGCTGCCCTGCGCGACCAGCAGGACGGCGTAGTTCTGCGGCCCGCCCGCCATCTGCCGTGCCGCGTCGTCCAGCTCCGCGCACCGCGGCCGCGGCGACAGCGAACGGGTGCTGTCCTCCAGCGACTTGCGGAAGTCGTTGAGCGCGGAGTTCTGGGTGCGGTCCAGCACGGTGTTGCGGTTGAGCCAGTACGCGATGCCGGAGGCGGAGACCGCCGCGGTCAGCGCGACGAGCGCGAAGACGAACACCAGCCGCAGCCGCAGGCTGGTCCAGCGCAGCAGGCCGAGCGCCCGTACGCACCGCCGGAGGAAGCCGGGCCGCTCCGGCACGCCCTCGCCCTCGGCGGCCGTCTCAGCATCCGTACGGCTCTCGGACGAGCGCTCCGTCACTGCGGGGTGTCCAGCCGGTAGCCGACACCGCGCACCGTACGGATCAGGGTCGGCGAGGACGGTACGTCCTCCACCTTCGCCCGGAGGCGCTGCACGCACGCGTCCACCAGCCGCGAGTCACCGAGGTAGTCGTGCTCCCACACCAGCCGCAGCAGCTGCTGCCGGGACAGCGCCTGCCCGGGGCGGCGGCTCAGCTCCAGCAGCAGGCGCAGCTCGGTCGGGGTCAGCTGGAGGTCCTCGCCGTTCTTGGTGACCGTCATGGCCGAGCGGTCGATGACCAGGGAACCGAACGTCGCCGCGTCGTTGGACTCCCGCTCCCCGCGCCGCAGCACGGCCCGGATCCGGGCGTCCAGCACCCGCCCCTGCACCGGCTTGACCACATAGTCGTCCGCGCCGGACTCCAGCCCGACCACCACGTCGATGTCGTCGTTGCGCGCGGTCAGCAGGATGATGGGCAGCTGGTCCGTACGCCTGATCCGCCGGCACACCTCGAAACCGTCGATGCCCGGCAGCATCACGTCCAGCACGATCAGGTCCGGGCGCTGCTCGCGCAGCAGCTTCAGGCCGTCCTCGCCCGTCGCCGCGGTCACCACACGGTGACCCTGGCGCGACAGGGAGAGTTCGAGGGCCGTGCGGATGGCGTCGTCGTCCTCGATCAGCAACAGGAAAGGCACACCGGCCATTCTGGCCCATGGGGGACCAGGACTTCGACCTGCGCGGTGTCCGGCGGTGCCCGTGCCCCGGCCCGCCCCGCGTCCGTACGGTGTCCCGGCCGCGACCCTCCCGCTGTGACAGGGCTGTGACAGACGGCAGACAGCGTCATGAAACTGCTTCGGCAGAGTTTCCCCCATCACGAACCGAAGCAAGCAGGGTCTACCGACGGGGGCGCGCGATGAACACACTGCACAGCACCATGACCAGCGCAGTCATCACGCGTCTGCACGATGTCGGCCGGGCCGCCGAGAAGTCCGGTGCCGTGGGCGGGCGGGGGTGCGCTCGCGGCACCGGGCGTCATCGCGTTCCGTACATGGTCGCGATCGACGCGATGACACAGCGCGACGGGGGACACGGGGGGACCGACGGGGGCACCACCGGTTCCGCCGCGGGACCGGCGTACAGGGAAGGCACGGGGGAACGGCGCACCGCGTCGCAGGCGGAGGAAACGGGGGACGCCGCCGCGGCGTTCACCGCCTACGTCCAGGAGCGCCGCGCTTCCCTGTACGCCACCGCGTACCACCTGACCGGCGACCGCTTCGAGGCCGAGGACCTGCTGCAGAGCGCGCTGTTCTCGACCTACCGGGCGTGGGACCGGATCAGCGACAAGGCGGCGCTGGGCGGCTACCTGCGCCGCACGATGACCAACCTGCACATCAGCGCGTGGCGCCGCCGCAAGCTGAACGAGTACCCGACTGAGGAACTGCCGGAGACGGCCGGTGACACGGACGCGATGCGCGGCACGGAGCTGCGCGCGGTGCTGTGGCAGGCGCTGGCCCGGCTGCCCGAGACGCAGCGCACCATGCTGGTGCTGCGCTACTACGAGGGCCGTACGGACCCGGAGATCGCGGACATTCTCCACATCAGTGTCGGCACGGTGAAGTCCAGCATCTGGCGCTCCCTGCGCCGGCTGCGCGAGGACGACGTCCTCAGCTTCGGCCGTGACGAGCAGGAGTCCTTCGGCGAGCTGGTGGCCTGAGGGCGGGGAAGACGGGGGTCCCGAGGGGGGAACCACGGGGGGCACGGGGGGATGAGGAGCGGGTTCGGCCGGCCGGGGGTACGGCGCGAATCCGCTCCTTCGCCGTTCGGGCGCCGTTCGGGCCTGCGGCATACGGCCCGTGCGGCGCCCGGTCGTTCAGGCGCTGATCGTCGCAGCCGCGGGATTCGCGGGGCCCGCGGCGATGTGCCCGGCCCCGTCCGCCGCGTTCCGGGCCGCCGCTATCCGCGCCAGCGCCTCCGGCTTCGCGCACGGGTGGGCGCCCAGCGCGGTGTGCCGGGCGACGATCGCGCGCTCGGCGCGCAGCAGGCGCAGCCCGCGGCGCAGCAGGACCGGTACCGGTTTACGGGCTTCGCGCAGGTCGCGGGCGAGCCGCCGCCGGAAGGTCGTGGTGGGGCGGCCGCGCAGGCACAGCGCGTCGGCGAGCAGGCCCGCCGTACGGCAGTGCTCGACGATGTCCGCCGCGAAGATGCCCTCGGCGAGGAACAGTGGCGCGTCGCCCCGCTCCAGAACCGTTTCACCGACCCGTGCGCTGGTGGCGATGTCGTACACCGGCACGGCCGTGCGTCCCGTACGGCACAGTGCCTCGATCGCGGCCACGGCGGCACCGGCGTCCCACGACAGCGGCGAGTCCCAGTCGGTGCCGCCGCCGTCGGCCAGCGACGGCAGCGTCGGGTCCGTGCCCTCCTTGTAGAAGTCGTCGAGGTTGAGCACGGGCAGGCCACTGCGGGCGGCGAGGGACGACTTGCCGGAGCCGGAGGGACCGGTCAGCAGGACGACCCGGGCGGCGGGCGGCCGGGCGGCGGTGTGGGAGCTCACGGGGAGCCATTGTCGCGCATTGGGCCGTGCGGGTTACCCGGAGCGCGGTCGCTGGAACGCCCCGCCGCCCCTCAACTACGCTTCGCAATCGTTCGATTACTCAATGATGTACTTGGCGACGCACAGGCAGGTGGCACATGGCCTCACATGCACGACCCCGGCACCGGCGCCGCGTACCGCGCGGCCTGACGCGCGCGGGGCTGGCGCTCACGGTGGCCGGTGCGGCGCTCGCGGCGGCCGGTGCGGCACCGGCGGCGCGGCGCGCGGCCATGAGAGCGAGCTGGACGTCCAGGCGGCCGGCAAGGCGTTGGGCGGCGCGTTGCAGCACTCCCTCGCGGGCGGCGTCGGGCCGGTCAAGAGCCTCAAACTGGACCCGCTGGCGGGCACCTCCGCCGATCCGCTGACCAACAAGATCGGTACCCAGGTCGCCGACTTCAAGCCGCTGACCACCGGCATCGTGACGGATCCGATCGCCCGGGGAGGCGCGTTGGAGGATCTGCCGCTGACGGGCGCCGCGGTGGGGCTGCTGCCCGGCTGAGGCCGCCGGTCACGTGGCGGAACGCGGACCGCCCGCCCTCATGGACGGATGAGGGCGGGCGGCGGCGTGCGGGGGCTCAGACCCCCATCGGGTGCCAGACGGTCTTCGTCTCCAGGAAGGCCAGCATCCGTTCCGTACCGGGATCGGCGCTCCAGTCGACGGCGGAACCGTCCACAGCCTGTGGACGCAGCACGCGCTTGAGGTTGTCGGCCGCGGCCGTCTCCAGCGCCTTGACCAGCTCCGCGTCGCCCGCGGCGCCCGCCAGGTCGATCGCGTTGACGTCCTGGTGCGCGGCCAGCGGCCCGCCCAGCTCGTTGACGCGGCCCGACAGGATGTTGACCACACCGCCCGGCAGGTCGGAGGTGGCCAGCACCTCGCCCAGCGACAGCGCGGGCAGCGGCGACTTCTCGCTGGTGACGACCACGGCCGTGTTGCCCGTGACGATCGCCGGGGCGATCACCGAGACCAGGCCGAGGAACGACGACTCCTGCGGCGCCAGCACGGCGACGACACCGGTCGGCTCCGGGGAGGACAGGTTGAAGTACGGCCCGGCGACCGGGTTCGCGGAGCCCGCGATCTGGGCGACCTTGTCGGACCAGCCCGCGTATCAGACCCAGCGGTCGATCGCCGCGTCCACCTGCGCCGCGGCCTTGGCCTTCGACAGGCCCTCGGCGTCGGCGACCTCCGCGGCGAACTGCTCGCGGCGGCCCTCCAGCATCTCCGCGACGCGGTAGAGGATCTGGCCGCGGTTGTACGCGGTCGCGCCGGACCAGCCGCCGAACGCCTTACGGGCCGCGACCACCGCGTCCCGGGCGTCCTTACGGGAGGACAGGGGCGCGTTGGCGAGCCAGTTGCCCTTGGAGTCCGACACCTCGTACACCCGCCCGCTCTCGGACCGGGGGAACTTGCCCCCGACGTACAGCTTGTAGGTCTTGAGAACGCTCAAGCGATCAGACATCGAGGTACGCCTCCAGACCGTGCCGCCGCCCTCGCGGCCGAAGCCCGACTCCTTGTAGCCGCCGAACGGCGAGGCCGGGTCGAACTTGTTGAACGTGTTGGACCAGACGATGCCCGCCCGGAGCTTGTTCGCCATCCACAGGATGCGCGAGCCCTTCTCCGTCCAGACGCCCGCCGACAGCCCGTACGGGGTGTTGTTGGCCTTGGCGACGGCCTCTTCCGGCGTACGGAAGGTGAGCACCGACAGCACCGGCCCGAAGATCTCCTCCTGGGCGATGCGGTGGGCCTGGGTGACACCGGTGAACAGCGTCGGCGCGAACCAGTACCCCGCGTCGGGCAGTTCGCAGGCCGGGGCCCAGCGCTCGGCGCCCTCGGCCTCGCCCGCGTCGGCCAGCTCCGTGATCCGGGCCAGCTGCTCGGCGGAGTTGACGGCGCCGATGTCGGTGTTCTTGTCCAGCGGGTCGCCGACGCGCAGCGTGCTCATCCGGCGCTTGAGCGCCGCCAGCAGCTCGTCCTGCACGGACTCCTGCACCAGCAGGCGCGAGCCCGCGCAGCAGACGTGGCCCTGGTTGAAGAAGATGCCGTTGACGATGCCCTCGACGGCCTGGTCGATCGGCGCGTCGTCGAAGACGATGTTCGCGGCCTTGCCGCCCAGCTCCAGGGTGAGCTTCTTGTCCGTACCGGCGACGGTACGGGCGATGGCCTTGCCGACCTCGGTCGAGCCGGTGAACGCCACCTTGTTGACGTCCGGGTGCGCGACCAGCGCGGCACCGGCCGAACCGTCACCGGTCAGGATGTTGACGACACCCTTCGGCAGGCCCGCCCGGCGGCAGATGTCCGCGAAGAACAGCGCGGACAGCGGCGTGGTCTCGGCGGGCTTGAGGACGACGGTGTTGCCGCAGGCCAGCGCCGGGGCGATCTTCCACGCCAGCATCAGCAGCGGGAAGTTCCACGGGATGACCTGGCCGGCCACGCCCAGCGGACGGGGGTTCGCGCCGTAACCGGCGTGGCCCAGCTTGTCCGCCCAGCCCGCGTAGTAGAAGAAGTGCGCGGCGACCAGCGGCAGGTCCGAGTCGCGGGACTCGCGGATCGGCTTGCCGTTGTCCAGCGACTCCAGGACGGCCAGCTCGCGGGAGCGCTCCTGGATCAGACGGGCGATACGGAAGAGGTACTTGGCGCGCTCGGCGCCGGGCAGCGCCGACCACTTCTCGAACGCCTTGCGGGCGGCCTTGACGGCACGGTCCACGTCCTCGGAGCCGGCCTGCGCGACCTCGGAGAGGACCTCCTCGTTCGCGGGCGAGACGGTCTTGAAGACCTTGCCGCCGGCCGCCTCGGTGAACTCGCCGTCGATGAACAGGCCGTACGACGGCGCGATGTCGACGACGGCGCGCGACTCGGGCGCCGGTGCGTATGCGAATGCTGAGCTCATCGGTTCAGTCCACCGTGACGTAGTCGGGGCCGGAGTAGCGGCCGGTGCTGAGCTTCTGGCGCTGCATCAGCAGGTCGTTGAGCAGGCTGGAGGCGCCGAAGCGGAACCAGTCCGCGGTCAGCCACTGATCGCCCAGCGTCTCGTTGACCATGACCAGGTACTTCATCGCGTCCTTGGTCGTACGGATGCCGCCGGCCGGCTTCACGCCGACCTGCACGCCGGTCGTGGCGTGGAAGTCGCGGACGGCCTCCAGCATCAGCAGGGTCACCGGCGGGGTGGCGTTGACCGCGACCTTGCCGGTCGAGGTCTTGATGAAGTCGGCGCCCGCCAGCATCGCGAGCCAGGAGACCCGGCGCACGTTGTCGTACGTCTGGAGTTCGCCGGTCTCGAAGATGACCTTCAGGTGGGCGTACGAGCCGTCCTCGCGGCGGCACGCCTCCTTGACCTGCTTGATCTCCTCGAAGACGGACAGGTACCGGCCGGACAGGAACGCGCCGCGGTCGATCACCATGTCGATCTCGTCGGCGCCGGCCGCGACCGCGTCACGGGTGTCGGCCAGCTTGACGGGCAGCGCGGCCCGTCCCGCCGGGAAGGCGGTGGCGACGGAGGCGACGTGGATGCCGGAGCCGGTCAGGGCCTCCTTGGCGGTCGCCACCATGTCGGGGTAGACGCAGATCGCGGCGACCTTGGGGGTGCCGCGGTCGGTGGGATCGGGGTTGACCCCCTTGGCGCACAGGGCCCGGACCTTGCCCGGGGTGTCCGCTCCTTCGAGCGTCGTCAGGTCGATCATCGAGATGGCGAGATCGATGGCGTACGCCTTCGCCGTGGTCTTGATCGAGCGGGTGCCGAGGGTCGCGGCGCGGGCCTGGAGGCCGACCGCGTCGACGCCCGGGAGGCCGTGCAGGAAGCGGCGCAGCGCACCGTCGGAGGCGGTCACGTCCGCCATCGACGCCAGACGCCCCGCGGCTTCCTTGCCGTATGCGGGAACAGTGGTGGGCATGGTCACGAGGGGAGCATATCTACGCGCGTAGCTGCATGTCACCCCCGCGGACGGATACGGGCGCGGCGGGTGTACGAACGGGTGCGCGGGCGCCGTGCGCGACGAGGGTACGCGGGGTGGCGTGGCGGCCGACCGGCACGGTCGCCGGTGCCGTGCGCGACGGGGTCGCGGGGGCGCGTGCGGCCCTTTCGCGCGAGTGCTCTGTAACAACGTGCGCAGGGGCCCCACAACCGCTCTGCGCAGGCGTTCTGTAACAGACGCACGGGGGAGTGATGGGCTTCTGTGCGGCGACCGTTACACAACAGCGGACGGGTCGTCACGGCAGTCCCCTACCTTCATTAGTGCCGCACCGCACCGCAGCACTTTCCGGCCTTCCGCACGAAGGGCGGCGGATGTGGTCACGTCGCCAACGACCGACCATCCCCCGGGGGTCCGCATGACCGCACAGTCCGCCCGCCGCACGCTGCGCGCCGCCGTCGCTTCCGCCGCCCTGGGGGCCGCCGTCCTCGGCTCCGCCTCCGGTGCCTTCGCCGCCACGTCCGCCACAACCGCCACACCCGTCACGGCGGCCGCTGCCGCGCCGTCCGCCGCCGACCCCACCGCCCGCTACGAGGGCAAGCCGGTCGCCATCGGCAACGGCATGGTGGCCGTGCTGCGCAACGTGCCCGCCGCGGGCGGCCCGGAGGCGTGGATCCGTTACGTCGGTCCGCAGTGGAAGCCGGGCGACTGGTACCTGGTCCGGGTGCTCGGCCTGCTCGACCGCGAGCACCCGAGCGCGCAGCTCAAGGGCCTGTCCCTGCGGCTGACCGGCCTCTCGGGCCCGTCGCCGAAGCTGCACGTCAGCGGCGGCCCCGGCGGCACGAAGAGCTTCGCGCTGCCGACGTCGGCGGCGCCCGCCGCGGGCGGCACGTCGACGGGCGGCACGTCGGCCCACGAGGTCGGCAGACACCAGGCGGGCCAGGCCACCGCGCACCAGCAGAGCCGGCCCACCGCGCACCGGACCGGCAGCGGTACGGCCCCCGGCGGCCGCAAGAGCTGCACCGTCACCCGCCGGGTGGCCATCGGCGGCGGCACCCTCGCCGTCCTGACCCGCGGCCCGCAGGGGCCCTCGGCGACCTTCGAGGACGGTCCGGGCGACGCCGTACCGGGCGCCCGCCTCGACCGCGCGCACCCGACCCTCGCCCGCTTCGGCGCGAAGATCGTCGACCCGTACGGCGCCCGTCCCAAGCTCCGCTTCAAGATGCAGGGCGCGGACTACCCGACCGGCACCGCCAACTTCCCCGCCCTGCCCCAGGGCTGCGCTTCGGCCCCCAAGCCCGCCGAGCCCGCCAAGAGCAGCGCGCCCGGCGCCAAGCCCGCGGGCAGCAAGAACCCGGGCGCGGTCGGCGCCCAGGCCACGCCGACCGGCAGCCAGACCAAGGTGCTGCCCAAGGGCGCCGTGGCCGCCGGATACGAGGACCTGGAGCAGCCGGACACCACCCCGCTGTTCGCCGCGGGCGGCCTGTTCGCCTCGGCCGGTGCCGCGGGCGTCGTCTTCGCGGTGCGCCGCCGACGTCAGTCCGAGGGAACGGGGTGCTGAGCCGGGGCCCTGACCGGCGCCTGCCGGGCCGTCTGCTGACGGCGGCCAGTCTGCTCCTCCTCGTGGCGGGCGGCGTACTGATCGCCCGGGGCGTCCTGGACAGCGGCGCCTCCGGCACGGCGCCGCCCGTGCACGTCGCGAACGTCGGCGCCCCCGCCGCGGCCCCGCGCGCCTCGGCACCGGCCGCCCTGCCCGCCTCCCGGCCCGTACGCGTCCGTATACCGGCCGCCGGGGTGAACACCGGCCCGGTCCTCGGCCTGGGACTCGCGGCCGACGGCACGGTGCAGGTGCCGTCCGTGGCGCAGGCCGACCGGATCGGCTGGTACGACCAGGGCGTCACCCCCGGCGAGACCGGACCCGCCGTCCTCATAGGCCACTACGACACCGTCGACGGCCCCGCCGTCCTGCGGAACGTCGGCCGCATCGGGCCCGGCGACAAGATCTACGTCGACCGGGCGGACGGGCGCACCGCGGTCTTCGCCGTCCGGGCGCTCCAGCAGGTCGACAAGAAGGCGTTCCCCACCCGGCAGGTCTACGGCGACACCGGCCGGCCCGAGCTGCGCCTGGTGACCTGCGGCGGCGGCCTGGTGGACGGCCACCGGCCGGACAACATCGTGGTCTACGCGGATCTGGTGGCGGACTGAGGCGACGGACTGCGGCTACGGGCTGAGGCGGCGACCCGCGGTCTCGGCGGCGTACGAATGATGCCGTACCGCAATGTCCGGGTTCCGGACGCTCAGGCAGAATCGCAGGCATGACGAGCCCGGAACAGTCCTCCACGCCGCGGGAGCAGTACGCGGACCGCAGCTACCGCTCGCCCGCGGCCCTCGTCGGCGGGGTGCTGCTGCTGGCGCTGGCCGCCTGGCTGGGCGGTGACGCGCTGGTGCGCGGCGCGGCGCACACCAGGCTGACGGCGGTGGCCGGACTGCTGTTCGTGGTGCCGCTGGTGGTCGCCTTCACGCTGCGCCCGCAGGTGCGGGCCGGCGCGGACCGGCTGCTGGTGCGCAACCCGTTCCGTACGATCACGCTGCCCTGGGCGGCGGTCGCGGACCTGCGGGCGTCGTTCTCCAGCGAGGTCTTCACCGCGGACGGTACGAAGTACCAGCTCTGGTCGATCCCGGTGTCACTGCGGCAGCGCAAGAAGGCGAACCGGCAGGCGCAGCGCGCCGCGGCCGGGCGCCCGGTGCGCGGCCGCGGCGCGCACCTCGACCCCGGCACGGAGGCCGGTGTGCCGAGGGCCGCCGCCGACCGGACGCTCGACGAACTGCGGGAACTCCAGGAACGGGGCGCCGCGCGGGAGGGCGCGCAGGGCGCTCCGGTGGTGAAGTGGGCGTACGAGATCCTGGCGCCGTGCGTGGTGGGCGCGGTGGCACTGGTGGTGCTCGTCGTCGTGTAGGCGCGGCGCCGGGGCGCCACGTGCGACGGGCTCCGACGGTACGGCGTAGTCGCGGGTGGGGCTCCGGCGGTACGGCGAGCGGGCAGGCTGCGGACGGCGGGAGGGTACCGCGGTGGGCAAGCTGATCTGTTCGGCCATCGCGTCGCTCGACGGGTACGTGGCGGACGCGCACGGTTTGTTCGCCTGGGCCGCCCCCAACGAGAAGAACGTCACGGCGGACCGCCGTACACCAGCGACATGTACGCCCCGAAGTACGCCGAGCCCAGCGCCGCCGCCGACAGCGCCAGTACGGCGACGCGGCGGTGCGCCCGGGCGATCGCCAGGGCCAGGGGAGCAGCAGCGGGAAACCGGGCAGCAGGAAGCGGGCCCGGGGAAGAAGACGCCGCCGCTGCCCAGGACGATCAGCAGCAGGACGGCGCTGAACACCAGCAGCGGCAGCGGCTGCCGGTCGCCCACGCACAGGACGAACAGCGCCACCGACGCGATCAGCACCAGCGCCACCACGACCAGGAAGAACTCCGGGCGCGACGGGTAGATCAGGAGGTCGCGCAGTGTACGCAGCGTCTCCGCGCCGCCGTCCCACTCGTTCTCCCACTGCCGCTGGACCGCGAAATAACCGTCGGCGCGCCCCAGCCGCAGGCCCACCCACCCGACGTACGCGAGCCAGCCGAGCGGCGCCAGCAGCGCGCCGAGGACGATCCGGCGCACCCGGCCGCGGTCCGCGGCGGCGAGGGGCGGCGCGGGAGCCGGGACGCGTTCCGGCGCGGGCTCCGGCACAGGCTCCGGCACGGGCTCCCGCACGAACTCCGGCGTGCGCTCCGGTGCTGGCGTCGCCCCGGGCGCAGGCGCGGGCGCGGGCGCGGGCTCCGGACCGGTGGCTGCCCGGCGCGGGCGCCACAGGGCGACGGCGGCGCTGGCACAGACCGCCGCGACCAGTGCGAGACCGGTGGGGCGGGTGAGACCGGCGAGCAGGCAGAGCACACCGGCCGCGACCCAGCGGCCGGCCAGCACGGCGTACAGGGACCACGCCACCAGCGCCGTGAACAGCGACTCCGTGTAGCCCATCCACTGGATGGCGGCGACCGGCGTGGCTCCCCACAGCACGGCCAGCACGGTGCCCACCCGGGCCCCGTACAGCCGGTCGCCCACCGCGAAGATCCCCCAGGCGGCCAGCAGCGCGCAGCCGACCGCGACGGCCACCCCGACCGAGGCGCGCGAGCCGGGTGTCACCCCCGCGACGGCCTTCACCACCACCGGGTACAGCGGGAAGAACGCGAGATCGCTCTCGTTGAGGCCGCTCTCGTCGAACGCGTACGCGTAACCGTGGTCCGCGATGCCCAGGTACCAGCGGGAATCCCACCGGTCGGCCAGCAGCGGCCACAGACCGCGGTGCCGGAGGTGCGCCCACTTCATCAGGACGAGGGTGCCCAGCAGCCGTACGGCGGTGTAGCCGAGCAGCGCGGGCCCGGCGCGGCGCAGCAGGTCCCCGGCCGCCCGCGCGGCGGGGCCGCGGGGAGCGGCGCCCGCCACCGGAGCGGAGGGGTCTGCCACCGGTGCGGAGACGCCGGCCGGGTCGGGCGCGGTCGGAGCGGGCGCGGCCGGGCCGGACGCGGTCGGGAGCACTGCGGCAACTCCTGGGTGGGCCGGGCGGGTTGTCGGACCAGACCAGGGTGTCCCGGAGCGCCGCACGCCGGACGGGCGCGCTGCGGCAGGTGCAGTACGGCTGTCACCCGTACGGGGAAACGGAACGGGCCCCGGAACGCTGCGGTCCCGGGGCCCGTCCTACGTGACAGCCGTGTGCGCGGTCAGGTCAGATGCCGGCCGCCGCCGACAGATCCGCCTTGACGGCGCCGAGCACCGCGTCGGCCTTGGCGCGCGCCGCGCCCAGCCCCTGGGCGTCCGCGACCGGCACCACGACCTCCAGGTAGCACTTCAGCTTGGGCTCGGTACCGCTGGGCCGGACCACCACCCGGCCGGCCTCCACGCCGTCCTGCTCCGACCCCGCGAGGTAGTAGCGCAGGCCGTCGGTGGGCGGCAGGGTGTCCGTCCCCCGGGAGAGGTCGTCGGAGGACGACACGGCCAGGCCCGCCAGCGCGGCCGGCGGCTGCTCGCGCAGCCGCCGCATGGCCGCGGCGATCAGCGACAGGTCCTCGACGCGGACCGACAGCTGGTCGGTGGCGTGCAGGCCGAACTTCAGCGCCAGCTCGTCCAGCAGGTCCGTCAGCGTGCGGCCGGACTGCTTCAGTTCGGCCGCCAGCTCGGTGATCAGCAGGGCGGCGGTGATGCCGTCCTTGTCCCGTACGCCCTCGGGGTCGACGCAGTAGCCCAGCGCCTCCTCGTAGGCGTACCGCAGGCCGTCCACCCGGGCCAGCCACTTGAAGCCGGTCAGCGTCTCCTCGTACGGCAGCGAGGCCGCGGCGGCGATCCGCGACATCAGCGAGGACGACACGATCGTGGTGGCGAAGCTGCCCGACGCCTGCTTGCCGACCAGGTGCGCGGCCAGCAGCGCGCCCACCTCGTCACCGCGCAGCATGCGCCACCCGTCCTCGGTACCGGGGGCCGGTACGGCGACGGCGCAGCGGTCCGCGTCCGGGTCGTTGGCGATGACGATGTCCGGGCCGACGGAGCGCGCGGTCGCGAAGGACAGGTCCATCGCGCCCGGCTCCTCCGGGTTGGGGAAGGCCACGGTCGGGAAGTCCGGGTCCGGCTCGGCCTGCTCGGCGACCACGGTGGGCGCCGGGAAACCGGCCCGCGCGAAGGCGGCCACCAGCACGTCACGGCCGACGCCGTGCATCGGCGTGTAGACCACGCGGGTGTTGCGCGGCGAGCCCGGCGTGAGCACCGCGTCCGTGCGCTCCAGGTAGGCCTGGAGCACGTCCTCGCCCAGCACCTCCCAGCCTTCCTCGGGCCGCGGCACGTCGTCCAGCGACGCCACCGCCGCGATCCGCTCCGCGATCAGCCCGTCGGCGGGCGGCACGATCTGCGAGCCGTCGCCGAGGTAGACCTTGTAGCCGTTGTCGCGCGGCGGGTTGTGGCTGGCGGTGACCTCGACGCCCGCGACGGCGCCCAGGTGCCGTATGGCGAAGGCGAGCACGGGGGTGGGCAGCGGGCGCGGCAGCACCGCGGCGCGCAGCCCGGCACCCACCATCACGGCCGCGGTGTCCCGCGCGAAGTCCGCGCTCTTGTAGCGGGCGTCGTACCCGATGACGACCAGGCCCCCGGCCTGGCCCTGGTCCTTGAGATACGCGGCCAGGCCGGCCGCAGCGCGGATGACGACGGCGCGGTTCATCCGCATCGGGCCGGCGCCCAGCTCCCCGCGGAGCCCGGCGGTGCCGAACTGCAAGGTGCCCGCGAACCGGGCCGTCAGCTCGTCCAGGTCCTCGGTGTCGATCAGCTTGCCCAGCTCTTCGCGGGTTTCGAGGTCGGGGTCCTCGGCCAGCCATGCCTTCGCCCGGCTGATCAGCTCCGCGGAATCGGTTGCCACGTGATGCTCCTGCCTCTGGTTGCGGTGGTGGGGAAGCGCTCGGCGCGTTAACGCTTACCCACTCCGCGCGATGGTTCGACCGGCGGGCGCGCGGACACCGGCCGCGCGCGCCGCGCCACCGGGACACCCCGGCTCCTTGCCGGCTTCTTGCCACGGGGCGCCCGTGGGCACCCCGACTGCCGTACGGAACGCCCGCGGGCACTCCGAACGCGTACGGAACGCCCGCGGGCACCCGAACGCTTACGGAGCACCCGGCAGGCACCCCGAACGCCGTACGGGGCGTCCGAGAACGCCCCGTACCGCTGCTCTGCCGCGCGCTGCTCAGAGCTTGCCGAGCACCTGCGCCAGCAGGCTGCCCATGCGGGTCGCGGAGTCGCGCCCGGCCTGAAGGACCTCTTCGTGGTTGAGCGGCTCGCCCGTCATGCCCGCGGCGAGGTTCGTCACCAGCGACAGTCCGAGCACCTCGGCGCCGGCCTCGCGGGCGGCGATGGCCTCCAGGACGGTGGACATGCCGACCAGGTCCGCGCCCAGCGTGCGGAGCATCTTGATCTCGGCCGGGGTCTCGTAGTGCGGGCCGGGGAGCTGGGCGTACACGCCCTCCTCCAGCGTCGCGTCGACCTCCTTGCACAGCGCGCGCAGCCGCTGCGAGTAGAGGTCGGTCAGGTCGACGAAGCGCGCGCCGACGATCGGGGAGGTGGCGGTCATGTTCAGGTGGTCGCTGATGAGGACCGGCTGGCCGGGGCGCATGCCGTCGCGCAGACCGCCGCACCCGTTGGTGAGCACCACGGTCTTGCAGCCGGCGGCGACGGCGGTCCGCACACCGTGCGCGACGGGGGCCACACCGCGGCCCTCGTAGTAGTGCGTACGGCCCAGGAAGACCAGGGCCCGCTTCTCGCCGATCCGGTACGAGCGGATCTTGCCGCCGTGGCCCTCGACGGCCGGCGCCGGGAAGCCGGGCAGCTCGGTGACCGGGAATTCGTGCTCGGGCGCGCCCAGCTCCTCGGCGGCCGGGGCCCAGCCGGAGCCCATCACCAGGGCGACGTCGTGGGTCTCGGCGCCGGTCAGCTCGCGCAGGCGGGCGGCGGCGTCGGCAGCGGCGCCCTGCGGGTCGCGCGCGATGTCCGGGGTAACAGATGCGTTCACGCGGACGAGGGTAGCCGGTAAATGCCTACGCGCGTAGATGTCCGCGCCGACGGCATCCCGCCGATCTCTTCGTAGCTCCCTACAAAAGCGTGGGTGTTACACCGACAGGCCCGGCCGCGCCGGTCCCACCGCCCCGGCGCGCGGCCCCGAATCACGCCCTCGGCTCACGCCCCCGGAGGCAGGCGCCGGGCGGCGTCCGCGACACCGCCCGCTTCGGCCGCCGCCCCTTCAGCAGGGACGCTTCCGCAGCTCCATCACATAGTCGTGCGGCGCCCCGGCCGACTCCGCCGCGTCGGCGATCTCGCCGAGGTAGCGGGCCGCGGGCAGGCCGCCCTCGTAGCCGTTGAGGACGTACAGCCAGGCGGCCTCGTCGCCGTCGAGGGTGTGGACCCGTACGCGCATACGGCGGTAGATGTCCATGCCCACGCCCTCCCAGCGGTCCATGGACTCCTCGTCCATGGGGGCGATGTCGTAGAGGGCGACGAAGACCTGCGAGCGGGGGCCTCGACGATCGTCGGGAGCGCTCCCTCCCAGCCCATCTGTTCCCCGCCGAACGTGAGTCGCCAGCCGTTGAGCCAGCCGGTGCCGCGCAGCGGCGAGTGCGGAGCGCGGCGGGTCATCAGCCGCGCGTCGAGGTTGCCGGCGTACGCGGCGTAGAGCGACATGGTTCCGAGGGTACGGGAGGTCAGGGGGTGCGCTCGTGGTACGTGAGGTTCGAACGGCGGCCCCCGGGGGGTAACCCGGCGCGGGCGTACGGGACAATGGAGTACGTGACTCGGATCGTGATCATCGGTGGCGGACCCGGCGGATACGAGGCGGCCCTGGTGGGCGCCTCTCTCGGCGCGGAGGTGACCGTCGTCGACTGCGACGGACTGGGCGGGGCGTCGGTGCTGACCGACTGCGTCCCGTCCAAGACCCTCATCGCGACGGCCGAGGTGATGACGACCTTCGACTCGTCGTACGACGAGCTGGGCATCATCGTCGCGGACGACACGCCGCCGGTCGACCGCCCCGCGCGCGTCGTCGGGGTGGACCTCGGCAAGGTCAACCGCCGGGTGAAGCGCCTCGCGCTCGCCCAGTCGCACGACATCACCGCCTCCGTCACCCGCGCGGGTGGCCGGGTGATGCGCGGCCGCGGCCGTCTGGAGCCGGGGCAGTCGCCGGACGGCTCGCGCACGGTCACGGTCACCGCCGCGGACGGTACGGAGGAGACGCTGACCGCCGACGCGGTCCTCGTCTCGACCGGCGCGCACCCGCGCGAGATCCCGGACGCGCAGCCCGACGGCGAGCGCATCCTGAACTGGACGCAGGTCTACGACCTGGACGAGCTGCCGGAAGAGCTGATCGTGGTCGGTTCCGGCGTCACCGGCGCCGAGTTCGCGGGCGCCTACCAGGCGCTCGGCTCCCGCGTCACCCTCGTCTCCTCCCGCGACCGGGTGCTCCCGGGCGAGGACCCGGACGCCGCCGCCGTCCTGGAGGACGTCTTCCGCCGCCGCGGCATGAACGTGATGGCGCGCTCGCGGGCCGCCTCCGCCAAGAGGGTGGGCGACCGCGTCGAGGTCACTCTGTCGGACGGTCGTACGATCACCGGCACGCACTGCCTGATGGCGGTGGGCTCCATCCCGAACACCGCGGGCATCGGGCTCGAAGAGGCCGGCGTACGGATGCAGGAGTCCGGCCACATCTGGACGGACAAGGTCTCGCGGACCTCGGCCCCCGGTGTCTACGCGGCGGGCGACTGCACCGGCGTGTTCGCGCTGGCCTCGGTCGCCGCGATGCAGGGCCGGATCGCGATGTACCACTTCCTGGGTGACGCGGTGACGCCGCTCAACCTCAAGACCGTCTCCGCGAACGTCTTCACCGACCCGGAGATCGCCACCGTCGGTTACAGCCAGGCGGACGTGGACGCGGGCCGGATAGACGCCCGGGTCGTCAAGCTGCCGCTGCTGCGCAACCCGCGCGCGAAGATGCAGGGCATCCGGGACGGTTTCGTGAAGCTGTTCTGCCGTCCCGGCACGGGCATCGTGGTGGGCGGTGTGGTCGTCTCGCCGCGCGCCAGCGAGCTGATCCACCCGATCTCGATCGCGGTGGACAACAACCTCACGGTGGAGCAGATCGCCAGCGCGTTCACGGTCTACCCGTCGCTGTCCGGCTCGATCGCCGAGGTCGCGCGGCAGCTGCACACGCGCAAGATGTCCAGCGAATAGACCGCGGCCAGCCGGATGAACGGTCCGCCCGGCGCGCGGCGCGGCATCCCGCGGGACCGGGGTGCGCCCGCCCGCGCGGCGGGCCGTTCCCCGTACGTCCCCCGTACCGCTTCCGGTGCCGTCCTGCCGCGGAAGGCAGGCGGCGGGGGCCGGTTCGTGGCAGGCTGGTGTCCCTGAGTGACCGGCCAGCGGCATATACCACGTGCGAGGGTCGGGAACGAACAACTTCCGTTAATTGGTGCAACCTGCTGAAAGCAGACGGTCGTTGGCGTTACTGTCAGTTTCGTGTTCGCTGCAGAACGTCGCCAACTGATCCTCGAAATGGTGCGAGCGAACGGAGCGGTGTCGCTCCGTGAGCTCGCCCGCGTCGTCCAGACCTCCGAAGTAACCGTACGGCGGGACGTGCGGGCGCTGGAGGCAGAAGGACTGCTCGACCGCCGGCACGGCGGTGCGGTCTTGCCGGGCGGTTTCGCCCGGGAGTCCGGCTTCCCTCAGAAATCCCATCTAGCGACCGCGGAGAAGACGGCCATCGCCGATCTCGCCGCCGGCTTCGTCGAAGAAGGCGAGGCCATCGTGGTCGGCGCCGGGACCACCACGCAGGAGCTGGCCCGCCGGCTCGCGCGGGTGCCCGGTCTGACCGTGGTCACCAACTCCCTCCTGGTCGCCCAGGCATTGGCCCACGCCAATCGTGTCGAGGTCGTGATGACCGGCGGCACCCTGCGCGGGTCGAACTACGCACTGGTCGGCAGCGGGGCCGAACAGTCGCTCCAGGGGCTGCGGGTCTCCCGCGCCTTCCTCTCGGGCAGCGGCCTGACCGCCGAGCGCGGCCTGTCCACGTCCAACATGCTCTCCGCGAGCGTGGACCGGGCGCTGGTGCAGGCGGCGGCGGAGGTCGTGGTCCTCGCCGACCACACCAAGCTCGGTACGGACACCATGTTCCAGACGGTGCCCACCGACGTGATCACCCGGCTGGTGACCGACGAGCCGCCGGGCCACGACGACCGGGCCGCGACCGAGCTACAGGCCCTGGCCGACCAGGGTGTGCAGATCGCGGTGGCCGGCGGGCCCGGTGCGGGCGCCGCCCAGCAGGCACCGGAGGTGGTGGCGGCCGACCGCCGCGGTCCACGCCGGGACGTGCCGCTGCCCGGACAGCGGCGCAATCTGGCACCGGGCGGCGGCGGTTCCGGGCCCCAGCTGCGTACGGCCGCTCCGCTCGCGGAGCCGCCGGGCGGCCGGGTCGCCGATCTGGCGCCGCGCCGTCGCTGAGCAGGTGCCGGCGCGCGTACGGCCGCGCCGGCACCGCACGGTGAACGGTCGGACGGACGGCGGCACCTGGCTCGGTACGGCGCGAGGCCGGACGGGCGTCCGTACCCGGCACCGTACGGCGCACGACTGGCCGGACGGCGGCACCCGGCCCCGTACGGCGCGTGGCCGGACGGACGGCGGCGCCCGGCCCCGCTCACCTCTGCTCGGCGCGCAGCCCGGTCAGCGTCAGCGTGAGCAGCCGGTCGGCCAGCCTGGGGTCGTCCGGTGACTCCTCCGCGGCCAGGGCGATGCCGTTGGTCAGCTGCATCAGATCACCGATGCTCACATCGGACCGTACGGCACCGGCCCGCTGCGCGCGGCTGAGCAGTTCGCCGCCCGCCTCGCGCATCGGGACGCTGCACCGGGACAGCCCCGAACTGGCGTCGCCGGGCGCGGCCATCAGCGCCCGCGACAGCCCGCGGTAGGTGCTGGCGTGCGTGATGATCGCCCGCAGCCACTCCACGAGCGCCGCACACGGCTGCGGCGCGTCGCTCAGCTCCCGGGCGTGCGCCAGCAGCGCGTCCACCTCGCCCTGGAACACGGCGCCCATCAGCGCCGTCCGGTTGGGGAAGTGCCGGTAGAGCGTGCCGATCCCCACGCCCGCGCGCCGTGCGATGTCCTCCAGCGAGGTGTCGGTCCCGTGGTCCGTGAAGGCCGTACGGGCCACTGCCAGCAGCCGCTCGTAGTTGCGGCGCGCGTCGGCACGCATGGGTCGTACGGATTCCTGCCCTGCCGTCTCGGTCACCATCGCCGTCCTCGCCGTCCTCCCTGAGCGCGGCCCTCCAGCGGACCGGTGCCCCCAGGATGCCACTGCCCCCGGCGCACCAGCCCTCGGACCGGGGCGGCGCCCCACCCGTCCTGGGGCCGCCCGGCGCGCGGGGTGGACGGCAGGCGGACCGCGGGTGACGGGGAGGGAAGGCGGCGCGGGCGCCTCGGCGAACAAGTGGCGAAGGTGGCAACGGAGCGCTTCCGGGAGGCATCAAACCAGGCGCAATGGGGTCGGCAGAGGCCGTCCGGACGCGTGCGGGAACACCTGGGGAAGCAATGGAACTGACCAGCCGATCGCTGCTGTACACCATGATCGCGGTCGCCGTGGTGTGCGTGGGACTCACGCTCTGGCAGTGGCCGCGCTTCGCCAGGCGCGGCCCGCTGGCCTGGCTGGGCCGCATCGGGTCCGTCCTCGCCACCCAGCTGTCCATCGTCGCCGCGCTCGGCCTCGTGGTGAACGCCAACTTCCAGTTCTACGGTTCCTGGCACGAACTGCTCGGCCTGTACGACGACGCCCCGGGCGCGGTCGCCAAGTGGGGCGACGGGGGAGCGGGCCCGGTTGGCGACCCGTCGAAGGGCCTGGTGCAGCCCGCCGGCGCGGAGGACCTGGACAAGGTGCACGGCCTGCCCGAGGGGCCGCCCGACAAGGTGGGCCGGGTGGAGTCCGTACGGATCGTCGGCAAGCGCACCAAGGCCGTCGACCCCGCGTACGTTTACCTGCCGCCGCAGTACTTCCAGAAGCAGTACGAACGCCAGCGCTTCCCCGTCATCGTCGCCATCAGCGGCTACCCCGGCGGCCATTTCCTGCTCGGCCAGCACCTGCGGGTGCCGCAGACCGCGGGCGGCCTGATCGGCAAGGGGAAGATGCAGCCCACCGTCATCGTCATGCTGCGGCCCACCATCGCGCCGCCGCGCGACACCCAGTGCGTGGACGTGCCGGACGGCCCGCAGGCGGAGACGTTCTTCGCGAGCGACCTGCCCACCGCGCTGAAGGAGCACTACCGGGTCGGCCACGCCGCCAGCGGCTGGGGGCTGCTCGGCTACTCGTCCGGCGGCAGCTGCGCCCTCCAGCTGACCATGCGGCACCCCCGTACGTACACCTCGGCGGCGGCCCTCTCGCCCGACTACAAGGTCACCAGCGACCCCACCACCGGCAACCTCTTCGGCGACGGCAAGGAGCGCGCCGCGCGCAAGCGGGAGCACGACCTGATGTGGCGGCTGGCGCACCTGCCCGCACCGCAGGTCTCGGTGCTGATCGGCACGAGCCGGGAGGGCGAGAAGAACTACCCGGCGGCGAAGGAGTTCCTGAACGCGGTGAAGCCGCCGATGAAGGCCGAGTCGATCATCCTCGACCAGGGCAGCCACAACTTCGCGACCTGGCGGCGCGAACTGCCCGCCGCGCTCCAGTGGATGAGCCGGCAGCTGACGTTCCCGGAGGACGTGGTCAACGCCTCCTGACGCCGGGTAGGGGACGGCGACCGTCAATACCGTTCGTCCGCCGCGCCCCAACGGGCCAGCAGGCCCCGCAACGGGCCCGCCAGGGCGGGCGACGCGCGCAGCAGGCGGCGCAGCCGCGCCCGCCACCCGGCCTCCACGTCGGCGGCCGCCGCGGGATCGCCCTCCAGCCAGGCGGTCAGGAACTCCTCGCGGGAGTCCTCCAGTTCGTCGGTGAGCGCCTCGCGGTCGACACCGCCGGGGCTGAACCGGGCGAGCAGGCCGGTCAGTTCGTCCCGCGACCGGTGCCACCGGTCCGTCCGCGCCCGGATGAACAGCTGCTGGGCGGCGGTCGCCGCGAGGGCCGCGAGGTGCGCATCCATGCGTCCCATGAAAAGCGCGGGGCCCGTGGCACTCCAGCGCCACGGGCCCCCGCGCGGGCGGACCGGACGGCCGTAGCGACCGTCCCGTACCGGCCGTCAGTCCTTGATCTCGCAGATCACCGCGCCGGACGAGAGCGAGGCGCCGACCTCGGCGGTCAGGCCCTTGACGGTGCCGGAGCGGTGCGCGTTCAGCGGCTGCTCCATCTTCATGGCTTCGAGGACGACGACCAGGTCGCCTTCGGCGACCTGCTGGCCTTCTTCGACGGCGATTTTGACGATGGTGCCCTGCATGGGGGAGGCGAGGGTGTCGCCGGAGGCGGCGGAGCCGGTCTTCTTGGCGGCCTTGCGCTTGGGCTTGGCGCCGCCGGCGACCGCGGCGCGGGCCAGCGGCATGCCCAGGGAGGACGGCAGGGAGACTTCCAGGCGTTTGCCGCCGACCTCGACGACGACCGTCTCGCGGGTGTCGGCCTCGGCTTCGTCGGTGCCGGGCGCGGCGAAGGGCTTGATGGTGTTGACGAACTCGGTCTCGATCCAGCGGGTGTGGACCTGGAACGGTGCGGTGGAGCCGGTCAGTTCGGGCGCGAAGGCCGGGTCGGTGACGACGGTGCGGTGGAAGGGGATGGCGGTGGCCATGCCTTCGACGGTGAACTCGTTCAGTGCGCGGGCGGCGCGCTGGAGGGCCTGCTGGCGGGTGGCGCCGGTGACGATGAGTTTGGCGAGCAGGGAGTCCCAGGCCGGGCCGATGACCGAGCCGGACTCCACGCCGGCGTCCAGCCGCACGCCCGGGCCGGCGGGGGCTTCGAAGGTGGTGACGGTGCCGGGGGCCGGGAGGAAGTTGCGGCCGGGGTCTTCGCCGTTGATGCGGAATTCGAAGGAGTGGCCGCGTACCGGCGGGTCGTCGTAGCCGAGTTCTTCGCCGTCGGCGATGCGGAACATCTCGCGGACCAGGTCCAGGCCGGTGACTTCTTCGGTGACCGGGTGTTCGACCTGGAGGCGGGTGTTGACCTCCAGGAAGGAGATGGTGCCGTCCTGGCCGACGAGGAACTCGCAGGTGCCCGCGCCCTGGTAGCCGGCTTCCTTGAGGATGGCCTTGGAGGCGCGGTAGAGCTCGGCGTTCTGTGCCTGGCTCAGGAACGGTGCGGGGGCTTCCTCGACCAGTTTCTGGTGGCGGCGCTGGAGCGAGCAGTCACGGGTGGAGACCACGACGACGTTGCCGTGCTTGTCGGCCAGGCACTGGGTCTCCACGTGGCGGGGGCGGTCGAGGTAGCGCTCGACGAAGCACTCCCCACGGCCGAAGGCGGCGACGGCCTCGCGGACGGCGGAGTCGTACAGCTCCGGGACTTCTTCGAGGGTGCGGGCGACTTTGAGGCCGCGTCCGCCGCCGCCGAAGGCGGCCTTGATGGCGATGGGCAGGCCGTGCTCTTCGGCGAAGGCCACGACCTCCTCGGCGCCGGAGACGGGGTCGGGGGTGCCGGCGACCAGGGGGCGCCGGCGCGCTGGGCGATGTGGCGGGCGGCGACCTTGTCGCCGAGGTCGCGGATGGCCTGGGGCGGGGGCCGATCCAGGTGAGTCCGGCGTCCAGGACGGCCTGGGCGAATTCGGCGTTCTCGGACAGGAAGCCGTAGCCGGGGTGGACGGCGTCGGCGCCGGAGTCGGCGGCGGCGGTCAGGACCTTGGTGATGTCGAGGTAGCTGGTGGCCGGGGTGTCACCGCCCAGTGCGTAGGCCTCGTCCGCCGCGCGTACGTGCAGGGCGTCGCGGTCGGGGTCGGCGTAGACGGCCACACTCCCGATGCCGGCGTCCCGGCACGCCCGGGCAACGCGGACAGCGATTTCGCCTCGGTTGGCGATGAGCACCTTGCGCACGATCGGTTCCTCCTTGGCGCTTCGCCGCAACAAAATTCAGGACGTCGCGAGTTTAGGGACTGGCGACACCGCGTGCCGACCCGTTCCCGGTAGTGAGCTTGCCCACACGGAGCGTGTGCCCGGTGCGGATACGGGACCGGAGGCCCCCGGTATCCCAGGGTAGGCCCGTATTCCGGGGGCCGTGGGGTGATCAAGATGTGGGCAAGGTCTCGCTTCCCGTCCGTTCACCGGAACCCCGTTTCTTTGTGGAGTCCCTACGAATGGGCGAAGGAATCTTTGCGCGCCGGTGTGTCCGGGTCCGGCCCCTGCCGATCCCGGGCGTGTCCGCGCGCCCTCGCGGTCGCCACTGCCCCCGCGGCCCGTTCCACTTCCCTGCTCATACCCGGCTCCGGGTCCTTGTAGAGCGGGGGTACTCAGGAGTAGCGTGCCCGGTGTTCTTTCGTACTCGCGGTAACAGCGCAGCGCGTGACTGGGAAGTGGGTGGACGGGATGGCGGCACGCAGACCGGTGGCGTGGACGGCGGCGGTGGTGCTGGTACTGGAGGCGCTCGGCATCCTCTTCCTGAACTGGGTGCTGAGCATCGTCGTGGACAAGCAGCAGATGTCCATGGCGGGCGTCGACCCCGGCGCGATGTCCACCGGGGCCTGGGTGCTGGGCGCCGTCTTCGCGCTCCACCTGGTGTGCTGCGCCGTTCTCCTGGCCCGCATCGGCCTGCGCGACCGCCCGCCCGGCACGTTCGGGCGCATCGCCCTCGTCAGCTGCGCCGTGGTGCACGCCGTCATCGGCGCCTTCGCGGTCGGGCTGGTCGGCTGGGCGGCGTTCGCGATGCTGATGGCCGTTCTGGCGCTGCTGGTCCTGACACTGACGGCATACGGCACGTCGTACACCGTCCCGAAGGGCGAGGGCTCCGGCAGCGGCGGTTCCAGCGGCACCCCGGCTACCGCTCCGGCTCGCCCCACGAACTGACGGCCACCGCGTCCCCCACCGACAGCTTGCCCGGCCGCAGCACGGCGAACTTCGCACCGAACACGACACCGCCCGAGGCCGCGCGCCGATACCCGGCCAGCGTCCGCAGCGGCTCCGGGCCGCCCCGTGCGCCGGCCCCCTGGTCGACGGTGGTGACGGCACACCGCACGGCGAGCTTGGCGTACCCCAACTCGACGTCACCGACGGCGATCCGGCGTGCCCGGTCCTCGGTGTGCGGCGCGTCCCAGCCGTCGACCACGATGTTGGGCCGGAACCGGTCCATCGGCAGCGGCGCCGCGCCCTGCTCCGCCAGCCGCTCGCCCAGCAGCTCCAGCGTGGACCGGGACAGCACGTGCAGCGCACAGCTGTCGGCGTATCCGGAGGTGCCCGGGGTCAGCCCGTCCGTCACACGGTCGTGCTCCGGCGGCACCCGTACGAGCCTGCTCGGCACGCCGAGCGCCTCCGTCAGCCACTCGGCGACGGTGTCCCCCTGGTCGATGCCCCGGTAGGCGCTCTTGAACAGCAGCACGTCCCGGCGCGCGGAGGAGGTGTCCACGTCCAGCTCCAGCGCCTCGACACCCGGCGCACGCAGCGTCAGACGCCCGCCGCCGGCGCCGATCTCCGGCCGGATCAGGGCGAGCCGTGGATCACGCCGCTGGCTGCGGAAGACGCCTTCAGCGTCGGTCACCATGAAGCTGCGGTCATGAGCGAGCCCGGCGGGCGTCACCTCCGCCGCGGGGACCGAGACCCCGGCGCAGCCTTTGAGCGGGTAGTACGTCAGTTCGGCGACTGTGGCCGCACCGGTCATCTCGTTCCCCCTGGTCCCGCGGGCCGCCATGGCCTTTCGCGGCTCGTTCAGCCCATGACACCCGTACGCACCGTGCTCCCCGCACGGTGACGGCATCAATGTAGCGCCGCGCGGCCGCGGGCCGGCGGACGCCCTCAGGTCCGGGCGCGCAGGTCAGGGCGTTCAGGCCAGCGCCGCCACCTCCGCCGCAGCGCCTCGGTGAGTGGGGCGCGCAGGCGGGCGAAGTCTTCTACCGGGAGGGCGGCCGAGACGGCGGTCAGGGTGGTGGGGGTGCCGGGGCCGCCGGGGCGTACCGGTACGGGGACGGCGACGCATGCCATGCCGGACGCGGCCTCCTCCCGTTCCACGGCGATTCCGTCGCGGCGGACCCGGCGCAGCTCCCGTTCCAGTCGCTCGGGGGCGGTGATGGTGCGCGCGGTCCGGGCGCGCATTCCGCCGGTGGTCAGGTACTGGCGCCGGGTGGCGGCGGGGAGGGAGGCCAGCAGGGCGCGGCCGTGTGCCGTGGCGTGTGCGGCGGTGTCCTGGCCGACCGTGAAGGCGGAGTCCGGGCCGGCGGCGCCGTCCAGTACGGCGATCTCGCCGTCCCGGTACGTGCTGAAGAAGACGTCGGCGCCGGAGGAGCGGCGCAGCCGCAGCAGCACCTCGTGCACCCGTTCGTCGACCCGCAACTGCCGCTGGAAGGCCTGGTGCAGGGCCGGAACGCGGTAACCGAGGGTGTAGCCGGCGGCCGTACGAGCCAGGTGGCCGCGTTCGGTCAGGGAGCCGAGCAGGTCGTAGACCGTGGAGAGGCCGCAGTCCAGGTGCCGGGCCAGTGCCTTCGCCGTCACCGGGCCGTCCGCCGCGGCGACCGCGTCGAGCAGGTCCAGGGCACGGTCGACGGACTGCGGCATGGCGGTCTTCCTCCGGGACGGGGTGCGGCACGGGCGCGGGGTGGGCGGCGTGTGCGGGGTGTGGGGCGGAGCGGTACGCGGGTGGGCGGCGCGCGGGTACGGGCTTCCAGCCTCGCACAGCTTTGCCGGGTGCACGGAAGTACGCTGGGCGGTTCCGCTTCCTCCGCGGCCGGAAAGCGGTCGCGCGAGAATGGGGAATGCGGAAAGCGGGGCGGCGGAGCGAGCGGGAAAGCGGCGAAGAAGCAGGGATGCAGGAAAGTACGGGTTCCGTGGCGAAGAGTGCGCGGCCCACGGTGTCGAAGGTGAGAACGATGGACCGGCGGGCAGAACTACGGGAATTCCTCCGATCGCGGCGGGCCCGGGTACGCCCCGAGGAGGCGGGCCTGCGGCCGGGCACCGGCTTCAGCGGCCGCCGCCGGGTGCCGGGGCTGCGCCGCGAGGAGCTCGCCCAGCTCTCCGGGGTCAGCGTCGACTACTACGTACGCCTGGAGCAGGGCCGCGGCGGCCACGCCTCGGCCGAGGTGCTGGACGCCATCGCGCACGTCCTGCGGCTCGACGCGCACGAGCGGGCGCACCTGTACGCGCTGGTGCGGGGCGAGGAGGGCCGCCACGACGACGCCCGGCAGCCGGCCGCCGGGCAGGGCCAGGAAGTGCGGCCCGGCGTGCTGCGGCTGCTGCGGACGTTCGAGCACTCGCCGGCCTACGTGGTCGGCCGCCGCCAGGAGGTGCTGGCCTGGAACGAGCTGGCCCGCATCCTGATCGCCGACTTCCCGGCCCTGCCGCCCGGGGAGCGCAACCTCGCCCGCCTCACCTTCCTCGACCGGTCCGCGCGCCGGCGGTACGTCCACTGGCAGCAGAAGGCCGACGACACGGTGGCGTTCCTGCGGCTGGACACCGGGCGGCACCCGGACGACCCGAAGCTGGCCGCGCTGATCGCCGAACTCACCGAGCACAGCGAGGACTTCCGCCGCCTGTGGTCCGACCACAACGTCCGCGACAAGACGTACGGCAGCAAGCCGCTGCACCACCCGCGCGCGGGCGCTCTGGACCTGTCCTTCGAGACGCTGCGGCTGCCGGACGAGCCGGACCAGGCCGTGGTGGTGTACCTGGCCGAGCCGGGTTCGGCGGCGGACCGGGAGCTGCGCCGGCTGGTGGCGGAAGGCTGAACGGGCGATTCGGGCGGATCAGACGTCGGGCGGGCCAGGCGTCGGGCGGGTCCGGCGGGCCGGATTCCCGGGTGGCAGTGGCATTACCAGGAATGGGGTTCCCGGGAGAAAAGGGGCCTGGGCGGCCGCCGAATTCCGCGGCACCGTGACGGTGGTCACCGCGCGTGAATTCCCGGAATGCGCGGAGGGCGGATGCCGTTCACTCAGAACGGTCACCCTTCCGGCGATCACGGAACCAAGCTCACCAGGAGTTGTTGAATGCAGTGCTTCGACTGTGCGGAACTCGGCAGCGAGACCGCCGCGCTGGCCGTCTGCGCGGACTGCGGCGCGGCGGCCTGCGCCGCGCACGCCGCCGCCGTTCCGCGGACGGTCCACCGTACGGCGGGCCTGGGCCGCAGCACGGCCCACTCGGCGGGCCGCCGCCTGCTGTGCACGCACTGCCGGCACGCCGCGACAGCGGCGGCCTGACGCCGGACGGCCGCGGCCGGGGAGGGCCGGTGGCCCGGGCGGCCGCGAGCGGGGAGGGCCGGTGACCGGCGAGGGTCGGCGACCCGGGCGGGCCGTGGCCGGTGAGGCCCCGCGATGCCGGCGCTCAGGGCGCCGCGAGCCGCACGATCTCGCGCGGCCGGGACTCCCGCCCGTCGTAGGCGAGGTCGAGTCCGGACGCCGCCTGCACGGCGGCGAGCGACGCGGCCGACGCCTCCTCGGACTCCCACTGCACGATCGAGACCACCGCGTCGCCGTCCGCGGCCAGCCAGCAGTCCGCCGACAGGCACCCGGGGGTGCGCCGGAACTCCTCGGCGACGCGGCGTACGCGCTCGACGAACTCCGCGCGGTGCGCCGCGTGCGGGTAGTGGTGTGCCACCATGCCGACCTTCATGACGCTCTCCTTCACGTTGCCGGTGAGTGCGGGGTGCGGGCCGTGCCCGCGTGGTCGCCGGACCCGTACGGGAGCCCGAGCGCGCCGGCCGCGGCCCCGGCCACCAGCGACTCGTCGTACGGGGCCTGGCCGGACAGGGCGATCGACGTGCCCTCGACCGCGCCGACGAAGGCGAGCGCGAGGGTGCGGGGCGGCGGGCCGTCCGGCAGCGAGCCCGCCTCGCGGGCGGCGGTGACCAGACCGGTGCAGCGTTCGACGAGCGCCCGGTAGCCCTTCTCGATCTCGCGCCCCACCGGGTGGTCCTGCCCGGCGAACTCCAGCCGCAGCGCGATCGCCACGCGCGCGAAGTCCCGTCGGCAGTACACGGCGTGCCCGCGCGCCAGGGTGAGCAGCGCCGCGACCGGGTCCCGTTCCTGCTCGACGTGCCGGCCGACCTCCTGCCACCAGGTGTCCAGGACCCATTCGGTCACCGCCAGCGCCAGGTCCTGCTTGCCCGTGAACTGGTGGTAGAGCGCGCCGCGGGTGTAGCCGGCGTCCTGGGCGACCTGTTCGAGCCGGAGGTTGCCGTAGCCGTAGCGGGACAGCCCCCGGGCGGCCGCTTCCAGGAGGGCGGCGCGGGTGCGCGCCCTGCGGTCGGCCTGGGTGGTGCGGGGCGGCTTGGCGGTCGGTTCGGCCGCCAGCCCCGCTTCACCCTTACGTACATCCATGTATGTATGTTACGTGCGCCGGAGGCGCGGCACCAGGGGCCGCGGCCCGCGCGTTCTCACACCCAGAGATCCGTGATCGCGACGTCCAGATCGGCCAGGAGACGCCGCAGCAGCGGCAGCGACAGCCCGATGACGTTGCCGGGGTCGCCGTCGATGCCGTCGATGAACGGCGCCGACCGGCCGTCGAGCGTGAAGGCGCCCGCCACGTACAGCGGCTCGCCGGAGGCCACGTAAGCGGCGATCTCCGCGTCGCTCGGCTCGCCGAAGCGGACGGTGGTGGACGCGGTGGCCGACACCCGGCGGTTCCCGGCCGCCGTGTCGATCACGCAGTGCCCGGTCCGCAGGACCCCGGAACGGCCGCGCATCGCCTTCCAGCGGGCGGTCGCGTCCTCGGCGTCGGCGGGCTTGCCGAGCGCCCGGCCGTCCAGCTCCAGCACCGAGTCGCAGCCGATGACGAGGGCACCGGCGGTCTCGGGCCGCGCGGCCACCGCGGCGGCCTTCGCCTCGGCGAGCACCCGGGCCAGCTCGGCGGGGGAGTCCGCGGTGATCGCGTCCTCGTCGACGCCGCTGACGACGACCTCGGGCGCGAGCCCGGCCTGGCGCAGCAGGCCGAGCCGGGCGGGGGACTGGGAGGCGAGGACGAGACGGCGGGCGGCGGTGCCGGGCTGAACGGTCATGCCCGCCATCGTACGGAGCGGGGCGGACACGGAGAGGGCGGGCGCCGTCCGGCACCCGCCCTCTCCGTACTCACCCGGCCTCGCCCGGCCGCCCGCTCACTTGTTGAGCACGGCCTCCATGACCTTCTTGGCGATCGGGCCGCCCAGCTTGCCGCCGGCGATCTCCGAGCGCGGGATGTCCATGTCGGACGGGTCCACGAAGACCGCGACCGCGACCGGCGAGCCGTTGTCCTGCTTGGCGTACGAGACGAACCAGGCGTACGGGCGCTCGTCGCGGACGTCCGCGCCGTGCTGGGCGGTACCGGTCTTGGCGCCGACCTTGACGCCGTCGATCAGCGCCTTCTTCGCCGTGCCGTTCTCCGCGGTGTTCTCCATCATCTGCTGCACCTTCTTGGCGGTGTCCTCGGACACGGCCTGGTTCAGCTCCTTGGGCTTGAACGTCTCGATCGTCGACAGGTCGGGGCCGCGGGTCTCCTCGACCAGGTACGGCTGCATGACCTTGCCGTTGTTGGCGAGCCCGGCGACGACCATGGCCATCTGCAGCGGGGTGCTGGTCAGGCTGCCCTGGCCCATGCCGGTCAGCGCGGTCTGCGGCTTGTCCAGCTTCTCGGGGTAGCCGCTGGTGGCCGTACGGACCGGGGTGAAGAGCTTCTGGTTGAAGCCGAACTTCTCCGCCGTCTCGCGCATCTTGTCCTTGCCGAGCCGGTTCGCCGCCTCCAGGTAGGTGTTGTTGCAGGACCACTGCATACCGACCTTGAGGGACGCGTTCGCGCACGGCGCGGAGGCGATGTCGTTGCCGACCTTGGTGGTGGTGTTCGGCAGGGTGTACGGCACCGGGGCCTGCACCGGGGTGTCGATGTCCGGGACCACGCCGTGCTCCAGGGCCGCGGCGGCGGTGAGGATCTTGAACGTGGAGCCGGGCGGGTAGATCTCCAGGGACGCCCGGTTGTTCATCGGCTTGCTCTTGTCCTTGATGAGGGCGGTGTACCTGTCGCCCTCCTTGAAGGAGCTGCCCGCGAAGACGGACGGGTCGTAGGACGGCGTGCTCGCCATGGCGAGGATCTTGCCGGTGCCCGGTTCGAGGGCGACCACCGCGCCCTTGGCCTTGAGGTCGGTCAGGCTCTTGTACGCGGCCCGCTGCGCCTTCTCGTTGATGGTCGTCAGCACGTCGCCGCCGCGCGGCTTCTCTCCGGTGAGGATGTCCTTGGCGCGCTTGAGGAAGAGCTTGTCGTCCTTGCCGCTGAGGATGTCCTTGTAGACGCCCTCCAGGAACGTGCTGCCCTGCGACTGCGAGGCGTAGCCGGTGATCGGGGCGTACATCGGGCCGTCCTTGTAGACCCGCTTGTACTTGAAGTCGCCGGTCGTCTCGACCGAGTCGGTGATCGGCTTGCCGCCGACGATGATGTTGCCGCGCGGATACGAGAACGCCTCGATCTTCACCCGGCGGTTGTTGTCGTCGTTCGCCAGTGAGTCCGCCTGGACGAACTGGACCCAGGTGGCGCGCACCAGCAGCGCCAGCACCAGCACTCCGCAGAAGACGGCTATGTGTCTCAGCGGCCTGTTCATCGCTCTCCACTCCCCATGCCGTACGGCCCGGTGCCGCGCGCACCGGCCGTACGGGCGCCCGGATTGCGTCCTTCAGGGGTAAAGGATGTCCCAACTGGGGGTGGCGGTTGCAGGCGGGGTGTGTGAGCTGGTCCTCTTCGTCCGAATGCGAGAGACACGTGCCCGGACCTGTCACCGTGGAGTCCGCGGGTGACCGCGGACGGTGCCCGGACGCCGCGCCGCGGAGACCGTCCACGGCCCGGCCGCCGGACCTCTCAGGCCCCGCCGACCAGCATCACCATGAGCACGACCGCGGCCACGGCCAGCACGATGCCCATCCGGCGGAGCATCGCCTGCACCTGGCGCAGCTCCTCGGGAGGCTCGTCGGACGGATCGGACCACAGCATCCTTCGATCCTGCGCCGGGAACGCCGACGGCGCCTGAGTACGCGTACTCAAGCGCCGTCGGGCGGAAGGACTAGCGGACGGACCGGCGAGGACTAGCGGACGGACCGGCGGACGAGGGGCCGGCGGAGGGCCCGGGCGGCGGACGTCACCGCGGCCAGTAGCTCGTACGCCAGGCCCGCGGGCCCGGGTGCGGCAGCCGGCGGCGCGGGATCGTGGACGCCGGGTCGGCCCATTCGTCCGTACGTTCCGTGCCGGGCGCGGCGGAGGCGGCGGCAGCGGCCGCCGCCGCGCGGGTGCGAACCACCGCCAGTGCGGCGGCCAGCTCCTCGGGTGTGGGGTTGCCCCGGACGACCTTGATCATGGTCAACCGACCTCCTGGCTCTGACGGACTTGCGGCGGACGGCGGACGGCGGACGGTGCCGCCGACGGGCACGGGCGTCCCTACAGCGGGATGTTGCCGTGCTTCTTCGGGGGCAGCGACTCGCGCTTGTTGCGCAGCGTGCGCAGCCCGCGGACGATGTGCCGGCGGGTCTCCGAGGGCATGATCACCGCGTCGACGTAGCCGCGCTCGGCCGCCACGTAGGGGTTGAGCAGCGCGTCCTCGTACTCCTGGATCAGCTCCTGGCGGCGGGCGTCCTGCGCGTCCTGGTCCTCGATCGCGGCGAGCGCGCGGCGGTGCAGGATGTTGACCGCGCCCTGCGCGCCCATCACCGCGATCTGCGCGGTCGGCCAGGCCAGGTTCAGGTCCGCGCCCAGGTGCTTGGAGCCCATGACGTCGTACGCGCCGCCGAACGCCTTGCGGGTGATCACGGTGATCAGCGGAACCGTCGCCTCCGCGTAGGCGTAGATCAGCTTGGCGCCGCGCCGGATGATGCCGTCCCATTCCTGGTCCGTACCCGGCAGGAAGCCCGGTACGTCCACGAACGTCAGCACGGGGACGTTGAACGCGTCGCAGGTGCGCACGAACCGCGCGGCCTTCTCGCTCGCGTCGATGTCCAGCGTGCCCGCGTACTGCATCGGCTGGTTGGCGACGATGCCGACCGCGTGGCCCTCCACCCGGCCGAAGCCGGTGACCATGTTCGGCGCGAAGAGCGCCTGCGTCTCCAGGAACTCGCCGTCGTCGAGGACGTGCTCGATGGCGGTGTGCATGTCGTACGGCTGGTTCGCCGAGTCCGGGATCAGCGTGTCCAGCTCGCGGTCGTACTCCGAGGTCTCCAGGTCCGCCTCCTCGGGGAAGGCGGGCGGCTCGGAGAGGTTGTTGGACGGCAGGTAGGACAGCAGCGCCTTGACGTACTCGATGGCGTCCTTCTCGTCGCCCGCCATGTGGTGCGCGACGCCCGAGGTGCTGTTGTGCGTCCGGGCGCCGCCCAGCTCCTCGAAGCCCACGTCCTCGCCGGTGACGGTCTTGATGACGTCGGGTCCGGTGATGAACATGTGCGAGGTCTGGTCGACCATGACCGTGAAGTCGGTGATGGCGGGGGAGTAGACCGCGCCGCCCGCGCACGGGCCGACGATCAGCGAGATCTGCGGGATCACGCCGGAGGCGTGCACATTGCGGCGGAAGATCTCCGCGAACAGGCCGAGGGCCGCGACCCCCTCCTGGATACGGGCGCCGCCGCCGTCGTTGATGCCGACGACCGGGCAGCCGTTCTTCAGGGCGAAGTCCATCACCTTGACGATCTTCTCGCCGTAGACCTCGCCCAGCGAACCGCCGAAGATGGTGAAGTCCTGCGAGTACACGCAGACCGTGCGCCCGTCGACGGTGCCGTAACCGGTCACCACGCCGTCGCCGTAAGGCCGGTTCTTCTCCAGCCCGAAGTTGGTCGAACGGTGCCGCGCGAACTCGTCCAGCTCGACGAACGAACCCTCGTCGAGGAGCAGCTCCACGCGCTCACGCGCCGTCAGCTTGCCCTTCGCGTGCTGCTTTTCCACGGCCCGCGCGGACCCGGCGTGGGTGGCCTCCTCGATCCTGCGCTGAAGATCGGCCAGTTTGCCCGCGGTCGTGGTGATGTGTGCTTCCGGCTCGGACATCGGGATGCGGCTCCTGCTCGTCCTGGACTGGTGCTCGTACGAGGGTGGTACGGGGGTTGAACGGGATGGGCTACCGCTTCGTAGCGTATCGGCGGGACTGCTCAGCGGCACTGCGTCGTTGACCACACCTAGGCTGGGGCCATGACGTCTCAACCACCGGAAAACCAGGACAAAGACCGCTCGGGCGGCGACGGCGACGTGGCGCGCGCCGGATCGGGCCCGGGGGCGGGCTCCGGCGGGCACTGGTCCGACCTGGACCGGCCGCCGCTGAACGGGACGGCACTGCGGCGCGCCCTGCTGCGTCCCGGCTCGCTCTGGACCGGCCTCGACGTCGTGCCCGCGACCGGCTCGACCAACACCGACCTCGTCGCACGGGCCGCCGGAGGACTGACCGAGGGGGCCGTCCTCGTCGCCGAGGAGCAGTCGGCCGCGCGCGGCCGGCTGGACCGCAGGTGGTCGGCGCCGCCGCGCTCCGGCCTCTTCTTCTCCTTCTACCTCACCCCGCGGGTCCCGCCGGAGCGCTGGGGCTGGCTGCCGCTGCTCGCCGGGGTGGCGACCGCCGGCGCGGTGGCCCGCGTCGCGGGCGTGGACACCGCCCTGAAGTGGCCCAACGACCTGCTGGTGACCGTCGGTGACGAGGAGCGCAAGGCCGGCGGCATCCTCGCGGAACGCGCCGGCGACGGCGTGGTCGTCGGCATCGGCCTCAACGTCACGCTGCGCGCCGAGGAACTGCCCGTACCCGGTGCCGGTTCGCTCGCCCTGGCCGGCGCCAAGGTGACCGACCGGGACCCGGTGCTGCGGGCCGTACTGCGGTCGGTCGAGGACTGGTACGGGCAGTGGACCGCGGCGGACGGCGACGCGGCGGCCTGCCGCCTCCAGGACGCGTACGCGGCCGGGTGCGCCACGCTCGGCCGCTCGGTACGCGCCGAACTGCCCGGCGACCGGGCGCTGCTCGGTGAGGCGGTGGCCATCGACGGTGACGGGCGGCTGGTGCTCGCCACGGAGGAGGGCATGCAGCGGCCGGTCGCGGCGGGGGACATCGTGCACGTGCGGTCGGCGGCGCAGGAGTAGGGGGCGGTTGGCGGGACGGCGGTGCGGGTCGGCACGGGGCGGCTGTGTCAGGCGAGGCCGGGCTGAGCCCCTGAACGCACCGCCGATCCGCCTCCGGTCCGCATCGTGATCAGAAATGATCAGATCCTGGTCAAGAAACCTCGGGAGCAATCGCACTTATCTGCCGATAGGGGCGATAGCGCCGAGGTGTGAGAGTGAGCCAGAGCACACCTGCCGTATCGTTGAGGCCGTCCGCCGTGGAGCGGGCGAACGAGCGAGAAGTGATCGGAAGGGCAGTGCGCAGGGAACGGACAGGGAGCGAGCGGTGACCGCCGACGACTCGGGCGCCGGCCCGCGCGAAGCGGACATCGCTCCTCGTGAGACGGGGGCCGCTCCACGTGAGGGGGACTCGGTGCCTGCGGACGGCGCGGCGCGCGCCGACGGCACGCCCGAGCCGGCCGGTGCCCACGGGAGCGACCGGACCGGTGGCGCCGACCGGACCGGCCCCATGCCCGGCACGGTGAACGGGGCGAGCGCCGACAGCGCGGGGGACGACCCCGACGACGACACCATCGCCATCCGCCTGGAACAGCTGATCCTCGGCTCCGACCGCCGCTACACCCCTTCCAGGCGGCCCGCAGCGCCGGCGTCTCCATGGAGCTGGCCTCCCGCTTCTGGCGCGCCATGGGCTTCGCCGACATCGGCCAGGTCAAGGCGCTCACCGAGGCCGACGTACTGGCGCTGCGCCGGCTGGCGGGCCTGGTGGAGGCCGGACTGCTCAGCGAGGCGATGGCGGTGCAGGTGGCCCGCTCCACCGGGCAGACCACGGCGCGCCTCGCCGACTGGCAGATCGACTCCTTCCTGGAGGGCCTGACCGAACCGCAGGACTCCGGTCTGACCCGTACGGAGATCACCTACCCCCTCGTCGAGCTCCTGCTGCCCGAGCTGGAGGAGTTCCTGGTCTACGTCTGGCGCCGCCAGCTCGCCGCCGCGACCGGCCGCGTCGTGCAGGCCCAGGACGACGCGGAGATGGTCGACCGGCGCCTCGCGGTGGGCTTCGCCGACCTCGTCGGCTTCACCCGGCTGACCCGCCGCCTGGAGGAGGAGGAACTGGGCGAGCTGGTCGAGGCGTTCGAGACCACCGCCGCCGACCTGGTCGCCGCGCACGGCGGCCGGCTCATCAAGACGCTCGGCGACGAGGTCCTGTTCGCCGCCGACGACGCGGGCACGGCGGCCGAGATCGGGCTCCGCCTCATCGAGACCATGGCCAACGACGAGACGATGCCGGAGCTGCGCGTCGGCATCGCGTTCGGCACGGTCACGACGCGGATGGGCGACGTCTTCGGTACGACCGTGAACCTGGCCAGCCGCCTGACGTCGATAGCTCCGAAGGACACGGTGCTGGTGGACGAGGCGTTCGCGGAGGAGCTCAGCCGCATGGGTGAGGCGCCCGTCTCCGAGGCCGACGCGAAGGCCGCCGCCGCGGCGGCCGCGGCCGGGGCCGGGCCGCTGCCCGAGTACCGCTTCGCGCTCCAGCCGATGTGGCAGCGGCCGGTGCGCGGACTGGGCGTCGTCGAGCCCTGGCTCCTCAGCCGCCGCGGCTGATCCCGGTACGCCGCCGCCTGCCGCAGGCGTACGCCGTCGCCCGCTGCCCCGGTGCCTGTTGCGTCCCTGACTAGAGTGACGGAACGATCGTTAACCAGGGATGGTCGTCAACCAGGGAGGGTGCCGCATGGACACGCAACGCTTCGGGGACTTCGTCGGCGTACACCGGCACGGGCACGTGGCCGAACTGCGGCTCGACCGGCCCAAGGCGATGAACGCCGTGTCCACGGCCATGGCGGACGGCATCAGCGCCGCCTGCGCCGCGCTCGCCGCCGACCGGGACGTCCGCGTCACCGTCCTCACCTCCACCCACGAGCGGGCCTTCTGCGTGGGCGCCGACCTGAAGGAACGTAACTCCTTCAGCGACGCCGACCTGATGCGGCAGCGCCCGCGCACCCGGGCCGCCTACACCGGCGTCCTGGAACTGCCGATGCCCACCGTCGCGGCCGTGCACGGCTTCGCCCTCGGCGGCGGCTTCGAGCTGGCGCTGTCCTGCGACCTGATCGTGGCGGACCGTACGGCGGTGGTCGGGCTGCCCGAGGTGTCGGTCGGCGTCATCCCCGGGGGCGGCGGCACGCAGCTGCTCCCGCGGCGGGTGGGAGCGGCCCGCGCGGCCGAGCTGATCTTCACGGGGCGGCGGGTGGAGGCGGCGGAGGCGCGGGAGCTGGGCCTGATCGACCACCTGGTGGACGAGGCCCAGGACACGCGGGAGGCCCTGGAGCTCGCCGGGCGCATCGCCCGCAACTCCCCGGTCGGCCTGCGCGCCGCCAAGCGCGCCCTGCGCCTGGGCCACGGCCTCGACCTGCGCACCGGCCTCGACCTGGAGGACGGTGCCTGGCGCAGCGTCGCCTTCTCGGCGGACCGGGCGGAGGGCGTGGCCGCCTTCGTCGAGAAGCGCGGCCCGGAGTGGCCGGGGGAGTAGAGGGGTACCCGGCTCATCCCGTCCTCGCCCGGTCGGGACGGGTCCGAACAGGTCGGAAAGGGCGAACGCTCTGGAACATTCCTACGCTGTAGTGACACGTAGTGCTCACGGTGACGGAATGCGAGGTCCGGTGACGGGCGACGGCGATGACAGGCTCCGGGCCGTGGTGGCACTGGCGCAGGCGATGGCGGCGGCGCACACCCCGCGCGCTTCGGTGCGGGCCGCCGCGGACGGGGTGCGGGCCGCCCTCGGGGGGTCGTTCGCGGCGATCTCGGCCTGGGAGCGTGAGCTGGGCCGGCTGAAGGTGCTGGTCAACGTCGGTGAGCTGGCCGACGGGGAGGTGACGTTCCCCGAGGACGAGTCCTACCCGGTGCACGAGTTCCCGGAGATCGTCGGGTTTCTGCACGAGCGGTGGGCCGAAGGCGGCCAGCCCAACGCCTGGGTGGAGACTGTCGCGGACGAGCCGTCGCACGACGGCCGGTACAACCACCAGCGGGTGGCCGCGCTGCGCCGCCGGGGCCGCGGCTGCTGCGTGGTCGCGCCGATCGTGCTGCACGGGCGGGCATGGGGCGAGGTGTACGTGGCCCGCTCGGCCGGGGAGCCGGCGTTCACGCGCGCGGACGCGGACTTCGCCACCGTACTGGCCGCGGTGGCGGCGGCCGGGATCGCGCAGACCGAGCGGCTGGCGGAGGCGCGCCGGCTGGCGTTCACGGACGCGCTGACCGGCCTCGCCAACCGGCGCGCGGTGGACATGCGGCTCGACGAGGCCCTGGAGCGGAACCGGCGGGACGGTGCGGTGGTGAGCCTGGTGGTGTGCGATCTGAACGGGCTGAAGCGGGTGAACGACTCGTGCGGGCACGCCGTCGGCGACCGGTTGCTGGAACGTTTCGGCTCGGTGCTGTCCCTGTGCGGCGCCATACTGCCGGGCGCCCTCGCCGCCCGGCTCGGCGGCGACGAGTTCTGCCTGCTCACGGTGGGTCCGTCGGCCGACGAGGTGGCCAAGGTGGCCGGCGAGCTGTGCGACCGGGCGGCGGAGCTGGAGCTCGGCGAGGGGGTGGCGGTCGGCGTCGCGTCGACCGGCGACCCGATCGGGCCGGTGCGCTCGGCCCGCCGCCTGTTCCGGCTGGCGGACGCCGCCCAGTACCGGGCGAAGGGCTCCGGCTCGCGCGGCCCGGTGGTCGCGGGCCGGGACGGCGGTACGGACGACCCGGTGATCCGCCTGGCAGACGCCCCGGAACGCACCTCGTCGAGGGAACGCCGCCGCTTCCGGCGGTGAGCTGACCCGCGGCCCGCCCGCCCGCGGTGTCCGGACCGCCCGTGGTCTCCGGCCTGTCCGCGGTCTTAGGCCTGTCCGTGGTCTCCGGCCCGCTCGTGCACGCTGTCGGACCCGTCCGCGTACGGTGTCCGGCGCGGCGTACCGCACGGCGGCCGCCGAGCGGGAGATCCAGTGGTGACATCCAGGGATTCAGTCTCTAGGGTGCCTGAATATGGATATGCACACTGTGGTGTTGGGGACGTCCGGCACGACCGCACAGGACGTCATCGCCGTCGCCCGCGGCGCCGCCCGTATCGAGCTGTCCGAGGAGGCCATGGCGGCCGTCGCCGCCGCCCGCGCGGTCATCGACGACCTCGCCGCCAAGCCGGACCCGGTGTACGGCGTCTCCACGGGCTTCGGTGCCCTGGCCGTACGCCACATCAGCCCGGAGCTGCGCGCCCAGCTCCAGCGCAACATCGTGCGCTCGCACGCCGCCGGCATGGGCCCGCGGGTGGAGCGCGAGGTGGTGCGCGCGCTGATGTTCCTGCGCCTGAAGACGCTGGCCTCCGGACGTACGGGCGTCCGGCCGCTCGTCGTCGGCACGATGGCGGAGATCCTCAACGCCGGGATCATCCCGGTCGTGCACGAGTACGGCTCGCTCGGCTGCTCCGGCGACCTCGCGCCGCTGTCGCACTGCGCCCTGACGCTCATGGGCGAGGGCGAGGCGGAAGGCCCGGACGGCGTCGTGCGCCCGGCCGGCGAACTGCTCGCCGAGCACGGCATCGCGCCGGTCGAACTGCGCGAGAAGGAGGGCCTGGCCCTCCTGAACGGCACCGACGGCATGCTCGGCATGCTGGTCATGGCCTGCGCCGACCTGGCCCGCCTCTTCACCACCGCGGACATCACCGCGGCGCTCTCCCTGGAGGCGCTGCTCGGCACGGACAAGGTGCTCGCGCCGGAACTGCACGCCATCCGTCCGCATCCCGGGCAGGCGGCCTCGGCCGCCAACATGCTCAAGGTCCTGGCCGGTTCGGGGCTCACCGGCCACCACCAGGACGACGCGCCGCGCGTCCAGGACGCCTACTCCATCCGCTGCGCCCCGCAGGTCGCGGGCGCGGGCCGGGACACGCTGGACCACGCCCGTCTGGTCGCGAGCCGGGAGCTGGCCGCCGCCGTCGACAACCCGGTGGTGCTGGAGGACGGCCGGGTCGAGTCGAACGGCAACTTCCACGGCGCGCCGGTCGCGTACGTACTGGACTTCCTCGCCGTCGCCGCGGCCGACCTCGGCTCCATCGCGGAGCGCCGTACGGACCGCCTGCTGGACAAGAACCGCTCGCACGGCCTGCCCGCCTTCCTGGCCGGTGACCCGGGCGTCGACTCGGGCCTGATGATCGCCCAGTACACGCAGGCCGCGCTGGTCAGCGAGCTGAAGCGGCTGGCAGCGCCCGCCTCGGTGGACTCCATCCCGTCCTCCGCGATGCAGGAGGACCACGTCTCCATGGGCTGGTCGGCGGCGCGCAAGCTGCGGACCGCGGTGGACAACCTGACCCGGGTGCTCGCCGTCGAGCTGTACGCGGCGACCCGGGCGGTGGAGATGCGTACGGGCCTGACCCCGGCGCCGGCCACCCGTGCGGTGCTGGACGCCGTACGGGCCGCGGGCGTCCAGGGGCCGGGGAGGACCGTTTCCTCGCGCCGGACCTGGAGGCGGCGTACGACTTCGTCCGCGACGGCCGGCTGGTCGAGGCGGTCGAGAAGGTCACGGGGGAGCTGGCCTGACGGCCGGGGCGGTGGCGATCCGGTGCCGGGCGGGGCGGGCGCGGTTCGCTCCGCCCGCTCCGCGCTTCCGGTAGGCGTTTCCGCCCCGCCCGGCCGCCGTCCGGAGATCCGCGCGGTTCTCCGCGCTTCTTTGCCAGGTCGGAGCCAGGCCCCGGGTCGGTCAGGCCACGTCGCCGCGGCTGCGGCGGACGGAGAAGCCGACCAGCCCGGCGCCGATGCCGAGGAAGGCGGCGCCCCCGACGACGTACGGCGTGGTGTCGAACGCGCCGGTGTCGGCGAGCAGCGTTCCCTGCCCGGTCGTGGAATCCTGCTGGTCCGTACTGGTCTGCGTGGCGGCGTGCGGCTGCGTCTTCGGCGCCTGCTGGGCCGACCGGGGGTGTCGTGCGGCGTCCGTTCGCCGTGTTCGACGGTGGCGTTCGCGGACGGTACGAACCACAGGGCGAGCAGTACCGATCCCGCGGCTGCGGCGGTCAGCAGTGGTCGACGTGCGGTCACGGGCACAGAAACGATCCCCCTTGTGGGCTCGGCAAATTGACCGTTGACAACAGATGTTAGTGACAGCCGCGGGTCGTGGGGAAGTCAGGAGCCGGTGGTGCTTACGCTCCCTGACATGAGCAACGACGAGACATCACGGTTTGTCCGGCTCCATGTCGAACTCGTCATGGAGGTCGCCGACTCGGGCCGGCTGACCGGCGCGGCACTCGACCACATCAACGGTGACCCTTCTCTACCCGCGGAGGAGCGCGACCATGCGCGGGAAACGGTCCAGACCGATCCGGCGGAGGCGCTGGCGTACCTCGTGGACCCCTTCGACCTGGTCGAGGGCGTCCCGGGGGTGGAGCTGACGCAGGCGTCCTGGAGCAGCGAGGAGATCGACTACGACGCCGACGCGGAGTGGGTCCTCGGGCACGACGCCGAGGACGACGACTTCCCGGAGGACGAGGAACCCGAGACGGCCGGGGCCGCCGGGGCGGCCGAGGTGTCCGCGGACGGGGTGCGCGCCCGCTTCTGAGGAGCCGTCCGCAGCCGACGCCAGGCGATCTTCGTACGGCCTCCGTACGACATCCGTACGACCGCCACGCGATCTCCGTACGACACCCGTCGCCGTCCGGAGGTCGCGTGGCGTTTCCCACAGCTGCCGTACGCATGGAACGGACGAAACGGAACAGACGTTCATGATGGTGTCGGCCGGCAGTACGCGGCGCGGCGCCCGGCTCGGGGGTTTCCGGGTTCGGCAGCAAGGCAATGGAGAGTCGTGTGATGACGGACAGCAAGCGTCGCAAAGGCCTGATAGCCACTGCCGCGCTGCTCGGGGGTGTGCTGACACTCGGGGCGTGCGGTGGCGGTGACGGCGGTGACGGGGGCGGCCAGGACAACACGAAGAAGGTCGACGAGGCGGCGGCGAAGGACGCCTCGGAAGCCAAGATCAAGATCGAACCGAAGAACGGATCCACCGACGCGGGCATCAACAGCGCCGCCAAGGTCACCGTCGCCGGCGGCAAGCTCACCGACGTCACGATGACCGCCGGTGAGAACAAGAAGCCGGTCGAGGGCACGCTCGCCGCCGACGGCAGCTCCTGGCAGCCGAAGAAGCAGCTGGAGCGCTCGACCAAGTACACGATCACCGCGCACGCCGCCGACGGCGAGGGCCGCAAGGCGGTGGAGCACTCGACCTTCACCACGGTCTCCCCGAAGAACAGCTTCATAGGCAACTACACACCGGAGGACGGCTCGACCGTCGGTGTCGGCATGCCCGTGTCGGTCAACTTCGACAAGCCGGTGAAGAACAAGAAGGACGTCCAGTCCGCGATCAAGGTGGCGTCCAGCAGCAACCAGGAGATCGTCGGCCACTGGTTCGGCGACCAGCGCCTGGACTTCCGCCCCAAGGACTACTGGAAGCCCAACTCCAAGGTCACCGTCGACCTGAAGCTGGACGGCGTCGAGGCCGCACCCGGCGTCAAGGGCGTCCAGAACAAGACGGTGAACTTCCAGATCGGCCGGTCGCAGGTCAGCACGGTCGACGCCAAGACCCACCAGATGACGGTGGTGCGCGACGGCAAGACGATCAAGACCATCCCGATCTCGGCGGGCAGCAAGGACCACCCGACGTACAACGGCAAGATGGTCGTCTCGGAGAAGTACCAGCAGACCCGGATGGACGGCTCCACCGTCGGCTTCACCAACAACGACGGCAAGGGCGAGTACGACATCCCCGATGTCCCGCACGCCATGCGCCTGTCCAGCTCCGGCACGTTCCTGCACGGCAACTACTGGGGCAAGGGCATCTTCGGCAACGCCAACACCAGCCACGGCTGCATCGGCCTGGAGGACGTCCAGGGCGCCGGCGACCCCGGCACGGACGGCGCCTGGTTCTACCAGAACTCCCTGGTCGGTGACGTCGTCCACATGATCAACTCCCCGGACAAGACGATCAAGCCGGACAACGGTCTCAACGGCTGGAACATGGACTGGAACGAGTGGGTGGCGGGCAGCGCCGTGAAGTAGCGCGCCTTCGCCCCTCGGCTCGGAGGGCGGGCCCCCGCCGTGCACAGGCGGGGGCCCGCCCTCCGTATCGTGACCACGTGAGCAAGCGCGACGACGGACAGCGGCAACGGGGCGGCCGGGCGGCGGCCGGTGAACTGGTCGGCACCGTGCTCGGCACCGTCCGGTACGCCGAGGACGGGACGCCCGCCGAGGACGCCCTGGAGGCCGGCGCCTCCATGCTGGCAGCGGCGCCCGCGGGCCCGGAAGCCGTCAGCGCCGCGCTGCTGGCCGCGGCGGAGGACGGCGTACGGCGCTGCTGGCAGGGCGGCTGGCAGCCCGCCGACCTGGAGCGGATCGTACGGCGCGAGACGGGCGGCGGCCCGCGTACCGCCGTGATCGTGGACGCGATGGCCGCCGAAGCCCAGCGCGCGGGCCGGGCCGCGGAACGCGCCCGCGGGCCCCGCTGGGCGGCCCAGCTGCGCGACCTGGGAGCCGAGCTCTGGTGGCAGTCGGACGCCCGCTACATCCACGAGCTGGCGCACCGCCGCCGCAGCTCACGTTTCGAGACGACGTACGACGTACTGGCAGCGCTGCGCGTCCTGGCGCGCCTGCCCCGCATCACACCCCTCCCGGCGGCCCGTCCGGTACGCGCGCACGCGCCCGCCGAGTCCCGGACCCTGGGCCGTATCCGCGGCCTGCTCGCCAAGGCCGAGGCGACGGACTACCCGGAGGAGGCGGAGGCGCTGTCGGCCAAAGCCCAGGAGCTGATGGCGCGCCACAGCATCGACGAAGCACTCCTCGACCACGCCGGCACCGGCACCGGCACCGACGGCGGCCGGGGAGCCGCCCCCTCCGCCATCCGCATCGGCATCGAGGGCCCGTACGAGCAGGCGAAGGCCCTGTTGCTCGACGCGGTCGCCACCGCCAACCGCTGCCAGGCCGTCTGGTCCGGCGACGTGGCCTTCTCCACCCTCATCGGCTTCGAAGCCGACCTGGAGGCCACCGAACTCCTCTACACCTCGCTGCTCCTCCAGGCCACCACCGCCATGCACCGCGCGGGCGACGCCCACCACAGCCGCGGCCGGTCCCGCCGTACCCGCGACTTCCGCCAGACCTTCCTCGTCGCGTACGCCGACCGCATCCGTGCCCGCCTGACCGCGGCCACACAGGAGGCGACCGCCGAGGCCGCGGGCGGCACCCCGGACCTCCTGCCGGTCCTGGCCGCCCGCGAGGTCGCCGTGGCGGAGACCACCGGCGAACTGTTCCCCGACACCGCAGCCATCCGGATGCGGGGCGTACGCGACGCCGCCGGCTGGGAACAGGGCGCCGCGGCAGCCGACCGCGCCCATCTCCACCACCGAAAGACCTGACCCCGGCGGCGGGCCCTTGAGCCGATCCCCCAGATCCGCCCCTCGTTTTGCCCCCTCGCGTCAGCGCCAGTCGGACGGTGCGCCGACCGGCGCCGCAGCGGCGCCGCCGGACCGCCCCGCGCCGCCCGGCCGCTGCGCCCCACCGGCCGCGTAGCAGGCCTCCGGATCGTCACCCCCGGTGGGCGCCGTGGCGGCGATGAGGGCGTCCAGCGTCTCCCGTGCGGCCAGCAGGCCGGCCACCGCCTCGTTGATGCGTTCACGCTCCCGGTGCAGGTCGGGCAGCATGCCGGAACAGGCAGGCGCCAGGGTCTGCCCGTCGTCGGTCATGCAGGGCATCAGCTCGGCGATCGTGGCGGTGCCGAGACCGGCGCCGAGCAGCATGCGGATGCCCCGGACGGTGGCTATGTCCTCTTCGGCGAACTCGCGGTACCCGCTGGCCCGCCGCGACGGCTTGAGCAGCCCCTGCTCCTCGTAGTAACGCAGCAGACGCTGGCTGACCCCGGTCCGCCGGGAGAACTCCCCCATACGCATGTGACGACCACCACGTTCAGTTGACTCTCACACCGATGTGAGACAGCAGTCTATTCCGCATGGCTGACAACCGATCAGAAACCTCGCCGCACGCATCCGTTACCGTCATCGGCCTCGGCCCCATGGGCCTCGCGCTCGCCGAAACGCTCCTGCGGAACGGCCACCCCACGACCGTCTGGAACCGCAGCCCGGAGAAGGCCGACAGCCTCGTGGCCAAGGGGGCCCGCCGCGCGGAGACGGCCGCCGAAGCGATCTCCGCGAGCGCTGTCACGGTCGTCTGTCTCAAGGACTACGCGACCATGTACGCGGTGTTCGACTCCGCCGGCGACGCCTTGAAGGGCCGTGCACTGGTGAACCTCAACTCCGGCACACCGAACGACGCGCGAGCGGCGTCCCGTTGGGCGGCCGGGCGAGACGTCACCTACCTGGACGGCGCGATCATGGTGCCGCCGCCGCTCGTCGGGCACCCCGAGTCCGTCTCCCTCTACAGCGGTGCACAGCATGTCTTCGACGAGCACCGGACGACGCTGGCGAGCCTGGGCGACCCCCGGTACCTCGGCCCCGACCCCACCCTGGCGGTGCTGTACAACACCGCGCTGCTCGACCTGATGTACGCCACCATGAACGGCTTCCTGCACGCCACAGCGCTGGTCGGATCGGCGAACGTCCCGGCGGCCGAGTTCGCCGGTCTCGCCCTCGACTGGTTCATGCCCACAGTGGTGAACGCAACCCTCACCGAGCACGCCCCCGCCCTGGACAGGGGGGACTACCCCGGCGACGCGGGCACCATAAAGATGAACCTCCACGCGCTCGACCACCTCACCCGCACCTGCGTGGAGCAGGGCATCCACGCCGACCAGCCGCAACTCATGAAGGCGATCGCCGAGCAGGCGATCGCCCAAGGCCACGGCGGCAAGAACTACCTGGCCGTGCACGAGGTCTTCAAGCAGCCGAGCCAGTCCCGCCGACCCAGCTAAACCCCCAGCACCTCTTCATCCCCCGCCAGTGCCCGAAAGTACTCCGCCGGCCCGCCGACCAGCTTCCGTGCCTCCAGGTCCATCACACGACCGGCCCGACGCCCTTGGCCAGCAAATCGCTCTGCCGGATTCCGGCTGCCTGCAACATCGGCCACCTGGCGTGCTCCGCGTACTGGAGATTCACGCGGCTGTTCAGGTGCCCCTGCGCGTCCGTCTCGTACCCCCGTACCGAAACCCGCACAGCGAACACATCCCGTTCCCCACCCACGCGTCCTCCTCCGGTCTGCCGCCAGGACCGCTGCCCTACCTCCGGGGTAATGGCCTTCGGCCACCCTCTGCCGTCACAGTGACAACAACGTCCCTACCCCACAAGCGACTTACGGAGGACCCGTGCCCGCCTACGCCTTCGCCCGCCTCCGCGACCGCACGCCCCACCCCGAGGTGTACGTGTACCTGGAGCGCATCCAGGCCACGCTCACGCCGTACTCCGGGCGCTTCCTCGCCCACGGGGACAAGCTGGAGGTCCGGGAGGGCGCATGGCCGGGCAGCCTCGTCCTGCTGGAGTTCCCCGGGCTCGCCGAGGCCCGCGCCTGGTACGACTCCGACGCCTACCAGGAAATTCTCCCCCTGCGCACCCGCCACATAGCGGGCGACGTCATCCTCTTCCCCGGCCTCCCTGCCGACTACGACCCCACCACCCGCGCCGAAGCCCTGAAGGCGGCCGCGGCACGCACGCCGGCTCAGTGAACGACGACCCCGGGAACGAGGGCGACGAGCCCGGAGACGAAGCTCCCCACCCCGGCCAGCGTGATGACCACGGCCTTGCCGTCCGAGAACAGCCCCGCGCAGAACGCGCGCACCTGCCGCCGGACGATCAGCATCTTCAGCTTCTGCCACCGGTGCTGGCGGATGTGGCACCCCAGCAGCAGCCCGTAGGCGTTGTTGCGACAACCGTCCGGGCGCCCACGTACCGGGGCGCCGCACGGCATCGGAGCCTGGAAGAAACTCCACAGGAACACGGCGGCGGACAGGGCGATCACCAGGGCCGGCCCCGCGGCGGCATGAACCCACGCCGCAATCAGCAAAACACCGGCCAGCACACCCCACCACTGCCGCAGCCCGCCGAGACGCCCGCCACGTGCCCCCGAAGTCGCCATGAGAAAAGGGTGGCGGCTCAAGGGGGTGATGACGCCCGGCGGGAGCTGTCCGTCTGAATGTGAGACTGCGTCTTCCGCCCAGGGGCCACCACTGCTCCGCCGGGCCCGGGCCGTCTCGGCGGGCGGCCCGGCACATCAGCCCCGACTCACCCGTCGGCCTGCGCCACCCCCACCGGGCAGCTCACCCCCGTCCCCCCGATCCCGCAGTACCCGGCCGGGTGCTTGTCCAAGTACTGCTGGTGATAGTCCTCGGCCGGGTAGAAGGGGCGGTCCGTGGCCGGGAGTATTTCGGTGGTGATGTCGCCGTGGCCCGCGGAGTGCAGGACGGACTGGTAGGCGGTGCGGGAGGCCTCGGCCGCCTGTTGGTCGGCGGGGGAGTGGGTGTAGATCGCGGAGCGGTACTGGGTGCCGGTGTCGTTGCCCTGGCGGAAGCCCTGGGTGGGGTCGTGGGACTCCCAGAAGAGCTTCAGGAGGGCGGCGTAGGAGACCTTGGCGGGGTCGTAGACGACGCGGACGGCTTCGGTGTGGCCCGTCAGGCCGCTGCACACCTCTTCGTAAGCCGGGTTCGGGGTGTGGCCGCCCTGGTAGCCGGCCAGGGTCGTCCAGACGCCCTCGGTCTGCCAGAACTTGCGCTCGGCGCCCCAGAAGCAGCCCAGGCCGAAGTCGGCGATCCGCAGGTGCTCGGGGTAGGGGCCGAGGAGCGGGTTGCCGAGGACCGTGTGCCGGTCGGGGACGGGGAAGTCGCGTTCGGGGCGGCCCTTCAGGGCTTCCTCCGGGGTGGGCAGGGCGTTCTTGAAGCGGTTGAAGAGCATGACGTCTCGCTCCGTGGGTGAGGGAAGAGGACGGTGGCCGGCTGCCGGGACAACGCCGGACGGGGGAGACGCATTCCGGGGAGGGGGACGGGGACGGGGGCGGGAACCGGGATGGAGCCGTCGCCGGGGCGGGGAGGGGTCACGGGTGCGGGCGGAATTCGGACGAGGTGCCGCCGCCGCGTTCCCAGCCGGCCACGGCCAGGGCGCGGAACGCGGCGTACTCGGCGGCGGGGCTGCTGCCGTACGACCACGGGACGGCGCCGACATGGCCGTCGACCAGGCGCAGCTGCTCCACGGCCTCCGCGTAGCGCTCGGCGTGCACGAGGAACCAGATGAGCAGGTGCCGGACGTGCGGGGCCATGGGGTGGTCCGCCGGGGCCTCGCGCAGGGCGAAGTGTGCGCCCTCGATCGCGCGTTCGACGACGGCGCTCTGGAAGAGGCTGCTGACCATGTTGGCCTCGGGCAGGTGGTCGTAGACGGCGAAGAGCGGGAGGGCCGGGAGCAGGCTCTTGGCGGGGGCGGCCGAGGCGGCGCTCTCGGTGAACGCGGCGGCCTCCTCCTTGGAGCCGTGCCACTTCTGCGACCAGTAGGGCAGGGCGGCGAGGTGCGCGCCCATGTGGTGCGGGGCGCGCTGGGCGACCTTCGACCACAGGGCGTCGTAGTCCGCGCGGCGGTCGCCGAGGCCGCGGGCGACGGCCAGCTCGGTGATGTACGGGACGGGGCTGCCGGGGGCCAGCAGGGCCGCCTCGTGGCAGACCGTCCGGGCCTCCTCCAGGATCATGCGGAAGTCCTGCGAGGCGGGGTCGCGCAGCGCCTGGATGACGAGGAACTGGGCGTGGGTCTGGGCGCCGCCCGGGTCCTTGGGCGCCTCGGAGCGCCACGTCCGCAGCCAGATGCCGCCCTGTCCGGGCCGCTCCGCCAGCTCGAACGCCGCGGCCCCGGCGAGCGTCTGCACCCGCTGCCAGCGGCGTTCCCAGTCCTCGCCGGTGGCGCTCAGCAACTGTGCGGCCGGGCGCCAGTCGTGCGTGCGCCGGATCTCGTCGAGGGTGTCCTCCAGCTCCCGGTCGGGTCCGGGCAGCCGTACGTCGAGCTCCTGGGCCGGGACGAATCCGTAGCCGGCCATGGGGTCGGCGGCCAGCGTCAGCCCCTGCTGGGCCTGCTGCGTGGCCTGGCGGCGCCGCAGCCAGGGCAGCAGGACGAGCCCGCCGAGCGCGGCAGCGGCGAAGAGAACCAGCAGAACGTCCATGTGGTCAGTCTCGGATTCCGGTCTTGGGATGCGGATGGGGAGGGGATGGGGTGGGTGTGGCGTCGTGGTGGTGCGGCAGGGGTGGAGCGCGAAGGTGTCTTGTATGTATCCACTATCCAGCGAAGCAGAAAGTTCCGAAAAGTTCGCGGGTGTGGACGACTACCCTCGGCAGACATGAGCGATCAGCGCGAGGAGCGCCCCCAGAATTTCGAGACCCTTGCCATCCACGCAGGTCAGGAGCCCGACGAGGCGACCGGCGCGGTGGTACCGCCCATCTACCAGGTGTCCACCTACAAGCAGGACGGCGTGGGCGGGCTGCGCGGCGGCTACGAGTACAGCCGCAGCGCGAACCCGACCCGTACCGCCCTGGAGGAGAACCTGGCCGCCCTCGACGGCGGCCGCCGCGGTCTGGCCTTCGCCTCCGGGCTCGCGGCCGAGGACTGCCTGCTGCGTACCCTCCTGGTCCCCGGTGACCACGTCGTGATCCCCAATGACGCGTACGGCGGCACGTTCCGCCTCATTTCGAAGGTCGTCGAGCGGTGGGGCGTGGAGTGGTCGGTCGCCGACACCTCCGACCCGCAGGCCGTACGGGACGCGCTGCGCCCCCGTACCAAGGCGATCTGGGTGGAGACGCCCAGCAACCCGCTCCTCGGCATCACGGACATCGCCGCGCTCGCGGCCGTGGCGCGCGACGCCGGGGTCCGCCTGGTCGTGGACAACACCTTCGCCAGCCCTTACCTCCAGCAGCCGCTGGCCCTCGGCGCGGACGTGGTGGTCTACTCCACGACCAAGTACATGGGCGGACACTCGGACGTGGTCGGCGGCGCGCTCGTCGTCAACGACGCCGAGCTGGGCGAGGAGCTGGCCTACCACCAGAACGCGATGGGCGCGGTCGCCGGTCCGTTCGACGCGTGGCTGGTGATGCGCGGGCTGAAGACGCTGGCCGTACGGATGGACCGGCACAGCGCCAACGCGGCCCGGATCGCGGAGCTGCTCGCCGCGCACGACAAGGTGTCGCAGGTCTGCTACCCGGGCCTGAAGGACCACCCCGGCCACGAGATCGCCGCCAAGCAGATGCGTTCTTTCGGCGGCATGGTGTCGTTCCGTGTGGCGGACGGCGAGCAGGCCGCGGTGGAGGTGTGCAACCGCGCCAAGCTGTTCACCCTGGGCGAGTCGCTGGGCGGCGTGGAGTCGCTGATCGAGCACCCGGGCCGGATGACGCACGCCTCGACGGCGGGCTCGCTGCTGGAGGTCCCGAACGACCTCGTACGGCTCTCGGTCGGCATCGAGTCGATCGACGACCTGGTCGCGGACCTCACGCAGGCGCTGGGCTAGGAAGCACTCGACTCAGGCGCCGGGTCAGGAAGCACTCGACTCAGGCGCTGGGCTTGAGAGGTGCTTCAGGCGCTGGGACAGCGGCGCCCGGAGTGCCCCGGCCCCTGCTCACCACCCTTCCAGCGGAGGGGTGGTGTGCGCCGGCGGCGGCAGCCACGGCTGGTCGACGGCCGCCCAGGCCAGGAGTGCTGCCAGCGCCGCCACGGCCAGCAGCCACAGCAGCCGGCGCGCCAGCCGCCGGTGGACCAGCAGCCGTCGGCCGCTCGCGGCGGCGCGCAGCGCCAGGTCGGGCGGGACCGGCGGGTGCGGTCCGTCCAGCATCCGCCGGACCTCGGTCTCCTTGCGGTCCGGCAGGCTCATGGCGTGGCCGCTTCCGGGCGCGGGGCAGGCGGCGGCAGCGAATCCGGTGCGGTGGGTGCTGGTGGCGCGGTCGGTGAGATTGGTGTGGTTGACGCGGCTGGCGTGGTTGGTGGCGCCGGTGGGGCCGGTGGGGCTGGCGTGTCCGGTACGCCGACAGGTTCCGCTGCCGGTGCTCCGACCTGTACCGGCGGCCCCGCGTACCCGGCGGGAGGGGCGCTGCGCATGCGCCCCACGGCCCGCAGGCACAGCGTGTGGACGCGTTCGGCGGGCAGGCCCAGCTGCGCGGCGGTCTGCTCCTCGGCGACACCCTCGTAGAGACGCAGTACGAGTACCAGCCGCTCCTGCGGCGGCAGCCGCCCCAGGAGGCCGCCGGGCGGCGGTCGCCTGCCGTGTCCCAGGGCGCGGGGGAGCCGTTCCCGCCAGGCGGAGTGCGCGAAGTGGGCGGCCATCTCCTGGCGCGCGCGGTCGTACGGGTCCTCGCCGCGCAGCCGGTCCCAGGCGGCGTACGTACGGGCCAGCGCCAGAGTGAGCAGGCGTTCGGCGGCGGGTGCGGGCCGGTCCTCCGGCTCGGCGGTCAGGAGTGTGGCGGCGCGCAGCAGACGGCCGGCCGCGCCCGCGACGAACGCCTCGAACTCCCGGGCACGACGGCGTTCCTGGGCTGCTCGCCGCTCTCGCACAGCTCCATGGCACGGCAGGCCCGGCACGGGGTCAAGAGGCGGCAGGGAAAAACCGGGGGCGTGGCAGGGCGGGCCGCGCTTGTTCCCCTCGCTCTCCCTGCTGCGCGGCGGCCGGGCCGCCGGCCGCCGAGGAGCGGACGGGCCGGGATCCGGCTGCTGAGGGACCGACGGTCCGGGGCGGGCCCGCTGAGGAATCGACGGTCCGGGGCGCGTCCGCTGAGGAACCGACGGATCAGTATCCGCCGCCGAGGAACCGACGGACCAGGGCCCGACCGCTCAGGAGCTGGACGCCACCGGCGGCAGCGTCGCGGTGACCGTGGACAGGGAGGTGTTGAAGCGCGTCAGCAGGCTGCAGAACGAGTCCCGCTCCTCCTCCGTCCACTCCTCGGTGACCAGCGCCATCAGGGCGCGGCGGGAGGCCCGTACCTCTTCCAGCCGGGACCGGCCGCGCTCGGAGAGCTGGAGTACGACCGCACGGCCGTCCTCGGGGTGCGAGGCGCGGTTGACCAGGCCGGAGTCGACCAGTGGGGCGACCTGCCGGGTGACGGTCGAGGAGTCGATGCCCATGCCGGCGGCCAGCGCCTTGACACCCATCGGGCCCTCTTTGTCCAGCCGGTTGAGGAGCAGGTAGGCGGCACGGTCCATGGAATTGCGTGCCTGGCCGACGCCGCCGAGCCGGCTCTGTTCGGCGCGGCGGGCGAAAACGGCGACTTGGTGTTGCAGCGCGTCGAGAAGAGCGGGGTCGGTGTGGGTCGTCATGTCCGAAGAGGTGGGCATGGCCGGGAGCTCGCTTCATGGGATGCGTACGGATTGGGGGACAGAGTACGCGGCCCCGGCGCGGACCGTACCGGCGCTGTCCAAAGACGTGCCTCGGCGGCGCCGGTCCGGCGGCCCCGGGCCCCCGCCGCGGACCGAACTGTAAGACTGGGCTTCATGGCCGATCACACGCCGCACGAGCACACTCCCGCCCCCGGTTCCTCTTCGGATTCCGCTTCCGCTTCTGCCGCCGGTCAGCGACCCGGCCCGGCATCGGTCCCGGCACGTGCGGAGGTGCCCGGTACCGGTGCGCAACCGGCGTCGAATTCCGGTTCCGCCTCCGTTTCCGGGCCGGGCGCGGGCCCGGCGGCCGCCGCCTCCGCCGGGCTCGGCGTCGAGGACGTACGGGAGGCGCAGAAGATACTGTCCGGCGTCTCGCGGTCCACCGCCTTGGAGGGGAGCCGGTACCTGTCCGGTTTGGTGGGGGCGCCGGTGCATCTGAAGTGCGAGAACCTGCAACGCACCGGCTCCTTCAAGATACGTGGCGCGTACGTGCGGATCGCGGCGCTCTCCCCGCGGGAGCGGGCGGCCGGGGTGGTCGCCGCCAGCGCCGGGAACCACGCGCAGGGCGTGGCGCTGGCGGCCTCGCTGCTCGGGGTGCGTTCGACGGTGTTCATGCCGGTCGGCGCGCCGCTGCCGAAGGTCGCCGCGACCCGTGAGTACGGCGCCGAGGTGCGGCTGCACGGCCAGGTGGTGGACGAGACGCTGGCCGCCGCCCAGGAGTACGCCGAGGCGACGGGCGCGGTCTTCATCCACCCCTTCGACCACCGGGACATCATCGCGGGCCAGGGCACGGTCGGCCTGGAGATCCTCGAACAGTGCCCGGAGGTGCGCACGATCGTCGTGGGCATCGGCGGCGGCGGGCTCGTCGCGGGCATCGCCCTGGCGGTCAAGGCGCTGCGGCCGGACGTGCGGATCGTCGGGGTGCAGGCGGCGGGCGCGGCGGCCTACCCGCCGTCACTGGCGGCCGGGCGGCCGGTGTCGATCGAGGCGCCGGCGACGATGGCGGACGGCATCAAGGTCGGGCGGCCGGGCGACGTACCGTTCAAAATTGTCGGCGATCTCGTCGACGAGGTCCGTACCGTGTCCGAGGACGAGCTCTCCAGCGCTCTGCTGCTCTGCCTGGAGCGGGCCAAGCTGGTCGTGGAGCCGGCGGGGGCGAGTCCGGTGGCGGCGCTGCTGTCGCGGCCCGAGTCCTTCGAGGGGCCGGTGGTCGCGGTGCTGTCCGGGGGAATGTCGATCCGCTGCTGATGCAGCGCATCCTGCGGCACGGCATGGCCGCCGCGGGGCGCTACCTGTCGCTGCGCCTGCGGCTGACGGACCGGCCGGGGGCTCTCGCGACGCTGCTCGGAGTGCTGTCGGAGGTCGACGCGAACGTGCTGGACGTGAGCCATGTGCGGACCGATCCGCGGCTCGGGCTCACGGAAGCGGAGGTGGAGCTGCATCTGGAGACCAAGGGCCCGGAGCACTGCACGGAGGTCAGCTCGGCCCTGCGGGCGGCGGGTTACACCGTCATGGGCTGAGGTGCGCCGCGGCGCACGGCCGGCCGGCCGTGCGTCCACGAACGCCGTCTGACGTATATCGCGATGTATCGCGAGTGCAGTATGGTCCGGGTCGCGGGGGCGCTGCGCCGTGTTTCAGGGCACCCTCGGTGCCGGGTATATGACCGTAGAGCGGCTCATATCCGGTGAAAGTAACTTCTTCCCGGAGTCAACCCATACCTTGGGAGAACCCACATGCCAGGCGCCATTTACGCCGAGGGTCTGGTGAAGACCTTCGGCAAGGTGAGGGCTCTGGACGGCGTCGACCTCGACGTCCCCGAAGGAACCGTCCTCGGACTGCTCGGCCCGAACGGTGCGGGCAAGACCACCGCCGTACGAGTCCTGACCACCCTGCTCCAGCCGGACCGCGGCACCGCGGTCGTCGCCGGCATCGACGTGCTCGAGCACCCCGACGAGGTACGCCGCTCGATCGGTCTGTCCGGCCAGTTCGCCGCCGTCGACGAGTACCTGACGGGCCGCGAGAACCTGACCATGGTCGGCCGGCTCTACCAGATGAGCGGGCGCGCGGCGAAGGCCCGGGCCACCGAGCTGCTGGAACGATTCCGCCTCACCGACGCCGGCGACCGGCCGGCCAAGACCTACTCCGGCGGCATGCGGCGCCGGCTCGACCTGGCGGCCGCGCTGGTCGTCAGCCCGCCCGTGATGTTCATGGACGAGCCCACCACCGGCCTGGACCCGCGCAACCGCCAGCAGCTGTGGGAAGTCATCGAGGAACTGGTCGCCGGCGGCACGACGCTGCTCCTCACCACCCAGTACCTGGAAGAGGCCGACCACCTCGCGCACGACATCTGCGTGGTCGACCACGGCCGGGTCATCGCCCGCGGCACCTCCGACGAGCTCAAGGCGCGTACGGGCGGCGAGCGGGTGGAGGTCGTCGTGCACGCCGCCGAAGACATCGGCACCACCGACGAGGTGCTGCGCGGCTTCGGCAAGGGCGCGAGCAAGATCGAGCGGCACACCCGCAAGATCACGGTGCCGGTGTCGGGCGGCGCCAAGCTGCTCGCCGAGATCATCCGCGAACTCGACGTACGCGGTGTCGAGATCGACGACATAGGGCTGCGCCGGCCGACCCTGGACGACGTGTTCATCTCGCTGACCGGCCACGCGGCGGAGGCTGCGGAGGGGAACGGCGAGGGCGGGGACGGGAGCGGCGGGAGCCGGAACGGCGCGACCGTGGACGGCGAGAGCGGGAACGGCGCGGGCGGGTACGGCGCGAACGGAGGCGACGAGAACGGAGGCGGCGCGACCGTGGACGCCATGGACAGCGGCGCGCTCGCGGGGCGCCCGGCGCGCCGGGCGGCGAAGCGGGCCCGGGACACCGAGGAGGGTGCCGAATGAGTACCGTCACGCACACCGCGCCGCCGGCCGGAGCGCCGGGACGACGGCCCGCCGCCGGGCAGGAGCAGCCGTCATGAGCAGCGCGTCCGACTCCCTGGTCCTCGCCCGGCGGAACCTGATCCGTATGAAGCGGATCCCCGAGATGATCCTGTTCGGGCTGGTGCAGCCGATCATGTTCGTGGTCCTGTTCACGTACGTGTTCGGCGGCTCGATCCAGGTCGGCGGCTCGGTCTCGCAGCAGACCTACCGCGAGTTCCTGATGGCGGGCATCTTCGCGCAGACCGTCACCTTCGCCACCGCCGGGGCGGGCGCGGGCATCGCCGACGACATGCACAAGGGCCTGATCGACCGGTTCCGCTCGCTGCCCATGGCGCGCGGCGCCGTCCTCACCGGCCGGACGCTCGCCGACCTGGTGCAGACCGCGCTGACGATGGTCGTGCTCGCCCTCGTCGCGCTCCTCATCGGCTGGCGTACGCACACGGACATCGGCAGCGTCCTCGCGGGCTTCGCCCTGCTGCTCCTGCTCGGTTACGCGTTCTCCTGGATCGGCGCGCTGATCGGCCTGTCCGTACGCACGCCGGAGGCCGCCACCTCGGGCGGGCTGATCTGGCTGTTCCCGCTGACGTTCATCTCCAACGCCTTCGTGGACTCCAACAAGCTGCCGACGGTCTTCCGGCACATCGCGGAGTGGAACCCGTTCAGCACCACGGTCCAGGCCGCCCGTGAGCTGTTCGGCAACCTGCCGCCCGGCTTCAAGACCCCGGACGCCTGGCCCATGCAGCACCCGGTCGTCGCCTCGGTGCTGTGGTCGGTGCTGATCCTCGTCTTCTTCCGTACGCTCGCGGTCCGCAAGTACCGCAAGGCGGCCGGCTGACCGGAGACCGGACGGGGCGCACACGGACGCGACCGGCCCGGAGCCGCTGGGGCTCCGGGCCGGTCGTCGTCGGGCCACGGGCGGACGCGGCCCGGTGGTCAGCCGTTGTACGGCTTGGCTTCGAGGATCTTCACCGAGGCCGTCTTGCCGCTGGGGAGCTCGTACCGAGCCGTCTCGCCGATCTTCTTGCCGTTCACTCCGGAGCCCAGCGGGGACTGCGGGGAGTAGGTCTCGATCTCCGAGCTCGCGTACTCCCGCGAGGCCAGCAGGAACGTCAGGGTGTCGTCCGGGTCTCCGTCGAACGCGATGGTGACGACCGTGCCGGGGGCCACGACACCAGTGGCGGCGGGCGCCTCGCCGACCTTCGCCGACTCCAGCAGCTGCTTGAGCTGGCGCATCCGAAGGTCCTGCTTGCCCTGCTCTTCCTTGGCCGCGTGGTACCCGGCGTTCTCCTTCAGGTCACCTTCCTCGCGGGCCGCCGCGATCTTTTCGGTGATCTCGGCGCGTGCGGGACCAGACAGGTACTCCAGCTCGGCCTTGAGCTGGTCATACGCCTCCTGGGTCAGCCAGGTGACGTTGTCGCTGGTCTGGGTCACAGGTGCTCCTCGTCGGTGCTGGGGATAAATCAAACGCCCTACCAGGAAGGCTGCGCCTCCACGGGTGGGCGAAACCACGAGCCTAACAATTCCGGCACAAAACGGGGAAGGGGAATTTCGCCGGGAACGTCATCCGGCCGGATCGTGCCCGGTCAGCGCGCCGGCCCGGAGCGGGCCCGGCGACACACCGGGCGGTGCGGGGCGCGGGGGCCGCGGGGCGGCCGCCGGGGTGCGCCGGATCAGCCGCCGGAGGACGTGCAGCCGACCAGGACGGCGTTGGTCGCCCGCGCCGTCGTACGGATCGTGACCTCGACGTCCACCTGCTCCTTCGGAGCGTCCACGGTGACGTCCTTGCGCCCCACCTCGGCGCCGCTGTCGGCCTGCGAGCGCAGCGTGCACGTACCGGTGTCGTCCTTGCCCTTGACGACCTCCAGATGCACCTTGACCGCGCTGTCCGAAACCCGGTCCCAGGTGATCACCCGGCCGCTGAGGTCCTGCCCGGAGATGTAGGAGAAACCGGACCAGCCGACCACACCGAGCAGCGCCACGCCCAGCACGGCGCCGACGATCTTCAGCTTGCGGTCGGCGCGCTGGTCGGCGGAGCGGCCATAGCGTCCGTCGGGCAGCCCTTCGCGCACCGCGCTCATGATCGTCCTCCTGCCGGGGGCTCCGGAATTAATCGCCCCGTGCTTCGGTCACTATAGGAAACATCTTCTCCGGCCTTTCACTGAGGATCGAGTCTTGACTGAGCAGCTGCGACTGATGGCAGTCCACGCCCATCCCGACGACGAGTCGAGCAAGGGCGCGGCCACCATGGCCAAGTACGTGTCCGAGGGGGTGGACGTGCTGGTCGCCACCTGCACGGGCGGGGAGCGCGGCTCCATCCTCAACCCCAAGCTCCAGGGCGACCCGTACATCGAGGAGCACATCCACGAGGTGCGCAAGAAGGAGATGGACGAGGCCCGGGAGATCCTGGGCGTCAAGCAGGAGTGGCTGGGATTCGTCGACTCAGGGCTGCCCGAGGGCGACCCGCTGCCGCCGCTGCCCGACGGCTGCTTCGCCCTCCAGGACGTCGACGCCGCGGCCGAGCCGCTGGTGAAGCTGATCCGCGAGTTCAAGCCGCAGGTCATCACGACCTACGACGAGAACGGCGGCTACCCGCACCCCGACCACATCATGACCCACAAGATCACGATGGTGGCCTTCGAGGCGGCCGGCGACCCGGAGAAGTACCCGGAGGCCGGCGAGCCCTGGCAGCCGCAGAAGCTCTACTACAACCAGGGCTTCAACCGGCCGCGCACCGTCGCGCTGCACGAGGCGCTGCTGGAGCGCGGCCTGGACTCTCCGTACGGGGAGTGGCTGGAGCGCTGGAAGGAGTTCGAGCGCCGTGAGCGCACGCTGACCACGTACGTGCCCTGCGCCGAATTCTTCGAGATCCGCGACAAGGCGCTGATCGCGCACGCGACGCAGATCGACCCCGACGGCGGCTGGTTCCGGGTGCCGATGGACATCCAGAAGGAGGTCTGGCCCACGGAGGAGTACGAGCTCGCCAAGTCGCTCGTCGACACGTCCCTCCCCGAGGACGACCTCTTCGCGGGCATCCGCAACAATTGACTCCATGATGAGCGCGACTAGCACCCTCGCCGTGACGCCCTTCGTCACCCTTGCCGACAGCTTCGACAAGGACAAGGTGACCCCGGGCGTCCTCGGCTTCATCGTGTTCGCGGTCATCGGCGGCGCCGTGTGGCTGCTGATGAAGTCCATGAACAAGCGGATGAAGAAGGTCGACTTCGAGGAGGCTCCGGAGGCGCCCGGCACCTCCGGCGGCACGGAGACGCCCGGCGCCGTGAAGGGGCAGGCGAAGAATCAGGCGCCGAAGAATCAGGCGCCGAAGAGCCAGGCGCCGAAGAGCCAGGCGCCGAAGAACCAGGCGAAGGGGCAGCCCTCGGGGAAGGCACGGCCCGAGGCGGGCTGAGCGCGTCCCCGGACGTCTTGCTGTGCCGGGGGACACCTCCGGCCGCCCAGGCCACCCCGGTCACCCCACTGAGGGATCGCCTCCGGCCACCCCGCCGGGGAGCGCCCCAGGTCACTGCGACGAGGGAACGGTCACCCCCATGACCTCGCGCGCGTGGCGGTTCGGCACCATGCCGAGCCGCCATGCCTCCCACCCCGTTTCCGGCTCGACGCCGCGCTCCAGCAGCAGCGCGAACGTCTCCGCGCAGTCCTCCAGCTTCGAGTCCCGGGTCGGGTGCCTTTCCTGCGCGAGCCGGGCCAGCTCCTCCTGCGCGACCGCCGCGCCGACCACCGAGCCGCCCGGTGAGGCGAACGGCAGCAGCGTGCAGCGCAGGAAACGGGCCCAGTCCTCGCCGCGCCGGTCGCCGTAGCCGGCGAACGTCCGCGCCGCCTCGTCGGCCAGCTCCAGCGCCTGCGCCGCGCGCCCGTTGCCCGCGTCGATGATCACCAACTCCAGGCAGGACCACGCCTCCCCGTGCGGCACGCCGATCCGCTGGAAGTCCTTGCGGGCGTCCTGGAGGAGCTGCCGGGCGAAGCCGCTGTTGCGCAGTGAGCCGGTCTGCGCGGCCCGCAGGTCACGGGTGACGCGCCCCGAGTGGTGCCGGGCGCAGGCGAGGCCGTAGCCGTCCTGCATCCGGCTGAACATCGTCCGGGACCGCTCCAGGTGCCGCAGTGCCGCGTCCAGGTCGCCCTCCTCCTCCAGCGACTGGCCGAGGTAGTACAGCGTCCACGCCTCGCCGCGGGCGTCCTCGTGGCGGCGGTGCAGGGGCAGGGCCTGGCGCAGCCGGTCCACCGCCGGGGCCGGGTCGGCGTCCACCAGCCGGGCCCGCGCCAGCTGGGTCATCGCCCACGCCTCGCCGCGGTCGTCGTGCGTACGGCCGTACAGATCCATGGCCGCGTGGAACTCGCGCTCCGCCTCCGGGACCTCGCCCATCCGCAGATACACCTGGCCGAGCTGGAAGTGCGCCCACGCCTGGCCGTGCAGGCTCTCGCTCTCCCGGTGCAGCTCCAGGGACTCGCGCAGCAGCGCCAGCGCCTCGGCCACCTGCGCGCGGTCGCGCTCCACGGCCGCCAGGGCGTGCAGCGTCCAGGCCCGGTCACCGCGCACCTCCGGGCCGGACTGCATCTCCAGGGCCTCGCGCAGCTTCGCCGCGGCCTCCGTCAGATTGCCCTGCTGCTGGAGCGTGATCCCCAGGTCGCGCAGGGCGCGCGCGGCACCGACCGGGTGCTGCGCCTCGAAATACAGGTTGACCACCGACGTCAGGGTCGTACGGGCCTTGTCCAGCTCACCGAGCTGCCGGGCGGCGATGCCGGTGCGCCACTGCACGGACCGTACGAGCAGCCCCCGGTCGGCGGCCTTGGTCAGCTCGCTCAGCTCCCCGAGGCGGTACAGGTCGCCGCGCAGCAGGCAGTAGTCGGCCAGGGCGCCCAGCAGGTGCGAGACGGTCGCCTGGTCCACGTCCTGGTCGGCGTGGCGCAGCGCGGCGGTGATGAAGCTGGTCTCGTCGTCCAGCCACTGGAGCGCGGCGTCCAGCGAGGTGAAGCCGTGCGAGCCGAAGCGGTCGGCACGGGTGGACGTACGGCCGTCCACCAGGCGGATCACCGAGTCCGCCAGCTCCGCGTAGCTGCGGATCAGCCGCTCCTGGGCCGTGGCACGCTCGGCCGGGTCCTCCTCGTCCACCAGGCGGGCGTGCGCGAAATGGTGCACCAGGGCGTGCAGACGGTAGCGGTCGCCGCGCACGTGCTCGATCAGGCCCGCGGCGGCCAGCGCCGACAGCCGCCGCTCGGCCTCCGGCACGTCCACGCCCAGCAGCGCCGCCGCGGCGGCCGCCCCCAGGCTGGCCCGCCCCACCAGCGCCAGCCGGCGCAGCAGCCGGCGGGACGCCTCCGGCTGGTCGCCGTAGCGCAGCCACAGTGCCGCCTCGGCCGGGGTCGCCCGGTCCTCGGCGGCCGGAGAGCGCGCGGCGCTCTCCGCGAGGTCCGCCGCCAGCGTGGCGGGCGACCGGGGCCCCAGCGACGAACCGGCCACCCGCAGCGCCAGCGGCAGCCCCGCACACAGCTGCGCGATCCGCTCGACGGACTGATGGTCGTACGGACCGGTCTCGCCCACGGACTCGTCGGCCGCCGCCCGCAGCAGCTCCTCGGTGCCCGCCGAGTCCAGCGCGCCCACCGGCAGCTGATGCACCCACGCCTGGAGATCGCCGGGCAGGTCCATCGGCTCGCGGGTCGTCACCAGCACCAGGCTGTCGGAACGGTCCGGCACCAGCAGGCGCACCTGCTCCGGGTCCGAGGCGTCGTCCAGCAGAACCGTGACGGGCAGGCCCGTCAGATGCTTGTGGTACAGCTCCGTGAGCCGCTTGACGTGCTGCTCCTGGGAGGGGCGCTCGCGGAAGAGGAGCTGCTCGCGCGGCGCGCCGAGCCGGTTGAGCAGATGCAGCAGCGCGTCCCTGGTCGGCAGCGGCGTCTCGCCCGGGGTGTCCCCGCGCAGATCCACCACGCACGCGCCGCGGAACTGGTCCCGCAGCTGGTGCGCGGCCCGCACCGCCAGCGCCGTACGCCCCGAGCCGGGCTCGCCGTGCAGCACCACGACCGTCGGCCGGGTCTCCGTACTCGCGCGGGCCGCGTGCACCCACTGCGCGATCTGCGCCAGATGGGCCCGCCGCCCCGCGAACAGCTGCTCCGGCTGCGGCAGATGGGAGAAGGACTGCTCCAGCACGGACCGCTGGCGGGCCGCCGCGCTGCGGTCCGCGCCGCGCAGCTGCGGCACCCGGCTGCCGCGGGAGGCCGCGGGCGTACCGGAGGAACTGCCGCGCGCCGTCGCCGTGAGCATCCGCTGCTGGTCCAGGAACGGCCGGATACCGCGTACCTCCAGGGCCGTCAGCCATTGCAACCGCAACTGCTCGGGCCCGCCCGGCTGCCCGCGCATCCCCGCCTGCCGGTGGGCCGCGGGCCAGTGTCCCGCCGTCAGCTTCACGACCGTGGCCGCGGCGCCCGCGGCCACCACCGAGACACCGACGCCGAACGCCGTGCCGGGCCCCGTCCCGAACGCGAGGTCCGTGCCGAAGGCGGCGACCGCCGCGACCGCCGTGGCCACCGCGGGCGTGCTCAACTCCTTGCGCGTCAGCCGCTCGGACAGCGGGCGCTGCCCGGCCGCCGACTCGTCCAGCGCGTGCACGTACGCGCCGTACTCCTCGGACGCCGCACCGGCCAGTTCGTCCAGCACCGCCCGCGCCCGGGCCAGCAGCACACCCCGGTCCAGTGTCCCGCCCGAACGCCGGACCTCCTCCTCGACGGCCCGCGACAACAGCCCGTCCGCTTCCGCCCGATGACGGTCGCGCAGCACAGCCAGTGAGCCCGCCATGCCTTCCCCTCCTGCAGTTCCCAGCGTCCCGGCAGGTCCCGGCACTCCCGGACTCCCCGGCCTCCCACCGCTCCCCGACGGCCGGAGCAGCGCCCCGCCCCGGCCCGCGGTGATCGGTTCCCGTACCCACAGTGTTCCGCTTCCGCGCGAAATCCGGCAGGCCTGTGGATAACTCCCCGCGTTGGCCGTGGGCTATCCACCGAGGGGCTTTCGGGCTGGGTGGGCCGACCCGGCAGGACGTGGCCGACCCCATGGGCGTCACCAAGGGACGGGTGTCACAGATCGAGCGAGGGCACATCTCCGACCAGGGCATCCTCGCCCGCTTCGCCGTCGTGCTGGGCGACCGGCTGCACCAGGCCGGCTACTTCGGCGACGGGGACATCGCGGCGATCGCCTGAGCCCGCGACACGCACGCCCGGGGCCGCGAATCGCCACGAAGCGGGCGCGCGGCTCCTTCGCGCGGCGCCCTGGCCGTGTCCCGCGCGCCCTCGTCGCCGAACAGCTCTTGGTGTGCCGCTTCGATCTCCTGCTCGGTGAGCGCGCCGTGTTCGGCCTCGCGGGAGGCGACGATCTCGGCGAGCCCGTCCATCGCGAGCCGGTGGCGGACAGCTTCAGTGATGGCCTTGCAGCTCGATCAGACGGTTCCCAGATCCACGGCGACGGAGAAGGGCGCGGCAGCCTTGATCACGCCGGTGAACACCTCGCCGTCCCGGTAGGCCCTGGTGGCGGGGTCGAGGACGTAGGTGTAGATGACGGGGACGCCGGTGGCGGCCTGCTCGACCCGCCAGTAGAAGGGGATTCCGGCCTTGGCGTACTGGTTCACCTTCACGACCCGGTCGGTGGTCTCCGAACCGGGCGACACGACCTCGACGACCAGGAGTACGTGGTCGGGGCGGGTGGGTGTGAGGTCGATGGTCTCCGCCCGGTAGACGGTGACATCCGGGCGGCGGTTGGTGAGGGGAACGTCCTGCAGCCGGACGTCGAAGCCCGTGTCGGCGTTCCAGTCCGGCCTGCGGCGGCGTCCAGGGCATTGGCGAGTATCCGGGCCAGACGGTTGTGCCGCTTGGAGGCGCTGGGGCTCACGACGACCATCCCGTCCACGATCTCAATGCCGGCACACTGTTCTTCGGACCAGGAGTCGTACTGCTCCGCGGTGATCTGGGTGTGCATCCACGCGGGTGCCACCATCTCGGCGGACATGGTGTACCTCCTCCGAGGAGCCTCAACAGTTCGGGCGCTGCTGGGATCAGCCTACTGCCCTGTGCCGTCGAGGTGCCTGATACGGCGAGAGCGCGATCGTCCTTCCGCTTCGCTCCGTTCCGTCCCTGCCCCGGCTCACCGGCAGCCCTGAGGCCGGCGGTTCTCCCTGGACGCGTCGACGTCCGCCAGGTGGGCCCGGTGAGCCGCCCTGACGCCCTCGTCCCGGGCGAGTTGTGGCGGATGAGGAGGCTGTCGCTCACCCCGCGACAGCCCATGAGCGCGATTCAGCCGAGCGAGGCAGCGCCCGTGCGCGCTTCACCGGCCGGATCGGGCACTGTGAGAGGCTGGACCGCATGAACCGGCTGGCTGGCGTGACCTCGCCTTATTTGCTTCAGCACGCGGACAATCCGGTCGACTGGTGGCCCTGGACGCCGGAGGCTTTCGAGGAAGCGCGACGGCGCGATGTGCCCGTGCTGCTGTCGGTCGGCTACTCCGCGTGCCACTGGTGCCACGTGATGGCGCACGAGAGCTTCGAGGACGCGGGGATCGCGGCGCTGATCAACGAGCACTTCGTGCCGGTGAAGGTGGACCGCGAGGAGCGGCCCGACGTGGACGCCGTGTACATGGAGGCCGTGCAGGCCGCCACCGGGCAGGGCGGCTGGCCGATGACCGTCTTTCTGACGCCCGAGGGTGAGCCGTTCTACTTCGGTACGTACTTCCCGCCGCAGCCGCGTCACGGCATGCCCTCCTTCCCGCAGGTGCTCCAGGGGGTGCGGAGCGCGTGGACGGACCGCCGGGACGAGGTGGGCGAGGTCGCCGGGCGGATCGTCGCCGACCTGTCAGCGCGGTCGCTCTCCGCGTCGCTGGCCAACGGTGAACCGGTGCCGCCGGGCCCGGAGGACCTGGCGAACGCGCTGCTCACGCTGACCCGCGACTTCGACGCCGTACACGGCGGATTCGGCGGCGCGCCGAAGTTCCCGCCGTCCATGGCGCTGGAATTCCTGCTGCGCCACCACGCCCGTACGCAGTCCGAGGCCGCCCTGCAAATGGTGCAGGCGACCGCGGAGGCGATGGCCCGCGGCGGCATCTACGACCAGCTCGGCGGCGGTTTCGCGCGCTACGCGGTGGACGAGACCTGGACGGTGCCGCACTTCGAGAAGATGCTGTACGACAACGCGCTGCTCTGCCGTACGTACGCGCACCTGTGGCGCGCCACCGGGTCGGACCTGGCCCGTCGTGTCGCCGTCGAGACCGCCGAGTTCATGGTGCGGGAACTCCGTACGGAACAGGGCGGTTTCGCCTCCGCGCTGGACGCCGACTCCGACGACGGCAGCGGCCGGCACGTCGAAGGCGCGTACTACGTGTGGACGCCGGAGCAGTTGCGCGACGTCCTGGGGGAGAAGGACGCCGGGATCGCCGCGCACCACTTCGGCGTGACGCAGGAGGGCACCTTCGAGGAGGGCGCCTCCGTCCTGCAACTCCCCGACACCGACGACCTGGTGGACGCGGCACGGATCGCGAGCATCAAGGAGCGACTGCGCGCGGCTCGCGACTCCCGGCCGCGCCCCGGGCGGGACGACAAGGTCGTCGCCGCCTGGAACGGCCTGGCCGTCGCGGCCCTCGCCGAGACCGGCGCCTACTTCGACCGGCCGGACCTGGTGCAGGCCGCCACGGACGCCGCCGACCTGCTCGTCCGCGTCCACATGGACTGGCAGGCACGGCTGCACCGCACCTCGCGGGACGGCGTCGCGGGCGCCAACACCGGCGTCCTGGAGGACTACGCGGACGTCGCCGAGGGCTTCGTCGCGCTCTCCTCGGTCACCGGGGAGGGCGTCTGGGTGGAGTTCGCCGGCCTCTTCCTGGACACCGTGCTCGTCCACTTCACCGCCGAGGACGGCACGCTCTACGACACCGCCGACGACGCCGAGCAGCTGATCCGCCGCCCGCAGGACCCCACCGACAACGCCACGCCCTCCGGGTGGACCGCGGCCGCCGGCGCGCTCCTGTCGTACGCGGCGCTGACCGGCAGCAGCCCGCACCGGGACGCCGCCGAGCGCGCCCTCGGCGTCGTCAAGGCGCTGAGCGGCCGGGCGCCGCGCTTCATCGGGTGGGGGCTGGCCGTCGCCGAGGCCGCGCTGGACGGGCCGCGCGAGGTCGCGGTGGTCGGTCCGGACGGTGACCCGGCCACCCGGGCGCTGCACCGCGCCGCCCTGCTGGGCACCGCGCCCGGTGCGGTGGTCGCCTTCGGGGAGCCGGGGTCGGACGAGGTGCCGCTGCTGAAGGACCGCCCGCTGGCCGACGGCCGGGCCGCCGCGTACGTCTGCCGCCACTTCACGTGCGAGCGGCCGGCGACCGACCCCGGGGAACTGGGGGAGAAGCTGAGCGGCGGCTGAGAGGGGGCGCCGGCATGCCCCCGGTCCCGCCGACCTCCTCCGTCCGAAGTCCTAGGCCGCAAAGCGGGCTTGAACTTCACGCGGGCGTCAACTTTTAGCGTGACGGCATGACGAACCGCACGCACCGCACCGGTGGCGGCCTCCCCGCCACCCACCACGAAGTCCGCCTCGCAGGCCGCCCGCGGGGCCCGCTCACCGACGACCTGTTCGAGGTCGTCGAGGTGCCGGTGCCCGAGCCGGCGGCCGGGCAGGTGCTTGTACGCAACACCACCATGGCCGTCGCCGCCGTCATGCGGACGCTCATGGACGAGGACACCACGGTCCCGATGCCGTCCTTCGTACCGGGCGAGCCGCTGTACGGGTCGGCCGTCGGTGAGGTGGTGGACGCGCCCGGCACCGACTTCACCCCCGGTGACCTGGTGGAACACCACTTCGGCTGGCGGGAGTACGCCCTGGTCGACGCCGCCGAGGTGCACCGCAGGGACCGTGACCTGCTGCCCGACCCGGCCGCCTACCTGTCGCAGGGCCCGACCGCCTACATGGGCGTCGTCCGGGGCGCCGAGGTGCGCCCGGGGGACACGGTGTTCGTGTCGGGCGCGGCCGGCGGGGTCGGGTCGCTGGCGGGCCAGATCGCCCGGTTGCGTGGTGCCGGGCGGGTCATCGGCAGTACGGGATCGCAGCGCAAGGCCGACCGCCTGGTCGACGAGCTGGGGTACGACGCGGCGGTGATCCGCGGTGCCGGCCCGATCGAGGAGCAGTTGCGCAAGGCCGCTCCGGAGGGCGTCGACGCGGTCTTCGACAACGTGGGCGGCGAGCAGTTGCAGGCCGCCATCACGCTCGCCAACCGCGGTGCCCGTATCGCACTCGTCGGCGCGCTCTCCAACCAGCTCTCCGACGCCGGCACGCACACCACGGAGATCGACACGCTGTCCCTGGTGGCGCGCGGCGTCACCCTGCGCGGCATCGCGCTCTACGACCACCCCGACCTGATCCCCGAGTGGAACGAGGTCTTCGGGCGCAGCCTCCGGGACGGCACCCTCACCTTCCCGCACGCGCGGCTGCACGGCATCCAGGAGGCGCCGCGCGCCCTGCGGGAGCTGATCGAGGGGCGGCATCTGGGAGCTGTGCTCGTGGAGTTGTGAGGGGAGTGGCGAGGGAGGAGCTGAGGGCAGAGGTGAGGGGGCTTCCCGTGGCGCGGGTCCGTCGGTGTGCTCCGGCCGACGACGTACGGTCTGAGTGAGACGACGTACGCAGCGGGGCACCACCGACCGGGCCCCGGCGGGGGAGGACCGGATGCGGATCGGGGACGCCGCGGCCGCGGCGGGCATGACGGCCAGGGCGCTGCGCTACTACGAGGAGCACGGGCTGGTGATCGCCCGGCGTACGCCGTCGGGGCACCGGGTGTACGAGCCGGAGGACGTACGGAAGCTGCGTACGGTGCGTGAACTGCTGGACGCCGGGCTGACGGTGGGCGACATCCGGTCCTTCGCGCCGCTGCTCGACGCGCTGCCGCCCGAGGGCATTCCGGAGTTGTTCTTCACCCAGGGCGGCGTGGCGGACCTCGGGCCGACGCAGCACTCCCGTACGGCGGCGGAGGTGGCCCGCCGTCGGCTGGCCGACCTGGACGCCCGGATCGTGCGGCTGACGCGGCTGCGCGGGCGGCTGGCCCGGCGGCTGGGGGAACCGGCCAGGGAGCCGGGGCGGGTGGCGCCGTACGGGAGGGCTTTACGGGAGTGAGGGAGGGAGGGCCTTACGGGAGTGAGGCGGTGCGGGCGCGGCGCGCGCTCACAGCGTCAGTCCCCGGCCGAGTACGTTCATCGCGCGGTCGATGAGGGTGCCGAGATCGTCCCGCTGCCCGTCCGCGACCCAGTGCAGCAGCGCCTCCTGGAGCCCGGCCAGAAGGGCCGTGGAGATCACCCGGACCTCCAGGTCGTCGGCGGAGCGGCCGGTCCGCTCCGCCAGTACGGCGCTGATCATGGCGCTGTCCCGCGCGGTGTTCTCCGCCGTACGGCCCCGGATCGCGGGCACCTCGCGGATGAGCCGGGCGCGCTGGACCAGTTCGGCGCGCTCCTCGGCCGACAGGCGCCGCAGCGCCTCGACGGCCACGTGCCGCATCGACTCGGTCATCGGCTCGCCGGCGGGTCTGGCCCGCAGCCCCGCCTCCAGGAGCGGGTCGTACTCGTCGGTGAGCACGATGTCCTCCCGCGTGGGGAAGTAGCGGAAGACCGTGCTGGGGGAGACCTCGGCGGCCTCGGCGATCCGGTCGACGGAGGTCGCCTCGTAGCCGTACTCCGCGAAGAGCCGGTAGGCGGCCCGGCGGATCGCCTGCCGGGTCTGGATCTTCTTCCGCTCCCGCAGCCCGACCTTGGGAGTGCCGGGCTGAGTGGCGGAGTTCTGTGCGCGGGCCATGAGCGTCATTGTCCGGCGGTCCGGGCCGCTTCCGCACGCAGGAGGGTGTCGGACCGTCGGTGTTCCTTGATATGCCCTTGTCTGTCAGTGGTGTGTGTAACGCTTCAGCGAGGGCAAGATCACTGTCAGTGATGCTTGGAGGGGGTGTTGCGGGTATGCGTACTGCGATCGATGTGTTCGCCGTGTTCGCGGCAGCGCTGTGCGTCGGAGGGTTCCTCGTCGGCGGCACGACCGCGGTGGTCGCGCTGGTGCTGGCCGGGGTGACGGCCCTGGCATGGCAGGTGGCCGCGGCGTCGAGGCCGCGGCCACGTCAGGGTGCGGGGGCGCGCGCCGACGGGGCGGTGAGGACGGCGCGGAGGGCGGCGGTGCGGGTGTCGTCGGCGGCGTGGATGTCGCGCCGGGTGCCTCAGGCGTGCGAATAGGCCACCAGTGAGATGCCGACGTAGTGCACCACGAACGCCGCCAGTGTCAGGGAGTGGAAGACCTCGTGGAAACCGAACCACCGCGGTGAGGGGTTGGGGCGCTTGATGCCGTAGATGATGCCGCCCGCGCTGTAGAGGATGCCGCCGACGACGACCAGGACGAGTACGGCGATGCCGCCCTTGCGCGCGAAGTCGGGCAGGAAGAAGACGGCCGCCCAGCCCATCGCGATGTAGCAGGGTGTGTAGAGCCAGCGCGGCGCGCCCACCCAGAAGACGCGGAAGGCGATGCCGGCGAGGGCGGCCGCCCACACGGCCCACAGGAGTGCCTGGCCGCGGCCGCCAGGGACCAGCAGCATGGTCAGCGGGGTGTAGGTGCCCGCGATGATCAGGAAAATATTGGCGTGATCCAGTCGCCGTAGCACGGCTTCGGCACGTGGGCCCCAATTACCGCGGTGGTACAGGGCGCTGATCCCGAAGAGCAGGCACGCGGAGAGGGTGTAGACGGCACAGGCGATCCGGCCGCGGGTGCTGTCGGCCAGGGCCGTGAGCACCACTCCGGAGACGAGGGCGGCGGGGAACATCCCCGCGTGCAGCCAGCCCCGCAGCTTGGGCTTGAGCGGCGCGGCCTTCGCGGCGACCGCGGATGCTGCGTCGGCGGCCGCGCTGGTGACGGAGGAAGAGCGGCTTTCGGCGGCGTCGGGCGCGGAAGTCATGGGCGCAATGCTACCTACGCAACCGTAGGTTACAGATCGGTCCGGAAGTGGTGACGGTCACGAGAACCTCCTCTGGACAGATGCCCATGAGGATCGGATGATCAAATGAGTGCGGTCGGCACCGGATGAGCGGTCGCGAAGCATCCGGGTCGCAGCCCCCAAGGGGCAGGCATCTTCAGAAGCGGGCTCTGCCGGCGTGTACGCGGACAGTGGTCCGTCCCAAACCCTCATCTAGGAGCGATCGTGGCGCGCGACAACGCGGCTCCCTCCCCCGTACCGACCAACCACCAGGAACTGATCTCCTGGGTCGACGAGATCGCAGCCGTCACCGAGCCGGACCGCGTCGTGTGGTGCGACGGTTCGGAGGCGGAGTACGAGCGCCTGTGCGAGGAGCTCGTCGCGAAGGGCACCTTCACGAAGCTGGACCCGGTCAAGCGCCCCAACTCCTACTACGCCGCTTCCGACCCCTCCGACGTCGCCCGGGTCGAGGACCGCACCTTCATCTGCTCCGAGAAGGAGGAGGACGCCGGCCCGACCAACCACTGGAAGGCCCCGGCGGAGATGCGCGACATCTTCACCGGTGAGCAGGGCGTCTTCCGCGGCGCGATGCGCGGCCGGACGATGTACGTCGTCCCGTTCTGCATGGGCCCGCTCGGCTCGCCGCTCTCCGCGCTCGGCGTGGAGATCACCGACTCGGCGTACGTCGCCGTCTCGATGCGCACCATGACCCGGATGGGCCAGGCCGTCCTGGACGAGCTGGGCGAGGACGGCTTCTTCGTCAAGGCCGTGCACACCCTCGGCGCCCCGCTGGCCGCCGGTGAGGCCGACGTGCCGTGGCCGTGCAACCCCACGAAGTACATCTCGCACTTCCCCGAGGACCGCGAGATCTGGTCGTTCGGCTCCGGTTACGGCGGCAACGCCCTGCTGGGCAAGAAGTGTTACGCGCTGCGCATCGCCTCCGTCATGGCGCGCGACGAGGGCTGGCTCGCCGAGCACATGCTCATCCTCAAGCTCACCCCGCCGCAGGGTGAGGCCAAGTACGTCGCCGCGGCCTTCCCGAGCGCCTGCGGCAAGACCAACCTCGCGATGCTGGAGCCCACGATCTCCGGCTGGACGGTCGAGACCATCGGTGACGACATCGCCTGGATGCGGTTCGGCGAGGACGGCCGCCTGTACGCGATCAACCCGGAGGCCGGTTTCTTCGGTGTCGCGCCCGGCACCGGCGAGCACACCAACGCCAACGCCATGAAGACGATGTGGGGCAACTCCGTCTTCACCAACGTCGCGCTGACCGACGACGGCGACGTGTGGTGGGAGGGCATGACCGAGGAGGCGCCCGCCCACCTGACGGACTGGAAGGGCAACGACTGGACGCCGGAGTCCGGTACCCCGGCGGCCCACCCCAACGCCCGCTTCACCGTCCCGGCCGGCCAGTGCCCGATCATCGCGCCCGAGTGGGAGGACCCCAAGGGCGTGCCGATCTCGGCCATCCTCTTCGGTGGCCGCCGCGCCAGCGCCGTACCGCTGGTGACCGAGTCGCTGACCTGGCAGCACGGTGTCTTCCTCGGCGCGAACGTGGCGAGCGAGAAGACCGCCGCGGCCGAGGGCAAGGTCGGCGAGCTGCGCCGCGACCCGTTCGCCATGCTGCCGTTCTGCGGCTACAACATGGGCGACTACATGGGCCACTGGATCAAGGTCGGCGCCGACAAGGACCAGGCGAAGCTGCCGAAGATCTACTACGTCAACTGGTTCCGCAAGGACGCGTCGGGCCGCTTCGTGTGGCCGGGCTTCGGCGAGAACAGCCGGGTGCTGAAGTGGATCGTCGAGCGCCTGGACGGCAAGGCCGAGGGTGTCGAGACGCCCATCGGCGTGCTGCCGACGAAGGAGGCACTGGACACCGACGGCCTCGGCCTGGACGACGCCGGGCTGGACTTCCTGCTCACCGTCGACAAGGACGTGTGGCGCGAGGAGGCGGCGCTCATCCCCGACCACCTGAACACCTTCGGTGACCACACACCGAAGGAACTGTGGGACGAGTACCACGCGCTCGTACGCCGACTGGGGTAGTACGGGAACGGCCCGGTACGGACCGGGCCCCACGGCCGACGGCCGGGGTCACGTGCACGAACACGTGGCCCCGGCCGTCTCGTTTCAGCGGTCAGCGGTCAGCGGTCAGCGGTCAGCGGTCAGCGGTCAGCGGTCAGCGGTCAGCCGGGCCGGCGGCTCGCGGTCGTCCCGCCCCTACCCGGCTCGGATCGAGTCGGCTCGGCCCGGATCAAGCCGTGGCCAGCTCCTGCACCGCCCCGTCGGCCTCGTGCGCCTCCATGCGCTCCGCCGCGAGCGCGGCGGCCGCGGCGTCGGACCGCGAGGTGGCGACGGCAAGGGCGCTCCCGGCCAGCATCCGGGCGCGCCGGTGCAGCCGGGGCGCGCGGGCCGGGTCGCCGCCGCCGGTCGGCGCGGCACGCAGCGGGTACGCCCCGCCGCGCAGCCGCGTCACCTGCTCGGCGATGCGCTCGGCGGCCTCGTCCAGTGCGGGATCGGTGACGGTGGCGCGCAGCTCGTCGGTGACGGTGAGCAGCGCGGTCAGATGACCGGCGAGCCGGATGTCCAGTTCCTCGGTACGGGACCGGTGAGGGACCTCCTGGTCGGCGGCCATGGAGTGGACCGACTTGGTGCGGATCGGTTCGTACATGGGACGGCCTCCTGGCAACGCTCAAGGCTAGGAGACCATCCTAGCTTAGACACTGTCTAAAGTTGTGATCCGTACAGTCCACGTACGGGTGACATTCGCCGGAGGCGAGGCGTGCCCCCTGGCCGGGCTCCGCCTGGGCCCCGGCCGACTCCCGGCCGGGCCCCGCTCAGTACTGCCCGTACCCGTCCAGGAACCTGCCGATCCGGGTCACCGCGTCCGTCAGATCGTCCTTGTTCGGCAGCGTGACCAGGCGGAAGTGGTCCGGCTCCGGCCAGTTGAAGCCCGTACCGTGCACGATCATGATCTTCTCGGCGCGCAGCAGGTCCAGCACCATCTGCCGGTCGTCCTTGATCTTGTAGACCTTCGGGTCCAGCCGCGGGAAGGCGTACAGCGCGCCCTTCGGCTTGGTGCAGGTGATGCCCGGGATCTGGGTGAGCAGGTCGTACGCGGTGTCCCGCTGCTCCAGCAGGCGCCCGCCCGGCAGCACCAGGTCGTTGATCGACTGGTGCCCGCCGAGGGCGGTGGCCACGGCGTGCTGCGCGGGCATGTTGGCGCACAGCCGCATGTTGGCGAGGATCGTCAGCCCCTCGATGTACGAGGCCGCGTGCGCCTTCGGGCCGCAGACCGCCATCCAGCCGCTGCGGTAGCCCGCCACCCGGTAGGACTTGGAGAGCCCGTTGAACGTCAGGGTCAGCAGGTCGGGCGCGAGCGAGGCGAACGGGGTGTGGGTGACGCCGTCGTAGAGGATCTTGTCGTAGATCTCGTCGGCACAGACGATCAGGTTGTGCCGGCGGGCGATCTCGGCGATGCCGCGCAGCAGCTCGTCGTCGTACACCGCGCCCGTCGGGTTGTTCGGGTTGATGACGACGATGGCCTTGGTGCGGTCGGTGACCTTGCGCTCGATGTCGGCGAGGTCCGGCATCCAGTCCGCCTGCTCGTCGCAGCGGTAGTGCACCGCCGTACCGCCGGACAGCGAGACCGAGGCGGTCCACAGCGGGTAGTCCGGGGCCGGTACGAGCACCTCGTCGCCGTCGTCCAGCAGCGCCTGCATCGACATCTGGATCAGCTCGGAGACGCCGTTGCCGAGGTAGACGTCGTCGACCGACAGCTCGATGCCCTTGGTCTGGTAGTGCTGCATCACCGCGCGCCGGGCGGAGAGCAGCCCCTTCGCGTCGCCGTAGCCGTGGGCGGTGCCGACCGTACGGAGGATGTCCTCCAGGATTTCCGGCGGGCACTCGAATCCGAACGCCGCCGGATTGCCGGTGTTGAGCTTGAGGATGCGGTGTCCCGCTGCTTCGAGCCGCATCGCCTCCTCAAGGACCGGGCCCCGGATCTCGTAGCAGACGTTGGCGAGCTTCGTTGACTGGATCACCTGCATGCCAGCCACCATACGGGCGCGTAACACCCCCCGCCTGGTGTTTTGGTTCACCCTGGACGCCCGGTGGTGTGGGGTTGCTCACCCGCCGTGACGGAGCGGCGCCCCGAGTGCCGGCGGGGGCGTGCGCGAACGGCCCCCGCGCCCGGCGCACCGGCGGTACGCTCCGGGGCGGTGATCGGACGATCATGGGGGCGGCGGCATGGTGTCATCGGAGCGACGGCTCGCTCTGCTCAACGACGAGCCGGTGGACACCGCCGGCACCGACCTGCTCGGCGCGGGGCAGGCCGCCCGGCAGCTCGCGGGCCTGCTGGTCGCCTCCCGGGCCTCCACCCCGTTCACCCTCGCCGTCGACGCCGGGTGGGGGATGGGCAAGAGCAGCCTGATGCAGCTGGTGCGCGGCGAGCTGGCGAACGCGCCCGAGGTGCACACCGTCTGGTACAACGCCTGGACCTCGTCCGGCGCCGACGCCCTGGAAGGGCTCATCAAGTCGGTGCTGATGCGCTTCGACCGCAGGCTGCTGCGGCGGGCGCTGCACCGGGTCTCCGAACAGCGGGCCCTGCTGCGGGCCCTGCGCGCGCTGGCAGCTCTCGTGGCCGGGCCGCTGGGCGCCGCCGGGCTGGTCGACGAGCTGTGGAGCAACCTGTCCGTCAACTCCCAGGCGCGCAACGAGATGCGCGACGCGATCCGCGATCTGGCCCAGGAGTGGGCCGAGACCGCGGACTACTCACCGCGCCGGATGCTCGTCGTCTTCATCGACGATCTGGACCGCTGCTCCGAGGAGACGGTGCTCGCGGTGTGCGAGGCGGTCAAGGTCTATCTGGACGTGCCGGGGCTGGCGTTCGTCATCGGCTGTGACCGTTCGGCGATGGGGCCGAGCGGCCTGCTGCGCGACCTGACCCCGGCCGGTGCCGCCTTCATGGAGAAGATCTTCCAGACCAGCTACCGCATCCCGGTGGCCGACGGCCAGGGCGTGCAGGAGTACATCGGGTGGTGCGCGCGCACCGCCGGTATCGAGCGGCTGCTCGACGCGCCCCTGGTCGAACTGCTCGCCGAACGCTCGGCCCGCAACCCGCGCCGCATCAAACGGCTGGTCAACGGCTTCGTCCTGGAGGCCACCCTCAACCCGATGTGGGCGGACCACCCGCCGGAGGCCGTCCTCCGTACGTTACTGATCCAGTACTTCTACGCCGACTTCTACTGGATGATGACCAGCCCGCCGGGGGCCGACAGCGGGGATGTGATCGCGGACTTCTGTACGTACCGGCGGGAGCGGACGTCGGCAGACTGGACCGACGAAGAAAAGCGGCTGGTCGAAACCTTTCTGGAGCCCCGGGACATCGTGCACGGTCCGGGCAACTGGCGCGCGGCGCTGGAGAGCTTGGAGAGCGAACTGCCCACCGTCTTCCCAGGTATGGTCACCGACTCCGCGTTCAACTCGCTGCTCGACGGGCTGCTCGCCCTGCCCCGCTCCGAGGAACTGGTGCGCAGGCTGCGGGAGGGCGCGCGGGCGCTGGTGACGCTGCCGCAGCGGGAGGTGCCGGACATCACCGGCGGGGTGATACCGGACGCGCCGACCGGCGTGGTCACCAGGCCCGGTGACCGCTTCCCGCGCCCCGCCGGGACCCTCGTCGGCCACACCATCCTCTGGGTGGACGACCACCCCGAGAACAACACCGGCCTGGCCGTCTGGCTCCGGGAGCAGGGAGCGACGGTGGAGACCGCCGTCGACTCCCGGTCCGCCGACGCCGCCATCGCCGCCCGGACGCCGTCCCTGATCATCTCCGACATCGCCCGGGGCTCGGACGGCAGGGCCGGATTCACCCACGTGGAGGCGCTGCGCAGGGACGAGCGGTACACCGGCCCGGTCGTCTTCTACGCGGGCCGGGTCACCCCCGTACGCCTGGGCACCGCCGAACACCTCGGCGCACTGGGCGTGGCAGCCGACGGCGACGAGCTGATACGCCTGGTCAGACGCGCGCTCGCCGCACCGCCCGCCCCGCCAGCACATCCGTCCGCCGACCGTCCTCGATGACGAACCGCCCGTCGATCAGCACGTGCGGAATGCCCGTCGGCAGGACCCGCGGCGTCTCGAAGGTGGACCCGGCGCCGACCGTCTCCGGGTCGAAGAGCACCAGGTCGGCGCGGTAACCCTCGCGGACCAGGCCGCGGTCGGGCAGCCGCAGCCGGGCGGCGGCGCGCGAGGTCAGATGTGCGACGCACTCCTCCAGCGACAGCACGCCCAGCTCCCGTACGTACGTCCCCAGGTACTTCGGGAACGTGCCGTACGCCCGCGGGTGCGGCTTGTGGCCCTGGAGGATGCCGTCGCTGCCCCCGGTGTGCACCCGGTGGCGCATGATCGCGCGGACGTTCTCCTCGTGGCCGACGTGCTGGAGGATCGTCGGGCCGAGCCGGTCCTCGACCAGCAGCCGCCGGGCCGTCGTCCACGGCTCCTCGCCGCGCTCCCGCGCCGACTCGGCCACCGTCCGGCCGACGTACCCCGCCAGCTCCGGGTGCGAGACGCCGGAGATCTCGATGGTGTCCCACGCGATCGGCACGCCGTGGCAGCCGTCCGCGCCCTCCACCTCCATGACGTGCCGGATGCGCTCGGCCGCCGCGTCGTCCCGCAGCCGTTCCATGATCGCGTCGGGGCCGCCCTCGCTCGCCCAGCTCGGCAGCATGGCGACCAGGGTCGTGCAGCCGGGCGTGTACGGGTAGGTGTCGAGGGTGATGTCGGCGCCGGACTCCAGGGCTCGGTCCAGGAGGGCGAGGAGTTCGGGCGCGCGGCCCTTGTTCACGCCGAAGTTCATGGTGGCGTGGGCGAGGTGCAGGGCGCAGCCCGCCTGGCGGGTCAGGCCGACCATCTCCTCGTACGCGCCCAGCGCGCCCGCTCCGTACGAGCGGTGGTGCGGGCAGTAGTAGCCGCCGTAGCGGGCCACGACCCGGCACAGCTCGGTGAGTTCGGCGTCGTCCGCGTACATGCCGGGGGTGTAGGTGAGGCCGGAGGACAGGCCGACGGCGCCCTGCTCCAGGCCCTCGGCGACGAGCTGCCGCATCCGGGCGATCTCGTCGGGCGTGGCCGGGCGGTCGTCCCAGCCGAGGGCGAGCATCCGGACCGTGCCCTGCGGGATCAGGTACGCCGCGTTGACGGCGATGCCCTGGCCGTCGAAGCTGTGGTCGAGGCGGTCCAGGTACTCGCCGACCGTGCGCCAGCTGAAGTCGATGTCCGAGCCGTCCCCGTTCCAGCCGGTGATCTGGGCGCGGACCTCGGCGAGCGTACGGTCGTCGACCGGCGCGTACGACAGGCCGTCCTGCCCGATCACTTCGAGGGTGACGCCCTGCGCCGCCTTCGCCTCGTGCGACGGGTCGCGCAGCAGCGCCAGGTCGCTGTGCGCGTGCATGTCGATGAAGCCGGGGGAGAGGGCCAGGCCCGCGCCGTCCACCACCCGGGCGGCGCCGGGCCGCGGACCGGAGTCCGTCTCCCGGCGGATCTCGGCGATCCGGCCGCCGTCGAGGGCGACGTCCGCCCGGTAGGAGGGGGTGCCGGTGCCGTCGATGACGCGTACGTCGCGGACCACGGTGTCCATAACCGAACTGCCTTTCCTGTCGAAGGCTTCGAGCCGGGCCGCGCCGCGCGGCCATGGCGTACGGGCCCCGCTCCGGCGTCGGGGGGATGAGCCGGAGCGGGACCCGGGCGCGCCCCGGGGTGGGACGCGCCGGCCGGGGGCGGGGGTGCCCCCGGTGTTCGGCACGGGACTCGGGGGTGGTGCCCCGCGCCGAAGTCTCGCGGCCTTCAGGGGAGGGCCGTCGTACGGGTTCCGTCAGAAGAACGTCCGGACGTAGTCCACGACCGTGCCGTCCGCCTCGGCCACCGGGATCAGCTGCCACTTGTCGAAGATCGTGCACGGGTGCGACAGGCCCAGCCCGACCCAGTCGCCGACCTCCAGGTCACCGGCCCGCTCCGTGCTGACCCAGGCGTGCTGGTCGGACAGCTTGGTGACGGTGACGCCGTCCGCGGGCCGTACGGAACCGTCCCGGCCGGAGCGTACGACCTGGGCCTGCGGCAGGTCGAGGTCGTACGCCGCGTCGCGCTTGCCCGCGTTCAGGAACGCCTGCTCCGGCGTCGGGCGGGAGACGACCTGGGACCAGAGCCGGAAGGCGGACTGCAGGGCGCCCTCGTCCGGGACCCGGTTGAACGGGGTCAGGCGGCGGTAGTGGCCGTCGTCGTGCGAGACGTACGCGCCGGAGCGCAGCAGCTTCAGCAGCGGCCGGGACAGCTCGGGCGCCTCGTCGAAGACCTCGGCGACCGCGTCGAACCAGGCGCTGCCGCCCGCGCTGAGCACGATCTCGTCCAGGTCGGCGAAGCGCCCGGAACGGTCGAAGGCGACGGTGAGCGCGAGGAGGCGGCGCAGCCAGGCGGTCACCCGCTCGTGCGTCGCGTCGGGCACCTCGCCCTCGTACCCGGCGACGCCGGCCAGGCGCAGGGTGTCCACCCCCGCCACGGCGTCGGCCAGTTCGACGCACTCCTCGTCGGTCCGCACGCCGGTACGGGCGCCCTCGCCCGCGGCCAGCTCGATGACCACGTCCACCGGGCGGGTGGCGCCCGCCGCGCGCAGGGCGGCGTCCATCAGCTCGATGCCGCGCAGCGAGTCGACGTAGCAGACGCAGTGGAAGCCGGGGTCGGCGTCCAGTTCGGCGGCGAGCCAGCGCAGCGCGGCGGCGTCGACGACCTCGTTGGCGAGGAAGATCCGCTGGATGCCGTAGGCGCGGTAGACGCGGGCCTGGTGGGGGACGGCGGCGGTGATGCCCCAGGCGCCGTGCGCGAGCTGGCGGGCGAAGAGCTGCGGGGCCATCGAGGTCTTGCCGTGCGGGGCGAAGGCCAGGCCGTGCCGGTCGGCGTAGGTCTCCATCAGCGCCAGGTTGTGTTCCAGCGACTCGGCGGACAGGGCGAGGACGGGGGTGGTGAAGCCGCCGGTGAACAGGTTCCGGCGGTCGGCCGCCAGCTCGCCGACGGTACGGCCCTCGGCATCCGGGGAAGCCCCTTGAAGCGGTGGTCGACCCGCTCGTCCGCGAGGGTCGTCGCACGCCGCTCGGCGGTGGCTGCGTCGGCGCCGGGTGCGGCGCCGGTGGCGCTGCGGTCGGCGTGGGGCGCGGCGGCCATGGGGGCCTCCTCAAGTTCTTGTTGCACTCTGTGCAACACCCATTGCGCATATCGCTTACTGCTGTCTAACATCCGAGCCATCGCCGGGTCAATGGTGCGTAACACGTCGCGGAACGGCTCAACACGGCCCGTACGCAAAGGAGTGCAGGTAATCGTGACCACGTCCAGCAACGTCAGCGCCGGCGGCAACGACGCGGCGGACGGCAGCGCGCCCGCCCGCGACGACGCGACGGACGGCCCGCCCCCGCCCGCGACGGGACCACGGACGGCCCGCCGCCCGCCCGGCCGCGAGCCGGCGCCGTCGATGTCGTCTGCCTCGGCGAAACCATGGTCACCTTCATGCCCACCGGGCCCGGGCGACTCGCCGACGTATCCTCCTTCGAGCGTGGCATCGGCGGCGCCGAGTCCAACGTCGCCTGCGCCCTCGCCCGTACCGGCCACCGCACCCGCTGGATCTCCCGCCTCGGCGCCGACGCCTTCGGCGACCACGTCCGCGACGCCGTCGCCGCCTGCGGCGTGGACGTCTCCCACGTCCAGCGCGACCCGGCCCGCCCCACCGGCGTCTACTTCCGTACCGCCGGCGAACGCGCCACCGGTACGGAGACCGAGGCGGGCGAGGCCGAGGTGGCGTACTACCGCGCCGGGTCCGCCGCCTCCGCCATGTCCCCCGAACTGCTCGACGCCGACGCCCTCCACGACACCCGCGTCCTGCACCTCACCGGCATCACGGCAGCCCTCTCCGACAGCTGCCTCGACGTGCTGCGCACCCTCACCGCCCCGGCCCCCGGCCGGCCCCTCGTCTCCTTCGACGTGAACTACCGCGTCGGCCTCTGGCGCGACCGCACCGTACGCGGCCCCGGACTCCTCCTCGACCTCGCCCGCCACTGCGACCTGGTCTTCGTCGGCGAGGACGAGGCCGCGGCCGCCTGGGACCTGCACGGACCCGACGCCGTACGCGACGCCCTCCCCGAGCCCGCCGTCCTCGTCGTCAAACAGGGCGCCGACGGAGCCACCGCGTACGCCCGCCAGGCCGACGGCAGCGACACGGTCACCACCGCGCCCGCCCTCGCCGTCGACGTCGTCGCCCCCGTCGGCGCGGGCGACGCCTTCGCCGCCGGATTCCTCTCCGCCACCCTCCGCGACCTGCCCGTCTTCACCCGCCTCCGGCACGGCCACCTGATGGCCGCCGCCTCCCTCACCGTCCCCGGCGACCTCGGCACACCCCCGTCCCGCGACCTCGCCGACCACCTTGCGGGCCTCGACCCCGCCGCCTGGGGGAGACTGCGACTCGGCCCCGGCTGGACCACCGACGGTGACGCACCCACTGACCGCAGCAGCGGCACCACCAGCCACGGGGTGCACAACCCACGGGTGGAGGTCCGTACCCCATGAGTCAGACAGTCGACCGCGCACTGAGCATCCTGCCCCTGCTGGCGGAAGGCCCGGCCAACCTCGAACAGGTGGCGGGCCGGCTCGGCGTGCACAAGTCCACCGCCCTGCGCCTGCTGCGCACGCTCCACGAGCACGGCATGGTCTACCGCCAGAGCGACCAGCGCTACCGCCTCGGCGCCCGGCTCTTCGCCCTCGCCCAGCAAGCCGTGGAGAACCTCGACGTCCGCGAGATCGCCCATCCGCACCTCGTCGAACTGAACGAGAAGTGCGGACACACGGTGCACCTCGCGGTGTACGAGGAGAACGAGGTCCTCTACATCGACAAGGTCGAGAGCCGCTACCCGGTACGGATGTACTCGCGCATCGGCAAACCCGTCGCCATCACCGTCGCCGCCGTCGCCAAGCTGCTCCTCGCCGACCTGCCCGAACCCGAGCGCCGCGCGCTCGCCGAAAAGCTCGACTACCCCCTCTACACGTCCCGTTCGACACCCCACGCCCAGGCCTTCCTGGCCGAGCTGGCCAAGGTGCGCGAACAGGGCTGGGCCACCGACCTCGGTGGCCATGAGGAGTCCATCAACTGCGTCGGGGCCCCCGTCCGCGGCGCGGACGGCCGGCTCGTCGCCGCCATGTCGGTCTCCGCGCCGAACGTCGTCGTCACGGCCGAGGAACTCCTCACCCTGCTCCCGCTGGTACGCCGCACCGCGGACGCCATCAGCCGGGAGTACTCCGGAAACACCCGCGTACCCGACACGCAAGACCAGAAGGAAGCCCGCCCATGACCGAGAAGACCGCCCTCACCCCGGCCACCCACACCACCCCGCCCGCCAAGTTCTCCCACGGCGTCAAGAAGGGCAACATCCTCCAGGTCGCCGGCCAGGTCGGCTTCCTGCCCGCCGTCGAGGGCCAGGCCCCCACCCCGGCCGGCCCGACCCTGCGCGAGCAGACCCTCCAGACCTTCGCCAACGTCAAGGCGATCCTCGAAGAGGGCGGCGCGCGCTGGGACGACGTGATGATGATGCGCGTCTACCTCACCGACGTCGACCACTTCGCCGAGATGAACGAGATCTACAACGCCTACTTCGAGGCCGAGGGCCTCAAGGAGGCGCCGGCCGCCCGTACGACGGTGTACGTCGGTCTCCCCAAGGGCCTCCTCATCGAGATCGACGCCCTCGCGGTACTGGGCTGACCAGGACCTCCCCTTGCCGTTACCGCCGCTGAACCCGCCGCACGGCACGGCGCCCCACCCGCCCGGGGCGCCGTGCCGCGGTCCCCCTGCCTGGAACTTCCCTGTCCGACAACGGAGTCGTCACATGATCCATGCTGCCCTCACCGCTATCGCGGCCCCCGCCACACCACCGACCCCACCCCACACCGGCGGCCTGCTAGCCCTCATACCGGGCACCCCCGGCCTCCTCACGGTGGCCGCCCTGGGAATCCTCCTTCTCCTCTTCCTCATCATCAAAGTCCGCCTCCAGCCCTTCGTGGCGCTGCTGGGCGTCTCCATAGCCGTAGGCCTGGCAGCCGGCCTCTCGGTCACCGAACTCTTCGGTACGGTCCAGAAGTCATCGCTCCCCTCCCTCATCGAGAGCGGCATGGGCGGCATCCTGGGCCACGTCGCCATCATCATCGGCCTGGGCACCATGCTCGGCGCGATTCTCGAAGTCTCCGGCGGCGCGGAAGTCCTGAGCGCGCGCCTGCTGGGCCTCTTCGGCGAACGCCGCGCCCCCTGGCGATGGGCCTGACCGGCCTGATCTTCGGCATCCCGGTCTTCTTCGACGTAGGCATCTTCGTCCTGGCCCCCATCGTCTACGCGGCAGCCAAGCTCCCCCAAGCACCCGACAAGCTTGGTGCAGGGGGGACCCCCGCCGGCAAATCGATCCTCCTCTACTGCATGCCGCTGCTCGCCGGCCTCTCCATGACCCACGCCTTCCTCCCGCCGCACCCCGGCCCGGTCGCCGCCGCCGGTCTGTTCAAGGTGGACCTCGGCTGGATCATCCTCATGGGCCTCGTCTGCGGCATCCCCGCCGTCCTGGCCGCCTGGGCCTACGCCGCGTGGATCGGCAAGCGCCTCTTCGTCCCCGTACCGCAGGACATGGTCGAGGCCGCGGAGGAGGCCCGCGCGGCAGTGATCGCCGAACAGTCCGCGGCAGGCGTCCAGCCCCACGAGAAGCCGGTCGCCCTCGGCACCGTCCTCACCATCATCGGCACCCCCTCGTCCTCATCCTCCTCGCCACCTTCTCCTCCATCGCCCTGGCCCCCTCCACCCTCCGCTCGGTCGTCGAGTTCTTCGGCAACCCCTTCGTGGCCCTGACGATCGCCCTCCTCCTCGCCTACTACCTCCTCGGCATCCGCCGCGGCTGGTCCCGCAAGTCCCTGGAAACCGTCTCCACCGCCTCCCTCAAGCCGGTCGGCAACATCCTGCTGGTGGTCGGCGCGGGCGGCATCTTCGGCGCCGTCCTCAAGGGCAGCGGCGTCGCCGACGCCCTCTCCGACACCTTCCACAACGTCGGCCTCCCCGTCATCCTGCTCGCCTGGCTGGTCTCCGTCGTCCTCCGCGTCGCCCAGGGCTCGGCAACCGTCGCCATCGTGACGACCGCGGGCATCGTCCTCCCCCTGGTGGACGGCCAGGGTCTGCCGCAGGCCCACCTCGCCCTGATCATCATGGCCATCTCGGCCGGCTCGATCTTCGCCTCCCACGTCAACGACGGCGGCTTCTGGATGGTCGCCAAGTACTTCGGCATCTCCGAACGCGACACACTGAAGTCGTGGACGGTGCTGGAGACGGTGTTGTCGGTGGTGGGGTTCGTGGTGGCGGCGGTGGTGAGTTTGGTGGTGTAGTTCAGCCTCTCCCACGACCGAGGCCCGCCAGTGCCGCGTGCGCCTGCTCGTCGGAGTCACCGAAAGTCGTGGCCGTACAGCCGCGGGCCCGGGCGACGCGCTGCTGAAGCGTACGGCGCAGTGCGTCGTCATGAGCGAGCCTGCACCAGTGGTGCACGAGGCAGATCGTGGCCCGGCGCCCTGCTTGGGCGCCCATCGACTCGACGAGCGCTGAGAACTGCGGCCGGGTGGTGCTGAGGGCATTGTCCCCTCGGTCGACCCACAGCCCTGCGATCTGCCAGCCATGGCGGTCGGCGTAGTTCACGCAGCCGGAAAGACGTAGATCCAGGATGGCGCTGGATCGCGTCGCGTTGCGGTCGTAGATGAAGACGAGTGGTGACGGGGTAGCTGTGTTCACCCCGTCAGATTCGTGCTTTGTGACTCGGATCTCGATACCCGGCCGGTCATCTCACGGTGGGATGACTTTCCATTCCACCGTGAGCACGAGGGGCGCCGATGGCGACGGCGATGATGCCGGTCGAGTTGCCGGACTGTGCCTGGCAGCACGCGGAGGTACGCCAGGCGTTGAGATCACGGGACATCGGTGCCGTGTTCCGGCACGTGCAGCAGTACGGCGGCGCCAGCCAGGCCCGTATCGCCATGGCAGTGGGCATGACGCAGGCACGCGTCAACGAGGTCATCAACGGGCGCCGTGAAGTCGTACGTCTCGACGTGTTCGAGCGGATCGCCGACGGGCTGAACTTGCCGGATGACGCACGCCACCTGCTCGGCTTGGCGCCAGGCCGGGAACGCCGTACTGGTGGCCCGGCCTTCGACCTGGTGTCGTACCCCGAAGTGGTCCGCGTCTACCAGACACAGTCGGCAGCGGCCCAGGACATCCGTGAGCAGGCGCGTACCGCGTCGGAGTGGGACGTACTGGCCGTACGCGGACTTGGCCTCATCGGTTTGAAGGACTCGCTACTGCGCCCTTGCCTGCCCTGGCCGCAGGAAGCGTCACCGCGCGTGCGGGTTCTCCTGCTGGACCCTGCGTCACCTGCACTGGCACGCCGGGCGGCCGAAATCGGTGAGTCGGCGCAATCATTGGCCGGCGGGGTACGACTCGCAGAGGCGCGACTACGAGAACTTGCCGACGGCGGTGACGTAGCGGTGTACCGGTACAAAACCTTGCCCACGTGGCGGATCATCCGACTGGACTCCACCATGTTCGTGTCTGCTTTCGACTCCGGATGGGAAGGACACGAGTCCGCGACATACAAGGTGATGGAGACGCCGTACGGTCCATTGTTCCGCGGCTTCCGGCGCATGGTGGAAACGGCCGTGGCCGACGGTGAACGTACGGTATGACGACTGGGGGCAGGGACGTGATCGAAGCCGAACTGAAAGCGCATGTGCGCGACCCTGCGGTGATGCGGGAGCGTTTGGACCGGTTGGCCGCCGGGCGTGACGAGGTGTATCGGGACACGTATTTCGACACTCCGGGCGCGCATTTGGAGGCGGCTGACCGGGAGTTGAGGCTCCGTACAGTGGACGGACCGGACGGGACGCGGTCCCTGCTGACGTACAAAGAAGCGCGGGTCGACGAAGCGTCGGGGTCGAAGCCGGAGTACGAGACGGGTATCGGCGATCCGGCAGCCGTCCGGGCCATGCTCAACGGTCTCGGATACATCGAGGCGATCACCTTTGCGAAGCACTGCCGGAACTATGAATTCACCGCGCACGAGCGACCGATGCTCGCCACTCTCGTCCGAGTCCCGGAAATCGACGGGGCCTATGTCGAGTTGGAGACGAAAGTGGCGGGTCGAGGAGAATTGTGTGACGCTCTGGGGGACGTGCGGGCGGTGCTCGCTGGATTGGGCATCGGAGAAGGTGATCTGACTGCCGAGTTGTACACCGATGCCGTACGGGCCCGGCGAGCCGGGGAATCCTGACGGCCGGGGGCCGCTGTGCGACGGCCCTCGGCCACTAGGAGGATCACCTCACCCCGTCTTGCAGTACTGCGCCTCCTTGCCGATCGACCGGTACATGCAGTCGCTGTTCTCCAGGAGTTGCAGGACCGCGTCGCGGTTGCGGGAGGTTTCGCGGGCGATGACCGAGTCGCGGGGGTAGAAACCGCCCTGGCCCGCCGAGGAGGGGTACATCTCGAAGGTGTAGCCGAAGATCTTCTGGTTGCCCCAGAGCCAGTCGTCGATGGAGCCGTCGGTGATGTAGAGATCGCTGGACTGCTCGGGGGTGTAGCCGTTGCTGGCCGCCATGGACTTGCCGACGGCGGCGAAGGCGTCGCGGTCGTCCTGGGTCATGCCGGGGGCGGTGTCGTTGTAGGTCCAGCCGAACGGCCACAGGACCAGTTCGCTGTACGTGTGGAAGTCGATGGCGGTCTTGATCTGCTGGACGCCGCCGACGATCCGGCTGCGGACGAAGTCGGCGACGACCTTGACCTCCGGCGCGGAGGCCGGGGCCCGGCCGCGGTAGGTCTCGGAGCCGGTGCTGCCCGAGGAGCCGCCGCAGCAGCCCCACTTGTAGTCCCAGTTGCGGTTCAGGTCGGTGCCGACGTTCGCGGAGCCGCTGTTGGGCTGGCGGTTCTTGCGCCAGCTGCGGAAGTTGCCGGTGGCGATGTCGTAGGCGCCGCCGTCCGGGTTCACGTCCGGGACGACCCAGATCTCGCGGGAGTCGAGCATCTTGGTGACGCGCGGGTCGCTGCCGTACTTGGACGTGTAGTCGTTGAGCAGGTAGAGGGCCATCTCGACGGTGAGGTGTTCGCGCGCGTGCTGGTGGGCGGTGAACAGGACCTCGGGTTCGTTCTCGTCCTGGGCGACGTTCTTGCTGAGCTTGAGGGCGAGGATGTCGCGGCCCTCGTAGGTCTTGCCGATGACGCGCTTGGCGAGGATGGCCGGGTACTTGGCGACGAGCGCGTTGATCTCGGCGGTGGCCTCGGCGTTGTTGTGGTACTTGCCGTAGCCGGAGGGGAAGTCCTTGACCCGGTCGCCGGTTCCCGAGGGGGCGCGGGCAGGGCCCGCAGCCGGTGGCCGAGCTTGAGTACGAGGGCGGCCTGCGCGGTGTCGGCGGTGATGACGACGGTGCGGCCGTGCACCTCGTCGATGGACACGCCCGTCGAGGCGAGGGCGCTGCGCTGGGCCGCGGTGGCGAGGCCGGTGATCTCGTACTGGCGGGGTGTGCCGGTGTCGGCCGCCGCGGTGCCGGCCGCGGTGGTCCTGGTGGACGGGGACTGCGGAGGGGAGTCCTCCGCACGGGCGGCGAGGGGTGCGGCCAGTGCGAGGGAGACGAGCGCGGTGAGGACGGTGGTCCGTCTGCCGCGTAACCGTGGTCGCATGGTGTGACCTCCGTGGGGGTGTGAGGCTGGCGACGGCGCCAGTGTTTTGCCTTGGCATGGCTCGGTCAATGCTTTGCGTTGACACAAACACGCCAATTTCGCGCGGGTTTCCGGAAGATTCTTGCCAGCGGCCTGTGCCGCACCAACAATGCGCACGACAAGTCCGGCGTCACGCCGGACTCACCAGTGTGAGAGGACCCCCACATGAACAGACCTCTCGTCGGCGCCCTGGCCACGGCCGTCCTGAGCGCCACGGCGCTCATGGGCGCCACCGGCACGGCAGGCGCCGCCACGACGGCGGACGCGACGGCCACGGCGGACCGGGGCGCGGCCCGGACCGTGACGGCGCCGCGGCTCCAGCCGGTGCGGACCGCCCAGGCCGGGGCGCAGGCCAAGCCCAAGGCCGTGAACTTCGCGGGTACGGTCGCGCTCAGCAACTGCTCGGGTTCGATCGTCCGGATGCCCACCTCGACCGACAACGACCCGGCCCTGGTCATGTCCAACGGCCACTGCCTGGAGAGCGGCATGCCCGACCCGGGCGAGGTCGTCGTCGACCAGCCCTCCAGCCGCAGCTTCACCGTGCTGAACGCCTCGGCCGGCAACCTCGGCACCGTACGCGCCACCAAGGTCGTCTACGGCACGATGACCGACACCGACGTGTCCTTCTACGAACTTTCCTCCACCTACGCCCAGATAAAGCAGCGCTACGGCATCAAGGCGCTGGACATCGCCACCAGCCACCCGGCCAAGGGCGCCGGTATCACCGTCGTGTCCGGATACTGGAAGAAGACGTACTCCTGCAACATCGACGGGTTCGTCCCGCGGTTGAAGGAGGGCGGGTACCTGATGAAGGACTCGGTCCGCTACACCCCGGCCTGCAAGACGATCGGCGGTACGTCCGGCTCGCCGGTCATCGACACCGCCACCGGCAAGGTCACCGCGATCAACAACACGGGCAACGAGAGCGGCGGCCGCTGCACGATGAACAACCCGTGCGAGATCGACGAGAACGGCAAGGTCACCGTCCGCAAGGGCATCAACTACGCCCAGCAGATCTACACCATCCCCAAGTGCTTCGGGACCGGCAACAAGCTGGACCTGGGGCGCGCGGGCTGCGTCCTGCCGAAGCCGTGACGGCCGAAGGGTGAGGGCCCGCACAGTCCTTGTCCAGCACAGTCCTTGACTCGCACAGTCCTTGACACGCACAGTCCTTGAGACGTGAGCCGGCCGCGCGGTGCTCCGGGCACCGCGCGGCCGGCCGTCTTCCGGATACGTACGGTCGGTTACGGCAGGCCGTGCACGTGCGCCCCCACCTGGCCCGCGAACGCGTCGCCGTTCGCCGCGTCCCAGTTCGTGGACCAGGCCATCGCGCCCCGCAGCCCCGGATAGGTCTTCGACGGCTTGAACGAACCGCAGTTCTCGCCCTGCGTCAGACAGTCCAGCGCCGCGTTCACCACGGACGGCGGCGCGTACCCGCCGCCCGCCGCCCGGGACGACGCCGGGACGCCGATGCCGACCTGCGACGGGGCGAGCCCGCCCTCCAGCTGGACACAGGCGAGCGAGGTGAGGAAGTCGACCGTGCCCTGGGCGTACACCTTGCCGTCGCAGCCGTTCATCGAGCCGCTGTTGTAGTACTGCATGTTGACGACCGTCAGGAAGTCCTTGATGTTCAGGGCCGTCTTGAAGTACTCGTTCTGCGGCGACTGCATGTCGATCGTCTGCGGTGCCATGGTGACGACCACGTCGCTGTGCTTGGCGTGTACGGCCTTGAGCGCCTTGGTCATGTAGGTCGAGTCGAGGCCGTTCTCCAGGTCGATGTCGACGCCGTCGAAGCCGTACTCGTCCATGAGCCTGCCGAGGGAGTCGGCGAAGTTCTTCGCGGAGGCGTCGTCGCCGACGGACACCGCGCCCTTCTCGCCGCCGACCGAGATGATCACCGACTTGCCGGCCGCCTGCTTGGCCTTGATGTCCGCCTTGAAGTCGTCGGCGGAACCGTAGCCGACCGCCGGATCGAGGTGGAAGTCCAGGCCGCCGGGCGTGCTCGTCGCCTCGGCGAAGGAGACGGCGATGATGTCGTAGGCGTCCGGGACGTCCTTGAGCTTCTGGACCGTGGCGCCGTTGTCGAAGTTCTGCCAGTAGCCGGTGACGGCGTGCTCCGGTACGGCGGTGGCGCGGGGCGGGACGGTGAGGCGGGGCGGGGCGCCCGCCGCGACGAGGCCGGCCGAGGCCAGTGCCGCGGCGGCCAGTCCCGCCAGGGCCCTGACGGTGCGCCGTGCGGGGCATCCCGTGTGTGCTGCTCTTCCTGATCGTGCGCGTACCACTGGTGCCTCCGTGGGGGGAGTTGGGCAGGGTGGTGCTGCTGCGCGTTCAGGGGCCCCTGAGCTGCTGTGGTGCTGATGTTGCGGGTGGTGCGTCGTACTGGCGTACAAGGTGGTCCAGACCAATGTGCGTGTCAAGGGGGTGAGCGGAACCGGGAATTCCCCGGGCGGCGGGGCCCGTCGGGGGCGGGCGGACGCCAAGACGGGCGGCCAGTACCCCAGAACGTGTTCTCCCGGGCGGAACTCGTGGATAAGGTGCTGAGCCAACAGCAGTGCCGACAGCGCCAACAGTGCCGACAGCGCCAGCAGCGCAGTGGGGGACGCGACGTGCCGACCGCGATTGCAGTCACCAGCGCCGATCTCGCGCTGCCCGCCACCGACCGGCAGACCCCGGCCGCCGTCGTCGTCCGGCCCCCGCACGCCCAGCCGCTGGACGAGGCGCTCAACGAACTGGGCGCGGTACTGGAGCACCACGGCCACCTCGTGGCGCTCTACTCCACCGCCTGCCCGCCGGACCACGTCCGCCGGCTGCACACCCTGCGCGCGGTCCTGGAGAGCGACCGGTTCGCGATCCTGCCGGTGGACCTGCCGCCGCTCGGCCTGGCCGTGCTGGCCCACCAGCTCCGGCAGTTGTCCCTGTGCGATTTCAGCCCCGGGCTGCTCGCCTGTGCCGCCCGCCTGCTGGCGCACTACGTGCACGCGGGCGCCCTGCTGGGCAGTGTCGCCCGCCTCGACAGGGTGGCGACGGACCTCCGTTCCCACCTGCGCTCCTGGGTGCCCGGCGCGCACTTCGCGGTGCTCGCCAACCCGGAGCCGCAGCTGGTCCACCTCGAACGGCACGCCGAACGGGCCGCCGAAGCCGGCCTGCGCGCACCCGGCTTCGCCACCCGCCTCGTCTGGGCGCGCGGCCAGTTGTCCGGCGAGTGGGTCGGCGGTGTCCTGGCGCGCTCGTGGCAGGTGCAGGGGACGTACGAGGTGCCGCTGCCCGCCGAGTCGGCGGTGTGGTGGGGCACGCACAAGGCCGCCGAGTTCGCGGCGGCCATTCCGGATCTTTCGGTGCTCTACCAGCTCGTGGCGTCCGTACGGAGAGAGGAGTGCCGCTGGTGCGGTCTCGAACTCATCGGCGACCGGTGCGCGTTCTGCTGCGCGCCGACCGCCGCCCCGGATGCGGCGGCGGACGCCGGGCGCCTTACGGGCGGGTCCGCGCGGTCCCGCACCGGAATCGGGCCGGGCCCGGCACCGGAGGACTCCGCCGCGCCCGCTTCGTCCCTGCTGCGGCGACGGGGCCTGGCGCCGGTGTCGCCGGGCGGGGTCCCCGGGCCCGAGCCAGGGCGGCGGGCGGCCGTACGGGCACGCTGATCCGCTCCGTACCGGCCCTGTCCCGTACCGGCTCCGTCCCGCCGGTGCGGACCGCCCCGTGCGAGACGGCCCCACCGGACACCGACCCGCCCGGCCCTGGCCGCCCCGCCCCCTCTACCGTCCCCCTCCCCCTTCCCGCCTCCGCCCCCGCCCGCACCGATTCCGACGAGGTCCCGCACCCATGAACTCACGCCAGCGCCGCGGAGTGATCTTGCTGCTCCTGTCGGTCCTCTGCGCGCTCGGCGCGTTCGTCGGCGTGCTGTCGGTGATACGCACCGTGGAGTCCAAGGTCGGCCCCGAGCGCACCGCGTACCGGCTGAAAGCGGACGTGGCCGCCTACCAGACGCTCGATCCCGGCCAGTTCGAGAAGGTGGAGATACCGGAGCGCTGGCTGCCGTCCACCGCCGTCAGGGACCTGGCCCGGGTCCGCGGGAAGATCGCCGTGACACCGCTGCACAAGGGCTCGCTCCTCCAGGACGACATGGTCGTCGACCGCCCCGCGCTCAAGCCGGGGCAGCAGGAGATCGCCATCATGATCGACGCGGCCACCGGCGTGGCCGGGAAGATCAACCCCGGGGCCCGGGTGAACATCTACGCCACCTTCGAGGGCAAACGCTCCCAGGACCGGCCCGTCTCCAAGGTGATCGTGGCGAACGCCCAGGTCATCGACCGGGGCAAGCTCACCCCGCTGGAGCACAAGGACCCCGGCGACACCCGTTCCTCCAGCACCCGCCGCGCCACCGACGCCGTACCGATCACCTTCGCGCTGAGCACCCAGGACGCCCAGCGCGTCGCCTACGCGGAGTCCTTCGCCACCCACGTACGGCTCGCCCTCGTCGCCCCCGGCACCGAGGCCGACATCCCGCCCGCGGAGCGCACCTACACGCTCGACGGCGACAAATGACCCGGAGGCCCTGGTGACCATCCGCATCCTCCCGGCGGTCGGCGAACCCGACGCAGCCCGTGCCGTGTCGTCGCTGCTCAGCCAGTTGCCGGGCGCCGAGCCCGGGCCGCCGGTCACCGACTCCACCGCCCTGCTCAACGCGCTCGACCAGGCCATTTCCCGGGCCGCCGCCGGCTCCCCGGACCGGCCGGGGCCGCCGTCAGCGGTGGACGAACTGCCGGAGGTCGTCCTCGTCCACGAGCGCATCGGCCCGGTGCCCGCACTGGAGCTGATCCGCGACATCGCGCTGCGCTTCCCCGCCGTCGGCGTCGTACTGATCACCACCGACGCGGGCCCGGCCCTGTTCGCCGCCGCCATGGACGCGGGCGCGCGCGGCATCATCGGCCTGCCGCTCGGCTACGACGAACTGGCGGCCCGGGTGCAGGCCGCGGCCCAGTGGGCCGCCGGGGTACGGGTGCACCTGGGCGGCGGGCAGGAAGCAGCGTTCGGCCCGGCGGGCACGCTCGTCACCGTCACCGGCGCCAAGGGCGGTGTCGGTACGACGGTCACCGCCGTGCAGCTCGCGCTCGCCGCGCGCGCTGCCGGGCGCAGCGTCGCGCTGGTCGACATGGACCTCCAGTCCGGCGACGTGGCCTCCTACCTGGACGTCCAGTTCCGCCGTTCGATCGTCGACCTCGCCGGTATCCAGGACATCTCCGTACGCGTTCTCCAGGACGCCGTGCACGCCCACCACACCGGCCTGGGCCTGCTGCTGGCGCCGGAGGAGGGGAGCGCGGCGAGGAGGTGGACGACCGGGCCGCCCGTACGGTCCTGGCGGCGCTGCGCTCGCGCTACGAGCTGGTGGTGGTGGACTGCGGCTCCCAGATGCAGTCCGCCAACGCCGCCGCCGTCGAGCTCTCCGACACCGCCCTGCTCGTGACGACACCGGACGTGATCTGTGTACGGGCCGCCAAGCGCCTCGTACGGCTGTGGGACCGGCTCCAGATCCGCAAGGCGGAGGACACCACAACCGTCGTCAACCGCCTCACCCGCAACACCGAGATCCAGCCGCCGCTGGTCGGCAAGGCCACCGGCACCCGGGTAGCCCGCACATCCGTACCGGCCGCCTTCAAGGAACTCCAGCCGTACGTCGACGCCGGCCGGATGCAGGATCTGGACGCCCGGTCCGCGGTCCGGCAGGCGCTGTGGGCGCTGGCCGGGGAACTGGGCCTGGTCGACGCGCCGGCCGCGGCACGGCAGGGGCGGGGCAGCCACCGCGCCCGTACGCCGCTGAGCGGCCGGCGGCGCAAGGCGCTGACGGCCGGTCCCGCCGCCGGGGAGCCGGGGGCGCCGGGGGTGCCGGGCGCCCAGGGGGCCGCGGGGGCCTTCGGGCCGGCCGGCCCGTACGAGGAGGGCTGAGGGGTGCGCCGCTTCCGGGTGGGTGACGGCCGAGGGATGCGCCGCTTCCGGCTGGGTGACGGCCCAAGGACGCGCCGCTCCCGATTGGCCGACGACCGCGGCCAGGTCTCCGTCGAACTCCTCGGACTGGCCCCGCTGATCCTGGCCGTCCTCGTCCTGCTCTGGCAGTTCGTGCTCGTCGGCTACACGTTCACGCTCGCCGCCAACTCGGCCGACAAGGGCGCCCGGGCGGGCACCGCGACCGAGACGGGCGGCCCGGACGCGTGCGAGGCGGCCGCCAGGAAGGACCTGCCCGGCGCGTGGGCGGGCGGTGCCGAGATCTCGTGCGCTCCCGAGGGCGGCCTGTGGAAGGCCCGGGTGGGCCTCCAGGTGCCGTTGCTCTTCCCCGGCGCGGTGAACTTCCCGTGGCGCGTCGTGGGCACGGCGGGCGCGGCGGAGGAGGAGGGAGCATGACGACGACGGGGTGCGTCCGGGGACGGCGAAGGCCGCGCCGTTGGCGAGACGACCGCGGCCAGGTCTCCGTCGAATTCCTCGGCTTCCTGCCGATCCTGCTGGTCCTCGCCCTCGCCGTGGTCCAGCTCGGCCTGGCCGCGTACGCCGTCCAGCAGGCCGGTACGGGAGCGCGCGCCGCCGCCCGTACGGCCACCCTCGACGAGGCCGACCGGAAGACGAGCCCGGAGGCGGCGGGCAAGGCGGCCATGAGCGGCTGGGTCGCCGCGGACGCCGACGTCCAGGCGTCCGAAGGCGGCGGCGAGGTCGAGGCGACCGCGACGGTCAAGATCCCCTCCGTCGTCCCCGGCGTCGACTTCGGGTCCGCCACCCGCCGCGCCGCCATGGCCCTGCCCGCCGAACCCGGAGGAAGCACCGCCCCATGAGTCTCAAAGCCCGTATCGCCGCGCCGGAGACTCCTCCGGCGGGCCGGGAGGACGGCCACCTCGTCGCGGTCTACCGCGCCAAGCTGCTGGAGGAGATCGACCTCGCCGAGATGTCGGCGCTCGCCGCGGCCGAGCGCCGTACCCGCCTGGAGCGCGTCCTCGGCCACATCATCAGCCGCGAGGGCCCGGTCCTGTCCACCGCCGAACGCGCCCAGCTCATCCGCCGCGTGGTGGACGAGGCGCTCGGCCTCGGCGTACTGGAACCGCTCCTCGAAGACGCCTCGGTCACCGAGATCATGGTCAACGGGCCCGACCAGGTGTACGTCGAGCGGCACGGCCGGGTGGAGCTGGTCCCCGTCCGCTTCGCCTCCCACGAACAGCTCATGCAGACGATCGAACGCATCGTCTCCACCGTCAACCGCCGGGTGGACGAGTCCAACCCGATGGTCGACGCGCGGCTGCCCTCCGGGGAGCGCGTCAACGTCATCATCCCGCCGCTCGCCCTGAACGGCGCCACCCTCACCATCCGCCGCTTCCCCCGCGCCTACACGCTGCCCGAACTGATCGGCATGGGCACGCTCGACGACCAGATGGTGATGCTGCTCGCCGGGCTGGTCCGGGCCAAGTTCAACGTCGTCGTCTCCGGGCCCACCGGCGCCGGCAAGACCACCCTGCTCAACGCCCTGTCCGGCCTCATCCCCGAGGGCGAGCGGATCATCACCGTCGAGGACGCCGCCGAACTCCAGCTCCAGCAGACCCATGTCATCCGGCTGGAGTCCCGGCCGCCCAACGTGGAGGGCAAGGGCCGGATCACCATCCGCGACCTCGTACGCAACTCCCTGCGCATGCGACCCGACCGCATCATCGTCGGCGAGGTCCGCGGCGGCGAGACCCTCGACATGCTCCAGGCGATGTCCACCGGCCACGACGGTTCGCTCGCCACCGTGCACGCCAACAGCGCCGAGGACGCCCTGATGCGCCTCCAGACGCTCGCCTCCATGTCCGACGTGAAAGTGCCCTTCGAGGCGCTGCGCGACCAGATCAACAGTGCCGTGGACTGCATCGTCCAGATCACCCGGCACGCCGACGGCTCCCGCCGCATCGGCGAGATCGCCATCCTCGACTCGCACGGTCACGCCGGTTACCGCCTCGCCACCGTCTGCCGCTTCGTGGCCGAGCCGAGCGGCGCCGATCGCACCGTACGCGGCCGGTTCCGCTACCACCCGCTGCCGCGCCGCGTCGCCGAACGCCTCTACCTCGCCGACGAACCCGTCCCCCCGGCCTTCGGCGTCGCGGCCGCCGACGACCGACTCGCCACCCGAGAAGCCACGTAACCACTCATCACACCTCGTAGCGGCACACCCACGGAGGACGGACCCGCGCCCATGCCCCTGGACGACATCGCCCTGCTCACCCTCGGCGTCACCCTGCTCTGCGCGGTGCTGGCCGTCGTGGGCCTGCGGCTGTACGCGACCGGACGCGAGCGGCACCGGGCCCTCGTCGACCGGCTCTTCGACGACCACGGCCTGACCGGGCCCGGCCACGGCCGCCGCTTCGCCGCCGTCGACCGCCGGCTGCGCGCCACCCGGCTCGGGCGCGGCCTGGAACGGCGGCTGGCCGCCACCGGCCTGGACGTGACCCCCGGCGAGTTCTTCGTCGGCCTGCTCGCCGTGGTCGCCGGGGTCTGGATCGTCGCGCAGGCGGTACTGGCGCCCTTCTTCGGCCCCATCGCGGCCCTGGCGGCCGTCTGGTCGGCGTACGCCTTCCTCAACTGGCAGCGGCAGAAACGTATCGAGCGGTTCATCAACCAGCTGCCCGAGCTGTCCCGCATCCTCGCCAACGCCACCCAGGCCGGGCTGGCGCTGCGGACGGCCCTGGGGATGGCGGCCGAGGAACTGGAGGCGCCCGCCGGGGAGGAACTGGCCAAGGTCTCCGACAAGCTGGCCGTCGGCCACTCCCTCGACGAGGCCCTGGACGAGCTCGCCGACCGCCTGCCCTCGCGCGAACTCGTCGTGCTCGTCACCACCCTGGTGCTGTCCAACCGCGCGGGCGGCACGGTCGTCGGCTCGCTGCGCAACCTCACCAAGACCCTGGAGGAGCGCAAGGAGACCCGGCGCGAGGTGCGCACCCAGCTCTCCCAGGTCGTCGTCACGGCGTACGTCGTGCCGTTCCTCGGCCTGGGCACGCTGCTGCTGATGAACCGCATCGCGCCCGGGGCCATCGACCGGATGACGGCCACCTTCCCGGGGCAGGCCGCGGTGGTCGTCGCCTTCGTGCTGTACGCCGCCGGGTTCTTCGTGATCCGCCGCATCTCCAAGATCGACATCTGACGGCCCCGGCCGGCCGCCGCCCCCCGCCCCGGCCCCCACCTCGAAGGCACAACACCATGGGAATCGGAACGACCGGGCTGCTCCTCGCCCTCGCGCTCGCCCTCTCCGTCGCGGGCATCTGCTACGGCGTCGCCCTCTACCGCCGCGAGGCCCGGCTCCCCCGGACATCGCCGTCGCCCTGGAGGTCGGTGCGACCCGTACCACCGTAGTCGGATCGGCGGTGGACCGGACGGGCATGCGGTACGCGCCCCTCGTCCTACGCCTGATGGGCGAGAAGCGGGTGGCCAAAGTGCGCAGGCGGATCGATCGGGCGGGCAACCCCGGCGGCCTGACCGTGGACCGCTACGCCGCCCGCCGCGCGGTGTACGGCTTCCTCGGCTTCGGCGGCGCGCTCGTCATGCTGCTGCGCTCCCAGTACCTGCTCGCCCTCCTCCTGGTCGCCTTCGGCCTGTTCTGGAACGAGGTCGGCATCTGGGCCGCGATTCGCCAACGCAAGGACACCATCGAACGCACGTTGCCCGACTTCCTCGACGTCCTGGCCGTCGTGGTCAGCGCCGGGCTGGGCTTCCGGCAGGCCCTGGACCGGGTCGCCGACAAGTACGAAGGGCCCTGGGCCGACGAACTGCGCATCACCCTGCGGCAGCTGGACATGGGCGTCAGCCGCCGCGAGGCGTTCGAGGAACTGCGCAGACGCAACGACTCCGAGCAGGTCGCCCAGTTCGTCACCGCGCTCCAGCAGGGCGAGGAACTCGGCTCGCCGATCGTCGACACGCTCATCCAGATCGCCGACGACATGCGCCGCACCGACGCGCAGAACGCCCGGCGCCGCGCGGCCCGGGCGGTGCCCAAGGCGACCATGGTCGTCACCACGTTCATGGTCCCCGCCACGATGATCCTGCTCGTCGCGGGCTTCTTCCTCGGCTCCGGCACCGACTTCGGCTCACTGATGGGCGACTGACGCGCGCCGGGCGGGGCGGGCGGTCCGTGCGGTTCGTACGGCGTACGGGTCAACTTCCGTACAGCCACGCCCTCTTACGCGTCTCGAAACGGCTCCTGTTGGGCAAACACCCTTCGCGTACGCAACGGTATGTGGCACAGTCGGCATCCATGTGTTCCCCGGCCCCGGCCGCACCGCCGGGCACACCGGGACGGGCGGCGACGGCGCTGCCGGCGAGGACGGGCGGGGGTGGGAAGGATGCCGTCGGACGGGACGGGCGTACCGGAGGAGTCGGCCGTACCAGAGGGTCCGGCCGTACCGGACGATCCGGCCGCGCCGAATGAGCCGACCACTCCTGGTGAGCCGGTCGCGCCGAACGAGCCAGCCACATCGGGCGATTCGGCCGCACCGGTAAAACCCCTCTTACCGACCGAACCGGGCGATACCGCCACCCGCCGCCACCGGCCGACGCTTCAACCCGTCCCCACGGGAAAGGAAAGCGGGCGGGTGCCCTGTTCCGGGACCGGTGTTCCGGCGTACTTTTCTCGTGTCGCGAGCGTGCGTGTGCGTAGCGTGCTCACGTCCGGTGTACGCGTGTCCGGTGTGCGCCCGTACGGCTCTCGCCCGTACGGTGCCGCGCCGTACGCCGTGTACACGCGGGGCGACACCACGGGGGCAGACCATCCGGACCGGAGCGGCCCGGCCGCCCATGGAGGGGAACACGATGGCGAAGCGGTTGTGGGGAAAGGGCGACGACCGGGGACAGACCTCGATCGAGTACCTGGGCATCATCGCCGTGGTCGTGGCGATCGTGCTCGTCCTGTCGACCACGGACTTCGGCAGTCAGATCGCGACGGCCATCTCCAACAAGATCTCCGAGGTCGTGGGAATCTGACCCGGGCGGCCTCCCGCCGCCGGAACGGGGATGCCGGCCAGGCGTTCCCCCTCTACATCGTGGCCGTGGCCGGCCTGCTCCTGCTCGCCTTCGCGTTCTTCGCGGTCGGGCAGGCCGCCGCGACGCGCAACTCCGCGCAGACCGCGGCCGACGCGGCCGCGCTGGCCGCCGGGCAGAAGTACCGGGACCAGCTGAGCACGGAACTCCTCGACGCGATCCGTACGGGCGCGCCCTGGCAGGACCTGCTGGGCGGCCGCGGCGTCCCCGGGGCCGAGGCGTGCGCCAGTGCCCAGTGGTTCGCGGGCCGCAACGACGCCGACGCGACGTGCACGGCCGGGTCGTACCCCACGTCGTTCGCCGTCGAGGCCGACACCCGTAAGACCGTGGGCCGTTCGGTGATCCCCGGCACCGAGAACAGGCACGCTTCGGCGCGGGCCAGGGCGGTGGTCGAACCACGCTGCACACCGGGGCCGGAGCCGGAGCCGACACCGGCACCGGGGGAGGGCGACGGGCCCGGTCAGGGCGACGGCAGCGATCCACCCGCCGACGACCCGCCCACCGACGACCCATCCGGCGGCGATCCGCCTACCAACGACCCGCCCCCGGTCCCCCGACCGTGAACCTCACCTGCGAGGACGGCAAGGAGCGGACCGTCGATCCGGCCGACCCCCGCGACCTGCCCGAAGCCGCCGACCTGTTCTCCGTACGCCTTGCCGAATGACCAGCCGACGACGAGCAGAGGGAATCGCATCCATGGACACTGGGCGCCCTTCGAAGGCCACCAGGAGAGTCGCCGCCGCGGCGATCGCCGCGGCCCTCGCTCTCGTCGTCGGCGGCTGCGGCGGGGAGGAAGGCGGCAGCGGCGCAGCCGACGGCAAGCCGTCCGCGCGGGCCTCCGCCCCGAAGGACACCGGGCGCGGCACCCCGGCCGCCGACTCCCAGCAGGCCATCGGCGAGGTGAAAGGGGCGGACGGGGTGGTCGTCACCCTGCACTCCGCCGTCCGGGACACCGGCGGCTTCGTCACGGTCAGCGGCACCGTCACCAACAACGGCGACAAGATCTTCAACGCGATCAACTGGCGCTCCAACGAGACCGGCATGCGCTCCCGCTCCTCGGTCTCCGGCGCCACCCTGGTCGACAAGGCCGGCAAGAAGCGCTACCTGGTGCTGCGGGACACCGAGGGCGAGTGTCTGTGCACCACCGGGCTGAGCGGCCTGAAACCGGGCGAGAGCCGGCCCGTCTTCGCGCAGTTCCCGGCCCCGCCGGCGAAGGTGACCGAGGTCGACTTCCAGCTGCCGACCATGCCGCCCGCCACTGTCTCGATCTCGGACTGACCCATGACCACCACGTCCGGGACCGGAACCCGTACGGCACGCGCCGCCGTCACCGCGGCCGCCGCCCTCCTGCTCACCTGCACCCCGTCCCCGCCGGCCGCCCACGCCGACGACCCGCCCGGCGTCTCCGAGGACACCACCGCCCCGGTGAAGATCGACCCGAAGGACCCCGACCTCCGGATGGTCCAGGGCGCCACCCTCGCCCCCGCCAAGGTGCTCAACATCAAGTCCATCGTCGAGACCGACGACGGCGCCGAGCGGCGGCAGGACACCAACTCCAACGTGACCTTCGCCCTCCAGGCCGAAGTCCTCTTCGCCAAGGACAGCGCCGAACTCTCCCCCGACGCGCTGTCCCGCATCACCACCATCGCCACCGAGATCAAAAAGCAGCACGCCACCAACCTGCGCGTCTTCGGCTTCACCGACAACCTGGGCTCGGACGCGCACGGCCTGGTCCTCTCCAAGGAACGCGCCAACGCGGTCCAGCGCGAACTGGCCGACGGCCTCGGCGCGTCGGTCACCTTCCAGATCCGGGGTTACGGAGAGCAGTACCCGATCGCCGACAACGCCACGGAGGACGGCCGCAAGAAGAACCGTCGGGTCGAGGTGAGCTTTCCGCGGACGGGGCAGTAGGGGCCCGGTGGCGCGACATCGGCCACCGGCCGACGGCTTCCGGCGTGCCACGGCAGGCCCGGCAGGTATTGAACTGATCGATCCAATACATGTAGCGTCTTCCCCATGGCCCGTCCCAGGAAGTTCGACGAGGAGCGGGCGGTCGGTGCCGCGATGGACGCGTTCCGGACCGCCGGCTACGAAGCCACGTCCACGCAGGACCTGTGCGAGGCGACCGGCCTCGGGCGCAGCAGCATCTACAACACGTTCAAGAGCAAGCACGACCTCTTCGGGCGGGCGCTGGACCGTTTCATGACGGAACGGAACGGCGAGCTGTTCGCGCTGCTGGAGAGCGATCTGCCGGTGCGGGAGAAGATCCGTACGCACCTGCGGCGCGTCGTGGACGAGGAGTGCGACAGCGAGGAGACCCGGCGCGGGTGTCTGGTCGTGAACACCGCCATCGAGATCGCGGCCCGCGACGAGGAGGTCGCAGGCGAGCTGGCGCGGGACTACCGGCTGCGGCTGGAGGCGATCCGCGCCGCGATCGCGGCCGGGCAGCGGGACGGCGACATCGACGCGGGCAAGGACGCGCGCGCCCTCGCCCACCTGGTCATCGCGGCCGTCGGCGGCCTGCGGGTGTCGGCGCGCTGCGGGGTCGGCCGGGCGGCGCTCGAAGGAGTCGTGGAGGGCTTCATGGCGGCGCTGTGACGTGCCGCCCCACGCGCCCCGACCGGGGCGCTTTCCTTGGCTCCGTTTTGGACTGACCAATACATAACCGCTCATCCCTACCTACCGTTCGGGAGTACGCACCTCATGCCCCTGTCCGTCTACCTCCTCGGGCTCGGAATCTTCGCCCAGGGAACCTCCGAGTTCATGCTCGCCGGACTGCTGCCCAACGTGGCCGCCGACCTCGGCGTCTCCATCCCCGACGCCGGAATGCTGGTGTCCGCGTTCGCCATCGGCATGGTGGTGGGCGCACCCGCCCTCGCCATCGCCACCCTGCGCATACCGCGCCGCACCGCGCTGATCGCCTTCCAGCTCGTCTTCGTAACCGGGCACGTGGTCGGCGCCCTGGCCCCGGGATACGGAGTGCTGTTCGCGACGCGGGTCGTCAGCGCCTTCGCGTACGCGGGCTTCTGGGCGGTGGCCGCCGCGGCGGCGGTGAGCCTGGTGCCCGCCGACGCCAAGGGCAAGGCGCTGTCGGTCGTCGGCACCGGGCTCACCCTCGCCACGATCGTCGGCGTACCGGCCGGCACGGTCCTGAGCCAGCACGCCGGGTGGCGCGCGGCCTTCTGGGCCGTGGTCGCCCTGACCGCCGTCAGCCTGGCCTCCCTGCTGGCCGCACTGCCCGCCGGCCGCCCGGACCAGGGCGAACTCCCCTCCGTACGCCGCGAACTCAAGGCCATGACCAAGCCCGCCCTGTGGGTCTCCTACCTCGTCACCACCCTGAGCTTCGGCGCCGCCATCGTCACCTCCAGCTACCTCGCACCCCTGCTGACCGAGGTGAGCGGCCTGCCGGAGAGCCTGGTGCCGGCCGTCCTCGCGCTGTACGGGATCGGCGGCCTCCTCGGCGTGACCCTCGGCGGCCGCACTGCCGACCGCCACCCGCTCCGCACCCTCTTCCTCGGCGTCGGCGGACTGGCCGTGGCCTCCGCGCTGCTCGCCCTGACGGCCGCGAACCTGCCCGTGACCATCGCCCTCGTCTTCGCCCTGGGCCTCACCGGCTACGTCACCAACCCGGTCGTCCAGTCCCGCGTCTTCACCCTCGTCCCGGACGCACCGACCCTGGCCCCCGCGGTCAACACCTCCGCCTTCAACGTCGGCATCACCCTCACCCCGATGCTGGGCGGCCTGACGATCGACGCGGGCTTCGGCTTCACGTCGGTGGCCTGGGTGGGCGCGGCGGTGGGCGCGGCGGCCCTGGGCGCCGTGCTCTGGGCGGCGACCCTCCAGCGCCGCGCGAAGGCCCGCACGACGACGGACCGGGCGCCGCACGCGGTGGACGCGGTGGACGCCCGGCAGGAGGCGCTGACGGTGGCTGACTGAGCGGTGGGTTCAGCGGTACAGCTCGCACCACACGATCTTGCCGTCCACGCCGAGACGGTTCGGCTCGGGGACCGCGCACAACTGCTGGCCTCGGAGCTCGCCACGAACTGGGAGCTCGTCGAGCGAGTACCGGTCCAGCACGAGTCGCACGGTGCCGCGAGCGACGCCGGGGCTGCGTGAGCGAGCCGGGTTGAGTGCCACGGAGGCCGGCGCCTTGACCGGGCTGGGGCAGTCGCGAGTCAGCAATATCGAAGTGGCGCGCATCGGTGTGAGTGCCCAGCGCGTGCGAGCCCTGGCGCGAGCTTACGGTTGTGCCGACGCCGCACTTGTGGAGGCGCTTGTCGTCATGGCCGCCGGTGGGAAGCGTGGCTGGTGGGAGGACTACCGGGAGAAGCTGCTTCCGGGCCTGCTCGACCTCGCGGAGATGGAGCACAATGCGACTGCCGTACGCACCGCGCAAGTTTCGCACCTGCCGGGCCTGTTGCAGACGGCTGACTATGCTCGCCTGACCTTCTTGCAGAACGTCCCCGAGCCCTCTCCGCCGCATGTGGAGCATCTCGTGTCCCATCGGATCAAGCGGCAGGAGGTCCTGTACCGGGACTCTCCGGTGCCGTACACGGCAATCATTCACGAGGCCGCGTTGCGGATGGAGTTCGGCGGGCACTCCCTTACGCGAAAGCAGCTCGAACACATCGTCGCCATGAGCGAGCGGGAGCGGATCACGGTGCTGGTGATTCCGTTCTCGGCGGGGATCTTTCCGGGTGCGGGGCAGACGGTGACCTACGCGGAGGGGCAGGTGCCGCAGCTGGATACGGTGCAACTCGACACCGAGCACGGGGCGGTGTTCGAGTACGCCGATGCCCAACTGGACAGATACCGCACGCTTATGCGGCGCTTCGAGGGCATGGCGCTCGGCGAGTCCGCTTCGCGTGACGTCATCCACACCATCGTCAACGACCTCTGAGAGGACGAGAACGTGTCCATACCCAACTGACAGAAGTCTTCGTACAGCGGCAACGCGAGCAACTGCGTCGAAGTAGCGGCGCCGTCCGGTGAGGCGGTGCTCATCCGCGAGAGTGAGGAGCCTCTGGTGCAGGTGGCAACCAATCCGGCGGCGCTGATGCGCTTTATCCGCTTTGTGTGGACCGGTGCGGCGGGGAAGTGAGGTGCGTACCTGTCCTCCCTCGTCTGGCAGAAGTCGACCTACAGCAGTGAAGGCGACAACTGCCTTGAGCTGGCCGTGGGCCTGGAAGATGCGGTGCTTCTTCGGGAGAGTGACGATCCCTTCGTGGTCGTCACCGTCAGTCCCGTCGTGCTTGGTGGGCTGGTGCGGTCCGTGCGGAGTGACGTGATCGGCCGGTGAGGCCGCGGTGGCCGGCACGGACGGTGGGCACATCGTCGTACCGGCGTACCGGCGGGTGCGCCCCGCGGGTCGGAGTGGCGCGGTCATGTCCGTGTTGACGGGGGAGGGCGTTGTTTCCGGGGTTGGGGGGTGGGGGTGGCGCCTGGAAGGGGTAATTGCGGGGGGAAGCGAGGTGGGTTGGGGCTGGAAGATAGTACATATGCGGGTATGTGCCCTATGGTCGTTTTCGCACCGCTCACACGCGATCAGCTGGAAGCGCATCGCGCGGGCCTGCCTGCCTGCTCCTGCCCTGGGAGAGGCCGGCCCGCGGCAGGGAGACGAGCCACCAGCTGATGCGGCGTCCGGGCGGTGCCGAACTGTCGGGCGGGTGAAGGGTGGCCTGGAGGGTCAGGGGGTGTCGATCGTGAGGCGGGTGCCGGGAAGCAGGCCCCAGCGGGCCATCGCGCCGGCCTCCGCCTCCAGTACGTGGCGGGCGCGGAGGCGGGGAGGCCGAGGCGCCCCGGCCTCATGGTGCGTACGGCCAGGACGGTGAGGTCGCGGGTGAGGTACGCGACGTCGATGGGGAAGCGCATGCGGAAGGTGTGTACCGAGCCGGCCGGGGTCAGCAGCAGGGCGCCTTCGAGGGCGTCGCGGCCCAGCAGGCCGCGGGTGCGGGCGCGGTAGGAGGCGGCGATCTCCAGGGGGATGGCCAGGGCGGTCATGGGGGCGGACGGCGCAGCCGTTTCGAGGGGTGCTTCTTGCGTGCGCGTCGTTTCTCCGGCGTCGGTCTGTGCGAAGCGGAGCGTTCCTGATCCGTTCTGCCAGCGGGGCATGAGGAGCGTTTTATCAGCTTAGGGTCGACCGGGTGGCTGTGATGCTGATGGTTCTCGCTGCCGGGTACGGGGGCGCGGTGGGGTTGCTCGTGCCGCGGCCCGCGTATCGGCTGGCTGTCGAGCCGGGGGAGAGGTGGCGGGACCGCTGCCCGTGTGGGCGGCCGGTCGCTGGGCCTCTGCGGGGGTGGGTGGGGCTGGGGCGTTGTCGCGCGTGCGGGCCGTATGGGCCTGGGGCGGTGGGGACTGCCCTGGTCGGTGCGTTGGCCGGCGCGCTGCTCGCCGGGGCCACCGGCGCGCGGCCCGAGCTGGTGGTCTGGCTCGCGGCCGCCCCTGTGGCGGTGCTGCTCGCCGTCGTGGACTGGCGGGTGCGGCGGCTGCCCGATGTGCTGACCCTGCCGCTGGCGGCCGGTGCCGTGCTTCTGCTGGGGCTTGTCGCGCTGAGTGGGGGAGGGGCGGGTGTGTGGGGTGGGGCGCTGCTCGGAGGGCTGGGGCTTGGGGGATTTTATTTCGTACTATATTTGGTCAATCCAGCGGGAATGGGGCTCGGTGACGTCAAGTTGGCGATCGGGCTGGGGGTCACTCTTGGGTGGTACGGCTGGGCAATTCTGATCACTGGCGCGTTCCTGGGGTTGCTGCTCGGCGCGCTCTACGGGTGCGGCTTGCTGCTGCGGCGCGCCAGGGGCGCGGAAGCCCGTGATGATGGGCCTGAACCGGCCATGCCGTACGGCCCTTTCATGATCATCGGGGCGCTGCTCGGGGTGCTTCTCGGGGCCGCGGCGGCGCCTTGATCCAGAAACCGGGCGCGCCGTTCCGCCTGAAGTTGCACTGAGCACCCCCTCTTCGGGGTTATGGTGGAAACCCCCCCTCGGGCCGGTCCGTATCCCCCCACGGACCGGCCCGCTTTTTGTGCCCGGGTACGGATCTCGCCATGATCATGACCGGACAGGTTTCGTACACGGATCGTGCGAACGTCTCTGCGGGATGCGGGGAGCGCCCCGCGAAGGCGTCAGGGACCGAACAGAATCAGCCGCGCTTGGCCCAGATGTTCACACCGTCGGTCGACTTCGCGAACTCTTCGATCTCGGACAGCTCCGCATCCGTGATCTTCGGCGCGCCCACCGCCGCCACATTGGCCTCCAGCTGCGCCACGCTGCTCGCCCCGATCAGCGCCGAGGTCATCCGCTCGTCCCGCAGCACCCAGGAGAGCGCCAGCTGGGCCAGGGACTGGCCGCGGCGCGCGGCGATCTCGTTCAGGCCGCGCAGCCGCCGCCGTACGTCGTCCGAGAGCAGGCCCGGATCGAGCGACTTGCCCTGCGACGCGCGCGAGCCCTCCGGGATGCCGTCCAGGTACTTGTCGGTGAGCAGGCCCTGGGCGAGGGGGCGAAGGAGATGCAGCCCATGCCTTCCGCCTCCAGGGTGTCGAGGAGGGCGTCCTCCTCCGTCCACCGGTTGATCATCGAGTAGGAAGGCTGGTGGATCAGCGGGCGGACGCCCATCTCCTTCAGGATGCGGGCGGCTTCGCGGGTCTGCTCGGCGGAGTAGGACGAGACGCCCACGTACAGCGCCTTGCCCTGCTGGACGGCGGACACCAGGGCGCCCATCGTCTCCTCCAGCGGGGTGTCCGGGTCGAAACGGTGCGAATAGAAGATGTCGACGTAATCGACACCCATCCGCTTCAGTGAGGCATCCAGCGACGAGAGGAGATATTTGCGCGAACCCCATTCGCCGTACGGGCCGGGGTGCATGAGATATCCGGCCTTGGTGGAGAGGACGATCTCGTCGCGGTAGGGCCGGAAGTCCTGCGCGAAGATCTTTCCGAAGTTCAGCTCGGCCGAGCCGGGCGGCGGCCCGTAGTTGTTCGCCAGGTCGAAGTGGGTCACGCCCAGGTCGAAGGCGCGGCGCAGGATCGCCCGCTGGGACGCCAGGCCACGGTCGTCACCGAAGTTGTGCCACAGGCCCAGGGAGACGGCGGGGAGTTTGAGACCGCTGCGGCCGGTGCGGCGGTACTCCATGGAGTCGTAGCGCGTATTCGCGGCAATGTGGACAGAGGCATCAGTCATGGTCATCTCCTTATCACGGAGTTGTGACACACCTGATTGGGCCGCCGGGTCGTCCCCGACGTAAAGTTGCCGACTTGAGGCGACGGGGGCGACCGCCATTTGCACGGAGGGGCTTGACCACAATGCTGCGATCTTCCGGGGTGCGCATCCCGTACCCGCCCGCTTTGCGCAACCTCGTCTACAGGCTCTACGCCCGCCGGGTCGAAGGCCGCCTCGACCACGACCAGGTCCCCAAGCACATCGGCGTCATCCTCGACGGCAACCGCCGCTGGGCGCGGGCCGACGGCCGCACCACCGTGCAGGGCCACCAGGCCGGCGCCGAAAAGATCAGCGAGCTGCTGGGCTGGTGCGCCGAGACCGACGTCGAGGTGGTCACGCTGTGGATGCTGTCCACGGACAACCTCGACCGGTCCGAGAAGGAACTGAACCCGCTGCTGGGGATCATCGAGAACACCGTGCGCGGCCTGGCCGCCGACGGCCGCTGGCGGGTCCACCACGTCGGCAACCGCGACCTGCTGCCCGACGGCACGCAGAAGGTGCTCAAGGAGGCCGAGCAGGCCACCGCCGACCACACCGGCATCCTGGTCAACGTCGCCGTCGGCTACGGCGGCCGGCAGGAGATCGCGGACGCGGTGCGCTCGCTGCTCCTGGAGCACGCCGAGCGCGGTACCTCCTTCGAGGAACTGGCCGACATCGTCGACATCGACCTGATCTCCGAGCACCTCTACACCCGCGGCCAGCCGGACCCGGACCTGGTGATCCGCACCAGCGGCGAGCAGCGGCTGTCCGGCTTCATGCTCTGGCAGAGCGCCCACTCGGAGTACTACTTCTGCGAGGTCTTCTGGCCGGCCTTCCGCAAGGTGGACTTCCTGCGCGCCCTGCGCGACTACGCCGCCCGTCACCGGCGTTACGGGTTTTAGGCCAACCGAGCCGCCCCTCCAGGCGCGGGAGCACACCCGCGCCAAATCCGTAACCAAGCGTTCACCGACCGTGCGTCATATGCCATTGCATGGGTGCGCACGTTCGCGGGAATATCCCTTCCAGGTCGGTATCCGGCAGTACCAGTCATCGGATGCCGTATCTCAGCGGACGGCACGGGGCCGTCCGCCCGGGAGGCCCTTTGCACATCACGGACGACCGTGCGGACCGCACGGACGACGCGGGGGGCCGGCGTTCGGCCCGTGCAGCGTGGCCCGAGCCCGGTCCTGTCGCCCGCCGCCTGACGGCGCGGCGGCTCCACTTCCGCGACGCCGTCGCACCCCGACCTCATCCGAGGGGTACGTCCACCCGTGGTGAACAGCAAGCAGCGCCGTGAGAACGGCCGGCGCACCTATGTCCTCGACACCAGCGTGCTGCTGGCGGATCCAGGCTCCATGTCCCGCTTCGACGAGCACGAAGTCGTGCTGCCGGTCGTCGTGGTCACCGAACTGGAGGCGAAGAGGCATCATCCCGAACTCGGCTATTTCGCCCGGCAGGCCCTGCGCCTCCTGGACGAGTACCGCGTACGGCACGGACGGCTGGACGCCCCGATCCCCATCGGGGACCTGGGGGATCCCTCCGGGTCGAGCTGAACCACGCCGACCCGGGCGTACTGCCCGCCGGCTTCCGCCTGGGCGACAACGACTCGCGGATCCTCGCGGTGGCCCGCAACCTCCAGGCCGAGGGCTACGACGTCACGGTCGTCTCCAAGGACCTGCCGCTGCGCATCAAGGCGTCCGCGGTGGGCCTGCTGGCGGAGGAGTACCGCGCCGAACTGGCCATCACGGACTCCGGCTGGACGGGCATGGCGGAGCTGACCGCGACGCCGGAGCAGATCGACGGCCTCTTCGCCGAGGAGACCGCGTACCTGCCCGAGGCCGCCGAGCTGCCCGTGCACACCGGGCTGGTGCTCCAGTCCGAGCGCGGCAAGGCGCTCGGCCGGGTCACGGCGGACGGCAGCGTACGGCTGGTGCGCGGCGACCGGGAGGCGTTCGGCATCCACGGCCGCAGCGCCGAACAGCGGGTCGCGCTCGACCTGCTGATGGACCCGGAGGTCGGCATCGTCTCGATGGGCGGGCGGGCCGGTACGGGCAAGTCGGCGCTGGCGCTGTGCGCGGGCCTGGAGGCGGTGCTGGAGCGGCAGCAGCACCGCAAGGTGATGGTCTTCCGTCCGCTGTACGCGGTCGGCGGGCAGGAGCTGGGCTATCTGCCGGGCACCGAGGCGGAGAAGATGAGCCCGTGGGCCCAGGCCGTCTTCGACACGCTGTCGGCGGTGACCACCTCGGACGTGATCGAAGAGGTGGTGGGCCGCGGCATGCTGGAGGTACTGCCGCTGACCCACATCCGCGGCCGGTCGCTGCACGACGCGTTCGTCATCGTCGACGAGGCGCAGTCGCTGGAACGCAACGTGCTGCTGACGGTGCTGTCCCGGATCGGCGCCAACTCGCGTGTCGTGCTCACCCATGACGTCGCGCAGCGCGACAACCTGCGGGTCGGCCGGTACGACGGGGTGGTGGCGGTCGTCGAGAAACTGAAGGGCCATCCGCTGTTCGCGCACGTCACCCTCACCCGCTCGGAGCGGTCGCCGATCGCGGCCCTGGTGACCGAAATGCTGGAGGACGGCAGGATCTGACCGTTTGTCGAACGCGGCGCCGCCCGGCAGAAGCGCAGGAGCTTAGCCGGGCGGCGCCGCGTCGCGCGGGGTTTTCCGCAGATCGCGCGCGGCAAACGGGGTGTGAGCTTTCACACGCAACGATGAATTGATTCCGCGCGTCCGGTTCGGGCAGAGTCTGGGTCCTGTCAGGCCCCGCATACGGCACACCAGCACCCCCAGCGGTGCGGAACCCCAGAACTGCATAGCGTCGCCGTATGCCGCCCGAGCACCACGCGGACCCCGAGGGGGACGTACCGGGCCCGTGCCTCCCGTGACCAGCCGTTCCCGCCGCTCAATCGGGGGCGGAACAAGGGGAGGCCAGCGTCAGGGGCACGATTGCGTCCGCGAGGTCACCTATGCGGACGATGCTGGAAGGAAAGCGTGTGAGCCGGATCTCGGTCCGGGGATTCGCCGTGGCCTCCGCCACCGCGGTCACCACCGTCGGCGCCGTCGTCGGCGTCGCGTCAGGCCAGGAGCAGGGCTCGGTCGCCCACACCGAGGCCGCCGCGGCCGACGCGACGATCGCCGACGTACCCGCGGGCCTCCAGGCCCAGGTGCAGACGGCCTCCCTTACGCAGCAGGCGGACGACGCGTCCACCCAGGCGGACGCCGCCGCGCTGAAGTCCGCGCAGGAGTCGGCCCGCAAGGCAGCCGCCCAGGACGCGCAGGACAAGAAGGACGCGGCCGACAAGAAGGCGAAGGCCGAGAAGGACGCCAAGGAGCGCGAGAAGGAGAAGGAAGCCTCCCGCTCCGCCGCGCGCGACGCGTCCACCTTCACCGCCAAGGCGTCGTACTCGATCGCCGAGACGCAGGCCATCGCCCGGCAGATGCTGCCGGCCGACCAGTTCCAGTGCTTCAGCAACATCGTGGACCACGAGTCCGGCTGGAACTACCGCGCCACCAACGCCTCCTCCGGCGCCTACGGCCTGGTCCAGGCGCTGCCCGGCACCAAGATGGCCTCCGCGGGTTCCGACTGGCGTACCAACCCGGCCACCCAGATCAAGTGGGGGCTGAACTACATGAACAGCCGCTACAACAGCCCCTGTGGTGCCTGGGGCTTCTGGCAGAACAACCACTGGTACTAGAACGGCCACCGGCACCGGCGATGAACCGCTGGTTCCGGAGAACAGCCGCAGGTACCGGAACGTGAGGGAGGACCACCGCGTAAGGTGGTCCGCCTCTCCGCTTCGTACGCGAAACCCCCGGCCGCGACGGCGTCGGGGGTTTCGTGCGTCCCGCACCGGTAACGTCGTCCTGACAGCACCGGGGGCGGGAGGGGAAGAGGAAGCGACATGTCCAGATTGCCTCAGTGGGTCGGTGGCCTCGGTGCCGGTCTGACGCGGATCGCGCAGCGGCTGGAGGACCAGCGCCGCCGCGCGGAGGCCGCGGAGGAAGAGAGCGACCCGGAGCTGAGGCCTGCCGGGCGCGCGGCCGGGCCCCGTGCGCCGCACGACGACGCGTACGCCGGTACGTACACCGGCGCGCAGCCCGACGGTGGGCCGTCCGGCGGCACCAACGCGCCCCATGCGCCGCACGCGCCCGAAGCAGCTGACGCGCCCGACGCGCCGGAGGACGCGCACCAGCCGCCGGACTCGGTGCCGGCCCCGCCGACGTACGCGCCTGCCGTCGCGCCCCGCCCCGACCCGGTGGCCGCGGTGCCGTGGGGTGTCCGGGTCGCGGCCGAGGCGAGCTGGCGGCTGCTGATCCTGGCCGCGGCGATCTGGGTGCTGGCCAAGGTCATCACCTCCGTCCAGCTCGCCGTGCTGGCGTTCGTCGCCGCGCTGCTGATCACCGCGCTGCTCCAGCCGACCGTCGCCTGGCTCAAGCGCCGTGGCGTGCCGCGGGGGCTCGCCACGGCGCTGACGTTCATCGCCGGGTTCGTCATCATGGGGCTGGTCGGATGGTTCGTCGTATGGCAGGTTCAGGACAATATTGACTCGGTGTCCAGCCGTATCCAGGAAGGCATCACCGAACTCAAGGGCTGGCTGCTCGACAGCCCGTTCCATGTCACCGAGGACCAGATCAACAACATCGCCAAGAACCTCCAGGACGCCGTCGGCGCCAACACGGAGGCGATCACCTCGGCCGGCCTGGAGGGCGTCACGGTCGTCCTGGAGGTGCTCACCGGCATCCTGCTGGCGATGTTCACCACGCTCTTCCTGCTGTACGACGGCCGGCGCATCTGGAACTGGGTGCTCAAGCTGGTACCGAGCGCGGCGCGCGAGGGCGTGGCGGGCGCCGGACCGCGCGCCTGGCGCACCCTGACCGCCTATGTGCGCGGGACGGTGATAGTGGCGCTGATCGACGCCATCTTCATCGGCATCGGCCTCTACTTCCTCGACGTGCCGCTGGCCGTGCCGCTCGCCGTCTTCATCTTCCTGTTCGCCTTCGTCCCGCTGGTGGGCGCGGTCGTCTCGGGCGCGCTGGCGTGCGTGGTCGCGCTGGTGACCCAGGGCGTCTTCGCCGCGCTGATGGTGCTCGCGGTCGTCCTGGCGGTGCAGCAGATCGAGGGTCACATCCTCCAGCCGTTCATCCTGGGCCGCGCGGTACGGGTCCACCCGCTCGCCGTCATCCTGTCGGTGGCCGCGGGCGGCCTGGTGGCCGGCATCGGCGGCGCGGTCGTCGCGGTCCCGCTGGTCGCGGTCACCAACACGGTCGTCGGCTATCTGCGCTCGTACTCACGGGAACAGGCCCTGAGGATGGCGCCGCCCCCGCACGGCGCCACGGCGCTGGACGTCGCGCCGTCCCCGCCGAAGGGCGGCGACCCGCGGGACTGACCCGGCGTCGGCCCCGGACACCCGGGGCCGGGGCGGCCGCTCAGTACGGCGTCCGGCCGCCCGCCCAGCACGGGGCGACTCAGTACGGCGCGTCCTTCGCGCCCTCGTACGCCCGCAGCCGGGCCGTGTCCCGGTCGGTCCAGCCAGGCGGCGGGACGACCGCCGCCCAGCCGTCCACCGCGCCCGTTCCGTAGCGGTGGCCGTGCGGCGGCGGCGCGCCGAAGGAGACCGCCAGATCGACGGTGGTCTGCCAGAAGGTGATGACCGGCCAGAAGCGCATCTCGTCGGTGACGTCCGGGCCGAGCGGGCGGTTCAGCCAGGCGGGACGGTGGAAGAGCAGGTCGGGGGACCACCACACCACCGGGTCCGAGGCGTTCTGGAGATAGACCACCCGGGGGTGCCCCCACGGCCCGTCGGGGCGCCGCAGATCGCGTTGCGGGTACTGCGCGAAGCGGACGTGCCGCCCGTGGTCGTACTCCGGACGCCACACCGGACTGCCGCGGTCGCGCCCGGCGGTCACCTCCCGCCAGACCGGGCTGACGTTGGGCGGCCCGGCCAGCAGCGCGCCGTCCACCTTGCCGAGCATGTCGTCCAGACTGCCGAAGCCCGCCTCGGTCGCGTACGTGCCGAGGCTTTCGCCGCCCACGACCAGCTTGGGGCGGTCGTCGGCGGGCAGCGCGGACCACTTCGCGTACACCGCGTCGAACACCGCGCGGGCGTCCCGCGCCGCCTTTTCCTTGTCGACGAGGAAGGAGATCCAGGACGGCAGGTACGAGTACTGGGTCGCGACGATCGCGGAGTCACCGCCGTACATGTACTCCAGCGGCTCCGGCATCCGCGGGTCCACCCAGCCGCTGCCCGTGGTGCCCAGCAGGGCCAGCACCTTGCGGTCGAAGCCGCCGGTGCGCTCCAGCTCCTGTACGGCGAGGTCGGCGGTGCGCCGGAAGTGCGCGTCGCCGCCCTCCTGTTCGCCGATGTACACGCGGACCGGGTCCTTGGCCGGGCGGCCGGTGAAGGCGGTGATGTCCTGCTTGCGGGGCACCGAGCCGATGAAGTTGCGGCCCTCGGCCCCGAGTTCTTCCCAGTCGACGACGGAGGTGGGGCCGCCGGAGACGTACGCGGAGGCGGGCTGGGTGATGCCGTCGGCGGTGCTCAGGTTCGCGGCCTTGGAGATCCGGTCGACGAGGTCGATGAAGCCGCGCTCGTACAGGACGTCCTTGGAGCCGACCGCGACCAGCAGCGCGGTCAGCGCCGCACCGATCACGTACGCGGCGGGGCGCGGCACCCAGCGGCCGAAGAACCGGGCGAGCCGCCGGGCCACCAGCCGTACGCAGCGGGCGAGCAGCACGAACAGGACGCAGACCGCCACCGCGATCAGGATGATCATCGGGGTGTGCCAGACCAGGGAGGGTTCGACCTCCTGGAGGCGGCGCAGCCGGCGCTGGGCGTGGGCGCTCCAGGAGACGGCCGCCGTGGACAGCACGAGCCCCAGGACGTGGAAGGCAAGCCAGCAGCGGGCGCGGGTGCGTTCGGCGGGGCGGTACCGGCACAGCGCGCGGAAGAGGGCGCTCGCCGCAGCTCCGGCGGTGTAGCCGACGGCGGCGGTGATGCCGCCGATCAGGCCCTGGAGGTACCAGGGGCGGGGGAGCAGCGACGGGGTGAGGGAGAGCCAGAAGAAGAGCGCCGCGACGCAGCAGGCGGTGAGGTCGGGCCAGCGGCGGACGACCCGGGCGGGGTCCGGGGCGTCCCAGTACGGACGTCTGAGCCACCGGACGACGAGGTGCAGAACGGACATGTGCTCTCATTATGCGCAGAGCCCCGCGGACGCGTGGTCCACGGGGCTCTGTCGTACCGGCCGGGCGCCCCGGCGGGGACGCCTCCGGTTCACCTATTCGGCGAGGGTGGCCTCGGAGTCGAGGGTCGCGCCGACGGCCTGGAGGACGGAAGCGATCTTGATGGCCTCAAGGATCGTCTCGCGGTCCACGCCCGCCTTGCGCAGCACCTGCTCGTGCGAGTCCAGGCACATGCCGCAGCCGTTGATGGCCGAGACGGCCAGCGACCACAGCTCGAAGTCGACCTTCTCCACGCCCGGGTTGCCGATGACGTTCATCCGCAGGCCGGCGCGCATCGTGCCGTACTCCGGGTCCGACAGCAGGTGCCGGGTCCGGTAGAACACGTTGTTCATCGCCATGATGGCGGCGGCGGACTTGGCCGCGGCGTACGCCTCGGCGGAGAGGTTGGCCTTGGCCTCCGGCTCCAGCTCGCGCAGCACCTTCGGCGAGCGCGAGGCGATCGCGCAGGCCAGGACGGTGCCCCAGAGCTGCTGCTGGGGCAGCTCGCTGTTGCCGATCACCGAACCGAGGTTCAGCTTCAGGTCCTTGGCGAAGTCCGGGACGGCGGACTTCAGTTCATCGAGAGCCATGACGGATCTCCTTCCGGTTCGCTGCTAGCCGCGCTTCACTCGCCCGAGAGCAGCGCGACCGGGTCGAGGGTCTCGTCGCCCTTGCTCCAGTTGCAGGGGCACAGCTCGTCGGTCTGCAGCGCGTCGAGGACCCGCAGGACCTCCTTGGGGTTACGGCCGACGGAACCGGCGGTCACCATGGTGAACTGGATCTCGTTGTTCTGGTCCACGATGAAGACGGCACGCTGCGCGAAGCCGTCCTCGCCCTCGATGCCGAGCGCGCGCATCAGCTCGTGCTTGGAGTCGGCCAGCATCGGGAAGGGCAGGTCGGTCAGGTCCGGGTGGTCCTTGCGCCAGGCGTGGTGCACGAACTCGGAGTCACCGGAGAAGCCGAGGATCTGGGCGTCGCGGTCGGCGAACTCGTCGTTCAGCTTGCCGAAGGCGGCGATCTCCGTGGGGCACACGAAGGTGAAGTCCTTGGGCCAGGCGAAGACGATCTTCCACTTGCCTTCGTAGGTCTTGTGGTTGATCTGGTCGAACTCCTTGCCGCTCTCCAGCGACACGCAGGCGGTCAGATCGAACTCGGGGAACTTGTCACCGACAGTGAGCACAGGCTCTCCTTCGTGTGCCGTAAGTCCTGATACAGGGCTTACGCGAGGGGTTGGACGGTTCCCTACACTGCCACAGGGGTCATTGATCGGGGAAATAGCCAGATCAAGAAGTGTTGATCGGTGCTGGCTATCAGTGGGCGGGGTGTGTCCGGCGGCGGCGATCCGGCCGGGAGCGATCTGCTCCTCTGGCGGGCCGGGCCGTCGTGGGGTATGCGCGGCCGTGCACAACAATGCCGGATCGGTCGAAAAGGGGCGGGATTCCGGGGAATCCACCGGCTATCTCCGAAACGATGTTCCCCGGTTCACGCACCTCGCCAAAGAATGGCCCCAGCGCGAGCCGCGAGACGTACAATCACCCGCATGGCACAGAAGATCGTCACTATTTACACGGATGACCTCACCGGGGAAGAATCCACGGAGGTCGCCACGCACGCACTCGCGGTCGACGGTATTGCATACGAGGTCGACCTCGCCCCGGACAGCTACGACAAGCTGCTGGAGGCGATCGGTCCCTTCCTGAAGGCCGGACGCCGTACCGGACGGGTGAAGGCGGGCGCCGGGGCACGCAAGGCGAGCGGCTCCGCCGCGGCTTCGGGTTCGGGTGAGACCGCGAAGATCCGCGCCTGGGCCAAGGAGAACGGCTACGAGGTGAACGAGCGCGGCCGGGTGTCCGCCGATATCCGTGAGGCGTACCAGAACGCCACCAAGTAGGCGTTGCCCGAGCCGGCCGAAGACGTCGTGACGGCGGACGGATTTCGGCCGGTCCAGGCCCCCGGCCTGGAGAACGGTGCTGGTGGCGGCCGGTGCGCCGGATTTTCGGCGTCGGCTGCCGCCCTCCGGACGGCGGCTGATCGCGGCTGCCGGAAATCCGGCGGCACGGCTGCCGGGAACAGGGGGTATCCCGCTGCGGCCGTATCCCTTCCGGCGGTATCCCCGCGAAGCCGTATCCCCGATCCCGTCGGCGGCGGGTGCCCGTGTGGCACCTGCGGTGCCCTGCGCGGGAAAACGCTGTCGGGCCGGGAGAATCCGACCGGGCGTCCGGTCCGCAATCCCGCGGGCGACCGTCGAAATAGGGTGACGGGATTCCCGGCCCTCAAATGCGCGCCGCGTGCCTGCTGGAAGGTGCCCGCCGGCGCCCGCGCCGAAACCCGTCGGTAACGCGGAGGGGCATTACCCCGGCCACCGCGCTCCGGACCCTTGCGCCGAAAAGTCCTTCCCCGGGGACGAGCCTGCCCCGCGATTAGACTGGATCACTCTGATCGGAGGTGGCTATCGGTGGCATCCCCCACGAATCCCGGGGCCCGGCCGCGGCAGCCCAGCCTGGCGCAGCTGCGGGCCTTTGCCGCGGTGGCCGAGCACCTGCACTTCCGGGAGGCCGCGGCGGAGATCGGCATGAGCCAGCCCGCCCTGTCCGGCGCCGTGTCGGCCCTGGAGGAGACGCTCGGGGTGCAGCTGCTGGAGCGGACCACCCGTAAGGTGCTGCTCTCGCCCGCCGGGGAGCGGGTCGCCGCCCGCGCCCGTACCGTACTGGAAGCGGTGGGTGACCTGATGGAGGAGGCGGAGGCGGCCCGTGCGCCGTTCACCGGCGTGCTGCGGCTCGGGGTGATCCCGACCGTCGCCCCGTACCTGCTGCCGACCGTCCTGCGGCTGGTGCGCGACACGTACCCCGACCTGGAGCTCCAGGTCCACGAGGAACAGACCGGGTCGCTGCTGGACGGCCTTCAGCAGGGGCGGCTGGACCTGCTGCTGCTCGCCGTGCCGCTGGGCGCCCCGACCATCACCGAACTCCCGCTGTTCGACGAGGACTTCGTGCTGGTCGCACCGACGGACCACTGGCTGGGCGGGCGCGGCGACATCCCGCGCGAGGCGCTCAAGGACATGGACCTGCTGCTGCTGGACGAGGGACACTGCCTGCGCGACCAGGCGCTGGACATCTGCCGGGAGGCGGGCCGCGACGAGGGCGCGCCGGTGACCACCAGCGCGGCCGGGCTGTCGACCCTGGTCCAGCTGGTCGCGGGCGGCCTGGGCGTCACGCTGCTGCCGCGCACCGCGCTGCGTGTCGAGACGGCCCGCAACGACCAGCTCACGACCGGGTACTTCGCCGACCCGGCGCCGTCCCGGCGGATCGCGCTGGCCATGCGGTCGGGTGCGGCGCGCCAAGGCGAGTTCGAGGAGTTCGCGGCGGCGCTGCGCGAGGCGATGAAGGGCCTTCCGGTACGGATCGCCGAGTGAGCCGGGCCGCGGACCGGGCGTACGGCGGCCCACCCCGGCCTGATGCCTTGCCCCGGCCTGCGGTTCAGCCCCGGCTCACGTACCCGCCCCGCCCCGGCGCCCCGCCTACTCCGTACGCAGCCCGTCCGGCCGCATCAGCCGCCACAGCAGCGGCAGGCTGAGCGCGGTCACCGCGAGGACCACCGCCCCGGCCGTACCGGCGAGGGCGGCGATGCCCGGCCAGTCCGGCAGCATCGGCTTGTGCACCAGGTGCAGCAGCAGGAGGCCGACCGACAGGCCGCAGCCGACCGCGAGGGCCAGGCCGAGGACGACGGGTATGGCGGTCTGCCACAGCACCGACCGGCCGAGCGTGCGGCGCGGCGTGCCGAAGGCGTCCAGGGCCGACAACAACAGCCGTCGCTCGCGCAGTTGCTCCAGTACGGAGATGAGCAGGCCCGCCCCGATGAGGCACAGCACCCCCACCGCACCGGCCTGGAGCGCCGCGCGGACGATGTCGTACAGCTCGGGTTGCCGCTCGCTGCTCCTGGTGGAGGTGTCCCACAGGGGCATGGCGTCCAGGCGCGGGTCGATCTGCGCCGCCGTGTTGCGTACGTACTCGACGGCTTCCGGCCGGTCAGGGTCGAGGTGGACCTCGAACTCGGCGGACGGGGACCGCAGCAGCGCGGGATCCAGGGCGCCGGGTGTCGCGAGGATGTTGGCCTCGTGCAGCGAGAAGAAGCTGGGGAGCGTGTCGACGGTGCGTACGGTGTGCGGGACCGTCCAGGCGGCCGGACGGCTTCCGGCGTCCGGGGAGATGGCCAGCCGGGTGCCGGGCCGGGGGACCGGGGGTGCGTCGGCGGCGGGCAGAACCGTTTCCGTGCCGTCCTCCCGGAAGGCCCGGGGAGGGGTGTAGAACACGTCACCGTCGGCACACCGGTCGGTACGGACCATCCGGCGCAGCGCGTCGCAGTCGGCGACGGCCAGCCGGTAGGGCGCGGGATCGGCGATCTCCTCCCGGCCGTCCGCCGCGGCGGCCCGGTGGCCTGCGGACGGCAGCGGGCCCGCCTCGCTGAGCAGCGCGCCGTACACGCTCCGCACGCCCCTGGTCCCCCGCAGCCGGTCGAACATCCCGGGAGCGCCGGCCACCGGCAGCTCCCCGCCCCGGTCCGCGACCACCATCTGGTGCTCGCGGGGTACCGGGAGCGGGTCCGGCAGCTCGTTGGTCCGGACGCCGGCCAGCAGCAGCTGCACGGCGACGACACCGGCGACCGCCACGGTGATGCCGCTGACCGAGCGCGCCGCCGTGGTGGTGCTCAACTGGAGCCGCCGCACGGCCAGTTGCCACGACGGCCCGCCGCCCGAGCCGATCCGGGAGACCACCGCGTCCAGCAGCCACGGCAGCAGCGCCGCGACCCCCAGCAGGAGCAGCGAGGTGCCCGCGACCACCTGGGCCGCGACCCTGGTGCCCACCATCGCCGTGTCGCCGACCGTCACCGGCCACAGCAGCGCGGCACCCACGACGGGCAGCAGCAGCCGCCACCACAGGCGCCGGCGCACCGGCGGTGCCGAGCGCGTCACCCCGAGCGGTTCGACCGTGATCCGGCGCATCGTCAGCAGGGCGACACCCACCGAGCACGCGGGTACGGCCAGTGCGACGAGGGCGGCCGGCCGCCAGTCCGGTACGACGTCGGTGGGGAAGACTCCGAAGTCCAGCACCCGTATCCCCGACAGCGGACACCGGGCGGCCAGAAACACGGCGGCACCGGTGAGCAGGCCCAGCAGCGCCCCGGCCAGCGCCTCGCCGGCCGCGATCCGCCGGGTGGTGGCGCGGTCGGTGCCCACCAGCCGCAGCGCCGCCAGCCGCCGGTCCCGGCGCTCCCCGCCGAAGCGCACGGCGGCGGCGATGAACACGGCCACGGGCACCAGCAGGGCCACACTGCCGACGAGGATCGCCAGCAGCAGTTGCGGTTGGTCGGTGGGGAAGGCGGCGTCGGGGCCGCCGCCGAAGGAGGCGATCCGCGTGGTGCCCGCCCGGACGCCGGTGAGCCGGTCCGACCCCTGGTAGTACGCCAGTTCGTCCGGGCCGGTCAGTCCCTCGGCGCCGATCCGTCCCACCGTACGGACGCCCCGGAAACGGTCGCGCAGGTCCGCGCCGTCCGAGGAGGCCAGCAGGTCCGCGAGAGCGGGCGAGACGACCATCTCGCCGGGCCCCGGCAGGCGCGGCACACCGGGCGGGGTGGCGGGCCGGTCCCCGTCCGGGCGCACCAGGCGCCCGCGGACGGGCCGGTCCCGGTAGGCGGTGTCGGTCTGGGCGACCAGCAGCGTGCGGTCGGTGGCGGTGGTCGAGCGGGGGCTGAACGTGTCGGAGCGGGCCTGGTCGCGGGCGACGGCGGTGGACACGGCGTGCGGGACGGCGGCGGCGACCAGCAGGACCGCGACGCCCAGCCCCACGCCGAGCGCGGTCAGCGCCGTACGGATCCAGCCCTCCCGGCCACCGGCCGCGAACCGTACGCCCATGCCGAGATCACGGCACCAGCTCCCGACCAGGTGCCGTCGGTCCTTCTCCACCTGCGTTCACTCCGTCCGTAGGCCGTCCGGCCGCATCATGCGCCACAGCGGCGGCAGACTGGCCACCGTCACCAGCAGGATGACCCCGGCCCCGGCGCCCGCCATCGCCGCCACCACCGGCCAGTCCACGAACGCCGCGCTGTCGATCAGCCACAGCAGCAGCGTGCCCAGCGCCAGCCCGCTCCCGACAGCGAGCAGCAGGCCCAGCGCGACGGGGATCGCGGTCTGCCACAGGACGGACCAGCCCAGCGTGCGGCGCCGGGTGCCGAACGCGTCCAGCACCGACAGCAGCCGCCGGTGCTCGTACAACTGCTCCACGGTGGAGATCACCAGGCCCGCGCCGATCAGCAGCAGGGTGACCACCGCGCCGAGGAACAGGCCGGTGCGCAGGCTGTCGTACTGCCCGTCGTGCCGGTTCTCGGCCAGCGAGACCACGGCCATCGACGGGTTGATGCGCGCCGCCGCGGTACGGATGCGCTCCACCGCGTCCGGGGCGGCGGGGTCGTAGCGGACCGTCAGGTGCAGCAGGGGGCGGTGCATCCGGTGCACGTCCACCGCGGACGGGGTGATCAGGATGCCGCGGGCGGGCAGGCCGTCGTCGGCGGTCTTCGCGCGGACGGTACGGGTCGTGGCGGGCAGCGTCCACACCTGCGGCGGGCGGGTGGGGCCGAAGCCCTCGGGCGGGTCGAGGTTGAGCCGGGCGCCCGGTGTGGCGAAGGTGTCGTCCGGCAGGTTGTCGGTACGGAAGACGTCACCGTCCCGGCAGGAGCCGATCTCGGCGAGCCGGGACAGTCCGGCGCAGTCGGCGACGGTGGCGAACACGCCGTCCACCATGCGGAAGTCGCTGCCCCCCATCAGCCGGCCCCGGTCGCCCGCGGCCGACACCGAGGATTCGAGCGCGCCGTCCGCCCGGCTGACCCCTTCGGTGCCGCGCAGCACCGCGAGCGCCTGCCGGGTCTGCTCCCAGCCCTCCGTGCCCCCGGTCATCTCGACCACCGGGCGGCCGTTGCGGGCGTAGCTCTCGGCGAACCCGGCCTGCATCCCGGTGAAGGTCATGTGGACGGCGATGGCCCCGGCGACCGCGACGGTGATGCCGGCGACCGCGCGGGTGGCCGCCCCGCTGTGCGACTGGAGCCGCCGGGTGGCCAGCTGCCAGGGCACCGGGCCGCCGTGCAGCCGCCGCACCACCGCGTCGACCAGCCATGGCAGCAGCGCCGTGACGCCGAGCAGCAGCAGGGTCGCGCCGACGGCGAGCCGGGTGGTGTTCAGCGCGCTGTCCACCTGGCCGGCGTCCCGGGAGACGGTCACCAGCAGCCCGGCCCCGGCCAGCGGCACCAGCGGCCGCCACCACAGCCGGCGCCGGACGGGCGGCCGGCTGCGTACGACACCCAGCGGCTCGACCGTCACCCCGCGCTGCGCGAACAGCGTCACCAGGACGGCGGCGGACGGCACCAGCACCGCGATCAGCGCGGCCAGCACCGGGTCCGGGGTGATGTCCGACGGGAAGACGTTGATGTCCCACAGGGTCACCAGCGAGGCGAACTGCCGCCCGCCGAGGAAGAACCCGGCGCCCAGCACCAGGCCCGCCAGCGAGCCGAGCAGCGTCTCCCCGGCGGCGATCCGCCGGGTCGTGCGGATGTCGGCACCGACCAGGCGCAGCGCGGCGAGCCGCAGTTCGCGGCGTTCGTTGCCGAACCGTACGGAGGTGCCGATGAAGACCATGACCGGCGTCAGCAGCGCCACGCACGTCATGATGACCAGCACCACCGCGGGGGCCCGCAGCGGGCGCTGGACGAACTCCAGCCCGAAGTGGTCGATGCGGTCGGCGCCGAGCCGTTCGTCCAGCGCGGAGCTGCCCGCGAGGAAGGTCAGTTCGGCCGGCCCCTGGAGCCCGGCGTCGCCGATGGTGCCCACGACGCGGTACGGGAGCCGTTCGCGCAGCGCCGTGCCGTCGGGCGAGTCCAGCAGCTCCTTGAGGCGGGGGAGACCAGCATGGTCCCCGGGGCGGGGAGCGCGGCGACGCCCGGCGGCTTCGGCGGGTGTTTGCCGTCGGGCTCGACGAGCCGGCCGCGGATGTTCTGGTGGTGGTAACGGGTGTCGGCGTGGGCGTACAGCAGTGTGTCGTCGGCGGGGCGCGGCGGGTTCGCCTGGCCCAGGTTCTCGCGGGCCTTCTCCCGGCCGTGCCAGGAGTCGATCAGGGACGGCACGGACGAGCCGAGCAGCAGGACGGCGACGCCGAGACCGACGCCGACGGCGGTCAGCGCCGTACGGATCCAGCCCTCCCGGCCGCCGCCCGCGGCGAAGCGCAGCCCGGTGGCGAGATCGCGGGCCCAGACGGCGGGCCCGGCGGGAGGGGAGCCGGGTACGGCCGCCTCCCCGGGGGCTGCGGGCGGGCCGCCGGAGCCTGCGGCGCCGTTCTTGGTACGCGGGCCGAGCAGCGTCATCCGGCGGTGCCGAACGGGGCAGCGGTCCTGCCCGGAACGGGCGGGACGGGGGTGCCGGGCGGGGCGGGGGCGGCGGGCGAAGTCACCGCAGGCCCGCCAGCATGTCCTTCACCTTGCCGTCGCGGACGACGATCTCGCGGTCGGAGTAGGCGGCGACCCGGGCCTCGTGGGTGACCAGGACGACGGCGGCGTTGGTGTCCCGGGCGGCGTCCGTGAGCAGGGTCATCACGCGTTCGCCGTTGAGGGAGTCGAGGGCGCCGGTGGGCTCGTCGGCGAAGATCACGCGGGGGCGTGCGGCGAGGGCGCGGGCCACCGCGACGCGCTGGCCCTGCCCGCCGGAGACCTCACCCGGCCGCTTGGCTCCGGTGTCCTCGACCTCCAGCCGCTCCAGCCACTCACGGGCGTGCCGCTGCGCCTCCTTGCGCTTGACGCCGTTCAGGCGCAGCGGGAGGGCGACGTTCTCCAGGCAGGTCAGTTCGGGGACGAGCTGACCGAACTGGAAGACGAAGCCGAAGTCGGCGCGGCGCAGGGCACTGCGCTGGGCGTCGTTCATCCCCGTCACCTCGTGGTCGCCGTAGCGGACCGTGCCGGAGTCCGGCAGGACGATGCCCGCCAGGCAGTGCAGCAGGGTCGACTTGCCGGAGCCGGAGGGGCCCATGACGGCGACGACCTCGCCGGGGTGGATGGAGAAGTCCACCCCGTCCAGCGCGTGCGTCTGTCCGAACGACTTGTGCAGGGCCTCGGCGACCAGCAGCGAACCCGCGGGCGTCACCGGCCGATCACCGCGGCCAGTTTGTCCAGACGGGCGGCGGTCAGCTCCAGCCAGCGCAGGTCGGCTTCCAGGTGGAACAGGGCGTGGTCGCAGATGAGCTGGTCGGCGAGGTCGCCCTTGCGCTTGCGCTCGGTCAGGCCGCGCATCAGGCGCAGGTGCTCGGTGCGCTGGGTGTCGAGCAGCTCGGCGGCGTCCCGCTCGGTGAGCAGGGCCAGGACCACCTTCGTGTAGAGCGTGGACTGGAGGTACGGTTCGGGCTTCTCGGGGCGGGCCAGCCAATGGGCGACGTCGGTGACGCCGGCGTCCGTGATGGCGTAACGCTTGCGCTCGGGACCCGCGCCCGCCTCGACGCCGTCCACCTCGACGAGGCCGTTCTTCAGCAGGCGGGACATGGTCGAGTAGACCTGTCCGTAGTGCAGCGGGCGGTCGTGGCCGAAGTGCTCGTCGAACGCCCGCTTCAGGTCGTAGCCATGGCGGGGCCCGGATTCCAGGAGGCCCAGAAGCGTATGACCGATTGACATGCCGACCACCTTACTTCGTCGCTACAGCCGTGGTGTATACGCGTCGTGCAGAGCGCCGCCGTGCCCCGGGACCCGGGGCGGACCCCGGGGCACGGCGGCGCCGGATCACTCCGAACGCAGCCCGTCCGCGCGCATCATCCGCCACAGCGGCGGCATGCTGAGCAGCGTCACGAGCAGGATCAGACCCGCGCCGAACAGCGGCAGCGGCCAGACCACCGACCACGCGACGCCGCTCTTGTCCGCCAGGCCCAGCAGCACCCGGCCGAGGCCCAGGCCGCCGGCCACCGCGAGCGTCAGGCCGAGGACCATCGGGACGGCGGTCTGCCACAGCACGGACCAGGCGAGGGTGCCGCGCCGGGTGCCGAAGGCCACCAGGACCGACAGCAGGCGGCGGCGTTCGCGCAGCTGCTCCAGGGTGGTGACCAGCATGCTGGCGGCGATCAGCGTCATGGTGGCGACGGAAGCGATCAGCAGGCCGTTGCGCACGCTGACGAAGCGCCGGTCGTCGGTGGTGTCCGTGAGCTGGAAGACGCTGGCCGTCAGGTCGAAACGGGCCGCGGTGTTGCGCGCGTGCTCGGCGGCGTCCGGGACGGACGGGTCCAGCCGCACCATGGCCTTGGTCGTGGGGACGTCCAGCTTCTTGATGTCGACCGCGCCCATGGTGGCGTACAGGCCGGTGGCGTGCTCGCCGGTCGGGTCGGGCCGGCCCTGTACGGGGCGGATCGTCCGGGGCAGGGTCCACCGGCTGGGCGGGCCCACGATCTTGCCGTCGTCGTCGAAGCCGTTGAGCAGCACCTGGGCGCCGGGACGGACGACCTTGGGCAGGTCCTCGTCCACGAACGCGCCGGGACCGCTGCCCTTGATCACGAAGACGTCGCCGTCCTTGCACGGGCCGGGCCGGCTGACCTCCTGCAGCGTCTCGCAGGTGCCGACCGTGACCGAGGTGCTCAGCGGGTAGCCGCCCTCGCCGCGCTCCGGGCCGGGGAGGAGACCCGCGACGCGATGGTCGCGATGACGCCGCTGACGCCCTGGGTGTGCTCGAACGCGTCGATCATCTTCTGCGTCGTGGCGCCGTCCCGGGCAGGCAGCATCACCTGCATCTGCGCACGGGACGTGTCCTGTCCGGTGTCCTTGGTGAAGTCGTCCCCGACCGCGGAGAAGAGCATCTGGAGGGCGATGGCACCGGCCACGGCGACCGTGATGCCGCTGACCGCGCGGGCCGCGCTGCTGCTGCTCAGCTGGAGCCGGCGGGCGGCCAGCTGCCAGGGGACCGGGCCGCCCTTGAAGCGCGCCACGACCGCCTCCACCAGCCACGGCAGCAGCATGGTCAGGCCCAGCAGCGTCAGCGCCGCGCCGCCGGCGATCGCGTACGTGTTGACGGACCCCGACTTCTTGTCGACCGTCCCGAACATCGCCAGCAGCACCAGCCCGACGACCGGGATCGGCAGCCGCCACCACAGGCGCCGACGGCGCGGTACCGCGCTGCGGACGACGCCCAGCGGCTCGATGGCGATGCCGCGCAGCGCCAGGAGCGTCACGACGACGGCCGACGCCGGGACGGCCAGCAGGATCAGGACGGCCAGGGCGGGCACGGGCGACAGGTCGGTGGGGAAGGCGTTGAGGCTGCTGATGTCGACCGCGCCGATGAACTGCCGGCCGAACAGGAACAGCCCGGCGCCGACGGCCAGCCCGAACAGCGAGCCGAGCAGGGCCTCCCCGGCGGCGATCCGGCGCACCATGTGGTTGTCCGCGCCCACCAGCCGCAGCGCGGCCAGCCGCCGGTCGCGGCGCTCGCCGCCGAAGCGGACGGCGGTGGCGATGAAGATGGCCACCGGCATCAGCAGGACGACGCAGCCGATCAGGATCAGGACCAGCAGGACGGGGTCCATGTCGGAAGACTGGATCTTCCACCCGAATTCGGAGGCGCGGTTGGTGCCGCTGTTCTTCAGGGAGAGCTGGTCGCTGCCCGCGTAGTAGTAGTTCTCGGCGGGGCCGATCAGCCCCGCCTGGCCGATGGTGCCGACCACGCGGTACGGGAGCCGGTCGTGCAGCAGCTTGCCGTCCGGGGAGTCCAGCAGCTTCTTCAGCGAGGGGAGACGACCGCCTCGCCCGGACCGGGCATCGTGTCCACGCCGGGCGGCAGCGCGGGGTTGCCGCCCTCCGGACGCAGCAGGACGCCGTCCACGCTGTCGCCGCGGAACTGGGAGCCCACGCGCTGGAAGAGGAAGGAGCTGTCGGAGCGCTGCGCCTGCTCCCCGAATTCGATGTTGCGCGCGTTGCTCCGCTCGGAACGGTTGCCCAGCAGGCTCGGTACGGAGGAGGCGCCCAGCAGCAGCGCCACACCCAGGCCGACGCCGACGGCGGTCAGCAGCGTACGGGTCCAGCCCTCGCGGCCACTGCCGACCGCGAAGCGCATCCCCATGACGAGGTCGCGGAACCAGACGGCGATCCCGGCCGGGGCCTTGGCCCGGGACTCCTCCTGGTCGGTGGGGCCGGGGCGGTTCTCGACGGCGGTCATACGGTGCCCGCCATTTCCCGGGCCTGCCCGTCGCGGACGACGATCTCGCGGTCGGAGTAGGCGGCGACCCGGGCCTCGTGGGTGACCAGGACGACGGCGGCGTTGGTGTCCCGGGCCGCCTCGGTCAGCAGGGTCATCACGCGCTCGCCGTTGAGGCTGTCGAGGGCGCCGGTGGGCTCGTCCGCGAAGATCACGCGGGGGCGTGCGGCGAGGGCGCGGGCCACCGCGACGCGCTGGCCCTGCCCGCCGGAGACCTCGCCGGGCCGCTTGGCCGCCACCGCGCCGACCTCCAGCCGCTCCAGCCACTCCTGGGAGCGCTGTTCGGCCTCCTTGCGCTTGACGCCGTTCAGGCGCAGCGGCAGGGCCACGTTCTCCACGCAGGTCAGTTCGGGGACGAGCTGCCCGAACTGGAAGACGAAGCCGAAGTCGGCGCGGCGCAGGGCGCTGCGCTGGGCGTCGCTCATCTGCGTCAGGTCGCGCGAGCCGTACAGGACGCTGCCGGAGTCCGGGCGGACGATCCCGGCCAGGCAGTGCAGCAGGGTCGACTTGCCGGAGCCGGACGGGCCCATGACGGCGACGACCTCGCCGGGGTGGATGGAGAACTCGGCGCCGTCGAGCGCGTTGGTCGAGCCGTACGCCTTGTGCAGCGCGCTGGCCTTGAGCAGGGAACCGGCCGGGGTCATACGAGGGCCTCCGGAAGTGCGGGCAGGGACGGGTCCGGGCGGCGGGGACGGGGCTCCGCCGGCGGGAGCGGTGCGGGGGCCGTGTGCGGCGCCCGGAAAGCTTCCCGGCAGGACGTGTCCGCCACTCTACATGGTGTGTATACCTGTGGTGTATACCCACGCCGGAAGCGGCCGGAGGCCCGGCCCGTGTTCGGACCGGCCCTCCGGCACCCCTCGTGTTCACTCGCCCGGACCGGCCGCTTCCGGCGGCTCCGGCTCCCTGTCGCCCGCCGTGCCCTCCGCGCCCTCCGGCCCGGCGGCCTTCGGCGGCCGCCCCCGGCGCGGCAGCCCGCCCGCGCCCTTCGGCAGCCGACCCGCGTCCGCCAGGGCCTTCCGCAGCAGGAACTCCACCTGGGCGTTGGCGCTGCGCAGCTCGTCGTCGGCCCAGCGGGCGAGCGCGTCGTGGACCAGCGGGTCGAGCCGCAGCAGCATCTGCTTGCGCCGCTGCGCCCGCCGCTTCGGCGCCTGGCCGCCGTCCGCGGGCCCGGCGGCCCCGGGTTCAGGCCCGGCAGTCCCGGGATCAGGCCCGGCGGCCCCGGAAGCGTCCCGGGGTGCGTCCTGGGAGCCGCCCTCGCTCACTGGTAGAGGGACCCGGTGTTCAGTACGGGCTGGGCGGCCCGGTCGCCGCACAGCACCACCATCAGGTTGCTGACCATGGCCGCCTTGCGCTCCTCGTCCAGTTCCACGATGTCCTGCTCGCTGATGCGGGCCAGCGCCATCTCGACCATGCCGACCGCGCCCTCGACGATCTGCTGGCGGGCCGCCACGACCGCGCCGGCCTGCTGCCGCTGGAGCATCGCCGAGGCGATCTCGGGCGCGTACGCGAGGTGGCTGAAGCGGGACTCGATGATCCGCACGCCCGCGGCCTGCACCCGGGCGGTCAGTTCGACGGCCAGCTTCTCGGTGATCTCCTCGGCGTTGCCGCGCAGCGACAGCGCGTCCTCGTCGTGCGCGTCGTACGGGTACTCGATGGCGATGTGCCGTACCGCCGCCTCGGTCTGGGTGGCGACGAACTCCAGGAAGTCGTCGACCTCGAACAGCGCCTGCGCGGTGTCCTCGACCTGCCACACCACGATGGAGGCCAGCTCGATCGGGTTGCCGTACGCGTCGTTGACCTTCAGGACCGCGGTCTCGTGGTTGCGGACACGGGTGGAGATCTTGCGGTCGGCGGTCAGCGGGTTCACCCAGCGCAGGCCGTCCTCGCGGATGGTGCCGACGTAGCGCCCGAAGAGCTGGATGACCCGGGCCTCGCCGGGGGCGACCATCTTCACGCCCGTCATGCAGAAGAGCGAGCCCACCAGCAGCAGCACGCCGAGGATGATCAGCGGCACGCCCGCCGCCTTGGTCCCGTCGGCGGCGAGCAGCCCACCACCGATGATCAGGCCCAGCCCGGCGAACACGCCGAGGACGGTGAGCAGCAGGCCCAGGCCGCCCGGGATGCTGTGCGCCACCGTCTCGCGGACCTGCGGGCGGGGCATCGGCGGGGCGTCGGCCGCGAGCTGCGCGCCGCCGCCCGTCCTGTCGCTGCCGCCGGGCGGTGTCTGGTCGGACATGTCGTCTCCCCGTTTCTCGTGACATTCCTCGGAGCCCGCGCCGGGCCGCCGCGTGGTCGGTGCGGTGGCCGGATCCGTACGGGCCGACTGTGCTTTCGCCAGACTAGCAAAGTGATAGCACTTTAAGAAGCCTCTCAGAGAGGTACGGCATCCTCACGGGACGGTTCCCCCGGCCCGGGTGCTCTTTGTCACGTCGGGAAAAGCCTTGATCGATGAGCATTTGCTGACAGATGCGGTGTTAGCTTCGTGAGTTGAGTTATTGGGGGCGGAACGACTGGAGTTGCGGGAGCGATGGGGCGAGCGGACGCGAGGCGAGCGGCTCAAGGGCGTAAGCGCCGGGCGAAGCCGAAGGGCGAGAAGGGCGGCATGCGCCGCTTCTTCACCTGGAAGAAGCTCCTCGGGGCCTTCCTCGGCGTGTGCCTGCTGGGCATCCTCGGCTTCCTCGGGCTGTACCTGTACGTGGACGTCCCCGACGAGGGGAACTTCCAGGCCACCAGCCAGAGCAACGTCTACAAGTACGCCGACGGCTCGGTCATGGCCCGCAAGGGCGCGGACAAGGCGGTGAACCGCGAGACCGTCAAGATCGACCAGATCCCCAAGCACGTCCAGCACGCCTTCGTCGCGGCCGAGAACAAGACCTTCTACCAGGACTCCGGCGTCGACCTGAAGGGCACCCTGCGCGGCATCCTCAACACCCTCAAGGGTCAGGGCAAGCAGGGCGGCTCGACCATCACCCAGCAGTACGTCAAGAACTACTACCTGAGCCAGGAGCAGACGGTCAGCCGCAAGCTCCAGGAGATCGTCATCTCCCTCAAGGTGGACAACAAGCTCGACAAGGACGAGATCCTCGCCGGGTACATGAACACCAGCTACTACGGCCGCGGCGCGTACGGCATCCAGGCGGCCGCCCAGGCGTACTACGGCGTGGACGTCGACAAGCTGACCGTCAGTCAGGGCGCCTACCTGGCCTCCCTGCTCCAGGCCCCCAGCCAGTACGACTGGGCCATCGCCTCCGACGCCGGCAAGAAGCGGGTGCAGGAGCGCTGGGCGTACACGCTCAACAACATGGTCGAGATGAAGTGGCTCGACGAGGCCGACCGGCAGAAGCAGACGTTCCAGAAGCCCATCAAGCCCAAGCCGCTGCCCGGTGTGGCCGGCCAGGTCGGGTACTTCATCAACGCCGCCAACGACGAGCTGATCCGCAAGGGCGTCGACGAGAAGGAGCTGATGGCCGGCGGCTGGACCATCACCCTGGCCATCGACAAGAAGAAGCAGCAGGACCTGGAGAAGGCCGTCAAGACGAAGCTGACCGACGACCTCGACCCGTCCCAGCGCAAGGCGGACCGGGACGCCCAGCTCGGTGCCGTCTCGGTCGACCCCGCGTCCGGCCATGTCGTGGCGATGTACGGCGGCGCGGGCTACACCAAGCACTACACGAACAACGCCACCCGGGCCGACTTCCAGCCCGCCTCCACGTTCAAGCCGCTGATCTTCGCCTCCGCCCTGGAGAACCACGCCAAGACCCAGTCCGGGGTGCCCATCACCCCCGACACGGTCTACGACGGCCGCAACCGCCGCCCGGTGGTCAACAGCTCCAAGCCGTTCGCCCCGCCGAACGAGGACGAGGTCAACTACGGCCGGATCAGCGTCCAGCAGGCCACCAACAACTCCGTCAACTCCGTCTTCGCGCAGATGGGCGCCGACGTGGGCCTGGACGCGGTCAAGAAGACCGCGGTCAGCCTCGGCATGGACGGCAGCCGGATGGACGTCCAGCCCGCGATGACGCTCGGCAGCATGGGCGCCAGCCCGCTCCAGATGGCCGCCGCCTACGCCACGCTCGACAACCACGGCAAGAAGGTCGAACCGTCCCTGGTCGCCAAGGCGCAGCACGGCGCGCAGGAGGTCGAGCTGCCCGACCCGGTCGGTTCCCAGGTGCTGACCCGCGGGACCGCCGACACCGTCACCTCCGTACTGCGCGGTGTGGTCAACGACGGTACGGCCAAGAAGGCGATGGGCGGCGCCGACTACCAGGCGGCCGGCAAGACCGGTACCTCCGACGACAACAAGTCGGCGTGGTTCGTCGGCTACACGCCGAAGCTGGTCACCGCGGTCGGCATGTTCGGCGAGGAGGCCAAGGGCGGCAAGCAGGTCTCGCTCAAGGGCACCGGGGGCGGCGGCCGCGTCAACGGCGGCGGCTACCCGGCCGAGGTCTGGGCCGCCTACACCGCGGCGGCGATCGGCGACGACGCCGGGGCCAAGTTCGACCTGGAGACCGACCTCGGCGCCGGGGTCGCACCGACCAACGCCCCGCCGCCGAGCCAGGCCCCGTCGCACACGCCGTCCCAGACGCCGAGCCAGACCCCGTCGCACACGCCGAGCAACACCCCGTCGCACACGCCGTCCCAGACGCCGTCGCGCACCCCGTCGCACACGCCGTCCCGGACGCCCACGCCCCCGGAGACACCGCCCGCCACCCCGACCACCGGCAGCGGCGGCAACGGCAGCAACGGCCGCCCGCCCGGCCTCGACGACCTGGGCTGATCCGGCGCCCCGCGCCGAGGGCCGTGGCCCCCACCGCGCAGGTGGGGGTCACGGCCGTTTCCGTTCCGCTGTCCGCGCTCCGGCTCAGCCGCCGTTGAACCGCGCGGCGATCCGGTCTCCGAGCGCCTTGTCCACGTTGCGCCAGTACTGGAGGGCGCGCAGCAGCACCGGGCGGCTCACGCCCTTCGACAGGTGCCCGGCGACGTTGTCCACCAGCCGTCCACGCGCCGCGTCGTCCAGCACCTGACGCACCTGGGTGCCCGCCTGGCCCCAGTCGTCGTCATCGCGGCGCAGCTTGTACGCCTCGCGCACCATCTCGCCCGCCGCGTGCCAGCCCGCCGGGTCGCCGAAGTTCTGCGTGTCGGCCGCCGGACCGCCGTACGAGTTCGGCGCGTACACCGCCGCCGTGTGCGCCGGTTCGTAGCGCATCGGGCCGTCCTTCGCGTACGAGCTGACCGTCGAGTGCGGGCGGTTGGGCGGCAGCTGCGCGTAGTTCGGGCCGATGCGGTAGCGGTGGGTGTCCGGGTACGAGAACAGCCGGCCCAGCAGCATCTTGTCCGGCGACGGGCCGATGCCCGGCACCATGTTGGACGGCTCGAAGGCCGCCTGCTCGATGTGGACGAAGAAGTCCTCGGGGTTGCGGTCCAGCGTCATCCGGCCGACCTCGGTCAGCGGGTAGTCACCGTGCGGCCACACCTTGGTCAGGTCGAACGGGTTGAAGCGGTAGTCCGGCGCGTCGTCGAACGGCATCACCTGGACGTACAGGGTCCACGAGGGCGCGTCACCGGCCGCGATCGACTCGTACAGGTCGCGGCGGTGCAGGTCGCCGTCCTCGCCCGCCAGCCGGTCGGCCTCCTCCTGCGTGAGGAAGTCGATGCCCTGGTCGGTCTTGATGTGGTACTTGATCCAGAAACGCTCGCCGCCGCCGTTGACCCACATGTAGGTGTGCGAGCCGTAGCCGTTCATGTGCCGGTACGTCTTCGGGATGCCGCGGTCGCCCATCAGCCAGGTGACCATGTGCGCCGACTCGGGCGACAGCGTCCAGAAGTCCCACTGCATGTCGTGGTCGCGCACCCCGCTGTCCGGGCGGCGCTTCTGCGACCGGATGAAGTCCTGGAACTTGCTGGGGTCGCGCACGAAGAAGACCGGCGTGTTGTTCCCGACCAGGTCGTAGTTGCCGTACTCGGTGTAGAACTTCAGCGCGAAGCCGCGCGGGTCCCGCCAGGTGTCCGGCGAACCCTGCTCGCCCGCGACCGTCGAGAAGCGGGCCAGCATCCCGGTGCGCCGGCCCGGCTGGAACAGGTCCGCCTTGGTGAACTGGCTGACGTCGTTGGTCACCTCGAAGAAGCCGTACGCGCCGCTGCCCTTGGCGTGCACCACCCGCTCGGGCACCCGTTCCCGGTTGAACTGGGCCATCTTCTCGATCAGGTAGTGGTCCTGGAGCAGCAGCGGTCCGTCGGACCCCACCGAGAGCGAGTGCTCGTCGCTCTCGACCGGGACGCCGGCGTTGGTCGTCGTACGCGGGACGTCGTGCGCGGAGCTGGTCATGGCGGAGCGCCTCCCGGGGGTGGGTCGTCAGTCCCTTCGCACCCCAGAAGTCAACTCCGCCGACGCGGTGTCGGCAACCGTTGGACGCCGTCCGGTTCGAGACGAAGTCCGGCCGCCGGCGCGCCCCCTGGCGCCCCGGCGGCCGCGTCCGGAAACCACCGCTTACGGGGCGCCCCCGAACGGCATCGACAGCTCGAACCACACCACCTTGCCGGTGCTCAGCCGCGTCGCGCCCCAGCGCCGGGCCATCCGGTTGACCAGGTACAGACCGCGCCCGCCCTCGTCGGACGGCCGGGCCTGGCGCAGCCTGGGCAACTGCGGCACGTCGTCGCCGACCTCGCAGCGCAGCACGTCCGTCCGCAGCAGGCGCAGCGTGATCGGCCGCTCCGCGTACCGCACCGCGTTCGTGACCACCTCGCTGACCAGCAGCTCCAGCTGATCGGTCAGCTCCTCAAGGCCCCACCGGGACAGCGCCCGGCGGGCCAGCCGGCGGGCCTGCCCGGCCGTCTGCGCCTTCGGGTCCAGGTACCAGTACGCGACGTCGCTCGGCGCGATGCCGTCGAACCGGGCCGCGAGCAGCGCGATGTCGTCGTCCCGGTCACCGGGGCCGAGCATGTCCAGCACCTCGTCGCACAGCGGCTCCAGAGGCGGCGGGTTGGGCCCGGTCAGCCGGGCCGTCTCCATCAGCCGCTCCCGCAACTGCTCGATGCCGGTCCACACGTCCCGGATACGGGACTCCACCAGACCGTCCGTGTACAGCACGAGCGTGGCGCCCGCGGGCGCGTCCAGCTCGACCGCCTCGAAGTCCACCCCGCCCACGCCGATCGGCGCGCCCGGCGGCACCCGCAGCACCTCCGCGCGCCCGCCGCGGTGCAGCATCACGGGCGGCGGATGCCCGGCGTTGGCGACCATGATGCGGTGCGCCACCGGGTCGTAGACCGCGTACAGGCAGGTCGCCATCCGGTCCGAACCGAGCCGCTGCGCCTGCTCGTCGAGATGGTGCAGCACCTCCTGCGGCGGCAGGTCCAGCCCCGCGAGGGTCTGCGCGGTGGTGCGCAGCTGGCCCATGATCGCCGCGGAGGTCATGGAGTGGCCCATCACGTCGCCGACGACCAGCGCCACCCGGCTGCCGGGCAGCGGGATCGCGTCGTACCAGTCGCCACCCACCCGCGCCGTCTCGGCGGCGGGCAGATAGCGGCTGGCCAGCCGTACGCCGGTGGGCTGCGGCAGCGAGTCCGGCAGCATCGTGCGCTGGAGCGCGTCGGCGATGTACGCCTCGCGCCCGTACAGCACCGCCTTGTCGACACCCAGCGCCGTGTGCGTCGCCAACTGCGCCGCCACCAGCAGGTCGTCCGCCTCGAAGGCCGGACGGTCCGGGCGGCGCAGGAACACCGCGGCGCCGATCACCCGGCGGCCGCGCAACGGCGCCAGGATCACCCGGTGCCCGGCGGGCAGGTGGGTGAGCGGGCCGAGCAGCTCCGGCAGCGCGGCGCGCGCCGCCTGCACCTCGCCGAACAGCGGCCGTACGCCGCGCAGCACCTCCGCCAGCGGCCCGCCCGGCAGCACCTCGGACAGCTCCGCCGCGCTGCCGCCCATCGCCGGGCTCAGATCCGGCTGCGCGGGCAGCATCGGCAGCCGCCCGCCGTTGGTGTCCGGCTCCTCCGGAATCCGGTCGGTACGGCGCAGCCGCAGCACCACCGGGCCGGTCGGGCGCTCGTCACCCACCGGCAGCGGGTCGCGCAGATAGACCAGGATCGCGTCGGCGAACGTCGGCACCGTCGCCCGGCACAGCCCCAGCACGATCTCGTCGAGGTCTATGCCGCGGGCGATCCGCCGGGTCGCCGCGCCGATGAACCGCAGCCGGTCACCGCCCGCCTGACGCGCCGCCAGCAGCTCGCCGCTCTCGGCGGCCTGCGCGGGGTGCGCGGAACGGGCGGGCGGCGCGCCGGGGCCGCCGGTCTGCTCGGGGGTGCGCCCGGCCGCCCCGCCGCGGGCGCCGGTCTCCACCGGCACGCCGTGCGGTGCGGCGGGCGGCGGCACCCCGGGTGTCTCCTCGGGGCGCGGCCGGGGCCGGCCGGCCCCGGCGTCCGCCCGGCCGCCGTCCGCGGCGCACGCAGGAGAATCGTCACCGCGCGGCGCGGCGGCCGACATGTCAGCCACCCCGGCCGGTCCGCCGGCCGAGGACCGCCCCGGAAAACCGCGGGGATCGGCGGCCGCGGTGCACGGCGCCGGCTCGGGCCGGCCCTGGTGCGGGGTCGCCGAGGACGCGGCAGGCGGGGCGGCCTGCCGCGGTTCGTGGGAGGTCGGGTGCTCCGTCACGCGTGGGATTCCATCCGTCCGGGGCTGCGCGCGTCGCGCGCCGCGTCTCAAGCGCGTCGCAGGTGCAGGAAGAGCTGGAACTCGGGTGGGGTGTCCGTACTGGCCGGGGCATACGCATAGGAGTCCTCCCCGGTGACTTCGAAGCCCGCGTCGTGCACGACCTGGCGCAAGTCGTCCCGCAGGTAACCCGATACCCGGATCGTGCTGCCCAGGAACGGGATCGGGCAGTCGTCCAGCTCGGCTTCGACCATGGACAGGGCCAGCAGCCCGCCGGGTTTCAGCAGGGTGTGCAGCATCCGCAGGGTGTACGGGATCTCCGCGCGGGGCAGCATCAGCAGCGAGAAGAAGGCTACGGCACCGTCGAAGGAGCCCGGACCGCCGAGCCGGCCGTCGCGCAGGTCGGCGACGTCCAGCCGGTGGAAGCGGGCCGCCGGGACGTTGTCGCGGGCCAGCGCGACCATCGAGGGGGAGAGGTCCACACCGACGACCGTGTGCCCCGCGTCCGCCAGCTGACGGGCCGTCGGCAGGCCCGTACCGCAGCCGAGGTCCAGCACCCGCGCTCCGGGCGGCAGCGCGGCCGCGAGCCGGGCGCCGGCCGCGAGCTGTCCTTCCTTGTGCGGGAAGGCCTCGTCGTACCGGTCGCCGATCGCGTCGAACGCCTCCGCCTGCCCCGCCCGGTCCAGGACTAACCGGTTCAGGCCCTCGTATCCGTCGTAGCCTTCAGCGCTCACGACCTCGCCTCTCCTGCGACCGCGGTCAAGTTCGGGACTCCGCCTCGGGAGCCACGTCCGTGCAGTTCCGTGCAGTCTCGAGTTACGCCTGTGCAGTCTTGTGGAGGACGATCCTACGGTTGATCCCCAGGGGCGCATCAAGGGGGCTCACTCGCACGCCGCACCGCGCCCTCACCTGCCCGCCGGCGCGCCCGGAGCCGCCCCCTCGTACGGCCGTCCCGTGCGGGCTCCCGAAGCCCATCGCGCACGGACGGGGCGGACGCCCGCCGCCCACCACGCACCGACCGGGCGGAGGGCCCGCCGATCCGCCCCGGAGCCGGGCTCTCAGTCCCGCCCGGCCCGGTCCCAGTCCTCCGGCAGCCCCGGCACCTCCCACGCCGGGTCGGGCCGCCAGTCCTCCCAGCCCGAACGGAACGGCACACCCCACGCGGTGATGTGCTCGACCGCCGCGCGGCCCGCCGCCCGTACGTCCCCCGCCAGCGCGGCCGGCATCAGTCCGTCCCGCTGCGCCTGCGCGAACTCGTCCTCGTCACGCCACTCCCAATGCCGGTCCGGATACACGCAGATGTCCAGGAAGTGGTCCTGCGAGTCGATGCCGCCCGCCCAGCGGCGCCGCGGCTCCTCCAGGTTCACGTACCAGTTCTTGAAGTGCCAGCCGGGCTCCCAGAACAGCCACACCGACCAGGGGTCGCGTGGCCGGGCCAGCTTCAGCACCCCGGTCCCGAACCACTGGTCACGGGTGGTGCGCCGCGGCTTGGTGTACCGGCTGGCGAGCGGCTCGCGGTGGACGGGCGTCCCGTCGGCCAGCACCGGCTTGACGCAGGGCGTGCCGGGCGCCATCCACACCGCGAGCAGCTCGTCGGTGTCCTGTACGACGGTCATCGGACGGCAGATGTGGATACCGTCGCCGGCGTTGTCGCGGTACCGCCACAGGATGTGGTCACCGGGCGCCCAGCGTCCCGGCCTCTCCACGGCGGCCCGCGTGCCCTTCGCCCCGGCGGCGCCCTTCCTCGTCTCCACCATGTCCGCTGTCATGGGCAGATCCTAGAGGGGCACCGGTGTCCTGGCTGTGACGGAAGCCGCACGGAACGTTACGGATGTGTCATGCTCAGCACGTCGAGCGCCTCGTCCAACTGCTGCTCCGTCAACAGCCCCTGGCCGACGTACCCGGACTCGATGACCACCTCGCGGATCGTCTTCCGCTCGGCCAGCGACTTCTTGGCGACCTTGGCGGCCTCCTCGTACCCGATGTACTTGTTCAGCGGCGTGACGACGGAGGGCGACGACTCGGCGTACTCACGCGCCCGTTCGACGTTGGCGGTGATCCCGTCGACCGTGCGGTCCGCGAGCAGCCGGGAGACGTTGGCCAGCAGCCGCACCGACTCCAGCACGTTCTTCGCGATGACCGGCAGCATCACGTTCAGCTCGAAGTTGCCCGCGGCACCCGCCGCGGCCACCGTCGCGTCGTTGCCGGTGACCTGCGCGGCCACCATCAGCACCGCCTCCGGGATGACCGGGTTGACCTTGCCGGGCATGATGGACGAACCGGGCTGCAGGTCGGGCAGGTTGATCTCGGCCAGACCGGTGCGCGGCCCCGAGGACATCCACCGCAGATCGTTGGCGATCTTCGTCAGGCCGACGCCGATGGTGCGCAGCTGCCCGCTGGTCTCCACGACCGCGTCCCGCGCGCCCTGCGCCTCGAAGTGGTTGCGCGCCTCGGTCAGCGGCAGCCCCGTCGTCCGCGCCACCTCGGCGATCACCGCGGCGGGGAAGCCGGGCGGGGTGTTGATGCCGGTGCCCACCGCCGTACCGCCCAGCGGCAGTTCGGCCAGCCGCGGCAGCGCGGACCGCAGCCGCTCCACGCCGTAGCGGACCTGCGCCGCGAAGCCGCCGAACTCCTGGCCGAGGGTGACGGGCGTGGCGTCCATCAGATGCGTCCGCCCCGCCTTCACCACCTCGGCGAACTCGGTCTCCTTGCGCTCCAGCGCGGCCGCCAGCTGCTCCAGCGCCGGGATCAGGTCGCGGGTGACGGCCGCGGTCGCCGCGATGTGGATCGAGGACGGGAAGACGTCGTTGGACGACTGGGAGGCGTTGACGTGGTCGTTGGGGTGCACGTCGCGGCCCAGCCGCTCGGTGGCGAGGGTCGCGAGCACCTCGTTGGTGTTCATGTTGGACGACGTACCGGAGCCGGTCTGGAACACGTCCACGGGGAAATGCTCGTCCCACTTCCCGTCCGCGACCTCCGCCGCGGCCTCCTGGATCGCCGCCGCCACGTCCTCGTCCAGCACACCCAGCCCGGCATTGGCCTTGGCCGCCGCGGCCTTGATACGGGCCAGCGCCTCGATATGTGCCCGCTCCAGCCGCTGCCCGGAGACCGGGAAGTTCTCCACCGCCCGCTGCGTCTGCGCCCGCCACTTCGCGCGGGCGGGCACCTTCACCTCGCCCATCGAGTCGTGCTCGGTCCGGTAATCGCCGTGGTCGCCGCTCAGGCCGTTGTCGCTCATACCTGTGTCAGTGCCCGGGAACCATGATTCTGTTCCCGGGCACCGGCAGGTTTCGTCCGTCAGGCGGTACGCGCGAAGCGAACCCCTCAGGGGGCCGTACGGCCGTCAGGCGGTCCGCACCGGAATGCTGGTGAACGTCGGAGCGGGCGCCGGATCCTGGAAGAAGTCGTTGCCCTTGTCGTCAACGACGATGAACGCCGGGAAGTCCTCGACCTCGATCCGCCAGACCGCCTCCATGCCCAGTTCCTCGTATTCGAGGACCTCGACCTTCTTGATGCAGTCCTGCGCCAGGCGGGCCGCCGGGCCGCCGATCGAGCCCAGGTAGAAGCCGCCGTGCGCGGCGCACGCGTCGGTGACCTGCTGGGAGCGGTTGCCCTTGGCCAGCATGATCTTCGAGCCGCCCGCCGCCTGGAACTGCTCGACGTAGGCGTCCATCCGGCCGGCCGTGGTCGGGCCGAAGGAGCCGGACGCGTACCCCTCGGGGGTCTTCGCCGGGCCCGCGTAGTACACCGGGTGGTTCTTCAGGTACTCGGGCATCTCCTCGCCCGCGTCCAGCCGCTCCTTGATCTTCGCGTGCGCGATGTCGCGGGCGACGACCAGCGTGCCGGTGAGCGAGAGCCGGGTCTTGACCGGGTGCTTGGTCAGCTCGGCCAGCATCTCGTCCATCGGGCGGTTCAGGTCGATCTTCACCGCGTCGAGGTCCGGGCCCGCGCCCTCGGTCAGCTCCGCCTCGGTGGTCTCCGGCAGGAAGCGCGCCGGGTCCTTCTCCAACTGCTCCAGGAAGACGCCCTCGGCGGTGATCTTCGCGACGGCCTGGCGGTCGGCGGAGCAGGAGACGGCGATGGCGACCGGGCAGGACGCGCCGTGCCGGGGCAGGCGCACCACGCGCACGTCGTGGCAGAAGTACTTGCCGCCGAACTGCGCGCCGATGCCGATCTTCTGCGTCAGCTCGAAGACCTTCTCCTCCAGCTCCTTGTCACGGAAGCCGTGGCCGGTGGGGGAGCCCTCGGCGGGCAGCTCGTCCAGGTAGTGCGCGGAGGCGTACTTCGCGGTCTTCATCGCGTACTCGGCGCTGGTGCCGCCGACGACGATCGCCAGGTGGTACGGCGGGCAGGCGGCCGTGCCCAGCGAGCGGATCTTCTCCTCCAGGAACTTCATCATGCTCGCCTCGTTGAGGACGGCCTTCGTCTCCTGGTAGAGGAAGGACTTGTTGGCGCTGCCGCCGCCCTTGGCCATGAACAGGAACTTGTACGCGTCCCCGTCGTTCGCGTACAGCTCGATCTGGGCCGGCAGGTTGGAGCCGGTGTTCTTCTCGTCCCACATGGTCAGCGGGGCCATCTGGGAGTACCGCAGGTTCAGCTCGGTGTACGCGTCGTAGATGCCCCGGGAGAGCGCTTCCTCGTCACGGCCCCGCGTCAGTACGTTCTGGCCGCGCTTGCCCATGACGATGGCGGTGCCGGTGTCCTGGCACATCGGCAGCACGCCCGCCGCCGCGATGTTGGCGTTCTTCAGCAGGTCCAGCGCCACGAAGCGGTCGTTGGCGGACGCCTCGGGGTCGTCCAGGATGCGGCGAAGCTGGGCGAGGTGGGCCGGGCGCAGGTAGTGCGCGATGTCGTGCATCGCCTCGGCGGCCAGCTTGCGCAGCGCCTCCGGCTCGACCTTGAGGAACGTACGCCCGTCGGCCTCGAAGGTGCTCACACCCTCCGAAGTGACGAGGCGGTAGGGGGTGTTGTCCTCGCCTACGGGGAGCAGGTCGGTATAGGCGAACTCCGGGCGGGCTGGGCGCGAGACGGGGGGCATCAGGGGTTATTCCTCACTGGGCGGTGGATTTCGGCTGACATCTGCGGCAGCGCCTGACCAGCGTAGAACCCCCGCTCCCGGTCGCCGCTGTGAGGTAAGGCTCACCTGGAACGCCTTCGGGACCGTGTGTCCTCTAGTCGCGATCTATCGCGTTTCGGTAGGCTGCCTCCGTGGACGAATCGTCGCTCGCCAAGCGAGCCCAGCAGCCGGTGAACCTGACCAAGCCCGTGGCCGAGGCCGAGCTGAGGGCCTCCGATGCCGACCGGGACCGGATCGCGGAGATCCTGCGCGAGGCGCTGGCGGTCGGGCGGCTGGACGCCGAGGAGCACTCCGAGCGCATCGACCTGGTCTACCGCGCCAAGACGATGGGCGAACTGGAGCCGCTGGTACGCGACCTGCCCGCGGAGGGCGACGTCCCCGGCCCCGGCCCGCGGCCGCCGCGTACGAGGCGGAGCCGGGCGGCGCGCTGCCGGACCAGAGCATGGTCGCGATCTTCAGCGCGTCGACCCGCAAGGGCCGCTGGCGGGTGCCCGCCCGTATCAACGCCGTCGCGGTCTTCGGCAGCGTGGAGATCGACCTGACCGAGGGGATCTTCCAGCAGCAGCAGGTCCGGATCAACGTCACCTCGATCTTCGGCAGCGTGGAGATCCGGGTGCCCGAGAACGTCACCCTGCGCAGCAACGGCTCCGGCGTGCTCGGCGCCTTCGAGGTCGAGACCCACGAGTCGGTGGACGCCGACGCCCCGGTCGTCCTCGTCAACGGCTACGCGGTGCTCGGCAGCGTCGAGGCCCGGGCCAAGCGCGGCAAGTGGCTGCGCGACCTGCGTGACGATCTGCGGGGCGCCCGGCGCGCGTGGCAGGAGCAGCGGCGCGACGAGCGCCGGGACCGGTACGACGAGCGCCGGGACCGGTTCGAGGGCCGCCGGGACCAGCGCCGGGCCTGGCGCGACGAGCGGCGGGACGAGCGGCGCGGGCGGCCGCACGGCGGCCACCGCGACTGACCGGCCGGCGGGCCGGGGCCGCGACGGCGGCGCTCCGGCCCCGGAGGCGGTGTTTCCGCGGCGCGTCCGTACTGCTCGGCGGCCGATCGCAACCGTGTGCATAAGCACGCGTACAGCGGGTAGGGCTGGTGCATCGTCTCTCGTACGGCTGCGGGGTGCGAAAAGTCGTGCGCAGCGAGACGGGCAAGGGTGACTCTTCGCCGAAGCCGTCGTCAGGAGTAGACCGTGCTGCTACCGCATCAGCCTCTGCAGGACACCGCAGTTGTTCCGTCCCAGCGGGTTCCCTCTCGCGAAGAGGCCGGTCCCTGGCACGCGGAGGCGGTGTGCCGCCGTGACGAGGCGGGCCTGTTCTTCGCACCGTCCAAGGAGCCGACCGCCGCGCGCCTGGCGAGGGAGGAAGCCGCCAAGCGGGTCTGTGCCCGCTGCCCGGTGATGATCGAATGCCGGGAGCACGCCCTCGTGCAGCCGGAGCCCTACGGGGTGTGGGGCGGCCTGACCGCCGCCGAACGCCGGGTCGTACTGGCCCGCCGCCGGCGCCGGGAGACCGAGCTGCAGCGCTCGGCCCGTATGCAGGCCGCCGCCGGTTGAGCGGCCCGTGCGACCGGCACGCGTGACGGGCCGGGACCCCGCCGGGAAGACGGCGGAGTCCCGGCCCGAGTGTGTGCGGGGCCGACCGGGGCGCCCGAAGGCGGTTGCCGGGTGCCGCGACGGCCTTGCCGGGACCGGTCGTGACCGGTTGTGGCCGGTTCGGGCTAGTTGGGGCGCTCGAAGTCGACCGAGCTGTACGCGCGCAGCTTGGAGAGCCGGTGCTCGGAGTCGACCCGGCGGATCGTGCCGGACTTGGAGCGCATCACCAGCGATGAGGTGGTGGCGGTCTCGGCGCGGTAGCGCACCCCGCGCAGCAGGTCGCCGTCGGTGATGCCGGTGGCGACGAAGAAGACGTTGTCGCCGCGGACCAGGTCGTCGGTCTGCAACACCTGGTCCAGGTCGTGCCCGGCGTCGATCGCGCGCTGCCGCTCCTCGTCGTCCTTGGGCCACAGCTTGGCCTGAAGGGTGCCGCCCAGGCACTTCAGCGCACATGCGGCGATGATGCCCTCCGGCGTACCGCCGATGCCCAGCAGCAGGTCGACGCCGGTGCCCTCGCGGGCTGCCATGATCGCGCCGGCCACGTCGCCGTCGGAGATGAACTTGATCCGGGCGCCGGCCTCCCGTACCTCCTTGACCAGGCCCTCGTGGCGCGGCCGGTCCAGGATGACGACGGTGACGTCCTCGACGGCGGACTTCTTCGCCTTGGCGATCCGGCGGATGTTCACGCCGACCGGCGCCGTGATGTCGACGAAGTCGGCGGCCTCCGGGCCGGTGGCCAGCTTGTCCATGTAGAAGACCGCGGACGGGTCGAACATGGCGCCGCGCTCGGCCACGGCCATCACGGAGACGGCGTTGGCCATGCCCTTGGCGGTCAGCGTGGTGCCGTCGACCGGGTCCACGGCCACGTCGCACTCGGCTCCGGTGCCGTCACCGACCCGCTCGCCGTTGTAGAGCATCGGGGCGTTGTCCTTCTCGCCCTCCCCGATGACCACGACGCCGTTCATCGAGACGGTGTGGATCAAGGCACGCATGGCCTTGACGGCGGCGCCGTCGGCGCCGTTCTTGTCGCCGCGCCCGACCCAGCGGCCCGAGGCCATGGCTCCGGCTTCGGTCACCCGGACGAGCTCCAGCGCGAGGTTGCGGTCGGGAGCCTCGGGGCTGACCTCTAGTTGGGACGGCAGATGATGCTCGGTCATCGAGCGCACCTTTCTGTACGGCGACGGCCGGAATGGTGAGGGTGGCTATGACTTTATCGGTACGTCGCCAAAATGAGCAGCGGGCCCTACGCATGAGCGGCGACATGGAGCCATGCGGGCGTGTCCCCGCGCGGCGGGCGGCGGGCGGGGGGCGTGTCTTCGCGGAGCCGGGGATGGGGGACCATAGAGGCGTGGCAGGTATGCGAGGCAAGCAGACGGTTCGGGACATGGTCCTGTCGATGGCGGTGATCGGCGCCCTCGTCGCGGGCATCTATGTCTTCATCCCGCACAACGACAGCAGGACCGCCGAGGTGAACGCGGTCAAGACGGTCGACTACCGCGTCGAGCTCGCGACCGCCCGGCGTGCCGCGCCGTACCCGGTCGCCGCGCCCGAGGGACTGCCCGAGGGCTGGCGCGCCACCTCCGTCACGTACAAGGCGAGCAAGGACGGCAAGGGCGGCGCCTGGCACCTGGGCTTCCTCGACCCGGAGCAGGAGTACGCGTCGCTGGAGCAGAGCGACGCGCCCGCGAAGAAGTTCATTCAGGACGTCACGCTGGGCGCCGAGAAGGCCGCGGGCCGGCAGGCCGTCGGCGGCGTGAAGTGGGACCGCTACAAGGGCGAGAAGTACCGCGCGCTGGTGCGCGAGGAGGAGGGCGTCACGACCGTCCTCACCGGCACCGCGCCGTACGGTCGGCTCGCCGAGCTGGCGGCCTCGCTGAAGGCCGAGAAGGGCTGACGGGCCGGCCGCTCCGGACGGATACGACGAGGCCGCCGCACCCGGGATGGGTGCGGCGGCCTCGTCGTACGTGCTGGTCGGGCGGCGCCGAATCAGACGGTGGTGACGGCCTCGTCGAAGCCCAGCCGCGGCGAGCGCGGGCTGTGTCTGTCCGGGGGCGACCCCCGGGCCCCCGGCCGGATCAGACGGTGGTGACGGCCTCGTCGAAGCCCAGCCGCGGCGAGCGCGGGAAGAACGCGTCGGCGCCCGGCTTGCCGATGTTGATGACCATGAAGGACTTCTGCTTGCCGTCGCCGAAGAACTCCTTGTCGATGCCGGCGAAGTCGAAGCCGGTCATCGGGCCCGCGGCCAGGCCCGCCGCGCGGACGCCGACGATGAAGTAGCCGGCCTGCAGCGTGGCGTTCTGGACGCCGGCGACCTCACGGACGGCGGCCTCGGAGAAGAAGGTGTCCTTGATGCCGGGGGCGTGCGGGAACAGCGTCGGCAGCTTCTCGTGGAAGTCCAGGTCCGTGGAGAGGATCACGGTCAGCGGCGCGCTCAGCGTCTTCGGGCCGTTGGCGCCCATCGCGTGCCGCACCAGGCGCTCGCGGGCGTCCTCGGAGCGGACCATGGTGATGCGCAGCGGCGACTGGTTGAAGGCGGTGGGGGCGTACTTCACCAGGTCGTAGATGGCCTGCACCTGCTCGTCCGTCACCGGCTCGTCCGTGAACGAGTTGGCGGTCTGAGCCTCGCGGAAGAGGAGGTCCTGGGCGGCGGCGTCGAGCGCGAGAGACATGAGGGCACCTCGTAAGTCGGGATTTCCGTGTTCGTCATCAACTGTAACCAAGATAGATTAAGTTTCAACTAATACGGTGGAATCGTGACCCGATTCACAAGGTTCCACAGGGTGGTGATGCCTTGGGGCGGGCGTGCGGCCCCGAGGGCGTACGGATGGTGGCAGCCCGGGCCCGGCTCTGTTCGGCCTCTGAGGCTTCGGCCACTCAGGCTTCAGCCTCCGAGGCTTCGGCCACTGAGGCGCGGCTCCACCGCGGCCTTGCCCGGATCTACGCGGCCGCTACCCGGCCGCGTCCTCGCCCGTCTCCTCCTCTTCCGCTTCCTCCGCCAGCGCCGCGTCCAGGCGCGCCCGCGCCCCGTCCAGCCAGCGGCGGCAGACCTTTGCCAACTCCTCGCCGCGCTCCCAGAGCGCGAGGGACTCCTCCAGCGTGGTCCCGCCGGCCTCCAGACTGCGGACGACCTCGATCAGCTCGTCCCGGGCCTGTTCGTACCCGAGCGTGGAGCCGTCCGACTGCGCCGCGTCCGCCGTGCCGTCCGCCATCGTGTCGTCGTCCGTCTTCGCCTTCGCCATGGCTCCCACCCTATTCCGGGGGTGTGACATCGGACCGTGGGCCGTTCCCGGACACCCGTACCCGGAACTCGCCCTCGGCGACCCGGGCCCGCAGTTCGTCGTCCGGCGCGACCTCGCGCGGCGACCGCACGGCCGAGCCGTCCGGTTTCTGGAGCACCGCGTAGCCACGTTCCAGGGTCGCCTTGGGGGAGAGGGCGACGACCCGCGCCAGTGTGTGCGACAGCTCCGAGTCGGCGCGGTCCAGCAGATGCCCCAGAGTGCGCCGGCCGCGCTCCAGCAGGGCTGTGACCTGGTCCTCGCGCTCCTCGACCATCCGGTGGGGCCGCTGCATGGAGGGCCTGCTCAGGGCCGCGGCCAGGCCGCGCTCCTCGCGGTCCAGGCAGCCGCTGATCGCGCGCAGCGCCCGCTCGCGCAACTGCTGGATGCGGGCGAACTCCTCGCCGACGTCCGGTACGACCTTCTTCGCCGCGTCCGTCGGGGTCGAGGCGCGCAGATCGGCGACCAGGTCCAGCAGCGGCGAGTCCGGTTCGTGGCCGATCGCGGAGACGACGGGGGTACGGGCGGCACCCACGGCCCGTACGAGCTGCTCGTCCGAGAACGGCAGCAGATCCTCGACGCTGCCGCCGCCGCGCGCCACGATGATCACGTCGACCTCGGGGAGCGCGTCCAGCTCCTTGACCGCCTCGATCACCTGGGGCACCGCGTGCACGCCCTGCACCGGCACGTTGCGCACCTCGAAGCGGACCGCCGGCCAGCGCAGCCGGGCGTTCTCCAGGACGTCCCGCTCGGCGGCGCTGGCCCGGCCGCACACCAGGCCGATCAGCTGCGGCAGGAACGGCAGCCCCGCTTGCGCTCCGACCGGAACAGGCCCTCGGCGGCGAGCGACTTCTTCAGCTGCTCCAGGCGCGCCAGCAGTTCGCCGACGCCCACCGGTTTGATCTCGGCGGCCCGCAGCGAGAGCTGGCCGCGCGGGGCGTACCACTCCGGCTTGGCGTGCACGACGACGCGCGCGCCCTCGCTGACCACGTCCGCGATCTTGTCGAAGACCTGGCGGTAGCACGTCACGCTCACCGAGATGTCGTACGACGGATCGCGCAGCGTCAGGAAGACCACACCGGCGCCCGGCCGCCGGGACAGCTGCGTGATCTGCCCCTCGACCCAGACGGCTCCCAGCCGGTCGATCCACCCCCCGATGAGCCGCGACACCTCGCCGACGGGGATCGGCGCCTCCGCAGACGTCCTCACACTCATGCCACGAGCGTATAGCCCGGCACTGACAACGCCGGAGTGCGCGGCTCTGCGTCTTTACGGTCCGCCGGGGCGTGCGGCTCCAGGCGCCGTACGGACCGCCGGGGCGCGGTGGCCCTGTGCCCGTACGGACCGCCGGGGCGCGGTGGCCCTGTGCCCGTACGGCCCGTAGCGGCGTCAGCCACCCGCCGCCCTGGCCTTCCGCCGCCCGTACTGCACCGCCAGTACCACCAGCCCCACCACCAGCCAGGCCGCGCCGACGATCTGCGCGGTCCGGGACGCCTCCACGACGACCGCGACCACCACACCCAGCCCCAGCACCGGCACCAGCACATGCTTGAGGAGGCTCGGCCGCTCGGCCCGCTTGCGTACCCAGAACCAGCCGATCACCGAGGCGTGCAGCAGTCCGAAGGCGGTCAGCGCGCCCACGTTGACGATCGAGGACAGGTGATCCAGCCCGTCGTCGCGGCGGGCCGCCCACACCGCCGCGACCAGCGTCACCACCGCGGCGCCCAGCAAGGCCCGCCGCGGCACCCCGCTGCCCGCGTCCACCTTCGACATCGCGCCCGGCAGCCGCCGGTCCCGCGCCATCGCGAACAGCAGCCGCCCGGCCGCCGCCTGCCCCGCCAGCGCCGCGAACGCCGCCCCGACGGCCTTGCTCGCCGCCACCAGCTTCTGCAGCCACTCGCCGGCGGCCGCGTTCGCCGTCGTGTAGAAGGCGTCGCCCTGCTCGGCGGGCTTCTCCGCCAGCTCCGCCGCCGACATCGGCGCCAGCAGCGCCGCCAGGTACGTCTGTACGGCGAACAGCACCCCCGCGACGACCAGGCAGACCAGTACGGCCCGCGCCACCCGGGTTCCGCCCGCCCGTCGCCCGCCGCCACCTTGCCCCGGACGTGCTTCGCGCGGCGCTTCCTTCGCCTCCTCCGCGAACGACGCGATCGCGTCGAACCCCAGATACGACAGCACCGCGACCGACACCGCGGCCAGCACCGCACTCGTGGAGAACGCCCCCTCGCCGGTCAGCGGCACCGACCAGCCGCGCTGCGCCCCGTCCGTGGCCAGCACCCACACCGCCGTCACCACGAACACCACCAGCACCGCGAGCTCCATCGCCAGCACCACGAAGCCGGCCACCGCCGCCGTCCGTACCCCCAGGAGGTTCAGCAGCGTGGTGACGACCACCGCGAGCGCCGTCCACACCCACTGGTGCACGGACGGCACCAGCGCGTGCATGGCGATGCCGGAGAAGAGGTACGCCACCGCCGGGATCAGCAGGTAGTCGAGCATCGCCATCCACCCGGCGACGAAGCCCGCCCCGTCGCCGAGCCCGGCCCGCGCGTAGGTGAAGACCGACCCGGCCTGCGGGGCGACCCGCACCATCTGCGCGTACGAGTACGCGGTGAAGGCCATCGCGACCGTCGCCACCACGTAGACGATGGTGATCGCGCCGTGCGACTTGGCCTGGAGCGTGCCGAAGATCCCGACGGGCGCCATCGGGGCGATGAACAGCAGCCCGTAGACGACCAGGTCGCGGAAGGACAGCGTGCGCCGGAGCCCGCCGCCACCGGGCGCGGCGGACGCGCCGGGCGCCGTGGCGGTACCGGAGGCGGCGTCGCGCGCAGCGCGCCCGGGGAGGGCGGCGGTGAACGACGGGCGGGCGGGTTCGGCTCGGACGGTGCGCTCATGGCGGTCACTCCAGCAGGGGACGTACGGCCGACGATGATCGTCGGCTGTCTCCCAGCTTCGGGCAAGGCCGCATCCGGACGGGGGTGACGCGCCAGGAGAGGCGGCCGAGGGAGGCGACCGGGGAGGCGGTCAGGGGCGCGGCGGGTGCATGAAGGGCGCGCCGGGAGCCGGAGGGGCGGTGGGGGAGCGGTGGGGGGCGCCCACGCCCGCGTAAACCCTCGTGAACCCGCGCGACCCGCGGGAACCCGCGTGAAGCGGAACCCGCACGCCCCCGTCGCGCTGCGCGCCCCGCCACGTCCCGGCGGCATCACGAACCCCGAAGTCGGCCCCGTACGATGGATCGTATGACTGCTGCTACGCCCAGCCCGTCGCCCGCCACCGTTCCGGACGGCGAGACCGTTCCGGACGGAGACGCCGCACCGCGCGAGGACCGCCGCCGGGTCCTGCTCGCCGCGCCCCGCGGCTATTGCGCGGGCGTGGACCGTGCCGTGATCGCCGTCGAGAAAGCCCTGGAACAGTACGGCGCGCCCGTCTACGTGCGCCACGAGATCGTCCACAACAAGTACGTCGTCAAGACCCTGGAGAAGAAGGGCGCGATCTTCGTCGAGGAGACGGCGGAGGTGCCCGAGGGCAACATCGTCATCTTCTCCGCGCACGGCGTCGCCCCGGTCGTCCACGACGAGGCCAAGCAGGGCAAGCTGGCCACCATCGACGCCACCTGCCCGCTGGTCACCAAGGTCCACAAGGAAGCCGTCCGGTACGCCAAGGAGGACTTCGACATCCTCCTGATCGGCCACGAGGGCCACGAAGAGGTCATCGGCACCAGCGGCGAGGCCCCCGAGCACATCACCCTCGTCGACGGCCCCGAGGACGTGAAGAACATCGAGGTCCGCGACCCGGACAAGGTCGTCTGGCTCTCCCAGACCACCCTCTCGGTCGACGAGACCATGGAGACGGTCGACGCCATCAAGGGCCGCTACCCCAACCTCCTCTCCCCGCCCAGCGACGACATCTGCTACGCCACGCAGAACCGCCAGACCGCCGTCAAGCAGATGGGCGCCGAGGCCGACCTCGTCATCGTCGTCGGCTCCAAGAACTCCTCGAACTCCGTCCGCCTCGTCGAGGTCGCCCTCGGCGCCGGCGCCCGCGCGGCCCACCTGGTCGACGGCGCGGAGGAGATCGACGAGAGCTGGCTGGAGGGCGTGACCACGGTCGGCCTGACTTCCGGTGCCTCCGTCCCCGAGGTCCTGGTGCACGGCGTACTGGACTGGCTCGCCCAGCGCGGCTACGAGGACGTGGAGACGGTCAAGGCCGCCGAGGAGTCCATCACCTTCTCCCTGCCGAAGGAACTCCGCCGCGACCTGCGCTCCGAGGCGAAGACCGCCGCCGAGGGCTGATGCTCCGGGCGGCGCCCGGGCCGATCGGCCCGGCGGATCCCTCCCGAACCCGAAAGTCGAGGGGTGAACCGCCCCGTCCCCGCCTAGCCTCTAGGCATGAAGGTCTTTGGTGTGGACATCGGCGGGTCGGGCATCAAGGGCGCCCCGGTGGACCTGGAGCGCGGTGACCTGGCGGACGAGCGGTACAAGGTACTGACCCCGCGGCCGGCGACCCCGGACGCGGTCGCGGACTGCGTCCAGCAGGTCGTGGACCACTTCGGCTGGACGGGACCGGTCGGCGCGACGTTCCCCGGCGTGGTGACGGACGGCGTCACCCGTACGGCGGCCAATGTCGACAAGGGGTGGATCGACCGGAACGCGGCCGCGCTGCTGGCGGGCCGCCTCGGCGGCGAGACCGACGGCTGCCCGGTCACGGTCCTCAACGACGCCGACGCGGCGGGCCTGGCCGAGATGCACTTCGGCGCGGGCAAGGGCCGCGGCGGCACGGTCATCGTGCTCACCTTCGGCACCGGCATCGGCAGCGCCGTCTTCACCGACGGCAAGCTCGTGCCCAACACCGAGCTGGGCCACCTGGAGCTGCACGGCCACGACGCGGAGAAGCGGGCGTCCACCAAGGTCAAGGACGACGAGGACCTGAGCTGGGAGCAGTGGGCCCACCGGGTACGGAAGTACCTGGCCCACGTGGAGATGCTCTTCTCGCCCCGGCTGTTCGTGATCGGCGGCGGCGTCAGCCGCAAGGCGGCGAAGTTCCTGCCGCTGATCGAGGGCATCCGGGCGGAGATCGTGCCCGCCCAGTTGCAGAACAACGCGGGCATCGTGGGCGCCGCGATGGCCGCACGGGCAGCGGGCCAGGAAGGCACGGCGGCCCCCGCCGGCGCAGGCGCGTCGGCAGGCCCCCTCTCCACCGCCACTCCCGGCGCTTCTCCTTCCCCCTCCTCCGCTACGTCGCAGGTCGGCTGGCCGGCCGATCCCTGACCTGGCCCGCCCGCTGGACGGCGGACTGCCCCGGCGTGCGGCCGGGGCGGTGCGGCCCCTGGCCCAGCCCCGGGCGCTGTCCCGGCCCCGGCGCCTGCTCCACCCGCCGGCGCACGCGCTCCGGTTCCGCGCCCGGCGCCTTCCCGGCGCTCTGCGCCCGTGCGGGCGCCCGGCCCGCCGCACGCGCCGCCTGCCGCCGCGCGTGCCGTTCGGCCTGCCGCCGTGCCAGGGCCGCCACCTTGCGTACGAGGACGATCAGCGTGCAGGTCAGCGTGCCCGCGTACAGCCAGCCCGCCTGCGTCGCCAGCACCGTGAAGACGCCCATCAGCAGGCCGCCGACCCCGCCCGTGTTGTGGCTGATCGGTACGGTTCCGACGGTGTACGCGATGGGCAGCGCGACCGGCGCCGTGATCAGGTCGTACGGCCGTACCCACAGCCCGGCGCACACGCTCACCAGGACGAAGAACACCCCGTAGGCCGTCGGCGCGGCGCCGAACAGCAGCCGGTCGAGGAAGGCGAAGCCGAAGAGGGCGAGGGTGCTGAGCAGGCCGCACCCCAGCCCGGTGAGCCGGGGCGCGGGCAGCCGCGCGGCGGCCGCCGCGAGCGGAGCCAGCGGCCCGCTCCGGCGCGCGCGGACGCGGTAGACGGTCGAACTCTCCTCGCCGTACCCGTCGGCTCCGGGGCCGCGCGGGGCGCCCGGTCCGCCCGGGGCCCGGGGTGCTCCCGGAGTGCCCGCCGCATTCACGGCATTCCGGGCGCCCCGGGTGCCCCGGACCTCCGGAGCGTTCGTCGGCAAGGCCTCCGCGGGGCGGGGAAGCCGTGCGTCCTGGCCCGCTGCCGGACGGCCGGTCCGGGGCGGACTGTGCTGGGGGCTGCGCGCTCTGTGTTGCTCCACTCGGCAACGGTAGGCCGCCATGTGGTATCAACCGGTTACAGGACACGCGTTTTGTCTGACCTGACCGGCCCATTCGGCGTACAAATCACCCCACGGCCGTAACGCAGCGTACGCGTACCCGCCCCCAAGCCCCACGAACCCCGCCCGAGATCGCTCTCCGGCCGCCTTCTCCCGCCCCTCACCCCACCCCTTTCCCCGCCCCGTAGACTGGACGACCGGTCCGGTCCTCCATGGACCGCACCCCTTACGGCCGCCCGGCCCCGCAGCGGGCCGTACGCACCGTCGCCCAGTCCACCCGCATCCTCTCCGGGAAGTCGCCACCGTGTCGCTCACGATCGGAATCGTCGGTCTGCCGAATGTCGGCAAGTCGACCATGTTCAACGCCCTGACCAAGAACGACGTGCTGGCGGCCAACTACCCGTTCGCCACCATCGAGCCCAACGTCGGCGTCGTCGGTGTCCCCGACCCCCGCCTCGCCAAGCTGGCCGAGATCTTCGACTCCCAGAAGATCCTCCCGGCCACCGTCGACTTCGTCGACATCGCCGGCATCGTCCGCGGCGCCTCCGAGGGCGAGGGCCTGGGCAACAAGTTCCTGGCGAACATCCGCGAGTCCGACGCGATCTGCCAGGTCATCCGCGCCTTCAAGGACGAGAACGTCGTCCACGTCGACGGCAAGGTCTCGCCCCGGGACGACATCGAGACCATCAACACCGAACTGATCCTCGCCGACCTCCAGACCATCGAGAAGGTCCTGCCGCGCCTCCAGAAGGAGTCGCGCATCAAGAAGGACGTCGCACCGAAGGTCAAGGCGGTCGAAGAGGCCAAGGCCATCCTGGAGAAGGGCGACACCCTCTTCTCCCAGGGCATCGTCCAGGGCTCCGAGCGCTCGGAACTCCTCCACGACCTCCACCTCCTCACCACCAAGCCCTTCCTCTACGTCTTCAACGTCGACGAGGACGAGCTGACCGACGACGACTTCAAGGCCGAACAGCGCGCCCTGGTCGCCCCCGCCGAGGCCATCTTCCTCAACGCCAAGCTGGAAGCCGACCTCGCCGAACTCGACGAGGAGGAGGCCCTCGAACTCCTCCAGTCCGTAGGCCAGGAAGAACCCGGCCTCGCCACCCTCGCCCACGTAGGCTTCAACACCCTCGGCCTCCAGACCTACCTCACCGCCGGCCCCAAGGAAACCCGCGCCTGGACCATCAAGCGCGGCGCCACGGCCCCCGAAGCGGCCGGCGTCATCCACACGGACTTCCAGAAGGGCTTCATCAAGGCCGAGGTCATCTCTTTTGAGGACTTGGTGGAGACGGGGTCGGTGGCCGAGGCGCGTGCTGCGGGGAAGGCGCGGATGGAAGGCAAGGATTATGTGATGCAGGACGGGGATGTGGTGGAGTTCCGCTTCAACGTGTAGCGGCTGACATATCACTACGTCGCTGATCTGGCAAACATGCAGGTCAGGTGGGGTCCGACTCTTCGGGGTCGGGCCCTTAGATTTTTCCCGTGCTGGGGTAGCTGACCCCTCGTCACCTGTCATCCCCCCTGCTCATCCCTACCGTGCTGGGATTGTGCCGGGATGGGATGAGGGCGCCCGTGCTGGGTGGTGGGCGATGCGGCGCCTGGTGGGAGGGGGAGCACCCTCTCGAGTGCCGGAATCAATTCCAGCTCTTGAGGGTGGGGTGACCGTCAGCATTCAGGACGCGGGATCGCATGCCTCTGGCGCGGATTACTCCTCTGCGCCTGGTGGTAACACCGTGGTATGGTCGCGGTATGGCGAAGACGAAAAAGGTCACGATCACGCTGCCGGCAGAGCTGCTGGAGAGCATGAAGGCGCACACCGACAACGTCTCCGGCTATATCACCGAGCTGGCCGAGCGGGCCGAGCGGCGCAGGCTTCTGCGGGAAGAGCTGGACCGCTATCAGGGGAATTCGGTGCGTTCACCGATGAGGAGATGGCTGAGGCCCGCGCGCTCCTGCACGGAACCGAGGGGGAAGCGGAGCGCGCGGCGTGAACATTGAGTTCCTGGTGCTTGACTCGCAAGGTTTCTCCTCGTGGATCGACCGGGACCGCAAGGTGATGCGGCTCTTGGAGCAGGCGGAGCGTGACGGGGTAGATGTCGCCATGTCGGCTGCCACGATCATCGAAGTCTCCTACGACGGCGTGGACATGGCGCGGCTGAACTGGCTGTTGTCCCGAATTCGCGTGGAGGCGGTGTCGAAGGAGAGCGCCCGCCGCAGTGCCCAGCTTCTGAAGGAGGCGAGGCTGCATGGGCATAAGTACGCGATCGACGCCATGGTCGCCGAAGTGGCGCTGCGTCTGCCGGGGCCGACGGCGGTGCTCACGTCGGATGCCGACGACATGGTCAAGCTGTGTGGGCAGCGGGTACGAGTCATCGGTCTGTGAAGATACGCGTCCGGGACTGCCGTCATTTTATGGTGCGCCCGGGCTGTCGGCCGGGCGCCGTCGTGACCTTCGATCGCCCCTTCCCCAAGGCCCCCGCTTTCCAGGCGGTCCGCCTCCTCACCGACCCGGGCTTCGTCGCGGGGTTCCGGCCGCGCGTCGTCTCCTCCTCGCTGGCCGTGCCCTGGGTCGCCGCGGGCCGACGAGCCGCCTACGTCACCGACGGAGACCTCCGCGACAGCGTGCACTTCGCCGCCGGGATCGCCCTGTGCCGTGCAGCCGGCTGCACGGTGACCGCATCCACGGCCAGCCCTTGCACACCGGCGCGGGCGGCCTCTTGGTGGCGTCCGCCCCACAGACGCACGCCGAACTGCTGGCCCTGATCAACAACCAGTAGGGCCAGGCCGGTCCACTCGGCGATGGCGGCGGCCGCGCCGTATTCGAGGTCGTCGGGGTGGGCGACGACGGCCAGGGCGCGCTGCCAGTCCTCCGGCATGGGGGACAGGGAGGGAGGGGGAGAGGGAGGGGAAGAAGGGGGTGTGCGGGAGTCGGGCATGGTGGGGCCTTCCCGTACGGCTTCGGGTGTCGGGCGCGCTGCGCGTGTCGTGTCGACTTGTGGCGTATCGACTTCTGCACGGATGGTACGGGCGTGCCGGGCGGCCGGGAACGGGCTGGGAACGGGTGTCCGAAGGCGGGCCACTTCCATGATCAGAACGCCGGTTGAGCTGGGCTTCATCACATCGAGTGAATTACTGGCCCAGGCTTGCGGTCAACAACGCGCGGTTGCCACGCTGTTGCTGACTGTCAAGCTGTTGGGAGGGGCATGTGCCTTTCGGTGAGCAGCCCGCGTACCTTCGCGTCGCCGGCGACCTGCGCCAGAAGATCGTCGAAGGTGTGCTGCCCCCGCACACCCGCCTCCCCTCCCAGGCCCGCATCCGCGAAGAGTACGGCGTCTCCGACACGGTCGCCCTGGAGGCGCGCAAGGTCCTGATGGCCGAAGGTCTGGTCGAGGGCCGCTCCGGGTCGGGGACGTACGTCCGCGAGCAGCCCGTCCCGCGCCGTATCGCCCGGGCCGGCTACCGCACCGGCGTCGGCGCCACGCCCTTCCGGCAGGAGCAGGCCGACGAGCGGGTCAAGGGGACCTGGGAGTCCAGCAGCGAGCGGGAGGAGGCCGGTCCGGTCGTCGCCTCCCGGTTGCGTATCCAGGTGGGGGACCGGGTGATGCGCACGCGTTATCTCTTCCGGGCGGAGGGTGAGCCGGCCATGCTCTCGACGTCCTGGGAGCCGCTGGACATCACGGGACGCACGCCGGTGATGCTGCCCGAGGAGGGGCCGCTGGCCGGGCGCGGGGTGGTCGAGCGGATGGCGGCCATCGACGTGATCGTGGACAACGTGGTGGAGGAGGTCGGGGCGCGCCCCGGGCTGGCGGAGGAAGCCATGGCGCTGGGCGGGGTGCCGGGCCATGCGGTGCTGGTCATCTCGCGTACGTACTTCGCGGGCGGTCGCCCTGTGGAGACCGCCGACGTCGTGACGCTCGCCGACCGCCATCGGGTGGCTTATCACTTGCCGGTGCATTGAGGGGGTGGGGGCAGGGGGGCGCGTCCTTCCCTTGTTTGTGGCGGCTGAAACCCGTTCCTGGGGGCGGTTTTCTCGGGGCCAGAGTCAAGATCGCACGTTGTGTACTGATGCGTAACCCGCCAGTAGCCACCCCCTAATTCCTGGTATGTCGGGATTTGGGCGGTCAATTGGCATGTTGGAAACCTCACACACCTTCAGCCAGGGCCACGTTTTGACCCTGCATGGGAATCCGATCTTCCAATTCGCTCTTACGATGGCGAAGTTTGTGCACGGCACGGGGGAAGATCAGGAGACCAAGCACGTTGAGCACGACGCAGACCCAGAGCGCGGAGCAGGGCTCCCACTCGAATTACCGACGGTCCCTCGGGACCATTGCCCTGACCGCCACGGGTCTTGGGTCGATCATCGGTTCCGGCTGGCTCTTCGGGGCCGAGCGGGCCGCCGCCATCGCCGGTCCGGCCGCCATCCTCGCCTGGGTCATCGGCGCGGCCGTCGCGCTCACGATCGCCCTCACCTACACCGAGCTCGGCTCGATGTTCCCCAAGGCGGGCGGCATGGTCCGCTACGGCCAGTACTCGCACGGTTCGCTCGCCGGCTACCTCGCCGCCTGGGCCAACTGGATCGCGATCGTCTCCGTCATACCCGGGGAGGCGACCGCCTCCGTCCAGTACATGAGTTCCTGGAGCTTCGGCTGGACCCAGGGGCTGTACGACGGCAAGGAGCTGACCGGCAGCGGTGTCGCGCTGGCCAGCCTCCTGCTGATCTTCTACTTCTTCCTGAACTGGTTCGCGATCTCGCTCTTCGCGAAGACCAACACCGCGATCACGGTCTTCAAGGTCGTCGTCCCGATCCTGACCGCGAGCGCCCTGATGCTGGCGCACTTCGACACCGGCAACATCAAGGACCACGGCGGCTTCACGCCGAACGGCTGGAGCGCGGTCTTCACCGCCGTCGCCGTCTCCGGCATCGTCTGGGCCTACAACGGCTTCCAGTCGCCGCTGAACATGGCCGGTGAGGCCCGTAACCCGGGCAAGTCGCTGCCCAAGGCCGTCATCTACTCGATCCTGATCGCGCTCGTCATCTACGTCGCGCTCCAGGTCGCCTTCCTGATGGCGGTCCCCGGCGGCAAGCTGGAGTCCGTCGGCGGCTGGGCCCACCTCGGCTACAACTCGCCGCTGGCCGACCTCGCCGTCGCCTGGGGCCTGAACTGGCTGGCGCTGCTGCTGTACGCGGACGCCTTCGTCTCCCCGTCCGGCACCGGCATGATCTACGCCGCGACCACCTCGCGCATGATCCAGGGTGTGCAGGAGAACGGCCACCTGCCGAAGATCTTCGGCCGGGTCGACAAGAAGACCGGTGTGCCGCGTCCGGCGCTGGTGCTGAACCTGTTCATCGCCTTCCTCTTCCTCGCGGTCTTCCGCGGCTGGGGCTCGCTCGCCGAGATCGTCTCGGTGGCCACCGTGATCTCGTACATCACCGGTCCGGTCGCGGTGATGTCGCTGCGCCGCCTCTCGCCGGACCTCAAGCGGCCGGTCAAGCTGCGCGCGATGCCGTACATCGCGCCGATCGCGATGGTCTTCGGCTCGCTCGTCCTGTACTGGGGGCGCTGGCCGCTCACCGGCAAGGTCATCCTGATCATGGCGGTCGGTCTGCCGGTCTGGGCCTGGTACGAGCTGCGCAAGCCGTGGGCCGAGCTGAAGCCGCACCTGAAGGCGGGCGCCTGGATGGTGGCGTATCTGCTGGTCATGGCATGCGTCTCGTACATGGGCGGCGAGGAGTTCGGCGGCAAGGGCTATCTGCCGCCGGGCTGGGACATCGTCGTGGTCGCCGTGATCGGCCTGCTCTTCTACATGTGGGGCGTACGCAGTTCCTGGCGCAACCCGTCGCTGATCGCGGCCGAGGCGGAGTCGCTGGCGGAGGCCGAGGCCGAGGCCGCCGAGGAGCGGGCCGCGGCCGGCGCCGAGGCCGGTGACGCGGCCGGCGCCAAGTCGTAGAAGGTCGGGGCGTAACGCCTCTGGGGGCGCGGTGCCGGTCCTCTCGGGCAGCGCGTGACACCCTCTCGCGCAGGGCGCCGTGCCTTCTCGCGCACGGAATCCGACGGGCGCCGTCGGTGGCAGGAGCCACCGGCGGCGCCCGTTCGTGTGTGCGCCCGGGGCGCTCGAAGGGCCGCCCGCGCGCCCCTCGGGCCCCGTGCGATGGCCGGTTCGGTACCTCTTTGTGCAAAGCCGTATCCGGTGCGTAAAGGTCGGGCGTAGGCTCGGGCATATGCGGAATGCGGTTTCGGCATCAGTGCAGGAGGGGCGCGCGACGGCGCGCTGGACGGCGGACGGAGGGGCGCGATGACCGACAGTGGCGCGGTGCTGCCCTGGCTCGTCATTCGCCAGGACGAGGGCGGCAACCGCTATCGCGTCGGCCGCTACGCCACGCGCGCGGAAGCGGAGCAGGTGGCCGACCGGCTCGACACCCGCAGGAACGGGCGGCTGTACGTCGTGGAGCGGGTGGGGCACGCCGCCACCTGAGGCGAAGGGGCGGCAGCGCGGGACGTAGGCTGCCGCGCATGACGGACGTGCGTGTGGTGGTGGGTGGAGCGGTGCTCGACGGGGGAAGGCTGCTGGCGGCGCGGCGCAGTGCTCCGGCCGCGCTGGCCGGCCGCTGGGAGCTGCCCGGCGGCAAGGTCGAACCCGGCGAGACGCCCGAGGAGGCGCTGGTCCGCGAGCTGCGCGAGGAGCTGGGCATCGAGGTCGAGCCGCTGGACCGGATTCCGGGGAGTGGGCGCCGCGGCCCGGTCTCGTCCTGCGGGTGTGGACGGCCCGGCTGGTGTCCGGCGAGCCCCGGCCCCTCCAGGACCACGACGATCTGCGCTGGCTGGCGCCGGGGCAGGAGGGCGAGGTCGACTGGCTGGACCAGGACCGTCCGGCGGTCGACGAGGTGATGCGCCGTCTCGGAACCGCGGAGGTGTCGGGGGCTCTGTATCCGTCCGGTGCCCCGTACGCGCCGTAACGCGCCCGACGCCCCGGATCGCGCGCGGCGCCCCGTAACGCGCCCGATGCCCCGAAACGTGCCCGGCGCCCTGTATACCCCGAAACGTGCCCAGCACCCCGTATACCCCGGAACGCGCCCGACCCCCGTAGCCCCGTACGCTCCCGGCGCGCCACCCCAGGCGGACCGGTCATCTTGTCACCTCACCGTTCCCCCGTACGGGCCGATCATCGGATCGGACGGATCCCTCGTACGGGTCTGCCGCAGTGCGGCGGCGCACCGGGGTGCCCCGCCGCACACGAGGCGCGCGCGTCGCGGCCCCGTATGCCTCAGTACGCCGTTTGTGCCACAGTGCGCCATTGAGGGCGATATTGATGCGCTGATACCGGGTATGTGCTGTTTACCCCCTCACCACGGACCATCCGGAGGGTGTTCGCATCGGGCTGGGAAGTGATCGGCGTGAGCGACAACGCAGCGGCAGGGGTTCCCGAATCCGCCTCCTACGCGCCCCGACGCGGCATGATCTCCGGCTCCCCGCTCGCCGAGTGGAGCTTTCCGGCCGAGCCGGGCTCCGCCCGTACCGCCCGTGCCGTGGTCCGCGAGACGCTGCAGGACTGGGGACTGGACCCCGTCGTCGACCTGGCCGTCCTGCTCGTCAGCGAGCTGGTGACCAACGCGCTGCGCTATGCGAGCGGGCCCATCGGCGTACGGATCGTCCTCAAGAGCGGGGGCGGGCTGCTCGTCGAGGTCTCGGACCCGGTGCCCGACCCGCCCCGGGAGCGCACCGCGACGGTCGAGGACGAGGGCGGCCGGGGACTCCAGCTGGTGGCGTGCACGTCACGGTGTTGGGGCACCCGACATGGCAGGACCGGTAAAACAGTGTGGTTCGAGCTGTCTGTGGCGGGTTAGGAGTCTGGTGGCGGCCTGATCGTTGCCGTTTCATTGACATTCTGTGGACGGCCTGCGATCGAGACTGTGCTGTGATCGTGAAGACCGTGTTCCGGACAGCCGCGGTGCTGGATACTCGGCTCGTCCGGTCCGGGCACGATGAGCTGGAGGGGACGGGGCTCGTGAGCGAGAAGTCATCTGGCGGGGCAGGACCCGCGCAGCCTGCCGGGCCGGGCGGTACGGACGGTCCGGCGCGGCCGTCGGGCCGCTCGGGGCCGGACGGCCCGGAAGGCCCGCCGATATGGCAGAGCAGCCCACCCGGCTCCATCTACGACTACATCCGGGTCGCGTCCTTCTCCCTCGGCCCCGACGGGCGCATCGACCGGTGGAGCGAGCGCGCCGCCGAGATGCTCGGCATCCCCGCCGCCGACGCGGTCGGCAAGGACCCGGTGACCGCCTTCGTCCCGCACGAGCTGCACGAACAGGCCCACCGCACGGTCTCGCAGATCCTGGACGGCCGGGAGTGGACCGGGCTGGTCCCGTACCGCCCCCGTGGCGCGGACCGGGACGGCGGGCCGGACGCCGGGGAGGACGGACTCGCGGAGATCTACGTGATGCCGTCCGAGACGGCGGACGGCGAGCGGGCCGCGGTCTGTCTCGTGGTCGACGTCCGCGCGCTGCGTGGCATCGAGACCGACCTCGCGGCCTCTCAAGCCGTTTTCGGCCAATCTCCGACGGGCTTCCTGCTCTTCGGCACGGATCTGCGGATCCGCCGCGTCAACGAGCGTTTCGCGACCGTCTTCGGCGGCCCCGCGGCCAAGTATCGCGGCGGCGGGCCGCACGACTTCCTGCCCCGCTCCGAGGCCGAGCGGCTGCAGGCGGCGCTGCGGCGGGTGCTGGAGACGGGTGAGCCGGTCGGCGAGATGCAGCTCGTCGGTACGGTCCCCGCGCCCGCCTCCGCCGCCATTCCCGCCCCCACTGCTCCCGAGCCCTCCGCCCCCTCCGGCACGGCATACCCCTCCGCGCCCGCCGGTACGGGCTACCCCTCCGGCCCGGCCGGTGAGGCCGACCGGCGCCGCTGGTCGGTCTCCCTGTACCGCCTGCACGGCGCCAGCGGCCGCCCCATCGGGGTCGCCGCGCTGGCCGCCGATGTGACGGGCCGCCGCCGGGCCGAACGGGAAGCCGCGAGCGCCCGCCGCAACCTGGCGCTGCTCAACGAGGCGGGCGCCCGTATCGGCAACTCCCTCGACCTGGAGACCACCGCCCGCACGCTGCTCGACGTGGCCGTGCCGCAGTTCTGCGACCTGGCCTCCGTGGACCTCTACCAGGGCCTGCTGGCCGGTGACGAGGCGCCGCCGGGGATGGCCGACGGCAGCGCCGAGCTGCGCCGGGTCGCCTTCTCCAGCGCCGTCTCGGACGCGCCGCTGGCCACCATGGCCTGCGACGTGCCCGAGGGCGAGGCCGGGCCGGTCGCGGTCGGCGCCGTCCACCGCTACCCGTTCAACTCCCCGTGCGCCGGCGCGCTGCGTACGGCGCAGGCGCAGATCATCCCGGGCCGGGAGAACGAGGACCGGGCCGAGCTGGGCGCCGTGGTGCACTCGACGCTCGCCGTGCCGATGGTCGCCCGTGACACGGTGGTCGGGCTGGTGCAGTTCTCCCGGACGAAGGGCAGCGAGCCGTTCGGCGAGCGGGACACCGCCCTCGCGGTCGACCTGGCCGCGCGCGCCGCGGTCTGCATCGACAACGCCCGCCTGTACCGCAGGGAGCACGAACGCGCCCTGATCCTCCAGCGCAGCCTGCTGCCCCCGGGCGACCCCGAGGCGGCCGGCCTGGACATCGCCTGCCGCTATCTGCCGGGCACCACCGCCACCGAGGTCGGCGGCGACTGGTTCGACGTCATCGAGCTGCCCGGCCACCGCACCGCGCTCGTCGTCGGCGACGTGATGGGGCGGGGGCTGCGCGCCGCCGTGGCCATGGGCGAACTGCGGACGGCCGTACGGACCCTGGCGCTGCTCGACATGGAACCGGCCGAGGTGCTCTCCGCGCTCGACGAGATCGCGCGCGGGCTCGGGGCGACCGGCGGCGGCGCCCGTACGGCATCACGCGCCTCGCGCAGCCGTTCCGCGCCCCCTCCGGCGCGCAGGCGGGCTCCACGGCGGAGGCCTCGCGCTGCGGCTCCGGCACCGCCGATCTCTCCGAGGTCTACCTCGCCACCTGCGTCTACGCCGTCTACGACCCGGTCACCCGGCGCTGCACCTTCGCCAACGCCGGGCACCTGCCGCCCGTCATGGTCGAGGAGGGCGAGGACGCGCTGCTGCTGGACGTGCCGCCCGGCATGCCGCTGGGCGTCGGCGGCGAGCCGTTCGAGGAGACGGAGGTCGAGCTGCCGGACGGCGCGCTGCTCGCCCTCTACACGGACGGCCTGGTCGAATCCCGTGACCACCCGCTGGACGAGGGGCTGCGCGCCTTCCAGACGGCCCTGTCGGAGGCCGGGCGCCCGCTGGAGGACGTCTGCGACCACGTGCTGAACGCGCTGGACACCCGGCACGGCGAGGACGACATCGCGCTGCTGATGGCCCGCGTGCACGGCCTGCCCAAGGACTCCGTCGGTGACTGGAACCTGGCCCCCGAGGCCCGCTCGGTCTCCCGCGCCCGCGAGCTGGCCCGTGACCAGCTCACGGACTGGGGCCTGGAGGCCCTGGTCGACACCACCGAACTGCTCGTCAGCGAACTGGTCACCAACGCGCTGCGGCACGGGCACGGCGAGATCCGGCTGCGGCTGCTGCTGGACCGGACCCTGGTGTGCGAGGTGTGGGACGCGGACCTGGCCCAGCCCCGCCGCCGGAGGGCCCGCGACACCGACGAGGGCGGCCGCGGCCTCCAGCTCGTCGGGCTCCTCAGCGCCGGCTGGGGCAGCCGCCGGACCCCGCGCGGCAAGACCGTCTGGTTCGAACTGCCGCTCCCGGACGGGGACACCGCCCTGCCCGATCCGGCGGATGCGCTGCTGAGTCTGTTCTGAGCCGGGGCGGGGCGGGGTCGCCCCGCCCCCTCCGGCTCTCACCGCGGTCGCTGTGCCCCGCCACCGGACGGCTCCCGTAGCGGGCTCCGGCTTCCGAGTCCTACGCGGTCGCCGCCCCTCAGCTCACTCCTTCCGCCGCCGGATCTTGTTCCCCAGCCACACCAGCGGGTCGTACTTGCGGTCGGCCGCGCGTTCCTTCAGGGGGATCAGGGCGTTGTCGGTGATGCGGATGTGCTCGGGGCAGACCTCGGTGCAGCATTTGGTGATGTTGCAGTGGCCGAGGCCGTGGTTCTCCTGGGCGGTGCGTTTGCGGTCGAGGCCGGTTTCGGGGGCGGCGTCCAGCGGGTGCATGTCGAGTTCCGCGATGCGCATGAGGAAGCGGGGGCCGGCGAAGGCGGCCTTGTTCTCCTCGTGGTCGCGGACGACGTGGCAGGTGTCCTGGCACAGGAAGCACTCGATGCACTTGCGGAACTCCTGGGAGCGGCCGACGTCCTCCTGCCGCATGCGGTACTCGCCCGGCGCCAGGTCCGGCGGCGGGACGAAGCCGGGGATCTCGCGGGCCTTGGTGTAGTTGAAGGAGACGTCCGTGACCAGGTCGCGGACGACCGGGAAGGCCCGCATCGGGGTGACGGTGACCGTCTCGTCGCGCTCGAAGACGGACATCCGGGTCATGCACATCAGGCGCGGCCGGCCGTTGATCTCCGCGCTGCACGAGCCGCACTTGCCCGCCTTGCAGTTCCAGCGCACCGCTAGGTCGGGGGCCTGGGTGGCCTGAAGGCGGTGGATGATGTCGAGGACGACCTCGCCGTCGTTGACCTCGACACGGAAGTCCGCCAGGCCGCCGCCGTCCGCGTCGCCCCGCCAGATCCTGAAGTGCGCCTTGTAGGCGTCGGACTGCGCGCTCACCGGTTCGTCTCCTCGTCGTCCGCCGCTCCGGTGGCGGGTACCGCCGGGCCGGTGTCCGCCGCCAGTTCGTCGTCCGTCAGGTACTTCGCCAGTTCGTCCCGTTCGAAGAGGGCCAGCAGGTCGGGCCGGACCGGCGGGTTCTCCCGGCGGGTCAGGCGGATCTGGCCGACGGCCGGGTCCCGCGGCGGGAGGTCGGCGCCGTCCTCGGCCAGTTCGCAGACCAGGTTGATGCGGCGCCAGCGCCGGTCCATCTCGGGGTAGTCGTCGCGGGTGTGCCCGCCGCGGGACTCCCTGCGTTCCAGCGCGGCACGGGCCACACACTCGCTGACCAGCAGCATGTTGCGCAGGTCGATGGCCAGGTGCCAGCCGGGGTTGTACTGCCGGTGGCCCTCGACACCGGCCCGGCGGGCCCGGGTGCGCAGGTCGGCGAGGCGTGCCAGGGCCTCCTCCATCTCGCCCTGCCGGCGGATGATGCCGACCAGGTCGTTCATCGTCTGCTGGAGCTCCTGGTGGAGGGTGTACGGGTTCTCGGCGGGGCGGCCGGTGTGGTGCGCGTCGGGCCCCTCGGCGCTGAACGGGCGCAGCGCCTCCGCCTCCGCGGCGTCGAGCTGGAGCGGGTCGGCGGCGGGCCGTGCGGAGCGGGCGCGCGCGTACTCGGCCGCGTACAGGCCCGCGCGGCGGCCGAAGACCAGCAGGTCGGAGAGGGAGTTGCCGCCGAGCCGGTTGGAGCCGTGCATCCCGCCGGCCACCTCGCCGGCGGCGAAGAGTCCGGGGACGCCGGCGGCCGCCGCGGTGTCCGGGTCGACGTCCACGCCGCCCATCACGTAGTGGCAGGTCGGCCCGACCTCCATCGCCTCGGCGGTGATGTCCACGTCCGCCAGCTCCTTGAACTGGTGGTGCATGGAGGGCAGCCGCCGCCGGATGACCTCGGCGGGCATCCGGGTGGAGACGTCGAGGAAGACCCCGCCGTGCGGTGAGCCGCGGCCCGCCTTGACCTCGGCGTTGATGGCGCGCGCGACCTCGTCGCGGGGCAGCAGCTCGGGCGGGCGGCGGTTGTGGTCCGGGTCCTCGTACCAGCGGTCGCCCTCGTCCTCGGACTGGGCGTACTTCTCCTTGAAGACGTCCGGGACGTAGTCGAACATGAAGCGCTTGCCGTCGCTGTTGCGCAGCACCCCGCCGTCGCCGCGGACGGACTCGGTGACGAGGATGCCCTTGACGGACGGCGGCCAGACCATGCCGGTCGGGTGGAACTGGACGAACTCCATGTTGATCAGCGGCGCCCCGGCGAGCAGCGCGAGCGCGTGCCCGTCGCCGGTGTACTCCCAGGAGTTGGACGTGACCTTGAAGGACTTGCCGATCCCGCCGGTCGCCAGGACCACCGAAGGGGCCTGGAGGACGAAGAAGCGGCCGGACTCGCGTTCGTAGCAAAACGTGCCGGCCACCCGGCCCTCGTCCTTGAGGACACGGGTGACGGTGCACTCCTGGAACACCTTCAACCGGGCCTCGTACGAGCCGAATTCGCGTTCGTCCTGCTGCTGGAGGGAGACGATCTTCTGCTGGAGGGTGCGGATCAGCTCCAGGCCCGTACGGTCGCCGACGTGCGCCAGGCGCGGGTACTCGTGGCCGCCGAAGTTGCGCTGCGAGATCCGGCCGTCCGGGGTGCGGTCGAAGAGCGCGCCCCAGGTCTCCAGCTCCCAGACCCGCTGCGGCGCCTCCCGGGCGTGCAGCTCGGCCATCCGCCAGTGGTTGAGGAACTTGCCGCCGCGCATGGTGTCGCGGAAGTGCACCTGCCAGTTGTCGCCCTCGTTGACGTTGCCCATGCTGGCCGCGATGCCGCCCTCGGCCATGACCGTGTGGGCCTTGCCGAACAGTGACTTGCAGATCACCGCCGTACGCATGCCCTGCTCACGGGCCTCGATGGCGGCGCGCAGCCCGGCGCCGCCCGCGCCCACCACGACCACGTCCCACTCCTGCCGGTCGATCTGCGTCATCACAAGGCACCCTTCCTAGAAGAAACGCGGGTCGTCGAAGGCCCCGGTGGCGAGGAGGAAGACGTAGAAGTCGGCGGCGGCCACGCTGATCAGCGAGGCCCAGGCGAGCGCCGCGTGCCGGGCGTTGAGCTTGCCGACCCAGCCCCACAGGCGGTAGCGCACCGGGTGTTTGGAGAAGTGCCGCAGCCGGCCGCCGACGATGTGCCGGCAGGAGTGGCAGGAGAGGGTGTACGCCCAGATCAGGGCGATGTTGACGAGGAAGACGAGGGTGCCGAGGCCCATGTGGCCCCACGCGTAGTCCGCGTTGCGGAAGGTGAGCACGGTGTCGTAGGTGAGGATGCCCGCGACGACCACCGCGAAGTAGAAGAAGTAGCGGTGGATGTTCTGCAGGATCAGCGGGAAGCGGGTCTCACCGGTGTATTTCTTGTGCGGTTCGGCGACCGCGCAGGCCGGGGCGAGGCCCAGAAACCGCGGTAGTACGCCTTGCGGTAGTAGTAGCAGGTCAGCCGGAAGCCCAGCGGGAAGATCAGGATCAGCAGGGCGGGGGACAGGCCCCACCAGCTGCCGAAGACGTCCCAGTTGGGGCCGCCGCGCATCGGGTGGCAGTTCTCCGCCAGGCACGGCGAGTAGAACGGCGAGACGTACGGCGCGGCGTAGTAGTCCGCGTTCGCGAACGCCCGCCATGTCGAGTACACGACGAAGGCGAACAGGCCCGCCGCGGTCGTGGCCGGGTACAGCCACCAGCGGTCGGTGCGCAGGTGGCGGGCGGGTATCGCGGCACGCGAGGGCGCGTGGACGCCGGTGCCGGGCGGACCGGCCGTGCCCTTCGCGCCGCTTGCCTCGGTATGCGGTTGGGGTTCGGTGCCAGTGGCCAACGTCGGTCTCCGTGGACGGCTGTCTGGGGGTGGGACGGGTGGCGCTCAGCGGTGGTGCGGGGGTACGGGGGCGCGCGGTACGGGGCGCGGCCGTACGGAGGTGCGGTTATGGTGCCCGGCGGTCGCGCGCGCCGAGGCCCTCGTCCTCCGCGTCGGCCCACAGGGCGGCGTCGTACGGCGCGTCCGGGATGGTCACCATCTCGGGGGCGGGCACGGGCGGGCGGCCGGAGCGCGCGCCCACGGTGTACGCGGGCCGCCCGCCGGGCGCGTCCGTACTGCCGTCCCGCAGCAGTTGCAGGCTCTCGCGCAGATGGTCCGTGTCGCTGCGTACGCGCCGGATGTCCAGGCCGCCGCCGACCTGTTTCTCCAGTCGTCCGACCGACCGTTCCAGGTCGTCCAGACTGCGCTGAGCTGCCGTCAGATCGTCCTGCAAGGACATGACTTGCCTCACCTCCGCGGGTGTGGTCGGCGCGCCCTCGCCCCTCGCCCGGACCCGTCCGGGCGCGGCGGCGTGCGCCTGCGAGTGTCGCGCGTCACAGTCGCGATTGGGAAGGGATCTGCCGTGATTGCGGAACCGGACCGGCGTGTTTCGGCACGTGTGCGCCGTCGGTCCGCGCCGGAGGGCGTGCTTTCGTACGGCGGCGTGTACGCCCGCGGGCGCGGGGCCCCGTACGCCCTCCCGTTCCGTTCGCGGACGGGGCCGCGGACGGAACCGCGCAGCCTGCCGTACGGGCCGCCGCGCGCCCGGGGGCGGGAACGGCCGGGAGCGGAAACGGTTGGGCCGGGCGGGTGGCCTTCACGGCGGCCGCCGACGTGTCGCCCGCCCCGGTGGCGGCCGGTCCCCTTCAGTGGTGGAGCCATAGATGTGATGAGCCGCAAAGTCGGCCGAACGTGATCCGTGGTCCCGCGGCCCGCCGCGGCGGCGGCGCGGCGCGGGCGAGCCCCGGAGGTAACCGTGATGACCCACCCCGTCAGCTCAGGCGGCGCGGCCTGCCGCAGGCGCCGCTGCGCCGCGCTCCTCGCTGCCGGAGTGCTGCTGCCGCTGCCGGTCCTGACCGGCTGCGGTGGAGGCGACGACGCCGAGCAGGCCGGCCCCGGTGCCCAGGACATCTCCGTCACCCCGCGCGACAAGGTGCGCCAGGGCGGCACCCTGCGCTGGGCGGTGGACGCCGTGCCCGGCACGTTGAACGCCTTCCAGGCGCGCGCGGACGCGGCCACGCGGCGTGTCACCGACGCCGTACTGCCCCGGCTGTTCACCCTGGACGAGCGGGGCCGCCCGCAGCGCAACCCGGATTACCTGGACGCCGCCGACGTCACCGACCGCGAGCCCCGCCAGACGGTCGTCTACAAGATCAACCCGAAGGCGCGGTGGAGCGACGGGCGAACCGTCGGACCGGAGGACTTCACCGCGCAGTGGAAGGCGCTGAACGGCAAGGACAACGCCTACTGGAGCGCGCGCAACGCCGGGTACGACCGCATCGAGAAGGTCGAACAGGGCGACGCCGCGCGCGAGGTCAAGGTCACCTTCGCCAAGCCGTACGCCGACTGGAAGTCACTGTTCACTCCGCTGTACCCGAAGAGCGTGACGGGCGACGCGCGCGCCTTCAACGACGGCGCGCGCGAACAGCTCAAGGAGGTCGCCGGGCCGTTCACCTTGGGGAGCGGGACAGCGAGGCCGGCATGCTCACCCTCGCGCGGAACCCGAAGTGGTGGGGCGCCCGGCCCAAGCTGGACACGATCGTGCTGACCGCGCTGCCGCGCGAGCGGCGGGCCGCGGCGCTGGCGGCGGGCAAGGTCGATCTGGCCGAGGTGGACCCGGCGGACGCCCGGGCGATCATCGCGGCGCGCAAGCCCCCGGCGTCGCGGCCGGCGAGCCCCGGTTCGACCGGCGGCAGCCCGTCCGGCCCCGGATCGCCGGAAGCCGGTTCACCGAGCGCCGGAGCGCCGGACGGCACATCGGAGGCCGGGCGCGTCGAGGACGCCGACGCCGGGCGCTCGCCGGCCCCGGGCGGCGACGACACCCCGCCGCGCAGAGCGTCCGCCGCCGAGCATGACGCCTTGCGCCGCTACACCGTCCGCAAGGCCCTGGAACCCGCCTACACGCAGCTCGCCCTCAACGGGAGCACCGGCCCGCTCAACGACGACCGGGTGCGCCGCGCGGTGGCCCGCGCCGTCGACCGGCAGAAGCTGGCCGACTCCGTACTCAAGCCCCTCGGCCTGCCGAACCAGCCGCTGGGCAGTCATCTGCTCATGGCGGGCCAGCCCGGTTACGCGGACCACAGCGGCGCCCTGGGCGGGCCGGACACCACGGCCGCACGGGCGATGCTGGCGGACGCGGGCTGGCGGGCGCCGGGCGGCGCCTCGGCGCAGCCGCGGAACCCGGAGCAGAAGCCGGAGAAGAAGGTGGACGCCGACCGGGGCGGCTCCGACGACGGCAAGGCAGGCGACCGGGAACTGGCGGCCACCGTACCGGTGACGCCGCTGTCCGCGGTCGGCGTGCGGTCCGCCGACCTCCAGCGGTCCACGCTGCTGCGGCAGAGCGCCGGCCTCTACAAGGACGTGGCGGCGGACCGGCGTACGGCGGCCCGGGGGACACCACCGTCGCGGCGTACGCGGACTACCGGCGCTTCGAGATGCTGGCGGCGGGCGCGCTGAGCGCCGCCGAGATGATCGAGGTGGCCCCGGCGCCCGGCGGCCGGGGCCCCGGCGGGAACGGGTCGCACCGGGTCAGGGCGGCCGACGGCAAGCCGGTCGAGGGCGGCCTGGCCGCTCCGGTGGACGCCTTCCGGGCCGACCCCGCGGCCCACGGCCCGGTCCCGGCCCTCAAGAAGGACGGCAAACCGCTCGTCCTGCGCTTCGTGCTCCCCGACGGCCCGGGCTCCGAACGGCTGCGCACGGTGGCCGACCGGATCTCCGGCATGCTGGCCCGCATCGGGGTGCAGACCGCCGTGCAGAAGGTGCCGGACAAGAGCTATTTCGAGGACCACATCGCGGCCGGCGACTTCGACCTGGCGCTCTACACCTGGCCCGGCTCCGCCTACCCGGCCACCGACGGCCGCCCGATCTACGCCAAGCCGCAGCCCGCGGCCGACGGCAGCCTCACCGTCGAGCAGAACTACACCCGGGTCGGCACCGACCACATCGACCAGCTCTTCGACCAGGCGGCCGCCGAGCTGGACGAGGACGCCTCCCGTGAGCTGGTCGACCGCGCCGACGCGCGGATCTGGGCGGCGGCCGGGTCCGTACCGCTCTACCAGCGGCCCGAGGTCGTCGCGGCGAAGGAGGGCCTGGTCAACGCGGGCGCCTTCGGCTTCGCGACGCCGCGCTTCCAGGACATCGGTTACAAGAAGTGAGGGACCGGGCGTAGCGGACGACCGGTCCGGCCGCCGGACCGGTCGTCCGCTACGCCCGGTCCCGGTCGCCGGGCCGGTCGCCGAACCGGTTACGGACAGGTTGCGTCCGGCCGAAGCAGGCGTGGCCCCCGGCGCACAGCGCCTGTTCGAATACGTATCTCCGCAGGTCAGAGGCGGTTCATCGGCCCAGGGGCGGCCGAAGCCGCGGCAGCCCCGTACCATGGGGTGAGGCCGTGGCGTCTTCATGCCCGGCAGGCACACGTACCGGACCGTACGTGCCGCCATCCACGATCCGGGAGAAGCGCCGCAGTATGCCCACGCGCCACGACATTCGTAACGTCGCCATCGTCGCCCACGTCGACCACGGCAAGACGACCCTCGTCGACGCCATGCTCAAGCAGGCCGGCTCCTTCGCCGCGCACGCTGCCGAGTCCCTCGACGACCGCATGATGGACTCGAACGACCTGGAGCGTGAGAAGGGCATCACGATCCTGGCCAAGAACACGGCGGTGAAGTACCACCCCAAGGATGGCGGCGACGTCATCACCATCAACATCATCGACACCCCCGGTCACGCCGACTTCGGTGGCGAGGTCGAGCGCGGCCTGTCGATGGTGGACGCGGTGGTGCTGCTGGTGGACGCCTCCGAGGGCCCGCTGCCGCAGACCCGCTTCGTGCTGCGCAAGGCGCTGGACGCGAAGATGCCGGTCATCCTGTGCATCAACAAGACCGACCGCCCGGACTCCCGGATCGCCGAGGTCATCGACGAGACCTACGACCTGTTCCTGGACCTGGACGCGGACGAGGACCAGATCGAGTTCCCGATCGTCTACGCCTGCGCCCGTGACGGTGTCGCCTCGCTGACCAAGCCGGAGGACGGCACGGTCCCGCAGGACAGCACCAACCTGGAGCCCTTCTTCAGCACGCTGCTGGACACCGTCCCGGCCCCCCAGTACGACGAGTCGGCGCCGCTGCAGGCCCACGTCACCAACCTCGACGCGGACAACTTCCTCGGCCGTATCGCGCTGCTCCGCGTGGAGCAGGGCGAGCTGCGCAAGGGCCAGACCGTCGCGTGGATGAAGCGCGACGGGTCGGTCCAGAGCGTGCGCATCACCGAGCTGATGATGACCGAGGCGCTCACCCGCAAGCCCGCCGAGGTGGCCGGCCCCGGTGACATCTGCGCCGTCGCCGGTATCCCCGACATCATGATCGGCGAGACGCTGGCCGACCCGGAGAACCCGGTCGCGCTGCCGCTGATCACGGTCGACGAGCCCGCCATCTCGATGACCATCGGCACCAACACCTCGCCGCTGGTCGGCCGTGGCGGCACCGGCAAGGGCGCGGACGCCAAGGCCGCGACCAAGGACCGCAAGGTCACCGCCCGCCAGGTCAAGGACCGTCTGGACCGCGAGCTGATCGGTAACGTCTCGCTGCGCGTGCTGGACACCGAGCGTCCCGACGCCTGGGAGGTGCAGGGCCGCGGTGAGCTGGCGCTGGCCATCCTGGTCGAGCAGATGCGCCGTGAGGGCTTCGAGATGACCATCGGCAAGCCGCAGGTGGTCACCAAGGAGGTCGACGGCAAGACCTACGAGCCCGTCGAGCGCATGACGATCGACGTGCCCGAGGAGCACATGGGCGCCGTCACCCAGCTGATGGGTGTCCGCAAGGGCCGGATGGACAACATGTCCAACCACGGCTCGGGCTGGGTCCGCATGGAGTTCGTGGTGCCGTCCCGCGGTCTGATCGGCTTCCGTACGGAGTTCCTGACCAACACCCGCGGCACCGGTATCGCGCACTCCATCCACGAGGGCCACGAGCCCTGGTTCGGCACGCTGACGACCCGTAACAACGGTTCGCTGGTCGCCGACCGCGCCGGCGCGGTCACCGCCTTCGCGATGACCAACCTCCAGGAGCGCGGCGTGCTCTTCACCGAGCCGGGCACCGAGGTGTACGAGGGCATGATCGTCGGTGAGAACTCGCGCTCCGACGACATGGACGTGAACATCACCAAGGAGAAGAAGCTCACCAACATGCGCTCCTCCTCCGCCGACTCCTTCGAGGCGATCGTGCCGCCGCGCAAGCTCTCCCTGGAGCAGTCGCTGGAGTTCTGCCGCGACGACGAGTGCGTCGAGGTGACCCCGGAGGCGGTCCGTATCCGCAAGGTCGTCCTGGACCAGAAGGAGCGCGGCCGCACCGCTTCGCGCGCGAAGCGGTAATACGCACCGTGACGCCGGGCGGCCACGCTGGGTGATGCCCCGCGGCCGCCCGGCGATTACGCTCCGCGAGCGCCCCATCGGATTTCTGTTCCGGTGGGGCGCTTTCCGTTTACCGGTACGCCGGGCCGGCTACCGCATTAATGATCACCGTGTCAACGGGATTCTGGTTGCGATCGGGCCATGGCAGGTCCGAATTGCGGACGAAGATCAGCATGTGCGGTGCCGGCGGTCCGTTTCGTTACCGTCTGGATGGTTTGGTTTGTCCGGATTCCGAACTCCAGGAAAACGGATGTGACCAAACCGAGACCCCTTACGCGTGGTTTATGGGGCGAACGTGACTGAGACTGGGGTGCATTGAGCTCGGGTCAATGGGTCACGCGCTGTGGGGAGCGCCGACTCACGAGCAGCAGGAGCTGGTCGCTGGCTGTCAGGGGTGTCAGCTGCGGGCAGCTCCTTTCCATGAAGTGAATGGACTCATGAGGAGGCAGTCCCATGCGCGGTGCCAAGAGCGCCACCTGGGTCGCAGGTGCGATAGCCGTGGCCCTGACCGCCACGGCGTGCGGCGGCGGCAGCAGTAGTGGCAACAACGCGGCCGTTGACCCCAACGGCACGTACACCTACTACAGCACCGAGCCGCAGCACGAGCTGATCCCGACCAACAGCAACGAGGTCGGCGGCGGTTACATCATCAAGAACCTCTTCCGGGGTCTCGTCGACTTCGACGCCAAGGGCAAGCTGCGTTACCAGAACGCCGAGAGCGTCGAGTCCACGGACAACCAGCACTTCACGGTGAAGCTGAAGAAGGGCTGGAAGTTCCACAACGGCGAGCCGGTGACGGCCTCCTCCTTCGTGGACGCCTGGAACTGGGGCGCCAATGCCAAGAACGCCCAGCTGAACTCCTCCTGGTTCGAGCCCATCAAGGGTTACGAGGAGATCCACCCGAAGGAGGGCGACCCGGAGACCGACAAGATGTCGGGCCTGAAGGTCGTCAACGACAACGAGTTCACCATCGAGCTGTCGAAGCCCGTCTCCACCTTCAAGGAGCGGCTGTTCTACGACGCCTTCTTCCCGCTGCCCAAGGCGTTCTTCAAGGACACCAAGGCGTTCGGTGAGCACCCCGTCGGCAACGGTCCGTACCAGCAGGACGGGAACTGGGAGCACAAGGTCCAGTTCAAGACGAAGAAGTTCGCCGACTACAAGGGCGTGGACAAGCCCAAGAACGGCGGCGTGATCTTCAAGTTCTACAACACGGACGACAGCGCCTACAACGACCTGGTCTCCGACAAGGTCGACATCATGTACAAGGTCCCGAACTCGGCGACCAGCAAGTTCAAGGCGGACCTCGGTGAGCGCGCGGTCAACGAGCCGTACGGCGGCCAGACCACCATCGCCTTCCCCATGTACGACAAGGAGTGGGGCAAGCCCGAGAAGGCCAAGGTCCGCCAGGGCCTCTCCATGGCCATCGACCGCGACACCATCGTCAAGACCGTCCTCAAGGACGCCTACGACGCGGCCGACGGCTGGGTTCCCACGGTCGTCGAGGGTTACCAGAAGGACGCCTGCGGCGAGTTCTGCAAGTTCAACCCGACCAAGGCCAAGCAGCTGATCAAGGAAGGCGGTGGCGTCCCCGGCAACAAGATGACCATCACCTTCAACAATGACGGCGGCCACCGGGACTGGGCCGAGGCGGTCTGCAACGACATCAAGCAGAACACCGGCGTGAACTGCGCCGCCCAGCCGCGCCCGACCTTCCAGCAGGTCCGTAACGAGATCACCGGCAAGAAGATGGACAGCGCCTTCCGTATGGCGTGGGTCCAGGACTTCCCGAACATCTCCAACTTCATCTCCGAGCAGTACCGCACCGGTGCCGGCGCGAACGACATGGGCTTCTCCGACCCCGCGCTGGACAAGCTGATGGACCAGGCCAACGCTGCCAAGACCATCGAGGAGTCCAACAAGCTCTACCTCCAGGCCGAGAAGAAGCTGACGGAGACGATGCCCTCCATCCCGCTGTTCTTCGACCACACCCTCGGTGGGTACTCGAAAAACGTGCAGAACGTGAAGTTCGACACCTACCGCCAGGCGATCTGGACCGACGTCGAGGTCAAGCAGAAGTAACCGGGACGCTGCATGTGACGCAGGCCCAGTAGCCGCCCGTCCCCTCACCCCCGGGGCGTGGCGGCCACTGGGCCCGTCAGCGACAGGAGGAACCATGGGGCGTTATGTCGCGAGGCGACTGCTCCAGATGATCCCGGTGTTCATCGGGACCACTCTGCTCATTTTCCTGATGGTGTATTCGCTGCCGGGCGACCCCATCAAGGCGCTTTTCGGTGACAAGGCCGCCGACCCGGCCACCGTCGCCAGACTTCGGCACCAGTTCGGGCTGGACCAGCCCATGCTGACCCAGTACTGGAACTACCTGACCGGCCTGTTCAAGGGCGACTTCGGGCAGAGCTTCACCGGCCGCCCGGTGGCCGACCTGATCGGCGAGGCCTTCCCGGTGACCATTCGGCTGGCGCTCTACGCCTTCGCCATCGAGGTCGTCATCGGTGTCGCGCTCGGTATGCTCACCGGCCTCAAGCGCGGCAAGTTCGTCGACCAGCTGGTCCTGGTGCTCACCCTGATCGTGATCTCGGTCCCGGTGTTCGTGCTCGGCTTCCTCGCCCAGTTCTTCCTGGGCCTGAAGTGGCAGCTGATCACACCGACGGTCCAGGACTCCATGAACCTGGGGCAACTGACCGTCCCGGCGATCGTTCTCGGCGCCCTGTCGCTCGCGTACGTCACCCGGCTCACCCGTACCACCGTCGCGGAGAACCTGCGCGCCGACTACATGCGCACCGCGCTCGCCAAGGGCCTGCCGAAGAGCCGGCGCCTGGGCGTGCACCTGATGCGCAACTCCCTGATCCCCGTGGTCACCTTCCTCGGCACCGATCTCGGCATGCTGATGGGCGGCGCCATCGTCACCGAGGGCATCTTCAACGTCCAGGGCGTCGGCAACACGCTCTACCGGGCGATCCAGACCAGTGAAGGGCCCACCGTGGTCGGCATCGTGACGGTGCTCGTCCTCATCTACCTCGTGAGCAGTCTGGTCGTGGACCTGCTGTACGCCGTCCTGGACCCGAGGATCCGCTATGCCTGAGAAAATTACTGTGACCCCCAGCAGCGTCGCGGGAGCGGGCCCCGGCGTGGCCGGCGACAGCGTGGACCTCTCGACGACCAGCATCGCCGCCGCCTCCGAGCTCGCGTCGGCCGGCGGCCCCGCCAACAAGCCGCGCAGCCTCGGCCAGGACGCCTGGCGCGAACTGCGGGGCCGGCCGATGTTCTGGATCGCCGGCGCGCTGCTCGTGCTGCTGATCGTGATGGCGATCGTGCCGTCGCTCTTCACGGGCGCCGACCCCGACCACGCCGACCTGCGCAACCACTACCTCGGCGAGCCCCAGTGGTCGCACCTGTTCCAGGTGGACTGGTTTGGCTACAACAAGCAGGGCCAGAGCGTGTGGGCCCGTACGGTCTACGGCGCCCGCGCCTCGATCATCGTCGGTGTCTGTGTGACCTTCGCGGTCACCGTCTTCGGCGGCCTGCTGGGCATGCTCGCGGGGTACTTCGGCGGCTGGGCGGACGCCCTCCTGTCGCGTATCACCGACGTGTTCTTCGGCATCCCGCTGCTGCTCGGCGCGCTCGTACTGCTCCAGGCGTTCACCAACCGCACCGTGTGGACGGTGACCCTGGGCCTGTCCGTCTTCGGCTGGATGCAGCTCGCCCGCGTCATGCGCGGCGCGGTCATCACCCAGAAGCAGTCGGACTTCGTGACGGCCGCCAGGGCGCTCGGCGCGGGCCACACCCGCATCCTGTTCAAGCACATCCTGCCGAACGCCATCGGGCCGGTCATCGTCGTCGCCACCATCGCGCTGGCCGGCTACATCTCCGCCGAGGCCACCCTGTCCTACCTGGGCATCGGCCTCCAGCCGCCGGCCATCTCCTGGGGCGTGGACATCTCCGCGGCCAAGGACGTGCTGCGCGACGCCCCGCACGTCCTGCTCATCCCGTCGGCATTCCTGAGCATCACCGTGCTGGCGTTCATCCTCCTCGGCGACGCGGTGCGCGACGCCCTCGACCCCAAGCTGCGCTGAGGGAGGCTCACGTGACCACCACCTCCAAGACCGCGGACGTTGCCCGGCCGGGGACGGACGCCAAGGACAGCGGTCCGCTGCTCGACGTCCGTGACCTGCACGTCGAATTCCACACCCGGGACGGCGTCGTCAAGGCCGTCAACGGCGTCAACTACAACGTCAGCGCCGGCGAGACGCTCGCCGTGCTCGGCGAGTCCGGCTCCGGCAAGTCCGTCACGGCGCAGGCCGTGATGGGCATCCTGGACATGCCGCCGGCGCGGATCCCGCAGGGCGAGATCCTCTTCCGCGGCCAGGACATGCTGAAGATGACGCCCGAGGAGCGCCGCCGGACCCGCGGCGCGAAGATCGCCATGATCTTCCAGGACGCACTGTCGTCGCTGAACCCGGTGCTCACCGTCGGCTACCAGCTCGGCGAGATGTTCCGGGTCCACCAGGGCATGTCCAAGAAGGACGCCAAGGCCAAGGCGATCGAGCTGATGGACCGGGTGAAGATCCCGGCCGCGGCGGCCCGGGTCTCGGACTACCCGCACCAGTTCTCCGGCGGTATGCGTCAGCGCATCATGATCGCCATGGCGCTGGCCCTGGAACCGGACCTGATCATCGCGGACGAGCCGACCACGGCCCTCGACGTGACGGTCCAGGCGCAGGTCATGGACCTGCTCGCGGACCTCCAGCGCGAGTACAACATGGGCCTGATCCTGATCACCCACGACCTGGGTGTGGTCGCCGACGTCGCCGACAAGATCGCGGTGATGTACGCGGGCCGGATCGTCGAGCACGCACCCGTGCACGAGCTGTACAGCAACCCCGCGCACCCGTACACGCGCGGCCTGCTCGACTCCATCCCGCGCCTGGACCAGAAGGGCCAGGAGCTGTACGCGATCAAGGGCCTGCCGCCCAACCTGCTGAACATCCCCACGGGTTGCGCGTTCAACCCGCGCTGCCCCAAGGCGCAGGACATCTGCCGTACCGAGGTGCCGCCGCTGCACAGCGTCAGCGACAGCCGCGGCAGCGCGTGCCACTTCTGGGAGGAGACGATCAATGGCTGAGCCCACGAAGGACGCGGCGCGCGAGCCCATCCTCGAAGTCCGCAACCTGGTCAAGCACTTCCCGCTCACCCAGGGCATCCTGTTCAAGAAGCAGGTCGGTGCGGTCAAGGCCGTCGACGGCATCTCCTTCTCGCTGTACGAGGGCGAGACCCTCGGCATCGTCGGCGAGTCCGGCTGTGGCAAGTCCACGGTCGCCAAGCTGCTGATGAACCTGGAGCGGGCGACGTCCGGCGAGGTCTTCTACAAGGGCCAGGACATCTCCAAGCTGTCGGGGCGCGCGCTGAAGGCCGTGCGCCGCAACATCCAGATGGTGTTCCAGGACCCGTACACCTCGCTGAACCCGCGCATGACGGTCGGCGACATCATCGGCGAGCCGTACGAGATCCACCCCGAGGTGGCTCCGAAGGGCGACCGGCGCAAGAAGGTCCAGGACCTGCTGGACGTCGTCGGTCTCAACCCCGAGTACCTCAACCGCTACCCGCACCAGTTCTCCGGCGGCCAGCGCCAGCGCATCGGCATCGCCCGCGGCCTCGCGCTCAACCCGGAGATCATCATCTGCGACGAGCCGGTCTCGGCGCTGGACGTCTCCGTCCAGGCGCAGGTCATCAACCTGATGGAGAAGCTCCAGGACGAGTTCAACCTGTCCTACCTCTTCATCGCCCACGACCTGTCCATCGTCCGGCACATCTCCGACCGGGTCGGGGTGATGTACCTCGGCAAGATGGCGGAGATCGGCACCGACGAGCAGATCTACGACCACCCGACCCACCCGTACACCCAGGCCCTGCTCTCCGCCGTCCCCGTACCGGACCCGGAGGCCCGCGCCGGCCGTGAGCGGATCATCCTCTCCGGTGACGTACCGTCCCCGGCCAACCCGCCGTCGGGCTGCCGCTTCCGCACCCGCTGCTGGAAGGCCCAGGACAAGTGCGCCGAGGAGGTGCCGCTGCTCGCCGTACCGGAGCGCTTCGCCACCACGGGCAGCCTGGCGGCGCACGACTCGGCCTGCCACTTCGCGGAGGAGAAGGACGTGGTCGGCGCGGCCTGAGCCGGCCCGTACGCGCGTACGCGGGGGTGCCCGGAGCTTCGGCTCCGTGCGCCCCCGTCCGCGTACGCGTTCGGCTCACGCCTCTTTGGGTGCGACGGTGAACCACACCGCCTTCCCGTTCGGGTAGTCCCGCACCCCCAGCTGTCCGCACACGCCTCCACGATCCCGAGCCCGCGCCCGAACTCCTCGTCGACCGCGGCCTTCTGCCGCTCCGGCACGCCGGGGCCGGTGTCCCACACGGCGATCGTCAGATCGAACGGTGAGCGGTCCACGCTCACGTACGCGTCGGTCTTCGCGTACTGGTACGAGTTGGTGATCAGCTCCGAGACCATCAGCTCCGCCGTCTCCGTCAGGCAGGTCAGCCCGGCCCCTTCCAGGATGTGCCGCAACGCCGCTCTGACGACACCGACCGCCCGTGGATCGTGCGGGATGAACAGGCCGTAGGACCAGGTCTCGCTGGGCGTGCGCATGTGGCAGCCTCCAGGTGAGTGCGGTCTGTGACTGGCGTCACACACAAGGTAGCGACGTGTGGCGTATACGTGCAACCAACTCACGGAAATGGCTAGTTGGGCCATACTGCCGAGGGGAGACCTGGGAGGGATGCATGGGCCTGAGGGCGAATCCCACGTACCGGCAGCGGCGTTTCGGAGCCGAAGTCCGCAGGCTGCGAGAGCAGGCGGGCCTGACGGTCAGTGAGGCCGCGGACGTGATGGGCATGCGGCAGTCGCACGTCAGCAATGTGGAGGCCGGCCGCACCCCGCTGGCGCCGGAGCGGCTGCGGGCACTGGCTCAGACCACGAGTGGTACACGTTCTACCTACCTCGAAGCGTTGATCGCGATGGGCGAGGCCCGAGGGAAGGGCTGGTGGAGCACCTACAGAAGCGCGGTGCGGCCATCGCTCCTTGATCTCGCCGAACTCGAAGCCGGGGCCGGACGCCTGCTCTGCTACGAACCGATGTTCATCCCGGGCCTGTTGCAGACCCGCGAGTACGCCGCTGCCATCCACCATGAGGGGTACACGCGGGAGACGAAGCGGCAGCGGGACCTCGCGGTCGACTTCCGGCTGAGGCGCCAGCAGGTGCTCCACGGCAACGGGCCGCCGCGCACCCACCTGGTCGTTCACGAAGCAGCCCTGCACGTGTCGCTCGGCAGGCGCAGCGTCATGCGCGACCAGCTGATCCGGCTGATCGAGGTGTCGCGGCTGCCGCACGTCACCGTGCAAGTACTGCCGTTCGCCGGGCCGGTGCCTTTCGGCACCTCGTTCACGGTGGTGGAGCCGGAGGTCGAGGAGCTGGGCACGGTCGTCGTGTCCCATGTCGAGAACTCCCTGTACCTCGGTGATGCGGACGCTCTTGCGAGGTACCACGCCACTTTCGCTAGGCTCAGCGAAGTGGCCCTGCCTCCGGTCGGTGCGGCTGCCCTCCCCGAGGCGCACGCGGTCAAGGACTCGCTGGGGATCATTCAGCGACTCCTGTATCCCCTGCTCTAGGAAGGCGTGCATGTCCCCGCTCACGTGGCAGAAGTCCAGCTTCAGTGAAGGCGGCGCCGATACCTGCGTCGAGGTGGCGGCCGTTCCGGACGGCATCCGGTGGGTGCGGGAGAGCGCAGGGCCCGAGACGGTGCTCGGGGTCTCCGTGGGGGCGTTGGCCGGGCTGGTGCGGGTGCTTAAGGTGGGGGCGCTCGGGTGAGGTTTGGTCTTGCGCTGTGCGCTTCGGGGGTGCGCGCTTCGCGCGAGGTTTTGCGCTGGCGCGCGGCTCGCATTGCGTTGGTTGTGGTGGCGGGGGCGCGCAGGGGGCCAACTCCTCGGCACCGTGCACGACCACGTCAGGAACAAATGGGAACGCAGATACCCGGCTGCCTGCGGGGATGGCCCCCTACACGCCCCCTCCGGCCGGATTGGCGAGTCCGGGTCAGCTGGGGGGAGGGGGGACGATCACCCTGGTGCCCGCACTCCTGGGGGGTGAGGCGCACGAGGTGGAGGCGGTAGGGCGGGCCGCTGTACGGCGGTGAGTCGCGCGCGTCGGGCCGGCGGGCGCGGCGGGCGGCAGGGCCGCGCCGCGATGCGTGGGTGTTCATCTTGTGAGATCCCCAGCCCGATCGCTCCGATAGTCGCCGTACGGCCAGGGCTCGGGGACACGTAGGGGGCTCCCCGCAGGCAGCCGGGTATCTGCGTTCCCCTTTGTTTCTAACTTGGTCGTGCACGGTGCCGAGGAGTGACCCCTGCGGGGCCCCGAGCCCCCCACCACCGGCCCAAGGGCGCAAACCGCGCGCCCCCTCAGGCCGCGATCACCACCGGCTTGCCGGTGAGTTCGACTCCCGCGGTCCGCGTCTGTTCCAGGGCCCGCTCCGTCGTCCCCGGTGCCACTCCCGCCGTGAGATCCAGCAGTACCCGCACCCGGAACCCCTCAGCCACCGCGTCCACCGCCGTGGCCCGCACGCAGTGGTCCGTGGCGAGTCCGACCACGTCGACCTCGCTCACTCCGTGGGTCCGCAACCACTCCGCCAGGGGGCGCCCGTTCTCGTCCACGCCCTCGAAGCCGAGCAGCGGGACGGGTCCGTGCGGACCTTCGCCGGAACGTACACGGTGCGGGACGGAGCTGTCGTCGCCGCCGATATCCGGGCGGTGGCGGGGCCGACGCCGAGTGGCGGGGGCGGAGGATCGCCTCGTCCCGGGCCGTCGGCCGGTGGGCCGGACGTCGACTGTTCGGACCTCGACGGGCCCACCGTCGTGGGGACCGACGACCCGAACCATCTCGACCGGGACGGCGACGGGATCGGGTGTGAACCCCACGGGGAGTGACGAAGATCGCTCGTACGGGGGTTTCTGGCCCGTGTTGCGCCCGGGTGACGGGGTGCGGCGGGTGGGAGGTGTCAGGTTGGGGCCGACAGGCCGGGACGGTGGGGTGCCCGGGGTCGCAGCTCTGAGGAGGCAGGTCGTTGCGGGGTGCCTGGCGCGTCGGGTCGGTGTTCGTCGTGGGCGCCGTGGTCGTTCTGGCGGGTGCCGGGTGTGGCGGGGGTGGGCAGGATCCCACGGTCGTACGGGCGTCCTGGGGGGATCCGCAGAATCCGGTGGAGCCGGCCAACACCACCGATGTGCAGGGCGGCAAGGTGCTCGATCTCGCCTTCCGGGGGCTGAAGCGGTACAACCCGCGGACCGCTGTCGCGGAGAACATGGTCGCGGAGTCGGTCGAGTCGTCGGATGCGCGGAATTTCACGGTCAAGGTCAAGCCGGGGTGGACGTTCAGCAACGGGGAGAAGGTTACGGCGCGGTCCTTCGTGGACGCCTGGAATTACGGGGCGCTGGTCACCAATCGGCAGCAGGGCGCGCCGTTCTTCAGTTATGTGGAGGGGTATGGGGACGTGCACCCCGAGGGGGCGGGGAGAAGCCGACGGCGCAGACCATGCGTGGGCTGCGGGTGCGGGATGAGCTGACGTTCACGGTGCGGCTGAACCAGAAATTCGGGCTGTGGCCGGACATGCTCGGGTACAACGCCTTCCTGCCGCTGCCCCGGCTGTTCTTCACCGATCACGACGCGTGGCTGGCGAAGCCGGTCGGTAATGGGCCGTATGCCGTGCGGTCGTATGCCAAGGGTGGGGTCATGCGGCTGCGGAGGTGGGATGGGTATCCGGGGCCGGACCGTGCGGAAAATGGTGGGGTGGATCTTCAGGTTTATACGGATAATGACACTGCCTATACTGATTTGATGGCGGGGAATCTGGATCTGGTCGATGATGTGCCGGCTCCGCAGCTGAAGCATGTGAAAAAGGATCTGGGCGGGCGGTACATCAATCAGCCTGCGGGAATCATTCAGACGCTGTCGTTCCCGATGTATGACGCGAAGTGGTCGAAGGCGGGAGTGGAGAAGGTCCGGCGGGGGATTTCCATGGCCGTCAACCGGCCGGCGATCACCCGGCAGATCTTCCGGGGGACGCGGACGCCGGCCACCGACTGGTCCGCGATGGCCCTGGGGGAGCACGGCGGCTACCAGGCGGGGCTGTGCGGCGCGGCGTGCACGTACGACCCCGCCGGGGCCCGGAAGCTGGTCGCCGAGGGGGCGGGATTCCGGGCGGCTCGATGAAGGTGACGTACAACGCGGACACCGGGTCGCACAAGTTGTGGGTGGACGCTCTGTGCAACAGCGTGAACAAGGCGCTGGGCCGGCATGTGTGCGACGGCGCGCCGATGGGGACCTTCGCCGATTACCGCACCAAGGTCACGCAGAAGAAGATGAGCGGTCCTTACCGTGCCGGGTGGCAGATGGACTATCCGCTGATCCAGACCTTTCTGCAGAGCCAGTACTTCACCGGCGCTTCGTCCAACGACTCGGGCTGGAGCAACAAGGAGTTCGACCGGCTGGTGAGCCGGGCCAACGCGGAGAGCGAGCAGCGGCAGGTGAACGAGACGTATCACCGGGCCGAGCGGGTTCTGGCCCGGGAGATGCCGGCGATTCCGCTCTGGTATCAGAACGGCAGTGGCGGGTACGGGGAACGGGTCGAGAATGTCGCGCTGAACCCTTTCAGTGTTCCGGTGTACGGCCAGATTCGTATCAAGGGCTGAGGGGGGCGGTCGTGGGGCGCTATGTGATCCGGCGGTTGTTGCAGATGGTGCCGGTTTTTGTCGGTGCCACCTTTCTTATCTTTGTCATGGTGTACGCGCTCGGCGATCCGGTCGCGGCCCTTTCCGGTGACCGTGCGCCCGACCCTGCCACGGCCGCGCAGATCCGCCGCGAGCTGCATCTGGACCAGCCGCTGTGGCAGCAGTACCTGCATTACATGGGGCAGATTTTCACGGGCAATTTCGGCACCACCTTCGACGGACAGCAGGTCCTGGACAAGATGGGTACGGCCTTTCCTGTCACCCTGCGGCTGACCGCCGTCGCCGTCGTCGCGGAGATCGTCGTCGGGGTGTCGCTCGGCGTGCTCGGCGGGCTGCGGCGGGGGCGGCTGCTGGACTCCGGGGTGCTGGTGCTCACGCTGATCGTGGTGTCCGTACCGACGTTCGTCAGCGGGTACGTGCTCCAGTACCTGCTGGGCGTGAAGTGGGCGTGGGTGAGCCCGGCCGTCGCGCTGGGCGCGCCCCTGGACGAACTGCTGCTGCCGGGCTGTGTGCTGGCGCTGGTGTCACTGGCGTACGTCACCCGGCTCACCCGGACATCGATCGCGGAGAACGCCCGCGCGGACTACGTGCGTACGGCCGTCGCCAAGGGCCTGCCCCGGCGCCGGATCGTCGTACGGCACCTGCTGCGCAACTCGCTGATCCCGGTGGTCACCTTCATCGGCGCGGACATCGGCACGCTGATGGGCGGCGCGGTGGTCACCGAGCGGATCTTCAATGTGCACGGCGTCGGCTACGAGCTGTACCAGGGCATCGTCCGCCAGAACTCCCCGACCGTCGTCGGCTTCGTGACCGTCCTGGTCATCGTCTTCCTGCTGGCCAACCTGATCGTCGACCTCCTGTACGCCGTGCTCGACCCGAGGATTCGCTATGCCTGAGCCCGAGCGTCCCGAGTCGTTCCAGCCGTCGGGTGTCGGGACGCCGCTGCCCGCCGTCGAGGCGGAGACCGTGGGCGGGCCCGGGGGGACGCCGGAGGTGCCCGGGGCCCCGGGGGCGCCGCAGGGGGCCGGCGTGCAGCCGGGCGGCGGCCGGGCGCGCAGCTTGTGGTCGGACGCCTGGCACGACCTGCGCCGTAATCCGGTCTTCATCGTGTCCGGTCTGCTGATTCTGTTCTTTCTGCTGATCGCGGTCTGGCCGTCCTTGCTGACCGGTACCGATCCGTTGGACTGCGACATCACCCTGTCGCAGGAGGGCGCGCGCAGTGGCCATCCGTTCGGTTTCGACACCCAGGGCTGCGACGTCTTCGCGCGGACGGTGTACGGGGCTCGGGCGTCGGTGACGGTCGGTGTGTGCGCCACGGCCGGGGCCGCCCTGCTCGGCGGGGCGCTGGGCGGGCTGGCCGGGTTCTTCGGCGGCTGGTGGGACGCGCTGCTCTCCCGTATCGCGGACATGTTCTTCGCCATTCCGATGCTGCTGGGCGGTCTCGTGTTCCTGTCCGTGGTGCCGTCCGGTTCCGTGTGGCCGGTGGTCGGGTTCATCGTGCTGCTGGGCTGGCCGCAGCTCGCGCGGATCGCCCGCGGGTCCGTACTGACCGTCAAGCAGGCCGACTTCGTGCAGGCCGCGCGGGCGCTGGGGGCGGGGAACACCCGGCTGCTGCTGCGGCACCTGGCGCCGAACGCGGTGGCGCCGGTGATCGTCGTGGCGACCATCGCCCTCGGTACGTACATCGCGTTGGAGGCGACGCTCTCCTACCTGGGCGTCGGTCTGAAGCCGCCGACCGTCTCCTGGGGCATCGACATCTCCGAGGCGTCCAAACAGATCCGCAACGCGCCGCACATGCTGCTGTGGCCGGCCGGCGCGCTCAGCCTGACCGTACTGGCGTTCATCATGCTCGGCGACGCGGTGCGCGACGCCCTCGACCCCAAGTTGCGCTGAGGAGACGGTGGATGACGGTGGAGGGGACGCGGCAGGAGGACGGTTCCGGTGGCGGCGTGCTGCTGGACGTGCGGGAGCTGAAGGTGGAGTTCCGTACGCGGGACGGTGTGGCGCACGCGGTCAACGGGGTCAGCTACCGGGTGAGCGCGGGCGAGACGCTGGCCGTGCTGGGGGAGTCGGGCTCGGGCAAGTCGGTGACCGCGCAGGCCGTCCTGGGCATCCTGGACACGCCGCCGGGACACGTCACGGGCGGCGAGATCCTCTTCCACGGGCGGGACCTGCTGCGGATGGGCGCGGAGGAACGGCGCCGGATCCGCGGTACGCGGCTGGCGATGATCTTCCAGGACGCGCTGTCGGCGCTCAACCCCGTACTGAGCGTGGGGACGCAGCTCGGGGAGATGTTCGAGGTGCACCGGGGGATGTCCCGCAAGGAGGCGCGTGGCTGCGCGGCCGAGCTGATGGACCGGGTGCGCATTCCGGCCGCGCGGAGCCGGGTGGGCGACTATCCGCACCAGTTCAGTGGCGGCATGCGCCAGCGCATCATGATCGCTATGGCGCTGGCGCTCGGTCCGGACCTGATCATCGCGGACGAGCCGACGACGGCGCTCGACGTGACGGTCCAGGCCCAGGTCATGGACCTGCTCGCGGAGCTGCGGCGGGAGTACGCCATGGGGCTGGTGCTGATCACCCACGACTTGGGGGTGGTCGCGGACGTCGCCGACCGGATCGCGGTGATGTACGCGGGCCGGATCGTGGAGACCGCGCCCGTGCACGACCTCTACCGGGCGCCCGCGCACCCGTACACCCGCGGCCTGCTCGACTCCATCCCGCGCCTGGACCAGAAGGGCCGCGAGCTGTACGCGATCAAGGGCCTGCCGCCCAGTCTGACCGCGATCCCGCCGGGCTGCCCCTTCCACCCGCGCTGCCCCAAGGCGCAGGACGTCTGCCGTACGGACCGGCCGCCGCTCTACGACGTGGCTCCTGGCCGGGCCAGCGCCTGCCACTTCTGGGAGGACACCATCAGTGAGCGAGGAGACCGCCGGTGAACGCTGAGGCGGCCGGGCGCGCGGGGAGACCGTCCTCGACGTACGGGACCTGGCCAAGCACTACCCGCTGACGCGCGGCGTCGTGCTGCGCAAGCAGGTCGGGTCCGTCAAGGCCGTGGACACCGTCTCCTTCGCCCTGCGCAAGGGCGAGACGCTGGGGATCGTCGGGGAGTCCGGCTGTGGCAAGTCGACGGTCGCCAAGCTGCTGGTCGGGCTGGAGAAGCCGACCGGCGGGCAGATCCTGTACCGGGGCGAGGACATCACCAGGCTGTCGGGGCGCGCGCTGAAGGCCGTACGCCGCAACATCCAGATGGTCTTCCAGGACCCGTACACCTCGCTGAACCCGCGCATGACGGTCGGCGACATCATCGGCGAGCCCTACGACATCCACCCGGAGGTGGCTCCTAAGGGGGACCGGCGACGGAAGGTCCAGGAGCTGCTGGACGTGGTCGGGCTCAATCCGGAGTACATCAACCGCTATCCGCACCAGTTCTCCGGCGGACAGCGCCAGCGCATCGGCATCGCCCGCGGGCTGGCGCTGCGCCCCGAGGTGATCGTGGCGGACGAGCCGGTCTCGGCGCTGGACGTCTCCGTCCAGGCGCAGGTCGTCAACCTGCTGGAACGGCTCCAGGACGAGTTCGACCTGTCGTACGTCTTCATCGCGCACGACCTGTCGGTCGTCCGGCACATCTCCGACCGGGTCGCGGTGATGTACCTGGGCCGCCTCGCCGAGGTCGGTACAGAGGACGAGATCTACGGCCATCCGACGCACCCGTACACCCAGGCCCTGCTCTCCGCCGTACCCGTCCCCGACCCGGAGGCGCGCGCCCGGCGCGACCGCATCCTGCTGAGCGGCGACGTCCCCTCGCCGGCCGACCCGCCGTCCGGCTGCCGCTTCCGCACCCGCTGCTGGAAGGCGCGGGAGCGCTGCGCGCTGGAGGTGCCGCCGCTGGACGTGCCGGAGGGCTTCGAGGGGGTGGCGGGCCCGGCCCGGCACGCCTCGGCGTGCCACTTCGCGGAGGAGCGGCAGGTCGTGCCGGGCGGATGACGGGCCGGCGGGTGCGGGCTCCGGGACCCGCTGCTGGTCAGCTGCCGAAGGGGACGTCGCTGTTGGTCGCCATGCGCCGCTCGGCCGGGTGGCCGGCGACGTAATCGGTGATGGAGGACAGCGCCTTCTTGACGGCGGATGCGTCGGTGCCGCAGCCGCCGCGCCACTTGGACGTGCCGTCCGGGTAACAGGCGGCCCGCAGCCCGTAGATGAGACTGTCCGCGTCGGCCCCGCCCGCGGCGTACGGTGCCAGCAGCTTGGCGACGTGCTGCGCGTCGCCCGTGCCGACCGTCCAGCCGGCCGTCGAGGCGAGTTCCGTGCGGTTCCGGGCCTCGGCGCCGGCCCGGAGTTCGGACGTGATCTTGCGGGCGTTGAGCGAGAGGCTGAAGAGGCCCTTGTCCATCATCCGCTGGTTCGCGGGGATGTCTGAGCCGTGGGCCGCGAAGGACTTCGTCACGTCCTCGGCGTCGCCGCTGAGGTCGATCCCTTCCAGCGGGCGCAGGCCGGTCGAGACATCCTTCCAGCCGGTGCCGCCCTCGGTACCGTAGAACCCGTAGAGCACGCGGACGCCCTGCTTCTCCACGGTGCGGCGGGCCAGGTCGCGAAGCGCCGCCACCGAGCAGTGCCGCCATTTCGCGTCGTCGCTGCGGCAGTGATCCGGATTTTTGATGTCGAGCCACACGAAGTTGACGGTCCTGCCCTCGCCGCGCCGCTGCGCGATGCGCTGGAGCATGGCTTCCATCGTGTCACCGGCGCTGGTGGGAGTGCCGTCGTGATCCGCCCACCAGCCCTTCTTCCAGGCGGTGGCGTCGATCTCGACGGCGTTGGCGCCGTGCCGCAGCGCCGTGTCCACGCCGTCGGCGGTCAGCACCCGGTGGGCGACGGCATAGGTGGGGCGCGGTGCGGGCCGGTGCGGGCCGGTGGCGGCAGCGGCGGCCGGGGTGCTCGCGCAGAGGAGTGCCAGGACTCCGGTGGTGGCCAGGAGGGGGACGCGGGTGGGTATCCGGGCCGGGGAGCGGTGAGCCATAGGTGTCATCTGTCCTTGTGTGGATCCAGTGCGTCCTCGGCACCTGCCCCGGACGGCTGATCCGACACCGGGGACGCGGGCCGGCGCCCCGGCCGCTCAGAAACCCTCGTCGGCCGCCGCCGGCCCTGGGGCCGCGTCCTCGATCGCCGCCAGCGCCGGGTCCAGCACGATGTCCTCGTCCCGCGCCGCCGTGGTGGGCTCCTCCGGGAAGTGGCAGGCCGTCAGGTGGCCGCCGACGCTGCCGGTGATCTGTACCAGGGGTGGTTCCTCGGCGGCGCACTTGTCGCGCGCCTTCCAGCAGCGGGTACGGAACCGGCAGCCGGAGGGCGGGTTGATCGGCGAGGGGACGTCGCCGGCCAGCCGGATGCGTTCGCGGTCGTCCGCTTCCTCCTGCGCGTCCAGCAGCCGGGCCTCGGGGACGGCGGAGAGCAGCGCGTGGGTGTACGGGTGGCGCGGCCGCTGGTAGATCGAGTCCCGGTCGCCGACCTCGACGATCTTGCCGAGGTACATCACCGCGACGCGCTGGCTGAAGTGCCGGACGATCGCCAGATCGTGCGCGATGAACAAGAACGCGATGTTCAGCTCCCGCTGCAACTCCTGGAGCAGGTTGACCACTTGGGCCTGGATGGAGACGTCCAGCGCGGAGACCGGCTCGTCCGCGACGATCAGCCTCGGCTCCAGCGCGAGCGCGCGGGCGACTCCGATGCGCTGGCGCTGGCCGCCGGAGAACTCGTGCGGGAAGCGGTTGTAGTGCTCCGGGTTGAGGCCGACGGTCTCCAGGAGTTCGCGGACCCGGTGCTCCCGGCCGCCTTCCGGATCGATGCCGTTGATCTCCATCGGTCCGCCGATGATGGTGCCGACCGTCTGCCGCGGGTTCAGCGACGAGTACGGGTCCTGGAAGATCATCTGGATCTCGGAGCGGACCGGCGCCAGCTCCCTGCGCCCGGCGTGGGTGATGTCCCGGCCCCGGTACGTGATCGAGCCCGCGGTCGGCTCCAGCAGCCGGGTCAGCAGCCGCCCGGTGGTGGACTTGCCGCAGCCCGACTCGCCGACCAGGCCGAACGTCTCGCCGCTGTACACGGTCAGGTCGATGCCGTCCACCGCCTGCACCGCGCCCACCCGCCGCTTGAACGGGAACCCGGCCATGATCGGGAAGTGCTTGGTCAGGCCCCGGGCGGTCAGCAGCACCTCGCCGGGACCGGCGGCGGCCGGCCGGGGAGCGGGCACGAGGACGTCTTCGGGTGCGCTCATGGTCGTCGCTTCGCTTCCTAGCCCAGCCGGGGCTTGATCTGCTCGGTGAACAGGGTGTGTTTCTGCTCGGGGGTCAGGTGGCAGGCCGCCGCGCGGCCGGGGGCCAGCGTGGGCCGTTCGTCCTGGCAGCGGGTGCCGCCGACCTCGGAGACGAAGCCGCAGCGCGGGTGGAAGGGGCAGCCCGACGGCGGGGCGAGCAGGCTCGGCGGGGTGCCGGGGATCGGCGTCAGCGGCTCCTCCACGCTCGCCGTCAGCCGCGGCATCGAGCCCAGCAGGCCCCAGGTGTACGGGTGGTGCGGCTCGGTGAGGATCTCCTTGACGGTGCCGCGCTCGACGGCCCGCCCGGCGTACATCACCAGCAGTTCGTCGGCGGTGTTGGCGACCACGCCCAGGTCGTGGGTGATCAGGATGATCGCCGAGCCGAACTCCTGCTGGAGGTCCTTGAGCAGGTCCAGGATCTGCGCCTGCACGGTCACGTCCAGCGCGGTGGTCGGCTCGTCGGCGATCAGCAGCGACGGGTTGCACACCAGCGCCATGGCGATCATGGCGCGCTGCCGCATCCCGCCGGAGAACTGGTGCGGGTAGTCGTCCACCCGCAGCGTCGGCTGCGGGATGCCCACCTTCTCCAGCATCTCGATCGCGCGCCGCCGGCCCTCGCGCTTGCTCGCGCCGGTGTGCTTGACGAACGGCTCGGCGATCTGGCGGCCCACCGTGTAGTACGGCGACAGCGACGTCAGCGGGTCCTGGAAGATCATCGCCATCTTGTTGCCGCGCAGCTTCTCCAGGTCCTTCTCCCTGGCGCCGGTCAGCTCGTCGCCGTCCAGCAGGATCTCGCCGGTGATCGTCGTGTAGTTGGGGCTGTGCAGGCCCAGGATGGCGAGGTTGGTGACCGACTTGCCGGAGCCGGACTCGCCGACGATGCCGAGGGTGCGGCCGCGCTCCAGGTCGAAGGAGAGGTCGTCGACCGCCTTGACGACGCCGTCCTCGGTGGCGAACCGCACGTACAGGTCGCGTACGGACAGGAAGGGGTCCGAGGCGGCCGGGGCCGGCGCGCCCGCGGGCTGGGTGAGTGTGGACACGGGGCCTCTCCTAGGACAGCCGCACGCGCGGGTCGATGAACGCGTAGCAGGCGTCCACCACGATGTTGAGCAGGATGATGAAGGTCGCGGCGAACAGCATCACGCCCATGACCATGGGCAGGTCGGTGTTCTGCACCGACTTCACGGCGAGGGTGCCCAGGCCGGGCAGCGCGAAGGTGTATTCGGTGATCATCGCGCCGCCGAACAGCGACCCCAGGTCGATACCGAAAATGGTCACGATGGGAATGAGCGACCCGCGCCAGGCGTAGCGGAAGAAGACCGTACGGGACGTCATTCCCTTGGCCTTGGCGGTCCGTACGTGATCCTCCTGCAACTGTTCGATCATCGACGAGCGGGCCATACGCGTGTACTGCGCGGTGAAGATGAGGGACAGCACGAACCACGGAATGATCAGCCCCAGGAACCAGCCCAGCGGATCGTCCGTGATCGGCACGTATTTCGGCTGACCGAACCAGCCGAGGTTGTAGACCAGCAGCGCGAGCACGATCGGCCCGACGAAATAGATCTGCATGGAGGAGAGCACCAGCGAGGACGAGCTGAAGATCTTGTCGATGAGCCGGCCCTGTTTCCAGGCGGCGATCATTCCGGTACCGACACCGACGGTCAGGAACACCGCGGCGGCGCCGATGGTCAGCGAGACGGTGGTGGGGAACCGGTCCAGAATCGTGTCCCAGACAGGGTCGTTGTTGGCGAAGGAATAGCCGAAACAGGGCGCCGGACAGTGCCCGACGGCGAAATCCCGTCCGGTGACGATGCCGGACATGAACAGCCAGTACTGGACCGGTACGGGTTTGTCGAGCCCGAGATTCTTGTGGATCACTGCGATGGCGTCCGGCGTGCAGTTCTTTCCGCAGGCCAGCAGCGCGGGATCCCGGGGGCGGCGAAGAAGAGGAAGAACGTGAACGCGCTGATGATCAGCAGGATCACGATCGCGCCGAGGGACCGGCGGAAGAGAAAACGCAGCATGGCGGTCGCAGCTCTCTTGGGCAGCCAGAGGGTCGGGAGTGCGCCGGGCGGCGCGCCCGCCCGGGACGGCGGGCACACCGGACGCGGGCGGCGCACGGCGCGGCGGGCGGCGCCGGGGCGCCGGCCCGCTACTTCTTCACGAACATCTTGGTCGGGTCGACGGAGCTGATGATGTCGTTGTTGACCACCCCGCCGATCTTGGAGCCGTGCAGCTGGACCTGCTTGTAGTAGAAGGTCGGCAGCTGCGGCAGGTCCTCCTTGAGGATCTTCTCGCCGAGCGCGAACCAGTCGTGTGCGGCCTGCTTCTGGTCGGTCAGCTGGGAGATCCGGTCGATCTCCTTGTTGACCGCCGGGTTGTTGTAGTGCGAGTAGTTCGGCGCGTTGTCCTGGATCTGGCGGCCGTCGTAGACCGGCGGGAGCACGGTCAGCGCGCTGGGCCAGTCGGCGCCCCACGCGGACGGGTAGATGTCGAACTGGTTGTCGACCTTGCCGATGATGTCGTAGTACGTGTCCGAGGGCAGGTCCTTGTTCTGCACGTTGAAGCCGGCCTTGCGCAGGTTGTCGGCGATCGCCACCGAGTACTTCTGCGGCTCGGGCGCGTTGGTGTAGGCGAAGGTCAGCTTCATGCCGACCTTGCCGGCCTCCTTGAGCAGCTGCTTGGCCTTCTCCACGTCGCCCATCGGCTTCTTGAGCTTGCCGTACGGGTCGATGTCCTTGTGCCCGGTGAGCGTCGGGCTGATGTAGCTGCCCGCCAGCTCGCCGCCGCCCGGCGTGCCGAACGCGTCCAGGACCGCCTGGATCGGGATCGCGTGGGCGATGGCCTCGCGGACCTTCTTGTCCTTCAGGCGCTTCATGTTGAAGTTGATGGCGCCGACGTAGGGCTGGTAGCCGCTGGTGGAGCGCTTCTTGATGTCCGGGGTGGCGGCCACCTGCTGGAGGCTGGCCGCGTCGACCTGGTTGTTGAAGCTGACGGCCGTCTGGTTGTCGGCGCTGTCGGACATCAGCCGCTGGGTGGAGTCGGGGTAGGAGACGCCGAACTGGATGTCGAACTTGTCCACGTACTGGTGGCGGACGATGTCCGTGTTCGGGTCCCAGTTGGGGTTCTTGACCAGGGACATGCCCTTGCCGGACTTGAACGAGCCCGGGGCGATCTTGTACGGCCCGGAGGAGACCGGGGCCTTGTCGTACCGCTCTTTGGTGTCGCCCTTCTCCGGTACGACGGCGTAACCGGCCATGGCCAGCGCGTACGGGAGGTCGCCCACCGGCTTCTTGAAGTGGAAGCGGATGGTGTTCGCGTCCGGGGTCTCCAGCACGCTGTCCGGCAGGTGCTTGCCGCCGTACGGGCCGCCCGGCAGCAGCTTGCGGTACTCGTTGCCCTCCGCGTCGGCCAGCCAGCGCTGGACGTACGTCGGGCCGTTGGAGATGAAGTCGGCGAAGGTCCGCTCGAAGGTGTGCCGGATGTCCTTGGACGTGATCGGCCGGCCGTTCTCGAACTTCACGCCCTTCTTCAGGGTGTACGTCCAGGTCCGGCCGCCGTCGGTGGACTTGCCGCTGTCCGTCGCCAGGTCGCCGACGACCGTGTACTTCCCCTTGTTGTCCAGGTGGTAGGAGGTCAGCCGGCGGAAGATCAGCGTCGAGAGGGTGCCCTCGTCGCTGACGTAGATCTGCGCCGGGTCCAGGTGGTCGTAGGTGTCGCGCTGGTAGACCTTGATCGTGCCGCCGGGGGTCGCGTCGGGCACCGGCTCGGCCGGTCCGGTGGACGCCTTGGCGTCGCCGAAGGCGATCTGGGCGCGCTGGCTCTCGGCCTCCTTGCGTCCCTGGTCGTCCTCCGCCCCCTGACCGGCGCCGCTGCTGCAGGCGGTCAGGACCAGGGCCCCCGCGGACAGCGCCACGACGGTGGCGCGCGCTCTGTGCGTACGGGCTGTGTTCATGGTGGTGGATGCACCTGCCTGTCGTAGTTCCGTGGCCGCTGCCTGACGTGTGCGGTGCTGGGGTGGCAGCACCCCCGTGGAACACGGTTCACCGGGCGCGTTTCGGGTCGAAGGCATCCCGGACGGAATCCCCGAGGAGGTTGAACGCGACGATGAAGAGCACCATCGCGATGCCGGGGAAGAACAAGTACGTGATGTCGTTGCGGTAGTACTCGGCGGCGTTGGCGAACATCCGGCCCCAGTCGGGGGTGGGTTCGACGAGGCCGACACCGAGGAAGGACAGGCCCGCGATCGAGGTGACGAAGCTGGGGAGCATGTAGGTCGTCTGCACCAGGATCGGTGTCATCACGTTCGGCAGCAGCTCACGCCGGATGATCCGGGCCGGGGAGGCACCGCTGACCTTGGCGGCGTCGATGAACTCGCGCTCGCGCAGCGACAGGGTGGTGCCGCGCAGCAGCCGGGCCAGACTCATCCAGCCCAGGAACCACAGCACCAGGATCAGAATGAGACAGCGCATCCAGGTCGCCATCGCGTCCTCGGGGGCCACGAAGATCGCGCCGACCACGGGGACGAAGGCGACGAAGAAGAGCTGGTTGGGAAAGGCCATCAGCAGGTCGATGACGCGGCCGATGAAGTAGTCGATCCGGCCGCCGAAGTATCCGGCGGCCACACCCAGGACGATTGCCGTGAGCACCGAAACGAGAGTGATGGCGACCGAGAGGTAAAGCGTGGTCCGGATCCCGTAGACGAGTTGCATGAACACGTCACGCCCGAGGGTGGGTTCGATTCCGAACCAGAATTCAGAGGAGATGCCTCCGTTCGGCTGCGCCGGATATCCGTTCACCAGCAGACCCGGAGTGATCTGTCCGTACCGCGTGTACGGATCCTTGCCGTACAACGTGGAGATCAGCGGGGCAAGCAGACCGATCAAGAAGAACGCCAGCACGACGCATCCGCTGATCACTCCGGTCCGGTCGCGCTTGAACCTGATCCACATCAATTGGCCGGGGGAACGGCCGACCAGTTCCCCGCCCGTGCGGTCCTTGACTTTCCGCAGCCCTTCGGGCCCGAGTCCGGAGGGATCGGCCTGCGTTACCGCGGTCTGGGACGGACTGGTCATCGCGAAGTTCCCCCGCACCGAGTTCACTTGCAACGGGACGCAGCGCTGATTCGCACCGCTGGTTGAGCGGACTTTGGCAAGTGATTTATGGCCCAGTCAAGAGGACGGTGAACGCTCGCCGGCGTGGTTTCCTCTTCTTGAGCGAAGATTGCGCAGATTGACGCCAGTGCGTGCTTGACAGCGGTACGCGGTGCACGGCATGGGCGACATGTCCCGCTCAACGACCGTAACAGCGGGGTAACTTGACTGTCGTCACGCCGATATACGGACGCGCCATGCTCGACAGCGTACGGCCGTGCGGGTGCCGTCAACCGGCCGGGGTGGCCCTGTGCTCACCCCGGCCGGCTGCCGCCCGGACGCCGTCCGCCGTCTGCTGCCGCGCGGTTGTCCCGGTGCGGTGAGTGGAGTAGACCTGTCCGTGCGGGGGCAGGGGTGGGTCACGTCATGGGGCGGAGAAGGGCTCGCGCGCGGTGTCGGAGGGTTCGGCGCGCTGTTGGGCCTGCTGCTCGCACTGCTGAGCGCCGGTTGGATCGCCCGCGGCCTCGCTGTGGCTCAATACTCCCTGGATGTCTGGTGGTTGTGGGCGGGCGTGCCGACGCGTCCGGAGGGTGCGGTGGCCCGGGCGACCACGCTGCTGGATCCGGTGCTGGGGCTCGGCTGCCTCTTCGCGGTGGTGGCGGTGCAGCGCCGCGCGCCGTCCGCTCCGCGCGCGCTGAGTGCGGTCGCCGTGGCGACGCTGCTGTTCCGGGAGCCGCCACTGTGGAGCCTTGGCGCGGACGGGCTTCCCGGGGCGGGGGGCACGGTGCCGCGGCGCTGGCCGCCGAGCAGCGCGCGGGGCTGATCGGCCACTTCGGTGCTCTGGCACCGAGCACTCAACTCGACGTCGTGACCGCCGCGTTCGGCGTCCCGACAGGCCTCGTGGTGCTGCCGGCGCCGGCCCACCCGGCGGCCGGGGCGGACGTACCGTGCGGGCCCGTGGGCGGGCGGCTGCCGCCGGGGTACGCGCCGCCGCCCCCGCCCTCGAACCTTCCGCCGAACTGGTGGGGAGAGCCGTCCGGCTCAGTTCACCCCTAGGGAGCGCTTGAGGAAGTCGACTTGCAGCAGCAGGAGGTTTTCGGCCACCTGCTCCTGCGGTGTCATGTGCGTGACGCCCGACAGCGGCAGCACCTCGTGCGGCCGGCCCGCCGCGAGCAGTGCGGAGGAGAGCCGCAGGGTGTGCGCCACCACCACGTTGTCGTCCGCCAGCCCGTGCACGATCATCATCGGCCGGTGCGGCTCCGCGGCGCCCACCAGGCCCTCGTCGCCGACGAGGGAGTTCTCGGCGTAGAGCGCCGGGTCCTCGTCCGGGTGCCCCAGGTACCGCTCCGTGTAGTGGGTGTCGTACAGCCGCTGGTCGGTGACCGGGGCGCCCACGACGGCGGCGTGGAAGACGTCGGGACGGCGCAGCGCGGCCAGCCCGGCCAGGTAGCCGCCGAAGGACCAGCCCCGGATCGCGACCCGGTCCAGGTCCAGCGGGAAGCGGTCCGCGAGCCCGTGCAGCGCGTCGACCTGGTCCTGGAGGACCACCGCCGCCAGGTCCCGGTGGATGGCCTTCTCCCAGTCGGGGGAGCGCCCCGGGGTGCCCCGCCCGTCGGCGACGATCACCGCGAAACCCTGATCGGCGAACCACTGCGACGTCAGATGGGCGTTGTGCGCGGCCACCACCCGCTGCCCGTGCGGACCGCCGTACGGGTCCATGAGGACCGGCAGCGGACCGTCCTCCTCCCGGTAGCCGGTCGGCAGCAGCACCGCGCAGGGGATCCGCCGCTCGCCGGACAGGACGAAGCGCGGGCCGGTGGCGAGCACCGGCACCTCGGCGTACGAGCCGACCGCGGCCAGCCAGGTCTCGCCGCCGTCCGCCTCCAGGCGCACCACCTCCGTCTGCGCCCCCGGCCGGTCCGGGCAGGCGTGCGAGAGGACCGTCACGGCGCCGCCGCGCACCGCGGAGGACACCGACGGGTACGGGCGCTCGCCGACCCGCTCCCAGCCCCCTGGTCGCCGCTGCCGCGGTACCAGGCGCGGTAGACGCCGATGTCGTGCAGGTCCTCGCCGCTCGCCGTGAACAGCACGTCGTCCTCGCCGATGTCCAGCACGGCCCGGACGTGCAGCGGCGCCGCCGTCAGCGCCCGGTCGCCGACGAAGAGCCGGCGGGCCCCGCCCTCGTCCGCGACGCGCACCAGGCGCCCGTCCGGCGTCCAGGCGGGCGACCCGGTGGTCAGCTCCACCCACCGGGGGTCCTCGTCGGCGTGCACGGTGCTGGTCGCGCCGGTCTTGAGGTCGACCGTCAGGTAGCGCTGGGCGCGCTGGTCGCGGCTCTGCACGAGGAGGAGGGGCGGGCCCGCGGCCGACCAGTGCACGCGTGTCAGGTACGGGTAGCGCTCGTGGTCCCACGTGACGTCCGTGCGCGATTCGTCCAGGCCGAGCAGGGCCAGGCCCACGGAGGCGTTGGGGGTCCCGGCCGCCGGATAGGCGACCCGGGCCGGTTCGCGGTCCGGGTGCGCCGGGTCGGCGATCCACCAGCGCCGCACGGGCGCGTCGTCGACGCGCGCGGCCAGCACCCGGTCGCTGTCCGGGGACCACCAGAAGCCGCGGTAGCGGCCCATCTCCTCGGCCGCGAGGAACTCCGCGAGCCCCCAGGTGACGTCCGGGCCGTCCGGCTCGGCGAGGGAGCGGTCGCCCGGCGTGCCGTCGCCGTCGCCCGGCGCGGCGTCGGCCGGGACCACCCGCAGCCGGCCCTGGGACACGTACGCGATGTGCCGCCCGTCGGGCGACGGCCGGGGATCCACCACCGGGCCCGGTACGGGCAGTTCACGGGCGGTGCCGGCGCGCAGTTCGGCGGTGAACAGGCGGCCCGAGAGGGTGAAGGCGGCCAGCTCCACCGCGGCGTCCACGGCGTAGCCCACCACACCGGACGAACCCTCGCGCGTACGTTCGCGGCGCGCCCGCTCCTCGGGTGACAGCTCCTCGTCCGCGCCGGCGAGCAGCGCCGCCGGATCGGCGGCGGCGTACTCCCGCCCCTCGTCAAGATCCAGTACCCACAGCAGATTCGCTCGATCGGTACCCGCGCGGGAGCGGAGGAAGGTGACGCGTGAGCCGTCCGGCGCCACCGCGAAGCCGCGCGGCGCGCCCAGCGAGAAGCGCTGGGTACGGGCGTGTTGCCGAGGAAAAGAGAGCTGTCCGGTCATGCGGAGGAGCCTACGGTGCCACACCCCCGGGGCGCCCGCTTCCGCGATGATCGCGTGCGCCCCCGTTCTGCTCCCGTGCACCGACATATGCGCGAGCGTGGAAAGTTATGATCCAGTCCGCGGAGTGGGTAAGGGAGTGGAGCGTGACTTCCCCGTGCCCGCGAGGCCGTCAGCCGTCGGCCCCGCGTCGTCCCAACGCTGTCCGGACCGTGCGTACTTGGAGGTGAGCCGCCGTGGCACTGACGATTTCGGCGGTGGTGCTGCTGGCGATCATCGTCTTCCTGCTCGTCAAGAAGTCCGGGCTGAAGACGGGACATGCGCTGGTGTGCATGCTGCTCGGCTTCTATCTGGCCAGTTCGTCGATCGGCCCGACCATCAAGCAGCTGACGACGAACGTCGCCGGGATGCTCGGCGGGATCAAGTTCTAGGGATCCGCGCGCGCGGTGCCGCGCCCCCGCCGGAGTCCGTGCGCGGGGGCGGTGGGCCCGGCCCCTGACCGGGGGTGGGCCGGGCGGGCCGGATCGGGATGCGGGGTCCCGGCCGCCCGGCTCGTACGCTGTCTCCATGACCGACCTTCCCGCCCGCCGGCTGCTGCTCGTGCACGCGCACCCGGATGACGAATCCATCAACAATGGCGCCACGATGGCCAAGTACGCGGGCGAAGGGGCCCTGGTCACACTCGTGACCTGCACCCGCGGCGAAGAAGGCGAGGTCATCCCGCCGGAGCTGGCCCATCTCGCGCCGGACCGGGACGACGCCCTGGGTCCGTACCGCGTCGAGGAGCTGGCCGCCGCCATGCAGGTGCTCGGGGTCACCGACCACCGCTTCCTGGGCGGCGCCGGCCGCTACCGCGACTCCGGGATGATGGGCGCCCCGCAGAACGACCGGCCGGACGCCTTCTGGCAGGCCGACCTGGACGAGGCCGCCGGCCACCTGGTCGCCGTCGTCCGCGAGGTGCGGCCGCAGGTGCTGGTCACCTACGACGGCAACGGCGGATACGGCCACCCGGACCACATCCAGGCGCACCGCGTCGCCATGCGGGCCGCCGACCTCGCCGCCGACCCGGACTTCCGTCCCGAGCTGGGGGTGCCGCACCGGATCGGCAAGATCTACTGGAACCGTAATCCGCGCCCGGTGGTCGAGGAGGGCTTCGCGCGGCTGCGCGCGGCGGGCCCGTCCTTCCCCGGCGTCGGCGTGGCGGAGGACGTGCCGGGGATCGTGGACGAGAGCGTGGTGACCACCGAGGTCTCCGGCGGCGAGCGCTGCGCGGCCGCGAAGGCGGCGGCGATGCGGGCACACGCCACACAGATCGCCGTCGAAGGCCCCTTCTTCGCGCTCTCCAACGGCCTGGGGCAGCCCCTGTACGGGACCGAGTACTACCAGCTCGTACGGGGCAAATCCGGCGCCGCGGCAGGGGAGCGCGAGGACGATCTCTTCGCGGGCGTGGCGGACGACACGGGGAACGGGGAGCGCACCGAGGACGAGAAGGAGCAGGCGGTATGAGCGGCGCGAAGAAGCGCACCAGGGCCGCGTCCGGCGGCAAGGGGCCGAAGGCGGGCGCGTCGGCGGCCCCCAAGGGTGGCAAGGGCGCGGCGGCCCCCAAGGGTGGCAAGGGCGCGGCGGTCAGGGGCGGTGCCGGTGGTGGCGCGGGTGCTGGTGCCGGGACGGCGGGCGCGGGTGGCGCTGGGGGCGCGAGGGGCGCGAGGGGCGCGGGTGGCGCGAGGGGCGAGGCGGCCGGAAGCGGGCTCGCCGCGCCGCTGAGCCCCGGCCGGGTGGCCGCGTACGTCCTGCTGTTCGTCCTCGGCGCGGTCGTGGCGACCGCGGGCGGGCTCGTCCAGGCGGCGTGGTTCCCCGGCGGGCTGCTCCTCGCGCTGGCGGCGGCCGGCGGCCTCTTCTACGGGGGCCAGGTGGCACTCGGCCGGACGGGTGGCGTGCTGGCGCCGGGCGCGGGCTGGCTGGTGACCGTGATCCTGCTCAGCGACGCCCGCCCCGAGGGAGACTTCCTCTTCGGTGCCGGACCGGGCACGTACGTCTTCCTCGTCGGCGGCATCGTGCTGGCTGTGATCTGCGCCACCGGTTCGCAGATGCGGGCCAACGGTGCGCAAGCGGCCCGACTTGGCAAGTAAGCACCGGTCCCAGTGATCATTTTCAGGACCGCACGGCGGTCCGGGAGCGGGGCGTCGTCCTGCTCCCGGGGTGACCGCCGACAGCGGCCAGTATGGTGGTGCGCGCCGCCGAGCCGCCCAAGCACCGTACTGACGAGCGGCGGAGCCAACCGGGAGAACCTGCTTTGAGTCGTGAATCTGACAGTTCGTCCTCCGGTGCCCAGGGGCGCGGCGGTGCCGCGTACCCGTCGGGGACACCGCCGTACGGAACGCCTCGGTCCGAGGCGGACGACGCAGTGGCGGCCGACGCCGCGGCGAAGCCGGAGGAGCCGAAGACCGAGACCACGCTGACCACGCGGATCAAGATCAATATTCCGGGGTCCCGCCCCATCCCGCCGGTCGTCGTGCGCAAGCCCGTCGGTGAGGAGTCCGGGGCCGGCGGATCCGCCGGTGCCGGGGCGTCCCCGTCCCCGCTGTCCAGCACATCCGGTACGTCCGGAACGCTCGGCCAGGGGCGGCCGCTCGGTCAGGGCGCGCCCGACGCGGGGGCCGCCGGGTCCGAGCGCACGGGCGGCACCCGCAAGCCGGACGCGCCGGGTGCCGACGGCGCCAAGAGCGCTCCGGCCGAGAAGACCAGCGACTGGTTCTCGCCCCGCAAGCCGACGGCGGCCTCCGCCGGCACCCCGGCGCCCGCTCCGGCGCCGGACCCTCAGGCTTCCGCCGCGCCGCAGGACCGCACGGGCGGCTCGCACCGCCCGGACCTGCCGTACTTCTCCGACGCGGCCGCGTCGGACGGCGGCTCGCCGTTCGACACGGCCCCGTCGCCGTTCGACACGCCCGCGAGCCCGTTCGACGGGTCCCTGGGGCAGGGCGGCGCGAGCCCGTTCGACTCGCCGGGCGGTACGGGCGGCGTCGGTGGCGGCGTCGGCCAGGGGGCTGACCACGGCGGCCTGGGCGGTCCGGACGGCCAGAACGGTCTGGGCGGCCCGAACGGTCTGAACGGTCTGAACGGCCCGAGTGAGCCGAGCGGGCTGACCGGCGCGGGCAGCCCGAACGGCCTGACCGGCCTGAGTGGTCCGAACGGCCCGAGTGGTCCGACGACCGGTCCGGCCACCGGTGACTCCGCCTTCGACCTGCCCACCGGTTTCCCCACACCGGGCACTCCGGGCGCACCGGGCACTCCGGGTGTTCCGGGCGCGAACGGCGGTCCCGGCATGACCGACGACACCGCGGTGCTCACCCCGCAGCCCCCGCCCCCGCTGCCGGACCCGGCAGCGGCCTCGGCGTCACGGGCGGCGCCCCGGGTGGCATCGCGGGCGGCGTACCGGCCGGTGCTCAGGGGGCCGGCGGCCGTGGCGGAGCGTCCGGCGGCAAGGGCGGCCGAGGCGGCAAGGGCGGCAACGCCGGTGGCTTCCCCGGCGGCGCGCCCGCCGGCTCCGGCCGTGCCGGCGGCGACCAGCTCTCCAGCGACACCCTGGTCGGCGGCATCCCGACGGTCCCCGCCGACGCCGCTCCGGCGCCCGCGGCGCCCTTCCCGCCCGGACCGGGCGCGGGCCAGGACACCCCGGCCCCGCCGCGCGCCAAGATCCCCGAGCCGATAAACCCGAAGAAGAAGGGCCGCAACAAGGTCGTTCTGCTGGGTGTCGCGGTCGTGGTGCTGGCCGGCGTCGCGTACGGCGCGGGGCTGCTGCTCGACCACGCGGACGTGCCCAACGGCACCACCGCGCTGGGCGTGGACATCGGCGGCGCCACGAAGGAAGAGGCCGTCAAGAAGCTGGACGCGGCCGTCGGCAAGACCCGCAACGAGCCGCTGAAGCTGACCGTGGACGGCAAGGAGCAGACGCTCGTGCCGGCCAAGGCGGGGCTGAACATCGACACCCAGGCCACGGTCCGGGACGCCTCCGGACGCGACTACAACCCGGTCTCCGTCATCAGCTCGCTGTTCGGCGGCACACGGACCGCCAAGCCCGCGATGATCACCGACGACGAGAAGCTGGACGTCGCGCTCAAGGCGGTGGCCGGCCCGGCGGGCGCCGCCAAGGACGGCAGCATCACCTTCGAGAACGGCAAGGCCGTCCCGCACTACGGCACGCCCTACAAGGCCGTCGACGTGAAGGCGTCCAAGAGCAAGATCGAAAAGGCGTACCTGGACCGGGCCGCCACCGGCAAGAACACCCCGGTGGTGCTGGCCGCCGTCGAGCAGCAGCCGAAGGCGGGCAAGGCGGAGGTCGACCGGGCCTTGCGGGAGATGGCCGAACCGGCCGTCTCCGGATGGGTCTACCTGTCGGCGGGCGGCGTCGAGGTGCCGTTCAGCCAGCGCTCCATCGGCGAACTGCTGACCTTCACCGCCGCTCCCGACGGCAAGCTCCAGCCGGTCATAGACCTGGCCAAGCTGGAGGAGAAGTACGGTCACGCTTTCGACAACGTGTCGATCGACGGCGGCGCCGGCAAGGTCAAGATGACCCCGCAGCACGCCGCCGCGGCGATGACGCAGGCCCTCAGGAAGCCCGCCCCGCCCGCACCGCAGAAACGCGTCGCCAAGGTCGAGGGCGCCACGGCGGGCTGACCAGCCGTCAAACCGGACCCGGCTGCGTCGAGCCGGGTCCGGTGCGCCGGGCCGGGTCCGGTGCGTCGGTTCGGGTCCGGTACGTCGCCCCGGTGGCGTTGCGTCGATCCGCCCTCGGTGCGTCGTTCCGGTGCTGGTGCGTCGGGCCGGGCTCGTTACGTCGATACGGTCCCGGTCCGTCGATACGGCCCCGGTACGTCGGGTCGAGCCTGTTGCGTCGCTCCGTCCTCGGTACGTCGAGACGTTGCCGGTGCGTCGTACCGGGGCCGTTACGTCGTACCGGGGCCGTCACGTCGCTACGGCCCCGGCGCGACGAGTCGGAGCTGTCGCGTCGCTACGGCCCCGGCGCGTCGAGTCGGACCAGTTTCGTCGATACGGTCCCGCCACGACGCTCCGTACTCGTCACGACGCTCCGCCCCCGTCGCGACGCTCTGTCTCCGTCACGTCGCTCCACTACCGTCACGTCGATACGGTCCCGGCGCGTCGCTCCCCCCGTACCGTCGTACGGAACCGTCTCGACGTCGCCCCAGGCGCGGGACCGGGATTTCCAGACTTTTCCGGGCTTCATGCGCCGCGGCGCTGCCATGACGTGCCGCGGCGGACGGAACCCGCCCGTGGGTACCCCCATAGGTAAGAACGCGGACCTTACTTTCGTCGGTACTGTGCGGCCGCGCCGCGCCATAGCGTCCCGGGCATGATCTCCGTAACCGACAGCCGGACCCGCACCGCCGGGCCCGCCGCCTCCCGCAGCACCGTCTCGCGCAACACCGCCTCCCGCAGCACCTCCCACCGCTCCCACCGTCCGGCACGCCCGGCCGTCACCCGTGCCACGGCCCTGGCCCTGGCCGTCACGGCCGTCCTCGCCACCGGGTCGGCCGCCGAGGCCGCGACTCCCCAGCACCAGGCCGGTCGTCACCAGGCGACCCAACAGGCGCTGCGGGACGTCGTGGAGAAGGGCGGTCTCCCCGGGGTCGTCGCCGAAGCCCGGGACGGGCGGGGCCGGTGGTCCGGGGCGGCCGGGTACGCGGACACCTCCACGCACCGCGAGCGGACCCGCGCCGACCACTTCCGTGCCGCCAGCATCACCAAGGCCTTCCTCGCCACCGTCCTCCTCCAACTGGCGGAAGAGGGCGCGCTCGACCTGGACGACAGCGTCGAGAAGTGGTTGCCCGGGCTCGTGCGCGGCAACGGCAACGACGGCCGCGCCATCCGGCTGCGCCAGCTGCTGAACCACACCAGCGGCCTCGCCAACTACTCCGAGGACGCCGAGTTCGCCCGCCGCTCCTCCGGCCCCGGGTTCCCCGGACACCGCTACGACACCTACCGCCCCACCGACCTGGTGGCCCTCGCGACGAAGCGGCCGCCGCACAGCGCCCCGGGCGAGGCGGCCCGGTACAGCAACACCAATTATGTCCTCGTCGGCATGATCATCGAGAAGGCGACGGGCCGCTCCTACGCCCACGAGACGGAGCGGCGCATCCTGGCCCCGCTGCGCCTGCGGGAGACCTCTTTCCCCGGCCTGAGCCCCCGGATGCCGCTGCCGCACCCCACCGCCTACTCACGGCTGCGCCAGAAGGAACCCGACGCGCCGGTCGTGGACGCCACCGAGCAGAACATGTCGTGGCTCGGCGCGGCGGGCGACATGATCTCCACCACCGGCGACCTGAACACCTTCTTCCGCGCCCTGACCAAGGGGCAGTTGCTCGGCCCCGCGGCGACCCGCGCGATGTTCACCACCGTGCCGGCGGAGGTCGCGGGCTACCGCTACGGACTCGGCATCGAGTCCGTCACCCTCTCCTGCGGGGTGACCGTGGTGGGCAAGACGGGCCGAGCCAACGGCTCCGTCTCCGGGGTCGTCGGCACCCGGGACGGCGGCCACCAGCTGACGTTCAACATCAACGGCGACTGGATGGGCGACGCCGCCACGTACGTGGGGGTCGTCGAGGCCGAGTTCTGCGGCACACGGAAGCGTTGAACCCGCCGCGCCGACGCCCGTCATGGCCGCTCAGGCGTACATGCCGCCGTCGACCCGCAGGACCGTCCCCGTGACGTAGGAGGAACGGTCGCTGAGCAGCCAGGCCGCGGCCTGGGCGATCTCTTCCGGGGCGGCGGCGCGGCCCAGCGGGGTACGGGCGTTGAGCTGTTCGATGGTGCCGGGGGACTGTTCGTCCCACGTGTGCAGCATCTCGGTGAGCGTGGTGCCGGGGGCGACGGCGTTGACGCGGATGCCTTCGGGGCCGTACGTGACGGCCGCCGACGCGGTGAGGCTGTTGACCGCCCGCTTGGCCGCGCCGTAGACGGGCAGTTGCGGGTTGCCCGCCAGGCTGCCGACGCTGGAGGTGTTGACGATCGCCCCGCGCCCCGCGGTGGCGCGGATGGCGGCGATCTCGGCGGACATCGCCAGCCACGGGCCCTTGAAGTTCACGGCGCTGACGAGGTCGAACTCGGCTTCCGGCAGCTCGTCCAGCGGGCCGGGCGGCTGCCCCGTGGCGCCGTTGTTGAAGGCCACGTCGAGCCGTCCGTACAGCTGCACGGCCCGGTCGACGGCGGCGCGGACGCTCGCCGCGTCGGCCAGGTCGCACACCACGTGCTCCGCGGTCCCGCCGGCCGCCCGTATCTCCTCGGCCACCGCCTTGAGCTGGGCTTCCGTGCGCGCCGCGAGAAGTACTTCGGCTCCCTCCCGGGCGAACAGCCGTGCCGCGGCGGCGCCGATGCCGCGGCCCGCTCCGGTGATGAAGGCGACCTTGCCGGTGAGCAGGCCCGCGGTCGTGGTGGACGGGGTCGGTGTGTTGTTCATGCCGACGAGCCTGTGCCCGGCCGCCCCGCCCATCCAGGCACCGGCTGTACCTGGATGGGCCGTCCGGCGTCCGCGCACACTGGGGGCGTGGACCGACACGTACGACGAGAACTGGGCGACTTCCTGCGCAGCAGGCGCGAGCGCATCACCCCCGCCGACGTGGGGCTGCCCGCCGGAGCGCGCCGCCGCACCCCGGGGTTGCGCCGCGAGGAGGTGGCGCAGCTGGCGTTCATCTCGACCGAGTACTACACGCGGCTGGAGCAGGCGCGCGGCCCGCAGCCCTCCCGCGAGGTGCTGGCCCAGCTGGCCCGCGCGCTGCGCCTGTCGGACGCCGAGCGCGACCACCTGCACCACCTCGCCGGTGCCCCGCCCGGCCCCCTCCGGGGCCGTCCCGTGAGGTACGGCAGAGCATCGTCGACCTGCTGCGGCGGCTGCCGGAGGCCGCGGCGATCGTCATCTCGGCGACGTACGAGGTCATCGCCTGGAACGAGCTGGCCGCCGCGCTGATGGAGGACTTCTCCGCCCTCTCGCGCCGGGACCGCAACCTCCTCCGGCGCGCGTTCCTCGGCCCGCACCCGTACGGCCGGCGGTTGTACGGCGTCTCGGACGCGGACGGCTTCGCCCGGACCGCGGCCCGGCAACTGCGCGCCTCGGCGGCCCGCTACCCCGGTGACCCCGAGGTGACCGGCCTGGTCGAGGAGCTGCTGGCCGGCAGCGAGGAGTTCGCCCGGCTCTGGGCCGCCCACGACGTGGCCGCCCGGCCCACCCTCTGCAAGACCTTCGAGCACCCCCTCGTCGGCCCCGTCAGCGTCAGCTGCGACGTCCTGGACATCGCCGACCGGGACCAGCGCGTCGTCATCTACACCGCCGCCCCCGGCTCGCCGTCGGCTGAGGCCCTGCGGCTGCTGTCGGTGATCGGCACGCAGCGGATGAGCGTGCCCGGCTGACCGCACTCGCGTGAAGAACCCGGCGCGCGAGGATCCGCAGGCGCACCCTAGGGGACACCCCCCATGACATCTGTCACCCCGTACTTGCGACAGGCGACACTGCCGCAGGTCACCGCCCCGCTGTGAAGCTGGGTCCCATGACGAGCACTGCCACCACCACAGACCGGGCCGCGGGGCGCCGGGCGGGTCCGGAGCCCGTGGTCAGCTTCCGTAAAGTCAGCAAGAACTACGGCGCCGTACGGGCGGTGGCCGACCTGGACCTGGAGCTGTACCCGGGCGAGACCGTCGCCCTGCTCGGCCCCAACGGCGCCGGCAAGTCCTCCACCCTCGACCTGCTCCTGGGCCTGCGCAACGCCGACACCGGCACCGTGTCGCTGTTCGGCACGAGCCCGCAGCGCGCCATCGAGCAGGGCAAGGTCGGCGCCATGCTGCAAAGTGGCGGGCTGATGACCGGGGTGAAGGTCCGTGAGCTGGTCAAGCTCGCCGCCGACCTGCACCCGGGCGGGTACCCGGTCGAGCAGATCATGGACGCCGCCGGGATCACCGAGATCGCCGACCGGATGGTCGACAAGCTCTCCGGCGGCCAGGAGCAGCGGGTGCGCTTCGCGCTCGCCACGGCCGGCGCCAACGACCTGATCGTGCTGGACGAGCCGACCACCGGCATGGACGTCTCCTCCCGGCAGACGTTCTGGGGCACCATGCGGACGCAGGCCCGGCAGGGCCGTACGGTGCTGTTCGCCACCCACTACCTCGAAGAGGCGGACGAGATCGCGGACCGGGTGATCGTGCTGCACCGCGGCCGGGTGCTGGCCGACGGCACCGCCGCCGAGATCAAGGCACGGGCCGGTGCCCGCCGGATCGTCTTCGACCTGGACGGGCCGGTCGATCACGACGTACTGCGCCGGCTGCCGCACCTGACCTCCCTGGAGGTCTCCGGGCGCACCGTGCGCATCCAGTCCGGGGACGCCGACGCGACGGTGCACGCCGCGTACGGCCTCGGCCTGTACCCGCACAACCTGGAAGTGGCCGGACTCGGCCTGGAGCAGGCGTTCATCGCCATCACCGACGCAGCGACCGCCGAGGAGGCGGCACGATGACCACCCTGATCAAGCTGGAGATCGTCCGCGCCCTGCGGAACAAGAAGTTCATGTTCTTCTCGGTGATCTACCCGCCGGTGCTCTACCTGATCATCGCGGGCGGCGCCGACAGCAAGCCGATACCGGGCATGCAGCTGAACATGCCCCTGTACTTCATGGTCGCCATGGCGGCGTTCGGCGCGATGACCGCCGTACTGATCGGCAACAGCGAGATGATCGCCAAGGAGCGCGAGAAGGGCTGGGTACGGCAGCTGCGGCTGACCGCGCTGCCCGGACGTGGCTACGTCGCCGCGAAGATGGGCTCCGCCGCGACGGTCAGCCTGCCGTCGATCGTGCTGGTCATGCTGGTCGCCGCGACGGTCAAGGGCGTCCGGCTGGAGGCCTGGCAGTGGATCGCCATCCTCGTCGCCACCTGGCTCGGCAGCTTCGTCTTCGCCGCGCTCGGCGTCGCCATCGGCTACCTGGCCAGCGGTGACGCGGTCCGCCCGATCGCGATGATGATCTACTTCGTGCTGGCGTTCCTCGGCGGTCTGTGGATGCCGCTGACGATCCTGCCGCAGTGGGTGCAGAACATCGCCGAGTGGCTGCCGACCCACGCGTACGCCGCGCTCGGCACGGCCATCGAGGGCGGCCACGCCCCGGACGCCAAGGACCTGGCGATCCTCGCCGGCTACCTGCTCGTCTTCGCGGGCGGCGCGGGCTGGCTCTACCGGAAGGACACGCGTACGGCATGAGAGAAGCGGAGACCGAGTGCAACCCGGTGCTGATCGGATCGGCACCCCGCACCCGTCGGCAGGCGCTGGTCAAGAGCGCCTGGGTCGTCATCTGGTTCCTGTACCTGGCGGGGCCGATCGGGGACCTCGCCGACGGCGGGATGTCCCCGGCGCACGAGCTGCTGGGCTGCGCCGGTCTCCTGACGTTCGTCGCCGTCTACTTCGTCGTGCTCTTCCGGCACATGGCCCACCGGCCCGTGAAGAACCCGGTGGTCCGGGCCGCCGTGGCCGTCCTCGCGGCGCTCGCCGTCCTGCTGTCCTCGGTCCTCGGGCCGAACTGGCTGGTGCTCTTCACCTTCGTGTGTGTCGCGGTGGCCGTCACCCAGCCCTTCGGCGTCTCGCGGTGGGCCATCCCCGCGCTGACCGCCGTCCTGGTGCTGATCGGGATGCGCTACGAGGACGTCCGGGTCTACCTCTTCGCGTACGCCCTGCCCTGCCTGCTCAGCGGGTTCGCGATGGTCGGCGTGCAGTATCTGATCCGTACGACGCAGGAGCTGCGCGCGGCGCGGGAGGAGGTCGCGCGGCTCGCCGCCAACGAGGAGCGGCTGCGGCTCGCCCGGGACCTGCACGACCTCCTCGGCCACTCGCTCTCGCTGATCACGCTCAAGAGCGAACTGGCCGGGCGGATGCTGCCCGCCGAGCCGGACCGCGCGGCCCAGCAGGTCGCCGACATCGAACGGGTCAGCCGCCAGGCGCTGGTGGACGTCCGCGAGGCCGTCACCGGCTACCGGCGCCCCCGCCTCGTCGTCGAACTGGCCGGGGCACGTGCCGCGCTGCGCACCGCGGGGATCAGGGCGGACATCGACCCGGCCGTGGAACAGGAGCACCGGGGTCTCGCGGAGGACGGGGAGGGCACCCTGGCCTGGGCGCTGCGGGAAGCCGTCACCAACGTCGTACGGCACAGTGGCGCGGGCCGCTGCGAGGTGCTGCTCACCGAAGAGTGGGAGGCCGACGAGCGGCGGTACCTGTGCCTGTCCGTGATCGACGACGGCACCGGGCCGCCGCGCGGCGGGGGCCAGGACGGGAACGGCCTGAGCGGACTGCGGGAACGGCTGGCGCTGACCGACGGCCGCCTGGAGACGGGCGCGGCGCCACGCGGCCGCGGCTTCGCGCTCCGCGCGTACGTGCCGCTCGGCGGCCCGCCGGTGTCCGGTACCGTCGCCCGGCCCACGGAGCAGAGCCCGTCGGGGGCGTGAGGCGCGTCGGGGGGCGTGAGGCGTAGGAACGTGCGCTCCGGTTGGCTCCGGCGCGCGGGCGTACGCTCCCGCTCCGCCCGTTGGAGTGGCCCGGCGCGGGAACCGGCGCACCGGCGCTCCGGGTTGTGCAGGCTGGCGCCATGCCACCCATCGACCCGCGGGCCGTCGTCGGTCCCCTCGCCCCGCCCGGCTGCCCGGCCTGCCGCGACCGGCGCCGCCTGTGGAAGGACACCAGCGACTCGGGCCGGGCACCGGAGACCTGGCACTGGTGGTGCTCCGGCTGCCGCCAGACCTTCGAACCGACGCAGCAGCACAAGCGCTTCTACATGTGAGTCCTGCCCCCGCTCGCACCGGCCCTCCGCTCGCACCGGCCCTCCGCTCGCACCGGCCCTCCGCTCGCACCGGACCCCTCGCTGGGACCGGCAGCCCGCTCGCACCGGCCGCCCGCGCTGCCTTCTTCCGCGCCGTCCTCGCCCGCCGACCTGCGCCTTCCCCCGCCTGGCTAGGGTGGCCGCATGACTGACCCGCACGGCGAGCAGCCCGTGAAGAAAGTGCGCCTCCTCCTCGCCGAGGACCAGTCCATGGTCCGGGAAGCGCTGGCCGCGCTGCTGGGGCTGGAACCCGACATGGAGGTCGTGGTCCAGGCCGCGCGGGGTGACGAGGTGGTCGGCGCGGTGCGGGAGCAGCCCGTGGACGTGGCACTGCTCGACATCGAGATGCCCGGCCTCAGCGGCCTGGACGCCGCCGCGCTGCTGCGCGCCGAGTTCCCGGCGCTGAAGGTCGTCATCCTCACCACCTTCGGACGGCCCGGCTACCTGCGCCGCGCCATGGAGTCCGGCGCCGACGCGTTCCTGGTCAAGGACGCCCCGGCCGCGCAGCTCGCGGACGCCGTACGGCGGGTGCTCCGCGGTGAGCAGGTCATCGACCCCGCGCTCGCCGCCGCCGCGCTGTCCGAGGGGGCGAACCCCTCACCGACCGGGAGTGCGACGTGCTGCGCGCGGCGGCGGACGGCTCCACCAACGCCGAGATCGCCGCCGCCCTGCACCTCTCGCACGGCACGGTGCGCAACTACCTGTCCACCGCCATCCAGAAGACGGGCGCCCGCAACCGCGCCGAAGCCGTCCGCACGGCAGGCGCCAAGGGCTGGCTGTAGCCCGGACGACGACGGGCCCACGCTGTAAGGAGTCTCACCCCTCACAACCGCCTCACCAGGACTTTCGGCCCTGGGCGAGGCGGAACGGCGCCCGCACGCTGGAACATGTGTCGACTTTCCAGCGATCCCCGGCGCGTGACCGCGGTGTGGCGGTGCTGCTCGTCGTCGCGACCCTGGCCATCACGCTGGCGGACGCGGGGACCGGCCCGCAGCTGCACTTCGCCCTGTTCATGGGCATCGCACCGCTGATCGCCGCGCTGCGCTGCGGCTACCGCCGGACGGCCGTGGTGGCCGCCGTGTACGTGCTGTGCCAGGTGTTCATCCAGGTGCGGTCGGTGCCGGACTGGTCGGTGGCCAGCAAGATCGTCGGGGTCTTCGGGGCGCTGCTGGTCGCCGTGTTCGCGCTGGTGCTGTGCCGGACCCGGCTGGAGCGGGAAGCGCTGTACGCCCGTACGAGCATGGTCGCCGACGCCGTGCAGCGGGAGATGCTGCGCGAGCTGCCGCTGACCGCCGGACCGCTGGAGGCGTACGGGTTCTATGTCTCCGCCCAGGAGGGGGCCCGGGTCGGCGGGGACATCTACGAAGCGGTGGAGACGCCGCACGGGCTGCGGCTGATGATCGGCGACGTCCAGGGCAAGGGCATGCCCGCGATCGGCGCCGGTCACGAGGTCCTCGCCTCCTTCCGGGAGGCGGCCTACTACAAGGACAGCCTCGAAGCCGTCGCCGAGCGGATGGAGCAGGCCCTGGCCCGCTACAACGCCCGTTCCACCGAGCGCGGCGGCCAGGAACGATTCGTCACCGCGCTGCTGCTGGAGGTACGCGGCGAGAACGGTGCGAAGGTGCTCTCCTGCGGCCACATCCCGTACTACCTCGTACGGGACGGCCAGGTCACCGAGCGCAGCGACGGCGAAGGCGGCCTGCCCCTGGGGCTCGGCGGGCTCACCGGCGAGGCACGGCAGAGCGTGACCGTCGAGCCGGTGGCGGACGACTGGATCGTGCTGTGCACCGACGGCGTGACCGAGGCCCGCGGCGCGGACGGCGCGTTCTACCCGCTGGCCGACCGGCTGGCCCGCTGGACGCACCTGGAGCCGGACGAGCTGGCGCACACGCTCCGCGCCGACCTGGAGCGGTTCACCGGCGGTGAGCTGAAGGACGACGCGACCGTACTGATCGTGCGCCGCGGCCCGCACACCGCCGAGCAGACAGAGCGAACAGGGCAGGACGAGCAGACAGGGCAGGCCGAGCGGGCAGAGCAGGTCGAGCGGGCAGAGCTGAGCGGGCAGGCAGGGCAGACAGGGCAGACGGAGCAGGCCGAGCAGGATCAGTTGAGCATCGCGCGCGCCGCTGCCGCCTGACGCCGTACCGCGGCGGCAGCGGCCGGGTCGATCTCCTCCACCACCTTCGCGTACTCCTCCAGCCCGGCCGCGCCGCCCAGGAAATCACCCCGCTGCACGAGCAGTTGCGCGTGGTCGTGGCGCAGCCGCGCCGGGTGGCTGGGCAGCAGCAGGGACAGCTCGACCGCCCACAGCTGCACGTCGCTGCGCTCCGGCCGGGCCACCGCCCACGCCCGGATGTTGTTCAGGATGCGCAGCACGATCTCCAGCGGGTCGGCCGGCGCCAGCATCCGCTCGGTCAGCGGCGCGCCGGTCGCGCCCGCGACCAGCACCCCCGCGTCCTCGTCGGTCAGCAGCCGCCCGCCGTCGAACGGGTCGACGAGGACGTGCGCGCCGTACGGGTCGCCGAAGCCGACGACGAAGTGCCCCGGCAGCGCCACCCCGTACACCGGCGCGCCCGCCCGGCGCGCGACCTCCATCCACACCACTGACAGCAGGATCGGCAGCCCCCGCCGGCGCCGCAGCACCTCGTGCAGCAGCGACGACTCCAGCCGCCGGTAGTCGGCGGGCGCGCCGCGGAACCCGAGGCGCGCGCCGAGCAGTTCGGCGACGTTGCGGGCCCAGGGGCGCGGCCCGCCCGTGGGGGCGTACGGCAGGCGCCCGGCCAGCGCGTCCAGTTCGATCTGCGCCGCGTCCAGGGCCGCCTCGTCCAGCGCGGGATCGGCCTCCGCCGCGATCAGCAGACACAGCCGGGCGAGGTCCGGCCGTTCGTCGCGCGCGGCCTCGGCGAACTGCCGGCGCCGCTCGGCGGACGTGTCGTCCCCGTCCGGGTCCCAGTCCGGATGCATACGAGGTTCGTACCCGTTCAGCTCGGGCCTCCCTGGGAGGCGCGCCAGTGGTGGTAGTGGTGGTGGGTGACGAAGCCCAGCCCGTCGTACAGCGCGCGGGCGCTCTCGTTGTCCGTCTCCACCTGGAGGTACGCGGCCGAGGCGCCCTCGTCCAGGGCCTTGCGGGCGAGCGCCGCCATCACGGCCGAGGCCAGACCGCGCCGCCGGTGCTCCATACCGACCTCGACCGCCGCGAATCCGGCCCAGCGCCCGTCCACCACGCACCGCCCGATCGCGGCCACGTCGCCGTCGTCGTCCGGCACGCTCGCGAACCACACGGACGGGCCGCCCCGCAGCACCTTGAGCACCTCGGGCCCCGGCTCGGCGGACCGCCGGTAGCGCCGCAGCCAGTCCGGGCCGATCTCCCGGGTGAGCGCCACCCGGGACACGTCCGCGTCCAGATCGCCGATGGGCGCCAGCGCGGCGGTCCGCAGCTCCGCCGTCGCCTCGCGCGTCCAGCCGCGCCGGTCCAGTTCGGCCGCCAGGTCCTCCTGGGCGCCCTGGGCACCCGTACTGAGCTGTACGTACGCGGGTAGCGAGCGCTCCGCGTACCAGGCGCGGACCCGGTCCAGCGCGGCGTCCAACGGCAGCCCCGGATCGCCCGCGGCCGCCACCGAATTGGCCCGCCGGGTGAACCCGGCGCCGGCCCGCAGCTGCCACTCGCCCAGCCACTCGCTCTCCACCGGCGGCCAGCCGCGGGCGGCCACCCGGTCCAGTTCCGGCGTGCTCGTCGCGGGGGAGCGGCGGCGGGCCGGAGCCGCCGGGACCGTCTTCCCGGCGACCAGAGCGGCCTCGGGAATCCGGACGGTCTCTCCGGTCCGGCGTGTGATGCTCAGCACACCACCGTCCCAGGATGTGAGAACACCGACCGTGTCGGTGAACCCGGCAGCCCCCTCCCCGGCGTCGAGCAGACGCCGGACAGATACCCTTTTGCCCACGTCAGCACGGGTGATGTGGACCTCCAGCCGTCCGCCGGTAGTGAATTCCACGGCTCTACCCGCCCCTCTTGTTCGTCTCGTGCCCGGGAACGGAGATACTAGGTGCGGGCATCGACGACGCCGCGCTCCCGCGCGCCCCGCGGCGGAACTGCCAATCGGTCCGCCAGCCCTACCGAGGAGGAACGACAGCGTGACCTACGTCATCGCGCAGCCTTGTGTCGACGTCAAGGACAAGGCATGCATCGAGGAGTGCCCCGTCGACTGCATCTACGAGGGCTCCCGGTCCTTGTACATCCACCCGGACGAATGCGTTGACTGCGGCGCCTGCGAGCCGGTCTGCCCGGTCGAGGCGATCTTCTACGAGGACGACACCCCGGAGGAGTGGAAGGACTACTACAAGGCGAATGTGGAGTTCTTCGACGAGCTCGGTTCGCCCGGTGGTGCCAGCAAGCTCGGCCTGATCGAGCGCGACCACCCCTTCATCGCAGCGCTGCCGCCGCAGAACCAGTAAGCGGCCGCATGGCGCCGCCCCGGTCCCGTACGGCCGGCCTCCCCGTCACCTGAGACCGGGATGCCGATGCCGCACGGGGCCGAGGCGTTTCCAGACCTGTGCGGCCAGAGGAACGTGAGGAAAGAGAGTACCGTGGGCCCCGTATCGTCCCGTCTTCCGGTCTTCCCCTGGGACCGGCTGGAGCCGTACAAGACCACGGCGGCCGCGTATGCCGACGGCATCGTGGACCTGTCCGTCGGCACTCCGGTCGACCCCGTGCCCGAACTCGTGCGCGAAGCCCTCACGGACGCCGCCGACAGCCCCGGCTACCCGACGGTGTGGGGCACCGCCGCCCTGCGCGACGCGATCACCGGCTGGGCAGCGAAGCGCCTGGGCGCCACCGGCCTGGACCACACCAACGTGCTGCCGGTCGTCGGTTCCAAGGAACTGGTCGCCTGGCTGCCGACCCAGCTCGGCCTGGGCGCCGGCGACCGCGTCGCCTACCCGCGCCTGGCCTACCCCACCTACGAGGTCGGCGCGCGCCTGGCGGGCGCCGAGCCGGTCGTCTACGACGACCCCTGGGAGCTGGACCCCACCGGCCTCAAGCTGCTCTGGCTGAACTCCCCGTCCAACCCGACCGGCCGCGTGCTCGGCGCCGACGAGCTGCGCCGTACGGTCGCCTGGGCGCGCGAGCACGGCGTGCTGCTCTTCAGCGACGAGTGTTACATCGAACTGGGCTGGGAGGCCGACCCGGTCTCCGTCCTGCACCCGGACGTGTGCGGCGGCTCCTACGAGGGCATCGTGGCCGTCCACTCGCTGTCCAAGCGCTCCAACCTGGCCGGCTACCGCGCCGCCTTCCTGGTGGGCGACGCCGCCGTCCTCGGCGAACTGCTCCTGATCCGCAAGCACGGCGGCATGATGATCCCCGCGCCGGTGCAGGCCGCGACCGTCGCGGCGCTCGGCGACACCGAGCACGTCGGCGAGCAGCGCGAGCGCTACGCCCGCCGCCGTACGGCCCTGCGCGAGGCACTGGAGGCCGCCGGCTTCCGGGTCGAGCACAGCGAGGCGTCGCTCTACCTGTGGGCGACCCGCGACGAGTCGTGCTGGGACACCGTCGGCGACCTCGCCAAGCGCGGCATCCTGGTCGCGCCGGGCGACTTCTACGGGAGCGCGGGGGAGCGGTTCGTACGGGTCGCCTTCACCGCCACCGACGAGCGGGTGGACGAGGCCGTACGGCGCCTGGCGCAGTAGCCGCACGCCGTAGCCCGTAGCCGCACGCCCGGAGCACCAGCCGCACACGCGACGAGCCCGGAGCGGACGCCGTACCTCAGGCGTCCGCTCCGGGCTTCGCTGTGCGGCGGTGCTCCGTCAGCTGATGGGCAGCCCGTTCGTCGGCAGCAGGTCCGAGGCCAGACCGCTGTCGCCGACCGCCTGGGCCAGGCCGTCGGTGGACAGCGAGTCGGTCACCCCGTCGGTGGACAGCCCGTCGCCCGGCAGCGCGTCGGTCAGACCGTCGGTCGGCAGGCCGTCCTCGGTGGCGGTGTGGAGGGTGTCGGTGAGGATGTCCCCCGCGCTGTCCGCGGTGTCGCTGGCGGCGTTGCCCGCGGCCTGCTTCGCGGCCGGCGCGGTCTCCCCGAGCGTCTTGCCCGCGGTCTTGCCCGCGGTCTTGCTCAGGGCCGGTACGGCCTTGCGGACGACCTTGCTGCCGGCCTCGGTGGCGTTCGCGCCGGTCTCGCCGGCGAGGTCGCCGGCACCCTGGACCGCGCCGTCGGCGGTGTCGGCGAGGCTCGCGGTGTCCACTGCGGTCAGTCCGCCCAGGTCGGACGAGTGCGGCAGTTCCACGGCGCTCGCGGAGCCCGCACCGACCACGGGGGCTGCGCCGGCTGCTACCAGCAGCGCGGCTCGGGCGATCCGACGCGAGAGGGGGAGGGACATGGTGCTCCTTTTACGGAGAGGGACTGGTTCTTCTGACAGACGTGCCGTGTCCGCCGGCGGGGCGCGGTGGCTGCCGGACGCACGACGTGACTACCGCGCCAGGCCCGGGAAGGTTGCGGCACGGCTGGTAAAGAATCAGTGGGGGGTCACATAATCTGCTCCGGAGGAAACCGGGCAAACTGCGCCGTGCGCAGTACGGTGCTGAAACGTCACGCCTCAGGGCGCGGGCGGGTTCCACGCCGTTCGAGTGACCCCGGCGACGGTGATGCGGCGCCGCTGCCCGGGGTTGACGACGTTAACTCGGCCGAGGGACCGGCCGGACGGCTGCGCGGTGACCACGAGGCTGACGGCGTGACGGCCGTACGGGTGACGGAGCGGCGCCGCGCGGGGGCTCCGGAGGCGCTCGCGCGAGCGCCTCGCCGGGGCCGGTGGTCCGGCGGCCGTCCGCGGCCTCTTCCCGTTCCGGCAGTCGTCTGCGGCCCCGCCCTGTTCCGGCGGCTGTCTGTGGCTCACCCCGTTCCGGCAGTGGCCCGCGGCCTCACTTCGCGGTGACGATCCGTACGTCCGTACCGGAAGCCCGCGCCGCCGCACCGGTCGCCTTCTGCCAGCCCTTCCCGGAATCGGCCGCGGACCACATCTTCCCGGCGTAGGAAATCTGCTCGATGCCCAACGCCCCGGAGTGGGCCATCGCCCAGGTGGCCAGCTCCCAGCCGCGCCGCTCCGCCCCGGAACCGGCCGCCGACCCGGAACCGGCCCCGGCCGCCGACGCGCCGCCGGCCTGCCCCGGGCCCGCCGCGGCCCCGGCGACCCCGGGGTCCCCGGCGTCCTCGGCGTCACCGTGGGAGACCGCCCGCGCGGGCACCGTCAGCACCCGGCCGCCGTCCTTGCCGCCGTCCCCGCCGTCGTCCTTGCCGCCCGGAGCCGTCCCGTCCGGGTGCGGCAGGACGTCGGGCCCGAACTCGCGCACCAGCTTCTTGCGCACCTCGTCCGTACCGCCCGGCCGTTTCCGGTCCGCCGGACGGTTCACCGAACACGTCATCGCCGCACCGTCGCGCCCGGTCAGGGCGCCGGTCAGCAGCGCGGCGTCCGGCTCGTGCTTGGCGTACGCCTGCGGGAAGCCGCTGCGCTGCACCTTCTGCGCGGCCACCGTCAGCGGCAGCCGCGAGTAGCCCGGCACCTTGACCAGGTGCGTGTAGAACTCCCCGGCCGAGTAGACCGGGTCCATGATCTGCTCGACCGTGCCCCAGTCCTGGGACGGACGCTGCTGGAAGAGGCCGACCGAGTCGCGGTCGCCGAAGCCGATGTTGCGCAGCCCGGACTCCTGCATGGCGGTCGCCAGCGCGATCGTCACGGCCCGCTGCGGCAGCCCGCGCGCGGAGCCGACGGCCGAGATGGTCGCGGCGTTCGCGGCCTGCTCCGGCGAGATCTCGTACGGCTTCCCGCCGTCCGCGGCCCGCACCGAGCAGCGCGGTGCTCCCGGACCGCCGGTCACGTACTGCACGACGAGATACACGCCCAGCCCGACGAGCACGGCGAAGGCCGCGCCGGCCCGCAGGAGGCGCTTGCCGCGGGTGCCGCGGGAGGGGGTGGAGGACTGGGGAGACACGCAGCCAACGGTACTGGAGGGGCGCCGGTAGGGTCGGACGCATGGAGACCGCTACGCAGACCCCCGCACTGGACCTCTCCCTCGACGCGGCCGAGCTCACCGCTCAGCTCGTCGACATCCCCTCCGTCAGCCGGGACGAGAAGGCCATCGCGGACGCCGTCGAGAACGCGCTGCGTGCGCTCCCGCACCTGACGGTGGAGCGCGACGGCAACTGCATCGTCGCGCGCACGGACCAGGGCCATGCCGAGCGGGTCGTGCTGGCCGGCCACCTGGACACCGTGCCGATCGCGGACAACGTGCCGTCCCGGCTCGACGAGAACGGCGTCCTGTGGGGCTGCGGCACCACCGACATGAAGTCCGGCGTCGCCGTGCAGCTGCGCATCGCCGCCACCGTCCCCGCGCCCAACCGCGACCTGACCTTCATCTTCTACGACATGGAGGAGATCGCCGCCGAGTTCAACGGCCTCGGGCGGCTGGCCGAGGAGCACCCGGACTGGCTGGAGGGCGACTTCGCCGTCCTGCTGGAGTCCTCGAACACCGAGGTCGAGGGCGGCTGCCAGGGCACCCTGCGGGTGCTGCTGCGCACCGAGGGCGAGCGGGCCCACTCGGCGCGCAGCTGGATGGGCAGCAACGCCATCCACGCGGCGGCGCCGATCCTCGCGCGCCTGGCCTCCTACGAGCCGCGCCGGGCCGTCATCGACGGTCTCGAATACCGCGAGGGGCTGAACGCCGTACGGATCGAGGGCGGTGTGGCGGGCAACGTCATCCCCGACGCCTGCACCGTCGCCGTGAACTTCCGCTACGCGCCCGACCGCGGCGAGCAGGAGGCGCTCGACCACGTCCGGGAGGTCTTCGCGGACTGCGGCGTCGCCGAGATGATCGTCGACGACCACTCGCCGGGCGCGCTGCCGGGCCTGTCGCACCCCGCGGCCGCCGCCTTCATGAAGGCGGTCGGCGGCGTCGCGAAGCCCAAGTTCGGCTGGACGGACGTCTCGCGCTTCAGCGCCCTGGGCGTGCCCGCGGTGAACTACGGGCCCGGCGACCCCGTACTGGCGCACAAGAAGGACGAACGGGTCGCCGTCGAGCGGATCCTGCACTGCGAGGAGCGCCTGCGGTCCTGGCTCACCGCGTAGCCCACGGGCCCCACCTGCCCCACCGGTGTCCCGGCATCCGGAATTGCCCTGCCCGTCACCTGCGCCGATCTACCCTTGCCGGACACTGACCGGCAGCGGAGGGAGCACGATATGGCCAGCCCCGAGGAAGAGCGGGCGTGGGAGGAACAGCGCCTGGGACCCGTGGTGCGCCGACGCGAGCAGGTGCAGAGGGGCACCACGGACCAGCGGCTGCTGGACACCGCCGAGGGCGACACGAACTGGGTGCACACCGACCCCTGGCGGGTCATGCGCATCCAGTCGGAATTCGTGGAGGGTTTTGGCGCACTGGCCGAACTGCCGAGCGCGATCAGCGTCTTCGGCTCGGCCCGGACACCCGTCGGCTCACCCGAGTACGAGACGGGCGTCGAGCTCGGCCGGGCGCTGGTGGAGGCCGGCTTCGCGGTGATCACCGGCGGCGGCCCCGGCGTGATGGAGGCCGCCAACCGGGGCGCCAGGGAGGCCAAGGGCGTCTCCGTCGGACTGGGCATCGAGCTGCCCTTCGAGCAGGGGATGAACCCGCACGTCGACATCGGCGTCAACTTCCGGTACTTCTTCGTCCGGAAAACGATGTTCGTGAAGTACGCGCAGGGATTCGTCGTGCTGCCCGGCGGCATGGGCACCCTCGACGAGCTGTTCGAGGCGCTGACCCTCGTCCAGACGCGCAAGGTCACCCGCTTCCCGATCGTGCTCTTCGGTACGGAGTACTGGAACGGCCTGGTCGACTGGCTGCGCGACACGGTGGTCGCGCAGGGCAAGGCGTCGGAGCACGACCTGCTGCTCTTCCACGTCACGGACGACGTGGACGAGGCGGTCGCGCTGGTGTCCAAGGAGACCGGGAAGTAGGGAGCGGTCAGGCAAGTCCCCGGCGGGCGACCGCCGGGGGCCGGTGGCCCGCGATGGACGCCACCATGTCCAGGACCTGCCGCGTCTCGGCGACCTCGTGGACGCGGTAGACCTGCGCGCCCAGCCACGCCGAGACCGAGGTCGTGGCCAGCGTCCCGATCAGTCGCTCCTTGACCGGCCGGTCCAGCGTCTCGCCGACGAAGTCCTTGTTCGACAGCGAGACCAGCACCGGCAGCGGGGTGTCCCCGGCCCCGGGGAAGCCGAGGTCCGCCGGAACGGCGCGCGTCATCTCCTCCAGCCGGCGCGTCGCCTCCAGGCTGTGCCGGGTGTTCTTCCCGAAGTCGTGCCCCGGGTCGATCATGATCGCGTCGCGCCGGACGCCCAGCTCCACGGCCCGCTCGGCCAGCCCCAGCGTCACCCGCAGGATGTCCGCCAGCACGTCCTCGTACGCCACCCGGTGCGGGCGGGTACGCGGCTCCACACCACCCGCGTGGGTGCACACCAGACCGGCGCCGTAGCGCGCCGCGACCTCGGCCAGCTTCGGGTCCCAGCCGCCCCACGCGTCGTTGAGCACGTCGGCGCCGGCCTCGCAGACCGCCTCGCCGACGTCGTGCCGCCAGGTGTCCACGCTGATCACCACGTCCGGGAACCGCTTGCGCACCTCGGCGACGAAGCCGACCGTGCGCCGGGCCTCCTCCGCGGCGCTGACCTCCTCACCGGGGCCCGCCTTCACCCCGCCGATGTCGATGATCGCGGCGCCCTCGGCCACCGCCTGCTCCACCCGGGCGAGCGCGGGCTCGTCCGTGAAGGTGGCCCCCTGGTCGTAGAAGGAGTCCGGGGTCCTGTTCACGATGGCCATGATCACCGGCTCGTGAACGGTGAACTCTCGATTCCCCAGCCGCAGCATTGCTTCTCCCTCTTCCTGGTCCGGCAGCGACCCTAACCGTCACACCCGCATGGCACGATCAGTGCCAACACATAGCTCGGGGAGATGGTCGTGTTCTGGTTCTTGCTGATCGCGATGGTCGTGGTGGTCGCCGCGGTCACGCTCGCCGTGGTCGGCGGCGGCGACGCGGGCGGGCTCGGCGAGGCCGCTCCGGACCGGCTGTACGAGCCGCTGCCCGCCGACCGGCCCGTCTCCCGCGCCGACGTGGAGGCGGTACGCCTGCCGGTGGGCGTGCGCGGCTACCGGATGAACGACGTCGACGACGTGCTGGACCGGCTCGGCGCCGAGCTGGCCGAACGGGACGCGCGGATCGCCGAGCTGGAGGCGGCCCTCGCGGGCGCGCACGCCGCGGCGATGGGTCCGCCGGACCTCGTCAAGGACGGCCCGGAGGACACCCCGGGGGCCGCGGCCGGGGACCGGGACGGGAAGCGGCCCGGGGAACGTCCGGCCGCACCAGCCGCACAGGAGTCCCCGGTCACCGGGGACGAGGAAGAGGGGAAGACCGCCTCATGACGGGAGTGAGCACGGCGCCGGACGGGGTGCCCCGCTGCCCCTGGGGCATGGAGTCGGAGAAAATGGCCGACTATCGCACCTATCACGACACCGAATGGGGCCTGCCGGTCCACGGCGACGACGCGCTCTTCGAGCGGATGTGCCTGGAGGCGTTCCAGTCCGGGCTGTCCTGGATCACGATCCTGCGCCGCCGGGAGGGCTTCCGGGCCGCGTTCGCGGACTTCCGGATCGAGGCGGTCGCCCGGTTCACCGACGCGGACGCCGATCGGCTGCTCACCGACGCCCGCATCGTCCGCAACCGCGCGAAGATCAACGCGGTGATCGGCAACGCGCGGGTCGCGGCCGAGCTGGCCCCGGGCGAGCTGGACCGGCTGATCTGGTCGTACGCGCCCGAGCGCGGCGGCCGCCGGGCCCCGCGCACGCTGTCCGACGTGGCGCCCGTCACCCCGGAGTCCACGGCGCTGGCCAAGGACCTCAAGAAGCGCGGCTTCCGCTTCGTCGGCCCCACCACCGCGTACGCGACGATGCAGGCGTGCGGCCTGGTCAACGACCATCTGGCGGACTGCCATGTGCGGGACGCGGTGGAGGCGGCGGCGGAGGTGTGAGGCGCGACCGGGCCGGGGCCGCGGGCCCCGGCCGGGCCTGCCGGCCCAGATCCGGCCTAGCGTCCCAGGAACTTCGGCTTCTCCTTCTTCACGAACGCCTCCACCGCGATGTGGTGGTCCTCCGAGGCGCCCGCCCGCGTCTGCAGTTCGTCCTCCTTGGCCAGCGTCTCGACGAGCGAGTGACCGGCCCCGAACGCGAGGGATTCCTTGATCGCGGCATAGGCGGCGGTCGGCCCCTCGGCCAGCGCGCGCGCCACCGCCGCCGCCTCGGCCGCCAACTCCGCCGCCGGGACGACCTTGTTCGCGAGGCCCAGGTCGTACGCCTCCTGGGCGGAGATGCTGCGCGGGAAGAGCAGCAGGTCGGCGGCGCGGCCGTGGCCGATCAGGCGGGGCAGCGTCCAGGAGATGCCGGAGTCGGCGGTGAGCGCCACGCCCGCGAAGGAGGTGTTGAAGGAGGCGGTGTCGGCGACGACCCGGTAGTCCGCGGCCAGCGCGAAGCCGGCGCCGGCGCCCGCCGCGACCCCGTTGACCCCGGCCACCACCGGCTTGGGCATCCCGGCGAGCGCCGTGACGACGGGGTTGTAGTGCTCGCGCACCGTGCTCATGGTCTGCCCGGAGCCGGTCGCGCGGTCCTCGGCCAGCAGCCCGATGTGCTCCTTGAGGTCCTGCCCCACGCAGAAGGCGCGCCCGGTGGCGGTCAGCAGGACGGCCCGTACGGCCGGGTCGGCGGCGGCCTCGCGCAGGATGTCCCGCAGGGCGGCCTTGGCCTCCGTGTTCATCGCGTTCATGGCGTCGGGACGGTTGATCGTGATCGTCCCGACGCCGTCGGTCACGTCGTAGAGCACGGTGTCGGCCATGGTGAGGGGTCCCTCCGTCGCGGCTCGCGGCCGCCGGGCAGTGGCGGCCAGCGCTCAGGATGCCGGAGATCATCGGCGCCCGTCATGTGACGTACGTCAAACAACCGGCGAGGACCGGACGCCGGAGGAGGGCGAAGTATCGCAGCCCACTCCCCGAATTGGGTGGTTTTGCGAGAGCGCGTTGCCGAAGGGATGCCCCCGATGTTGGTCATCGGGTCGTGCGATGCGGGATAATGGCCTGGAAGCAATGTGTTCGATGCCGGTGACACCTGGGTTGTCGGCTGCGTGAGCTGGTTTCAGGAAGGGGAACGAGCATGGCGGCCATGAAGCCGCGGACGGGCGACGGCCCGCTCGAGGTGACCAAGGAGGGGCGGGGCATCGTCATGCGCGTTCCGCTCGAAGGCGGCGGTCGACTCGTCGTCGAGCTGACTCCCGACGAGGCCAAGGCTTTGGGCGAGGCCCTGGAGAAGGTCACCGTCTGACAGGGCAGCAGCCGCCCTGATGCTGCGGTTTCCCGGGGTGACCCCTGGACCCCCAGCCGAATACCCGGGCCCCGGTGGGCGCCGCGCACGCGCGCGGCACCCACCGGGGCCGCGTTCGTTCCCGGGCGGCCGGCCCGTGTGCGCGGCGGCCCTCCCGTCCGTACAGTGGTCCCGCCGTACGTCACGTCGTGCGCCGCTCCGGCTTGTCCGTGCGGTTGTCCCGCCGGACGCCGCTCCGGCAGCCCCGTACGCACCACGGTCCGCGCTCAGCCGCGTTTGACGGCGCACAGCAGGCCGTCGCCCACCGGCAGCAGGGACGAGACCAGCGCGTCCGTCTCGCGGAGCGTGCGCAGCAGCTCCCGCAGGCGCAGCACCTCGGCGGGCTGGGCCGCCGAGTCGACCGTACGGCCGTCGGCGAAGACGCCCTCGAAGCAGACCAGGCCGCCGGGGCGCAGCAGCCGCAACGATTCAGCGAGATAGTCCAGGCACTCCATGCGGTCGCCGTCGCAGAAGACGAGGTCGTAGCCGCCGTCGGCGAGCCGGGGCAGGACGTCCAGGGCGCGGCCGGGGATGAAACGCGCGCGGTTGCCGGCGAAGCCCGCCTCCCGGAACGCCTGCTTCGCGAACTGCTGCCGCTCCGGTTCCAGGTCGACCGTCGTCAGGACGCCGTCAGGGCGCATGCCGTGCAGGAGGTAGATGCCCGACACTCCCGTGCCGGTGCCGATCTCGGCGACCGCCTTGGCGTCGGCCGTCGCGGCGAGCAGGCGCAACGCGGTGCCGGTGCCGGTGGACACCGCGCGGATGCCCGCCTCCCGCGCCCGCTCCCGGGACCAGTGCAGGGCGGCGTCGGCCTCGTCGTCGATGGTCCCGGCGCCGTACGCCTCGGCGAATGCCAAGCTCGTCTGCCGGTTGCCGGTAATGGCCCTCTCCTGTCCCCGTAGTTGACGCAACCGTGACTGTATCCGCTGCGTGCGGGAACCCGCAGATGGGACCGGGCGTTGATGCACAGCAGGGGGATGCATCGGTGAAGACCCAACGAGATATGCGGCATGACGCGAAGCCAGGCCAAAAGCAGGTCAAATCTGCTTATCCGGAGCTAACGGGCGAGGTGGATATGGTAGGGGCTCTACTGGACACCACCAGAGCCACCAGGGGAGGTGCGGCTGCGACGGGTGACCGATGGGCGCGCAGGCGTCTCAGGCGGTCGGCCGCCGAGCCGAAATCCGTGACAGACACCGCTGACCGTTCCCGCTCCCACGGCCTCAAGGGTAGGGGAGGGGCCTTTGACACCGCTACGACAGCGACGTTCGCCGCCGAAGCGGATGCGCAGGCCTGGACCCCGCCCAGCTGGGAGGAGATCGTCAGCACCCACAGCGCGCGGGTCTACCGTCTCGCCTACCGCCTCACCGGCAACCAGCACGACGCCGAGGATCTGACGCAGGAGGTGTTCGTCCGCGTCTTCCGCTCGCTGTCGACCTACACCCCCGGCACCTTCGAGGGCTGGCTGCACCGCATCACGACCAACCTCTTCCTGGACATGGTCCGTCGCCGCCAGCGCATCCGCTTCGACGCGCTCGGTGACGACGCGGCCGAGCGGCTCCCCAGCCGCGAGCCCTCCCCGCAGCAGCATTTCAACGACACCCACTTCGACGCCGACGTCCAGCAGGCGCTGGACACCCTCGCGCCCGAGTTCCGCGCCGCCGTGGTGCTCTGCGACATCGAGGGCCTGTCGTACGAGGAGATCGCCGCCACCCTCGGTGTGAAGCTCGGCACGGTCCGCAGCCGGATCCACCGCGGCCGCTCCCACCTGCGCAAGGCGCTCAAGCACCGCTCCCCGGCGGCGCGCGCCGAGGAGCGCGAGCGCGACCGGCGGCCGCTCACTTCGGTCACTACAGGGGAGGTCGGAATCGCGTGAGCGGTACAGGCGGTCCGTCCCCCGCCGAGCATCATCTCGGCGACCGCCTCGCGGCTCTGGTCGACGGGGAGTTGGGGCATGACGCGCGCGAGCGGGTGCTCGCGCATCTCGCTACGTGCGGAAAGTGCAAGGCGGAGGCCGACGACCAGCGGCAGCTGAAGAACGTCTTCGCCGAGACGGCGCCCCCCGGTCCCTCCGAGGGGCTGCTGGCGCGTCTCCAGGGGCTGCCCGGAGGTGATGCCGACGGCTCCGGAAGTCGGCTGGGCCCCGGGCGCTTCGGCAGCCGTGCCTTCGGCGGTGACGTCACCGAGGGCGGCGAGTTCGAGGCGCGCGGCGGCTCGTTCCGGTACCTGCCGTCCGGCGGCCACGCCGTCGGCGCGGTGCCCCGCCAGCCGCGCTCCCGCGGCTTCCGTATCCACGAACCGGACCGGCCCGCGCCGCAGCGCCGCCGGTTCGCCTTCGCGGCGGCCGGCGCGGTCTCCCTGGCGGCGTTCGCGCTCGGCGGCACCCTGCCGCTGGAGGCGGCGGTCGACACCCCGAGCAGCCGCGGCGACGGTACGGGCAGCCAGATGACGCCGCTCGGCGCCACCCCGGGACCGGTCGGCCCGCCCGGCACGACCCGCGGCGAGGCCCTGCTGTTCGCCACGAGCCACCCCTGGGCGCGCTCGCTCCCCGACGCGGGACCGACCCCGGAGCCGGCCCCGAGTTCGCTCGGCCTGACCGGCCCGTCGGCGCTGTCGGCCGCACGCCCCGCCCCGACGCTGCCGCTGTCCGAGATCGCGTTCCCGGCCGACGGCCGGTCCGTCCTGACGCTCCAGACCGGTCAGCTGCTGCCGTACCACCCCGCGCGGGGCAGCGCGTCCGCCCCGCTGACCGGCGCCCGCGTCGCCGGCCCGTACCAGCCTCCGGCGGACGCCGGACAGTCCCTGGCGGGGCCCGCCGTACCGGCCAACCCGGCCTCCCGGGAGGCGATGACCGCCCACCACCCGGCCCCGCGCTGACCGGGCTCTGCGCGGGGCCGCGCGAACCTGGTTGAATCGCCTTCCGGGCGGCGGTCCCCTGCGGGGGCGCGCCTCCGGCGAGGTGGTGGTGCCCGCCTGACACAGCGGGCGAATCGGTGGGGAGAACATGGACGAGGGGACGGCCGCCGGGCCGAAGCGGAACTGGTGGAGCCGGTCGGGGCAGCAGCCCGCAGAACCGTCGGAACAGGCGCCCGCCGCGCCCGGTCCCGCGGCACCCGACGCCGAAGCGGCCGCCGCCACCCGGGAGTTCCCGGCCCTGCCAGGGGAGGCCGGAGCCGCACCGGGTACGTCGACGGACACCGGGCAGGGGGCGGGCACCGGCGCGCCGCACGTCCCCGGTCGGCATGCGTCCGAGCAGCCGGTACCGCAGGGCGTCGAGCGGCAGGTTGCCGTAGCGCACGGTTCCGAGCGGCAGGTTGCCGTGCCGCATGGCGTCGAGCAGCAGGTTTCCGTACCGCATGGCGCCGAGTCGCAGGTCGCTGCCCCGCACGGTTCCGAGCAGCAAGCCCCCGCTCCGCACGGTTCCGAGCAGCAGGTTCCCGCTCCGCCGAGCGCCCCGCCGGCCGCTTCGCCGCGGCAGCCCCTGCACGCCCAGGACCCGTACGGCACGCCTCCGTACGGCGATCCGGGGCCCTGGGCGCCCGCGCCGCCGGTCCAGCGCCCGACGGCCACTCCGGCGCACGGCACGGGAGTTCCGCCGCAGGGCGCGGGCCCCGCACCGCAGGCCGCAGCTCCCGCCCCTCAGAGCGCGGCGCCGATGCCTGCCGGGCAGCGGGCCGCGTACGGCACTGGCGCGCCCGTAGCGCCCTCCCAGCAGCCGTTCCCGCCCCAGCAGCAGCCTCCGACGGGCCCGCAGCCGTACGAGGGCTCCGCCGCCCGTACGCCGATGCCGCGGGCCGAGCCGTCGCCGACGGCCGCCCAGCCGCCGCACGCGCAGCCCTCGGCCGCCCAGCCGCCGCACGCTGAGCCTTCGTCCGCCCAGTCCCCGCAGGCGCAGCCCGCGCCGCACCCCGCCGGGGCCACCCCGCCGCCCGGCACGGACACCACCCAGTTCGCCGCCGGTGACGGCGCCCGGCTCCCCGCCGGGTCGCACGACACCTCCGGTGGCGCCCCGCTCCCGCCCGAGGCGCACGGCGCGCCGCAGCCCCCGCACGCCCCGCCGCCCGGCCCGGCCAGCACGGAGCCGCAGCCGGGCGCGCCGGCGGACGGGCAACCCCACCTGCCCCACCAGAGCCCGCAGCCCCACCAGGCACACCAGACCCCACCCCAGCAGCCCCACCCGCCCCACCCCCAGGCCGACCAGCAGCCCCACTGGCAGCAGTACGACCCCTGGCGGGCGGCGCAGCACGGCGCGGCGATGCCCCTGGGCACGCCGCCCCCACCGCCGCCGGCTCCCCGGCGCAACCGCCGCGGCGCGCTGGCCGCGGGAGCGGTGGTCCTGGCGCTGCTGGCGGGCGGTGTCGGCGGCGGCGTCGGCGCGTACATCGAACGCAACGGCGGCCTCGGCAGCATCGAGCTGCCGCAGGACTCCGGCGACCAGGGCGGCCGCAAGCCGGACAGCGTGGCCGGCATCGCGCAGGCGGCGCTGCCCAGCGTGGTCACCCTGCACGTACGCGGCAACAGCGAGCAGGGCACCGGCACCGGCTTCGTCCTGGACAAGCAGGGCCACATCCTCACCAACAACCATGTCGTCGAGCCGGCCGGCACCGGCGGGGAGATATCGGTCTCCTTCAGCGGCGGCCAGACGGCCAAGGCCAAGGTCATCGGCCGGGACGGCGGCTACGACCTGGCCGTCGTGCAGGTCCAGGGCGTCTCCGGGCTGCGCCCGCTGGCGCTCGGCGACTCCGACTCGGTACGGGTCGGCGACCCGGTCGTGGCGATCGGCGCCCCGTACGACCTCGCCAACACCGTCACCGCCGGCATCATCAGCGCCAAGCAGCGGCCCATCACGGCGGGCGGCAAGAAGGGCGACGGCAGCGACATCTCGTACGTGGACGCCCTGCAGACCGACGCTCCGATCAACCCGGGCAACTCCGGTGGCCCGCTCGTCGACTCCCGGGCCCGGGTGATCGGCATCAACAGCGCCATCCGCGCGGCCGGCAGCTCCGGCGGCGGCCTGGACGGCGGCAGCCAGGGCGGCAGCATCGGCCTGGGCTTCGCCATACCGATCAACCAGGGCAAGTGGGTGGCCGAGCAGCTGATCAACAAGGGCAAGGTCCTGCACCCGGTGATCGGCGTCACGCTGGAGATGGAGTACGCGGGCGACGGCGCGCGGGTCAGTTCCAAGAGCAAGGACGGCGGCGTCCCCGTCACGCCCGGCGGCCCGGGTGACAAGGCGGGCATCAAGCCGCGGGACGTGATCACCAAGGTGGACGGGCAGCCCGTGCACAGCGGCGAGGAGCTGATCATCAAGGTCCGCAGCCACCGGCCGGGCGACCGGCTCACGCTGACCCTGCGGCGGGACGGCAAGGAGCAGACCGCCCCGCTGACGCTCGGTGCCGCCGGTCAGGAGTAGCGGGGCGCGGGAGCGTTTGCACGGTGTTGGGACGGGCGACTCCCGCCGGACGCCGCGGGCCAGGTACCGTGATAGGCGGCCTGGCCCATAGGCCCGACACGTCCCCCCAGACCCCCTGGGTCCTGGTAGGCCACGGATGACCCAAGGAGCTGCAAGGTGTTCTTCGACATAGGACCCCTAGAGCTGGTCGCGCTCGTGATCCTTGCGGTACTGATCTTCGGGCCGGACAAGCTGCCGAAGGTGATCGCCGATGTCATGGGGTTCGTGCGCAAGGTGCGGGCGTTCTCGGACAACGCCAAGGAAGACATCCGCAGCGAGCTGGGGCCGGAGTTCAAGGACTTCGAGTTCGAGGACCTCAAGCCCAGGAACTTCGTCCGCAAGCACGTGCTGGAGAACGACCAGTACGGCCTCCAGGAGATCCGTAACGGCTTCGACCTGAAGAAGGAGATGGCCGAGGTCACGGACGCCGTGCACGGCGTCGAGGGCGCCTCCGCCGCCGACCCGGGGCCCGCGTCCCGGGTGAACTTCAGCAAGGAGTCCCCGGCCGCCGGGACCGGCTCCGGCGGCGGGTCCGCCGCGCCGGACATGTTCACCAAGGGCGCGAAGCCGGCCCGCGGCGAGCGCCCTCCGTTCGATCCCGATGCCACCTGACTCGTCTTATGCAAGCCTTATGCCCGCTGGTGCCGAACGGGTTGACTATGCTCCCGGTGTCCGGGGTGAGGTCGCCTGAGGGGGCGGGCCGCCCACGACGCAGGGCAAATAGGAGGCTCCGCGCAGATGGAGACGACGGGTCGGGCAGGAGTTCAGGCGGTCACCGCCGGCACCGGACGGAAGGTCGACGGTTATCTGTCGGCCGCGTTCCCGTGGTACGGACTCGACGACGCGTTCACCGGTCCCCGCTGGCTGCTGCAGGTCGGCGCGGCCGCGGACGGCACGGTCGAGCACGGCGCGACCGGCCACGGCCAGCAGCCCACCATAAAGGTGGAGAGCACACCGGACGCGGAACGTTTCGCGGTCGTGGTGACCGTCGCCAGCCGGCCCGTGCGGCGCAGCGCCGACGGCACCGGGGTCCTGGACGCCACCTCCACGTCCACCGCGGCCTGGCTCGCCGGATCGGGCCTGCTCTCCCGCACCTGGCCGATCCAGATGGACCGCACGCTCCGCCAGGACTGGCTCGACCAGCAGACGATGCTCGCCTGGGAGCTGGCGGACGACCTCGGCGGCGAGGGCTGGAGCGCGCTGACGCTGCCGGTGGACGGCGTACCGACGCCGTTCCGCTACCGGGAGTCGGAGTACGGCTGGGTGCTGGCCGGCTCGGCGGGCGACGGCCCGGAGGGCGTGCACATCGGGGGGTACGGGCGCGGCATGAGCGCGTACGGGCTGGGCTTCGCGGTGGTCAAGGACATCGCCGCGTACGAGAGCGGCGACAGCGGCCCGCGGACGGCGGCCACCGGCGACGCGCGGACCGGCGACGTGCCCGCGGAAGGCGTGGCGGCGGAAGGCGTGGCGGCGGACTGAGCCGATCGCGGACGCACGACGCGCCCGCGGAAGTGTGACGGCGGACCGAGCCGGGCGCGGGCGGGGCGCACGGGCACGGACCGACGGGCTCGCCCGCCGCACGACGACGAAGGGCGGGCCCGTCGGGCCCGCCCCTCCGCATGTCCCGGCCGCCGTCCCCGGCCGCCGGGCGCCTCAGAACTTGTTGCGCGGCGTGATCCCCAGCGACATGCCCGACAGGCCGCGCTGGCGGCCGCCCAGCTTGCCCGCGATGGCACGGATGGCCGCGCCGGCCGGGGACTCCGGGTCGGTCAGCACGACCGGCTTGCCCTCGTCGCCGCCCTCGCGCAGCCGTACGTCGATCGGGATGGAGCCCAGCACCGGCACCTGCGTGCCGGTCGTCTTCGTCAGGCCCTCGGCGACCCGCTCGCCACCGCCGGTGCCGAACACGTCCACCATCTCGTCGCAGTGCGGGCAGGGCAGCCCGGACATGTTCTCCACCACGCCGACGATCTTCTGGTGGGTCTGTACGGCGATGGAGCCGGCCCGCTCGGCGACCTCGGCGGCGGCCTGCTGCGGGGTCGTGACGACCAGGATCTCGGCGTTCGGTACGAGCTGCGCCACCGAGATGGCGATGTCGCCGGTGCCCGGGGGCAGGTCGAGCAGCAGGACGTCCAGGTCGCCCCAGTACACGTCCGCCAGGAACTGCTGGAGCGCGCGGTGCAGCATCGGACCGCGCCAGACCACCGGGGCGTTGCCCGGGGTGAACATGCCGATGGAGATCACCTTCACGCCGTGGGCCGACGGCGGCATGATCATGTTCTCGACCTGGGTGGGACGGCCGTCCACGCCCAGCATCCGGGGCACCGAGTGGCCGTAGATGTCGGCGTCCACCACGCCGACCTTCAGGCCGTCGGCCGCCATCGCCGCGGCCAGGTTGACCGTCACCGACGACTTGCCGACGCCGCCCTTGCCGGAGGCGACCGCGTAGACCCGGGTCAGCGACCCCGGCTTGGCGAACGGCACCTCGCGCTCGGCGGTGCCGCCGCGCAGCGACGACGCCAGCTCCTTGCGCTGCTCGTCGCTCATCACGTCCAGGTCGACCGAGACGCCGGTGACGCCCTCGACACGGCTCACGGCCTCGCGCACGTTCGAGGTGATCGTCTCGCGCATCGGGCAGCCGGCGACCGTCAGGTAGACCGCCACCGCCACCGCGCCGTCCGCCGCGATCTCCACCGATTTGACCATGCCCAGTTCGGTGATGGGGCGGTGGATCTCGGGGTCGTTCACCGTGGCGAGCGCGGCGTGGACCGCGTCCTCGCTGGGCGCTGCGCCTTGGGGCGTGTCGGTAGCCATGCCCCAAGGGTAAGGGGCCGGTGGGGGCCTCCGGAAAGGCCGGCGGGCGGTCGTGTTCGTCACTTCGGGCAGCCGCTCCGCCCGCGGCACCGCCCGCCTTCGCCGGCCCCGGCGCCCGCGCTACTCCCGGCGCCGGCTCTCCTGCTCGCTCTCCGCGTCCACCATCTGACGCAGCTCCAGCTCCTTCAGCAGATCCTGGAGTTCGGAGCGGATCCAGTCACGGGTGGCCACCTCGCCCAGGCCCAGCCGCAGCGCCGCCACCTCCCGGGTCAGGTACTCGGTGTCGGCGATGGCCCGCTCGTTCTGCTTGCGGTCCTGCTCACGGGTGACCCGGTCCCGGTCGTCCTGCCGGTTCTGCGCCAAGAGGATCAGCGGCGCCGCGTAGGACGCCTGGAGCGAGAGCATCAGGGTCAGGAAGATGAACGGGTAGTTGTCGAAGCGCAGATGCCCGGGCGCGGCGATGTTCCAGATGATCCACACCACGATGATCACCGTCATCCAGACGATGAACCGGCCGGTCCCCAGAAAGCGGGCGATCTTCTCCGACAGCCGCCCGAACGCCTCCGGGTCGTACTCCGGCAGCAGACTGCGCCGGGGCGCGCGCGGCTGGTCCAGGCGCACCCGGGGGCGCCCGCCGCCCGGCCCGGGCCCCGGCGTCGCACTCAGCGCCCGCGCACGCTCCTTGACACCGTCCCGTTCCTCAGCGCCCATCGTCCGGCTCTCCCTCCCGGTCCGCTGCCGCGCCCGGCGGCCCGTGCATCTCCGCCTCCCGCCAGTCGTCGGGCAGCAGGTGGTCCAGTACGTCGTCGACGGTCACCGCGCCCAGCAGGGAGCCGCTCTCGTCCACGACCGGTGCCGCCACCATGTTGTACGTCGCCAGATAGCTGGTCACCTCGTTCAGCGGGGTGCCGGGCGGCAGCGGCGGCAGATCCGTGTCCGCGATCGAGCTGACCAGGGTGAACGGCGGGTCGCGCAGCAGCCGCTGGAAGTGCACCAGCCCCAGGTACTTGCCGGTCGGCGTCTCGTCCGGCGGCCGGCACACGTACACCTGCGCCGCCAGCGACGGCGACAGGTCCGGGTCGCGCACCCGGGCCAGCGCGTCCGCGATCGTCGCGTCCGGCCGCAGCACGATCGGCTCGGTCGTCATCAGGCCGCCCGCGGTGCGCTCCTCGTACGCCATCAGGCGCCGGACGTCCGCCGCGTCGTCCGGGCGCATCAGACCGAGCAACCGTTCCTTCTCCTCCTCCGGCAGCTCGGAGAGCAGGTCGGCGGCGTCGTCCGGGTCCATCGCCTCCAGGACGTCGGCGGCCCGCTCGTCCTGGAGCTTGCCCATGATCTCGACGCGGTCGTCCTCCGGCAGCTCCTCCAGGACGTCCGCCAGCCGGTCGTCGGCCAGCGCGGCGGCGACCTCGCCGCGCCGCTTCGGCGTCAGATGGTGCAGCGCGCTGGCCAGATCCGCCGGGCGCAGCTGCTCGAAGGTGGCGAGCAGGCTCTCCGCGCCCTGCCCGTGCTCCTCCAGCGAGAACCCGGTCACCGCCGACCACTCCACCGTCAGGGTCTCTCCCTTGCGGCGCAGCGCCCCGCCCTTCCCCTTCCGTACGAAGACCTTGTCGATCTCCCAGTCACGGCGGGCCGGCAGCTGGCTGATGCCGATGTCCAGGACGGTGGCCTCCTCGCCGGTCTCGACCAGGCTCACCCGGCGGTCCAGCAGCTCACCGAGGACCAGGGTCTCCGACGCGCGCTGCTCGAAGCGCCGCATGTTGACCACGCCGGTGGTGATGACCTGGCCGGACTCCACACCCGTCACCCGGGTCATCGGCAGGAAGATCCGGCGGCGGCTGACGACCTCGACGACCAGGCCCAGCAGCCGCGGCGGCCGGCCGCGCACCCGCAACATCGCGACCAGGTCCCGGACCCGGCCGACCTGGTCGCCGTTGGGGTCGAAGACGGCGATGCCCGCGAGATGGGAGACGAACACCCGAGGGGTGACCACCGCCATGCCGAGTGCCTCCACTTCCGTTCCGCTGCGCCGTAGCGGGCCGCCGCGATGCCGCGCGGCCGCGCCCCCTCTTCCCTGGCGTTACGTGTTGCCGCTTCTGCGCAGGTGAAGCCCCTCAGGCGGGCTTGATCCGAAATCAGGCTAACGTGCACCACCCGGTGCCGCCCCGGCGGAAAGGGCCGTACGGTGTCCACCGCGCACTCCGCCGTACGACGTGCCCGGGCCCGGGTACGCTGCCGTACTGCCGTCGAGGTCATCCGTATCAGGAGGCAGAACCGTCGTGACCGCTTTCCCCTCGGCAGGCCCCGCCGGTGCCTGCTCCCGCCGCCCGGCCGCACCCCGTCGCAGGCGCGGGGCGACGCTGACGGCGGCGGTGTGCGCGGTGCTCGCCGGGGCGCTGGCGGGGTGCGCGTCCAAGGACCCGGACGCCGGGACCAACGGGGTCGGCAGACTGCCCGCCGACAAGATCCAGGCCAAGGCGCAGACGGCCGCCCGCGGCGCCGGAACGGTACGGCTCTCCGGCAACCTCGTCAGCCAGGGCCGCACCTACAAGCTGGACATGCGGCTCGGCCCCGAGGGCGCCCGGGGCCAACTCGCCACCGACGCGGCCACCTTCCAGCTGCTGCGGGCCGGCGGCGCGCTCTATCTGAAGGCGGACGCCGGGTTCTGGGCCCGCGAGAAGAACGCCAACCCGTCGAAGAACGACGAGACGTCCGTCGCCAAGCTCGTCGGCAAGTACGTGAAGGTGCCGGCCACGGACCCCGTCTACAAGCGCTTCAGCGGCTTCACGGACAAGGACGTCCTGCTCAGCAGCCTCCTCGGCCTGCACGGCAAGCTCGCCACCGGCGACCGCGGCACCCTCGACGGCACCCGCACCATCCGCATCGCCGCCGGCCAGGGCGCGGGCGGCACCCTCGACGTCTCCCTGGAGGGCGAGCCCTACCCGCTCCGGCTGCGCCGCGCGGGCGACGCGGGCGAGGTGCGTCTCACCGACTGGGGAAAGCCGGTGGAGATCCAGGCACCGGCGGACAGCCAGGTCATCGACTACGGCAAGTCGATCACACTGGGCGACTGAACGCAGCAATCCCGGCGCCATAGTCGCTCTGTATTGCGGCCATGGCAACGACGACGATTCAGGTCCCGCGAGAGACCCGTGATCACCTTGCCGAGCTGGCCGGAGAGCGCGGTATGAGCATCGGCCAGCTGGTCGGAGCGCTTGCCGCAGAGCAGCCGACGGCAGCGCAGCGGGCCGAGCGGCTGGCCGCCGACCGGGAAGCCGTACGCCGCATGATGGGCGTGGGCATCCGCGACGAAGAGTTCGAGCAAGCCCCCGACGTGCTCGGCAACATCTACAAGATCGCTGCCGAGAAGGTCCGGGCGGCCAAGGGCACCGCAGCGTGATCATCCTGGACACCAGCGCCGTCACGGCGCTCGCCGGCGGCCACAAGACGCTGAACCTCCTGGCCGGCAACATGGCGAAGACACCCGGCGAACACCTGAGCATCCCCGCTCTGTGCCTCACCCAGGCCGAAGCCGGTGAAGCGAACCTCGCGCAGCGCGTCCTGCGTCTTTTCCTCAGTGGCCGTCGACAGCCTCGACACGAGGGCCGCTGTCAGCGTCGGCACCATGATCCGCGACGGCTACGGCGGCCCGGACACCTGCCACGCGCTCTACTGCGCACTGCCACGCCCCGAGTTCACCGGCATGCCGATCCTGCTGACCGCCGATGAGAACGCCTGTCCGCCCGGCGTGGTCACCGTCGACATCGACTCACCTGGAATGCTCGGCTTCTGCTGACGGGCGGTCGGCCCGGACCGGAGTGGCGGTGAGCAGGGCCGCCCAGGTGTGCCGCGCGCCCGGCGTGCGCCTTCCGGACCGGCGGCGCCCGTCCGTCCCGTATGCAGAGGAGGCCGTGGAATCGGCCGCTCCTCAGCGCCCCCGCCGCTTCCCCCGCAGCAGCCTGGGCAGCGCCGCCGGGACGGGATCGCGGGTAGTGGCCGTGGTGGGGAGGGGACGGGCGGCCTGGGAGCCGTCGTCGAAAGCCGTGGTGGCCGGCGCGTCCGTGACCGGCTCCAGGCGCAGGACGCGGCACTCGCGCGCCCAGCGGCGCGGCATCGTCTCCGCGTCCGGCGCGTTGAGCCGCTTGCCCTTGAGGTCTTCCACGGCGGCCTGCCACGCCTCGCTGTCCGGCTCCAGCTCGGTGACCCGGGCCTGCCAGCCGACCAGCCGGCCGCCCTTGTCCTTGCTGCGCAGGGTGACGGTCGCGGTGCCGCCGTCGGTCAGCCCGAGGTCGTGCAGCGGCTGCTCGTCGGCCGGGTCGGCCGGCCCGTCCGCCGTACGGCCGGAGCCCGCTCCGACGACGCACGCGGCGCCGTCGTGCCAGACGTGCCACAGGGCCCGCGCCGGGCCGGTGGCGCCCCGTACCCAGATGAGACCGGACTTCTTCGTGGCCTCTTCGATGAGCGCGCGGTCCAGCAGCGCCTGCGACACGGTCTCCGTCATGGGATCAGCCTAATGGGCGGCGCGCTCGCCGCCCGGACCGCTCGGCCCGCTTACAGCCACCCGTTGCGCTTGAAGCCGCGGTGGATGCCGAAGCAGATGCCGACCGTGACGAGCAGGACGAGCGGATAGCCGTACTTCCACTTCAGCTCGGGCATGTACTCGAAGTTCATGCCGTAGATCCCGGCGATCATCGTCGGTACGGCGAAGATCGCCGCCCAGGAGGTGATCTTGCGCATGTCCTCGTTCTGGGCCACCGTCGCCTGCGCCAGGTTGGCCTGGAGGATCGAGTTGAGCAGGTCGTCGAAGGAGAGCACCTGCTCGTTGACCCGGGCCAGGTGGTCGGCCACGTCCCGGAAGTACTTCTGGATGTCGCAGTCGACCAGCCGCATCGGCCGCTCGCTCAGTACCTGCATCGGCCGCAGCAGCGGCGACACGGCCCGCTTGAACTCCAGTACCTCACGCTTGAGTTGGTAGATCCGCCCGGCGGCGTCGCCGCCCTTCGAGGAGCCCTTGCCGGCGCCCGCGTTCTTGCCGTCCGAGCCGGAGCTGAAGACGTCGATCTCCACCTCGTCGATGTCGTCCTGCATCGCGCCGGCCACCGCGATGTAGCCGTCCACCACCTGGTCGGCGATGGCGTGCAGCACCGCGGACGGGCCCTTGCCGAGCAGCTCGGGATCGTCCTGGAGGCGGTGGCGCAGGGCGCGCAGCGAGCCCTGGCCGCCGTGCCGCACGGTCACGATGAAGTCCCGGCCGGTGAAGCACATCACCTCACCGGTCTCGACCACCTCGCTGGTGGCGGTCAGCTCCGCGTGCTCGACGTAGTGGACCGTCTTGAAGACGGTGAACAGAGTGTCGTCGTAGCGCTCCAGCTTGGGCCGCTGGTGGGCGTGGACCGCGTCCTCCACGGCCAGCGGGTGCAGCCCGAACTCCCGCGCGATCTCGGCGAATTCCGCCTCGGTGGGCTCGTGCAGCCCGATCCAGGCGAAGCCGCCGTCGCCGCGTACGCCCGCCATCGCCTGGGACGGCGTGACGTGGTCACTGACGCGCCGGCCGTCACGGTAGACGCCGCAGTCCACGATGGCGCTGTTGGTGTGCGCCTTGCCGTGGTCGTTCTCGTACTCGTACGGGGAGTCCTCACGCCGACGGGAGGGGCGGACGGCGGCACGCAGGTCGCGGATCATCGACATGGGCAGGCTCCTTCACGGGCCGGCCGCCAGCCGCGGGCGCGCGGCGTAACGCTGTCCGGAACGAGGACGTACACGACGGCGCTGGCCGTACGTCCACAAAGCGGGCGGCGCTCCGTGCGCAGGTCTGACGGCAGTTCGCAGAAAACACGGAAACGAGAGTCGAAGGCGCTCTTCCGTCATCTGTTTCCGGCGCGAAGGCACTTCACGGGTTTCACCGCGTGCGGCGGGGGTACGGAAGCCCCTGGATCAAGAAAGCCGCTGGGCGCGCTGGGGGATGACAGGAGAACTGTCGGTACTGCACGGTCGACTTGGATCCACCGCAGCCCCACCTCCTCCGGCCGGTCCCCGCTGGGGGACGAACGTCATTCCCTGACCAGACGGCAAGGCTATCAGCCGTCAGAACCGATCAGGCGCGCCTTTGCCCGTTCCATACGAACAGCCGCCCCGTGCGGCCGGTCGGCCCGCCGGGCGGCCGCGGCCGGGCGCGGGCCCGGGCCTATGCTCGCGGCATGTCTGACGTTCTCGATCTGGTCGAAGCCCGCCTGCGTACGGCCCTGGGCGAGCCGGACGCGCGTGCCGCCGTCACCTTCCTCGGAACCGACCGGGTCGAGGTCCTGCGCTTCACCGGCGGCGGCCCGGACGGCGATCTGGTGCGCTATGTCACGCTCGGCATGTCGGACCGGCCGATGACCGACCCCACGGCGGTGCTGGCCGACCCGCTGCGCGGCCCGCGCGCCGAACTGGTGCTGTCGGTCAAGGCGGGCCGGGCCGACGTCGACAAGGTGCTCCGGCCGCTCGCCGTGCTCGCCGCGTCCCCGCAGGTCGAGGGCGTGGTCGTGGCGCCGGGGGCGTCGCTGGACGTGGGGGAGCCGCTGTGGCCGGGCGCGCCCTTCACCTCCGTACTGGTCGCGGAGTCCGGCGGGCTGGTGGAGGACCTGGAGCTGGACGAGCCGCTGGACCCGGTCCGCTTCCTGCCCCTGCTGCCGATGACGCCCAACGAGGCCGCCTGGAAGCGGGTGCACGGCGCCGAGGCGCTCCAGGAGCGCTGGCTCAAGGGCGGGACGGACCTGCGTGATCCGCTGCGTACGGGCGTGGCGCTGACGTAGCCCCGCGCCCGTACCCGGCCGCGGTGAGGCTGCCTCAGCGGGCGAAGGCGGACACACCGTCCTCGGTGGCGTGCCGCGGCTCCAGCTCGTGCGCCCGTACGGTCAGCGCCCGGCGCCGTACGGCCACGATGCCCGCGCCGACGAGCGCCGCCAGCGCCGCGACCACGAACGGGATGTGGATGTCGGTCCACTCCTCGATCTTGGGCGCCAGGAACGGCGCGGCCGCGGCGGCGAACCAGCGCACGAAGTTGTAGCCCGCGCTCGCCACCGGCCGCGGCGCGTCGGAGACACCGAGCGCCAGCTCCGTGAAGACCGTGTTGTTCAGGCCGATGAAGGCGCCGGACAGGATCGTGCAGACGACGGCCGTGGTGTGGTTGCCGTACCCGAGGACGACGAGGTCGACGGCGAGCAGGACCAGGGAGCCGCCCAGGGCCTTCAGCGACCCGAAGCGCTCCTGGAGGCGCGGCGCCACCAGTACGGAGAAGACGGCGAGCAGCACGCCCCAGGCGAAGAAGACCCCGCCGGACTTGTACGGGCTCATGTCCAGCACGAACGGTGTGAAGGCCAGCACCGTGAAGAACGCGTAGTTGTAGAAGAACGCGGAGACGGCGGCGGAGGCCAGCCCGCCGTGGCTCAGGGCCTTGACCGGGTCCAGTATCGAGGTCTTGCGCGCCGGCCGGGGCTGTTCCTTGAGGAAGACCGTGATGGCGATGAAGCCGACGGCCATCAGGGCGGCGGTGCCGAAGAAGGGGTAGCGCCACTTCATGTCGCCCAGGACCGCGCCGAGCAGCGGCCCGCAGGCCATGCCGAGGCCGAGCGCCGACTCGTACAGCAGGATCGCCGCGGCGTGGCCGCCGGCCGCCGCGCCCACGATGACGGCGAGCGAGGTGGAGACGAACAGCGCGTTGCCCAGGCCCCAGCCGGCCCGGAAGCCGACCAGCTCGCCCACCGAGGACGAGGTGCCGGACAGGGCCGCGAAGACCACCACGAGCGCCAGCCCGGCGAGCAGCGTCTTACGGCCGCCGATCCGGCTGGAGACGAAGCCGGTGACCAGCATCGCGACCGCGGTGATCAGGAAGTAGGAGGTGAACAGCAGGGAGACCTGGCTGGTGGAGGCGTGCAGCCCCTGCGCGATCGAGGGGAGGATCGGGTCGACGAGGCCGATGCCCATGAAGGCGACGACCGAGGCGCCCGCGGTGGCCCAGACGGCCATCGGCTGGCGCAGGATGCTGGTGCCGCCCTCGTCGAACGGATCGTCTCCGGCGCCGCCGTGCCGGCCGCTCTTGCCGTGTGCCGACATGCCGTTGTCCCCTTCCTGCTCGGGTGGTTTCTGCTCGGGTGGTCTCTGCTCAGGTGGCGCGAGCCCCGGTTACCGGTGTCGTCCGGCGCGTCCACCGAAACGTTGCTGCCTACACACAATAAGTTAGCCGACCTAAAGAATGCAAGCTACAACTAAATGGGCCAGGGGCTGGGCACACTGGTCGGGGACGCCGGATGGGTGATCGTCCTTGACGCGGCGCCCGGCCGGGAGGACCGTGGGGCTCTATGAGGGGCGAACCCAGTTGCCCGAAGTGCGGTGGCCGGGTGCGGGCGCCCGGTCTCTTTGCCGACTCCTGGCAGTGCGGCGTGCACGGCACCGTGCACCCTCTGCAACCGGTGGTCCCGCCCAGCGTCGAAGCGCTGGCCGTGGTCGTCCGCCGCGCCCGGGTGCCGGTGTGGATGCCCTGGCCGCTGCCCGTCGGCTGGCTGTTCACGGGCGTGTCCTGCGCGGGCGACGACCGCAGCGGCGGGCGCGCCACCGCGGTGGCCTGCTCGGGGCCCGGACCGCTCGGCGGGCCCGGCGAGCTGCTGCTGATCGCGGAGGAGCTGGGCGTCGGCCTGGGCGCGCGGTACGCGGGCATCGACGGCCCCGACCCCGGCCCGCACATGTGCGTGAACAAGCCGCCGCACGTGAAGGTGCTGGCAGCCGGGCGGCCGACCCCGCTGTGGCACGTCGAAGGGGCGCCCGAGGACCGGGCGGTCTTCGCCGGGGAGGCGCGCGGGCTGTGGCTGTGGGCCGTGGTCTGGCCCGCCGAGTCGGGGCTGCTGCTCTACGACGAGCTGGTCCTCACCGACCTCCGGGACGCGGGCGCCGAGGTCGACCTGCTGCCGTGCGGGGCGCTGTCGCCGCGGTTGCTGACGTGAGGAGGACGGTCACCGGCTCCCTGGGCGCCGGTGCGGCCGGTGGCCGGCTCGCGCGGGCGTGTGTTCGAGGGCCGGCGGGCGGCCGGTATCCTTCTGACGTCCCCTGGCCGGCCCCGCAGCAGTCTGGAGTTCAGCGTCGTGCGCATCGATCTGCACACCCACTCCACTGCTTCCGACGGTACGGACACCCCCGCCGAGCTGGTGCGCAACGCCGCCGCTGCCGGGCTGGACGTCGTCGCGCTGACCGACCACGACTCCGTGGGCGGCCACGCCGAGGCGCGGGCCGCACTGCCCGAGGGGCTCACGCTGGTCACCGGTGCCGAGCTGTCCTGCCGGGTCGGCGGGGTGAGCATGCACATGCTGGCGTACCTCTTCGACCCCGACGAGCCCGAGCTGGCCCGGGAGCGCGAACTGGTCCGCGACGACCGGGTGCCGCGGGCCCGCGGCATGGTGGCCAAGCTGCGCGAACTGGGCGTCCCGGTCACCTGGGAACAGGTGGCGCGGATCGCCGGTGACGGTGCCGTGGGGCGGCCGCACGTGGCCGCCGCGATGGTGGAACTGGGCGTCGTCGAGACCGTCTCCGACGCCTTCACGCCGCAGTGGCTCGCCAACGACGGCCGGGCCTACGTCGACAAGCACGAGCTGGACCCGTTCGACGCGATCCGGCTGGTCAAGGCCGCGGGCGGGGTGACGGTCTTCGCACACCCGCTGGCGGTCAAGCGCGGCCGCACCGTCCCCGAGAGCGTCATCGCCGAGCTGGCGGCGGCAGGGCTGGACGGGGTCGAGGTGGACCACATGGACCACGACGACGCCGCGCGGTCCCGGCTGCGCGGACTCGCCGCCGACCTCGGTCTGCTGACCACCGGCTCCAGCGACTACCACGGCAGCCGCAAGACCGTCGCGCTCGGCGAGTACACCACCGACCCGGAGATATACGGCGAGATCGTGCGCCGTGCGTTCGGCGCCTTCCCCGTGCCCGGCGCGGGCGGCTGACCGTACCGCGCTCCGGCCGGCGGGGAAGTTCCCGTCCCGGCCGGCGGGCAGGTTTCCGTCCCGGCCGGACGGGCGCGAGCGCGCTCCGGCCGGCGGGCTTCCACCTGGCCGCGCCCTGTCCGGGCTGCCGCATCCCGCTCACGCGCCCGCGCGCGTGAGGCTGCGCGCGCTCCCCCTCACCAGCCTTCCGTCTTCCCCCTGACGTACCACCGCGCTCTCTCGTACCACTGCTCTCTCGTACCACTGCTCTCTCGTACCACTTCTCTCTCCTACCACCGCTCTCCTACCGCTGTTCTCTCGTCACACCGCTCTCTCGTACCACCTCTCGCAAGGCCTTCACTGTGTTCGACTTCGCTGTCTTCAGTACGCTCTTCGTCACCCTGTTCGTGATCATGGATCCGCCGGGGATCATCCCGATCTTTCTCGCCCTCAGCTCCGGCCGCCCCGCCAAGGCGCAGCGGAAGATGGCCTGGCAGGCGGCCACCGTCGCGTTCTGCGTCATCGCCGTCTTCGGTCTCTTCGGCGAGCAGATCCTCGGCCGGCTGCACATCACCCCGCCCGCGCTGATGATCGCGGGCGGGCTGCTGCTCCTGCTCGTCGCGCTCAGCCTGCTGACCGGCAAGTCGGAGCAGCCCACGCAGACCAAGGACGTCAATGTGGCGCTGGTGCCCCTGGGGATGCCGCTGCTGGCGGGACCGGGCGCCATCGTCTCGGTGATCCTCGCGGTGCAGCACGCGGACGGGGTCAGCGGTGAGCTGTCGGTGTGGGCGGCGATCGCCGCCATCCATGTGGTGCTCTACCTCGTGATGCGCTTCTCGCTGGTCATCATCCGGGTGATCAAGGACGGCGGGGTGGTGCTGGTGACCCGGCTGGCCGGCATGATGCTCTCCGCGCTCGCGGTGCAGCAGATCATCAACGGCGTCATGCAGGTCGTACGCGGCGGCTGAGCGCACGCGCGCCGGGCGCGCCCGGCCGGGCCCGGACGCGCGAAGCGCCCCGCGCGAAAGGTTTCGTGCGGGGCGCTCCGTGCGCCGGACATGTGCGCGTCACGCGCTCATGAGTGACGCGGGTCGGGCGTCACCGGGCGGCGGTGTCGGCTGGGCGGATGTAGATGCGCTGGCCGACTGCGGCGGCCTGCTGCACGATCCGGTTGACGGAGGCGGCGTCCACGACGGTGCTGTCCACGGCGGCGCCGTCGACATCGTCCAGGCGCATGATCTCGAAGCGCATAACGGCTTCTCCCTTCGTCTGATCCTCCTGCGGAGAACTTTGCTGTTGTACGGGGTACTCGCGGGGCGTCGGTGCCCTGCGTTCCCAGTGGGTACAACGACATGCTCCCTGCAATCATTCCCTACGCTAAAGAAAATTTTCGGCCGTCTAAATACCGGTGGGTAGAGGGAGCGGTTGTGCGCGCTGAGTGACCGGCCGGACAATGGACCCGTATGAACGACGACGCCCGGCCCATCGGCCCCTCACCCGACCTGACCGCGGTGCTCTCGGGGATCGAGCGCACCAACGAGCTGCTCACCCGGGTGCTCGCCGAGGTCGCCACCACCCCGTCCACCCATGCGGCCTTTGTCGATGCGGGCTATGTGTACGCGGCCGCCGGCCGGCTGGTCGCCGGCACCGAGGACCGCAGGGCCTTCGAGCTGGACGCCGAGGGACTCATCGAGGCGTTCATCGACAAGGCCCGCACGATCTTCCCGGACAGCCGGCTGCTGCGCGTGTACTGGTACGACGGCGCCCGGCGCCGCATCCACACCACGGAGCAGCAGCGCGTCGCCGAGCTTCCGGACGTCAAGGTGCGGCTCGGCAACCTGAACGCCAACAACCAGCAGAAGGGCGTCGACTCGCTGATCCGCTCCGACCTGGAGTCGCTGGCCCGGCACCGCGCGATCAGCGACGCGGTCCTGATCGGCGGCGACGAGGACCTGGTCTCGGCGGTGGAGGCCGCCCAGGGCTACGGCGCCCGGGTCCACCTGTGGGGCATCGAGGCGGCCGGCGGGCGCAACCAGGCCGAGCCGCTGCTGTGGGAGGTCGACAGCCAGCGCACCTTCGACCTGGAGTTCTGCAAGCCGTACGTGACCCGGCGGGCCGTCGTCCACGACCACGGGGACACGGCGGCCGATGGCACCGGCAACGGCGGCTCGCCCCCACCCGCGACGAGGTGCGCTTCGTCGGCGCGCGGGTCGCCGCGCGCTGGCTGGGCGAACGCGGCGTCCCGTGGATCAGCGAGCTGCTGCCCGGCCACCCGTATCTGCCGGGCGCGGTCGACCAGGAACTGCTGACGGCCGCCGAGGTGCTGCTGCACCACTCCCTGCGCGGGCACGCGGACCTGCGGCGGGTGCTGCGGGACGGCTTCTGGGAGCACGTACAGGCGCAGTGTTAGCTGCCGGGTGGGCACGCACTCCGGATCCGGCTCCGGCGCCCGATGCGCGGGGCGGCGGAAGGCTGTACGTACGGGCGCGTGGGCGGCTTCGCGGGGGTACGGAGGCGACGCGCGCCGGGGCGCGCGCCCCGCTCAGTGGACGCTGTGCCAGAACTCCGCGAGTGCCGCCGCCGTCTCGGCCGGACGTTCCGCGTTGGGGGAGTGCTCCGCACCCACGACGACCGTACGCCGGGCTCCCAGCCGTCCGGCCATCGCGTCCATCTCCGGCACCGGCCAGGCGTAGTCGACGGCGCCCGACACGACGTGCTTGGGCAGCGGTACGGCGGCCAGCTCCGCCACCCGGTCCGGTTCCGACACCATCTGCCGCGCGGTGGCGACCAGCTGCTGCGGGACGGTGTTCATCCAGCGCTGGTGGAGGAAGGCGCCGATCTCCGGCGGGGTGGACGCGTCCTCGGCCTCCGGCGGGTCCAGCTCGCGCATGGCCAGCCACACCGCCTGCATGTCCAGCGTCCCGAGGGCGTCGATGAGCATCCGTACCCGGGCCTGCTGGGGCGCGGCGATGGCGGCCGGGCCCGAACTCATGACGGTCAGGGAACGGAAGGGCGCGGGGTCGCGCAGGACGGCGGCACGGGTGAGGAGGCCGCCGAGGGAGTGCCCGAGGAGGTGTACCGGACCGTCGCCCAGGGCGCGTGCCTGAGCGGCCACGTCCTGCGCCAACTCGCCCTGAGTATAAGCGGATTCGTCACGCGGTCCGGGTGATTCGTGCTGGCCGCGGCCGTCCACGGCCACCACCCGGAACCCCGCGGCGGCCAGCGGTGCCAGGAGGGCGATGAAGTCCTCCTTGCTGCCGGTGAACCCCGGCACGAGCAGCGCGGTCCCGGCCGGCGTCCTGTCGGGCCGGGCGTCGTGGACGGCGAACTCACCGCGCGCGGTGACGAGTCGGCGCGCGCGGGCGCACGAGGGCAAGGTGAGGGTGGGCGGCCTGCTCATGGGACGAGGCTATCCGGGGCCCGGAAAGCCATCGCGCGCGGGCGCACACGCCGACGGTCCGGCCCCGCCGTACACGCCGACGGTCCGGCCCCGCCCACATGCCGAACGGCCCGGCCCCCGCGTGTGCGGGAACCGGGCCGTCGTACGGTCGGATCAGCCCTCGGCCGGGGCCTCCGCCGTGGCCTTCTTCGCGGCCGTCTTGCGGGTGCGGCGCGGCTTGGCCGGAGCCTCGTCCGCAGCGGTACCGGCGTCGGCGGCGGGGGCCGCCTCGGCCTTCGCGGCGGCCGTCTTACGGGTACGGCGCGGCTTGGCCGGCGCGTCGTCCTCCGCAGCGGTACCGGCGTCGGCCGCCGGGGCCTCCGCGGTGGCCTTCTTGGCCGCGGTCTTGCGGGTGCGGCGCGGCTTGGCGGCCGCCTCGTCCGTGACGGGCTCGGCGCTCTCCACGGCCGCCTCGGCGACCTTGGCGGAGGCGGTCTTGCGCGTACGGCGGGGCTTGGCCGGGGCCTCGTCCGTCACCGTCTCGGCGGCCTCGGCCGTGTCGACCGCGGTCTCCGCTTCGGCCTTCTTGGCAGCGGCGGTCTTGCGGGTGCGACGCGGCTTGGCGGCCGCCTCGTCCGTGACGGGCTCGGCGCTCTCCACGGCCGCCTCGGCGACCTTGGCAGAGGCGGTCTTGCGCGTACGGCGCGGCTTGGCCGGGGCCTCGTCCGTCACCGTCTCGGCGGCCTCGGCCGTGTCGACCGCGGTCTCCGCCTCGGCCTTCTTGGCAGCGGCCGTCTTGCGCGTACGGCGCGGCTTGGCGGCCGCCTCGTCCGCGACGACCTCGGCACCCTCCGCCGTCTCCACGGCGGCCTCGGCCTTCTTGGCGGCGGCGGTCTTGCGGGTGCGGCGCGGCTTGGCGGCCGCCTCGTCCGCGACCGTCTCGGCGGCCTCGGCCGTGTCGACCGCGGTTTCCGCTTCGGCCTTCTTGGCGGCGGCCGTCTTGCGGGTGCGGCGCGGCTTGGCGGGCGCCTCGTCCGCGACCGGCTCGGTCACGACGGCCGGCTCGGCGCTCTCCGCCGCTTCCACGACGGCTTCCGCCGCGGGCTTGGCGCTGCGCGTCCGGCGGCGCGGCTTGGCCGGGGCCTCGTCCGCGACCGGCTCGGCGGCGACCGGCGCTTCCGCGACGACCGGCGCCTCGGCGGTGGCCTGCGCCGGGACCTTGACGGTCCCGGTGGAGCCCTCGGCCGTGTCCACGGCGGTGGCTGCCGCCGTCCGGGCCGTCTCCGCCTTGGCGGCGGAGTTCGCGCCGCCCCGCGTACGGCGGCGGCGCGGCTTCGACGAGCCCGCGGTGGCGTCGGCGGCCTGCACGGCCTCGGACGCGACGGTCTCGGCGGGCGCCGCCTCGGCACGGGCCGGCGTCACGGCGGCCGGCGCGTTGCCGGAGCCGCCGCGGGTACGGCGACGGCGGCGCGGCTGGCGCGGCCCGTCCGTGACGGCGGCGTCGCCCTCGGGCGTACCGGGCGCACCGGACGTGCCGGGCGCCTCGGGGGCGCCCGAAGCGTCCACCGGCGCGCCGTTCCGCGTGCGCCGGCGCTGGCGCGGCGTACGGCTGCGGCTCGGGCGCTCCTCCTCGACGGCGGGCGCGCCCCGGCGCGGACCGCGGCCGCGGCCGCCGGTCTCGCCCAGGTCCTCGACCTCTTCGGCCGCCAGCCCGGCACGCTTGCGCTCCGCGCGCGGCAGGACGCCGGTCGTGCCCTCGGGGATCTCCAGCAGCTCGTAGAGGTGCGCGGAGGTGGAGTACGTCTCCTCCGGCTCGTCGAACGGCAGGTCCAGCGCCTTGTTGATCAGCTTCCAGCGCGGGATGTCGTCCCAGTCGACCAGCGTGATCGCGATGCCCTTGGCACCCGCGCGGCCGGTCCGGCCGATCCGGTGCAGGTAGGTCTTCTCGTCCTCGGGGGACTGGTAGTTGACGACGTGCGTCACACCCTCGACGTCGATGCCGCGGGCGGCGACGTCGGTGCAGACCAGCACGTCGACCTTGCCGTTGCGGAACGCGCGCAGCGCCTGCTCGCGCGCGCCCTGGCCGAGGTCGCCGTGGACCGCGCCGGAGGCGAAGCCGCGGCGCGCGAGCTGGTCGGCGATGTCGGCGGCGGTCCGCTTCGTACGGCAGAAGATCATCGCGAGGCCGCGGCCGTTCGACTGCAGGATGCGGGAGACCATCTCCGGCTTGTCCATCGAGTGCGCGCGGAAGACGTGCTGCTTGATGTTGGCGACGGTCTGGCCCACGTCGTCCGGCGCGGCGGCGCGGATGTGCGTGGGCTGCGACATGTAGCGGCGGGCCAGACCGATGACCGCGCCCGGCATGGTCGCGGAGAACAGCATGGTCTGGCGGCGGGCCGGCAGCATGTTGATGATGCGCTCGACGTCCGGCAGGAAGCCGAGGTCCAGCATCTCGTCGGCCTCGTCCAGGACGAGCGCCTTGACGTGCGAGAGGTTCAGCTTCTTTTGGCCCGCCAGGTCCAGCAGCCGGCCCGGGGTGCCGACGATCACGTCGACGCCCTTCTTCAGGGCCTCGACCTGCGGCTCGTACGCCCGGCCGCCGTAGATCGACAGCACCCGTACGTTACGGACCTTGCCGGCGGTCAGGAGGTCGTTGGTGACCTGCTGGCACAGCTCGCGGGTGGGAACCACCACGAGGGCCTGCGGGGCCTCCGTCAGCTGCTCGGGCTTGGCCCGGCCCGCCTCGACGTCCGCGGGGACGGTGACGCGCTCCAGCAGGGGAGGCCGAATCCCAGGGTCTTGCCGGTGCCGGTCTTGGCCTGGCCGATGACGTCGGAGCCCGCGAGGGCCACCGGGAGCGTCATCTCCTGGATGGGGAAGGGGGACATGATGCCGACGGCCTCAAGGGCTTCGGCGGTCTCGGGGAGGATCCCGAGGTCTCGGAACGTAGACAGAATCTTGCCTCTTCTGTGAGACGCGGTACGAGGCGGCCAAGGGGGTCGTACCGCGCCCTCGTACGGTTTCGTACGGGCCGGCCTTGATCGGCCGGACGGGCGCGGGACCACTGCCTTCGCTCAAGCACTCGAACCGCGAGCGGTGTCCCTCCCGCTGTGCGTACGTCTCGTACGCGCTGCGAAAGAGGGCGGTCGGGTTGGAGCCGATCGGGCCACCGACCGGGCATCCGCATGCGTGGAACAACCCACCGATACTCGGCGGGCGCATTACCACCATACCCCGGATAGCCAGACGTGTGTCCGGGCAATCGTTCGGTCGGGTGGGGCGGGAGTGGCTGACCAGCCACTTCCCCCGGTTGCGCAGCGGGCTATTGTGCGCTTCATGGAGACGCCTGACAACGCAGCGCACACCGCCGAAGATGACCGAGAACACACCGGGATCGCCGCTCAGGACTGGGCCGCGGCCTCCGCGGAGCCGCAGTACCGGGCCGCGGTGATCGACCTGCTGGGCGCCCTCGCCTACGGGGAGCTGTCCGCCTTCGAGCGCCTCGCGGAAGACGCGAAGCTGGCGCCGACGATGGACGACAAGGCGGAGCTGGCCAAGATGGCGTCGGCCGAATTCCATCACTTCGAGCGGCTGCGGGACCGCCTCGCGCAGATCGAGGCGGAGCCGAACGAGGCGATGGAGCCGTTCGCTGCGGCGCTGGACGAGTTCCACCGGCAGACCGCTCCGTCGGACTGGCTGGAGGGCCTGGTCAAGGCGTATGTCGGCGACTCGATCGCCAGTGACTTCTACCGCGAAGTGGCGGCCCGGCTCGACTCCGACACCCGGAGCCTGGTCCTGGGCGTCCTCGACGACACCGGGCACGCGACGTTCGCCGTCGAGAAGGTACGGGCCGCGATCGACGCCGATCCGCGCGTCGGCGGGCGGCTCGCGCTGTGGGCCCGGCGCCTGATGGGCGAGGCGCTGTCCCAGGCGCAGCGGGTGGTGGCCGACCGGGACTCGCTGTCGACGATGCTGGTGGGCGGCGTGGCCGACGGGTTCGACCTCGCGGAGGTCGGGCGGATGTTCTCGCGGATCACCGAGGCGCACACGAAGCGGATGGCGGCGCTGGGGCTGGCCGCGTAGCGGAGCGGAGTGCGCGGTGCCGTGCCGCCCACCGGCCCGCGGCCGGTGGGCGGCCCCGGGTGCCGCGTCCCCGTACCTACGCCGGAGGGGCTGGACACATGTCCAGCCCCTCCGGCGTAGGGATCATCGGACCAGCGCAGGTCTCGAAGGGCCGCCGCCCCGTCTCCGGGCGGGTCCGGGCCCGCCCGGCTCACACCCCGGACCGCAGCGCCGTCAGCCGGTGTGCGGGCCGGATCAGCAGCGAGAGCATGGCCGCGCCCAGGCCGGCGGCGGCCAGCAGCGTCTGGAAGAAATGGCCGGGGCCCAGGATGGAATGGGCGAGAAAGGCGCCGAGGAGGGCCGCGGCGGGGCCGGTCGCCAGCGTCAGGGGGCGTGAGGGGAACCGGCCCGGCAGCTTGCGCGTGGCGGCCAGTGCGATGGCGAGTCCGACGATCACGGCGCCGAGAGCTTCCCAGATCATGGCTTGTCCCTCCCGCGGTTACGACCGGTTGGACGACACAAATCGGTCGTAGGCGGTCGTACCCAGGGAGAATGCGTGGCAACCCTCGTCGGCGCAGGCAGTCGCGACCGGGGCCGGACACCGAAGCGGCGGCCCGGAGACGATCTCTCCGGGCCGCCGCTCGTGACGGGTGCGCGCGGGCCCGTCCAAGGGCCCGCGGCCGGCTACAGCGCGCCGAAGCCGACCTTGCGGACGGTCTGCTCGCCGATCTCCACATAGGCCAGCCGGTCCGCCGGGACCAGGACCTTGCGGCCGTGATCGTCCACGAGGCTCAGCAGCTGCGACTTGCCGCCCAGTGCGTCCGCCACCGCTCGCTCGACGTCCTCTGCGGTCTGCCCGCTCTCCAGAACGATCTCGCGGGGCGCGTGCTGCACGCCGATCTTGACCTCCACGGCTTTGTCCCTCCGACGGTCTCGGTGCCCCCTGGCGAGGCCACGGGGCAGGTGCGCGGCAATCCGCGCCGTACGCAGCACACATTAGCCCGGTGAGCGGACGGACAGGGCGCCCCGGAGCACGCCCGCAGCGAACAGAGGAGGGGCGTGGGTGTGCGGGAGTGCGGGGCGTGGCAGGCCGGACACGCCACCGTCGGGACCCGCGGACGGCCCACTGCCTGGTGGTACGGCTCACAGTGCGGCAGCGGGCACGGCCCGCGGTCCGGTGCGGCTCACAGTGCGGCAGCGCACACGGCCCGCGGTCCGGTGGCGGTACGGCTCGCTGTTCGACGGCCCGGCGCGCCGCCCGACGGCCCGGTTCAGTACCCGGCGGTACGGATCACTGCCCCTCGGAGCCGTGCAGCGGGAAGCCCGCGATGCCCTTCCAGGCCAGTGAGGTCAGGTGCTGTACGGCCGTCTCGCGCGGCACGGTGCTCTCGGAGGAGAGCCAGTAGCGCGCCACGACCTGCGAGACGCCGCCCAGCCCGACGGCCAGCAGCATCGACTCGTCCTTGGACAGGCCGGTGTCCTCCGCGATGACCTCGCTGATCGCCTCGGCGCACTCCAGGGAGACCTTGTCCACCCGCTCGCGCACGGCGGGCTCGTTGGTCAGGTCCGACTCGAAGACCAGCCGGAAGGCGCCGCCCGGGTCCTCGACGTACGCGAAGTAGGCGTCCATCGTCGCGGCGACGCGCTGCTTGTTGTCGGTCGTCGAGGCGAGCGCGGTGCGCACCGACTGCAGCAGCGCCTCGCAGTGCTGGTCCAGCAGGGCCAGGTAGAGGTCGAGCTTGCCCGGGAAGTGCTGGTAGAGCACGGGCTTGCTGACGCCGGCGCGCTCGGCGATGTCGTCCATCGCAGCCGCGTGGTAACCCTGCGCCACGAAGACCTCCTGGGCCGCGCCCAGGAGCTGGTTGCGCCGGGCTCGGCGTGGCAGGCGCGTGCCCCGCGGGCGTGCCGCCTCGGTCTGCTCGATGGCGCTCACGCTGCCTCCCAGGTGTCGTTCCGTGCGCGGCGCACGCACAGCGGTGCGCCGCGTCCGCCATCGTACTTTTGGGTAACCCGGCTGTGCGTGGTCACGGGCGAGAAAATCTGCCGCCGAAGACTGTGGGAAGCCGACATATGGCCCCAGGTCATCGGTAATCGTCTTCGTCGAGATCCACGACGCGGGCCTGTTCGGCGACGTCCGCCTCGTTCGCGACGGACGGATCGATGCCGGTCAGCGGCTGGTCGTGGTGCGGCGCGAGGTCCGCGTGCTGCTCCGCGGCGTCGGCCTCGGGCGCTTCGACGTCGATCTCCGAGGCGTCCGTCTCGTTCTCGAAGGTGTCCGGGTCGGTCGGGTCGACGGGCATGGTGGCTCCCTTTCTCTCACGTCCTCCGGAGGCCAGGGCGAGCGTCCGTACGCGAGCGCTCCTCACACGGGTGCCCTTCCTGCCCGAGCCTAAGAGAGCGGGTTCCGAAATGCGATGCGGTGTGTGAGCGCGAACACACGATCGGCGGCGTGATCGTCTCGTAACATCGACTCCATGTCTTCGACGGATTCGACGGAGTCGACCGGGTTGCCAGACGGGTCGCCGGACGCGGCGCCGGACACCCGCGCCGTCCTCCCGGTGCCCCCGGCGGGCCGCTCCTCGCGCGTCGGTCCGGGCGAGACGGTGCGTTCCGTGAGTCTGCCGGGCCTGACCATGAGCGTGCGGGGTGTGCCGGGCTCGCGGGCCGGGCTGCCGCCCGCGCTGTACGTCCACGGGCTCGGCGGGTCCTCCCAGAACTGGTCGGCACTGATGCCGCTGCTCGCCGGTCAGGTGGACGGCGAAGCGCTGGACCTCCCCGGATTCGGTGACTCCCCGCCGCCGGACGACGGTGACTACTCGGTCTCCGCGCAGGCGCGGGCGATCATCCGCCATCTGGACGCGAGCGGCCGTGGGCCGGTGCACCTGTTCGGGAACTCCATGGGCGGCGCGGCCGTGACGCGGGTGGCGGCGGTGCGTCCGGACCTGGTGCGGACGCTGACGCTGATCTCGCCCGCACTGCCGGAGCTGCGCCCGCAGCTGTCCGCGGTGCCGACCGGGCTGCTCGCCGTGCCCGGCGTGACCCGGCTGTTCAGCAGGCTGACGCGGGACTGGACGCCGGAGCGGCGCACCCGTGAGGTGATGGCGCTGTGTTACGGCGATCCCGCCCTCGTGACGCCGGACGGCTTCACCGCCGCCGCGGAGGAATACGCACGGCGCCTCGAACTCCCTTACTTCTGGGAGGTGATGACGCGCTCGGCACGGGGCATCGTCAATGCGTACACGCTCGGCGGGCAGCACAATCTGTGGCGGCAGGCGCAGCGGGTGCTCGCGCCCACGCTTCTCGTCTACGGTGGGCGCGACCGCCTGGTCTCCTTCCGTATGGCGCGCCGGGCGGCCGCCGCTTTCCGTGCCTCCCGGCTGCTGACGCTGCCGGAGGCGGGGCACGTGGCGATGATGGAGTACCCGGAAACGGTGGCGCGGGCCTTCCGCGAGCTGTTGGACGACGACGCGGCCGCGCGGGACGCGGCCGGTGCGGGCGGGAGCGCCGGTGCGGGAGAGTCCGCCGCCGGTGGCGCGTCCTGGACGTGAGTAGGAGCTGACAGGCCGAGTGGGACGTCACAGCCGCCGGAGCCCGGCCGCAACCGCCGGTGACACCTCCGGAATAGGCGAGGTGGGCGAGGCGGACGGGCTCGGCGCGGCAGGTGGCGCCGGACCCGCCCCCGCCCCCGGGCCGGGTACGGGCCGTCGGCGCCGCCGCGCGGAGCCGGGACCGGACGGCGGAGGCAGCGGAGAGGCCGGCCGGACGGACGGCGCCGAGCAGCGGCGCACGCCGGGTGCCGAGCCCGCGCAGGGCGCGGTTCGTTACGCGGCCGGGCACCGTACGCCCGAGCACGGACCGGCGCAGGGCGCACCGTGGCAGCCCCCGGCGCAACGCGCGCCCCAGAATCCGTCCACGCGCCCCGAGCCGCACCATCATCCGACCGCGCGCTCCGCGTCGCAGAACGCGCCCGCGCACGACGCGTCCGCCAGTGCGCCCGCGCATGGCACGCCCGCGCGCGACGTGTCCCCTGGCACGCCCCCGAACGGCACGCCCGCCAACGGCACACCCGCGCTCGGCACACCGCGCGTGCCGCGACCGCGCGAGGGGCGCCCGCAGTCCGCGTCGGCCGCTCCGGCGCACGGGTTCGCCCCGTTCGAGGACGGCGGCGAAGGCGCGAGCAGGCCCGCCCCCGCCCCGGGAGCCCCTGCCTCCGTCCCGGGCGCCCCCGGCCCCACCCCGGATGCCCCCGCCCCCACCATTGGTACCGACGCCGCCGACACCGACGCCGCCCAGGGCGGAGCCGTACGAGCGGACAGCGGCAGCGCGCCCGGTGTCGAGTCCGGCGCCGCCCTCGGCCCGACTTCCACCGGTACGGGATCGGTCGGCTCACCGTTCGTCCCGCAGAACCGGGTACCGGCGCCCCGCCAGGAGTACATCGACGCCTTCGCGGCGCAGCCCCGCCCCGGAGGGAACCGCCCCGGTGGTCCCGAGGACACGGACGAGGTGTTCGCGGCCGGAACCCCGGCGGGCGGACGGTCCGGGCAGCCCGGGCCGGGGCGCGACACCGGCAGGTCGGTGGTCTTCCCGCGGGAGGGCGACACCCCGGCCGACGCGCCGGACGTCACTCCGGACGCCAGTGAACTCGGCGTTCAGGGGCCCCGGTTCACCTCCCGCAAGAAGATCGCCAAGGGCCGCACCTTCACCGGTGTGGCCGCGGCGGCCGTGACGACCGTGCTCGCGGTCGTGGTGGCCGGACAGGTCACGGAACAGCAGCAGGACGACGGCAAGGCACAGGCGCTGAGCGGGAAGGAACGGGGCGCCGGCTCCGACGCCGCCTCGCGCTCGAACGCGCGCCCGACGCAGCAGGCGGCTCCCGTCACGTACGACGAGAAGATGGCGAAGGCCTACCCGCTGGATGCGAAGCTGGCGGCCTCCGGGCGGTTCAAGCCGGTCGGCGGGAACGCCAAGGCGCCCGGCCACGGCCCGGTGTCGCGCTACCGCGTCGACGTGGAGGAGGGCATGGGCCTGGACGGCGAACTGTTCGCCGACGCGGTGCACAAGACCCTCAACGACGAGCGCAGCTGGGCCCACGGGGGCCGGCGCGCCTTCGAGCGGGTGGGCTCCGGCAAGGCCGACTACGTCATCACGCTGGCGAGCCCCGGGACCACTGCCAAGTGGTGTGCCAAGTCCGGGCTCGACACGACCGAGGACAACGTGTCGTGCGACTCGGCGGCGACCGAGCGAGTCATGATCAACGCGTACCGGTGGGCGCAGGGCGCCGAGACCTACGGGCCGGACCAGATGCACGCGTACCGGCAGATGCTCATCAACCACGAGGTGGGCCACCGGCTCGGACGCAACCACGAGAGCTGCTCGCGGCAGGGCGCCCTGGCGCCGGTGATGATGCAGCAGACCAAATTCCTGACGACGGACGGCGCGACCTGCCGCCCGAACGCCTGGCCGTTCCCCGCGGGGCAGTGAGCCGCGGGGGCTTCGGAGGGTACTGAGCCGGGCGACTGGGGCGGGCCGCGCCGGTGTACCGGGCCTGGTCCGCCGTGCCGGTCCGCAGGCCCGGCCAGGCACGGCTCCTCGGCCCCGTAAGTCCGGCATACGGAAGGCCCCGTCTCTCATGGCGGGACGCCTTTGCCACCGGACGTACATTCGGGAAGTCTTCCTGCCATGCCGCGTCCTGCCACCGCCTTCGGACACGCCGCTTTCGAGCTGGCGCTGATCGGCGTGTCCGTGCAGTCCGTGGCCGACATCCACTGTCGCTGAGGCCCGTCCCCGGCCGCGCGGAAGCGCGCCGCGACGGCCCGCCGACGCCGGGGCCGTGAGACGCGGCGACCTGTGACCCCGGGCCGGGGCGTCCCCCGCGAAACCACGTATCTCACTCGAACGTGTCCGCAGGGGCGGCCCCGCGCCTCACCGCGCTCCTGCTGCCGCCGCCTTCCGCGGGTACGTCCTGCTGCGAAAGGCACCCACCGACATGGCCGAGCCGTCCCGCCCCCGTCACTCCGTCCCCGCCAGACGCGCGGTCACCGTCGCGGTGGCCGTCGCGCTGGCCGCCGGGGCCACCGCCTGCGGCCCCAAGGATGCCGCGACGGGAGACGGCGCGGGCGCCGCGCCCGCCAAGGGCGGCACGCTCACCGTCCTGAACTCCGCGCCCCAGACCAACTTCGACCCGGCGCGCCTCTACACCTCCGGCGGCGGCAAGGTACCGACCCTGGTCTTCCGTACGCTGACCACCCGCAACCGGGAGAACGGCGCGGCCGGCGCGAAGGCCGTACCGGACCTCGCCACCGACACCGGGCGGCCCAGCGAGAACGCCACGGTGTGGACGTACACGCTCAAGGACGGGCTGAAGTTCGAGGACGGCTCGCCGATCACCAGCGCCGACGTAAAGTACGGAATCGAGCGTTCCTTCGCCGCCGAACTCTCCGGCGGCGCGCCGTATCTGCGGGACTGGCTGGTCGGCGGCGAAAGCTACCAGGGGCCGTACAAGGACAAGGGCAAGGACGGGCTGAAGTCCATCGAGACCCCGGACGAGAAGACCCTCGTCTTCCATCTGAAGAAGCCCGAGGGCGAATTCCCGCTGCTCGCCACGCAGACACAGTTCGCGCCGGTGCCGAAAGCCAAGGACACCGGCACCAAGTACGAGGAACACCCGGTCTCCTCGGGTCCGTACAAGGTCGCCAAGAACACCGGGGACGGCGAACACCTCGTCCTGGAACGCAATCCGTACTGGTCCGAGAAGACCGACTCCGAACGGCACGCCTATCCCGACACCATCGAGGTGAAATCCGGCCTGGATTCCGCCGTCATCAACCAGCGGCTGGCCACCGGCGCAGGTCCGGACGCCGCCGCGGTGACCACCGACACCAATCTCGGCCCGGCCGAACTCGCGCGGATCAGCGGCGACGCGGAGCTCGGCAAAAGAGTCGGCACCGGCCACTTCGGTTACACCAACTACCTCGCCTTCAACCCGAAGGTGAAGCCTTTCGACGACCCGAAGGTGCGCCAGGCCATCGCCTACGCCGTCAACCGGCAGAGCGTCGTGAACGCCGCGGGCGGCTCCGCGCTCGCCGAACCGGCCACCACGTTCCTCCCGAACGGCGAGTCCTTCGGTCACACCCCGTACGACCACTTCCCGGCGGGCCGCACCGGAAATCCGGCCAAGGCGAAGGAACTGCTGAAGGAAGCCGGTCACGAGAACGGACTGAGCATCACCCTCACGCATTCCACCGCCAAGGACTTCGAGACCAGCCCGGACATCGCCACCGCCGTGCAGGAAGCCCTGAAGAAGGCCGGAATCACCGTCAAGCTCCAGGGCCTGGAGGACAACGACTACAAGGAGAAGGTGCACAGCGTCGACGACGCCCCCGGCCTGTTCATCGGCGCCTGGGGAGCGGACTGGCCGTCCGGCGGCCCGTTCCTCGCGCCGGTCTTCGACGGTCGGCAGATCGTCCGGGACGCCTCCAACTTCAACCACGCGCAGCTCGACGACCCGGCCGTCAACCACGAGATCGACGAGATCAACAAGCTGACCGACCTGAAGGCGGCGGCGGCCCGGTGGGGCGCGCTGGACAAGAAGATCGGCGAGCGGGCCCTGTCCGTACCGCTCTTCCACCCCGTCTACAAGCGGCTGTACGGCAAGGACGTCAAGAACGTCGTCATCAGCGACTGGGACGGCGTGCTGGACATCTCCCAGGTGGCGGTCAAGTGACGACGGCCGGCATGACGCCGTCTCAGGCCGACGCGGTGCTCCCTCCGCACGAGGTGACGCCTGCGCGGAAAGGTACGGTCTGGCGGCGGCTGCGGCAGCGCCCGGCCGCCGTGCTCTCCGCGGCCGTCCTGCTCGCCCTCGGGGCACCGCTGCTGGCCGCACTGGAGGGCCAGGACCCCACCACGTACCACGACGACCTGATCGACTCCGCGCGCGGCGGCGTACCGCTCGGGTCGTACGGCGGGATCAGCGCCGACCACTGGCTGGGCGTCGAACCCGGCACCGGCCGGGACATGTTCGCCCGGCTGCTGTACGGGGCCCGGGTCTCCCTGCTCATCGCGCTCGGCGCCACGGCCGTACAGGTCTTCATCGGTGTGGTGGTCGGTCTCGCGGCCGGGCTGGGCAACCGGCTCGCCGACCAGGTGCTCTCCCGGTTCACCGAGGTGCTGACCGCGCTGCCGATGCTCGTCATCGCGATCTCGCTGACCGCGATCGTGCCCGCCGACTTCCCCGTCCACTGCTGCTGGTGCTGGTCATCGGCCTGCTCAGCTGGTTCGGCACCTCGCGGATCGTGCGGGCACGGACGCTGGCGCTGAAGAAGCTGGACCATGTGGCGGCGGCCCGGCTCGGCGGCGCGGGGCCGCTGCGCGTGGCGCGGCGCGAGCTGCTGCCGTCGCTCGCCGCACCGGTGATCACGTACGCGGCGGTCCTGGTGCCCGGCAACATCGTGGTCGAGGCGTCGCTGTCCTTCCTCGGCATCGGCGTCCGGCCGCCCACCGCGTCCTGGGGCCAGATGCTGTCGACCGCGACGACCTGGTTCCGGGCCGACCCGGTGTACGTCCTGCTCCCGGCGGGCTTCCTGCTGGTCACCGTGCTCGCGTTCACGGTGCTGGGCGACGCGGTCCGTACGGCGCTGGATCCGCGTGAGCGGTCCCGGCTGAGGGTCGGCACCCGGGCGGGCCGCAAGGAGAAGCCCCAGAAGAAGGAAAAGCACGACGTGCGTGAGAAGCGCGAGAAGGAGGCTGTCGTATGACCGGCTACGCACTGCGCCGGCTCGGCGGTGGGCTGCTGGTCCTCTTCCTGCTGACCGTCGTTGTCTACGCGCTCTTCTACGTCGCCCCCGGTGACCCCGCCAAACTGGCCTGCGGGCCGCGCTGCAACCCGGGACAGATCCAGCAGGTACGCGAACGGCTGGAGCTGGACGCGCCGGTCCTGACGCAGTACCTGCACTTCCTCCAGGGGCTGGTGGCCGGCCGCGACTTCTCGTCCGGCACCGGCGTACTGCGCTGCGACGCGCCCTGCCTCGGTCTCTCCTACCAGAACAGCTCGCCCGTCACGGAGCTGCTCGCCGACCGGCTGCCGGTCACGGCGTCGCTCGCCCTCGGCTCGATGGTGCTCTGGCTGCTGCTCGGCGTCGGCACCGGCCTGCTGTCCGCGCTGCGCCGCGGCGGCACGACGGAACGCGTCCTGACCGGTCTGACCCTCGCCGGCACGGCCACCCCGGTCTTCATCACCGGACTGCTGCTGCTGATGGTGTTCTGCGCGTACCTCCAATGGCTGCCGTTCCCCTCCTACGTCCCGCTGTCCGAGGACCCGGAGCAGTGGGCCTGGAACCTGCTGCTGCCCTGGACGGCGCTGGCGCTGCTGGAATCCGCCAAGTACGCCCGGCTGACCCGGTCCTCGACGCTGGAGACGCTGGCCGAGGACCACATCCGCACCTTCCGCGCGTACGGCGTGCGGGAACGTTCCGTCGTGACGCGGCACGCGCTGCGCGGCGCGCTGCCGCCGGTCATCGCGCTCACCGCGCTCGACCTGGGAACGATGTTCGGCGGCGCGATGCTCACCGAGGAACTCTTCGGGCTGCCCGGCATCGGCCAGCTCCTGGTCCACTCGGTGCGCGTCGTCGACCTGCCCGTGGTCGTCGGTGTCGTCCTGGGCACCGGCGCCGCCGTCATCGTCGCCAACGTCGTGGCGGACGTCCTCTACGCACTCGCCGACCGAAGGGTGGCCCTGACATGACCTCCGAGGAGCCCGCGGGCGCGACCGGAGCGGCACCGGACCTGCTGAAGCCGGACCTGCTGAAGCCGGACCTGCTGAAGCCGGACCTGCTGAAGCCGGGCCGGTTGGAGCCGGGCCGGCCGCAGCCGGATCTGCTGGTGGACGTCCGCGACCTGTCGGTCGCCTTTCCCGGCGGAGGAGGCGCCGATCGGGAAGGTACGGGCGAAGGAGGCCCCGCCGTCGTGCAGGCCGTGGACCGCCTCTCGTTCTCGCTGGCCGCCGGCCGGGCCCTCGGCATCGTGGGCGAGTCCGGTTCCGGCAAGTCCACCGTCGCGGCGGCCCTGCTGGACCTGCACCGGGGGACCGGGGCGCAGGTGAGCGGCACGGTACGGGTCGCCGGTACGGACGTACGGGCGGCGGACGAGCGCGCGCTGCGGCGGCTGCGCGGCGGCCGGGCCGCCATGGTGTTCCAGGACCCGCTGTCCTCGCTCGACCCGTACTACGCGATCGGCGACCAGATCGCCGAGGTGTACCGGGTGCACCGGCCGGACGTCTCACGGCGCGCAGCCCGTGCCCGCGCCGTCGAGGTGCTGGAGCGCGTGGGCATCGCGGACGCCCCCGGCGCGCCCGCTCGCGGCCCCACGAGTTCAGCGGGGGCATGCGCCAGCGCGCGTTGCTCGCGATGGCGCTCGCCTGCGAACCGCGCCTGCTGATCGCCGACGAGCCCACCACCGCGCTGGACGTCACCGTCCAGGCGCAGATCCTCGACCTGCTGCACGGGCTGAGGGCGGAGACCGGCATGGGGCTGCTGCTGGTCACCCACGACCTGGGGGTGGTCGCGGGCAGTGTGGACGAGGTGCTCGTCATGCGCGGCGGCCGGGCGGTGGAGCACGGCCCGGTCGGCGAGGTGCTGCTCGCGCCGCGCGCGCCGTACACGAAGGAGCTGCTGGCGGCGGTGCCACGGGTGGACGCGAAGCCGGACGGGCACGCCCCGCGCGCCGGGCGCGTCGGTGACGGGAGCGGGGACGGCGTCCTGCTCGAAGCCGTCGGACTGCGGCGGGAATTCGGCGGCCGGCGGCACCGGACGACGGCGGTCGACGAGGTCTCGCTGACCGTACGGGAAGGGGAGACCGTCGGCCTCGTGGGGGAGTCGGGCAGCGGCAAGACGACGCTCGGGCGGATGCTCGTACGCCTGCTGGACCCGACCGCGGGGACGCTGCGCTACCGGGGGCGCGACATCGGCACCCTCGGCGACCGGCAGCTCCGCCCCTTCCGCAGCGAACTCCAGATGGTCTTCCAGGACCCGGTCTCCTCGCTCAACCCGCGGCGCAGCATCGGCGAATCGGTCGCCGACCCCCTGCGCGCGGCCGGCGACCGGGACGACGCGCGCGTGGTGCGCCGGGCGTGTGAACTGCTGGAACGGGTCGGCCTGGACCCGGCGTGGTACCACCGCTATCCGCACGAGTTCAGCGGCGGGCAGCGGCAGCGCGTCGGCATCGCGCGGGCGCTCGCCCCCGGCCCCCGGCTGCTGGTCTGCGACGAACCCGTATCGGCGCTGGACGTCACCACACAGGCGCAGGTCGTCGGCCTCCTGGCCGAACTCCAGCGGGAGCTGGGCCTCGCGCTGGTCTTCATCGCGCACGACCTGGCGGTCGTACGGGCGGTCAGCGACCGGGTCGCGGTGATGCGCGGCGGGCGGATCGTGGAGGAGGGCAGCACCGAGGAGGTGTACGAACGTCCCCGGCACCCGTACACGAAGGGCCTGCTGGCGGCGGTGCCCGTGCTGGACCCGGAGGTGTCGGCCGGGCGGCGGGCGCTACGCGCGGTGGCCTGACGACACGTAGCGCGCCAGAACGCCCACCGGGGTGGAAAGTTACGTCTCTTCACCCCTTCCGGTGGCGCGACGGACAACCGTCCGCCGTGTCACCGGAATCTCTGCGTAGCTTCTTCCTGCCAGGTAGCGGCGGCCCCCGGGGGCCGCCGCCGTCGACGCCGATCAGGAAGAACGGGGGTGCGCTCGTGCGCATTGGTCTGCTCACCGAGGGTGGCGGCCCGGATGCGTCCGGTGAGACGCGTCCGTGGCGCGACCGGCTCGTGCACGGACTCCCCGGCCACGAGTTCGAGGTCTACACCCTCGACCGGGGCCCCGAGGACGATGCGGTGGACGGCGTGCGGGGCGGCGGCGCGGGAGAGGGTACCGGGCAGCCGGGCACGGGTCCGGAGGCGCGTGGGGCGCAGGGGGCGCAGGGGGCGGACGGCCGCGCGGGCGGCGCGCAGGGCCGCGCCCGGGTGGTGCGGATCGCGCCGCTGCACGGAGAGCTTCCCGCCGCCCTGCGGTGGTGGCCCGACAGGCGGCGCGCCGGGGCGCGCGGACGGCGCGCGCGGCGGCGGTTCGCGGAGTGCTTCGGTGATCTCGCGGCGGGGTTCATCGCGACGGAACCGCCCGGCGGCCGGGCCCTTCCCCCGGTGTCGCCGGCGGACGGCGCCGCGGACCGTGAGGGTCAGGCGGCCCGCGGGGGCTGGCGGACCGTTTCGCCGCTGGTCTGTACGGCCTGGCGCAGCTGGCCCGCGACCACGGCGGCCTCCCCGAACTCCTCCGCTCCGAACAGGCCGTCCGCATCCTGGAGAGCGCCTGCCACGCGCCCGGCGCGCTGTGCGCCGCGCACGGCGCCCGCGTGGGCGACCTGCTGGCCGTGGCCGAGGAGCTGGAACGCGCCCTGCGTCCGCTCTCCCTGGACTGGTACGGCTCAGGCCGGTACGACGCGGACCGGTACGACACGGGCCGGTACGGCGGCTCCGCGGGCCCCTCCGGCAGCGGTGCTGACGGGCTCGCCGCGGTCGACCTCTGCCATGCCACGGCCGGCGGCTCGGCCGCCCTCCCCGGCCTGCTGGCCAAACGCTTCTTCGGTACGCCCCTCCTGCTCACCGAGTACGGCGTGCGCCTGCGCGAGCACTACCTCGCGCGCTCCGGAGTGCGGTCGAGCACCCCCGTACGCGCCCTGCTGGGCGCCTTCGAGACCGCGCTGGCCGCCGAGACGTACGCCGAGGCCGCCCTCGTCACCCCCGGCAACGCCCACACCCGGCGCTGGCAGGAACGCTGCGGTGCGGACCGGGAACGCCTGCGCACGGTGTACCCCGGCATGGACGCGACCGGCTTCGCCGCCGTCCCCGACACGGCGGCCGACCGCTCCGCGACGCTGGTGTGGACCGGCACCGTCGAACCCGCCAAGGACCTCGTCTCGCTGCTGCACGCCTTCGCCCGCGTGCACCGGGCCGAACCCGCCGCGACCCTGCGCATCGTCGGCGCCCCGGGCCCCGGCCCGGAGGACGCCGCGTACCTGGCGCAGTGCCGGGTGCTGGCCGCCCAGCTCTTCCCCGACGAGGCCGCCGACGCGCGGAGCACCGGTGACAACCCGGTCTCCTTCGAGGAGATCGGCGGCCCCGGCCTGCCACGCCCGCAGGACGCCTACGCGGCCGGCGCGGTGCTGGTCTCGTCCAGCGTGGCGGAGGGCTTCCCGCGCTCCCTCGTGGAGGCGATGCTCAGCGGCCGCGCCACCGTCTCCACCGACGCCGGAGCGGTCTGCGAGGTCATCGGCGGTACGGGCCTGGTCGTGCCGCCGCGCAACCCGCGCGCGCTGGCCGACGCGTGCCTGGCGCTGCTGCTCGACCCGGAGCGGCGCGCCCGGCTGGGCGCCGCCGCGCGCGCCCGCGCACGCGAACTGTTCACGGTGGAGCAGAACATCGCGGCATTTCGTGGCATCTACCTGGAGCTGATGTCCCGTACGCCGTGCCGCCCGGCCGTCGGCGCGGGGCCGGACGGTGAGAGCGGGCCCCGCCTCTTCGCCCGGCCCGCCGAGTCCCATGTACCGGGCCGCTGGGCGGCCGTGGCGGGCGGCGCCGCACAGGCCGCACCACCGACGGGCCGCGCACCGAGCTGGGCGGTACCGGATCCGGGGGCCCCGGCCGCTGAACCGGCCGTCGCGCCAGTCGCCGAACCGGCCGCCGCCGAACCGCTCGCCGAACCGGCCGCCGCCGGGGCGGGAGCCGGTGCCGACCGTCAGAGAGGAGCGCGACCGTGACGACAACCGACACGGGAACCGGCCCCGGACCCGGCCCCGACCTCGACACCGGCGCCACGCCGGAAGCGGGAAGGGAAGCGGGGACGGCAGCGCGAACGGCAGTGGGGGCGACCCCGCCGCTCCCCGCCGCCCCGGCCCCGTACCCCTCCGCGGCCCCCGCCCCCTGCCCGTACGGGACACCCCAGCCCCGCCGCCCCGGCGCGGCCCCGCCGACCCCGTGAAGACACTGATGCACCAGCACCGCACGCTGTGCGAACGGGCCGTCGACCCGATGGAGATCGCCGCCGGCCTGGAGGCGCACGGCGTCACCGACCGTACGGCCGCCCGCTTCCGGCACCGCGACGTCTTCTCGCTGGCCGAGGAGTTGTACGCCCGCGTGCCCCGCGCCGACGCGCCGCCGCCCGCCCTGCCCGCGCCCGGCCCCGTACGGCGGGGGAGGGCTGTCCGTGTGGCGCTGCACCTACTGCCCGGCGCCGTGTGTGCCGCGACGGTGGCCGCCGTCGCCGCTGCCGGGCGCGCGCCCACGCCCGTACCGTTCACGACTGCCGGCGGGCTGCCACCTCAGCTTGTACAGACGGCCGTTGCGGCGATCGGCGCAGGGCTCGTGCTCCTGGCCCTGCGCCTGTGCGTCCGTCACGGCCCCCTGCGTGCGCGGTATCCGTCCGCCCGCGCCACCGGGCTGTGGACCTGCTGGCTGGCCGGGTATGCGCTGGGCGGTGACTGGCTGCTGCGGCAGGTCCTGGCGGGCGGCCCCGATCTCCCGCCCGCGCGCCCTCAGTTGGCCATCGCCTCCGCCTTGGCCCTGACGTGCGCCGTCGTGCCCGCCGCCTGGTGCGCTTACTGGTTCGCGGGCCGCGCGCGCCGTGGGCTGGCGGACAGCCGGTTCCTGACCGTATTCGCGTCCGGAGTGCGGCCGTTGCTGCTCATCGCCACCGCGATGCAGCTCGCGGCGCTGCTCGCCCTGTCGGCCGCGGCGGACGCGATCGGCGGCGGTGCTGACAGCGGAGGCGGTGGTGGCGCGGGGGCGGCGGCCGCCGCCTCGGCCCTGGGCGTCCTGCTCTTCCTGGCGCGGCTGCTCGCCCGGCACGGCTTCCCGGCCGCTGCCGCAGCGGGCCCGGCCGCCGCCGTCGCCCTGGAGGCCGCCGCCCTGGCCTGCGTCCTGGCCGCCCGGCTGCCGGGCCTGGAGCCGCTGGGCAGGCCGGTCGAGGTGGCAGTCACCCACCTCGGTCCGTCCGCCGTACCTGCCGTGGCCTGCGCGCTGCCCGCCCTCGGCCTGCTGTGGTACGCGCTCCGCGCCCTCACCGGCGCCTCGGCGCACGCGCCGGCGCCCGAAGAGGCTCCCGCCCCGGCGCCCACCCCCGTACCGACGGAGGCGGCCCGGCCGTGACCCCGCACACGTCGCCACCGGCGATACGCACCCCACACCGTCCGGCCCGGCCGGCCCTTCTGCCTCCGCCGGTACTCCCGGTCCTTCCGGTACGCACACCACCACTCCCGGCGCGCGTACCGTCGCCGCCCGCCCGTACGCCATCACCCCCGGCGCTCGCGCCGGCCTCCGCAGTACCGGCGTTCCCACGGCGTCGGCCGTCCGCTCCCGGACGCCCGTCACCCAGGGCCTCCGTGCGGCGTACACCGCCACCGCCCGGCCCCCGCGGCGGCGGTCCCCGCTGCCGAAACACGTCTTCAACCCACCGCATGAGGAGAACGACAACATGAACGTCCACCCCACCGAAGCACACCGGGACCGGGGGTCGCGCGATGAGGGTGCTGCTCATCGGTGCCAACGGGTACCTCGGCCGCTACGTCGCCGACCGGCTGCTCGCCGACCCGGCCGTCCAGCTGACCGCCCTCGGGCGCGGCGACGACGCGGACGTCCGCTTCGACCTGGCCTCCGGCAGTCCGGGCGCCCTCACCCGCTTCCTGGACGCGGTCCATCCGGGCGTGGTGGTCAACTGCGCGGGCACCACCCGCGGCGGCGCCCGCGACCTGACCCGGCACAACACCGTCGCGGTCGCCACCGTCTGCGAGTCGCTGCGGCGCAGCAGCTGCGGAGCCCGGCTCGTGCATCTGGGCTGCGCGTCCGAGTACGGGCCCTCGCAGCCCGGCTCCTCGACCGCCGAGGACGCCGTGCCGCGGCCCGGCGGCCCGTACGGCGTCAGCAAGCTGGCCGCCACCGAACTCGTCCTCGGCTCCGGCCTGGACGCCGTCGTGCTGCGGGTCTTCTCGCCGGTCGGCCCGGGCACCCCGGCCGGCTCGCCGCTCGGCCGGCTCGCCGAGGCGATGCGGCGCGCGATGCAGTCCGGGGACACCGAACTGAAGCTGGGCGGCCTGGGCGTGCAGCGCGACTTCGTGGACGTACGGGACGTGGCGCGGGCGGTGCACGCCGCCTCGCTCTCCGCCGCCCAGGGCGTGGTCAACATCGGCACCGGGCACGCCGTACGGCTGCGCGAGGCCGCCGCGCTGCTCGCGCGGGTCGCCGGGTTCGGCGGCTCGCTCCACGAACTGGACACCCCGCCCGGCTACTCCGCCGGCGGCCCCGCCGCCGCGCGGCTCGCCATCCCGGGCCCGGCCTCTGAACACGGGACGGTACCCCCCGCGTACCCCTATCCGGACGGGTGCGGGAGCTGGCAGCAGGCGGACGTGCGCACCGCCCGCGACCGCCTGGGATGGCGGCCGCGGATCGGGCTGGAGGAATCCCTCGCCGACATCTGGATGGAGGCCGCATGTCGTATCTGACGACGTCCCTGGGCGCCGGCGCCGCCGTGACCGGCGCCGCGCCGCTCGGCGTCGGCGTCCCGGGGTTCGCCCACCCGCTGCTGGCGCCCGCCGAATGGGCCGAGCTGCTGCGCCTGGCCCGGGGGTTGGCCTGCACCGGAGCCGCGCGCCGGGCGCCGGGGCCACGGAACGGCGCGGCGGCGCTGCACTGGGTGGTGCTCAACGTCGCGCGCGGCCCGGGCGTGCGCCCCGACCCGTACTGCCTGCCGGCCGCCGCCCAGCTGCGTGACGCGGGGGCCCGGATGCTGGGCCTCCTCGACCTGGAGCACGGGGCCCGGCCGTTCGGTGAACTGGTCTCCGAGGCACACCGGTTCCTGGAGTGGTACAAGGTCGACGGTTTCTATCTGGACCGCTGTCCCACGGACCGGACACTGCTGCCCGAGACCCGGCGGCTGACCACCACCCTGCGGGCCCTCCAGGACGGCGCGCACCTCGTCACCGGGCACGGCAGTCACCCGTACCCCGGCTACGCGGAGGTCGCCGACCAGCTCGTCACCTTCACCGGCCGCTGGTCCGACTACCGCTGGTCCCAAGTGGCCGAGTGGACCGCCGAGTACCCGGCGCACCGCTTCTGCCACCTCGTGCACGGCGTCCCCGCCTCCCACCTGGAAGAAGCGCTGCGGATCGCCCGCTGGCAGGGCGCCGGGACCGTCTATCTCACCGACCGCGCCGACCACGGAGGGAGTGCCTGGGAGTCGCTGCCCGGTTACTGGGACACATTCGTCTCGCGTATCGGACCAGGTGTCTCGGAATGAAGAAGGGCGTGGCAGTGTTACGGGGAGACCACCGTCCCTTGCTCCGGGTTCTCCCGGAGCGGGGGTCGCCCATCGAGATACCGACCAACGGAGTCCCCGTGTCGCTGCCACCCCTGGTCGAGCCCGCATCGGAGCTCACCGTCGACGAGGTCCGCAGGTACTCCCGCCACCTGATCATCCCGGATGTCGGGATGGACGGGCAGAAGCGGCTGAAGAACGCCAAGGTGCTGGCCGTCGGCGCCGGCGGACTGGGTTCGCCCGCGCTGATGTACCTCGCCGCGGCGGGCGTCGGCACCCTCGGCATCGTGGAGTTCGACGAGGTCGACGAGTCCAATCTCCAGCGCCAGATCATCCACAGCCAGGCGGACATCGGCCGCTCCAAGGCCGCGTCCGCCAAGGACACGGTGCTGGGCATCAACCCGTATGTCACGGTCAACCTGCACGAAGAGCGCCTCGACTCCAGCAATGTCATGGACCTCTTCGCCCAGTACGACCTGATTGTCGACGGCACCGACAACTTCGCCACCCGGTACCTGGTCAACGACGCCTGCGTGCTGCTGAACAAGCCGTACGTCTGGGGCTCGATCTACCGCTTCGACGGCCAGGCGTCGGTCTTCTGGAGCGAGCACGGCCCCTGCTACCGCTGCCTGTACCCGGAGCCCCCGCCGCCCGGCATGGTCCCCTCCTGCGCCGAGGGCGGCGTACTGGGCGTGCTGTGCGCGTCCATCGGCTCCATCCAGGTCAACGAGGCCATCAAGCTGCTGGCCGGCATCGGTGACCCGCTGGTCGGCCGCCTGATGATCTACGACGCGCTGGAGATGACGTATCGCCAGGTCAAGGTCCGCAAGGACCCCGACTGCGCGATCTGCGGCGAGAACCCGACCGTCACCGAACTCATCGACTACGAGGCCTTCTGCGGCGTCGTGTCCGAGGAGGCCCAGGAGGCGGCGGCCGGTTCCACGATCACTCCGGCGCAGCTCAAGGAGTGGATCGACACGGACGAGAAGATCGAGATCATCGACGTCCGGGAGCCGAACGAGTACGAGATCGTCTCGATCCCCGGCGCCAAGCTGATCCCGAAGAACGAGTTCCTGATGGGCAGCGCGCTCCAGGACCTCCCGCAGGACAAGAAGATCGTCCTGCATTGCAAGACGGGCGTCCGCTCCGCCGAGGTCCTCGCCGTCCTGAAGTCCGCGGGCTTCGCGGACGCGGTGCACGTCGGCGGCGGCGTCATCGGCTGGGTCAACACGGTCGAGCCGGAGAAGCCGGTCTACTGACCGTTTCCGGACAAGCCGGTCCACCGGCCGTTCGGTGGTCGGCCGCCGGCCGCACACGGCGAAGGCCCGCACCCCTCGGGGTGCGGGCCTTCGCCGTGTGCGGTGCTCAGATCTCGCCCTTGCGGGTCAGATGCGTGAACGAGATCCAGCCCGGCAGCACCGGCAGCCAGAACGTCATCAGCCGGAACAGCAGCACCGCGGGGAACGCGATGTCCGCCGTGAGCCCGGCCAGCGACAGGGTGCCGGTCAGCGCCGTCTCGATGGCCGCCACACCGCCGGGGGTGGGCGCCGCGGAGCCCACCGCGTTGCCCGCGAGGAACACCACCGCGATGGCCGCGTAACTCAGCTGCCCGCCACCACCGAACGCGCGGATCGAGGCGTCCAGGCACAGCACGTTCGCCGCCGTGAGCAGCAGCGTGCCGCTGATGCCGACCGCCAGCTTCTTCGGGCGCTGGAGGACGTCGAGCATGCGCGGCACCACGCCCGCGAACAGCGACCGTACGCGCGTCGCGATGAACTTACGCAGCACCGGCACGGCGGTGACCACCAGCACCAGCACGGCCGCCGTCAGCAGGCCCGCGATGACCGCGCGGGACGGGGACAGCGACGGCGTGCGCTCGGTGCCGGTCAGATAGCCGAAGGTCAGCAGCAGCACGATGTGGCAGCCGAGGCCGAACAGCTGGGACGCGCCGACGCTCGCCACCGCCAGTCCGGGCCGGATGCCGGAGCGCTGCAGGAAGCGGGTGTTGAGCGCCACACCGCCCACCGCGGCCGGCGCGACGAGCTTGACGAAGTTGCCCGCCACCTGCGCGACAGCCGCCCGCAGGAAGGACACCTTCTCCGGTACGAAACCGAGCAGGCTCATCGCCGCCGCCGGGTAGGTCAGCGCCGAGAAGGCCAGCGCCGCCGCCACCCACAGCCACTGTGCCTCGCCGACCACCTGGCCGAAGTTGGCGTGGGTGATCTGCGACAGCAGGAAGTACGCGGCGATGACACCGCCGATCCAGCTGACGAGGGTGCGGGGCCGGATCCGTTCCAGGCGGGCCGGCTCGACCGGCGCGGTCGGCCGGATCAGCAGCACCTGCTGGCGGATCTGCGAGAGCAGGTCCTCCTCGCGGGCCTCCTCCAGCGCTTCGTCGACCGCCCGCCGCTCGGCGTTCTTCTCGGCGCGCGCCACCTTGCGGTTGGTCGGCTGCTCCTGTCTGTGCGCGCCGCCCCGCCCGGCCGCTTCGGCAGCCTTGCGTTCCTTGGCGGTGCGCGACGCCTCCAGGACGGCCTCCCGCTCGCGTGCGGAGCGTTCGCGCGCCAGATGGCGCAGGGTGGCCCGGGTGGTGCGGCTGAGCGCGATCGGCTGGAGCAGCGGCAGGCTGTCGGCGACCGCGTCGGGGCCCAGCACGTCGAGGGCCGCGGCCACCGCCCGCTCGGCGCCGACCCGCAGCGCGAACGTGGTCAGCAGCTGCGCGATGTCCATCCGCAGCACCAGGTCGCCGGCCGCGATCTCGCCACCGCGCAGTTCGGTCAGGAAAATCCTGCCGGAACGATCCACCAGGAGGGCGTCACCCACCAGGCGCCGGTGCGCGATGCGCCGCGACTGCAGCGCCGCCACCTGCCGCCAGGCGTTGCGCATCAGCTCGCCGGTGATCTCCTCGTCCGGCAGCGAGTCCAGCGGCCGGCCGTCGATGTGCTCGTACACGAGCATCACGGCGTCCGGGCCCAGCTCGGAGGTGGCGATCAGCTTGGGCGCGTTGGCGCCGGCCGCGATGGCCGCGTACGCCAGCAGCGCCTCCTGCTCCAGCGCCTGGCGCAGCGACTGGAGGCTGCGGCGCTGGTTGATGCCGCGCAGCGACAGCCGGCGCCACACCCGGTAGAAGAAGCCCTGGGCCTGCCGTTCGCGGTCCACGACGGTGACGTCGATCGGCGGACCGTCCTCCAGGGTGACGATGTAGCGGCGGCCGCGGTCGGCGTGCTCCGGGTGCTCGGCGGTGCCGATGTCCTCGGCGCGCACCGCCCGGACGGGGTGGAAGCCGACCCGGCGCAGGCCGGCGAGCAGGTTCTGGCCGGTGGGGCGCACATTGGGCGAGCCGACCGCGTACAGCGTCCCGAAGGCCACCGTCCAGCCGATGAGGATGGTGGTGACGATGGCGAACGGCGTCGTGTAGCGGCCCACGAGCACGGCGAACGCGTCGAGCAGCAGTACGCACCACATCGCCACCCGCCAGCGCGGGCGCCGCGACATCCCCACCGCGGTCATGTACGCGATGACCGGCGCGAGGTAGCTGTGCACCGGTGGGGTCAGCCCGCCGTTGGCCAGGGGCTGGGTCAGCGCGATCCGGATGGACTCCGGGGCGGCCTCGGCGACCCACAGGTCGGTGGCGAGCGAGACCCCGTGCGCGAGGACCGCGGCCAACACGCCGTCCGCGATCCGCAGCCCGTCCCGTTTGATCAGCCGTTCGACGGCGAAGGCCACCGGGACGATCAGTACGGCCACGCTGGACGCCAGCCCGGCGAAGTTGATCAGCAGGCGGGGTGCCAGCCCCGCGCCCTCGCCGATGTCGCGCTGGAGGCCCTGGGTCGTGCCGTGCGCGAACGTCGCCAGCAGCAGGACCAGCGCGATGCCGACGATCCCGAGCAGCAGGCGCATCAGGTCGGACGGGCGGTGCACCCGGGCGGGCAGCAGCGGCTCGTCACCGGAGACCTGGTCGACGTGGAACTCACTGCCCACGTGATCGTGGGGCGGGGCCGGCCGGTCGGGCCGGTCGGTGCTGCTGCCCTTGTCGCCCTTGCTGCTTCTGGTGGCTTTCTCGGCTCCGTCGACTTCGCCAACTGTGGCGGGGGCGGCGGGCTCGGCGGTGGCGCCGGTCCCGGCGGCCGCTCCCGCCCCGGCGGCCTCGCCCGTGTCGCCCGGCCGGTCCGGGCCGGCCGTCCCGTCGGCGGTGCGTTCCTCTTCTGCCGTGCCCTCCGCTCCGGTGGAAGCGGTCGCCGTGTCGGCCCGGCAGGGCCGGTGCGGCCCTGCCGGCCCTTCCGGTTCCTCCGGACTCGCGGGCTCGTCGGCTCTTCCGGCCTTCTCGATCGTGCTCGCCTTTTCGGTCTCGGAAGCCTGTGACGGCTTCCCCCGTGGTTTTCCGTCCCCCCGGGCGGGGTGGCGGAGGACAGCGCCTCAGGGGTGCCGGCCTCCCGTGGAGGCACCGCACCCTGCTGTTCGGCCGTCTCTTTTTGATCTCGTATCACCAGTCACCGCCCGGAAGATGGTGGCATGGCCGGGAGGAGGCGGAGGGCATCAGGGTGCATTTCGAAGGGCCGGGAAACGGAACATACGCCGCCGCACCCGCCCGCGCACGCCGTCGGCGGGCCGCCGAGCGGGCGGGGCGGGACTGTCGGTGGTGTGGTGCAGGATGGGCCGAATGAGTGGGACAGCGGGAGACATTCCCGAGTACGACGCCGGGGGGATCCCCGAGTACGCGGAACGGGTCCTCGGTGTCGCCGAGCTGATCCCGCCCGGGCGGGTGATGACGTACGGCGACGTCGCCGAGTGGCTCGCGGGCGAGGAGCCGCCGGGGGAGCCGGCCTCCGGCGAGAGGCCCGCGGGGGCCGGCGGGGGGCGGCGCGTGGGCGGGCCGCGCCAGGTGGGGCGCGTGATGGCCCTGTACGGGGGCGCCGTGCCGTGGTGGCGCGTGGTGCGCGCGGACGGGCAGCTGCTGCCGGGCAGCGAGCTGCGCGCGTTGGCGCACTACCGGGAGGAAGGCACTCCGCTGCGGGAGGCGTCCAGGTCCGCCGAGGGGCATGTACCGCGCCTCGACATGCGGCGGGCTCGGTGGGACGGGGGTGGAGTGGAGGACTGAGGGGGTGGTGGGACCGGTGGGGGTGGAGCGGGTGGGTCCGTAGTGCGTCCGTCCGGGGAATGCGGGGTCGGGGCCAACGGGGCAGTGGCCCGCGAGGTCGAGGTCCGTGGGGTCGAGGCCCGTGGGGTCGAGGCCCGTGGGTCCGGCGCGTGCTGATCCGGTCGTCCTGGCCGGGCGCCGCGGAGGCGCGTGCGGTCCGCCCGGCAGGCCGGTCCCGTCCGGTAGGCCAGTCCTGCTGGGCAGGCCGATTCCGTCCGGCCCACCCGGCCCGCCAGGCCCATCCGGCCCGCCAGGCCCGTCCGACTCACCTGCCCCGTACGCCGCATCCGTCACGGACGCACCCATCCGACGTACCGTCGTGGGACGGACTGCGGCTCGTGCGCCACCTGGCGTAGCGTCGGGCACGGTCCGTACCACCGCCCCGCCCACCGGCGCCCGGCGCGGTGGCCGCACCGCCACGCCCCGCACCGCGGTGCGCACCACGACCAGCACCTCCTCCCAGGACCGGCGACCCACGTGAGTTCCTCCTTCTCGGCCTCGGCCTCGGCCATGCCGTCCGCGCAGCCGCGCCGGCGGCCGGCGCGGCGGGATGCCGCCGGCGCGTACCGACTGGTGCGTACCCGGCCGGGACCGGCGGACCCTCCTGCTTTGGACGCACGTCAGCGCGCTGTGGTTGACCACGGCGGCGGTCCGCTGCTGGCCCTCGCCGGTCCGGGTACGGGCAAGACCACGACGCTCGTGGAGGCGGTCGCCCGGCGCGTACTGGAGGGCGCCGACCCCGAGCGGCTGCTCGTGCTGACCTTCAGCCGCAAGGCCGCCGTCGAACTGCGGGACCGGATCGCCGCGCGCCTGGGCAGCACCGCCGCCCCGCAGGCGACCACCTTCCACTCGTACTGCTACGCGCTCGTACGGGCCCATCAGGACGCCGACCTGTTCGCCGACCCGCTGCGGCTGCTGTCCGGGCCCGAGCAGGACCTCGTCGTGCGCGAGCTCCTGGAAGGGCAGGCCGGGCTGGCGGCCGCCGGGCGGGCCCGGGTGCGCTGGCCGGACGAGCTGCGTGCCTGTCTGACGACGCGCGGCTTCGCGGACGAGGTCCGCGCGGTGCTCGCGCGGAGCCGGGAGCTGGGGCTGGGCCCGGACGCGCTCGCCGCCTTCGCGCGGCGTACGGGGCGGCCCGACTGGGGCGCGGCGGCCGGCTTCCTCGCCGAGTACCTGGACGTGCTGGACGCCCAGGGCATGCTGGACTACGCGGAACTGGTGCACCGCGCGGTGCTGCTCGCGGAGCGCGACGAGGTCGCGGCGGAGCTGGCGGCGCGTTACGACGCGGTGTTCGTCGACGAGTACCAGGACACGGACGCCTCCCAGGTGCGGCTGCTGCGCGCGCTGGCCGGGGGCGGCCGTACGCTCGTCGCCTTCGGCGACCCGGATCAGTCGATCTACGCCTTCCGCGGCGCCGACGTCAACGGCATCCTCGACTTCCCGGCGATGTTCCCGCGTACGGACGGCACCCCGGCGCCGGTCGAGGTGCTCGGCACCTCCCGCCGCTCGGGCGCGGCCCTGCTGGCGGCCACCCGGCGGCTCACCGCCCGTATGCCGCTGACCCGCCTCCCGGCCCGGGCGGTACGGGCACACCGTGACCTGGCGGCGGTACGGGACGGCGGCCGCGTCGAGGTCTTCACGTACCCGACGCCGGGCGCCGAGCTGGACAACATCGCGGACATTCTGCGGCGCGCGCACCTGGAGGACGGTGTGCCGTGGCGCGACATGGCCGTCCTCGTACGCGCCGGCGCGCGTTCCTCCCCGGCGTGCGCCGGGCCCTGACCACGGCCGGTGTGCCCCTGGAGATCGACGGCGACGACCTGCCCCTGCGGCAGGAACAGGCGGTGGCACCGCTGCTGACGGCCCTGCGGGTGGCGGCTTCGGCGGCGGCCCCAGCGGCGGTGGCTCCAGCGGCGGCGGCCCCAGCGGCGGTGGGTCCAGCGGTGGCGGCTTCGGCGGTGGCGGCCGCGCCCGCCGGCGATGCGGCCGCCGATGATGTCCCGGCCGATGACGTTCAGGCTGAGGACGCCCCCGTAGGGGCGGACCGGCGCCCCGAGGCACCCCCGGCCTCTCCGCCGAAACGGCCATAGACCTGCTGACCTCCCCCTCGGCGGTATGGACGCCGCCGACCTGCGCCGGCTCGGGCGGGCGCTGCGCGAGGAGGAGCGGGCCGCCAGGCACGACGTACCGCGGCCCTCCGACGAACTGATCGCGCGGGCGCTCGCCGAACCGGAGCGCCTGATCGCGCACGATCCGGCGTACGCGCGGGGCGCACGGCAGCTCGGTGAGCTGCTGCGCACCACCCGCGACCTGCTGGCCCGCGGCGGCACCGCCGAAGAAGCCCTGTGGACCCTGTGGGACGGCACGCCCACCTGGTCGCAGCGGCTGGAGCGGACCGCCCGGCGCGGCGGCGCGGCGGCCCGCAACGCCGACCGCGACCTGGACGCCGTGGTGGCGCTGTTCGAGACCGCCGCCCGGGCGGAGGCCCGTACCGGCGGCCGGGGCGCCCTGAACTTCCTGGAGGAGCTGGACGCCCAGGACATCGCCGCGGACACCCTGACCCGCCGGACCGTACGTCCCGACGCGGTGCGCCTGATGACCGCGCACCGTTCCAAGGGGCTGGAGTGGCGGCTCGTCGTCGTGGCCGGCGTACAGGAAGGGCTCTGGCCCGACCTGCGCCGGCGCGGCTCGCTCCTGGAGGCGGACCGGATCGGCCGCGACGGACTGGCCGAGCCGCTGCCGCCGGGCGCGCTGCTCACCGAGGAACGCCGGCTGTTCTACGTGGCGGCGACCCGCGCCCGCGAGCGCCTGGTGGTCACCGCCGTCAAGGCCGCGTCCGACGACGGCGACCAGCCGTCCCGCTTCCTGACGGAGCTGGGCGTGGAGCCGCGGGACGTCACCGGGCGCCCCCGCCGTCCGCTGTCGGTCGCCGCGCTCGTCGCGGAGCTGCGGGCCACCACCGTCGACCCGGACGCCACCGAGGCCCTGCGGGAGGCCGCCGCGCGCCGGCTGGCGAAGCTGGCGGCGCTGCGCGACGACGACGGCCAGCCGCTGGTGCCGGCCGCCCATCCGGACCAGTGGTGGGGCCTGTACGAGCCGACGCACAGCGCCGTGCCGCTGCGCGACCGCGACCGTCCCGTGACGCTCTCCGGCAGCGCGCTGGACCAGCTCGCCAACACCTGCGCACTCCAGTGGTTCCTGGGACGCGAGGTGAAGGCGGACACACCCGCGACCGCCGCCCAGGGCTTCGGCAACGTCGTCCACGTACTCGCCGACGAGGTCGCCTCCGGCCGTACCCCTGCCGACCTGTCCGTCCTGATGGAGCGCCTGGACTCCGTATGGGACGCGCTCGCGTTCGACGCGCCCTGGAAGTCCCGGCAGGAGAAGGACAACGCGCGCGCCGCACTGGAGCGCTTCCTGCGCTGGCACGTGATGGAGCGCGGCACGCTCGGCCGCGAGACCGTCGCGACCGAGCACGGCTTCGACGTCACCCTCGAAGCGGGCGAGTACGCCGTCCGTATCCGGGGAGCATGGACCGCGTCGAACGCGACGCGCAGGGCCGGGCGTACGTCGTCGACTTCAAGACCGGTAAGCAGAAGCCGACCGGCCCTGAGGTCGCCCGGCACCCGCAGCTCGCCGTGTACCAGCTGGCGGTGCGCACCGGCGCGGTGGACGCCGCCTTCGACGGGCAGCGGCCCGAGCCGGGCGGCGCGGAACTCGTCCACCTGCGGTTGGGCGCTCCTCAGAAGGAGGGCGGGGACGCGCTCCCTGCCGTCCAGGCACAAGGGCCCTTGGACGGGGACTGGGTGGGCGAGCTGCTCGCCACCGCCGCGGGCCGCGTCCTGGAGGAGCGCTTCACCCCCACCACGGGGCAGCACTGCACCCACTGCACGTTCCGTAGCGCCTGCTCGGCCCTGCCGGAGGGGCGGCACGTGGTGGACTGACGGTTCCGGCGGCCGCCCGCACCCCGCTCAGCAGGCGTTTGCCGCGATTGTCAGTGGGGGCGGATACGGTCTCGGATGTGTCAGCTCGCATCACCGACCCCGAGCAGCTCAAGGAGCTCCTCGGCATCCCGTTCACCCCGGAGCAGACGGCCTGCATCACCGCACCGCCCGCCCCGCAGGTCGTCGTGGCCGGCGCCGGTTCCGGCAAGACCACGGTCATGGCCGCGCGCGTGGTGTGGCTGGTCGGCACGGGCCAGGTCGCCCCGGAGCAGGTGCTCGGGCTGACGTTCACGAACAAGGCGGCGGGCGAGCTGGCGGAGCGCGTCCGCAAGGCCCTGGCGGCGGCCGGGGTGACGGAACCGGCCGATCCGTTCGGCGCGGGCCTTCCGGGAGCCGGGGGACGGGGCCCGGCGCCCCGGGGTCCGGTGCTCCGACCGCCTCGGACGGCGTCCCCGGCGAGCCCCGGATCTCCACGTACCACTCCTTCGCCGGCCAGCTCCTCAAGGACCACGGCCTGCGCATCGGCCTGGAGCCCAGCGCCCGCCTGCTCGCCGACGCCACCCGCTTCCAGCTCGCCGCCCGGGTGCTGCGCACCGCCCCCGGCCCGTATCCCTCCCTGACGAAGTCGCTGCCCGCCCTGGTGGAGGACCTGCTCGCGCTCGACGGCGAGCTGGCCGAGCACCTGGTGGAGCCGGACCGCCTGCGGGCGTACGACACCGAGCTGCTGGCCGCCCTCGACCAGGTCAAACTCTCCAACGCCGACCTGCGCAAGGTGCCCGAGACAGCCCGCGGCCGCCTGGAGCTGCTGGAGCTGGTCAGGACCTACCGCGCCGAGAAGCGGCGGCGCGAGCTGCTCGACTTCGGCGACCAGATCGCCCTGTCGGCGACCCTCGCGACCACCCGCCCCGAGGTGGGCGCGCTGCTCCGGGAGGAGTTCAAGGTCGTCCTCCTGGACGAGTACCAGGACACCTCCGTGGCGCAGCGGATCATGCTCTCCGGCCTGTTCGGCGGCGGTACGGGCCATGCGGTGACCGCCGTCGGCGACCCCTGCCAGGCCATCTACGGATGGCGCGGCGCCTCCGTCGCCAACCTGGACGACTTCCCCGACCACTTCCCCTACGAGGACGGCGGCCCGGCCGCGCGCTCCGCCCTCAGCCAGAACCGCCGCAGCGGCGGCCGGCTGCTCGACCTGGCCAACGGGCTCGCCGCGCCGCTCCGCGCCATGCACGCGGGCGTCGAGGCACTGCGTCCGGCGCCGGGCGCGGAGCGCGACGGCATGGTGCGCTGCGCGCTGCTGCCCACCCACGCCGAGGAGATGACCTGGCTCGCCGAAAACATCGCCCACCTGGTGCGCACGGGCACCCCGCCCGGCGAGATCGCGGTGCTGTGCCGGACCGCCGGCGACTTCGCCCGTATCCAGGGCGAGCTGGTCGCACGGGAGATCCCGGTGGAGGTCGTCGGCCTGTCCGGGCTGCTGCACCTGCCCGAGATCGCCGACCTGGTGGCGGTCTGCGAGGTCCTCCAGGACCCCACGGCCAACGCCGCCCTGGTACGGCTGCTGATCGGCCCGCGCTGGCAGATCGGCCCCCGTGACCTGGCCCTCCTGGGCCGCCGGGCGCGGCTCCTGGTCCACCGCGACGGCCAGTCCGAGGACCCCGAACGGCGGCTGGCCGAGGCCGTGGAGGGCGTCGACCCGGCCGAGACGATCTCGCTCGCCGACGCGCTCGACACCTTTCTGGAGTCCGACGGCCGCCCCGACGACGGCCTGCCGTTCTCCCCGGAGGCGCGCGTCCGCTTCGCCTACATGGCACGCGAGCTGCGCGAGCTGCGGCGCTCCGCGGGCGACCCCCTGATGGACGTACTGCACCGAGTGCTGACCGTCACCGGCCTGGAGGTCGAGCTGTCCGCGTCCCCCCGCGCGCTGGCCGCCCGCCGCCGGGAGACCCTGGGCACCTTCCTGGACATCGCCGCCGGCTTCGCCGCCAAGCAGGGCGGTGCCGCGCTGGACGGCGACGCCACCCTCCTCGCCTTCCTGGGCTTCCTGCGCACGGCCGTCCAGCACGAGAAGGGCCTGGACAGCTCCCTCCCGGGCGGCGACAACACGGTCAAGGTGCTGACCGCCCACAAGTCCAAGGGCCTGGAGTGGGACGTGGTCGCGGTCCCCGGCCTGGTCGGCAAGCAGTTCCCCAGCGAGCAGGCCCGCGACTCCTGGCTCACCCAGCCCAAGGTCCTGCCGCACGCCCTGCGCGGCGACGCCGCGACCCTGCCGGACGTGACCGACTGGAGCAGCCGTGGCCTGAAGTCCTTCAAGGAGGCGATGAAGGACCACCAGTCCGTCGAGGAGCTGCGCCTCGGCTACGTGACCTTCACCCGCCCCCGCTCCCTGCTGCTCGGCTCCGGCCACTGGTGGGGCCCCGACCAGAAGCGGCCCCGCGGCCCGTCCGCCTTCCTGGAAGCCCTGCGCGCCCACTGCGAGGCCGGCCACGGCGAGATCGAGGAGTGGGCCGACGCCCCCGAGGAGGGTGCGGAGAACCCGTCGCTGAAGGAGGCGGAGACCGAGCGGGAATGGCCGCTCCCGCTGGACGCGGTGGCGAAGCAACGCCGGCGCGCGGCCGCCGCGACGGTCCGGGCGTATCTGGACGGGATGGCGGGAGACGGCGCGGGCACGGGCGTCGGCACAGGTACGGGTGTCGGCACAGGCTCGGGCGTCGGCACAGGTGCAGGCCCGAGCGCCGGTGCCGCGCTGCCGCACGCCGCCGCGACCGACGGTCCGGAGGCCGCGGCCACCCACGATGCCCCGCATCCGGCGGCGGTGGGTGCCGCGTCCGTACCCGGCCGGTACGAGGACGGCCCCTGCGCGGACGTTCCGTATGAGGGCGTCCCGTACGAAGACGCGCACGCCGCCGACGACGCCCAAGGGCCAGGCTTCGACCCCGCCCGCTACTCGGGCCCCGACCCCGACCCGGACTCCTCCCCCGGCCCCGGCCCCGGCCCCGGCCCCGAACACGACCTCGCCGACTGGGACGCCTGGAGCGCCGAGCGGCCCGCGCACCCGGAGGACGCCGAGCGGCCGGGCCGAGCCGTGGGCGATGCCGTACCCGCCGCTGCCGGGCTCGCCCACGTACCGGCCCAGGCGCGCGTCCCCGAAGCCGCCCCGGAGCCCGGCCCCACCCCCTCCTCCCCGAGGAGCGCCGGACCGTCGCCTCCTGGGACCGCGACCTCGACGCGCTCGCCGACGAGCTGCGGCGCTCCCGCGCGACCGTGCGCGACGTGCCCCTGCCCTCCTCGCTCAGCGCCTCGCAGCTGCTGTGGCTCGCGTCCGACCCGGACGGCTTCACCCGGGAGCTGGCGCGCCCCATGCCGCACCCACCCCGGCCCGCCGCCCGCCGCGGTACGCGCTTCCACGCCTGGGTGGAGTCGCGCTTCGAGGAACTGACGCTGCCCCTGCTCGGCCCCGACGAACTGCCGGGCGGCGCGTACGGCCATGAAGCCCGCGCCCAGGAAGCGGCCGGAGAAGCCGACCCGATCAGGGACGAGGACGACCTGGAGGCACTCAAGGACGCCTTCGCCCGCACCCCGTACGCCCGCCGTACCCCGTACCGCATCGAGGTCCCGGTGCAGGTCACCCTCGCGGGCCGGGTGATCCGCGGCCGTATCGACGCCGTCTACCGCAGCCGCGGCCCCCAGGGGGACACCTACGAGATCATCGACTGGAAGACCCACCACGCGCAGACCGCCGACCCGCTCCAGCTGGCCCTCTACCGGGTGGCCTGGGCCGAGCAGCACGGCCTGCCGCTGTCCGCGGTCGACGCCGCGTTCCTGTACGTACGCAGTGGCGAGACGGTCCGGCCCCCGCGCCTGCCCGACCGGGCCGCACTGGAGCGCATCCTGCTCGGCGAGCACGACCCGGCCGCCGGTGCCGGAGACGACGGGGGAGACGGCGGACGATGACAGACGTGCCCCGCGCGGACGTGACGCGGGACTCGGCGCCGGACCTGACAAGATCCACGAGACCGGCGGCGGACCGGGCCCGCGCGCCGGATAGGCTCGGACACATGAGCACCACCTCGGACAGCGCCGTCCGCGCCTACATCAACGTCCACCGCGAAGAGTTCCTCGACGACCTGGCCGCCTGGCTGCGCATCCCCTCGGTGTCCGCCGACCCGGAGCGCGCCGCCGACGTGCGCCGCAGCGCCGAATGGCTGGCCGGCCGGCTCTCCGCGACCGGCTTCCCCACCGCCGAGGTCTGGGAGACGGACGGTGCTCCCGCCGTCTTCGCCGAGTGGCTCTCCGGGGACCCGTCGGCCCCCACCGTCCTCGTCTACGGCCATCACGACGTGCAGCCCGCCGCCCGTGAGGACGGCTGGCACACCGACCCCTTCGAGCCGCAGACCGTCGACGGCAAGCTGTACGCACGCGGCGCCGCCGACGACAAGGGCCAGGTGTTCTTCCACACCCTCGGCGTCCGCGCCCACCTCGCCGCGACCGGCCGCACCGCCCCGGCCGTCAACCTCAAGCTCCTCATCGAGGGCGAGGAGGAGTCCGGCTCCCCGAACTTCCCGGCGCTGATCGCCAAGCACGCGGACCGGCTGGCCTGCGACACGGTGATCGTCTCCGACACCGGCATGTGGTCCAAGGACACCCCGACCGTCTGCACGGGCATGCGCGGCCTCACCGACTGCCAGATCGACCTGTACGGCCCCGACCAGGACATCCACTCCGGCTCCTTCGGCGGCGCGGTGCCCAACCCCGCGACCGAGGCCGCCCGCCTGGCCGCCGCCCTCCACGACGAGGACCGCCGGGTCGCGGTCCCCGGCTTCTACGACGGCATCGTCGAGCTGACCGACCGCGAGCGCGAACTCTTCGCCGAGCTGCCCTTCGACGAGCCCGAGTGGCTGCGTACGGCCCACTCCCACGCCGCGCTCGGCGAGACCGGCCACAGCACCCTGGAGCGCATCTGGGCCCGCCCCACCGCCGAGGTCAACGGCATCGGCGGCGGCTACCAGGGCCCCGGCGGCAAGACCATCGTGCCGTCCGCCGCGCAGCTGAAGCTCTCGTTCCGCCTGGTGGCGGGCCAGGACGCGGCCGCGGTCCAGCAGGCCGTACGGGACTGGGTCGCCGCCCGCCTGCCCGACGGCATCCGCCACGAGATCACCTTCTGGGGCGCCACCCGCCCCTGCCTGACCCCGCTCGACCACCCCGCCCTGCAATCCGTCGTACGGGCCATGGGCCGCGCCTTCGGCCAGAAGATCCGGTTCACCCGCGAGGGCGGCTCGGGCCCGGCCGCCGACCTCCAGGACGTCCTCGGCGTACCGGTCCTCTTCCTCGGCATATCCATCCCCTCGGACGGCTGGCACGCCCCGAACGAGAAGGTCGAGCTGGACCTGCTGATGAAGGGCGTCGAGACCGCCGCGCACCTGTGGGGCGACCTGGCGGAGAACTGGCGCGTCGCTTGATCCGTGACCATGCCCCGACGGCGTCCGTGCCCGTGACCCGGCCGGCGAGCCGTGCCGCGGCCGGGTCGCCGGCCCGCGCCCGGACGCTGGCCGCCCGGACGTCGCCGCCCGGTCCGCGCACGAGCCGTGCCACTCGTACCACCCTCGCCGCCCGGTCCGCCGCCCGCCCGGCGGCCGCGCCCACGGGCGGCAACCACCCACGCCCTAGGGGAGTTGGAAACCGCAGTGACCACCTGGACCGACCACAGCGCCGACCGGCCGATCACGTTCAGCGCGCCGAGCGGCATCGACAGAGCCGCCCACCACCGCCTCGACGAGGCGTGGCTCGCGGCGGCCTGGAGCCACCCGACGACGCGCGTCTTCGTGGTCTCCGGAGGCCAGGCACTGGTCGACGACACCCCCGACGGCCGCACCGAACTGGTCATGACGCCGTCCTTCGAGGCGCCGCTCACCGAGACGCACCGCTACTTCCTCGGCACCGACGAGGACGGCGTGCGCTACTTCGCGCTCCAGAAGGACTCGCTGCCCGGGCGCATGGACCAGTCCGCGCGCCCCGCCGGCCTGCGCGAGGCGGGCCTGCTGCTGTCCCCGCGCGACGCCGGGCTGCTCGTGCACGCCGTCGCCCTGGAGAACTGGCAGCGCCTGCACCGCTTCTGCTCCCGCTGCGGCGAACGCACCGTCATCGCGGCGGCCGGCCACATCCGCCGCTGCCCCGCCTGCGGCGCCGAGCACTACCCGCGTACCGACCCCGCCGTGATCATGCTGGTCACGGACGAGGAGGACCGCGCGCTCCTCGGCCGCCAGGTGCACTGGCCGGAGGGCCGCTTCTCCACCCTGGCCGGCTTCGTCGAGCCCGGCGAGTCCATCGAGCAGTCGGTGGCCCGCGAGGTCTTCGAGGAGGCGGGCGTCGTCGTCGGCGACGTCGAATACGTCGCCAGCCAGCCCTGGCCGTTCCCCTCCAGCCTGATGCTGGGCTTCATGGCCCGCGCCACGTCCTCCGAGATCCAGGTCGACGGCGAGGAGATCGAGGAGGCCCGCTGGTTCTCCCGCGAAGACCTGAAGGCCGCCTTCGAGTCCGGCGAGGTCCTGCCCCCGTACGGCATCTCCATCGCCGCCCGCCTCATCGAAGCCTGGTACGGCAAGCCCTTGCCCAAGCCGTAACCCCACCGGCCGTAACCCCACCGGCCGGGGCCGCACCAGGCCCCGGCCGTCTCCCTCCCGCCGGCCGGACGCCTCACCGCTGCCTGCCCTTGGCCACACAGAGCCCGCACGGAAACGGACACGGCGGAACCGTCCCCGCACCGCTCACGTCGGCAGCGGAATCTCCCGCCGATGCGTCTCCCCCATGTGCCGCCGGTACCGCACCCGGGCGTCCACCTCCATCGACTGGTCCCGGCTCCCCCGGCCCGCGGCTTCGAGCGCCTTCAACAGCTCGCACACTTCGCATGCCTCGCACCTGTCCGTCGGGTTCTCGCTCATGGGGTCCATGCTCCGGGGCGGCCGCACGTCATCGCGACGGCGGTGAGGCGCCCGTTCGGAGTCCGTCAGGCGTCATATGCAAGACGTCAAAGCGGTGTCATTGTGCGGGGGTTGGGTCTAGCTTGAATCCATGACGATCGCGCCGGATCTCTCAGCGAACGCGGCCTTCCGGGCCGTGCGCCTGTCCCTCCGGATGAGCCAGGACGACATGGCCCGCGCGCTCCGGAAGGCGGGCGACGAGGCGGGCGAACCCAACGACGCCAACAAGCGGCTCGTGCAGCGCTGGGAGGGCGGCACGACCCGCGTGCCCAGGCCCGTGTACGTACGCGCCCTGGAGAAGGTCACCGGGCTGCCCATCGAGTCACTCGGGTTCGCCCTGCCGGTCATGGTTCAGGCACGCGACGACGGTGCCGGAGGGCATGACGTGGCCGGTGGTGCGCCGGGGGCTCCCGGGGGCGCTGGGGTCGACGGAAGCGAGTCCGCCTCCGGCGCCACCGAGACGGCCGCCCAGGCGACCGGACGCCCGCACTACACGGGTGTGTGGCTGAGCCGATACGAGTTCTACTCGTCCGGCAGGGGACAGACGCTCACCGGGGCCCACTTCGTCGTACTGGTGCAGAACGGCAACCGGCTCACCGGCCGGTCGTTGCCCGGAGCGTCATCCCACCCCGACTCACCGCTCTCCCTCGACCTCACCGTGGACGGGAACGTGGTCACCGGCACCTGGGTGGAACAGACCGCGACGGACGGCTACTACGCGGGCGCCCGCTATCACGGAGCCGTCCAACTGCTCGCCGAGCCGACTGGACGGCGCCTGGCCGGGAAATGGGTCGGGTTCGGCAAGGACTTCGACGTGAACACCGGACCGTGGGAACTGATCTTCAAAGACGCGTCCACGGCGAAGGAGACGGTGGAGCGGTACAGCCGCCGTCCGGGGTGACCAGGCTGTGAGGTGGGCGGGGCGCTCAGCTGCGTCTGCCGGAGCAGGGGTGCCCGGGCCGTGACGACCGGCACGACGAGCCCCCGGCCGCACAACGGCCGGGGGCTCACTCGAAAGGGTCGGGCTTGCGACCGTTACGGCCAGGGGCTCGCCCGTAACGCTCGGGGTTTCGCCCGTGTACCCCGCCGCTCAGACCCCGAGCGCCTGCTTGACCTGGGCCAGGGACGGGTTGGTCAGGGTGGAGCCGTCGGGGAAGAGGACCGTGGGGACGGTCTGATTGCCGTCGTTGGCCTTTTCGACGAAGGCCGCGGACTCGGGGTCCTGCTCGATGTTGATCTCGGTGTACGCGATTCCCTCGCGGTCCATCTGGCCCTTCAGCCGACGGCAGTAGCCGCACCACGTGGTGCTGTACATCGTCACAGTGCCCGCCATGGGTCCTCGCGCTCCTTCAAGCTCGGCGTGTATCGATGGGAGAACGTCTGCCCGGGCCGGACCATTCCCGCCCGTGCCGGGCCGCTCCCGTACGCGTACGGTGCCACTTCTGTAGGCCCGCGTATTCGTACGACCGCGGAGTGACGGCTGTGGACAACTTTCCCGGCTGCCCCGGTCGACCTGGCAGCATGGTCGGGTGACAGCAGCATCGGACTCCACTCTCTTCCCGCAGGTTGCGGCCGCGACCCAGTTCCCGGCCACGCCCGAGGGTGCCGACGCGGTGCTCGACGGCTTGGACCCCGAGCAGCGCGAGGTCGCCACGGCCCTGCACGGGCCCGTGTGCGTCCTGGCGGGCGCCGGGACGGGCAAGACCCGCGCGATCACCCACCGCATCGCGTACGGCGTGCGTGCGGGCATCCTGCAGCCCTCCACGGTGCTCGCCGTCACCTTCACCGCCCGCGCGGCGGGGGAGATGCGCGGGCGGCTGCGGCAGCTGGGGGCGGGCGGGGTACAGGCCCGGACGTTCCACTCGGCCGCGCTGCGCCAGCTCCAGTACTTCTGGCCCAAGGCGGTCGGCGGCGAGGTGCCGAGGCTGCTGGAGCGCAAGGTCCAGGTCGTCGCGGAGGCCGCCGCCCGCTGCCGTATCCGCCTGGACCGCAACGAGCTGCGTGACGTCACGGGCGAGATCGAGTGGTCCAAGGTCACCCAGACCGTGCCCGCCGACTACCCGGCCGCCGTGCACAAGGCCGGACGCGAGGCCCCCGCGACCCGGCCGAGATCGGGCAGATCTACGGCACGTACGAGCAGCTCAAGCGCGACCGGGGGACCATCGACTTCGAGGACGTGCTGCTGCTGACGGTCGGCGTCCTGCAGGACCGGCACGACATCGCCGAGCAGGTCCGCGCCCAGTACCAGCACTTCGTCGTGGACGAGTACCAGGACGTCAGCCCGCTCCAGCAGCGGCTGCTCGACCTGTGGCTCGGCGACCGCGACAACCTCTGCGTCGTCGGCGACGCCAGCCAGACGATCTACAGCTTCACCGGCGCCACCCCCGACCACCTGCTGAACTTCCGCACCCGCCATCCGAACGCCACGGTCGTGAAGCTGGTACGGGACTACCGCTCCACCCCTCAGGTCGTGCACCTTGCCAACGGGTTGCTCTCCCAGGCACGCGGCCGTGCCGCCGAGCACCGGCTGGAGCTGATCTCGCAGCGGGACGCCGGCCCCGAGCCGGCGTACGCGGAGTACGCGGACGAGCCCGCGGAGGCGGAGGGCACCGCCCGCCGTATCCGCGATCTGATCGCCTCCGGCGTGCCGGCCAGCGAGATAGCGGTCCTGTTCCGCATCAACGCGCAGTCCGAGGTCTACGAGCAGGCCCTCGCCGACCACGGCGTGCCGTACCAGCTCCGGGGTGCCGAGCGGTTCTTCGAGCGGCCCGAGGTACGCGAGGCGGGCGTCAAGCTGCGCGGCGCCGCCCGCTTCGGCGCCAACGACGCCCTCCTGGACGACGCCGTGGACCTCCCGTCCGAGGTGCGGGCCGTCCTGAGCGACATGGGGTGGACGAGTGTGGCCCCGGCCGGGTCCGGCGCCGTGCGGGACCGCTGGGAGTCGCTGGCCGCTCTGGTCCGCCTCGCCGAGGACTTCGCCAAGGCCCGGCCGGCGGCCACCCTCGCCGATCTGGTCGCCGAGCTGGACGAGCGGGCCAACGCCCAGCACGCCCCGACCGTCGAAGGTGTGACGCTCGCCTCTTTCCACGCCGCCAAGGGCCTGGAGTGGGACGCCGTCTTCCTGGTCGGCCTCACCGAGGGCATGATGCCGATCACCTACGCCAAGACCGACGAGCAGGTCGAGGAGGAGCGCCGCCTGCTGTACGTGGGCGTGACCCGGGCCCGCCTGCATCTGGGGCTCTCGTGGTCCCTGTCGCGCGCTCCGGGCGGCCGTGCGGTCCGGCGCCCCAGCCGTTTCCTGGACGGCCTGCGGCCCGGTTCGGGGGCGCGGGGCGCCGGGCGGCGGCTGCCGCCGCGGGCGGCGTCGAGCGCGGCGGCGCCGCGGCCAGGGGTGCGGCCAAGCGCCGGACCCGGTCACCCGCCCGCTGCCGGGTCTGCGGCAAGACGCTCACCGATGCGGGTGAAATGAAGCTCATGCGCTGCGACGACTGCCCCTGCGAGCTCGACGAGGCGTTGTACGGGCGGCTGCGCGACTGGCGGGCCGAACGGGCACGGCAGCTGGGCCAGCCGGCGTACTGCGTCTTCACGGACAAGACGCTGATGGCGATCGCCGAGGCCGTTCCGGGAACCGAGGGGGAGCTGGCGGGCATCCCTGGTGTGGGGGGACGCAAGCTGGGCAGATTCGGCGCCGACGTCCTCGCGCTGTGCGCAGGTGAGGAGCTCGTTCCGGCAGCGGACGGGCCGTCGCCGGACGATCTTCCGGAGGGTGGTGCAAGAACCTCCGGAAAGTCGTCAGAAAAATAGTTTGCGCGCGCGGAGCGCATCCCCATAGCCTTCACAGGCACGAAGACGACGGGCCTTCCGGGATCCGCCGGATTCGTGTTGTACTGAACAAGCCCGGACCGGATTTTCCGGTCCGCCGAGACGCCGAGAGGAGGCGAGACCAGTGATCAGCTTCATCGAGACCCAGAAAATGACCGATCGTTCGGTCGTCGCCACCCGCATGCTCGGCGCCTCGCTCCCGGGCACCGGTCTGTCCGGCTCCGGCCGACTGTCCGGTCTTGAGGTCTCCCGTGCCGCTTCCCTGGTGTTCCTGCCCAAGGGTGAGTGCGACGAGCGACCGACCCAGGCACCCGCAGTAGCGGCAGCGGCACAGGCAGCGAATGCGCATGCCTTTGCCGGCGCGGCGGCCAACGGTGCCGAATCCCGGATGCAGTACGAGACGCAGCAGGACACGTGGGCCCACCGCGGGCACGAACCCTGGAGAGATCCAGCCTGATTCGCATGATCAGGTCGGCACCTTCCAGGGCCGCGGAACCCACACCGGGATCCGCGGCCCTTTTGCTTTGCCCATGAGCCCAGCCACCAGCCGGGCCGAACAGACGAGGAACACACCACCGTGCAACTCCAGTCGCACACCCCGTCCGTCGCCACCGACCTGATCCCCCCGCCCGACCCCCAGGAGACCCCCTTGCTGCCCCTCACCGAGCTCGACGACGAGATCGACCGACTCGGCGCCGCCGTGCCATGCCGTACCTACGACCCCGAGGTCTTCTTCGCCGAGACCCCGGCCGACGTGGAGTACGCCAAGTCCCTGTGCCAGACCTGTCCGGTGCGCGAGGCGTGTCTCGCCGGCGCCAAGGACCGTCGTGAGCCGTGGGGCGTCTGGGGCGGCGAACTGTTCGTCCAGGGCGTCGTGGTGCCCCGCAAGCGTCCGCGTGGCCGTCCGCGCAAGAACCCGGTCGCGGCATGAATCTCGGCGGCACCTACACCAGCGGCACAGGAACGATCGACCGTCCCGCCCAGCGGGACCCCCAGAAGCAGGACCCGATGAGCCCCTCCCTCACCGACACCACCGCACCAGCGAACTCCGGCGTGATCGAGTCGCGCCAGAACAGGACCCGTGAAATGCAACTCATCCAAGAAGCCCTGGCGCGCGCACATATGCAACAGCGCCTGCAAGAGGCCGAGTCCGAACGCAGGGCCCAGCGCCTCGCCACGGCCCGGCGCATGCAGCGCCGCGCCGAGCGGGCGTCGCTGCGCGCCCGGCGCGCTCTGGCCATGGCCGTCATGCAGTGACCCGTCGGCTGCCCGGCATCCTGTACGGTGCCGGGCCGCCCGGCGGCGTCACCACCGCATCAGGCGGTCACCGCAACACCACACATCTCAGGGGCTGTCCAACTGGGCGGCCCCTGAGGCGTTGTGCCCCTTTCCCGGCGGTGGCGGGGATATTGTCGGCTGATGAACCAGAAGACGTATGAACAGGCGGAGTTGACCACCGACGACGCGGAGTGCGCGCAGTGCGGCGTCACGGCCGAGGGCACCCCGGCCACCTGGACCTGCACCATCTCCCACGGCACCCGCGAGCACCTCTGCGACACCTGCACCCGGGCCAGCCTCCGCGTCATCGAATCCCACCTGGACCCGGTACCGACACGGTGAACGGCGGCCGACGGCTACCACCTGCCATGCTCCGCCTGCCGCCTGCCGCCTGCCGCCTGCCGCCTGCCGCCTGCCGCCTGCCGCCTGCCGCCTGCCGCCTGCCTCAGGCCGGTGTCTCCTCCTCCGCGGGGGTGCTCTGTCCGGGCACGGACGGGGCGGGGACGCCGGTGGTGGAGGCGTCGTCGGTGGTGAAGCCCGGGAGCCAGGACTCCAGTTCGTCGCGCAGGCGGACGGTGGCTCCCAGCTGGCACAGGACACCGATCGTGCTCAGCGTCACGCGGTGGATGAGCAGGTAGGAGGGGGCAGGTTCAGCTGGCGGCCCAGCTGGTAGGCGGGGGAGCGGGGATCGGCGATGCGCGCGGCCTGGGTACGCATCCAGGAGCGGGTGAAGGTGAAGTCGTCCACTTGGGCCGGTTCGATGATCGGAAGCAGATAGCCCAGCACTGCGTCGGGGTCCAGCTCGATGGAGTCCTTCACGAAGCCCTCCTCGCACAGCAGCTCGTAGACCGCCTCGGCCTCGCCGTCGAGCGTCATGCGCAGTGAGGCGCCGATCGTGGACGGCAGGCCGTCCGGCAGCCGGTCGACCGTGCCGAAGTCCAGGACGCCCAGCCGCCACTTCTCCGCCGGGCCGTCGGGGGCGTCGCCGGTCAGCAGCCGGAAATTGCCCGGGTGCGGGTCGGCGTGCAGCAGGCCGGTGCGCGCGGTGCCGGAGAAGAGGAAGCGGGCGAGGAGCTGTCCGGCCCGGTCGCGCTCCTCCTGGGTGCCGTTCGCGATGACCTCCGAGAGAGGGACGCCCTCCATCCACTCGGTCACCAGCACCTGATCGCCCTGATGGACCACCGCGGGCACCCGTACGTCGGGGTCGTCGGCGAACTCCTCGGCGTGTGCCTGCTGGGCCTGCGCCTCCAGGGCGTAGTCCAGCTCCTCGGAGACCCGGTCGCGCAGCTCGGAGATCAGCGGCTTGATGTCCATGCCGGGGATCAGCGGCCCGAGCAGCCGGGCGAACCGGCCCAGCTGGGACAGGTCGGACAGCAGGGCCGCGCCCGCTCCCGGGTACTGGACCTTGACCGCCACCTCACGGCCGTCGTGCCAGACCGCGCGGTGCACCTGGCCGATCGACGCGGCCGCCGACGGTTTGTCCTCGAACTCCGTGAACAGCTCGCGCCAGTCCGCGCCCAGCCGCTCCGCCAGGATCGCGTGCACCGAATCGGTCGGCATCGGCGGTGCGGCTTCCTGAAGTTTGGTGAGCGCGGCGCGGTACGGACCGGCGATCTCCTCCGGCAGCGCCGCCTCGAAGACCGACAGCGCCTGCCCGAACTTCATGGCGCCGCCCTTCAGCTCGCCGAGCACCCGGAAGAGTTGCTCGGCGGTCCGCTGTTGGAGCTCGCGGCCGACGAGGTCCGCCGACCTGCCGCCGATCCGCTTGCCCAGCCCCCAGGTGGCGCGGCCGGCGAATCCCAGTGGCAGCGCGGCCAGCTTGGCGGTACGGGTGACCGCCTTGCGGGGAAGATCTGACATGCGCCCCTCCAACTCACACTGTCCCCAACCGGGGTTACTCCGCCATTGTTACGTGTTGCCGACGCGGATCCGAGGCACCCGTGGCGCCGGCCGGTCCCGCCGCGCCGCAGCCGCACTCCGGATGCGGCGCGACCTTGGTCGTCCGCCAGTCCGCACAGGGCAGCGCGACCTCGATCCGGGCCCCTGTGCAGGGTGGCAACTGACCGTCCAGGAACGCCAGCGCCTGTACGGCGGCCAGCCCCGCCACCGTCGTCGCCAGCGCCGCGTCGCACGCCGGAACGGCCGGTGCGCCGCGCCCCGAGCGCCACTGGGCCAGCAGCCGCGGCCAGGCGGGCTCCGCGTCCGTACGCCGCAGCTGGAGGCAGCCGGCGCAGGAGGAGTCACCCGGCAGGACCAGCGGACCCACCACCCCGGTCCCTTCGACCACCCCGGCGAACAGGTGCGGGATTCCCGCGGTCACGAAGGGCTCGTACAGGACCGGGTCGGGCGCGTAGGCGGCGAGGCCGTCGCGCGGGGCGATCACGACGAGCCCGAGGCCCGGCTCACCGGCGTCGGACGGCTCGCCCCCGGACCGCAGCCGCCGCGACCAGGGCGAGGCGCGGTGGACCAGGCTGCGGGCGGCGGTGTCCCGGCGCGCACCGATCTGCTCCGCCCGCACCCCGCCCGGCACGACGTCCCAGGGCTCGACCTTCCCGCCGTCCTGCACCTCCACCCGCCCGATGCCCGCCGCCGACAGCAGGGCCGCCACCGAAGCGCCCACCCGGCCGGCGCCGCGCACCCGCGCCCGTATGGCCCGGCGCGCCCCCATCCGCTCCAGTCCGCCCGCCGCCTCGGGATGGCGCACGGACAGCGACGCGAGATCCGCCCGGAGCCGGCCGAAGGCCGCGGAGTCGGCGCGCACCGCGTCGGCCGCCGGACCGCCCGCCGACGGCGCGTCCAGCAGGCCGGCCCGCCCCAGCCGGTCCACCATCCGCCGCGCGTGCCCGGCCGGCAGCCCCAGCGACTCGGCGGCGTCGGCGAGCTGCTCCGGACTCCGCGTGCCGTCGATCAAGGCCAGAAAACTCCCGGTGGCCGTGTCCACCGGGCCCAGTTCCACCGCGTACGCCGGGGCCACCCCGAACCGCACCGTCTCCCGGTTTCGCCATCCACGCCGCAGCGCGGGCTTGAGCATCGGATACATGAAGCCGCCCCCGTCGATCGCATCTCGTCCAGCGGTCTTCAGCATCCCGCGGCCGGGCGACGGCCGTCGGAAGTTGTCCACAGCCCCCGGGCAATAGTCATACAAGCCGTACCCGTCCTTGAGCGGTCCGGGAACATGGCGTAGGCCGGGGGCAAGACTTCCCGCACGGGCAGCGGGTAACGTCGGGGCGTGCCCGCCGACCCTTTGCGCCGAGCCGCAGACCCTCCCCGCAGGACCGCCACGCGCCCCGCGACCGGGAGCCCCGCGACGAGCCCGGTCGAGGTGCGCAGAAGCTCGCGGCGACGCCGTACGGTCTCCGCCTACCGGGAGGGGGACCGCACCGTCGTCTTGATCCCGGCCCGGATGTCCGAGGCCGAGGAACGGCGCTGGGTCACCGTGATGCTGGACAAGCTCGCCGCGCAGGAGAGCCGGCGCACACTCGGCGACAGTGAGCTGGCCGAGCGCGCGGAGCGCCTGTCGGAGCAGTACCTGGACGGCCGTGCCCGGCCCGCCACGGTGCGCTGGGTGACCAACCAGAACACCCGCTGGGGCTCCTGCACCCCCGCCGAGGGCAGCATCCGCCTCTCGCACCGGCTCCAGGGGATGCCGGAGTACGTCGTCGACTACGTCCTCCTGCACGAGCTGGCGCATCTTCTCGTCCCCGGTCATGGGCAGCGTTTCTGGCAGCTTCTGGAGTCATACCCGCGTACGGAGCGTGCGCGCGGCTATCTCGAAGGGGTCGTCGCGGCGGAGCGGCTGCCGCATCTGCCCGCGGCCCGTACGGAATAGGGCCGGTTCCGCCCGGTTCGCTCCGCGCCCGGCATCGCCCGCTGTCGGCGGCAGCGGTTAGCCTGGCGCGACGTCATCAGAGCGCGGAGCGGGAGCGGGGGACGGTCGTTACGTATGGCCAGGGAATTCCAGCGGGGCCACAAGGCCAGGATCAGTGACCTGACGGCCGGGACGGATCTGTACGTAGGGGTGCGGATCGCGGGTTCCGGGCTGTCCTTCGACATCAGCTGCTTCGGTCTCGACGCGGACGAGCGGCTCTCCGACGACCGGTATTTCGTCTTCTTCAACCAGCCCGCCTCCCCCGAGGGGTCGGTCCAGCTGCTGGGCGCCCAGGCGGGCGACACCGAGTCCTTCCGGGTCACGCTCGACCGGATACCGCAGCACATCCGGAAGCTGTCCTTCACCGCCACGCTCGACGGCGCGGGCCAGATGTCCCAGATCGGCCCCGGCTACCTGCGCATCGTCGCGGGCGGCGAGGAGGTCGCTCGCTACCCGTTCGACGGTGCCGAGTTCAGCACCGAGCGTGCAGTGATGCTCGGCGACTTCTACCTGAAGGACGTGTGGCGCTTCGCCGCGGTCGGGCAGGGCTTCGACGGCGGTCTGGAAGCGCTGCTGAAGAACTTCGGCGGCGAGGTCGCGGAGGAGGAGCCCGCGCCCGAACCCGAGCCGGCGCCGCAGGGCGGCGTGCCGGGCTTCGCGCCGCCCAGCGCCTCCGAGCCCGCGCCGGGCTTCGCGCCCCCCAGCGCCTCCGAGCCCGCCCCGAACTTCGCCGCTCCGCCAGCCGAAGGACAGCCCGCCCCGGCAGCACAAGGTCAGCCCGCGCCGCCGCAGGTCCCGGCCCAGGCGCAGCCGCCGCAGGCCCCGCCGCCCCAGCAGCCGCCCCCGCAGGTTCACACCGCTCCGACGATCGCGGCCCCGTTGGCGCCGCCCGGCGCGCCGCCCGGTCAGTTCCCCGGACAGCAACCCCCGTACGGCCAGCCCCCGCACCAGCAGGCGCCGCCGTACGGCCAACCGGGCCAGCCGCCCCAGGCGGCACCCCAAACGCCGCCGCAAGCCCCGCCCCAGGCCCCGTACGGGCAGCCGGGCGGCCAGTTCCCCGGACAGCAAGCCCCGGCCCCGTACGGAGCGCCGCAGGGTCAGCCCGCCCCGTACGGGCAGCCGCAGGTCCAGAGTGGCGGCCCCGGCCTCAGCGTCGTCCTGGAGAAGTACCGCGAAGCGCCCACAGGGCAGCGGTGGACCCCGCAGAACGAGAAGCTGATCCGCGCCGATCTCGGCATCGACGGACAGCCGGTGCTCGCCCGGCAGGGCAGCATGGTCCTCTACCAGGGCAAGGTCGACTTCAGCTACAAGGGCGCCGGTATCCGGGGCCGCATCGTGGGCAACGCCACCGGCCAGGAGATGCAGCTGATGCGCTGTACCGGCCAGGGCCAGGTGTTCTTCGCGGACAACAGCGCCCATGTGCACCCCATCGAGCTCCAGGGTGACGCGATCTGCGTGTCGGCCGAGAGCGTGCTCGCCTTCGACGAGTCGCTCCAGTACGAGACCCGCCGCATCGAGGGGCACGGCATCCCGGGCGGCGCGCTGTTCACCATGCAGTTCCAGGGCAGCGGCACGGTCGTCGTGAAGACCCAGGGCACCCCCGTCGTCCTCCCGGTCACCCCCACGACCTTCGCGGACGCCAACGCCGTCGTCGCCTGGTCGGCCGCCTCGCAGGTGATCATTTCCAGCCAGGTCAGCCTGCGCCGCAGCGCCTACCCGGGGCACTCCGGCGAGACCGTGAACCTCCAGTTCCGCGGCGCGCCCGGGAACTTCATCGTCGTCCAGCCCTACGAGGTCTGAGGGAGCCCGCCATGTACGAACAGCAAGCACCGGGCCACGCCACGACCGCACCCGTCGCCCGTATGGAGAACCACGGCAGCGCCATGGTGAAGATCGCCATGCAGAGCGGCCAGGACGTCTTCGCCCGCACCGGCTCGATGGTCGCCTACGAGGGCTTCGTCCAGTACGAGCCCAACCCGCCCGCGGTCCGCCAGATGGCCTCCCAGTGGCTGACCGGCGAGGGCGCGCCCCTGATGAAGTGCACCGGCGACGGCCTGCTCTACCTCGCCGACTACGGCGCCGACGTCGTCTGCGTCAACCTCGACGGCGACTCGATCTCCGTCAACGGCACCAACCTCCTGGCCTTCGACGCCCACCTCCAGTGGGGCGTGCAGCGCGTCAAGGGCATGGCGAAGTTCGCCGGTCAGGGGCTCTTCAACGTCGGCATCTCGGGCACCGGCTGGGTCGCGCTGACCTCCCGCGGCACCCCGATCGTGGTGGACTGCGGCCGCGGCGAGGACGAGACGTACGTCGACCCGGACGCGCTCGTGGCCTGGTCGGCGAACCTGAAGATGAAGGGCAAGCGCAGCTTCAAGGCGTCCTCGATGATCGGGCGCGGCAGCGGCGAGGCGTACCAGCTCGGCTTCTCCGGGCAGGGCTTCGTCGTCGTACAGCCCAGTGAGGACAGCACCGACCGGCTCCGGGCCCGGGGCTGAGGGGAGGAGGTCGAGCCATCATGCAGAGTCCGCTTTTCGCCTACACCGAGGCGCAGACCCAGGACCGGTACACCCTGCAGAACCCGCAGCTGCTGCGGGTCGCCCTGCAAGGCCACGAGGACCTGCTCGCCCGTAAGGGCAGCATGGTCGCCTACCAAGGGCTGCTGGAGTTCGACGGGAACTACCAGACCCCGGGTCAGCAGCGCGCCCGCGCCGCCTCCGGTGAGGGCCTGGACCTGATGCGCGTCTCCGGGCAGGGCACCGTCTACCTGGCCAATCTCGCGCAGTATGTGCACGTCATGGACGTCGACCACGACGGCCTGACCGTGGACAGCAGCTATGTGCTGGCGCTGGACTCCGGCCTCCACTGGGAGGTGATCTCGGTGGACAGCCAGTACGGGATCTCCGGCACCGGCAAGTACCAGCTCAACATCTCCGGCCGCGGCAAGGTCGTGCTGATGACCTCGGGCCAGCCGCTGATGATGCAGGTCACCCCGGACAAGTACGTCAACGCCGACGCGGACGCGGTGGTCGCCTGGTCCGCCTCGCTGCGGGTGCAGATGCAGGCACAGACGCATTCCTCGGGCGTGTGGCGCCGCCGCGGGAACACAGGCGAGGGCTGGGAGCTGAGCTTCCTGGGGCAGGGCTACGCGCTCGTCCAGCCGAGCGAGCTGCTGCCGCCGCAGAACGCGGCCATCGGGTCCGGCCTGGCCGCCCAGTTCGGCATGGGGCAGCAGGGCGCCCACGGCCAGAACCAGGGGAACATCTTCACCAACTGAGACACGCCGGGCGCCCGCGCCCTCTCCGTGAGAGAGCGCGGGCGGCCGCCGCGTGTCCTACAGAAGCGCGCGGGTGCGCTCCACGAGGCGGACGACCGAGGTGTCCGCCACGGTCGCCACCTCGTCGTACGGGAACCAGCGGAGGTCCAGCGACTCGTCGCTGATCACCGCCTCGGCCCCCTCGGGCGCCAGCGCCGCGTACTGCACGTCCAGATGCCACGCGCACGGCGTCAGATGCCGGTCCAGGCGCACCGGCCCGCCCAGCAGCGTCAGCCCGGACGCGATCCCGGACTCCTCGCGGGCCTCGCGCAACGCCGCGTCCGCGAGCGTGGCGTCCTCGGGCTCGCAGTGCCCGCCCATCTGGAGCCACATCTTGAGCTTGCGGTGCAGCGTCAGCAGCACCCGCCCGCGCGCCGGGTCGATGACCAGGGCACTGGCCGTGATGTGCCCGTCCTTGCAGGGCTTGCCCATGCCGTCGGGGTGGGTCGCCAGGTGGTCCAGGTAGGAGAGCCGCAGCCGCTCCTGCTCAGGGGACGGCGCGGGCCACTCCTTGAGGACCCGCGCCGCGTCGTCGTGAAGGCTCACTTCTCGCCGTCGCCCCCGGGCTTGCCGCCCTCGGCCGAACCGTCCTGACCGGTGCCTTCGTCCGTCTCCTTGGTCAGGTCCGGCTTCCCGGCGCCGCCCGCCGCCTCGCCGAGCATCTTGTCCAGTTCGGAGAAGTCCAGCTGCTCGTGGTGGACGAAGCCGTCCGGGTCGTCCAGGTCGGCGGCGGTCGGCAGCATGTCCGGGTGCTCCCAGAGCGCGTCCCGGCCGTCCAGGCCACGGGCGTCCGTCAGCAGGGCCCACAGCCGCGAGGCGTCCCGCAGGCGCCGCGGACGCAGCTCCAGACCGATGAGGGTGGCGAAGGTCTGCTCGGCCGGGCCGCCGGTCGCCCGGCGCCGTCGCAGCGTCTCGCGCAGCGCGTCGGCCGACGGCAGGTGCGGGGAGGCGGCGGCGTGCACCACCGCGTCCACCCAGCCCTCGACGAGAGCCAGCGCCGTCTCCAGCCGGGCCAGCGCCGCCTTCTGCTCCGGGGTGTCCTCGGGCTGGAACATGCCCTGCTGAAGGGCGTTCTGCAGCTCCTCGGGGTGCTGCGGGTCGAGCTGGCCGACCACGTCCTCCAGCTTGGTCGTGTCGACCTTGATGCCGCGGGCGTAGCCCTCGACCGCGCCGAACAGGTGCGAGCGCAGCCACGGCACATGGGCGAAGAGCCGCTGGTGGGCGGCCTCGCGCAGGGCCAGGTAGAGCCGCACCTCCTCCTCGGGCACGCCGAGGCCGGAGCCGAAGTTGGCGATGTTCCCGGGCAGCAGCGCGGCCTTGCCGGCCGGTCCCAGGGGCAGCCCGACGTCGGTGGAGCCGACGACCTCACCGGCCAGGACGCCCAGCGCCTGCCCGATCTGGGTGCCGAACATGGCGCCGCCCATGGAGCGCATCATGCCGAGCAGCGGGCCCGCCATGGCCTGCATCTCCTCGGGCAGGACGTCGCCCATGGCCGCGCCGACGCGCTCCGCGACCGGGTCCACCAGGTCCTTCCACACCGGCAGGGTCTCCTCGACCCACTCGGCGCGGCTCCACGACAGCACCGTGCTCGCGCCCGAGGGCAGCGACGTCACGCCGTCCAGCCACAGGTCGGCGAGGCGCACGGCCTCTTCGAGGGCCGCCCGCTCTCCGGGGGAGACGCTGGCGTCCTTGGTGCCGTCCTCGGCGCCCTGCGCGACGGTCTGCCGCGCGATGTCCTTGGCCATGTCCCAGTTCACCGGGCCGCCCTCGTACGAGAGCATCTGGCCCAGCTTCTGGAAGGCGGCGCCAAGATCGCCAGGGTTCATCTCGCCACCAGGACCGCCCATGCCGCCGAAGAGCGCCGCGAACGGGTTGTCCGCGCCGCCGCTCCCGCCGCCGAATCCGAACGGGTTCGCGGGGCCCTGGCTACCTCCCTGGCCGCCCTTCTTCTCGCCGTTGTCGCCGTCCTCCGGCTCCTCCGGCGGAAGGCCGAATCCAAATGGGGTGTCACTCACGGGTTTCCTCGGCTCGTAGGGCCGCCGGCCAGGGGCCGGCGGCGGCTGCCCGACATTCTCTTCCAGCCTAGACACCCGCCCCGCTTCGGGGCTCGGTGCTTCGCCGTCCCGGTGCCTGCGGCAGGATGGACGCCACCTGGTACGTACGGCGTCAACACGCCTACGCACTGAAGACAACCGCTGGAGACGCCCGGTGAGTTCCCCAGATCCGACCGTTCGCGCAGCGCGAAACACCGCTGCCGAGACCGAGCACGCAGGAAAACAGGCGGACGGCGGGCCCGCCCGGCCGCTGCGCCGCCCCGTCGTCGCGGTCACCGGCGCCGCTTCCGGCGTGGGTGCCCTGCTGACCCAGGCGCTGACCGAGTCCGACGAGGTCAAGCGGGTCGTGGCCATCGACGAGCGACGCGGCGAGAACGCCGAGGCGCACTGGCACGTCCTGGACGTCCGGGACCCGGCCATCGCCGACAAGCTGCGCGGCGCCGACGTCGTCGTGCACCTCGCCGTCGACCTCGACCTGGAGACCGACGCGGCCGCCCGTACGGCGTACAACGTGCGCGGTACGCAGACGGTCCTCACGGCCGCGGCGGCCGCCGGCGTGCACCGGGTCGTGCTCTGCACCTCCGCCATGGTCTACGGCGCGCTCCCGGACAACGACGTGCCGCTGGCCGAGGACGCCGAGCTGCGGGCCACCGCCGACGCCACCGGGGTCGGCGACCTCCTGGAGATCGAGCGCCTGGCGCACCGCGCGCCCCGCGCGCACCCCGGCCTGAACGTCACCGTCCTGCGCCCCACCGTCCTGGTGGGCGGCACGGACACCGCCCTGACCCGCTACTTCGAGTCGCCGCGGCTGCTGGTCGTCGCCGGTTCCCGCCCCGCCTGGCAGTTCTGCCACGTGGAGGATCTGGTCAGCGCCCTGGAGTACGCCGCGCTGGAGAAGGTCGAGGGCGAGCTGGCGGTGGGCTGCGACGGGTGGCTGGAGCAGGAGGAGGTCGAGGAGCTGTCCGGCATCCGGCGCATGGAGCTGCCGTCCTCGGTGGCGCTCGGCGCCGCCGCCCGGCTGCACCGCATCGGCCTCACGCCCTCGCCCGCCGGAGACCTGGCCTACACGATGCATCCGTGGGTGGTCAGCGGCAGCCGGCTGCACGAGGCGGGCTGGCGCCCCCGGTGGACGAACGAGGAGGTGCTGACCGAGCTGCTGGAGGAGGTGGCGGGCCGGCACACGGTCGCCGGCCGCCGCCTGGGCCGCAAGGACGCCACCGCGGCCGGAGCGGCCGGCGCGACGGTCGCCCTCCTGGGCACCGCCGCCCTGGTCCGCCGCGCCCGTAAGGCGCGCCGGCGCATCTGAGGATCCGGGGGCGGGTGCGCTGCGTCCCCGCCGTGGGGGAGGGCTCGTACGGGGACGGCGGCTCCGTACGGCCGCGTCGGGCCCGTTCCGCCGCGCCGACTCCGTACGGGCCACGACGGCCCGTACGGCCCCGGAGCAGCGCCTGTACGGCCACGCAGCGGCCCCCGTACGGCCGTGCCGAGGCCCCGCGCCGCCCCGCCCGCCCCGCGCCTGTAGGAGCCTCCAACACGCCCCGTCACAGGACCGGCGGAAAGCCCATGCCCCGTGCCGCCGCCCCGTACGGCACGATGGAGCCATGCCAGGCACGTATGACCACCCGGGCGAGCAGGGCGCGGCCGACGCGATCCGCCTCCTCGCGGTCCGTGACACCCCGCTGTCCTTGGACGAGGTCTTCGCGGCCGTCGGCGATCCCGCCGCCGGCGGCACGGCCCTGTTCGTCGGTACGGTCCGTTCCCACGACGGCGGCGCCGACGTCGACGCCCTCGGTTACTCGGCGCACCCGAGCGCCGAGGCCGAACTGCGCCGCGTCGCCGAGAAGGTGGCCGCCGACTTCCCCGTACGCGCGATGGCCGCGGTGCACCGCGTGGGCGAGCTGGCCGTCGGCGACCTGGCGGTCGTGGTGGCGGTCTCCTGCCCGCACCGCGCGGAGGCGTTCGCGGCCTGCCGGCGGCTGATCGACGACCTCAAGCACGAGGTGCCGATCTGGAAGAACCAGCGTTTTTCGGACGGTACCCAGGAGTGGGTCGGCGCCTGCTGACGGCCGGTTTCCGGCGGTGGCGGCGGTTCCGGGCGGCGTCGGTAAAGCCTTTACGCGCGCTCCAGTTGCGTAACCCGCCCCCTGGCGTGAGCGTTGACCTGGCAGATGGTTAATCTGCTTATTCGTCGTTGCGGTTGTTACAAGGGGTCGGGAGGCCGCTATGGGAGCGCTCCTCTGGTTGCTGATTCCGGTTCTCGCCGTCATCGCCGCCGTCGTGTGGAGCAGTTGGGCATCACGCAACCGCAGGACCGGGGACGTCGCGGAACTGGCGGGCTATGCGCGGTTCCGGGAGGCGATGGAGAAACCGGAGAAGGCGCATTCCGGTTCGGACGCGGCGCGAGCCTGACGGGCTGAGCCGGGGCCATGACCGGGGCCGTGGCCGTCGTACGCGGACGCAAGCGGCCGCCATGGTTCCGGTTCCCCGCCGCCCTCGCCCCGCGTCCGCGGCGGTTCCGGGGCACCGCGTCCCGTGACCCGCTCCGCACCCCGTCCCGTCCGCCCCCGGACGGACGGCCCCCGAGGCCGGGTGCCGGAGGCGTCCCGTACTGTCGTTCCATGCCACGCCGCACCGCGACGCTGCTCGCCTCTCTCGTGATGCTGATTGCGCTGATCTGCGCCGGGATGGTGATTCCCGTTCCGTATTCCGAGATGTATCCGGGGCCCACGACCAACACCCTGGGCGAGCACGAGGGTGAGCCGGTGCTGCAGATATCCGGCCACAAGACGTATCCGACCTCCGGCCATCTGAACATGGTCACCGTCCGGGTCACCGGCGCCGAGTACCGCATGAACCTCTTCGCCGCGGTCGTCGGCTGGCTCAAGCACGACAGCCTCGTGGTGCCGCACAAGACGCTCTACCCGGAGGGCCAGACGGCGGAGCAGTCCGACCAGCAGAACGCCGAGGAGTTCACCCAGTCCCTGGAGAGCGCCAAGGTCGCCGCGTTCAAGCAGCTGAACATCCCGGTGGGCTCCCAGACGGTCGTGGCATCCGTCGTCAAGGACGCCCCCGCGGACGGCAAGCTGCACGCCGGTGACGTGATCAAGGCCGTGGACGGTACGGCGGTCAAGGCCAACACGGACGTGGCGAAGCTGGTCACCCGGCACAAGCCGGGCGAACAGGCCGTCTTCACGGTCATTCCCGCCAAGGAGGCGGCCGCGGCCCAGAAGAAGGGCAAGCGCCCCGAAGGACCCACCAAGGACGTCGCCGTCACGACCGCGAAGGCGGAGGGCGGCCGGCCGGTCGTGGGCATCCAGGCCGGCATCGACTACACGTTCCCGTTCAACGTCGACATCAAGCTGGCCGACGTCAGCGGCCCCAGCGCCGGGCTGATGTTCGCCCTCGGGATCATCGACAAGCTCACGCCCGAGGACATGACCGGCGGAAAGTTCGTCGCCGGTACGGGCACGATCGACGCCGACGGCAAGGTCGGCCCGATCGGCGGTATCGCGATGAAGGTGGTCGGCGCGCGCAACAAGGGCGCCGAGTACTTCCTCACCCCCAAGGACAACTGCGCGTCCGTCGTCGACGACCACCCGGACGGCCTGCGCCTGGTCAAGGTGGACACCATCCAGGACGCGCTGAAGTCCCTGGAGAAGATCCGCAAGGGGGACACGGCCGACCTGCCGAGCTGCCCCGCGAACAAGTAGGCGGCCCGCTCCGGGCCGGGCAGCCGTTCCGGCGTCGGGCCCGGCAGCCGCTGCCGCGCCCGTGGGCCCGCGGGGGCCGTGGAGGACCCGTAGGAGGCCCGCCGGCCCCGCGCCACGGCGGCCGGACCGGGGCACCCGCCCCGGCCCCGGACGGGCCGCGGCGTCAGCTCTCGAAGGTGGCGGACAGCGCGTCCGCCAGCCCCGGCACGAGCTGCGAGCCGGTCAGCACCTCGGACGTGGAGTCCTTCTCCCGCAGCCGCAGCGCCGACTCGCGCGTGCCGTCCCGCAGCACCGCCACCGTCATCCGCACCTCCTGGCGGTCCGGGTGACCGGCGACCCACTCGGCGATCTGCGCGTCGTCCATGCCCTTCGGAACGGAGTCCTCCGCGGACGGCGGCAGCATCAGCCGCTCGACGGTCATCGCGCAGCCGGCCACCGCGTCCGGCCAGCCGATGGTGGCCAGGAACTCGTCCAGCGGGGCGCCGGCCGGGATCTCGTCCTGCTCGACCGGGGTCAGCGAGGCGGTGGTGGAGTCGTCGATACCGAGCTGCTCGGCGAGCGAGGGTTCCTGCTCACGCAGCTGGGCGGTGTCCACGAGGGCGAAGAGGCGGGCGGGCTGGTCCCAGCCGAGTCCGGCGGCGTACTCGTCGATTTCGAGTACGGCACGGGTCAGCGGGCTGGCGGCGAGGGGGTGCCGTCGACGGGAAGGTTGTTCATGCTCAATATCGTGCCCTGCTGACCCCGGAAAACGGGAACCGGGTAAAGCCTTAGTAAGTTGCAACAGTGGGTCCTACTATCGCCGGGCCTGCTCAACACGACAGCGAACTTCGAGGTGCGCACCTTGGCTTTCCAGATGCCGGACCGTGGCGGAGGCCCGACAGGGCCACGGATCAGAGTCGGCCGACCGTCCCGGCGGATCCGGACCCTGCTCATGACACTGGGCGTGCTGGCCGTGCTGGCCATGCTCTTCGTCATGTTCTCCGGGTTCTGGACCGACTGGCTCTGGTTCCGGTCGGTCCACTATTCCTCGGTCTTCACCACCACCCTGTTGACGAAGATCGGACTTTTTCTCGCCTTCGGCGCCCTGATGGCCGCCGCGGTCGGCATCAACATCTGGCTGGCGCACCGGCTGCGGCCGCCGCTGAGCGCGATGTCCATGGAGCAGCAGAGCCTGGACCGCTACCGGATGGGCCTCGCCCCGTACAAGAAGTGGGCGCTGCTCGCGGTCACCGCGGTGGTGGGCCTGATCGCCGGTGCCTCGGCCTCCGGCCAGTGGCGTACGTGGCTCCAGTGGGTGAACGGTGTGCCGTTCGGCCAGAAGGACCCGCAGTTCGGCAAGGACGTCGCGTTCTACGCCTTCGACCTGCCCTGGTACCGCTTCCTGCTCAGCTTCGGCTTCGCGTGCGCGGTGCTGTGCCTGATCGCCGCGGCGCTCACCCACTACCTGTACGGCGGGCTGCGCGTCACGAGCCCCGGCTCGCGCGCGACGGCCGCCGCCACCGGCCACCTCTCCGTGGTGCTGGGCGTCTTCGTGTCGCTCAAGGCCATCGCGTACTGGCTCGACCGGTACGGCCTGGCGGTGAAGTCCAGCGGGCTGAAGTCCGCCGACGGCTGGACCGGTCTGCGCTATGTGGACGCCAACGCCTACCTGCCCGCCAAGACGATCCTGTTCTTCATCGCGGCGATCTGCGCGGTGCTCTTCTTCGCGACGCTGTGGCGCCGTACCTGGCAGCTGCCGGTCATCGGCTTCGGCCTGATGGTGCTCTCCGCGGTCCTCATCGGCGGCCTGTATCCGGCCATCGTGCAGAAGTTCCAGGTCCAGCCGAACGAGCAGGCCAAGGAAGCGCCGTACATCAAGCAGAACATCGAGGCGACCCGCGACGCGTACGACATCAAGAGTGTCGACGTGCAGGGGTACGACGGCAACTACAAGCCGAAGAACGACACGGAACGGGAGAAGCTGCGCGACGCCGCCGACACCACGGCGAGCGTGCGGCTGCTCGACCCGAACGTGGTCTCCCCGTCCTTCCAGCAGCGCCAGCAGGTCCGCAGCTACTACCAGTTCCCGTCGACGCTCGACGTGGACCGGTACAAGGACAAGGACGGCAAGGACCAGGACACCGTCATCGGCCTGCGTGAGCTGAACCTCAACGGCGTCTCCGAGCGCAACTGGATCAACGACCACTTCAAGTACACCCACGGGTTCGGCGCCGTGGCGGCCAAGGGCACCACGTTCGCCGAGGGCGGCGAGCCGGCTTACACCGAGAGCGAGCTGCCCTCGAAGGGTCAGTTCGGCCCGTACGAGCAGCGGGTGTACTACGGCGAGAAGACCACCCAGTACTCGATCGTGGGCGGGCCGCAGAAGGAGCTGGACTACTCCTCCGACAAGAGCGGCGAGAAGAGTTACAGCTACACCGGCAAGAGCGGGGTCAACCTCGCCAACCCGGTCAACCGCGCCGCCTACGCGGTCGCGTTCGGCGAGCCGCAGATCCTCTACTCGGGCGCCATCGGCAAGGACTCGCGGATCCTGTACAACCGCACGCCCAAGGAGCGCGTGGAGGCGGTCGCCCCCTGGCTGACCATCGACGGCGACGCCTACCCGGCGGTCATCGACGGCCGGATCAAGTGGATCGTCGACGCCTACACGACGAGCAACGGCTATCCGTACGCCTCGCGCACCACGCTCGGTGACACCACCGCCGACTCGCTCACCGACGGTCAGCGGGCGGTCGTCGCCCAGCAGAACCAGGTCAACTACATCCGCAACTCGGTCAAGGCCACGGTCGACGCCTACGACGGTTCGGTCAAGCTCTACGAGTGGGACACCAAGGACCCGGTCCTCAAGACCTGGATGAAGTCGTTCCCCGGGACGGTCGAGAAGAAGAGTTCCATCAGCAAGTCCCTGATGGAACACATGCGCTACCCGCAGGACCTCTTCAAGGTGCAGCGCCAGCTGCTGACGACGTACCACGTCACCGACCCGAACACCTTCTACACGGGCAGCGAGCGCTGGCAGGTCCCGAACGACCCGACGAACAAGTCGGGCAACTCGGTGCCGCCGTACTACCAGAGCCTGAAGATGCCGGACCAGAAGGCCCAGACCTTCGCGCTCACCACGACGTTCACCCCCAACAAGCGGGACAACCTGGGGGCGTTCATGGCGGTCGACGCCAATGCCACCAGTGGTGACTACGGCAAGATCAGAGTGCTGAAACTGCCGTCCCAGACACCGGTGCCGGGGCCCCAGCAGGTCCAGTCGAAGTTCAACTCCGATCCGAAGATCGCCAACGAGCTGAACATCCTGAAGAAACTCGGCGACTCCGAGATCGAGTACGGCAACCTGCTGACGGTCCCGATGAACGGCGGCCTGCTGTACGTGGAGCCGGTCTACCTGCGCGGCGCGGGCACCAACTACCCGCTGCTGAAGAAGGTGCTGGTCAGCTACGGCGAGAACGACCCCGTGCTGGGCAACAACCTGGCCGAGGCGCTCGATGTCGTGTTCGGCAAGAAGCCGCCGGGCTCCGGGACGGAGCAGCCGCCGTCCGACGGCGGTGACACGGGCAAGCAGCCGCCCGCCGACCAGACGGTGCAACAGGCCCTCGACGACGCCGTGAAGGCGTACGAGGGGGGCGAGAAGGCCCGCAAGGAAGGCGACTGGGCCGGTTACGGCGAGGCGCAGAAGAAGCTGAAGGCGGCCCTGGACCGGGCGGCCGAGGCGGAGAAGAAGTCCGCACAGAAGGGTGACGCCGGCAAGAACGGCGGCACCGGCGGAGACTGATTCCGCGGCCCGGCCCCCGGGAGCGACCGGCGGGCCGGGCACCCCTCCGCGCCGTGGTACCTTGGATACACAACGGCGCGGGGTGGAGCAGCTCGGTAGCTCGCTGGGCTCATAACCCAGAGGTCGCAGGTTCAAATCCTGTCCCCGCTACTGAAGAACGAAGGCCCGGATCCTTGGGATCCGGGCCTTCGTCATGTGTGGCGCGACACGCCCGGACGGGCGCGCCTTTCCCAGATGTGAACGACAGTGGAGGAGAACGGAGTTTGGCATGTCTCTGTATCGGGAAGTCGACAAAACGCTGTAGTGACCTCACTGGCTGCGGTATACCAGGTGTACGCGGGTTGCGGGTGGTGCGACGATGGCCCTCATGGGGGACAAGGCAAGGTTGTTGGAGACAGGCCGGTTTGTGCACGCGCCCGACGACGGGCGCGAATCCGGGACACCGGGCGGACGGGACACCGTGCTTCCGGACCAGCGTGATGCCGACATGCCGCTGGACGTGATCGAGGCCGACGCCGCCGCGGAGGCGTCCGAAGCCGTGACCGAAGCCCACCACCGCCGGGCCGCCGAAGCCGGCGACACCGCCGCCATGAGCGTGCTGGGCGCGATGCTGCTGCGCCGCGGCGACCTGGACGGCGCCGAACCGTACCTGCGCTCCGCCACCGCGGCGGGCGACCGCGCGGCCGCCAACAACCTGGGCGTCCTGCTGCACCAGCGCGGGTACGCGGACGAGGCGGCGGGCTGGTGGCGTATCGCCGCCGTCGCCGGATCCGCCGCGGCCGCCCACGCCCTCGGCCGCTTCTACCGGGAGCGCGGCGACGAGCCCGCGGCCGAGTACTGGCTGCGCCAGTCCGCCGAGTCGGGACACTGCCTCGGCGCGTACGCCCTCGCCGACCTCCTGGAGCACCGCGGCGACGTGGGCGCCGAGCGCTGGTTCCGCGCCGCCGCCGAGCGCGGGCACCGCGAAGCCGCGTACCGCCTCGCCCGCCTGCTGGACGACCGCGCCAACGCCCTGGGCGGCGACGGCACCCCGGACGCCGAGGCCGAGCAGTGGTACCGCCAGGCCGCCGCGCGCGGGCACCGTCGCGCCGCACTGCACCTGGGCACGCTCCTGGAGGAGCGCGGGGAGACCCAGGAAGCGGGCCGCTGGTACCTGACCGCGGCCAAGGGCGGCGAGGCGCGGGCCGCCTGCGCCCTCGGCTTCCTGCTGCGCGACGCGGGCGACGAGGAGAGCGCCGCCGAGTGGTGGCGCCGCGCCGCCCAGGACGGTGACGGCAACGCCGCCAACGCGCTGGGCGCGCTGCACGCCGACCGCGGCGAGACGCAGACCGCCGAACGCTGGTACCGCGCCGCACTGGACGCGGGCGATGTGAACGGCGCGTACAACATCGGCCTGCTCTGCGCCGAACAGGGCCGGGAGGGCCGCGGCGAGCAGTGGTACCGCCGCGCCGCCTACGCCGGACACCGCGAGGCCGCCAACGCGCTCGCCATCATGCTGCTCCAGCGCGGCGACTCGGCAGGCGCCGAGCCGTGGTTCTCCAAGGCCGCCGAGGCGGGCAGCGTGGACGCCGCCTTCAACCTCGGCATCCTGTACGCGGAACGCGGCGCTGAGCGGATGGCGCACGAGTGGTACGAGCGCGCCGCCGCGGCCGGGCACACCGAGGCGGCCCTCCAGGTCGCCATCGTCCACCTGCGCGACGGTGACACGGAGGCCGCCGAGCGGCACCTGCGCTGCGCGGCGGACGGCGGCAGTGCCGAGGCGGCGTTCCGCCTCGCCGACCTGCTGGACCGCCGCGACGGTGGCGCGGTCGAGCGGCGGCAGGACGACGAGTGCACCCGGTGGTACGAGCACGCCGCACGGCAGGGGCACCGGCGCGCCCAGGTCCGGGTTGGCATGTTCGCGGCGGCGCGGGGCGATGTGGTCGAGGCCGCGCGCTGGTACCGCGCCGCGGCCGAGGCGGGCAGCCGCAACGGCGCCTTCAACCTCGGCCTGCTGCTGGCCCGGGAGGGCAGCCTGCCCGAGGCCGCCCTGTGGTGGACCCGCGCCGCCGAGGACGGGCACGGGCGCGCCGCCCTGCGGCTGGCCCTGCTCGCCGCCCGGCGCGGCGCCCTCGCCGAAGGGCACCAGTGGTGCCGGCGGGCCGTGGAACTGGGGCCGCCGGAGGTCGCGGAGCGCGCGGCGCGGCTGCGCGAGGCGCTCCAGGAAGAGCTGAGCGCGTAGGACGCGTGCTGGATGGCGGGCGCGCCGTACGGGGCCGGGCTGCTCCGTACGGCGTTGTCCACCCGCGCCCCGGTGCCCCGGATGCCGCTGGCCCCAGCTCGACGGAACGTGATTTGCGCTGGTCGTCGCGGTGCGGTTACAGTAGACACACAACGGCGCGGGGTGGAGCAGCTCGGTAGCTCGCTGGGCTCATAACCCAGAGGTCGCAGGTTCAAATCCTGTCCCCGCTACTGAAGACGAAGGCCCGGATTCTCAGGAATCCGGGCCTTCGTCGTATGGGCGCGCGGGGCTTTGCCGTACGGGCGCACGAGGCGTCGGCGCGTCATCCGCCGCTGCGTTCGCCCTTCGGGCCCCGGCCGCGCTCGGTGCGCGGGCCCCGGCTGCGCCGGCCCTCCTCGTTGGCCTGCTGATCGTTGATACCGCTGTTCTCGGCGTCCTTGCGGAGCCGGGCGCGGCGCTTGTCGTAGTCCTTGCTGCCGGGCTCGGGCACAGTGACCACCTCCTGGGCCCTGGGTGCCCCGGCGGATCGGGCGAAAACGCCTTTACCGGGATGTACCGCAGGCATCGTGGGCGGGGTGGATAAGCCGAAGAGCCCGCACCGGCCGGCGCGGGCTCTCTCCGTGGGCGGGCCGGCGTCGGTGGCGCGGCCGTCGCCCGGGTCAGTTGTGGGAGTGGCAGTTCGGGCAGATGCCCCGGTACGTCACCGAGACCTCGGAGACCTGGAAGCCGAACCGTTCCGGCACCGGCAGGGCGGCGAGCGGGTCACTGTCCAGGTGTACGTCCCTTATCGTCCCGCACCGCGAGCACACCAGGTGCTGGTGGTCGTGGTGGGCGTTGGGGTCGTACCGCTTGGCGCGGCCGTCCGTGCTGACCTCCAGCACCTCGCCGAGCGAGACCAGCTCGCCGAGCGTGTTGTACACGGTCGCGCGCGAGATCTCCGGCAGGCGCTCGGTCGCCCGGGCGTGCACTTCGTCAGCGGTGTAGTGGACGTGGTCCCCGTCGAGGACCTCGGCGACGACGCGTCGCTGCGCGGTCAGCCGCCAGCCGCGTCCCCGGAGTCGTTCCAGCAGGTCACTCATGCCAATCACCTATCAGTCAGATAAGGCCAGGGTAGCAGTGGCTCGTCCATCACCGGATCCGGTACGAGTCTCGGGTTCTTCTTGACTTAGACAATGTCCAATGTAGGATCGGTTTCGGCGCAAGCCAAGGGCAGGTTCATGACTCAGGAGGCGCACGTGTCGGTACAGAGCAGCACCGGACCGCTGACCACGGAGGCCGGGGCTCCGGTCGCGGACAACCAGAACAGCGAGACGGCCGGCACCGGCGGTCCCGGACTCATCCAGGACCAGCTCCTGATGGAGAAGCTTGCGCACTTCAATCGCGAGCGCATCCCGGAGCGTGTGGTGCACGCCCGCGGCGCCGGCGCCTACGGCACGTTCACGCTGACCGCGGACGTCTCGCGGTACACCCGCGCCAAGTTCCTCTCCGAGGTCGGCAAGCAGACCGAGACGTTCCTGCGGTTCTCCACCGTCGCCGGCAACCTCGGCTCCGCCGACGCGGTGCGCGACCCGCGCGGCTTCGCGCTGAAGTTCTACACCGAAGAGGGCAACTACGACCTCGTCGGCAACAACACCCCGGTGTTCTTCATCAAGGACGCCATCAAGTTCCCCGACTTCATCCACACCCAGAAGCGCGACCCGTACACCGGCTCGCAGGAGGCGGACAACGTCTGGGACTTCTGGGGTCTGTCGCCCGAGTCCACCCACCAGGTGACCTGGCTCTTCGGTGACCGCGGCATCCCGGCGTCCTACCGCCACATGGACGGCTTCGGCTCGCACACCTACCAGTGGAACAACGAGGCCGGCGAGGTCTTCTGGGTCAAGTACCACTTCAAGACCGACCAGGGCATCAAGTGCCTGACCCAGCCGGAGGCCGACAAGCTCGCCGGTGAGGACCCGGACAGCCACCAGCGCGACCTGCGTGAGTCCATCGAGCGCGGCGAGTTCCCGAGCTGGACCGTCCAGGTGCAGATCATGCCGGCCGCCGACGCCGCGACGTACCGCTTCAACCCGTTCGACCTGACGAAGGTCTGGCCGCACGCGGACTACCCGCCGATCGAGATCGGCAAGCTGGAGCTCAACCGCAACCCGGAGAACGTCTTCGCCGAGGTCGAGCAGTCGATCTTCTCCCCGCACCACTTCGTGCCGGGCATCGGCCCGTCCCCCGACAAGATGCTCCAGGGCCGGCTGTTCGCGTACGGCGACGCCCACCGCTACCGCGTCGGCATCAACGCCGACCACCTGCCGGTCAACCGCCCGCACGCCACCGAGGCCCGCTCGCACGGCCGCGACGGCGCGCTCTACGACGGCCGGCACGGCGGCGCGAAGAACTACGAGCCGAACAGCTTCGGCGGCCCGGTGGAGACCGGCCGGGCGATGTGGCAGCCGATCGCGGTGAGCGGCACGACCGGCCAGTCGGAAGCGCCCTCGCACGCCGAGGACAACGACTACGTGCAGGCCGGCAACCTGTACCGCCTGATGACGGAAGAGGAGAAGGAGCGTCTGGTCGGCAACCTGGCCGGCTTCATCTCCAAGGTCTCGCGCGACGACATAGCCCAGCGCGCGATCGAGAACTTCCGCAAGGCGGACCCCGACTACGGCAAGCGGCTGGAGGCCGCGGTCCAGGCCCTGCGCGGCTGACCCTTCCCTTGCCGTAACACCGAAGAGGCCGGACGCCAATGGGCTCCGGCCTCTTCGCGTGCGCGCGGGCGGGCAGGCGGCCGCGCGCACCGTACGCCGTACGCCCGCGCGCCGTCGCCGCGCCGCGAGGGCCGTCGCCGCATCGCAGGGGCCGGCACTCTCACGGCAACGGCCGTCGCCGCGCGCCGTGAGAGCCACCACCCCCACGGCGCCGGCCGTCACGTCGGTGTGGGGCCTCTCACGCCGGTACGGGGCTGACCCGCTCCTCGCGCTGTTCCGGTACCGAGGCCCGGCACCGGATGATGTCGCGGACCGACACGATCCCCACCGGCTCCAGGTCGTCGAGGACGATGAGATGCCGGAAGCCGCCGTGCACCATGGCGGTGGCGGCCTCGTCGAGCGTCCACTCCGGAGCGGCGAAGACCACGTCCGCGGTCGTGTGGGCCTGCGCGGTCTCCCGGTCCGGGTCCTCTCCCGCGCCCAGGGAGTTGAGGATGTCGCGCTCGGTGAGGATGCCGAGCCCGCTGGTGTCGGTGTCCAGGACGACGGCCGCGCCGACGCGCCGCGCGGCCATCAGGTGGGCTGCCTGGCGCAGGGTGTGGGCGGGCCCGATGGTGAGGACCACCGTGCTCATGGCGTTGCGCACGTACATGGGCATGGAATGGAGCCACCTCCTTGTCGCTTGCGGAGAGCACCTTGCGAATCGATTCACAAGTTCACAAGCTTCGGTGTTCTCATGTTCACATGCGTCCGGGGGTGCAACAAGGGGCGCGGAACGGACGGTTTCCGTTCGCACGCCCCCGGGTGCCGGTCCGTCTGCCGGTACGGGCCGGGCCGCGCCTTCAGCGGCGCTCGTCGCCGACGTAACTGAGCAGTTCCTCGTGCAGCAGGCCGTTGGAGGCCGCGGCGTTCCCGCTGTGCGGCCCCGGCACGCCGTCCAGGCCGGTGAACCGGCCGCCCGCCTCCTGCACGACGACGGCGCAGGCCGCCATGTCCCACAGCGACAGCTCCGGCTCCGCGCAGATGTCCACCGAGCCCTCGGCGACCATCATGTACGGCCAGAAGTCGCCGTAGCCACGGGTGCGCCAGCAGTCCCGGGACAGTTCGAGGAAGCCGGGCAGCCGGCCCTGCTCCTCCCAGCCGGTGAGCGAGGAGTACGCGAACGAAGCGTCCTGGATACGGCCCACCTGCGAGGCCTGGAGCCGGCTCGCGGAGGTCAGGCTGCGGCCCGTGTACGCGCCGAGGCCCTCCGCCGCCCACCAGCGGCGGTTGAGCGCGGGCGCGGAGACGACGCCGACCACCGGGCGGTCGCCGCCCTCGCCGCGCTCCATCAGGGCGATGAGCGTGGCCCAGACCGGGACCCCGCGCACATAGTTCTTGGTGCCGTCGATGGGGTCGATGATCCAGCGGCGCGGCCCCGAGCCCTCGCTGCCGAACTCCTCACCCAGGACGGCGTCGCGCGGACGGGCGCGCTGCAGATGACCACGGATCAGTTCCTCGGCCGCCTTGTCGGCCTCGCTCACCGGAGTCATGTCCGGTTTGGTCTCGACCTTGAGGTCGAGTGCCTTGAACCGCTCCATGGTCGCGGCGTCGGCGGCGTCCGCCAGGACGTGGCCGAGGCGGAGGTCATCGTGATAGTCGGGCATGTGCGAACAGTATCGACTGGTCTCGGGCACGAGCCACATGACGCCGGTTGCCCGGCGCGTACGGACCCTTGACAGCCCCTGGCGGCGAGTCAATTCTGTGCGGCACACCGGCCACCTGGGCCGGCGGCCTGGGAGGCGACGATGCCTACAGCGCGTGAGTCCCTGCTGGACGCCGCCTACGCGGCGCTCGCGGCCAGGCCGTGGGCAGGCGTCCGGATGGTCGATGTCGCGGCCGAGGCCGGGGTGTCCCGGCAGACCCTCTACAACGAGTTCGGCAGCAAGGAGGGCCTGGCCAGGGCCCTGGTACGGCGAGAGACCGAGGGCTATATCGCCGGCGTCACCCGGGCCCTGGCCGACCCGGGCGCCGGGCCGGGCGGGTCGGGAGGGACGGGCGGTGACGTGGAGGCCCGGGTGGTGGCCGCGGCCGCGTGGACCGTACGGGCCGCGCGGACCAATCCGCTCGTACGGGCGGCGCTGACGGGATGCTGGAGCGAGCGCCTGCCGACCCCGGCGGGCGGGACACCGGGCCGGCGCGGACCGTACCCCGGCGGCGCGAACAGCCAGCCGGGGGCGCGCGCGGACGGGCTCCCGCCGGGACCGACCGACCTGGTGAGCAGGTTCAGCGACTGCGCGATGGCGGCGCTGGAGGCCGACTGGCCCAAGGAGGACCTCCCCGAACTGGGCACCGCCTGCGCCACCGCGGCCCGCCTCACCCTGTCGTACGTCGTCGCCCCCGCCGAACCGGAAGACCTCGCCCGCCAGCTCCACAGGGCCTTCGCCCACGCCAACCACCGCCCCTGACCGCCGCCCGCGGCAGCCGGGAACCGGACGACAGCGCAGCACGTGACGACGGAGCAGCGCCTGACGACGGAGCAGCGCCTGACGTCAGAACAGCACCGGACCTAGTGCGCCGACCCCGAAAGCTGAAGCCCGATCACGCCGACGATGACGAAGGCGATGGAGACGAGCTTGAGGGTGGAGACCAGGTCGCCGAGGAAGACCATGCCGTAGATCGCGGTGCCGGCGGCGCCGATGCCGGTCCACACCGCGTAGGCCGGACCCACGTCCAGCTTCTTCAGCGAGAGGGTGAGCAGGCCGAAGCTGCCGAGGGCGAAACAGGCGAAGGCGATCGTGGGCCAGAGCCGGGTGAAGCCGTGGGAGAGCTTGAGACAGACCGCGAACCCGGTCTCCAGGAGCCCCGCCACCACGACGAGCAGCCACGCCATGTCCATTGCCTCCGTACGGTCCGTGACCGCTTCGCCAGCCTTGGTGTGATTATGCATTCACCGCGGCGGCGGGGCAGCAAACTTGAGCGATCAGTCCCCTTCGCGTCGCTCACGGGTGGCCAGCAGACGGCGTAGCGAGTACAGCCGGGCCGGGTCCGCGTGGCCGTCGGCCACCCACTGGTCCAGGGCGCAGTCCGGCTCGTCGTGGCCGCACGCGCGCGGGCAGTCGGCGGTGCCGGGGACCAGATCGGGGAAGGCGAGAATGACCCGGGCCGGATCCACGTGGTGCAGCCCGAAGGAGCGGACGCCCGGGGTGTCGATGACCCAGCCCGAGTCGTCGGGCAGCGGCAGCGCGAGCGCGGAGGTCGTGGTGTGCCGGCCGCGGCCGGTGACCGCGTTGACGTGACCGGTGGCCCGTGCGCGGTCCGGCACCAGCGCGTTGACGAGGGTGGTCTTGCCGACGCCGGAGTGCCCGACGAAGGCGGTCATGTGGCCGCGCAGCCGCTCCCGGACCCGCTCCGCGGCGATGCCGTCGGCGAGTTCGTCGCGGTTGGTGACGATGTACGGGACGCCGATCGCGCCGTAGGACTCCAGGAGGGCGTCGGCGGAGGCCAGGTCGGACTTGGTCAGGACCAGCAGCGGGTCCAGGCCCGCGTCGAACGCGGCGACGAGGCAGCGGTCGATCAGCCGCGGCCGCGGCTCCGGGTCGGCGAGCGCGGTGACGATCGCGAGCTGGTCGGCGTTGGCGACGACCACCCGCTCGAACGGGTCGTCGTCGTCCGCCGTGCGCCGCAGCGTGGAGCTGCGCGGCTCGACCCGGACGATCCGCGCCAGGGTGTCCTTCGCGCCGGACAGGTCGCCGACGACCGCGACCCGGTCGCCGACGACGGCGGACTTGCGGCCCAGCTCGCGGGCCTTCATCGCGGTGACCGTGCGGTCCTCGATCAGGCAGGTGATCCGGCCGCGGTCGACGGTCAGGACCAGGCCCTCGCTGGCGTCCTCGTGCTTGGGCCGGATGTTCGTCCGCGGGCGGTTGCCCTTGCGGTTGGGACGGAAGCGGATGTCGTCCTCGTCGGGGTTCTTGCCGTAGCGCCGCATGGTCGAAAGAGCCTCAGCCTCTCCGCGCGGGGGCCGTGGCCTCGCCGAGCATGCCGGTCCACAGGGTGGGGAAGTCGGGGAGCGTCTTGGCGGTCGTCGCCACGTTCTCGACCTGTACGCCCGGTACGGCCAGGCCGATGACCGCGGCGGCGGTGGCCAGCCGGTGGTCCTCGTACGTGTGGAAGATGCCGCCGTGCAGCGGGCGCGGCCGGATGTGCAGGCCGTCCTCGGTCTCCGTGACGTCGCCGCCCAGCTCGTTGATCTCCTTGGTGAGCGCCGCCAGCCGGTCGGTCTCGTGCAGGCGCAGGTGGGCGACGCCGCGCAGCGTGGAGGGGAGTCGGCGAGGGCGGCCACCGCGGCGATACCGGGGGTCAGCTCGCCGACCTCGCTCAGGTCCACGTCGATGCCCTGGACACGGCCGGTGCCGGTGAAGGTCAGGCCGCGCTCGGTCAGCTCGCAGGAACCGCCCATGGCGGTGAAGATCTCGCGCAGCGCGTCACCGGGCTGGGTGGTGCGCTCGGGCCAGTCGGGAATGGTGACCCGGCCGCCGGTGACCAGCGCCGCCGCCAGGAACGGCTGGGCGTTGGACAGGTCCGGCTCGACGATCAGGTCACGGCCCAGCAGGGCGCCCGGGGTGACCCGCCAGACGTTCGGCTCGCCGCCGGACTCGGGGGTGTCCACCTGGGCGCCGACGCTGCGCAGCATGTCGACGGTCATCCGGATGTGCGGCATCGAGGGCAGCGCCGAGCCGACGTGCCGTACCTCGACGCCCTGGTTGAAGCGGGGCGCGGACAGCAGCAGCGCGCTGACGAACTGGGACGAGGAGGAGGCGTCGATCTCGACCGCGCCGCCCTCCAGGGCGCCGCCGCCGAACACCGTCATGGGCAGCGCGCCGCGGCCGTCGTCGTCGATCCGGGCACCGAGCGAGCGCAGCGCGTTGATCACGCCGTCGAGCGGGCGCTCGTAGGAGCGCGGGTCGCCGTCGAAGCGGATGGCGCCGTCGGCGAGGGCCGCGACCGGGGGCAGGAAGCGCATGACCGTACCGGCGTTGCCGACGTCGACGGTGGCCGGGCCGTGCAGGCCGGCCGGGATCACCCGCCACGCCTCGCCACCGCCGCCGTCCGCGCCGGCCGTCGCGGCGGCGCTGGAGGGGGCGGTCTCCTCGATGCCGACGCCCATCGTGCGCAGTGCCTCGGCCATCAGCAGGGTGTCCCGGGAGCGCAGCGGCCGGCGCAGCCAGCCGGGCTCGGAGGACAGGGCGGCAAGGACGAGGCCACGGTTGGTGACCGATTTGGAGCCGGGCACGGTGACGGTGGCGTCGACCGCCCCGGCAGCTACGGGGGCGGGCCAGAGGGCGGGATGCGCGGGGCTCTCGGTCATGTCCCTCACTTTAATGGCTGGGCCGGGGTGCATATCTTGATCAAAAGTGGCGCAACCTGCAGGAAACACAGCACTGATAGTGCAGGCCGGGTCACCGTCCGGCGCCGCGCTCCCGGGGAGGCGCTCCGGGGCGCATCCCGAGGGCACCGGCGTCCCGTCCGTACCGTACGGGCGCGGGGCGCGGCTCGCGGCCGGAAGGCGGGGACCGGCGCACGGCTCGCGCCCGGGGGTCGGGCATCCGCGCACGGCTAGCGCCCGAGGCCGGGCACCGGCGCACCGCTCGTACCGCCTCAGCTGTCCAGCAGCCACCGGCCGCCGCCGGCCAGCGAGCACAGCGTCACCAGGTGGAAGAGCCCCAGCCAGACGGCCGCCGGTACGCGGGTGAGCCGGGCCAGCTGGTCGGGGTCGGAGTCCCCGGCCCGGCCGCGGCGCCGCTTGCCCTGGAGTTCGAAGGGCGGCCGTACGCCGCCCAGCAGCAGGAACCACACCACCGCGTACGCGAACGCCGCCTGCACGTCCGGGGTGGTCAGCCAGGAGACGAGGAAGAAGGCGGCCCCGGAGACCACGACGGTCAGCACGCCGTACGCGTTGCGGATCATCAGCAGCATCGCGACGAGCAGCGCCACGGCGCCCCACAGCAGCGCCGTGATGTGCCCGGAGGCCAGCAGCCAGGCGCCGAGCAGCCCCAGCAGGGACGGGGTGACGTACCCGGCGGCCGCGGTGAGGATCATGCCGAGGCCGTGCGGCTTGCCGCGCGAGACCGTCAGCCCCGAGGTGTCCGAGTGCAGCCGGATACCGGACAGCCGGCGGCCGCTGAGCAGGGCGACGAGCCCGTGGCCGCCCTCGTGGGCGATGGTGATGGCGTTGCGGGACAGCCGCCAGGCGCGGTACGGGACGATGGCGCCGAGGGCGAGCACCGCGGTGACCAGGACGAGCCAGGGCGGCGGGTCGGGCTGGATGCCGAAAACCCTGTCCCATACGTCGGTGATATGACCGGTGTCCATCTCTCCCCTTGATGTGGCGTGGCACTGTGGCATACATGTGCGGACGGTATGCAGCGAGTCGCGGCCCCGAGGATCTGGCGGGGCTCTTCGAGGTCGAGAAGTGGGAGCCGGAGGAGACCCTGGCGCCCGACTGGAACATCGCCCCGACGAAGAACGTCCACGCGGTGCTCGAACGTCCCCTTAAAGACGCGGAAGACCGCCGTCCGGTTCGCCAGTTGCGCAGACTGACCTGGGGGCTGGTCCCGTCCTGGGCGAAATCGCCCGATGTCGGGGTCAAGATGATCAACGCACGGGCCGAGACGGTGCACGAGAAGCCCTCGTTCCGGCGGCCGTTCGCGGCCCGCCGCTGCCTGCTGCCCGGTGACGGCTACTACGAGTGGGTCACGGCCGCGGCCGAACGGCAGCTGGAGGAGCAGGGCAGGAAGAAGCGCCCCCGTAAGCAGCCGTACTTCGTCACACCGGCGGACGGCCAGGTGATGGCGCTGGCCGGGCTCTACGAGTTCTGGCGCGACCGCACACTGCCCGACGACCACCCGCAGGCCTGGTGGGTGACGTGCACGGTCGTCACCACCGAGGCCGAGACCACCCCGCTGGCGAACGCGGACGGCGGCGAGGGCCCGCAGACGCTCGCCGACATCCACCCCCGGATGCCGCTGGTCATGACGCCCGACAAGTGGGACGCCTGGCTCGACCCGGCCCGCACGGACGTGGCCGACCTGCTGCCGCTGCTCGCGCCGCCGCCCGCCGGGCTGATGCGCGCGTACCCCGTGCCGACCGATGTGAGCAACGTCCGCAACAACGGGCCCGAGCTGGTCAAGGAGCTGCCGGCACCGGAGGAGGAGACGCTCTTCTGACGCGCGCCCCGGGACCGGACCGCGGCCACGGGGAGGCAGGATGAGGGCGTGAGCGAAACAGTTGAGACTCCTGTGGGTGAGGCGCGCATCACCTGGCACCGGGCGGCGGACGCGCGGGCCGTCCTCGCCGTCAGTCATGGCGCCGGCGGCGGCATCGAAGCACGCGACCTGCGCGCGCTCGCGGCGGAGCTGCCCGCGCGCGGCTACACCGTGGCGCTGGTCGAGCAGCCGTGGCGGGTGGCCGGCAAGAAGCTGGCACCGGCCCCCAAGACGCTGGACGCCGCCTGGACCGCACTGTGGCCCGCCCTGGAGAAGCCCGGTCTGCCGGTCGTCGCGGGCGGACGCAGCGCGGGGGCGCGAGTGGCCTGCCGCACGGCGCGCGGTCTGGGCGCGCACGGCGTACTGGCGTTGAGCTTTCCCCTGCACCCGCCGGGCAAGCCGGAGAAGTCACGCGCGGACGAACTGACCGGGGCCGGGCTGCCGACGCTGGTGGTGCAGGGCGGCCGGGACCCGTTCGGGCGGCCGGCGGAGTTCCCGGAGGGCACCCGCGTCGTCGAGGTGCCGTACGGGGACCACGGTTTCGCCGTACCGAAGAAGGCGGACCTCGACGAGCCGGCGGCGATGGCCGTGATCACGGACGCGGCGGGGGAGTGGCTGGACGGACTGTTCGTCTGACCGGCGGGGACCGGTGGCAGCCGTCGCGCGCGCCCGCGCGCGATTGGAGCCCGCACTCCTGTCGGCTCCCTTTACCGCTCCTCCTTGTCCCGGTCACGCGGCCGGGCCCGTACGTGCATCCGCTCGCCCTGCCGCCCGAAGAGGCTGAGCACCTCCACCGGTTCACCGCCCGCCGGCCCGAACCAGTGCGGCAGCCGGGTGTCGAACTCGGCCGCCTCGCCGGACCGCAGCACCACGTCCCGGTCCGCGAGCAGCAGCCGCAGCCGCCCGGAGAGCACGTACAGCCACTCGTAGCCCTCATGAGTGCGCAGATCGGGCTCGCCCGCCACCGGATCGATGATCATCTTGTACGCCTGGAGCCCGCCGGGCTGCCGGGTCAGCGGTACGAACGTCATGTGCGCCCTGCGCTGCGGCACCGCGCGCACCCGCGGATCGCCCACCTCCGGCGCGCCGACCAGTTCGTCCAGCGGCACCTGGTGGGCCTGGGCGAGCGGCAGCAGCAGTTCGAGCGTGGCCTTGCGGCCGCCCGATTCGAGGCGGGACAGGGTGCTCACCGAGATGCCCGTCGTCTCCGAGAGGGCGGTGAGCGTGACTCCTCTGTCCTGCCGCAGCCGCCGCAGCCGCGGTCCCACGTTCGTCAGCACCCGTTCGTACGCCTTGTCGTCCATCTCTTCATTGCTGAAGCGGCAAGCGGTTTTGTCAAGGGGGCCCCGGCCGTACGGGCCGGTCCGGCGGGCGCCGTGACGATGCTCACGGGGCGGCCCCGCGATGCGGGAATGACGTGCGGGGTGCGGCTGTTGTGCCGGTTGTAGGAACGCCGAGGGAATCTTCGAGGAAGTGGAGTCCGCCGCATGGGGATCGCTTGCCCAGCCCGCCCGCAGGCCGCTGACCTGCAGTGGTCACAGCTGAGGGGCGCCCAGGCCGCCATGGCTGGAGCGGCGGCGGTACCGGATCGTCGTCTATTCTCCGAATCGAGCGGGTCCGCGTCCGGATCCGTCACGGTGTTGGAGGAGGTGGGTCCGGTCACCGGTACCGACGCAGGGACCGACGGCACGGCAGAGGAGCACGCTGGCCAGGGGAAGCGGGAGACGGACGCCGAGCGCAACGCGCGCTTCGAGCGGGACGCGCTCACCTTCCTGGACCAGATGTATTCGGCCGCGCTGCGCATGACGCGCAACCCGGCCGATGCGGAGGACCTGGTCCAGGAGACGTACGCGAAGGCGTATGCGTCCTTCCACCAGTTCCGTGAGGGGACGAACCTCAAGGCGTGGCTGTACCGCATCCTCACGAACACCTTCATCAACTCCTACCGCAAGAAGCAGCGCGAGCCCCAGCGCAGTGCCGCCGAGGAGATCGAGGACTGGCAGCTGGCGCGCGCCGAGTCGCACATGTCCACGGGCCTGCGGTCCGCCGAGTCCCAGGCGCTGGACCACCTGCCCGACTCCGACGTGAAGGCCGCGCTCCAGGCCATCCCGGAGGAGTTCCGTATCGCGGTCTATCTCGCGGACGTCGAGGGCTTTGCGTACAAGGAGATCGCCGACATCATGGGTACACCCATCGGCACGGTGATGTCCCGTCTGCACCGCGGCCGGCGCCAACTGCGCGGCATGCTGGAGGATTACGCCCGTGAGCGCGGGCTGGTCCCCGCCGGGGCAGGCGCTGCGTCCGCGCAGTCGTCGCAGTCGCACGATCGGAAAGGCTCGGGATCATGAGCTGCGGAGAGCCGCACGAGAAGGACTGCTCAGAGGTCCTCGACCACCTGTACGAGTACCTCGACCGGGAGATGCCGGCCGGTGAGTGCGAGAAGTTCCAGGAGCACTTCGACGAATGCTCGCCCTGCCTGGAGAAGTACGGGCTGGAGCAGGCCGTCAAGAAGCTCGTCAAGCGCTGCTGCGGCCATGACGACGTCCCGGTCGACCTGCGGTCGAAGGTGATGGGCCGGATCGACCTGATCCGCGCGGGCGAGGCCGTGCCCGAGCAGAGCGTGCTCGAACAGGCCAAGCAGGAGCAGGCGGCGGCCCGCGCCGCCGCGGCCGCCAAGGCCCCCGAGCAGGCGACCGGGCCCGGCCCGGACACCACGCTCGACGCGCGTGGTGAGACCGCGCGGGCCGAATAGCGCGGCGTATCACCCCAAGGGGTGAGGGGCGGGACGGTTCGTCCCGCCCGATCCACTGATCCGCCCTCGCGCCGCCGGGTTCGTCGCGGCTCCGCCGCCCACCGGCTGCCCCAGAGGCTCAACTCTCCTGGCCCGGAACGCCGTTGCCGTACGGCGGGCCGCCGTTCCGTACGTCCTGCCGCCTGCCTCGGCGGCCTCCCCGGAAGAACGCCCGGCCCGTGAGGGTTCCGTTTCCGGACTCCCGCGCCGTCGCACGACCGATCCACGGCGGACCCGTGGACTGCTCCGTGGGCGGATCCACGTACAGATCCCCGCAAAGGCCCGCGCAAGGTCATGGAACCGATGGGTAATGAGCGGCCCCGGAGATGGGCATGGTTGGATGCGAAGGAACCCCCACGAACGGGGATTCAGGGGGACGGCGAAAGGCAAGGAGCCGGTGAGGGGGACGGCGGCGGGCCGCGTGCGGCGCGGCAACCGGGCTGAGCCCGGCGGCAATCTGTGGCAGGTTGTCGAGTAGGCCCTCGAACGGCCCCCGGCCTCCGTCCGGGGCGGCATCCAGGAAGCAACCAGCAGGCGGGAATCGTGAAGATCTTCGGCAAGGTACGGCACCGGCCCTCCGCCTCGTGGCGGCAGGCGACCGACCGCGCTTTCACGCTGATCGGTGACGGCCGTTACGAGGACGCGGGCGCACTGCTGACGCGGGCGGCCGACATGGAGCCGTGGCTGTCGGAGTCCTGGTTCAACCTCGCGCTGCTGCACAAGTTCCGGCACGACTGGGAGCAGGCGCGCGCCGCCGGACTGCGCGCGGTCGCCCTGCTGGACCGCGAGGCCGGCGCCCCCGACTGGTGGAACGTGGGCATCGCCGCCACCGCCTTGCAGGACTGGCCGCTGGCCCGGCGGGCCTGGCAGGCGTACGGCCTGAAGGTCCCCGGCGAGGGCTCGCCGTCCGCCGCACCGGTCGGCATGGAACTGGGCAGCGCCGCCGTGCGCCTCTCGCCCGAGGGCGAGGCCGAGGTGGTCTGGGGCCGCCGGCTGGACCCGGCCCGCATCGAGGTGCTCTCCATCCCGCTGCCGTCCTCCGGGCGGCGCTGGGGCGAGGTGGTGCTGCACGACGGTGTGCCGAACGGCGAGCGGACGACCGCGGCCGGCCCGTCCTTCCCGGTGTTCGACGAGATCGAGCTGTGGGCGCCCTCCCCGGTGCCCACCTGGGTGGTGCTCCTGGAGGCCGCCACGGAGGCCGACCGGGACGCCCTGGAGCGGCTGGCCGCCGACGCGGGCTTTGCCGCCGAGGACTGGTCGTCGTCCGTACGCCTGCTGTGCCGTACGTGCTCGGAGAGCCGGATGCCCAGCGACGAGGGCGAGGGCGAGCACCTGGACCCGCACGACCACAGCGAGCCGGGCCACCCGGGTCCGCTGGGCCACCGCACGGCGGGCTCCGGCTCGCTGTGGGTGCCGGAGCGCGAGTGCGGTATCGCGGCCCCCGCCGGGCTGGTACGCGGCCTGCTGGACGGCTGGGTCGCGGACAGCCCGGACACCCGCGAGTGGCGGGACCTCGAAGAGGTCTGCTGACGGCCGGCGGCCGTACGGCGCTCACGCCTCGCGCCCGGCAGCCGGCCCGTACCGGCGCCCGGTACCCCGCGCGCCCCGGCGCCCGGCATCCCACGCGCGCCCGGCGCCCTGCATCCCGCGCGCTCCCGGCGCTCGGCCGGAACCGGACGCGGTCTCCGAGAGCCCGCAGGACGCCCCGCGTAGGCTGGAGGGCGAGTATTTCGGGTTTCCAGGTTTCTAGGAAGGCGTACGGCGGAGATGGCGCAACAGCCTGTTTTTGACCACAACGAGGAGCGGGCGGCGGAGGGCTTCGTCGACGACGTCACCGGCGCGGCGGAGCGGGAGGAGGCTCACCGCGAGCGCGGCACGTCCCGCCCGATCACCGTCGTCGGCAACCCGGTGCTGCACAAGGAGTGCAAGGACGTCACCGAGTTCGACGACAAGCTCGCCCAGCTCGTCGACGACATGTTCGCCAGCCAGCGCACGGCCGAGGGCGTGGGCCTGGCCGCCAACCAGATCGGCGTGGACCTGAAGGTCTTCGTCTACGACTGCCTGGACGACGAGGGCGTCCGGCACGTCGGTGTGGTCTGCAACCCGGTCCTGGACGAGCTGCCGGTCGAGCGTCGGATGCTGGACGACTCGAACGAGGGCTGCCTGTCGGTGCCCGGCGCGTACGCGGAGCTGGCCCGCCCGGACTACGCGGTCGTCCGCGGCCAGGACACCGAGGGCAACCCGATCGTGGTCCGGGGCACCGGCTACTTCGCGCGCTGCCTCCAGCACGAGACCGACCACCTGTACGGCTACCTGTACATCGACCGGCTCTCCAAGCGCGACCGCAAGGACGCGCTGAAGCAGATGGCCGAGCGCGAGCCGCGCTACCCCGTCGTCGCCAACGACTGAGCCACGGCCCGCCCCGGCCCCCGCTCACTTCGCCGTACCAGAGGCGTACGCGGTGGCGTACGCGCCCCAGACCCGGGGCGGTATCCCGTTGCCGAACAGCCGGGCGTCGCCGCCCACGCCCTCCATGGGCAGCAGCCGCGGCGCCCCCGGCTTGGCGCGGAAGACGGTGACGGCGGTGGTCAGCCCGCCGCCGGGCACGCCGTCGTTGCCGATGAACCACGCCGACCGCATGCGGTCGGCGGGTCCGGTGCCGCCCGCGGTGACACCTTGCGGCAGCTTGGTGACGGTCTCCTGGGGCAGCGACTTCCAGGCGAAGGCCCGCAGCGCGAAGTTGACGCTGCGGGCCGCTGCCGGGGTCAGCACGCGGCGCGGTGCCGGCGGCTCCAGGCCCGGCAGCGGCTTGCCGTCGTGCACGACCTTGGTCACCGAGTACGGCTCGGTCCGGTTGCCGCCGGTGCTGAACAGCGCGTACGCGCCGGCCAGCCGGATCGCGCTGGGCGTGGAGGTGCCGAGCGGGAACGTCGGCTCCAGCCGGGCCAGGCTCTCCTTGTGCAGGCCCGCTTCGACGGCCAGGTCCCGGATCTTCTCCAGTCCGAGGCGCTTGCCCGCGCTGACGAACGGCGGGTGGGCGGAGGTCACCAGACCCTCGTACAGGGCGGGCGGCAGCGCGACGGCCGACGACGGGCCACCGTCGTCGGGGACGGCCTCCGGGGCTTCGCCGCTGCCCTCGCGCAGGGCGGTGGCCAGCACGAACGGCTTGAAGGCCGAGCCCGCCGGCACGCCCGCGGTGTCGGCGTTGTTCGCGAAGTGCTTCGTCGCGTCCGGACCGCCGTAGAGCGCGACGACCGCGCCGTCCCGCGGCCGAACGGACGCGGCGCCGAATTCCACGTACGTGTCGGCGGCCCGTTTCCTCGGATCGATGCCGCGGCGCCGTTCGTCCTCCACCGCTTTCGTCAGCAGCGCCACCTTGTCCTTCTCGAAGGTGGTGTGGACGCGGTAGCCGCCGCGGGCCAGATCGCGGTCGGTCAGCTCCGTACGGCTCCTGAGGTATTTCTTCGCGGCGTCGACGAGATAACCGGTCTGGCCTTTCTGGCTGGTCGGTGTCACGGGTTCGCGCGGCTCCGGGAACGTCGTGAAGCGGGCGCGTTCCTCCCGGCTCATCAGGCCGGTCTCCACCTCGCGGTCCAGAATCCATTTCCAACGCTCCACAGCCCGCTCGTGGTTGGCGTCGCTCAGCGCCGGATCGTACTGCTCGGCGCCCTTGAGCAGCGCGGCCAGCGCCGCGCCCTGGCTGGGGTCCAGGCTCTTGGCGGGAATGCCGTAATAGGCGTTCGCGGCGGCCTGGATGCCGAACGAATTGCGCCCGAAGTAACTGGTGTTGAGATAGCCTTGCAGGATCTCCGACTTGGACTTGCGGTGGTCCAGCTTCAGCGCGATGAAGAATTCCTTCACCTTGCGCTTGAGGGTCTGGTCCTGCGAGAGGTACGTGTTCTTCACGAACTGCTGGGTGATGGTGGAACCGCCCTGCGCCTCCTGGCCCTGGGCCATGTTCACCGCGGCGCGGGCGATCCCGGAGAGCGAGACGCCGGAATCGGAGTAGAAACTCTCGTTCTCGGCGGCGATGACGGCGTGTTCGACGGAATCGGGCACCTGGGCGAGCGTGACGTTCTGCCGGTTGACGGCGCCCTCGCTCACCATCTGGCTGCCGTCCGCCCAGTAGTAGACGGTGGCTTCCTGGCGCGAGGCGGCGTTCTCGTCCGGGATGTCGACCTGTGCGTAGACGGTGACGAAGAGCCCGGCGAGACCGGCCGCGCCGACGGCGGCGGTGCCGAGCTGCTGTCTCCAGGACGGCAGCCAGCGGCGCCGGCCGCCGCGGCCCTGGCGGGGATAGTCGATGAACCGTTTCCTCGGTTGCTCGCTGCCCTTCATGCCAGGGGAGAGCCGGCGGGCCGGGGCAGGGTTGCCGTCGCCCGCACGTTGTCATCGACTCATCAAATCCGATCCGGATTCGTCGGACATAAAGAAACGGGCGGCGCCGGTCCGCCCTCGGGGACCGGCACCGCCCGGCTGCTCGACCCGCCGGATCAGAACTCGTCGTCGAAGGAGACCGAACCCTCGACGGCGACCTGGTAGGCCGAGGCGCGCCGCTCGAAGAAGTTGGTCAGCTCCTGGACGTTCTGCAGCTCCATGAAGGAGAACGGGTTCTCCGAGCCGTACACCGGCGCGAAGCCGAGGCGCTGGAGACGCTGGTCGGCGACGCACTGGAGGTACTCGCGCATCGACTCGGTGTTCATGCCCGGCAGGCCCTCGCCGCACAGGTCACGGCCGAACTGGAGCTCCGCCTCGACGGCCTCCTTGAGCATGTCGGTGACCTGGCCCTCCAGCTCGTCGTCGAAGAGGTCCGGCTCCTCCTCGCGCACCGTGTCCACGACCGAGAACGCGAAGTCCATGTGCATGGTCTCGTCGCGGAAGACCCAGTTGGTGCCGGTCGCCAGGCCGTGCAGCAGACCGCGCGAGCGGAACCAGTACACGTACGCGAAGGCGCCGTAGAAGAAGAGGCCCTCGATGCAGGCCGCGAAGCAGATCAGGTTCAGCAGGAAGCGGCGGCGGTCGGCCTTCGACTCCAGGCGGTCGATGGACTCGACCGAGTCCATCCACTTGAAGCAGAACTCGGCCTTCTCGCGGATGGAGGGGATGTTCTCCACGGCGGCGAACGCGGCCGCGCGGTCCTCCGGGTCGGGCAGGTAGGTGTCCAGCAGCGTCAGATAGAACTGGACGTGCACGGCCTCCTCGAACAGCTGCCGGCTCAGGTAGAGCCGCGCCTCGGGGGAGTTGATGTGCTTGTAGAGCGTCAGGACCAGGTTGTTCGCCACGATCGAGTCGCCGGTCGCGAAGAACGCGACGAGCCGGCCGATCATGTGCTGCTCGCCGGGCGACAGCTTGGCGAGGTCGGCCACGTCGGAGTGGAGGTCGACCTCCTCCACGGTCCAGGTGTTCTTGATCGCGTCCCGGTAGCGGTCGTAGAAGTCCGGGTAGCGCATCGGGCGCAGGGTCAGCTCGAAGCCCGGGTCGAGGAGGTTCTTGCTGCTGGTGGTGGCGGTGTGCGAGGCGGCGGCGGACGTCTCGGGGGCGTTCTTCTCGGGTGCGGTAGTCATGATTACTGGCATGCCTCGCAGGACTCGGGGTTTTCCAGGGAGCAGGCGACGGCCTCGGGGTCGGCCGTCTGAGCGGGGACGGGAGCGGTCTGCGCGCCCCCGCCCGTGCCGCGCGCGGACTGGGCGATACGGGTCGCCGGCCGCGAGCGGAGGTAGTAGGTGGTCTTGATGCCGCGCTTCCAGGCGTACGCGTACATCGAGCTGAGCTTGCCGATGGTCGGGGACGCCATGAACAGGTTCAGCGACTGGCTCTGGTCGAGGTAGGGCGTACGGTCCGCCGCCATGTCGATCAGCGCGCGCTGCGGGATCTCCCAGGCCGTTCGGTACAGCGCGCGGATCTCGGCGGGAATCCAGTCCAGCTCCTGCACCGAGCCGTTGGCCTCGCGCAGTGCGTCACGGGTGCGGGCGTCCCACAGTCCCAGCGCCTTCAGCTCCTCGATCAGGTACGCGTTGACCTGGAGGAACTCCCCGACAGCGTCTCGCGCTTGAACAGGTTCGAGACCTGCGGCTCGATGCACTCGTACACACCCGCGATGGACGCGATGGTGGCGGTCGGCGCGATGGCCAGCAGCAGCGAGTTGCGCATGCCGGTCGCCGCGATACGGGCGCGCAGCGCCGTCCACCGGTCCGCCCAGCGGGGCTCGGCGTTCGGGTAGTGGTCGGGGTGCAGCACGCCGCGGGCCGTACGGGTCGCGGACCAGGCCGGGTGCGGGCCGTGCCGCTCGGCGAGGTCGGCGGACGCCTCGTACGCCGCGAGCATGATCCGCTCGGAGATACGGGTGGACAGCTCCCGCGCCTCGGGCGAGTCGAAGCCCAGCCGCAGCCGGAAGAAGACGTCCTGGAGGCCCATCAGGCCCAGGCCCACCGGGCGCCAGCGGGAGTTGGAGGTGCCGGCCTGCTCGGTCGGGTAGAAGTTGATGTCCACCACGCGGTCCAGGAAGGTCACCGCGGTACGGACCGTGGCGTCCAGCCGCTCCCAGTCCATCTCGCCGTTGTCGCCGAGGTGGGCGGCGAGGTTGACCGAGCCGAGGTTGCAGACGGCGGTCTCGCCGTCGTCGGTGACCTCCAGGATCTCGGTGCACAGGTTCGAGGAGTGCACGACCTTGCCGGGCTCGGCGGTCTGGTTGGCGGTGCGGTTGGCGGCGTCCTTGAAGGTCATCCAGCCGTTGCCGGTCTGCGCGAGGGTGCGCATCATCCGCGAGTACAGGACGCGGGCCGGCACCTGCTTGACGGCACGGCCCTCGGCCTCGGCCTTGCGGTACGCGACGTCGAACTCGTCGCCGTACAGGTCGACCAGCTCGGGCGCGTCGCTGGGGGAGAACAGCGACCAGTCGGCGTCGGCCTCGACGCGGCGCATGAACTCGTCGGGGATCCAGTGCGCGATGTTCAGGTTGTGGGTGCGCCGGGCCTCCTCGCCCGTGTTGTCGCGCAGCTCCAGGAACTCCTCCAGGTCCGCGTGCCAGGTCTCCAGGTAGACGCAGGCGGCGCCCTTGCGCCGGCCGCCCTGGTTCACGGCCGCGACCGAGGCGTCCAGGGTGCGCAGGAACGGCACGATGCCGTTGGAGTGGCCGTTGGTGCCGCGGATCAGCGAGCCGCGGGCCCGGACCCGGGAGTACGACAGGCCGATGCCGCCGGCGTGCTTCGACAGCCGGGCCACCTGGTGGTAGCGGTCGTAGATCGAGTCCAGCTCGTCCAGCGGGGAGTCCAGCAGGTAGCAGGAGGACATCTGCGGGTGCCGGGTGCCGGAGTTGAACAGCGTCGGCGAGGAGGGCAGGTACGACAGCGTGCTGGTCAGCCGGTACAGCTCGGCGACATCGGCGAGCGCCCGCTCGCTGTGGTCCTCGGCCAGGCCGCAGGCCACCCGCAGCAGGAAGTGCTGCGGGGTCTCGATCACCTGGCGGGTGATCGGGTGGCGCAGCAGGTAGCGGGAGTGCAGGGTGCGCAGGCCGAAGTAGCCGAACCGGTCGTCGGCGCCGTCCGTCAGGGCGCGCTCCACCAGCCCGTCCAGGCGGGCCGCGTGGGTCCGCACGAACTCCGCGGTGCTGTCGGCGATCAGGCCCTCGCGGTGGCCGACGGTGACGGAGGCGGAGAAGGCGGTCGCCCCTCCGCGGCCGCCTCCTCGGCGATGGCGCGGGTCAGCAGTCGGGCGGCCAGCTTGGAGTACTGCGGCTCGTCGCCGATCAGGCCGGCCGCGGCCTCCACGGCCAGCGAGCGCAGCTCGGCCTCGTCGGAACCGGGGTGGCGGCCGCGCAGCGCGGCGGCGGCGATCTTGCCCGGGTCGGTGGCGGGCAGGTCGACGGTGAGGTCGGTCAGCGTGCGCAGCAGGGCGGCGCCGGGGCCGTCCGCGGCCTGGCCGCCGGGGCCCCGCTGGGGCTGCGTGTCCTTCGCGGGCTGCACGACCTGCTCGGCTGCTGCGGGCTCCGTTGGCGCGATGGTCACGTGCTGCTCTCCCTCACTCGGCGGGGGCCTGGGGAGGGCACGGGGCGCGTACGGGCGTGCGGCACCCCCGGCACGGCAAGGGGCGCGCGGGCACACCGCGCAGCGTCCACCGGTCCAACCCGCGAGACCCGGACGTATCGACGTCCGCGCCGGTCCTGGCGCGGGCGTACTGTGGGCAGGTCTTCGGACTCACGAGTGCGGTTTGCGCACTTCGTACACCGTTGCGGGACAGTTCCGGATTCGCACCGGATTCCCCTGCGACGACAGCGAGCACGAGCATACATCTTGTGCCGCCTCGTGCACCCACCCCCATATCTTGTGTCGCGTTGGCGCGGGGATGTCCGGAGCCGTGGTATTCGGCGGCCGTTGCGGGGCGGATTCCCGGGGTTTCCCGGGGCCTCCGAGAGGGTGTCACGCGGCGGCTCCGGGGCTGTTTCCGGGGGTTCCGCGGCCGTTCGCCGGGTCGTCCGGCGGGCCGTTCCGCGCGGCCTGGACGGGGGCTGATGCAGGGGGCGTATTGGTGGCGCGGAATGTCCTGGGCGCGTTGACCGGGACCCCTGAAGCGTATTGGCTCCTTGTCTGCTCCGTCGGTCCGGCGGGGCGGGTGGGGGCCTTGTGCGAGGGGGGAACATGCGAGGAACCGGTGCGGCGCGCGGCGCCGTGCGCGTCGTGGGGCTGATGGCGGGGGTGTGCGTCGTGGCGGGGGCACTGCCGGCGTCACCGGCGGCCGCCGCGGGGCGGGCGGCTCCGGCCACCGAGCGGGTCAGCGTCGCCGCGGACGGGACGCAGGGAAACGGTTTCTCGGGCGATCCGGAGCTCAGCGCGAACGGGCGGTTCGTCGCATTCACCTCGGAAGCCACCAACCTGGGCCCCGCGGACACCAACGGCCACCAGGACGTCTACGTCAAGGATTTACGGACGGGAAAGGCCGACCTGGTCAGCGTCGCCGGTGACGGCACGCCCGGCGACGCCCTCTCCGGATCGCCCGTGATCAGCGCCGACGGGCGGTACGTCGCCTTCTACTCCGGCGCGACGAACCTGGTCCCCGGCGACACCAACGGCGAGGGCGACGTCTTCGTCCACGACCGCCGCACCGGGCGCACCATGAGCCCCACCGCGGGCGCTGGGACCTCCCCGTACGGATACGGGGTCCAGGACTTCGCCCTCAGCGGCGACGGCCGCCGCCTCGTCTTCGGCTCCTACCGCCCGGACCTGGTGCCCGGCGACACCAACGAGCGCCTGGACATCTTCGTCCACGATGTGCGGAAGGGAACGACGCGACGGGTCAGTGTGGCGAGCGACGGCACCCAGGCGAACGCCGCGTCCGCCTTCCCGTCGATCAGCGCCGACGGCCGCCGGATCGCGTTCACCTCGAAGGCGACGAATCTCACCCCCGCAGGGCCCGGCTTCCGCCGCCCGCCGCCGCAGGACCCCTGTACGTCCACGACGTGGACACCGGGCGCACCCGCGCGGCGAGCCTGAGCACCACGGGCACCGTGGTCGGCGTGTCGCCGTCCCCCGGATCGGCCCCGACGGCCGGTACGCGGTCTTCTCCGCCCTGGCCGCCGACGTGGTGCCGGGCGACACCAACGGCACGTACGACCTCTTCGCCCGCGACCTGGAGCGCGGCACCACCCGGCTGCTGTCCCGCGCGCACGACGGCGCCCAGGGCGACGGCTGGTCCTCCGGCGGGCGGCTCAGCGCCGACAACCGGCGGCTCTTCTTCACCTCGGCGGCCACCAACCTGGTGCCCGGCGACACCAACGGCCAGGTGGACGGCTTCGTCCGCGACCTGCGCACCGGGCGGGTCGAGCGGATCAACGTCGGCGCGGACGGCGGCCAGTCGGCGTCCTGGACGAACACCGCGGCACCCGATGCCACCGGACGGCTGGCGGCCTTCGACTCGCGCGACGAGGGGCTGGTGCCCGGGGACACGAACGCGACGGGCGATGTGTTCGTCCGGCGGCTGGAGCACTGACGTACCGACGCACCGACGTACCGACGCACCGACGTACCGAGGCCGGGGCGCTCGGCCGGAACCGGCGTACGGCGCATCGGCACCACCCGGACATCGGCGTACCGAACCCGGACATCGGCGTACCGACCAGGAGGGGAACCCACCATGAGGACCACCCGCACCACCGCGCGAAGAATCGCCGCCGTGACGGGCGTGTGCGCGCTCGCCGCGCTGCTGCCCGCGACGACGGCCGGCGCCCGGACCCCGCCGCCGTCCGGCACCGAGCGGGCCAGCGTCACCGCCGAGGGGGCGCAGGCCAACGGCGGCTCGTCCGGCTCGGCGATCAGCGCCGACGGCCGGTACGTCGCCTTCGCCTCCGACGCGAGCGACCTGGTGCCCGGTGACACCAACGGGCAGCCGGACGTCTTCGTGAAGGACCTGCGGGCGGGCGCCGTCCAGCGTGTCAACATGGCGAGTGACGGCACCCAGGCCGACTCCTGGTCGTCCACCCCTTCGATCAGCGCCGACGGGCGGTACGTCGCCTTCGCCTCCGACGCGGCCAACCTCGTGCCGGGCGACACCAACGCGGACACCGACATCTTCGTCCACGACCGCCGGACCGGACGGACCGAGAGCGTCACCCTCGACGGGCGGCCCCCGCAGGGCAAGCAGGGCGCCCAGATGCCGGTGATCAGCGCCGACGGCCGGTACGTGGCGTTCGCCTCCAGCCGCGAGGACCTGGTGCCCGGCGACACCAACGGCGTCCAGGACATCTTCGTCCGCGACCGCAGGGCCGGCACCGTGACCCGGGTCAGCGTCTCCGTCACCGGCGGCGAGCAGGCCGCCGGCCCCTCCGCCAACCCGGTGATCAGCTACGACGGCCGCAAGGTCGGCTTCATCTCCAAGGCGTCCAACATGCCCCCGAAGCCGGCCCGGGCCGCGGCCGCCCGCCAGGAGGCCGACCTGCGCAGACCGCACAGCTACCCGTTCTTCCTGCACGACCTGGACACCGGCCGCACGAGCGTGGCGAGCCTCAGCTCGGCCGGTGAGCCGGTGGGCGCCTGGAACGCCTCGCTCAGCCCCGACGGCCGCTACGCGGTCTTCTCCAGCCAGTACGGTGAAGTCGTGCCCGGCCACCCGACGGGCCGCCCGGACCTGTTCGTCCGCGACCTCGCCAAGGGCACGACAGCGCAGGTGAGCCTCACCCACGACGGCAAGCAGCCGCTGACCGGGTCCTCCGGCCAGGGCGTGCTGTCCGCCGACAACCGCCGTCTGTACTTCGAGTCCTCGTCCCCCGACCTGGTGCCCGGCGACACCAACGGCGCCCAGGACATCTTCGTCCGCGACCTGCGGGCCGGCACCGTCGAGCGGGTCAGCGTCGCCACCGACGGCACCCAGGCCCAGGCCTGGTCCTCCAACGCCTCCACCGACGCCACGGGCCGCCACGTCGCCTTCGACTCCGACGCGGCCAACCTGGTCCCGGGCGACACGAACGGGGTCTCGGACGTGTTCGTACGGCGGGTGAGGCCGTAACCCCGTACCCGGGCCCCGGCCGCCCGTCCCCGGGCCCCCTAGGCCCTGTCCAAGTCGCAGGTGAACGCCCACAGCTCGACGCCCGGCACCGGTGCCCAGTCCCGCTCGGGTATCCGGGTGAACCCGATGCGCTCGTACACCCGATGGGCCTTCTCGACGTGCGGCATCGTGGAGAGCACCATGCGGGACAGGCCGAGGGAGCGGGCGCGGTCCATGCAGGCGCGAACCAGCGTCTCGCCGATGCCGCGCCCGCGGCCGTCGGGGGCGACGGCCAGCATCCGGAACTCGCCCTCGTCGGGAGCGGCTATCTCGGCGTACGGGCTGCCGGGGGCGGCGAAGGTCACCACCCCCAGCACCGCGCCGTCGGCGTCGACCGCCGTCAGCACCTCGGCGTGCTCCGCCCGCCGCGCGACCTCGCGCAGCTTGCCCGCATACGGGTCGTCGGCCCCGAACGCCAGCAGTCCGTCCGCCGCGTAGGCCGCCACGAGGAGTTCGCCGATCGCTTCGAACTCCTCCGGCCGCGCGGCCCTGATCGTGATGTCCATGAGCCCAGTGTGCACCGGGGGTCTGACAACGGGCCCCCGGCGACGCACCCGGCCCCTCAGTGCCCCGCCGGCACCCCGGCCGTGACCGGCGGCAGATCCGCCTGGACGCCCTTGTCGCCCACGTCCGCCGTGTAGTCCTCCGGGGACGTCTCGTCGACGCCGTCCGGGGCCTTCGTGGCCCGCAGGACCACCGTGAGGACGACGGTGACCAGCACGTTCAGGACGAACGCGGTCAGCCCGATGTAGCCGATCTCGCCGATGCCGGGAATCTCCGCGCTGGAGCCGCCGAAGTGCTTCTGCGTGGGGCCGGCCACCCCGTACGCCGCGAGCGTGCCGTAGACCATGCCGGCCGCCCAGCCGGCCAGCAGCGCCCACCGGTGGAACCAACGGGTGAACAGGCCGCCGACCAGGGCCGGCATGGTCTGGAGTATCCAGATGCCGCCCAGCAGCTGGAAGTTGATGGCTACGGTCTTGTCCATCGTCAGAACGAAGACCAGCGCACCCACCTTCACCAGCAGTGACACCAGCTTGGCCACCTTGTGCTCCTGTGCGGGCGTGGCGCCGGGCCTGAGGAAGTCCTTGTAGATGTTGCGGGTGAACAGGTTCGCCGCGGCGATGGACATGATCGCGGCGGGCACGAGGGCGCCGATGCCGATCGCGGCGAACGCCACGCCCGTGAACCAGTCGGGGAACATGTCCTCGAACAGCTGCGGGATCGCCAGCTGCCCGTTCTGCACCTTGATCCCGGCCGCCACCGCCATGAAGCCGAGCAGCGCGAGCAGCCCCAGCATCAGGGAGTACAGCGGCAGGATGGTGGTGTTGCGGCGGATCACGTTGCGGCTGCGGGAGGACAGCGTCGCGGTGATCGAGTGCGGGTACATGAACAGCGCGAGCGCCGAGCCGAGGGCCAGCGTCGCGTACGCCCACTGCGCGTTCGGGCCGCTCGCCAGTTCGCCGCGTGGTTTGCCGGTCGCCGGATTCGGCTGCGCGAAGGCGTCCTCGGCCACCGCGAAGATGTGGTCGAAGCCGCCCAGCTTGATCGGGATGTAGATGATCGCGACGATGATGACCAGGTAGATCAGCCCGTCCTTGACGAACGCGATCAGCGCGGGCGCCCGCAGCCCGGACGAGTAGGTGTACGCCGCGAGCACGCCGAAGGCGATCAGCAGCGGCAGGTCCTTGACGAACCAGTGGGTGTTCTCGCCGCCGCCGACGCCCATCACGTCCAGCACCGCCTGGATGCCGACGAGTTGCAGCGCGATGTACGGCATCGTGGCGAGGATGCCGGTGATCGCCACGGCCAGCGACAGGCCCTTGGAGCCGAACCGGCCGCGCACGAAGTCGGAGGTGGTCACGTACCCGTGCTTGTGCGACACCGACCACAGCCGGGGTAGGAAGGTGAAGATCAGCGGGTAGACGAGGATCGTGTACGGGACCGCGAAGAACCCGGCCGCGCCCGCCGCGTAGATCGCCGCGGGTACGGCGACGAAGGTGTACGCGGTGTAGAGGTCGCCGCCGAGCAGGAACCACGTCACCCAGGTGCCGAAGCTGCGGCCGCCCAGGCCCCATTCGTCGAGGTTGTCGGACTGCGCGGCCTTGCGCCAGCGCGCCGCCAGGAAGCCCATGACCGTGACGGCCACGAAGAAGAAGATGAAGACGGCGAGCGCGACGCCGTTCACGCCGTCCTTCACCGCGACGCACCCCCTTGCGCAGCCGCTGCTCACGCCGGACCAGCTTGTAGGCGATCATCGTGAGCGCGGTCGAGATCAGCACCCACAGCATCTGGTACCAGTAGAAGAACGGGATGCCGACGAGCGTCGGCTCCACCTTGGCGTACGAGCCCACCCACAGCATCGCCACGAAGGGCGCGACCAGGCACAGCCCGGCGGTCACGCGGCTGGGCGTGACGACCGGGGCGGCTCTGCCCGCTGGTGTTCCGGCTGATTCGGACGGCTCTGGCATGGCCGTGGCTCCGTTCCCTGGCGGTCCCTTGGTGATCACGCGTGCAATGGGCAGGAAATCTAAGCCAGGGAAGTTGTACGCGTCACTACCTGTCCGCATATCGGTACGGCAACGACGCCCGCCGTCTCCGCCGCGCGCCGGCCCCGCCGCCTCAGCAGCAGCGGAAGCCGGAGCGGGGTCGCCCTCGCGCGCGTCGGCCCGCCGCCGCTCGAACTCGCGGCGGCCGGGCACCGGCGCGTCGGGGGCGTGCTGCCGGACATGCGCGACGTACCGCTCGTACGCGCTCTCGCCGGTCAATTCCCGTACGTACCAGCGGATCCAGCGCAACCCGCGCCGGGCCGCCGCCACGACCGGCGCCGCGCTCACGGCCCGCTCCGCTCCGCGGCCGCCAGCTCCGCCTTCTCCTCCTTGGAGGCCACCAGCCCGGCGGGCGCGACGATCGCCGACCGCACGTACGGAGCCTCGCTGAGCCGGGTCGCCGCAGGGTTGCGCAGGTGCCGTACGCACACCCGCGCAGCGTCCGCGATCACCACCACGATCAGCAGGGCGAGCACCGCCGACAGCACGCCGTCCACCGTCGAGTTGGTGACCACCGTGTGCATGTCGTCCATGGTCTTGGCGGGCGGCAGCACCTTCCCGGCGTCGATGGCGTCCTGATAGACCGAACGCTGTGTGAAGAAACCGACTTTGGGGTCGTCGGAGAAGACCTTCTGCCAGCTCGCGGTGAGCGTCACGGTGGCGTCCCAGACGAGCGGCACGCCCGTGAGCCAGGCCCACTTGAGGCGGCCGGACTTCACCAGCAGGGTCGTGCAGACGGTCAACGCGACCGCCGCCAGGAGCTGGTTGGCGATGCCGAACACCGGGAACAGCTGGTTGATGCCGCCGAGCGGCTCGTGCACGCCGACCCACAGGAAGTAGCCCCACAACGCCACCACGGCCGCGCTGCACAGCACCAGCCCCGGCTTCCAACCCACCCTGCGGAACGGCTTGTAGACGTTTCCCAGCATGTCCTGGAGCATGAACCGGCCGACCCGGGTACCCGCGTCCAACGCCGTGAGGATGAACAGCGCCTCGAACATGATGGCGAAGTGGTACCAGAACGCCTTCATCCCGGCACCGCCGAAGACCTGCGAGAAGATGTCCGCGACCCCGACGGCGAGGGTGGGCGCGCCGCCCGTACGGGACAGCAGGGTGTGTTCCTCCACGGCCTTGGCCACGGCCGCCAACTGGTCGGGGGAGATGCTGTATCCGAACTGGGCGACGGCCTGTGAGGCCGACTGCACGGTGTCGCCGATGACACCGGCCGGGGCGTTCATCGCGAAGTACAGCCCCGGATCGATGATCGACGCGGCCACCAGGGCCATCACCGCGACGAACGACTCCATGAGCATCGAGCCGTAGCCGATCATGCGGATCTGGGTCTCCTTCTGCACCATCTTGGGCGTGGTGCCGGAGGAGATCAGCGCGTGGAAGCCGGAGAGCGCGCCACACGCGATGGTGATGAAGACGAACGGGAAGAGCGATCCGGCGAAGACCGGGCCGTCACCGCGTCCGGCGAAGTCCGTGACCGCGTCCATCTTCAGGTTGGGCAGCGTGACCAGCACCCCGACCGCCAGCAGGCCGATCGTGCCGATCTTCATGAAGGTGGAGAGGTAGTCGCGCGGTGCCAGCAGCGTCCACACGGGCAGGACGGAGGCGATGAACCCGTACGCCACCAGCCAGACGACCAGCGTCCCCGGCTCCAGCGTGAAGGTGTCGGCCCAGGAGGAGTCCGCGACCCAGCGGCCCGCGACCAGCGCGAGCAGCAGCAGCGCGACACCGATCAGGGAGACCTCGGTGACCCGGCCGGGGCGCAGGGCCCGCAGGTAGAAGCCCATCAGCAGGGCGATGGGGATGGTCATGCCGATGGAGAAGGTGCCCCAGGGGGACTGGGCGAGCGCGTTGACGATGATCAGCGCCAGCACGCCCAGCAGGATGATCATGATGGCGAAGGCGGCGAGCAGCGCGGCGGCGCCGCCGACCACGCCGATCTCCTCGCGCGCCATCTGCCCCAGCGACCGGCCGTCGCGCCGGGTGGAGAAGAACAGCACCACCATGTCCTGCACGGCGCCCGCGAAGATCACCCCGACGATGATCCAGATGGTGCCCGGCAGATATCCCATCTGGGCGGCGAGCACCGGTCCGACCAGCGGTCCGGCGCCCGCGATGGCCGCGAAGTGGTGCCCGAGCAGCACCCGCCGGTCGGTGGGGTGGAAGTCCACGCCGTCGTTCAGCCGCTCGGCGGGTGTGGCTCGGGTCCGGTCGAACTTCAGTACGCGGGTCGCGATGAAGCGCGCGTAGAAGCGGTAGCCGATGGCGTACGAGCCGAGGGCGGCGGCCACCATCCAGGCGGCCGAGACCTCCTCGCCGCGGGACAGCGCGAGCAGCGTCCAGCCGGCGGCGCCGGCCAGCGCCACGGCCGTCCACAGCGCGATCTTCCGGGGATCGGCGGCACTTCGAGGTCTGCCTGCTGGGCGCACCTGTACGTCCTCCCGTCGACGCGACGACGGAAGGACCGTAGAGGCAGGAGGGCGGCTCGCGCCATACCCCGGCAGGCGGTGCGTCGGGCCCGGCGCGTACGGCCGCGGACGGCGGACCGTACGGCAGCGGGCCCGGCGCCCGTCAGTCGGCCGGCCGCCGCAGCCGGGCCACGAACTTGTAGCGGTCGCCGCGGTAGACCGAGCGCACCCACTCCACCGGCGCGCCCTCGGCGTCGAGGGAGTGCCGGGAGAGCATCAGCATCGGCAGGCCCACGTCCGTACCGAGCAGTCCGGCCTCGCGCGGTGTGGCCAGCGAGGTCTCGATGGTCTCCTCCGCCTCGGCCGGCCGGACGTCGTAGACCTCGGACAGCGCCGTGTAGAGCGAGGTGTACTTCACCAGGTTGCGGCGCAGCGCGGGGAAGCGCTTCGCCGACAGGTGGGTGGTCTCGATGGCCATCGGCTCGCCGCTGGCCAGCCGCAGCCGTTCGATGCGCAGCACCCGGCCGCCGGCCGTTATGTCCAGCAGCCCGGCCAGGCGGTCGTCGGCCGTGACATAGCCGATGTCGAGCAGTTGCGAGGCCGGTTCCAGGCCCTGGGCCCGCATGTCCTCGGTGTAGGAGGTAAGTTGCAGGGCTTGTGAGACCTTGGGTTTGGCGACGAACGTACCCTTGCCCTGGATGCGTTCCAGCCGGCCTTCGACGACCAGTTCCTGGAGGGCCTGGCGTACCGTGGTGCGGGAGGTGTCGAACTCCGCCGCCAGGGTCCGCTCCGGCGGGACCGGCGTGCCCGGGGGCAGCGTCTCGGTGATCTCCAGCAAGTGGCGCTTGAGGCGGTAGTACTTGGGCACTCGGGCGGTACGCGCGCCGCCGCCGTTGTCCGCACTGCCCCCGTCGGTCTCCATGACCCGCCTCTCCGACTCCTGTCGCGCTGCCGTCACCGGCTCCTCCGTACGTAGCGGCTCATCGTGGCACGGGTGGGGTCCCGATGCTCCCTTGCTGGTCCGTGCCCGCTCGCGGGGCCTGACGCCAACGTAGCGTCTGCCCTGCGGACGGACGCCGCCGTAGCGGCGACAGGCCCCAGATGTCGGTCCGGTAACGGACCTGACAGCGACTCTTATACACCCTTGACACCCCAAAAGGTCTAGGCCAAGCTGCGGGCACTGGTCTAAACCATTAAAGACCACTCACGGTTTTCAGGGGAGAGCGCAATGAAGCGTGGACTCATAGCGGCGACGGCAGTCGCGGGAATGTTGGTGAGTGTCGCTGCCTGTGGGTCCGGCGACAGCAAGACGGCGGGGGCCTCGGACTTCAAGGGCAAGAAGCTCATCGTCTGGGTCATGGACGGCTCCAACCCGGCGCAGTGGACCAAGCAGGTCTCCGAGGACTTCAAGAAGAAGACCGGCGCCACGGTCGAGTTCCGCGTCCAGCAGTGGAACGGCATCCAGCAGAAGCTGACCACCGCCCTCTCCGAGAGCAGCCCGCCCGACGTCGTCGAGATCGGCAACACCCAGACCGCCGCGTACGCCAAGGCCGGCGCCCTCGCGGACCTGGGCGACCTGAAGAAGGAGATCGGCGCCGACTGGACCGACTCCTTCAACAAGGCCGCCATGGCCGACGGCAAGCAGTACGCCCTCCCCTGGTACGCGGGCAACCGCGTGGTGATGTACAACAAGAAGATCTGGGCGCAGGCCGGCATCAAGGAACTGCCCAAGACCCGCGCCGAACTCTTCAAGGCGTTCGACACCATCAAGCAGAAGACCCAGGCCGAGCCGCTCTACCTCCCCGGCCAGAACTGGTACTTCTTCGACGGCCTGACGATCGGGACCGGCGCCGACCTGGTCAAGAAGGAAGGCGACAAGTGGGTCTCCAACCTCGGTGACCCCAAGGTCTCCAAGGCCATGGACATCTACAAGCAGTACCAGGCCTTCAGCACCGCCCCGAAGAACAAGGACGAGGCCACCCCGCAGCAGGCCGAGATCTTCTCCAAGGGCAAGACCGGCGCCATCATCGCCATGGGCTACGAGGGCCCCACCGCCGTCAAGGCCGACCCGGCCATCAAGGACGACATCGGCTTCTTCCCCATCCCGGGCGAGACCGCCGACAAGCCCGAGGGCGTCTTCCTCGGCGGCTCCAACCTCGCCGTCGCCGGCGGCGGCCAGAACCAGGAACTCGCCAAGGAGTTCCTGAAGGTCGCGCTGTCCAAGAAGAACGACGGACAGATGGTCAAGGAGGTCGGCTGGAGCCCGAAGTCCCCCGACCTCGCGTCCGCCGCCAAGGGCAACCCGGCCGCCGAGGCCGCCGCGCCCGGCGCCGCCAAGTCCAGCGGCACCACCCCGCTGATCCCCGAGTGGGCCCAGGTCGAGAACACGCCGAACCCGATCAAGGCGTACATGACCGCGGTGCTCAACGGCAAGGCCCCCGCGGACGCCGCGAAGGACGTCGAAGGCGAGATCAACAAGCGGCTGGCCCAGAAGCAGTGACCGACGGCGTGCCCCGCGGTCCGGTTCGCGCGGACCCGTAACGGCACGCCCCGGCACCAGAAACGCGGTCCCCGCGGCGGCGCCAGCCGCGGGGGCCGCCACCGTACGGGGGTCCGTACGGAGTCGTACGGGTTCCGTACGGGAGCCGGCCGTCCCGGCCCCCGTACGGGACCGACCAGCGTGAGCACGACCAGGTGATGGGGAGCGGGACATGTCAGTGCAGATCGAGGACGCGGTTCGAGACTCCGCGCCGCGGATCGGCAAGGGCGGCGCCCCGCCGCCCCGGCGCGGCCGGAAGGCCGGCCGGGCCGCCAGAAGCGCCCCCTACCTGCTGCTGATCCCCGCCCTGGCCGCCACCGCGGTCTTCCTGGGCTGGCCCATGGTGCGGAACCTGATCATCTCGTTCCAGAACCTGAACATGAAGCAGCTGATCCAGCACCTCACCGAGTGGCGCGGCTTCGACAACTACGCGGAGATCCTCGGGGGCGAGCAGTTCTGGCGGGTCACGCTCCGCACCGTCGTCTTCACCGCCGTCAACGTCACCCTGATCATGGTGCTGGGCGTCCTGATCGGGCTCCTGCTGGCCAAGCTCGGCAAGAAGATGCGCCTGACGCTGTCCGTCGCGCTCGTCCTGACCTGGGCGATGCCCGCCATCGCCGCCACCACCGTCTTCCAGTGGCTGTTCGACGCCCGCTACGGCGTCGTCAACTGGGTCCTGGACGCGCTGGGCTGGCACTCCATGGCCCACTTCGACTGGGTCGGCAGCCAGCTGTCCACCTTCTTCGTCATCACCGTACTGATCGTCTGGCAGTCGCTGCCGTTCGTGGCACTGAACCTCTACGCCGCGACCACGACCATCCCCAAGGAGCTGTACGAGGCGGCCCGGATGGACGGCGCCGGCACCTGGAAGGTCTTCACCAGCGTCACCTTCCCCTTCCTCAAGCCGTTCTTCCTGGCAACGACGTTCCTCGAGGTCATCTGGGTCTTCAAGGCCTTCCCGCAGATCTTCGCGATCAACGAGGGCGGCCCGGACCGGCTCACCGAGACCCTGCCGATCTACGCCTTCACCGAAGGCGTCGGCAACCTCCACTTCGGCATGGGCGCGGCCATCTCGCTGCTGACCATCGTCGTCCTGCTCGCCATGACCGCGTACTACCTGCGACTGACCCTGAAGCAAGAGGAGGACGAGCTGTGAACCGCTCACTGCTCGGCCGCATCTGGCCCAACGCGACGGCGATCGTGCTCGCCCTCGGATTCGTCTTCCCCGTGTACTGGATGTTCACCACGGCCTTCAAGCCGAACAGCGACATCATCACCGAGGACCCGGTGTGGTTCCCGTTCCACGGCACCTTCGAGCACTTCACGACCGCCGTGAACGCGCCGAACTTCTGGACCCTGGTGGGCAACTCCGTCACCGTCACCGTGCTGGCGGTCGGACTCTCGCTGCTGATCGCCCTGTGCGGCTCCTTCGCCATCGCCCGGATGCGCTTCAAGGGCCGCAAGGGCATCATCCTGACCTTCATGGTCGCCCAGATGGCGCCCTGGGAGGTCCTGGTCATCTCGATCTACATGATCGTGCGCGACGCCGACATGCTGAACAGCCTGGTGCCGCTGACCTTCTTCTACATGCTCATGGTGCTGCCCTTCACCCTCCTGACGCTGCGCGGCTACGTCGCCGCCGTGCCCAAGGAACTGGAGGAGTCCGCGATGGTCGACGGCTGCACCCGCCGGCAGGCCTTCGTGAAGATCATCTTCCCGCTGCTCGCCCCCGGCCTGATGGCCACCTCGCTGTTCGGCTTCATCACCGCCTGGAACGAATTCCCGCTGGTGCTGGTTCTCAACAAGGAACCGGACAAGGGCACGCTGCCGCTGTGGCTCTCGCAGTTCCAGAGCCAGTTCGGCGACGACTGGGGCGCCACGATGGCCGCCGCCTCCATCTTCGCCGTACCGATCCTGGTCCTGTTCCTGTTCCTGCAACGCAAGGCGGTCAGCGGACTGACCGCCGGCGCAGTGAAGGGATGACGCGCGCCATGACGACACTCCTGCACCCGGCCGACACCCTCACCCGCGACGCGCTCACCGTCCTCCAGCCCGGCTTCACCGGCACCTCGGCGCCCGACTGGCTGCTGCGCCGGCTCGGCGAGGGCCTCGCCTCGGTGGGCCTGTTCGGACGCAACGTCGCCTCACCCGAACAGCTCGCCGCGCTCACCGCCCAGCTGCGGGCCGAGCGCGACGACATCCTCGTCGCCATCGACGAGGAGGGCGGCGACGTCACCCGCCTCGAAGTACGCGGCGGCTCCTCCTTCCCCGGCAACCTCGCCCTGGGCGCGGTCGACGACACGCGGCTCACCCACGACGTGGCCCGCGAACTCGGCCGCCGCCTCGCCGAATGCGGCGTCAACCTGAACTGGGCGCCGTCCGCCGACGTCAACTCCAACCCGTCCAACCCGGTCATCGGCGTCCGCTCCTTCGGCGCCGACCCCCGGCTGGTCGCCCGGCACACCGCCGCGTACGTCGAAGGACTCCAGTCCGCCGGCGTCGCCGCCTGCGCCAAGCACTTCCCCGGCCACGGCGACACCGCCGTCGACTCCCACCACGACGTACCGCACATCGCCGCCGAACTGCGCACCCTCCAGGAACGCGAACTGGTGCCCTTCCGGGCCGCCATCGCCGCGGGCACCAAAGCCGTGATGAGCGCGCACATCCTGCTCCCGGCCCTGGACACCACACTGCCCGCCACCCTGAGCCGCAACGTCCTCACCGGCCTGCTGCGCGCCCCCGCCTCCGAAGGCGGCCTCGGCTTCGACGGCCTGATCGTCACCGACGGCATGGAAATGCGGGCCATCTCCGCGACGTACGGCATCGAGCGGGGCAGCGTCCTGGCCATCGCCGCCGGCGCGGACGCCATCTGCGTCGGCGGGGGACTGGCCGACGAAACCACCGTGCTGCGGCTGCGGGACGCCTTGGTGAGGGCGGTACGCGACGGAGAGCTGTCGGAGAAGCGGCTCGCCGACGCGGCAGCACGGGTCCGCGCCCTGGCGCGGTGGACCCGGAGTGCGGGCGCGACACAGGGGACCCTCCCTGGGGAGCGAGGGGTCGCGCCCGCACCCGAGGCCGGCCTCGTCGCGGCCCGCCGCGCCCTGCGCATCACCCGTAACGGCCCGTACGAACCGCTCACCGCGCCCGCCTATGTCGCGGCGTTCACGCCCGTCGCCAACATCGCTGTCGGTGATGAGACGCCTTGGGGGGTCGCTGCTGAGCTGAGTCGGCTGGTGCCGGGTACCGAGACCGGTACTTACGGGAGTGGCGGGGGAGCGGCCGGTGGTGGGGCCGGGGGCGGTGGCGGAGCTGCTGGGGACGGCGGCGAGGCTGCCGGGGACGGTGGCAGGGCTGAGGGTGCTGGTGCGGCTGGGAGCCCCGGCGCGGCCGGGAGTCCTGGCGCGGCTGGGAACCCTGGTGCGGCTGGGTGTGGCGGTGCGTCCGGGCTGTCCGCGCAGGTCGCGGAGGTGCTGCGGGCGGCGGGTGAGCGGCGGATCGTCGCCGTCGTACGCGACGTCCACCGGCACGCCTGGATGGCGGCCGCCCTGGACGCCCTGCTCGACGCCCGCCCGGACACGGTGGTCGTCGAGATGGGACTGCCGCAGGCACCGCCGCGCGGTGCCCTGCACATCGCCACCCATGGCGCGGCCCGCGTCTGCGGCCGCGCCGCCGCGGAGGTCATCGCGGGGGCCTGAACCCCCGCCGGGCCGCGGAAGGGGAGCCGCGGCCCGGCGGGAACTCACGCGGTGCCGGCGCGCGGAGGCCACGGGTGGCGCTTGGAGGCCGCTGGCGGCGCTCGGAGGCCACTGGCGGCGCGCGGACGTAATGGTGGCGCGTGGACGTGGCACCGGCGCGCGGACGTGGTGCTGGCGTGCTGACGTACTTGCGGCGCGGAGACGGACGCCTGGCGTAAGACGCGTCGCGGCCGGGGCACCCATGGTGGGTGCCCCGGCCGCGACACGCCGTGCGGGGTGCGGCGGCGGTCCGTGTCCCGCCTTCCGCGACCTTCTCCCGCGATGCGTCTTCCGCGCTCCGTCTTCCGTGATCCGCCTACAGCCCCTGCCATTCCGGCTTGGCGGCGTACGTGGCGCGGAAGTAGTCGGCCAGCTTGAGCTTGGACGCGGCGGCTTCGGTGACCACGACCGTGGCGTGCGGGTGCAGCTGGAGCGCGGAGGCCGGCACCAGCGCCGAGACCGGGCCCTCGACGGCCTGCGCGACGGCGTCCGCCTTGTTCTCGCCGGTGGCCAGCAGCACCAGGTGGCGGGCCTCCAGGATGGTGCCGATGCCCTGGGTGATGACGTGGTGCGGCACCTCGTCCGGGCTGTCGAAGAACCGGGCGTTGTCCTCCCGGGTCTGCTGCGTCAGCGTCTTGATGCGGGTACGGGACGCGAGCGAGGAGCACGGCTCGTTGAAGCCGATGTGCCCGTCGGTGCCGATGCCCAGCAGCTGGAGGTCCACGCCGCCGGCCTCGCTCAGCGCACGGTCGTACGCCTCGCAGGCCGCCTGCACGTCCTCCGCGGTGCCGTCGGGCCCCATGAAGGAGTCCTCGCCGAGCCCCAGCGGCTCCACGACCTCGCGCAGCACCACGGAGCGGTACGACTCGGGGTGCCCGGCCGGCAGCCCGACGTACTCGTCGAGCTGGCAGATGCGGGCACGCGAGACGTCCACACCACCGTTGCGGACCGTGCCCGCCAGCGCTTCGTAGACGGGCAGCGGAGTCGATCCAGTGGCCACACCCAACAGCGCCTCGGGCTTGCGGCGCACCAGGGCGGCGATGGCCTCCGCGATCAGCTCGCCGCCTGCCTTGGCGTCCGGGACGATGACAACTTCCACGCTTTGCCTGCCGATCTGGAGAATGGACTCGTGTGGTATAGACCAATCTACCAGAGCCCGCCCCTCCACCCCCGGAGACATCAGACGGCCCGCAACTGAACAGCGAGCCAATTGAGGGGGCGGAGGGAGGGCGGACGGAGGCGGCACCGGGCCCGGGCGGAGGCGGCGGCGGATCCGTTCGGAGGTGGCGGCGGGGCCGGTCGGAGGTGGCGGCGGGCGCGGCCACGGGGTGCGGCGGACGCGGCCGGAACGGCACGGCGGGCGCGGTGGCGGGGACCGGGGCGCGCGTGGTCGACTGGCGTCGAACGCCGCGGATTCCGCGCCCGACGCGGCCGCTCCGGCCGCCACGGCCATCGCGACTGATGCGGCCATCGCGGCCAGTACGGGTGCGGCGGCCACTTCACGGTTACGCGATACGTGACAGATGCGCGACCGACGCGCACAAGCGTTCTTCCGAGCGCCGCGGCAACGGTACGCGAACGGTACGACGGTACGCGAACGATACGCGGGCACGGCAGACCACGGGAGGCAGCCAGGATGTCCGGCACGGCGAACCGCACGCTGCACGACAACCCCGACGAACGGCCCGGCCGCTACATGACCGCCGAGATGGCCGAACAACCCGACGTCCTGCGCCGCATCCTCGCCGAGGGCGCGTCACGCATCCGTACCGTCGCCGAGCAGGTCGCAGCCCGCCGGCCGCGGTTCGTCCTGTTCACCGCGCGCGGTACGTCGGACAACGCGGCCCTCTACGCCAAGTACCTGTTCGAAGTGCGACTCGGCATGCCCTGTGGCCTCACCTCCATGTCCACGACCACCGCCTACGGCGCGCGGCCCGATCTCAGGGACTGCCTGGTCGTCACGGTCAGTCAGTCCGGCGGTTCACCCGACCTCATCACCTCCACCCGGGCCGCCCGCGAGGCCGGCGCCATCACCCTCGCGGTGACCAACAACGCCGGATCGGCGCTCGCCGGCGTCAGCGAGTTCCACGTCGACGTGCTGGCCGGCCCGGAACGCGCCCTGCCCGCCACGAAGACGTACACGGCCGAACTCCTCGCCCTCTACCTCTTCGTCGACGGCCTGCGCGACAGCTGGGGCCACCCGGGCCCGCACGCCGCGGGCGACCTGGCCGCGAAGGCGCTGCCGGACCTCGCCGAGTCCGTCCTCGCCCGCCACGCCGAGGTCAAGGCCCTCGCCGCCCGCTACCGCTTCGCGGAGCGCATGGTGCTCACCTCGCGTGGTTACGGCTACCCGACGGCCAAGGAAGCCGCCCTGAAGCTCATGGAGACCAGCTACATCCCGGCCCTCTCCTACTCCGGCGCGGACCTCCTGCACGGCCCGCTCGCCATGGTCGACAACATCTCCCCGGTGATCGCGATCGTCACCGACGGCAAGGGCGGCGAGGCGCTGCGGCCCGTACTGGAGCGCTTGCGTGACCGGGGCGCCGACCTGGTGGTCATCGGCAGCCGCGCCGAGGTCGACCGGGCCGCGGCGGGCTTCGCGCTGCCGACCGACGGCGTGGCCGAGGAACTTCAGCCGGTCCTCGAAATCCTCCCCCTCCAAATGCTCGCCTACGAGGTGACCCTCGCCCGAGGCCAGGACCCCGACGCCCCCCGCTCCCTGGCCAAGGTCACAAAAACCCACTGACCCGCCCCACCCTCTCCCCACCCCACCCCTGCCGCCTCTCCTCCCTTCCCCTCAGCCCCACCCCTGCCGCCTTCTCCACCCGCCCCACCCCTGCCCGACTTCTCCCCTCCGCCCCGTTCCCCTTGCTCTCTCCCCCCGCCCCGCCCCCACCCTGTCCTCTTCCCCGCACGATCCCGCCCCGCTCCGCCGCCCCGCTTTCTCCCCCCCCGCCCCCTACCCCACCCCACCCACGAAAGCGCCTCTTGAGCTTGATCCATGCGCCCCCGGGCGACCAGTACGCAGCGCGCCGGACACCGGACGCCGGACGCCGGACGCCGGACGCCGGACACCGGACACCGGACGCCGGGCACCGGGGGCGGACACCGGGTGCCGGGGGGCGGACGCCAGGGGTCGGGGGCCGGACCCGGGTGCCGGGCGCCCCGGTGACGGCGCCCGGGGAGGAGGCGCGGCAGTCAGCGATCGACCGTCTGGGAACAACGGGCCTGGCGCTGAGGGCTGCGGACTGCCCCCGATGCGCTCTCCCCCGGGACCAACCGCCACCCGATGCCCGGGCCCCGCCTGCCCGCCGTCAGAGCAGCGCTCCCCTCTAGACCCGAGCCCCCTCCAGAGCAGAGCCCTCCTCCAGAGCAACGCCCCCTCACCGGGACAGCGCCTCCGTCAGGGCAGCCCTCGCCGTTAGGCCGTGACTGATGGCTCTTGGACCGTGTCGTGGCTCAGATGACGATGACGATGACGATGACGATTGTGGTCAGGGCGCCGTTGAAGATGTGCGCGCGTTTGTCGTAGTGGGTGGCCACTGTGCGGGACTGCTTGCACTTGCTCACGCATCGCTTGACCGCGTTGCGCTGCCGGTACTGGCTGGTGCTGAAGGCCGGTGGGTGGCCGCTGGCCCGGCCGGGGCGCCGGCGGTTGGCCCGCTGGTCGGCCGGTTCGGTGATGGTCGTCTTGGAGTTCCGGCGGTGCAGGCAGGAGCGGTTGGTGCGGCTGAATACGCCTTGTCCCCTCGCAGACGGTTCGGAGCAGCGCGGGCGGCCCGGCCCCCACCGCCGGATCGGCAGCCCCTCCAGGACGGGCTTGAGCAGGGGACTGTCGGACTGCTGCCCCGGGGCGGCCTTGCAGGTCAGCGGACGGGCGGGCGGGCCGCCGGCCAGCAGATGCACCTTGCTGATCAATCCGCCCCGGGAGCCCCCCAGGACCTCACGTCCTCCGTTCTTTCACTCGCCTCCGGCCCCGTTTTGTGAGACGTCGCCCGAGGGCCGGTGCCGGGCCTCGGCCGTGTGCTGGTGGGGCCGGCAGGAGGTTCAGGAGGTGGAGTCGATGTTCGCCGCCCACTCCCACTCCCGCTTCAGATCACGGACCAGTGCACCGTCGGGGCCACCAGCGTCGTCCTCGATGTGCAGCTCACTCAGGATGCGTTGCGAGGTGCCGTCCGCCGACCAGCGCCGATGGTGTTCGTAGACGGTCTGCCAGGGGCCGTTCCGTTCGAGCAGATCTGGCCAGGGCACCCCGGTACGGATCCGGAACAGCACCCTGTTGACCACCGTCCGGTGATCCGCCCACTGCCCGCCGGGCCGGCCGTTGACCGGCAACAGTGATTCGATCGCCTGCCGCTGCGCATCGGTCAGCTCATGTCGTAGCACCATGCCCGACGCCTGCCCGGACCCGAGCGGGGTCCAACCCGCCGACAAGAGCCATCAGAAACGAGATAGAGCCGTGGATCCTTCCCCATCAGAGCAGCGCCACCCTGGTAGAGCAATGCACTCTCCAACACGACAGCACCACCCAGTCGCGACAGCCCTTCTCCGTCATGGCAGCCCCCGGTTAGAGCAGCGCAGCCCCAGTCGCAGACCCCCTCTAGGCAGTTCTCTCCTTGTAGCAGCCCTCCCGTCAGGGCAGACGCCCGTCGCACATCCCCGTCACAGTCCACCCGTCAGCGCAGCACCCCCGTGCGAGCAGCCCCCTCCCCGTCACAACAGCGCACCCCCCGTCGCATCGACCCACTGGCCCGTGATCCAACGGCTGTCGTCCGAGGCCAGAAAAGCGACGATGTCGCCGATGTCGCGGGGCTCGCCGACGCGGCCCAGGGGAGATATCTCCGCGGACGTCCGCCATGCCTCCGGATCGTCGCGGAGCCAGGCCGCGTTCATGTCGGTGTCGATCACGCCAGGGGCGACCGCGTTGACCGTGATGCCGCGGGGGCCCAGGTCCTTGGCGAGGGTCGAGGTGAAGACGTCGAGGGCGCCCTTGGTCATCGAGTAGGCGATCAGCTCGGGGGAGGCGGCGCCGCGGGTGAGGACCGTAGAGATGTTGATGATGCGGCCGCCGTCGCGCAGTCGCGCCAGGCCCAGCTGGGTGACGAAGAACGGAGCCTTCGTGTTGACTGCGAAGACGCGGTCGAAGTCTTCTTCGGTGACGCCCGGCAGTGGTTCGCGCCGGCCGTCGATGCCGGCGTTGTTGACCAGGATGTCCAAGCCCTCCGTCTGGGCGTCGAACGCGGACCACAGTGCCGCCGCGTCACCCGGCACGCCCAGTTCGGCGCGGAGAGCGAAGGCCTGGCCGCCCGCCTCCTCGATCGCCGTCACCGTCTCCTTCGCCGCCGCCTCGTCGCGTCCGTAGTGCACCGCTACCAGCGCGCCGTCCCGCCCCAGCCGCTCGGCGATCGCCCGGCCGATGCCCCTGCTGCCGCCCGTGACCAGCGCCGTCTTGCCTGTGAGCACGCCCATGACCGCGCCCCCTTTTCTGTATCGGTTGCTATAGAAAGACCGTAGCAGGGTTTTCGTAGCGAGCGCTATAGAATTGGGGGATGGCAACGAAACAGCGTGGGCGGCCCCGGTCCTTCGACCGCGAGACGGCCCTGGAGCAGGCGATGCGCGCCTTCTGGGAACACGGCTACGAAGCCGTGTCGATCGCCGACCTCACCGAGACCATGGGCATCAAGGCGCCGAGCCTGTACGCGGCGTTCGGTGACAAGCGGACGCTCTTCGAGGAGGCGGTCGAGGCGTACGTCCGGGATTTCGGCGCCTTCTCCGGCCAGGCCCTGACCGAGGAGCCGACGGCGCGCCGGGCCGTGGCGCGGATGCTGCACGAGGCGGCGGCCTTCCACACCCTCCCGGGCTATCCGCGCGGCTGCATGATCATCACGGCCGCCACCAACTGCACGGTGCAGTCCGAAGAGGTCATGCGCAGCCTTCAGGGACGCCGCGCGCAGACCGTGGAACTGCTCGAAGGGCGGATCCGGGAGGACATCCGCAGTGGTGAGCTGCCCGGTGACATCGACGCGCACGCGCTCGCGACCTACGGCGCGACCGTGCTCCAAGGCATGTCGCAGCAGGCGCGGGACGGGGCGGACCGTACGACCCTGGAGCGGGTCGCCGAACTCGCGATGGCCGCCTGGCCCGCCGGCCGGAGCGATGAGGAAGGGGAGGGCGGCTCGGCGCGGGAGGCGTAGGGGAAAGGGGGAGGGGGTGAGGTGGAGTGGGGTGGAAGTCTGTCGGTCCGGAAACACCCGCGGGCCGCGGCGCCGGGACAGGACCCTCAACCTGTCCGGCACCGCAGCCCGGAGCTTCATCGGCCGGCCCGGCGGCAGGAGGCGCCCCACGTGCGGTAGGAACATCCGCCTGCCCAGAGGCCGGTCGACCGGAGGCCGTCGCGCAGTCAGGGCAGAGAGCGCTCGGGCCTCTTTCCGCTCTCCTGTGCGGGGAGAGCGGAGGTTTCTGGAGGTTCGCGAAGTCTGTGCCGGTACCGCGGGCCCTGAGGCCGCGCCCCTCGCGGGGTGCGGTACCGACTCATTGTGGACTAGACCAATCAGATCTGTCCATGGCCTTGCAAGGACAACACCTACACCGTACGCCGGTAGGCTCCAAGGCGTGCCCTCCATGAACGATCTCGTACGCCAGCACACCGCCCTCAGCGACTCCGACCTGGAGTGGCTGCACCTGCTGGTCTCGGAGTGGCAGCTGCTCTCCGACCTGTCCTTCGCCGACCTCGTGCTGTGGGTGCCCACCCTCGACGGCACGCGGTACGTGTCCGTCGCCCAGATGCGGCCCAACACGGGGCCGACCTCCTACCAGGACGACATGGTCGGCCACCTCGTTCCGCGCGGCCGCCGCCCGATGCTCGATTCCGCCCTGGACGAGGGACGGATCGTACGGGAGGGCGATCCCGAGTGGCGCGAGGAGGTGCCGGTACGTGTCGAGTCGATCCCGGTGCGCCGCGAGGGCCGGGTGCTGGGCGTCATCGCGCGGAACACGAACCTGCTGACGGTACGGACGCCGAGCCGGCTGGAGCTCACGTACCTCCAGAGCGCCTCGGACCTCGCCCAGATGATCGCCGCAGGATCCTTTCCCTTCCCCGGCCAGCAGGTCGACATGGACGCCTCGCCGCGGGCCGGCGACGGGCTGATCCGGCTGGACGCGGACGGCGTCGTCCAGTACGCCAGCCCGAACGCGCTGTCCGCCTACCACCGCCTCGGCCTCGCCGCCGACCTCGTGGGACACCACCTGGGCCAGACCACCGCCGAACTGGCGCCCGCGCGCGGCCCCGTCGACGAGGCGCTGGTCAAGCTGGCCAGCGGCTGGGCGCCCCGGGAGTTCGAGGTCGAGGGCGAGGACGGGGTGATCCAGCTGCGCGCCATCCCGCTCAAGCCCAAGGGCACCCACATCGGTTCGCTGGTCCTGCTGCGCGACGTCACCGAACTCCGGCGCCGCGAACGGGAACTGATCACCAAGGACGCCACCATCCGGGAGATCCACCACCGGGTGAAGAACAATCTGCAGACCGTCGCCGCCCTGCTGCGCCTCCAGTCCCGCCGGATGGACTCCGAACAGGGGCGCGAGGCGCTCAACGAGGCCGTACGCAGGGTCGGTTCGATCGCGATCGTGCACGAGACACTGTCCCAGAACCTGGACGAGCGGGTCGAGTTCGACGAGATCGCCGACCGGGTGCTGGCGATGGTCGCCGAGATCGCGCCGGGCGCCGTGACCACGCGTCGTACGGGCCGCTTCGGCATACTCGACGCCGAGGTCGCCACCCCTCTCTCCATGGTCCTCACGGAGGTCCTGCAGAACGCCCTCGAACACGCCTTCGTGCCGGGTGACCAGGGATCCGTCGAGGTGGGCGCGGTCCGCGGCGGCAGCCGTACGGAACCCCGTCTGCTGGTCACGGTTCAGGACAACGGCCGCGGCCTGCCGGACGGGTTCGACCCGCACCGGGCCGGCAATCTCGGGCTGCAGATCGTCCGTACGCTCGTGGAGGGCGAGTTGGGCGGAAAGTTCGACATGGTGCCCGGAGCCGAACGGGGCACCCAGGTGATTCTCGACATTCCCGTACGCGCCGAGAAGCACTGATGAAGACACCGCTCATCAAGTGAGCGGCGAGCGCGTGGAATTCGGGAAATACGGAGAAAATACCGCGCGGTGCACCTGGTCCGCCGAATGGCCGTACAGCAGAACGACGTAACGGAAGAGTGACGGCGGGGGCGGCGAATGGACAACGCCGGGGTGGGGTAAGTCACCAGGGACGCCCGGGAGATGAAGGTCCGGACCTTTCCGGAGGCGCGGACGAAGGCGGGGCGGGGCGCGTCGGGGGTGCGGGCGGAGGTTGGAGCGAGGGCGGCAAGGGCGAGGGTGGCAGGCAAGGGTGAGGGCGGGGTGCGCCGGGTGGGCGGGGTGCGCCGGGTCGGCGGTGAGCCGCAGGCCGGCGGGTCCGGACAGCAGTAAGCCCCGGACCTATCCGGTCCGGGGCTCAAAGCTCACGTTGCGTGGGGAGCTCCCAGGCGCTCAGGGCGCTGGGGGAGCATCGGGGGTACTGCGCGCTGCGGCTCGGGGGCCACGGGGGCGTCTGGCGGTCAGGCGCTGGCGTTGCGCGCCCGGTTGCGAGCTGCACGGCGCTTCATGGCGCGGCGCTCGTCTTCGCTGAGACCACCCCAGACGCCGGAGTCCTGGCCGGACTCAAGCGCCCACTGCAGGCACTGCTCCATGACGGGGCAGCGGCGGCAGACGGCCTTGGCTTCCTCGATCTGCAGCAGCGCAGGACCGGTGTTGCCGATGGGGAAGAAGAGCTCGGGGTCTTCCTCGCGGCAAACGGCGCGGTGACGCCAGTCCATGGCTGCTCCATCTCCTCGTGTGACGGGATCGTTGCTTGTGAATGTGAACGCTTTCACGAATCCCTCCACAAGGGAAGGGCCGAACCCCAGTTGAGAACTGGTGCGGTCCTGAAGAATGAGGAGGAGGATTCGGGCTCTCAAGGGGGCCGGTAGAAACGGCCGTCCCGATCGCCATGAAGAGACTCGCAAACCTCGGCGGCGGATACAACCCCTTCCGGAAACTTTTTTTGATTCCTTGGTGTCGCCTAGGTCACAGCCGTACTTCTAGGGGGTGGAAGTCAGCCTAAACGTTCGACTGAAAGGACTTTAGGCCCTACTGCTCACACAATCACACGCAGTGCACGGCGAACGCCTGTGAACGTCACGCTCGTACGGAGTCCCAGGTGGTCACCGTCCATCTGGAAGGGCAGTGGCGCCTGCGAATGCAAGGTGAAGTCCGTCAAGTCATGGAGCGAGACCACATGCTTGCCCCGGGGGCCGCGCTCCGGTGTTGACGCCAGGAGCTGGGTCGCGTAACGGGTCACCGCGGATGCGGACAGTTTGGACAGGGCGAACACGTCGAGCGCCGTGTCGAAGGAGGCCGCCGGGGCCGGGTAGACCGGGCGATTGCCCAGGTAGGTCCAGGGGGCGGTGTTGCAGATTATCGACATGACCAGCTGTTCCACCGGGTCCTCGCCCGGGCGCTCCAGGGTGATCGTGCCGTGCCGGCGGTTCGACTCGCCGACGTACTGGCGCAGCACCTGCCGCATGTAGAGCGAGTGCGTCGAACGCTTGCCCCGCTCCCGCTGCTGTTCGACCCGGCCGACCACGCCCGCGTCGAAACCGAAGCCCGCGCAGAACGTGAACCAGCGGGCCGGTACGCCCTCGTCCTCCGTGCCCGGCGTGCCGGCGGCCAGCCCCAGGCCGACCGTGCGTTCGCTGCCGTCACGCAGCGCGTCCAGGAGGGCGCCGGTCGCCTCGACCACGTCGTTGGGCAGACCGAGGGCCCGGGCGAAGACGTTGGTGGAGCCGCCGGGGACGACGGCCAGGCGCGGAAGGGACTCGGGGGCGGGGCCGTGCGTCAGCAGACCGTTGACGACCTCGTTCACCGTGCCGTCGCCGCCGAGCGCGACGACCAGCTCGATCTGCCCGCCCTCGGCCGCCTGCCGGGCCAGGTCCCGGGCGTGTCCGCGGTAGCGGGTCTCGGCGACCTCCAGCTTCAGATCGCTGGCCAGCGCGTGGGTGAGCACTTCACGCGTACGCGCACTGGTGGTGGTAGCTGCGGGATTGACCACGAGAAGTGCGCGCATGTGCAGCAGGGTACCTACCTGCCGGTACCCGACCCACTCCCTGCCCGCCGTGCGGAGGGGGTCCCGGGGCTACCCTGCTGGGGTGAGCAGTAAGCAGAAACGGCCCGCGGCCAAGGCGGCCAAGCCCTCCCGGCCGGCCGAGGCGACACGGGGCAGTAAGCCGGACGGGGAGAACGTGCAGGCCGGGGGTGCCAAGGCCGGATCGGGCGGAAAGTCCGGGAAGGCCGAGAAGCCTGCGAAGGCGGAGAAGGCCGGGAAGGGCGGTTCGGGCGGGAAGGCGGGCGGGAAGCGGCCGGACGCCAAGGCCGGCGCGACTGCCTCCTCCGGACCGAGCGGGCCGCGGCCGGCCCGGCTCAGTGCCGCCGCGGTGCTCACCGCCGTCGAGGGTGTGGCGCTGGCCGCCCTCGGCATCTACATGCTCGTCGACGGGCTGGCCGGCTCGCCCGACAGTCCGCGGCAGGCGGAGACGGGCGGCCTGACCGTGATCGCGCTGGCGGTGCTGCCGCTGGTCGCGGCGCGCGGGCTGTGGCTGCGGCGCCGCTGGAGCCGCGGGCCCTCGCTGATCACCCAGATCGTGGCGTTCCCGGTGGCCTGGACGCTGATCAACGGCGGTGGCGCGCTGATCGCGGCCGGTGTCGGTCTGGCGGTGGTCGCGATCGCCGTACTCGGGCTGCTGGTGAATCCGACGGCCACCGAGGCGCTGGGGATCACCCCGAGGGAGTGAGGGACGGCGTCCGAGGTGCGCTCCCGACCGCGGGCGCCCCGTACGACGCCCCGCATGTGACGTACGCCGTACGGAATCCGCGCCCGCCGTACGAGGCCCCGCACGCGGCGCCCCACGCACGACGCCCCGGGCTCGGACATCGAGGCCGGGGCGGTGGCGGTGGTGCACATGCGGGTGACGGGTGCAGGTGCTGCCGGGCTACTCCTCCACCAGGAGCTTGTCGCGGAGCTGGGCCAGGGTGCGGGCCAGCAGGCGGGAGACGTGCATCTGGGAGATGCCGACCTCCTGGGCGATCTGCGACTGGGTCATGTTGCCGAAGAAGCGCAACAGCAGGATCTTCTTCTCCCGCGGCGGCAGGTCCTCCAGCAGCGGTTTGAGCGACTCGCGGTACTCGACGCCCTCCAGCGCCTCGTCCTCGGCGCCCAGGGTGTCGGCGACGGCCGGTGACTCGTCGTCGGTGTCCGGTACGTCCAGGGACAGGGTGCTGTACGCGTTGGCCGATTCCAGGCCCTCCAGGACCTCCTCCTCGGAGATCGCGAGGTGCTCGGCCAGCTCGTGGACCGTGGGGGAGCGGCCGTGGCGCTGTGAGAGCTCGGCGGTCGCGGTGGTCAGCGACAGTCTCAGTTCCTGGAGGCGGCGGGGCACCCGGACCGCCCAGCCCTTGTCGCGGAAGTGCCGCTTGATCTCGCCGACGACCGTGGGCGTGGCGTACGTGGAGAACTCCACGCCGCGGTCGGGGTCGAAGCGGTCCACGGACTTGATCAGGCCGATGGTGGCGACCTGGGTCAGGTCGTCCAGCGGCTCGCCGCGGTTGCGGAAGCGCCGGGCCAGGTGCTCGACGAGCGGCAGATGCATCCGTACGAGCGTGTTGCGCAGCTCGGCGCGCTCCGCCGATCCGTCGGGCAGCTTGCGGAGCTCGTAGAACATCGCCCGCGCGCCGCTGCGGTCATGGGGGTCGTGAGGGTCATGAGGGTGGTGCGGGGTGTGCGGATCGCGCTCGGTCCGCTTGTTCTCGCTCTGGTCCATGTGGTCCGCCCGCTCTGCCTGCTCCGCCGCGTCCAAACGGCCGCCGTGGTCATCCGCGCCCACCGGTTGCGGCCGGGCATGATGCTGCTCGGGGATGGCCGTGACGGGCGCCATCCGCGTGCCGCTTTCAAGATCCTTCACGGGGCCCCCTGTTCGGTCATGACGGTCCGGGACCGGCGCCGCGCTCCTTGTACAGGCTGATGGTGACCGTACGGTCCTCCGCGACGGTGGAGTCGACCTTGCCGGCCAGCGCGGAGAGCACCGTCCAGGCGAAGGTGTCGCGCTCGGGGGCGCGGCCGTCGGTCGTCGGGGCCGAGACGGTCACCTGCAGCGCGTCGTCGATCAGGCGGAAGACGCAGCTCAGTACGGAGCCGGGCACGGCCTGTTGCAGAAGAATCGCGCACGCCTCGTCCACGGCGATGCGCAGATCCTCGATCTCGTCGAGGGTGAAGTCCAAGCGGGCTGCGAGTCCGGCCGTGGCCGTACGCAGCACCGACAGGTAGGCACCCGCAGCGGGCAGCCGGACTTCCACGAAGTCCTGGGTCCCGGGCTCGCCTGCGATCTGGGACACCCTCACCTCCAAGGTGACACAAGCTGGTTGAGCTGATATTCGCGCCGGTCGCGGCCCCTCTCGTGACAAGAGGAGAACGATCCGGCGCGGCACATGGTTCGCCTGCGACGCTATCGCGATCCGCGGGGCGATGTCGCCCGGAAGAGGCAGCGCCGGCTTCCGGTGCGACGGGTGGTCTCACAGCGTCCCGCAGTCCTACGACTGTCACTCATTGTAAGCCTACGGGTACGGACAGTGGCTAGGGGTCTGCACTGCCAAATCGGAACTAGTTACGCTGCGTTGACGTTCGAGACGCCCGCAAGGTTGTGCAGTGCATCTCCAGTGAGCCGGAAGACGGTCCATCCGTCCATGGGTTCGGCGCCGATCGACCGGTAAAAACCGATGGACGGTTCGTTCCAATCCAGGACTGACCACTCGAAACGCTCGTAGCCGCGCTCCGCGCAGATCTCCGCGAGCGCCGCGAGGAGCGCCTTGCCGTGACCGCCGCCGCGCGCCTCCGGACGGACGTAGAGATCCTCCAGATAGACACCGTGCGTGCCCGCCCACGTCGAGAAGTTCCGGAACCACAGGGCGAAGCCGACCGGCCCCTCGACGTCCTCCGCCATGAGCGCGAACGCCGCCGGATGCGCGCCGAAGAGCGCCTCGCGCAACTGCGCCTCGGTGGCTTTCGCGGACTCCCGGGCCCGCTCGTACTCGGCCAGCTCGCGGATCATCGTGTGGATGACGGGTACGTCGTCGACCGTCGCGGTGCGGATCATGCCTGAAGGCTAGCGGGCGGCACTGACATCCGGCCCGGGGGTGCGGTGATCCCGCCGGACCGGGCCCGCGCAAGGCGCCCAAAGGGGACGGAAGGCGCCGCGGGGGCTGCTCGGAAGGCGGTCCACCGGCTTTCACCGTCCGCCGGCCCGGCCGATGGTCCCGGCGTCGGCTCTCACGGTCCGCCGGCCCGGTCGCCGGTCGCGCCGTCGGCTCAGACGACGGTCTCGTCGACGAAGCACCACCGCCAGCTCTCGCCCGGCTCGTACGAGCGCATCACCGCGTGGCCGGTCGCCGCGAAGTGGCCCGTGGCGTGCCGGAACGGCGAGGAGTCGCAGCAGCCGACGTGTCCGCACTCCAGGCACAGCCGCAGCTGTACGGGGTGGCTGCCGACCGCTTCGCACTCGGGGCAGGTGGCGCTCAGCGCGGCGGGCTCGGGGCGCGGCAGACAGGGAACATGCGGGCACTCGCTCATGATTGCCAGGTTAGATCGCCGGAGCGGGCGCGGCACAGGCGGCCGCGACGGCGACAGGGGTGGCGCGCGCCGCCCCGGTGGAACAGGACAGGACAGGACGGGTTGGACCGATGGACGTGATGCCACTACTGCTGCTGGTCGCGGGGAGCGCGGCGGTCGCCGGCGCCGCCCGGCGCACGCCCGTACCGGGGCCGCTGCTGCTTGTCGTCACCGGCCTGGTGGCGTCCTACATCCCGGGGGTACCGGACTACACGCTCGATCCGCACATCGTGCTGCCGCTGCTGCTGCCCCCGCTGCTGCACACCGCAGCCCTGGAAAGCTCCTACCTGGACCTGCGGGCCAACCTGCGGCCGGTGGCGCTGCTGTCGGTCGGATACGTGCTCTTCGCGACGGTCGCCGTCGGGTACGTCGCGTACCTGGTCGTCCCGGACCTGCCGCTGGCGGCGGCGCTCGTCCTCGGCGCGGTGATCGCGCCGCCGGACGCCGTGGCCGCCACCGCCATCGCCCGCAGACTGCGCCTGCCGAACCGGATCACGACCATCCTCCAGGGCGAGTCGCTGGTCAACGACGCCACCGCGATCACCGCGTACAAGGTGGCGGTGGCCGCCGCCGCGGGGGTGGGCGCGACCTGGACCGACGGCATCCGCGAGTTCGCGGTCGCGGCGCTCGGCGGCATCGGCGTCGGGGTGGTGCTGATGATCCCGCTGCACTGGCTGCGCTGCCGGCTGCGGGACGCGCCGCTGCTGGAGAACACCCTGTCGCTGCTCATCCCGTTCGTGGCCTACCAGGTCGCCGAGGAGTTCGGGGCGTCCGGAGTGCTGGCGGTCGTGGTGGTCGCGCTCTACCTCGGGCACCGCTCCTGGCAGGTCGACTTCGAGACGCGGCTCCAGGAGGAGGCCGTGTGGAAGATGGTCTCCTTCGTGCTGGAGTCGTCGGTGTTCGCGCTGATCGGTCTGCAACTGCCGGTCGTCCTGCGCGGGCTCGGGGAGTTCAGCGGCGCCCAGGCCGCCTGGTATGCCGTCGTGGTCTTCCTGGTGGTGGTGCTCACGCGCTTCGTCTGGGTCTTCCCCGCGACCTTCCTGCCGCGGATGCTGTCCGCACGCATCCGTACCCGCGAACCCGGTACGAACTGGAAGGCACCGGTGATCGTCGGGTGGGCCGGGATGCGCGGCGTGGTGTCGCTGGCGATCGCCTTCTCGATCCCGGTGACCGTCCAGGACTCCGGCGACGGGTTCCCGGCGCGCAATCTGGTGCTCTTCCTGACCTTCACCACCGTCATCGGCACCCTCGCCGTCCAAGGGCTGACCCTGCCGCCCCTGATCCGCGCGCTGCGGCTGCCCGCGCGCGACGTACAGGGCGAGACGCTGGCCGAGGCACAGGCGCAGAACGAGGCGTCACGAGCCGCGGAGCAGCGGCTGGCGGAGCTGCTGGAGGACGAGCGCAACGCGCTGCCGGGGCCGCTGGCCGACCGGCTGCGCACGGTCATGGAACGGCGGCGCAACGCGGTGTGGGAGCGGCTGGGCACGGTCCACGAGACCACGGGGGAGTCGGCGGACGACACGTACCGGCGGCTGGCGCGGGAGATGATCGACGCGGAGCGCAAGGTGTTCGTACGGCTGCGGGACGAGCGGCGGATCGACGACGAGATGATGAGCGTGCTGCTGAAGCGGCTGGACCTGGAGGAGGCCGCGGCATACCGGGAGGGGGCCGACTAGGGCGGCGGGCACGGGGGCGTCGCCTTGCGGGGCGCGGGGCGCGGGGTCGCGCATTACGGGGCGCGAGTCAGGGAGCCGGAGCCCCCGTCACGACCGCCGTGACGGTGGTGCCGGGCGGGAAGGCGCCCTCCTCGGCCAGGGTCGTCAGGCCCAGGAGGAGCTTGGCGACGTAGAGGCGTTCCAGGGGTATGCCGTGCCGGGCCTCGAAGTCGGTGGCGAAGGCGTCCAGTTCGGGGGTGCGGCGGGCGTAACCGCCGCAGTGGAAGCGGTCGTCCAGGTCCCAGGTGCCGCGCCGGCCGCCGAAGGCCGCGTACTGGAGGCGTTCGGTCTCCGCGGCGAGGAAGTGCGGTGTGCCGCCCTTGAGGACGGGTATGCCGAGGGCCCGCTGGTCCGGCGCCAGGCCGGCGGCCAGGCCCGCCAGCGTTCCGCCGGTGCCGCAGGCGACGGCGACGACGTCCGACGCGCCGTGCAGCTCCCGGCCCAGGGCCGTGCAGCCCTGGACGGCGAGGGCGTTGCTGCCGCCTTCCGGTACGGCGTAGTGCGGGCCGAAGCGTTCCCGGAGCGCGGCGGCGGTCTCCGGCTCGGCCTTGCGACGGTAGGCGGCGCGGTCGACGAAGTGCAGGCGCATGCCGTCGGCGGCGCAGCGTGCCAGGGAGGGGTTCAGCGGCCGGTCCGCCAGTTCCGCGCCGCGTATGACGCCGACCGTCGCGAATCCCAGGAGGCGGCCGGCCGCGGCGGTGGCACGCAGGTGGTTGGAGTACGCACCGCCGAACGTGAGCAGTGTGTGTTCCCCGGCCTCGGCAGCCGCCCGCAGGTTCAGCTCCAGCTTGCGCCACTTGTTGCCGGGCAGCTCGGGGTGGATCAGGTCGTCCCGTTTGAGCAGCAGCCGCACACCGCGGCGCGCGAACCGTCCGTCCTCGATGTGCTGGAGGGGGACGGCAGGCGCGGCCGCAGTGCGGCGAGGTCGGGGACGGCGGAGGTCACCCGGCCATTGTCGCGTGCCGGCGGGCGCTGCTTCACCTGCCGACGGGTGGTACGGATGGTACGGACAGAGCGGCTGGTACGAGTGGTACGTGTGCTGCGGGTGTTACTTCAGGCGGGCGCCGATACGGGCGCGCATGTCCTTCATCGTGAAGCCCTTGGGGTCTATCTTGTCCGCGCGCCACTCCAGGTGGCCGACGACCGAGTACTCGTTCCAGCCATGGACCCGGCACAGCGCCGCCGCGGCCTTCTCGACGGCCTCCAGCTGGGCCTCGGGCCACGGGTCCTTGCCGTCGCCCAGGTTCTCGCACTCGAAGCCGTAGAAGTGGACGTTGCCGTCGGCGTTGTACTGGTTGGTGGGAGGCAGCTGCGTCCGCTCGGCGATCACGGCGTTCAGCACGTCGCGGTCACCGCTGCCCGCGTGGTTGGTGCGCCCGCAGCCGACCAGGTGCACCCGGCCGTCCTTGGTGATCACGCCGTGGCACAGCGGACCCGGCAGCGCCGAGGTGCCGTCGTAACACAGGCGGACGGTGCTCTCGGTCCCGGACGTGACGGTGTGGTGGATCACCACACCGTGCACCGGTCCCCAGTCACCGTGGCCCTCGCGGTTGTGCGTACGCCACTCGCCGACCTCGACGACTTCCAGGCCCTCGTCTCTGAGGGCCTTGATGAAGGTGTTCGCGGACATGGGTGGGGCCATGGCCGACTCCGTTCGGTGCGCGGCGGCCGCCGACCGCGCACCGCCTCATAAAACGCTTGTACTGGAACGCCAGGTCACAGACCAGCCGTTCGTCGCGTGTACGAGCGGGTGAGCGAGCGGTTTCAGCCGCTATCCACCGCTTTCAGTCGCGGCAGGCGCCGCCTTTCAGCCGCGCAGGAAGCCGTCACCGTGCGTGGCGATGTGGGCCTCCAGCGCGCTCAGCGCCTCCTGGGTGGCGTCGGCGGAGCCGTTGCCACGACGCTCCGCGTAGTAGGCCGCGCCCAGCTTCTTCAGCAGATCGTTGCCGGCCCGCTGCTGCTGGACCTCGTCGACCTTCTGCTTGCCCTGGTTCAGCGCGCTCTGTGCCTGCTCCTTGGCGCGGTCGAGAAAGCCTGCCATTGCTGCCTCCGGTGAGGTTGGGGGGCGGACGGCCCCGCTGCCGTCGCGGTGCCGTACCGGATCAACGGTCCGGACGTTACCCGCGTTCCCGTGCCAGGCTGATGAGGTGAACAGGGGCACGGAGGGGGCCGCGGACGAGGCCCCGGGGGCGGGCCCGGGCGCGGACCAGGGCGGTGACCAGGGCGTCGGCCAAGGCGCGGCCGCGGACCTGGGCGGGTACCGGGAGCGGGCCGCGCGGCTGCCCGGTGCGGTCGTCTGGGTGAAGCGCGCGCCCGGCGGCCCGGCACCGGCGCCGCAGCGGGTGTTGCCCGACGGCTGCACTGACCTGCTCTGGTGGGGTGGCCGGCTGATCGTGGCCGGGCCGGACACCAGCGCGTACACCCCTGTCGTACGGCCGGGGGAGAACTCCGTCGGACTGCGCTTCGCCCCCGGTCAGGGGCCTGCCGTCTTCGGCGTGCCGGCGCACGTGCTGCGCGATCAGCGGGTGCCGCTGGAGGAGCTGTGGCCCCGGAGCCTGGTGGACCGGCTGGCCGGAACGGTGGCCGGGACCGATTCACCCGGACGGGTGCTGGAGGAGATCGCCGTACACCGCCTCCGGGAGGCCGCCGGCCCGGCCGACCCCGCGCGGAACGCGATCGCCGCGGCGCTCGGCCGCGGCCGGTCCGTTGCGGAGGTCGCCCGGACCGTGGGCGTCGGCGGGCGGCAGCTGCACCGCCGGTGTCTGGAGGCATTCGGGTACGGGCCCAAGATGCTGGCCAGGGTGCTGCGCCTCGGCCGCGCGCTGGAACTGGCCCGCGGTGGAATGCCGTACGCGGAGGTGGCGGCCCGCGCCGGGTACGCGGACCAGGCGCACCTGGCGCGTGAGGTGAAAGCGCTGGCGGGGGCCCCGCTGGGGGTGATCGTGGCCCCGGGGTAGCTTGTCCGTCATGGACTACCAGGCCGTTCTTGAGGAGGTAGCGGCCTTTGCGAGGCCGTATGTCGGACATGGGCAGGTTGCCGATTACATACCGGCACTGGAAAAGGTGCCGACGGACCGCTTCGGCATAGCGGTGGCCGACATCAACGGCGAGGTGTACGGGGTGGGGGACTGGGAGGTCCCGTTCTCCGTCCAGTCCATATCGAAGACCTTCTCGCTGGCGCTGGTCATGGCCAACGACAACGAGGACATCTGGAAGCGGGTCGGCCGCGAGCCGTCGGGCACGCCGTTCAATTCGCTGGTGCAACTGGAGTGGGAGAACGGCGTACCGCGCAACCCCTTCATCAACGCGGGCGCGCTCGTCGTCACCGACCGGCTGCAGACGCTGACCGGCGACGCCAGCACCACGATGCTGCACTTCCTGCGCGAGGAGAGCGGCAACCCGGACCTCGCCTTCGACCAGGCCGTGGCGGACTCCGAGGCGGAACACGGCGACCGCAACGCGGCGCTCGCCCACTTCATGGCCAGCTTCGGCAATCTGGAGAACCCCGTCCCCAGCGTCATCGAGCACTACTTCTGGCAGTGCTCGATCGAGATGAGCTGCCGCGACCTGGCGGCGGCCGGCGGGTTCCTGGCCCGGCACGGCCTGCGCGCCGACGGCAGCCGCCTGCTGGAGGCCCGCGAGGCCAAGCGGATCAACGCGGTGATGCTGACCTGCGGCACCTACGACGCGGCCGGGGAGTTCGCGTACCGGGTGGGGCTGCCCGCCAAGAGCGGTGTCGGCGGCGGGATCGTCGCGGTCGTACCGGGACGCTGCACGCTGTGCGTGTGGAGCCCCGGCCTGGACAGCCGCGGCAACTCGGTCGCGGGCGCGGCGGCGCTGGACCACTTCACGTCGCTGACCGGCTGGTCGGTGTTCTGAGCCGGCCGCCCGGTGGCGGGCGGCGGCGCCCCGGGCGCATCGTGGGGACGAGGAGGTGCGTCGCCATGGAGCACGAGATGCGCGCCGAGTACGCGGAGGGCGGCTCGCCGCAGGAGGGTGCCCCGGTGAAGCTGTGGCACATGGTGCGGCTGGACGGTACCCAGTCGATGTGCGGACGCGAACTGCGACCGGATGCGGCGGTGCAGCCTTCGGACGCCTGGGGCACGGCTGCGGGCGAACCTTTCTGCCACTCCTGCGGGGCGCTGTACCTGCGCGAGGTGGTGTAGCCGAGGCAGCGGGCTCCGGGGTACCCGGTATTCGCGGTGGCGGGCTCCGGGGTACCCCGTACTCGCGGTGGCGGGCTTCGGGGGCCCGTACTCGCGGCGGCCGGCCCGGGGCGCTCCGTACTCGCGTGCTCCCGTAGGCCCACGCCTACGCCAGCGCGGCGAACAGATCCACTCCATGCCCGTCCGGGTCCTGGACCACCGCGTACCGCTGCCCCCAGGGCGCGTCCCACGGTTCCTTCTCGCCGACGTACCCGGAGGCGGTCAGTTCCCCGTACACCTTGTCGACCTCGGCCGGGCCCGCGCACTCGAAGGCCAGCCCCGTAGGGGTGCCGGAACCCGGCGGCGTCCACCCGGGATCGATGGAGCGCGCGACGGCGTACGTGTCCCACATCAGACGCAGACCGCCGGGCAGCGCCGCCTCGGCGTGCGGGGCGGAATCGGCCTCCGCCGGGACCGGCAGGCCCAGGCGGCGGTAGAAGGCGAGCGAGGCCGCCATGTCGGCGACGACGATGCCGATCGCCGCCAGGCGCGGTGTGGTGGAACCGGGGGAAGGGTGCGTTTCGTTGCTCATACGGGGAGCGTAGGGAGCGCCGGACGGCCCGGTCTTGAACGAATCGGACACCGGTACGGTACGCGTGCCGCTACGGGCGCGGGACGGGTACCGCCACGGGTGTCACGGGCACCGGATGACCTGCCCCGCGTACGACAGGTTGCCGCCGAACCCGAAGAGCAGCACCGGGGCGCCGGACTGGATCTCCCGCCGCTCCACCAGCTTGGACAGGGCCAGGGGTACGGAGGCGGCCGAGGTGTTGCCGGACTCGACGACATCGCGGGCGATCACGGCGTTGACCGCGCCGATGCGTTCCGCGAGCGGCTCGATCAGCCGCAGGTTGGCCTGGTGGAGCACGACTCCGGCCAGGTCCTCCGGCTCGATGCCGGAGCGCTCGCACACCTGGCGGGCGATGGCCGGGAGCCGGGTGGTGGCCCAGCGGTAGACGGCCTGGCCCTCCTGGGAGAACCGGGCCGGGCTGCCCTCGATGCGCACCGCGCCGCCCATCTCCGGGACCGAACCCCACAGCACCGGGCCGATCTCCGGCTCCGCCGCCGCCGTGACGACCGCGGCGCCCGCGCCGTCCCCGACGAGCACGCAGGTCGAACGGTCCGACCAGTCGACCACGTCGGTGAACTTCTCGGCGCCGATGACCAGCGCGTTGACGGCCGAACCGGCCCGGATGGCGTGGTCGGCGGTGGCCAGCGCGTGGGTGAAGCCCGCGCAGACGACGTTGAGGTCCATGGCGGCGGGGGCCGGCAGGCCGAGCCGGGCGGCGACCCGCGCCGCGGTGTTGGGGCTGCGGTCGACGGCCGTGCAGGTGGCCACCAGGACGAGGTCGATGTCCTGGGAGGTCAGGCCGCTGGCGGCGAGCGCCTTGGCCGCCGCGGCGGCCGCCATCGCGTCCACGCTCTCGTCGGGGGCCGCGACATGCCGGGTGCGGATGCCCACACGGCTGCTGATCCAGGCGTCGTCGGTGTCGACGATCTTCGCGAGGTCGTCGTTGGTGAGCACCTCGGAGGGCTGGTAGTGGCCGAGAGACAGGACGCGTGAGCCCGTCATGGGATCCCCTGAGCGTGTGCGGACGGTTTCCGTCCAGTGTTGGGGGCGCGGCTGCTGAGGACGTAGCGAGAACCGCCAATCTTCGGGGGCGAGAACTGGAGGGAAGCCACGGACGGCGTGCGGCGGACGCTTCCGGCGGCTCCGGGCCGGGATCGTGATCCCGCGCACGACGACGCCCGGCCCGTACAGCGCTCCGCGGTACGGGCCGGCCGGGGCCCCGCTCTCGGTTCTCCCGTCGTCCGTCGCTCAGCCGAGCGGTGCGAACCGGCGCAGCCGGAGGCTGTTGGCCACCACGAAGACCGAGGAGAAGGCCATCGCGGCTCCGGCGATCATCGGGTTGAGCAGCCCGGCGGCGGCCAGCGGCAGCGCGGCGACGTTGTAGCCGAAGGCCCAGAAGAGGTTGGCCTTGATGGTCCCGAGGGTGCGGCGGGCGAGGCGGATGGCGTCCGCTGCGGCACGCAGGTCGCCCCGTACCAGCGTCAGGTCGCCCGCCTCGATGGCGGCGTCCGTGCCGGTGCCCATCGCCAGGCCCAGGTCGGCCTGGGCGAGGGCGGCCGCGTCGTTGACACCGTCGCCGACCATGGCCACCGACCTGCCCTCCTTCTGGAGGCGCTGGACGACCGCGACCTTGTCCTCGGGCAGCACATCGGCGATCACGTGTTCCGCGTCGATGCCGACCTCGGCGGCGACCGAGCGGGCGACGGCCGCGTTGTCGCCGGTCAGCAGCACCGGAGTGAGGCCGAGGGCGCGCAGCCGCCGGACGGCCTCGGCGCTGGTGGGCTTGACCGCGTCGGCGACGACGAGCACGGCGCGCGCCTCCCCGTCCCACGCGACGGCGACCGCGGTGTGCCCGGCCTCCTCGGCGGCGGTCTTGGCGTCCGCCAGGGTGGCGGGCAGTTCGACGGCCCACTCGGCGAGGAGCGAGGTACGGCCGACGAGGACGGCGTGGCCGTCGACGACGCCCTGGACGCCGAGCCCGGGTACGTTCGCGAAGTCCTCGGGGGCGGGCAGCTCCCCCGTACGCTCGGCCGCCGCGGCGGCGATGGCCCGCGCGATGGGGTGCTCGGAGGAGTGCTCCAGGGCACCGGCCAGCCGCAGCGCCTCGGCCTCGGCCACTCCCTCGGCCAGGTGGACACCGGTGAGGGTCATCGCGCCGGTGGTGACCGTGCCGGTCTTGTCCAGGACGACGGTGTCGACGCGGCGGGTGGTCTCCAGGACCTCGGGCCCCTTGATCAGGATGCCGAGCTGGGCGCCGCGGCCGGTGCCGACCATGAGCGCGGTCGGCGTGGCCAGCCCCAGGGCGCACGGGCAGGCGATGATCAGTACGGCGACCGCGGCGGTGAACGCGGCGACGGCGCCCGCACCGGTGGCCAGCCAGTAGCCCAGGGTGCCGAGGGCCAGCGCGATGACGACCGGGACGAAGACGGCGGAGATCCGGTCGGCCAGGCGCTGGGCGGCGGCCTTGCCGTTCTGCGCGTCCTCGACCAGCCGCGCCATCCGGGCCAGCTGGGTGTCGGCGCCGATCCGGGTCGCCTCGACGACGATCCGGCCGCCCGCGTTGACGGTGGCGCCGGTGACCGGGTCGCCGGGGAGACCTCGACGGGAACGGACTCGCCGGTGAGCATCGAGGCGTCCACGGCGGAGGACCCGTCCACGACCGTGCCGTCGGTGGCGATCTTCTCGCCCGGACGGACCACGAACCGGTCGCCGACCGCCAGCTCACCGACCGGTACGCGCACCTCGCGCCCGTCCCGCAGCACCGCGACGTCCTTGGCGCCCAGCTCCAGCAGCGCCTTCAGCGCGGCCCCGGCCCGCCGCTTGGAGCGGGCCTCGAAGTAGCGTCCGGCCAGGATGAAGGCGGTGACCCCGGCCGCGGCCTCCAGATAGATGTTGCTGCCGCCGTCGCCGCGTTCGATGGTCAGCGTGAACGGGTGGGTCATGCCGGGCATCCCGGCGTGGCCGAAGAACAGGGCCCACAGCGACCAGCCGAGCGCGGCGAGCGTGCCCATGGAGACCAGGGTGTCCATGGTGGCCGTACCGTGCCGCAGGTTGGTCCAGGCGGCCTTGTGGAACGGCCAGGCGCCGTACGCCACCACCGGCGCCGCCAGGGTCAGCGACAGCCACTGCCAGTTGGTGAACTGCAGCGCCGGGACCATCGCCATCAGGATCACCGGCACGGCCAGGAGCACCGAGACGGTCAGGCGCTGCCGCAGCGACGCGAGCGGGTCGGCGCCCGCTTCCGGGGCCGGTACCGGCCCCGCGTCGGGATCCGGAGGCGGCGGTGCGGGGGCCGGGGGCTCCGGGACGGCGGCCGTGTAGCCGGTCTTCTCGACGGTGGCGATCAGGTCGGCGACTTCGATCCCGGCGCCGTCCTCGTACGTGACCTTCGCCTTCTCGGTCGCGTAGTTGACGGTGGCGGTGACGCCGTCCATCCGGTTGAGCTTCTTCTCGACACGGGCGGCGCAGGAGGCGCAGGTCATGCCGCCGATCTCCAGCTCGATGCCGTGCTCGCCGACGGTGGTGGTCATGGCTGCTCCTTGGGGGCGGGGTGACGGCGGAGGGTCGTCGTGGTCCACTGTCTGGACTGTATACCCCTAGGGGGTATGGGTGCTACCCCTCCTGGGTATGTCGGGGTGTGCTCTCACCGGAGTCGGAGAACTCGCCGGCTTCGACTGCCTCACCAGCCTCGACTACCCCATCTGCCTCGACAGCCTCGGCGGGCCTGTTGCTCCCTTTCGTCCCACCTGTCCCCGCATCACCCTCCCCGTCGGCCGCCCGCAGTACCCGCCCGCCCAGCCGCCGCAGGTACTCCGCCAGCTCCGGCGGCTCGTGCACCGTGAAATCGCTGCCGAGCATCGCCAGCCGGAACGCCGTCCACTCCAGGGAATCGGGCCGGGTGCGCACCCGGCACACCCCCTCGCCCAGCGGCTCCACCGCGGCCACCGCGCGCCCCAGCCGGTCGCACACCTCGGCGGCCGGCGCGCGCACCGTGACCACCGCGGCGCGACCGGGCCCCATGCCCTGCATCCGCTCCGTGACGAACGCGGCGGCGTCCTCGGCGGGCAGCTCGCGCGGGGGCGTGCGTACCCCCATGGGGTACGGCTCGCTCAGCCGGTCCACGCGGAAGATCCGCCAGTCCTCGCGCTCGTTGTCGTACGCCACCAGGTACCAGCGGCGCCCGGCCGCGACCAGCCGGTGCGGCTCCACCAGGCGCTTGGAGCGGACGCCGTCGCCCGCCCGGTAGGTGAAGCGCAGCCGCTCCCGGTTGGCGACGGCCGCGGCGAGCGCGGTCAGGTGCGCGGGGTCGACGGTCGGGCCGTCCCCGGCGGGCATCGGTACGGTGGCGGTCCCCAGCGTGCCCACCCGCCGCCGCAGCCGGGACGGCAGGACCTGTTCCAGCTTGGCGAGGGCCCGTACGGACGCCTCCTCGATGCCGTCGACGGTGTGGCCGGCCGCCGAGCGCAGCCCGACGGCGATGGCCACCGCCTCCTCGTCGTCCAGCAGCAGCGGGGGCATCGCGGTGCCCGCCGCGAGCCGGTAACCGCCTTCCGCGCCCATCGTGGCGTGCACCGGGTAGCCGAGGTCGCGCAGCCGCTCGATGTCGCGGCGGATGGTGCGGGTGGTGACCCGTAGGCGGCCGGCCAGTTCGCTGCCGGGCCATTCGCGGGGTGTCTGGAGGAGGGACAGGAGGTTCAGCAGGCGTGCCGAGGTCTCGCTCATGCCGTCGATGATGCAGGGCTCAGTAGGACCGGAGCTGTCCTATACGGACCGTAAAGTCGAGGTCTGCCCGTTGCGGCCTGCCCCGGGAAGCCCCGGGAAGCCCCGGGTGTCCGGGCCCCCGGGCCCTCCGCTCCCGTCCTGAACCACCCCTGGAGTCACCGCCATGCCCACCCCGCCCACGACCGCCCCCGGCACGCCCGGTGAGTCCGACCCGCCCGGCACGCCCGGCGCGAGCGATCCGGCCGATGTACCCGGCACGCCCGGCCCGACCGGCCGCAGGCGCTGGATCGCGCTCGCCGTCGTGCTGACCGCCGCGTTCATGGACCTGGTGGACGCGACCATCGTCAACATCGCCGTGCCCAGCATCCAGCGGGACACCGGCGCCACGTTCGGCGCCGTCCAGTGGATCACCGCCGGCTACGCGCTGGCCTTCGCCGTCGGCCTGATCACCGGCGGCCGGCTGGGCGACATCCACGGCCGCCGCCGGCTCTTCCTGCTCGGTATGGGCGGCTTCACCGTCGCCTCCGCGCTGTGCGGCATCGCCGCCGACCCGGGGATGCTGATCGCCGCGCGGGTCCTCCAGGGCGCGATGGCCGCGCTGATGGTGCCGCAGGTGCTGGCGATCATCCACGTCACCTTCCCTCCGCACGAACGGGGCAAGGTCTTCGGCATGTTCGGCGCCGTCATAGGGCTGGGCGCGGTCTGCGGTCCGCTGATCGGCGCGCTGCTGACGCAGTGGGACATCCTCGGTCTCCAGTGGCGGCCGATCTTCCTGATCAACCTGCCGGTCGGCGTCGCCGGCATCCTCCTGGGGCGCCGCTTCATCGCCGAGTCCCGCGCTCCCAAGGCGCTGCGTCTGGACCTCGGCGGCATGGTCCTCGCCGCGCTCGCCCTCCTGATGGTGCTCTACCCGCTCACCCAGGGCCGCGAAATGGGCTGGCCCGCCTGGGGTTTCGTGTCGATGGCCGCGAGTCCGCTCGTCTTCGCCGCCTTCGTACGGTACGAGCGCGCCAAGGCCCGTAAGGACGGCTCGCCGCTCGTCGAACTCTCCCTCTTCAGGCTCCGGACGTTCGTCGCGGGTGCCGGGGTGCAGCTCACGTTCGGGGCGCTCTCGGGGCTGTTCTTCCTCGTCTGGACCCTGTGCATGCAGCTCGGCCTGGGCTGGAGCCCGCTGCGTTCCGGGCTGACCGGAGTGCCGTTCTCGGTCGCCTGCTCGGCGGCGGCCGGTGTCTCCGTACAGAAGCTGATACCGCGCTTCGGGCGCAAGGTGATGCAGGCCGGCGCGCTGATCATGCTCTGCGGTGTGCTGCTCTACATCGCCGGGGCCACGCGGTACGGCACGGACCTGACGTCCTGGCAGATGGCTCCCGCCCTGCTGCTGATGGGCGGCGGCATGGGCCTGATCGTCGCGCCGATCACCGACGCGGCCCTTTCCGAGGTGCCGTCCGAACACTCCGGATCGGCGTCCGGGGTCTTCAACACCACGAGTCAGCTGGGCATGGCGTTCGGGCTCGGCCTGTCGTCGGTGGCCTTCTTCGGGGTCCTCGACGGAGCGGCCGGCCGGGACCCGAGGGCGGCGGTCGTCGACGCGACGGTCACCTCGCTGTGGTGGGTGGCGGCCGGTCTGGTGGTCATCTTCCTGCTGCTGTTCCTGCTGCCGGGGAAGCCGCGTACGGGCGGGGAGTCCCGTACGGCGGGTGGGTCCGGGACGGCGGATGAGTCCGGTACGGCGGGCCGACCCGGTACGGCGGAGGAATCCAGTACGGCGGACGAGTCCGGTACGGGCGGGGGAGCGGAGCTGCCCGCCGGGTCCGGGCCCGAGGACGGGCGCCGGACCTCGGACGCCGAGCGCACGCTGGTCCACTGACCCGGGCGGCCTCCCGCCGACCCCATCAGCCCCCCACCGGCTCCCACTTGGCCTGCCGGCCCTTCATCGGCAGGGACCGCGCGCCCGTACCTACGGCGTGTAGTCCCTGCCGTTCAGCGCGCGGTAGAGGAAGCGGGTGGTCGCCTCGATGGCCTCGTCCTCGGTCATCCCGGGCAACAGCTGCGCGGGCGCGTCCAGCATGGCGCTCATCATCAGCAGGGTGGTCTCGGGGGAGGCCGGCAGGTTCTGTACGTGTTCCAGGTGGTCGGCCAGGTCTTCGAGCTGGGCGCGGCGGAACTGGTCGAAGGTGCGGGTGAAGTCCTCGCTGACCAGCGCCGCCTGACGCAGCGCGACCATGGTCGCCGCGTGCTCCTGGTGCACGCGCCAGCAGCTGGCGACGTGGTAGCGGATCGCTTCCGGGTCGGTGAAGTCCGACTTGTGCTGGTCGGTTCCGGCGTAGGCGTCGCTCGCCGCGGACAGTTCGTCCAGCAGCGCCCTGAGCAGGTCTTCTTTGCTCGTGAAGTGGCGGTAGAAGGAGCGGCGGCCCGGCCGGCCTCCGTCGTGATGTCAGTGATCTTGGTGTTCAGGTAGCCGCGGTCGGCGAACAGGCGCTTGGCCGCCTCGATCAGCGCCGCCCTCGTCTCGACCGCCTGCTCCGCGCGCTTCACGTCTCCTCCAGCTCTCTTGACATCGCACGCTAGCAGCCTCACGATGAATACACATTCAGCGAATGGAGATTCATCATGCGAGTGCTGGTGGTGGGCGGCGGCCCGACCGGGCTGACCCTGGGGATCGAGCTGGCCCGGCGCGGCGTCGGGGTGCGGGTCGTCGACAAGGCGACCGCGTACTTCGACGGATCGCGCGGTGACAGCCTTCAGCCGCGCACGCTGGAGGCCTTCGACGACCTCGGTGTGCTGGACGCCGTACGGGCCGCCGGGGCGCCGCCGGCGCCGCTGCGCGTGCACTTCGACGGCCGGTTCGTGGGCGAGCACTGGATGGCCGAGCTGCGCGAGCCCCGGCCCGGCGTGCCGTATCCGAATCCGTGGGTGCTCGGCCAGTCGCAGACCGAGGGGATATTGCGGGCGCGGCTGCGGGAGTTCGGCGTCCGCGTCGAGCTGGACACCGCGCTGACCGGCCTGGAACAGGACGCGGACGGCGTGACCGCGCGGCTGGCCACCGGCGAGGCGGCCCGGTTCGACTACCTCGTGGGCGCCGACGGCGGCGCCAGCTTCGTCCGCAAGGCCATCGGTGTGGCCTTCCCCGGCACCACCGACGAGACCTTCCGCGCGCTGGTCGGCGATGTGACGGCGCCGGACCTCGATCCCACGTCCGGCCACTGGTTCGCCACGGAGGGCCACCCCATGGCGGGCGTCGCGCTGACCCCGCTGCCCGGCACCGGGCAGTTCCAGTTCATCTCGCCGCTGGACGAGGGCGACGACGCCTCCCTGGAGACGATGCAGGCCGCCCTCGACCGGTTCTCGGCCGGTGTGCGCCTGACCGGACACGGCTGGTCGACGGTGTGGCGGCCGAATGTACGGCTGGCCGAGCGGTACAGGGTCGGGCGCGTCTTCCTGGCCGGCGACGCCGCGCACGTCCACCCGCCGACCGGCGGACAGGGCCTGAACACCGGCGTGCAGGACGCCTACAACCTGGGCTGGAAGCTGGCCGCGGAGACCGCCCTGGACAGCTACGAGACCGAGCGGCGGGCCGTCGCGGCCCGCGTCCTCGGCCTCAGCACCGACCTGCTGGACAAGTACGTCGAGGGCAGCGCCGACGCCCACAAGCGCGGCGAGGAGAGCTTCGGCCTCGACATCACCTACCGGGCCCCGGACGCCACCGGTGTCCTCGTCACCGGCGACCGTGCCCCGGACGCTCCGCTGCTCGACGCGGACGGCAAACACGTCCGCCTCTTTGACCTCTTCCGCGGCCCGCACTTCACCCGGCTGGTCTTCGGCGCGCCCGCCCCGGAGGAGGAGCATGCCTACGCCGTGCTGCGACCCGGCGAGGAGCCCGGCGGCGAGATATCCGACGGTGGACGGCCCGGCCGCGGACGGTATGTCGTCGATGCCGAGGGCCATGCCTTCGCGGGCTATGCGGCGGAGCCCGGCGACACCTTCCTGGTCCGCCCGGACGGTTATCTGGCCTGAGGGGGCCGTGTCATGAGAGGAGGCGCCAGGCGCCCTACAGCCACCCGTTCCGCTTGAAGCCCCGGTGGATGAGGAAGCAGAGCGTGACCGTCAAGGCCATGACCAGGGGGTAGCCGAAGGTCCAGTGCTTCTCCGGCATGTACTCAAAGTTCATGCCGTAGATGCCGCACACCATCGTCGGGACGGCGAGGATCGCGACCCAGGCGCTGATCCGCCGCATGTCCTCGTTCTGGGCCACGGTGATCTGCGCGAGGTGCGCCTGGAGTATGGAGTTGAGCAGTTCGTCGAAGGCGTTGATCTGCTCGGTGACCCGCTCCAGGTGGTCCGACACGTCGCGGAAGTACGTGGTGATGTGCGGGTCCACCAGCGCCATCGGCTGGGTGGCCAGGGCCTGCATCGGTCGGGCCAGCGGCGCCACGGCCCGTTTCAGCTCCAGCAGTTCCCGCTTGAGCTGGTAGATCCGGCCCGCGCCGGTGCCGGAGCCCTTGGCGCCACCGCGCCGTTCCTCGCCGCGGGTGCGGCGCGGGCTCTCGGCGAAGACCTCGCTCTCGACGTCGTCGATGTCGTCCTGCACGGCGGCGGCGACGTCCAGGTAGTCGTCCACGACCAGGTCCGCGATGGCGTGCAGCACCGCGGAGGGGCCGATGGCCAGCTGCTCCGGGTCCGCCTCCAGCTGTTCGCGCAGCGGCCCGAGCGAGCCGTGGCCGCCGTGCCGGACGGTGATGACGAAGTCGGCGCCGGTGAAGACCATGATCTCGCCGGTGTCCACCACCTCGCTGGACTCGGTGAGCCGGTCGTGGTCCACGTAACAGACCGTCTTGAACACGGTGAACAGCGAGTCGTCGTAGCGCTCCAGCTTCGGCCGCTGGTGCGCGTGCACCGCGTCCTCGACGGCCAGCGGGTGCAGTCCGAACAGCTCGGCGACGCCGGCGAACTCCTTCTCCGACGGCTCGTGCAGTCCGATCCACACGAAGCCGTCGCCGGAGCCGCGGACCCGGTGGACGGCGTCCTCGGCCGGGTGGTCGCCGGGCTGGCGGACCCCGTTCTCGTAGACGGCGCAGTTCACCACGGCGGTGCCCAGCGGTGACCGCGCGGGGTGGCTGAGGTCGACACCACGGCGCTGCTGCTGCGGCAGCCGGACCGCTTTACGAAGGTTGCTGATCACCGACACCGCACCAGTATGGACCGGTCGTAGGGCGAGGCGGGAGGCGTGACGGCGGCTCCGCACACCTCCCGCCCGTACGGACCGGCCCACTCCGGCGCGTCCGTACGGGAGGCGGCGCGCGGTGAGGTGCCGGGGCGGCGCCCGGCGACACACCGGGGTCCGGTGCGTGCCGGGGCGGTGTCCGATGGCCTTCCGAGGTTTGGTGAGTGCCGGGCAGCGCCCCGGCGGCATACCGGGGTCCGGCGAGTGCTGGGGCGGCGCTCGACGACGTGCCGGGGCCCGGCGAGTGCTGGGGCGGCGCTCGACGACGTGCCGGGGCCCGGCCACGTACCGGAGGCAGCTCCCGGCGAGTGCCGGGCAGCGTCCGGTGACAGCCTGTGGCCCGGCGATGTACCGGGTCAGCGTCCGTCGAGGACCGGGTCAGCGTCCGGCTTTGTCCCCGCCCGGGCCCGGCGACGTACCGGAAGAGTGCCCGCCCGGCATCCCGGGGCCCGGCGACGTACCAGGTCAGCGTCCGCCGAGGACCAGGTCGGCGTCCGGCTTTGTCCCCGCCCGGGCCCGGCGACGTACCGGAAGAGTGCCCGCCCGGCATCCCGGGGCCCGGCGACGTACCGGGTCAGCGTCCGTCGAGGACCGGGTCAGCGTCCGGCTTTGTCCCCCGCCCGGGCCCGGCCACGTACTGGATCACCGCCCGTCGACACCCCGGAGCCCGGCGACCTACCGGAGGCACCGCCCGTCGCCCCCGGCCCCGGCGACCTACCGGATCACCGCCCGCCGCCCCCGGCCCCCGGACCCCGGTGCCCCACCGGATCACCGTCCAGCCACATGCCGCGGGCGTGCGGCGCCGAGGCCCATGATCACCTGGGGGACGAGCAGTGCCAGGAGCACGACCACCGGTACCGTCCAGCCGCCCGAGGCGTCGTGCACGGTGCCCAGTACCGCGGGGCCGGTGGCTGCCAGGATGTAGCCGAAGCACTGGGCCATGCTGGACAGCTGTGCGGTGTGCCGGATGTCCGGGGCGCGCTGGACGATGAAGAGCAGGGCCAGGCTGATCGCCGCGCCCTGGCCGAGGCCCAGCAGCGTCATCCACACGTACGCGCCGTCGGCCGGCGCGGCCAGCATCCCGGCGAAACCGGCTGCGCAGAGCACCGCGCCGACCGTGGCCAGCGCACCGGCCGGCAGCCGCCGGCCGACGATCACCGGGGCGAGGAAGGAGCCCACGATGCCCAGCAGGGAGGAGAACGACAGCATCCAGCCCGCGTCGCCCGCGCTCAGTCCGGCGTCGGTGAGCATGGTCGGCAGCCAGGCGGCCGCCGCGTAGTAGCTGAGCGACTGGAGGCCCATGTACGCGGTGACCTGCCAGGCCAGCGGGGAGCGCCACAGGCCGCGCACGGGGTGGGCCGCCCCACGGGCGGCGGAGGCGGAGGTCCGCGTACGGCTGCGGGTCTGCGGCAGCCACACCACCAGCGCGATGACCGCCAGCGAGCCCCAGCACGCCAGTGTGGCCTGCCAGCTCAGTCCGGCCGCGCGCTGCACCGGCACGGTGACACCGGCTGCCAGGGCCGCACCGCCGAACAGCGACATGGAGTAGAGCCCGGTCATCAGCCCGGACCTGGCCGCGAAGTCGCGCTTGATCAGGCCGGGCAGCAGGACGTTGGCGACGGCGATGCCCGCGCCGATGACGATCGTCCCGGCGAACAGCGCCACCACCGAGTCCAGCAGCCGCAGCGCCGTACCGGCGCAGATCAGCGCCATGGTGCCGAGCAGCGAGCGCTCCATGCCGAAGCGGCGGCCGAGCCGCGGCGCGATCGGGGCGAGCAGGCCGAAGCAGAGCAGCGGCAGCGCGGTCAGCAGGCTGGTGGCCGCGGCCGACATGCCGCTCTCGTCGCGGATGGTGCCGGCCAGCGGGGACACGGCGACGAGGGCGGGGCGCAGGTTGAGGGCGAGCAGGATGACGCCGGCGCCCAGGTAGAGGGCGCGGCGTCCGGTGGCGCCCGGCGCCGGAACGGGCGGTGCGGCGCCCCCGGAAGGGGCGTCGGCAGGTGCCTCGGCGGGCGCGTCGGCGGGTGCGTCCGGCCGCGCGGCGCCGCCGGTGCCGGTGCCGGTGGCGCTCACGGTGGCGGCCGGTCCGTCGTCATGCATGGTCTTCTTCTCCTGGGCTTGCTTCGCGCGCGCGGGGGCCGCCGGGGCCTCGTCGTCGGGCCGGGTGGCGCGCAGCGCGTCCATGGCCTCGGTCAGGTGGGCCAGCGCGGCCTGTTCGGCGGCGTCCGGGTCCTGGGCCTCGATGGCGTCGACGATGGCGGTGTGCGCGTCGAACTGGTGGCGGACGGAATCGGGCAGCGGCCTGCGGACGACGGCCTGGAGGGCGGCGCGCAGGGCGTCGCTGAGGTGCTCGTACAGCTCCGCGAGGACGCTGTTGTGGGCCGCGGCCGCGACGGTCCGGTGGAAGTGCATGTCCGCGTCGATGAACGCGGTGACGTCGCTGTTCTCCCAGGCGCGGTCGCGTTCGGCGAGCGCGGCCCGCAGCGCCGCGAGGTCGTCGTCGGTGCGGCGCAGCGCCGCGTAGCGGGCCGCGTCGCGTTCCAGGGAGGCCCGGACCTCGTACGCCTCCAGGTCGGCGGCCCGGCGCAGTCGGCGTTGCACGGCCGCGCCGAAGCCGCTGTTGGCGCGTACGTACGTACCGTCGCCCTGCCGCGGCTCCAGCATCCCGGTGTGCACGAGGGCGCGGACCGCCTCGCGGACGGTGTTGCGGCCCACGTCGAGCGTCTCGACGAGGACGGGTTCGGCGGGGATCTTCCCGCCGACCTGCCACTCGCCGTCGGTGATGAGCTGTTCCATCTGCTCGATGACCAGGTCCACCAGGCTGGTGCGGGCGGTGCTGCGCAGCGGCATGGACGCCGTCCTCTCCCTCTCGATTCCACCGGTGATGGGAACATCCCATGTTTGGCGGTGTCAAACGGCCGGGTTTACTCTGAGAGCGCCGGTGATCCGCGGATCATCGCCCGGCGGTGGGGCCCGCCGGACCCCAACCGCGGCCGTCCGAGGCCGCTAACGGTCCCTGCTTGCAGAGCGGAAAGCAGCACGCACGCACCGCGCGAGTAGGAGACGTATGACCACCGGAGCCCCCCGCCCGGCGGCGACCGACGCCACACCCGGCCCACCCGCCCCGCACCTTGCCGGTGCGCACACCGCCGACCCGCACGTCGCCGGTCGGCCTTCCCCGCAAACCGACGCTCGCCCATCCCCGCACCCCACCGAGCCGTCCGGAGAGCGCCCGTCCCCGGCCCATCCCCGTACACAGCCCCCTGGCAGGGCCAATGGCCGGCCGTCGGCGCCATCGCGCTCGGCGGCGGCATCGGCGCGGCCCTCCGGTACGGGGCCACGCTGCTGTGGCCCACCGCCCCCGGGACGTTCCCCGCGACGATCCTCCTGGTCAACGCCGTCGGCTGCGCGCTGATGGGCGTCCTGACGGCGCTGATCGCCGAGCGGGGCGCGCCCCACCCGCTGCTGCGCCCGTTCCTCGGCACCGGCGTCCTCGGCGGGTTCACGACCTTCTCCACGTACACCGCGGACGTCCGGCATCTGACCGACACCGGACGGCTCCCGCTCGGCCTGGCCTACCTGGCGGCCACCCTGCTCGCCGCGCTGGCGGCGGTGTGGGCCGCGCACGCGGGCACCCGGTACGCCCTGACCCGGCGCGGAGGTGCGCGGTGAACTGGCTGCTCGTGGTGGCCGGCGGGATGGCCGGTGCGCCGCTGCGCTTTCTGACGGACCGTTTGGTGCGGTCCCGGCTCGGTACGGCCTTCCCCTGGGGGACGTTCACGGTCAATGTCGCGGGTTCGCTGGTGCTGGGCCTGGTCACCGGTGCCGTGGCGGCGGGTGCCGCCTCCTCGGACCTGTACCTCCTGCTGGGTACGGGCCTTTGCGGAGCGCTGACGACGTACTCGACCTTCTCGTACGAGACGCTGCGGCTGGCCGCCGACGGCGCGCGGTGGCGTGCTGCCGCCAATGTGGCGGCGAGTGTCGCCGTCGGCCTCGCCGCGGTGTACGCCGGCGCGGCTCTCGCCGAAGCGCTGTGGGGCTGAGCGGGCCTGCGCGGGTCTGAGCAGGTTCGGGCAGGTCTGTGCGGGCCCGGAGTGGTACGGGGGTGACCGGGCGGACCGGGTGGGCCGGATTGCGCTTGCCCGTGCGACGCGGCCCCCGGGCGAGTGAACGAATGCGGTCGAGTTTCGAACGGAACCTTTCTTCACCGCCGCCCGACGCCCAGCCGGAATACGCTGATGGCGCGGTGCCCCGGACCCCGGTTCGCACGAAAAACAGTCAGTGCGGCATGTTTGATTGCAGGGGCGGAATCGCTATGGACCTTCACCACCGGATCGGTGTCAACCAGATCAACGTTGTGCGGCCCGAGGGGGAGTTGGACCTCATGACGGCCCCGCGCCTGCGCACCCTGCTGCGGCGCGAGCACGGTCGCGCAACCGGCCCGCCCCGGGTGATCGTCGACCTCGGGGCGGTGACCTTCATGGACTGTTCCGCGCTGCGGGAACTGTGCGCCGCGCAGAGCTGGGCCGTCGAGCAGGGCGGCTGGCTGCGCGTCGTGCACGCTCACCGCGGCATCGCCATCCTGCTCAGGGCGACCCGGCTGACCGGCCGCTTTCCCCGCTACGCGAGCGTACGGGACGCGCGCTGCGACCAGATGGCGAACTGCTCGCCGTAGACCGTGTGTCCGGCCCTCCCCGGCGGGGCCCGGGCACCGAAACCCGAGGTCCACGTGCAGGCGGTCTCCCGCCGGAGGCTTGCCGGAGGCATAGTAGCCGTGCGGCTTCGATCCGAGAGACGATGGACACGGGCCACGACCGGTCGAAGGCGGAAAGGGATGGTTTCCATGGCCCGTGAAGGACCCCTGACACAGGTGTGGGCGGACTTACCCGAGGGGCTCGTCGGCGACGTCGACTGCGGGGAACTGCTGAGCCGCCTGTGCGCGCACTGCGCCGCCCTGTTCGGCACCGACGCGGCCGCCGTGCTCCTCGCCGACGCGCACCACCGGCTGCGGGTGGTCGCCGAGTCCGGCGACACCGCCCGGCTGCTCGGCCCGGACGGACCGCAGGGCCCCTGTGACCCGTACGCCGACTGCTACCGCAGCGGCACCGCAGAGACGGACATCGCCCTGTCCGACCCGCGCACCGCCGCGCGTTGGCCGCACTTCACCGCCCTCGCGCGGGAACGGGGCCATGTGACGGCACACGCCCTGCCGATGCGCCTGCACTCCCGGACCGTCGGCGTCCTGGCGCTCTTCTCCGGCACCGCCGCACCGCTCGGTGAGCAGGACGGCGCCTTCGCCCGCTCCCTGGCCGACCTGCTGGCCGTCACCGCCGTCCAGTGCAAGAGCCTGGAGCGCAGCCACGCCGAGCGGACCCAGCTGCAGCACGCGCTCAGCTCCCGCGTCGTCATCGAACAGGCCAAAGGCATGCTCGCCGAACGCTGGACGACCACCGTGGACGAGGCGTTCACGGTCGTCCGGGCCTATGCCCGGGCCCACCGCCGGCGGCTGCCGGACCTGGCCCGCCAGGTCGTCGACGGCACGCTCGACAGCGGCCTCGTCATGGAGTACTTCCTCAACCGAAGGTGATTTCCTGGATCCTGTGGAGGACCGGATGGCAGAAGTCTTCTTACGGCGCCTGACCAGGTGGCAGGCCGAAGCACAACGCGAGGCCGTCGCCGACCTGTGCGTCGAGGCGTACCGCGGCCCCTCGGGCGAGGAGTTCCGCGGGCGGGGGCCTTTCTGCAGCGGTTCGCGGAGCACGTCCAGCGCCCCGGCTTCGAGATGGTGATCGCCAGCGACCCGGCGCTGGTCGGCTGCGCCTACGGTTTCCCCGCCGAGCGGGACGGCCGGTGGTGGCAGGGATTGAACGGGCAGGTGCCGCGTGAGCTGGAGGAACTGACCGCGTCGGGGCAGGTGTTCGTCGTCGCCGAGCTGATGGTGCTGCCCGCGCACCGGCGCGGCCACGTCGCCACCCGGCTCCAGGAGATGCTGCTGATCCGCAGCAACGCGGCGGCGGTCGTCACCCTCGTCGAGTCGGCGAACGGGGCGGCACGCTCCGCGGTACGGGCGTGGGGGTGGCAGCCCACTGGCCGGCTGCGCCGGTCCGACGACGGGGAACCGGAACTGGAGGCGTGGAGCAGGGAACTGACGCACTGAGGCACGGCGCAACGGTACGAACACCGCCGGGCGCGCGGCGCGGAACGCGTACGCGCGCGGCAGGGCTCCGGGGAGCCCGCCGCGCGCGTAGACGTTGTCGGACCGCGGCGCTCGCGCGCCGTAGTTTCCCGGGGCCGTGGCGATGTCACGCCTTACCGGACCTGCCGGGGGAGCGGCCCGTCAGGGACGTATGCCCTTGAGGCCGTTGGCCCAGAGCTGGTCCACCTTGGCCCGCTCGGTCTGGTCCGGCTGGGAGTTCGTGCAGGACGGGCCGGGGCCGCCGCCGGACATCAGCTCGCTGCACGGACCCTCGTAGTGGTCCGGCAGGCCCAGCACGTGGCCGGTCTCGTGCGTGGTCACGCGGGTCGAGTCGTACTCCTGGTTCTGCTTGTAGTCCAGGAAGACGAAGCCCTTGCCGTGGCCGTCGGTGCTGGCGTACGAGCCGCGCGCGTCGTCGCCCTCGCGGTACTGGAAGTCGCCGCCGCTACCTTCCTGGAGCTTGACGTTCTGCACCGCGCCGTTCCAGATCTGGGCGCTCTTCGCTATCTGGCTCTTGAACGTGGGGGCCGCGCTCGCGTCGTAGGTGACGGTGACGGCCTTCAGGTTCGGGTGGGCCGCCTGCTTGGCCTTGACCGACTTCATGACGGCCTGGAAGAACGCCTTGGTGTCGGCCTGCTCGGCGGCCGAACCGGCGTACGCGGCGGCGGTGACCCGGTGGGTCTGGGGGGCGGCGGAGACGGTGGTCGCCGTCGCGGGGGCCGCGGCGGCCAGCGTGGCGGCGAGGCCCAGGCCCAGTACTGCCGACAGAGCCGTCTTGGGAGATCTCATGTGGGGGGACTCCTTATCGTCCGTGGGGCCGTACGGCCGCCGTGTGGGGCGGCGGCCGGGGCCCTGCGGATGAACTCTTGGTGCCGGAGAGTCTGTTGGAGATCATCCGGGGCGCGGAGATGTCATGTGGCGATAGCACCAGGTGATGCCCCCGGGGGAAGCCGGACCGAGCGTGCCCGGAGAGTCTGGTGTGACGTGCGCGAACGTCGTTATGCTCCGGTCGTGGAGCTCGAAGTGAGGCACCTTCGTGCGCTGTGCGCGATCGCCGACGCGGGCAGCGTACGCAAGGCCGCGCGGCAGCTGGGCATGACCCAGCCTTCCCTGACGACCCAGCTCCGCCGCATCGAGAACGCCCTGGGCGGCCAGTTGTTCTTCCGCGAGCGGACCGGCAGCCGGCCGACGCCGTTGGGGCACTCGGTGCTGAGCCGGGCCCGGCCGATAGTGGCCGACATGCGCGCGCTGGTCGACGAGATCGCCTCCGCCTCCCTGCGGGCCGGTGGATCACGGCTGTGCATCGGCAGCACCAGCAGCCGGGCGGTGGCGGGCTGGCTGCGAAGGCTGCGGGCCAGGCTGCCCGACACGGACACCGCCATCCGTATCGACGTGTCCGCCAACGCGCTGTTGCAGATGGTGGCGATGGGCCAGCTCGACGTCGCCTTCGTGCACGAGGTGGAGGGAGCGCCGCTGCGCCGCCCCGACGGGCTCGTCGAACGGGAACTGATCGCCAGGGAACCGCAGTTCGTCGCCCTGTCGGCCGACCACCCGGCGGCCCGCCACCCGGTGGTCGAACTCGCCGAGCTGGCCGGTGACCAGTGGATGGTCGACCCGTCGGTGGACGGCGAGTGGACGGGGCTGCGCCGGGTCTTCGCGGCCGCGGGCCTGGACCCCCGGGTGGTGCACGGGGACTACCTCACGGCGGCCGACCTGGTCGCGGCGGGCGAGGTGGTCGCCCCCTGCCAGCCGACCTCCCGGCCCCGGCACGGCATGGTCGTCCGCCCGCTGCGCGGCGACCCGCTGGCCGTCCGGCTCTTCATGGCCCACCGTCCCGGCGCCGCCCCGGCCGCCCCCGCCGACGCCCTCTTCGCCGACCTGACCGCCTCCTACATGGAGGTGGCCTGGGAGAGCACCGCGTACCGCGAGTGGCTCGTTCGGCACGACGGGCCGTTGCCGATCGGGACGTGAGGCGGGGCGGAACCTGGCCGTGCGGCCGTGCGCGCCGCCCGTGGCCGTAGGTCAGACGGACCCGCCCGCCGCGACCACGCGTGAGGTCACCGCGGGTCGAGCCGCCCCTCGACCACCTCGCGGGCCACGTCGGTCAGCAGGCGCCGGTGGGAGCGGGCGTAGCCGCGCAGGAGGGTGAAGGCGGCGTCGGGGGAGAGGTCGTGCCGCGCGGTGAGTGCTCCTTTGGCCTGTTCGATGACGATCCGGGTGGTCAGGGCGTGTTCCAACTGGGCGGCGAGGGTGCGGCTCGCCTCGACCTCGTGCTCACGCAGCAGGGTCACGGCGGCGAAGTCGGCGAGGGACTGGCCCAGTGCCATCAGGTCACCGGTCAGCGCGGTCTGGCGGGTGGCGAGCAGGACCAGGGCGCCGACCGGGCCGGTATGACCCCGTATCGGCAGGGCGGCGGCGTGGGTGCAGCCCAGGGCGAGCGCGCGGGGCGCGTAGCGCGGCCAGCGCTGCCGGGCCACCGTTCCGCTCAGGGCCGTACCGCCGAGCGCCCGGCCGGTGCGGCGGCAGGCGGGGCCGGGGCCTTCGCCCCAGGCGACCGCGTCCGTTTCGAGGCGGCGCGCGTCGGCGTCGGAGGCCGCCACCCAGGGGGCGTCACGGGCCCGGGGGAGAAGGTCACGGCCGTCGCCCGGACCGCGAGCAGTTCCCTGCTGCGGTCGGTGAGCCGGTCCAGCAGCGTGGGGACGCCGGGCGGCCCCTGCCCACCGCCGCCCGCCAGCTCCACGAAGACGGAGGCGAGGTGGTGCGGAGCTGTGGTCATGGGTGGGGGTCCCCTCGGTGGGTTCAGCTGCCCTGGGCGAGTTTCAGCGTGCCGCGTACGATCTGCTCGGCGATGACGTCCGGGGGCCGCCCGTCGGCGAAAGCACGCGCTTTGATCATGGCGAGTGCGTCCTGGACCCGGCAGCCGGCCTGGACGGAGAGTATTCCGGCGGCCTGCTGGATGCGGTCCCGGTGGTCGGCGTCCTCGTACAGCTCGGGGTCGGCGTCGGGGCCGAGGAGCACTGTACGGGTGAGGGCGTCGGCGATCACCGTGAGCGTGCCGGCGGCGGCCGTGCCGCCGCCCGGGTCGAAGACCGCGAGCGCGCCGATGCAACTGCCTTCGGTCCGCAACGGAGCCGTGAGCACCTCGTGGACGCCCAGGGAGGTCAGCGCGGGCCCGTAGGCGGGCCAGCGGCTCTCGATGGCCCGGCCGGCCGCGGAGACCAGGCAGCCGCCCACCGAGGCGTCGTGCGCCGGCCCTTCGCCGAGCATGAATTCCAGGTCCTGCGCGGCCCGGGAGGGCCCGTCCGACGAGGCGACGGAGAGCTGGCCGTGGTCGGAGCCCATCAGGGTGAGCGCCGCGCTGGTCGTCCCGCACGCCTCCGCGACGCCGGTCATGAAGCGCGGGCGGCTGGTCTCGTCCCCGCGCCACGCGGACAGGCGGTCGGCGTAGGTGTCCTGGAGACGCGCCGAGGACAGGTGGCACTCCGCCGATCGCCGGTAGGCGTCCGCCAGATGGAGGTGGAGGTCCCCGCCGGCCGAGGCCGCCAGGATCTCCTGCTGTTCGGCGCAGGCCGCGGCATGCTCGGCGCGCTGGCGTGCCCTGGCCGCACGGCGACGCGCCAGCTGTGCCTGGACGTCCCTGCGCTGGCCCCAAACCATGGGCCCAGCGTACGCCGATGACGGCGCTCAGTCGCCGCTGTCGCCGCGGTCCGCCTCCAGCAGCAGGACGACCCCGCCGTTGTGCCGGTCGAACGGGGAGCAGAGCACGTTGCAGGTGATGGACCGTCCGATCCGGTTGACGGCCGAGACCCGCGAGGGCGACGTCCGCTTGCCGGACTCCAGGCACTTCTCCACGGCCGGGCGCAGCATCTCGGTGGGCAGCCCGAACTCCAGTGAGAAGAACGGTTCGTCGATCACCTCGTCCGGGCGCAGGCCCCACATGTCCACCGCGCCGCGGTTCCAGCTCTTGACCTTCAGTTCCTTGTCGAGGACGACCACACCCGCGGCGATGGAGGTGACGACCCCTTCGAGGAAGGCACGGGCCTCGTCCAGTTCCTCCGTGCGGGTGCGCATCTCCTCGTTCATCGTCTCCAGTTCCTCGTTGCCCGACTGGAGTTCCTCGTTGGTGGTCTCCAGTTCCTCGTTGGTGGACTGGAGCTCTTCGTTGGTGGTCTCCAGCTCCTCGATGCTCGACTGGAGCTCCTCGTTGGTGGTCTCCAACTCCTCGTTGGTGGACTGGAGTTCCTCGTACGCCGTCTCCAGGTCTTCGCGTACCCGCTTGTTCTCCGACTTCAGCTGGGTGGCGACGGTGACGTCGGAGAAGGTGATGTTGGTGGCGGCCAGCAGACCGCTGGAGCCCATCAGCGGCTGGATGAGGATGTCGAAGTACTGGACCTCCTCGCCGACCCGCCGCTCGGCGCCGTTGACCCGCAGGGTGCGGCGCTCGTGGGCGGCCTGCTCGATCAGTGAGCGCAGCTCGACGGGGCGGTAGGAGATCTCCAGGTCCTGGAAGGGCCGGCCGATGTCGTTGGAGGTCAGGCCGAACTGGGCCCGCGCCTGGCTGTTGATCAGCACCGCGGTGCCCTCGCCGTCGACCGCGATGGCCGGGGCGGGGTTGGCGTCCAGGATCAGGTCGCGCAGCTGCCGGCTGCGGGCCGCGGTGGCCAGCTTCTCGGTGCTCCCCCGCCCCGGATCTTCGCGGGCGTGGGGTGGTACGGCGGACCGGCCTCGCCGGGGCGCCGCCGGAAGGCGCGCTGACGCATGCTGAGCACTTCGAACCGCTCGGCGTCGTTCAGCAGCATCTCCGCCTTGCCGAGGAAGAGGAAGCCGCGCTCGCGCAGGGCGAAGTGGAACCGGTCGATGATCTGCCGCTGCGCCTCGACATTGAAGTACATCAGGGCGTTGCGGCAGACCAGCAGGTCCAGCCGGGAGATCGGGGCGTCGCGGGTGATGTCGTGCCGCCCGAAGATGACCCGGCGCCGCAGGTCGGTGCGGAAGTTGAAGCGGGTGCCGTTCTGCTCGAAGTAGGTGTCGCGCAGCTCCGGGGAGAGCGGTTCCAGCGCCTTCGCCGTGTACAGGCCGGAGCGGGCGTCGCGCAGGGCTTCCTCGTCCACGTCGGTGGCGTAGATCTTGACCCGGTTCAGCGCCTCCTCGACTCCCATCGCCTCGGCGAACATGATGGCGAGGGAGTACGCCTCCTCACCGCTGGAGCAGCCCGCGCTCCAGACCCGGATCTCCTCGTCGGCGGGGGTGTCCGCGAGCAGCTCGGGTACGACCTCGCGCTGCAGGAAGGTCCAGGCGTCCGGGTCGCGGAAGAAGGACGTCACGTTGATCAGGATGGTGTTGAAGAGGGCGTTGAACTCGTCGGCGTTCGTCTCCAGGCGGTCGCGGTAGTCCGCGTAGGAATCGGTCTCGACGTCCGCCATCCGCTTGCGGATGCGCCGGCCCAGGGACGAGCGCTTGTAGCCGGTGAAGTCGAATCCGCGGGCGTCCCTGAGGAAGCCGAGCAGCTGCTCCAGTTCCTCGTCCGTCTCGACATCCCGAGCTTGCCCCATCACTGCCTCTTGGTCTCGACAAGACCGCGGATCACCGCGGCGATCTCTTCCAGGGGCAGCACGAAGTCGACCGATCCCGTACCCACCGCTGCCTCTGGCATTCCTTTGAACTCGGCCGTCCGGGGATCTTCCGCGATCACCGTGCCGCCGCGTGACTTGATGGCGTCCACACCCATGGCGCCGTCGCTGCCGGTCCCGGTCAGCACACAGCCGATCGCCTGCGTCCCGTAGGCCCCGGCGACCGACTCGAAGAGCGGATCGGCGGAGGGGCGCAGGAAGTGGACCTGTTCGCTCCCGGAGAGCGTCAGCGTACCTCCGGGGCCCACCAGGAGGTGCTGGTCGGGGGGCGCGATGTAGACCGTGCCGGGCCGGGCCCGCTCGTCGGCCTCGGCCAGCTTGACCCGCAGCGCGGTACGCCGGGCGAGCACCTCGGCGATGATGGTGCGGTGTCGCGGGTCCAGGTGCTGGACCACCAGAACCGGAACCGGGAGGTCCGGTCCGAGGGCGCCGAGGACCGCTGTCAGAGCCTTGATGCCGCCCGCGGACGACGCGAGGGCCACGGCCTCGTAGTGGTCCGCTGCGCTGCGGTCTGTCGTCACCTTCCGAGCCTATCGAAAGCCGGGCCCGGCGGCGGGTACGCGGACGTGCCAACGTGCGGAAACAGCCGCACCCGGCCCGCGCGGGCGCCTGTGGAGGGCGCCCCGCGGACCGGGTGCGGTGCTGGTGCGGGCCACGGGGGCCGCGCGTCCCGGTGTGGGGACGGGCGGCCGCCGCGGCGCGGGGCGGGTCAGCCCTGCTTGGTCTCCCAGAAGATCTTGTCGATCTGGGCGATGTAGTCCAGGGCCTTCTGACCGGTCGCCGGGTCGTTGCTGCCCTTGGCGGCGCTCAGCGCCTTGAGGGTGTCGTTGACCAGCTGGTGCAGCTCCGGGTACTTCTCGAAGTGCGGCGGCTTGAAGTAGTCGCTCCACAGCACCGAGACGTGGTGCTTGGCCAGCTCCGCGCGCTGCTCCTTGATGAGGACGGCGCGGGTACGGAAGTCCGCGTCCTCGTTGGCCTGGTACTTCTCCTGGACGGCCTTGACCGACTCGGCCTCGATACGGGCCTGGGCCGGGTCGTACACGCCGCACGGCAGGTCGCAGTGGGCGCTGACCTTCACCTTGGGGGCGAACAGGCGGGAAAGCATGTTCAGTCCTTCCTCGTGATCGTCTTCTCAGGTGCGAGATTACTCGCCGCGGGAAGGCTTTTCTCGGGTGGCTCGGGGTCTTAGGGCAAAAGGCCGGTTCCGGGCCGGGTCTGATGGAGGATGGGACCGGTGACGGGTGACCGGGCCGTGGTGGTCACCGGGCTGGGACCGGGAGGTGTGACGGGGATGCCGGAGCGGGTGGAAGAGCGCGGGCCGGAGCAGGGGGAGGAGCACGGGCGGGAGCGCGGCGGACTGCTGCGGGCCTTCGGCCTGGCCGAGGTCTACAACCCGTCGATGGTGCCGACGCTGCGGCCCGGCGACCAGCTGGTGGTGCGGTACGGGGCGGTGGTGCGGGCGGGTGACGTGGTCGTCCTGCGGCACCCGTTCCGGCAGGACCTGCTGATCGTCAAACGGGCCGTCGAGCGGCGCGACGGCGGCTGGTGGGTCCAGGGGGACAATCCGTTCGTGGAGAACGACAGCCGCGAGTTCGGGGTGGTGCCCGACGAGCTGGTGATCGCGCGTGCCTGGGTGCGGGTGCGGCCGCCGCGCGGTGTTCAGCGCTCGCTGTCGGGCGCGCTGTCCTGGGTGGTCTCGGCGGTGCGCCCGGTACGGGCCGGCCGCTCGCTGTCCAGGCGCTTGCGGGCCCGGTAGGCGGCGACGTTGGCGCGCGTCGCGCAGCGGTCCGAGCAGTAGCGCCGGGAGCGGTTGGTCGAGGTGTCGAGGTAGGCGTTGCGGCACGGGCGTGCCTGGCAGATGCCGAGCCGGTCGACGCCCAGCTCGGTGAGCTGGAAGGCCAGGCCCATGGAGGCGGTGGCGGTGTAGCCGGCGGTGGCGTTGGCCGCGTGGTCGGCGATGTGCAGGTGCCACTTGGGGCGGCCGTCCTCGTCGCGGAACTCGTGCCCGGAGACCTGCGGACTGACCGGGAACTCCATCATCAGCGCGTTGAGCAGGTCCACCGCCCGCACCTCGTCGCCCTTGTCCGCCGCTTCGAAGACGGCGCGCAGCCGGGTCCGTACGCCGCGCAGGCGGGTCACGTCGCTCTCGTTGGCCCGGCGGGCCATCTGCTGGGCGGGCCCGAACAGCTCACGGACGGCCTCGACCGAGGTCAGGGTGTCGCCGCCGCGCTCGGGCTGCTCGGTGTTGACCAGGCGAACGGCATAGTCCGAGTAATAGGCCAGTTCCACTTGTAGTCCTTACGGGCGCGGTCTAGTGTTCGTAATAGGTGTTGTTGCTACGAGGGTATTACGGCCTGGAGGTAACGGTATGACCGAGACCGTCGTCGGTACTGACTGGCAGGGGTGGCAGGACAGTTGGGACCGCCAGCAGGAGTGGTACATGCCGGACCGCGAGGAGCGGTTCCGCGTGATGCTGGACATGGTCGAGGCCCTGGTGGGCACCGAGCCCCGGGTGCTGGACCTGGCGTGCGGCACGGGCAGTATCTCCGACCGGCTGCTCAAGCGTTTCCCCAAGGCGGTCAGCGTGGGGGTGGACCTCGACCCGGCCCTGCTGGCCATCGCCGGCGGACACTTCGAAGGTGACGACCGGGTGACGTTCGTCCGCGCGGACCTCAAGGACCCCCGGTGGACCGACGCCCTGCCCCACGACTCGTACGACGCCGTACTCACCGCCACGGCCCTGCACTGGATGCACACCGGACCGCTGCGCGGGCTGTACGGGCAGCTCGGCGGGCTGGTCAGGGCAGGCGGCGTCTTCATGAACGCCGACCACATGCCCGAAGGGGACACCCCGCGCATCGACGCGGCCGAGCGCGCCTTCCGGCACGCGCGGCAGGAGGAGGCCAAGGCTGCGGGCGCCCTGGACTGGCGTGCCTGGTGGGACAAGGCCGCCGCCGACCCGGTGCTCGCCGGGCCGACCGCCGAGCGCTTCGAGATCTACGGCGAGCACGCCGACGGTGACACCCCTTCGGTGGCATGGCACTGCGAGGTGCTGCGCGAGTCCGGCTTCGGTGAGGCGCGTGCGGTGTGGCGCTCGCCCTCGGACGCGCTGGTCCTCGGGCTGAAGTAGCGCGCGTACGGTTCGTCCGACGACCGGGCGGTACGTACCGGAGCGCCTGCCGCGCCCGTACGTACCGCCCGTCGCGTGGGGCGTACGGCCCTGCCCGCCGGGTCAGAGCACCTTCGACAGGAACGACTTGGTGCGCTCGTGCTGCGGCTTGCCCAGCACGTCGCGCGGGTGCCCGGACTCGACCACCACACCGTCGTCCATGAAGACCAGCGAGTCGCCGACCTCGCGCGCGAAGCCCATCTCGTGCGTGACGACGATCATCGTCATGCCGTCCGACGCGAGGTCCTTCATCACGTCCAGCACATCGCCGACCAGCTCCGGGTCGAGCGCCGAGGTCGGCTCGTCGAAGAGCATCAGCTTCGGCTCCATCGCCAGCGCGCGGGCGATCGCGACGCGCTGCTGCTGGCCGCCGGAGAGCTGCGAGGGGTAGTTGCCGGCCTTGTCGGCCAGGCCGACCCGGTCCAGCAGCTTGCCCGCGCGCTCCCGGGCGGTCGCCTTGGACTCGCCCTTGACCTGGACCGGCGCCTCCATGATGTTCTCCAGCGCCGTCATGTGCGGGAAGAGGTTGAAGCGCTGGAAGACCATGCCGATGTCGCGGCGGCGCGCGGCCACCTCGCGGTCGCGCAGCTCGTACAGCTTGCCGTTGGCCTCCCGGTAGCCGACCAGCTCACCGTCGACCGACAGCCGCCCGGCGTTGATCTTCTCCAGGTGGTTGATGCAGCGCAGGAACGTCGACTTGCCGGAGCCGGACGGGCCGATCAGGCAGAACACCTCGCGGGGCGCGACCTCCAGGTCGATGCCCTTGAGGATGTGGGCCGTGCCGAAGGACTTGTGGACGCCCTCGGCCTTGACCATGGGGGTGGACTTGCTGGTCATGCGGCACCTCCGGCCGACGAACGGTTGGTGCCGCCGGACAGCCTGGCCCGCAGCCGCTGGACCGGCGTGGGCGGCAGCTGGCGGCTGGCGCCGCGGGCGTAGTAGCGCTCCAGGTAGTACTGGCCGACGCTGAGCACCGAGGTGGCGATCAGGTACCAGACTGCGGCGAGGACGAGCATCTCCACCACGGGACCGGCGTCGCGGCCCACGTTCTGCGCCGACTGCAGCAGGTCGTAGTACTGCACCGCGATGACCAGCGAGGAGGTCTTGAGCATGTTGATGACCTCGTTGCCGGTCGGCGGCACGATCACCCGCATCGCCTGCGGTACGACGATCCGGCGCAGCGTCCTGCCGTGGCTCATGCCCAGCGCGTGCGCCGCCTCGGTCTGCCCCTCGTCGACGGCGAGCAGGCCGCCGCGGCAGATCTCCGCCATGTACGCGGCCTCGTTGAGCCCGAGGCCCAGCAGCGCGCACAGGAACGGGGTCATGAAGTCCGACCACTCGTCCTTGTAGATCGGCATGATGTCGATGTACTGGAAGACCAGGCCCAGGTTGAACCACAGGAACAGCTGGACGTAGACCGGCGTACCGCGGAAGAACCAGACGTAGAACCACGCGACCGTCGAGGTCACCGGGTTCTTCGACTGCCGCATCACGGCCAGGACCACGCCGAGGACGATGCCGATGACCATCGACAGCACCGTGATGATCAGGGTGTTGCGCAGACCCCGCAGGATGTCCGCGTTGAACATGTACTCGGGTATCGTGCCCCAGTTGACCTTGCCGGCGGCGAAGGCCCGCACGAGCAGGGCGAGCAGCACGAGGACGACCAGCGCCGCGACCCAGCGCCCGTAGTGCCGGACGGGAATGGCCTTGATCGGCTCGGGAGCGGGCGGCGGGGCGTCCGCCGGCGGCTGGGCCGGCTTGTCGACGTCAACTGACACGGGTGTTGCCTTTCAGCGTTCGGCGGGAGGGACGGGCCGTGCGCGGCCGGGCGGGCACGCGGGCGGGCGGGGCTCGGGCAGGCGCTCAGCTGCCGCCGTTGAGCTTCACTTCCTTGACCGCGGCGTCCGTGACGTTCCACTTCTTGAGCACCTGCGCGTAGCTGCCCTTCTTGACGATGGCCTCCATGGCCGCCTTCAGGGCGTCGCGCAGCTTCGGGCTGTCCTTGGGCACCGCGATGCCGTACGGGGCGGCCTTGACCGGTGCGCCGCCGACCAGCTGGAAGTCGTTGCCGCCACCGGAGGTCTTGACCGCGTACGCCGCGACCGGGTAGTCGCTGGAGACCGCGTCCACGCCGCCGGTGCGCAGCCGCGTCTGCGCCTCGGTGTCGTTGTCGAACGCCTCGATGGAGATCGCGTCCGTACCGGACTCCTCGCACTTCTTGGCCTGGTCCTTGGCCAGGTCGTGCGAGACGGTGCCGCGCTGCACCGCGATCTTCTTGCCGCACAGCGCCTCCCAGCCGTCGATCCCCTGGGTCTTGCCCTTCTGCGTGTAGATCGAGACGCCGACGTCGAGGTAGTCGATGAAGTCGACGCCGTCGCTGACCTTCTTGCCGGTGGCGCTGTCCACGCCCTGCTGGCGGGCCTTGGTGTCGGTCATCGCCGACATGGCGATGTCGTACCGCTTGGACTTCATGCCGCCCATGAGGGTGTCGAAGGTGGCGTTGTTGAAGTTGAGCTTGACGCCCAACTCCTCGCCCAGCGCGTCGGCGAGGTCCGGGTCGATGCCGGTGACCTTGCCGTCGGTACGGAACTCCACCGGCTTGTAGGTGATGTCCGAACCGACCTGGATCATCGCCTTGTCCTGGATCTCCTTGGGCAGGAGCTTGAACAGGGGAGCGTCGGGGTTGCGGTTCTTGGCCGCCTCCCGCTTGGCGATCGCCGCGTCGGTCTGGTCGCCGCAGGCGCTGAGCAGCAGCAGCGAGGCCGCGACCGCGGTCGCGGCGGCCACGGCTGAACGAGACCTGCCGGGGGCCGGGCGACGGGTGAGGCTTGCGGTCATGCTGATCCTCCTGCGGATGAGGGAGAAGCCGACTGAGCAGGGGCCGGGCACACACCTTCGGGCGTCGCGACCTCGTTCGGTGACGGAATCTTGCCATCCGGACACCGCTATCCGGACTGCCGTCCAGGTCAAAATCGGATAACGGACGGGGACGAAGCCGCACAACCCAGGTGTCCCTTGGGCGGTGCGCGCCAACTGGAGGGCGAAGGGCCCGGCCGTACGGGCCCGCGTCTCGCAGTACGGACAGAGCGCGGGGAACTTCCTATGGTTCGCGGTGTTCACCCCTAATGCCGAGGTTGTGACCCCAGAGGTGACCCATGGGTAACGAATCCGACTCGTCGGGGCCCGCGCCCGTCCGGTAGAAAGGTTCGTTACACCCCTCATCCGGGGCTCAGGGCGCGCGTGCGGCGCGCCCGGCGTCCGTACCTCCCCCCGCGGGACGGCCATCCGTCGCGCAGGGCACGGCCGCGGTGCCCGCCCACCCCTTGACCAGGGAGTGGACACCCTCAACTGATTGACGAACAAAGGGGTTGAACCAGTGACAGCCAAGACCGCCCAGGCCCATGACGGCGGCAACACGCACGCGGACACGGACGCCAAGGGTGCGCCCGGCTCCGGACCGGACGGCGGGGAGCGGCAGTGCCAGGACCCCGCCTTCCTCCTGCACCGCGGCGGCAAAATGGCGATCCAGGCGACCGTCCCGGTGCGCGACAGCGAGGACCTCTCCCTCGCCTACACGCCCGGCGTCGCCAAGGTGTGCAGCGCCATCGCCGAAGAACCCGAGCTGGTGCACGACTACACCTGGAAGTCCCAGGTCGTGGCCGTCGTCACGGACGGCACCGCGGTGCTGGGCCTCGGTGACATCGGGGCCGAGGCGTCGCTGCCCGTGATGGAGGGCAAGGCCATCCTCTTCAAGCAGTTCGGCGGCGTGGACGCGGTGCCGATCGCCCTGGCGACGACCGACGCCGACGAGATCGTCGAGACCGTCGTGCGGATGGCGCCGTCCTTCGGCGGCGTCAACCTGGAGGACATCTCCGCGCCCCGCTGCTTCGAGATCGAGCGCAAGCTCCAGGAACGCCTGGACATCCCGGTCTTCCACGACGACCAGCACGGCACCGCCGTGGTCACGCTGGCCGCGCTGCGCAACGCCGCCCAGCTGACGAACCGTTCGCTCGGACAGCTGCGCGCCGTCATCTCCGGCGCCGGCGCGGCCGGGTTCGCCATCGCCAAGATCCTCGTCGAGGCGGGCATCGGTGACGTCGCGGTGTGCGACCGCAAGGGCATCGTCACCGCCGACCGCGACGAACACCTCACCGACGTCAAGCGTGAGCTGGCCTCCTTCACCAACAAGGCCGGACTGAGCGGCTCCCTGGAGACGGCCCTGGACGGCGCGGACGTCTTCATCGGCGTCTCCGGCGGCACGGTGCCGGAGGAGGCGGTCGCCAAGATGGCGAAGGACGCGCTGATCTTCGCCATGGCCAACCCCAACCCGGAGATCCACCCGGACGTCGCGCACAAGTACGCGGCCGTCGTCGCCACCGGCCGCAGCGACTACCCGAACCAGATCAACAACGTGCTGGCCTTCCCCGGCATCTTCGCCGGCGCCCTCCAGGTGCGCGCCAGCCGGATCACCGAGGGCATGAAGCTGGCCGCCGCCGAGGCGCTGGCCTCGGTGGTCGCCGACGACCTGAGCGCCGAGTGCGTCATCCCGTCGCCGTTCGACGAGCGGGTCGCCCCGGCGGTCACCTCGGCGGTCGCGGCCGCCGCCCGCGCGGAGGGCGTCGCGCGCCGCTGACCCCGCGTCCGTGGAAAGGCCTCGCCTCCGGGCGGGGCCTTTTCGCTGCGCCGGCGGCGGCAAGGGCCGGACGGCGGGCGGCGGCGCGGCGCGTGTCACACCGCGGCCCGGTACCGCCCGGCCCCCGGGCGCCCTACGTTGGGATCATGTTTGCTGCCTACGCCGCCCGCATCGACCGCGACCAGCCGCTGAACGGCCTCGAACTGGGGGAACGCCCCGCCCCCGGCGCGCGCCCCGGCTGGACGACCGTCAACGTCAAGGCCGCCTCCCTCAACCACCACGACCTGTGGTCGCTGCGCGGCGTGGGTCTGGGCGAGGAGGCGCTGCCCATGATCCTCGGCTGTGACGCGGCCGGCACCGACCAGGACGGCAACGAGGTCGTGCTGCACTCGGTGATCGGCCAGAGCGGCCACGGCGTCGGCCCGGACGAGCCGCGCTCCATCCTCACCGAGCGCTACCAGGGCACTTTCGCCGAACAGGTCACCGTGCCCGCCTGGAACGTGCTGCCCAAGCCGAAGGAGCTGTCCTTCGCCGAGGCCGCGTGCCTGCCGACCGCCTGGCTGACCGCGTACCGGATGCTGTTCACCAACGCCGGGGTACGGCCCGGGGACAGCGTGCTCGTCCAGGGCGCGGGCGGCGGTGTGGCCACCGCGGCGATCGTGCTGGGCGCGGCGGCCGGGCTGCGGGTCTTCGCCACCAGCCGCAGCGAGGACAAGCGCAAGCGCGCCGTCGAACTGGGCGCCGAGGCCGCGCTGCCCAGCGGCGAGCGGCTGCCCGAGCGGGTGGACGCGGTGATCGAGACGGTCGGCGCCGCCACCTGGTCGCACTCGGTGAAGTCGCTCAAGCCCGGCGGCACGCTCGTCATCTCGGGCGCCACCAGCGGCTTCAACCCCGAGCGCACCGAACTCAACCGCATCTTCTTCCTGGAGCTGAAGGTCGTCGGCTCGACCATGGGCAGCAAGGACGAACTGGCCTCGCTGCTGAACTTCTGCGCGGCCAAGGGCGTCCGGCCCGTCATCGACACCACCCTGCCGCTCGATCGGGCCCGCGAGGGCTTCGCGAAGCTGGCCGAGGGCGAGATGTTCGGCAAGGTCGTCCTGACGGTCTGAGGCGGGGGAGGACAGGAGACACCGGGAGAGGCGGGACGGGTGCGGGTGCTGCGCGCGGCCGGACGGACGGCGACGGCCTGGAGCAACGGCGGCGGGGTGACGCGGGAGATCGCCGCCGCACCGCCCGGCGCGGGCTGGGAAACCTTCGACTGGCGGGTGAGCCTGGCCGAGGTGGGCCGCGACGGTCCGTACTCCGCGCTGCCCGGCGTGGACCGCGTCCTGACGGTGGCCGAGGGCGCCGGACTGGAACTGACCGTCGACGGCACCCGTCACGTACTGCCCGGCCCGTACCGCCCGTTCGCCTTCCCCGGCGACGCACCGACCGGCTGCCGCCTCCTGGACGGGCCGGTCGTCAACTTCAACGTCATGCTGCGGCGTGGGCGTGCGACGGCGACCGTGGAGGTGGCACGCGGGAGTTATGTCCGCTGCGCCGCCGAGTCGCGGCCGGGGGACGTGGAGGACACGTCCGGGGAGCGGCGGGCGCGGCTGGTGGTCGCGCTGTCCGGCCGTACGCGGCTGTCCGGGGCCGGCGCCGGACACACCCGCACGACGCTGGAGCGGTACGACGCCGCCCTGATGCCCGCGGACGCGGGCGTCTCGCTGCACGCCGACGGGGTCACGGCCGTCGTCACCCTCACCGTACGGACGGCGGATCCGGACGCCCGGCTGCCGGAGGCGTCCGCGTAGCGTCCGAGACCGGGGTGCCGGTCGCGCCGGTGCGGCGCAGGGTGTGCCGCGCGTGGGTGGTGAAGGCGTCGGTGGCGGGGTGCGTGGCCGTCCGGGGGCGGGCCAGCAGGACCGTGACCGGGCCGGCGTCGGTGATCGGTACGTAACGGACACCCGGGTGCGGATGGCTGTGCACGGTGGCCTCGGCCGTCACCCCGGCCGCCGCCCCCGTCGCGATCATGGTCAGCCACTCGTCGACGTTGGCGACCTCGAAGGTGCTGCGCGGACGCTGACCGGCGGGCCACAGCGCGGCGCTGGTGGTGCACGCGGTGGCGCACAGCGCGATGGCGTGGTGCGTCAGGTCGGCCAGCGAGACCGCCGGCTCTTCGGCCAGCGGGTCGCTCTCGCACAGGGCGGCGATCCGGCGTTCGCGGTACAGCGCCACGGTGTCCAGCGCCCCGTCGTCCGCCGGGACGGTCCGCAGGAAGGCGAGATCGACGGTGCCACGCCGCAGCGCGGCCTCCGCGTCGTCGAGCCGGTGCACCTCGACGGGCTCGCCGGGGCGCTCGTGCCGCCACTCGCGCAGCAGCGGCACGGTGTGCCGTCCGAGCGCGGCCCAGGCGAAGCCGACGCGCAGCGGGCGCGGCCCGGCCACCGCCTCGGCCAGCGCGTCGTCGAGCTGGGCGAGGATGCGGTGGGCGTGCTCGTGCAGCCGCCGCCCCGCCGGGGTGAGCCGCAGCCGGCGGGTGGTCCGCTCGACCAGTGAGGTGCCCAGGCGGCTCTCCAACTGCTCCAGAGTGCGCGAGAGCGCGGGCTGGCTGACGCGCAGGACCGCCGCCGCGCCGGTGATCGTGCCCTCGTCCCCGATGGCGGCCAGCGCCCGCAGATGCCGCAACTCCACGTTCACCGCACGCCTCCGTCCCCGCCCCGGCCGGGCTGCACGCTCAGGAGCCACACACCATTCATGATCTCCGAGCATAAATCCTGCACGGAAGGTATTTCCCTCCCCGAACGGCCCGCCCTAGCGTCGGCGGCATGAGGATTCTGCTGATCGGCGCGACCGGAAAGCTGGGCGCCGCCGTACACGAGACGCTGGCCGGACGCGGCCACGAGATCATCACGGTCGGCCGCCGCGGCGGCGACCTGCGGCTCGACATCTCCGACCCGGCGCAGGTCACCGAGGCGTACGACCGGGCCGCCGAACGGGCCGGCACCCTGGACGCCGTGGTGAGCGCGGCCGGCGACACCCCGTTCAAGCCGGTCGCCGCGATGACCGCGGAGGACTACGCGGCGGGCTTCCGCGGCAAGGTGCTCAGCCAGATCGAGCTGGTGCGCCAGGGCACCGCCCGTATCGCCGGGCGCGGCTCCTTCACCCTGATCACCGGGGTGCTCTCCCGCGATCCCGTCCCCACCGGCAGCGCGGCGGCGATGGCCAACGGCGCGGTGGAGGCGTTCGTGCGGGCCGCCGCGCTCGACATCGCCCCGCAGCGGGTGAACGCCGTCAGCCCGGCCGTGGTCACCGAATCCCTCGCGGAGTACGGGGACTTCTTCCCCGGCGTCAAGCCGGTCGACCTGGCGCAGGTGGCCGCGGCGTACGTGCGGTCGGTCGAGGGCGGGCAGACCGGGCAGGTCTATGAGCCGGTGTGACGGCCGGGGGCGGGCGCGGACGCGGGCGCTCAGTCCGTGTGCGCGCCCGCGTGCGCGCGGGCTGCCCCGGTGCCGCGTTCGCGGGCGAGTGCCTTCTCGCGCCCCTTGTCCAGTACGGCGAGCAGGACGACGGCGACGACGATCGCCGCGCCCGAGGCGACGAAGTTCCATGGCGCTTCGAGGTAGTTGACGGGCCGCATGGGGTGGCCGCGGTCGTCACCGACGATCCGGTAGAGGATGGCCGCCGGGCCCTCCCAGAAGCCCGCGGTGAACATGAGGATGGACAGCAGCCGGTACCAGGCTTCATTCATGGTCGTCTCCCCGTTCCGTGCCGGTATTTCACCGTTCGTGGATACGACCGTATCAAAGTTTCGCTCCCATCGCCTTGGCTACCCCTGCATCTTCTGCTATTCGTCACGATTTCTCGTGGCGCGGTACGCTCCTCGTGTGCGTGACGAAAAGACGGCCGAGTGCCGGATCTGCGGTGCCGGACTGCCCGAGGCGGTCCGCGGCCGCCCGCCCGCGTACTGTTCGCGGAGCTGTCAGGCGAAGGCGTACCGGCGGCGCAAGAAGGCGGCCCGTACGGCTGTGGAGGACCGTCGCGAACGCTCCGCGCGCGAGGGGCCCGCAGAGGTCACCCGGCCGCCCGCCGGCGGCGCGCGGGAGCGGCGGCGGCGTGAGGTCGCGGAGGCCGTCTGGCGGATCGCGGCCGCCCGCGGCCTGGAGTCGGCGAGCATGCGCGAGGTCGCGGCGGAGGCCGGGGTGTCGCTGCGGGTGGTGCAGTACTACTTCGGCAGCAAGCATCAGCTGCTGGTCGAGTCGCTGCGGATGCTGCACGAAGAGAACGACCGCCGGGCCCGAGCGCGCATGGCGGACCTGTACGACGCCGGGGATCTGCGGGCCGTGCTGCGCGCCGTGCTGGTCGAGTTCCTGCCGCTGGACGCGCAACGCGCGCTGGCGTTGCGGGTGTTCACGGCGTACTTCGTCCGCAGTCTGACCGACCCGGCGATGTCCGAGGTCTTCCTGCACGGCGAGCAGGTGGTGGAGTCCCTGGTCGCCACCCTGATCCGGGAGGCCGGCGGCGTACGGCCCGGCGTCGATCCCGCGCGCGAGGCGGACCTGCTGGTGTCGGGCGTCTCCGGGCTGGGCCTCGACGTGCTGCACGGGCGCCGCACGATGGCGGAGGTCCGGCACACCATCGACTACCACCTCGACCGGATCTTTGCCTGAACTGGCCGCGGTGTCGCCCGGGGGTCCGCAGGGTGGCGTAGTCGCGGTAGTGCTCGTATCGGGACGACCCGGGGCGCCCCGGGTCGGCGGGCGCCGGGAATCGACTCGTCGACATGGATGACGGCGGTGGGGTGCCGATGGCGGGCCCGTTGCCGGTGTGCGTCGCCGTCCGTCCACGGTGACGGCCGGCCGTCAACCACTGTTGACACGAGGTGTGCGTCAACCTACATTGACGTCATGAGCGAAGCAACGAAGCTCGCCGAGCGGGCGGGCGACCAGGACCCCCGGATCGGCCTGCGTGCGGTGGCCGCGCTCCGCCGGCTGCTGGAGCAGCTGGAAGCCGTACAGGTGCGCAGCGCCCGCATGAAGGGCTGGTCGTGGCAGGAGATCGCCGCCGAGCTGGGCGTCAGCAGGCAGGCGGTCCACAAGAAGCACGGGAGGCGTTGATGTTCGAACGGTTCACGGCGAGCGCCCGCGACGTGGTGCGCGGCGCCCCCTCCTACGCGGTACGGCCGGGCCCCGGCACGGTCGGCGAGGGGGAACTGCTGCTCGCCCTGCTGGACGGCCGCGGCTCCCCGGGCGCCGAGGCGCTCGCCGCCCTCGGGATGCGCGAGCGCCGCGCGTCCGTGGAACGGTCGCTGGACGAGGCCCGCCGGCGGGGCGGTCTGACGGCCGCCGACGCGGAGGCGCTGGCCGGGCTCGGCATCGACGTGACGGAGGTCGTCACCCGGGTGGAACGGGCGCACGGCGCCGGCGCGCTGGACTCCGCCTCCGCACCGAAGGGACGCCGCGGGCGCTCGTTGCGCGGACCGTTCCGCCCGGAGGCCAAGGCCGTACTGGAAAGATCGTTGCGCGTCGCGCTCGGCCGCGGCGACAAGCACATCGGCGACGAACACCTGCTGCTCGCCATGGTGTCCAGCCCGGGCCTCGCCGCGTCCGTACTGGCCGAACACGGCGTCGGGCACGCCGATGTCGTACGGGCGCTGGGGGAGCGGGCCGCGGCGGGGTGAGGGGCCCGCCGCGGTGGCGTGACGGACGGGCTCGGGGCGGCGGGTGCGGGACGGGCGGACGCGGGGTGGACGGGTGCGGGGCGGGCGGGGAGGGCCCGCCGCCCGTTACGGGTACGCGACCTTCACCGCCCCGATCCCCGACGTACCGTGCCGCGGCAGCAGCCCGGCCTCGGAGACCGCGCCCAGCAGCGGATTGAGCAGTTGGGCGAGCCGTTCCGCGCGGGACCGGCCCAGCGCCCGCCAGGGCGCGGCGGCCAGCCGGTCCGTCATGCGCTCGACGTCGTCCCGCCCCTCACGCGCCCGGTCCGTCGGCCGCCCGGCCGGGTCGATCCAGCCGCGCGCGGCCAGCCGGTCGTGCGCGGCGCTCCACTCCTGCGACGTCCAGCCGCGCCCCTTGAAGTTGGCCTTCGGCACGGCGCCGATCGCGGCGAACGACACCAGTGCCTCGCACGGTTCGAGGTCGTAGGTCAGCAGGGCCGCCGCGTGCCCGTCGCCGCGGTGCTCGCGCAGCACCGTGATGGCGTGCCAGAGCGCCAGGTGCGGGGCGTCCGGCCAGGGCAGGTCGCGGTTGGCGGCGGCCAGCGGACGGGCGGCCGTCGAGGCGTTCTCGGCGGCCTGCCGGGCCAGCCGGGCCGCCTCGGCGATCTGCGCGGCGGACATCCGGGCGGCTCTCGTCAGGCCGGTCATTATGCGGTCCACCGCCTGCGTCCGGGCGTCCAGGACCTTGCCGGGCGCCGCCGTCGACCAGATCGCCGGCACGTACCGGGCGATCATCCGCGGACTGAAGCTGTAGAACGTCGCGGCCACCAGCTCGGGACCCGCCGCACCGAGCGGCGCCGTGCGCCAGGCGAAGTAGCTGGGCCAGCGGGAATCGGTGTCGTAACCGAGAGCCGCCGCCTCCTCGAACGCCTCGGGCGCGAAGTAGACAATGGCGTGGACGGGCTCCAGCTGGCGCCACATCCGGCGGGCCACGGCAGGGTATTCCGACATCGCTTACCTCTTGGCCTTCAAGATCCGTTCAGACAAGGAGAGTTGACTGTAAAGGCGGACACGGCCACAGGTCTGCGATTTCTTACGGCAGATCCCGTCGTCGGGCAAAAAGCCGTGCGAGGGTCTGAGTTCCCCGATTACGTGCGGTGAATCCAGACCCTCGCCGACAACTGTGCGTGACGGACGGGCGATCAGCCGGAGCGGTCAGCGCGGGGGTTCCTGCCCGGCCGCATATGCCTCCGGGTCACGCAGCAGTGCTCCGACGTGCGCAGCAGTCGACGACAGACGGCTGCGTACGTCCTTCAACTGCTCGGCGCTGACGCCGTGGTCGCGCGCCGCGTCCCGCAGGTCGTCCCGGAAGCGGTCCAGCAGCCGGTCGAAGTCCCGGGCCGGGTCGCCGGAACCGGGCTCGGACGCCCACGCGGGCTCGGCGACCGCACGGTCGCCGGCCCCCGTCCGCGCCGCCCGCGAGCCGTCCGTCCCGCCCGCTCCCGCCGCGGCGTTCCCCTTGGTCAGGTCGGCACCTGCCGCGTCCGCCGGGCGCTGCCCGCGCGCGCCGTCGGGGCGGTCCGCGTCCGCCGGTGCGCCCTCGGCCGGCTCCGGCCCGGCGCCGAAGCGGCCCATCTCGCGCGAGACCTCCGACAGCGCCTCGCGCAGCGCGCCGGCCCAGTCCCCGGTACGTACGTGCTCCTGGGCCTGTTCCTGTACGCGCTTGATGGCCTGCTGCACCTCGTCGCGTACGAACGACTGCGCGTCCCGGGCCTGTTTACGGGCCCGCTGCGCGTCCTGCTTCGCGCGCCGGCTCTCCTCCTTGGCCCGCCGCGCCTGCTCCTTCCACTCCTCCTTGGCGCGCCGGAACTCCTCCTTCGCCTGCCGCCAGCCCTCCTTGTCGCCGAAGCGGTCCTCGAAGTACTCGGCGGCGTCGGGGAACCCGTGCTCCGCGCCGCCGTCCTTGGCGGCGCCCCGCCGGCCCTCCCGGACCTGCTGCGCCGCCTCGCGCATCTCGCGGCGCAGGTTCCGCGCGGAGCCGCTCACGTCCTCCCGGATGTCGGAGGCCAGCGCCGCGACGGACTCGCGGATCTCCAGCTCCAGGTCGGCCAGTTCACCGCCCCGGTCCGCCAGTTCGGCGCGGCCCGCCGCGGTGATCGCGTAGACCTTGCGGCCGCCCTCGGTGGTGTGGGTGACCAGGCCCTCGGCCGCCAGCTTGGCCAGCCGCGGGTAGACCGTCCCGGCGGACGGCGCGTAGAGCCCCTGGAAGCGTTCCTCCAGGAGCCGGATGATCTCGTAACCGTGCCGCGGGGCCTCGTCCAGCAGCTTGAGGAGGTAGAGGCGGAGACGGCCGTGGGCGAAGACGGGGGGCATGGCTTTCAGAGCACCTTCTTGCCGGCCTGGCCGGCGCTGTCGGCGGGGGTTTCGTCAGGGGTCCCGGACGGTGGACGGCGCAGCAGGGCCAGGCCTCCGGAGACCGTGGTCACCTTCAGCGAGCCGTTGCCCGAGCCGAGCCGGCCCGTGATCCGCTTGGCCCCCACCGGCCGCTGACGCGCAGGTCCTCGAAGGCGTTGGCGACCGTGCCGCTGGTGGTGTTCGCGTCGACCCGGGTGTCGCCCGGCGCGGGCAGCCGCACGGCGACCTCGCCGGAGACCGTGGTCAGCCGCACGTCCGTGCCCCCGGCCGCCGGATCGAGGTCCAGGGCCAGGTCGCCGCTGACCGACTCGGCCCGTACGGAGCCGCCGGACCCTTCCAGGAGCGTCAGGCCGCCGGAGACGGAGTGGAAGCTCAGGTCCCCCGTGACGGCCTGCCCCTCGACCCGGCCCGACACGGTCTCGGCCCGCACCGGGCCGGTCAGCCCGACCAGGGTGCTGTCGCCGGTGACACCGCGCAGCTCCGTACGCCCGGAGATCCCCGAGAGCACCACGCTCGCGCCCACCGCGCCGACCTGGACGCGGGTCGCGGCGGGCACGGTGACCGAGACGACCGCGGTGCGCTGCCGGGGCCCGCGGCCGAACATCTTCAGCAGGCCCTTCCAGGGCAGGTCCTCGTACGTGACGGTGAGCGTCCCCGCCTCCCGCCGGACGGTCAGCGGCGGCCCGGTGACCTCGCTGATCTCCACCCGTGCCGTGCCGCCGTCCGTGGTGCCGACGACGTTGACGGTTCCGCCGACCACCCGCACCTCCAGGGTGGTGACGGTCCCCTCGATCTCCAGTGTGCGTGGCTCGGAGACCGACCACTCGGCCCGTTCTGACATGTTCTGGCCTCCCCGGCGTGACAGCGACGCAACATATCGCGTATCTCTCAACACGATATATCGCGCTCGGGGTGATGTCCAAGGGCAGGGCCCGGACGCCGGGCACGCGAAGAGCCCGGCCGCCACGGCGGGGGATCCGCCGGACGGCCGGGCTCGGGCGGCGGCGCGCCGCACAGGGTCAGTCGTCGTCCTCGTCGTCCAGCCGCGCCAGCCAGGTGGCCAGACGCTCGACGGGAACCTCGAAGTCAGGGTTGAGGTCGACGAAGGTACGCAGCTGTTCGGCGACCCAGCCGAGGGTGACCTCCTCCTCGCCGCGCCGGCTCTCCAGCTCCTCGATACCGCGATCCGTGAAATACACGTGCTCTCCACCAGGTTTTCGGGACGTTCCCGGCCAGGATAGGCAGGCGCCGCGACCCCTCGCGCCCCTCGCGCCCTGGGGATAACCTGATCACCTGTCAACGGCCCTGGGGCAGGGGGACTCTGCCGCTCAGGGGGAGCAGGAGGCCGTGATGCGCGATCGCGCACATCTCATCGAGCTGCCCGACGGTACGGCGGTCTGGGCCCGGGTCTCCCGGCTGGACGTCGCCGGGGAACCGGACGGGGAATACGACGACGTGGGGGCGTGGGAAGCGCTCGGCGCACGCGTCGAGGGACTGCGGGACCTGGTCGGCGGGGTCGCGGCCAGCCTGCGCGAGGCGACCGAACGGGTGGCGCCGGACGAGACCAGCGTGACCTTCGGCGTGGAGGTGGCGGCCAAGCCCGGCCGGGCGGTGGCGCTGCTCGCGGACGGCGAGGCCAAGGCCAACCTGTCGGTGACGCTCACCTGGCGGCGGCGGGAGACGCCCGAGGGCGGCCCCGCCCCGGTGGAGGGCGGCCGCGCCGACGGCCGAGGGCCGCACGACCCGGGTGAGTGATGGCGCCCCCGGAAGGCGGCCACGGGCCCGGACGGGGGAGCGCGCGGACCGCGAGAAGTACGCGCACCTCCTCGGGCACGCGGGCCGGGCGACCGTCGCCATCCGTCCGGCGCCCGGTGTGACCCCGGCGCCGTTGTGGGGCAGCGGGGTCTTCATCGCCCCCGGCTGGGTGCTGACCTGCGCCCACGTGCTCACCAGCGGCGACGGCCGGCGTCGCGCCACCGGCCCGGACGGCGAGATCGGCGTGGCGTTCGACGGCCGGGTGGTCGCCGCGCGCCTGGAGTACGACCTGAGCCGCCCGGCCCCGGTACGGACGGCCGGGGAGGGGAGACCGGAAGCCCCGGAAACCGCGGAAGCCTTCGGCGCCGGCCGAGAGGCGGCCGGGCGCGGCCCGGCGCCCGCTCCGGGCCCGCGCGTGGACCTGGCCCTCCTGCGCCTCCTCGACCCCGGGGTCCCGCACCCGTGCGCCTGGCTCAGCGACCAGCCGGCCGCGCTCCTGGAGGACGCGTTCATCTTCCGCGGCCACGACCAGGACCCGTCCGGCGCCCCGTACGACGCCGGAACCGGCCCGGGGACCGGACCCGCCCCGGGCGCCGGCCCCGGCCCGGACACCGCCCCCGTCCACCCCTTCATCGCCGTCCGCTTCGGCGCCCGCGACGCCCGCGGCCTCCAGTTCGGCACCGACGTCCGGGTGACCCCGGGCGCGTCCGGCGGGCCGCTGCTGGACTGCGACCGCGGCGAGGTCGTCGGCATCGTCAAGGGCAGTCACCGCGAGGACCGGCTCGGCCTCGCGGTGCCGGTCACCGAGCTGCGCGGACTGGCGCCGCACCACCTGGTGCCGGGCGCCGCCGGGCTCGGCGACGACCCGTACCACGCGCTGACGAGCCTGCACGACCGCTGGCACTGGGCCGGGCAGGACCTCGGCGGGCCGGGCGATCCCACCTGGTTCGACGCCCAGCACGCGATCATGTCGGGGCGCGGCCGGCTGTGGGGCGTGCAGGAGCGCTTGCAGGCGCTCGACCTGCTGGCGTCGCTGCCCGCGCCGCGCGACCCGCTGGTGGTGGCCGCCGCGGTCGCCGAGGCGCTGGGCCGCGCGGACCCGCGGGGCCGTACCGGGCGGGCCGGGCCGTGGACACTGCGCACCTGGCGGGACGGGCACGGCGCGCTCTACCAGGGCAGCGACCCGTACACGGAGCTGAGCGCCTTCGTGCACTACCTGCGCATCGTCGCGCAGCGCACGGCCGACGAGGCGCGGGAGGTCCCCGGTGAGGAGGGTGCCGCGCTCCGCACGGCGGCCGAGCGGCTGGAACTGTTCGTGACGGCCAAGGCGGTGGTCCTGCTGCCACGGGACCGGGAGCGGATCGGCCCGGTGCGGCGCCGCCCCGACGCGCTGCTGGTGGAGTTCGAGCCGCTGTTCTACGCCGACGCGGCCGGCCGGCAGCTGTTCAACTGGTCGGTCAGCGAGGGGTACGGGCAGGGCCGGTGGCAGCGCGTCGAGATCCAGGAGTCGCGGGACGGCATGTCCTTCGAGCAGGCCCGCGACCAGGTGCTGCGACGGCTCGGTCCGCGGCTGCTGCGCGCCGACGACGCGGCGGGCGGCGCCCGGGTGCGCCTGGAGGTCGCGGTGCCGGAGGAGCGGTGGCACACGCCGGCGGACCGCTGGCGCGTACCGGCATCGACGCGCCGTGCCGCGCGCCTGCGCCCGCTGGGCCCGGCGCGCGCGGTGGTGCTGCGCGACCAGGGGCGGCGCCAGGAGGTGGACCCGGCCTGGCTGCGGCGCTGGCAGGGCCTGGCCGCGGCGGGGCGGCTGACCGCGCTGCGGGTGCCGGCCGGCGCCCGCGCCTCGGTGGCGGGGCTGTCGCGGCAGCTGGAGGAGGCGGGCGAGGGCGCGGTACCGGCGCTGTGCCGGTCGGTCGCGGACGGGACGGGGCTGGAGGCCGTCGGCTGGACCCTGGACACCGGCCACCCGGTCGCCCTGTGGCTCGCGGAGGGCCACGACGAGCGGGACTGCGACCGGGTGTGCGACGAGTTCCACCGGGAGGTGGCGCAGCTGCTCGGCGCGCCGAAGTCGGTCGCCGAGGTTCCCGAACTGGTGCGGGAGCTGCGGGCCAAGGCCGCGGAGGGCGGCGTCTCCTGGGCCCGCGACCTCGTGCTCCTCTACGACGACCCGGGCAACCCGATTCCCCAACTCTTCTCCAGAACCACGCAATTGTCGCCCCCGTGACGCCCCCGGAGACCGGAAAACGCCCCGCATCCTTCCGTCCGGCTGGCTACTGTCCTAGCGTCGTGAGAGATTGCTAGGGGACGGGTCCGGGGAGGGCGGTGAGCGGATGCCGACGCTTGCCGGGATGGTTCTTCCGCGGCCCCTTCGCCCCTGCCCGACGGCCGGCCGGCGACGAGGAGTTCCGACGTGAGCGACTGGCTCATCTACCGTGGCGCGGGGGCTCCGCACGACGGCATCGAGCAGTTACCACCACCCCCTCCCTGGCGGGATTTCGACGGTGGCCCGCCGGTGGCGCCGCCCGCCGCCCTCGACCACGCCTCCGAGCGCAGGCTCGGCGTGCAGCGCCGCGAGGCCAGCTACCACCGGCCGGGCGAGACCGAGCGCGAGCTGGTCAACGCCGCGCTCTACCTGCGCCGTCCCCTGCTGGTCACCGGCGCCCCGGGCAGCGGCAAGTCCACCCTCGCGCATTCGGTCGCCTACGAGCTGGGCCTGGGCCGGGTGCTGAACTGGTCGATCGTCAGCCGCAGTTCGCTGCGTGACGGGCTGTACGAGTACGACGCCATCGGCCGCCTCCAGGACCTCCAGATCGCCCGCACCGCCCAGCCCGGACCGGGCCCGGCCGAGGGGCGCCCGAGCACACCGGACGAGCCCGGCGGCGGCATCGGCCGCTACATCCGCCTCGGCCCGCTCGGCACGGCCCTGCTGCCCGCCGCGAAGCCGCGTGTGCTGCTCGTCGACGAGCTGGACAAGAGCGACATCGACCTGCCGAACGACCTGCTCAACGTGCTGGAGGAGGGGAGTTCAGGATTCCGGAGCTGGAACGGCTGGCCGGATCCGCCCCCGAGGTGCCGGTGCTCAGCGACGACGGCGGCCAGGTCACCGTCCGCGACGGCCGGGTGCGCTGCCGAGCCTTCCCGTTCATCGTGCTGACCAGCAACGGCGAGCGGGACTTCCCGGCCCCGCTGCTGCGCCGCTGCATCCACCTGAACATCCCCACACCGGACAAGGAACGGCTCACCGACATGGTCCGGGCGCACTTCGGCGAGAGCGCGGCCGCCGACTACGCGTCGCTGATCGACCGCTTCCTGGACCGCGAGCCCGGCGACGTACGCGCCGTCGACCAGCTGCTCAACGCCATCCACCTGACGCAGAAGGCCGGCTGGGCGGACGAGGACGAGGAGGAGACGCGGCGGCGCCTGACGGCCGAACTGCTGCGGCCCCTGGATCGGACCAGGTGACCCGCGGTGCCGGCCGGCGGACCGGGCTTCGGCCCCCTCGGTGAGATCGTCGCGCGGCTGCGCGCGGCCGGGCTGCCCGCCGACGCCCGCTCCATGGCGGACGCCCTGTGGCTGGCCCGCTGGATCACCCCCACGCCCTCCGAGGGCGACGAGGAATCCGCCGACGGGACCGTTCCGGCCGCCGCGCAGAGGCCAAAACCAGCCACATTCTCCGTGGACCCCCGCAGCCGCGAACCGGCCCGCGACACGCCGAGCCGTACGGAGCCCGCGGCGCGCGACCGCCCCCGCCGCCCGGAGGTGGACCTGCTGCCCGCACAGGACGACCGCACCCTCGGACCCGGCCAGGGGCGGCTGGGCGAGGTCGGCATCCCCGTCGCCTCCGCCTTCCCCGGACTGCTGCCGCTGCAACGCGCCCTCCGGCCGGTCCAGCGCTACCACCCGCCGGTCGCCCCGGCCCGCCAGGAACTCGACGAGGACGCCACCGCCGACCTCTCCGCACACGCCGAGCTGATCATCCCGGTGCTGCGCGGCGTCCGCCGCCGCGCGGCGAGCCTGCGCCTGCTGATGGACGGCTCCTCCTCCATGGCCGTGTGGGAGCAGATGCTGCACGACCTGCGGCAGGTCTGCGAACGGGTCGGCGCCTTCCGCGACGTCACGGTCCACTACCTCCACCCGCACGGCGACGAGGTCGGCGTCGCCGCCGGCCCCGGCCGGGACGCCCCGCTGCGCCCGGCCGACCAGCTGCACGACCCCACCGGCCATCACCTCACCCTCGTCGTCAGCGACTGCGCGGGCCCGCTGTGGCGTGACGGGCGCATCCAGCGGCTGCTGTACCGCTGGGCGGCCGACGCGCCGCTCGCCGTGGTGCAGCCGCTGCCGCAGCGGATGTGGGCCCGCACCCTGCTCCCGGCCGTCGCGGGCACCCTCGTACGGCGCCAGGGCCCGTACAGCACCCTCGGCTTCAGGCCCGCCCGGCGCCGCCGCCGCGCGCCGTCCGCGAGCGGGCGCCCCCAGGGCGACGTGCGCGAGCGCGCCGTGCCGGTCCTGTCGGCCGCGCCCGCCGCCCTCGGCTCCTGGGCCCGGCTGGCCGCGGCCGAGTCGGGCCTCTCGCTGAGCGGCGCCGCCGCCGTCGTCCGCTGCGACCACGGCATCGGTACGGACCTCACCCGCCGCGTCGAACGGCCCGGACCCGACGCCCTGGTCAGGGAGTTCGAGCAGGCCGCCTCCCCGGACGCCCGGCACCTGGCGGTCCATCTGTCGGCCGTACCGCTCGCCCTGCCCGTCATCCAGCTCGTACAGCGCGCCATGCTGCCCCAGACCGGCCCCGCCGAACTGGCGGAGGTGCTGCTCAGCGGCCTGGTCGAGCAGCTGCCCGACCCGCCGGGCGGTCCCGCCCGGGAGGGCGCGGCCGGCGGCCCCTGGTACGAGTTCGTGCCCGGCGTGCGGGACGAGCTGCTGAGCCGTCTGAGCGCCGGCGAGGCCGCCCTCGTCCTCAAGCACTGTTCCCTGTACATCGAGCGCACGTTCGGCCGCAGCGCCCGCAACTTCCCGGCCGTGGCGGTCGCCATGCTCTCCGGCAGCGGCCGGGAACCGGCCACCGGGCAGCGCGCCGTGCCCGAGCCGTTCGCGCGGATCTCCGAGCGGGTCCTGCGCCGGTTCGAACCGGCCCTCAGGACACCCGTCCAGCCGCCGTACGCGCCCGACGGGCCCGCCGCCGAGGGCGCCGCGCTGCTGGACCGCTACGAACAGGACGGCGCGGTACGCGACTTGATCGAAGCGGTGCGCCTGCTGCGGGCCGCGACCCGGCAGCTGCCCGCCGCGGGCACCGACCTGGCCCGCGCGCTGCTGCACGGCTGGGCGGAGTGGCGGCAGCCGGACGCCCTGGAGGAGGCGGAACGCTCGGTCCGGGCGGCGGCGGAAGCCGTCGGCGACGACCCGGCCCGGCCGCCGGACGGGGACGGCGAAGCACGCGTCAGAGCTCTGATCGTGCTCGCCCGGGTGCGCTACGCCGCCGCGCAGGAACGCGGCGCCGCGGGGTACCCGGACGGTGAACGGGGCGCGCTGGAGGACGCCGCGCGCCACCTGCACACCGCGTGCGGGCTGATGGGCCTGCTGGACCCCCGCGTATTGGAGAGCATGGTGCTGCGTACCGAAGTGCTGCGGCGGCTGGCCGCGCTGCCCCCGGCCACCGGAGCCGGCACCGGCCGCCCCGGCGATCCGCTCGACGAGGCCGAGCTCGCCCTGACCACCCTCCTCGAACAGTGGCCCAGCGGCGAGCAGGTGCCCGGCGAGATCTACGCCGCCCGCGGCGGCGTCCTGCTGGACCAGGCGCGCCGCGCCGCCGACGCGGAGACCGGCGCCGAGGCGCACACCGGGGCGCTCGCCCTGCGCGCCACCGCCGACCTGGACGCCGCCACGGTCCTGCTGCGCCGCAAGGGCGGCCCCGCCGACCGCGCGGTCTGCGAGACGCTGCTGGAGCTGGCCCAGGCCCGCTCGCTGCTCGGTGCCGGCACCGGGCCGGACGCCGTCCTGCCCGTCCTGGCCCGGGCCCGCGCGCTCGCCCGCGAACTGCGCGACCCGGCCCTGGAAGCGGAGAGCCTGAGCCGTACGGCCGCCGCGTACCGCGCCGTGCACACCCGCACCGGCGACACCGACGCCCTGGACAAGGCGATCGAGGCACTGGCCGCCGCGCTGCGCCTGACCACCCCGGACTCGCCCGAACACAGTTCCCTGCTGGCCGAGCGCGGCGCGGCCCTACTGCTGCGCGCCCGGCTGGAGCCCCCGGCGACCAGGGCCGACGGCTGGCGAACGAGGCGGTGCACGTGCTGCGCGAAGCGCTCGGCCGGGTCGCCCCGAACGACCCCGAACTGGGCGCCCACCGCCTGCTGTTCGGCCGCGCCCTGCGGCTGCGCCACGACCGGCAGCCCTCGCTCGCCGACCTGCACGAGGCCGACTGGGTCCTGGAGCTGGCCGCGCGCAGCTCGCACGACCCGGCCGTCGCCGCGGAGGCCTGGCTGGAGGTCGGCGACGTCCAGCTCGCGCTCGACCGGCGCTTCGGCTCCCGGGAGCGCCACGACCGCGCCGCCGCCTGCTACCGCCGGGCCGCGGCCGACGCCGACCGCGCCGGCAGCCCCCTGCTGGCGGCGCGCGCCCACCACCGGCGGGCCGGGGTGCTGGAGGACACCGCCGGACCGCAGGCGGCCCTGGTGGCGTACCGGGAGAGCTGGGAGCAGTGGCAGCGCGCCACCGAGGAGAACGGCCCCGAAGCCCGGCGCACGAGGGAGCGGATGCGCGCCCTGGACCCGTCCGAATGACCGTCTGACCCGGCCGGCCCGGGGTTTCCGTGCCCTGGCGCGCGGGAAACACCCGTCCACCCGGCCCAGAGGAGAACAGCGTGGCGACAGTCCCCGTCACCGGTACGGCCCCGGCCGCACCGGTCGAGCCGTCCGGCCCGTCGGCCGAGCCGCTGCCGGACTTCGGCGGTGTCGATGTGGCCGCGGTGGCCGCAGGGACGGACCACCGGATGCTGGGGGAGGTGACGGCCCTCCTGCTGCGCACCTGGGTCCCCGCCGAGCGGGCGGTGGCGTACTACGACGACGGCCCGGGGGACCCCAAGGACGACCGCTGAGCGTCGTGCGCCGACGCTCCTGAGCAGCGGTATCCGGACAACCAGGCCGCGTAACCGGCCAGTTGCCGATGCCCTGTGCATGTTCCCCGGTGGCCGAGCCATGTATGGCGACAGCGGGCCGTCTCCGGGGTGCCCGGATGCCGGACGCGGGCAGGGGGCGGTGTCGTGACGGGCCAGAACCTTGAGCGGGCCGTGATCCCCTTCCGGCAGTTCGTCCTGAAGACGCACAGCCGCTGCAACCTCGCCTGCACCTACTGCTACATCTACACGAGCCCGGACCGCAGCTGGCGCGACCGCCCCCTGCACGCCCCGCCCGGCACCGTGCGCCAGACCGCCCGGCGCATAGCGGAACACGTACGCGCCCACGGCCTGGACGAGATACGCATCGACCTGCACGGCGGCGAACCCCTGCTCACCGGCCCGGGACCGCTCCTCGACCAGGCGGCCGCGCTGCGCGCCGAGCTCCCCGCCGACTGCCGCGCGCACCTGGGCGTACAGACCAACGGCACCCTCCTCACCCCGGCGGTCCTCGACACCCTGGCCGGCGCGGGCTTCCGCGTCGGCCTCAGCCTGGACGGCGGCACCCCCGGCCTCAACCGGCGCCGCGTCGACCACGCGGGCCGCGCCTCGTGGCCCGCGGCGTCCCGCGCCGCCCGGCTGCTGGCCGGCCGCCCCGGCGTCTTCGCCGGCATCCTGTGCACCATCGACCTGACCTCCGACCCCGCCCGGGTCTACGGCTCGCTGCGCGCGCTCGGCCCGCCGATGCTCGATTTCCTCCTCCCGCACGCCAACTGGACCAGCCGCCCGCCGCTGCCGCCCGGCCCGGCGGGCACCACCCCGTACGGCGACTGGCTGTGCACCGTCTTCGACCTGTGGTGGGCCGAACGGGAGCCGGCTCCCCGCGTCCGCCTCTTCACCGAGATCATCGGACTGCTGCTGGGCCGCCCCAGCACCAGCGAGGCGGTCGGCCTGTCACCCGTCGTCGCGCTCATCGTCGACACCGACGGCGCCATCGAGCAGGTCGACTCCCTCAAATCGGCGTACGAGGGAGCCGCCGCCACCGGCCTGGACGTCTTCCGCAACAGCTTCGACGAAGCGCTCCAGCACCCCGGGATGACCGCCCGGCGGCTCGGCGCGGACGGCCTGTGCGACCGGTGCCGCGGCTGCGCGCTGATGACGGTCTGCGGCGGCGGCAACTACGCCCACCGCTACCGGGCCGGCGGCAGCGGCTTCCGTAACCCGTCCGTGTACTGCGCCGACCTGGAACGGGTGATCCGGCACATCGCCGCCCGGCTGGACGCCGAGGTCCGTGCGGGCAGGCCGGCGCGGCCGGTCACCGCGCCGACCGCCGTGTCCGTCAACTGGCGTACGGCGAACAAGACCTGACGTGGCGTCGCCGTGCGGGACGATACTTGGGCTATCGTGCCGAACAGCCAGCTCGCGCCCGCGCGAACCACCGCATACCGAGGAGACGGTCGCATGGTCGATCAGTCCGGTACCACCGGCTCCGCAGAGCACATCACCATCAGCTATGCGGGCTTCAACCGGCCGTGGGCGGCGTGGATTTCGCACCAGCTGGAACGGCTCGGCCACGGCACCACCATGCTGCGCTGGGACCCCCGGCCGACAGCCCCCTCACCGAGGAGCTGGCCGGTCTGCTCGCGGCCGAGGGCCGCCTGCTGATGGTGCTGGACGACTGGTACTTCAAACTCGGCCCCAAGACGCACGACGAGTGGACGACCGCCCTCCAGGAGGTCGTACCGGACCACGCCGACCGGTTCGCCGCCGTCAGCGTCGCCACCCAGCGGCTGCCCGCCACCGCCTCCGTGCTGCGCCCCGCCGACCTGCGCGACCTGGACGCCGTCGAGGCCAACCGCCGCGTCCTGAACCGCCTCGGCGTCCCGGCCGCCGGCCGGCGCCTCGCCGACCCCGCCGCCAACGCGCCGCGCTTCCCCAACGACCCGCCCGAGATCTGGAACATCCCCCGCCGCAACAACCGCTTCACCGGCCGCGACACCGCGCTGGAGGAGCTGCACGGCAAGCTGGCGGGCCCGGTGCCCGGCCTCGGCCAGCCGCTGGAGACCCGGATCGCCCTGTACGGCATCTCCGGTGTCGGCAAGAGCCAGATCGCCGCCGAGTACGCCCACCGCTTCGGCAACGACTACGACGTCGTGTGGTGGATCAGCGCCACCAACCGGGGCGCCGCCCGCGAACAGCTCGCCGAGCTGGCCACCCGCCTCGGGCTGCCGGTCGGCCAGGAGCTGGGCGACCGCATCCGCGCCGTCCACGAGGCGCTGCGGATCGGCCGCCCGTACCGCCGCTGGCTGCTGATCTTCGACAGCGCCGACGACATGGAGCAGATCGAGGACCTGGTGCCGGACGGCCGCGGCCACGTCCTGATCACCACCCTCACCCGCGACTGGTCCGGCTCCGGCAGCGCCCAGGAGATCGAGGTGCTGCCCTTCACCCGTACCGAGTCCGTCGCCTACGCGCGGCGGCGCGCGCCCCGGCTGACCACCATGGAAGCCGACCTGCTCGCCGAGGCCGTGCAGGACCTGCCGCTGCTGCTCGCCCAGACCGCCGCCTGGCTGGACGCCAACCCGATGGCGCCCAAGGAGTACATCGAGCTGATCCGCCGCGGCGAGCCGAGCCTGGTCGGCATCCGCATCTCCACCGACTACCCGATGGCCTTCCAGACCAGCTGGGCCATAACGCTGAACACGCTGCGCGAACGCAGCCCCGCCGCCGTCGAACTGCTCAAACTGTTCGCGTTCTTCGCGCCCGACGCGATCCCGGTACCGATGCTCGCCCGCGCCCGCCGCGGCGACCTGCCCGAATACCTCGCCGACCTCGCCGCCGAGCCCATCGCCTGGAACACCGCCCTGCGCCGGCTCACCGAGTCCACCGCCGTACGCCTGGACTACCAGATCGCCCAGACCACCTCGGACCCCGCCGTCGAGACCGCGCAGATGCACCGGCTCTATCACCGGTTCCTGCGCAGCGACATGGCGGAGGACGAGCGGGACGCGATGTCCGCCACGGCCTGCCGGGTGCTGGCCACCGCCGACCCGCAGAGCCCCTCCGACACCCGCACCTGGGAGCGGTACGCCGCCCTCATCCCGCACCTGGAACCGGCCGGCGTCCTGGACAGCCCGGAGACCGCCGTCCAGGAACTGCTGCTGAACTGTGTCGAGTACCTGCGGGTCCGCGGCGAGTACCGCATCGGCCTGCGGCTGTGCGAACAGTTCCTCTCCCGCTGGCGCACCCGCATCGCCCCCACCCAGCGCACCATGCTCGTGATCACCCACCAGCACGCCAACATGCTGCGCCGGCTGGGCCGCTACCGCGAGGCCGAAGCGGTCGGCAGGGCCATCGTCGAGGAGCTGGCCGCCGAACGGGAGGCCGGCGACGGCTCGCTGCTGCGCGCCCAGGACGGCCTCGCCGGCACCCTGATGGCGCTGGGTTCCTACGGGCAGGCGCTGGAGATGTTCGAGTCGGTCGTCCGCGGCCGTACGGAACTCCTCGGACCCGACGCCCCGCTCACCCTCTCCTCGCGCAGCAACCTCGCCTCGGCGCTCAGCGCCCTGGGCCGCTACCAGGACGCGCTCGAACTCTTCGGCGAGGTGCTGCTCGTCTGGGAGCGCGAGCTGCGCGCCCGCCACCACCTCACCCTCGGCGCCGCCTACTCCTACGCCCGGATGCTGCGCCTGCTCGGCCACTACACCGACGCGCTGTCCCGCCAGGAGCTGAACGTACGGCTCTACCACCAGGTCATGGGCAAGCACACCCCGCTGACCCTGCGCGCCGAGCACAACCTCGCCCTGTGCCTGCGCCGCTCCGGCGCCGTCACCCAGGCCGACGCGCTGATGGGCGACGTCGTGGAGCGCTCCCGCCGGGTGCACGGCCCCCGGCACCCGGAGACGCTGATGATGCAGGCCAACTACGCCACGTTCCTGCGCGAGCACGGCGACCTCGGCCGGGCCAGGGCGATGGGCGAGGAGGCCGCCGACCGCTACCGCGGCCTGGTCGGCGAGGCCCACCCGTTCGCGGTCGGCACCCTCGGCAACACCGGCCTGGTGTGCTGGGAGTTCGGCGAGCGGGACAACGCGCTGGCCATCGCCGAAGAAGCGCTCAGGGGCATGACCCGGGCGGTCGGCGCCGAGCACCCCTGGACGCTGGGCTGCGCCCTGAACGCCGCCGGCGCGCGCAACCGCGTGGACGACGAGGAGAGCGCCGCACAGCTGAGCCGGGAGACCCTGGAGCGCGCCAAGCGGGTGCTCGGCGACACCCACCCGCTGACGCTCTCCGCCAAGACGGCGCTCGCCGACGACCTGCGGGCGCTGCGGCGCGGCCAGGAGGCCTCCAAACTGGAGCAGCAGGCCGTACAGCAGCTCACGGAGACGCTGGGCGCCGAGCACCCGCACACCCTCTCCGCACGCCGCAGGCGCCGCCCGTACTGGGACTTCGAGCCCCAGCCGGTCTGATCCCGCCGCGCCTTCGGAAAGGCCCGGGGCCCCGCAGCGAACGTCGGTCGTTCGCGGCGGGGCCCCGGGCCGTCACACCGGTGGTCGCGGGTTACGCGTCGAACGCCTCGGCGATCAGCGCGGCCTGCTCGGCCTGGTGGCGCTTGGCCGAACCCACGGCCGGCGACGAGGAGTGCGGCCGCGAGATGCGGCGCAGCCGCTCACCGTGCGGCACGTCGGCGCCGACGGACAGGTCCAGGTGGTCGATCAGGTTCAGACCCAGGAACGGCCACGCACCCTGGTTCGCCGGCTCCTCCTGCACCCACAGGTACTTGCCCGCGTTCGGGTACTTGGCGATCTCCGCCTGGAGCTCCTTGCCGGGCAGCGGGTACAGCCGCTCGATACGGACCAGCGCCGTGTCGAACGCGCCGCGCTTGACCCGCTCCGCCTCCAGGTCGTAGTAGAGCTTGCCGGAGCAGAAGATGACCTTGGTGACGTCCGCGGCCCGCGCCGCCTCGTCCGAGATCACCGGCCGGAAGCCGCCCGTGGTGAACTCCGCCGTCTTCGACGCCGCGGCCTTCAGACGCAGCATCGACTTCGGGGTGAAGACGACCAGCGGCTTGTGGTGCGGGTTGTGCACCTGCCAGCGCAGCAGGTGGAAGTAGTTCGACGGGAGCGTCGGCATGGCGACGGTCATGTTGTTCTGCGCGCACAGCTGGAGGAAGCGCTCGATACGGGCCGAGGAGTGGTCCGGGCCCTGGCCCTCGTAGCCGTGCGGCAGCAGCAGGGTGACGCCGGAGGTCTGGCCCCACTTCTGCTCCGCCGAGGAGATGAACTCGTCGACGATGGTCTGCGCGCCGTTGACGAAGTCACCGAACTGCGCCTCCCACATGACCAGCGCCTCGGGGCGGGCCAGCGAGTAGCCGTACTCGAAGCCCATCGCCGCGTACTCGCTGAGCAGCGAGTCGTAGACGTTGAAGCGCGCCTGGTCCTCGGACAGGTAGAGCAGCGGGGTGTAGTCCTCGCCGGTCTCCCGGTCCACCAGCACCGCGTGGCGCTGGCCGAAGGTGCCGCGGCGGGAGTCCTGGCCCGACAGGCGGACCGGGGTGCCCTCCATCAGCAGGGAGCCGAAGGCGAGGGTCTCGCCCGTACCCCAGTCGATCGTGTCGTCCTCCACCTGGGCCGCGCGGCGCTGCAGCTGCGGCAGCAGGCGCGGGTGGACGGTGACCCGCTCGGGGATGTTGACCTGGGACTCGGCGATCCGCTTGACGACCTCCTGGGAGATCGCGGTGTCCACGGCGACCGGGAACTCGGCCTGCGGCTCCGGCACCTCGGGGGCGGCCGGGGCAGTGGTGGCCTCGCGGACCTCCGTGAAGACCTTCTCCAGCTGGCCCTGGAAGTCCTGGAGGGCCTGCTCGGCCTCCTCCAGCGTGATGTCGCCGCGGCCGATCAGCGACTCGGTGTAGAGCTTGCGCACCGAGCGCTTCTTGTCGATCAGGTCGTACATCAGCGGCTGCGTGAAGCCCGGGTTGTCGGTCTCGTTGTGACCGCGGCGCCGGTAGCAGATCAGGTCGATGACGACGTCCTTGTTGAACGCCTGGCGGAACTCGAAGGCGAGGCGCGCGACCCGCACCACGGCCTCCGGGTCGTCACCGTTCACGTGGAAGATCGGCGCCTCGATCATGCGGGCCACGTCCGTGGCGTACATGGAGGAGCGGGCCGACTCCGGCGCGGCGGTGAAGCCGACCTGGTTGTTGATGACGATGTGCACCGTGCCGCCGGTGCGGTAGCCGCGCAGCTGCGACATGTTCAGCGTCTCGGCGACGACACCCTGGCCCGCGAAGGCCGCGTCACCGTGCAGCTGGACCGGCAGGACGGTGAAGTCCGTGCCGCCCTTGCCGATGATGTCCTGCTTGGCGCGGGAGATGCCCTCGACGATCGGGTCGACCGCTTCGAGGTGCGAGGGGTTGGCGGCCAGCGAGACCTTGATCTGCTCGCCGTCCAGGCCGGTGAAGGTGCCCTCGGCGCCCAGGTGGTACTTCACGTCGCCGGAGCCGTGCATCGACTTCGGGTCGAGGTTGCCCTCGAACTCGCGGAAGATCTGCGCGTACGACTTGCCGACGATGTTGGCGAGCACGTTCAGCCGGCCGCGGTGGGCCATGCCGATGACGACCTCGTCCAGGCGCGACTCGGCGGCCGAGTCGATGACCGCGTCCAGCAGCGGGATGACGGACTCGCCGCCCTCCAGGGAGAACCGCTTCTGGCCGACGTACTTCGTCTGGAGGAACGTCTCGAACGCCTCGGCGGAGTTCAGACGGCGCAGGATGCGCAGCTGCTCCTCGCGCTCCGGCTTGGAGTGCCCGCGCTCGACCCGGTCCTGGATCCACTTGCGCTGCTTGGGGTCCTGGATGTGCATGAACTCGATGCCGGTGGTGCGGCAGTACGAGTCGCGCAGCACGCCCAGGATGTCGCGCAGCTTCATCATGGTCTTGCCGGCGAAGCCGCCGACGGCGAACTCCCGCTCCAGGTCCCACAGCGTCAGCCCGTGCTCGATGATGTCGAGGTCGGGGTGCTTGCGCTGCTCGTACTCCAGCGGGTCGGTGTCGGCCATGACGTGGCCGCGCACCCGGTAGGCGTGGATCAGGTCGAAGACCCGGGCCGCCTTGGTGACGTCGTCGTCGTGGCTGACGTCGATGTCGCGCAGCCAGCGCACCGGCTCGTAGGGGATGCGCAGCGACTTGAAGATGTCGTCGAAGAAGTCGTTCTCGCCGAGCAGCAGCTGGTTCATGACGCGCAGGAACTCGCCGGAGGCGGCGCCCTGGATCACGCGGTGGTCGTAGGTGCTGGTCAGCGTCATGACCTTGGCGATGCCCAGCTTGTTCAGGGTGTCCTGCGAGGTGCCCTGGAACTCCGCCGGGTAGTCCATCGCGCCGACGCCGACGATGAGGCCCTGGCCGGGCATCAGGCGGGGCACGGAGTGGACGGTGCCGATGCCGCCCGGGTTCGTCAGCGACGCGGTGACTCCGGTGAAGTCGTCCATCGTCAGCTTGTTGTTGCGGGCGCGGCGGACGATGTCCTCGTACGCCTGCCAGAACTCGAAGAAGCTGAGCGTCTCCGCCTTCTTGATGGCCGCGACGACGAGCTGGCGGTCACCGTTGGGCTTCACCAGGTCGATGGCCAGGCCCAGGTTGACGTGCTCGGGCTTGACCAGCGTCGGCTTGCCGTCCTTCTCCTGGAAGGAGTAGTTCATCGACGGCATGGCCTTGAGGGCCTGCACCATCGCGTACCCGATGAGGTGGGTGAAGGAGACCTTCCCGCCGCGGGCCCGCTTGAGGTGGTTGTTGATGACGATGCGGTTGTCGAACAGCAGCTTCACCGGGACGGCGCGCACGGACGTGGCCGTGGGCAGCTCCAGGGAGGCGTTCATGTTCTTCGCGACAGCGGCGGAGGGGCCACGGAGAGTGACCAGTTCCGGGCCTGCGGGCGCCTCGTCGGGCTTCACATCGTCCTTCTTGGCAGCGGGCTGGGCGGTCTTCGCGGGTTCGGCCTTCGCCGGGGCGGCCTTGGCGGGCGCCGGGGCGCTCGCGGCCGGGCGGGCCGGCGCGGCGGCCGGCTGCGCGGCGGGGGCCGCGGGCGTGCTCGGCGCGGCGCTCGGCGTCGCGGGGGCGGCCTGGGCCGTTCCGGCGGCGGGAGTGGCGGGGCTGCCGTCACTCGCCGGGACCGGCGTGCTGGCGCCCGCTCCCGGCTTGTAGTCGGCGAAGAAGTCCCACCAGGCTCGGTCTACCGAGTTCGGGTCCTGGAGGTACTGCTGGTAGATCTCGTCGACGAGCCACTCATTCGGACCGAACGCGGCAGCAGGGTTCTTACCCTGCCCCTCTTGGTCAGTCGAAGTGCTCGAACTGTTGGGGGACTGTGGCGACACGGCGGCAACCGCCCTCTTCCGCTTCCTAAGGTGGTGGACAGCGGGAATAAAGGCTACGCCTCTCCGGACCTTTGGTGCAGTCCGGGGCCGTCAGTCGTCGTGCACGTCACATTCGGCTGCGGGTTTCGGGGCATGACTTGGCGGGAAACACACCAGGTTCGCCTGCGTCCGGGTACGCGGCATCGCCGCCGCACCCCGGATTGTGTGCTTCCGCCACCGACCCTACGACACCCGGCGTCAACCTCGAACGGAGTCGCTTCCCGGAAGAGTGACGCGGATGCGGCAGCCGCGAGGCGATTCGGCCACCCGGATCCGCCCGCCGTGCAGATCCACCGCCCAGCGCGCGATCGCCAGGCCCAGCCCCGTACCGCCGTCGCTGCCCGGACCCGACGCCGCCGGGTCGCCCCGGTTGAACCGCTCGAAGACATGGTGCCGCTCGGCCTCCGGGATGCCCGGGCCCTCGTCCTGCACCTCCAGCTCCAGGCCCCCGGGCGTCTCGCCGCCCCGCGCCAGCACCGTGACCCGGCCGTGCCGCGGGCTGTGCTTGATGGCGTTGTCGATCAGGTTCGCCACGACCTGGTGGAGCCGCTCGGCGTCCGCGTACGCGGTCAGCTCCGGCGGCGAGACGTCCAGGTGCAGATGGACGTCCGTACGGGTGTGGGCGCCGGAGCCGGCGAGCCGCGAGAGGGTGGAGGCGCCGCGGCTCATGTTGGCCTCCTTGAGCACCCCCGACAGGTACGGCCACACCTCGAAGCGGCGGGCGTGCAGCGGCACCACGCCGTTGTCCAGCCGCGACAGGTCCAGCAGGTGCTCCACCAGCCGCCCCAGCCGTTCCGTCTGCTTCAGCGCCGTGCGCATCGTCTCCGGATCGGGCTCGCAGACCCCGTCCACCACGTTCTCCAGGACGGCGCGCAGGGCCGCTATCGGGGTGCGCAGCTCGTGCGAGACGTTGGCGACCAGTTCCTTGCGGTGGGTGTCCACCGCTTCCAGGTCGGCGGCCATCCGGTTGAACGCGTCGGCCAGGTCGCCGAACTCGTCGCGCCGCCCGCCGCGCACCCGCCGGGTGTAGTCACCGTCCGCCATCGCCCGGGTCACGTCCGTCATGTCGTCCAGCGGCGCCGTCAGGCCCTGCGCGACGAACTGGGTGACCAGCAGCGAGGCGATGATCGAGAAGACCGTGATGACCCGCAGCTCGGTGTCGGAGTGGATCGCGACGAACACCAGCAGCGTCGTGATGATCACCGAGACGATGACCAGCGCGCCGAGCGCCGCCTTCACCGAGCGGTACGGGTCCAGCGGCCGCAGCCCCTCCCAGACCCACCGCCAGAACGGGGCCCAGACCCGCTCCCGCAGCCCGTCCGGCGGATGCTCGCGGTCCTGGCGTCCGGCCCGCTCCTTCTGGCGGGTGGAGGCCGTCATACCGGCGGGGTCTCCAGCGCGTACCCGACGCCGTGCACCGTACGGATGCGCTCCGCGCCGATCTTGCGGCGCAGCGCCTTGATGTGGCTGTCGACCGTACGGGTGCCGGAGGCGTCCGCCCAGTCCCAGACCTCGGCCAGCAGCTGCTCACGGGAGAGCACCGCGCGCGGCGTGTTGGCCAGGCACACCAGCAGGTCGAACTCGGTCGGTGTCAGGTGCACGTCGATGCCGCGCACCCGCACCCGGCGCTGCGCGTGGTCGATCTCCAGCTCACCCAGGCGCAGGATGCCGCTGCGCGGGGTGTGCGCGGCCAGCGCCGCCCGCTCCACGCGCCGCAGCAGTACGTGCACCCGGGCCGCCAGCTCCCGCATGGAGAACGGTTTGGTCATGTAGTCGTCCGCGCCGACACCCAGACCGACCAGCATGTCCGTCTCGTCGTCCCGCGCGGTGAGCATCATGACGGGCACCGGACGCCGCGCCTGCACCCGGCGGCACACCTCCAGCCCGTCGAAGCCCGGCAGCATCACGTCCAGGACCAGCAGGTCCGGCTGCCACGCCTCGGCGGTGTCCACCGCGGCCGGGCCGTCGGTGGCCGTCTGCACCTGGAAGCCCTCGGCGCGCAGCCGGGCCGCGATGGCGTCGACGATCGTCGGGTCGTCCTCCACGACGAGGATCCGGCGCTGGGCGCCGGGCGTGGCCGCGGCGGTGCCGCCCTGGGTGGTCTGCGTCTGATCCATCGCCCGCCCCTGCGTGTCCCCGTGCTGCATGGTCGCGTACTGCTGGGCAGCAGCGTAAGGGCAGGGTATGACCATCGGCTACGCGCCCTTGCGCGCGAGGTGCACCACGTCGGGGACGCCTCGGACAACGGGGATCTCTTCGGTACGTACGCCGGTGAACCCGGCATTTCGTAGAGCTTCTTCGAACGCGGCGGACGGCTGCGCCGACCACACGGCGAGCACGCCGCCGGGCGTCAGGCGCTCCCGGCAGGCCGCCAGACCGGCGGGGGAGTAGAGGCCGCCGTTGTCCTCGGTGACGGTCCACTCGGGCCCGTTGTCGATGTCCAGGCACAGCGCGTCGAACAGGCGCGGCCCGGCGCCTTCGCGCACGTACGCGACCAGGTCGGCGGCGACGATCTCGGTACGAGGATCGGCGAGCGCCGCCCCGGACACCGCCGACAGCGGCCCGGCGCGGTGCCAGTCGATGACCGCGGCCTCCCGCTCCACCACCGTGATCCGCCCCCACCGGGCCTCCTCCACCGCCCTGACCAGGGAGAACCCGACCCCGAGCCCGCCGATCAGCACACGGTGCGACGCCTGCGCGCTCCCCAGCTCCGCCAGCGCCGCGTCCACCAGCAGCCGCTCCGACCGCCCGTCCGAGGTGTCCATCAGGAAGCACCCGTTGGCGATGATCTCGAAGTGCTCGTCCCGCTGCCGCAGCACCACCTCGCCGTACGGGCCCTCACGGCGGTCGAGGACCCGCGGCCCGCCACCGGGCGCGGGCGGGCCGGATACGTGCACGGGCTGGTCGGGCGTGGCGTGCGCGGGATGAGACATGGCGGCCATCCTGACCAACCGGGGCGGGACGGGTCCAACCGGTTTACGGCCCCGGACCGGCCCGCGCCGCCCGTGACGCAGGTCACGGGCACAGCTCGCTCACGGGTTGAACGTGCAGGCTGTCCCGTACGTAGATCTTCAGTGGCGGCCGCAACGACGGCGCCGACCGCCACGGACGGAAGGGGCCAGCCACCAGTGAGCCGGGTGAACACGGCAGCAGCCTCGGCGAAGACGCCACCCGACGAGGGAGCCCCCACCGCCCAAACGGCCTCTTTCGCGGGACACGGGGGCGGCGAGGCGGCGGCGCTGGAGGGGGTGCCCAGACAGCGGGCGGAGGGCGGGGCGGTCGGGGGCGCTGATCCCGTAGGGGGTTCCGGTGGGGTGCCGTCCGTCGATCCCGTAGTGATGCCCGGTGCGGTGCCGTCCGTCGATCCCGCCCCGGCCCCGGCCTCCGCCCCCGTTCGGCCGACGCGTCCGATACGCCTGGGCCGGAGCCGGTGGCCCAAGCCCTGGCACCTGCTCCCCGGCCCCCTCGCCACCCCCTTCACCTTCGGCTACACCCTCCTCCTCGTCGCGACCTCGCTCTTCGCCGAGCACGCCGACCCGGAACTGGTCCACAGCCTGCTCCAGGCCTCCAGCACGGACGTCGAGCACCTGGCGCAGGCGCCCCTGCTGGTGCTCGTCGCCAGTGCCCTGTGGATCGCCGGCGGCCCGGCTTCCGCGTACGCCGTCGCCTTCCTGATCGTCCTGACGGCCCTGGAACGCCGGGCCGGCGCCCTGCGTACGGCCGCGGTCTTCTTCGGCGGCCACGTGATCGCGACACTCGCCACCGAACTGCCGGTCGGCGCCGCGGTCGCCCTCGGCCACCTCCCCGTCGACGCGCTGCGACGCCTCGACTACGGCATCAGCTTCGGCGTGATGGCCTGCACCGGCGCGCTGGCGGGCCTGCTGCCCGGCTGGGCCCGGTGGCCGATCCTGGCGGGCGTGACCTGGTTCGCCGTCAGCAACCTGCTGTTCTCCGGCGACCCCGTCAGCGACTCGGGCCACCTCCTCGCCCTCGTCCTCGGAACCTGCGCCCGGCCCCTCCTGCGGCGCCCCCGCGGATCTCGGCCGACGGCGATTGTCAGTGGCCGTTGCTAGCTTCCTGAACACGCTTCTCCACGGCTCCACGGGGAGGTGGAGCGAGGGTCGCACCCGGCCGCGGAGGCCGGGGCCCCGCTCCGTCAGGAAGAGGCACCCACCATGCGCATGATCTTCGTGAACCTGCCGGTCAAGGACGTCGCCGCGTCCCGCGAGTTCTTCACCCGCCTCGGCTTCGCCGTCAACCCCGACTTCTCCGACGAGCACACCGTATGCGTGGTCGTCGAGGAGAACATCTGCGTCATGCTCCTCCAGGAGGACCGCTTCCGGGACTTCATCAACGGCGACATCAGCGACGCCGCGAAGACGAAGGAAGTCCTCACGTGTCTGTCCTGCGACAGCCGCGAGGAGGTCGACGAGATGCTCGCCAAGGCACTGGCCGCCGGCGCCACCCCCTGGAAGCCGGCGATGGAGGCGGGACCGATGTACGGCGTCAGCTTCCAGGACCTCGACGGCCATGTATGGGAACTGATGCACATGGCACAGGGCTGAACGCTGCCCGCCGCTGTGCGGCCCCTCGCCCTTCGCGCGGGGCCGCATCGCCTCAGCAGAGCCGGGTGGTGGCTGACGACAGAGGTGTGGCAAGCAGGGAGTGTCGGCACGGTCGGCGAGCGCGCGGTCCATACGCGGGTCGCCGCCGCACTCCGCCTTGACGCGGTGCAGGTGGAGACCTTCATGGCCGATCCGTGGTCCGAATGGCCGCCGGGCATGGCCGTAGGGGCCGGCCCCGTGGGAAACGGCGGGGCCTTTGGGTGATGGCTCGATCGGTCCGCGCATCTTGAGCGCTGCCGAGCCCGCTGATTGGGTGGCCGGCATGACTGAGCTCGGACCCGTCGCCTGGCCACCTGCCCCGATCAGGACCGGGAGGCTCGTGCTCCGAGTGCCCGAGGCCCGGGACCGCGCGGCGTTCATCGAGCTGCTGGCGTCGCCGGAGGTGCACACGTACCTGGGCGGCCCCCGCCCGCGTGACGAGCTTGAGCGCGAGATGCCCGCGGCGCCCCAGCGGTGGCCGGGGAGCCTCGTCGTCGATCTCGGCGGGGCGATGATCGGCCAGGTCCTGCTCAGGAGAGCGTCGGAGCACCGTCGTCCGGCTGCCGTGGGGAAGGTCGATCTCGGCTACCTGTTCCTGCCGCGAGCGTGGGGATCCGGGTACGCCGCCGAAGCGTGCGCGGCGGCACTCGACTGGTACGACGGCGTCCTTCCGGGCGAGCCGGTGGTGCTCACCACCCAGACCGCCAACGTCGGCTCGATGCGCCTCGCGGTCAAGCTGGGGTTCACCGAGGTGGAGCGGTTCCAGGCCTGGGGCGCCGAGCAGTGGCTCGGCCTGCGGCCCCCGGCCACGCCTTCCGGTTGAGCCGGCGCGCCCTCCGACTGAGCTGTCGACTCGTGCTCGACGGCGCACATCCGCAAACCGACAGCGTGGCAGCGCTGCCACCGCCCGCACCACAGCACCACAGCCGACCCGCACCACAGCCACCCCAAGCTGATCGCTCACAGCGAACACGGCAGGGGAACATCCCGTCACGCCCAAGCATTGAGTGGGTATTGCTCAACTTGCCTGCCGAAGGGGAGATCATGGCTTCGACGTCCACCTCGCTCACTCTGCCCGTGCTGCCCCTCGACGACGAGGTCGTGCTGCCCGGCATGGTGGTGCCGCTGGACCTTTCCGAGGCGGACGTACGGGCCGCGGTCGAGGCCGCGCAGTCCGCCGCCTCACCGGGTAACAAACCGCGGGTGCTTCTTGTGCCGCGGGTCGACGGCGCGTATGCGGGCATCGGCGTGCTGGGCCGCGTCGAGCAGGTCGGCCGGCTGTCCGACGGGGACCCCGGCGCGCTCATCCGCGGTCTCGGCCGCGTGAAGATCGGCGCGGGCACCACCGGCCCCGGCGCCGCCCTGTGGGTGGAGGGCACCACTGTCGACGAGACGGTGCCCGAACCCCTGCCCGGCGCGGTCACCGAGCTGGTCAAGGAGTACAAGGCCCTGGCCACCGACTGGCTCAAGAAGCGCGGCGCCTGGCAGGTCGTGGACCGCGTCCAGCAGATCGAGGACGTCTCGCAGCTCGCGGACAACTCCGGCTACTCGCCGTTCCTGAGCACCGAGCAGAAGGTGCGCCTGCTGGAGACCACCGACCCGGTGGCCCGTCTGAAGCAGGCCACCGAAGCGCTGCGCGAGCACCTCGCCGAGCAGGACGTGGCGGAGGCCATCGCCAAGGACGTCCAGGAGGGCGTCGACAAGCAGCAGCGCGAGTTCCTGCTGCGCCGCCAGATGGAGGCCGTCCGCAAGGAGCTGGCCGAGCTGAACGGCGACCCGGAGGACGAGGGCGAGGACTACCGCGCCCGCGTCGAGGCCGCCCAGCTGCCCGAGGGCGTCCGCAAGGCGGCCCTCAAGGAGGTCGACAAGCTGGAGCGGTCCAGCGACCAGAGCCCCGAGGGCAGCTGGATCAGGACCTGGCTCGACACGGTCCTGGAGCTGCCGTGGAACGAGCGCACGGAGGACGCGTACGACATACCCGGCGCCAAGGAGATCCTGGACGCCGACCACGCCGGTCTGGAGGACGTCAAGGAGCGCATCACCGAGTACCTGGCCGTGCGCAAGCGGCGCGCGGACCGCGGTCTCGGCCTGGTCGGCGGCCGCCGCGGAGGCGCCGTGCTGGCCCTGGTCGGGCCGCCCGGTGTCGGCAAGACCTCGCTGGGCGAGTCCGTGGCCCGTTCCATGGGCCGCAAGTTCGTCCGGGTCGCGCTCGGCGGCGTACGGGACGAGGCGGAGATCCGCGGCCACCGGCGTACGTACGTCGGCGCGCTGCCCGGCCGCATCGTGCGCGCGATCAAGGAGGCCGGCTCCATGAACCCGGTCGTCCTGCTCGACGAGATCGACAAGGTCGGCTCGGACTTCCGGGGCGACCCGGCCGCCGCCCTCCTCGAAGTCCTCGACCCGGCACAGAACCACACCTTCCGCGACCATTACCTGGAGGTCGAGCTGGACCTGAGCGACGTGGTCTTCCTGGCCACCGCCAACGTCCTGGAGGCCATACCGGAGCCGCTGCTCGACCGCATGGAGCTGGTCCGGCTCGACGGCTACACCCAGGACGAGAAGGTCGTCATCGCCCGCGACCACCTGCTGCCGCGCCAGCTGGAGCGGGCCGGACTGGAGCCCGGCGAGGTCACGCTCACGGACGACGCGCTGCACAAGCTCGCCGGTGAATACACCCGCGAAGCGGGCGTACGGAACCTGGAGCGGGCCGTCGGGCGGCTGCTGCGCAAGGTCGCGGCCCAGAGCGAACTGGGCGAGCGCGGCCTGCCCTTCACGGTCGGCGTGGACGAACTGCGCCCGCTGATCGGGCGTCCGCACCACACCCCGGAGTCGGCGCAGGACCCCGCCGAGCGCCGCACGTCCGTACCGGGCGTGGTCACCGGCCTCGCGGTCACCGGCGCGGGCGGCGACGTGCTGTACGTGGAAGCCTCGCTCGCCGACCCGGAGACCGGCGCGTCCGGCCTCCAGCTCACCGGCCAGCTGGGCGACGTGATGAAGGAGTCCGCGCACATCGCGCTGTCCTTCCTGCGCTCGCACGGCGCCGAACTGGAGCTGCCGGTCGGCGACTTGAAGGAGCGCGGTGTCCACCTGCACGTACCGGCGGGCGCGGTCCCGAAGGACGGCCCGAGCGCGGGCGTGACCATGACGACGGCGCTGGCCTCGCTGCTCTCCGGCCGCCAGGTGCGCCCGGACGTGGCGATGACCGGCGAGGTCTCGCTGACCGGCCGGGTGCTGCCGATCGGCGGCGTCAAGCAGAAGCTCCTCGCGGCGCACCGGGCGGGCATCACGACCGTGGTCATCCCCAAGCGCAACGAGCCGGACCTGGACGACGTCCCCGCCGAGATCCTGGAGAAGCTGGACGTCCACCCCGTCTCCGACGTCCGCCAGGTCCTCGACCTGGCCCTGACCCCGGCCTCGGCCCCGGCCGCCCCGGAGGTCCCGGTCGCGGCGTGACGGACGCGACCGGCCACAGCGGCCCGGAGTCCCTGACACGGGGGCTCCGGGCCGCACGTGTCCCGGTCACCGTGCGTATCGTTGTACTGCGCGACTGCCCGCACATTGCGGCGGTGGGGAGGAGCGCATGATGACCATCGAGCTGACCGACAACAGGATCGAGATCGAGATGGCCGACAGCGATGAGCTCAGCCTGGACACAATGTTCGACTGGCTGGAGCGGATGCCCGTCCCCGAGGGCTACAAGGCAGAGATCGTCGAGGGGGCCATCTTCATGTCGCCGCAACGGGACAACCACTGGGACATCATCGCCGCAATTTACGATCAGTTGCGGTCCCACTACCCGCGAAAGCGAGTGAAGTCCGATGTCCGCTTGGACTTTCCCGGCCACCTCAACGGTTTTGCCTGCGACGTGGTCGCGCTGCGGGACGGTGCGGAGAAGAACGACAAAGGGCGCTGGCGGTACCAGGACATCGAATTCGTCGCCGAAGTCATCTCCAGGGACACGTCCCGCAACGACTATGGTCCCAAGAAGGACGCTTACGCTCTGGCGGGAGTGCCCGTCTATCTCATTGTCGATCCGTACCTCGGGCAGTGCCACCTTTACACGGCCCCCAAGGACGGCACCTACCGCCTCGGTCCGGCCATCAAGTTCGGCGACCCGGTCGACCTGACCGACACGGTCGTCGGCCTGTCGCTGGACACGGCGGAATTCGGCCGGGAGTGACGACGCATTGACGCATGAGTCGGGTGACGGCAGCGACCGCAGCGCGCTGGACACGTTGTTCGAGCCGCTCTACGAGACCGTCCCGGAGGGGATGAAGGCGGAAGTCGTCGGAGGCGTCGTCATCACGTGGCCGCAGCGGAGCACGCACTGGGAGATCACCATGAGTGTTCTGCGCCAGTTGGACATCCGCTTCGGTCGGCAGGCCCAGATCATGTCCGACGTCCGCCTCGACCTCCCGGGGCACCTCAACGCCTTCTGCCCTGACCTCTTCAAACTGTCGGACGGGGCGGAGCCGGACGGTGAAGGGCATTGGCGCCACCAGGACGTCGAGTTCGTCCTTGAGGTCATCTCCCGCGAATCGGCGTTCCATGATTACGGGCCGAAGAAAGCCGCCTACGCCGACGGCCATGTCCCCGTTCACCTGATCGTGGACCCGTACACCGCGAAGTGGCACCTCCACACCCTCCCGGAGAACGGCGCGTACCGGTCGCGGCTGAGCCTGGGCTTCGGCGCTCCCGTCGACCTGACGGGCACGGCACTCGGGCTGACATTGACAACCGACGGGTTCCCCCGGGACCACCGACGGTGAAGTGGGTCCCGGTGCGTACCCCGCGCCCCGGAACCCACCGCCTCACCCGTTCGCCAACGCCCGCAACCGCTCGTACGCCCCGTTGAACCGGTTCCGGTCGCCGACCGTGGTGCCCGACGACGTGTACTGCCAGACGGTGTGGAAGGCCCAGCCCGCCGGGAGTTCGCCGGCCGAGGAGCCGTAGCGGGGGATCCACAAGGGGTTGACGGAGCCGAAGCCGGCGTAGTCGCCGGTGCACTGTCTCCACCAGCTGGTGGAGGTGTAGATGAGGGCGTCCCGGCCGGTGCGTGCCTTGTAGGTGGCGAAGAAGTCCTTGATCCAGCCGACCAGGCCGGCCGCGCTCTTGCCGTAGCAGGTGGAGCCGTACGGGTTGTACTCCATGTCGAGGGCGCCGGGCAGGGTGCGGCCGTCCTTGGACCAGCCGCCGCCGTGGTCCACGAAATAGTCGGCCTGGGCGGCGCCGCTGGAGGTGTCCGGGGTGGCGAAGTGGTACGCGCCGCGGATCATGCCGACGTCGTAGGAGCCGTCGTACTGCTGCGCGAAGTACGGGTTGGTGTAGCTGGTGGACTCGGTGGCCTTCACGTAGGCGAAGCGGACCCCGGCGTTCCACAGGGACTGCCACGGGACGTCGCCGTTGTGGCTGCTGACGTCGACGCCTTCGACGGAGGCCAAGGTGGGCGGCGGCGCCTCGCCCGGCGCGTCGCCCTCATGGCGGGTGACCTGGGAGCCGGCCCAGTCCTGGCCGGGGTGGGCGGGTTCGGGGGCGGCGCCGTACGGGGCGGCGCCGGCGGCGCCCGGCAGTCCGAGGAGGAGGGCGGTGACGGCGAGGAACGTCCCCGCCAGGGCCGCGAAGGAGCGCGGGCGGCGGACGGCCGGGCGGCCGGATCTGTGCACGGGCATACGTGCCTCCGAGGATCTCGGTGAACTGACCTGAGGGGGGACCGGCCGGGCGGGCCACGGTGCGCCGCGGGGCGCGCGGAGCGGAACGAGGGGAGTGGCGTGGCCGTACCGAGCGGTGTGGTGTGCTCATGCCAAGAACGTGCCGACGACGGTACGCGCGTAGATGCACGGGGCAAAGAGGGGAGCCGGGCTTCCGTTGGTCTAATCCTGCGAAATACTGGACAAGCTGCGGCTTCGGCCGCCGCCGCGAGAAAGTTTCACGGTCCGGAAAGCGGGAGAGGGCGCCGACGTGCACAACACCAGAGCCGACAGCGTGGCAGGGACGGACGAACCCCGTGGTGTGGACCAGGTGTTCCTCTCCCTGGAGCGGGAGCTGGCGGTCTTCCTGCGCCGCGCCCGGGCCACCTCCGGCGAGCTGGCCCGGGAGGTGCACCCGGAGCTGGAGGCGGCCGCGTACGGCCTGCTCGTCCGCCTCGCCGACGCGGGGCAGCAGCGCGCCACCGACCTCGCCGGCTACTTCGGCGTGGGCAAGGCGACCATGAGCCGGCAGCTGCGCGCGCTGGAGGGCCTCGGACTGATCGACCGCGAGCCGGACCCGGCCGACGGGCGGGCCGTGCTGGTCCGCCTCACCGACGAGGGGCACGACCGGTTCGGCCGGGTACGCAACAGCCGCCGCGCCCAGTACGCGAGGCGGCTCGCCTCCTGGGACCGCCGCGAGGTCGCGGAACTGGCCCGCCTGCTCCACCGGTTGAACGCGGAGCAGGACGCGGAAGAGGGCTGCGGCGCGGCCGCCAGGAGCGACCGCGGGGGAAGGGCGGGAACGGCTGAGAGCCGGTGCGCGGGCCCCCGGGGGGCGTGCGCACCGGCTCCCGGCCGGTCACCGATGACGGCCGCCTCCTCCGCGGACGGCCGGCCCCTCCCCTCCGTGCGCGGTACGGACTAGCTCTCCGCGCTGAGCCTCAGCGGCAGCCGCCGCAGGCGCCAGGCGCCGGGCTGCCGCAGGCGTTCCTGTTCCTCCAACTGTTCCGGGGTGAGGGCGAGCTCCAGGTCCGGGTAGCGGGCGAGCAGCTTGCCGTAGGCCACCTCCGCCTCCTGCCGGGCGAGCGAGGCACCCAGGCAGTAGTGCATCCCGTGCCCGAAGCCGACGTGGTCCTCGGCGCGGCCGGCCGGCTGCCGCGTCAGGTCGAGCCGCTCCGGCCCGTCGTAGTGCCGCGGGTCGTGGTTGGCCGCGACGAGGCTGAACATCAGGGCGTCACCCTGGCGGACCTGGACGCCGGCCACCTCGGTGTCCTCGGTGGCGTACCGCAGCTGGGTGGCCTGGATCGGCCCGCACCAGCGCATCAGCTCGTGGACCGCGCGCGGCAGCAGCGCCGGGTCCTCGTCGATCAGCCGCCGCTGGTCGGGGTGGGTGAGCAGGGCGAGCGTGCCGTTGCTGATCAGGTGGGCGGTGGTCTCGTGACCGGCCAGCACCAGGGTGAGGACCAGGGTGACCATCTCGACGTCGCTCAGCCGGCCGCCGTCGTCGTCCTGCGCCCGGATGAGCCCGCTGAGCAGGTCGTCCCGCAGGGCCGTGCGCCGCTCGTCGATCACCTCGTGGATGTGCGCGATCATCTCCGGCATGGTGGCGCCGATGCGCTTGGGGTTCAGCGAGGCGAGGTCGGCACCGAACCGCCGCCACAGCGTCCGGTTCCCCTCGTCGATGCCGACCAGCTCGCAGATGACCGCGATGGGCAGCGGGTACGCGAAGTGCTCGACGAGGTCGACGACACCGTCCTCGGCATGGCCGGGCAGCTGCTCCAGCAGCTCGTCGGTGATCCGCTCGACGCGCGGCCGCAGGTCCTGGATACGGCGTGCGGTGAAGGCGCGGGAGACCAGGCGGCGCAGCCGGGTGTGGACCGACGGGTCGCTGGTGAGGATGGTGTCGGCGAGGTACGGGGCCAGGCGCTCGGGGATGCCGAACAGCTCGATCAGCTTGGCGCGCGGGTCCTGGCCCGCGTCGAAGCCGGGCACCAGGGTCGGATTGTTGACGAACCGCTGGTCGCGCATCACCTCGCGCACCACGTCGAAGCGGGTCACCAGCCAGATGGGCGAGTCGTCGATGAAGCGGGCGCGGACGAGCGGGGCCTGCTCGCGCAGCGTGCCGTAGGCGGTGTACGGGTTGTCCAGCAGCTCCGGTTCCATCAGGTTCGGCTCGCCCGGGTGCAGGCCGACGTAGGAGGGCAGCGTGGTGCCGTCGCTGGGGCCGTCGCTGGTGGCGGCCGAAGAGGTCGTGGCCGAAGGTGTCGTGGCCGAAGGGTTGGCGGCCGGGGCGGCGGCGGTCGAGGGGGAGGCGGTGGAGTCGGACGGGGTGGCCGCTTTCGACTCGGTGGGCGATGTGGTCATCGTGCGTTCTCCTCCTGATCAGGATGTGACCGCGGGTCACTGGCGGAGCTGGCGCCGTACTTCCTGCCGGCTCAGCTCCTCCAGGCGCGCGTAGCGCGTGATGACGCCGGGGGCCGCCGCGGCGACGGCCCGCGGGTCGGGGTCGCCGTGCGGCTCCAGCGCGGTACGGACCGTGTGGCACAGCAGGTCGGCCCGCTCCTCCGGACGGCCCGGAGCGTGGTCGGGAAGCAGCACCTCGGCCTGGACGTAGCCGGTGACCGTCGCCAGGCAGACGTACATCTGCTGGTCGACGCTCAGGTCTTCGCGCACCAGGCCGTGGGCGCGCAGGGTGGACAGCTGCGAGCGCAGCGTCTCGTGGCTCGCCTCCACCAGTTCCACCAGTTCCTTCTTGGCGATGTCGTGCAGGCGCCCGAGGATGTCGGAGTCGTCGAGGTAGAGGGCGCGCAGCACCGGGTCGTCCATGAAGTCCAGGAGGGCTCCGCGCAGCGCCCGGCTGGGCAGGATGTCGCGGGGGTCGGCCCGCATCCGGTCCAACTGCCTGCGGTGGTCGGCCGCCTTGGCGCGGAGCACCACGGCCAGCAGCAGCGCGTCCTTGTTCTTCCAGTGCAGGTAGACCGTGCCCTTGCCGACGTCCGCCCGGCGGGCGATCTCGTCGGCGGTCACGCGGCGGTAGCCCCAGGCGAGCAGCAGCTCGCATGCGGCGTCCAGGATGCGCTCGCCCCGTTCCGCGCGCTCGTCGGCTTCCACGGCCCCTCCTGACTGCGTGACCAGATGTCGAATCTGGTCACACAGTCAAAGCTAGGCCGGACGGCGCCCGTCGGGACAGGCTCTTTCCGGCCGTACGGGCGGACCTACGGCACCTGCCGCCCCGCCCGTACGGGTCACGGCTCGACCAGCACCACCGTCGCGTCGTCCCGTGACTTGCCGCGCGGGAAGCGCTCGCCGTACGGATCGGCGTCCTCCAGCGCCCGCACCCGGTCGACCAGCGCCTGCGGCCCCTCCTTGCGCACCACCGCGAAGCAGTCCGCCCACGAACCTTCGCCGAAGACCTCGACCCACCGTGACGCGCCGTCACTGAGCGCGGTCAGCGCCCGCACTTCGGCGCGCGGGACGGAGCCGGTGACCGCGCGTGCGGCCACGGCCGGGTCGGCCGCCGCGGTGAAGAACCCGCCCTCGGCGTTGCGCAGCGCCTCCACGGCCGCTCCGTACTCCCGGCCTGCGGCGACGCGTTCGGCCGAGCCGCGCGGCAGGGACCGTACGGTCTCGCGCAGGGCCCGCACCGCGGGCGGCAGTTCGTCGAGGCGGGTGTCCAGAATGGGCCGCACCGTACCGTCCGGATGCTCGGCGAGCAGTACGGAATCGGACAGGACCAGGTACTCGATAGTGACCGGCGACCACCGGACGGCCACCGCGGTTGCCTGTGGTGTGCGGGGGTGAGAAAGGTCACAGGTCGAGCGGTGAACTTCAGCCGTCCGGGAGATGGCGGCCGAAAGCATCTCAGGGAGCGTCATATCCCGGAATGAACCGGACAGTTCGAGCATCGCGCCGCCGAGTCGCGCGGTGTACCACGGCACGCCGTGCGTGCAGCCGGTCTCGTGCGGAGGCGGGGTCACGCCGTCCAGGAGGACCATGACTCCGCCCTGGCCGGAGGCGGGCAGGGCGACGGACGCGTAGTCCTCGTTCGGGTGTTGGGGGTCTCCCGGCTCGGTGGCCGCTTCGATGCGCATGACGGCAAGTCTGCCGCAGCGCGTCCGGTTTCCCGCCGGTTGCGGACTTCGCCGGGCTCCGGTGCGTATCAGCAGGTCAGAGGCGTGAGACGGGGCTGGAAATCGCGGTCTTGCGGCGTGCGGGCGGGCATCTTTCCAGGAGCCGCACGGTTCTCCAAACCCGCTCGGGGGTTGCGCCAGGTTGCATCCCGGAGCGGCCTTGATCGGAAGTTGATGGTCAACTTCCGATTGATGTTCACTCATTCGAGTGGCCGGGTGTACGTTGCCGGGCCGCTGCGCGATGCCGGTGGAATGGTCGTGGCCCGGATCATGGGAGGCGCCAGGCCACTCGTCGCGACGCGCAGAGCCGGGCTGCTTCCCTCGCGGACGTGTGAATTGCTGCGGTCTTCGCACAGGTACGCGCCGCGAGCGTGAGCGAACCGGGTCCGCGGGACCACACGGTGTGGGCAGGCGAGACAGGAATGCGAGCAGCGGTGCGGAAGAAGCGGCTTCGGGACGGCGCGGTCGGGCCGGGATCACCGGCCGGTTCGTTTTCGGGTACGGCGCCGGGCGCGGGCCCGGGCGTGCCACCGGGGGCCGGTGCGCCCACCCCCACCCCCACCCCCGCCGGCCGTCGCGCGCGCGTGCGCAACCGGCTCGTCGGCGCCGTGGCCGTGGCCGCGCTCGCCGTGCTCGGGGCCGGCGCGCCCGCCGTCGTCTCCGCCCTGGACGACGTCCACGCCTCCCAGCAGCTGGTCGACCTGGCCGGCCTGAACGCGCACGCGGTCACCCTCGCGCACTCCCTCGCCGACGAGCGCGACGCGATGACCGAGTACGTCGCGGGCGGCCGCTCCGCCAAGTCCGGCGGCGCCGGGATCCCGGAGGCCCAGCGGGCCCGGGTGGACCGGCAGATCACCGAACTGCGGTCCGCCTCCCACGGCGCCGCCGGTGCCACCGAGACGTACCGGGCGGCCGACAAGCTGCTCGCCGCGCTGCCGCAGACCCGCCAGAAGGCGCTGTCCGGGCCGGGGCAGGTCACCGAGGTCTTCGACGCCTACACGGCCGCCGTCCAGGCGCTCGGCGCGCTCTCCGACGCCATCGCCCGCGGCCTGCCCGCCCGCGCGAGCGACGTCGCCCCGGACGTACGGGCCCTGCCGCAGCTCGGCCGCGCCACCGACCAGGCCGCCGCGACCCGCGCCCTGCTCGTCCCGGCCCTCGCCGCAGGCGGCCCGCAGGCCCGCCTGACGGCCGCCGCCCAGCAGGCGTACGTACGCGAACAGGCCGCGCTGGCCGCCTTCAAGCAGTCCGCGAGCACCAAGGCCCGGGACTCCTACGACCGCACCGTCAACGGCGGCGACGTGAACACCGCCGAGAGCTTCCTCGCCAAGCTCACCGACCAGCCCCGCCTGGACGCCGACGACCAGCGGCTGAGCAGCGCGCGCGTGAAGACCGCGCTCACCGCCCGGATCGGCCTGATGCGCGGCGTCGAGGCGTCGATGGCCACCGCCGACATCGACCGGCTGGGCGCGCTGCGCGACGACGACGTGACGGCGATGGAGATCCGTATCGCCCTGGTCGGGGTCTGCCTGCTGCTGGCGGTCGGCGCCAGCATCTCCGCGTGGCGCTCGGTGACCCGGCCGCTCGCGGCGCTGCGGCTGGGGGCCGGACGAGTGGCGGCCGACCCGGCGGGCGAACCGCCGGTCGCCTTCAAGGGCCGCAACGACGAGTTCGCCGACGCCGTACGGTCCGTCAACGCCCTGCACGCCCAGGTGGGCGAGGCCGGCCGCCGCGCCGCCGAACTGGAGGGCGAACGCGCCCGGCTCGTCGGCGGGCGCAAGCGGCTGGCCGCCGAGCGCGAGGCGCTCCAGGAGGAACGGGAGTCGCTGCGCCAGGAGGTCGCGGATCTCACCGAGCGGATGGCGGCCCTGCGCACCGGTGTGCACGGCCGGTTCGTCAACCTCGCGCTGCGCACCCTGAACCTCGTGGAGCGCCAGCTGACCGTCATCGAGTCGCTGGAGCAGAAGGAACAGGACCCGGACCGGCTGGAGACCCTCTTCAAGCTGGACCACTTCGCCGCCCGGATGCGGCGCAACAGCGAGAACCTGCTGGTCCTGGCCGGTGCGGAACACAGCGCGGGCCAGCCCGGGCCGGTACCGCTGCTGGACGTGCTGCGCGCCTCCATCAGCGAGATCGAACGGTACGAGCGGGTGCGCGTCCAGTCGCTGCCGCCGCACTCCCAGGTCGCCGGGTTCGCCGCCGACGACATCAGCCACCTCGTCGCGGAACTCCTGGAGAACGCCACCGCGTTCTCCCCGCCGGACGCCCATGTCGAGCTGTCCGGCTGGCTGCTGGAGAGCGGCGAGGTCATGCTCTCCGTGCAGGACGAGGGCATAGGGATGACCGCGGAACGGCTGGCGGAGCTGAACGACCGCCTCGCGGCCGGGGCAGGCGACGACAGCCTGGACACGGTGGACGAGACCCTGGGCCTCGGCCTGTACGTCGTCGTACGGCTCGCCGCCCGCCACGGGGTGCGCGTACAGCTGCGCGACCAGAAGCAGGGCGGGATCACGGCCGTCGTCGTGCTGCCCGCGGCCATCCTGCCCACCCGCCCCGCGCCGGGCTCCGTCGGGCCCCCGCCGCCCGGCGAGGCCGCCACCGGCATCCAGAACCTGCCCGGCTCGGTGGCCGAGGCCAACTCCAACACGCTCCAGACGCGGCTGCCGCGCCTGGAGCAGGGCGCGGCGGAGACTGGACGGCCGCTCGCGGAGCCGGACACGTCCGCGGACGACCCCTTGGTCGAGGCGGCGGAACGAGCGGTGGAGGCGGCCGGGCCTGAGGGGACCGGGCCTGAGGCGCCCGCCGGCCCCGAGACCTCCACCGTCGCCGACGCGACCACCGGTCCCGAGACGCCGACCCGTCCCGAGACACCCGCCGTTCCCGAGACGCAGGCACCCGGCGAATCCACCGCGAGCGACGGCCCCGCGACGGGCGACGCCCCGGCGTCCGGTACCAGCCCGTACGGTCCGCAGTCGCCCGGCCCGTACGCCAAGCAGACCGCGGAGCACGACCGGCCCGCGGAAGCGGCGACCGAGGCGCCCGGCGCGGCACCTTCCCACGCCCACGCCCACGCCCCGGCCTCGGACACGACCGGCGGCCCCGGCACGTACGGCCCGTACGCCTCCGGCACGTCCGCCCCGTACGTCACCGATACGTCCGCCCCGTACGCCTCCGGAACCGGTGAGCACGCCCGGCCCGGCGCCGTACCCGCCGAAGGCGAGGGCGCCGACGCACCGCGCTGGACCCGGGTGACCGACCAGGGCCTGCCCAAGCGCACACCGCGCATCGTGGCGCAGAAGCCGCCCGCCGTCCCCCGTACGGGCAACGCGGCGGCCACCGCCGAGTCGCTGCGGGCCCGGCTCGGCGGCTTCCAGCAGGGGGCGCGGGACGGCCGGCGCGACGTCGAGGCCGAGATCGCGGAACGTACAGCGGAGCAGACCATCCCACAGACGGACACCGACGGAGCGGGGGCCCCGGGACAGAGCCACGTTGTCGAGGAGGCACGCGATTGAACGCGCAAGCGCCGACTGCTTACGGACTGAGCAGTGAGGCACGGAACCTGCACTGGTTGCTGACCAATCTGGTCGACGAGGTGCCGGGCATCCGCTCGGTGGCCGTGGTCTCCTCCGACGGGCTGCTGCTGCTCTCCTCCGACCCGGGAGCCGCCGCCGCGGCCTCCCCGGCGGGGCAGCCCGGCGCGCCGGCGGGGCCCCGCGGGTCCAGCGCGGACCTGGCGACCATCGTCTCCGGGCTGGGCAGCCTCACTACGGGTGCCGCCAGGCTGATGGACGGCGGAACGGTCAAGCAGACGATGGTCGCGATGGAGGAGGGCAGCCTCTTCGTCATGTCGGTCAGCGACGGCTCGCTGCTCGGGGTGCACGCGACCCCGGACTGCGACATGAGTGTCATCGCCTACCACATGGCGCTGTTCGTCGGCCGGGCCGGCCATGTCCTGACCCCCGAACTCCGCAGCGAGCTGCGCAAGTCGATGGAGAGCGCCCAGTGAGCACCGCACCCCGGCTCCCCGTACGCGGCGGGGACAGGAAACCCTCGCGCGTACGCCCGTACTCGCTGACCGGCGGACGGACCCGCTTCGGCCACGTGCTGCTCGTGGAGACGTTCGTGGCCGCGCTCGACGGCCCGGAGGAGCGGCGCGAGCTGACCTCCGGCGGCTGGGGCGACCGGGTGATGCCGGAGATGCGGGCGATCGTGGAGCTGTGCCGCCGGATGCGTTCGGTGGCGGAGATCTCCGCACTGCTCAAAATGCCGCTGGGCGTGGTCCGCGTCCTGCTCAGCGACCTCGCAGACCAGGGAAAGATCCGCGTCTACGGCACCGGGCACGGTACCGGCCGGCCCGACCGCGCGCTGCTCGAAAGGGTGTTGGGTGGACTTCGCAGGCTCTGACACGATGACGGCCGCCGCGGCCGGGGCCGCCGGGGCGCCCGAGACGCCCGCGGTGGCCGCCGAGGAGGCGGGGCTGCAGAGCTGGCAGACGGATCGTTCCCGCGCCCCCATCGCGACCAAGATCGTGGTGGCGGGCGGCTTCGGCGTGGGCAAGACGACGTTCGTGGGCTCGGTCTCGGAGATCACCCCGTTGCAGACCGAGGCGGTGATGACGCAGGCCAGCGAGGGTACGGACGATCTGTCCGCCACCCCGCACAAGACCACCACCACGGTCGCGATGGACTTCGGGCGGATCACCCTCGACTCCGACCTGGTGCTGTACCTGTTCGGTACGCCGGGACAGCAACGTTTCTGGTTCATGTGGGACGACCTGGTGCGCGGCGCGATCGGCGCCGTCGTCATGGCCGACACCCGCCGGCTGGACGACTGCTTCCCGGCGCTGGACTACTTCGAGAGCTGCGGCCTGCCGTACATCGTCGCGGTCAACCACTTCGAGGGGACGGCCGCGTACGCCGTCGAGGACGTACGCGAGGCGCTGACCGTACCGCCGCACGTGCCCGTCGTGATCATGGACGCGCGCCAGCGGATCACGGTCGTCGAGTCGCTGCTCGCACTCGTGGCCCACGCCCTCGAAGCCACCCCCGAGTAGCGCCCGAGCCCCCCGCACGGCCCTCGTACCGCCGTCCCCCCGTACCGCCGCCCCCCGTACCTGGGAAGAGAGCACCACCATGCGGAAGATACTCATCGTCGGAGCCGGCCAGTCCGGTCTCCAGCTCGCCCTCGGACTCCAGTCCCAGGGCTATGAGGTCACCCTCATGTCCAACCGCACCGCGGACGAGATCCGCTCCGGACGGGTCATGTCCACGCAGTGCATGTTCCACACCGCGCTCCAGCACGAGCGCGACCTGGCGCTGAACTTCTGGGAGAGCCAGGCCCCGCGCATCGAGGGTCTCGGTGTCTCCGTGGCCGCCCCAGGGAGCCACGCACAGCCCGGTGGCACTCAGCGCGCCGTCGACTGGGTCGGCAAGCTGGACGGCTACGCCCAGTCCGTCGACCAGCGCGTGAAGATGGCCGGCTGGATGGAGACCTTCGCGCAGCGCGGCGGCCAGCTGGTCATCCACGGCGCCGCCGTCTCCGACCTCGACTTCTTCGCGAGCCGCTACGACCTGACGCTGGTCTCCGCCGGCAAGGGCGAACTGGTCTCGATGTTCGGCCGGGACGCCTCCCGTTCCCCGTACGACGCCCCGCAGCGCGCGCTCTCCGTCGCGTACGTGCACGGTCTGGCCCCCGCCCCGAGCACCCCGACTTCGACGCAGTGCGCTGCAACCTCGTACCGGGCGTCGGCGAGCTGTTCATCATGCCGACGCTGACCAACTCCGGCCGAGCCGACATCCTCTTCTGGGAGGGCATACCCGGCGGTCCGCTGGACGCCTTCGCGGGCATGCGGGACCCCAACGAGCACCTGGCGACGACCCTGGAGCTCATGGAGCGCTTCACCCCCTGGGAGTACGCGCGCGCTACGAAGGTCGAGCTGACCGACGCCAACGGCACCCTGGCCGGACGGTACGCCCCCACCGTGCGCAACCCCGTCGGCCGGCTCCCCTCCGGCGGCCTGGTACTCGGCGTCGCGGACGTCGTCGTCGCCAACGACCCGATCACCGGCCAGGGCTCCAACTCCGCCTCCAAGTGCGCCGCTTCCTACCTGTCCTCAATCATCGAACACGGCGACCGCCCCTTCGACGCGGAGTGGATGCAGACCGCCTTCGACCGCTACTGGCAGACCGCCCAGCACGTCACGAGGTGGACCAACGCGATGCTGGCCCCACCGCCCGAGCACGTACTGAACCTGATCGGCGCGGCAGGCCAACTCCAGCCGGTGGCCGACCGCTTCGCGAACGGTTTCAACGACCCGGCGGACTTCGACAACTTCTTCTTCGAACCGGAGAAGGCGGAGTCGTACCTGGCTTCGGTGACTGCGGCCTGAGGGTTTTCTGACGCTTGGACGGTTGGCCGGGGACGTTGCGGACGCTCCCCGGCCACTCGCACGGCCACGCATCAGAAAGTCACGGAAGCGCCTGCACGCGCGTCGCACGCGGCGATACGCCGTGATCCCCGTCAGGTGGATGAACCTCCAGGACGACCGCGGTCCCGGCCGCACTCCGGTCCTCGTGCATGGTGATCCGCTGCCCGGCTACGACGTGCTCCCAGTGGGACGGAGAAAAAGGGACGAGGCGAACGGTGGCCCGCTCACCGGGCTCCAGGAAAGGCATGCCCTCGACCCAGAGATCCGCAATGCTCACCGCGGCACCGCCGGTGGGCGACAGACGCCCGATGTCCCACATGGGCCGCAGAACACCGTGGCCAGGAACCGGTGACTTACGCCGTGCCTCGGCGGCCGGCCGGAGCGTCAGCTCCGCCCGGACCCAGCCGTTACGCATCTCAGAACACCGCCAGTGACACCAGGCCGCACTCCGCTCAAGCCGAAGCTGCTCAGCGGCCTCGGCAAGCCTCGCCCAGAACGCCAAGGGAAGCGGAGGCCCGTCCCCGAACTCCTCCAGCAGACTCAGAGCGACCTCCCACTCGTCATGGGCGAGGTAGTCCCATACATCACGCACCGTGATGTCGTTCTCAGTGGCGTTCTCTTCCGGCACCAAGAGAGAAGCCGATTCGAGCAGCTGGGGGACACCCATGTGCTCATTCTCGGCACCGGTACAGGATGCCGCGTTGCTTTCAGTGCACACTGCCGCTGCCTGCCAGCTGGTCCTTGACGTCAAAGATCTGCACGGTCGACTTCTCGCTTCCGTCCCACCACTTGTCGAAGGCCCGGGCGACCTGCTCACCCAGCTCTTCTTGGTGGATCACCAGGTCGGACTGGGCTCGGTCACCGGCATCTGCCGCGTCCCAGTCCGCTGCGGGCAGGTCGGTTCGCAGCATGATGCTCGGGAAGAGGGCGCTGAGACCGGTTTCCTCGTCCACGTCACCTACAGGGCGGTACCCCTTCCAGGCCTTCAGGTGAGCCACTGCGGCCTTCTCGTCGGCCGTGCCGTGCAGGCGTACGAACGCTGTGAAGCTGTCCAACGACGAGGGCTGCTGAGCCAGCCGACGCAACGGCGCGGTGACTTTGGCAGGTCGAGTGCCCTTCTGTCCGGTCGATCCGCCGCCCGCGGGCTGGTTCGCTGCGTGGGTGGCTGCCGGTGCGGTGGGAGGCGTGCTCTGTTCGGAGGGCTCGCCGGGGGCGCCACAGGCTGTCACGCCACAGGTGAGAGTGGCGAGCGAAAGGCCACCTATGACCCAAATCTTCAGCTTCACCGAAGGATTTTTGCATATGTCCCTGGTGAGGTCCGATGTGTGACGGTGCCGCCGCTGGGGGCTCCACATGCTCTCGGACCTGCCGTAGCGGCCATCGTGGTTGCGGTGGTTACGGAGGCTTGATCGGGGCCCTGCTGTCCTGGGTGGCTGCGGGGATTCGTGGCGACATACTGGCGTGAGCAGCGGCGGTGACCGGTGCGTCAGGGGAGCTGGACCCTGTGATTCATCTGCTGTCGAAGCACAGCCGTGCCTTTCTGTGGTCGGCGTCGTGCGAGGGCGGCTCCCGGCATGGCGAGGGCGGTGGCGAAGGCGGTCCAGAACACGAGCTTGCCGGTCGGCCCGTTGACCGTTCGCGCGTCCCCGTCATCGTGCAGGCAGAACGAGTCGGGCGGGAAGTACCGCGTGATCGGGGTGCCTGCGTGGTGGCACGGTGATGTCTCCGGAAACAGGGATCCGTACGCCCGCTGCGAGAGCGCCCCGCCGACGATCACCGCCAGCCACCCGGTCGACAGGAACACCACCAGCATCCAGGCAGGGACCTTTGCTCGGCGCCCCAGCAGCCAGACACCGGCTGTCGGTACGACGAACACGATGCCCAGGACGGACAGCAGGAGCAGCGACTTCACGGTCCGATTACAGCATCGGCCGCCGACGGGCCTCGTCGGAGGTGCGGGAAGGGGCGGCCGCTCGCCGGGGTTGGCCGCCCCTCCGATTCGGCTGCGGTGGCAGCCTGGAAGACTGTCCTGGTGCTCTTGGAACCTGAGAAAACCCTGTTCATCCGGGGTGCCACCCCCGTACTGCTGATGTCCGAGGCTCCTGCACACGAGGCTCTGCCGGCTCTGACCGCGCCGGACGGGGCGGTTCCTCGGTGTGAGGGCTGGAGCGTTGTGCCCAGGCTCACCATGTGCGTCGTGGACGGGCCCGGGGAAGCCGGGCTCATGATCCCGGCTTTTGTCGCGCCGGTGGTCGTCGAAGCCGGTGAAGGCGTCGAGCCGGGTGAGATGGCCGACTGGTGTGCGGATGCCGAACGGGCCGGTGGCGCGGTGGTGCTGTCCCTCGACGCTCTGCCCGAGATCCTTGACTGGTCCCACCTGCTGGGCTCCGGTACGGCCCATGGCGGTTTCATGCCCGTTCTGGCCTGAGGCGTTCCGGTCGGTGCGGGACGCCGGCGTTCTCAGCGGAGAGTTTTCAGCGCTCTGCGGAGCGCGTAGGACGCGAGGGCGGCCAGCGGGACGGCAGTGACGGCCACGAGGAGCCACTGCTGGGCGTAGTGCGTGGCCATGGTGGGGGTCCTGCTGAAGGAGATCATCGGCTTCCACGTGTAGTAGGCCAGGACCATGATCACCTGGGAGAGCGTCGCCCGGGCCACGGCATGGACGGCGCTGGGGGCGGTGACGCCGAGTACGAAGACGATCACCGTGTACGGGAGGTAGCCGGAGGCCAGGCGGGAAGCGGCGTCGACGGTCCTGCCGTCCCCGTCGCCGGCGATGGCGATGTAGGCGGACAGAGCGCCCGCGACGGTGCCGACGACGAGGGTGGTGGCGGCACGGGGCAGCGCCCGGAGGATTGGGGAGCCGTACCCGGAGGGGATGGATACGGGGGTGGAGGGGACGGCTACGGGGGTGGAGGGGACGGCTACGGGGGTGGAGGCATCGGTGGGGCGAGTGCTCGGGGGAGCTGTGGGATTCGAAGCCATGCGGCCAGTTCACGGCGGGAATGTGCGCGCACGGTGCCCTGTGGATGACCGATTGGCTGCAAAGGTGTAGGCATCCGGTCATCGGTGCAGGCGTCCGGTCACCGCAGAAGGCAGTCACTTGTGGGGTGGCGCCGGTTTCACCCCCGGTCCGGGCGGACCGCGCCCAGGAGCGGGTTCGATGCGATGGGGGAGACCTTGACCCGGGCGCCGGGGCGGGGGGCCTGGACCACCAGGCCGTCGCCCAGGTACATCGCGACGTGTGTGGCGCCGGGGAAGTAGAGCACCAGGTCACCGGGGCGCAGCGCCCGCAGCGGTACGTGTGGCAGCTGCCGCCACTGTTCCTGGCTGGTGCGCGGGATGGGCCGCCCGGCGTGCGACCAGGCCTGCGAGGTCAGGCCGGAACAGTCGAAGGAGCCGGGGCCCTGCGCTCCCCAGACGTACGGCTTGCCGACCTGGCGGAGGCCGTACCGCACGGCGCGGTCCCCGCTCGCCGACGGCGTCCGGGTCGCGCCCAGCTTGCCGGAGGACAGCAGGCTGCGCTGTGCCTCGTCCGTGCCCTGCTGTTCCATCCGGTCCAGTTCGGCGAGCTGGTCCTCCGAGAGCGTGGAGAGCAGTTCCTCGACCTCCTTGAGGCGGCCTTCGACCGCGTCCCGCTGCTCGCGGCGCCGCTCGGTGAGCACCTGCTGCTCGTCCAGGGCGGCGCGCGCCGCCTTCGCGAGCTCGTCCGCCCGCTTCTCGTTGCCGGTGAGCCGGGCGACGGTGGCGGCCTGGCTGCCGGCCGCCTCTTTGAAGAGGTGGCCCTCCTCCAGTACCTCCCGCGGGTCCGCGGAGAGCAGCATGCGCAGGTACGTGGAGAGTCCGGCGGCGGCGCCGCCCTGGTACTGCTGGCGGGCGAGCCGTCCCGCGTCGGCCTGCCCGTCGGCGAGCCGGGTACGGGCGCGGGCCAACCGGATGTTGAGGTCCTGGGACTCCTTGCGCTGGGTTTTGAGGTCCTCCTCGGTGGCGTTGTACGCCTCGGTGGCCTGCTCGGTCCGCCGGTAGAGGTCCTGGAGCCGGGTCAGCAGCCGGCGGAGGGAGGCGTCCTCGTCGGGGTCGGGGGCGGGGTTGGGGTCTGGGTCGGTTGCTTCCGGTCCGGCAGGTCCTTCGGGGCCGGTGGGTTCCTCCGGTCCGTCCGGTGTGTGTGATGCGTCCGGTACGTTCGGTGCGTCCGGCAGGCCCAGGGTTCCGGTCGCGGCCGGGTCCGGCTCCGGTTCGGCGTGTACGGGCGCTGCGGGCAGCGCCAGGACGGCCGCGCCCACCAGCGCCGCGGCGCAGACCGACCGTACGAGCCGGGCCGGCCCCGACCGCCCCGGGCCCGACCGCCCCGGCTCGGATCGCTCCGGCCAGGACTGCCCCGACGCGCACTGCCCCGACACGCGCTGCCCCGACGTACACCGCCCCGACATGCACCGCTGCGACACGTATCCACCTCCGACGGACAGCTGCGGCTCCGGCGGACCCGCGGTCCGCCGCCCGGTTCGTTCGGATCGTGCCACGGTGGTCGTATCTTCGCCGTGGGGGTGGGGCCACCGGAGCGGTACGGTCACCCGATCAGCGGCCGGGGGCGTGTCCCGGCGCCCGGCGGCGGCCGGGGCGTGCTGCTGAGGTGCAGTCAGCTTCCGTAGTAGGCGTCGAAGTTCTTCTGGAACTCCCAGTTGCCGAACCGGTCCCAGTTGACGGACCAGGTCATCAGGCCCCGCATGCCGGGCCAGCGGCCGTGGGTCCGGTAGGTGCCGCAGTCGGTGCCCCGGGTGAGGCAGTTGAGGGCCTTGGTGACCTCGGCGGGGGCGGTGTGCCCGTTGCCCGCGTACGGGGAGGCGGGCAGGCCGATGGCGACCTGGGACGGCTTGAGTGCCGGGAAGACGTTGTTCTGGTTGCCGGCGACCGGGAAGCCGGTCAGCAGCATGTCGGTCATCGCGATGTGGAAGTCCGCGCTGCCCATGAAGTGGTACTGGTTGTCCAGGCCCATGATCGGGCCGGAGTTGTAGTCCTGTACGTGCAGCAGGGTCAGGTCGTCGCGCAGCGCGTGGATGACGGGCAGGTAGGCGCCGGCGCGGGGGTCCTGGCCGCCCCAGGGGCCGGAGCCGTAGAACTGGTAGCCGAGCTGGACGAAGAACGTCTCCGGCGCCATGGTCAGGGTGAACCCGGCGCCGTACCGGGCCTTGAGGGTCTTGACCGCCGAGATCAGGTTGACGACGGACGGGGTCTTCGGGTTCTTGAAGTCGGTGTCGCCGGTGGCCAGCGAGAGGAGTGGCCCTCGAAGTCGATGTCCAGGCCGTCCAGCCCGTACCGGTCGATGATCGCGCCGACCGACTGGACGAACCGGTCGCGGGCGGCGGTGGTGGTGAGGCGCACCTGCCCGTTCTGCCCGCCGATCGAGATCTGCACCTTCTTCCCCGCGGCCTGCTTCGCCTTGACCGCGGCCTTGAACTCGGCCTCGGTCTCCACGCCCGGGCACTCGGTCTTCGGGCAGAGCGCGAAGCGGATGTCGCCGGAGGTGACGGAGGCCGGCTCGCCGAAGGCGAGGTTGACGACGTCCCAGCTGTCCGGGACGTCGGCCAGGCGGGTGTATCCGGAACCGTTGGCGAAGCTCGCGTGGAGGTAGCCGACGAGGGCGTGCTCGGGGAGGGCCTGGGGGCGGGCGGCCGGTGCGGTGGGGGCGGCCGCGGTGGGCGGTGGGCCGGCCTGGGCGGTGGCTTGGGCGGGGGTGACGAACAGGGCCGTGGCACCGAGGAGGCCGGCGGCCGCGGCGGCGAGGGTGGCGGTCAGAGGTCTTCTGGACGGGCCGGGTCTGTGACCGCGGCTACTGCTGCGGCTGCGACGCATGGGGGGCTCCTTGTCGACGGCGGTACGGAGGGGACGTACACGGGTGCCGAACGTGGGGAAGGGGCCGCCCCTGCGGGGTGGGGGCCTTGCCAGGGAGGCGCAGGCGCGGCTCCCCCTGGGCAGGCAGCAAACAGGACTAGACCAGTACTGTCAATGGTCCGGACCAAGCGGGATGGTGAAGGGGCGGGGCTGCCGCGCCGGGTGCCCGGCGCGCGCCGGCCCGTGCGGTCAACGTCGTTTCGTCCACGGCCACTTCGGGCCGCCCGGCACCCTGCCCGCCGGGTCGTACTCGTACTTCCAGCCCCTGGGCAGGCCCAGCCGGCCCACCCGGCCCGGTGCGCGCCGGTACAGGTGCACCGTCGGCGGGCGGCCGTCGTCGTTCGGTACGGGGATCTCGTACGTCTTCGGCGGCTGGCCGGTCGCGCCGACGAGGACCGGCAGCACCCGCCCGTCCAGCGGGCCGCCGACGAACGGGGTGTTCTCGCTTCTCACCCCACCAGTCTCACATCGATGTACAGTCCGGTGAAAGCGCAGGTCAGGCCAGCCGGAGCGGAAACGCGCCCGGACGGCCCCGGCTCACAGGAGGTGGGCCGCGTCGGCCACGATCGGCAGGATCCGCCGGGCCAGCTCACCGGCCGGGCCGTCGGCGGTCTCCATCGCCAGCGCGGCCCGTGCCACCCGCTCGGCCTGCTCGTCGGTGGCCGCCGTCGCGGTCAGCAGCGCGACGAAGTGGTCGACCAGCCAGTCCCGCAGCTCGTCCAGCGGCGGCTGCTTGTCCTCGTCCAGCCAGATCAGGGAGGCGGCCTCGACGGCCGTGATCCACGTACGGACCGCCATCCGCAGCCGGGGCGAGGGGGACGTGGCGCCGAGATGGTGCAGGATCTGGTCGGCGGCGGTACGCCGCACCTCGTCGACGATCGCGGACGTCCGGGTCGTCTCGACGACGCTGCCGCCCTGGAGCAGGGCGCTGAACCCCGCGTCGTGCTCGTCGACGAACGCCAGGTAGCGGTCGAGCGCCCGGCCGAGGCGCCGGGTCAGCGGACCGTCCTCCGGCTCGTCGAAGCAGCCCTCCAGTATGTCGGCCGCGCTGCGCAGGGCGGCCTCGTACAACTGCTGTTTGCCGCCGGGGAAGTAGCGGTAGACGAGCGGCCGGGACACCTGCGCGGCGGCCGCGACGTCGTCCAGCGACACGTCCTCGGGGGCGCGCTGGGCGAACAGGCTCAGGGCGGCGGTCAGGAGTTGGGAGCGGCGCTGCTCGACGCTGAGCCTGCGGTAGGCGGGTCGGGGTACTGCTGGGGCGGTGCCGCTGCCGTTCATCCCAGCAGCGTAACCGGCCCGCCGGGAAAGCGCCGGGGCGGGTTCGGGGGCCGGGGCGCGTTCGCGCGCGCGGCCCGCGCCGCGCCGGCGCGTCCCGGACCTCGGACGTACTGAACCGGGTCCGGGGCCCTGGGCGCGTACGCGCCGGACCGGACCGGCGCGGACCGGCTCCGGGTCGGACCGGACCGGCGCGGCGACAGCCGCCCGGCCCGAGTCGCCGCCACGCCCCGGCGGTTACGCCAGCAGCCCCGAGCTCTTCCAGAGCTTGCGGCCCACGCCGCGCAGGACGCCGATGTCGTCGAGGAACTCCGTCAGCCGGCCCGCGCCGGACTGCATCACCTCGCGGCGGTGCCCGCTGGCCTTCACCTGGGCGACCGCCTCCCGCCGGTCCAGGCCGACGTTCGTGTAGACCTGCGGGTTGACGAAGGCGATGGAGAAGACGCGGGCCGCCTCGCCGCAGCTGACACGGGTCAGCTCCTGCTCCCAGCGCGGCGCGGTGACCATCTGGCGGCGCAGTTCCTCGCGGGCGTACCGGACGTGGCGGGCCTCTTCGACGACGTGGATGCGGGTGACGCCGCGCACGATCGTCTGGACCCGCTCGTCGGGGAAGGTCAGCCGCTGCATCCAGTCCAGGATCTCCTCGCCGAGCAGCGTGCAGGCGAACGAACCGGGCGTCGTGGACACGGTCTTGAGGATGCGCGCGAGGTTGTGGTTGAGGCGGGAGACGGGGTACGCGGGCGCCTCGCCCTTCTGGATCATGCGCGCGAACATCTTCGAGTGCCGGCACTCGTCGGCTATCTCGGTCAGGGCGTAGCGGACGTGCGCGCTGGTGACGGACTTGTCGTAGATGTGCCGTACCAGCAGCTGCATCAGGATGATCTCGAACCAGATGCCCAGCGAGGCCAGCGACGCGGCCTCGTGCCGGGACAGCTCCATCCGCTGCTCCTCGGACATCTTCTTCCACAACGGGGTGTCGTACAGGGACACCAGCTCCGGCGGCCAGAACCACTTGCCCTCTTCCAGGGGCGCGTCCCAGTCGAGTTCGGTGTCCGGGTCGAAGGAGTGCTTGGCGGAGGAGTCGAGCAGTCGTTCCGCCACCTGCTCGCGGTCCTTGAGCAGCCCGAGGGCGTCCCGGAGGACTCCTGGCTCCGTCACGGTGGTTGCCGGCGTCACGGTCGTCATGGCTGTGGTTACCTCGCTCGTGGGTTACCCGCGGTCACGTCTTATGAGACTGCTTGTCAGCAAGCCCGTCAATCCCCTGCGCGCGAATTGTTGACCCGCCGGTAAGTCCGTGTGAGCCTGCCAACGACCGTCTCCGGTGCGAGGGTCACAAGCGAAGCGAGGAGGCACAGGTGTCGAGCCGCGAGCTGTACACACAGGACCCGGGCGCGGATCCGTGGACCGTACCGGCGGGCAGTCCGGCCCGTCTCAGCTGGGAGTACGACGGCGGCCGCGAGCGGCTGCTGGCCCTCTACCAGAAGGGCAAGGACAAGCAGTGGGACGCCAACCTGCGGATCGACTGGGCGCGGGAGGTGGACCCGTACGATCCGCTCGGCACCCCGGACGAATCGGTTTCCCTGTACGGCACGCCGTACTGGGACCGGATGTCGGACAAGGAACGCGGCGAACTGCGGCAGCACTACGCGGCCTGGCAGTTCAGCCAGTTCCTGCACGGCGAGCAGGGCGCGATGGTCTGCGCCGCGCGGATCGTGGAGACCGTCCCCGACCTCGACGCGAAGTTCTACTCCGCGACCCAGACCATGGACGAGGCCCGGCACGCCGAGATCTACAGCCGCTTCCTCAAGGACAAGATCGGAATGCTCTACCCGGTCAACGACAACCTCCAGGCGCTCCTGGGCGACACGCTCCGTGACTCCCGCTGGGACCTGCCCTACCTCGGGATGCAGGTACTGATCGAGGGCCTCGCGCTGGCCGCCTTCGGCATGATCCGCGACACCACCACCCAGCCGCTGCCCAAACAGATCCTGACCTACGTCATGCAGGACGAGGCCCGCCACGTCGCCTTCGGGCGGCTGGCGCTGCGCGACTATTACAAGCAGCTCTCCGACGCCGAACTCCGCGAACGCGAGGAATTCGTCATAGAGGGCTGCTACTTGATGCGTGACCGGCTGCGCGGCCTGGAGGTCCTGGAGAACTTCGGCGTGCCCCGCCAGGAAGCCGCCGACATCACCGAGAACTCCGAATTCCTGCACCTCTTCCGCAAACTGCTCTTCAGCCGCATCGTCCCGTGCGTGAAGGACATCGGCCTCTGGGGCGAACGCCTCCAGCGCGCTTACGTGGACATGGGCGTCTTCGACCTCGGCGACTCCAGCCTGGACCAGCTGATGGCTCAGGACGAGGAACTGGCCGAACAGCTCGACGCGGAGCGCTTCGCGGAGGAGGAGCGCGCGCGGGTCGGTGAGGTGACGGAGGCGATCGCGCTGGGGGAGGAGGACGGGGGCTCGGCCTGAGAGCGCGCGCGGCGGTGTGCCGCGCCGTGCTGTCAAGGTTGCACAGTTGGACGGTCAGCGGCGCCCTGAGCGCGCCAGCCACCGGCCGTCGTGGCAGGTCACCTCTACGGGCCGGCCGAAGCACGCCGTCATGCGCTCGCCGGTGAGGACGTCCGCCACCGGGCCCTGCGCCTGCACGCGGCCCTCGCGCAGCAGCAGCGCGTGGCCGATGGCGGGGGAGAGCTCCTCCAGGTGGTGGGTGACGGTGACCGTCGACAGACCGGGGCGGCCTTCGGCCAGGCGGTGCATGGTGTCGATCAGGTCCTCCCTGGACGGCAGGTCGAGCGCGTTGAACGGCTCGTCCAGGAGGAGTAGCGATGGGTCGGCCATCAGTGCGCGGGCGATGAGGAGACGGGCCCGCTGGCCGCCGGAACACACACCGTACGGGCGGTCCGCCAGGTCCTTGCACTCCAGCTCGGCCAGCAGTTCGTGCGCGCGCTCTCGGGTGGCGTCGTCGTACTTCCCCCAGAGCGGCTGCACCGTGCCGGTCGCACCGGTCAGCACCACGGTGTGGCCGGTCGCCTCCTGCGGGACCTTCTGCGCGCTGGAGACCAGGCCGATCGCGGCGCGCAGTTCGCGTACGTCGACGGTGCCGAGACGGTGGCCGAGCACCTCGACGGTTCCGGTGGTGGGGAACATCAGCGCGCCGACCAGCCGCAGGACGGTGGTCTTGCCCGCGCCGTTGGCGCCGAGGAGGGCCCAGTGCTCGCCGGTGCGTACGGTCCAGTCGATGCCGTCGAGGATGACCTGGCCGGTGGTGAGACGGCGGACGCTCGCGTCGTGGAGGGCCGCGATGACCCGGCTTTCGAGGGTGGTGGAGAGAGGCGCGGGAGTTTCGGGGCCCGAGGGAGCTGAGGGAGCTGAGAGATCCGAGGGGGCCGAGGGAGTGGTGGGAGTGCTGGGGTCCGAGGGCTCCGAGGTCGTCATGGCGGGCAGGTTAGCTGTAGGGGGCAGCTTTGTGGGGGTGGTGTCCGGGGTGTGGACCGGGGCGGCGGAGCCGTGCAGGCGGGGCGGTGACGGCCGGGCCTACGCCAGCCCCAGCAGGCCCCGGACCCGCCGGTATTTCACGGTCAGCCGCTCCCGCGTCGCCGCGTCCAGCACCGCGAGCCGCGCCGGGTCCGCGTTGTGCGCCAGATCCGCTTCCTTGATCAGCAGCGCGCCCGGCGTGGCCAGGATGCGGGCCGTGTACGCCTCGACCGGCTCGCCCGGGCGCTTGGTCACCGCGCGGACCATCGCCTTGGTGCGCGCGGTGAGCGCGGCGCCGGCCAGCCACGCGGGCGTGAGCGCGCCGTCCTCGACGGCGTCGTGCAGCCAGGCGGCGGCGATCTGCTCGTCGCTGCCGCCGCGCTCCCGTACGCCCCCGGCGACCGCCGCGAGATGCTCCGCGTACGGGCGGCCGGCCTTGTCCGTCTGCCCCGCGTGGGCCCGGCGGGCCAGCGCCTCGATCTCGCTCAGGGTCAGGAGTGCCCGGTCACCGGCCTGATGTGCGGGTCCCGGCTGCCCCGTAAGTCCGTGCCTCCGCTGCCCCGAATGTCCACGCCTCCGCTGTCCCGTACGTTCGTGTCCCGGCTGTCCCATGCGTCCCCCTGCGCGGCGTGGCGTTGCCTTCCGTACGTTCCCCTACGTTCCCGTACGTCCCTGTACGTCACCGTAGCGCGGCCCGCATCACCGCGCGGGCGATCGGTGCCGCGCTGCCGCCGCCGCTGATGTCCGCTCGGTCGGCGGCCGCGTCCTCGACGACCACCGCCACGGCCACCGCCGGGTCGGCCGCGCCGTCCTTCTTCGCCCAGGAGACGAACCAGGCGTACGGCGTGCCCTTGTTGTCCACGCCGTGCTGGGCGGTGCCGGTCTTGCCGCCGACGGTGGCGCCGTCGATCGCGGCGCCGGTGCCGGTACCCCGCGTGACCACGCCGGTCATCATCTCCTGGAGGCGTCGCGCGGTGCCGCGGCTCATGGCCCGGTGCAGGGTCTTCCGCCGGGTGGCGGTGACCGTGCCGCCGTGCGCGTCGGTCACCTTGTCCACCAGATGGGGGTTTCGACCTCGCCGTCGTTGGCCACGGCCGCGGCGACCATCGCCATCTGGAGCGGGGTGGCCGTGGTGTCGTACTGGCCGATGGCCGAGAGGGCCACCTGCGCGTCGTCCATCTCGGTGTCGAAGACGCTGCGGGCCGCGGTGGAGGGGATCTTCAGATCCGCGTCGTTGAAGCCGAACTTCTCCGCGGTCCCGGCCATGCCGTCCAGGCCGACGTCCACGCCCAGGCGGGCGAAGACGGTGTTGCAGGAGACCTCGAAGGCGTGCCGCAGCGACGCGTTCGCGCAGCCGCCCGCCTCGTTGGTGAGCCGGGTGGACGTCCCCGGAAGGATGTACGGGTCCGGCGCGTCGGTGGCCGCGTCGATGTCGGTGACCTTGCGGTGGTCCAGCGCCGCCGCGGCCGTGACGACCTTGAAGGTGGAGCCCGGCGGGTACGTCTGCTTCAGGGCCCGGTTGATCATCGGCTGGCCGCCGCTCCGGTTGAGCCGGTTCCAGGTGTCGGCCACGGACTGCTCGGTGCCGGCGAGGTCGTTCGGGTCGTACGACGGCGTGCTGACCAGCGCGAGGATCCTGCCGGTGCGCGGCTGCACGGCGGCCACCGCGCCCTTCTTGCCGCCCAGCCCCTCGAACGCGGCCTGCTGCACCGCCGCGACGACCGTACTGACCACGTCGCCGCCCGGCTGCTGCTCGCGGCTGATGTCGGTCCACAGCGGGACCGGCGCGAGCCGCGGGTCGGTGCCGGACAGCACGTCGTCCTCGGCGTTCTCCAGCAGCGAGGTGCCGTAGACCTGGGAGGCGTAGCCGGTGACGGGCGCGTACAGCGGCCCCTCGGCGTACGTCCGCTCGTACCGCAGCCGGCCGCCGCTGTCGCGCGAGCCGGTCACCGGCTCGCCGTCGACGAGGATGTCACCGCGCGGCTGGCTGTAACGGGTCAGCGCGGCGCGCCGGTTGGCGGAGTTGTCGTCGTAGTGTCCGGCCTCGAAGACCTGGACGCGGGCGGCGTTCAGGAGCAGCGCCACGAGCAGGAGCAGGCAGAAGACGCTGGCGCGGCGGATGTAGCGGTTCACCGGTGGCTGTCCTGGTCGTCGTGGTGGTCGTAATCGTCGTGGTTGCGGTAGTTGCCGTGGTTGCGGTGGTTGTCCTCGGCTTCGCCGCCCCCGTATCCGTACGGCATGTCGTCCTCCTCGTACGGCGGTGCGGAGGCGCCGGACCGGGCGCCGTCGGTGCCTGCCGCCGCGACCGCCCCGGGCTCCGCGGCGTCCGGGTGCGGTCTGCGGGCGCTGTCGCTGACCCGGATGAGCAGCGCGACGATGACCCAGTTGGTGACGACGGACGAGCCGCCCTGGGCGAGGAACGGCATCGCCATGCCGGTCAGCGGGATGAGGCCCATCACGCCGCCCGCGATGACGAAGACCTGGACGGCCAGGAGGAGGCGAGACCCACGGCCAGCAGCCGGCCGAACGGGTCGCGCAGCGCCAGCCCGGCCCGGTAGCCGCGGGCCACCAGGAGCGCGTAGAGGAGGAAGAGGGCGGTGAGGCCGGTCAGGCCCAGTTCCTCGCCGTAGGTGGCCAGGATGAAGTCCGACTTCATGGCGAAGCCGATGAGGGCGGAGTGGCCCTCGCCCAGGCCGGTGCCGAGCAGGCCGCCGGCGGCGAAGGCGAACAGCGACTGGGCGAGCTGGCTCGCGCCCCGGCCCGCCGTGATGCTCGCGAACGGGTGCAGCCAGTCCGCGACCCGGCTGTGCACGTGCGGTTCGAGGACGCCGACGGCGGCGGCACCGGCGGCGGCGAGCAGCAGGCCCACCGCGATCCAGCCGGTGCGGCCGGTGGCCACGTACAGCAGGACGACGAAGACGCCGAAGAAGAGGAGCGAGGTGCCCAGGTCGCGTTCGATGACCAGGACGCCGACGCTGACCAGCCAGACGGCGACGACCGGGCCGAGCACCCGGCCGGTGGGGAACTGGAGCTTCCACATCCGCTTGCCCGTGTGGGCGAGGGCGTTGCGGTTGGCCGCCAGATAGGCGGCGAAGAAGACGGTGATGAGGATCTTCGCGAACTCGCCGGGCTGGAAGGAGAAGCCCGCCACCCGGATCCAGATCTTGGCCCCGTTCACGGCGGGGAAGAAGATCGGGACGACCATCAGGACCAGGCCGGCGGCGACCGACACATAGGCGTAGCGCTGCAGGGTGCGGTGGTCGCGCAGCAGCAGGACGACGGCGGCGAACAGGCCGACGCCGAGTGCGGACCAGACGAGCTGGGTGGGCGCCGCCCGGTCCGCGGGGGTCTCCAGGTCGAGCCGGAAGATCAGGAGCAGCCCGAGCCCGTTCAGCAGGATGGCGATGGGGAGCAGCAGGGGGTCGGCGTAGGGCGCGCGGAACCTGACGGCGAGGTGGCCCAGGAGGGCCAGGGCGGCCAGGCCCGCCCCGTAGCTCGCGGCGTCGCCCGGGACGGCGTTCTGCCGGGCGAGCCCGACGTCGATGTACCCGCAGACGCTGATCAGGACGGCGCCGGCGAGGAGGGCCAGTTCGGTGCCCCGGCGTCCGGGCGTCCTCAGGCCCGGTGGGGGAGCGTCCGCCGTGGGTGCGGTCATGACAGGCAACGTAGCAAGCGTTGAGGCATATGTCCTTTATGTCGGGTTCGGTGGGGTGGGTGTGGTGTCTGGGATGGGGCGGGGGTACGAGGTGCGTGATGTCGGGCGGGGGTGGCGGTCGGCGGACTGTGGTCTACGGGTGGTGGTCGGTGGTCGGCGTCCTGCGCTCGGCGGCCTGCGGGTGGCGGTCGGGGCGATGCGGGCGTGCGGGAGTCGTGCGTACGGCCGCGCGCAAGGGTCGTGTGGGTACGGCCGCCCGATGAGCGGGCCAGGTGCCGGTCCGGCCCCTGAGGACGGGTGGGCATGATGCCGGGCCCGGGCGGGCACGGTTTCCGCGGCCGGACGGCGCCGGGCGGGCCCGGCGGGACTCCGGCCGCCTCCCCGGGCGGGCGGGCCGGACGGCGTACGGGCGGGGCGGACGCGTGAAACGGTGCGCGGGTTGCCTCGTTCGCCCGTGACGGAAACGGTGGGCAGCACACCTCGCATACGGTTGGCTTTCGCCCATGACGCCCGGTACCTCCACAGCCCCGGCGGCACGTCGCGGAGCGGCGGCCTACTGGCCCGCGAGCAGGGCCGGTTCGTGCGGACCGGGCCGCGGCCGCGGCCGACCCCGGGGAAGCCCCTAGGGGGCGAACAAGGGTTGTTCCGTGATTGCGCGCAATGGCAGTTTGTAAACTCGCCCTCAGACCACGCGCACACATATGTACAAGGCTGAGCTCGTCACGCTGGATGCGGCCGACCGGTCCATGGCGCACGTCACATCCGCGAACGCCGAGCGGATGTCCCGGCGTTCGGCAGCCCTTACCGGGGCCCGCCGAGGGCGGGTGACCGTCCCCCTCGACGAAAGGCAGTATTAGCGTCATGACGACTCTCCGTTCCCGGATCATCGCCTGGGCCGGCCGCCTGTATATGGCAAGGACGCGGAAGAAGGGCTTCGACCTGTCTCGGATGTCTTTCTTGCCCGAGTCTGTGCTGATGCCGCTGCGGCGCGACGGGCTGGACCCGGTGGGCGAGCTGGCGACGGTGCGGGAGCGGGAGCCCATCAGCAAGCTGCCGGTGCCGATCGCCGCCAATGTGTGGCTGGTCACCGGTTACGACGAGGTCAAGGCCGTCCTGGGCAAGGGCAACGCCTTCAGCTCCGACTTCACCAACCTCATCGGGCAGGCCGGCGCCAGCACCGACCAGAACCCGGGCGGCCTCGGTTTCGCCGACCCGCCGGTGCACACCCGGCTGCGCCGTCTGCTGACGCCCGAATTCACCATGCGCCGCCTCAACCGGCTCACGCCCCGTATCCACGAGATCGTGGAGGAGCGGCTGGACGCCATGGAGAAGGCCGGTGCCGCCGGCGACCCGGTCGACCTGGTGGAGATGTTCGCCCTGCCGATTCCCTCGCTGGTCATCTGCGAACTCCTCGGAGTTCCGTACGAGGACCGCGCGGACTTCGAGCGGCTGAGCGCCGCCCGCTTCGACCTTTTCAGCGGCGCCAACGCGTCGTTCGGCGCCATATCGGAATCGCTCTCGTATTTCCGTGAGGTGGTCAAGAAGCAGCGGCAGAACCCGGGCGACGGCCTGCTCGGCATGATCGTCAAGGAGCACGGCGACTCGGTCAGCGACGAGGAGCTGGCGGGCCTCGCCGACGGCGTGCTGACCGGCGGCTTCGAGACGACCGCGAGCATGCTGGCGCTGGGCGCCCTGGTACTTCTCCAGGACGACTCGCACTTCGCGGCCCTCAAGGACGGCGACGAGGCGGCCGACCGCTACGTGGAGGAGCTGCTGCGCTACCTCACCGTCGTGCAGGTGGCCTTCCCCGGTTCGCGCGGGAGGACCTGGAGATCGCCGGCGTGCCGATCACCAAGGGCGACGTGGTGCTGTGCTCGCTGAGCGGCGCCGATCGGGACGGCAAGCTGGGGCCCGACATGGAGCGCTTCGACCCGTCCCGCAACGTGCCCTCGCACCTCGCCTTCGGCTACGGCATCCACCGCTGCGTCGGCGCCGAGCTGGCCAAGATGGAGCTGCGCGCCGCCTACCCGGCGCTGGTGCGGCGCTTCCCCGCCATGCGGCTCGCGGTGCGGCCCGAGGAGCTGGCGTTCCGCAAGCTGTCGATCGTGTACGGGATCGAGTCGCTGCCGGTCCGCGTCGACGGCTGAGCCGGGTTTCCCCGCCGCGCACCCGCCGTACCGGCATCTCGGCCGTACCCGCCGTATTGCTTCACCTGCTTCACCCGCACGCGCCGGAAGGGCGGAAGCCCCGCCCCTCCGACGCCATGCTTCGATAATCGATTATCCGCGATAAACGATTATTCACGACGGCCGGGCGCCGGGCCGAAAGGCCGAGGCCCCGGCCGCCGGTCGTTTCCCTCGCTTCTTCCGCGAAGGCGGAAGCGCCCTGGCCGCCCGGACTCACTCCGGCCGCCCGGACTCGCTGATGACACCCGGACGCACTCCGGGCACTCGGACTCACTCCGGCCGCAGAGCCACCGGCAGGCTCGTGACGCCGCTCAGCAGGTTGGAGTAGTTGCGGCGGGTGTCGCCGCGCAGCTCCACCGACGCGACGAGTTCGCGCAGGCCGGTCAGCATGGCGGCGATCTCCGCGCGGCCCAGGTAGGCGCCGAGGCAGAAGTGCGGACCGTACCCGAAGGACAGGTGCTTGTTGGGGGTGCGGCCGAGCAGGAACCGTTCCGGGGCCTCGAAGACCTCCTCGTCCATGTTGGCCGAGTCGTTCCACAGCGTGACGACGTCCCCGGCCCTGATCACCTGCCCCTGCCCGCCGACCGGGACGTCCTCCAGGGCCGTACGGCCGAAGTGCAGCGCGGGCGTCGTCCAGCGCAGGATCTCGTCGACGGCGGTGGAGATGTCCGCCTCGCCGCTCTTCAGGGCCCGCCACTGGGCGGGGTGTTCGACGAGTGCGAGCACCCCGCCGGTCATCGACATCCGGCTGGTCTCGTCACCGCCGATGATCAGGCTGTAGCAGTTGACCACGATCTCGTCCATGGTCAGCGGCCGGCCCTCGATGAGGCCGGTGGCCAGCACACTGACCGCGTCGTCGCCCGGGTTCCGGCGCCGCTCCTCGGCCAGCGTGCCGAAGTACGCGAGGATGTCGTTGCGCGCCTGCCAGGCGGCGACGGGCGACTGGGCCGCGCCGTCGTTGCCGAGGGCCGTCGCGGTCAGCTCCAGCACCTTCGCGCGGTCCGCCTCGGGTACGCCCATCAGGTCGCAGATCGCGGTGAGCGGGATGTCCGCCGCCACGTCCCGGGCGAAGTCGCACTCCTCGCGGGCCACCGCGGCGCGGAGCAGGGCGCGGGTGGACTGCCGGATGTGGTCCACCACGCCTTCCAGCGCGCGCGGCGAGAACGCCTTGAGCAGGATCTTGCGGATGTCGGCGTGCCGTGGCCCGTCCGTCACGGCCGCCATCATGCCCGCGGCGGAATCCCCGCCCATCAGCAGCGTGGTGAGGACATTTCCCTTCTCGGACGTGAACCGCTTGTCGTCCCGGTAGATTTCGGAGACGTCCGCGTGCCGGGAAACGACCCAGAAACCCGGCGCTCCGCCGACGGAAGGGTGCCAGTAGAACGGCTGCGTCCTGCGCAAATGCCGCCAGACCTCGCTCAGGTCGTACTCGGCGTGGGTACGCGGGTCCGTCAGATCCAGCGTCGCTATGTCCCCCGGACTCAGCATGATGCGGCTGGGCATGGATTCCCCCTGCTCCTCAAGGCTCCTCGGCCGGAGTCGCCCAGGCGGCCGCTCCGCATTCGCACAGTAGCAACTCGCCGCATGGCGACGGGCGTCGTGGCCGGGGTTCTTGGACGTGCTCCGCCGACGCGTTCCGCCGACGCGATCCGTCAACGCGGTCTGCCGACGTGCTCCGCTGCCGGGCTCCGTCGCCGCACTCCGTTTCCCCGCATCATGTCCGGCCGACAGGTGCGCCAACAAGGTGCGGTAAATCGTCGCGATGCATTTCCCAACCTTTTCCGCAGCCTTGTTCCCGTCACCTGCCCATGCCGGTGCGATGCCTTCGCCGTGGCCCGCCGCCCCGCACCGGACGGCGAACCGAAGGGCGGTGGGCGGTGGGGTCGGCGGCGAATCGAAGGCGAAGGGGAACGCGCCCGGTCTGCGCCCGGCGGCCGTTGACCCGTGCCGCGCGCCGGTGCCGCCCGCGGGCGGACGGCCTCCGCGCCGTGTCCGCCGGGCGTGCGCCGCCGCGCTGTCCACGCCGTCCGCCCGGCTCCTCCGGCCTGTTCGGGCCATCCGCTCCCGCTTTCGGTTGCTTCGTCCAACTACCCCCTCTGAGCTGCGATTACGTGATCAGACGCGACGGCATCAGGTGACATTTCGCCATAGAGTGCGCCCCGAAGCGCGTGCTAGCATCCCGGTGTTCGACAGGGCCGGAACAAGGTCGTCAGGATCGTTGGCCGACGGGGGCACGAATGATGGCAATCGACGAGAGAGCGGACGCGGTGCCGGGCACCGGTGCCCGCTTCGACGGCGCGATCCGGTGTGCGACCGGCCGCCGCACCGCACCACCACGCCGCCCGGCGGCCACCGCCTCGTAGCGGCCTCCCGGACCGGCCCTCTGGACCGGCCCCCGGACCGGCCCCCGACCGGATCACCGACAGCCTTCCCTCCCGTGAGCGGACCGTGCCCTGCCCGGAACGGCAGCGGCCGGCACACGCACCCGAGTGCGGCACGGCGGAAAGCGGAATTACGCCGCCCCGCCCCGCACCGTGCGCCCGTCACGGCACGACCATCACTGCGTACCACGGAATGTCGCGCCGGGTCTTTTCCGCGAGAAGAAGACCGAAGCTCTCCCGGCCCGCGGGCGGGACGCGCACCGACTAGGAGCGGAAGCATCCATGACCAGTCACACAAGCCTCGGGCTGCTGGTGGACCAGGCGTTCTACGGCTCCCCGTACCAGGGCAAGGACGCCTGGCGGGCCGCCGCCGAACTGGGCGCCGAATGGATCTGTATCGTCGAAGAGGCGATGGAAATCGCGCCGGAACGGCTGCTGCAATTCCGCGACGACGCCGACGCGGTGGGCCTGCCCATCAGCCTGACGGCCTGTCACGCATTCGGCCTCAGTGATTTCCGCGACGTCGTACGGGAATTCCACCTCAAGCGCGCCGAAGCCCATGTCGACCTCACCAGGGAACTGGGCGGCGAGGTCATGAAACTGCTCCTCGGCGACTGGTTCTGGCGTGCCATGTGGCCCGAGGAGGCGCAGTGGCAGCTGCTCGCCGCCTCGGTCCGGCGGCTGGCCGACTACGCCGAGGCGCGCGGCGTCGCGCTCAGCGTCAAACCCGAGCCGATGGAGACCTCCCTGGTCACCGACGTCGACGACCTCGTACGGCTGCTGGACGACGTCGCCTCCCCGGCCCTCCAGGCCAACATCGACGTCTCCCACCTCGTCGTCGCCGGGGTGGCCGCCGCCGAGGTGGGCCGGCTGCCCGGCCGGGTCAACAGCGTCGACTACTCCGACTCCAACGGCACGTACCACGAGCACCTGGTGCCGGGCGAGGGCGTCGCGGACATGGCCGCCTTCACCGACCAGCTGCTCGCCGTCGACGCCGCCTGGGTCGGCGTCGAGGTCGGCCCGTTCGCCGACCCGGAGAACGCCTACGACAAGGTCGGCCGGGCGATGGCCCGGGCCCGCGACTTCTTCGACACCGCGGCGGCGCGGCGTGTCTGAACCCGAAACCCTCCCGGAGGCCCCCGTGGCGAACCCCGAAGACAGCGCGTCCATACCCGCGGACGCCAACGCGAACGCGGACCCGCTCCAGCTCGTCCGCCGGGCGTGGCAGGACGTCCTGGGCACCGCCGAGGTGCCCCTGGACACCGGCTTCTTCGAAGCGGGCGGCAACTCGATGCTGCTGGTGATGCTCAGCGACGAGCTGTCCGACCAGACCGGGCGCGAGCTGGAGGTCGCCGAGCTGTTCCGGCACGACACGGTGCGCGCCCAGGCCCGGCTGCTGGACCCGTCGTACGAGCCCGGGGCGCCGGCCCCCGCCGCGGCGGTCCCGGACGGCCGCGGACGGCTGCTCGGCAGTGCCCGTCGCGGACGTACGGACACCACGCCCGCGACCGGCCCGCAGCAGCCGGAAGGGTCCGCCGCGCGATGAACAGCGAGACCGCCGTAGCGGTGGTGGGCGTCGGCTGCCGGTTCCCGGAGGCCGCCACCCCGGAGGAGTTCTGGAGCAACCTCGACAAGGGCGTGGTCTCGCTCCGCGACATCCCCGCCGAGGACCTGCGCCGCTGCGGTGTGTCCCCGGAGGCGGCCGCCGCGCCGGGCTTCGTGACCCGGTCCGGCTGGATCGAGGACCCGGAGCTGTTCGCCGCCGAGTTCTTCGGCTGCACCCCCGTCGAGGCCGAGCTGATCGACCCGCAGCAGCGCCTCTTCCTGGAGGCGTGCCGGGACGGTCTGGAGCGGGCCGGCCACCTGCCGAACGGTGAGCACGGACCGCAGGTCGGCGTGTTCGCCGGGGCGAGCAACAGCTCGTACAACACCTTGCTCCAGTACGCCCGAGCCCGTACGGAAGGCCCCGCCGCCTTCGACGACCTGGCCACCCAACTGGGCGGCGGCATCGACTTCATGGCCCCCGGGTCTCCTACAAACTCGGCCTGCGCGGCCCGTCCCTGGCCGTGCAGACCGCCTGCTCCTCCTCGCTGACCGCCGTGCACTACGCGGTCCTGAGCCTGCTGTCGGAGGAGTGCGACATCGCCCTGGCGGGCGGCAGCGGACTGTCGTACCCGTCCGTCGGCTACCGGTACCAGGCCGGCGGCGTGCTCTCCGAGGACGGCTTCTGCCGCGCCTTCGACATCCGCTCCACCGGCACCGGCGCGGGCTCCGGCATCGGCGTCGTCGTGCTGCGCCGCCTCGCCGACGCGCTCGCCGACGGCGACCCGGTGCTCGCGGTGATCGGCGGCAGCGCGGTCGGCAACGACGGCGCCCGTCGGCCCGGCTTCACCGCGCCCAGCCCGGACGGCCTGGCCTCGGTCGTCGCCGCCGCGCTCACGGTGGCCGGGACCGACCCGGCGGACCTGCGCTACGCCGAGGCGCACGGCTCCGGCACACCCCTGGGCGACCAGGTCGAACTGCGCGGCCTCATCGACGGCCTGCGCGCGGCGGGCGCCCGTGCGTCCGACCGCGGCCACTGCGCGCTCGGCACGGTCAAGGCGAACATCGGGCACGCCGGGTCGGCCGCCGGCATCGCCGGGCTGATCAAGGCGATCCACGTCGTGCGCACCGGCCACCTGGTGCCGCACCCGATGTTCGAGCACGCCCGGGACCCCGGCGTCCTCGCCGACAGTCCCTTCCACGTCCCCACCGAGCTGGAACGGTGCACCGACGCCGGCCGCCGGGTGCTGGTGAACTCCATGGGCCTGGGCGGCGCCAACGCCTCCGTCGTCCTCGCCCCGCCACCGGCGCCGGTACGCCCGTCCGCGCCCGCCCGGCCCGTCGTACGGCTCCAGCTCTCCGCCCGGACCCGTACCGAACTCGACGCGCTCTCCCGCCGCCTGGCCGACGAGATCGACCAGGACCGGACCGCGGCCGGGGACATCGCCCACACCCTGCGCGTCGGACGGCAGGACTTCGCCGAGCGCCGGGTCGTCACGGCGGCCCCCGACCGGCTGGCCGCCGCCCTGCGCCTGCCCCGGCCGCCCGCCGCCCGTACGGTCCGCGCCGGAACGCGCCGCCCCGTCCTGGCCGTCACGGCGGCCGGTGAGCGCGCGGAGGCGCTACGCACCGCGCTGCTGGCGGCCCTCGGCCACCGTACCGAGCAGCACGACACGGTGCCCGCCGCGCTGCCCGCCGACGCCTACCTGATCGTCGTCGGCGAGGGGAGGGCGGCCCCGGCCGGTACGTGATCCCGGCGGCCGACGGCGCCGATCCCGGCGACCGGATCGCCGCGGCCCTGGCGGACGCCTGGCTGCACGGCGTCCCGGTGGACGCCCGCGCGCTCGACGACGGCACCGGCCGCCGCGTCCCGCTGCCCACGTACCCGTACACCCGGCGCCGCTGCTCGGCGCTGGACGACTCGGTGTTCGACGTCCCGGGCGCCGCTCGACAGGAACCCGCCCGGCCGAGCGCGCCCGCCGTCGCGCCCACCGGCCTGGAAGGCGAACTGATCGCCCTCTGGGAGGAACTGTTCGGCACCGAAGGCATCGGCCCGCACGACACCTTCGGCGCCCTCGGCGGCACGTCGCTGCTCGGCCTGCGGATGTCCCTGGAGGTGCAGGAGCGGTACGGCATGCTCCTCAACCTGCACCGCACCGGCGGCAGCCGGGCCACCGTCACCCGCGTCGCCGAAGCGATCCGCGGTGCGTCGGACCGTACGGACGGAGCCTCGGACGGTACGGACGGAGCCTCGGACCGTACGGACGGAGCCTCGGACCGTAGGGACGGCGGGCCCGCCGAGGCGTCGGGCGCCGCGCGGGACGCCGCCCTCATCGACGCCGACCTCGCCCTCGAACTCCCGCCCCTGGCCCCGCGCGACACCCCGCCCGGCACCGACGTGCTGCTCACCGGCGCCACCGGCTTCGTCGGCGCCTTCCTGCTGCACGAACTCCTCCAGGACCCCGGCCACCGCGACAGCCACGTCTACTGCCTGGTCCGCGCCGACGACGCGGACCACGGCCGCCGGCGCCTGCGCGAGGCCGCCGCCCGCTTCCGGCTCCCCGAGCCCGACCCGGAGCGCGTCCACGTCGTCCCCGGCGACCTGCGGGACATCGCCGAGGTGTGCGAGACCTACCGCGACGGCGAACTGGCCCGCCGCACCGGCCACGTCGTGCACTGCGGCGCCCACGTCGTCTTCACCGAGCCGTACGAGGTGCTGCGCCCGGCCAACACCCTGGCCACGTACCACCTCCTCGGCTGGATGCGCCGCCACGGCATCACCGACATCAGCTACATCTCCACCCTCGCCGCCTGCGGCCAGGCCCTCGGCTCCGAAGGCCGGACGCTGGAGCGCCGGGAGCAGCCCCTGGACCCCGAGGCCGGCGGTTACGGCATCTCCAAGTGGGTCAGCGAACGCCTCCTGGACAAGGCCGAACGGGACGGGATGCGGGTCCGGGTCTTCCGCCCCGGCCTGATCGGCGGCGACACCACCACCGGCGCCTGCAACGACCTGGACATGCTCTGGCGGCTGGTCGCCGCGTGCATGGCCGTCGGCGCCCACCCGGCCGACGACATGCCGCTGCCGGTGGCGCCCATCGACCTGGTGGCCCGCGCGATCGTCCAGCTCGGCCGGGAGCCCGGCTCCGCGGGCCGGGCCTACCACCTGGTCGGCGAGGAGGCCCCCACGTTCGCCGCGCTCTTCGCCGAACTGGGCGCGCTCGGGGCGCCGACCCGCCCCGTCCCGGTCGCGGAGTGGGCGCGGCTGGCCGGCCGACGGGCGCTGGAGACCGGCGACCCGGTGCTGTCCACCATGGCCCTGTACGAGACCCACGACCTGGACACGCCGCGGGTGGACGTGGAAGCCCGGCTGTGGGGGAGTGGCTGCGCGAGCACGGCCTGGACCCCCGCCTGGACGGCGGACGGGCTTTGCAAGCCCTGCGCCACCTCGCCGCACACCCCACTTTCGCGGCCCTGTTGACCGATGTGACGGAAGGTGCCTGACCCAGTGACCACCGACGGGACCACCGACGGGACCACCGATGCGACGACAGCTACGGAAGCGTCGGCAGTGACGGCACCAGCGGCAGACGGGACGACGACGGACGACGGACGGGGCGACGGACGGCTGGCCGTCGTCGGCGCCGGGGTCATGGGCACCGCGCTGGCCACGCTCGCCGTGGGCCGCGGCCTCCCGGTCCTCCTGATCGACGTCTCCGAGGCGCAGCTGGAGCGCGCCCGCGGCACGGTGCGCCAGCAGCTGCGGCACGCCCGGCTGCTGGGCAAGCTGCCCAAGGGCCCGGACGGCGAGCTGACGCTGAGCACCTCGTACGAGCGGCTGGACACCGCGGCCGCCGTCGTCGAGGCGGTCACCGAGACCACCGACGCCAAGGTCAAGGCGCTCGGCGCCATCTCGGCGGCGGTCCGCCCCGGCACGCTGATCGCCTCCAACACCTCCGCCGTACCGGTCGACGAACTGGCGGGCTACACCCAGCACCCCGAGGACGTCGTCGGCACCCACTTCATGAACCCGCCCTACCTGATCAGGGCGGTCGAGGTGATCCGCGGCCCGCGCACCGGCGACGCGGCGATGGCGGCGCTGGACCGGCTGCTGACGGCCCTGGACCGGGAGGCCATCGTGGTCGGTGACGGCCCCGGCTTCGTCTCCAACCGCATCCTGATGCGGGTGATCAACGACGCGGCTCGGCTGGTCGCCGAGGGCCGCGCCGCCGCCGAGAACGTGGACCGCGTCTTCACCGGCTGCTTCGGGCACCGTACGGGGCCGCTGGCCACCGCGGACCTGATCGGCCTGGACAACATCGTCGACACCCTCAAGGTGCTGCACGACCGCACCGGCGACGACGGATACCTCGCCTGCGACCTGCTCCTGGAGAAGGTTCGGGCCGGGGACTTCGGCCACAAGACCGGCAACGGCTTCTACTCCTACGGAGGAACGCGCGCATGACCACCGTCGACAACCAGGCCGACGCGGCGACCGGACCCGGCGCCGGGGACGTCCAGCAGCGCCTGGTGGCGTTCCTCGGCTCCCGTACCGGCGGCGACTGGGAACCGGACCGGGACCTGTTCGCCTCCGGGGCGTTCTCCTCGCTGTTCTCCCTGGAGCTGCTCCAGCACGTCGAGCAGGAGTTCCAGGTCACCGTCGAGGGCGACGACCTGACCCTGGACAACTTCCGTACCGTGCCCGCCATCACCGCGCTGGTCCAGCGGCTGCGCGGCGAAGGAGCGGCAGGGCGGTGACGGCGCAGGCGACCGCGGACGCCCGGGCCGCGCTCGGCGACCTCGTCGGCGACCGCGCCGAGGAGTGGGACCTGGCCGGCCGGATCCCCGCGGAGACGGTACGGGAGGCCTCCCGGCGCGGCCTGCTGTGCGCCCAGGTCGCCGCGGAACACGGCGGCCTCGGCCTGGACAGCCGGGCCAACGGCGAACTGACCGCGCACGCCGGTTCCCTGTGCAGCTCCCTGCGGTCCCTGATGACCTCGCAGGGCATGGCCGCCTGGACCGTGCAGCGCTTCGGCACCGCCGTGCAGCGCGGCACGTTCCTGCCCCGGCTCACCGGGGGAGAGACGGCCGGCGTCGCGTTCTCCGAGAGCGGCGCGGGCAGCGACCTGTCGGCGATGCGCACGGAGATCCGCCGCGACGGCGACACCGTGCACGTCACCGGCGCGAAGGTCTGGGTGACCGGCGCCGCCTACGCGAGTCTGCTGGTGGTCTTCGGGATCTACGGGGACGGGGCCGCCGTCGTCATGGTGCCCGCCGACGCCCCGGGCGTACGGATCGAGCGGGTGCCGGACCCGATGGGCTGCCGGGCCGCCGGCCACGCCGACGTGCACCTCGACGATGTCCGCGTACCGGCGGGCCACCTGCTGTCCGGCGCCGGCCTGCCGGTCGCCCTGCTCGCCACCGCCGCGCTGACCTACGGGCGGCTCTCGGTCGCCTGGGGCTGCGCGGGCATCCTGCGCGCGTGCCTGGACAGCACGGTGGCGCACACCCGTACCCGGGAGCAGTTCGGCAAGCCGCTCGCCGACCACCAGCTCGTCGCCCGGCACCTGGCCGAACTGGCCGTCGCCGAGCAGGTCGCGCTGCGCTGCTGCGAACACGCCAGCGCCTGCTGGGACGGGAACCGGCCGGAGCTGGGCACCCAGGCCGTCGTCGCCAAGTACGTCGCCTCCCGGGAAGCCACCCGGGGCGCCGCCACGGCCGTCCAGGTGCTGGCCTCCCGCGGCGCCCGCGACGGCCACCCGGTGGCGCGGGCCTACCGCGACGCCAAACTCATGGAGATCATCGAGGGCAGCACGGAGATCAGTCAGCTGCTCCTCGCGGACCACGTACGGACGGGCCGGGGATGACGACGACGGACACGGGCAGCAGCGCGGACACGGCCGTCGGGGTGGGGGCGGTGCACTGCCTCCTGCCCGACGAGCTGGTGCCCGTCGACAAGCTGGACGAGGTCGGCCACCTCGCGCGTGAGGAGGCGGAGTTCGCGCGCGACTGCGGTATCCGTACGGTCGGCCGGTTCGACGACGGGGCGACGGCCGCGGGGCTCGCCGCCCGGGCCGTACGCGAACTGCGCGAGCAGGACCCGGCCGCCCCGGACCCCGACGTCCTGGTGGTCGTCGGCGCCCGCGCCCCCGAGGTGCTGCTCGGCTCCGGCTCCGGCCACGTCGCGCACGAGGCCGGGCTCACCGCGTCGTTCTCCTTCGTCCTGGACGGCCTGGGCTGTACGGGCTCCAGCGCGGCCTGGGCCCTGGCCAGGGACCTCCTCGTCGCCGACCCGGCCCGGCAGTCCGTGCTGATCGCGCACGCCAGCCGCCCGGTCGCCCTGGACCGGGTGCGCCACCCGGTCACCGTCGTCGGCGACGGCGCCTTCGCCATGACCCTGGTGCGCGGTGGCCGCCCCGTACTGCGCGCCCACCGCCAGCACACCGACGGCCGGTTCCACGACCTCCTCCAGGTCGACTACAGGAACGCCCCCTGGTACGAGTGGCGCGAGGAGGTCAGCTCCGCCGACCGCTACCGCTTCGAACTGGCCCTGCACAGCCAGCAGCACCTCAAGCGCCTGGTCGGGCAGGTCCTGGACGACGCGGGCGTGGAGCGGCGGCGGATCGCCGCCACCCTCATGCAGAACGTCACCGCACCGGCCTTCCAGTTCTACGAGACCCTGCTCGGCCTGCCCGTCCACCCGGTGTGCACCGAAAACCTCCAGGCGTACGGCCACACCGGCGCCATGGACGTGGTGCTCAACCTGGACCGCCTGCTGGCCCGCGGCGAACTGGCCCCCGGCGACCTCGTCCTCGTCCTGAACAACAGCCCCGTCGCGGCCTGGGCCGTGACTCTCTGGGAGGTATGACCGGCATGGCGGCCACCGAGACGGCGAAGACCGGCACCCCCACGGACACGGCGGAGACAGCCGTACGTCCGGCGGTGAAGTGCCTGGTCTGGGACCTGGACAACACCCTGTGGCAGGGCACCCTGCTGGAGCGCGACGAACTCGTCCTGCGCCCCGGCGTCCTGGATACGCTGAAGGCCCTGGACGAGCGCGGCATCCTCCAGTCGGTGGCCAGCCGCAACGAGTACGACGACGCGTGGACGAAGCTGGAAAGCCTCGGCGTCGCCGACTACTTCGTCCTGCCGCACATCGGCTGGGGCCGCAAGTCCGACGCCGTACGCGCCGTCGCCGAGCAGCTGAACTTCGCGCAGAACACCCTCGCGTTCATCGACGACCAGCACACCGAACGCGCCGAGGTCGCCTACCACCTGCCGGACGTGCGCTGCTATGACGCACCCGAGGCGGCCGGGCTGCCGGACCTGCCCGACTTCACGCCCACCGTCACGAGCGACGCACGCCGCCGCCGGGCCATGTACCAGGAGAAGTTCCGGCGCGAGGCCGCCCAGAGCGAGTTCAACGGCCCGGACGAGGACTTCCTGCGCACCCTGGACATGCGGATGTCCATCGCCCGCGCCGACGAGGACGACCTCGCGCGCGTCGAGGAACTGACCCTGCGCACCAGCCAGATGAACGCGACCGGTGTGCACTACTCCGACGCCGACCTGCGCTCCCTGCTCACCGATCCGGACCACGAGGTGCTGATCACGACCGTCGAGGACCGCTTCGGCTCGCACGGCGCGGTCGGCGTGGTCCTGCTGGAGCGGCAGCCGGGCCGCTGGCGCCTGAAACTGCTCGCCACCTCCTGCCGGGTGGTCACCTTCGGCATCGGTACGCAGCTGCTGCGCTGGACCGCCGACCAGGCCACCCGGGCCGGAGCGCACCTGGAGGCCGACTTCCGGCGCACCGACCGCAACCGGATCATGGAGGTCGCGTACCGGTTCGCGGGCTTCGGCTCCAAGCCGTGCGCGTGCCAGGAGGACGGCCGGGAGACGGCTGCCGGAGCCCCGGCGGACGTCCAGCGCCTGCACCTCGTCCCGCAGCGGCAGGCCGCACCGACGACCCTGACCGTCACCGGCCCCGCCCTGTGGTCCGGCGACGGTACCGGGAAGCCGTGGGCATGACGGGCGGGGCCGCGGCGGGCACCGGCCGGAGCGCCTTCGGGCGGCTGTGGGCGTCCACCGCGGTCTCCGCGCTGGGTGACGGCGTACGGCTGACCGCCCTGCCGCTGCTCGCCCTCTCGCTCACCACCGACCCGCTGCTGATCTCCCTGGTGACGGTCGCCAACTGGCTGCCGCTGCTGCTGTCGCCGCTGGCCGGCGTCTGGGCGGACCTGGCCGACCGGCGCGCGCTGCTGATCGGTGTCGACCTGATGCGCGCGGCGGCGGTCCTGGTCCTCACGCTGACGGTGGTCACCGGCGTGGTGAGCCTGCCGGTGGTCTGCGCGGTGGCGGCGGTGCTCGGGCTGGGCGAGACGGTGCACATCGTCGCGTCCCAGTCGTACCTGCCGATGGTGGTGGAGACGTCCCGGCTCGCCGCCGCCAACGGGCGGCTGCACGTCGCCCAGCTGATCTTCCGCGACTCCGCCGGGCAGCCGCTCGGCAGCCTCGCCTTCGTCGCCGGGGCGGGCCTGCCCTTCCTGATCGACGGGGTGTCGTTCCTGTTCGGCGTGGCCCTGCTGGTCACCCTCCCGCGCTTTCCCGGGCCGCCCGCGGGCCGTACGGAGCCGGGTGCCGCGCCGCGCTGGCGCACCATGATCCTGGACGGCGTACGGCTGCTCCGCGCCGACCGGCTGCTGGCCACCCTCGCGGGCATGCTCGGCGCGCTGAACTTCTTCATGGGCGTCACCGGAACGCTCGAAGTTCTCTACGTCGTGCGCTGGCTCGGCCTGCCGGAAGCCGCCTTCGGCGTGTTCCTGGCCGTCGGCGCGCTCGGCGGCATCGTCGGCGGGCTGTTCAACGCGCGCTTGGCGTCCCGGTTCGGCACCTTCCCGGCGGCGCTCGGCGGCATGGTCCTGATGGGCGTCGCGATGCTGCTGACCGGCCTGGTGCACCACGCGGTCGTCGCGGCCGCCGGTTTCGCCCTGATGGCGCTCGGCGCCGCCGTCTACCAGGCGCTGACCGTCTCCTTCCGCCAGGCCACCACCCCGCCCGACCAGCTCGGCCGCCTCAACGGCGTCTACCGGCTGGTGGGCACCGGCACCATTCCGCTGGGCGCGCTGGCGGGCGGCGCGCTCGCCAAGGTGGTCGAGGTCAACGTCCCGTATACGGCCGCCGGAGCCGCTGTGCTGCTGCTGTTCGCGGTGGTCGCGCGGCCGGTCGTACGGATGGGGACGGTGCAGGAGCGGCGCGCCGGGGCCCCGGACGCACCGGCCGGAGCCGCCTCGTGAACCGCCCGCCCGCCGACGGCACCACCCCCGCCCCGCTCACCGAGGACCCCGTACGCCAGGAGCCCGCCTTGGAAGACCGCACCCTCTACCAGTGGTTCGCCGACTCGGCCCGCCGGTGGCCGGACGCCCCGGCCCTCGAAGTGGGCGAGCAGACCTTGAGCTACGGCGAACTGCACCGCCGGGTGCTGGCCCTGGCGGCCCGCGTCCTCGACGAGCAGCCCGCCGGTGCCACTGCCGGTGACGGCCCTGTCCGTCCGCCGGCCCGGATCGCGCTGATCGCCACCCGGACCGTGGCCGCGTACGTGGCGTACCTGGCCGTGCAGCGCCTCGGCTCCTCCGCCGTCCCCCTCAACGCCGACCACCCGCTGCCCCGCAACGTGGACATCGCGCGCCGCGCCGGGGTCGGCGCCGTCCTCGTCGGCGAGGAGCACCGCGACACGTTCGCCGGGCTGCCCGCGGACTTCCGGCCGCCGGTGACCGTCGTACCGGACGGCGCCGACGGCCTCCCGGAGCCGCCCGCCGGTGCCCTGCCCGCCCACCCCGGCGACCCGGAGGCCGAGGCGTACCTGCTGTTCACCTCCGGTTCCACCGGCCGCCCCAAGGGCGTGCCCGTCCGCCACCGCAACGTCGCCCCGTACGTGGCGTACAACATCGCCCGCTACGAGGCGGGCCCCGGCTGCCGCATGTCGCAGACCTTCGGCCTGACCTTCGACCCGTCCGTGTACGACTTGTTCGTCGCCTGGGGCTCCGGCGCCACCGTCGTCGTACCGGACAAGGACGAGCTGTACCGGCCCGTGGACTACGTGGTGCGCCGCCGCCTCACCCACTGGTTCTCCGTACCGTCGCTGGTCACCACCGCCGAGCGCTACGGCAACCTGCCGCTCGGCCGGGTCACCACGCTGCGCCACAGCTGCTTCAGCGCGGAGCCGGTCACCGCGCAACTGACCGCGCGCTGGCACGAGGTCGCGCCCGGCAGCCGCATCCACAACCTGTACGGGCCGACCGAACTGACCATCACCTGCACCGACCACGAACTCGCCGACGGCGGAGCCGCCGCGGCGGGCAGCGCCAACGGCACGGTGCCCATCGGACAGCCCTACCCGCACATGGAAGCGGTCCTCCTGGACGAGGCGGGACAGCCCTGCGACGACGGCGAACTGTGCGTACGCGGCGCCCAGCGCTTCGACGGCTACCTGGACCCGGCCGACAACGCCGGACGCTTCGTCCGGTACGGGCCCGGCGCGCCCGCCGCCCCGTACGACGGCACCGGGCCGCTCACCCGCGAACACTGGTACCGCACCGGCGACCGGGTGCGCCGCGAGGACGGCCTGCTGGTGCACCGCGGCCGGCTGGACAACCAGGTCAAGATCATGGGGCACCGGGTGGAGCTGGGCGAGGTGGAGGCCGCGATGCGGCGCCACCCCGAGGTGACCGAGGCGGCCGTGGTGGTCGTCACGGTCAAGGACGAGGTGCGCCTGCTGGCCGCCTACCTGGGCAAGGAGATGCGGGCGCACGAGTTCAGCCACTGGCTGCGGCAGCACGTGCCGCTGCACATGGTGCCGCGCCGCATCCGGCGCCTGGAGGAGCTGCCGCACAACGACAACGGCAAGCTCAACCGGCAGCGGCTCGCCGAGCTGCTGGCGTGAGGGGCGGCGGTCAGGTGCTGCGGCGTTGCAGGCCGGCGGGATGGTCCGGGGCGGTGGGGCGTTCCGGGGCGGTGGCGTGGTCCGGGACAGCGGGGCGTTCCGGGGCGGTGTGCGGGACCGCCGCGCCGATGCGGGGACGCGCCGTGCTGACCACGGCGGCCACGGCGTCCCGGCGCGCGTCCGTGTGGTCGAGCACGTACAGGTCGCCGTGGCGGGACAGGTCGCCGTGGCGGGCAGGGCCGCTGCCCCTCTCGGGCAGGCCCGAGAGGTCCAGCGCGGCCAGCCCGCCCAGTGTGCTCCTCCCCAGCTTGACGAAGCACTCCTTGCGGACCCACTGGCGCAGGAAGTACGCGTCCGGATCGGCGTGTTCGCGCATCGCCGCCCGCTCGGCCGCGCTCAGCACCCGGCCCGCCGCGCCCCGCACGCCGTCCGGCAGCGTCCGCCGCTCCACGTCCACGCCGACCGGCTCGTGGCCCGCCACGGCGGCCACCACGCCCGTCGTGTGCGACAGGCTCACGTACACCTGCGGCAGCCCGGCGAGCCGCGGCCTGCCGTGTTCGTCGGAGCCGCAGCCGGGACAGCGCTGTTCCAGTACGAGGGAGTCCGCCGCCCGGCCCAGCAGCTCGGCGGCGCAGAGCCGCACCAGCACGTGTGCCGCGACGAAGTCGGCCCGGAGAGCCGGGGTCAGGAACGCGTCCGCGCGACGCCGCTCCACGCCGGTCAGCAGCCGTTCGTACGCCGGGACCGGCCCCAGCACCTCGTCCGTACCCGCCACCAACGCCAGCGGCTGTCCGCCCGTCCCTGTCACGGAGAGCACCTTTCCAGTGCGGCCACGGCCCGGGCAAGCCACCCCCATCAGCGCTTTCGCTTCTTTTGAACGGCCCGCTCCAGGCGTCGGCCGACGAGTGGAGGACCAGTGAACGACATCACGCAGGCGGCGGTTTCCGCCGATCCCTTCCCGGAACTCTTCGCCCGGCAGGTGGCCCGCACCCCGGACGCCACGGCGCTGGCCTTCGAGGACACCACCCTGTCGTACCGCGAGCTGGACGCGCGGGCCAACCGCCTGGCGCACTGGCTCGCCGGACAGGGCGTGGGCCCGGAGACCCGCGTGGCGCTGGTCCTGCCGCGTACGGTGGAGCTGGCGGTCGCCCTGCTCGCCGTCCTGAAGGCGGGCGGCGCTTACGTACCCGTCGACCCGGAGTACCCGCGGGCCCGCCGCGCGTTCATCCTCGCCGACGTGGCCCCCGTCCTCGTCCTCGACGAGGCGACCCTGCCCCGCGACCTGTCCGGCCACCCCGCGACCGACCCGGGCGTGCGCCTCACGCCCGGCCACGCCGCGTACGTCATCCACACCTCCGGCTCGACCGGCGTGCCCAAGGGCGTCGTCGTCTCGCACGCGGGCCTCGCCGGGCTGGCGGCCGCGCAGGCCGAACGGTTCGCGGTGACGGGGGAGAGCCGCGTCCTCCAGTTCGCCTCACCCAGCTTCGACGCGTCCGTCGCCGAGTTCTGCGGCGCCTGGCTGACCGGCGCCGCCCTCGTCATGGCGCCCGCGGCCCGCCTGCTGCCCGGCGCGGGCCTCGCCGAACTGGTCGCCGAACAGCGCGTCACCCACGCCACCCTGCCGCCGTCCGTGCTGGCGGCGCTCCCGCCGCACACCACCCTCCCGGAGATCACCACGCTGGCGGTGGCGGGCGAGGCCTGCCCGCCGGACGTGGTCGAACGCTGGTCGGCCGGGCGGCGCCTGGTCAACGCGTACGGCCCGACGGAGACCACGGTGTGCGCCACGGTGAGCGCGCCGCTGTCCGGCCGCGTGGTGCCCGCGCTCGGCACGCCGATCGCCGACGTACGCCTGTACGTCCTCGACGCGGCGCTGCGCCCGGTGCCGGACGGCACCACCGGCGAGCTGTACGTCACCGGCAGCGGCCTGGCCCGCGGCTACCTCGGCCGCTCCGGGCTGACGGCGGAGCGGTTCGTGGCCTGCCCGTTCGGCCCGGCGGGCGCGCGGATGTACCGCACGGGCGACCTGGTACGGCGCCGGGGCGACGGCGAGCTGGAGTTCGTCGGCCGCGCCGACGACCAGGTCAAGGTACGCGGCCACCGCGTCGAGCCGGGCGAGGTCGAGCAGGTGCTCGGCGCGCACCCGGCGGTCGGACAGGCCGTGGTCACCGCCCGCGAGGACCGGCCCGGCGACGTCCGCCTGGTCGGCTACGTCGTACCGGCCGACGGCCCCGCGCCGGACGCCGGGGCCGACGCGCACCAGGTCGGCGAGTGGCAGGAGATGCACGACCTGGTCTACGCCGACGAGGCCAAGGCGCAGGACGACGAGCCGCCGTTCGGCGAGGACTTCGGCGGCTGGAACAGCAGCTACGACGGCACCCCGATCCCCGTAGCGGAAATGCGGGACTGGCGCGCCGAGACCGTACGGCGCATCCTCGCGCTGAAGCCCCGCCGGGTGCTGGAGATGGGCGTCGGCAGCGGCCTGCTGCTGTCACAGGTGGCGCCCGCCTGCGAGGCGTACTGGGGAGCGGACTTCTCGGCCCCGGCCGTCGAGCGGCTGCGCCGTCAGGTCGCCGCCGTACCGGAGCTGGCCGGAAAGGTCGAGCTGAGCTGCCGGCCCGCCGACGCGACCGAGGGCCTGCCCACCGGGTACTTCGACACCATCGTGATCAACTCGGTCACCCAGTACTTCCCCAACGCCGCCTACTTCCTGCGCGTCCTGCGCAACGCCGTGGACCTGCTGGCCCCCGGCGGCCGGGTCTTCGTCGGCGACCTCCGCAACCGGCGCCTCCTCCGGCTCTTCCGTACGGCCGTCGAACTGCACCGCGCCGGAGCGGACACCGAACCGGACGCCCTCGGCGCGGTCGTCGACCAGAGCGTCCGGCTGGAGAAGGAACTCCTGGTCGACCCGGACTTCTTCGCCGCGCTGCCCACCGAACTTCCCGACGTGACGGGCACCGACCTCCAGCTCAAGGGCACCCGCCACCACAACGAGCTGACCCGCCACCGCTACGACGCCGTCCTGCACAAGCGGCCCGCCCGCACGGTCTCCTTCGCCGACGTCCCCAGCCTGGCCTGGGGCCGGGACGTCACCGACGAGACCACCCTCGCACAGGCCCTGCGCGACCGGCCCGGACAGCGGCTGCGCCTGACCGGGGTGCCCAACCCGCGCCTGGCGGGCGAAGCGGCGGCCGAGGCCGCCGTCACGGCGGGCCTGCCGGTGGACGAGGCACGCTCCCGGCTGGCCGCCACCGGCACCGCCGACGGAGCCGAACCCGAGCAGCTCACCGGGCTTGCCGCCCGCCTCGGCCGCTGGGCTGCCGCCACTTGGGCGCCGGGCAGTCCGGAAGGCCACTACGACCTTCTTCTCGCGCCGCGGGAAGACCTCGCCTCGGCGGCCCCCGTCGGCCTCTGCCGCCCGGCCGGCGACCTCACCGGCCCGCTCGCGGACCACACCACCGACCCCGGCGCGGCCCTGACCACCGCCGCCCTGGTCACCGCCCTCCACCGGCACCTGCGCGACCGGCTCCCCGCCCACCTCGTCCCGTCCGCCCTCGTCCCGCTGGACACCCTGCCCCTGACGCCCAACGGCAAGGTCGACCGCGCCGCGCTGCCCGCGCCCGGCCTGGCCCGACCCGGTGACGAGACCGGCGGCCGGGCGCCGCGCACCCCGCGCGAGGGCGTGCTGTGCGAGCTGTACGCCGACATCCTCGGCGTGCCACGGGTCGGCATCGACGACAACTTCTTCACCCTGGGCGGCCACTCGCTGCTCGCCACCCGCCTGATCGGCCGCATCCGCACCGCCCTGGACGTGGACCTCCCGATCACCGCCGTGTTCGAGGCGCCCACGGTCGCCGCGCTCGCCGCACACGTCGACGCCGCCGCCTCCGGGGGCCGCCCGGCCCTGCGGCCGGTCCCGCGCCCCGACGTGCTGCCCCTGTCGTACGCCCAGCGCCGCCTGTGGTTCCTGCACCGGCTGGAGGGGCCCAGCGCCACGTACAACGTCCCGACCGCGCTGCACCTGACCGGCGAGCTGGACCACGACGCGCTGCGCGCCGCGCTGGGCGACCTGCTCGCCCGGCACGAGAGCCTGCGCACGGTCTTCCAGGAGGCGGCCGACGGCACCCCGCACCAAGTCGTGATCGGGCCGGACGGCTTGGCCGGAATGCCGTCCGTCCTCTCCGTGGTGCGGACCGCCCCGGACGACGTGCGGCGCCTGCTCCGCGAGGCCACCCGCCACACCTTCGACATCGCCACCGAACTGCCCCTGCGCGCCACGCTGTTCCAGACCGGTCCCGGCGAACACGTGCTGCTCCTGCTGCTGCACCACATCGCGGGCGACGGCTGGTCGTCGGCGCCGCTCTCGCGCGACCTGGCGGCGGCGTACGACGCGCGCCGCGCCGGACGGGCACCGCGGTGGGCCCCGCTGCCGGTCCAGTACGCCGACTACACCCTCTGGCAGCGGGACTTCCTCGGCGATCCGCGGGACCCGTCCAGTGTCCAAGCGCGGGAACTCGATTATTGGACACGGCAGCTGACCGGCCTCCCCGAGGAGATCGCGCTCCCGTACGACCGCCCGCGTCCCCGACGCGCGACGTACCGGGGTGATGCCCTGGATCTGGAACTCCCCGCGAGCCTGCACGCGAAGCTGCACGCCCTGGCGCGCGACACCGGCACCAGCCTGTTCATGATCGTGCAGGCGGGCCTGGCGGCCCTGCTCACCCGCCTCGGCGCCGGCACCGACATCCCGCTCGGCAGCCCCGTCGCGGGCCGCACCGACCAGGCCCTGGACGACCTGGTGGGCTTCTTCGTCAACACCCTCGTGCTGCGGACGGACACCTCCGGCAACCCGACCTTCCGCGACCTGCTGCGCCGCGTCCGCGACACCGACCTCGCCGCCTGGTCCCACCAGGACCTGCCCTTCGAGCAACTGGTGGAAGCCCTCAACCCGGTACGGTCGGCGGGCCGGCAGCCCCTGTTCCAGGTGGTCGCCGCCGTGCAGAACGCCCCCGAGGGCGGCTTCGACCGGCTCGGCGTCCGCACCCGTACCGAGCTGGTCAGCACCGGCACCGCCAAGTACGACCTCTTCCTCAGCCTCTGGGAGCGCCAGGGCCCGCAGGGCGAACCGCGCGGCCTGGACGGCTTCGTCGAGTTCAGCACCGACCTCTTCGACCGCTCCACGGTCGCCACGCTCGCCGCCCAGTTCGTCCGCGTCCTGGAGACGGCCGTCGCCACGCCGGACGTGCCGCTCGCCCACCTCGACGTGCTGACCACCGAGGAGCACGAGCGGCTGCGGCGGAACGCGTCGGTGGCCCGTCCGGCGGTCCGGCACAGCACCCTGCCCGAGCTGTTCGCGGAGCAGGCGGCCCGTACGCCGGACGCCACGGCGCTGGTCTTCGAAAACGTCTCGCTCACCTACCGTGAGCTGAACGCCCGCGCCAACCGCCTCGCCCACTGGCTGACTGGCCAGGGCGTGGGCCCGGAGGCGCTGGTGGCCGTGGTGCTGCCGCGCTCGGCGGAGCTGGCGGTCGCGCTGCTCGCCGTCCTGAAGGCGGGCGGCGCGTACGTACCCGTCGACCCGGACTACCCCGCCGAGCGGCGCGGCTTCGTCCTGGCGGACACCGCGCCCGCCCTCGTCCTGGACGCCTCGGCGCTGCGCCAGGACCTGTCCGCGTACCCGGACACCGACCCCGCCACCGGATTGCGTCCCGCCCACCCGGCGTACGTGATCCACACCTCCGGCTCGACGGGCACCCCCAAGGGCGTCGTGGTCTCCCACACCGGCCTCGCCGCGCTGGCCGCCGCGCAGGCCGAGCGGTTCGCGGTGACGGGGGAGAGCCGGGTGCTCCAGTTCGCCTCGCCGAGCTTCGACGCGTCGGTCTCCGAGATGTGCGTGACGTGGCTGGCGGGCGCCGCCCTGGTCATGGCGCCGGGGGAGCGGCTGCTGCCGGGCGCCGGGCTGGAGGACCTGCTCGCCGCGCAGCGCGTCACCCACGCCACGCTGCCGCCGTCGGTCCTGGCCGCCCTGCCGCCGCACGAGACGCTGCCCGGCATCGTCTCGCTGGTCGTGGCGGGCGAGGCCTGCCCCGCCGACCTGGTGGAACGCTGGTCGCCCGGCCGCCGCATGGTCAACGCGTACGGCCCGACCGAGGCCACCGTGTGCGCGACGGTGGGCGAACCGCTGTCCGGCCGCGTGGTGCCCTCACTCGGCGCACCGATCGGCGACGTACGGCTGTTCGTGCTCGACGCGCTGCTGCGGCCGGTGCCGGACGGCGGCGCGGGAGAGCTCTACCTGGCGGGCTCCGGTCTGGCCCGTGGCTATCTCGGGCGCTCCGGGCTGACGGCGGAGCGCTTCGTGGCCTGCCCGTTCGGCCCGGCGGGTGCGCGGATGTACCGCACGGGCGACCTGGTACGGCGCCGGGGCGACGGCGAGCTGGAGTTCGTCGGCCGCGCCGACGACCAGGTCAAGGTGCGCGGCCACCGCATCGAGCCGGGCGAGGTCGAGCAGGCGCTCGGCGCCCACCCGGCGGTACGGCAGGCCGCCGTGGCGGCGCGCGCCGACCGTACCGGCGACCTCCGCCTGACCGGCTACGTCGTACCCGCCGAGGACGCCGCCCGGCAGACCCTCGCCGCCGACCTCCGCCGCGACCTGCTCGCCCGGCTGCCCGAGTACCTGGTGCCGTCCGTCATCACGGTCCTCGACGCGCTGCCCCTGACCCCGAACGGCAAGGTCGACCGCAAGGCGCTGCCCGCCCCCGATCCGGCCCGCACCGGCGCCGACGCGGGCGCCCGTGCCCCGCGCTCGCCGCAGGAGGAGATCCTGTGCGAGCTGTACGCCGACCTCCTCGGCGTCACCAACGTCGGCATCGGCGACAGCTTCTTCGCCCTCGGCGGCCACTCCCTGCTCGCCACCCGCCTGGTCAGCCGCGTCCGCGCGGTCCTCGGCGTGGAACTGCCCATCGCCGCCCTCTTCGAGGCCCCCACCGTCGAAGCCCTGGTCGAACGCCTCGGCCTGTCCACCGCGCGCACCCGCGGCGCCCTGCGGCCCATGCCGCGCCCCGAGGTGCTGCCGCTGTCGTACGCCCAGCGCCGCCTGTGGTTCCAGTACCGCCTCGAAGGCCCCAGCCCCACCTACAACATCCCCCTCATGCTGCGCATCGAGGGCCCGGTGGACGAGGAAGCGCTGCGCGCCGCCCTCGGCGACCTGCTCGCCCGGCACGAAAGCCTGCGCACCGTCTTCCGCGAGACCGGCGGCACTCCGCAGCAGGTGATTCTCGACCCGGCCACCGAACCCGCCGCCTTCGACATCCTCAGCGTCACCGAGGACGTCCCCGGCGACCCGGAGGCGTTCCGCGCGCTCCTCAAGGAAGGCGCCCGGCACCGTTTCGACCTGACCGCCGACCTGCCGCTGCACGTGAAGCTCTTCCGCGTCGGCCCGGCCGAGAACGTCCTGCTCCTGCTGCTCCACCACGTCGCCGGTGACGGCTGGTCGATGGCGCCGCTCTCCCGCGACGTGGCGACCGCGTACGACGCGCGCCGCCAGGGCCGGGCACCGCAGTGGGACCCGCTGCCCGTCCAGTACGCCGACTACACCCTCTGGCAGCGGGACTTCCTCGGCGACCCCGAGGACCCCGACAGCGTCTACGGACGCCAGATCGCCTACTGGCGCGAGCAGTTGAAGGGCATCCCCGAAGAGATCGCGCTGCCCTCCGACCGCCCGCGGCCGCAGCGCGCCTCCTTCCGCGGCGACTCGATCACCTGGGAGATCCCCGCGCGGCTGCACCAGCGCCTGCACGCCCTCGCGGGCGAGACCGGCACCAGCCTCTACATGGTGCTCCAGGCGGGCTTGGCCACCCTGTTCACCCGGCTCGGCGCGGGCACCGACATCCCGCTCGGGAGCCCCGTCGCGGGCCGCACCGACCAGGCCCTCGACGACCACATCGGCTTCTTCGTCAACACCCTCGTGCTGCGTACGGACACCTCCGGCGACCCGACCTTCCGCGAACTGCTCCAGCGCGTACGGAGCACCGCCCTCACCGGCTGGGCCCACCAGGACCTTCCGTTCGAGCAGCTGGTCGAAGCCCTCAACCCGGTCCGCTCGGCGGCCCGCAACTCCCTCTTCCAGACCATGCTCACCCTCGACAACGCACCCGAAGGCGAATTCACCCTCGGCGGCCACCCCGCCCACACCGAGCCCGTCCACGTCGACGCCTCCCGCTTCGACCTGTCCGTCTTCCTGACCGAACGGCGCGGCGCGCACGGCCAACGGCCCGGCATGGACGGCGCGATCGAGTACAGCACCGACCTCTTCGACCGGCGCACGGTCGAGGCGCTGGCCGCCCGGTTCGTCGCCCTGCTCGACACCGTGACCGCCGACCCCGACCAGCCGCTCGCCCGTCTCGACGTGCTGACCGCCGACGAGCGGGCCCTGCTGCTCGGCGAGGTCAACGCCACCGACCGGCCGCTGCGGCGCACCTCCCTCGCGGCGGCCTTCCAGGCGCAGGCGGCCGCGCACCCCGACGCCCCCGCCCTCACCTTCCAGGACACCACCCTCACCTACGCCGAACTGAACGCCCGCGCCAACCGCCTCGCCCGGCACCTGACCGGCGCGTACGGCGTCGGCGCCGAGAGCCGCGTCGCCGTCCTCCTGGACCGCTCCGCCGACCTGGTCGTCGCGATCCTCGCCGTCCTCAAGGCGGGCGGCGTGTACGTACCGCTCGACAAGCGCTACCCGGCCGCCCGGATGCGGCTGATCGCGGCGGAGACCGAAGCCGTCGTCGTCCTGACCCAGCAGGACCTGCCGGCCGCCGCCTACCTCCCCGGCGTCCCGGCCCTGGCCGTCGACGCCTGCGCGGACACGGTGGCGGACCTGCCGGACACGGACCTCGCCGGGCCGACGGCGTACGCCGACTCCGTCGCGTACGTCATGTACACCTCCGGCTCGACCGGTGCGCCCAAGGGCATCGCCGTCACCCAGGGCGACGTGGTGGCCCTGGCCGCCGACCACTGCTGGGCCGAGGACGGCCCCGACGGCGCCCGGCACACCGTGCTCGGCCACGCCTCCACCGCGTTCGACGCCTCCACCTTCGACCTGTGGGTCCCGCTCCTCAACGGTGGCCACCTCGTCATGGCCCCGCCCGGCGACCTCACCCCCGACGACTACCGCACCCTGCTCACCACCCACCGCATCACCGCGGTCCTCCTCACCACCGCCCTGTTCACCCTGCTCGCCGAGGAGTGCCCCGGCGCGCTCGCGGGCGTCCGGCAGGTCTGGACGGGCGGCGAGGCCGCCTCCCCGTCCGCCGTACAGAAGATCCTCGACGCCTGCCCGGACACCCGCGTCTTCAATGTCTACGGGCCCACCGAGGTCACCATGTCGGCCACCTACCACCCGATGCGCGCACCGCGCCGGATCGCCGGAAATGTCCCCATCGGACGCCCCATGGACAACATGCGTGTCTACGTCCTCGACAGCGCCCTGCGCCCCGTCGCCCCCTCGGTGACCGGCGAACTGTACGTCGGCGGCACCGGCCCCGCCCGCGGCTACCTCAACCGCCCCGGCCTCACCGCCGAACGCTTCGTCGCCGACCCCTTCGGCGCCCCCGGCGCCCGCATGTACCGCACCGGAGACCTGGTCCGCTGGACCGCGGACGGACAGCTCGACTACGTCGGCCGCGCCGACTCCCAGGTCAAGATGCGCGGCTTCCGCATCGAACTCGGCGAGATCGAGACCGTCCTGGACTCCCACCCCGCCGTCGCCCAGGCCACCGTCAACCTGCGCGAGATCACCCCGGGCGACGCACGCCTGGTCGCTCACCTCGTCCCCGTCTCCAGGGAAGCCTTCGACGCCACCGCCCTCCGCCGCCACCTGCGCGACCGCCTGCCCGCCTACATGGTGCCGACCGCCCTGGTGGCCCTCGACACCATGCCGCTCACCCCGAACGGCAAGGTCGACCGCAAGGCTCTGCCCGCCCCTGACCCCCGCTCCGAACTCGGCGGCCGCGGCCCCCGCTCCCCGAAGGAAGAAATCCTCTGCGGGCTGTACGCCGACGTGCTGCGCGTCCCCCGCGTCGGCATCGACGACAGCTTCTTCGCCCTCGGCGGCCACTCCCTGATGGCGACCCGCCTGATCAGCCGAATCCGCACCGCCCTGAACGTCGAACTGCCCATCGGCGCCCTCTTCGAGGCCCCCACCGTCGCCGCCCTCGGCCGGCGCCTGGACTCCACCACCGCCCAGGCCCGCCCGCCGGTGAAACCCGCCGTACGCCCCGACACCGTCCCCCTCTCCTACGCCCAGCGACGGCTCTGGTTCCTGCACCGCCTCGAAGGCCCCAGCCCCACCTACAACATCCCGCTCGCCCTGCGCTTCTCCGGCAAACTCGACCACGACGCCCTACGGGCCGCCCTCGGCGACCTCGTCGCCCGGCACGAGAGCCTGCGCACCGTCTTCCCCCGCCGCGCCCGCGCCGCCCAGCAGATCATCCTGGCGCCCGACTCCGGCCGTGACCTGCTGACCGTCGTCGAGACGGACCCCGACGGCCTGGCCCCTGCCCTGCACGCAGCCGCCGCCCACTCCTTCGACATCACCACCGAACACCCCCTGCGGGCCACCCTCTTCCCGACCGGCCCGGACGAGCACGTCCTCCTCCTGCTGCTCCACCACATCGCGGGCGACGGCTGGTCCATGGCCCCCTCTCCCGCGACCTCGCCGCCGCCTACGACGCGCGCAGCGCGGGCGAGGACCCGCAATGGTCGCCGCTCCCCGTCCAGTACGCCGACTACTCCCTGTGGCAACAGGACTTCCTCGGCGACCCGGCCGACCCCGACAGCACCTACAACCGCCAACTGGCCTTCTGGCGCGACCAACTCGCCGACCTGCCCGCCGAGATCCCCCTCCCTCTCGACCGCCCCCGCCCGGACGTCACCACCTACCGCGGCGACATGTTCCCGATCCACCTCCCCGCCGACCTCCACCAGGGCCTGCACGCCCTGGCCGGCGACACCGGCACCAGCCTCTACATGGTCGTCCAGGCCGGCCTCGCCACCCTCCTCACCCACCTCGGCGCCGGCACCGACATCCCCCTCGGCAGCCCCGTCGCCGGCCGCACCGACCAGGCCCTGGACGACCTGGTGGGCTTCTTCGTCAACACCCTCGTCCTCCGTACGGACACCTCCAAAGACCCCACCTTCCGCGACCTCCTTGCCCGCGTCCGCGACACCGACCTCGCCGCCTGGGCCCACCAGGACCTCCCCTTCGAACAACTCGTCGAAGCCCTCAACCCGGCCCGCTCCACCGCCCGCCACCCCCTCTTCCAGACCCTCCTCACCCTCGACAACGCCCCCGAACGCCACTTCACCCTCGGCGGCAACCACGCCCGCCCCGAACCCGTGGACCTGCACGTGGCCCACTTCGACCTGTCCTTCGGCCTCACCGAACAGCGCGCCCCGCAAGGCACGCCCGAGGGCCTGGACGGTTTCGTGGAATACAACACGGATCTCTTCGAGCGGGGGACGGTGGAGGGGATGGCGGCGACGCTGATCACGCTGCTGACCGCGGCTGTCGCCACTCCGGACGTTCCGCTGTCCGGACTGCTGCCGTAACCCGTGCGGGGCGCCGCACCACTGGGCCACCCGGCGTCCCGCCACTGGGCCATCCGAAGCAACCGCCCCTGCACGGTCACCGTGCAGGGGCTACACCTGTCCCCATGCAGACCTTCCTCCCGTACCCCGACTTCGCGGCCTCCGCCGCCGTCCTCGACGCGCGCCGACTCGGGAAGCAGCGGGTGGAGGCCCTCCAGGTCCTGCGCGGCCTCACCGTCCCCGGCTACGGCTGGCGGCGCCACCCGGCCGTCCGCATGTGGGCGGGCTATGAGGAGGCCCTGGTCCGGTACGGCCTCGAAATGTGCCGCGAATGGACCGACGCCGGCCGCCAGGACACCTGCGCCGCGACCCTGGCCACCGACTTCACGTCCTACCGCCCAGAGGCGCCGGTACGGGCGTACGCCGAACTGGCCGAAGCCGGCGAACTTCCGAACTGGCTCGGCGACCCGGCCTTCCACCGCAGCCATCAGTCGGCCCTGGTGACCAAGGCTCCGGAGCACTACCGGACGCTCTTCCCCGAGGTGCCGGAGGGGTTGCCGTATGTGTGGCCGACGTCCGACCGGGGGCGGGGGAGGCGGAGTGAGGATGAGGCGGGCCGGGGTGGACCGGGGTGTCAGTCCCGGCTGAACCGCCGCGCCGCCCCGGTCAGGAAGACCACCGCGACCAGCACCGCCGCCACCGCCAGCACCACCACCGGAGGCAGTCCTACCTGCTGCCCCTCGACCCGGATGGCACCCATGAAGTCGAAGACCGGCAGACCGTTGGCGACCGTGTACCAGAGGGGCAGGTAGACCGCCTGGAAGAGGCGATGAGTACGGCTGAGAGTACCCAGCGCCAATGCCAGCGACGGGACGAACAGCGCGCCGGCCGCCCAGCAGGCGACCCCCGTGACATCACCGGCGACGACCAGCCGGACCAGCGGCCCCAGACCCACCGCGGCGGTGAGCGTGGCGCCCGCCGCCCACTCCGCGGCCATCCGGCGGTGCGCCGACGGGTAGGCACCGAGGATGCCCTCGACACCGTGCTCGTAGCGCTGGGTGCCCAGCCGCGACCAGATCAGGACCGGCCAGAGCCAGGACACCGGCAGCATCAGCCGCGTCGCGCCCGGCAGCGGTGAGCAGACACCGAGGAGCAGCCAGAACCCGGCACCCCACCACCATGCCGACCCGCCTTGCACCAGAATGCGCAGCTCATCGACCCACAGGCGCAGCAGGACGCGGCCCGGTCGCGGCGGCGTCCTCAGCACGGCCGCAGCGGGGGCCCGCCGCCCGTCTGCCGAGCGCGCCTGCTCATCCACGTACAGGCGGGGGACCTCCCCGGCCACCGGACCCTGCCACTGACGCTCGGCCACCGGACCCTGCCACTGACGCTCGGCCATCGAGCCCTCCCGCCGGCGCTCGGCCGACCCGGCCGGTTGCCCGGCGCGATCAGGGTCGAAGCGGTGGAACCACAGCGCGGGCAGCAGGGCGGCGACCACCGCGTTGCCGACGAACGCCAGCCGGGCCAGGACGTAGCCGATGTCCGGCGTGAAACCGTGCCAGTCGAACACCCGCAGCGGCCTGTCCAGATAGGTGAACCCCAGACTGAACGCGCCGTCTACCGTGACCTTCTGCGCCAGCATGTCCCGGTACATCGACATGGCGACGTCGTTCACCCCGATACCGCCCGCGACCACCGCGATGTCGGACGCCACCGACTCCGCGTCGGAAACGATGTGGGTGGAGAACAACACCACCTCGTCCGACGCGAGATCGCTGAGCAGATTGCGGAACTGCACCCGCTCCTGCGGATCCAGCCCGGCCGTCGGCTCGTCCACGACGATGACCTGCGGATCGCCGAGCAACACCTGCGCGATGCCCACCCGGCGCAGCATCCCACCGGAGTACGTGCCCAGCGGCCGCTTGACCGCATCGGTGAGATTGACCAGCTCCAGCAACTCATCGATACGGGCTCTGGCCGGCCGGGCCGAATCCCCCTTGGCGGCAGCCAGGTACCTCAGGAACTCCCGGGAGGAGTTGCGGGACGAGGTCGCTCGTCACCCTTTTCCGGTAGTCCGGAGGTACGCCTGGCGGGGAAGGCCGTCCGCCGGTTCCCCAGCACCCGGGCCAGAAGCTCCCGGTCCCCGATGACGCTGAGATACGTCGCCATCAGGCCCCACCCCGCAGCTGCTCACGGAGGTCCTGGAGCCGGACCTCGGGATTCTTCTTGAGGACGTACTTGCCGTAGCCGTTGATGTCGACCCCGGTCTGCGCATCGAGGGCGGGCGACGGCTTGGAGAACGCGCGGCCGTCCTCGAACTCCAGCCAGCCGTCCGCCGTCACTGTGGCCTCGTGGGTCAGCCCGCGGCGCGGTTTCCCTGCAAGCTTGGTCGGATTCGGTCATGCCATGCCCGGTGGCCAGTAGCATGTCGACCCTGTGACGTAGGGGAGCATCTGTGTCGGTGGGGGTTTGAAGTGGCTCTGGACGGGCCCAGTTTGGGCAGGATGCTGGACGACGTGGCGGCTGGCAGGATCCAGCTCCCCGACTTCCAGCGACAGTGGAAGTGGGACGACGACCGGATCCGCGCCCTGCTGGCGACCGTGACGCTCGACTACCCGCTGGGCGTCGCGATGACGCTGGAGACGGGCGGCGACGCCCAGTTCAAGGCCCGGCCGCTGCACGGCACCGATGTGCAGCCGCACGTGGTCCCGGAGCAACTGCTGCTCGACGGTCAGCAGCGGTTGACCTCCTTGTTCCAGGCGCTCCGGTCGGACCGCCCGGTGGAGACGACGGGTGCGCGCAACAAGCCGCTCAGGCGCTGGTACTACGTCGACATCGCCAAGGCCGTGGACCAGGCGGCGGATCGTGACGAGGCGATCGTGTCCGCACCCGAGGACCGGGTGGTGCGCGGAGCTCACGGCCGCACGAGCCAGGACCTCTCGACGCGCGACAAGGAGTGCGCGAGCGGCCTGTTCCCCCTGAACCTGATCTTCGAACCGGAGTTGACCGGAAAGTGGCAAAGGGCCTACGTCAGCGGTGGCGACGACCGCTGGGACCTGTGGTCGGCGTTCCAGGCCCGGGTCATCGACACGGTCAAGGGCTTCAAGGTGCCCTTGATCCGCCTCCCGAAGGAAACCCACAAGGAGGCGGTGTGCTCGGTGTTCGAGCGGGTCAACACCGGCGGCGTCGTCCTCAACGTCTTCGAGCTGCTCACGGCGACCTACGCGGGGGACACGCAGTACTCGGCGGGCCACGGCGGCCAGGACTTCAGCCTCATCAAGGACTGGCAGGCCATCAAGAGTGAACTGTGCGCCGGACACCAAGTGTTCGGCACCCTGGACAAGGACAACGGCCAGGAGACCGGGCTCACGAGCCTGGACTTCCTCCAGGCCATCGCGCTGGTGCGCACGTACGTGCGTAAACAGGCCTTCCTGGCGGAGCACCCCGGAGCGACGAACGCCCCGGCAGTGAGCTGCAAGCGCCGAGACCTGCTGCACCTCCCGTTGGCCGACTACACGCAGATTGCTCCGAAGACGGCCGAGGCGCTGTCCTGGGTGGGCCGCTTCCTGGCCACGCAGCATGTCTTCCGCGAGCGTGACCTGCCGTACGGGTCGCAGGTGGTGCCCCTGGCAGCCATCGCCGTCCTTCTCGGCGAAACGCTGCAGGAGCCGGCGGTTCAGGAGAAACTTGCCCGCTGGTATTGGTGCGGTGTCCTCGGTGAGCTGTACGGAGGGGTCACGGACACCCGGTTCGTGCGCGATGTCGAGCAGGTGGTCGGCTGGATCAAGGACGGCGGCGCGGAGCCCGACACCGTCACCGAAGCGACGTTCCAGGAACAGCGCCTGCACCGGCTCACTTCACGCAACAGCGCCGCATACAAGGGTGTCCACGCCCTTCTCCTCAAGGAGGGCGCGATCGACTGGTACTTCCACGGGGAGCCGATCAACGAGCAGTTCCTGATCGGGCAGTACGTGGACATCCGGCAGGTCTTCCCGAAGGCCTGGTTCGAGCAGAACGGCGTGGACGGCAGCCGGATGAGCAGCATCGTCAACAAGACACCGCTGTCCTACCGGGCGATGCAGGAGATGGGGGCCGGCGCGCCGTCGACGTACCTGACCGCCTTCGAACGGCATACCGGCAGTCCGGGTGACTGGTTCGACGACATCATCGGAACGCACCTCATCGACGCCGAGGCGTTGCGCGCGGACGACTTCGACGCTTTTTACCGGCACCGGACGGCCAAGCTCCTGGAACTCGTGGAGCGGGAGATGGGCAAGGCCGCGGTGCGCGAGGGGGCGAGCGTTGCCAACGCCGGATGAGGCCACCGTCAAGGGACTGGAAGGCACAACCCTGTCGAGCCGGCGCCTGCTGTCGTTGTGGGGCTACCGGATCCGTGACCACGCGTCCGTCCCTCAGGTCCGGCTCGACCTGACGAACGCAGGCCTGGACACAGTGCCTGACTTCGCGGCCGGTGCTTTGGACGACGAGGTCACGATCGTCCCGCTCGCCCGCGAGCGAGGCGCGGCCGCCGACACCGATGACGGCGATGACGCCACCGAGCAGGACCCGGCCGATGACTCCGAGGAAGCCGTCGGGGTGTTCCCGCAGGCGGCGATGCGCGTGCACGACCTGCCCTGTGCCCACAGAGTCGCAGCGACCACACCCGATGAGCCGCTGTCCGCAGCGATGGGCAGAATGGCGGAGCACGGATACTCACAGCTTCCCGTGATCGACACGTCGGGAACCCTGCACGGGGTCGTCACCTGGGCATCGATCGTTCACATGCACGCGACCGGACGTACGACGTGTCTGGCCAACGCGATCACCACGGAATACGAGATCGTCAACGCCTCGGCCCATCTGCTGCCGGTACTGCCGGCGATCCGCGCGCACGAGTTCGTTCTCGTCCGAGCCGCCGACGGCCAGGTGTGCGGCATCGTCACCTCCGCCGACCTCGCCGGCGAGTTCGGCACCGTGGCCCGCCCCTTCTTCACCTTGGGCGAGATCGAGCGCCGACTGCGGCGCTGCCTGGGACGTGTCTACGACCAGGCCGACATCCAGAAGGTGCACAAGAAGAAAAACTCGGTCGACGAGATGATGTTCGGCGAGTACATCCGCCTCCTGAAAGACGAGGGACGCTGGAACAAACTCGGGTGGCCCCTCGTCGACCAGGACCACTTCATCGGACTGCTCAACCGCGTGAAAGACGTCCGCAATACGGTCATGCACTTCAACGCGCCATCACTCAGGGCCGAACAACTCGACCTGCTGGACAGCTTCGTCGCCATGCTGCGCCAGTACGACCCTGACTACGGGGCGACCAACAGGGGCTGAACCACGGAGCTGGATGAATACGCGTCGTCTGCCAGGGCGGCCGGCACCTGGCGTTCGTCGATCTTGCGGTCGGCCAGGCAGGCCACCGGCAGCCCGGCCGGGGCAGGCATCAGATACAACTTCGGGCCCCAGTAGAAGAGCACCGCGGTCACCGAGGTGCACCTACAGTGCGGTCAAGAGGGTGTATCTGGTTCGCTCGTCACCACCCGCTGCTGGACACCCTCCCTGTGTGGGAATAACCGCTTCCGATTTCTCGCACTCACCTGGAGGCGCAGTTAGGCAAGATGAACACATCGGAAAGCAGTGGGGCATGCAACTACCGTTGCGCACGATGTGCTCAGATGGAATGGGAATGGCGTGGATCCGAGGTGTAATGACCGGCGTACTTGCAAGCCTTGTGGCGTTCGCCCGTAAATCATCCGCTCAACCATTTGTTGCTATTGAAGATTTCTGGGGCGGTGCGATCATAGGTTTTTCGGTTGGCTATTTCGGTTTCCAGAATTTCGCCGACATGTTGAAGCTGGCAAAATGAGAGATGGGCTGGAGCTCCCTGCAAGCTTCGCGGTCGACGGGGGAGCGGAACAGCTGTTCATGGAGTTCGGTACTGATTTTCCCCGCTCCTTCAACCTGGAGGCTCGTGACTACGTCGTCATGCTCGAAGCTCGACTTGGCCACCTTGAGAAGTGGCAGCCCTGGGCGAAGTTCACGTGGCACGCCGCCCGCATCACGGAGACGGCTTTCGTAGCCCACCGGAACTCGACTGCAGGTCTGACGAGCGAAGCGAGGGCCGAGGGGGAGCTCGACTCAAGGCATTGACTGCGAGAGCCGAGGCGAAAGTGAAGACCCACGCCAACCAGACCGGTGGAGATGCTGGCGAATGACCTGAGTGTGTCGGAGGTGCGTCACGAGATCACACAACGAGAGAGGGCGGAAGTCAGTGAGACTGACTCCCGCCCTCTTCTGTCGGCATCCGCCCTGGTCATCCTAGGAACGCTCCTAGATGAACGGCGAGTGCCCCCGGCAGGATTCGAACCTGCGCACACGGCTCCGGAGGCCGTTGCTCTATCCCCTGAGCTACGGGGGCGTGTCGGCCGCTGCTTGCGGCGACGGGTAGAACACTACCAGCTCTGACGGGGTGTTCATGAACGGGTCGGGGGAGGGCGGCGTAGCGCATGGGGGAGTGGGGGTGGGGGCCGTCGGGGAAAGGTCCCTCGCACGGGGGCGGAAGTGGGGAAAACCCGGACGTGGCCGGAGGCGCGCGCCTAGTCTCAAGGTGTGCCTGGCTTGTCCGGCCGGGTCCTTGTGGTCGACGACAACAAGGTCATCCGGCAGTTGATCAGGGTCAATCTCGAGCTGGAGGGCTTCGAGGTCGTGACCGCGGCTGATGGTGCCGAGTGCCTGGACATCGTGCATCGGGTCGCTCCGGATGTGGTGACGCTCGATGTGGTGATGCCCCGGCTCGACGGGCTGCAGACGGCGGCGCGGCTGCGGGCCGATCCGCGGACGCGGGGGATTCCGCTCGCCGTCGTCTCCGCGTGTACGCAGACGGAGGTGGAGAGCGGGCAGGCGGCCGGGGTGGACGCGTTCCTGGCGAAGCCGTTCGAGCCCATGGATCTCGTGCGTACGGTGCGGCGGCTGATGAGTCGCGGCGGGGAGGCGCCGGAGGAGGCGGAAGGAGAGGGGGGTGCCGAGGCTGACGCCGGTGGGGATGCGGAGTCGGTGGTCCGGCCGGCCGGCTGAGGGTTCGGGCGGTGACGGAGGGTGTGGGGCCGGCGGGTTGTCCGGTGGGTGAAACGTGGTGGCGGTGGGGGACCGTTTCTCCCATACGCTGGGGGGTGTGACCCCCGCTGAGCTCTCCCGCGCCACCCTGTGCGCCGTACGTGGTGCCGTGGCGGACGGGGAACTCTCCGTGACGGTTCCGGAGCGGGTTGTCGTGCGTGCGCCCATGCCGGGAGAAGGCGGGGGCGGTGAGACCGATCTCGCCTGCAATGTCGCGCTGCGGATCGCCAAGGAGGCCGGGCGGCCGCCGCGTGAGGTGGCGGAGGTGTTGCGGCGGCGGTTGCTGGGGACTCCCGGTGTCGCGGGAGTGGAGATCGCCGGGGCCGGATTCTTGAATGTGACGTTGACCGGGCCCGCCCGCGCCGAGTTCGTGTGGAGCGTGAGGGAGCGGGGAGCGTTGCCGGCACCGGGGGCCGGGGGTGCGTCGGTGGTTTTGCGGGCCGCGCCGGGTGTGCGGGCCGCGGTTGTGGTTGAGGCTTTGGGGCGGATTCTGTCCGTGGAGGGAGCGGGGGAAGCGGGGGGCCGGGACGCGGTTGAGGTAGGAGAGGCGGGGGAGCCGCGGGTTGGAGTGATTTGTCCGCGGCCGGTGAAGGTTTCTTGCGAGGAGGGTTTCTCGTACGCAACCTCCGCGGGGATTGCGGAGGGTTCCGCCTCCGCCCCCGTGGCCTCCGCCCCCCACGAATGGCACGCCCTCACCACCCGCCTGGGCCCCGACGAAGCCCGCTGGGTGCTGCTGCGGCCCGCGCAGCACGATGCTGTGCGGCTGCCCGCGAGGCCGGTGCAGCGGGAGAGCAATGGGCGGTTTCGGGTGCAGTACGCGTATGCGCGTACGTGTGCGATGACGCGTAACGCCTGGCAGTTGGGGTTCGCGGCCGAGCCGGGGGACGTGGGGGCCGACGACTGCGGCGGGTGGGAAGTCCGGGAAATACGGGAAGTCTGGTCGGCGCTGGCCGAGTATCCCGGCGTCGTCGAGGCCGCCGCGCGGCACCGGGCGCCCGATCGGGTCGCGCGGCATCTGGAAGTGACCGCCGACGCCTGGCTGCGGTGCCATGAGGTGTGTCCGCCGCTGCCCGTCGGGGAGGAGAAACCCTCGGCCGTGCACCGTGCCCGGCTGGCCCTCGCCGAAGCCGCCGGAACGGTGCTCGCCCACGGCCTGCACCTGCTCGGCATCTCCACGCCCGAACGGCTGTGACCCGAACGACTGTGACCCGAACGACTGTGACGAAGCGATCGGCCGAGACGGTCCACGACCGTCCCGGCCGTCCGCGATCGCCCGGCCGTCCGTGATCGCCCGAACGTCTGTGATCCGCCCGGCGCCGCCGTACGCGCGGCGACGCCGGACTCGTACCCGAGTACCCGAGTACCCGAGGGGAACCTCCACGCCATGAGCCGCTCCGCCCACCCCGCAGGCCCCCGTCACGGTGACGTGCTGCCCGAGGGGCACTACACCGCTCCGCCCACCGACCTGAACAGTCTCGATCCGCGGGTGTGGTCCCGTACGGTCGAGCGCTCCGCCGACGGGGTGGTCACCGTGGGCGGGATCGACGTGACCGCGCTCGCCGAGGAGTTCGGGACGCCCGCGTACTTCCTGGACGAGGACGACTTCCGGGGCCGGTGCCGGGCCTGGAAGGAGGCGTTCGGGGAAGGGGCGGACGTCTTCTACGCCGGGAAGGCGTTCCTGTCGCGGGCCGTGGTGAAGTGGCTGGCGGAAGAGGGGATGAACCTGGACGTGTGCAGCGGTGGCGAGCTGGCCACGGCGCTCGCTGCGGGCATGCCGGCCGAGCGGATCGCGCTGCACGGGAACAACAAGAGCATCGAGGAGATCACCCGGGCGGTCGAGGCCGGGGTCGGGCGGATCGTGCTGGATTCGTTCCAGGAGATCGTGCGGGTGGCGCACGTCGCGGACCGGCTGGGCAAGCGGCAGCGGGTGCAGATCCGGGTGACGGTGGGCGTCGAGGCCCATACGCACGAGTTCATCGCCACCGCGCACGAGGACCAGAAGTTCGGGATCGCGCTGGCCGGCGGGCAGGCCGCGGAGGCCGTCCGGCGGGTGCTGAAGCTGGACGGCCTGGAGCTGGCCGGCATCCACTCGCACATCGGGTCGCAGATCTTCGACATGGCCGGTTTCGAGGTGTCGGCGCGGCGCGTGGTGCAGCTGCTCACCGAGGTACGGGACGAGCACGGCGTCGAGCTGCCGGAGATCGACCTGGGCGGCGGGCTGGGCATCGCGTACACCTCGGACGACGACCCGCGCGAGCCGCACGAGATCGCCAAGGCGCTGGGCGACATCGTGACGCGGGAGTGCGCGGCGGCCGGGCTCGGTGTGCCGCGCCTGTCCGTGGAGCCGGGCCGCGCCATCGTCGGGCCGACCGCCTTTACCCTGTACGAGGTGGGCACGGTCAAGGAGCTGGACGGGCTGCGTACCTACGTCTCCGTCGACGGCGGCATGTCGGACAACATCCGTACGGCCCTGTACGACGCCGAGTACAGCGTGGCGCTGGTCTCGCGTGCCTCGGACGCGCCGCCGATGCTCTCGCGGGTGGTCGGCAAGCACTGCGAGAGCGGCGACATCGTCGTACGGGACGCGTTCCTGCCCGCCGACGTGGCCCCCGGCGACCTGCTGGCCGTGCCCGCGACCGGTGCGTACTGCCGGTCGATGGCCAGCAACTACAACCACGCGCTGCGCCCCCCGGTGGTCGCGGTGCGGGCGGGCGAGGGGCGGGTCATCGTCCGGCGGGAGACCGAGGAGGACCTGCTCCGGCTCGACGTGGGATGAGGCGGAGGCGGCGGGGCCCCGTCGGCCGGACGGCGGCCCCGCCCCACCCCGCCCGGTGACCGGCACACCCGCCGGGTGACCGACAATGGTGGAACAGATGTCTCGCCATCCGGACCGGGGCCGGAATTCCCGGTCCGGTGCGTGAGACTGGTGCAGACCGAGCAGGGAAAGCGAAAGAGGTCGAATGATGCGTACGCGTCCGCTGAAGGTGGCGCTGCTGGGCTGTGGAGTGGTCGGCTCAGAGGTGGCGCGCATCATGACGACGCACGCCGACGACCTCACGGCCCGCATCGGCGCGCCGGTCGAGCTGGCCGGTATCGCGGTGCGCCGCCCGGACCGGGTGCGCGCGGGCATTCCCGCCGAGCTGATCACCACGGACGCGAAAGAGCTGGTCAAACGGGATGACATCGACGTGGTCGTCGAGGTCATCGGGGGCATCGAGCCCGCCCGTACGCTGATCACCACCGCGTTCGAGCACGGCGCCAGCGTGGTGTCGGCCAACAAGGCGCTCGTCGCGGCGGACGGTGCCGCGCTGCACGCCGCCGCCGAGGCCAACGGCGCCGACCTGTACTACGAGGCCGCCGTGGCCGGCGCGATCCCGCTGGTCCGGCCGCTGCGCGAGTCGATGGCCGGCGACAAGGTCAACCGGGTGCTGGGCATCGTCAACGGGACGACGAACTTCATCCTGGACAAGATGGACAGCACGGGGGCGGGGTACTCCGAGGCACTGGACGAGGCCACGGCGCTGGGATACGCGGAGGCCGACCCGACGGCGGACGTCGAGGGCTTCGACGCGGCCGCCAAGGCCGCGATCCTGGCCGGAATCGCCTTCCACACCCGGGTGACCATCGACGACGTGCACCGCGAGGGGCTGACCGAGGTCACCGCCTCCGACATCGCCTCCGCCAAGCGGATGGGCTGCACGGTCAAGCTGCTCGCGATCTGCGAGCGGGCCGCCGACGGTGCTTCGGTCACCGCGCGCGTGCACCCGGCGATGATTCCGCTGTCGCACCCGCTGGCTTCCGTGCGCGAGGCGTACAACGCGGTGTTCGTCGAGTCCGAGGCCGCCGGCCAGCTGATGTTCTACGGCCCCGGCGCGGGCGGCTCGCCGACCGCCTCCGCGGTCCTCGGCGACCTGGTGGCGGTCTGCCGCAACAAGCTGGCCGAAACCACCGGCCCCGGCGAGTCGGCGTACACGCAGCTGCCGGTCGGCCCCATGGGCGACGTGGTCACCCGCTACCACATCAGCCTGGACGTGGCCGACAAGCCCGGTGTCCTGGCCCAGGTCGCCACGGTCTTCGCCGAGCACGGCGTGTCCATCGACACGGTCCGCCAGCAGAGCAAGGACGGGGGTGCCGCCCGCTCCGTCGAGACCGACAACGGGGGCGAGGCGTCCCTCGTCGTCGTCACGCACCGGGCGGCCGACGCCGCCCTGTCGTCGACCGTCGGCGCGCTGCGCGACCTGGATACCGTCCGGGGCGTCGCCAGCATCATGCGGGTCGAAGGGGAGTAGAGGAACCCATGTCTGCCATTTCCACCGCGAGCCGTCAGTGGCGCGGAATCATCGAGGAGTACCGGGACCGGCTGCCGGTCGGCGCGTCGACCGAGGTCGTCACGCTCCGTGAGGGCGGTACGCCGCTGGTGCCCGCCCAGGTGCTCTCCGAGCGCACGGGCTGTGAGGTGCATCTCAAGGTAGAGGGCGCCAACCCCACCGGGTCCTTCAAGGACCGCGGGATGACGATGGCCATCACCCGGGCCAAGGAGGAGGGCGCCAAGGCGGTCATCTGCGCCTCCACCGGCAACACCTCCGCCTCGGCCGCCGCGTACGCCGTACGGGCCGGGATGGTGTGTGCCGTCCTCGTCCCGCAGGGCAAGATCGCGCTCGGCAAGATGGGCCAGGCGTTGGTGCACGGCGCCAAGATCCTCCAGGTCGACGGGAATTTCGACGACTGTCTGACACTGGCCCGGGGTCTCTCCGAGCGGTACCCCGTCGCACTTGTGAACTCTGTCAACCCGGTACGGATCGAGGGCCAGAAGACCGCCGCCTTCGAGATCGTCGACATGCTGGGCGACGCGCCGGACCTCCACGTGCTGCCAGTCGGCAACGCGGGCAACATCACCGCGTACTGGAAGGGGTACCAGGAGTACGCCGCCGACGGCATCGCCGCGCGCACCCCGCGCATGTGGGGCTTCCAGGCGTCCGGCAGCGCGCCGATCGTACGTGGCGAAGTCGTCAAGGATCCGCACACGATCGCGACGGCCATCCGGATCGGCAACCCCGCCTCCTGGCAGTTCGCCGAGCGCGCCCGGGACGAGTCCGGCGGCGCCATCGACGAGGTGACCGACCGTCAGATCCTGGCCGCCTACCGGCTGCTGGCCTCCCAGGAGGGTGTCTTCGTGGAGCCCGCCTCGGCCGCCTCGGTGGCCGGTCTGCTCAAGGCGGCCGACGAGGGCAAGGTCGACCCGGGCCAGCGCATCGTCTGCACGGTCACCGGCAACGGTCTGAAGGACCCCGACTGGGCGGTCGCGGGCGCCCCGCAGCCGGTCACCGTCCCGGTCGACGCGGACGCCGCGGCCGAACGCCTCGGCCTGGCGTAGTACGCCCCCGGAGATGCGACGCACCCGGCCGCGGTTTCCCGCGGCCGGGAGTACGCCCCGAACGTGCGACACCGCGAAAAGGGGTTACGGAGCCCGCAGGAACCCCGTAACCTCGGACGGAGCAAAACCCTGCAAAGGCTGCAAAGGCGGCCGTGGGCCGTGGGCGGCGCGCGACACGCATCGTGCGCCTCCTGTGCGCCCTATGTCGCCACAGAACCTTCCTTCGATAGGCTGGCAGCCAACTCCCTCCCCACGGCATGTCGCAGTGGTGTGCAGGGCAGGTCAGAACGGTCCCCATGAGCCGGCCGGGCACCCAGGTGCCGCGGCGCTCCGGGGCAGTGCCGCAGCATCACATCAAGGAGAGTCATCGAGCGATGGCCGGTCCAGCGTTCCGCGCCGCCGCCGTCCGGGTGCGCACCCCCGCGACCAGCGCCAATCTCGGTCCCGGCTTCGACGCCCTCGGGCTGTCCCTGGGCCTGTACGACGACGTCGTGGTGCGGGTGGCCGATTCCGGCCTGCACGTCGACATCGCGGGCGAGGGTGCCGACACCCTGCCGCGCGACGAGAGCCACCTGCTCGTACGGTCCCTGCGCGCCGCCTTCGACCTGCTCGGCGGGCAGCCGCGCGGCCTGGAGATCGTGTGCGCCAACCGCATTCCGCACGGCCGCGGCCTGGGCTCCTCCTCCGCCGCGATCTGCGCGGGCATCATGGCCGCCCGGGCGGTGACCATAGGGGCCGAACAGAAGCTGGACGACGCGGCGCTGCTGGAACTGGCCACCGAGATCGAGGGACATCCGGACAATGTCGCCGCCTGTCTGCTCGGCGGCTTCACCCTGGCCTGGACCGATACCGGATCGGCGCGCGCGATCAGGATGGATCCCGCCGATTCCATCGTTCCGGTGGTCTTCGTACCGGGCAAGCCGGTGCTCACCGAGACCGCGCGGGGCCTGCTGCCGCGTACCGTCCCGCACGTGGACGCCGCGGCCAACGCCGGCCGCGCCGCACTGCTCGTCGAGGCCCTGACCAGGCGCCCCGAGCTGCTGCTGGCCGCGACCGAGGACCGACTTCACCAGGAGTACCGTGCTCCCGCGATGCCGGAGAGCCTGGCCCTGGTGAACCGACTGCGGGCGGACGGCGTCCCCGCGGTCGTCTCCGGCGCGGGACCCACGGTCCTCGCGCTGGTCCAGGAGGACGCGGCCGACAAGGTCGCCGGCCTCGCGGGCGAGGGGTGGGCGGCCAACCGGCTGGCCCTCGACGCGGCGGGCGCCTCGGTGCTGCCGCTCGCCGGGTGATCGACGATTGCCGGTCTTCGAGAGGGGAATGTTTGTTGGATCCGGTAGTGTTAACCTCAAGTGAGTACGTGACGCCTCTGTGGCGCGGTATTCCGTGTCCCTCATCGGGACCACCTTTCTTCCGGGAGCCTCCCAAACTGCTTGGAGCAGTTGCCTGAGCAGAAGCGAGCACGCTCCGGAATCGGCGTGACGGACATGAGTCACAGACATCTCCTCGCGCCGGAACCATGAACTGATCTCTCCGCCATTTCCGGCGGGACCACCGCCCCGGCCAGGTCCGCAAGTACGGGACCGCAGCCGGACAGCACAACCGGTCGCCGAGCCAGACAGGCCGACGCCCGCTCCAGGGAAGGACCCTTCGTGAGCGACACCACCGATCTGATGGGCGTACGCACCGATGGCAGTGCCACCGCGCCCGCCACGGACGCTCCCGCCGCGCCTGCGCGGCGCCGCCGTTCCGGCACCGGCCTGGACGGCATGGTCCTGGCAGAGCTGCAGCAGGTCGCCTCCAGCCTCGGTATCAAGGGCACCGCGCGGATGCGCAAGAGCCAGCTGATCGAGGTCATCAAGGAGAAGCAGGCCGCCGGCTCCGGTTCCGGCGCCGCCGCCAAGGGCGACGCGCCCGCAGAGGCCGAGACCAAGCCCAAGCGCCGGGCGACCTCCAAGGCCCGTACGGGCGAGGACGGCGACGCCAAGGCCGCGGGCAAGGCGGACGGCAAGGCCGCCGCCGACAAGAGCGCCGGCCAGCAGCAGATCGACATTCCGGGCCAGCCGAGCGACGAGCAGCCGGCCGGCGAGCGCCGCCGGCGCCGCGCCACGGCCGCCGCGGGCAGCCCCGACAACGCCGGTGAGGCGCAGGCCGAGGGCAAGACCGAGGCGAAGGCCGACACCCGTACCGCACAGCGCGAGGACGCCAAGGCCGAGGCCGCCGCGGACAACGCCGAGGGCCGTCAGGGCAAGGGCGACCGCCAGGACCGCGGGGACCGCCAGGACCGCGGCCAGAAGGGCGACCGCCAGGGCCGCGGTGAGCGGGGCGAGCGCGGTGAGCGGGGCGAGCGCGGTGAGCGCGGCCAGCGCGACCGCCGCAACAAGAACAACGACGGTGACGGCGGCAACCAGCAGGGCGGCGGCAACCGCCAGCAGCGCGACGGCCGCGACAACCGGGACAACCGCCGGGCCGACGAGGACGGGGACGACTTCGAGGGCGGCCGCCGCGGGCGCCGCGGCCGTTACCGCGACCGCCGCGGCCGCCGCGGCCGCGAGGACTTCGGCAACGAGCCGCAGGTCTCCGACGACGACGTGCTGATCCCCGTCGCGGGCATCCTCGACATCCTCGACAACTACGCGTTCATCCGGACCTCCGGCTACCTGCCGGGACCGAACGACGTGTACGTCTCGCTCGCCCAGGTCCGCAAGAACGGCCTGCGCAAGGGTGACCACGTCACCGGCGCGGTCCGCCAGCCCCGCGAGGGCGAGCGCCGCGAGAAGTTCAACGCGCTGGTGCGCCTGGACACCGTCAACAGCGTCTCGCCCGAACAGGGCCGCGGGCGCCCGGAGTTCGGCAAGCTGACGCCCCTTTACCCGCAGGAGCGGCTGCGCCTGGAAGGTGAGCCCGGCGCGCTGACGCCGCGCATCATCGACCTGGTCGCGCCGATCGGCAAGGGCCAGCGCGGACTGATCGTGGCCCCGCCGAAGACCGGCAAGACCATGATCATGCAGGCGATCGCCAACTCGATCACCCGCAACAGCCCCGAGTGCCACCTGATGGTCGTCCTGGTCGACGAGCGTCCGGAAGAGGTCACCGACATGCAGCGGTCGGTCAAGGGCGAGGTCATCTCCTCGACCTTCGACCGCCCGGCCGAGGACCACACCACCGTCGCCGAACTGGCCATCGAGCGCGCCAAGCGCCTGGTGGAGCTGGGGCACGACGTGGTCGTCCTGCTGGACTCCATCACGCGTCTGGGCCGTGCGTACAACCTCGCCGCCCCGGCGTCGGGCCGCATCCTGTCCGGTGGTGTCGACTCGACCGCGCTGTACCCGCCGAAGAAGTTCTTCGGTGCCGCGCGCAACATCGAGGACGGCGGCTCGCTGACCATCCTGGCCACCGCGCTGGTCGAGACCGGCTCGCGGATGGACGAGGTGATCTTCGAGGAGTTCAAGGGCACCGGCAACATGGAGCTCAAGCTCGACCGGAAGCTCTCGGACAAGCGCATCTTCCCGGCGGTGGACGTGGACGCGTCCAGCACCCGTAAGGAAGAGATCCTGATGGGCAGCGACGAGCTGGCCGTCGTCTGGAAGCTGCGCCGGGTGCTGCACGCCCTGGACCAGCAGCAGGCCATCGAGCTGCTGCTGGACAAGATGAAGCAGACGAAGTCCAACGCGGAGTTCCTGCTCCAGATCCAGAAGACGACGCCCGGTATGGGCAACGGCAACGGCAACGACTGACGCCGGCCCCGTACGAACGGTCCGCCGGCGCCCGTGCAGGCGCCGGACACGGCCGTAGCCGCACGGCTGAGCCCTCCCGGTCACTTCGGTGGCGGGGAGGGCTTCGTGCTGTCGGCGGAAACCCGCAGATTGTTGCCTTGCGCACACGCGCGGCACCTCCGGAGGCCATCACTCCGCTTTCTGCCCCCGGACGAAACCCCTGGTCACCCCGGCAAAAGTCGACTTTTGGCCGGAGTTCCGGCGGGCCGGTTTCTAAGAATGGCTCTCAACCCCGTTGTGCAACCCTTCCGGTCTGCCCCCGTCTTTCAAGGAGCAACAAACCGTGGCCGGACGCTGAACGGTGGCGGCGAGGGGCAGGCGAGAGAACGAGGACTGAGGAGCAGATGGCGGACGACAGCAGGGCCGCGAACACGGCCAAGAGCCGTTCCCGCGGCATACGTGCCACGGGCCGCCGGCGCAAGGGTCCGACCCGGCGCCGCCGCGCCCTGACGATCACCGTGTGCGCGCTGGTCAGCTGCGTACTGCTCGGTGGCGCGGGACTCGGCTACGTCTACTTCAAACTCAACGGCAACCTGAAGGGCGTCGACATCAACGCCGCCCTCGGCAAGGACCGGCCCAAGGACAACGACGACGGGTCGATGGACATCCTCGTCATGGGGTCCGACTCCCGGGCGGGCAAGAACGGCGAGTACGGCACCGACGAGGGCGGCGCCCGCTCCGACACCGCGATGATCGTGCACATCTTCAAGGGCCACAAGAAGGCCAGCGTCGTCAGCGTCCCGCGCGACACCCTGGTCCAGCGCCCCGACTGCACCAAGGACGGCAAGAACGTGCCGGGCCAGCGCAAGGCCATGTTCAACACCGCCTTCGAGGTCGGCGGCCCGGCCTGCGCGGTCAAGACCGTCGAGGCGATGAGCGGCATCCGGATGGACCACTTCGTCGAGGTCGACTTCAACGGCTTCAAGAAGCTCATCGACGCCCTCGGCGGCGTGGACATCACCACCACCAAGCCCATCCACGACAACAAGAGCCACCTGAACCTGGAGCCCGGCAAGCACACCCTCAACGGTGAGGACGCCCTCGGCCTCGTACGGACCCGGCACGGCGTGCCCGGCGGCGACGGCAGCGACCTGGGCCGCATCCAGCTCCAGCAGACCTTCATCAAGGCACTGATGAAGCAGGTGAAGAGCATCGGGCTGCTGTCCAGCCCGACGAAGCTCTACGGCATCGCCGACACCGCCACCAAGGCCATCACCACCGACAGCGACCTGAACTCGGTGAACGCGCTGATGGGACTCGCCAAGGAGATGGGCGGCATCGGGGCGGACCAGATCGACATGGTCACGCTGCCGGTCACCTACGACCCGAAGAATCCGTCCCGGGTGCTGCCGCTGGAGAAGCAGTCCGGGCAGGTCTGGGACGCGCTCCGCCAGGACCGGGACATCCCCAAGGAAGCGATCAAGGATTCCGCAGGTGACAAGGGTGGAACGGACAGCTACGTCAAGTAGCGGAATCGTTTCTTCGGCCCGTCTCCCGACGCCGCGGACCGCCCGGGAACAAAATCCGGCGCCCCCCGGTTTTGGGAGATGAGGCCAGTCCTGGCAGACTGGACCGTCGGCCCCGGTTCACGTGACGCAATCCGCGTGACGACCCGGAGCCCTCCCGAACCTAGGAGAATCCCTTGAAGCGCGACATCCACCCGGAGTACGTCGAGACCCAGGTCAGCTGCACCTGTGGCGCGTCGTTCACCACCCGTAGCACCGTGGCCGGCGGCACCATCCGTGCCGACATCTGCTCCGAGTGCCACCCGTTCTACACGGGCAAGCAGAAGATCCTCGACACCGGTGGCCGTGTGGCCCGCTTCGAGGCCCGCTTCGGCAAGGGCGCCGGCGCCGCCAAGAAGTAGCGACCCGCAAGGCGCCGGTTCCGTCTCGCCCCGCGAAGGGGCGGCGGACCGGCGTTTTGTCGTCCAGGCCACGGACCCCGCCGGAGGTCCCAGGGGCCGCGGCCCCGCCGCACACGTGCCGGCAACCGGCAACCGGGAACCCCCGGATCCCGGAAGACACAGCCAGGTGAGGAACCCCCACGATGTTCGAGGCGGTCGAGGAACTGATCGGCGAGCACGCCGACCTTGAGAAGCGACTGGCCGACCCCGCGGTCCACGCCGACCAGCGCGAGGCCAAGCGGCTCAACAAGCGCTATTTCGAGCTGACCCCGATCATCACGGCGTACCGCGCCTGGAAGCAGACCGGCGACGACATCGACACGGCCCGCGAACTGGCCGCCGACGACCCGGACTTCGCCGACGAGGTCAAGGACCTCGAAGCGCGCCGCGAGGAGCTCACCGAGAAGCTGCGGCTGCTGCTGGTCCCGCGCGACCCCAGCGACGACAAGGACGTCATCCTGGAGGTCAAGGCCGGCGAGGGCGGCGAGGAGTCCGCGCTGTTCGCCGGCGACCTGCTGCGCATGTACCTGCGCTACGCCGAGCGCGTCGGCTGGAAGACCGAGATCCTCGACGCCAACGAGTCCGACCTCGGCGGCTACAAGGACGTCCAGGTCGCCGTGAAGACCAAGGGCGGCAACGGCGCCACCGAGCCCGGCCAGGGCGTGTGGGCCCGCCTGAAGTACGAGGGCGGCGTGCACCGCGTCCAGCGGGTGCCCGCCACCGAGTCCCAGGGCCGCATCCACACCTCCGCGGCCGGCGTGCTCGTCACGCCCGAGGCCGAGGAGGTCGAGGTCGAGATCGGCCCGAACGACCTGCGCATCGACGTCTACCGCTCGTCGGGCCCCGGCGGCCAGTCGGTCAACACCACCGACTCCGCCGTACGGATCACCCACCTGCCCACCGGCATCGTCGTCTCCTGCCAGAACGAGAAGAGCCAGCTCCAGAACAAGGAGCAGGCCCTGCGCATCCTGCGGTCGCGGCTGCTGGCCGCCGCCCAGGAGGAGGCCGAGAAGGAGGCGTCGGACGCCCGGCGCAGCCAGGTCCGTACCGTCGACCGCTCCGAGCGCATCCGGACGTACAACTTCCCGGAGAACCGCATTTCGGACCACCGCGTCGGCTTCAAGGCGTACAACCTGGACCAGGTGCTCGACGGCGAGCTCGACCCGGTCATCCAGGCGTGCGTGGACGCCGACTCGGCCGCCAAGCTGGCCGCCGCCCAGTAAGCCCGCAGAACGCCCGTAAAACGCCCGTAGAACGAGCCGGAGGAACAGCGTGCCGTCGCCTTCCGGGGGTCACGACCCCCAGCGGCCCCGCCGCGGGCCCAATCCCCGCACCGTGCTGCTCGCCGAGGTGGCCCAGGCCACCCAGCGGCTGGCCGACGCCGGCGTACCCTCACCGCGCTTCGACGCCGAGGAACTCGCCGCACACGTCCACGGCGTCAAGCGCGGTGAACTGCACCGGGTCCCCGACGCGGACTTCGACGCCCGCTACTGGGAGGCCGTCGCCCGCCGCGAGGCCCGCGAACCGCTCCAGCACATCACCGGGCGGGCCTTCTTCCGCTACCTGGAGCTGCACGTCGGCCCCGGCGTCTTCGTACCCCGCCCGGAGACCGAGTCGGTCGTCGGCTGGGCGATAGACGCGGTACGGGCCATGGACGTCGTCGAACCGCTCATCGTGGACCTGTGCACGGGCTCCGGAGCCATCGCGCTCGCCCTGGCCCAGGAGGTGCCGCGCTCCCGGGTGCACGCCGTCGAGCTGTCCGACGAGGCCATGCAGTGGGCCCGTAAGAACGTCGAGGGGTCCCGCGTCGTTCTCCAGCAGGGCGACGCGCTGACCGCGCTTCCCGAGCTGGACGGCCAGGTGGACCTGGTCATCTCCAACCCGCCGTACATCCCGCTGACCGAGTGGGAGTACGTCGCACCCGAGGCACGCGACTACGACCCCGAGCTCGCGCTGTTCTCGGGCCAGGACGGCCTGGACACCATCCGGGGCATCGAGCGGACCGCACACCGGCTGCTGCGGCCCGGCGGCGTCGTGGTCATCGAGCACGCCGACACCCAGGGCGGCCAGGTTCCGTGGATCTTCACCGAGGAACGGGGTGGGCCGACGCGGCCGACCACCCCGACCTGAACAACCGGCCCCGCTTCGCCACCGCGCGCAGGGCGACGCCATGACGAGCCCGGCCCCCACGAGTCATCTGTACGTTCCGCACGAGGAGGTCCGTTAAATGGCACGGCGTTACGACTGCAGCGACGCGACCGACCGCGCGACCGGTCTGCGCGAGGCCGCATCGGCCGTCCGTCGCGGCGAGCTGGTCGTGCTGCCGACCGACACCGTCTACGGCATCGGCGCGGACGCGTTCAGTGCCGAGGCCGTCGGTGACCTGCTGGAGGCCAAGGGGCGCGGGCGCGGCATGCCGTCCCCGGTGCTCGTCGGCTCCCCGAACACCCTCCACGGGCTCGTCACGGACTTCTCCGAGCAGGCCTGGGAACTGGTCGACGCCTTCTGGCCCGGCGCGCTGACCCTGGTCGCCACCCACCAGCCGTCGCTGACCTGGGACCTGGGGGAGACCCGCGGCACGGTCGCGGTCCGTATGCCGCTGCACCCGGTCGCCATCGAGCTGCTGACCGAGTTCGGCCCGATGGCCGTCTCCAGCGCCAACCTCACCGGGCACCCGTCGCCGCAGGACTGCGACGCCGCCCAGGAGATGCTCGGCGACTCCGTCTCCGTCTACCTGGACGGCGGCCCGACCCCCGCCGCCGTGCCGTCCTCGATCGTGGACGTCACCGGGCCGACGCCGCTGCTGCTGCGCGAGGGCGCGATCAGCGCGGAGGAGCTGCGCAAGGTGGCTCCCGGGCTCGAGGTGGCGAATTGATTGCGCCCCTCGGGCGTGGCATAGCGGGACCCGGCGAGGACAGCTACCGCACGTTCCGCATCCTCCACGTCAGCACCGGCAACGTCTGCCGCTCGCCCATCACCGAGCGGCTGCACCGGCACGCCCTCGACCTGCGGCTGGGCGCGGACCGCGGCGGCCTGGTCGTGGAGAGCGCCGGCACCTGGGGCCACGAAGGCGCGCCCATGGAGACCCACGCTGCCACGGTTCTGGCCGACTACGGCGCGGATCCGGCCGACTTCACCGGCCGTGAGCTGCTGGACGAGCACGTCATCCGGGCCGACCTGGTGCTGACCGCCACCCGCGACCACCGCGCCCAGGTCATCTCCATGGGCCACTCCGCGGGGCTGCGCACCTTCACGCTGAAGGAGTTCAACCGTCTCGTACGGGCCATAGACCCGGCCACGCTGCCCGAGCCCGACCCGGCGCTGCCCGGCGGCGGGCTGGTCGAACGCGCCCGCGCCCTGGTCGGCGCCGCTGCGGCACTGCGCGGCTGGCTGCTGGCGCCGAACCCGGAGGCGGACGAGGTTTACGACCCGTACGGCGCGCCCATCACGTTCTTCCGCTCCATCGGCGACGAGATCAACCAGGCGCTGGACCCTGTCGTGACGGCGCTGACGGGGGTTCCGGCGCGCGCCTGAGGTTCCGGGAGGGGCCGGGGCTGCGGGGGCGGGGACGGGGCTTCTGGGGGTGTTGAGGGGTGTGGGGGCGGGGGCTGGGGGCCGGGCTTTTGGGGGAGCTGAGGGTTGTGGCTTCGTTCCGGTCCGGTCCGGGTAGGCCCCCGGTGGGGGAATGTGAGCGTGCGTCCCGTAGGGCGGGTGGTCTGGTTCCGGGGCGGCGTGGATGTGCGAGCTTCGGTGTGGCTGCGGCTGGGTAGGCCCCCGGTGGGGGAACGTGCGCGTGCGCCCCGTAGGGCGAGCAGTCCCACCCTCACCCTCATAGCGCCCCACCCCACCCTCATAGCCCCCCGCCCCCACCCACCCCCCTCCAGCTCCCTCCACCGCGCCCCAACCCCCCACCGCGCCTACATTGGGACCACGTCCCCGTCCGAGGCCCGGAGCGCGCCATGCCCGCCACCACCACGTCATCCCGGAGCGACATCACGGCTGCCCGGAGGGAGGCGGCCGGGCCAGGGGCGGGACACGGCGGGTACCCGCCGCCCGCCTGGACGCCCGACTTCGCGGGGCTGCTGGAGCAGGACCCCGAGATCGCCGGCGTGCTGCTCGCCGAGGCGGCCCGGCAGGGCGACGGGCTGCAGCTCGTCGCCGCCGAGAACTTCGCCTCCCGGGCCGTGCTGGCCGCCCTCGGCTCCCCGCTCGCCAACAAGTACGCCGAGGGCTATCCGGGCGCCCGCCACCACGGCGGGTGCGAGGTCGTGGATCTTGCCGAGCGGCTCGCCGTGGAACGTGCCAAAGTCCTGTTCGGTGCCGAGCACGCGAACGTCCAGCCGCACTCCGGGTCCTCGGCCGTGCTGGCCGCGTACGCCGCCCTGCTGCGTCCCGGTGACACCGTCCTGGCCATGGCGCTGCCGCACGGCGGGCACCTGACCCACGGTTCCCCGGCCAATTTCTCTGGCCGCTGGTTCGACTTCACCGGGTACGGCGTCGATCCGCACACCGGCCTGCTGGACTACGACGAGGTGCGCGCGCTGGCCCGCCGCCACCGGCCCAAGGCCATCGTCTGCGGTTCGATCTGCTATCCGCGGCATCTGGACTACGCCGTCTTCCGGGAGATCGCCGACGAGGTGGGCGCGTACCTCATCGCGGACGCCGCCCACCCCATCGGGCTGGTCGCCGCGGGTCTGGCGCCCAGCCCGGTCCCGTACGCGGACGTGGTGTGCGCGACCACCCACAAGGTGCTGCGCGGCCCCCGGGGCGGCATGATCCTGTGCGGCGCCGAGCTGGCCGAGCGCATCGACCGGGCGGTCTTCCCGTTCACCCAGGGCGGCGCCCAGATGAACGCGGTCGCCGCCAAGGCCGTCGCCTTCGGCGAGGCCGCCACCGACGCCTTCGCCGGCTACGCGCGGCAGGTCGTCACCAACGCCCGGGCGCTGGCCGGTTCACTGGCCGAGGAGGGCCTGCCGGTCACCACCGGCGGTACGGACACCCACCTGATCACCGCCGACTCGGCGCCGCTGGGCGCGGACGCCCGTACGGCCAGGGGCGTTGCGCGGCGGCGGGCATCGTGCTGGACACCTGCGCCCTGCCGTGCCCCGAGGACCCGTCAGGACGCCGTCCCGGGCTGCGGCTGGGGGCCGCCGCCCTGACCACCCAGGGCATGGGCGAGGACGAGGCGGTGCGCGTCGGCGCGCTGATCGCGGCGGCCGTACGGGAGGACCCGGCGCCCGCGCGGCGACCATGGCATTGGTCCGGCGCTTTCCCCCATATCCCCATCCGGGCTGAGCTCTGGAACCATGCGCGGGGCGGGGGTGTCTTCCCTTACGTTCACGGATAGGGGGCGGACACGCATATGGTGTGTGGCTGTGATGGCCAGCGATACCAATGGGGCAGCCCGTGCGTGAATACCTGCTGACGCTGTGCGTCACGGCCGCGGTCACTTACCTGCTGACCGGGCCGGTACGGAAATTCGCCATCGCGGCCGGCGCGATGCCGGAGATCCGCGCGCGCGACGTGCACCGCGAACCCACCCCGCGCCTCGGCGGCATCGCCATGTTCGGCGGGCTGTGCGCGGGCCTGCTGGTCGCGGCCCATCTCGCCAACCTCAAATCCGTCTTCGAGCACTCCAACGAGCCGCGCGCGCTGCTCTCGGGCGCCGCGCTGATCTGGGTGCTGGGCGTGCTGGACGACAAGTGGGGCGTGGACGCGCTGGTCAAGCTCGGCGGGCAGATGATCGCCGCCGGTGTGATGGTCCTTCAGGGCCTGACGATCCTGTGGATCCCGGTGCCGGGCATCGGCACGGTCTCGCTGAGCCCCTGGCAGGGCACGCTGCTGACGGTCGCTCTGGTCGTCATCACCATCAACGCCGTCAACTTCGTGGACGGCCTCGACGGGCTGGCCTCCGGCATGGTGTGCATCGCCGCCGCGGCGTTCTTCATGTACGCGTACCGGATGTGGTTCGGGTACGGCATCGAGGCGGCCGCGCCCGCGACGCTGTTCTCGGTCGTCCTGATGGGCATGTGCCTGGGCTTCCTGCCGCACAACATGCACCCGGCGCGGATCTTCATGGGCGACTCGGGGTCGATGCTGATCGGGCTGGTCATGGCGGCCGGCGCGGTCTCGGTGACCGGCCAGGTCGACCCGGACCTGCTCAACCTGAAGGCGGGCAGCGTCCGCGAGGCCACCCACGCGATGGTGCCGGTCTACATCCCGCTGCTGCTGCCGCTGACGATCATCGCGGTGCCGGTCGCCGACCTGGTGCTGGCCATCGTGCGCCGTACGTGGAAGGGCCAGTCCCCGTTCGCCGCCGACCGCGGCCACCTGCACCACCGGCTGCTGGAGATCGGCCACTCGCACAGCCGCGCCGTCCTGATCATGTACTTCTGGTCCGCGCTGATCGCCTTCGGCGCCGTGGCGTACTCGGTCAACAACGCGAGCGTCTGGGTCGTGCTGGGCATCGTGCTGCTGAGCGCGATCGGGCTCGTCCTCCTGCTGCTGCCGCGCTTCACGCCGCGGGCGCCGCGCTGGATGGAGTGGATGGTGCCGCCGCGCTACCGGCGCAGCGTGCAGGCGGCGGCGGTCTCCGCGGCCGCGGCGGAGAGCGCGGCGATCGACGAGGCCGGGCACCCGGACGGGGGACGGACGGCGGACGGCGAGGGCGCTCCGGAGCGGGAGCGGCAGCCGGTGCCGTCGGGCGTCAACGGGGCCACCGCGATCGGTGACCGGTCGCGGTTCACCGACCGGCGTAAGGCCGGAAGTCATCGCTGAGGCGCGTTTTCGCTCGGACGAGCAACGCTCGAAAATCCCCTCAATGGGCTACATAGCAGACAGAGTGCCGCCGTGTCGCGCTCCAACGCGCGGATTACTGCTCACGTGTGACGGGTAGCACACCGAGCAGGTAAAGACCTCATCAAATAGTTTGTGATACCGTTCACGAAACCCGGCGACAGAGCCGAAGGGCCGTAGTGCGACGGTCTTTCGGCCTCAGGTACTCCCTCAGGCCGGGTCTACGCTCGTCCCTGACGACACCACCCCCATTTTTTGCCGGAGCGCCGCCATGCAGTCCACTGACGCCCGCCTACTTGCCAATGTCTCCGTACCCTCGCTTGCCACCGGCGCCGTCGGCGTCGTGATCAGCGCTGTGGTCGCGGGCGGGCAGGGCGCGATCGGTGCTGCCATCGGAACGGTGCTGGTGCTGCTGCTGATGGGGTCGGGTCTGGTGGTTCTCCAGCAGACCGCGAAGCGCCTCCCGGATCTGTTTCAGATGATGGGACTGCTGCTGTACGCGGTGCAGATCCTGGCTGTCGCGGTCTTCATGATCGTCTTCAAGGACACCACGCTCTTCAACGTCAGGGCGTTCGCCTTCACCCTGCTCGCGACCGTCCTGGTGTGGATCGCCTTCCAGGCCCGCAGCTATATGAAGGCCAAGGTTCTCTACGTGAATCCCGAATCCGCCGAGTCCAAGAAGGCGGAAACCACGGGGTCGCGGACGTGAGCCGTAGGGCCGGAATAAAAGCCCACGCGAGAGCCTGCTATCGTCCGGTGCCAACTGCGGCGCAGTCGGCGCAGGCGGCTGAGCCTCCAGGTTCCGAGTCAGGGAACCGGTTGCACGTCCGGCCGACGCCTGTGAACCGATCCGGCCCCGCGCCGATCAGCCGCCCCCCAATCCGTAAGACCAGTCCAGTGCCGCACCGTGGCTCAATGCCGCGCCGACACAACGAGGTTGCCGTACCCATGCGCCACGCTGAAGGAGCTCGCGGTGAGTGCTGAAACGATGCTCGCCCTCGACACGGAGTGCCACCTCTTCATCCCGGGGTGTGGCTTCGAGGCCCCGGGCCTTCATTCGTTCGTCTTCGAGCCCCTTTTCACCATCGGTGGCTACGAGTTCAACAAGCCGATGCTGCTGGCCCTGGTCAGCACGGTGATCATCGTGGCGTTCTTCTGGGCCGCCTTCGGCCGCGCCAAGGTGGTGCCCGGCAAGCTGCAGATGATCGGTGAGGCGGGTTACGACTTCGTGCGCCGCGGGCTCGTCTACGACGCGCTCGGCAAGAAGGAGGGCGAGAAGTTCGTCCCCTTCATGGTCGCGCTGTTCTTCTTCGTGTGGATCATGAACCTCTGGTCGATCATTCCGGTCGCCCAGTTCCCGGTGACCTCGGTCATCGCGTTCCCCATGGGCCTGGCCCTGGTGGTCTACATCACCTGGCTCGTGCTGACGTTCAAGCGCCAGGGCTTCGTCGGCGGTCTGAAGAACCTCACCGGCTACGACAAGTCGCTCGGCTGGGTTCTCCCGCTGATCATGTTCCTGGAACTGCTGCAGCACCTGATCATCCGGCCCTTCACGCACGCGGTCCGGCTGTTCGCGAACATGTTCGCGGGCCACATGCTCATCCTGATGTTCACCGTCGCCAGCTGGTACCTGCTGAACGGCATCGGCATCGCCTACGCGGGCGTCTCGTTCGTCATGACCATCGTGATGACGGCTTTCGAGCTCTTCATCCAGGCCATCCAGGCGTACATCTTCGTGCTCCTGGCCTGCAACTACATCCAGGGCGCGCTCGCCGAGCACCACTGAGCCCCCAGGCACCCCAGCAGTTCCACCAGACGTCCGGTGGCCAACCCCCACCGGTCCATGAAAGAGAAGGAAGACACGGCATGTCCGCGACTCTCGAACTCGCCGCCGGCCTCACTGGCAACGTCGCTTCGATCGGCTACGGCCTCGCCGCCATCGGCCCCGGCGTCGGCGTCGGCATCATCTTCGGTAACGGCACCCAGGCCCTGGCCCGTCAGCCCGAGGCCGCCGGCCTGATCCGCACCAACCAGATCATGGGCTTCGCCTTCTGCGAGGCGCTCGCCCTCATCGGCATCGTCATGGGCTACGCGTACCCGTCCTAAGCACGGAACGCACCGACGACGCCACTTAGACGGAAGGCATTGATGTGAGCGCCCTGGTGAACATGGCGGCGGAGGTTCCTGAGAACCCCCTCGTCCCGCCGATTCCAGAGCTGGTCATCGGCCTGATCGCTTTCTTCATCGTCTTCGGCTTCCTCGCGAAGAAGCTCCTCCCGAACATCAACAACGTTCTGGACAAGCGCCGCGAGCAGATCGAAGGCGGCATCGAGAAGGCGGATGCCCTACAGGCCGAGGCCCAGCAGGTCCTGGAGGACTACCGGTCCCAGCTCGCCGACGCGCGCCACGAGGCCGCCCGGCTGCGCCAGGAGGCGCAGGAGCAGGGAGCGACCCTGATCGCCGAGATGCGTGCCGAGGGCCAGCGGCAGCGCGAGGAGATCATCGCGGCCGGCCACGCCCAGATCGAGGCGGACCGCAAGCAGGCCGCGCAGTCGCTGCGCCAGGACGTGGGCAAGCTCGCCACGGAGCTGGCGGGCAAGCTGGTCGGTGAGTCCCTGGAGGACCACGCCCGCCAGAGCCGGACCATCGACCGCTTCCTCGACGAGCTCGAGGCCAAGGCGGCGTCGGACCCGACGAAGGCAGAGGCCGGCCGATGAATGGAGCGAGCCGCGAGGCACTCGCCTCCGCACGCGAGCAGCTCGACGCGCTGACGGACAACACGACCGTCGACGCCGCGAAGCTCGCCGAGGAGCTGGCTGCCGTCACCGCTCTGCTCGACCGCGAGGTGTCGCTGCGTCGGGTCCTCACCGACCCGGCGCAGGCCGGCGAGGCCAAGGCCGAGCTGGCCGGGCGCCTGTTCGGCGGCCAGGTCGGCGGCGAGACCGTCGACCTGCTCTCCGGCATGGTCCGCTCCCGCTGGTCGCGCTCCCGCGACCTGGCGGACGCGACCGAGGAGCTGGCGTACGGCGCCGACCTCGTCGCGGCGCAGCGGGCGGGCGCCCTCGACGACGTCGAGGACGAGCTGTTCCGGTTCGGCCGGATCGTCGCCTCGTCGCACGAACTGCGCGCGGCACTGACCGACCGCACCGCGCAGGGCCCGGCCAAGGCCGAGCTGCTGCGCTCGCTGCTGGGCGGCCGGGCCAACCCGGTCACCGAGCGCATCGTGGTCCGGCTTGTCGCACAGCCGCGGGGCCGTAGCCTGGAAGCAGGGCTGGACGCCCTGTCCAAGCTGGCCGCGGCCCGCCGGGACCGGATGGTCGCGGTGGTCACCTCCGCGGTGCCGCTCGGCGACACCCAGCGGCAGCGCCTCGGCGCGGCCCTGGCGGCGGTGTACGGACGGCAGGTCCACCTGAACCTCGACGTGGACCCCGAGGTCCTCGGCGGCGTCCAGGTCCGGATCGGCGACGAGGTCATCAACGGCAGCATCGCGGCACGCCTCGAAGAGGCGTCCCGGCGGATGGCCGGCTGACCCACCCACCAACTCAAGAAGTAGTACGGCGGCCCGAGTTGGGCCGTGGACGCAGTGACATCACGGGGGCAACCGCCCCTGCCTGCGGCGGGGGACGCACAGTCCCCCGTAAACGACGACGGGCCCAACAAGGAGAGCAGGGAACCCAGATGGCGGAGCTCACGATCCGGCCGGAGGAGATCCGGGACGCGCTGGAGAACTTCGTCCAGGCGTACAAGCCGGACGCGGCCTCGCGCGAGGAGGTCGGGACGGTCAGCGAGGCCGGTGACGGCATCGCGAAGGTCGAGGGTCTTCCTCGGCGATGGCGAACGAGCTGCTGAAGTTCGAGGACGGCACGCTCGGTCTTGCGCTGAACCTGGAAGAGCGCGAGATCGGTGCGGTGGTCCTCGGCGAGTTCAGCGGTATCGAGGAGGGCCAGCCGGTGCGCCGCACCGGTGAGGTGCTCTCGGTCGCCGTGGGCGAGGGCTACCTCGGCCGCGTCGTCGACCCGCTGGGCAACCCGGTCGACGGCCTCGGCGAGATCGAGTCCGAGGGCCGCCGCGCCCTGGAGCTCCAGGCTCCGGGCGTCATGGTCCGCAAGTCGGTCCACGAGCCGATGCAGACCGGCTACAAGGCCGTCGACTCGATGGTCCCGATCGGCCGTGGCCAGCGTCAGCTGATCATCGGCGACCGCCAGACGGGCAAGACCGCCCTGGCCGTCGACACGATCATCAACCAGCGCGACAACTGGCGCTCCGGCGACCCGAAGAAGCAGGTCCGCTGCATCTACGTCGCCATCGGCCAGAAGGGCTCCACCATCGCGTCCGTGCGCGGCGCGCTGGAGGAGGCCGGTGCCCTGGAGTACACGACCATCGTCGCCGCCCCGGCGTCCGACCCGGCGGGCTTCAAGTACCTGGCGCCCTACACCGGCTCGGCCATCGGCCAGCACTGGATGTACCAGGGCAAGCACGTCCTGATCATCTTCGACGACCTCTCGAAGCAGGCCGACGCCTACCGCGCCGTCTCTCTGCTGCTGCGCCGCCCGCCGGGCCGTGAGGCGTACCCGGGTGACGTCTTCTACCTGCACTCCCGCCTGCTGGAGCGCTGCGCGAAGCTCTCCGACGACCTCGGTGCCGGCTCGATGACGGGTCTGCCGATCGTCGAGACCAAGGCGAACGACGTGTCGGCGTTCATCCCGACCAACGTCATCTCCATCACCGACGGCCAGTGCTTCCTGGAGTCCGACCTGTTCAACGCGGGCCAGCGCCCGGCGCTGAACGTCGGTATCTCGGTCTCCCGCGTCGGTGGCTCCGCCCAGCACAAGGCCATGCGCCAGGTCTCCGGCCGGCTCCGCGTGGACCTCGCCCAGTTCCGTGAGCTGGAGGCGTTCGCCGCCTTCGGTTCCGACCTGGACGCGGCCTCCAAGGCCCAGCTCGCCCGTGGTCAGCGCATGACCGAGCTGCTCAAGCAGGGCCAGTACCAGCCGATGCCCGTCGAGGAGCAGGTCGTCTCCATCTGGGCCGGTACCACCGGCAAGATGGACGACGTCCCGGTCCAGGACGTCCGCCGCTTCGAGCGCGAGCTGCTGGATTGGATGGGCCGCGAGAAGAAGGAGCTGCTCACCAGCATCGCCGAGGGCGCCAAGATGTCCGACGACACCATCCAGGCGCTCACCGACACGGTCTCCACCTTCAAGCAGCAGTTCGAGACCTCGGACGGCAAGCTTCTCGGTGAGGACGCTCCGGTCAGCACGAGCAAGTGACGACGGAAGGGACCTGATCCATGGGAGCCAAGCTCCGGGTCTACAAGCGTCGCATCCGCTCCGTCACCGCGACCAAGAAGATCACCAAGGCGATGGAGATGATCGCCGCCTCGCGCATCGTCAAGGCGCAGCGCCAGGTGGCGGCATCGACGCCGTACGCGAGTGAGCTCACCCGCGCGGTGACGGCGGTGGCGACCGGTTCGAACACCAAGCACGCCCTGACGACCGAGGTGGACAAGCCCACCCGGGCCGCGGTGCTGCTCATCACGAGCGACCGCGGCCTGGCCGGCGGCTACTCCTCCAACGCCATCAAGGCCGCCGAGCAGCTCACCGGGCGGCTCAAGGCCGAGGGCAAGGAGGTCGACACCTACATCGTCGGCCGCAAGGGTGTCTCGTACTACGGGTTCCGTGAGCGCAAGGTCACGGACTCGTGGACCGGCTTCACCGACAGCCCGACGTACGCGGACGCCAAGGCCGTCGCCGGGCCGCTGATCGCCGCCGTCCAGCAGGACACGGCCGAGGGCGGCGTGGACGAGCTGCACATCGTCTACACCGAGTTCGTCTCGATGATGACGCAGACGCCGGTGGACAACCGGCTGCTGCCGCTCAGCCTCGAAAAGACGGCCGAGGAGGCGCAGGAGTCGTCCAAGGGCGAGATCCTGCCGCTGTTCGACTTCGAGCCGTCGGCGGAGGACGTCCTGGACGCCCTGCTGCCGCGGTACGTGGAGTCGCGCATCTACAACGCGCTGCTCCAGGCCGCCGCCTCCAAGCACGCCGCCACGCGGCGCGCGATGAAGTCGGCGACCGACAACGCGGAAGAACTCATCAAGTCGCTCTCGCGGCTTGCCAACGCGGCCCGCCAGGCCGAAATCACCCAGGAAATCAGCGAGATCGTCGGTGGCGCGAGCGCACTGGCCGACGCGACCGCGGGGAGTGACTGACAACTATGACCACCACTGTTGAGACGGCCACGGCGACGGGCCGCGTCGCGCGGGTCATCGGCCCGGTCGTCGACGTGGAGTTCCCCGTCGACGCGATGCCGGAGATCTACAACGCGCTGCACGTCGAGGTCGCCGACCCGGCCGAAGAGGGCAAGCTCAAGACGCTGACCCTCGAGGTCGCCCAGCACCTGGGTGACGGCGTGGTCCGCGCGATCTCGATGCAGCCCACCGACGGTCTGGTCCGCCAGGCCGCGGTGACCGACACCGGCGCCGGGATCACCGTCCCGGTCGGTGACGTCACCAAGGGCAAGGTGTTCAACACCCTCGGCGAGATCCTGAACGTGGACCCGTCCACGGTCGAGGTCACCGAGCGCTGGCCGATCCACCGCAAGGCCCCCAGCTTCGACCAGCTGGAGTCCAAGACCGAGATGTTCGAGACCGGCGTCAAGGTCATCGACCTGCTGACCCCGTACGTCAAGGGCGGCAAGATCGGTCTGTTCGGCGGCGCGGGCGTCGGCAAGACCGTCCTCATCCAGGAAATGATCTACCGCGTGGCCAACAACCACGACGGTGTGTCGGTGTTCGCCGGTGTCGGCGAGCGCACCCGTGAGGGCAACGACCTGATCGAGGAGATGACGGACTCCGGCGTCATCGACAAGACCGCGCTGGTCTTCGGCCAGATGGACGAGCCCCCGGGCACCCGTCTGCGGGTCGCGCTGGCCGGTCTGACGATGGCGGAGTACTTCCGTGACGTCCAGAAGCAGGACGTCCTCTTCTTCATCGACAACATCTTCCGGTACACCCAGGCGGGTTCCGAGGTGTCCACCCTGCTCGGCCGTATGCCGTCCGCGGTGGGTTACCAGCCGAACCTGGCGGACGAGATGGGCCTCCTCCAGGAGCGCATCACCTCGACCCGTGGTCACTCGATCACCTCGATGCAGGCGATCTACGTCCCCGCGGACGACCTGACCGACCCGGCGCCGGCCACCACCTTCGCCCACCTGGACGCCACGACCGTGCTGTCGCGTCCGATCTCGGAGAAGGGCATCTACCCGGCGGTGGACCCGCTGGACTCGACGTCCCGCATCCTGGACCCGCGGTACATCTCGCAGGACCACTACAGCTGTGCCTCGCGGGTCAAGACGATCCTGCAGAAGTACAAGGACCTGCAGGACATCATCGCGATCCTCGGTATCGACGAGCTGGGCGAGGAGGACAAGCTCACCGTCCACCGTGCCCGCCGTATCGAGCGCTTCCTGTCGCAGAACACCCACGTGGCGAAGCAGTTCACCGGTGTCGACGGCTCGGACGTGTCGCTGGACGAGTCCATCGCGGCGTTCAACGCGATCGCCGACGGTGAGTACGACCACTTCCCCGAGCAGGCGTTCTTCATGTGCGGTGGCCTCGAGGACCTGAAGGCGAACGCCAAGGAGCTGGGCGTCTCCTGAGGCCCGGCCGCGTTCCGGGGCGGCCCTGGCCGCCCCCGGTCCGAACGACCACTAGTATTTGACCCAACATCTGCCGTACCCGGCAGGTGGAGACCCGAGGAGCCATCGTGGCTGAGCTGCACGTCGAGTTGGTCGCCGCCGACCGTCAGGTCTGGTCGGGCGAGGCCGGCCTGGTCGTCGCGCGCACCTCGTCGGGCGACATCGGCGTCATGCCGGGGCACCAGCCGCTGCTCGGCGTGCTGGAGTCCGGTCCGGTGACGATTCGTACGACCGGCGAGGGCGGGGACGGCACCGTCGTCGCCGCCGTGCACGGCGGCTTCATCTCGTTCGCCGACAACAAGCTGTCTCTGCTCGCGGAGATCGCCGAGCTGTCCGACGAGATCGATGTCCAGCGCGCGGAGCGGGCCTTGGAGCGGGCGAAGTCGGAGGCCGACGCGGCCGCCGAGCGCCGCGCCGATGTCCGGCTGCGCGCGGTGGCGGGCGTGCACTGAAGCCCTCCACCGACGAGTTCGTCCCTCAGCCGCGGGCTGCGCTGGAATCCTCCAGGGCGGTCCGCGGCTGAGGCAATGCAGGTGCGTTTTCCCCTCGCGCCCGAACCGGCGCGCGGGTACCCCCATCGAGGCGAGGAGGTCGGTTCGGATGGTCCTCGCTCTGCTCGTGAGCGGCGCGGTCGTCGTACTGGTGCTGCTGGGGCTCTTCGTCTTCGGTCTACGGCGACGGCTCATCCAGCGCTCCGGCGGCACCTTCGACTGCAGCCTGCGCTGGAACGTGCCCGACGAGGAGACCGAGCCCAGCGGCAAGGGCTGGATCTACGGGGTCGCCCGCTACAACGGTGACCGGGTGGAGTGGTTCCGCGTCTTCTCCTACGCGCCCCGCCCCCGCCGCCAACTGGAACGCTTCGCCATCGAGGTGCTGGAGCGCCGCACCCCCAGGGCGAGGAGGAGCTGGCCCTGCTCTCCGACTCCGTCGTGCTCGCCTGCCGCCACCGCGGTACGAGGCTGGAGCTGGCGATGAGCGAGGACGCCCTGACGGGCTTCCTGGCGTGGCTGGAGGCGGCGCCTCCCGGCCAGAGGGTGAATGTGGCGTAGACCCGCAAGGCGCGGCTGAACGGCCGGAAGGCCGGGAAGGCGGGGGCGACGCCGCCTCCCCGGCCGGTCCGGGGGTGGTGAGCCGGGTTACTTCAGGCCGCTGTCGATGGCGGTCATCAGTTCGCCGTCGGCCGTGTCACCGCTGAACTCCCAGAAGAACGCGCCGCCCAGTCCCTGCTGCTTGGCGTAGTTCATCTTGCCGACGATGGTCGCCGGGGTGTCGTAGCTCCACCAGTTGCCGCCGCAGCGGGCGTAGGCGGTGCCGGCGACGGTGCCGGTGGACGGGCAGCTCGCCTTGAGGACCTTGTAGTCCTCGATGCCGGCCTCGTACTTGCCGGGGGCCGGGCCGGTGGCGGTGCCGCCGGGGGCGTCCTGGGTGACGCCGGTCCAGCCGCGTCCGTAGAAGCCGATGCCGATCAGCAGCTTCTTCGCGGGGACGCCCTTGGCCTTGAGCTTCTGCAGGGCGGCGTCGGTGGTGAAGCCCTGCTTCGGGAGGCCGGGGTAGGACGTCAGGGGCGAGTGGGGGGCCGTCGGGCCGGTCTTGTCCCAGGCGCCGAAGAAGTCGTACGTCATGACGTTGTACCAGTCGGCGTACTGCGCGCCGCCGCCGTAGTCGGCCGCGTCGATCTTGCCGCCGTCCGAGCCGTCCGCGGTGATCGCGGCGGTGACCAGCTGCTTGCCGAACTTGGCGCGCATCGCCTTCATCATGTCGCTGAAGGCCGCGGGGCCGCTGGTGTCGCAGGTCAGGCCGCAGGCGTTGGGGTACTCCCAGTCCAGGTCGATGCCGTCGAAGAGGCCGGCCCAGCGCGGGTCGTTGACCAGCTGGTAGCAGGAGTCGGCGAAGGCGGCCGGGTTCTTGACCGCGTCGGTGAAGCCGCCGGACCAGGTCCAGCCGCCGAAGGACCACAGGAGCTTGATGTTCGGGTACTTCGCCTTGAGCTTCTTGAGCTGGTTGAAGTTGCCGCGCAGCGGCTGGTCCCAGGTGTCGGCGGCGCCGTCCACGCTCTGGTCGGCGGTGTACGCCTTGTCGGTGGCCGCGTAGGCGTCACCGATGGTGCACTTGCCGCCCTGGACGTTGCCGAACGCGTAGTTGATGTGCGTCAGCTTGCTCGCGGAGCCCGAGGTGACCAGGTTCTTCACGTGGTAGTTGCGGTCGTAGACGCCCCACTCGGTGAAGTAGCCCAGCTTGACCGCGTCGACGGGCTGGCCGCCGCCTCCGGTGGTGCGGACGGTGGTGGCGGCGCTGGCCGGACCGGTCTGGTCGGCGGTGTCGCGGGCCACGACGGTGTAGGTGTACGCGGTGCCCTTGGTCAGGCCGCTGTCGGTGTAGGCGAGCTTCTCGACGGTGGCGACCTTGGTGCCGTCGCGCAGGATGTCGTAGTTCTTGACGCCCTTGTCGTCGGTGGCGGCGGTCCAGGTCAGCCGTACGGAGGTGTCGGTGATGTCGCCCGCCACCGGCTTGCCGGGCGCGGAGGGCGGGGTGTCACCGGGCTGTCCGCCGCCGGTGGTGCGGACGGCGGTGGGCTCGCTCGCGGGGCCGGTCTGGTCGGCGGTGTCGCGGGCGACGACGGTGTAGGTGTACGCGGTGTCCTTGGTCAGGCCGCTGTCGGTGTAGGCGAGCTTCTCGACGGTGGCGACCTTGGTGCCGTCGCGCAGGATGTCGTAGTTCTTGACGCCCTTGTCGTCGGTGGCGGCGGTCCAGGTCAGGCGTACGGAGGTGTCGGTGATGTCCCCGGCGACGGGCTTGCCGGGCGCGGAGGGCGGGGTGTCACCGGGCTGGGCCCCGTCGCAGGAACCGCCGTTGAGCTTGCAGCCGCTGACGTCGCCGCCGCCGGAGCCGGAGCCGATGAAGCCGAAGCTGACCGAGGCGCCGGGGGTGATGGTGCCGTTCCAGTTGACGTTCTTGGCGGTGTAGTGGCCGTTCGAGCCGCTGACCTGGGCGTCCCAGGCGGAGCCGACGGTGGTGCCGGACGGGAAGTCCCACTCGACGGTCCAGCCGTTGATGGTGGTGTCGCCGGTGTTCTTCACCGTCCACTGCCCCTGGAAGCCGGTGCCCCAGTCGGAGACCTTGGTGTACGTGGCGGTCGCCGACTCGGCGGCGTGCGCGGGGGTGGCGCCGGCCAGACCGATGAGCGCTGCCACGGGCAGGAGGAGTGCGGTGAGGAACGCGAGGGTTCTTCGTCGGGCGTGGGTGGTGCGTGTCAGGGTTCCGGGTGTCACGGATGCTCCCAGGTAAGGGGGTGGAGGTGGGGGAGAACCTGCGCCGCCCGGTGAGCGCTGTGGGGCGCGCTCACCGCGAAGATGTGAAGGGAGCGTAAAAGGTCCAGACCTGCGGTCAAGAGGTCTGGACCAAAGTGGGTGGCAGCCTCCGCCGCGCCCGCCCGGCGCGGCGGCTCCCCTACCCTTCCCGGCCGTCGCCGACACCCAACTCCTGCGCCAATACCGCCGCTTGCACCCGGCTGCGCAGCTCCAGCTTCCCCAGCAGACGGCTGACGTGCGTTTTCACCGTGGCCTCCGCCATCGCCAGGCGCTCCGCGATGTCGGCGTTGGACAGGCCCCGGCCCAGGCAGCCCAGCACCTCGCGTTCACGGCGGGTCAGCGCGTCCAGGACGGCCGGGTCCGGCGCCGAGGCACCGGCGGGCCGCCGTACCGTACGGGGATTGGCGAACTCCGCGATCAGCCGCCGGGTCACGGCCGGGGCGATCATCCCCTCCCCGGCGGCCACCGTGCGCACCGCGTCCAGCAGCGCCGCCGCCTCGCTGTCCTTGAGCAGGAAGCCGGCGGCCCCCGCCCGCAGCGCCCCGAAGACGTACTCGTCCAGGTCGAAGGTGGTCAGCACCAGGACGTCGGCCAGCTGCTCGTCGACGATGGCCCGGGTGGCCGAGACGCCGTCCAGCTTGGGCATCTGTATGTCCATCAGCACCAGGTCGGGCCGCAGTTCGCGGGCCAGCCGCACCGCCTCCTCGCCGTCCGCGGCCTCCCCGGCCACGTCGATGTCGGGGGCGGAGCGCAGGATCAGCGCCAGCCCGGCCCGTACGGCGGACTGGTCCTCGGCGATCAGCACCCGGACCGGGCGGCCGGTGGCAGCGGTCATCGTCGTTCTTCCTCCTCGCGGGCGGGAAGGGTGGCCCGTACCCGCCATACCTTGCCGTCGGCGTGCTCGCCGCCGTCCTCGGGACCGGCCTCGAACCGGCCGCCGAGCAGTTCGATCCGCTCCCGCATGCCGATCAGCCCGGCACCGGAGCCCGGCGCCCGGGGGCCGGGCCGGTCACCGAAGGGGCTGGTGACGCAGACGGTGAGCGAGGCGTCGGAACCGTGGGCGATACGGACCACGACGTCGCCGGGCGCGGCGTGCTTGAGGGCGTTGGTCAGGGATTCCTGCACGATGCGGTACGCGGCCAGCTCCACCGGGGCGGGGAGCCGCGCGCCGCCGCCGTCGGCCCGGGCGTCCTCCAGACTGAACGTCAGGCCGCTGCTCGCCCCGTTGGAGCGGGCCTGGGCCAGCAGCGCGTCGAGCCCGTCCAGAGTGGGGTGGCCTCCGCCGTGCCGCCGGGGTCCTTCGCGTCCCGCAGCAGGCCGATCAGCCGCCGCATCTCGGCGAGGCCCTGGACGCTGTTCTCGCGGATGACGCCGAGCGCCTCGCGGCTGGCGCCCGGGTCGTCGATGGACTGCGCGGCCGTGGCGTGGATGGCGATGGCGGACAGGTGGTTGGCGACCATGTCGTGCAGCTCGCGGGCCATCCGGGCGCGTTCGGCGATGATGGCCTGCGTACGGTCCATCTCGGCCAGCAGCGCGGTCTGTTCGGCCTCCAGCCGGGCGGCCCGGGCGGCGTTGCGGTGTTCGCGGATGATCACGCCGGTCCAGGCGGGACTGATGGTGATCAAGCCGACGCCGAGACCGAGCAGCAGGGCCTGCGGGTCGTGCAGGACCGCCACCGGGACGATGGTGGCGACGACGGTGAGCAGGACGCTTATGACCGGCACGCGCCGGGCGGTGCCCGGGGGCCCGTACAGCACCGCGGCGTAGACGATGTCGGTGAACATCACGATCGTGACGAGCAGCCCGCCGCAGCACACGTCCGCGAGGAGCGCGACGGTCGCCAGGCCCAGCGCGGTCCGCGGGGCGGTCCGGCGCAGCAGTTCGGTGCCGGACAGGACGGCCAGCGGCACCAGGCCGAGCCAGGAGGGCACGCCCAGCAGCGGCGGGCTGCTGTGCAGTCGCAGTCCCCACAGCAGCAGACCGCCGAGCAGGCCGCCGACGGCGATGCACACGTCGTCGCGGTGCGGGCGCGCCAGGGCGGCGAAGGGTCTCGCGGTCACCCCTCCATCAAACACGGCGGCGCGGCCCGTCGCCTCCACGCCCCGGCCGAACCCGTGGCGCGGCGCGCTACATCGAAAGATGCAGCGCCGGATCATCGCGGGTGACGAGGTGACGGCCGGATTCCGGGGTGAGCCTGGAAGGGACAGGAGAGAAGGGGAGTCCCGTGATCGTCACACTGATCATCGTCTGCGAGGTCGGCTTCTGGGTGCTGCTGGCCGGCGGACTGGCCCTGCGCTACCTGGCGAAAATGCCGCGTACCGGCGCCGCCGTCCTGCTGCTGGAACCGCTGCTGGAACTCGTCCTGCTGGTCGTCACCGCCATCGACCTCAAGAACGGTGCCGAGGCCGACTGGAAGCACGGGCTCGCCGCCGTCTACATCGGTTTCTCGGCCGCGCTGGGGCACCGCACGATCAAGTGGGTGGACGTCCGCTTCGCCCACCGTTTCGCGGGCGGCCCGCCGCCCGTGTCGGCGCCGAAGTACGGCAGGGAGCGCGCGGTCTTCGAGTGGTGGTCGGCGGGTCGCTGGATTCTCGCCGCGCTCATCGCGATCGGCCTGTTGCAGCTCGCGGCCTGGTACGTGGGTGACCCCGCCCAGACCGTCTCGCTGCGTGACTGGCAGGCCAAGATGCTCTTCGTCATCGGCATCAACCTGGTCATCGCGGTGAGCTACACGCTGTGGCCGAAGAAGGCGCCGGAGGGGTTCTGCCCCCGGGTGGCGCGGACGGCCACGAGCGTGCCCGCGAGGACGCCTACCGGTAGCCGTCCCGGCGGTGCGCCTACCGCTCGCCGCCCGGCACCCACAGGACGTCGCCCTGTTCCTTGTTGGCCGTGCGCGCCAGGATGAACAGGAGGTCGGAGAGGCGGTTGAGGTAGGTGGCGGTGAGGTGGTTCATGGTGTCGCCGTGCGTCTCCAGCGCCGCCCACGTGGAGCGCTCGGCGCGGCGGACCACCGTGCACGCCTGGTGCAGCAGCGCGGCGCCCGCCGTACCGCCGGGCAGGATGAAGCTGCGCAGCTTCTCCAGGCTCTCCAGGTAGTGGTCGCAGTCCGCCTCCAGCTTGTCGATGTAGGACTGCTCGACGCGCAGCGGCGGGAACTCGGGGTTCTCCACCACCGGTGTCGACAGGTCGGCGCCCACGTCGAAGAGGTCGTTCTGCACCCGGACGAGCACCGTGACGACGTCCTCCGGCAGCGAGCCGAGGGCGACGGCCACACCGATCGCCGCGTTGGCCTCGTTGGCGTCCGCGTAGGCCGCGATCCGCGTGTCGGTCTTGGCGGTACGGCTCATGTCGCCCAGGGCGGTGGTGCCCTTGTCGCCGGTACGGGTGTAGATGCGCGTCAGATTGACCATACGGGCGAGCCTACGCCGCGCCTCGGCCGCGTGGTCGGGACCTACGCCGCGGCCGTGCGGAACGCACGGGCGCAGACCGCCGCGGCCGCCACGGCGAGTCCGGCGGCGACCAGCGCTCCGTACAGCACGGGCGTACCGGTGTAGTCGCCCACGTAGACCGCGCGGACGCCGTCCACGAGAGGGCGCAGCGGCATGAACCGCGAGAGCACGTCGAGCCACCCGGGTGCCAGGGCCATCGGCAGCATCAGGCCGGACAGCAGCATCGCGGGCATGGTGGCGGCGTTGACGACCGGCCCGAACTCCTGCGGTGTGGCGACCTTCATGGCCAGCGCGTACGACAGGGTGGAGAGGGCGACGGCCGTCACGGCGACGAACGCGAAGCCGATGAGGATGCCGCCGAGCGGCGCCCGCAGCCCCATCACCAGCGCCGCCAGCACCAGCAGCACCGCCTGGAACGTGAGCAGCGCGGCGTCCCGCAGCACCCGTCCCAGCAGCAGCGCTAGCCGGCTGACGGGCGTCACCCGCATCCGCTCCACCACGCCGTACTGCTTTTCGAGGATGATCGCGAAGCCGCAGAACGAGGCGCCGAAGAGGGCGAGTTGCAGCAGCAGGCCGGGCACCAGGACCTGCCAGGAGCTGCCCTCGGAGGCCAGCGGCAGCTTGGTCAGCAGCGGGCCGAAGAAGAACAGGTAGAGCAGCGGCATCAGTACGCCGAAGAGCATCTGCACCTTGGAGCGCAGGGTCTGCCGGGCGTAACGCCCGAAGATCAGGGCGGTGTCGGACAGCACGGAGGGCATACGGGACTCCCGGTGAGGTGGGGCGGTCAGACGGCTACGGGGGCGGTGTCCGCCGGGGTGGGGCCGCGCCCGGTGATCGCGAGGAAGACGGTCTGGAGGGACGCGTCGGGCGAGCCGGCGTACTCGGCCTTGAGCGCGTGCGGGGTGCCCTCGGCGGCCACCACGCCCTGGTCCACGACCACCAGGCGGTCCGCGAGCGCGTCCGCCTCGTCGAGGTAATGGGTGGTCAGGACGACGGTGGTGCCGAAATCCGTACGCAGCCGCCGGATCAGCTCCCACAGGTCGGCCCGGCTGCCGGGGTCGAGCCCGGTCGTCGGCTCGTCCAGGAAGAGCACCGCGGGCCGGTGCAGCAGGCCCATCGCGATGTCCAGCCGCCGCCGCTGCCCGCCGGACAGCGCCGCGCAGGTGCGGTCCAGCAGTCCGTCGAGGCCGAGATCGTGTGCCAGTTCCTCGGCGCGGGCCGCGGCGCGCGCCTTCGGCAGGCGGTACAGGCGCCCCTGGGTCACCAGTTCCTCCCGTACGGAGATGTGGGGGTCGACGCCGCCGGACTGGGCGACGTACCCGGTGCCGCGCCGGACGCCGGCCGGGTCGCGGACGAGGTCGCAGCCGGCCACGGTCGCGCGGCCGCCGGTGGGGGCGAGAAGCGTGGTGAGCATTCGCAGGGTGGTGGTCTTTCCTGCGCCGTTGGGGCCGAGCAGGCCGAGGATCTCGCCGCGTTCGGCGGTGAGGTCGATGCCGCGTACCGCTTCGACGGTGCCGCGGGGGTGGTGAAGGTCCGGGCCAGCCCGGACGCGGTGATGACTGCCATGCCGGACAGCAAAACAGAGGGACTTAAATCTTGCAGCGCCCCCAAAATTTAAAAGCCACCAAGAAGGCGTACGATGCGGGCATGGCTGAGGGACTCAGGGAGCGCAAGAAGCGGCAGACGTGCCAGCACATCTCGGACATGGCCACCGGCCTGTTCCTGGAACGCGGCTTCGACGCGGTGACCATCGCGGAGATCGCCGAGGCCTGCGAGGTCTCGGTCAACACCGTCTACAACTACTTCCCGGCCAAGGAAGACCTCTTCATGGACCGCAGCGCCGGGCTGGTGGACCGCCTCGCGCGCCACGTACGCGGCCGGGACGCGGGGAGTCGGCCGCCGCCGCCGTGCTGCGCGAACTCCGCGAGCAGGTGGAGGCGGTCTCACCCGCCGTCGGACTGGTCGCGGGCTACGACCGCTTCCTGCGGGTCATCGAGGGTGCCGCCACCCTCAAGGCCCGTCTCTGGCACCTCCAGCAGGAACAGCTCACGCGCCTGGAGGAGACCCTCCGTCAGGAGGCCGGCGCCGCGGCGGACGACTGGTTGCCGCTCCTGGTGGCGGGTCAGCTCAACTGGGTGCACGCCACGCTCACGGCGCACATCGCCCGCGCCATGATGGCCGGAAGAGCACCCGACGAGGTGTCACGCGAAGCGCTCGTCCTGCTCGACGACCTGGAGGACGCGCTCAGCGGAAAGGTCCTCAACTATGCCGTGCGCGGCGGCCGGTGAGCCCACGCCGTGTGATGTCCGTCATCTGAGACGTGACGCGCATCTCTAACCCTCCTATCGATCGCCGCCGGGCGCTAACGTCACTGCCGAGAGCCGTCAGGTGTACAGCGTGTTAGGGGACAGCAAGTGGCAAAGAAGCTCGCCGTCATCGGAGCCGGACTCATGGGGTCCGGTATCGCGCAGGTCTCGGCCCAGGCGGGCTGGGAGGTCGTCCTCCGCGATGTGACGGAAGGCGCGCTGGCCCGCGGAAAGGGCGGCATCGAGGCCTCGTACGAGAAGTTCGTGAGCAAGGGCAAGCTGGCCGCGGCCGACGCCGAGCAGGCGCTGGCCCGGATCACCACCACGACCGACCTGGAGGCGGCGGCCGACGCGGACATCGTCGTCGAGGCGGTCTTCGAGCGGATCGACGTCAAGCGCGAGATCTTTGCGAACCTGGACAAGCTGGTCAAGGACGAGGCGGTGCTCGCCTCCAACACCTCGGCCATCCCGATCACCAAGATCGCCGCGGCCACCGGGCGCCCCGAGCGGGTGGTGGGCACGCACTTCTTCTCGCCGGTGCCGATGATGCAGCTGTGCGAACTGGTGCGCGGCTACAAGACCAGCGACGAAACCCTCGCCACCGCCCGCGCGTTCGCCGAGTCCGTCGGCAAGACCTGCATCGTCGTCAACCGTGACGTGGCCGGCTTCGTGACCACCCGCCTCATCTCGGCGCTGGTCGTGGAGGCGGCGAAGCTGTACGAGTCCGGGGTGGCCAGCGCCGAGGACATCGACACCGCCTGCAAGCTGGGCTTCGGGCACGCCATGGGGCCGCTGGCCACCGCCGACCTGACCGGCGTGGACATCCTGCTGCACGCCACCGACAACATCTACACCGAGTCGCAGGACGAGAAGTTCGCGCCGCCGGAGGTCATGCGGCGGATGGTCGATGCCGGCGATATCGGCCGCAAGAGCGGGCAAGGCTTCTACGAGCACTGATTCCGCGTCGGACGGGCCCGGACCCCGCACCGCGCTGTCGCGGCGTCAGGCGCCGCTCCCGGCACGGCCGGAAGCGCGGCGGCCGGGGCTCCGGCCGCCGGCGGCACGCCCTCGCGGTGGCCGGCGCGCCAGGCGCACGGGTCCGGTGCCGTCACCCTCCGGGGTGAATTCGGTATCGGTTCGCTTACAGGCGGCAACTTCGCCGCACGAGAGGCAGTCAGTTCTGTAGACGTAACGATCGAGCACTCATCACCCGGGAGCGCATATGCACATCAGGGGCGACCACGCCGAGCTGGTCGTCGGGGGCCGCCTCGACGTCCGCAGCGCGGCGGACGCCCGAACCGTCCTGCACGCCGCCGTCGACTCGGGCCAGGGCGATCTCGTACTGGACCTGACCGGACTCGACTCGTGGGACGCCACCGGACTCGGTGTGATCATGGGCGCGCACCGCCGCGCCGGGCGGGCCAACCGCCGGCTCGTGCTGCGCGGCGTACCCCCGCAGATGCAGCGGCTGCTGGTCGCCACCCGCCTGCACCGCATCCTCGCCATCGAGGGCGGCATCGCGGCCGAGACCCTGCCGCGGGTCTGACGGCGCCGACGGCAAGATCAAAAAGCCGCATACCCGAAGGATTCTCACAACACTGTGACGTTCCGGGCAGGAACGGACCCCGGCGCTTCGTAGATACTGGGCGAAGGTCTAAGGTTCGGTTTTCCGCCGTCCGGTTCGCCGCACGGCGGGCACCGGACCAGAAGCGGCGGCCGGGGAGCACCCCGGCCGGAGGCTGGGGAGTGCGGACGGCCGGGACGCGAACGGCCGGTCGGCACGCCAAGCGCATCTGGGGGGCATTTCACCATGGACCCGAACACCCACCGGGGACCTGAGGAGTACGGCGAGCAGGACGCCCCTGCCACGACGCCGGCGCCCGCGGCCGGCGGCTCCGCGGCCGCCCCCGGCGGGCTCGCGCGCACCGTGCAGCTCGTGTCGGGCCCCTACCTGCTCACCGTCAACCCGGTCGACGGCAGCGAGATCGAACCCTGCCCGCCCGGCGAGCAGCCCGCCGTCCCCGGCAAGCACGGCCCCGAGGAGCGCGCCGAACTGGCCCGCGCCGCCGCCCCGCCCGCCGTACCGGTCTCGGCCGGCCGCCAGGGCGCACTCCTGGAGCGCGCCGAGGAGACCGACCGGCTGGTGCGGCTGCTGTCCCGCGGCAGATCCGTACGGGTCACCGGGCCCTCCGGATCGGGCCGTACGCGCCTGCTGGACGCCGTCGCCACCGCCTGCGAGGACCTGGCCCCCGACGGCGTCGTACGGCTCTCCGGTTACCGCCGTACGCCCACCGACGTGATGTACGAGCTGTTCGCCGCCGTCCACCGGGCCCCGCTGCACCGCCCCGACCGCGGCGAGCTGCTGCGCCTGCTCGGCGAGATCGGCGCCATCGTCGTCCTGGACGACCTGGAGTTCGGCGGCGCCGCGCTGGACGAACTGCTGGGCGCCACCCCCGAGTGCGCCTTCCTGTTCACCGCCACCCCCGACGTCGCCGCGCCCTCGCCCGGGTCCCACCTCGAAGAGGTCGCCCTCGGCGGCATCGGCCGGGCGGCCTCCCGCGAACTGCTGGAGGGCGTCGTCGGCCGGCCGCTCACCGACGACGAGGCCGCGTGGGCCGCCGACCTGTGGTTCGAATCCGAAGGGCTGCCCCTGCGCTTCGTCCAGGCCGGCGCCCTGCTGCGGCAGCGGCTCCGTACCGGCCAGGACGCCTTCGGCACGTACGGCGAACGCTCTGACGACCCGGCCGGTGACGGCCACGACGGCACCACCGGACCGCTGCCGACCGTCGCCGAGGCCGCCTCGCCCGCGCCGCTGATCGCCGCCGGGCTGAGCGAGGCGGCGCGCGAGACGCTGCGCTTCGCGGTCGCGCTGGGCGGCGAGCTGCCGCACCAGGCACACCTGCCCGCGCTCGCCCAGGACACCCACGCGGACGCCGCCCTCGGCGCGCTGCTGGACTGCGGGCTGATCACCCCGGCCGGGGGCCACTACCGGCTCGCGGCGACGGTGGGGGACCAGCTGACGGCCGCCGGGTACGACGACGGCGCGGGCGAGCGGGCCCTGACCGCCGCCCAGCACTACGCCTGGTGGGCGGGCCACCCCTCGGTCACGCCCGAGCGGGCCGCCGCCGAGGCCGACGCGATCCTGGCCGCGATGAACGTCCTGACCGGCAGCCGGGAGAGCGGCCACCCCAGCGCCGCCGTCCTGCTGGCCCGTACGGCCGCCCCGGCCTTCGCCGCCGCCCTGCACTGGAACGCCTGGGAGCGCAGCCTGCGGCACGGCGCCGAGGCCGCCCGCATCGCCGGGGAGGTCGCCGAGGAGGCGTACTTCCACCACGAGCTGGGCGTGCTCGCCCTGTGCATCGGCAACCTGGACCGGGCGCGGGCCGAGCTGGAGGCGTCGATAGGACTGCGCGGAGTGCTCTCCGACCGGCGCGGCGCGGTCGCGGGTCGGCGCGCGCTGGCCCTGGTCGCCGACCGCTCCGGCACGTTCACCCCGCCCGCCGGTACGGCCACGCCGGCCGGTGAGGAGATCCCGGACGCGCGGACGGAGGAGTCGGCCTCGCCGCCCGGCGGGGTGCCCGCCGCCCTCGCGTCGGCCCCGGCCGTCGACGCGACCGCACCCACCGTGGTCACCCGCGCCGTCCCCGGCAGCGGCACGGGCACGGGCAAGGGCGGCGGCCGGACCGGCGGCCGCAAGGCCCTGGTGCTCGGCGCCCGGCGCAACCTGGTCGCCGCGGGCGCGGGCGCCCTGCTCGTCGCCGTCCTGGGCACCGTCGTCACCCTCGGCGCGGTCTCCGGGCCCGACAACGGCACGGGCGGGAAGGTCAAGACCGAGCAGTCCGCCCAGCCGGGCCAGGACGGCGACGGCATGCCCGCCGACCAGCCGGGCACCGGCAGCTCCCGCACCGGCCAGGGCAGCCGGCCCGGTACGGGCGGCCCCGGCTCGACGACGCCGGGCACCGGCGGACAGCCCACCGGCTCACCCGCCCCGAGCACCGGCGCCACGGACCCGACGACCGGCCGGCCCACGGACGGCAGCACGGACCCGACCACCCCGACGACGGGCCCGACCAGCCCGACCACCCGGCCCACCGACACGGACGAGCCAACCGGCAAGCCCACGGACAAGCCGACCGGCAAACCGACGGACAAGCCCACCGACAAGCCCACGGACAAGCCGACCGACAAGCCCACGGACAAGCCGACGGACAAGCCGACCAGCCAGGAACCGACCGGGACCACCGGCAACCCGGCGCCCAGCAGCGCCAACGGCAGCAGCTCGGCGACCACCATCGCCGGCGGCACGGACGCCTGAGCGCAGCACGACGGCCCGGTACGGGACCGTCCGCCTCGTGGGCGGGCGTTCCGTACCGGGCCGTCGTCGTCCGTACCGGCGGGGCGGCCGGGCTCGCTCCCGGCGCCCTCGTCCGGAGCGGGCGGGGGCTCACTCCCGGCGCCCTCGCCGGGAGCGGGCGGCGCCGCTCAGAACAGCCGCAGCTTGTCGTCCTCGATGCCGCGCAGCGCGTTGTAGTCCAGCACCACGCAGCCGATACCGCGGTCGGTGGCCAGCACCCGGGCCTGCGGCTTGATCTCCTGGGCCGCGAAGACCCCTTGACGGGCGCCAAGTGCGGGTCACGGTTGAGGAGATCGAGATAGCGGGTCAGCTGCTCGACCCCGTCGATCTCGCCGCGTCGTTTGATCTCCACGGCGACCGTCGCGCCGTCCGCGTCCCGGCACAGGATGTCCACCGGGCCGATGGCGGTGGGGTATTCACGACGGATGAGCGAGTAGCCCTCGCCCAGGGTCTCGATCCGGTCGGCGAGCAGCTCCTGGAGGTGCGCCTCCACGCCGTCCTTGATCAGACCCGGGTCCACGCCCAGCTCGTGGGCCGAGTCGTGCATCACCTCTTCCAGGGTGATGATGAGCTTCTCGCCCCCTTGTTCTCCACCGTCCACACGCTGCCGTCGCCCTCCTTGAGGGTGCACGGCGGGGACATCCAGTTGAGGGGCTTGTAGGCCCGGTCGTCCGCGTGGACGGAGACCGAACCGTCCGCCTTCACGAGGATCAGGCGAGGGGCCGACGGGAGGTGGGCACTGAGCCGGCCCGCGTAGTCCACGGAGCAACGGGCAATGACGAGACGCATGGTGCGTCACGCTACTCGACCGGAGGCCGCCGACGCGATTCGCCCCTGAACGGCCCGCTCCGCCGGCGGCCGGTTGTCTCCGCAATCTCCTGGTGCGTGCCGGGTGCGCGGCATACCGTTGAAGCGGGGGGTCGTGATACGGACACGCTCCGTCGCGAACCCCCGGTCCCATCCCTGAGGCTCCGTCCCGGCGGGGCCGCGAGAGGAGAACCTCATGTCGCTCGACGTCTCACCGGCCCTCCTCGAACAGGCCGAGCGAGGCGAGGTCGACGAAGCGGAATTTGTCGACTGCGTCCGGACCTCCCTGCCCTACGCATGGGGGATGATCAGCTCGCTGGTGGCCCAGCTGAAGGTGGACGGCGGCCAGTTCGCCGACAACCAGACGCCGCCGCCGGACGAGCGGGCACGCGGTCAGCTGCTGCGAGCTCTGGCGAGTGACGCGATACGCGGGGCGTTGGAACGTCACTTCGGTGTGCGGCTGGCATTCCAGAACTGCCACCGGGTCGCGGTCTTCCCGCTCGACCCGTCGGCGGACGACAGGCTGGCCAAATTCACCTCCGTCCGGGGCCAGCTGCTCAACCAGTCGCCGGAGCTGCGCGACTGCTGACCGAAGATGCTGCCGCTGCGCATGCGCGACGGAGGCCGTACGGCAAGGGTGCGCATGCGGCAGCATCGGCCGGCCGGCGCGGGCCGCCGCGCCCCCGCCCCGCCCTCGCATCCGTAAGCGCGTCCGCATCCGGATCAGCGGAGCCGCGGCAACACCTCCGCGCCCAGCCGCCGTACGTTCTCCTCGGTGGCGGCCAGGTCGCCGGAACCCTCCACGAGCAGCGCGAAGCGCCGGATGCCGGTCCGCTCCGCCGAGGCCGCGAGCCGGTCGGCGCACCGTTTCGGCGGACCGACCGGATGCAGGTCGCACAGCAGCTCCGTGTACGCCAGCGGGTCACGCATGGCGCGGTGGCGGCCGTCGACCGTCTCATGGGCCGCCAGCCCGCGCCGCAGCCAGCCCGGCATCGCCTTCGTGAGGACCTCGGCCGAACCCTGACGGGTGTCGCCGACCTGCACCACGCCGGCCGAGACGTGCTCCGCCGCCGCGACCAGCTCCGGGTCCCGCCCGGCCGCCAGCGCCACCCGGCGCCACAGCGCCACCATCTCCGCCTTGTCCTCGTCCCCGCAGTGCATCCCCAGCAGCATGGGCAGCCCGCGCTCGGCGGCCAGCCGCACCGACCGGGGTGAGGTGCAGGCGAGGATCACGGGCGGCCCGGACGGCATCTCCAGCGACTCGTCGGGCCGCGGTACGACGGCGACCTCCCGGAAAGAGTGACGTTCCCCCGCGGCGCTGACGCGCGGCTCGCGCAGCCAGCGCAGCAGCAGGTCCAGCGACTCGGGGAAGTGCTGCTCGTAAGCGGCCAGCCCCGAGCCGAAGACCTCCAGGTCCACCCAGGGGCCGCCCCGGCCGACCCCCAGCGTGAACCGCCCGCCGGAGGTCAGGTGCAGCAGCGCAGCCTGCTCACCGAGAGCGACCGGATGCTGGGTCGGCAGCACGCTGACGGACGTGCCGACGCCGATCCGGTCCGTACGGCCCAGCAGCAGGGCGGCCAGCGTCGTCGCCGACGGGCACACCCCGTACGGCACGAAGTGGTGCTCCGCCAGCCAGACCGCGTCGAGCCCGGCCTCCTCCGCGACTTCGGCGGACCGCACCGCCCGGTGCAGTGCCTCCCCCTGTCCCTGACCGGGAAATTGAGCGGCCAGAATGAAAGCCCCAACACGCATCGCTCTTCTGCCTCCTCGCAGCCGACGCGACATCCCCCCAACAGGCAACAACGGGTGACACGTGCCAAGGGCACGGCCTGCGGCGAAGTTTCCCGATGATCGCAGGATTGTGGCGGCCGACTACGCACCATGACGGAGCCGCGTAGGGTGGTGACGGCCCGTGACCCCGCAGATTTCCCGAGGTGCCCAGTGTCTCCGCGTCGAAACCGCCCGCGCGGCGGTGAGAAGCCAGCCGACCACGCGGGCGGGGGCCGCTACGGTCTGGAACGTACCGAGGAATGGCGCGGCGAGGAATGGGTCGTACGGCATCTGGGGGGCGGCGGAGCGGCCAAGCACTACCGGTGCCCGGGGTGCGACCAGGAGATCCCGCCGGGGGTGCCGCACGTCGTCGCCTGGCCGCGGGAGGGCGACGTTGACGAGCGCAGACACTGGCACAAGGCGTGCTGGAACGCACGGGACCGCCGGAGCGCGCGGCTCCAGCGGTCCCGTAACGCGCCGAGGTACTGAGAAGCGTCAGACGTCGCGCTTCTCCAGCGCGGCGTACGCGCTGCCGAGGACGAGGGCGGTGACGCCCAGGAGGACGAGCAGCGGCTGCCAGCCGGACGGTCCTTCGGGCATGAACGGCTGGTCGTAGAGGGCGGCGAGGTTGTTCGGGACCGAGTACTCGATCAGCTTGGTCGCGAACGGGCGCAGGCTGTCCGACCCGATCATGAACACGGCCAGCAGCATGGGCAGCAGGACCAGGCCCGTCATCGCGCTGATCGCGCCGGCCGAGTGCCGCAGCAGCGTGCCGACCGCCAGCGACAGCAGGCCCAGCAGGGCCACGAACAGGCCGGAGCCGACGGTGGCCCGCAGCCACTGGTCACCGGTGGGCGCCGGGCCGTTGAGCATCCCCGCGTGGGCCACCGCGACCAGCGCGTTGGAGACCGTGGTGACGACGAACGTCAGCGCGAACAGCACGATCGCCTTGGCCGTCAGCACCCGGACGCGGCTCGGGCAGGCGGTGAACGTCGTACGGATCATGCCGGTGCCGTACTCCGAGGCGATCACCAGCACGCCGAGGGGGATGACGCACAGCGTCCCGAGCAGCAGGCCGAACCAGGCGAAGCCGAGCACCGGGTCGACCTCCCGGGTCGGGCCCGCGAGGAACACCGACATCAGCAGCCCGAGGCCGACGTTCAGCAGGACCAGCACGCCCAGCGTCCACATCGTGGAGCGCACCGAGCGGATCTTCGTCCACTCGGAGGTGAGCGCGTGCCCCAGGGTGGTCCGGCGCACCGGGATCGGCGAGACATAGGCCGGGCCGGTGCCGCCGGGGCCGGCGGCCTGCCAGGCGGCCGGGATCTGCTGCTGGTGGGGCGGCTGCTGGGACTGCTGTGGCACGCCCTGCTGGTATGCCTGCTGATGCTGTGCGGGCTGGTGCGGCTGCTGGTAGGGCGCCTGCTGCGGCGGGGGACCGGCGGGCGGCTGCTGGGCCTGGAGCGTCATGGTCCCCGCGTCCCTCGGTGCGCCCTGGGGGGCCTGCGGAGCGGGCGGGCCCTGCGGGGCCTGGGGCGCGGGCGCACCCTGCGGGGCCTGCGGTGCCGACTGGGCCTGGAGCGTCATCGTCCCGGCCTCCTTGCCGGGCGCGGCGGCCGGCGGCTGCTGGGCCTGGAGCATCATCGTCCCGGCCTCACGGGCCGGCGGCTGCGCCGGGGGCTGCTGCTGGGCCGGAAGCTGCTGCCCCGGCTGCTGCGGGTGCGCGGCCAGCGGCCGGGGCTCCGGCTGCTCGGCGGGCGGCTGCGGGGCGGGCTGCTGTGCGGGCGGCTGCGGGGCCCCCGCCGCGGGCGTCGGGCCGGTGCCGGGCGCCTCGGTGTCGTGCGGCTCAGGCTGTGGCTGCGGCTGCTGAGGGCTGGTCATCGGGCGTCCTCGGTGTGCGGCTCGGAGATGTCGGCGGGGGCGGCGGGCTGGGCGGCGGGCGGCATCGGTGCCGGGGCGCCGGCCTGCGGGCCCGGCTGCGGCTGCCCGTACGGGTTCGGCTGTCCGTACGGCGAGCCCTGGCCGGCCGGCGGCGGGTAGCCCTGGCCCGGCGCGCCGCCGGGCCCCTGCGCGTACGGGTTGGGCTGCCCCTGGGCCCCCGGGTGCGGCTGCCCCGGGTGGCCGGGCTGACCGTACGGGCCCGGCTGCGGCGCCGCGTACCCCTGCGGCGGCTGCCCCGGCACACCCATGCCCCGCGGCGCGTGGCCGGGCGCCTGCTGCTGGAGGCCGGCCCGCTGGTCGGTCGTCGAGCGGTAGTCCACGACGCCCTGTGTCAGCTGCATGTACGCCTCTTCCAGGGAGGCCTGATGCGGCGACAGCTCCCACAGGCGGATGTCCGCGTCGTGCGCGAGGTCGCTGATACGGGGCAGCGGCAGCCCGCTGACGCGCAGCGCGCCGTCCTGCTCCGGTACGACCTGGGCACCTGCCTCGCCGAGCAGCGAGCCCAGCTTCTCGCGCAGCTCCGGCTCGGTGTCCGGCGTACGGACCCGGGCGAAGTCGGCGGAGTTGGCCGAGATGAAGTCCTTGACCGACATGTCGGCCAGCAGCTGACCGCGCCCGATGACGATGAGGTGTTCGGCGGTCAGCGCCATCTCGCTCATCAGGTGCGAGGAGACGAAGACCGTACGGCCCTCGGCGGCCAGCTGCTTCATCAGGTTGCGGACCCACAGGATGCCTTCGGGGTCCAGGCCGTTGACGGGCTCGTCGAAGAGCAGCACCTGCGGGTCGCCGAGCAGCGCCGCCGCGATGCCCAGGCGCTGGCCCATGCCGAGCGAGAAGCCGTTGGAGCGCTTGCGGGCGACGTCCTGGAGGCCGACCACGCCGAGTACTTCGTCGACGCGGCGCGCCGGGATGCCGGAGAGCTGGGCGAGGCAGAGCAGGTGCTGGCGCGCGCTGCGGCCGCCGTGCACCGCCTTGGCGTCGAGCAGGGCGCCGACGTGCCGCGGGGCGTTGGGCACCCGGCGGAAGGGGATGCCGCCGATGGTGACCCGCCCGCTCGTCGGGGTGTCCAGCCCCAGGATCATGCGCATCGTCGTGGACTTGCCGGAGCCGTTCGGGCCCAGGAAGCCGGTGACGGTGCCCGGACGCACCTGGAACGACAGGTTGTGCACGGCTGTCTTGGCGCCGTAGCGCTTCGTCAGACCGAATGCCTCGATCATTCTCCGCCCCTCAGAAATGGTTCGGGGCAGAGGTGCTCTCGTACCCCCGTGAGGGTTAGGAGGTTATCCGCAGGCTGACGGTTCCCGTCAAAACGCGGGCCGGGCCGAGGGGGCCGCGCTCAGGCGTCGCGCCGTTTCAACAGCAGGTATCCGCACAGCAGGGCGGCCACCGTCCACGCCAGCATGATGGCGAACCCGCCCCACGGCCCGTACGGCACCTCGTCACCGGCCGGCGCGACCACCTGCATGACCTTGTGGCCGGCCTGGTCGGGGAGGTACCAGCCGATCTTCTCGGTGGCCGAGACGTTGCCCAGGATGTTGGAGATCAGGAAGAAGAACGGCATCAGGATGCCCAGCGCCAGCATGGGGCTGCGCAGCATCGTGGCCACCCCCATCGAGAACACCGCGATCAGCGTCATGTACAGCCCGCCGCCCACCACGGCGCGCAGGACGCCCGGGTCGCCGAGGGACGCCGCGTGCGTGCCGAGCATGGCCTGTCCGACGAAGAAGGAGAGGAAGGCCGTCACGAAGGAGACGACGAGGGCGAGCAGGGCGGCGACGGCGACCTTGCCGAAGAGGAAGGTGCCGCGCTGCGGTACGGCGGCGAGCGAGGTACGGATCATGCCGGTGCTGTACTCGTTGGAGACCACCAGTACCCCGAAGACGATCATCGCGAGCTGGCCCAGGCCCATCCCGGCGAAGCTGATGTTCGTGGGGTCGAAGGCGATCCGGTCGCGGGGGGACATGGTGCCGAAGTCGTTCGAGGCGAGCAGGCAGATCAGCGCGCCCAGCGCGACCGTGACGACCAGCGCGATGCCCAGCGTCCACACGGTGGACCGCACCGACCTGATCTTGGTCCACTCCGAGGCCAGGACCCGGGAGACGGCGGCCATCGTCAGGACCCCCGCTTCTTGTCGCGCCGGCCGGCGCCCCAGCCGCCGCCGGGCGGGGTGTCCGGGGGCGGTGCTCCCGGCGTCCCCGGGGTTCCCGACGCTCCCGGCGTCCCCGGTGCTCCCGGCGGCGGTGGTGCGTCCGGCAGGCCGTCCGCCGGCGCCGCGGGCCGCGGCTCCGCCGAGTGCGCGTGGTACTCCACCGATCCTGCGGTCAGCTGCATGAACGCTTCCTCCAGGGACGCCTGCTGCGGGCTCAGTTCGTGCAGGACGATCCGGTGCCGGGCGGCCAGCTCGCCGAGGTCGGCGGCGCTCACCCCGTCGATCTCCACCGCCTCGCCGGCCGGCGCCGCCGGGTGCCCGGCGCCCCTGAGCACGTCGAGCAGCCGTTCGCGCTCCGGCGACCGCATCCGTACGTACGCGCGCGAGTTCTCCCGGATGAACTGCGCCATCGAGGTGTCCGCCAGCAGCCGCCCCTGGCCGATGACGATGAGGTGTTCGGCGGTCAGCGCCATCTCGCTCATCAGGTGCGAGGAGACGAAGACCGTACGGCCCTGGGCGGCCAGACCCTTCATCAGGTTGCGGATCCAGTGGATGCCCTCGGGGTCGAGCCCGTTGACCGGCTCGTCGAACATCAGGATCTCGGGGTCGCCGAGCAGGGCGGCCGCGATGCCCAGGCGCTGGCCCATGCCCAGGGAGAAGCCGCCGGAGCGTTTCCCGGCCACCCCGGTGAGTCCGACGGTGTCCAGTACCTCGTGGACGCGGGCGCGCGGGATGCCGTTGCTCTGGGCCAGGCACAGCAGGTGGTTGAAGGCGCTCCGGCCGCCGTGCACGGCCTTGGCGTCCAGGAGGGCGCCGAGGTGCTTCAAGGGGTGGACAGCTGCCGGTAGTGCCGCCCGTCGATACGGACCCGTCCCGACGTCGGGTGGTCCAGGTCGAGCATCATCCGCATGGTCGTGGACTTGCCGGCGCCGTTGGGGCCGAGGAAGCCGGTGACGATCCCGGGCCGCACGGTGAAGGTCAGCCCGTCCACGGCGAGCTTGTCGCCGTAACGCTTGGTCAGCCCCTCGATCTCGATCATGTACAGCACGCTAAGCGGGGGCCGGTACCCCCGCATCTCGGGCGCAGCGGACAGCACGCGCCGGGGTCACCGGTCGCCGGAACGGCCCGTACGCGTCCTGCACGAGCCCCGTACGCCCCTCGTGCGACCGCTCGTACGACGGTCCGCAGATCTGCTGAAAGCATTCCGCCCGCCCGGCCTCCGGGGAGAGGCGGGCGGGCGGGAAACGTCCGTGCCGTGGTGCGCGGTACCGGCCGTCACGGGTGCGGGCCGCGGGAGCCCACCGGCCGCACCGGCGTCACCACGACGAACGGCGCCTCAGCGCGACTGCTGCGCCGGGACGCCGCGGGAGATGGGCTCCTCGTCCGCCGGGGTTCCGGCCGCGGCGACCGCCGCTCCGGTGAGCGTCGCGAGCATCTCGCGGACGTTCGTCAGCTGGGCGTTGATGGAGTCCCGGCGGTTGGTCAGCGCCGCCAGCTCCCGCTCGGACTCGCTGCGGATCCGGTCCGCCTTGGCGTTCGCGTCGGCCACGATGTCCTCGGCCTGGCGCTGCGCCGTCTCCACCGTCTGGCGGGCCCGGCGCTCCGCGTCCGTCCGCAGCTTCTCCGCCTCCAGCCGCAGCTGCTCGGCCCGGTGCTCGATCTCCGCCAGCCGCTTCTCGGCCTTGGCCTGACGGGAGGCCAGGTCCCGCTCGGACTGCTCGCGGCGCTTGGCGAGATTGGTCTCGAAGTCCGCCGCGGCCTGCGCGGCCTTGGCGCGGGTCTCCTCGAAGAGGGAGTCCGCCTCCTCCCGCTTGGACTGTGCGTCCTTCTGCGCCTCGGCGCGCAGCGCGGTCGCCTCGCCCTGCGCCTTCTCGACGATGCGGGAGCCCTCGTCCTCCGCCTTGGCCTTGCGGTCCGTCGCGAACTGCTCGGCGTCGTTACGGACCTGCTGGGCGGCCGACTCGGCCAGCTCGCGGTGCTGCTCGGCGGCCCGCCGGGCCTCCTCGCGCAGGTCCTTCGCCTCTTCCTCCGCGAGCCGGAGGATCTTCTCCACGCGCGCCCCGAGGCCCGCGTAGGACGGTTCGGCGTCGTTGACCTGGGCCTGGGCGTTCTGCGTCTCGAGGTGCAGCTCCTCGATCCGCTTCTCCAGCGAGGTGATACGGGCCAGGGCGCTGTCGCGGTCGGCGACCAGCTTCGAGATGCGGTCGTCCACCTGACCGCGGTCGTACCCACGCCGCACGAGCTCGAAGCCGTAGGGGGAGGAAGTGTCGCTCATGGGGTTCCTGTCGAAAGAGACCGGTGAGGTGATAAAGGGAATCCTAGGGGCCGCAACGGCGTGTCATCGAGTCATTGCACGGTTGGAGTGGAGAATGGCCCCTCATTCGGGTGGCTACCCCTCAGACTGCTTGCCACTCGAACGAGTTGCGCCCGCCCCCGCCGCGGCCTTCGCCCCGTCCTTGCCGCCACCGTTGGCCGGGGTCTCGAAAGACTCCAACGCCTCCAGCACGTCCTGGACACGGGAGATCTCCGCGTTGATGTCCTTGCGGCGCCGCACCAGCACCTCCAGCTCCCGCTTGCCCTCCTCGACGATCCGCTCCGCCTCCGCGCGGGCCTCGGCGCGCAGCCGCTCCGACTCCCGTACGGCCGCGGCCTTCTTCTGCTCGGCCTCCTTGAGCAGCCCCTCCGCCTTCTTCACCGCGGCGATCCGGACCTTGCTGGCCTCGCTGCTGGCGTCCGACACCATCCGCTTGGCCTTCTCCTCGGCCTCCGCCTGCTGCTGGGTGGCCTGCGCGATCAGCTTGTCGACCCGCTCGCCGGCGTTCTTCATCGTCTCCGACGACTCGCGGCGGGCCCGCTCGTGCAGCTCCTCGACCTCGCTCTCGATACGGGCCCGCAGCTCCTCGGCGCGGTCCCTTATCGCGGTGGCGTCCCCGCGGGCCTCGCTCAGCAGGACATCCGCGTCCGTACGGGACTTCTCGACCCGCGCGTTGCCCTCGGCGGTGGCCTCGGCGACGATCCGGTCGGCCTCCTTGCGGGCCGCGCCCACCATCCGGTCGGCCTGCTCCTCGGCGGCGGTCGCCGACTTCAGCGCCTCCTCCTGGGCCTTGGCCACCAGCTGGTCGGCCTGCTCGGCGGCGTCCGCGCGGCGCTTGGCGGCGTCCTTGCGGGCCGCGTCGACGGTCTGCTCCGACTCCTCCAGCGCCTCGGTACGCAGCCGGTCGGCCTCCGCCTCGGCCGCCTCCTTGATCCGCTCGGACTCGGCACGCGTACGGGTGGCGTGCTCCTGCGCCGAGGTGACGGTGTCCGCCGCCTCCGCGCGCAGCCGGTCCGCCTCCGCGGTGGCCTCGGCGATCATCCGGTCCGCCTGCTCGCGGGCGTCCGCCCGGGTGCGGTCGGCGTCCCGCTCGGCGCCCGCGACGGTCTCCGCCGCGTCCGCGCGCAGCTTCTCGGCCTCGCTGCCGGCCTCGGACATCAGCTGGTCGGCCTGCTCGGCGGCGTCCGAACGGGTCTTGTTCGCCGCCTCCCGCGCCGCGTCGCCGGTCCGTTCCGCCTCCTGGCGCGCGCTCTCCAGCGTCTCGGCGGCCTCGGCCCGCAGCCGCTCCGCCTCGGCGGTCGCCTCCGCGACCAGCTCCGCGGCCCGCTGCTCGCCTTCGGCCCGCAGCCGCTCGGCGGCCTCCCGGCCCTCGCGGACCGTGCGGTCCGCGTCGTCCTGCGCCGAAGAGGTCAGCTCGGTCGCCTCGGTGACGATCCGTTCGGCCTCCGCGCGCGCCTCGGTGAGCAGCTGGTCCACCTGCTCGGCGGCGTCCGAACGCATCCGGTTGGCGTCGTTGCGGGCCTCCGCGCGGGCCCGGTTGGCGTCCTGCTCGGCCGAGGCCAGCGCGTCGGACGCGTCCGTACGCATCTGCTGCGCCTTGGCGGAGGCGTCCGCCACCATCTTCTCGGCCTGCGCGGTGGCCTCCGCGACCAGGCTGTCGGCCTGCTCGGCGGCGTCCGTACGGGCCTTGCCGGCCGCCTCGCGCGCCTCGTCGAGCGTGCTGTCGGCCTCCGCGCGCAGCCGTTCCGCCTCGGCGCCGGCCTCCGTGCGCAGCCGGTCGGCCTCCGCGATGGCCTCCGCGACCGTGCGGTCCGCCAGCGCCTTGGCGGCCTCGGCCTCCTCCCGGGCCTCGCGGCGGGTGCGGCCCGCGTCCTCGGCGGCGCGCTCGCGCTCCGCGTAGGCGTCGGCCCGTACCCGGTCGGCCTCCTCCTGCGCCTCGGTCCGCGTACGGTCCGCGGCGTGCTCGGCCGCCGAGCGCAGCCCGGCGATCTCCTCCTCGGCCTGCTCGTGCAGCCCGGCGACCGCGTCCCGCACCTGCTGGGCGGTCTGCTCCGCGGCGGCGACCAGCTCGTCGGCGCGCCGGTCCGCCTCCTCGACCAGCCGCTCCGCCTCCTCCTGCGCCTCGGCCACCCGCTTACGGGCCGAGGCCAGCAGCTCCTCGCTCTGCTCGCGCGCGGCCGTGCGCTCCTGGTGGGCCTCCTCGCGGGCCTCGCCGAGCAGCTCCTCGGCCTCCCGGCGGCGGCGGGCCGCCTCCTCCTGGGCGGCGGCCAGCGCCTCGGCGGCCTCGGCGCCCGTACGCTCCGCGGCGGCCGCGGCCTCCGCGCGCACCCGGTCCGCGGTCTCCTGCGCCTCGGTCTTCAGCCGCTCCGCCTCGGCGGCGGCGTCACTGCGCAGCCGTACGGCGACGGACTCGCCCTCGGCGCGCGCGGCGGACGCGTCGGTCGCCGCCTCGGAGCGCAGCCGCTCGGCCTCGTCCTCGGCCTGCTGCTGGAGCACCCGCAGCCGCTCCGCGGACTCCGCCTTGAGCTTGGCGGCCTCCTCCTGCGCCTCCCGGCGCAGCTTCTCGGCCTCGCCACGGGCGTCGTGCAGCGCCTCCTCGGCCGCGGTGACCTTCTCGGCCGCCTCCGCCTGGAGCCGGTCCAGTTCCTCCTGCACCTCGGTGCGGCGCTCCGCAGCGGCCTCCTCGGCCTCCGTACGCAGCTGCCGCGCGGCCTCCTCGGCCTCCGCCTTCAGCGCCGCGGCGGCCTCCTCGCTCTCGCCGCGCAGCTCCTCGGCCTCCGCGCGGGCGCGCTCCAGCGCCTCCTCGGCCTGCTTGCGCAGCGCCGTGGCCCGCTCGATGGCCTCGGTACGGACCCGCTCGCTCTCCGCGCTCGCGCCCGAACGTGTCTCCTCGGCGTCCGACTTCGCCTTGGCCAGCAGTTCCTCGGCGGTGGCGGCCGCCTCCTCGATCTGCTGGACCGCCTCGCGGCGCGCCTCGGCCCGGATCCGGTCGCCCTCGTCGACGGCCTCGGACCGCAGCTGCTCGGCCTCGCCGCGCAGCCGCCGTGCCTCCTCCTGGAGCTCGACGGTCTTGGCGCGGTACTCCTTCGTGTCGTCCTTGGCGGCGCCCTTGAGCTGCTCGGCGGTGTCGTGCGCCTCACCGCGCAGCCGGTCCGCCTCGGCCTCGGCCTCCCGGCGGACCCGCTCGGCCTCCTCGGCGGCGGCCTTCGTGGTGGCCTTGGCGTCCTCCGACGCCTTGGTCAGCACCTCCTCGGCGGTCCGCGCGGCCTTCGCGAGCTGCGCCGCGGAGTCCTCCGCCGCCTTGGACCTGGCGGCCTCCTGCGCCTCGGCGACCAGCCGCTCGGTCTCGGTACGGGCGTCCGCGCGCAGCTGCTCGGCCTCCGCCTTGAGGGCGTCGGCCTCCTTCGTGGCCTCGGCGACCAGCCGGGCGATCTCCGCCTTGGCGGTCCGCAGCCGCTGCTCCTGGTCCGACTCGGCGGCCGACAGGCGCTTGGCGGCGCTCTCCTGCGCCTCGGTGACCAGCTTCTCCGCCTCGGCGCGGGCCTCGCGCAGCGCGCGGTCGGCCTCCTGCAGCCGTTCCTCGGCGGTCTTCGTCAGCTCGGCGGACTGCCGCCGCGCCTCCTCGGACTCCGTACCGACACTCGTACGGAGCTGCTCGGCCTGCTCGGTGGCCTCCTGGGCCTGGCTGGAGGCGGCGTTCAGCAGCCGCTCGGCGTCCGCACGGGCCCGGCGCAGGATCGCGTCGGCCTCGGCGCGGGCCTGCTCGGCCTCGCTGCCCAGCCGGGCACGGGTCTGCTCGGCCAGCCGCTGCGCCTCGGCGCGGGCGGCGGCCAGCGCCTGCTCGGCCTCGGCCCGCGACTCGTCCATGAGACGGCGCGCCTGCGCCTCCGTACGGGCCCGCAGCTGTTCCGCCCAGGCCACGTTCTCGTTGACGTGCGACTCGACGGTCTGGCGGCGCTCGTTGAGCTCCTCGTCCAGCCGGCGGCGGCGCTCGACCGCCTCGGCGTGCAGGTCGGCCTCCATGCGCGCCTGGCGCTCGGCCTGCTCCTGCAGCAGCCGCTGCGTCTGGGCGCGGGCCTCGCGCACCTCGCGCTCGGCGTCCGTGCGCAACTGGTCGGCCTGGATCTGGGCGTTGCGCAGCAGCTGCTCGGCCTGGTGGCTGACGTTGTCGTAGGCGGGGCGGGCCGCGATGGTGCGCCGCGCCTCGTGGAGCTTGGCTCGCAACACCTCGACCTGGTACCCGAGGTCGTCGGCGTGCTGGACCGCCTTGTCCCGCTCCGTCTTCAGCCGCTCCATCTCGGCCTCGAACTGCGAGAGGTGGTCGTCAGCCTCGTAGCGGTCGTTGCCCCGCACTGCGCGGTCCCATCCGTCCCCTGGTCATGGTGGCGGCCGGCTCCCATCTGCTCGTTCCGCAGCCCGAAATGCCTCGTGCCGGGCGCGTGCTGGAGCTGACCCTTCCGAAGAAATGGTGTCAGATCATCGGCGGAGTGTGGACCGGGCCCCGACCCGGCCCCCGGCCGAAGATGCACTCTACCGGCCGGGGAAGGGAAAGGTCAGTGCTCTGTCGTGGAGGGAGACGTGGAAGCGGGGGCGGAGGTTCCCCCGCGCGGTGCCGCGGTGACCAGTTCGGTCAGGACGCCGTGGCAGTCCTTGGGGTGCAGAAAGGTGATCCGCGACCCCATGGAACCGGTGCGCGGCTCGTCGTAGAGCACCCGCACACCCTTGTCCCGTACGGCCGCGGCGTCCCCGTCCACGTCCGCCGTGCCGAAGGCGATGTGGTGCACGCCTTCCCCGTTCTTGGCGAGCCACTTGCCCACCGCGGAGTCCGCCCGGGTGGGTTCCAGGAGCTGGAGGTACGAGGCGCCGCCGTCCGACGTATCGTTGATCTTCAGCATGGCCTCGCGGACGCCCTGCTCCTCGTTGACCTCGGTGTGGAACACCTCGAAGCCGTACGTGGCGCGGTAGAACTCGACGGTCGTGTCGAGGTTCTCGCAGGCGATCCCGATGTGGTCGATTCGCGTCAGCATGGCTCCAGTGCACCGCCCGCACACGTGGTTACGCAACGTGCGCGCGATCACACCCGCAGCCCGGTGACCCGGCGCCTACCCCTCAGTACATTGACGGGAACCCTCGTTAACCTCCCTGTACAGGAAGGGCCGCGCTGATGTCGACAGCGAACGGTACGTCCAGCACCACCTCCGTGATCGTCGCGGGCGCCCGTACCCCCATGGGCCGCCTGCTGGGATCCCTGCGCAGCTTCTCCGGCGCCGACCTGGGCGGGGCGGCCATCAAGGCCGCGCTGGACCGGGCGGGCATCGGCGGCGACCAGGTGCAGTACGTGATCATGGGTCAGGTGCTGCAGGCCGGCGCGGGCCAGATCCCCGCCCGCCAGGCCGCCGTCAAGGCCGGCATCCCGATGAGCGTGCCGGCGCTGACCGTCAACAAGGTCTGCCTCTCCGGCCTGGACGCCATCGCCCTCGCCGACCAGCTGATCCGCGCCGGCGAGTTCGACGTGGTCGTGGCCGGCGGCCAGGAGTCCATGACCAACGCGCCCCACCTGCTGCCCAAGTCCCGTGAGGGCTTCAAGTACGGCGCCGTGGAGATGCTCGACTCGATGGCCCACGACGGCCTCACCGACGCGTACGAGAACGTCGCCATGGGCGAGTCCACCGAGAAGCACAACACCCGCCTGGGCATCGGCCGCGCCGAGCAGGACGAGATCGCCGCCCGCTCCCACCAGCGGGCCGCCGCCGCCCAGAAGAACGGCCTCTTCGAGGCCGAGATCACCCCCGTGGAGATCCCGCAGCGCAAGGGCGAGCCGGTCGTCTTCAGCAAGGACGAGGGCATCCGCGCCGAAACGACCACCGAGACCCTGGCCAAGCTGCGGCCCGCCTTCTCCAAGGACGGCACCATCACGGCCGGCACCTCCTCCCAGATCTCCGACGGCGCCGCCGCGGTGGTCGTCATGAGCAAGGCCAAGGCCGAGGAACTGGGCCTGGAGTGGATCGCGGAGATCGGCCCGCACGGAAACGTGGCAGGCCCGGACAATTCCCTCCAGTCCCAGCCCAGCAACGCCATTCGCCACGCCCTGGGCAAGGCCGGCCTCACCGTCGAGGATCTTGACCTGATCGAGATCAACGAGGCGTTCGCGGCGGTGGCCGTGCAGTCAATGAAGGATCTCGGGGTGTCCCCGGAAAAGGTGAACGTCAACGGCGGAGCCATCGCGCTCGGTCACCCGATCGGCATGTCCGGCGCCCGCATCGTGCTCCACCTCGCCCTGGAACTGCGGCGGCGCGGCGGCGGTGTCGGCGCGGCGGCCCTGTGCGGCGGCGGTGGTCAGGGCGACGCGCTGATCCTCCGCGTACCGGGCAAGTAGCCGGACCGCGGGGGACGGACCGGGCGGTACGACCCGCCCGCTCCCGTCACCCGGCGTGTCCGTGGAATCCGTGGAAACCGAGCTGGGAGGAGCTGGGCCGTGGTGGACGTCCCCGCACTGGTGGAACAGGCACGACAGGGCCGGCCGCGGGCCGTGGCCCGGCTGATCTCGCTGGTGGAGGGCGCGTCCCCGCAGCTGCGCGAGGTGATGGCGGCACTGGCCCCCCTGGCCGGCGGCGCGTACGTCGTCGGCCTCACCGGCTCGCCCGGCGTCGGTAAGTCGACCTCGACCTCCGCCCTGGTCAGCGCCTACCGGCGGGCCGGCAAACGGGTGGGCGTGCTCGCCGTCGACCCGTCCTCCCCGTTCTCCGGCGGCGCCCTCCTCGGCGACCGCGTCCGCATGTCGGACCACGCGTCCGACCCCGGCGTCTACATCCGCTCCATGGCCACCCGCGGCCACCTGGGCGGCCTCGCCTGGGCCGCGCCCCAGGCCATCCGGGTGCTGGACGCGGCCGGCTGCGACGTGATCCTCGTCGAGACGGTGGGCGTCGGCCAGTCCGAGGTCGACATCGCCGGCCAGGCCGACACCACGGTGGTCCTGCTGGCCCCCGGCATGGGCGACGGCATCCAGGCGGCCAAGGCCGGAATCCTGGAGATCGGCGACGTCTACGTCGTCAACAAGGCCGACCGCGACGGTGCCGACGCGACGGCCCGCGAGCTCAACCACATGCTCGGCCTCGGCGAGTCCCGCGCCCCCGGCGACTGGCGCCCACCGATCGTCAAGACGGTCGCCGCCCGGGGCCAGGGCACCGACGAGGTCGTAGCGGCCCTGGAAAAACACCGCGCCTGGTCGGAAGAGCACGGCACCCTGGCGGAACGCCGCCGGACCCGGGCGGCCCGCGAGGTCGAGACGATCGCGGTCACCCGCCTGCGGGAGCGGATCGGGGATCTACGGGGGGACCGGCGCCTGTCCGTGCTCGCCGAGCGGATCGTCGCCGGGGAACTGGACCCGTACGCGGCGGCGGACGAGCTGGTGGCGGGGGTCACGGGGGAGGACGGGGAGGGCTGAGCGCCCAGGTCTTCTCGGCAGCCACCCCGCCCACCTCTCCACCAGGAGGGCTGGCACCAGGGTGATCGCCCCCTTCCCCCAGTTGTCCCGGACTCGCCAATCCGGCCGGAGGGGCGTGTAGGGGGCCATCCCCGCAGGCAGCCGGGTATCTGTGTCCCCAATGTCCCTGACGAGGACGTGCACGGTGCCGTGGGGGTCCCCCGGCCGAAGGCTGGGGGAGAGTTGGCGCCCTGCGCGCCCCCGCCCCCCAACGCAAACAATGCGAGCCGCGCGTCAGCGCACCCCTCGCGCGAAGCGCGAAAACAGCCCACCCCGGGCAGTGCGAGCCAAAAACCAGGCCCGCCCCGCCCGGGGGCAGTTCGTCGGCCGCCCCGGGGGGACTTAATCGTCGCGCCCACCATTGTCGTCGTCGTCCGCGTCCTGCGGAGCGACCGTCACCGCTGCGCTCTTCGGGTCGACATGGAGCTTGTGCTCCTTCCCGTCCTTGCTGACGGTCTCGATCTCCCACACAGCGCTGGAACGGTGATCGTCGTCCAGGTCGACAGAGGTGACGGTGCCGTAGTGGGCCGCGGCCTTCCGGGCCGCCTCCGCGGCATCGACGGTGGCACCCTTCAGCTCGGCGCGGGCGTGATCGACGCCGTGGTCGTCGTCCCCCTCGTGCTCGACGCGCTGGTTCAAGACCTTCGCGTCGCCCGCGTCGAGGGTGACCTCGTGCCACTTGCCGTCCTTGCCGAGGACGTCGACCTCCCAGACCAGGCCGGGACGGTCCTGGTCGAGGTCGATGCCGGTGACGGTGCCGGGAGTGGCCTTCAGGGCCGCGGCGGCGGCCTCGGGGGCGGAGACGGTCGCCGCCTTGGCCTCCCGTGCGTCCTCGTGCACGTCGTCGTCGGGGACGCTGACGCTGGAACGCGGCGTGGACGACGCGGCAGACGCAGCCGAAGCGGACGGCGCGGACGGTGCCCCGGAGTCGCCGAAGGCGACAGCGGTGGCGGTGCCGCCGCCGACGAGGGCGGCCGCGGCCACGGTGGCGATGACGATGTTGCGCTTCATCTCGGTTCGTTCTCCCCGGTTGGTGAGGTGGTGCTCGATGACGTGTTCCACAGTGGCCGGGGAAGCTGAAGCCAGGCTGAAGCCACCTGAAGGGTTCTTCAGGCGGGCGGTGGCATCGTGTGCGTATGCGCCTGTTGATCGTGGAGGACGAGAAGCGGCTGGCCCTGTCGCTGGCCAAGGGCCTGACGGCCGAGGGGTACGCGGTCGACGTGGTGCACGACGGCCTGGAGGGCCTGCACCGGGCGGGTGAGGGCGCGTACGACCTGATCGTGCTGGACATCATGCTGCCGGGGATGAACGGCTACCGCGTGTGCGGGACGCTGCGCGCCGCCGGCAACGACGTACCGATCCTGATGCTGACGGCCAAGGACGGGGAGTACGACGAGGCCGAGGGGCTGGACACCGGCGCGGACGACTATCTGACGAAGCCGTTCTCGTACGTGGTGCTGGTGGCCCGGATCAAGGCGCTGCTCCGCCGCCGCGGCCGGACCGCGTTGCCCGTGTTGCGGGTGGGGGAGCTGAGCATCGACCAGGGGGCCCGGCGGGTGGAGCGGAACGGGGCGGAAGTCGTCCTGACCACCAAGGAGTTCGCCGTGCTGGAGCAACTGGCGCTGCGTGCCGGGGACGTGGTGTCGAAGGCGGAGATCCTGGAGCACGTCTGGGACTTCGCGTACGAGGGCGACGACAACATCGTCGAGGTGTACGTGAGCGCGCTGCGCCGGAAGCTGGGCGCCGCGGCGATCGCCACGGTGCGCGGCGCCGGGTACCGGCTGGTGTCCGGTGCGTAGGGTCTTCGGGAAGGTACGGGTCCGGGCCGCGGCGGGCGCCTCGCTCGTGGTGGCGGTGGCGCTGGTCGCGGCGGGTACGGCGCTGCTGCTGGTGCTGAAGAACAATCTGGTGGGCCAGGCGGACCTCCAGGCGGAGAACGCCGCGCGCGAGGTCGCGACCCAGATCGCCACGGGCAAGCCGTACGAGAAGCTGGACCTGCCGGACGGGGACGACCGTCCGGTGGTGGTGCTGGCCGAGGACGGGCGGGTACTGGCGGCGGGCGACGACGTACGGGCGGTGGACGGGAAGGCCGTCACCGCACAGCAGACGCCGCCGGCCGGGCAGCAACCGCACGACACCGGCGACGATGACGACGACCGGGAGATCAAGCCGGGCGAGGTCGAGGACGAGGCCCGGCACAGTGGCGGCACGGCCACGGTCGGGCACCGGACGGCGGACTACCGGTTCGCCACCGTCGAGGCCAAGGACACCCAGGGCGACAAGGCCGTGGTGCGCGCCGGGGCGCCGCTGACGGCGGAGCGCGAGGCGGTGGGCTCGGTACGGACCGCGATGCTCATCGGGCTGCCGTGCCTGCTGCTGGTCGTGGCCGGGGTGACCTGGCTGGTGACGCGGCGGGCGCTGCGGCCGGTGGAGGGCATCCGGCGGGAGATGGCCGTGATCACGGCGAGTACGGACCTGTCGCGGCGGGTGCCGGAGCCGGGCTCGCGGGACGAGATCGACCGGCTGGCCCGTACGACCAACGAGACGCTGGGCGCGCTCCAGGAGTCGGTGGAGCGGCAGCGGCGGTTCGTCGCGGACGCCTCGCACGAGCTGCGCAGCCCGATCGCGAGCCTGCGGACGCAGTTGGAGGTGGGCATCGCCCACCCGGAGCTGCTGGACGCGGAGGGCGCCGTGGAGGACGCCGTACGGCTGCAGAACCTGGCGGCGGACCTGCTGCTGCTGGCGCGGCTGGACGCGGGGGAGCGGCCGGCGGACACCCGGATCGACCTGGCGGCGCTGGTGCGTGAGGAGATCTCGCAGCGGATCGGGGACCGGATTCCGGTGCAGGTGGGGGACCTGGCGGGCGTGGAGGTCGCCGGGTCGCGGAGCCAGGTGGGCCGGGTGCTGGGCAACTTGCTGGACAACGCGCAGCGGCACGCGGCGGGCGCCGTACGGGCGAGTGTGGTGCGCGACGGGCAGTGGGCCGTGCTGCGGGTCGAGGACGACGGGCCCGGGGTGCCGCCGGAGGAACGGGAGCGGATCTTCGAGCGGTTCGTACGGCTCGACGACGCCCGCAGCCGGGACGACGGCGGGGCCGGTCTCGGCCTCGCCATCGCCCGCGACGTGGCGGAGCGGCACGGCGGCACGCTGGCCGTCCGCGACGGCTCGGTGTTCGAACTGCGGCTGCCGGCGGCGTAGCGGCCGGGCCCGCGGCCTCCGCACTCCGCCGACGGCCGGGCCCGCGTCCGTCGCCGGTGCGCGACGGCCGGGCCCGTGGCCGCCCGTGGTGCGCGACGGCCAGGCCCGTACCCCCGGCGGCGCAGCCGTCAGACCTTGCCGCGGCGGCCCCGGAGGTGCTCGGCCACCGGGGTCAGGGACGCCCGCAGGGATTCGAGGTTCTCGGAGTCGAACAGGTCGATGAAGTGCCGGCGTACGGACGCGACGTGGTGCGGCGCGACCCGGCGCATGGTGTCCCAGCCGTCGTCCGTGAGCACCGCGTACAGGCCGCGGCGGTCGGACTCGCAGCTCTCCCGGCGTACCAGGCCCGCGTTCTCCATCCGGGTGATCTGGTGGGACAGGCGGCTCTTGGACTGGAGGGTGGCGGCCGCCAGATCGCTCATGCGCAGCCGCCGGTCCTCGGCCTCGGAGAGGTTGACCAGGATCTCGTAGTCGTTGTTGGTCAGTCCGAACGGCTGCAGGTCGCGCTCCAGCTGGTGCATCAGCAGCCGGCTGACGTCCAGATGGGTACGCCAGGCTCGCTGCTCCTGCTCGGTCAGCCAGGGAGTGTCGCTGTCGGTCGTCATGAATGAATTCTACCCGTGAAAGTTGAATATCGAATTAGTCATGGCTGTGACATGGCTCAGGCGCTCGGTCGGGCGCTTGCTCAGACGTTCGAGGTCACCGTCCGCAGACTACCGCTCACAGCCCGAAGCGGCGCTGGAGCCCCCGAGGGCACCCGGCAGCTGCGGCGGTTGTGAGCCACTTTGGCGCGTTGCCTCACCCCCGCCCGGCACCCCCGCCTCGGCCGTGACCTCCCCCGTCGCCAGCTCGGGCATCAGCTGCTCGGTGGACTGGAGCAGCACTGTGCCCGCCCCGACGAACTCGAACTGGTGCTCCTCGCCGGAGACTCCGCCCAGGCCCGTGTGCGCCCGTACGCCGCCCAGGAATCCCCGCAGGTACTGGTGGTCGTAGTGGTGGCAGGGCGAGGGGCAGTCGGCCCAGCCCACCAGGGCCTGCGGGTCCACCCGGATCGGCGGCTCCATGAAGACGACCGGGCCGTTGGAGGCGGCCACGAACGTGCCCGTGCCGATCAGCGTGAGGAAGCCCGGAATGATCGACTGCTTCAGCGACAGAGATGGCTGAAAGGCGAGCAAGTTGCCCGAGCGAATGGTCAGGTTGCCGTCTTCGAGATCGTAGGAATTGACGTCGAACGCCCGGTCGGCGAGGAGCATCTTGCCCTGGCCCTCGGCGACGACCCAGTCCGCCGCGTGCAATGGCGAATGGAAACTGTGGGCGACCAAGCGGTCCAGCGCGCCGTGCCCGATGCCCTGGAAGTCGATCCGCCCGTAGTAGGCGATCATCTTCCCCTTCTGCAGGAACCACTGGCCGTTCAGGTCGACGCTGAAGGTGTACTCGTTGACGTTGTCGTCCGAGGGGAGGGTGTGGGGGTCGAGAACGACGGGACCGGTCACAGTTTCTCCTCCGACGCCTGTACGTAGACGGTGCCCTGGCCGGACAGCTCCAGCTGGAACGCCTCTCCCGAGCCGCGGCCGACCATGTCGCGCCAGCCGAGGGCCGTGGAGAGCTTGTTGCGGACGTCGCCGCGGTGCGCCACGTACGCCTGCGGGTCGACGTGGACGGCCCCCCGCGGGGTGATGGGCAGCTCGATGACGCCGCCGTGCGCCATCACGGCCACCGCGCCCTGCCCCTTGAGGGTCGTGGTGAACAGGCCCTGGCCGGTGACCTGGCCGCGCACCATGCCCATCACGCCGCCCTGCGAGCCCATGAACATCGTGCCCTGCTGGAGCGTCCCGTCGAAGGCGAGCAGCCGGTCCGCCTCGACGTACAGGGTCTCGCCGGTCAGGTCGACGACGTGGATGTGGTGACCGCCGTGCCCGAAGAGGACCGTCCCGCTCCCTCCACGGTCATCAGCGGCGTCGCCTCGTTCGCGATCCGCCGGCCGATCATCGAGCCGATGCCGCCCTGGCCGCCCTGGATGTTCGGGGTGAAGTTGACGTCGCCCTGGTAGGCGAGCATCGCGCCGCGCTGGCTGTACATCCGCTGCCCCGGGCCGATCTGCGCCCGCACCATGCGGGAGTTGACGAGGGTGAACGGCATCAGATCTCCCCGCCGACGGTGTTGCGCTCGCTGGGCTGTACGTACACCAGGCCCTCGCCCTCGAAGCGGATCTGGAAGGACTCGCCCGAGCCCTCGCCCATGAAGGTGCGGAAGTTCACCCCGGACTGGAAGTGCTGCTTGAGGTCGCCGGTGTGCGCGACGTACGCGCCCGGGTCGACCTGGAGCGGGTACTGCTTGGTGACGCGCAGCACCACGGCGGGTCCGTCGGAGACGATGGCGGCCTGGCCGCTGCCCTCGACGGTGGTGGTGAACAGGCCGTTGCCCTGCGAGGCGCCGCGCAGTCCGGTGAAGGTGGTGCCGGTGCGCAGCGCGGCGTCGGTGCACAGCAGGTTGCTGGCCTCCACGTACAGCTTCTCGCCGTTCAGCTGTACGAGGTTGATCTCGCTCGCGCGGTCGGCGAAGTAGCAGGTCCCGTGGCCTTTCACCTCCATCACTTCCATCTGTTCGCCGGTCAGCCGGCGGGTGACCATGCCGCGCAGCCCGTCACCGCCGCCGGTCATCTTCTTGAACGTCATCCGGCCGTCGTAGGCGACCATCGCGCCGTTCTTCGCCTTGACGGCATCGCCGGTCATGTCGACGGCGAGCACTTTGCTCCCCTGGAGCCGAAACTGAGCCACAGGGTCGAAGGTAACCGGCGCACCGACCCCTGAACAGTGATCCTTTGCGGGCCTGCAACAATGGTGACGCCCTTGTGAAATGCCGCACAAGCGCTTCGTGCCGCCCCCTGCCACCCGAACGAGGTTCCCGTGGACATCAAGACCGCTTCCGCCCTGCGCCGGCTCCGCCTGGTCTCCGCCCCCGAGGCGGTTTCGTTCCTGCTGTTGCTCGTCTGCTCGGTCCTCAAGCGGACCACCAGCTTCGACGGCGTGATGGTGATGGGCATGGTGCACGGCGTCCTGTTCATCCTGTACGTGGTGTTCTGGCTGGACGCCTGGAACCGCACCAAGTGGCAGTTCAAGACGGCCGCGCTGTACTTCGTGCTCTCCGTGCTGCCGACCGGCGGCTTCTTCGCCGAGCGGATGCTCAAGCGCGAGGCCGAGGCCACCGTCATCGCCGCCCGCGCCCGCCGGGAAGGCGTGGTCAACGCATGATCGTCGCCTTCTCGGTGAGCCCGCTGGGCGTGGGCGAGGACGTCGGGGAGTACGTCGCCGACGCCGTGCGGGTGGTCCGCGAGTCCGGGCTGCCCAACCGTACGGACGCCATGTTCACGTCCATCGAGGGCGAGTGGGACGAGGTCATGGACGTCGTCAAGCGTGCCGTGGGCGCCGTCGAGGCGCGCGCCGGACGGGTCTCGCTCGTCCTGAAGGCCGACATCCGGCCCTCCGTCACCGACGGCCTGACCTCCAAGGTCGAGACCGTCGAGCGCCACCTCGCGGCGGACTCCGGCAACTGACCCGGCACGTCTCAGCGCGGTGGCGTGCCGCCCGCACTCCCCGCGCTGAGCGCGATGCCCAACGGTGTGCGCTCGTACAGCACCTCGTGCCCGTGGCGGCGCGAGGTCAGCAGTCCGGCGCCGCGCAGCACCGACAGCTGCGCCGACACCGACGAGGGGGCGAGGCCCAGCCGCTGCGCCAGCGCCGTGGTCGAGGCCGGCTCGTCCAGCGCGACGAGCACCGCCGCCCGGTTCACGCCGAGCAGCCGGGCCAGCGCCGGGCCGGCCTCCGGCTCCTGCCACAGGCCGCCGATGCCGCGCGCCGGGTACAGGACGGTGGGCTGCCAGTGCGGTTCGTAGGCGCTCACCACGTCGGGCCACACGAAGACGCTCGGCATCAGCAGGACGCCCCGCCCGTCCAGCTCCTGGATCTGCAGGAAGTGCGCGCGGGTACGGACCGTGAGGGTGCCGCCGGACCAGGTGATCCGCGGGCTGAGGTCCGCGAACAGCTTCTCCAGCCCGTCGCTCGCCAGCTGCCGGGACCGGTAGGCGACCTCGGCCTCCAGCAGCGCGCGCAGCCGCGGCCAGTCCGGGGCCAGCAGCGCGTGCCACGCCCGTTCGGTGGCGTCGGCCAGCTCCCGCACGGCGGCGGTCGGGTCCGTCAGCATCGCCCGGCCGCGCGGGGACTCGGCGGCCCCCGGCGTGCAGGCCAGCGACTTGGCCAGCTCCGCGTGGGCGACGGCAGGGTCCGTGGCCCGCACCCGCGCCAGTTCCTCCTCGAAGGGCGCGAGCGACGACTCCGGCGGCGGCCCCAGGAAGTCGGGGGTGTAGCCGGGCTGCGGCGACGGCATCAGCAGCCGCAGCGCGGACAGGTCCAGGCCCGCCAGCGCCGCGCGCATCCGCCGCAGCCAGGGCAGGTGGTAGCCGTGCCGGTCGGTGCGTAACAGGGTCCGTACGGCTTCGTGGGTCTCGCAGAGCGGCGAAATGGCGAAGCGGATGCGCAGCAGGTCGTCCGCGCCGAAGCGCATGTCCAGCGGCATGGCCGAGGCCCCCTCTCCTCTTACCCCCACTCTTCCCACCGGACGGCCGAACCCGTCATGGATTCGCCCGCTGCCGAACAACTGGGGAGCGCGGGCCAGGCCCGGCACGCTGCCCCCATGCCCGCCACCCCCTCCGGGCCCGCCACCACGGGCCCCGCCGACCCGCGCCCGGAGCCGCCGCCACCACCCACCGGAACCGGCTACCGCGCCGTCTTCTCCACCCCCGAATTCCGCTCCGTCTTCGCCGCACACCTCCTCTCCTCCCTCGGCGTCGTCCTCTGCGAGATCGCGCTCTCCGTACTCGTCTACCAGCTCACCGGGTCGCCCCTGCTGAGCGCGCTGACCTTCGCGCTCGGCCTGCTGCCGTACGTCATCGGCGGCACACTCCTCTCCGCCGTCGCCGACCGCTACCCGGCCCGCCGCGTCCTCGTCGTCTGCGACCTGCTGTGCGCGGGCTGCGCCGCCGCGATGCCGGTCCCGGGCACACCGGTCGCCGTACTACTGGCGCTGCGCTGCGCGACCGCCGCCATCGCCCCCGTCTTCGCCGGGACACGGGCCGGGACGCTGGGCGACGTGCTGGGAGAGGGCGACCTGTTCGTCCTGGGACGCTCGCTGATCCGCATCGTCAACCAAGGCGCGCAACTCGTCGGCTTCGCCGCCGGGGGATTGCTGCTGGCCGCCGTGACACCCGGCGCGGTGTTGGCCATCACCACCGGCACCTTCCTCGGATCGGCCCTCCTCCTGCGCCTGGGCACCCACGCCCGCCCGGCGCGCTGTACGGCCCCGGGGCACTGCTGGGCGCCTCCCTGACCGGCACCCGCCAACTCCTCTCCGACCGCCGCGTCCGAGCCCTCTTCCTGCTGACCTGGCTTCCCCCGACCTTCGTCGTCATCCCCGAGGCGCTGCTCATCCCGTACGCGGACTCCCTCGGCGCGGGCCCGGCAGCGGCCGGCCTGCTCATGTGCGCCATGCCCATCGGCGCGATCACCGCCGAAACCCTGGCCGGCACCTTCCTCGGTCCCCGGGCCCGCACCCGCCTGACCTTCCCTCTCGGCATCTTCTGCGTCCTCCCCTCCCTGGGCTTCGCAGCGCGCCCTCCCTCGGCTGGGCCGTTGCACTCCTCGCCCTGACCGGCACCGGCATCGCCTACAACTTCGGCGTGGACCGCTGGTTCGCGGCCGCCGTACCCGAAGCCCTGCTGGGCCAGGCGATGACGGTGATGCAGGCGGGCCGCATGACGGTCATGGGCCTGGGAATGGGCGCGGCGGGCCTCGCAGCCGAGTACGCACCCCTGTGGGCGGTGATGCCGGCTGGAGGGGTGGTGGGGGTGGTGGCGGTGGGGGTGGTGGTGTTCGAGGTGCGGCGCAACGCGATCCGGGCAACGAGCGAGGTTCCCGCCCGAAGGGACTCCTTCGGAGGCCGCGGAAGCTGCCCGTAAGCTGGAGCCCGATCACATCGACGAGCTCCGGACCGGCGGTCCGGGCGCGCGGCGCGATCCGCGGATGCTCGGCCACTTCACGAACCGGGACGTCGGCTGCGTGCCAGGCTTCTGGAGCATGCCGCGCCGCAGGATCGCGGCCCGTACACGCAGCGGCTCGTGGAGTATCCGCGGACCCGTGACCGGTACGCGTTCGCGCAGCCGGACCGCTGGTGGTCGACGGTCTTCGAGCAGGTCGGCCGGGTCCGCGCGGTCGCCGATGCCGAGAGTTGATCCACCCGGGTACCGAAACCTGAGACAGGGCTGACCACGTTTTGGCCGACCGGTAGGGTCGATGGCGTGCCGAAGCCGCTCAGTCTTGCCTTCGATCCCATTGCCCGTGCCGACGAACTGTGGCAGCGACGATGGGGAGCTGTGCCGTCCATGGCCGCGATCACTTCGGTCATGCGGGCGCAGCAGATCCTGCTGTCCGAGGTGGACGCGGTGCTCAAGCCGTACGGGCTGACGTTCGCGCGGTACGAGGCGCTGGTGCTGCTCACCTTCTCCAAGGCGGGGGAGCTGCCCATGTCGAAGATCGGGGAGCGGCTGATGGTCCACCCGACGTCGGTGACCAACACCGTCGACCGGCTGGTGAGGTCCGGGCTGGTGGACAAGCGGCCGAATCCCAACGACGGGCGCGGCACGCTGGCGTCCATCACCGAGCAGGGGCGGGTGACCTGTGACAAGGCGACGCGTGACCTGATGGCGATGGAGTTCGGGCTGGGGGCCTACAGCGCCGAGGAGTGCGGGGAGATCTTCGCGATGCTGCGGCCGCTGCGGGTCGCGGCCGGTGATTTCCGGGACGAGTGATCCGTGGTAGGGGCGGCGAAGATCGCCCCGGAACGGGCGGTTACGCTCGGAGCATGAAACGCAGCGTGCTGACCCGTTACCGGGTGATGGCCTACGTCACCGCCGTCATGCTCCTCGTCCTGTGCGCCTGCATGGTGGCCAAGTACGGCTTCGACACGGGCAAGGACCTCACGCTCGTGGTCTCGCAGATCCACGGCGTGCTCTACATCATCTACCTCGTCTTCGCCTTCGACCTGGGGTCCAAGGCGAAGTGGAAGTTCGGCAAGCTGCTGTGGGTGCTGATCTCCGGCACCATCCCGACCGCCGCCTTCTTCGTCGAGCGCAAGGTCGTCCGGGAGATCGAGCCGCTGGTCGCGGACGGTACGCCGCAGCCCGCGAAGGTCTGAGGGAGCGTACGGACGCCGTACGGTCGTCGCACGGCCGCCGGGTACGTCCGGCGGCCTTCGCGCAGGGCCGGACGGGCGCCGTCCGGTGACTTCCGGCCGTCAGCCATCGACAATTAGTAGGACGTCCTAGTAAATTTGTGAGCATGGACGCTGACGCGATCGAAGAGGGCCGCCGTCGCTGGCAGGCCCGGTACGACTCCGCCCGTAAGCGGGACGCGGACTTCACCACGCTCTCCGGCGACAGCGTGGAGCCGGCGTACGGCCCCCGCCCCGGCGACTCGGTCGAGGGATTCGAGCGCATCGGCTGGCCGGGGAGTACCCCTTCACGCGCGGGCTGTACCCGACCGGCTACCGCGGCCGTACGTGGACCATCCGCCAGTTCGCGGGCTTCGGCAACGCCGAGCAGACCAACGAGCGGTACAAGATGATCCTGAAGGCGGGGGGCGGCGGCCTCTCCGTCGCCTTCGACATGCCGACGCTGATGGGGCGGGACTCCGACGACCCGCGTTCGCTCGGCGAGGTGGGCCACTGCGGTGTCGCCATCGACTCGGCCGCCGACATGGAGGTCCTGTTCAAGGACATCCCGCTCGGTGACGTGACGACCTCGATGACGATCTCCGGCCCGGCCGTCCCGGTCTTCTGCATGTACCTGGTCGCCGCCGAGCGCCAGGGCGTCGACCCGGCCGTGCTGAACGGCACGCTCCAGACGGACATCTTCAAGGAGTACATCGCCCAGAAGGAATGGCTCTTCCCGCCCGAGCCCCACCTGCGCCTGATCGGCGACCTGATGGAGCACTGCGCGCACGGCATCCCCGCGTACAAGCCGCTCTCCGTCTCCGGTTACCACATCCGCGAGGCGGGCGCGACGGCCGCGCAGGAGCTGGCGTACACCCTCGCCGACGGCTTCGGGTACGTGGAGCTGGGCCTCTCCCGCGGCCTGGACGTGAACACCTTCGCGCCCGGCCTGTCCTTCTTCTTCGACGCCCACCTGGACTTCTTCGAGGAGATCGCGAAGTTCCGGGCCGCCCGCCGCATCTGGGCCCGCTGGATGCGCGACGTGTACGGCGCGACCAGCGAGAAGGCCCAGTGGCTGCGCTTCCACACGCAGACCGCCGGTGTCTCGCTGACCGCCCAGCAGCCGTACAACAACGTCGTCCGGACGGCCGTCGAGGCGCTGGCCGCGGTGCTCGGCGGGACGAACTCCCTGCACACCAACGCGCTGGACGAGACCCTCGCCCTGCCCAGCGAGCAGGCCGCGGAGATCGCGCTGCGGACGCAGCAGGTGCTGATGGAGGAGACCGGCGTCGCCAACGTCGCCGACCCGCTGGGCGGCTCGTGGTTCATCGAGTCGCTGACCGACCGGATCGAGGCCGACGCCGAGAAGATCTTCGAGCAGATCAAGGAGCGGGGCGCCCGGGCGGTACCGAACGGCGAGCATCCCATCGGGCCGATGACGTCCGGCATTCTGCGCGGTATCGAGGACGGCTGGTTCACCGGTGAGATCGCCGAGTCCGCCTTCCGCTACCAGCAGGCGCTGGAGAAGGGCGAGAAGAAGGTCGTCGGCGTCAACTGCGCCCACGGCTCGGTCACCGGGGACCTGGAGATCCTGCGGGTCAGCCACGAGGTCGAGCGGGACCAGGTACGGGTCCTGGCGGACCGCAAGGCGGCCCGGGACGACGCGCGGGTGCGCGCGTCGCTGGCGGCGATGCTGGACGCCGCGCGCAGCGGCGGCAACATGATCGAGCCGATGCTGGCGGCCGTACGGGCCGAGGCGACGCTCGGCGAGATCTGTGACGTGCTGCGCGAGGAGTGGGGCGTGTACACGGAGCCGGCGGGGTTCTGACGGCGGTACGTGCCGGGGGCGGGGTCGTGCGCGACCCCGCCCCCGGCGCCGTGTCAGACCATCGCGCCGTTTCCGGCGCTCGCCTTGTCGCGCGGGCGGGCCGCGGGTGCCTCCGGGGCCGGGTGGCGGCTCTCCAGGACGACGGCGGCCGGGGTGGCCGTGAAGATCGTCGAGGCGATGCCGAACAGGACGCCCGCGAGCAGCGCCACGGAGAAGTCGGCCAGCGAGTCGCCGCCCAGTACCGCGAGGGCGGCGAGGACGAACAGGGCGCCCATGCCGGTGTTCACCGTGCGGGGCACGGTCTGCACGATCGCCCGGTCGGCGAGGAGCGCGAGCCCCTCCGCGCCGCGCGCGGCCCGGTCGCCCTTGGCGGCGCGCCGCAGTTCCCGTACGCGGTCGAAGAGCACGACCGTGTCGTTGACGGAGTAGCCGACGACGGTCAGCAGCGCCGCGAGGAAGACGCTGTCCACCGGTTTGCCGAGCCACGCGAACAGGCCCACCACCAGCACCACGTCCTGCACCATGGCCAGGACCGCGGCCGTCGCGAACGTCCAGCGGAACCGGATGCTCAGATAGACCAGCTGGGCGGCGACCGCGATGCCCAGTGCGATCAGCGCCTTGCCGCGCAGCTCGCTGCCCATGCTGGGCCCGATCTTCTCGTCCCGCTCGACCTCGACCGTGCCGCCGGGCTTCTGGAGGGACGTGCGGATACGGTCCTGCTCGTCGTCGGTCAGCTGCTCGGTCCGTACGGCGATCCCGCCGTCGCCCGACTCCTGGACGACCGCGCGCGGGAAGCCCGCCTCCGCGACCGCCTCGCGCGCCGTCTCGGCGTCCACCGTACGGCTGGTGCTGTACTCGACGAGCCGGCCGCCGGTGAACTCCACGCCGAATTCCAGGCCGCGTACGCCGATCCCGGTGACGGCGAGCAGCAGCAGGCCGGCGCCGACGCCCAGCCAGGTGCGGCGCCGCCGCATCAGCCGCGGCCGGCGGCGTGCCAGCCACCGCCGTACCCGCCCCTCGGACGCCATGCCGGTGATGGCGGGCCGCCGCCGTACGGCCCCGCGGCGCACCGCCCAGCCCGCCAGCACCCGGGTGATGACCAGCGCGGAGACCATCGAGGCCAGCACGCCGATGGACAGCGTGACGCCGAAGCCCTTGACCGGTCCGGTGGCGAAGAAGAACAGCAGGCCCGCGGCGAGCAGCGTCGTGACGTTCGAGTCGAGGATCGCGCTCCACGCCTTGCCGAAGCCCTCGCGCAGCGGGCGCCGCAGATCGCCGCCGGAGCGGGCCGCGCGGCGCGCGTACTCCTCCCTGGCCCGCTCGAACACCAGGACGTTGGCGTCCACCGCCATGCCGACCGCGAGGACGAAACCGGCGAGGCCGGGCAGGGTGAGGGTGGCGCCCAGGGCGACGAGCACGGCGTACGAGATCAGTCCGTACGCGGCGAGTGCGATCGTGGCCAGCGCGCCCAGCAGCCGGTAGACGACGATGACGAACACGCCGGTGCACAGCAGGCCGATGACGGCGGCGGTGGCACTGGCCTTGATCGCGTCGGCGCCCAGCGTCGGCCCGACGGTGCGCTGCTCGACGACCTCGACGGGTACCGGCAGGGCGCCGCCCTTGACGAGGGCCGCCAGGTCGCGGGCCTCGGTGTCGCTGAATCCGCCGGTGATCTGGGCGTTGCCGCCCGCGATGCCGGTCGTGCACGGCACGCTCTGCTGCATGCCGGGGGCGGAGATCACCCGGTCGTCCAGCACGATCGCGACCCGCCGGGCCGGCTCGCCGGGCGCCGCGCACGCCGCCTGGCCGGTGACCCGCGCCCAGGCGTCCGCGGCGGCGCCGCGGAAGGACAGGTCGACGGTCCAGCCGCGCCCGCCCTGCGGATCGAAGACGGCCTCCGCGTCCTTGACGCCCTCGCCGGTCAGCGCGGGCGGGCCGAGCCGCAGGGCCTGGCCGGGAGCGTCGGGGTCGGCGAGGGTGCGGGTGCGGTCGTCCTTGGCCTTCAGCTCCGGCGTGCCCTTGGGGTCCGGCAGGGTGGCGAGCACGGGGTGGAAGGTGAGCTGCGCGGTACGGCCGATGACCTCGACGGCCTGCTTCGGGTCCTGGACGCCGGGCAGTTCGGCGACGATGCGTTTCTCGCCGGAGCGGGACAGCGACGGTTCGGCGACGCCGAGCGCGTCGATCCGCTGCCGCAGCACCTCCAGGGCCCGGTCGGTGGCGGCGGAGTCGGCACGGGCGGTGGGCGAGTCCTTCGTCTCCAGGACGATCTGGGTGCCGCCACGGAGATCGAGGCCGAGGCGGGCGGGGGTGGTCAGGGCGAAGAACAGGGACACGGCGACGACGGCGAGCGCGATCAGCGCACGCCAGGGCCGCCGCGACGGAGCGCGGGACGGCATGGGTCTCCCCTTCAGGGATACGGAGGCGGGGCGCCGGCCGGCCGCGCGCACCGGGCCGCGGCGGCGCGTCGGGGCGTCGCCGGGCATGCCGGTGCTGCGGGCCGCCGTACGCCTGGGGCGTCAGCTGCTCCGTACGAAGGGAGGCCCGCGCGGGCTGCGCGGGGAGTACCGGGCCCGGGGCGGCGCCCGTTCCTGGCGCGGGCCGACGGTCTCGCCGTACCCGAAGGGGGTGTGGCGAGACCGTCGGGGAGGCGCAGGGCAGCGCGCCCGGGAGGCCGGGGAAGCGCGGGTGGGGGAGAGGACGGCCTGGATGTGGGCGGTGGCGGTCTGGCGGGCCACCGGCCGGTCCGGGGCGGTGCGGGCGTCGGCCCGGGGGTGGCCGGGCGCGGTGTGTGCCGTGAGCACCCGGGGTGCGGCGGCGGACGTTGGCCGGGAAGGGGTGCCGAAGGGGCCGGATGTGGTGACTGCCGGACTCACGGGGGCGGCAGCCGATGGGCCGGGCAGCGGCGGGCCGGACGTGGCCCCCGCCGTCCCGGACGTCCCGGCCAGGACCAGCAGGACGGCCCACAGCCCGGCCAGCGCGCGCGGCAGGAAGCCCGGCAGCGCACGGCGTGCTCGTCCGCTCACCGCCCGCCCCCTCCGGTCCGCCGCTCGGCCCGTACCCGGCCGTGATTCCGGCCAGGGTAGTACGCCGTTCCTGTTCGAAAACCCGTACGGTCCTGAGCAAAACCCTGCACGGCCCTTTCCAGGTATCCGTACGGTCCAGGTCCTGTTCGGAAACCCGTACGGCCCTGTCCTACCCCGCCGGGAAGCGGAGGCGGAAGAGCGCCCCGCCGCCCGGCGCCTGCGCGGCCGTCAGTTCGGCCCGGTGGGCGCGGGCGATCTGGCGGGCCATGGCCAGGCCGAGGCCGGAGCCGGGCAGCGCGCGGGCGGTCTCGGCGCGGTAGAAGCGGTCGAAGACGTACGGCAGGTCCTCGGCCGTGATGCCGGGGCCGTGGTCGCGGACGGTCAGCTCCAGGCCGTCCGCGGTGGCGGCCAGTTCCGTCTCGACCGGGCCGCCGGGCGGCGAGAACTTCGCCGCGTTGTCCAGGAGGTTGGACAGCAGCCGGGACAGCCGCGCCGGTACGCCCGGGACGGTCACCCCGGCCGCCGCCGCGTCGGCCCGTACGGTGAACGTGATCTCCGGCCAGTGGCCGCGGGCCGCCTCCACCGCGTGCTCCAGCAGCGCCGCCGGGCGCACCTGCTCCACCAGCGGCTGCGGTTCCTCGTCCCGGGCCAGTTCGATCAGGTCGTTGACGAGGGTGGTGACCTCGCGCAGCTGCCGGCCCAGGGCGCCGGACGCGCGGTCGCGCTGGGCTTCGGTCAGCCGGTCGGCGCGGGCGAGCAGTTCGGCGTTGGTGCGCAGCGCGGTCAGCGGGGTGCGCAGCTCGTGGGAGGCGTCCGCGACCAGCCGGCGCTGCGCGGTGACCGACTGCTCCAGCTCGCCGAGCATGGTGTTGAAGCTGGCGGCGAGGCGGGTGACCTCGTCCTCGCGGCCGGGCGGACCGGCGGGCAGTTCGATGCGGTGCCGGGCGTCGCGGGTGGCGGCGATGCGCTCGGCGGTGGCGGTGAGCCGGGCGACCGGGGCCAGCCCGGTGCGCGACACCCAGTAGCCGAGCCCGGCCGCCAGCAGGACCCCGGCGCCGCCGACGCCCGCCAGCGCCACCGCGGCCTTCTGGACGCCGCGCTGCACGGTGTCCGTGCGCAGCGCCACCTGGAGCGCCTCGTCCTTGCCGCGCAGCCGCACGGTGTACCTGCGCACCGGGTAACCGGCCACGGTCAGCTCGTCGTAGTACGGCGCGTGCCGGCCGGCGGCGACCGCGCGGGTGGCGTCGCCGACCGGCAGGGCGTAGGGGTCGCGCGGGTCCCGGGACTTGTCGGCGGGGACCGACTGGACACAGGGCACGGCCTGGAAACGGCAGCTCGTGTCGCCCGCGGTCGGACCCCACGAGCGGAACTTCTCGCTGTACTGGGCTGCCGTCTGGGCCAGATTCAGCTCCAACTGGCGGGTCATCTGATAGCGGATGATGAAGAACGCAGCCGTGCAGATGCCGACCGCCACCAGGGCCACTGCGGCGGACGCGGCGATCGCCAGCCGGGTCCGCAGCGGCCGGCGCCGCCGCCAGCGCGCGCCCAGGCCGCGTCGCCCGCTCACGCCCGTCCCGCTCTGCCGCCCCGGCCCGGCTGGTCCGGCTCGTCCAGGCGGTAGCCGACGCCGTGCACGGTGTGCACCAACCGGGACTCGCCGTCCGCCTCCAGCTTGCGGCGCAGATAACCGACGTACACCGCTAGGGAGTTGGAGTCCGGGCCGAAGTCGCGGCCCCAGACCCGCTCCAGGATCACCTCACGCGGCATCACCTGTCCGGGGTGCAGCAGGAGCAGTTCCAGCAGGGCCCACTCCGTACGGCTGAACTCCAGTGGCCGTCCGCCCCGGTGGCCGGTGCGGGTCACCGGGTCGACGACCAGGTCGGCGAAGGCCAGCGAGGTGTCGTCGGCGGCGCCGGCCGACGCGCGGCGCAGCAGCGCCCGCACCCGCGCGACCAGCTCGTCCAGCGCGAACGGTTTGACGAGGTAGTCGTCGGCGCCCGCGTCCAGCCCGTCCACCCGCTCGCTGACCGAGTCCAGCGCGGTCAGCACGAGGATCGGCGTACGGTCGTCCAGCGCGCGCAGCCGCCGGCAGACCGCCAGGCCGTCCAGCACCGGCATCATCACGTCCAGCACGATCGCGTCCGGCTGCCAGGAGGCGACCTCGGAGAGCGCGGCCAGCCCGTCGGCGGCGCCGCGCACCGCGTACCCCTCCACGGTGAGGCCGTCCTCGACGGCGGCCCGTACCTCCGGTTCGTCGTCCACGACGAGGATCTTCGGCGGGGACGCGGCGGCGGGCTGCTGGGCGGCGCTCCGGGGCGCGGGGTGCGGTGCAGGCGAGGACGGCATGCACACAGGCTGCCAAACCTCCGTCTTAGAACCTTCTTAGGGCGCTTGACGAGCGTGGCGGCCATGCGCACACCACTCTCAGTCGTCATCGGTGCGGGCGGTACCGGCGGTCACATCTACCCCGGGCTCGCCCTCGCGGACGCCCTGCGCCGGGCCGTGCCCGACGCGGTGGTCTCCTTCGTCGGTACGGAGCGCGGGCTGGAGACGCGGCTCATCCCGCAGGCCGGATACCGCCTGCACACCGTGGACATGATTCCCTTCGACCCGTCGCTCGGCGCCAAGCGCTATCTGCTGCCCGCCGCGCTGCTGAAATCGGGCGCCCAGTGCCGCTCGATCCTGCGGCAGCAGGAAGCCCAGGTCGCGGTCGGCATGGGCGGCTACCCGAGCGCGCCGGTCATCGTCGGGGCGCGGCTGGCCGGGCTGCCCAGCCTGGTCCACGAGTCCAACGCGGTGCCCGGCCGGGCCAACAAGTTCGCCGCCCGGCTCACCCCGCACATCGCGCTCGCCTTCGACCGCAGCCGCGCGCACCTGACGGGCGGCGAGCGCGCCGAGACGGTCGGGATGCCGCTGGTCGGGCCGCTGGCGAACCTGGACCGTACGGCGCTGCGGGAGCGGGCGCGCCGCGAGCTGGGCGTGCCGGCGGGCACCCGGCTGCTGCTCGTCAACGGCGGCAGCCTGGGCGCGGCGCGGCTCACCGAGGCCGCGGTCGGCCTCGCGGCCCGGTACCGGACCCGTACGGATCTGCGGCTGCTGGTCAAGACCGGTCCCGCGGCCCTGGAGGAGACCCGGGAGCGGCTGGTCGCGACGGGCGGTGCGGCGGTCGCCGAGGCCGTTCCGTACCTGGACCGGATGGATCTGGCCTACGCCGCCGCCGACCTCGTGGTGTGCCGGGCCGGCTCGGCGACCGTCGCCGAGCTGGCGACGATCGGGATGCCGTCCGTCCTGGTCCCGTACCCGCACGCGCCCGGTGACCACCAGACCCACAACGCGCGGGTGCTGTCCGACGCGGGCGCCGCCGTCCTGCTGCCGGACGCCGAGACCACTGCGGAACGCCTGGACGCGCTCGTCACCCCGCTGCTCGACGACCCCGCCCGGCTGGCGGCCATGGGCCAGGCCGCCGACCCGGGCACCCACGCGCGCGCCGCCGACCTGCTGGCCGCCAAGGTCCTGAAGCTGGCCGGCCACCCCGCAGCCCACCCCACCACCACCTACCTGAGGGAGACCGCATGAGCACCACCGACCGCCCCACCACCGGCCGCGCCACCCCCGACCACGCGACCATGGAAGCCCGCTGGAAGGGCCGCACCGTCCTGGTCACCGGCGCCGAGGGCTTCATCGGCTCGACGCTGGTGGACCAGCTCGTCGGCTACGGCGCGAAGGTGCGCGCCTTCGTCCACTACAAGCCGTACGCCGAGAAGGGGCACCTGGCCCGCTACCTGGGCCCGGACAGCCCGGTCGAGATGATCGCGGGCGATGTGCGGGACGCCGGCCGGGTGGCGGACGCGGTGGCCGGCTGCGACACGGTCTTCCACCTCGCCGCCCTCATCGGCATCCCGTACAGCTACGACTCGCCCGGCGCCTACGTCCAGACCAACGTCGTGGGCACCGAGAACATCGCCGAGGCGTGCCGCCGGCACGCCGTGCGCCGCCTGGTGCACACCTCGACCAGCGAGGTGTACGGCACCGCGCTGACCGCGCCGATCGGCGAGGACCACCCGCTCCAGCCGCAGTCCCCGTACTCCGCCTCGAAGATCGGCGCGGACATGATGGCGCTCTCCCACTGGCACGCCTTCGAACTGCCGGTCACGGTCGTCCGCCCGTTCAACACCTACGGCCCGCGCCAGTCCGCGCGCGCCGTGATCCCCACCATCCTGGCGCAGCTGCACTCCGGCGCCCGGGAGATCAGGCTGGGCTCGCTCACCCCGACCCGCGACTTCACCTATGTCACCGACACCGCGGCCGGTTTCCTGGCGATGGCCGACTGCGACCGGGCGCTGGGCGAGGTCGTCAACCTCGGTACGGGACAGGAGATCTCCATCGGCGACCTGGCGCGGTCCCTGATCGCCGCGTCCGGCCGGGACGCCGAGGTGGTGGTGGAGGGCTCCCGGCTGCGGCCCGCCGGGAGCGAGGTCCAGCGACTGCTTTCGGACAATTCGCGGGCGCGCGAATGGGCCGGGTGGACGCCGGAGGTGTCCCTGGAGGACGGGCTGAAGCGGACGTCGGAGTGGGTGGCGGAGCATGTGCACCTGTTCGCGGCGGACCGGTACCAGGTCTGAGGGACGGTACGGGTACGGGTGCCCGGCGCGAGTGGCGGCCCGTACCCGTACCCGTACCGGCCGTCCGGGAGGCTCACCCCCGGCCGGGCCCGCTTCCGTACCCGCAGGACCGGCCAGTCCGGCCAGTCCGGTCAGCAGCAGCGCGCTGAACTGCTGCGCCCACAGTTCGTCCACCGGCTCCGCGCTGACCAGCGCCCGGTGCACGACGGCGCCCGCGATCACGTCGAAGATCAGCCCCACCGCCCGCCCGGCGGCCGCCGCGCCCTCCTCACCGGCCGGGTCCGGCGGCAGTTCCCCGCGCGCCTGGGCCCGCTCGCGCCCGAGGATCACCAGCCGCTTCTGCCGCTCGACCACGGCGGAGCGGATACGGACCCGCAGCGCCTCGTCGGTGGTGGACTCGGCGACCACGGCCATCAGCGCGGTCTTGGTCTCCGGGCGGGCCAGCAGCGAGGCGAACTGCAGGACGACGCCCTCGATGTCGGCCTGGAGGCAGCCCCGGTCGGGGAGTTCGAGTTCGTCGAAGAGGACCGCCACGGCGTCCAGGACCAGCTCGTTCTTGTTGGCCCAGCGGCGGTAGAGGGTCGTCTTGGCGACCTTGGCGCGGGCGGCCACGTCGCCCATCGTCAGCTTGCCCCAGCCCAGCTCGACCAGTGCGGCGCGGGTGGCGTCGAGGATCGCGCGGTCCGCCTCGGCGCTGCGCGGCCGGCCCGTACGGCTGCGGGGGCCCGCACGGCCCGCGGCGGTGCTGGTGCCGGTGAGGGGGCAGCGGTGCATGGGGGCGACCATACCGGCCAGTAGGTGCGGGCCGGCCCGTCCTCGTGAGGCAGATCACCCGTACGGTTCGCGAGACGGGGTGCCGGGCCGGGGCGCCGGACAGTTACGCTACGGGTCGTAGCGAAAGGGTGTGGCCGGTACGGCACGCCCCGGACGCGACAACCACAGGCCGCGGGTGGGGACCCGGGGCCGCAGCAGCACCGCACCGGCCCCGGCCGGTGCGCACGCGGCACCTCCGTCCTGCGCCGGCACACCGGCGGGCCGCACGGACGGACCGGCACCGCGTGCTTTTTCGCGCACCGTGAATTTTCGGCACCGCTTTTCGCAACGGTCCGCGGAAGGGGGAGGATAGGCCCATGCAGCCACGCAACATGTCCATGAGTGGAGTCGTCGACCTCGCCGCGGTGAAGGCGGCCGGGGAAGCGAAGCAGAAGGCGGAGCAGGCGCGAGCCGAGGCGGCCCGCACGGGCCGGCCCACAGACGGCGCCCGTCTGGTGTTCGACGTCGACGAGGCGGGGTTCCAGCAGGACATCCTCCAGCGCTCCACCGAGGTCCCGGTCGTCATCGACTTCTGGGCCGAGTGGTGCGAGCCGTGCAAGCAGCTCGGCCCGCTGCTGGAGCGGCTGGCGGGGGAGTACGCCGGCAAGTTCGTCCTGGCCAAGATCGACGTCGACGCCAACCAGGCGCTGTTCCAGCAGTTCGGCGTGCAGGGCATCCCGGCGGTCTTCGCGGTCGTCGCGGGCCAGCCGATCCCGCTGTTCCAGGGCGCGGCCCCGGAGGCACAGATCCGCCAGGTGCTGGACCAGCTCGTCCAGGCCGCCGAGCAGCAGTTCGGGATCGTCGGCGCGCCCGTCGACCCGGCGGACGCACCGCCGCAGGAGGACGTCCCCGAGCCGGTCGGCCCGTACGACGCGCTGCTGGAGGCCGCGAACCAGGCGCTGGACGCCGGTGACCTCGACGGCGCCGTCCAGGCGTACAAGAACGTGCTCTCCGACGACCCGGCGAACCCGGAGGCCAAGCTCGGCCTGGCGCAGGCCGAACTGCTGCGCCGGGTGCGGGATCTGGACCCGCAGGAGGTGCGCAAGGCGGCGGCCGACGGCCCCGCCGACGTGCAGGCGCAGATCAGGGCGGCCGACCTGGACCTGGTCGGCGGTCATGTGGAGGACGCCTTCGGGCGGCTGGTGGACACCGTCCGGCGCACGGCGGGTGACGACCGCGAGGCCGCGCGGGTGCGGCTGCTGGAGCTGTTCGAGGTCATCGGGACCGACGACCCGCGGGTGATCTCGGCCCGTACGGCTCTGGCGCGGGTGCTGTTCTGATCCTCCTCTGACCCCATTTCGACCCCTCGGCGTCCGGTCACCCGCGTCTCCTGAGGCGCGCGGACCCCACCACACGGCAGCGGCCACGTTTTACCAAATCTTGGTAATCGTGGCCGCTGTTACTTGGAGTAAGAGGGGAGAGGGGTTTCGTCGGTGTTCATCCCTGATTTCCCCAAGTCTCCTCACCGTCGGCGACGACCCTGGGTGGCTGCCTGATTTCGCGCCGTTGTGCCCTGGCCAGCTCTGCGTTACTGGCAAGTAACGAACCCCTTGTGCGACGGCCGCCGATGCACCACGATCGGCCACGCTCGGTCCATTCCCGCCGCCCGGCAACCGGTCGGTGCCGCGGGGGCCATGGGTCCCCACCGAGTGGCCGGCGGCACCGCCACCGGTCCCGGACAGGGGGTTCCTGCCCACCCGGCAGGGCCTGTCCGCCAAGCGCCGCGCGCGAGCGTGGCCAGTGGTTGTCGCTCGGGGGTGATCGCCGGTGCATCGGAACGCCGTACGCCTGTACGCCATTTCGGTACGGGCGCTCTCCTTCCCGAGGACGTAGCACTTCTCCCATCCCAGGTACGGCCGCCGTCTCCCCCAGACCCGGGCCGCAACCGGAGATGTACGTCCGAGAAGGAGGAAAGTCATGGAGTCCCTGGCTCGTGGCGGGACCAGATGGAAGCGGTTCGCCGTTGTCATGGTGCCGAGCGTCGCGGCGACGGCTGCCATCGGAGTCGCCATCGCACAGGGTGCGCTGGCAGCGTCGTTCAGCGTCTCCGGGCAGCAGTTCAAGGTCACCGCGAAGGAACTCAAAGGTGACGGGTTCGTCCAGTACGGCGCCCTCGACAAGGGCAAGAACGGCCAGCACCCGGTCGCCGTGGTGGGCCTGAACTCCGCGGAGATCACCAACCTGTGCCAGTCGGTCGTCGTGCCGGTGCCGGTCTTCGGCGACGTGACGATGCAGCTCAAGGCGGGCGCCGAGGGCGGCCCGAAGGTCCTGGCGAAGAAGCTCTACATCGACGCCGACGACCTGCGGACCAACGCGACGTTCACCAACGTGGACATCGGCGTCTCGGTGGACGACACCGGCGCCGGGGGCAAGACACCCGGTCCGGCCAAGCCCGGCGAGGGGGGCAGAGGTGCCTACCTCCCCGGCTCCTTCGCCCAGCAGGCCGATCACGTCCTGTTCAAGGACGTCAAGCAGCGCGCCTGGGCCACCACGGCCGGCACGTTCGAACTCAGCGGTCTGCACATGAGCGTCAGCCGCGGCAAGAACGAGTGCTACTGACGCACTGAGCGCACGGGGGCGGGGGCGTGCGCGGCGGAGCGGTCGGCCGTCCGCGCGCCCCGCACCCGTACGCCGGTGGCCGCCGCGCCACGCACTCCAGCTCACGTACCACCGATTAGCCAGTCCCGAGGAGCTGTACGACATGAGCGCCGACACGCGACCACGGCTGAACGAGAAGACCGGCCGCAAGCGCACTTCGTTCCGGGAGTGGCGAGGTCAGCGCCCGTTCTGGGGCGGGGTGCTGACGCTGCTGGCCGGATTTCCGATCATGTACATCCCCTACGCGAACCTCACGATCGGCTCCCTGACCGTCCGGATGGCGACGACCGCGGGCGCCGGCTCGCTGATCATCGGCGTACTCCTGGTCGTGCTCGGCCTGACCATGTGGTTCCAGCCCGTCTCCCGCGTCTTCGCGGGTGTCGCGGCGATCCTGCTGTCCCTGGTCTCCCTGGTGGTCTCCAACTTCGGCGCCTTCGTGGTCGGCTTCGCGCTGGGCCTGGTCGGCGGCGCGCTGGCGGTCTCCTGGGCGCCGGGCAAGCCCGTCGCCCCCGAGGGGGCGAACCGGCCCGGCCCGTGGGCGGCGCACCGGACGACCTGTCAGGAGCGAGCCCGGTCACCGGGACGAACGGGAGGCACAGTGCCGGGTGACGAGCACGAGACGCAGGCAGCCGCCCCGGCCACGAGAACCGGGCCGCGCCACGCGGCCCCGCGCAAACCGCTGCTGACCCGGCTGCACGTACCCGCGGGCAAGGCGATCGCCCTCGCCGCGATGCCCACCGCGGTCCTGATGGGGATGGGCCTGACACCGCAGCTGGCGATGGCCAAGCCGCAGCCGGAGAGCCCGTTCAAGAAGGGGCCGTGCGTCAGCGCGCCCGACACGGCGGAGCAGCAGGCGAAGGAGAAGGCGGCCAAGGAGAAGGCGGAGAAGGACGCCAAGGACGCCAAGGAGAAGGCGGAGAAGGACGCCAAGGACGCCAAGGAGAAGGCGGCCAAGGACCAGGCCGAGAAGGAGAAGGCGGCCAAGGACAAGGCCGACACCGGCTCGGACACCCCCACCCCCGGCGCCTCCTCCCCGTCCCCGGACAAGAAGGGCACGCCCCAGAAGCCCGCCCCGCCCCCGTCCGCGGGCAAGTCCACCACCCCGTCCCCCTCCGCCTCCTCGTCCCCCTCGGAGCAGAACCCCTGGTACGACCCGCTGGGCGTGGGCAAGAAGCTGCACGACGTCTTCCACCCCGGCGACGGCAAGTCCGGCACCCCGGGCACGTCTCCGTCGCCGTCCCCGTCCTCCTCCGCACCCGCGGGCAAGGACTCCGGCCCCGGCTCCGGCGACGCGTCCGGCAAGCCCGGCGGCAAGGCCACCGACCGGCTCAAGGACACCACCGACAAGCTGGGCAAAGCGGCCGACGACGCCAAGGACAAGACAGGGAAGGCGCTGGGCGACGCGAAGGACACGGCGGACGACGCCTCGCCGTCGGCCTCCCCGTCCCCGTCCCCCAGCAGCAGCGCCGACCCGAACGCCCCCGACGCGGACGGCAAGAAGCCCTTCCCCTGCGTCGAGGAGAAGAAGGTCGCCGGCGCGGCCGAGCAGCCCCCGGCCACCGTCCCGAACCAGCCCTGGTACCTGGAGTCCAGCGGCCTGACCCTGCGCGGTCTGGACTACCAGGGCGTCGTCAACCTCACGATGCCCAACGGTCGCACCAAGCAGGCCCTGAAGTTCACCGCCGACAGCATCGACATCGGCGACCTCCACCAGATCGTGGACGGCCAGGCCGGGAAGAAGTACCACGTCCAGGCGGCCGCGGGCTCGACCTCGACGATCCGGGACGGCAAGGTCACCATGTACACCGAACGCCTCCAGGGCAACCTCTTCGGCCTGATCCCGATCGTCTTCGACCCGGAGCACCCGCCGCCCCTCAACGTCCCCTTCGCGTACTTCACCAAGGTGAAGATCACCCAGGCGGGCCAGTTCGGCGGCACCCTGACGATTCCGGGGCTGCACCACTCGGTCTCGGACTGAGCCCGGCACCTGCGTACGGCGGTGGGCCGCACCCCGAGGGGATGCGGCCCACCGCCGTACGCAGGTCACTCGCCGCGCGTCAGCCGCGGTCGCCGCCCAGGTGGTGGACGCGGACCATGTTGGTGGTGCCGGGGACGCCGGGGGCGAACCGGCGGTGATGATCATGGTGTCGCCGTCGTTGTAGCGCTGGAGCTTGAGCAGCTCGGCGTCGACCAGGTCGACCATCTCGTCGGTGTGCTCCACGTGCGGGACGACGAAGGTCTCCACGCCCCAGCTCAGCGCGAGCTGGTTGCGGGTGGCGGCGTCCGTGGTGAAGGCCAGGATCGGCTGCGCCGAGCGGTAGCGGGACAGCCGGCGGGCGGTGTCACCGGACTTGGTGAAGGCGATCAGCGCCTTGCCGTCGAGGAAGTCGGCCATCTCGGCGGCCGCGCGGGCCACCGCGCCGCCCTGGGTACGGGGCTTCTTGCCCGGGACCAGCGGCTGCAGGCCCTTGGCCAGCAGCTCCTCCTCGGCCGCCTCGACGATCTTCGACATCGTCTTGACGGTCTCGATCGGGTACTGGCCGACCGAGGACTCGGCGGAGAGCATGACCGCGTCGGCGCCGTCCAGGATCGCGTTGGCGACGTCGGACGCCTCGGCGCGGGTCGGCCGCGAGTTGGTGATCATCGACTCCATCATCTGGGTCGCCACGATCACCGGCTTGGCGTTCCGCCGGCACATCTCCACCAGGCGCTTCTGCACCATCGGGACCTTCTCCAGCGGGTACTCCACGGCGAGGTCGCCACGGGCCACCATCACGCCGTCGAAGGCCGCGACGACCTGCTCCATGTTGGCGACCGCCTGCGGCTTCTCCACCTTGGCGATCACCGGGACGCGTCGGCCGACCTCGTCCATGACGCGGTGCACGTCCTGGACGTCCTTGGCGTCCCGCACGAAGGACAGGGCGACCAGGTCGCAGCCCATGTTCAGGGCGAACTTCAGGTCCTCGACGTCCTTCTCGGACAGCGCCGGGACGTTGACCGCCGCGCCGGGCAGGTTGATGCCCTTGTGGTCGGAGATGACACCGCCCTCGATGACGATGCAGCGCACCCGCGGGCCGTCGATCTCGACGACCTGGAGCGCCACGTTGCCGTCGTTGATCAGGACCGGGTCGCCCTTGGAGACGTCACCGGGCAGGCCCTTGTAGGTCGTGCCGCAGATGGTCTTGTCGCCGGGCACGTCCTCGGTGGTGATGACGAACTCGTCGCCGCGCACCAGCTCGACGGGGCCGTCGGCGAAGGTCTCCAGGCGGATCTTGGGGCCCTGGAGGTCGGCCAGCACGCCGATGGCGCGGCCGGTCTCCTCGGCGGCCTTGCGGACGCGGTGGTAGCGCTCCTCGTGCTCCGCGTGGGTGCCGTGGCTCATGTTGAATCGGGCCACGTTCATGCCGGCCTCGATCAGCGTCTTCAGCTGGTCGTAGGAGTCGACGGCGGGGCCCAGGGTGCAGACGATTTTGGAACGGCGCATGGCTCAATCCTATCGTTTGTTTCGGAGCGGAATTATTTGGGCTCGGGTGCCCGGGTACGGGGTGTCGGCCAGGCGTCGCGCGGGTGCCGGCGGCGCCCGGCGGGGGTGCCGGAGGTCAGTTGCTGACCAGGGCGTATGTCTGGCCGGCGATCTCCAGCTCCTCGTCCGTGGGGACGACGGCGACCGCGACCCGGGCGTACTCCGGCGATATCAGCCGCGCCTCGTCGGACCGTACGGCGTTCAGGTCGGCGTCCACCGCCAGTCCCAGCTCCTCCAGACCCAGGACCGCGGCCTCGCGCACCGGGGCGGCGTTCTCGCCGACGCCCGCGGTGAACGCCACCGCGTCCACCCGGCCCAGTACCGCGCTGTAGGCGCCGATGTACTTCTTCAGCCGGTGGATGTAGATGTCGAAGGCGAGCGCGGCGCGCTCGTCGCCCTCGTCGATCCGGCGGCGGATCTCCCGCATGTCGTTGTCGCCGCAGAGCCCGACCAGGCCGCTCTTCTTGTTGAGCAGCTCGTCGACCTCGTCCGCGTCCATCCCGGCCACCCGCTTGAGGTGGAAGACCACGGCCGGGTCGATGTCACCGGAGCGGGTGCCCATGACCAGGCCCTCCAGCGGCGTCAGCCCCATGGAGGTGTCCACGCAGCGGCCGCCGGCCACTGCCGAGGCGGAGGCGCCGTTGCCCAGGTGCAGCACGATGACGTTGACGTCCTCGGGCGCCTTGCCGAGCAGCTCGGCGGTCTTGCGCGAGACGTACGCGTGCGAGGTGCCGTGGAAGCCGTAGCGGCGGATGCGGTGCGCGTCGGCGGTCTCCACGTCGATGGCGTAGCGCGCCGCGTGCTCCGGCATCGTGGTGTGGAAGGCGGTGTCGAAGACCGCGACCTGCGGCAGGTCGGGGCGGAGCGCCTGGGCGGTCCTGATGCCGGTGATGTTCGCCGGGTTGTGCAGCGGCGCGACCGGCACCAGCCGCTCGATCTCCTTGAGCACCGCGTCGTCGATCACGGTCGGCTCGGTGAACTTCAGGCCGCCGTGCACCACCCGGTGCCCGATGGCCGCCAGCTCGGGCGAGTCCAGGCCGAGCCCGTCCGCGGACAGCTCGTCGGCGACCGCCTTCAGCGCCTCCTCGTGGTCGGCTATCCGCGCCTCGCGCTCCCGCTTCTCGCCGCCGGCGGCCAGCGGGGTGTGGGACAGGCGCGAGGTCTCCTCACCGATGCGTTCGACCAGGCCCACGGCGAGCCGGGAGCCGTCCTGCATGTCGAGCAGCTGGTACTTCACCGACGAGGAGCCGGAGTTGAGGACGAGGACGCGGGTGGCGTTGGCAGTCATGAAGCAGCTTTCGGTCGGTGGTGGGGGCGGGCGGCGCGGGGCCTCAGACGTCGGCGGCGGGCGAGCCGCCCGGTGCCGCACCCTGCGCCTGGATGGCCGTGATGGCCACGGTGTTGACGATGTCCTGGACGAGCGCGCCGCGCGACAGGTCGTTGACCGGCTTGCGCAGGCCCTGGAGCACCGGGCCGACGGCGACCGCGTTGGCCGAGCGCTGCACGGCCTTGTAGGTGTTGTTGCCGGTGTTCAGGTCCGGGAAGACCAGCACGGTGGCCCGGCCGGCCACCTCGGAGTCCGGCAGCTTCGTCTTGGCCACCGCGGCGTCCACGGCCGCGTCGTACTGGATCGGGCCCTCGACCAGCAGGTCGGGACGGCGCTCGCGGACCAGCTCGGTGGCCTTGCGCACCTTGTCGACGTCCGCGCCGGAGCCGGAGGTGCCGGTGGAGTACGACAGCATCGCGATCCGCGGCTCGACGCCGAACTGGGCGGCGGTGGCCGCCGACTGGATGGCGATGTCCGCGAGCTGTTCGGCGTCCGGGTCCGGGTTGACCGCGCAGTCGCCGTAGACCAGGACGCGGTCGGCCAGGCACATGAAGAACACCGAGGAGACGATCTGCGCGCCCGGCCTGGTCTTGATGATCTCGAAGGCGGGGCGGATGGTGGCCGCGGTGGAGTGCACCGCGCCGGAGACCATGCCGTCGGCCAGGCCCTCCTGCACCATCAGGGTGCCGAAGTACGACACGTCCGCGACCACGTCGTACGCCAGCTCGTAGGTGACGCCCTTGTGGGCGCGGAGCTTGCCGTACAGCTCGGCGAAGCGCTCGCGCAGCGGGGAGACCTGCGGGTCGATGATCTGCGCGCCGGCCAGGTCGATGGCGAGGTCGGCGGCGCGCTTGCGGATCGCCTCCTCCTCGCCGAGCAGCGTCAGGTCGCACACGTCGCGGCGCAGCAGTACGTCGGCGGCGCGCAGCACCCGCTCCTCGTTGCCCTCCGGCAGGACGACTCGGCGGCGGCCCGAGCGGGAGCGCTCGATCAGCTCGTGTTCGAACATCATCGGCGTGACGCGGCCGGAGCGGGCGACGGAGATCCGGTTCGTCAGCTCGGCGGTGTCCACGTGCCGCTCGAACAGGCCGAGCGCGGTCTCCGCCTTGCGCGGCGCCGCGGCGTTCAGCTTGCCCTCGACGGCGAACAGCTCCGCCGCGGTCGGGAAGGAGCCGCCGGAGACGGAGACGACCGGGGTGCCGGGCGCGAGGCGGTTGGCCAGCGCCATGATGTCGGGCCCGGGCCGCTCGTCCAGGGTCAGCAGCACACCCGCTATGGACGGGGCGCCGGCGCTGTGCGCGGCGAGCGAGCCGATGACCAGGTCGGCGCGGTCGCCGGGGGTCACGACCAGGCAGCCGGGGGTCAGCGCCTTCAGGAAGGTCGGCAGCATGGCGCCGCCGAAGACGAAGTCGCGGGCGTCGCGGGCCAGCCCCGAGTCGTCGCCGAGCAGCACCTCGGCGCCGAGCGCGTGCACGATCTGGCCGACGGTGGGCGCGGAGAGGGCGCCGTCCTCGGGGAGCGCGTAGCAGGGGACGGGCAGGTGGGCGGAGAGCTGCCCGGCGACGGCCGAGTGCTGCCCGGGCGCCACCCGGTTCACGATCAGGGCGACGACGTCGCAGCCCAGCGAGTGGTAGGCGCGGTAGGCGTTGTGGGCCTCGGCGCGCACCGACTCGGCCTCCTGTCCCTGGCCGCCGACGATCGGCAGCACCGCGGCGCCGAACTCGTTCGCCAGCCGGGCGTTGAGGTTCAGCTCGGCCGGCAGGCTGGTGGCCGCGTAGTCGGAGCCGAGCACCAGGACGTACTCGTGGTCCTTGGCCACCCGGTGGAAACGCTCGACGAGCTGGGAGACCAGCTCGTCGGTGCCCTGCTCGGCCTGGAGGCGGGCGGCCTCCTCGTAACCGAGACCGAAGACGGTCTCGGCGGGCTGGGAGAGCCGGTAGCGGGCCCGCAGCAGTTCGAACAGGCGGTCGGGCCCGTCGTGGACCAGCGGGCGGAAGACGCCCACCCGGTCCACATGACGGGTCAGGAGTTCCATGACTCCCAGCTCGACGACCTGGCGGCCGTCGCCGCGGTCGATACCGGTCACGTACACGCTGCGCGTCACGCGTGCTCTCCGATCCATCCGTCGCTTCGCAAGGTCAAATTTCCCGTTATGGTGAGCTTGCCCCTCTTGACAATACCTGCGGCTGTGGTTAAGCCGCCCCTCCAGTTTTACGCATGTGTCAGCGGGCAGCCGCAGTGGTGCCCGACGCTGTGAGAGCAACGCCGGCCGGCCCGTGAAACAATCGGACCGGCTCACAAGAACCAACAGCGAGCACAGGAGACACAGCACCATGCGTATCGGAGTCCTCACCGCGGGCGGCGACTGCCCCGGCCTCAACGCTGTGATCCGTTCGGTGGTGCACCGGGCCCTCACCGGCCACGACGACGAGGTCATCGGCTTCGAGGACGGATTCAAGGGACTGCTGGACGGCCGGTACCGCAAGCTCGACCTGGACGCCGTCAGCGGCATCCTGGCCCGCGGCGGCACCATCCTCGGCTCCGCCCGCCTGGAGCGCGCCCGGCTGCGCGAGGCATGCGAGAACGGCAAGGACCTGGCCCGTGAGTACGGCATCGACGTGCTCATCCCCATCGGTGGCGAAGGCACGCTCACCGCGTCGACGATGCTCGCCGACGCCGGTCTGCCGATCGTCGGTGTGCCCAAGACCATCGACAACGACATCTCCGCCACCGACCGCACCTTCGGCTTCGACACCGCCGTCGGCGTCGCCACCGAGGCCATCGACCGCCTCAAGACGACCGCCGAGTCGCACCAGCGGGTCATGGTCGTCGAGGTCATGGGCCGGCACGCGGGCTGGATCGCGCTGGAGTCCGGCATGGCCGGCGGCGCCCACGGCATCTGCCTGCCGGAGCGCCCCTTCGACGTGAACGACCTGGTCGCCATGGTCGAGGAGCGCTTCGACCGGGGCAAGAAGTTCGCCGTGGTCTGCGTCGCCGAGGGCGCCCACCCCGCCGAGGGCACGATGGACTACGGCCACGGCGCGATCGACCAGTACGGCCACGAGCGCTTCCAGGGCATCGGCACCGCCCTCGCCCGCGAGCTGGAGCACCGCCTCGGCAAGGAGGCCCGCCCGGTCATCCTCGGCCACGTCCAGCGCGGCGGCACGCCCACCGCGTACGACCGCGTGCTGGCCACCCGCTTCGGCTGGCACGCCGTCGAGGCCGCGCACCGCGGCGACTTCGGCCAGATGACCGCCCTGCGCGGCACGGACATCGTGATGAGCCCGCTGGCCGACGCGGTCAGCGAGCTGAAGACCGTGCCGGTGAGCCGGATGGACGAGACCGAGTCGGTCTTCTGACCCACCGCTTCCGCAGCTGTCGGCGCGCGTCCCCTGCCGGGGGCGCGCGCCTTTCGCGTGCCCGGCACCCGTACGGGCCATGGATCCGGTTAACCGGCCCGTGAGGAGGTACCCGGCGCGCAGGAGGAAGGAGGCGTGACCGGGATGAGCGATTCCGTGGATCACCGGACGGCCCGGCCGGACGGCAGGCCGGTCGGCGAACTGGTCACCCAGGCGTCGGAGCAGCTGGCCGGCCTGGTGCGTGACGAGATGCGGCTGACGCAGGCGGAGCTGGCCCGCAAGGGCAAGCGCTTCGGCGTGGGCGGCGGGCTGCTCGGCGGCGCCGGCACGGTGGCGTTCCTGGCGGCCCAGGCCCTGGTGGCGACCGCGATCATCGCGCTCGGGCTGGTGCTGCCGCTGTGGGCGGCGGGCCTGGTGGTCGTGGGCGCGCTGCTGGTGCTGGCGGCGGTCCTGGGGCTCCTGGGGCGGCAGCGGATCCGCCGCGCCACCCCGCCGGTGCCTGAGGAGGCCGTACGCAGCGTCCGGAAGGACGTCGAGACGATCAAGGAGAGGGCCCGGCGATGACCAGTGACCCCGGCAAGGACGGCACCGCGAGCCCGGCCGAACTGCGCGCCCGCATCGAGCGGACCCGGCAGGAACTCGGCGACACCGTCGCCGCGCTCGCCGACAAGGCCGACGTGAAGAGCCGCGCCCAGGAGAAGGCGGTCCGCGTCAAGGACCGGACACTGCACCGGACCGCGGCGGTCACGGACCGGATGGCCGGTTCCCCGGCCGTCCGCACGGCCGCCGTCGCGGGCGGCGCGCTGCTGGCCGGCGTCCTGGTGCTGCGCCGCCGCCGTACCCGGGCGCGGGTGCGTCCGTACCCGCTGCGTACGACACTGCGTAAGGAGCTGCGGACGAGGAAGAAGATCCAGCGCCCGCTCGCCAAGGCGCGCACCAAGGCCCGGCGGGCCTGCCGGAGCAAAGGACACCACTGATGATCAAACTTCTCTACAAGCCCCTGGGGATGGTGTTCGGCCTCCTCGGCGGGATGCTGGCCGGTGCCCTGTTCAAACGCCTGTGGAAGCTGGTCGGCGGCGAGCAGGACGCGCCGGACGCCACGGACGAGGAACGCCGCTGGCGCGAGGTGCTGCCCGCCGCCGCGCTCCAGGGCGCGACGCTCGCGGTGGTCAAGGCGGCCGTGGACCGCAGCGGCGCGGTGGCCGTCCGCAAGGCCACCGGCACCTGGCCGGGCTGAGCGCCGGTCCCGGCCCACCCCGTACGCCGCCGCCCGGTGCCGCCGTACGCCCGTACGGCGGCACCGGGCCGTACGTCCGCGTGCCCTACGTCCGCGTGCCGTACGTCCGCACGGCGCCGCGCTGTGCCCCCGCACGGCGGCAGGCGACCCGCACGGCGGCAGGCGAGCGGTCCGGTCACGGCCGGGGATTGGTGCGGTGCCACCGGGGGCGGGCGTCACCGCCCCGGCGGCCCGCGACGGACGCGCAGCGGGGGCACACCCGCTGGACGCGGTCCGCGGCCCCGCCGGACTCGGGGAGGATGTCGGGCCAGGCGATGTGCGGGAACCGCGCCAGCTGCGAGCGGCTGAGCGAGAGGCCGCACACCGTCTGGTTCAGCCCCTGCTCCCAGGCGTGCACCTCGCCCGCCGGCAGCCGTCGCCCGTCCTCGTCGTCCACCCACTGGCCCGATCCCGCGACCGCGTACCGCTTCGCCGCTGCCATGCCCGATCGTTCCTCCTCCCGTGGCGCCCCGCGCGGGAGGCGCGGGAGACCACCTCGGTGCACACACGGCACGGCCCCGCCGGATCGCCGGCGGGGCCGTGCCGCAGGGCGTCGTCCGTGCGTTCACCGTGCCCGTCAGGAGGCGACGGTATGCCGCTCGTCGGGTACGCAGTGGGTCATGGTCAGCCCGGAGACGTCCCGCGGCGGATTGTCGCCGAGGCGCGTCAGCCGCTCCCGGTCCTCGTCCGTCAGGTCCTGGCTCGCCAGCGGCTCCAGGTGGGCGACGTCCTTCGGGCCGATGCCCAGCCCCTCGCCGACCCGCAGCCCGAGGTCGTTGTCGACCAGCAGGAAGTGCCACACCATCCGCTCCTGGACCGCGCGGTCGGCCTGCGAGATCAGGTCGGTGAGGTTCTTCACCAGGTCGTCGCGCTCCCAGTCCTCCATCAGGCAGTACCGCTGGCCCGCCTGGAGGTAGTCGTTGGTGCGCGGGATGCGCTTGCGGGTGAGTCGGCCGTGGATCTCCGGCCCCTGCTCGTCGTGGGTCGGGTAGGTGCCTTCGCGCAGCCCGCCGGTGATCGACGGCTCGTAGTTGACCTCCGGGTTCTGCCCGTGCTGGTCCTGCTCGTACGCCATCAGGCCGTCGCGCTGGTTGGTGTGCACGGGGGCGTGCTTGGCGCGGTTGACCGGCAGCTGGAGGTAGTTCGGGCCGACGCGGTAGCGCTGGGTGTCGCTGTAGGAGAAGGTCCGTCCGATGAGCATCTTGTCGTCGGAGAAGTCCAGGCCGTCGACGAGGACGCCGGTGCCGAAGGAGATCTGCTCGTTCTCGGCGAAGTAGTTGTCCGGCATCCGGTCGAGCACCATCCGGCCCACCGGGCGGGGCGGGAAGTCCTGCTCCGGCCAGGTCTTGGTGTCGTCCAGCGGGTCGAAGTCCAGCTCCGGGTGGTCGTCGTCGCTCATCATCTGGACGACCAGCTCCCACTCGGGGTGGTCACCGCGCCGGACCGCGTCGTACAGGTCCTTCGTCGCGTGGCCCAGCTCCCCGGCCTGGACGGCGGCGGCGTCCGCCTCGGTCATGCTGCGCACGCCCTGCTTGGGCAGCCAGTGGTACTTGACCAGGACGGTGTCGCCCGTCTCGTTCACCCATTTGTAGGTGTTGACGCCGAAGCCCTGCATGTGCCGGTAGTCGGCCGGGATGCCGCGCGGGCTGAAGAGGTTGACCAGCATGTGCATCGACTCCGGCGTCTGCGACATGAAGTCGAAGATGCGGGCCGGCTTCTGCTCGTGCGAGACCGGGTCGGGCTTGAGGGCGTGGATGACGTCGGGGAACTTGATGGCGTCCCGGATGAAGAAGACGCCCAGGTTGTTGCCGACCAGGTCCCAGTTGCCGTCCTCGGTGTAGAACTTCACCGCGAAGCCGCGCGGGTCGCGGGCCGCCTCGGAGGAGTCCCGGCCGCCGATCACGGTGGAGAACCGTACGGCCACCTCGGTGCGCCGGCCGGCCTCCTGGAACAGTTTGGCCCGGGTGTACCGGCCGACGGGCTCGTCGCCCCACTTCCCGTAGCTCTCGAAGTAGCCGTACGCGGTCACCCCGCGGGCGTGCACGACCCGCTCCGGGATGCGTTCCCGGTCGAAGTGGCTGATCTTCTCGATGAACTGGTAGTTCTCCAGCGTGGCCGGCCCGCGCGCGCCGACCGTCCGCTGGTTCTGGTTGTCGTAGACCGGGTGGCCTTGCCGGTTGGTGAGCACCGGGCGGTCGTCGCCGGGTGCCGGTCCCTGGCTTGCTACGTCTGTCACTGCTCTCGGTTTCCTTCAGCACTCGAAAGGCGCTCGGGTCCGCGCCGCGGGTGGGCCCCGGAAGGTCAGGAGTACCCACTGGGGCGGTGGTGGTGCAGACGCTCACCTTTTTGGGGCAGTCCCGCCGGGCGGCGCTCTCAGTGGTCCGGTGACGGCTCCCGCTCCGTACGGTGGCGCCGGTGCGGCCGGCGCAGGCGGTCCGGCCAGGTACGGGTGTCCCGCGGCTCCACGTACGGCTCCTCGCGCGACGGGTGTCCCTCGGTGATCGCCCGCTGCCGGGCCAGCTCGGCGTCGAACTCCAGACCCAGCAGGACCGCCAGGTTCGACAGCCACAGCCAGACCAGGAAGATCACGACGCCCGCCAGGGTGCCGTACGTCTTGTTGTACGAGCCGAAGTTCGCGACGTACAGCGCGAAGCCCGCCGAGGCGGCCAGCCACAGCGCCACGGCCAGGAAGCTGCCGGGGGTCAGCCACCGCAGCCCCTGGTCGCGCACGTTCGGCGTGGCGCGGTACAGGATGGTGATCATCAGCACCACGAGCAGGACCAGGACGGGCCACTTGGCGACCGACCAGACCGCCAGGCCGGTGTCACCGATGCCCAGGCCGCGGCCCGCCTGCCGGGCCAGCGAGCCGGTGAAGACCACGATCACCGCGCTGGCGGCCAGCAGCACCATCAGTACGACCGTCACCCCGAGCCGCAGCGGCAGGGTCTTCCACGCCGGCCGCCCCTCCGGCAGGTCGTAGACGGCGTTGGCGGCCCGGATGAAGGCCGCGATGTAGCTGGAGGCCGACCACAGCGCGGCCAGCAGGCCCAGCACGGCCAGCACACTGCCCGTACCGGGACCGTGCTGGAGCTGGCGCACCGCGCCGCTCAGGATCTGCTGCGCGGCGTCCGGCGTGATCTCCTCCAGCGTGCCGAGCACGGCGTCGGTCGCCGACTTCCCGATCACGCCGAGCATCGAGACCAGCACCAGCAGCGCGGGGAAGAGGGAGAGCACCCCGTAGTACGTGAGGCCGGCGGCGCGGTCGTGGAGCTCGTCGTCCACGAACTCCTTGGCCGTACGCCGCAGTACGGACCACCACGAGTGGGCCATCAGCGTGGTGGGTTTCTCGGACGAGGATTCGGCTGCCATGCCGCTGCGGGTTGCCCTTTCGGGGCGGCCGAACCCTCGGCGTCCGGTTCTGCCGCCGGTACCGCGAAAGCGTCCGCCCCGTCCCTGGGGGAAGCGGGGCGGGGCGGACGGGCGGGAGGGGCAGGCGCCTTCGGGGTCACTGGGCGCCGATGGACTCCAGCATGTTCAGGCGGGCGGCGCGGCGGGCCGGCCAGGCGGCGGCGAGGACACCGACCACCAGGGCGATCGCCAGGAAGATGCCCAGCCGGTCCCACGGCAGGATCATCTCGTACGTCGGCATCGCGCCGGCCGCCATCTTGCCGCCGGCCCAGGCGAGGAAGACGCCCACGCCGATGCCGAGCACCGCGCCGAACAGGGAGATGACGACGGATTCCAGACGGACCATCTGCTTGATGCCGCCGCGGGCCAGGCCGATGGCGCGCAGCATCCCGATCTCACGGGTGCGTTCGAAGACCGACATGGCCAGGGTGTTGACGACACCGACCACCGCGATGATCACGGCCATGCCGAGCAGTCCGTAGACCATGTTCAGGACGGTGTCGATGCTGCCGGCGTTCTCCTTGCGCAGCGCGTCCTTGTCCTGGACCTTGAGCAGCGGGCTGTCGCCGAGGGCCTTGCGGATCTCCTTCTCCAGCCCGGCGTCGGGCCCGTTGACCGTCTTGACCAGGACCTTCTCGTCCTTGACGGGCTTGTTGTGCGGGTCGACCAGCGCGGTGGAGCCGAACATGTCGCCGACGGTGGCGTTGTCCTCGTAGACGCCGGCGATCTTCAGCCGGGCCTTCTCCTTCTTCTCCGTGCCGGTGAAGAAGCCGACCTCGTGGGTCTCGCCCGTCTTCCAGCGCAGCTTCTCCGCCCGGCTGCGGGAGACCGCGACCCCGCCGTCGCGCACGGCGTCCAGCGACCCGCTGACGAACCTGAGGTCGGTGACCTGGCCGAGGTGCGCGAGGTCGGTGCCGGTGAGCGAACCGTAGCCGTCGCCGCCGTCCGTCTCGAAGGCGGCCGAGCGCAGGGGCACCGCAGCCCGCACGCCCGGCAGCTGTCCGGCCTTCTTCGTCAGCTCGGGGTCCAGGCCGCGGAAGTTGGCCGTGCTGACCTGGTAGTCGGCGGTCAGGCCCTGGGCGGCCATCTCGTCCGAGGCGCGCTGGCCGGAGACGCCGGCGACCGTCATGCCGGTGATCAGGGTGAGGCCGATCATCAGGGCGGAGGCGGTGGCGGCGGTACGGCGCGGGTTGCGCAGCGCGTTCTCCTTGGCCAGCTTGCCGCTGATGCCGAAGACCCGGGTGGTGACCTTGCCGGCCAGCGAGACCAGCGGCCGGGACAGCAGCGGCGCGAGGATGATGACGCCGACCAGGGTGAGCGCCGAGCCCGCCATGGCGGGCGTGATGTCCTCGGCGTCCTTCAGGGTGGAGACGTAGAGCATGATCGCGACGCCGGCGGCGGTGACGACCGCGCCGATGGTGTTGCGCACGACCAGGCCGCGCAGCTCGGGCGCCGCGTCCACGGTGTTCAGCGCCTCGACCGGGGCGATCTTCGCGGCCTTGCGGGAGGGCAGCCAGGCGGCCAGTACGGTCACCAGCACGCCGACGCCGAGCGCGGACAGTACGGCGTTGGGGCTGATGACCAGCGGGCCGTCGGGGAAGCCGGCGCCGTTGGCGTTGAGCACGGCGCGCATGGTGACCGCGATGCCGGTGCCGAGGGCGAAGCCGACGACGGAGGAGACCAGGCCGAGCAGGCCGGCCTCGGCGAGCACCGAGCGCACCACCTGACGGCGGGAGGCGCCGATCGCCCGCATCAGCGCGATCTCGCGGCTGCGCTGGGAGATGAGCATGGTGAAGGTGTTGGCGATGATGAAGATGCCGACGAACAGCGCGATACCGGCGAAGACCAGCAGCGTCTTGCTCATCGCCTGGTTGCTCTGCTCGACCATCTTGGCCTGGCCGGCGGCGAGCGCGGCGCCGCTGGTCGCCGTCGCGCGGTCCTTCGGCAGCAGCTTCTCGACCGCGGCGGTCAGCGCCTTCTCGTCGGTGCCGGGCTTGGCGGCCACCACGAGTTCGTCGTACTGGCCGGGGTGCACGAACAGCTTCTGGGCGGTGGCGGTGTCGAACAGCGCGAGGCTGCCGCCCGCGGTGACCTGCGGGTCCTCGGAGTGGACGATGCCGACGAGCTTCTTGTGCAGGGCCGGTCCGTTGGTGGCGAAGCGCACGGTGTCGCCGAGCTTCAGGCCGCTCTTCTCGGCGGTGGCCTGGTCCAGGGCGATCTCACCGGCCGCGGCCGGGCCGTGGCCCTGGACGACCGGGTAGCGGCTGTCCTTGCCGTCCGCGCCCGGCTGGTAGTTGGTGGCCACGTTCTGCCAGTCGCGGCCGATCGGCTGGTTCTCCTTGTCGGCGACGGTGGCGCGGCCTTGGACGTTGGCGTGCACGGCGGCCACGCCCGGCAGCGAGCGGACCTGGTCGGCCAGCCGGTCGGTGAGCAGGGTCGTGCGGTTCTGCCCGTCCTCGGGGATGGGCGGCGCGTCGCCCGAGGTGGCCTGTACGGAGACGGCCACGTCCTGGTAGCTCTTGGCCGAGGCCTTCTTGACGGCCTCGCCGACCGTGTCGCTGAAGACCAGGGTGCCGGAGACGAAGGCCACGCCGAGGAGGACCGCGAGCGCGGTCATCATCAGGCGGGCTTTGTGCGCGAGCACGTTGCGCAGGGCGGTTCGGAACATGGTGGTGGTGTCAGTCCTGGGGTGAGGGGGCGGCGGCGGGCGTCAGCTCGTACGGTTCTTGGCGTCGAACAGCCGCATCCGGTCCAGGACGGCGTCGGCGGTCGGCTCGTACAGTTCCTCGACGATGCGGCCGTCGGCGAGGAAGATCACCCGGTCCGCGTAGGCGGCGGCGACCGGGTCGTGGGTGACCATGACGACGGTCTGCTGCATCGCCCGTACGGACTCGCGCAGGAAGCCCAGGACTTCGGCGCCGGAGCGGGAGTCGAGGTTGCCGGTCGGCTCGTCGGCGAAGATGATCTCGGGCTGGGAGGCCAGCGCGCGGGCCACCGCGACGCGCTGCTGCTGGCCGCCGGAGAGCTGCGCGGGCCGGTGCTTGAGCCGCCCGGACAGGCCGACCGTCGAGACGATGCGGTCCAGCCAGTCCCGGTCGGGCTTGCGGCCCGCGATGTCCATGGGCAGCGTGATGTTCTCCAGCGCGGTGAGCGTCGGCAGCAGGTTGAACGCCTGGAAGATGAAGCCGATCTTGTCGCGGCGCAGCTGGGTCAGCTTCTTGTCGTTCAGACCGGTCAGCTCGGTGTCCCCGATCAGGGCCGAGCCGGACGATATGGAGTCCAGGCCCGCCATGCAGTGCATCAGCGTGGACTTGCCGGAACCGGACGGTCCCATGATCGCGGTGAAGCGGGCCCGGCCGAACTCGACGGACACCTGGTCCAGCGCGACCACCTGGGTCTCACCCTGCCCGTAGACCTTGCTCAGGTCCGTGGCACGGGCGGCGACGGCCGCGGTGGCTCGGGCGGGGGCGGGGAAAGCGGCCGCGTGGGACACGGGTGAACTCCAGGGAAGGGGACGGGCGGGGTCGCCGGGGCGGTCGGGCCCCGGCGGAACACCGGGCTCCACGGGGCCGGGAGGGCCCTGGGAGGCAGGTGGGTGGTGCAGTCCCATTCTTCGTGGTCCGGGGTCCTCGATGCCTCAGTCCGAAGGGGTGAAAGCGGTACCGGCCGGAAGTCCGACCTGGGCAGGGGCCGTCATCCCGTAGGGGGACACCCGTCCGACTTGTGGCCGACACAAGGAAGGGCCCCGGCGGCCGGTTCGGGTCCGAAGTCCGGTGCGGCGGCTGGGCGGCGCAGCTCGTGGAAGCCCGGTACGGAAGCCAGCTTCAGGACACCGTCCCACAGCCGGCCCGCCGCCTCTCCTCGCGGAGCGGGGAGACCACCGGCCCGAAGAAGGCCACCCCGTCCACCGCGACGACCGGCGTGCCGACGTCCGTTCCGACCAGGGCGACGGCGCGTGCGTGCGAGGACCGGATCACCGCGTCGTACTCCGTGGTCCACGCCGCCGCGGCCACCTCGCGCGGCAGCCCCGCGTCCGACAGCGCGCGCTCGATGCCGTCCCACTCGCCCCGGTGGTGCAGCCGGATGCCGAGCGCCCGGTAGAAGCGGCCCAACGCCGCGTGCCCGTACCGCTGTTGCACCGCCGCACAGGCCCGTACCGGCGCCCACAGGTACGCGCCCCACTCGCCGTCCGGGTCCTCGGGGTTGACCTCCCTGCCCTCGTTGAGCACTTGGAGACTCATCAGCCGCAGCCGTACCCCGACCGGGCGGACCCGGGTCACTTCCCGGAGCCACTGCGCGGCGATCCAGGTGTACGGGCAGACCGGGTCGAACCAGAAGTCCGCGGTGACCTCCGCCGTGACCTCCGTCGTGACCTCTGCCGTGACCTCTGCCGTGGCCTCCGTCATGCCCCCGGAGCCGTCGGCTGTCCCGCCCGCTGTCCCGTCTGCCGCCCTGCCCACCGCGCCGCCCTCCCCGCCGTAGGGACCGGACGCGGTCAGCCACCGCCGGTGCGCGCCCAGAACGTCTCCAGGATGCCATCGAGGAACGTCTGCCCGGCCTGCCCCGACGCGTCGGCGCTCCCGCCGCCGCCCCAGTTCAGCGAGGCGGTCATCAGCCCCTGGTAGTCGCCGTGCAGCCCGCGCAGCGCCGCCTGCACACGCGGCTTCGGCAGCGGGACGAGCTTGGCGACCGGCCGCACGTACGCCTGCCAGCGGGTCGTCGCGGCACTGCGCAGCAGTTCGGTGAGCCTGGCGTCGCGGCCGGTCAGCCGGGTCAGCGCGCGGGGCGGCAGCCGCAGCGCCTCGGCCAGCCCGGCCGCCTGCCGGTCGTTGCCGGACCAGGTACCGGCCGCCTCCATCCGCGCGTACGCGGCGGCGTCCATCCCGATACGCAGCGCCAGGTCGTCCGCCGCCATGCCGCGCGCGAGCCGGTGATCGCGCAAGGACCGCGGCGCCGCGAGCAGTTCGCCGGGCGCGCACCACAGGGCCCCGGCCAGCGCGGTCAGCTCGGCCTGCGAAGGGGACGCCTCGCCCCGCTCCCAGGCGGCCACGGCCGCGGGCGACACCCGCAGCCCGTACGCCGCCCAGAGCCCGTACGCGACATGCGCGTGCGTCATGCCGAGCGCCTCGCGCAGCCGCCGCGCCGCCGCTGCGTCGAACGGCGGCCCGGACGGGCCACCGGTGGGGTGCGTGGTCACCGGCACACGGTAGGGGCGGCGGCACCGGCGCACCTATGGTGCGGAGGTACAGGAAGCGAAGTCGTAGGAAGCTACGGCTGCCCGGGGCGTCGGGGCCGCTTGCGGCGCGAGGACACGTGGTACTCGCACCACCCTCGTTCGCCACCCCGACCGCCCCGGAGAGCACGACTGTGCAACGCCGTGGAGTTGTCCGAAAGTGCAGCTCGTCCGGGACAAACAAGTCGGACAATGGGAGATCGGGCCGCGGGGGCGGCCCCGGCGCAGGAAGAAGGTGGCGGGGATCGCAGGGGGAGGGCAGCACAAGCCCCGGCTGGGACGGCCCGAACGCCCGGTGGACCCGCAGGCCGGGCCGGTGGAGCGGCTGGCCTGGGAGCTCCGGCAACTGCGGCAGCGGGCCGGGACGCCGAGCTATCGCACGCTCGCCAAGACGGCGCACTATTCGGCCAGCACCCTGGCGGAGGCGGCCAAGGGGAGCGGCTGGCGACGCTGGACGTCGTGCTGGCCTACGCCCAGGCGTGCGGCGGGGAGCGTGCCGAGTGGGAGGCGCGGTGGCGGGCGGCCGCCGGGGCCGGCGGCGACGAACCGGTCACGGCACGGTGCCCGTACCCGGGGCTGGCCGCCTTCGAGGCCGCCAACGCCGCCGAGTACTTCGGCCGGGCGACCCTCACCAAGGAACTGGCCGGGCGCGTCGAACAGCACGCGCTCACCGTGGTCTTCGGCGCCTCCGGAAGCGGCAAGTCCTCCCTGCTGCGGGCCGGACTGCTGCCCTACCTCGGCGCGCACTGGCACCCCGTACTGCTGACCCCCGGGGCGCGGCCGCTCACCGCCCTGGCGGCGGCCGTGGCCCGCCTGGTGGCGGAACCCGGCCCGCCGGGCGACGGAGGCCCGGCCGCCGACACGGTCGCCGCGGTGGGGGAGGCGGCTGCGGCGGTGGGGGCTGTGGGGGAGGGAGAAGGTGCGGGGGGTGATGGGGCCGGGGGGACGGCTGAGGCCGCGAGTACGGGCGGCTCCGCGCGTACGGACGCATCCCCGGGCACGAGCGAGGGCGACGCGGGCACGGGCGAGGGCGACGCCGGCACGGACGAGGGCGACGCGGACACGGACGAGCAGGCGCGTACGGACGACGGCCCCACCCCCACTTCCGAAGCCCCCGCTCCCGAAGCCCCCGCCCCTGAAGCCCTCGCCCCCGAAACCCCCGCCCCTGAAGCCCCCGCCCCTGAAGCCCCCGCCACCCCCTCCGCCGCAGCATGGACGACGACCCCGCCGCGCTCGACCTGGCCCTGCGCACCTGGCTCGCCGCGCGGCCCGACACCACCCGCGCGCTGCTGGTCGTCGACCAGTTCGAGGAGGCCTTCACGCTCTGCGCCGACGAGGCCGAGCGCACCGCCTTCCTCGGCGCGGTGGCCGGCCTGGCCCGCTCCGACGACCGGCGGATCCGGCTGGCCGTCGGTATCCGGGCCGACTTCTACGCGCGCTGCTTCGTCCACCCGGGGCTGGTCGCCGTGCTGCGTACGGCCGCCCAGCTGCCCGTCGGGCCGCCCGGCCGCGCCGAGTTGCGGGACATCATCGCCGAGCCCGCCGTCCGGTCCGGCGTCCAGGTGGACGCCGACCTGGTGGAGGCGGTGCTGGCCGAGGCGGCCGGCCAGCCGGGCGCGCTGCCGCTGGTCGGGCACGCGATGCGCGAGGCGTGGCAGCGGCGGAGCGGCGACACGCTGCGGCTGGCGGACTACCGCGCCACCGGCGGGATGCGCGGCGCCGTCGCGCAGACCGCCGAGCGGATGTACGAGGAGGCCGCGCCCCGGCAGCGGGACGTGATGCGCGCGGTGTTCCTGCGGCTGACCGCGCTCGGCGAGGGGACCGAGGACACCCGGCGCCGGCTGGCCCGCCGCGAACTGGACGGCCTGGCCGAGCCGCGGGAGATCGACGGGCTGCTGCGCAAGCTGGCCGCCGCCCGGCTGGTGGTGCTGTCCGACGGGACGGTCGAGGTGGCGCACGAGGCCGTGATCCGGGCCTGGCCCCGGCTGCGGCGCTGGCTCGACGAGGACCGGGAGGCGCTGCGGACCCACCGCAGACTCACCACCGCCGCCGAGGCGTGGCACGAACTGGGCCGGGACGCGGGCGCGCTGTACCGGGGCGCGCAGCTGGCCGGCGCGCAGACCTGGGAGCGGGTGCACGGTGCCGCGCTCAACGCCCTGGAACGGGACTTCCTGCGCAGTGCCACCGGCGCCGACCGGCGGCGGGGCCGCCGCGCGCGCTGGCTCACCGCCTCGCTCGGCGCCCTGCTCGTCCTCGCGCTGATCGCGGCGGGCATCGCGTTCGAGCAGCGGGCGGACGCCGAGGCGCAGCGCCGGATCGCGGTGTCCCGGCAGTACGCGGCGGAGGCCGCCGAGCTGCGCCGGGAGCAGCCCCAGGCGGCGGCGCTGACCGCGCTCTACGGCTACCGGCAGGCGGCGACGGTCGAGGCGCGGGGCAGTCTGCTGAGCGCCTACGGCGCGTTCCGCGCCAACCAGTTCACCGGCCACACCGGCGTCGTGACCGCGGTGGCCTTCAGCCCGGACGGCCGCACCTTGGCCACCGGCTCGGTGGACCGTACGGTCAAGCTGTGGGACACCGCCACCGACCGGCTGCGCGGCACTTTGACCGGCCACATCGGCCCGGTCTACGCCCTCGCCTTCAGCCCGGACGGCCGCTTCCTCGCGACCGCCGGGGACGACACCACCGTGCGGCTGTGGGACGTCGCCGAACGCCGCCTGCTCGGCGTGCTGGAGGGCCCTTCGGGCCGGGTGATGTCGCTGTCCTTCTCCCGGGACAGCCGCACCCTCGCGTCCGGCAGCACGGGCGACGCGGTGCGGCTGTGGGACGTCGCCTCGCGGCGCCCGGTCGCCGATCTCACCGGGCACCAGGGCAATGTGACGGCGGTGTCCTTCTCCCCGGACGGGAAGGTCCTGGCGTCGGCCGGTGACGACCGTACGGTCCGGCTGTGGGACGCGCGCACCCACCGGCCGCTGGCCACCCTCACCGGGCACGTCCAGCCGGTGTTCGCGCTGGCGTTCAGCCCGGACGGGCGCAGCCTCGCCAGCGGGGGCGGGGACCGTACGGTGCTGCTGTGGGACGTCGCCGGGCGGCGCCGGACGGGCGAACTCACCGGTACGGCCGACCGGATCACGGCCCTGGCCTGGTCGCCGGACCGCCGTACCCTCGCCGTGGGCAGCTACGACGGCATCGTCCGGCTGTGGGACGTGAACCGCCGGCACGCGCGGGAGAAGTTCACGGCGCGCGTGGAGTCGGCGAGCGCGCTGTCCTACGCGCGGGGCGGCACCGCCCTGGCCGCGCCCGCGGACGACGACACGGGCACGGTCCGGCTGTGGCGGGCCGCCGGCCACGGGCGGGAGCGGCTCGGCGGCCGGCAGGGCGGGATCACCTCGGTCGCGGTGTCCCCGGACGGCCGGACCATCGCCGCCGCGGGCAGCGAGCTGACGCTGTGGTCCGCCGACCGGCCGCAACCCCTGCGGTCGCTCGACGCACCGCCCGGGGTCATCACCAGCCTGGTGTTCTCGCCGCACGGCGATGTCTTCGCGTCCGTGCACGCCGACCGTACGGTCCGGCTGTGGGACGTGCGCTCCGGCCGGCTGCTCGCCGTTCTGCGCGCGCACACCAACACCGTGCGGGAGGCGGCTTTCTCGAAGGACGGCAAGCGGCTGGCCACCGTCGGGGACGACCGCCGCCTGTTCCTGTGGGACGTGGCGAGCCACCGGCGTACGGCCGGGCGCCAGCTCTCGGGCAACGGCTCCACCGTCACCTTCGCACCGGACGGCCGGAACCTGGCGGTCACCGAGAACGCCGGCAACCGAAGCGTCGTACGGCTGTGGGACGCGGCCACCCTCGAAGAGACCGCCCGGTTCACCGGCCGTTCCTACCCTGTCTTCGCCGCCGCCTTCGCCGACGACGGCAAGACCCTGGCCACGTCCGGTACGGACCACGACATCCTGCTGTGGGACGTCCCGGGGCGCCGCCTGGCCGCCACGCTGCGCGGCCACTCCAGCAGCGTCGCCTCGCTGGCGTTCAGCCCGGACAGCCGCTTCCTGGCCTCGGGCGGCGACGACGACACCGTACGCCTGTGGGACGTGGCGGCCCGCGCTACGACGGCCGTGCTGTCCGGGCACACCGGCAGCGTGCTGTCCCTGTCGTACTGGCCCGGCGGCCGGTCGATGGTCAGCGGCAGCGCGGACGGCACGGTGCGGGAGTGGTCCGTCGATGTCGGGGACGCGGCTGAGAACATCTGCCGGCTGAGCCGGGAGGGCCACTGGGGGCAGACGGCGCGGGGCGTGCCGGAGGACTGGTACTGCCGGTGAGCGCCGGTCCGCGCCCGCCCGCCCGGGTTTCGTCAGTGCAGAGTGAGGCCGAACGCCTGGAGCACCGGAAGGACCGGCTGGAGGTAGGTGGTGCCGCCGGAGGCGCAGGTGCCGCTGCCGCCGATGGCGAGGCCGACGGCGGAGCTGCCGGAGACGGCGGGGCGGCCCGCCGCCGTACCCGGCTCGGTGCAGGCCGACGTCCGCGCGAGCCCGGACACGGTGCCCTCCGGGTAGGTCACGCTGACGTTCACGGCGTCCACCCGCCCGCAGCGCTGACCGGTCGCGGAGCCGGGCAGGCACACCGACTGGCCGACGACGGGCCGCGCGGCGCCGGTGATGTCCAGGTACCGGCCGCCGCCGAGGTCGACCTCGCCGGGGTAGGAGACGGCCGGGTTGGTGTAGCGGACGAGGGCGTGATCCTCGCCGGGGAAGCGCACGGCTTCGGTGACGCCGACGTGCACGGTACGGGCCGCGTCGGCGTACCAGTCCCGGGCGCCGCCCACGCACCGGCCCTCCATGATCGCGTAATAGGTGCCGCCCTTGGTGGCGTTGAAGCCGACGGTGCAGCGGCCGGACGCGCTGAACAGGACGTTGCCACCGCGGACCGCCGTCGCGGCGGCCGTACGGGACGGGCCGGTCTCCGGGACGGCACCGGCCGGCGGCGCGGCGGCCAGGAGGGCTGACGCGGCGGTGGCCAGGGCGGCCAGGGCGGCTGCCAGGGAGCGGAGCGCCGCGGCGGATCTCGGCGCCAGCAGGGACACCGGTCCCGGTCCCGGCCCCGGTCCCGGTATCGGTCTTGGTATCGGTCTCGGTCTCACGGTTCCTCCTCGGGAGGGACGGGTCAGCCCTTCACCGCGCCGCTCAGCGCGAACCCGCCGCCCAGCCGGCGCGAGATCAGCACGTACAGCAGGACGACCGGTGTCGAGTACAGGATCGAGAACGCCGCCAGCTGGCCGAAGGCGATGGCGCCGTAGTTGCCGAAGAAGGTGAAGATGCTGACGGAGGCGGGCAGTTGCTCGGGGGACAGGAGCAGCAGGAACGGGACGAAGAAGTTGCCCCACATGATCGCGAAGGTGTAGATCGTCACGACCGTGACACCCGGCCCCGTCAGCGGCAGGATCACCCGCCACAGCGTCTGGAACCAGGACGCGCCGTCGGTCCAGGCGGCCTCTTCCAGGACCCGGGGGATGCCGTCCATGAAGTTCTTCATCAGCCAGATGGCGAACGGGAGCTGGGAGGCGGCGAGGAACAGCGCGGTGCCGTACACGGTGTCGATCAGGTTGACCTGCACGAACAGCGCGTACACCGGGACCATGACCGCGGTGATGGGCAGACAGGTGGAGAACAGGACGGTCAGCAGGTACGGGCGGCTGAACCGGGAGCGGTAGCGGGACAGCGGGTAGGCCGCCAGCGCCGCGCAGGCGACCGTCAGGGCGGTGGCGCTGCCGCACAGCACCAGGCTGTTGAGCATCGGCGTGAAGGTGATCTCGTCCGTCAGGACCGCCGAGAAGTTGTCCAGCGACGGTGACCCCGGCACCCGGACCCGCAGTGTCGCCTCGGTGTCCAGCGAGGAGAGCACCAGCCAGGCCAGCGGTACGGCGAAGGCGGCGGCCACGGCGAGCAGCGCCGCGTCGGCGGCGAGGCGGCGCCGGGTGCGGCGGGTCAGCAGGGGCCGGGCACGGGAGGCGCGCACCGCGTCACACCTCCTCGCGCAGCAGACGCAGATAGACGACGGAGAAGAGGGCGCCCACCACGAGCAGCAGCAGGGCGACGGCGGTGCCGTACCCGATCAGCGACTTCAGGAACGCCTGGTCGTACATGAACACCGGCAGGGTCTGGCTGCGGCTGCCGGGCCCGCCGCGGGTCATGGCCCAGATCAGCCCGAACACGGAGAGCGTCTGGAGGGTGTTGAGCATCAGGTTGGTGCCGATGGAGCGGCGGATCATCGGCAGCGTCACGTGCCACAGCCGCTGCCGGCCGCTCGCCCCGTCCACCTCCGCCGACTCGGTGACCTCCTGGGGGATCTCGGAGAGCGCGGCCGAGTAGATCAGCATCGAGAAGGCCGTGCCGCGCCAGACGTTGGCGAACGACACGGCCAGGATCGGCAGCGTGAACAGCCAGTTCTGCGAGGGCAGATGCAGCCAGTCCAGGATCGCGTTGAGCGTGCCGCGCCGCTCGAAGAAGGTGTACAGCAGGAAGCCCGCGACGATCTCCGGCAGCACCCAGGCGGTGAGGACGACCGCGCCGGTGACCGTACGGGCGGGCTTGGACGCGCGCCGCATCAGCGCGGCGAGCGCCAGGCCCAGCGTGTTCTGGCCCAGGATCGAGGAGATCAGGGTGAAGACCAGGGTCAGGACGACGGCGTTCAGGAAGGCGGGGTCGCCGAAGGCGTGCCGGAAGTTGTCCAGGCCCACGAAGGAGGCGGACTCCTGGCCGGTCAGCTGCATGTCGGTGAAGGCGATGTAGACGCAGTAGCCGATGGGCCCGGCGAGGAAGAGCAGCAGCAGGACGGTCGCGGGGGCCAGTGGTGACCAGCGGAGCAGGGCCGTGCGGCGGGGCCGGGCGCCGCGGCCCGCCGTGCCGTACGCGGTGGTCGTCGTGGCGGCGCGGCTCATGGCTTGGCGACGACCTGTCCGTCCACGACGGACTTCAGCTGCTCGTCGTAGTCCGCGGCCGCCTTCTCCGGCGTCGCGTCACCGGAGGTGACCGCCTCCATCGCCTCGCCGATCGCCGCCGAGACCTTGGGGTAGACGGGCAGCGCCGGACGGTACTGGCTGACCCGCACCAGGCCGGTGAAGAAGTCGATGCCCGGGATGGACTTCAGGTACGCGGGGTCCGCCGCCACGTCCTTGCGTACGGCGACCTGGGCGCCGCGCACACACCACTCCAGCGCGTTGTGCCGCGTCTGGAGCGTCTCGATCAGCTTCCAGGCCAGGTCGGGCTGCTGCGCCTGCCGCGGTACGGACCAGGTCCAGCCGCCCGCCAGGCTGACCCGGCCGGGCGCGGCTCCGGTCTGTGTGGGGAACGCCGTCCGGCCCAGCACCGCCGGCCACTCGGGCCACGGCTTGCCGCCGCCCTTCGGCTGCCACTGCTGGCCCAGCCACGAGCCGTCCAGGTTGATCGCGAGCTTCTCCTCGGGCATCAGCTCGGTGGCGACGTTCGTCTGGATGTTGGGGCTGAGCGCGTCGGACACGTCGGGGCCCAGTTTCTCCGCGTACACGGTGCGGATGAACTCCAGGCTGTCCCGGAAGCCCTTGCTCCCGGTGACCCACTTCTTCGTCGCGGGGTCGTAGAGCTGGTCCTTGCCCGTGCCGTACAGCAGCATCTCGAAGCCCTGCATCACGGCGGCCTCGCCCGCCCCCTTGCCGGTGTAGACGTTCAGGGGGATGACGCCCGGGACCTTGCGCTTGACGGCGCGGGCCGCGTCCAGCACCTCGTCCCAGGTCTTCGGCCGCCAGTCCTGCGGCAGCCCGGCCTTCTTGAAGATGTTCTTGTTGAACCACAGGCCGCGGGTGTCCGTGCCGTCCGGCACGCCGTACGTCTTGCCGTCCTGGGCCCGCGCGGCGGCCTTCGCGGCCGGCTCGAACTGTTTCCAGTCCGCCCACGTGGCGAGGTGGTCGTCCAGCGGGCGCAGCAGCCCGGCGGTGATGTCCGAGTTGATCAGGAAGGTGTCCTCGTAGACCAGGTCGGGGGCGGTCTTCGGGGAGCGCATCATCTGCTGGATCTTGGCGTAGTAGTCGTTCTCGGACGCCTGGATCGGGATCAGCTTGACCTTCTTGCCCGGGTTGGCCTTCTCGAACGCGCGGGCCACCGTCTCGATGTAGTCGTCCCGGACCGTCACCTTGGTGTTGGTGTCCTTGATGAACGCGACCTCGACGGTGTCCTTGTCGCCTCCCGAGCCACCGCCGCAGGCGGTGAGCGCGCCCGCGGCCAGCGCGGCGGCGGTGAGCCACGTCATCGGAGCGGTGCGGCGCACGGCATGACCTCCAACTAGCCACGGCTGGCTGCCCGGTGACCGTAAGTCAGGGATAAGGGGAGGTCAATGCCCCATCCAGCGGTACCGCAATTCCGGACGGCCCACCTGGCCGTACTGCGGGGCGCGGGCGGCCCGCCCCGTGTCGACGAGATGTTCGAGGTAACGGCGTGCGGTGATACGGGAGATACCGATCTGCTCGGCGGCCGCGGTGGCGCCGAGACCGCCGGGGGCGGCGCGCAGCGCGTCGGTCACCAGGCGCAGGGTCGCCGCGGTCAGCCCCTTGGGGAGCGCGGCGGGCTGCGGCGAGCGCAGGGCCGCGAGGGCCCGGTCCACCTCGTCCTGCCCGCTGGCCTCCCCGGCGGCCGCGCGGAAGGCCGCGTACCGCAGCAGCCGGTCGCGCAGCGTGGCGAACGTGAACGGCTTCAGCACGTACTGCACGACGCCGAGCGAGACACCCTCCCGGACGACGGCCAGATCACGCGCCGAGGTGACGGCGATGACGTCGGCGCCGTACCCGGCCGCCCGCAGCGACCGGACGAACGCCAGACCGTGCCCGTCCGGCAGGAAGAGATCCAGCAGGATCAGATCGACGCGGTGCCGGTCCAGGTGCCGCCGGGCCCCGGCGACGGAACGCACCGTCCCCGACACGGCGAACCCCGGCACCCGGCCCACGTACAGGGCGTGGGCGTCCGCCGCCACCGGGTCGTCCTCGACGACGAGCACCCGCAGCGGTGGCGCGGCTTCCGTGTCCGGCCCGGTCATCCGGCGGTGTCCGCCCCGGCAGGGACCCGCAGCGGCAGACGTACCGTGAACTCGGCGCCGCCCCCGGACACCTCACCCACCCGTACGGTCCCGCCGTGCCGTCGCACGGCCTGCTGTACCAGCGCCAGCCCCAGCCCCCGGCCCGCGCCGCCCTTCGTGCTCCATCCCCACCGGAACACGTCCTCGGCGTCCGCCGCTCCCCGTACGCCGCCGCCGTTGTCCGCCACCCGCAGCAGCAGTTCCCCGCCGTCGGCCAGCGCGGTGACCCGCACCCGGGCGCCCTCCGGCGCCGCCTCGATCGCGTTGTCCAGGAGATTGCCGAGGACGGTGACCAGGTCGCGCGCCGGCAGGGACGACGGCAGCACGCCGTCGTCGATCCGGCTGTCGGCGGTCAGCTCCAGCTCGACGCCGTGCTCGTTGGCCTGCGCGGCCTTGCCGAGGAGGAGGGCGGCGAGGACGGGTTCGGCGACCGCGCCGACGACCTGGTCGGTCAGGGCCTGGGCCAGCTCCAGTTCGGCGGTGGCGAACTCCACGGCCTCGTCCGTACGGCCCAGCTCGACCAGGGAGACGACGGTGTGCAGCCGGTTGGCGGCCTCGTGCGCCTGCGAGCGCAGCGCCCGGGTGACCCCGCGTACGGAGTCCAGTTCGCCGGAGAGGGCCTGGAGTTCGGTGTGGTCGCGGAGGGTGACGACGGTGCCGCGCCGTTCGCCGCCGGAGACCGGCGAGGTGTTGACGACCAGCACCCGGTCGTCGGTGAGGTGGAGTTCGTCGGTGTGCGGGGCGGGGGAGAGGAGGGTGTCGGTGAGGGGCGCGGGCAGGCCGAGCCCGGTGACGGGGCGCCCGACGGGGTCGCCGCACAGGCCGAGGAGTTCGCGCGCGCCGTCGTTCAGGAGCGCCACCCGCCGCTGCCCGTCCAGCATCAGCAGCCCCTCGCGCACCGCGTGCAGCGCCGCCTCGTGGTAGTCGTGCAGGCGGCCCAGCTCGGCGGCGTTCATGCCGTGGGTGTGCCGGCGCAGCCGCGCGTTGACGAGGTACGTACCGAGTCCGCCCAGCACGAGCGCGCCGGCCGCGACGGCGGCCGGTGTCAGGACCTCCTGCCGCAGTCCGTCGCTGATGGTGTCGACGGTGATGCCGGAGCTGACCAGGGCGACGACGCGGCCGCCGGCCTCCCGGTCCCGTACCGGCGCGATCACCCGTACGGACGGGCCGAGCCGGCCCCGGTAGGTCTCGGTGTGGGTCCGGCCGACCCGCGCCTCCTCGGTACGTCCCAGGTAGGTGCGGCCGATGGCGGACGGTTCGGGATGCGTCCAGCGCTTGCCCGACGGGTCCATGACCACGATGAAGTCGACCCCGGCGTCCCGCCGCAGCCGCTCGGTGTACGGCTGGAGCTCCGCGGTGGGGTCGGCCGAGCGCACCGCCCGCGCCACCGCCGGCGCGTCGGCGACCGCGGCGGTCACCGCCGTCGTCTGCCGCCGCGCGGTCTCCTCGGCCTGCCGCCCGGCGCTCACGTACGCGAAGACGGCGTACCCCGCGACCACCACGCCGACCAGCACCACCTGCACCGCGAACAGCTGCCCGGCCAGGCTGCGCGGCCACCGGACGCGCGGCCGGCGCGCGCCCGTCGCACCAGGTGCTGGGCGCGCGCTGCGCGGCGGATCCCCCGTCGGGAACGTGGCATGGCCGACAGTCTGCCCGTTCCTTGACGCGTGAACGAAATGCACACAAGGGTGACGGGCGCCACAACGCCGTGCATAGTCACCGGGACTGTTCTGCGTACGGGCCGCGTACCGGCACGACACGGGCCGCGTACGGGTTGCAGAGCCGCAGACCGGCGCAGGACCGAAGACCGAGGAGTCAGCCGTGGCCGCACAGACCCCACCGCCCGGGGGCACGACCGAGGAGACCGCACCGCGCCAGAAGCGGGACCGGACGCATTACCTCTACATCGCCGTGATCCTCGCCGTGCTCGCCGGCATCGCCGTGGGCTTCGCCGCCCCCGGCTTCGCCGTCGGGCTGAAGCCGCTGGGCACCGGCTTCGTCAACCTGATCAAGATGATGATCTCGCCGGTCATCTTCTGCACGATCGTGCTGGGCGTCGGCTCGGTCCGCAAGGCCGCCAAGGTCGGCGCGGTCGGCGGCCTGGCGCTGGGCTACTTCATGGTGATGTCCACGGTCGCGCTGGCCATCGGCCTGGTGGTCGGCAACATCCTGGAGCCGGGCTCCGGCCTGCACCTGACCGAGTCGCTGCGGCACGCGGGCCAGGCCCAGACCAAGGGCGGCGCCGAGTCGACCACGGACTTCCTGCTCGGCATCATCCCGGAGACGCTGGTCTCCGCGCTCACCCACGGCGAGGTGCTCCAGACGCTGCTGGTGGCGCTGCTCGTCGGCTTCGGTCTCCAGGCGATGGGCGCCTCCGGCGAGCCCGTACTGCGCGGCATCGGGCACCTCCAGCGCCTGGTCTTCCGCGTGCTGTCCATGATCATGTGGGCCGCGCCGGTGGGCGCGTTCGGCGCGATGGCCGCGGTGGTCGGCGCGACCGGCGTGGACGCGCTGAAGTCGCTCGCCGTCATCATGGTCGGCTTCTACGTGACCTGTCTGCTGTTCGTGATCGTCGTACTCGGTACGCTGCTGCGCCTGATCGCCGGGGTGAACATCTTCGCCCTGCTGAAGTACCTGGGCCGGGAGTTCCTGCTGATCCTGTCCACCTCCTCCTCCGAGTCCGCGCTGCCGCGGCTGATCGCGAAGATGGAGCACCTGGGCGTCAGCAAGCCGGTCGTCGGCATCACCGTGCCGACCGGCTACAGCTTCAACCTCGACGGCACCGCCATCTACCTGACGATGTCCTCGCTGTTCATCGCCGAGGCGATGGGCAGCCCGCTCTCCATCGGCCAGCAGGTCTCGCTCCTCGTCTTCATGATCATCGCGTCCAAGGGCGCGGCGGGCGTCACCGGCGCCGGACTGGCGACCCTGGCCGGCGGCCTCCAGTCGCACCGCCCGGAACTGGTCGACGGCGTCGGCCTGATCGTCGGCATCGACCGCTTCATGAGCGAGGCCCGCGCCCTGACCAACTTCGCGGGCAACGCGGTGGCCACCGTCCTCGTCGGCACCTGGACCAAGGAGATCGACCAGTCCCGGGTGGGCGAGGTGCTCGGCGGCAGGCTGCCCTTCGACGAGCGGACGCTGAGCCCGGACGGGCACGGCGCGGACGACGCGGCGGCGGCCGCGCCGGAGCAGCGCGCCGGCGGGTCGAAGGAGCCGGTGAAGCTCTGAGACCGCGAACCGGGGCCTCGGTGGGTACGCCCGCCGAGGCCCTTCCGCGTTTCCGGCTGCCCGGCTGCCCGGCTGCCCGGCTGCCCGGCTGCCCGGCCGCCCGGCCGCGCTGGCGCCTTGGCGCCCGGGCGCCCTGGGGTCAGCCCGCCGCTGCCGCCCCGGCGGGCGCCTGGGCCCTCCGCGACTCCTCCGCCGTCCGCACCGCCTCCGCCGCCCGCTCCGCCGGTACGCCCGACGTGGCCAGCACCGTCTCCGCCGCCGCGGGGCCGGCCACGGCCGCGTCCAGGTCGCCGTCGTTGACCGCCTGCATCAGCCCGAACAGCGTGTGCTCGTGCACGTGCGCGAGCGCGCGCGGAGTGAGCGGCGACCGGAACAGGCCCGCCTCCAGGCCGCGGCTCAGGATGGTCGTCGCCCGGCTGCGTACGGGTTCCAGTCGGGCCCGGATGCCCGCGTCCGTGACGCTGGACTGGGCGAGCGAGACCAGCAGCCGGTAGCGGTCGGCGCACGCCCAGGTGGCGAGGGTGGCCCGGGCCAGTGCCACGTCGGCGGGCTCGGACGGGTCGGCCGCGCCGTCGGCGAAGGCGGTCGTCACGTCCTCGACGGCGGCGTCCGTCAGGGCGGTGATCAGCGCCTCCCGGCTCGGGAAGTGCCCGTAGACGGTGCGCCGCACCACCCCGGCGGCGCGGGCGATCTGGTCCATGGTCGCGTCCGGGTGCCGCAGCAGTTCGGCCAGCGCGATGTCCATGATCCGGCGGCGGTTGGCGTGGGCCCGGCTGGTGAGTGCGGTCATGGCGCGGCGGCTCCTCGGTCGGCGGACGCGTGTGGTCACGGTCCCGCTCTCCTCTCATTTTGCACATCGCTGTGCAGCGACGTAAATTGCACACGGCTGTGTAATTGCACAGCCGTGTGCAAGATCGTGCGCGCGGCCGCGCGCCACCGCAAGCATGGGGAGAGACAGGGGTGAATCGGGTGACTCCTACGGAGACCCGGCCGGTCCAGGACACGGACCGGCCCTATACGAAGCGCTGGTGGGCACTGGGCGTGCTGTGCCTGAGCCTGCTGATCATCGTGATGGCGAACACCTCGCTGACCGTCGCGGCTCCCGACATGACCGCCGACCTGGGCTTGAGCAGCTCCGACCTGCAGTGGGTCATCGACGCCTACACCGTCCCGTACGCCGCGCTGATGCTGATGCTCGGCGCCGTCGGCGACAAGTACAGCCGCCGCGGTGCCCTCGTCCTCGGCCTGCTGGTCTTCGCGGGCGGCTCGGTCGCGGGCGCCCTGGTGGACAGCTCCGGCGGCGTCATCGCGGCCCGAGCCGTGATGGGCGTGGGCGCGGCCATGATCATGCCGGCCACGCTGTCCCTGCTGGCCGCCACCTTCCCGCGCCGCGAACGCGCGCTCGCCATCACCATCTGGACCGCGACCGCCGGACTCGCCATCGCCGTCGGCCCGCTCGTCGCCGGCGCGCTGCTGGAGGACCACGGCTGGTCCTCGTCCTTCCTGATCAACGTGCCGGTCGCCGCGCTCGGCATCATCGGCGCGCTGCTGGTCGTCCCGGCGTCCAAGGCGGGCCACAGCGACCGCCTCGACTACGTCGGCGGCCTGCTGTCCGTGATCTGGGTCGGCTCGCTGATCTACATGCTCATCCAGGGCCCGCACTTCGGCTGGGACGCCCGCGCCGTCGGCGCCGCGGTCGCCGCCGGTGTCGGCCTGGTCCTGTTCGTCGTCTGGGAACTGCGCCACCCGCGCCCGGTCCTGGACGTACGCCGCTTCGCCCACCGCGGCTTCGCCGGCGCCAACCTCGCCGTGGCCCTCTTCTTCCTCGCGGTCTTCGGCGCGTTCTACTACCTCACCCAGCACCTCCAGTTCGTCCTGGGCTACTCCCCGCTGGACACCGGCATCCGGATGCTGCCGCTGGCCGGCGCGGTCTTCGTGGGCGCCGCGCTGACCGGCTTCCTGACGCCGCGGCTGGGCATGAAGGTCACGGTGACCGCCGGCATGGTGGGCGGCACGGTCGCCCTCGCCCTGCTCACCCGGGTGGACGCCGGTTCCTCGTACGGCGACTTCCTCGCCCCGCTCATCGTGCTGGGCCTGGCCATCGGCCTGTCCCTGTCGCCGTGCACGGACGCCATCATGGGCGCCTTCCCCGAGGACCAGCTCGGCGTCGGCGGCGCGGTCAACGACACCTCCATCGAACTGGGCGGCTCGCTCGGCATCGCCGTCCTGGGCTCCGTCCTGGCGAGCGCCTACTCCTCCAAGCTGTCCGACGCGGCGGCGTCCGCGGCGGCGCACGGCGGCCCGAAGCTGCCCGGCAGCGTCCTGTCCACCGCACAGGACTCGGTGGGCGCCGGGCTGGCGGTCGCCAAGGAGGTCGGCAAGCAGGTCGCCCAGGGCGCCGCGCCCAAGGTGGGCCCGGAGAAGGCGCAGGCGCTCGGCCTCCAGCAGGCCCAGGCGGTCGCGGACGCGGTGCGCGGGGCGTTCTCCGACGCGGTGGCGCACACCAGCCTGATCGGCGCGGTCGTGCTCGGCGTGGGCACGGTGCTGGTCGCCGTACTGCTGCCGCGGCGCCGCCGTACGCAGCAGCCGGGCGCCGGTCCGGAGGCCGGTCCGGAGACTGCCCGCGAGCCGGTCACGGCGGGCAGCGGCGCCGCCTCCACGCGCGACTGAGCCGCGGCCGCGCGGCTCCGCACGGCACCACCGGGTCGATTGTCAGTGGCAGATGCCACGATGCAATCGGCCCGGTGGTGGTGCGGGCGTGCGGGGCGGTGACGAGTGAGGGGTGGACGCTGATGGGGACGTCGGGCATGGGGCCGTTCGACAACGACGGGGCGGAGGATCTGCTGGACGATCTGGCCGCCATGCCGGTGGAGCGGCGGCTCGGCGCCATACGGGGCGTGCTGTCCACCGCCGCCGCCGAACGGGGCTATCTCGAAGCCCCGGAAGGCCAGATGGCCGTGGCCGCCGCGGCCCTGACGGCGGCCGCCCGATCCAGGAGCGCGTGCCCGGCCGCTGCCGCGTACGCCCCGGACCTGACGGTCCCCGAACCGCCGCCCCAGCTCGCCGTGCTCGCGCTGCACGCCCTGGACCGGGTGCTGGCGCCGGAGTCCGAACTGGCCGAGCTGTGGGACGAGACGGACGGCGGCCAGGAGTGGCTGGCGCACCTGGCCCGCCTGCGCGCCGAGCTGACCGGAGCCACGGACCGGGGAGGTGACAGAGGCGCCGGCCGGGGCTGCGGACCGGTTCCGCGCCCGTGAGCGGCCACGCCACGCGCCCGGTCCGCCGTGCGTCCCACCGTTCCCGCCCCTACGGTTGATCGCGGAGCGTCACCCGCACCAGCGACCGAGGAGGAACCGTGGAGTACCGCACGCTCGGACGGTCCGGCCTGAAGGTGTCCCGGCTCGTGCTCGGCACCCTCAACATGGGCGCGCGCGAGCAGTTCGCGCAGATCGGCGGGCTCGGTACGGACGAGGCCCGCCGGCTGTTCGACATCGCGCTGGACGCCGGCGTGAACATGATCGACACCGCGAACATGTACTCCTTCGGCCAGGCCGAGGAGATCACCGGCGAGGCGCTGCGCGGCCGCCGGGACGACGTCCTGCTCGCCTCCAAGGTCCGGATGCAGGTCGGCGACGGGCCCAACGAGGGCGGCTCGTCGGCATACAGCGTCCTGCGCGAGGTCGAGCGCAGCCTGCGCCGCCTCCAGACCGACCACCTGGACCTGCTCTACCTGCACCAGTGGGACGGTCAGACGCCCGTCGAGGAGACCCTGACCGCGCTGGACCGGCTGGTCGCCGACGGCAAGGTCCGCTATGTCGGCGTCTCGAACTTCAACGGGTGGCAGCTCATGAAGACGCTGTACACGGCGCGGCTGCACGGCCTGACCGCGCCGATGGCCCAGCAGGTCTACTACACGCCCGAGGCCCGCGAGGCGGAGTACGAGATCCTTCCCGCCGCCCTGGACCAGGGCCTGGGCACCCTGGTCTGGAGCCCGCTGGGGGAGGGGCTGCTCAGCGGCAAGGTGCGGCGCGGGCAGCCGGTGCCGCCCACCACCCGGCAGGGCACCGACTGGCCCGAACCGCACGTGGTCGACAAGGAGCGGGCCTACGACATCATCGAGTGCCTGGCCGGGATCGCCGAGGCGCACGGCACCTCGGTCCCGCGGGTGGTGCTCGCCTGGCTGCTCGGCCGCCCCGGCGTCACCGGCCTGGTGATCGGCGCCCGCACCGAGGAGCAGCTGCGCGACGACCTCGCCGCCCCCGAGCTGCGGCTGACCGAGGCCGAGACCGCCCGCCTCACCGAACTCTCCCAGTTGCCCGCCTACTACCCGTACTGGCACCGCGTCCTGAATGCGACCGACCGCCCGGACCCGGCCGAGGCGCCCTTCCTGGACGGCTGGAAACGGGCCATGGGCGGCTGACAGGCGCGCGGGCCGGGGCACCGCCCCGGCCCGCGAAGAGCCCTCACACCGGCCGCAGCCAGAGCGTCGCCAGCGGCGGCAGCACCGGGGTGATCGACGCCGGCCGCCCGTGCCACGGCACGGACGCGTCGGGCTTCAGCGGGTCGGGGTTGCCCACCCCGCTGCCGCCGTACCGCTCCTCGTCCGTGTTCAGGACCTCCTGCCACGCCGGCACGTCCGCCGGTACCCCGAGCGGATACGCGTGCCGCACCACCGGCGAGAAGTTGGAGACCGCCAGCAGCGGGGTGCCGTCCGTGCCGTAGCGCAGGAAGGCGAAGACGTTGTCCTCACCGGCGTCGCCGACGATCCAGGAGAAGCCCTCCGGCACGGTGTCCTGCTCCCACAGCGCGGGCGTGTCCGTGTAGCGGCGGTTCAGGTCGCGGACCAGGTCCCGTACGCCCCGGTGGTCGGGCTCGGCGGAGTACGACGGGTCCAGCAGCCACCAGTCGGGACCGTGGCCCTCCGCCCACTCGGCCCCCTGCGCGAACTCCTGCCCCATGAACAGCAGCTGCTTGCCCGGATGCGCCCACATGTACCCGAGGTACGCCCGCTGCGTGGCCCGCTGCTGCCACCAGTCGCCGGGCATCTTGGAGACCAGCGAGCGCTTGCCGTGCACCACCTCGTCGTGCGAGATCGGCAGGACGTAGTTCTCCGAGTACGCGTACACCATCGAGAACGTCATCTCGTTGTGGTGGTACTTGCGGTGCACCGGCTCCTTGCCGACGTAACCCAGCGAGTCGTGCATCCAGCCCATGTTCCACTTCAGCCCGAAGCCCAGCCCGCCGAAGCCGCCGGGCCCCACGTGATGGGTGGCGCGGGTGACGCCGTCCCAGGCGGTGGACTCCTCGGCGACGGTGACGACGCCGGGGCAGCGCCGGTAGACGGTGGCGTTCATCTCCTGGAGGAAGGCCACCGCGTCCAGGTTCTCCCGCCCGCCGTGCACGTTGGGCGTCCACTCGCCGCTCTCCCGGGAGTAGTCGAGGTAGAGCATCGAGGCGACCGCGTCCACCCGCAGCCCGTCGATGTGGAACTCCTCGCACCAGTACACCGCGTTGGCCACCAGGAAGTTGCGCACCTCGGCCCGGCCGTAGTCGAACTCCAGCGTGCCCCAGTCGGGGTGCGCGGCCCGTGCCGGGTCCTCGTGCTCGTACAGCGGCCGCCCGTCGAACTCCGCCAGCGCCCACGCGTCGCGCGGGAAGTGCGCCGGCACCCAGTCCATCAGCACCCCGATCCCGGCCCGGTGCAGCGCGTCGACGAGGTACTTGAAGTCGTCGGGGGTGCCCATCCGGGCGGTCGGCGCGTAGAAGCCGGTGACCTGGTAGCCCCAGGACCCGCCGAAGGGGTGCTCGGCGACCGGCATCAGCTCGACGTGCGTGAAACCCAGATCCTTGACGTAGGCGGGCAGCTGCTGGGCGAGCTGCCGGTACGTGAGCCCGGGACGCCAGGACGCCAGGTGCACCTCGTAGACGGAGAACGGCGCCGCGTGCACCGGGCGCTCGGCCCGCCGCTCCAGCCACGCGGCGTCCTGCCACCGGTGGTGCGAGGCGTGCACGACGGAGGCGTTGGCGGGCGGGCACTCCGTACGGCGGGCCATCGGGTCGGCGCGCAGCGTCTTCGAGCCGTCCGGCCGGGTGATCTCGAACTTGTACAGCTCGCCCTCGCCCAGCCCCGGCAGGAACAGCTCCCACACACCGGACGAGCCGAGCGAGCGCATCGGGAAGCCGGTGCCGTCCCAGTAGTTGAAGTTGCCGACGACGCGCACGCCCCGGGCGTTCGGCGCCCAGACGGTGAAGCGGGTGCCGGTCACCTCCTGGTGCACCATCGGCCAGGCGCCCATCGCCTGCCACAGCTCCTCGTGGCGGCCCTCGCCGAACAGGTACAGGTCCAGTTCGCCGACGGCGGGCAGGAAGCGGTACGGGTCGTGCACGGTCACGTCGTTGTCCTCGTACGAGACCAGCAGCTCGTACTCGGGGACCGCGGACAGCGGCAGCACCCCGCCGAACAGGCCGTCACCCTCGTCGTGCAGATCGGCCCGCAGCCCCTTGGCGAGGACGGTGACGGCCTTCGCGTACGGGCGCAGCACGCGGAAGAGCACCCCGCCGCGCACCGGGTGCGCGCCGAGCAGCCCGTGCGGGTCGTGGTGCGCGCCGGCCAGCAGCCGGCCGCGGTCCTCGTCGCCGAGCGGCGGCGCGGTCCGCACGCCGTGGCTGCCGCCGCTGGGCTCCGGGGCGAGGTCGGGCGCGAGGCCGGGCGGCGCGCCGTCGGCCGGCGTACCGGCGGGCTGCGTACCGGCAGGACGGGTGCCGGCGGGCCGTGCGCGATCGGACCGCGCACGGTCCGGGCGGGAGCCGTCGGGCCGCTCCGGCAGGGGCTCGCCGTGGTCCCGCTGATGCGGCGGCCGCTCGGCCGACGACGGGGCTTCGGTGCCGGTTTCGGTGTCGGCGGCGGTGGCGTCGGGCGCGGGGGGAGCGGAGGGCGAGGCGGTCCCGCCGGGCCCGGCAGGCTCATCATGCCCCGGCAGGAAGGTCGCCGGGACACCGGACCGGCCGGCGGATGCCTCCGGGGAGGTGCCCCGGACGGCCGTGCCACGGGCGGGCGCGGGTTCTTGCGATGGGCGGCGGGACGACGAACGGGCGGTCACGAGAGGAGCCTCCTCGGCCAGATGTCAGCGATCAGGGATGTCTGAGATGCGGGGGTCTGGGCCCTGTCGTCACATTCCCGCCTGCCGCGCGACGCCTGGCACGCACGCTCGCTGCGTTGTCGGGCCCTTCCAGGTACACCCAGTAACTGGAAGACCCTCCGCCTTGCGATCGCACGCACCAGGCGCCGCGCGGCCCGCCCTCCGGGCGGACGCCGGGAATGTGACGACAGGACCGCACCGGGCGCGCGCCCGCCGGACGGGCCGGGGCCGCGCACGCCGGTGCCGGTGCTCCGTACCGCTCCGGGTGGCCCGCTCCCGCGGTTTCATGCGCGCCCATCGGAGCCGTCCAGGTCCGGGCCGGCGCCGGGGTCCGGGCCGGCCGCGTCCCGGGACGCGTGCGTCCTGGCCAGCCGCCGTACCGCGGCCATCGGTACGGGCAGCCAGTTCGGCCGGTGCCGGGCCTCGTAGAGCACTTCGTAGACGGCCTTGTCCGTCTCGTACGCCCGCATCAGCTCGGGCGCCGAGCGCGGGTCGAGCCCGCCGGCCTCCGCGTACCCGAGGCAGTAGGCGGCCCGGGTGCGCCGGGCCCACTCCAGCGACCACGGGTCGCCGCCCGAAGGGCCGCTGCGGGCCGCGTAGTCGAACGAGCGCAGCATGGCCGCCACGTCGCGGACCGCGGGCTGCGGGCGCCGCCGCTCGGCCAGCGGCCGGGACGGCTCGCCCTCGAAGTCGATCAGCGACCAGCGGCCCTCGTCGGCGGTCCGCAGCGTCTGGCCCAGGTGCAGGTCGCCGTGGATGCGCTGGGCGGACCAGGCGCGGCCGTCGTGCCCGAGCGCCGCGAGGTCGTCGAAGGCGGTGCGCAGCCGCGCGCAGTACGGCCGCAGCGCGGGCACCACACGCGCGGTGGCGACCAGCCGCTCGTTCATCTGGGCGGCGACCGCGTCGAGTTGCGGGCGGCGCAGCTCGGTGGTGGGCAGCGTCTCGGCCAGCGCGGTGTGCACCTCGGCGGTGGCGTGCCCGAGGGCCCGCGCGGAGCTGGTGAAGTCGGCCTGCACGGCGAGCGCGTTCAGGGCCAGCTGCCAGCCGTCGGCGGAGCCGCTCAGATAGGGCTGGAGCACGCCCAGCGTCACCGGCTCGCCCTCGCCCGCCTCCGGGTCGGTCTCGAACCACGCGGCGGGCGCCGGGACCCGCCCGCACTTGGCGCGGGCCAGCGCCAGCGGCAGTTCCAGGTCCGGATTGAGGCCGGGGGCGGTGCGCCGGAACACCTTGAGGATGTACGAATCCCCGTAGACGACCGAGGAGTTGGTCTGCTCGGCGGTGACCGGCCGGGCGGGCATCCCGGAGGAGATGGTGCTGTCGGCCACCCGGCAGAACCGCAGTCCGCCGAGCCGTCCCGGCACCCGCAGCCGCTCCAGCAGGAGGGCGCACAGCCGGTTGTCCAGCAGGGCGTCGTAGACCGTGCGCCCGTGCAGCGGGCCGCCCGCGGGGCGGCCGATCACGGCGGGGGCGAGCTGCGGCGGCAGGGCGCTGTGCACGCCGAGCAGCAGCTGGTAGCAGTCCCCGCCCGCCGGGCCCCCGGCCGGCGCGGCGGCCTGATCGGCCGGGCTCCCCGGTGGAGCCGGGGGCGGGGTCCCGGGGGAGTCGCCGACTGCTGCGCCCGTACGAGCAGATGCAGCAGCCCCGGCGTGGCGCCACCCGCCGCGCACGGCAGCAACTCGGTCGCCGACACCAGCTCGAAGCCCGTGATCGGCCGCCCTTTGCCGGCGAACCACCGCTGCCGCGGCAGCCATTCGCTCAGCAGGGGGACGAGTGAGGACAACAGCGCGGGTGCGGTGGTCGAGAGGCGGTCATGCGAACTGCGGATGGCACGGGTCGAGGCGGTCTCCGACATGGCGTCGCGTCCTTTCCCCGGGCACACGACAGATAGGGCAGAGTGTCCCGGAATGCGGCCTTGACTGTGCGGCGGTGCGGGACGTGTCGGGTGAGGATCGTCCGTACGGCAGCGGCGTCCGTGGGCATTACCCCTGACACCGGGGTTTCGGCGCTGGCTCACCCGGCCCGTGCGGTAGTAGGGAGACTGCCCGTGGGGGCGGTCGGAAAACGCCCGTACCCGTGTCGCGGGCGGATACGTGCGGCGGTTTTCCGCCGCCCTGCACGTGCGCCGGTACGGTCCCTAGACCGACCCCCTCCGCAGCCGGAACCAATAGAACCCGTGACCCGCGAGGGTCAGCAGATAGGGCCATTCGCCGATGGCCGGGAAACGGACGCCGCCGATCAGCTCGACCGGATGCCGCCCGTTGAATGTGCGCAGATCCAGCTCGGTGGGCTGCGCGAAACGCGAGAAATTGTGCACGCACAGCACCAGGTCGTCCTGGTATTCGCGCAGGAAGGCCAGCACCGCGGGGTTGGACGAGGGGAGTTCGGTGTAGGTGCCGAGACCGAAGGCCGGGTTCTGCTTCCGGATCTCGATCATGCGCCGGGTCCAGTGGAGCAGCGACGACGGCGAGGACATCGACGCCTCGACGTTGGTGACCTGATAGCCGTAGACCGGGTCCATGATGGTCGGCAGGAAGAGCCGGCCGGGGTCGCAGGAGGAGAAACCGGCGTTCCGGTCGGGTGTCCACTGCATCGGGGTGCGGACCGCGTCCCGGTCGCCGAGCCAGATGTTGTCGCCCATGCCGATCTCGTCGCCGTAATACAGGATCGGGGAGCCCGGCAGGGAGAGCAGCAGGGCGGTGAACAGCTCGATCTGGTTGCGGTCGTTGTCGAGCAGTGTGGCCAGCCTGCGGCGGATGCCGATATTGGCCCGCATGCGCGGGTCCTTGGCATATTCCGCGTACATATAGTCACGCTCTTCGTCCGTGACCATTTCGAGCGTCAGCTCGTCGTGGTTGCGCAGGAAGATGCCCCACTGGCAGCTGGCCGGAATCTCCGGGGTCTTGGCCAGGATTTCCGAGACCGGGTAGCGCGATTCCCGGCGGACCGCCATGAAGATGCGCGGCATGACCGGGAAATGGAACGCCATGTGGCATTCGTCCCCGCCCTTGGAGTAGTCACCGAAATAGTCGACCACGTCCTCCGGCCACTGGTTGGCCTCGGCCAGCAGCACGGTGTCGGGGTAATGCGCGTCGATCTCCGCCCGTACGTGCTTGAGGAAGGCGTGCGAGGCGGGGAGGTTCTCGCAGTTGGTGCCCTCCTCGGCGTACAGGTACGGGACCGCGTCCAGCCGGAACCCGTCGATGCCCAGGTCGAGCCAGAAGCGCAGGGCGGACAGCATCTCCTCCTGCACGGCCGGGTTCTCGTAGTTCAGGTCCGGCTGGTGGGAGAAGAAGCGGTGCCAGAAGTACTGCTTGCGCACCGGGTCGAAGGTCCAGTTGGACGCCTCGGTGTCGACGAAGATGATCCGCGCGTCCTGGTACTGCTTGTCGTCGTCGGCCCAGACGTAGTAATCGCCGTACGGGCCGTCCGGGTCGCTGCGGGACTCCTGGAACCACGGGTGCTGGTCGCTGGTGTGGTTCATGACGAAGTCGATGATCACCCGCATCCCGCGCTGGTGCGCGGCGTCCACGAACTCCACGAAGTCGGCCAGATCGCCGAATTCCGGGAGCACGGCCGTGTAGTCCGAGACGTCGTAACCGCCGTCCCGCAGCGGCGACTTGAAGAACGGCGGCAGCCACAGGCAGTCCACGCCCAGCCACTGGAGATAGTCCAGTTTGGCCGTGATGCCCTTGAGGTCGCCGACGCCGTCACCGTTGCTGTCCTGGAAGGAACGCACCAGGACCTCGTAGAAGACGGCCCGTTTGAACCAGTCGGGGTCGCGGTCCTTGGCCGGCGTGTCCTCGAACGTGTCGGGGACGGGCTCGTTGACGATCAATTGGGTGACCCTCCGATCGGTGAGGACGGTCGCAGCGAGAACACGTGCGCGGGCGCCGGTGAGCGGCCCGGGTCGAGGCGCACATAGTTGTCCCTGCCCCAGTGGTAGGTCTCGCCGGTGAGCTCGTCGCGCACCGGGACGGAATCGTGCCAATCGAGGCCGAGTTCCGGCATGTCCAACGACACCGTCGCCTCGTGGGTGTGGTGCGGGTCGAGGTTGACGACGGTGAGCACCGTGTCGGCCCCGGCGCCGTTCCCGGCCCGTTTGGAATAGGCGAGGACGGCGTCGTCGTCGACGTGGTGGAAATGGAGGTCACGCAGCTGTTGGAGGGCCGGGTGGCGGCGTCGCAAGCGGTTCAGAGCGGTGATGAGAGGTGCGATCGTACGTCCCTCGCGCGCCGCTGTCTCCCAGTCCCGTGGCCTGAGTTGGTACTTCTCCGAATCCAGGTACTCCTCGCTGCCACTTCGTACCGGTGTCGACTCGCACAGCTCGAATCCGGCGTAGACACCCCACGTCGGGGAGAGGGTGGCGGCCAGTACCGCACGCACCTCGAACGCGGGCCGGCCGCCGTGCTGCAGATAGGCGTGGAGGATGTCCGGCGTATTGACGAAGAAATTCGGCCGCATGTACGAGGACGATTCCCGCGACAGTTCGGTGAGGTACTCGGTGAGCTCGCGCTTGTCGTTGCGCCAGGTGAAATAGGTGTACGACTGCTGGAAACCGATCTGTGCCAGGGTGCGCATCATGGCCGGCCGGGTGAACGCCTCGGCCAGGAAGACGACGTCCGGATCCGTACGGTTGACGTCCGCGATGACCTTCTCCCAGAAGAGCACCGGCTTGGTGTGCGGATTGTCGACCCGGAAGATGCGCACCCCGCGCTCCATCCAGAAGCGCAGCAGCCGCTCCGTCTCCCGCACCAGGCCGTCGAGGTCCGTGTCGAACGCCAGCGGGTAGATGTCCTGGTACTTCTTCGGCGGGTTCTCGGCGTAGGCGACGGAGCCGTCCGCCCGGTGGTGGAACCACTCGGGGTGCTCGGTGACCCAGGGGTGGTCCGGCGAGCACTGGAGGGCGAAGTCCAGCGCCACCTCCATGCGCAGATCGCGCGCCGTGCGGACGAAGTGCGCGAAGTCCTCGAAGGTGCCGAGGTCCGGGTGCAGGGCGTCGTGCCCGCCCTCGGGCGAGCCGATGGCCCACGGTGAACCCACGTCGTACGGGGCGGCGGAGAGCGCGTTGTTGGGGCCCTTGCGGTAGGAGGTGCCGATGGGGTGCACGGGCGGCAGGTAGACCACGTCGAACCCCATGGCCGCGACCGCCGGCAGCCGTTCGGCGGCCGTCCGGAATGTGCCGCTGACCGGTGCCGCGCCCTTGCGTACCACCGCGCCCTCCGAGCGCGGGAACAGCTCGTACCACGAACCGAACAGGGCCAGGCGGCGCTCGACCAGCAGCGGCACCGTCCGCGAGGCGGTGACCAGTTCGCGCAGCGGGTGGCGGGCGAGCGCGGCGGTGACCTCGGGGACGAGCGCGGCGGCGAGCCGGGTGGCGGCGGGCAACTGCGGGTCGCGCAGGGCGTCCGCCGCGGCCAGCACCGCTTCCCGGCCGTCTCTCTTGGGCACCCCTCGGCGGCGCGTTCGTGCAGCGCGGCACCGTCGGCGAGCACCAGTTCGGTGTCGATGCCGGCCGGGATCTTGATGCCGGCGTGGTGGCGCCAGGTGGCGACCGGATCCGACCAGCCCTCGACGCCGTACGTCCACCGGCCCTCCACGTCCGGGGTGACCTCGGCGCCCCAGCGGTCCGTGCCGGGCGCCAGTTCGCGCATCGGCGTCCAGGGCCCGGGGCGGCCCAGGGGATCGCGCAGCACGACGTTGGCGGCGACCGCGTCATGGCCCTCACGGAAGACGGTGGCCGAGATCGTGAAGGTCTCGCCGACCACCGCTTTCGCCGGGCGACGGCCGCAGTCGATCAGCGGGTGGAGGTCCAGCACGGGGATGCGGCCGATCATGGGGTCACCTGAAGGTTGGGAGGTATAACCGGATTCTGTCCTTTCTATCGTTTTTGTGACAGATGGACGGGCTGCGGGCATGGGCTCTCCTGTCCGCTTTCACTCGGTTGGCGGATGGGGGCGGTGCGGGAAGCCGTGCGGCGCGCCGGGGCGCAAGAGCGGTACCGCACAAGCCTTCCCGTGGCGCGCGGGCGGGCAATCCGGCCGTCCGCGCACTACCGGCACGTAACCGCGGAACGGAATATGACCGGGGCCCCGGACGCGTGCGCGTGGTGGCGCGCACGTCCCCGGGCGCACGGCTGCCGTCCTGCCCGTACGTGCTACAGCGTCTTACGGGGCTGTGCCGTCGTGAACTCACCAGCCGGTGCCGACCCGCATCGACGCGGTCGGCGGGCTGGGCCCGCCGTGGTGGTCACGATGCCGGGCCGCCGTGGCGGCCGGCACGTTCCGCACCTCCTTCGGTCCGGCCCGCCGACGGGGCGGCGGACGGAGCGCGGCCGCGCCGGCTGCGTGCGGTGCGGCCATGGACGTCCTGGAGAGAGGGCCTGCTCCGCAGTGTCTCCCGAGTTCCACGCCGACGTGATGTCCACACCCGGTGCGATCAGGCCGAGTTGCGCACCCCGGCCGGAGAAGGCCGCCCACCGGTCGAGGGCGTCACCCGCCCCGGCCGTGACCGCCGCACGCTCCCGGCCCCGCGGCGCCCTACGGCAGCCTTTCGCGCGGTGCGGCCTCGAACAAGAGTGCACGGGGACGCGGATCCGGCCATATCGGCAGCGGGAGACGGCAAGGCGCGGCACGGGCGGCAGGAGACCGCAGGAGGCGTCCGGGAGGCGGGGCGGGGGCGGGCCGGATCCCGCCGCCCCGGTGCGGCCCGCCGGGCCCGCACGTGGCCGGAAGACGCCCTTCAGGTGACCGGCTCGGCCGAACGGGTGACGGCCCAAGAGGCTTACCGATCATGGCAGTTGGCGTCCGGATCCGACCGGATTCCGGGCTACCGGGCGAATCGGGCGGCAGTGCGCCGCTACCGTCGTACCGTGAAGGCCATTCGTCGGTTCACCGTGCGCCCCGTCCTCCCGGAGCCCCTGCGACCCCTCAGCGACCTGGCGCGCAATCTGCGCTGGTCCTGGCACCCCGAGACCCGCGAACTGTTCCACGCCATAGCCCCCGCCGGCCGGCGCCGGGCGGGACTGGACCCCGTACGGCTGCTGAGCACCGTCTCCGCCGAGCGGCTCGCGGAGCTGGCCGGGGACCGCAGATTCCTGCGCCGGCTCGGCGCGGCCGCCGACGACCTGCAGGACTACCTCTCCGGACAGCGCTGGTACCAGAGCGCCCAGCTGGGCGGCCGGGACGGCCGGCTGCCCGAGGCCGTCGCCTACTTCTCGCCGGAGTTCGGCATCACCGCCGCGCTGCCGCAGTACTCGGGCGGCCTCGGCATCCTCGCCGGCGACCACCTCAAGGCGGCCAGCGACCTCGGTGTGCCGCTCATCGGGGTGGGCCTGCTCTACCGGCACGGCTACTTCCGCCAGTCGCTCTCCCGCGAGGGCTGGCAGCAGGAGCACTACCCGGTGCTCGACCCCAACGAACTGCCGCTGGACCTGCTGCGGGAGGCCGACGGCACGCCCGCCCAGGTCGCCCTCGCGCTGCCCGGCGGGCGGCAGCTGCGGTCGGTCGTCTGGGTGGCGCGGGTCGGGCGGGTGCCGCTGCTGCTCCTGGACTCCGACGTGGAGGAGAACGGGCCGGGCGAGCGGGACGTGACCGACCGGCTGTACGGCGGGGGCAGCGAGCACCGCCTGTTGCAGGAGATGCTGCTGGGGATCGGCGGGGTGCGGGCCGTACGGACGTACTGCCGGCTCACCGGCCACGCCGCGCCCGAGGTGTTCCACACGAACGAGGGACACGCGGGCTTCCTCGGCCTGGAACGCATCCGCGAGCTGGCGGACGCCGGCCGCGAGGGCGGCCCCGGCGAGGCGGGCGGGCCGGTCGGGCTGGATTTCGACGGCGCCCTGGAGACCGTACGCGCCGGCACGGTCTTCACCACCCACACACCCGTCCCCGCGGGCATCGACCGCTTCGACCGCGAACTGGTCGCCCGGCACTTCGGCGAGGCGGCGGAGCTGCCCGGCATCGACGTCGAACGGATCCTCGCGCTCGGCCTGGAGACCTACCCCGGCGGCGAGCCCAACTGCTTCAACATGGCGGTGATGGGCCTGCGGCTCGCCCAGCGCGCCAACGGCGTCTCCACCCTGCACGGCCGCGTCAGCCGGGAGATGTTCGCCGGGCTGTGGCCGGGCTTCGACCCGGAGGACGTACCGATCACGTCGGTCACCAACGGGGTGCACGCGCCCACCTGGGTGGCGCCCGAGGTCTTCCGGCTGGGCGCCCGCCAGATCGGGGCCGGCCGGACCGAGGACGCGCTGTCCGTCGGCGACTCCCGGCGCTGGTCGGCGGTGGCCGACATCCCGGACGCGGACGTCTGGGACCTGCGGCGGGTGCTGCGCGAACAGCTCGTCGAGGAGGTACGGCGGCGGCTGCACGTCTCCTGGCGGCAGCGCGGCGCCGGAGCCGCCGAACTCGGCTGGATCGACGGCGTCCTGGACCCGGACGTACTCACCATCGGTTTCGCCCGCCGGGTGCCCTCCTACAAACGGCTCACCCTGATGCTGCGCGACCGCGACCGCCTGATGGACCTGCTGCTGCACCACGAGCGGCCCGTCCAGATCGTGGTGGCGGGCAAGGCCCATCCGGCCGACGACGGCGGCAAGCGCCTCGTACAGGAACTGGTCCGCTTCGCCGACGACCCGCGCGTACGGCAGCGGCTGGTCTTTCTGCCCGACTACGGCATGGCCATGGCGCAGAAGCTCTACCCCGGCTGCGACGTCTGGCTCAACAACCCGCTGCGCCCGCTGGAGGCGTGCGGCACCTCCGGCATGAAGGCGGCGCTCAACGGCTGTCTGAACCTCTCCGTCCTGGACGGCTGGTGGGACGAGTGGTACGAGCCGGACTTCGGCTGGTCCATCCCGACGGCCGACGGCCACGCCACCGACGAGAACCGGCGCGACGAGCTGGAGGCCAACGCGCTGTACGAGCTGCTGGAGCAGCGGGTCGCGCCGCGCTTCTACGACCGCGACGAGGCCGGTGTCCCGCAGCGCTGGGTCGAGATGGTCCGGCAGACCCTGGTCAACCTGGGGCCGAAGGTGCTGGCGGGCCGTATGGTGCGCGAGTACGTGGAGCGGCTGTACGCGCCCGCCGCCCGCTCCCAGCGCTCCCTGACCCCGCAGGCCGCGACCGAACTGGCCGCCTGGAAGACCCGGGTACGGGCCGCGTGGCCGCAGGTCGCGGTGGACCACGTGGAGACCGGGGCCCTGGTGGTGGACCGCGCGGAGCCCGCCGGGGTGCCGGGCGCCCCGCCCAACGGCAGCGCCGAACTGGGCGCCACCCTGGCGCTGCGGGTCCGCGTCGCCCTCGGCGACCTCACACCGGACGACGTGGAGGTCCAGGTCGCCTCGGGCCGGGTGGACGAGTCCGACCGGATCACCGACGCCACGACCGTGCCGCTCAAGCCCAGCGGCGGCCCCGACCTGGAGGGCCGCTGGCTCTACGAAGGCGCGCTCGCCCTCGACCGCACCGGCTCCTTCGGCTACACGGTCCGCGTCCTGCCGGCCCACCGGCTGCTGGTCACCGCCGCCGAGATGGGGCTGCTGGCGGTGCCGTCGGAGACGACGGGGGAGGAGGCGGGGGTGCTGATGCGCTGACGGGCGGGCGCCGCCCGTATGCGGCCGGGTCTTCGCACGTGCGACGTGCGGTGCCCCGGCCGGTCCGTTCAGCGGCCCCTTCCGCGTCTTGTCAGCGGGACAGCAGGTAGTGGACCTGGCGGGGCCGGACCTCCAGGTCGCTCAGCCCCTCGGGCGTCGCGCCCAGCTCGCGGGCGACCTCGGCCGCCGCGCGGAAGGTCTCCTCGGACGCGAAGGCGCCGGTGGTGACGACGGCTTCGCCGTCCGGCGTGACCCAGACCCCGACGGACAGGAAGCCCGGCTGCGACCGCGCCGCTTCGGCGACCTGGTGGCACTGGCCGACGAACTCCTCGACGTGCTCGGGGGCCGGGTAGTGGAAGGCGACGAAACCGAATGCCATGGCGATGTCCCTTCTCGGGGGTATGTCTTGGTACCGGCCGAAGCTAGACCGGCCGCACGGCCCCGTACAGCCGGCCGCCGGACACGCCGTGCGGAATCAGCCCGCGCCGACCGCCGGCCGGTCCGCCGCCGCGCGCGGTGCCCGGAACGTGCGCCGGTACGCCTGCGGCGAGACTCCGATCGCGGCGTGCAGGTGCTGGCGCAGGGACGCGCCGCCGGCGAAGCCGACCTGGCCGGCGACCAGGTCCACCGGCAGGTCGCTGGTCTCCAGCAGCTGGCGGGCGCGCAGCAGGCGCTGCTGGATGAGCCACCGGCCGGGGCTCAGGCCGGTCTCGTCGCGGAAGCGGCGGTTGAAGGTGCGCAGGCTCATCCCGGCGTGCTGGGCCAGCCGGGTCAGCGTCAGCGGTTCGTCCAGGTGCTCCAGGGCCCACTGCTGGGTGGCCGCGGTGCCGGTCGCGGTCGGCGCGGGCACCGGCTGCTCGACGTACTGGGCCTGGCCGCCGTCGCGGAACGGCGGCATGACGCAGGCGCGGGCCGCGTGGTTGGCGACCGCGCCGCCGTGGTCGGCGCGCACGATGTGCAGGCAGACGTCGATGCCGGACGCGGCGCCGGACGAGGTGAGGACGTCCCCGTCGTCGACGAAGAGCACGTCGGGGGTGAGCCTGACCCGCGGATACAGGCGGCGGAAATGGTCGCTGAGCTGCCAGTGGGTGGTGGCCGGGCGGCCGTCCAGCAGTCCGGCCGCGGCCAGGACGTACGCGCCGGTGCAGATGGACACCAGGCGCGTACCGGGCCGGATCGCCGCCAGCGCGGCCCGTACCGGCTCGGACAGTCCGGTGGGGACGTGGTCCGGGGCGATGGACGGGATCACCACGGTGTCGGCGGTGCGCAGGATCTCGGGGCCGTGCTCCACCGTGATCGAGAAGTCGGCGCCGCTGCGCACCGGGCCGCCGTCGGCCGAACAGGTCAGGACCTCGTACCGGCCGTCGGTGGCGTGGAACACCCGGGCCGGGATGCCGAGTTCGAAGGGGTAGACGCCGTCCAGGGCCAGGACCACCACACGATGAGGCTGCATGGCACGATCCTATCGAATGATGGCCATCGTGCCATTGTCGCATCTGCCGGGCCCGGTGATGCTGGACGGTATGAGCGAACACACCATGCGTGCCATCAGCCAGGACGTCACCGGCGGCCCCGAGGTCCTGAAGGAGATCGAACGTCCGCGCCCGGAGCCGGGCGTCGGCCAGATCCTGATCGCGGTCCGGGCCGCCGGGGTCAACCCCACCGACTGGAAGCACCGCGCGGACGGCCTCTTCGTCAGGACGCTGCCCCGCGTCCTGGGCTGGGACGTGTCCGGCGTCGTCGTCGCGGTCGGTATGGGCGTCACCCTGCACGAGCCGGGCGACGAGGTCTTCGGCATGGTCCCGTACCCGTACGGCGTCGGCACCCACGCCGAGTACGTCACCGGCCCCGCGCGGGCCTTCGTGCCCAAGCCCGCCGCCCTCGACCACGTCCAGGCGGGCGCCCTGCCGCTGGCCGCCCTCACCGCGTACCAGGCGCTGGTGGACACCGCGGACGTACGGCCCGGGCAGCGGGTCCTGATCCACGCGGCGGCGGGCGGCGTCGGCCACCTCGCCGTACAGATCGCCAAGGCCAAGGGCGCGCACGTGATCGGTACGGCCAGCGCCCCCAAGCACGACTTCCTGCGCTCCCTCGGCGCCGACGAGGTGATCGACTACCGGGAGACCGACTTCGCCGAGGCCGCCGGCCCGGTCGACGTCGTCCTGGACACCATCGGTGGTGACACCCTCACCCGCTCCCTGGGCGTGGTGCGCGAGGGCGGCACCGTCGTCTCGATCCTCGCCCGCAGCGCCCCCGAGGACACCGCGAAGGCCGCGGCGCGCGGCGTCCGCCTCGCGCTGCTGATCGTCGAGGCCGACCAGGCGGGCATGCGCGAGATCGCCGCCCTCGCCGAGTCCGGCGCGCTGCGGGCGCACATCGCCGCGACGTTCCCGCTGGAGCAGGCCGCGAAGGCGCACGAGATGGGTGAGAGCGGCCGTACCCAGGGGAAGATCGTCCTTGAGGTGAAGTGACGCGGCGGCCCGCTCACCCGGGCACCGGCCGGTCCCGGCGGTGGACGACGCCCTTCGACGCCAGCCGGCCGTCCGCGAAACAGAGCTGGTAGGCCACGTCCTCCGCGTACGGGCGGATGTAGTAGTACCGGCACGTGTGCCCCGGCGGCGGTTCGGGGGTGCCGTCCGGCGGTACGTCCATGGAGAAGAACGGCAGGCGCGACTCCACCGCCGCCCGGGCGTCGCCGGTCCGTATCCGGTCGTACGTCCCGCGGTCCAGGACCGACCAGGACGGGCTGACCAGCGCGAAGATCCCCATGAGCAGCAGCAGCCCGGTGAACAGCGCCGCGGGCACGGTCACCGTCTGCACCAGCCGCCGCCGCACCTGCTCACGGGCGGACGCCAGTTCCCGCTGCGACCGGCTCCACCGGGCGTGGTCGCCGGGGCCGCGTACCGGCGCCCGGCCGGTCGTCGGCAGCCGGGCCGCGACCTCGAAACCGCCCTCGGGAGTGGGCCCGGCCCGCAGCTCACCGCCCGCGAGCCGGACCCGTTCGTCCAGCCCCACCAGACCGCTGCCGCCCGTGCCCCGGCCCGGCACCGGTGCCGGGCCGGGCGGGGGCGGGGCGTTGGTCACCGTCACGTCCAGCCGTCGTCCGTCGCCGGACAGCCGTACGTCCACCGGCGCGCCCGGCGCGTGCTTGGCGGCGTTGGTCAGCCCCTCCTGCACCACCCGGTAGACCGCGCGCCCGCCCATCACCGGCATGGCCCCCTCGCCCGCCTCCACCGCGCCGTCCCGCCGCAGCGAGACGGCGAGGCCGGCCGACCGGGCGCGTTCGACCAGGGCCTCGACGCTGTCGGCGGCGGGCAGCCGGGAGGGTTCGGCGCGGTCGTCGGTGCGCAGTACGCCGATGACGTCCCGCAGGTGTTCGGCGGCCGTGCCGGCTGCCGCCCGCAGCTCGCCGACGGCCGCCCGCTGGTCGGGCGCCAGCCGCGGGTCGACCTCCAGGGCCCCGGCCCGCAGGGTGAGCAGCGCCAGTTCATGGCCGAGCGAGTCGTGCATGTCCCCGGCGATGCGGGCCCGTTCGCGCAGCCGGGTGCGGTCGGCGACCGCCTGCTGTTCGTGTTCCAGCCGCTCGGCGAGCTGCCAGCCCGTACGCACCAGGGCCGCGTACTGGCGGCGGTAGCGGCCGAGCAGCCACGGCAGGACGATGTTGAAGAGCAGGGTGAGCACGGCGGTGAACCAGGGCCACATGTTGCGGACGAGGACGACGCTCAGCGGCAGGCTGACGGCCGCGACGCCCGCGCAGAACCAGAGGGCGGCGCGAGCCCGTTCGAGCCGTACCCCGGCGAGGTACGCCAGGACGGCCAGCGCGGCGGTGTACTCGAACGTGAACAGGTCCCGGGTCGTCGCGAGCCCCAGCGCCACCGGCACGGCGAGCGCCACGAGCGGCCACTTCCGGCTCACCATCACCGCCGCCGCGAGCAGCGGGACGCCGAGCGCCGCCGTCGACGTCCGTACCTGGGACACCCCGTCGAAGGCGGCGGTGAGCGGTGCGGCCAACGCCGGCCAGAGGCAGAGATCCAGCAACCGAACCGCCCAGCGGGGGCGTTCGGCGGCGGGCGGCGCGAGCCGCGTCAGGCGAGTGAGCATGACGTCAGCTTCGCCGACCGGGCCGCTCCGGCGCCCCTGCCGAAAGTAAGGACCGGCGCGGGAAGCGGCGCCGGCGCCGGGCTCACGCGTCCCGCACCAGCCCCGCCTCGTACGCCAGGATCGCCGCCTGCACCCGGTTCTTCAGCCCCAGCCGCGCCAGGATCGCGCTGACGTACGCCTTGACCGTGCCCTCGACGACGAACAGCCGCCCGGCGATCTCCGCGTTCGACAGCCCGGCGCCCACCAGAGCCAGCACCTCGCGCTCGCGCTCGGTCAGCTCCTCGGTACGGGACCGCGCCGCGGCCGCCTTGCCCAGCGCCACCCCGCCGAACTGGCTGATGACGCGCCGCGCCACGGACGGCGAGAGGTACGCGCCGCCCTCGGCGGCCGCCCGCACCCCGGTGATCAGCTCGCGCGGGTCGCCGGTCTTCAGCAGGAAACCGCTGGCGCCGGAGCCCAGGGCGCTTGCCACGTACGCGTCCTCGGAGAAGGTCGTCAGCATCACCACCGCCGTCTCCGGCAGCACCCGGTTCAGTTCGGCCGCGGCGCCGAGGCCGTCCAGCCGCGGCATCCGGATGTCCAGCAGGCACACGTCGGGGCGGTGCCGCAGCGCCAGTTCCACCGCTGCGCGCCCGTCGGCCGCCTCCGCGACCACCTCGACGCCGGGCGAGGCCGTGAGGATGGCGCGCACCCCGGCCCGGATCATCGCCTCGTCGTCCGCCAGCAGTACCCGAACGGTCGCCCCCACATCGTTCATACGGGCCACCCTAGATCCTGTCGTCCCACGACCGGCCGCCGCCGGACACATGGAAGGGCGGTGTCCGAAGGGAGGTTGGGAGCCTCCGGACACCGCCCGGTCGTGGGGTCGTGCCCCAGGGGTAGGGCCTGCCCTCAGGGGCCGGCCGTTCCCGTCCTTACTTCACCGCGACGCCCGTCCACGCCGCCTCGACGCCCTTGACCTCGGCGCCGTCCGCGCCGTACAGGTCGGTGGCCGCCTTGACGGTCGCCTCGCGGGCGCCCTTGTAGTCGGTGTTCGAGGTCATGTACGTGGTCAGGGCCTTGAACCAGATCTTCTCGGCCTTGTCCCGGCCGATGCCCTCGACCTTCTTGCCGTCCGCGGTCGGGCTGTCGTACTTGACGCCGTCGATCTCCTTGGCGCCGCTGCCCTCGGACAGCAGGTAGAAGAAGTGGTTGGCGATGCCGGAGGAGTAGTGCACGTCGACGTTGCCGGCGTCCGGGCTCCAGCTGTCCAGGGACTGGCCGTCCTTGGAGGGCTTGTCCATGTAGCGCAGCGGCTTGCCGTCACCGGCGATGTCGAGCTTCTCGCCGATGAGGTAGTCGCCGGCGTCCTCCTTGTTCTTGGCGGAGAACTCCACGGCGGTGCCGAAGATGTCCGAGGTGGCCTCGTTCAGGCCGCCGGACTCGCCGCTGTAGGTGAGGTTGGCGGTGGCCGAGGTGACACCGTGGCTCATCTCGTGCGCCGCGACGTCGATCGAGGTGAGCGGCTTCTTGTTGCCCTCGCCGTCGCCGTACGTCATGCAGAAGCAGCTGTCGTCCCAGAACGCGTTGGAGTAGTTCTGGCCGTAGTGGACGCGGGAGGTCGCGCCCTTGCCGTCGCCCTTGATGCCCGCGCGGCCGTGCACGTTCTTGTAGTAGTCCCAGGTCAGCTGGGCACCGTAGGCGGCGTCGACGGCGGCGGTCGCCGGGTCGTCGGCCTTGCCGTTGCCCCACTTGTCGGTCTTGTTGGTGAAGAGCTTGCCCTCGCCGCTCTCGCTGCCGCCCAGGTTGAACGTGGAGTGGCCGCCACGCCCGTCGTCGGTCAGCTCGTAGCCGTCGCCGCCCTTCTTCGAGCCGATCTCGACGGAGCCGCTGTAGGTGCTGGTGCCGGCGCCGTTCTCGATCCCCTGGTACTGGAAGATCTTCTTGCCGGTGTCGGCGTCGGTGATGACGTGCAGCTGGTTGGGCGTGCCGTCCTTCTGGAAGCCGCCGACCACCGTGTCGTACGCGAGGACCGGCTTGCCGGAGGCGGCCCAGACGACCTTCTTGGGCGTCACGGCGGCGGCCTGCTTGGCGCCGAAGGACTTCGCGGTGCCCTGGGCGGCCTGCGCCGCGGCCTTCGGGGCGATCTTCGGGGTGGTCGAGGCGACGGCGATCTTCGCGCTGTTGGCCTTGGTGGTGCTCTTGACCGCACCGCCCTTGGCCCGGTGCACGATCAGGTCGCCGCCGAGGACGGGCAGTCCGGCGAAGGTGCGGTCGTAGCGGGTGTGGGTGGTGCCGTCGGCGTCCTTGACGACGTCCTTGACGACGAGCTTCTCCTGGGCGCTCAGGCCCAGTTCCCGCGCCGCCCGGGCCTTGGTGGCGCTCGCGTCGCGCAGCAGTTCGGCGCGGTGCGAGGCGGTCATCTGGACCGGTGAGGCCGCCGCGGCCTTGGCGGTGGTGCCGGGGCCGGTGGGGGAGGCGCCCGCGGTGCCGGCCGTGACGGCCGCTGCTATCAGTGCGCCGGCCGCTGCCAGCGAGATTCCGGTGGTACGGGCCTTACGGGACATGTGGGGGGACACGCGTGTGCTCCTTCGACTTTGCCAGGGGTGGGGGTGCAAAGCGATGCGGGTGGTGCTTGCGGGGGAGACTGCCATTCGAACGCGTGCATGTCAGGAGGGGGCCCGGAAGTTGGCGGGAAATCGTCCGTAGAGCGAACATCACTGTTCGTATGCCGGTGTTGCACGCAAAGAAACGGGCGTCGCCCCTGGTGGGAGCGACGCCCGGTCGTGCGGGTGCCGGAACGGTCAGGTGGGCCGCGGCGGTTGGCCCGCGCGCGGCCCGCCGTCACCTCGGAAGGTCAGCTCAGAAGGTCAGCTTCCAGCTGTTGATGTAACCGGTGTCCTGCTGGTAGACGTCCCGGACCCGCAGGTTCCAGGTGCCTTCAGCGGCCTCCGAGGAGGCGTTGACGGTGTACGACGCCTTGACGTTCGCCGTCGAGTCGGCCGCGTTGGAGTTCTTCAGCCGGTACGCCGTGCCGTCCGGGGCCACCAGGTCGATCACCAGGTCACCGCGGTAGGTGTGCACGATGTCCACGTCCACCTTCAGGGCGCTCGGCGCGTTGCCCGTCCGGGTCACCTTGATAGGCGAGTTGACCGCGCTGCCCGCGTCCGGGATCTGCACGTCGTCGAGGTTCTCGAAGACGTCACCGCCGCTGCCCGGCTTCACGGTCCAGGTGAAGCTGGTGGTGCCGGTCTTGTTGGCGGAGTCGGTGACGGTGACCGTCACGTTGCTGGTGCCCTCGGTGGTCGGGCTGCCCGAGATCAGCCCGGAGGCCTGGTCGATGCTCAGCCCGGCCGGCAGCCCGGTGGCCGCGTACTTCAGCGCGCCCGCGTTGCTGCTGGTGGCCTTGATCTGCAGGCTGGCGGGCTGGCCGATGGTGCTGGTCTGGTTGCCCGGGTTGGTCACGCTGACGCCGGTGTCCGGCACGCGCTGGCCGACGTTGACCGCCGCCCAGGTGTTGGCGACCGTGTTGTACGTCGCGCTGCCCTGGCCGAACAGCTCGGCCGCGGCGGACAGCGTCGCGGTACGGGCCGCCGCGTAGTTGGTGTTCGCGCTCATGTACTTGGTCAGCGCGGAGAACCAGATCTTCTCGGCGTTGGACCGGCCGATGCCGGGCACCGGCAGGTTGTCGTAGGTCGGGCTGTCGTAGTGGACGCCGTTGATGTCCTTGGGCCCGCTGCCCTCGGCCAGCAGGTAGAAGAAGTGGTTGGCCACACCGGACGAGTAGTGGACGTCGACGCCGCCGATGCCGGAGTACCAGTAGTCCTTGGACCGGCCGTCCTTGCTCGGCTTGTCCATGTAGCGCAGCGGCGTGCCGTTGCCGTTGATGTCGATTTCCTCGCCGATGAGGTAGTCACCGACGTCGCTGGGGTTGTTGGCGTTGAACTCGACGGCGGTGGCGAAGATGTCCGAGGTGCCCTCGTTCAGGCCGCCCGGCTCGCCGCTGTAGGTGAGGTTGGCGGTGGCCGAGGTGACGCCGTGGGTCATCTCGTGCGCCGCCACGTCGATCGAGGTCAGCGGCTTGACGTTGCCGGTGCCGTCGCCGTACGTCATGCAGAAGCAGCTGTCCTGCCAGAACGCGTTGACGTAGTTGTTGCCGTAGTGCACCCGGCTGTACGCGCCGACACCGTCGCCCCTGATGCCGCTGCGGCCGTGCACGTTCTTGTAGTAGTCCCAGGTCAGCGCCGCGCCGTAGTGCGCGTCCACACCGGCGGTCTGGGCGTTCTGCGGGGTGCCGTCACCCCATACGTCGTCCGGGTCGGAGAACAGCGTCCCGGTGCCGGAGGTGCCGCGGTTGAGGTTGTAGGTCTTGTGGTTGCCGCGGGTGGTGTCGGTCAGCGTGTACGAGGGCGCGGTGCCCAGGGTGACCTGGCCGCTGTACATGCTGTTGCCGGTGCCCTCCTGGACACCCTGGTACTCGTGGAGCTTCTCGCCGGTCGTGGCGTTCGTGATCACGTGCAGCTCGCTGGGCGTGGTGCCGTCCTCCTGGACGCCGCCGACGACCGTCTCGTACGCCAGTACCGGCTTGCCGTCGGCGACCCAGATGACCTTGCGCGGCTCCCGGGCGTCCGCCTTCTTCGCGCCCTGCGCCTTCGACGCCTTCAGCGCCTTCTCCTCCGCGGCGGCCGGCGCGAGCTTCGCGGTGGTGGTCGGCACGTCGAGCAGCGACCGCACCGCCTTGGTGACGCTGCGCAGCGTGCCGTTGGGCGCCTCGTGGACGACCAGGCCGCCGCCGAGCACCGGCAGTCCCGCGTAGGTGCGCTCGTAGCGGGTGTGCACACTGCCGTTGACGTCCTTGAGGACGTCCTTGACGACCAGCTTCTCCTTGGGGCCGAGCTTGAGCTGCTTGGCCGTCCCGGCGGTGCCGGCCTTGGCCTCCCGCAGCAGCTCCGCTCGCTGGGCGGGCGACAGTTTGGCGGGCAGCGCGCCCGGGTCGGGCTGCGCGGTGACCTGGCCGGGCCGTGGGGCGGCGGCCGTCCCGGCGCCTGCCTGCACGGTCACGGTCAGCATCGCGGCCATGGCGACCACGGCGCCGGTCGCGACGGCGCGCCTATGGGGGTGCGTCTCACACTGACTCCTTCTGCGGTGGCCGCGACCGGTGGGTGGGCGGCCGAGGGGGACCGGGCGGCGGAGTGACCGTCCGGGCAGAGCGAGGCAGAACACGTGGAACGTGTGGGGGAGACACCAGGTGCGGGTGGTCCGGGCCTTCGAGCGTCGGGCATCGAGCGTCGGGCGTCGAACATCGGGCATCGAGCGTCGAACGGGCCGTGGGTGCGGAGTGGTGCGCTGTGGGGCTCCGCGTAACGGATGCGGGGAAGAGTGCCACCCGGGGACCACGGTTGTCAGTGGCCGGTCAACAGTTGGCCGGAAAACGTCCGTAGAGCGGGGGACCGGGTCCGTATACAGGACGTGACGGTACGTCCATCCCCACCGGCCCCTCCCCGCACGGCCGCCCCGGCACACTGCGGTCCGCCAGGCAGTCCGGGCCGTACGCCCAAGGCGCATACACGTTCGACACACCGTCCGTCCGCCACCGCGGCGGCGAAGCGTCGTCTTCGGCCACCCGGACGGATCGCGATGGAGGGGGACGGAGCGGAACGCAAGTGCGGCGGCACGGCGCGCACGGCATGATCGGGCGGTCGAAAGGACAGCAGATGACCACCGGACGAACCGCCCCGCCGATGCGCGGGAGCGAACGCGAAACCCTCCGCGCCTACCTCGACTTCCACCGCGCGACGCTCGCCATGAAGTGCGACGGCCTGTCCGACGAGGACCTGCGCAGCCGGTCCATGCCGCCGTCCACGCTGAGCCTGCTCGGTCTCGTACGGCACCTGGCGGAGGTGGAACGCACCTGGTTCCGCCGGGTGATCGCCCAGGAGGACGTCCCCCTGGTCTGGTCGCCGGACGGCGACTTCCAGGCGGCGTACGACCCCGGCACGGCCACCCGCGAGGACGCGTTCACCGCCTGGCAGGCCGAAGTCGACCACGCCCGCCGCATCGAGAGCGCCGTGCCCTCCCTGGACGTGACCGCCCACGCGCCCCGCTGGGGCGCCGACGTCTCCCTGCGCGTCGTGATGCTCCACGTCATCCTCGAATACGCCCGCCACAACGGCCACGCCGACTTCCTGCGCGAGGGCATCGACGGGGTGGTGGGTCCCTGAGGAGCCCGTGCGGCCCACCGGACCCCCGCCCGCGCCTGTAACGGACGCCCGGCCTCCGGGGCCCCGGCCCGTCCTGACATGCTGCGGTCATGACCACGGAAGCCGCCGCAGAGTTCGAGACGCACCGGCCCCGGCTCTTCGCGCTCGCGTACCGGATGCTCGGTTCGGCGAGCGAGGCCGAGGACGTCGTGCAGGACACGTACCTGCGCTGGAGCGCGGCCGACCGGCCCGCCGTCCGCACCCCGGCCGCCTGGCTGACCAAGGTCATGACGAACCTCTGCGTCAACCGGCTCACCTCCGCCCGCGCCCGGCGCGAGCTGTACGTCGGGCCCTGGCTCCCCGAGCCGGTCCTGACCCGCACCGCCGACGGCCCGCTCGGCCCGCTGGAGACCGCCGAGCAGCGCGAGTCCGTCTCGCTCGCCCTGCTCACCCTGATGGAACGGCTCACCCCGGCCGAACGCGCCGTCTTCGTCCTGCGGGAGGCGTTCGGCCACAGCCACCGCGAGGCCGCCGAGGTCATCGGCGTCGAGGAGGCGCACGCCCGGCAGTTGCACCGCCGGGCCCGCGAACGGCTCGGCCGCCCGGGCCGGTTCGCGGTGGACGACACCCGGCGCAGGGAGACCGTCGAGCGTTTCTTCGCCGCCGCGCTCGACGGCGACCTGGCCGGACTGGAACGGCTGCTGGCCGACGAGGTGACCGCCTGGGCCGACGGCGGCGGCCGGGTCACCGCCGCGCGCCGGCCGATCACCGGGCGCGCGAAGGTGCTCCGCTACCTGCTCGGCCTGGGATCCGGCCCGGAGGCCGCGGTGGCCACCTTCCTGCCGGCCGAGGTCAACGGCGAACCGGCGCTGCTCGTCCTGCTGGACGGCACCCTGTTCGCCGTCGCCGTGCCGGAGATCCACGAGGGGCGGGTCAGCGCGGTCCGGACGATCCTCAACCCGGACAAGCTCGCCTTCGCCGCGGCCCAGCTCGTGTGATCCACCACACAGCGCGGGCTGTCACGGATCGGCCCGCCCGCCGGTTCAGGAGGCATGACACATCACCTCGTGGTTCTGGGAGCCGGGTACGCCGGACTGATCGCGGCGAAGGGCGCCGCCCGCAGACTGCGGCGCTCCGGCGGCGTACGCATCACCCTGGTCAACGCGTCGGACCGGTTCGTCGAGCGGGTCCGGCTGCACCAGCTCGCCGCGGGCCGGCCGCTGCGGGACCTCCCCTGAGCACCCTCCTCGCCGGTACGGGCATCCGGCTGGCCGTCGCCCGGGTGACCGCCGTCGACGCCGCCGCCCGTACGGTCCGGATCGACGCCGCACCGTACGTCCTCACCTACGACACCCTCGTGTACGCGCTGGGCAGCACGGCCGACACCACCACCGTCCCCGGAGCCGCCACGCACGCCTCGACGGTGGCCACCCACCAGGACGCGGTCCTCCTGCGCGCCCGCGCCCAGGAGGCCCGCGGCGCGCTGGCCGTCGTCGGAGGCGGCCTGACCGGCATCGAGGCGGCCGCCGAGCTGGCCGAGGCCCGACCGGGACGCACCGTCCACCTGGTCACCCAGGGCGAGATCGGCCCCGGACTCTCGGAGCGCGGCCGGCGCTACCTCCGCGGCGCCCTGCGGCGGCACGGCGTCACACTCCACGAGCACACCCGCGTCGGCGAGGTCACCGCACACGGCCTGGCCCTCGCCGACGGGGGCGGGGTCGCGGCCGACGCGGTCGTCTGGGCGGCCGGCTTCCGGGTGCCCGATCTGGCGCGCGAGGCCGGGCTCGCCGTAGACGACCGCGGCCTGATCACCGTCGGCCCGGACCTGCGCTCGCTCTCCCACCCGGAGGTCTTCGCGGCGGGCGACGCGGTGGCGGCGTACGGGCCCGACGGCTCCGCGTCCCGGATGTCCTGCCAGACGGGCCTGCCGATGGGCGCCCGCGCCGCGCGCAACGTCGCCGCCGCCCTCACCGGCCGCACCCCCAACCGCTCCGACTCCGCTACGTCGGCCAGAACATCAGCCTCGGCCGCCACGACGGCCTCACCCAGCTCACCCGCTCCGACGACAGCCCGGTGTCCGCCATCCTCACCGGCCGCGCCTCGGCCCGCTTCAAGGAGGCCGTCACGCGGGGGACGGTACTGGCCCTGCGCCGGTGAGGCGGGGCGGAGGACGCGCCGGGGCCGCCGGGACGGGCCCGGCGCCCCGGCCCCAGCCACCTTCCGCGGGGGCGGCAGGCGTCCGTTCGACATGGCGCTCGGCGCGGACGGTCCGCGGTGCGGTGTGCTGCACTAGGCCGCCGAGGAGTGCCGCGTGGCCCTGGGCCGGCCTCCGCGGACGCGCACGCCGCGTGACGGAAGTGCCCGACCGTGCCCGTGAGCACGCGCACGGGCTCGCGGAACCGCGGGAGCCGGATCGTCCGCGGCTCACACCACGCTCTCCCGCCACGCCTGGTGCAGCTCCGCGAAGCGGCCGCGGCCCGCGATCAGTTCGGCGGGGGTGCCGTCCTCGACGATGCGGCCGGCGGACATCACCAGGACCCGGTCGGCCGTCTCGACCGTGGACAGGCGGTGGGCGATGACCACCGCCGTCCGGCCGCGCAGGACCGTGTCCATGGCGTGCTGGACCGCACGTTCACCGGGGATGTCGAGGGAGCTGGTCGCCTCGTCGAGGATCAGTACGGACGGGTCGGCGAGCAGGGCGCGGGCGAAGGCGACGAGCTGGCGCTGACCTGCGGAGATCCGGCCGCCCCGCTTGCGTACGTCGGTGTCGTACCCGTCGGGCAGAGCGGCGATGAAGTCGTGGGCGCCGATGGCCCGCGCGGCCTGTTCGACTTCTTCGCGGGTGGCGTCGGGGCGGCCGATGGCGATGTTCTCGGCGACCGTGCCGGAGAACAGGAACGCTTCCTGGGTGACCATGACCACCGCGCGGCGCAGGTCGGCGGTGGACAGGTCGCGCAGGTCGACGCCGTCGACGCGGACGCTGCCGGTACGGAGGTCTTCCGTGCCCGTACGGGGTGGGGCGCTGGGAGACGGGTCGTAGAACCGGGCCAGCAGCTTGGCCAGGGTGGACTTGCCGGCGCCGGTGGAGCCGACGACGGCGACCGTTCGGCCCGCGGCGAGGGTGAGGCCGAAGCGCGGCAGCACCTCGCCGCCGGTGCGGTAGGAGAACCGTACGCCGTCGAAGGTGACCTCGCGGCCCGGCAGCGCGCCGGACCGCTCCGGCAGCGGCAGCGGATCGGTGGGCTCCGGGACGCTCGGACGCTGGGCGAGCAGCCCGGCGACCTTCCCCAGGGAAGCGGCGGCGGACTGGTAGGAGTTGAGGAACATCCCGAGACGGTCGATCGGGTCGTACAGGCGGCGCAGATAGAGCACCGCGGCCGCCAGGACACCCAGCGCCAGACTGCCCGAGGCCACCCGGTACGCGCCCCACAGCACCAGCGCGGCCACCGCGACGTTGGCCACCAGGCGCGAGGAGATGACGTACCGGGCCATCTCCAGTGCGGCGTCGCCGTTGGTGCGTTCGTGGCGGCCGTTCAGACGGGCGAACGCCGCGTCGTTGGCCCGCTCGCGCCGGAACGCCTGCACCGGGCGGATACCGTTGACCGTCTCCGCGAACTTCACGATGACGGCGGCCATCGCCGACGACTTCACGCTGTAGACGCGCTGGGAACGCCGCTGGAAGGAGCGGACGAGCAGGTAGAGCGGCCCGGCGGTGGCGACGGCGGCGGCCCCCAGACCCCAGTCGAGGTAGAGCAGCGTCGCCGTGATGTAGACCGTGGCCAGGACGATGGATATCAGCTCCTGGAGCCCTTCGTTCAGCAGCTCGCGCAGCGCCTCCACGTCGGTGGTGGCGCGGGAAATCAGCCGCCCGAGGTGTAGCGCTCGTGGAAGTCCAGGCTCAGCGCCTGGCCGTGCCGGAAGATGCGGCCCCGCAGGTCGAGCAGGACGTCCTGGCTGATCCGCGCGGCGAGCCGGACGAAGACGTACTGGAGTCCGCCGGCCGCCGACGCGCAGAGCAGGTAGGCCGCCGCCACCGCGATCAGCGGACCGTGGTCGTCCGCCCGCAGGGCCGGGACGGCGTGGTCGATGGCGAAGGCGACCAGCAGCGGTCCGGCCTGGACGGCGGCCTGCTGGAGCAGGAGGAGGACGGCCGCCGCCCACGCGGCTCGCGTGTGCGGGCGCAGCAGCGAGCCCAGCAGGCCGCGCGAGGCGCCCTCGGCGGTGGGCAGGAGGTCCTGGGCGAAGGCGTCGGGGGAGGTGTCGGGCGGCGTGCCGGGGGAGGTGTCGGGGGACGTGCCGGGAGACGCCTCCGGGGCGGCGGGGTCGGCCGGGCGAGGAGGCGACGGGTGGGGCGGGCGGCCCCCGTCCGGCCCGTCGCCCGTGGCCTTTCCGGTACCGGTGCTCGTGGTCATCGCCCGCTCCCTCTTCGTGCCGGGCGGCGCCCCCGTCTTCGTGCCCGGCGGCGCCCCCGCCGGCCGCCGTGCCGGACATCAGCGCCGCGTACTCGGCGTTCTCGCGCAGCAACTGGTGGTGGCTGCCGACGGCCGCGATCCGGCCGCCGGACAGCAGCGCCACCCGGTCGGCGAGCAGGACCGTGGACGGACGGTGCGCGACGACCAGGGCGGTGGTGGTCGCCAGCACCTGCCGCAGCGCCGCTTCGACCAGCGCCTCCGTATGGACGTCCAGCGCGGACAGCGGGTCGTCCAGAACCAGGAAGCGGGGCCGGCCGACCACCGCGCGGGCCAGCGCGAGCCGCTGCCGCTGCCCGCCGGACAGGCTCAGGCCCTGTTCGCCGACCTCGGTGCCGGGCCCGTCGGGGAGCGCGTCCACGAACCCGTCGGCCTGGGCGACGCGCAGGGCCCGCCGGAGGTCGTCGGGGCCTGCGCCCTCGCCGCCCATCAGGACGTTCTCCGCGGCGGTCGCGGAGAACAGGGTCGGCTCCTCGAAGGCCACCGCGACCCGGGCGCGCAGCTCGTCGCGGGGCAGCGCCGTGATGTCCGTGCCGTCCAGGGTGATGCGGCCGCCGGTCGTTTCGTGCAGCCGGGGGACGAGCGCGGTGAGCGTGGTCTTGCCGCTGCCGGTCGCGCCGACCAGGGCCATCGTCTCGCCGGGGCGGATGTGCAGGTCGACGCCCCGGAGGGTGGGCGGGGCGTCGGCGGGGGCGTCCGGGTGGCGGAAGGTGACGTTGTGGAAGGCGAGGCCGGTGGCTCCGGGGCCGGTGACGGGCGCCTGCTCCGCCGCCTCTCGGGCGTCGTCCCGGTCCGCCACCGGCTCGTCCAGGACGTCGAAGTACCGGTCGGTGGCCGCCGCCGCGTCGTTGCTCATGGCGAGCAGGAAGCCGATCGACTCCACCGGCCACATCAGGGCCAGGGCGGTGGACAGGAAGGCGACGAGGGTGCCGGCCGACAGGTCCCCGTCGGCCACCTGGACCGTACCGAGCACCAGCGCCGCCCCGAGGGCGAGTTCCGGCAGCGCCATGATGCAGGCCCACAGGGCGGCCAGCAGCCGGGCCTTGCGCAGCTCGGTGGTGCGCAGCCGGGCCGTCAGCTCCCGGAACGCGCGGGCCTGGCTGCGGTGCCGGCCGAACCCCTTGATGATCCGGATGCCGAGGACCGACTCCTCCACGACCGTGGTCACGTCGCCGACCTGGTCCTGGGCCCGCCGCGCGGCCACCGCGTACTTCGCCTCGAAGAGCGAGCACAGCACGATCAGCGGCACGATGGGGGTCAGCAGCACCAGCCCCAGCGACCACTGCTGCACCAGAAGGATCACGCAGCCCACCAGGATCGTGGTGGCGTTGACGATCAGGAACGTCAGCGGGAAGGCCAGGAACAGCCGCAGCAGTTGCAGGTCCGTGGTGCCCCGGGACAGCAGCTGGCCGGAGGCCCAGCGGTCGTGGAAGGCGACCGGCAGCCGCTGCACGTGCCGGTACAGGCTGTCGCGCATGGTGGCCTCGACGCGCGCCAGCGGCCGCGCCACCAGCCAGCGCCGCAGTCCGAACAGGCCCGCCTCCGCGAGGCCGAGCAGGAGCAGGTACCCGCCGCCCAGCCAGGCACCGCCCGGGTCCCGGTCGGCGACCGGCCCGTCCACGAGCCACTTGAGGACCAGGGGGATGACCAGTCCGATGCAGGACGCGAGCACCGCCACGAACGCCGCCGTGAACAGCCGCGCCCGCACCGGCCGGACGAACGGCCACAGCCGCAGCAGGGAGCGCACGGCGGAACGCCGGGCCGGAGGGGGTGGCCCGGCGGCGGAGTCGGAGCCGGGAGGGGCGTCGAGGTCGGGGTGGGCGTCAGGGTCGGGGGCGGGTCCGCCGGGCTGCTGCTGTCGTCGTGTCGCCTTCGCTGTATCGGCCATCGGTACCGAGAATACGTCCCGCCACTGACAACACTTACGGAGTTTCCGCCGTGCTACGGGCGGCAGTTGGGGAAGCGGAGGCGTCAGAACGTCGGCGGAGCCGTCAGTCCGCCACCACGCGCAACAGCAGCACCGACCGCTCGGGGACGGTGAGCCGGACGCCCGCGCGCCAGATGGTCCCCGGCGGTCCGTCCTGGTCCTCCAGCGAGGTGTCGACGACCAGTTCGTACGCGTCGGCCCAGGGCGGCCCCGGCAGGGTGCAGGCGACCGGGCGGTGGCCGGTGTGCAGGACGGCGAGGAAACTCTCGTCGGTGACCGGGCGGCCCTCGGGGTCGCGTTGCGGAATGTCCGTTCCGGAGAGGTACATACCGAGGGTGGGAGTGGGCTCGTACCAGTCCCGCTCGGTCATCTCCGTGCCGCGCGGGGTGAACCAGGCCAGGTCCCGCAGGCCGTCCGGGCGCTGCGGGCGGCCGGAGAAGAACGCGCGGCGGCGCAGTACGGGATGGTCGCGGCGGAGCGCCATCAGCCGGGACGCGAGGGTGGCCAGGGCCTGCCAGCCCGGGTCGTCCAGGAGCGACCAGTCGACCCAACTGGTCGCGTTGTCCTGGCAGTAGGCGTTGTTGTTGCCGCCCTGCGTACGGCCCATCTCGTCACCGGCGACCAGCATCGGGACCCCGGTGGACAGCAGCAGGGTGGTGATCATGTTGCGCAGCTGGCGGCGGCGCAGCGCCTGTACGGCGGTGTCGTCGGTCCCGCCCTCCACGCCGCAGTTCCAGGAGCGGTTGCCGTCGGTGCCGTCCCGGTTGCCCTCGCCGTTGGCGGTGTTGTGCTTGTGCTCGTACGAGACCAGGTCGCGGAGGGTGAAGCCGTCGTGCGAGGTGATGAAGTTGACCGAGGCATACGGGCGGCGGCCGCCCCACGCGTACAGATCGCTCGACCCGGAGAGCCGGTAGCCGAGGTCCCGTACGTCGGGGTGCGCGCCGCGCCAGAAGTCGCGCACGGTGTCGCGGTAGCGGTCGTTCCACTCCGTCCACAACGGGGGAACGCGCCGACCTGGTAGCCGCCGGAGCCCACGTCCCAGGGTTCGGCGATCAGTTTGACGCGGCGCAGCACCGGATCCTGGGCGATCACCGCCAGGAACGGCGAGAGCATGTCCACGTCGTGCATGGAGCGGGCCAGCGCCGCCGCGAGGTCGAAGCGGAAGCCGTCCACGCCCATCTCGGTGACCCAGTAGCGCAGCGAGTCGGTGATCAGTCGCAGCACGTTGGGCTGCACGACGTGCAGGGTGTTGCCGCAGCCCGTGTAGTCGGCGTAGCGGCGGCTGCCGTCCGCCAGCCGGTAGTAGCCGCGGTTGTCGATGCCCCGGAAGGACAGCGTCGGGCCCAGCTCGCTCGCCTCGGCGGTGTGGTTGTAGACCACGTCCAGGATGACCTCTATACCGGCGTCGTGCAGGGCCCGCACCATCCGCTTGAACTCGCCGACCTGCTGGCCGCGGGTCCCGGAGGCGGCGTAGGCGGCGTGCGGCGCGAAGTAGCCGATGGAGTTGTAGCCCCAGTAGTTGCGCAGGCCGCGGCGGAGCAGGTGGTCCTCGTGGGCGAACTGGTGCACCGGCATCAGCTCGACGGCGGTCACGCCGAGGCGGGTGAGGTGGGCTGTCGCGGCCGGGTGGGCGAGGCCCGCGTACGTGCCGCGCAGCTCTTCGGGGATGTCCGGGTGCAGCATGGTGAAGCCGCGGACGTGCGTCTCGTACAGCACCGTGTCGGACCAGGGCGTCTTGGGCCGCCGGTCGTCCATCCACTCGTCGGCGCCGTCCTCCGGGTCCTCGTCGGCGACGACGACGCCCTTGGGGACGTACGGGGCCGAGTCACGGTCGTCGCGCACGGTGTCGGCGACGTGCTGCTGCGGCCAGTCGCGTACGTGCCCGTACACCTGGGCGGGCAGTGTGAACTCGCCGTCCACGGCCCGTGCGTACGGGTCCAGGAGCAGTTTCGCCGGGTTCCAGCGGGCGCCGGTCCACGGGTCCCAGCGGCCGTGCACCCGGTAGCCGTAGCGCTGGCCGGGCCGGACGCCGGGCAGGAAGCCGTGCCAGATCTCGTGCGTCAGCTCGGTGAGCGGGTGGCGGGTCTCGTGGTCCTCGTCGTCGAAGAGGCACACCTCGACGGACTCCGCGCCGCCCGCCCAGAGGGCGAAGTTGGTGCCCGCCACGCCGTCGGGGCCCGTACGGTAGCGGGCCCCGAGCGGCTGCGGGCTGCCGGGCCGTACCGGCACGGGGGGCGGGGCGGCCCGGTCCGACGCGTCCGTCGCTTCCCGCCTGGGGGCCGGGTGGGGCGGCTGGGCGGGGGATACGGGGACGCGGTGGCCGTTGACGGGCGCGGCACCCGCGGGCGGCGCCGTACATCCGGGGCCGGAGCCGTCCCGCTGACCGTCCCCCTGCCCGTCCCACAGGCCGTCCTCGCCCCGCACGTCCCGTACCGACTCCTGCTCGGGTGCGCTCGACACAGGCCAGCCTCCCGCGGCTCATGGCTCGGTCGGACGGGGACCGCGCGGCGTCCCGGCCGCGTCCCGGCCCGTCCTCCCCTGAGTTCTTCCCGCAACGGGCCGTCGCCTCACGTTTCCTCGGCGCCGGGGGCCTCGTTGGTCTGTCCGTGACCTATCGCGGCGTGACATATCGGGACATGGAGTGGCGGATCCTCGTAGGGCGGCCTCCCGGACGGGCCGCCTCCGTACCTCCCGTACCGGCCCCTCCCGTACCGGCCCCTTCCGTGCGGCGGGCCCCGGAGGGGAACCGTCCGCTGCGGCCGCTCCACCGGGGCAGGGGGCCGTCCTCCATGACGGCCGCCACCGTCGCCGTCCTCACGGCCGCCGTGGCGCTGGCCGGCTGCGGGCTTCCCGAGGCGGTGACCGGGGGCAAGCCGCGGTCCCCGAAGGAGGCGATCAGGGTGACTCCGGGGGACGGCGCGAAGGACGTACGGGACACCGACCGCATCACCGTACGGGTGCCCGACGGGCGGCTGGAGCGGGTCGCCGTCAGCCGGATCGAGGACGACGGCAGCACGCCGGTGCCGGGCCGGATCACCCCGGACGGGCTGAGCTGGCGCCCGTCCGGGCCGGCCCGCCTCACGCCGGCCGCCCGCTACACGGTCGACGCGGTGGCCGTGGACGGGCACGGGCGCCGCACGGCCCGGCGCACCACCTTCACCACGGTCGTGCCGCCGCACCGCCTCGTCGGCTTCTTCACGCCCGAGCACGGCGCCACCGTCGGCACCGGCATGATCGTCTCGCTGGAGTTCAACCGGCCGGTCGCCGACCGGGCGGCCGTCGAGCGCGCCGTCTCGGTCACCGCCCGGCCCGCCACCGAGGTCGCCGCCCACTGGTTCGGCGCCCGCCGCCTGGACTTCCGGCCGCGCACCCGCTGGCGTCCCGGTACGCGGGTCTCGATGGACCTGCGGCTGCGCGGCGTCCGGGCCGCCCCCGGCGTGCTCGGTACGCAGCGCAAGCGGATCCGGTTCAGGATCGGCCGGGATCAGACCAGCCGGGTTGACGCGGCGGCGCACACGATGACGGTGTGGCGCGGCGGCCGGCGGCTGGCCACGCTCCCGGTGACCGCCGGGAGCCTCACCAGCCCCACGTACAACGGCAGGATGGTGATCCTGGAGCGGCACCCGGTGACCCGTATGGACGGGGACACGGTGGGCTTCGGCGGCGAGTACGACATCCCGGACGTGCCGCACGCCCTGCGCCTGACCACGTCGGGAACGTTCCTGCACGGCAACTACTGGGCGCCGCCGCGTACCTTCGGCGGCGCCAACACGAGCCACGGCTGCATCGGGCTGCGGGACACCCAGGGCGGCGGCCCGGACACCCCGGCCGGCTGGTTCTACGAGCGGTCGCTGGTCGGTGACGTCGTGGAGGTCGTGAACTCCCGGGACCGGGTGGTCGCGCCGGACAACGGCCTCGGTGGCTGGAACATGCCGTGGCGGACGTGGCGGGCGGGCTCCGCGCTGCGCTGAGAGCCACCGCGGGACGACGACGTTTCCGGCCGACTTCGGGGCGAACCGGACCCTCTTTCGTACGATCCCGCCCCACGCATATCACTTGAGGCCGAACGGTGACATCGCCGGGTGAAGCCACTGTCAGTGGGGTGTGGTTATCTATCGGCTGAGCGTGCGTGGGTAGACATGCGCGTACGGGGGAGTGCGGGCCGGGCGAGGGAACAAAGGGGCCAGTCGTGAACGTGCAGCAGGGGCAGCCGGTGCCGGGGGCGCGGCGGGCAGGGCCGTCGAGGAGCGGCGGAGTGCTCGCGCTGCTGCTCTCGGCGCTGCTGATACTGGTCACCGCCTGCGGTGGCGGGGGCGAGGACAAGAAGGGCGGCGGGACCGACGCGGACAAGCAGCCCTCGCAGGCGAGTGTGACGATCACGCCGAAGGACGGCGCCAAGGACGTGGCCACCGACGGCGCGCTGAAGGTCAGCTCCTCGCGGGGCCGGCTGACGTCGGTCAAGGTCCAGGACGACAAGGGCAATCCGGTCGAGGGCAAGGTGACCGGCGGCTCGGTCTGGCAGCCCACCGGCAAGCTGCGCGCCGCGACGACCTACAAGGTCGACGCCGTCGCGGTCGACGACCAGCTGCGCGAGTCCGCCCGCCACGCGACGTTCACCACCCTGGTCCCGGAGAACACCTTCGTCGGCCGGTACACCCCGGAGGACGGCCAGACCGTCGGCGTCGGCATGCCGGTCTCCATCAACTTCACCCGCGGGATAACCGACCCCGAGCGCGTCCAGAAGGGCATCAAGGTCACGGCCGAGCCCGCGGTGCCGATCGCGGGCCACTGGTTCGGCAACGACCGCCTCGACTTCCGCCCCGAGACGTACTGGAAGCCCGGCACCAAGGTCACGCTCGACATCGACCTCAAGGGCGTCGAGGGACGCCCGGGCGTCTACGGCACGCAGACCAAGCACATATCCTTCACGATCGGCCGCAGCCAGGTGAGCACGGTCGACGTGCAGGCGAAGGAGATGTCCGTCGTCCGCGACGGCAAGAAGATCAAGACGATCCCGATCACCGCGGGCGGGCCGGGCACCGAGACGTACAACGGCCAGATGGTGATCAGCGAGAAGCACGAGGTCACCCGGATGAACGGGGAGACCGTCGGCTTCGGCGGCGAGTACGACATCGCGGACGTGCCGCACGCGATGCGGCTGAGCACGTCCGGCACGTTCATCCACGGCAACTACTGGTCCGGCAGGTCGACGTTCGGCTCCCGCAACGCCAGCCACGGCTGCATAGGCCTCTTCGACCAGCGCGGCGGCGGTGACGGCTCCACCCCGGCCGCCTGGTTCTACGCCAACTCGCTGATCGGCGACGTGGTCACGGTCAAGAACTCCCACGACGAGACGATCGCGCCCGAGAACGGCCTCAATGTGTGGAACATGTCCTGGGAGAAGTGGCGGTCCGGCCGGTAGGGACGGTCGGCGGTCCGGTGGCGGACGGGGCCCGCCGGTGGGCGCGGCCCCGGTGGTGGGCGCGCGGCTTCGGTGACGACGTGGTCCGATGACGACGTGGCCCGGTGGTGGCTTGGCCCGGCGGTGGGCGCGGTCCGGCGGTGGGCGCGGCCCGGCGGTGGGCGCGGCCCGGTGGTGGCGCCCGGCGGGTGGTGCGGCTCCACCGGCGGCGTCCGTGCCGTTGGCCGAAGGGCGCCGGTCCGTGCCGCGTTAACGCGGACTAACCTGCCCTCATGACTGTGAACTTCGAGGTCGCCGAGGGCGTCGGCACCATCCGCCTGGACCGCCCGCCGATGAACGCACTGGACGTCGCCACCCAGGACCGGCTGCGCGAGCTGGCCGAGGAGGCCACCCGCCGCGACGACGTGCGCGCCGTCGTCATCTGGGGCGGCGAGAAGGTGTTCGCGGCCGGCGCGGACATCAAGGAAATGCAGAACATGGACCACGCGGCCATGATCGAGCGCTCCAAGGCCTTGCAGGACTCCTTCACCGCCGTGGCCCGCGTCCCCAAGCCCGTGGTCGCCGCCGTCACCGGATACGCGCTGGGCGGCGGCTGCGAGCTGGCCCTGTGCGCCGACTTCCGGATCGCCGCCGACAACGCCAAGCTCGGCCAGCCGGAGATCCTGCTCGGCCTGATCCCCGGCGCCGGCGGCACCCAGCGGCTGGCCCGGCTCGTCGGCCCGTCCAAGGCCAAGGACCTGATCTTCACGGGCCGCCAGGTGCGGGCCGACGAAGCGCTCTCGCTCGGGCTGGTCGACCGGGTCGTGCCCGCCGCCGAGGTGTACGAGCAGGCGCACGCCTGGGCCGCCCGGCTCGCGGCCGGTCCCGCCATCGCGCTGCGGGCCGCCAAGGAGGCCGTCGACGCGGGCCTGGAGACTGACATCGACACCGGTCTGACGATCGAGCGCACCTGGTTCGCGGGCCTCTTCGCCACCGAGGACCGGGAGACCGGTATGCGCAGCTTTGTCGAGGAAGGCCCGGGTAAGGCCAAGTTCCGCTAGATTCCGCGTGGTTGGCGGGACCGCTGAGGTGTGGCTGACGATCGATGCCTCGTGTGGGGGAATTGCAGTCAACGCCGGAACGTCCCCGAGGGGGTGCCTCCGCCGTGCACGTTCATCGGGTTGGCACATGAAGTCACCGCAGGTCAGCATGGATTCAGCCGGGTTCCCCCTGCCTTCGGCATATGCCAAGGCGGGGGCCGGAACCGGGCGTTCCGGGCAGGGCATTCCCTCGGTTCCGCCCCCGTGACCCCCCGGTAACAGCCATGATGGGGGGCATGGCGGGCCTCGAAGGAATGGAGCAGCCGCGGCCGCGGAGCGGCTCGGCCGCCGCACGCTGGGGACTTCCCGAGGGTCTCCCCGGTGCGGGCGCACGGAGCGGCCCGCCCGCCGACGCCCCCGCCGTCCGGGCGCTGGAGCTGGTGGGCGACCCCACGCTGGACGAGGTGCGTCTGCCCTCCCGCCCCGAGTCGGCCTTCACCGCCCGCCGGTTGACCCAGGCCGTGCTCCAGAAGCGGTGGAACGTCCCCCAGCAACTGTCGGAGCACGCCGTGCTCTTGGTGTCGGAACTGGTCGGCAACGCCGTCCGGCACACCGGCGCCCGCACCTTCGGACTGCGGATGCTCCGCCGCCGTGGCTGGATACGGATAGAGGTCCGCGACCCGTCCCGCGGCCTGCCCTGTCTGATGCCGGTCCACGAGATGGACATCAGCGGCCGCGGCCTCTTCCTCGTCGACAAGCTCTCCGACCGCTGGGGCGTGGATCTGCTGCCGCGCGGCAAGACGACCTGGTTCGAGATGCGGGTCATCGACCGCTGAGCGGCCGCGCCGCGTGCGGCGGCCGGTGCGTCCGTACGGCCCCGGAACGCGACTGGGGCCCTCCCGCGCGGTACGCGGGTGAGGCCCCAGTGTCGACCGCCGGCGGGCGAAAGGGGTGTACCCGCGGGGTCTGGACGACCGTGGCCCGGGTCAATGGGGGTCGCTGGAACCGACTATCGCAGGCCGGTCGCGACCTTGCCAAAGCGGCAATTGCGGACAAAGGTCCTCGAAAGTCGATCAAACGATGCGAGATCAAAGGTGAGCTACGACACCAGCCTTGCATTCAGTGGTTAGGTAATCGATTCCCTCTATGGTTATGCGAACAAGAGCATGGGCTATGCACCTAACCCGGCGGCGGGGAACGGTGGTCGGTAGCGGGGCACCGGGGCGACGGTCCGTAGGATGGGCGGCCGCACACCGGTGCATCCCGGTGCGCGCCCGGCAGAGGGAGACGGAAGGAGGCCAGGGGCATGGAACGCGTACGCCGCTCGGCCGCCGCGACCCTGCTGCTCCTGCTCGCCGTCACCTTCGCGCCCCTGCTGTGCCGGGTGGGCGGCGTCCCGCCGGAGCCGGTCCGGCCGGCCGCCATGGCGCAGGCTGCCGTGGTACAGACCGCCGTGGCGCAGACCGCCGTACAGGCGGGCGACCAGGCCGCGGTCGGTCCGGCCGCGCACCACGCCGTCGCCCAGGCACCGAAGAAGTGCTCCGGACAGCACGCCCCCAGCCAGAACGAGTCGGTCCCGGTCCCCACCCCGAACCGCGGCGAGCCGCTGGCGCCCGCCGCCACCGCGCCCGCCCCGCTCGCCGCCGCGGCACCCGCCTGCTTCGCGCTCGCCCGCCCGCCCACCGGGACGGCCCCCGCCACCGACCACACCGCGCTCCTGCCCGTACTGCGGATTTAGGCCGCTGCCCGTCAGCACGGCACGACCTCCTTCCCGACCAGTACGTCTGGAGCATCCCCATGCCCACTTCCTCGTCATCCGCTTCCCCCACCCGCAAGATCGCCGCCATCGGCGCCGTCGTCGCCCTGGTGGTGGCACTCGTCGCCATCGGCATCGCCGTCGGCAAGGCCGTCGAAGGCGACTCCGACAGCGGCACGAACACCCCCGCGCCGCCGCCTCCGTCTCTCCCCAGGAGGACGACGGCCAGCAGCAGCTGTACGACCAGCTCGCGCAGCAGACCAGCCGGCGCACGGACGGCGACCCGCTCGCCGTCGGCAAGAAGGACGCCCCGGTCGTCCTCGTCGAGTACGCCGACTACCAGTGCTCGTTCTGCGGGCGCTTCACCCGGGAGACCCAGCCCGAACTGATCAAGAAGTTCGTGGACGACGGCACCCTGCGCATCGAGTTCCGCAACTTCACGATCTACGGCGCCGACTCCGAGCGGGCCGCCCGCGCCTCGTGGGCCGCGGGACAGCAGGGCAGGTTCTGGCAGATGCACGACGAGCTGTACGCCAAGACCAACAAGGGCAGCGCCCTGGCCGAGGACAAGCTCGTCGAGATGGCCCGCAAGAGCGGCGTGGCCGACCTCGACCGGTTCCGCGGCGACCTGAACGGCACCGCCGCCGCGGCCGCCCTGAAGAAGGACCAGAACGAGGGCTACGGGATCGGCGTCCAGTCCACGCCGTCCTTCCTCGTCAACGGCCGGCCCATCGCCGGGGCCCAGCCCACCGACGTCTTCGAGCAGACGGTCCGCCAGGCCGCCGAGCAGGCCAAGAAGGCCGGTAAGTCCGGCGGCGCGGCCAAGGGCTCCGGCAAGGCGGAGGAGCCGGCGAAGTGACGGACATCGGCTACCTCGCCGCCTTCCTCGGCGGCGCCCTCGCCCTGCTCAGCCCGTGCAGCGCGCTGCTGCTGCCGGCCTTCTTCGCCTACTCGCTGTCGCACCCCGGCCGGCTGCTGGCCCGTACCGGCGTGTTCTACCTGGGCCTCGCCACCACCCTGGTCCCGCTCGGCGCGGCCAGCACGGCCACCAGCCGGCTGTTCAACGGCCACCGGGACCTGCTCGTCGCCATCGGCGGCTGGGTGGTGATCGCGATGGGCGTCGCCCAGGTCTTCGGCCTCGGCTTCGCCTTCAAGCGGGCCCAGCGGGCGGCGGCCCGGATCACCCCGCGCTCGGCGGTGTCCACGTTCCTGCTCGGCTGCGTCTACGGCCTGGCGGGATTTTGCGCCGGGCCGATCCTGGGCGCGGTGCTGATGGTCACGGCGGTCAGCGGCTCGCCGGTCTACGGCGCGTCCATGCTCGCCGTCTACGCGCTCGGCATGGCCCTCCCGCTGTTCGTGCTCGCCCTGCTCTGGGACCGGTTCTCGCTGGGCAGCCGGGGCTGGCTGCGCGGCCGGGAGTTCCGCGTCGGGAAGCTGCGGCTGCACACCACCTCCCTGGTGTCCGGTCTGTTCTTCATCGGCATCGGCGTCCTGTTCCTCACCTTCAACGGCACCAGCGCACTGCCCGGAATCCTGGACGCGGACGCGGAGGTCCACGTCGAGGAGTGGGTCACCCGGGTCGGGAACGCCGTACCGAACTACGTCCTCGTCGCCCTGGTGGCACTCGTCGTCGCGGCCGTACTGGGGCGTATCGCCCTGTGCCCGGAGAAGAAGCGACAGGACTGAGCAGCCCGGCCCTGCGCCCACGACATGTCCGCACGCCTGCCGGGCGACGACCCGGCAGGCGTGCAGAAGCGCCTTAGGCGCTACGGCGCAGCGAGTGGTCCTGCCGGTCCCAGTGGTACGGCCGGTGCGGGCCGGCGTCCGCACGGCGGCGGCGGTCGTTGCACAGCAGGCACCGGCCGTACCCCGGGGGCAGCGGGTCGTCGGGGTCGCCGTACAGCGGATCGACCGCGCCGTGCGGATGTATGGCGCAGCCGGTCGGGCCGGTCAGCGTGCTCAGCGAGCTGGCGGCGGTCAGCGCCTGCCGCAGGACGTCGACGAGCTGGTCGGCGTCCCGCCGGGTGGGCGCCGCCTGGAGGGAGGAGGCGATGTCGGATGCGGTCGTCAGCGCGGTCTGGAGTTCGCGCAGGTCTGCGTAACCCATGCTTCGGAGCGTAGAGGCCCCCACTGACAGTCGATCTTCCGAGCGCGTTTCACGGCTTCGCATGCCCCGTCCCTGCCCGCCGCGGACCAAGATCGAGCACCGCACAGGTGATCTTCCCCTGGCTGGAGCATGTCAGGCAGTCGACAGGCGGCGTGCGCGACGGGCGACGTGCGCGACGTGCGACGGGGCGGGGCAGGACGGCGCGGGCGCGGGGGCCAGGACCGGCCCCCGCGCCCGCACACCGTCCGCGCCCGCTCAGGGAGCCGTCGGCAGTTCCCGCTTGTGGGCCGTGGCGTGGTAGCGGCGGACGATCGCCTCGTACGCCTGCTCGCCGACCGGCTTGCCCTCCAGGAAGTCGTCGATGTCGTTGTACGTGACACCGAGGGCGTCCTCGTCCGGCTTGCCCGGGTCCAGCGTCTCCAGGTCGGCGGTCGGCACCTTGCGGACCAGCTCGGCCGGGGCGCCCAGCGCCTCGGCGAGCGCCCGGACCCGGCGCTTGGTCAGACCGGTGAGCGGCACCACGTCCGCCGCGCCGTCGCCGTACTTGGTGAAGAAGCCGGAGACCGCCTCGGCCGCGTGGTCGGTACCCACGACCAGGCCGTCCTGGGCGCCCGCGACCGCGTACTGCGCGATCATCCGCTGCCGGGCCTTGATGTTGCCCTGGACGAAGTCCTGGTGCCGCTCGTCCCGGAAGGTGACCTCGCCGGCCAGCGCGGCCTCCAGCATCGCGTCGCTCGCCGGGCGGATGTCGACGGTCAGCACCTGGTCGGGCTTGATGAAGTCCAGCGCGAGCTGCGCGTCGTGCTCGTCGGCCTGGACCCCGTACGGCAGCCGCATCGCGTAGAACGTCGCGTCGTGCCCCGCGTCACGGGCCCGCTCCACCGCCAGCTGGCACAGCCGGCCGGCCGCGGTGGAGTCCACGCCGCCGCTGATGCCCAGGACGAGCGCGCGCAGGCCCGTGGCCGTCAGCCGTTCCGTGAGGAAGGCCACACGGCGTTCGATCTCCGCCTGGACGTCGAACGACGCGGACACCTGGAGATCCCGGGCGATCTCCTGCTGCTGGGACGTGGACGCCGGGTCGGTCACGGCTGCTCCTTCTGACGAGGCCAGCGCGGTACGCGGGGTGCGCGGTGCTGGTACGGACAGGACTCCTCAGACTCTATGACGGAGATGCCCATTCCTTCAGGGCGGCCCTGTCCGGGAAGTCGGCCACGTCCTTGTCCAGCGGCCGGTCCGTGTACTGGTGGAAGCGCCACGGCGCCTTGATGCGCGGGTGCCCGGCCGAGACGTAGTCGGCGATCCACAGGCCGTCGCCGGCGTACGAGGTCGTGTCGTGGTTGAGCCAGAAGTCGCGGTTGCAGTACAGGATCACCCGGTGTGTGGGCCGAAGCCGCTTGACCTCCTTCAGGAACTGGTCCTTCTGCGCGTTGTTCGCGTACGTGCCGCCGCCGGTGCGCTCCCAGTCCGCCGCCAGCAGGTCGCCTTCCACGGACGCGCACTTCTCGACGAAGTACTTCGCCTGCGCCGCGATGTTGCCCGGCCACAGGAAGTGGTAGAAGCCCACCACACAGCCCGCCTGACGGGCCTTGGCGGCCTGCGCGTTCTGATGCGGGTTGATGTACGAGCGGCCCTCCGTCGCCTTGATGACGACGAAGTCCAGTCCGGTCGCCGAGTACGAGGGGTTGTGGGAGCTGACGTCGACGCCATGCAGCATGTGCGGCCTCCTGCCGACCGAAAACGATCGATTACGATGCGTCACGTGGTGTTATCAGCAGTTCAGCATGTCCACGGCGCCTCGCGCCAGTGCCTGACGGCGAACTTCCGCTGATCAACGCGTTGTTGCCGGGCATGCGGCCGTGGTTGACGTTCTTCGACCGAGGATGATCGACTACCGTTTCGGTAGCGATACGTAGAGGTTCGGGCCTCGATTTTGGGGGTGGGGGCGCGCGGTCCGGCCACGGAGGGGGCGCGTGTCGGTCAGAGAACCGCCGGAGTTCGGCCAGACCGGGCGCCCGCGTGTTTCGGCCGCCCGCCGGCGTGCGCGGCGCACCGAGCCGCGACGTCGCGCGCGAGGCCCGTATCCCCGCCCTCGCAGTTGCCCCCGGCACATCCGTCCGGCACGAACCATCTCTGACCTTGGCAGACTTACCGGATGACGCACGCCGCACGACACCCCGACGGCGACCGCCCCGCCGGCCCCACTCCGTCCCGGCCCGTCACCGAGCTCTCCCTGCCCCCGGCGGAGGCCTCGTGACACCGTCCGAAACCCGCCCACGACGACCACGCGTCCCTGGCCCACTCCGCGCCCCTGGCCCACTCCGCAGCCCAGGCCGGCTCCGCACCCCCGGCCCGCTCCTCGCCGCCGCGCTGTGCGCCCTGCCCCTCGCCGCCACCGCCGCGCTGCTCGCCGCGCACGGCTGGGCCCCGCTCGGCCCTGAACGGGCCGCACACACCTGGGCCGTGACCCACCGGCCGGACGCGGCGGGTACCGCCGCCCTCGTGATCACGGCCACCGGCTCCGGCCCCGTCCCGTACGCGCTGGCCCTCCTGGCGGGCGCACTCGCCGGAAGGAACACGCGCGAGCGCCTGCGCGCGGCCGCCACCGCCCTCACCGTCCTTCTCCTCGGCCAGGCGGTCCGCTACGGCCTGATGGAACTGATCACCCGCCCGCGCCCCTCCGAGGCCGACTGGGCAGCCCGCGCCACCGGTCACTCCTTCCCCTCCGGCCACTCCACGACGTCCCTCCTGGTGGCCGGCATCCTCACGTGGGCGGTGCTGACCCGCGCCCGGCGAACACCCACCCGCCGCCTGGCCTGCGCCCTGCTCGGCATCTGGACGGCGGCGGTCGGCGCCACACGCGTCTACCTGGGCGTCCACTGGCCCGGCGACGTGCTCGCGGGCTGGCTGCTCGCCGCCGCCTGGCTCTGCCTCACCCTCCACCTCGTACGAACAGGCCGCTTGCCAACCCCACCCGCCCCTGAAACCCCACATACCCCCACCGCCACCCCACAGCCCCCGAACAGTTCATGACCGGCCCAGATGTTCCCCAAGGAAGGCATGGACCACCGCTCAGGCGAGCAACACCCCCATGAACGCCGGCGCTCCACCGCCGGCCACCAGCACCGCACGCACCGTCCGCCCAGGGGGAGCCCTCCATGGAAAACCGACACCGCTGCGCACAGCCACGCTGCCCCGCCGCACCGGCACCGGACCCGACCCCGTGCGAAGGGCCCCACGACGCGGCCACGCTCATCTACCCCCACGGCCGGGAGGTGGCGGGCTGCGTCCACCACTGCGCCCGCCTCCTGGCCGGCCTCGAAGGCGCCCGAGTCCACCCGTTCGTCCCCGCCGGCAGCGCCATGGAGGTCTACCTACGGGCACGCGAACTGCCGCCGTTCGCCTGGGAGATAGGCAAGTGAAGGGCCGAACACGCAGGTCGGCGGGGATTGTCAGTGCCGGGCCGTAGTCTGCGGGCATGACGACGAACGGGGAAGCAGCCGCCGGAACCGGCACCGCACGACAGCGGACACCAGGCGTCCAGCCGTACTACGCCCAGGCCGCGGAAGCACTGGCCGAGCGGTACGAGAGCGTCCGCTTCGAGACCGTGCACCGGGATTTCCTGCCCCTGCTGCCCACGGCCCCTGCCCGCGTGGCCGACATCGGCGCGGGCTCCGGCAGGGACGCCGCCGCCCTGGCCGCCCTCGGACACGAGGTCCTCGCCGTCGAGCCCGTACCGGAACTGCACCGCGTCGCCCGCCGCCTGCACCCTTCTCCGGCGATCCACTGGCTGGCGGACTCCCTGCCCGGCCTGGCCCGTCTCGACGGAGCGGTCGGCACCTTCGACGCGATCCTCCTCTCCGCCGTATGGATGCATGTGGAGGAGCCAGACCGCCCGGCCGCGATGCGTCGCCTGCACACCCTCCTCGCCCCGGGCGGTCGCCTGCTCATCTCCCTACGGCACGGCCCTCCGCCCGAGGGCCGCCGGATGTACGACATCCCCGCCCCCGAAACCGTCGCCATGGCCACCCGCCACGGCCTGCGCCCACTTCAGAAGACCACCGGCACGGACCACCTCGGCCGCGACACCGTCCACTGGTCGTCCCTCGCCTTCGAAAAGGAGCGGACATGACCCAGGACGACTTCTACGCCGCCGACCCGTCCGCCCGCGCATCGTGGCGGATGGCCATCCTGCTGGGCCGCAACGCCCGCACCTACAAATTCGCCCTCGGCGACGCCCTGCTCCGCCACGCGGCCAAGGGCCACACCGAAATCCCGCTGCGCGACCTGGCCGCCTCGTACGCGATGGCGTTCCTCGAACGCCGGGCTCCGCAGGCGCCGGGGAGCGAAGAGGCGCTCGGCGCGAGGGACTTCCTGACCGTCACGGCGCAGGAGAGCGCGGAGTCCCGTCGGCTCGGCCGCCCCACCGACCGACTGCTGGACGCCGCGGAGCAGTCGATTCCGGGGATGGTCATGCGCAAGTTCCACAACTACGGCGGCGGTGAGACACCGCACCGCTTCTACGACCTCGCCGGTCGCGGACGCCACCGCACGGTGCGGCTGAGCGAAGCCCTCGGACAGGTGGCGCGCTCGTACGAGCGGGGAAGGCTCCGCGCGGAGCTGGACGCCCGCTGGAGCATCGTGGAGAGCAGCTTCGCGTCCGGTATAGGCCGCAGCCTGATCAAGGAGGGCATCTACGTCGACCTGGACACCCTGCACGTCACGGACCGGCACCGGCGCCGCTCGGTCACCGGCGTGGCCCAGGCCGTGGCCGGGTTCCAGCACGGGCGCTGCCACATCTGCGACAAGCCGTTGGACTCCGGCACGACGACCGCCGTGGACCACGTCTTCCCGCACGCCCTGATGCGCCGCTTCGCCAGTGTCGGCGGCTGGCGCGGCCCCGACCTGGACAGCCTGTGGAACCTCGCCGTGGCCCACACGCAGTGCAACCGCGAGAAGAGCGACCGTATGCCGAAGCCCGTCGAACTGACCCGCCTGGCCCGCCGCAACGAAGCGATCTTGCGCTCACCCTGGCCTCTCCACACCACCCTCCGCCGCACCCTGCAGAACGCGGTCCCCGGCCGTCGAATACCGAACTGGACCGTGTTCCTGCAAGAGGTCGGGAAGGTCTGCGCTTAAGCAGTCGGCCGGAGGAAGGGAGAGCCGCCCACCGGCCGGGCTGCGGGGACACGTAGGTGGCTCTCCGCAGCGCACCCCCAGCCCTCGCCCGCCAGGTCTCGGGCGCGGGACGCGCGCGCCTGTCGGCCGGCGATCCGGGCCCGGAGGGCCCTCAGCACTCGATGATGTTGACCGCCAGCCCCCCGCGCGCCGTCTCCTTGTACTTGACGGACATGTCGGCGCCGGTTTCCTTCATGGTCTTGATGACCTTGTCGAGGGAGACGTGGTGGCGGCCGTCGCCGCGCAGGGCCATGCGGGCGGCGGTGACGGCCTTGACGGCGGCCATGCCGTTGCGTTCGATGCACGGGATCTGGACGAGGCCGCCGACCGGGTCGCAGGTCAGGCCGAGGTTGTGCTCCATGCCGATCTCGGCGGCGTTCTCGACCTGCTCGGGGGTGCCGCCGAGGACCTCGGCGAGGCCGCCGGCCGCCATCGAGCAGGCCGAGCCGACCTCGCCCTGGCAGCCGACCTCGGCGCCGGAGATGGAGGCGTTCTCCTTGAAGAGCATGCCGATGGCGGAGGCGGCGAGCAGGAAGCGGACGACGCCTTCCTCGTCGGCGCCGGGCACGAAGTTGACGTAGTAGTGCAGCACGGCGGGGATGATGCCGGCCGCGCCGTTGGTGGGGGCGGTGACGACCCGGCCGCCGGCCGCGTTCTCCTCGTTGACGGCCATCGCGTAGAGGGTGGTCCACTCCATCGCGTTGGCCTGGGCGTTGCCCTCGGCGCGCAGCGCGCGGGCGCCGTTGGCGGCGCGGCGGCGTACCTTCAGGCCGCCGGGCAGGATGCCCTCGCGGGACGTGCCGCGGGACACACAGTCGCGCATGACCTGCCAGATCTCCAGCAGTCCGGCGCGGATCTCGTCCTCCGTGCGCCACGCCTTCTCGTTCTCCAGCATGAGGGAGGAGATGGACAGGCCGGTCTCGCGGGAGAGGCGCAGCAGCTCGTCGCCGGTGCGGAAGGGGTACTTCAGGACCGTGTCGTCGAGCTTGATGCGGTCCTCGCCGACCGCGTCCTCGTCGACGACGAAGCCGCCGCCGACGGAGTAGTAGGTCTTCTCCAGCAGGGGCGCGCCGCCCGCGTCGTAGGCGAAGAGGGTCATGCCGTTGGCGTGGTACGGCAGCGAGCGGCGGCGGTGCAGGATCAGCTCGGTCGACTCGTCGAAGGCGATCTCGTGGTCGGTGCCTATCTCCGCGCCGAGCAGCCGCAGCCGGCCGCTCTTGCGGATCCGCTCGACCTCGTCGTCGGCGGTCTCGACGTCCACGGTGCGCGGGGAGTGGCCCTCCAGGCCGAGCAGGACGGCCTTGGGCGTGCCGTGGCCGTGGCCGGTGGCGCCGAGGGAGCCGAAGAGTTCGGCCCGTACCGCCGTCGTCTGCGCGAGCAGGCCGTCCTTCTTGAGGCGTCCGACGAACATCCGGGCGGCGCGCATCGGGCCGACCGTGTGGGAGCTGGACGGGCCGATGCCGATGGAGAAGAGGTCGAAGACGGAGATGGCCACGGTGGCGGACTCCCTTGTCTGCTCGTGGTGGACGGTGGAGCAAATGGGGCTAAAGGCGCGGACGAAACGGGAGGTACGTTTCTGCGCCGACTGTCGAGCCTAACCCGGACGGCGGACAGACTCTCAGACGGAGGCCATCGGACGGTTGTCCTCCGGCGCAACGGCAGAAGACGCAGGGGAGCCACGTCCGGTGTCGAGGGCGGGGTCGGTGCCGGTCAGACCGGTTTCGTGGGCGCGGACCCCGGCGCGTACGGCCCAGAAGTAGAAGGCGACGGCGGAGAGCGCGACCAGGGCGATGTCCAGGCCGCCGGGGATGACGCCGTGGCCGCCGAAGTCCGGGCTGCCGAGCGCGGAGACCGCGGACATCCACGCGAGGAAGCCGACCAGCCACCAGGCGGGCGCGAACTGCCTGCGCAGATGCGTCTCGCCGCGCCGCCACAGCACCACCGCGGCGACCGGCGCCGCCACCAGCGTCAGCAGCGCGACCTTGCCGGTGTCCGGCCACTTCGACCAGTACAGCGCGCACGCGGCGAAGGCGAAGGTGACCGGGCACAGCACCTTCGCGGCGGGCAGCCGGAACGGGCGCGGCAGGTCCGGCCTGGTCTGCCGGAAGACGCCGACCGCGATCGGGCCGATGAGGTACGAGATCACCATGGCCGCCGAGACCACGCTGGCCAGCGCGTTCCAGCTGTGGCCGACGGTGACCAGCAGCAGGACCGAGAAGCCGAGGTTGAGCCACATCGCGGGCCGGGCGGTGCCGTACCGCGGATGGACGGCGGCCAGCTTCTTGGGGAAGAAGCCGGTCTCGGCGAGGTTCTGGACCATGTACGCGGCGGACGCGACGTTGGCGATGTTGGAGCCGGCCGGCGAGATGAAGGCGCCGAACTGGAGCATCGTGACGACCCAGTGCAGCATCAGGATCTTGGCCAGGTCGGCGAAGGGCGAGTTGAGGTTCACGCCGTGCCAGCCGCCCGCCTGCGCCAGCTGCTCCGGCGGTACGGCGCCGATGAACGCCGTCTGCAGGGCCAGGTAGATCACCAGACCCAGCGAGAGCGCGCCGACCAGCGCGACCGGGATGGCCCGGCCGGGGTTCTTGGCGGCGCCGCCGAGGTTGACCACGGCCTGGAAGCCGTTGAAGGCGAAGACCACGCCGCAGGTGGTCACGGCGGTCAGCACGGCCGGCCAGCCGTACGGAGCGAAGCCGCCGTGCGCGGTGAAGTTCGAGGTGTGGAACCCGGAGGCGATCAGCGCGGCCACGGCCAGGACCGGGATCGCGAACTTGACCAGCGTCAGGACCGTGTTGGCGCGGGCCAGCAGCTGGACCGACCAGTAGCAGGTCAGCCACAGCACGAAGGTCAGCAGCAGCGCGACGCCGCTCCCGGTGGGGGTCAGGTGGTTGGTGGCCGGGTCGACCAGGCCCTGGGCCCAGCCGAAGCCCCAGGAGGACATGTACTGGGTGGCGGCGATGGACTCGATCGGGATCAGCGAGGCGACCGCGATCCACACCGCCCAGCCGGTCAGGAAGCCGAGCACCGGGCCGTGCGAGAGGTGGCCGTAGCGGGCCATGCCGCCGGGGATCGGGTACGCGGCACCGACCTCCGCGTAGGACATCGCGATCATGCCGATGAAGACGGCGCCGATGACCCAGGCGGCCAGCGCCGCGGGCCCCGCGACCTGCGCGGTGGAACCGGCGCCGAAGAGCCAGCCGGAGCCGAAGATCGAACCGATGCCGATCATGGTCAGGGCGAAGAGGCCGATCCCCTTGCGGTTGCCCGCGCTCATGTCCATTGCCGTACGTGTTCCGTCCTGCTGCGGTGCGAAGGACTCCGCGTCGTTGAGGAGTCGGTTCTCAGCCTATGGGGCGGAAAATCGCCGTAAGGCGGACGGAAAAGCCGTGTGCCCGAGGTCAACGACCCCGGGCACACGGCCTGTTCACCCCGCGGGCGCCGCCGTGACGGCACCTTTCGGGGCGTACTTCATGAAACGCGTCACACGGCCGCGGCGCGTGCGCCACGGGGGCGCTCCGCGATGAGCCGAGTGGCACGGGTTACAGCGACGGCGTCGAGCCGATCACGGCGACGGCCGCGCGCCGGTCACAGCGACGGGTACAGCGGGTGCTTCCCGGCCAGGGTGGTCACCCGGGCCTTCAGCGCCTCGGCGTCGTACGACGGCTTGAGCGCCTCGGCGATGATGTCGGCGACCTCGCGGAAGTCCTCCGCCTGGAAGCCGCGGGTGGCCAGTGCCGGGGTGCCGATCCGCAGGCCCGAGGTGACCATCGGGGGCCGCGGGTCGTTCGGGACGGCGTTGCGGTTGACCGTGATGCCGACCTCGTGGAGGCGGTCCTCGGCCTGCTGACCGTCCAGCTCGCTGTTGCGCAGGTCCACCAGGACCAGGTGCACGTCGGTGCCGCCGGACAGCACGGAGACGCCGTGCTCGGTGATGTCGGACCGCGTCAGGCGCTCGGCGAGGATGCGCGCGCCGTCCAGGGTGCGCTGCTGGCGCTCCTTGAACTCCTCGCTCGCCGCGACCTTGAAGGACACCGCCTTCGCCGCGATGACGTGCTCCAGCGGGCCGCCCTGCTGGCCCGGGAAGACCGCCGAGTTGATCTTCTTGGCGAGCTCCTGGGTGGACAGGATCACACCGCCGCGCGGACCGCCGAGGGTCTTGTGCGTGGTGGTGGTCACGACGTGGGCGTGCGGCACCGGGTTCGGGTGCAGCCCGGCCGCCACCAGGCCGGCGAAGTGCGCCATGTCGACCATCAGGTACGCGCCGACCTCGTCGGCGATCCGGCGGAACGCCGCGAAGTCCAGCTGGCGCGGGTACGCCGACCAGCCGGCCACGATCAGCTGCGGACGGCTCTCCTTGGCCAGGCGCTCGACCTCGCCCATGTCGACCTGACCGGACTCCTCGTCGACGTGGTAGGGCACCACGTTGTAGAGCTTGCCGGAGAAGTTGATCTTCATGCCGTGGGTCAGGTGCCCGCCGTGCGCAAGGTTCAGACCCATGATCGTGTCGCCCGGCTTGAGCAGCGCGAACATCGCCGCCGCGTTGGCCTGCGCGCCGGAGTGCGGCTGCACGTTCGCGGCCTCGGCGCCGAACAGCGCCTTGATCCGGTCGATGGCGATCCGCTCGACCACGTCGACGTGCTCGCAGCCGCCGTAGTAGCGGCGGCCCGGGTAGCCCTCGGCGTACTTGTTGGTGAGGACCGAGCCCTGGGCCTCCATGACGGCGGCCGGGGCGAAGTTCTCCGACGCGATCATTTCGAGGGTGGACTGCTGGCGGTGGAGCTCGGCGTCGACGGCGGCGGCGACGTCGGGGTCGAGCTCGTGGAGGGAGCTGTTCAGAAGCGACATGACTCTTCCTGGGGTTCGCGGGACGCACGGCCCCGCCGGGCGGCGGGTGGGCTTATCAGCCGGTGAAGGCGGTGTACTCGTCGGCCGTGAGCAGGTCGTCCGGCTCGCCGCTGACCTTCACCTTGAACAGCCAGCCGCCCTCGAACGGGGCGGTGTTCACCAGCGAGGGGTCGCTCACCACGTCCTCGTTGATCTCCGTGACCTCGCCGTCGACGGGGAGTAGAGATCGCTGACGGACTTGGTCGACTCCAGCTCACCGCAGGTCTCGCCCGCCGTGACCGTGTCACCGACCGCGGGGAGCTGCACGAAGACGACGTCGCCGAGCGCGTTGGCGGCGTGCTCGGTGATGCCGATCGCCGAGACGCCCTCCTCGGCGGCCGACAGCCACTCGTGCTCCTTGCTGTAGCGCAGCTGCTGGGGGTTGTTCATGTCTTGATTCTCCTGGATACGGTGGCGTGCTCGGTGCAGGGGTCTTGACAGGTGAGACGGGAATACGTCCGGGACGGAGCCGCGGGCGTCACTTCCGGCGCTTGTAGAAGGGGAGCGCCACGACCTCGTACGGCTCATGGGTGCCGCGGATGTCCACCGCCACACCGGCGGTGCCGGGCGCGGCGTGCGCGGCGTCCACGTACGCCATGGCGACGGGCTTGCCGAGAGTGGGGGAGGGGGCACCGGAGGTGACCTCGCCGATGACGGCGCCCTCCGGGCCCACCACCGGGTATCCGGCGCGCGGCACCCGGCGGCCCTCGGCGATCAGGCCGACCAGCTTGCGGGGCGGCTGCGTCTCGGCGCGGTCCCGGGCCGCCTCCAGGGCGGCGCGGCCCACGAAGTCGCCGCCGTTCGTCGTCTTCTCGAACTTCACGACCCGGCCCAGGCCCGCGTCGAACGGGGTGGTGCCGGTGGTCAGCTCGTGCCCGTACAGCGGCATGCCTGCCTCCAGGCGCAGCGTGTCCCGGCAGGACAGACCGCAGGGGACCAGGCCCGCGTCCTTGCCCGCCGCGGTCAGCGCCTCCCAGAGGGCGACCGCGTCCGAGGGGCGGACGAACAGCTCGAAGCCGTCCTCGCCGGTGTAGCCGGTACGGGCGATCAGCGCGGGTACGCCGGCGACGGTCCCGGGCAGCCCGGCGTAGTACTTCAGCCCGTCCAGATCGGCGTCGGTCAGTCCCTTGAGGATGCCGGCGGACTCGGGGCCCTGCACGGCGAGCAGCGCGTACGCGTCCCGGTCGTCGCGCACCTCGGCCGCGAAGCCGTCCGCCCGCTCGGTGAGCGCGTCCAGCACGACCTGGGCGTTGGAGGCGTTGGCGACGACCATGTACTCCGTCTCGCCGAGGCGGTAGACGATCAGGTCGTCCAGGATGCCGCCCTCGGCGTCACAGATCATGGTGTAGCGGGCGCGGCCGACGGCGACGCCGCCGATGTTGCCGACCAGCGCGTAGTCCAGCAGGCCGGCGGCGCCGGAGCCGGTGACGGTGATCTCGCCCATGTGCGAGAGGTCGAACAGGCCGGCGCGGGTACGGACGGCGACGTGCTCGTCACGCTCGCTGCCGTAGCGCAGCGGCATGTCCCAGCCGGCGAAGTCGGTCATGGTCGCGCCGAGGGCGCGATGTGTCGCGTCCAGCGCGGTGCGGCGGGGGGCTTCGGTCATGGTGTGGCTCCCGGGCATGGGTGACAAGACGGTCTCCCCATCTGTCATCGGAACCTGAGAGGTTCACCGGAAGGCCGTGACCGGTTCCGGCTTGCACCTTGGGTGGAGCCACACCACGGCGGCCCGCTTTTCAGATCTGCCTCGCCCGCGCGGTATCGGGGCCTGAGAGATTCAAGGGAGGACTTGCTCCTTCGGCGCCCCGCCGTGACGGCCGGGGACTCTCCCGCGCGGATTCAAGCGGCCGGTATGGAGTTGGCTGAGCGTGGCACCCGTACCAGGACGCACACCGTGGTGTGTGCCCGGCACTTGGCGCGCACATCATCGCACGGGATCGCCGGATACAGGAGCCCTGGTCGTACCGGTGTTCGCAGGGGTGTCACGACAGTGTCCTGGGACTGTACGGATCGTGGGATTTCCTTGAAGCGCATTACCTTTTCTTGACACTCTGCGGGTAGGGGACGGAACCACCGGTCCGGGAGGGGCGATCACGGTGCACAGGCAGGCCGCACTCGCGACAAGTCCGGGAGGCATGCCCCCGGGCTGTGTCCCGGAGCCGGTTCCGGCCGCCGTGCCGGGGCCCCGGCGGGTGCCGCTCGGGGTGGTGAGGCCCGGCCGGGCACGCACCGCGGCGCCGGACATGCCGGCGGTGGACGTCGTCGACCTCAGGGACCGCGACGCCCCGCACGAGGCTGCCGAACTGCACTTCGCGGCGGGCGACGTGGTGGTCGTCTCCGGCCTGCCGGGCAGCGGCAAGAGCACGCTCATGATCCGGGTGGTGCCCGCCCTCGACGCGCGGGGCGCCGCCGTGCACCGCATCGACTCGCAGGACGTACGGGAGCGCTGGGAGCGCGGCCGGCTGCGCCGGATTCCGTACGCGCTCTACCGGCCGCTGGTCAGGGCCTCCCACTATCTGGGGCTGCGGCGGGCGCTGCGCTCCGGCGGCAGTGTGGTGGTGCACGACTGCGGCACGCTCACGTGGGTACGCCGCTGGCTCGTACGCGAGGCCCGGCGCGGCGGACGCGGACTGCACCTGTTGTTGTTGGACGTACCGCCCGAGGTCGCGCTGTCCGGGCAGCGCTCGCGTGGACGCGGTGTCTCCGGTTACGCCTTCGCCCGGCACCGGCGCGCGGTCCGGCGACTGGCCGCTCGCGCCCGGGCGGCCCGGCTCCCCGCGGGCTTCACCTCGGCCGTCCTGCTGGACCGGCCGGCGGCGGGGGCGCTGCGGCAGATCGGCTTTGAATGAGGGCGGCCGACGGTACGGGTGCGGGGGCCGTCGGGTACGAGTGGGGGCGGCCGTCGGGTACGCGTGCGGGTCGCTGTCGGTACGGCTGAGGGCCGCCGTCGGGAACGAGTGAGGCCCGCCTCCCAGGGGCGGGCGTCCGTACCCGTCAGTTCCGGTCCGGAATGCCGGACACCTGACGGGCCGTACGGAACATCCCGTACGACCCGTCATGACCGGTCCTAGTCCAGACATATCTCCCGCATCTGCGCCTCCTCCGGACGCTCGGCTCCGGGCCGATCTAGAGGCCCAGGGCCTTGAGCAGCACGGTCGGCAGCGAGAGCACCGAGTTGACCAGCGAGGGAACGCCCTGCTGCTGCGGCGCCTCGGCGGGCTGTTGGCGCGGTGCGCCCGCGGGCTGCTCCGCGTCGGCGGCCGGCTGCGGGTCGGCGGCCGGCTGGGCGGCGTCGCCCGGCCGCGGGTCGCTGATGGGAGCCTTCGGCTGGGCGGCCGACTGGTCGTCCGCCGCGTCCGCGCCGTCCGCCGGCTCCGCGGCGGGCCGGGCCGGACGGTCGGCGGCCGCTGGCTGGGCGGCCGGCTGCTGCTGGAGGCCGCCGAGAAGCCTGTCCAGGCCCAGGATCTTGAAGATGTCGGTGACGGAACGGGTGACCGAGCCGGTCAGGGTCGCGGATTCGGTGTCCTCCCCCGGTACCGGGGCCCGGCGCCCGGACAGCTCGTCCAACTGTGTGCGCAGGTCCTGTGCGGCCCGGTGCAGCCGCGCGCTGTCGGCCGTCACCGTGCGGTCGGAGTCCTCGTTCAGCTGGTCCGCCAGCCGCTGCGCGTCCTGGAGGACCGTGTCCAGACGGGTACGGGCGGCCCGTACCTCCACGGAGTGTCCGCGGCTGTCGGCCGACTTCTCGGCCAGTTCGGTCGAGGCGTCCGCCAGCCGGCTGATGTCGTCGACGACGATGCTGTGGTTGCGAACCGGGGGCTCGGGGCCTTCCGCCGCGGTCGCGGAGCCCATGGCGCCGAGGGCGAGGGCGCCGGCGGTGGTGGCGCAGACGAGGGCGGAGGCGGTCCGGTGCGTTGCCATCAGGAGACGTGCCTTTCTGTAGGAACGGCAGGGCAAGATCACCCTGGAGCCACCTTGAGAGGGGTGTGTACGGTCCGCAACCGCTCGCGCGCGTTCGGTGGTCGTCCGGACGCACCAGGCCCCCCGCCGTCTGCTGGCGTTAGGGTCGTCGACCAGGTAAAGCGCGGTACGAGCGGTACGGAGCGGGTGGGTGGACATGGACTTTCCGGAGCAGGGCATTCCGCGGCTGGAGTGGCCCGCCAACGAGCTGGAGGAGGTGCTCGCCGCCTCGGTGGGGCACCCCGGAGCGGGCGCCCGCATCGTCGAGGTGCTCGGCCGCAGCCGGATATGGGTGCCGCTGCCCAAGGGCGGCGGCCCGGAGAGCGCCGGGATGGGCCGGGCGGGCCTGGACCTGCCCACCGTCGAGATCGGCCCGGCCGCGTACGTCCCCGTCTTCAGCTCCGAGCAGGAGTTCCAGCGGGTGGCCGGGCCGCACATGTCCTACACCGTCGCGCCGGCCGCCGAGTTCGCGCGCGGCCTGCCCCCGCTGCTCGGCATCGCCGTCAACCCGGAGGGCACGGTCGGTGTGCCGCTGCCGCCGGAGGCGGTGGCCGAGCTGTGCCGGACCGGCCGTCCGGACCAGCCGGGTGCGCCGAGCGGCGCGCGGGTCCGGCTGTTCGAGCCGGACTGGCAGGAGGAGCCGGTGGACTTCCTGGCCGCGGCCGGGCTGGAGTTCTCGTCGGCGGGATTCGTGGCGACCGCGCGCCGCACACTGGCCAGTGTGGAGGGGGACGCGCCCGCGCTGTTCGTCGGCGTCCAGGTGGACGCCGCGGCCGTCGCGCCGCACGATCCCGCCGTACGGGACGCGGTGACCGCCGCCCTCGGGCGGGCGCTCGGCGGGGCGCCGCTGGCCTGGCCCGTCCAACTGGTCATGCTGGACCTCGCGCAGGGCGACCCGGTCGCCGACTGGATGCTGGAGCGGGTCCGGCCCTTCTACTCCCGCGACACCGTCTAGGCGTACGCGCCCCCGCGCCCCGGAACGCCCAGGGCGCTCCTTCCGGTGACCGCGAGCCGCGTGTGCTGATCCGGCCGGGCTCCGGACGCAGGCTCTAAGCTGTTGTTGCAACCGGCAGGCGTACCCCACGTGCCTGCCGACAGGAAGGGACGGACCACGTGAGCGCGGGTGCGCATCAGGGAGCGGCTGCCGGGCAGGTCGAGCAGATGCTGCAGCAGGTCTCGCCCGGCCGGTACGACGCCTACGAGGCGTTGCTGCAAGCACTCGCCGCCGGTCAGGTCTGGATGCTGCTCTGGCACGGCCAGGCCGGTTCGCCCGATGCGCAGTACGGCAACATGGAGGTCGACGGGCTCGGCTACGCGCCGTGCGTGACCTCCGCCCCAGAACTCGCCGCCAGCGGCTGGAACCGTGCCCACGAGGTCGTCTACGGACGGGACATCGCGGCCACCCTCTTCCCCGACCGCTGGGGCCTGTGGCTCAACCCGCACGCTCCCGGCGGCGGTGTCGGCATCCCGTGGCTGGACCTGCGGCGCATCGCGGGCGGCCTGGACCGGCTGCCCGCCGGTCCGCTGCGGATCAACGAACCGGCCATCGAGATTCCCCAGTTCTACGCCCTGCTGGGGCAGAACGCGCACCGCACGCCCGCGGTGCGCTCCCTGCGCCGGGCCTGGGTGCAGCCCGCCCTCGGCGCCCCGTACCTGGCCATCGGCCTGGATCTGTACGACACGGGACAACCGGCCGTGGACTCGGTGCGGTTGATGATCCAGCAGTCCATCGGCGCGGTGCCGGAGGGGCTGCCCGTCTCGACGGTCGCGATGAACGACGAGTACGACCCGGTCGGTATGTGGATGCGGGCCAACGCGCGGCCGTTCTTCGACCGCGACGCCTATGCGGCGGGGCCGGTACCCGCGCCCGCCCCGGCCCCCGCCCCGTCGTACGGGTACGGCTACCCGCGGCCGTACTGAGCCCGCTGTCCGGCTCCTGCCTGCCGCCCAGCCCTGCCTGTTTCCGGGGGCTTGGGCTCTTCCGCGGTGCCCAGGCCCCGCCTGTCCTCCGCGGGCCTCGGATCTTCCGCGGTGCCCGGCGGCTCTACCGTGGGCCTCAACTCTTCCGTGGGCCTCAACTCTTCCGTGGACCTCGGCCCTTCCATGGTTCCCGGTCCGGGGCGGTGGGCTGACGGCGTTCTGATCGCGCGCCTATGAGGGCGAATCGAACGGCCACGTCCCCCCAACAGGGGGTTACCCAAGGGGCGTGAGCGGGAACCGTGCCGCGCGCGCCTCACGCTGCCCCGCGCCTCACGCTGCCCCGCGCCTCACGCCGTGTCGCGCCTCACGCCGTGCCTCACCTTGTGCCCCGCCCGGCCTTGCACCGAGCCCCGCCCGGCCTCGCGTCATGCCGCCCCGCCCGGCCTCGCGCCATGCCTCCGGCCTCGCGGGTGCCCCGCCCGGCCCCGCGCCGCGTCTCGCCCGCCCCCGCGCCGTACCCGTCGGAACGTGGCACCTCGCCCTACCCCGCCCCAAGGCCCCCGGATCGAATTGGGCTCCCCCGCCCGGAAGTTGAGCCCTGCCCGACTCCGTGCGAACCGCTCAGTCGGGGGTGTGTCCGCATAACGGAAGCTCGTGGGCTACATCACAGTTGCGCATCCATTCCCGGCCAGGGCTGGTGAGTGATCGCAACTCGGATGAAGACTCCCGCAGCAGAGGGCTTCGGCCCTGTGTACGAGATGCACCGCTCGTCGTCGCGTGACGTTCCGCGACTTCTGCTTCGCCTGCAACATCCGCAAGACCTGCAACACCTGTACTCGCAACACCTGTACCCGCATCGCCAGCAGTACAAGCATCAGTTGCTCCAGCTGTTCCAGAACTCTCCCCGTTGCACCAGCAGCACCACTCGCACCAGGGCATGTCCCGCACCAGGGCACGACCCGCACCAGACGAATCACTGGCACGAGACGCACCACCCACACCAGAAGCACCACTCGCACCAGTGATGTGAACCAGGCCGCTGACCGCGGCGCGCATGGGCCGGCGGCGCCGCCGAGAGGGGTCAAAGGCACCGTGACCGCACCGATCGAGACCACCGGGGCGGCTGCCGAAGCGCAGCCGGAAGCGGTGCTGCAAGGCGTCGAGAGCAAGAAGATCGAGGGACGCTCGCTCGGCCAGATCGCCTGGTTGCGCTTCCGGCGCGACAAGGTCGCGGTAGCGGGTGCCATCGTTGTCATCCTGCTCATCCTGATCGCGGCGCTGTCCCGGCCGGTCCAGTCCTGGCTGGGCCTGGACCCCAACAGCCCGAACCAGGACCTCATCGATCCCAACACCACGTTGCCCAAGGGCGACCTCGGCGGCATGAGCCTGGACCACCCGCTCGGCGTGGACCCGAAGTTCGGCCGCGACCTGCTCGCGCGGGTGCTGGAGGGCTCCTGGGTCTCGCTGATCGTGGCGTTCGGCGCGACGCTGCTGTCGGTGGCCATCGGCACCGTGCTCGGCGTGGTGGCCGGCTTCTACCGGGGCCGGGTGGACGCGCTGATCAGCCGGCTGATGGACGTCTTCCTGGCGTTCCCGCTGCTGCTGTTCGCCATCGCCATCTCGGCCTCGCTCCAGGGCGGCGCCTTCGGGCTCGAAGGGCTGCCGCTGCACATCTCGGTCCTGATCTTCGTGATCGGTTTCTTCAACTGGCCGTACATGGGCCGGATCGTGCGGGCCCAGACGCTCTCGCTGCGCGAGCGGGAGTTCGTGGACGCCGCGCGCGGCATGGGGGCCCGCGGCCCGTTCATCCTCTTCAGGGAGCTGCTGCCCAACCTGGTGGGCCCGATCATCGTCTACTCGACGCTGCTGATCCCCTCCAACATCCTCTTCGAGGCGGCCCTGAGCTTCCTGGGCGTCGGCATCCAGCCGCCCCAGGCGTCCTGGGGCGGGATGCTCAACCAGGCGGTCAAGTACTACGAGGTGGACCCGCAGTACATGCTCGTCCCCGGCCTCGCGATCTTCGTCACCGTGCTGGCGTTCAACCTCCTCGGCGACGGCCTCAGGGACGCGCTGGACCCGCGCAGCCGCTGACACCGCCCGGGCCCGTACGCCCGGCGTCCCCCACCCAAGTTTCCGACCAACGAAGGGGAAACCGACCATTATGCGAAGGTCAGTCCCGGTCGCAACGATCGCGGCCCTCACCAGTGCGGGCCTGTTGCTGTCCGGCTGCGGCGGCAAGAGTTCGAGCAGCGGCTCGGCCGAGGCGAACGCCGCCACCAAGGGCATCGTCAACGTCTCGGACGAGAAGGGCGGCACGCTCACGTACGCGATGAGCGACGCCCCGGAGTCCTACGACCCGGGCAACACGTACTACGCCTACGTCTGGAACTTCAGCCGTCTGTACGCGCGTCCGCTCACCACCTTCAAGCCGGGGCCGGGCCTCAAGGGCAACGAACTGGTGCCGGACCTCGCGGAGTCGATGGGCAAGTCCAGCGACGGCAACAAGACCTGGACGTACAAGATCCGCAAGGGCCTCAAGTACGACGACGGCAAGCCGATCACCTCGAAGGACGTCAAGTACGCGGTCGAGCGCAGCAACTTCGCGCGTGACGTGCTCTCGCTCGGCCCGAACTACTTCCAGACGTACCTCAAGGACAACGAGGGCGGCTACAAGGGCCCGTACAAGGACCCCAGCCCGGAGGGGCTGAAGTCCATCGAGACGCCGGACGACCAGACCGTCGTCTTCCACCTCAAGCAGCCGTTCGCGGAGTTCGACTACCTGGTCAGCGCGCCGCAGACGGCCCCGGTGCCGCGGGCCAGGGACAAGGGCGCGGACTACACCAAGAACATCGCCTCGTCGGGCAGCTACAAGTTCGACACCTACGAGGAGGGCAAGAAGGTCGTCCTGGTCCGCAACCCGAACTGGGACGCCAAGACCGACCCGCTGCGCAAGCAGCTGCCGGACAAGATCGTGCTGAACATGAAGGTCGCCCAGTCGACGATCGACAAGGACCTGAAGGCCGGCAACACGCACATCGACATGGCCGGCCGCGGGGTGGACGCCCAGACCCAGGCCCAGCTCCTGACGAGCACCAAGGAGAAGGCCAACACCGACAACGCGCTCGGCCAGCGTCTGTCGTACGTGGCGATCAACCCCAACGTCGCGCCGTTCGACAAGGCCGAGTGCCGCAAGGCCGTGCAGTACGCCATCGACAAGAAGGCCGTGCAGACCGCGCAGGGCGGGCCGATCCGCGGTGACATCGCCACCACCGTGCTCCCCACCGACCTCGCCGGGTACCAGAAGTTCGACCAGTACCCGCAGAAGTACAACGGTGACAACCTCGACCTGACCGAGGCCAAGAAGCAGTGGGAGGCGTGCGGCGCCGGCAACGTGAGCACCACGATCAGCGCCCGCAGCGACCGGCAGGACGAGGTGGACGCGGCGACCTCGATCGTCGGCTCGCTGAAGAAGATCGGCATCGACGCCAAGATCCAGACGTACCCGAGCGGCAAGTACTTCTCCGACTACGCGGGCGTCCCGGAGTTCACCAAGCGCAGCAAAATCGGTCTGATGATGATGCAGTGGGGCTCGGACTACCCGACCGGCTTCGGCTACCTGAACCAGATCGTCAACGGCAAGGCGATCCAGAAGTCCGGCAACTCCAACCTCTCCGAGCTGGACGACCCGGCCATCAACAAGCTGCTCGACGAGGCCATCGCCACCAGCGACCAGGCGCAGCGCGAGAAGGACTACGCGGAGATCGACAAGAAGACGATGGAGCACGCGGTCATCGTCCCGCTGACCTACTTCAAGATCCTGCTGTACCGCTCGCCGAAGGCCACCAACCTGGTGTCCACCTCCGCCTACAGCGGTGAGTACGACTACCTCAACGTCGGCGTCAAGAAGTAGCAGCCCCGGAAGGCAGGTGAAGGCATTGGTGTCCGCGGGCCGGCCGGTCCGGCCCGCGGCGCCGACGCCGCAGTCCCGTGTTCGCGTACATCATCCGCAGGTTGATCAGCGCTGTGATGCTGCTGCTGATCGTCAGCGCGGTCACCTTCGGCATCTTCTTCGTGCTGCCGAAACTGGCCGGACAGACCGCTGACCAGTTGGCCGCGCAGTACATCGGAAAGGCCCCATCGGCCGCGGACCTCGCCGCGGTGAAGAAGAACCTCGGCTTGGACAAGCCGGTCTTCGTACAGTACTGGGACTTCCTCAAGGGCATCTTCGTCGGAGTCGACTACAAGTTCGGCCCGGAAGCCGCCACATGCAACGTGCCGTGCTTCGGCTACTCCTTCAAGACCCACCTGGAGGTCTGGCCGGAGATCCAGACCCGGCTCCCGGTGACCGTCTCGCTGGCCGCCGGCGCGGCCGTCGTGTGGCTGGTCTCCGGTGTCGCCACCGGCGTGCTCTCCGCGCTGCGCCCCGGCTCGGTCTTCGACCGGGTGGCGATGAGCATCGCGCTGGCCGGTGTGTCGCTGCCCATGTTCTTCACCGGCGCCCTGGCGCTGGCCCTGTTCACCTACCAGTGGCCGATCATCGAGCGCAGCGACTACGTACCGCTCTTCGAGGACCCCTTCATGTGGGCCCAGACGCTGGTGCTCCCCTGGATCACCCTGGCCTTCCTCTACTCCGCCCTCTATGCACGCCTGACCAGAGCGGGCATGTTGGAGACGCTGAGCGAGGACTACATCCGTACCGCGCGCGCCAAGGGGCTGGGCGAGCGCAAGGTCGTGGTGCGCCACGGCCTGCGTGCCGCGCTCACTCCCATCATCACGGTGTTCGGCATGGACGTGGGCCTGCTGCTCGGCGGTGCGCTCATCACCGAACAGGTCTTCTCCCTCAAGGGGTCGGCGCGTTCGCCGTCGAGGCGATCAACGCCAACGACCTGCCGAACATCCTCGGCGTCACCTTGCTCGCCGCGTTCTTCATCGTCATATGCAACCTGGTGGTGGACGTTCTGTACGCCGCCGTCGACCCGCGGGTGAGGCTCTCGTGACCGACTCCCCAGACTTCACCACCGGCCCCGGCCCCGGCCCCGCCACCGGCCCCACCGCCGGTTCCAGGACCGGAGCCACCGCCCCGGACACCACCACCCCGGGCACCGCCCCGGCCGGGCCGCCCCCGCCGCGGCCGACCTCACGAAGACGGGCGCCGCGGTCGGCGAACCGGCTCCGGCCGGCTCGGGGGCGCCCACCGCCTTCCTCGAAGTGCGCGACCTGAAGGTGCACTTCTCCACCGACGACGGCATCGTGAAGTCCGTCGACGGCCTCTCCTTCGCCCTGGAGAAAGGCCGCACCCTCGGCATCGTCGGCGAGTCCGGCTCCGGCAAGTCCGTCACCTCGCTCGCCGTCATGGGCCTGCACCGGGCCTCCCGGCAGCAGCGCGCCAAGGTGGACATGTCGGGGGAGATCTGGCTGGACGGCAAGGAACTGGTCGGCGCCGACCCGGACGAGGTGCGCAGGCTGCGCGGCCGCGAGATGGCGATGATCTTCCAGGACCCGCTGTCCGCGCTGCATCCGTACTACACGGTCGGCCAGCAGATCGTGGAGGCGTACCGCGTCCACAACGACGTGGACAAGAAGACCGCGCGCAAGCGGGCGGTCGAGATGCTGGACCGGGTGGGCATCCCGCAGCCCGACAAGCGGGTGGACGACCACCCGCACCAGTTCTCCGGCGGGATGCGCCAGCGCGCGATGATCGCCATGGCGCTGGTCAACAACCCCGAACTGCTGATCGCGGACGAGCCGACCACCGCCTTGGACGTGACGGTCCAGGCGCAGATCCTCGACCTGATCCGGGACCTCCAGAAGGAGTTCGGCTCGGCGGTCGTCATCATCACCCACGACCTGGGGGTGGTCGCCGAACTGGCGGACCAGCTGCTGGTGATGTACGGCGGCCGGTGCATCGAGCGCGGCCCGGCGGACAAGGTCTTCTACGAACCGCAGCACCCGTACACCTGGGGTCTGCTGGGCTCGATGCCGCGCATCGACCGCGAGCAGACCGAGCGCCTGATCCCGGTCAAGGGATCGCCGCCCAGCCTGATCAACGTCCCCAGCGGCTGTGCCTTCAACCCCCGCTGCCCGTACGCGGACCTCCCCAAGGACAACGTCACCCGCACGGTCCGCCCCGAACTGCGCGAGGCCGGCGGCGGCGGACACGTCGCCGCGTGCCACCTGGCGCAGGAGGAGCGGGAGCGTATCTGGACCGAAGAGATTGCGCCGAAGCTGTGACCGAGACTGAAGAGACCGGCGTCGCCGCCGGCACGACGGACGGGACCGACGCGAGCGCCGACGCCGCGCCGCTGCTGAAGGTACGCGGCCTGGTACGGCACTTCCCGATCACCAAGGGCCTGCTCAAGCGGCAGGTGGGCGCGGTGCAGGCGGTCGACGGCATCGACTTCGACGTACGGCCGGGGGAGACCCTGGGCGTGGTCGGCGAGTCCGGCTGCGGCAAGTCGACGATGGGCCGGCTGATCACGCGGCTGGACGAGCCGACCGGCGGCAGCATCGAGTTCGAGGGCCGGGACATCACGCATCTGTCGCAGGGCAGGCTGCGCCCGATGCGCCGCGACGTACAGATGATCTTCCAGGACCCGTACGGCTCGCTGAACCCGCGGCACACCATCGGCGGCATCGTCGGCACCCCCTTCCGCCTCCAGGGCGTCGAGCCCGAGGGCGGGGTGAAGAAGGAGGTGCAGCGGCTGCTGGAGCTGGTGGGCCTGAGCCCGGAGCACTACAACCGCTATCCGCACGAGTTCTCCGGCGGCCAGCGGCAGCGCATCGGCATCGCGCGGGCGCTGGCCCTCAAGCCCAAGCTGGTCGTGGCCGACGAGCCGGTCTCCGCGCTGGACGTCTCCATCCAGGCGCAGGTCGTCAACCTGATGGACGACCTCCAGGACGAACTGGGCCTGACCTACGTCATCATCGCGCACGACCTGTCCGTCATCCGGCACGTCTCGGACCGGATCGCGGTGATGTACCTCGGCAAGATCGTGGAGCTGGCCGACCGGAAGTCGCTGTACGAGGCGCCGATGCACCCGTACACCAAGGCGCTGCTGTCGGCCGTCCCGGTGCCCGACCCCAAGCGGCGCACCCAGCGCGACCGCATCCTGCTCACCGGCGACGTGCCCTCGCCGATCGACCCGCCCTCGGGCTGCCGGTTCCGTACCCGCTGCTGGAAGGCGACCGAGGTGTGTTCGACCACCGAACCGCCGCTGGTGGCGCTGCGCGGCGGCCACAAGGTGGCCTGCCACCATCCGGAGAACGCGCCGGAGAGCGTCGGCGCGGGGACCCCGGGTGCCGCGGGGAGCGGCGGCTGAACCGGCGGGCACGAGGCGTGCGGGGCCGGTGCGGAGCGGGCGGGAACGCCGTCTCCGTACCGGCCCGGGTGCGTCCGCGACCGCCCTTGACCGGCCGGTTTTGCCGACCATAGATTCAGCGGCGCCCCGGCGGCGCCCGTCGGCCGGTCCCCTGGAGGTAGTGCCTTGTCCGCGCAGCAGGAAGCCCACGATGCCGACGCCACGGCCCCCGACCCCGCGCTGACCGCCTACGCGGCGGTCGCCGCGGAGTACGACACCATCGTCGAGGACCCGTACCTGCTGCGCTGGATCACCTTCTACGGCAAGCTCGTCGAGCGGTACGGACCGCACGGCAAGCGGCTGCTGGACGCGGGGTGCGGCACCGGACGCGGCACCCTCGCCCTGCGGGACCGCCTCGGATACACGGTGACCGGCTGCGACCTGTCGCCGGAGATGATCGAGGCCGCCCGCGCCAAGCCGGAGGCGGCCGGTACCCCGTTCGTCGTCGCCGACCTGCGGGACATGCCGGACCTCGGCTCCTTCGACGTGGTCACCTGCATGGGCGAACCGCTGGCCTACCTGGCCGGCGGGCAGCTCGCCGCCGCCTTCGCGGGCCTGGGCCGGCAGCTCGCGGACGGGGGCGTCGTCGTCTTCGACATGACGACGCTGGGCAGTTTCCGGCGCGACTACGCGGTGACCAAGGTCATGGACCGGGACGGCCGGTTCGACGTGTGGCGGGGCGGGCCCGTACCGGTCGAGCCCGACGGGGTCGTGGACGTCACCCACGACTACTTCGCGCGCGCGGACACGGGTGACGACACCTGGTGCCGGGTGTCCTCCCGGCACCTGTACCACCATCACTCCGACGCCACGGTGCGCCGGGAGCTGGCCGCGGCCGGCCTGCGGCTGATCGCCGCGCACGGGGTCGACGGCCGCAAGCTGACCGACGTCCCGGACGAGGACGGCTGCCGCAAGATCCTCTATGTGGCCGGAAAGCAGGGAAAGCAGTCCGATTGAGGCGTCAACTGGCCCGAGTGGCATGACGAGTTGGCAAAGTGCCGGGTGAAAAGCGACAACGGAGTGCAGAGTCGGCGCGGTTGTTCACCAGACGACATTCGTGTGTTCGAAGGGACGGCTCATGGCACTCTCCCGTTCAGCACGTCGCCGCGCTCGTCTGCTCCCCCTCGCCACCGCGGTGGCCGCCGCCTGCACCATCGCGGCGGCCCCCGCCGCCTCGCCCGGCGCCCCGGGCGTCGGCGACCCGTACTTCCCGAACCTCGGCAACGGCGGCTTCGACGCCCTGCACTACGACCTCGGCGTCAGCTACGCCCCCGCCACCGGACGCCTCGACGGCCGTACGGAACTGACCGCGCGCGCCACCCAGGACCTCAGCTCCTTCCACCTCGACCTCCAGAAGCTGGCGGTCGCCTCGATCGAGGTGGACGGCAGACGCGCGAAGTTCACCCGCTCCGGCGACGAGATCACCGTCACGCCCAAGCGGCCCCTGGAAGAGGATGAACGATTCACCGTCGAGGTCGTCTACGGAGGCGTGCCGCTGCCGCTCAGCGGGCCCATCGTCTTCGGCTCGGACTACGGCTGGATGAAGACCGACGACGGTGTCTTCGTGGCCTGCGAGCCGAACGCCGCGTCCACCTGGTTCCCCTCCAGCGACCACCCGGGCGACAAGGCCACGTACGACATCCGCATCGACGCGCCCGAGGGCCTGACCGGCGTCTCCAACGGGCGGCTGGTCGACCGGTACGACGAGGACGGCCGCTCGTACTTCCACTGGCGCGAGCGCAAGCCGATGGCGACGTACCTGGCCACCGCCACGATCGGGAAGTTCGACGTCCGTACGGGCACCACCCCCGGCGGCGTACCGATCTATGTCGCCACCGACCCGAAGCTGCCGACCGGGACCGTCGACGTCTACGGCGTCACCGCCGCCGCCACCGACTACTTCGCGCAGGTCTTCGGCCCGTACCCCTTCGAGGAGACCGGCGCGATCGTCGACGACATGCCGCAGGCCGGCTTCTCCCTGGAGACCCAGACCAAGCCGGTCTACTCGGCCGTCCGCAGCGAGTCGACCATCGCCCACGAGGTCGCCCACCAGTGGTTCGGCGACTCCGTCACGCCGCGGAACTGGCGGAACATCTGGCTCAACGAGGGCTTCGCCTCGTACGCGCAGTGGCTGTGGGACGAGCACAAGGGCACCCGCACCGCGGCCGCCGCCTTCCGCGCGGCCTATGCGGCCCGGCCCGCCGAGTCGGACTTCTGGAAGGTGAAGGTCGGCGACCCGCAGCGGGACACCATGTTCGCGCAGGCGGTCTACACGCGCGGCGCGATGACGCTCCAGGTGCTGCGCGAGCGGATCGGCGACCGGGCGTTCTTCAAGCTGCTGCCCGCGTGGACCACGCAGCACCGCTATGGCAACGCGGACATCGGGCAGTTCATCGCGCTCGCGGAGAAGGTCTCCGGACAGCGGCTCGGTGACCTCTTCCACACCTGGCTCTACACCACCGGCAGGCCGGCGCTGCCCTGACGCACCGGCGGGCCCGCGCGGCGGAAACCTTCCGGCACGCGGGCCCGCCCCCGGGGTGCGGCCGGATCCGTCACGTACCGTCGAGGGTGGTACGTGTGGTGAAAGGGGAGGCGGATGAGTCTGACCGGAACCCCGTTCTTCGTGGTGCTGGTGATCGCGACGGCCCTCGCCGTCCTCGCCACGCTGCTGCTGTGGGGAAGAGCCCGGGGCCCGCGGCCCCTGCGCTGGCTGACCAGAATCCTCCTGATCGGCCTGTGCCAGCTCACCGCCATCTGCGTCGTCGCGGTCGCCATCAACAACAGCTACGGCCTCTACGCCTCCTGGGACGACCTGCTCGGCACCGAGCAGGATGCGGTCGCCATGCCGGGGCCGCCGGTCGCCCGCGCCAAGTTCAACGACGGCCCGAACGGCATCAAGGACACGTACTTCCGCGGGGCGAAGTCCCAGCTGTCCGGCCAGGTGATGGTCTGGACACCGCCGCAGTACGACGACCCGGCGTACCGCAAGACCAGGTTCCCGGTCGTGATGCTGCTGCACGGCGTGCCCGGCTCACCGCAGTCCTGGCTCGAACAGGGCGGTATGCCCGGCGACCTCCAGCAGCTCGTCGACGCGAACGCGTCGCACCCCTTCATCCTCGCCATGCCCGTCGTCAACCCGGGCAGCGTGGACACCGACTGCTCCGACACCCCGCACCGCAAGACCGCGACCTGGATGGCGACCGACGTCACGGACCTGATCAGCCACCACTTCCGTACCGCGCCGGGGCCGAAGAACTGGGGTCTGCTGGGCTTCTCCACGGGCGGCTACTGCGCGGCCAAGCTGCCGCTCCAGTACCCGAAGACGTTCGGCGCCGGCGTGGCCTTCGACCCCGACCCGCTGACCGGCGACCCGGACGTGCTCACCGACCCGGCACTGCGCCGGCGCAACAGCCCGCAGTGGCTGGTCCGGCACGCCAAGGCCGACGTGGGGCTGTTCCTGGCGACCTCGGCGCAGGACCCGATCAGCCCGCCCGCCAACATCGAGCGCCTCAAGAAGGCCGCCGAAGGCACCAGGACCCGGGTACGGACGATGGTGCTGCCGACGGGCGGCCACAACTACGGGACGTGGACGCGGATGTACCCGGCGGCCTTCGGGTGGCTGAGCCAGGAGCTGGAGGCGCCACGGCCGGCGGCGTGAGTACGGGTCAGGTGGGCCGGCCCGTGCGGCGCATGCGCACCGTGCCGTTGTCCAGGTCCACCCGCACGGGCGGGCCCTGCGCCGGTCGGACGTTCTTGCGTACACGTTCCTGCTCCATGGCGCGCTTGACGGCCTGCGCCCCGGGGGAGCACTCCTGGATCAGGTCGGCGCCGATGGACGACAGACGCTTGGTCCTGCGCCAGTAGATCCAGCCCCGTGCCTCCATCGCCGGCAGAACACGGTCCGCCAGGAACACCGCGGGGATCGCGAGCAGGACCGAGAACGGTAAGAACGCACCCATGGGCCGGAGCCTACTTCGCTGATCCTGCGCGTGCGGCGCCTCCGCCGCACGGGGGAGGCGGCTCGTCCTCCGGTCGGATCCCCGCGCGCCGCTGACCCGGAACAGTGGTCCCCATGGCGATCAGCGGGACGAGTGCAGCTGCGGTGCGGACGACGGGGGCCGCCCGTGACGGTCTGGCTGATGTCGTTCCCGGCCTTCGCGTGTCTGCTGGCTCTCTTCGCCCTGGTGGAGAGCGGATGGCGGTGGCTCACGGGACTCGGCTTGATCCCGTGGCTGCGCAGACGCTCGGGCCCCTCGTTGTCGAGCATCGCCTTCGACGAATTCACGGCGGTGGTGAACGGGAACAAGACGGCCGAGCTGGAGCAGCGGCGGGTGGAGTTGCTGCGGCGGGACGACGAGAGCGACGGCGCGCCGCCCTGCTCCCGTATCGACCTGACCGGTGGCACGGCGTTCATCGTGGTGCCGGAGGCGGCGGCCGGCCCGCGCACCGGCCGGGGCGATGCCCGCGGGGGCCGGCGGGCCGGGCCGGCCCCGCCCTAGCTCCGCGGCTTGAGCTGCTGCGGACGCGGCAGGTGGAAACCGAAGTAGACCGCCGCCATCCGGAGGGCGAAGACCAGTCCGGCGCACACCACGGCGGCGATGTCGGCGCGCACCTGGAGGTGGTGTAGACCCAGGTAGGAGGCGGCGCCGGCGAGCGCCGCGATGGCGTACACGTCCTCCCGCAGCAGCAGCGGCGGGAACTCGCCGCACAGCACGTCGCGGATCACCTCGCCCGCCACCCCGCTCATCACCGCCAGGATGATCACCGCCAGCGGTGTCGCGCCCGCCGCGATGGCGGCGCGGGCGGCGATGACGGTGACGACGGAGAGCCCGACCGCGTCGACGACCAGCAGCGACTTGCGGGGCAGCTGCCAGTACCGCAGGTAGATGATGGTGCCGACGCTGACGCAGACGATCAGCGTGAGCAGCACCCAGTCATGGGTCCAGTACAGCGGATGGTCGTCCAGGATCAGGCTGCGCAGGGTGCCGCCGGAGGTGGCGGCGGCGAAGGCGAGCACCAGGCCGCCGAACGGGTCCATGTTGGCGCGGTACGCGGCCAGCACCCCGCTCGCGGCGAAGGCCGAGATGCCGACCAGGTAGAGCACGTGAAGCATGGGCCCATGATCTCAGGCCGCCGGGGTGCGGCGCGCGGGCCGCGGGGACGCACCGGCCGCCACCTGACGGGCGGCCCGTGAGCGGTTGAAGAAAAAAGGGTCTACCGGTCAGTAACAAATCCGTGTAGCGTGCCGCGCATGGCACAGGTGACCATAGGTAACAGCGAATTCGACCGCGACACGGCGGTCGTCCGCCGCGCCCCCGGCCACTACGAGGCGGACCTCTCCGCGGGCTGGACGATCATCCACGCGGTCAACGGCGGCTATCTGCTCGCCCTGATGGGCCGCGCCCTCGGCGACGCCCTGCCGCACCCGGACCCCTTCTCGGTCACCGCGCACTACCTGACCGCCTCGGTGCCCGGCCCCGCCGTCATCCGTACGGAGGCCGTCCGCACCGGCCGCACCCTGTCCACCGGCACCGCCACCCTCGTCCAGTTCGAGGAGGACGGCAGCGAGGTCGAGCGGCTGCGGGTGCTCGCCGCGTACGGCGACCTCGACACGCTCACCGACGACGTACGGACCACCGCCAAGCCGCCCGCCATCCCGCCGTACGAACACTGCCTGGGCTCCGACAGCGCGCCCGAAGGGCAGACCACCATCCCCGGCAGCACCGCCATCGCCGACCGCCTCACCATCCGGCTGGATCCGGCCACCTGCGGCTGGGCCGTCGGCGCGCCCTCCGGCAACGGCGAGATGCGCGGCTGGTTCGGGCTCGCCGACGGCCGCGACCCCGACCCGCTGTCGCTGCTGCTGACGGTCGACGCGCTGCCGCCCACCGCCTTCGAGATCGGCCTGACCGGCTGGGTCCCCACCGTCGAGCTGACCACCCACATCCGCCGCCGCCCGGCCCCCGGACCGCTGCGCGTCGCCATCACCACCCGCAACCTGGCGGGCGGCTTCCTGGAGGAGGACGCGGAGGTCTGGGACAGCGCGGACCGCCTCGTCGCCCAGTCACGCCAGCTGGCCCGCGCGCCGAGGAGCGCCTCCACCATGGCCTGAATCGCTCTTCCAAAGGGGGCGCGGCGCCACCCGGTGACGTGTCAGACTGATCACATGGGGGACATGGCACTGAGCATCGACGAAGGAACCGGTGAAAACGCGGTCGTCTGGCTGCACTTGGCCCCGGCCGGCGCCCACGGTCCGCACAGTGCGCCGGGCGCGAACGGCGCGGAGCGGCCCGAGAAGCCCGAGGACGGGGACGACGCCGGACTGGAGCTGCCGGACGGCTTCGGCCACTCCCGCCCGGTCAGCGTGGACGGACGGGTCGCACGGGCGCTGACCCGCGGCGGCGAGACGCTGGAGGGCGCCCTGCGGCCGCTGGGCGCCGTGCTGGGCAGCATCCACCGTTCGCTCGCCGCCGGTGACCACCGGCCGGACGAGGTCACGGTGGAGTTCGGAGTCACCCTCGGCTCGGATTTGAGCCTGGGTGTCTTCTCCGGCCAGGGCGAGGCCAGCTTCAAGGTCTCCGCCACCTGGAACCTCGGCAGCGCCGGCACGACCTGAGGACGGCATGGTGGTGTCCGGCGTGGATCAGCCGCTGTTCCGCTCCTTCGTCTCGGTACGCGACACCGGAAGGGCCGTGGGCGCCGGCGTCCTGCTCGGCGACGACCTCGTACTCACCTGCGCGCACGTCGTCAACAGCGCGCTCGGCCGGGACCGTTACGACCAGACGCTGCCGGGCCCGGGCCACACCGTCCGCGTCCGCCTGCCGCACGTCGCGCCCGACCGGGACCTGACCGCCCGGGTGGAGCCCGCCCTGTGGAGCCCGCCGCGCGCGACGGCGGCGGCCGGCAGCGGACCCGTACCGCCCGGCGCGCACCTCCACCACGGCGACCTGGCCGTGCTCCGCCTGCCGGGCCCCGCGCCCGCCGGGGCCGAGCCCGCCCCTTCCTCCCGCACGCCTACGGCAACGAGGTCATCGCCCTGTGGGCCAGCGGCCACCCGCTGCCCACCGTGCGCGCGGTGCCCCGGGTCTCCGCGCCGCCCTGGGTGGCGCTGGACGTGGTCGGCGGCACCGAGGTCAGGGAAGGCTTCAGCGGCGGGCCGCTGTGGGACCGCGACCGGCAGGCCGTCGTCGGAATCGTGGTGGCCGACCTCCGGACCCCGACCGCCGCCCGGCAGCCCCAGGCCTCGGCCACCCTCTACGCGATCAGCGTCCCGGCGATCGAGGCCGAGCTGCCCGACCTGCCGCCGCCCGTGGTGCCCTCCGCCCGGCGCGGCGTCCAGCAGCTGCTGGCCGTCCTGGAGACGATCCTGGCCACCCCGGACGCGGTGCGCGGCTGCGAGGAGCTGCTCGCTTCCCGGCTGCTGCGGCAGTCCCTGGGTCCCGGCGCCGACCTCGACCGGCTGGTCGGTCTGGCCGTGGGCGTCCGGCGCGGCGTGCCCGAACTCCTCCAGGCCGTACGGGAGACGATGCCGGCCGGCAGCGGTGCGCAGTGGGAGCGGCTGCGCAGGGTGGCCCGCGCCGTCAGCCCCGGCGAGTCCCTGACCCGCAAGCAGCAGCGCGACCTGAACGGCCTGCTGGCGCACTGCGGCCGTACGGACCCGCGCGAACTGCTCGCCGACGTACTGCCGCACGCCATCGAACTGCCCGCGGTCACCGGGCTGGCCGACACCGTCGGCGTCCTGGAGGGCTTCGAGGCCCAGGGCGCCCAGCCCATGCCGCCACTGTTGCAGGGCGTGGTGCGGATCGGTGTCGACGAGAGCGAGGCGGGCGCGTACCCCGCCGAGGAGCTGGAGGCATGGACGGAGCGGACCGCTCTGCGGCTGGGCGTCGACGTGGCCGCCGTACGCCAGTACGCCGCCGATGTACGGGGCTACCGCGCGGAACGGGCACGGGCCGCGGCGGAACACCACGCCGTGCGCCAGGCGGCCCGCCCCATGGACCGTCCCCCGGATCACCGCACGGCCCGTCACGCGACGCACCGCGACGCGTGGCCGCCCGCCGGCTGGGCGGGCGTCGGGAGCGCGGCGGTGGGCGTGGCGCCGATGGGCACGGCACCGGTGGACGCGGCACCGGTGGACGCGGCACCGGTGAGTCCGCCGGTGGGTTCCGTCCCCTCGCCGAACGGCAGCGGCCCGTACCGGCACGGGACCGAGGACCGCGCGCGGCTGTCGAAGGTGCCGCGCGTCCAGGTGGAACTGCTGCCCACCGCCACCGGACGGCACTACACGTACCAGGTCTGGGCGTGGAGCGGCGGCGACGCCCCGCACCACCTCGTCCTCGCCCGGGACACCGAGGTGACCAGCGAACAGGTCGTGGACGACATCCACCGGGTGCTGGTCGAGGAGATCCGCGAGGACCCCGAGCCCGCCCTCGTCGAGTTCTTCCTGCCCGCCGCCTGGCTCGGGCTGCCGGTGGACCGCTGGGAGTCCTTCGACAGCGACGAGGACGGCCCCTTCGGACTGGGCTTCACCCGCCGGGTGGTGATCCGCACCGCCCAGCGTTCGCGGACCAGCTACGCCGGGTGGAAGCGGCGCACCGCGGCGCTGGACACCGCCCGCAGCCTCGTCCTGGACCACGGCAGCACCGACCGCAAGGTGGCCCGTGCCCGCCTGGAGATGCAGCCCGAGGTGGGCACGGTGATCGTCTGCTGCGAGCCCCGGCACCACGGGGCGCTGCTGCGCCAGTGCGTCCAGGCGGGCGTCCACACGGTCCTGTGGCACCGCGAGGAGCACGGTGAGAGCGTCGCGGCGGACCTGCTCGAACTGGTCGAGGGCGGGCACCACACCCAGCTCCCCGAGACGGTACGGCTGGAGCGGGCCAAGGCGGTCGCCGAGGTCACGTCCACCGGCCACCGGGGACGCCAGCTCTCCCTGATGTACGACGCGCCCGACCACCGGCCACCGCAACTGGCCCCGGACGCCTGGGTGCTGACCCAGCCGTGACCCAGCCAGGACACCGGGCCGGCCCAGGCATGACGCAGCATGTGAGCAAGGACGAAGGAGAACGACCCGTGGCCCCACAGAGCACACCCGACCACGGCCCGGAAGCCGGGCCGGAGCCCGAGGGCTGGTGGGTGTTCCGCGGTCCCGCGCCGCTGCCGGCGGCGCCGCCGTGGCGCTACTTCGCCGCCGCCCGCAGGAGGGCCGAGGCGCCCGCGCCGTACCTGATGGACCGCAACGAGGTGTCGGTCGTCAACGCCGCCCTGCACCTGCACCGTCCCCTGCTGGTCACCGGCCGCCCCGGCACCGGCAAGAGCTCGCTGGCCCGCGCCGTCGCCGCCGAGCTGGGGCTCGGCGACGTCCTGCGCTGGTCCGTCAACTCCCGCTCCACCCTCGCCGACGCGCTCTACCGCTACGACGCGGTGGGCCGGCTGCGCGAGGCGTCGCTGCGCCGCGAGCGGGAGGCGGTCCGTACGGCGCCGCGGCGGCTCAAGGAGCACCGCGGCTCCTACACCACCGACATCGGCCACTACCTGCGCCTGGGCCCGCTCGGTACGGCGCTGGCCGCCGCCGACCGGCCCCGGGTGCTGCTCGTCGACGAGCTGGACAAGTCCGACATCGACCTGCCGAACGACCTGCTGGTGGTGCTGGAGGAGGGCGAGTTCGAGATCCCGGAGCTGGCGCGGCTGTCCGAGCAGCACCAGGACGTGCACGTATTGACCGACGGCAGCCGGGAGCGGGTACGGGTGCACCGCGGCGTCGTCTCCTGCGCGCACTTCCCGGTCGTGGTGATGACGAGCAACGGCGAACGGGAGTTCCCGCCCGCCTTCCTGCGCCGCTGCGTCCGCCTGGACCTGCCCGAGCCGACCCCCGAACGGCTGCGCGAGATCATCGCCCACAACCTGGGGCCGCAGGCGCTCGCCGAGGCCGAGGACCTCATCGACGGCTTCCTCCAGCGCTCCAAGACCGAGACGCTCGCCACCGACCAGCTGCTGGCCGCCGTCCACCTGCGGATCACCGGTGCCGACCTGACCAAGGACGAGCTGCTCTCCGCGGTCATGCACCGCCTGGACGAACCCATGTCGCCATGATCGACCGGCTGCGGCAGATCCTCGCGGGCCAGGGCTACGACCTCGGCGCGGGCGAACTGCTGGACGTCCTGTGGCTGGCCCGCGCGGTGCGCGAGGGCCAGCTGCGCTCCACGCCGCCCGGACCGGAGTCCGCACGGGACACCGGACCGGGCGCGGCCGAGGACGCGCCCGCCGACTCCGCCGCCCGGGACGCGCCCGAGGACGGGGCCGGCGGCGGACCGGAGGAGGCGGACGGCCCGGGCCGTACGGACGGGCCGTGCGAGGACGGTGCGGCCGGCGACCTCCCCGGCGGCGTCTCCGCGACCGTACTTCCGTCGCAGCGTTCCCTGTATGCGATGGGCAGCGAGGGCGGCAGCGCGTTCAGCCGCCGCGCCCGGCCTGCCCGCGCGCCCGGACGCCGCGCGCTCGCCAGGCCCCAGCACCTGTCCAGGGCCCTGCGCCCGCTGCGCCGGTTCGAGCCGCACCCCCACCGCCGCGTGACCGACGTGGAAGCCACCGTCCGGCTCGCCGCCGAGACCGCGCTGTTCGACGTCGTCTCGCGGCCCGACCAGGAGCGCCGCTGGTCCGCCGTGCTGCTGGTGGACGAGGCGCCCTCGATGCAGGTGTGGAGCCAGCTGGCCGGTGAGCTGCGGTCGGTGCTGGACCGGGGCGGCATCTTCCGCAGCGTGCGGGTGTGCGCCTTCGACCCGCAGGACATGGCCGTCCTGGGCCGGCTGCCGTGGACCACGGGCCCCACCGTGACCTTCGTCCTCACCGACGGCACGAGCTCGGGGTGGCGGACCCCCGACGCGGCGCGTGCCGTGCGCCGCTGGGGCTGTTACGGGCCGGTGGCGGTGCTGCACCCGCTGCCGCGGCGGCTGTGGCGGGGCACCGCGCTGGACGCCCAGCCCCGGCTGCTGACCTCCCCGGTGGAGTTCGCCGGGCCCGACCGGACCCGGGTGCTCGACCCGCTGACGGGCGAGCCGGACCCCGAGGCCGAGGAGCCGGGCACGGTGGCCCTGCCCGTCGTCCCGCTGACCCCCGGCGGGCTCGGGCAGTGGGCCGCGCTGCTGACCCGTCCCGGCGTCCCGCATCTGATCGACACGGTGCTGCTGGGCGAGGAACCGGAGCAGGACCCGCCGCGGCCGGCGGGCTCCGCGGCGGAACTGGTCGCGCACTTCCGCGGCGCGTTCTCGCCCGAGTCGTACCGCCTGGCCGTACGGCTCTCCGCCATCAACCCGCTCACCGTCCCCCTCATGCAACTGGTGCGCGCCGCCGCGATGAGCGACGCCGGACCGACCCAGGTCGCCGAGATCCTCCTCGGCGGCCTGCTGGAACGGGTCGCCGCCCCGCGCGGGGCCCGGTCCCTCGGCGGCTTCGACGGGCCGCTGGGCACCGGCTCCGGGCAGCCCGTCTACGACTTCCGGCCCGGCGTGCGCGAACTGCTCTTCAGCGGCCTCGGTACCCAGCAGTCCCTGGCCGTCGTGGAGGCGGTCGGGCGTGCCCTGGAGCCGTACATGGGCCGGCTGCCCGACTTCCCCGCCCTGGTCGCCGACGACACCGGGGAGATGCGGCTCCAGGAGTCGGCACAGGCGTTCGCGGTGCTGGCCAGTCCGGTGCTGGAGCGGCTGGGCGGGAGGGTGCCGGGGGTGGCGGATGCTTCTGGTGGTGGTGTGGGGGCGGACGGGGCAAGGGGGCTCGGCGATTCCGTCGTGTCCGATGGGACCAATTGGGCCGATGGGACCAGTGGGGTCGGCAGGCTTGGCGGGGCTGGCGGGTCTGTCGTGACCGAGGAGCCGGCGGGTGCGGACGACGGGGTTCCGGGCGCCTCCGCCGCACCGTCCGTCGTGGACGCGGCTGTCGAGGCGGCCGGGACGGCGGCCCCTGCGGAAGCTCCGGCCGAGGGCGCCGGCGTCCGGACCGCCGGAGAACGCGTCGAAGAGCCCGTCGAAGAGTCCTCCGTGGAGCCCGTCGGAGGGCCCGTCGTCACGGAGCCGTACGCGCCGGACGGCCCCGCCGCCGAGCCCGCCCCGTACCGGCCGGACGCCCGGCCCGTCCCCGTCCTGCCCGCCGAGGAACTGCGCGAGCCGCTGCGCTTCACCGTGCTCGGGCCGGTCGGGCTGTGGCGGGGCGACCAGCGGATCGACGTCCCGTCCCGCCTGGACCGGGCCCTGCTCGCGGCCCTCCTGCTGCGCCACGAAGGCGTCGCCTCCGAGGCCGAACTGCTCAACGCGCTCTGGGGCGGTGACCCGCCGCGCAACGCCCGCGCGGTGCTGGACCACAGCATCGCGCGGCTGCGCAGGGCTCTCGGCGAGGACGAGCACGTCCTGGTCCGCGAGCGTGTCGGCTACGCCCTGCGCGCCGACGCCGGGACCGACATAGACATGGACCTGGAACGCGCCGAGGGATACGAACGCGCCGCCCGCGCCGCCCGGGACGCGGGGGAGTGGGACCGCGCCCGCACGCTGCTGACCGCGGCCCTCGCCCTGTGGCGCGGCGAGCCGCTGGCCGGACTCCCCGGCCCGTACGCGCAGACCGAGCGGCTGCGGCTGACCGAGTGGCGGCACACCCTGGCCGAGGACCGCATCGAGTGCGACCTGCGGCTCGGCCGGTACGACGAGGCCGTGAGCGAGCTGTCCGAACTGCTCGCCCGCAGCCCGTCCCGCCCCCGCCTGCGCGAACTGCTGGCGCTCGCACGGGACCAGGACCGGACGGGACGGAGCGACCCCGCCCTGCGGCCCCCGCGCGAACCGCTGCGCATTACCGTGCTCGGCCCGGTGCGGATGCTGCGCGGCGGCGTGGACCTGGCCACCGGCTCACCGCAGCAGCGCGCGCTGCTCGCCGTACTCGTGCTGCGCGCAGGCCGCGTCATCTCCGAGGACGACCTGATCGACGCCTTGTGGGGAGACGACCCGCCGAACGCCGCGCACGCCACCCTGCGCACCTACGCCACCCGGCTGCGCAAGGCCCTTGGGCCGGACGCGGAAGTCCTCGTCGGGGAAGACGGCGGCTACGCGCTGCGCCGGACCGCCAGGACCGACCTCGACGTGGACCTGCGCCGGGCCGACGACCTGGTCGCCGTGGCCCGCGACGCCCGTGCGGCCCAGGACTGGGACAGCGCCAGGGACCTGCTGGACGCGGCCGTCGCCCTGTGGCGGGGTGGCCAGCCCTTGGCGGGCCTGCCGGGGCCGTACCTGCGCGCGGAGTCCCGGCGGCTGGCCGACCGGCGGCGCACTCTGGTCGAGGACCGCACCGAACTGGAACTGCGCCTGGGCCGGCACGCCGCGGCGGAAGAAGCGCTGACCTGGCTGCTGTACCTGGACCCGGCCCGCGAGCGTACCCGTGAACTCCTCGCGCGCGCGCTGGCCCACGACGAGCAGGTCTCCCCGGGGCTGCGCAGCCTGCTGCGGGCCGGCCGGTACGGGCCCCGGCAGGACCGCGCGGGCGGCGGCCGGGCGGTTGAACTGGGGCGGCTGGCGGATCACCTGACGCGGCAGCGGCCCACCGTACGCAACGTCGGCGTCATCTCCGGGGGCGCCGGCGTCGGCAAGACGAGTCTGGCGGCGCGGGTGGCCGACGCCGTGCAGGACCGCTTCCCGGACGGACGGCTGTACGCGATCATGCCCGCGGACGGCGATCCGGAAGCCGCGGTACCGCACCTCGCCGCCGTACTGCTGCGCCAACTCGGCTACCGGTACGAGGAGATCCCCGCCGACGCCGAGGAGCGGATGGCGTTCTACCGGTCGGCGATCGGCGCGCTGCGCCTGATCGTCGTCCTGGACGAGGTACGCGCGATCGGGCCCTTGCTGCCCCTGCTCCCGGACGTCACGGGCGCCGCACTGCTCGTCGGCCGCGACCGGCCGCCGGCCGGCCTGACCGGCGTCCTCTCCCTGCATCTGGAGTCCCTGAGCACCAGCGACGCGCTGGAGGTCCTCGCGCTGCGGGTGGGCGAGGAGCGGGTCGCGGCCCGCCGCGCGGTGGCGCGCGCGGCGCTCGAAGCGTGCGGCTGTTCGGAGGCCGCGGTCGAGGCGGTGGCGGCGGAACTGATGCTGGACGGCCCGGCGGACCGTACGGCGGCCGAAGCCATGATCAACAGCACCGCGCTGCGCCTCACCCACGACCTCGACCCGCCGGCGCTCGCCGCCTTCCGCCTGCTGGCGCTGCCGCACGGCCCCGACCTGCCGACCGCCGCCGTGGCCGCCCTGACCGGCACCGAACCCGCCGCCACCGAGGCGCACCTGGAGACCCTGGTGCGCACCGGTCTGCTGAAGTCCCCGGCCCCCGGCCGCTACCGGCACCGCGAGGCGCTCGCCTCGTTCGCGTACGAGGAACTGACCCGCCACACCGCGCCGGAGGACCGCGACGCCGCGCTGTCCCGGCTGCTCGACTGGTACCTCGCCACCGCCCACCGGGCCTACGGCCTCGACGCGCCCGGCGCTGCGCTGCTCGACCGGAGCGTCCCGCCCGCGGAACCGGTTCCGGCCCTCCCGCTCGCGGACCGCGGTGCGGCGTCGGACTGGTGGGCGGCGAACGGGACCGGAGCGCTGGCCGTCGTCCGGCAGACGGCCGACCTGCGGTCCGGGGCGTACGTCGCCCGGTGCGCCGACACCCTCCTCCTCCTCGAACCGCTGCTCGGCACCGGACTCTTCACGGACCGGTACGAACAGGCCGCGGTGGCCGTGATCGCCCGCGCCGTCACCGGACGCGACCAGAAGCGCGCGGAGGCGCGCGCCCGGCTGGCCCGCGCCCGCGCCTGCCTCGCGGCCGACCGGTTCGCCGACGCGGAGGACGAGGCCCGCCGCGCGTACCGGCTGGGCCTCGACACGGGGGACCCGGTGACCAGCGGCCGGGCACCGCTGGTGCGCGGTGTCACCGCGGTCGCGCTCCACCGGCCCGACGCCGAGCAGCACTTCACGCTGGCCAGGAGCCACTGCCAGGTGCAGGGCGACCGGCTGGGCGAGGCCGCCGTACTGGTGGAGCGTTCCCGGCTGTGCGTCCGCGACCGGGAGGCGGAGCGGGGTGTCGGGCTCGCCCGGCAGGGCGTGGACATCTACCGGGCCGCGGGCCAGGGGCAGCGGCTCGGCACGGGGCTGTACTTCCTCGCCGTCGCCCAGGCCGAGGCGGGCCGCCACGAGGACGCGCTGGCCGCCCTGGAGGAGGCACTGCCCCTCTTGCAGGAGGCCGGACAGCGGCTCTGGACGGGCCTGGCCCAGCTGCGGATTGCCGAGTCGCGTCTGGCCACCAACTGGGCGGACGGTGCCGTACGGGCGGCGGAGGAGGCGGTACGCCTGTTCGCGGTGGCGGACGGCGGCCGGCGGGCGGCCGACGGGCTGAGCCTGCTGGCGCACGCGCTGGAGGCCCAGGGCCAGGCGGGCCGGGCGCAGGAGCGCTGGAGCGAGGCGCTCACCCTGTACGAGACGCTGGACGTGCCCGGCTCCGGCGGGCCGCGGCTGCGGCCGCCGCTGGAGCCGGGCGGGGCGTAGGGCCGGGTGGGGTGCAGGGGCAGGTGGGGGCGTTCCTATGCCGTGAACGCCGCCAGCAGCGCCGTGAGTTCCGCGGGCGCGTCCTCCTGCACGAGGTGTCCGGCTCCGTCGACAAGATGCAGGCGGGCGCCGGGGATCATCGCCGCGAGGCCGGGTGCCAGCGTGACGGGGTTCCACGCGTCCTGCGCACCCCAGGCCACCAGCGTCGGCACCGAGACCCTGCGGTACTCCTCCTCCGTGAGGTCGGCGGTGGCGTCCAGCCCGTTCTGCTCGATCTGTCGGTAGAAGGCGGGTTGCCCCTCCTCCGTGCACCACGGTTCGACGAGCTGTTCCAGGACGGCCGGGTGCATGCCGGGGCTGCTCGCGGACGAGATGTACTCCGTGACCAGCGCCCGGTGCAGGGCGGGAGGCAACTGCGTGAAGACGTCGGGGTGCTCGCCGAGCAGGCGGTACGTGGCGGAGCCCCAGCCGGGCAGGGTGGTCGGGCCGACGAGCGCGAGGCGCCGGTAGCGCGCGCCGTGCACGAGGTGGGCCCGCAGGGCCACGTAGCCGCCGAAGTCGTGAGCGACGACGGTGGGTTCCCGGCCGGTGAGCCCCCAGTGCGCGAGCAGTTCGGTGAACACCTCCGCCTGCCGGGGCAGGCACACGTCCTGGCCTGCGGCTTTCTCGGATGCGCCGTAGCCCGGCAGGTCCCAGACGTACACCTGGAACCGCTCGGACAGCGCCCGTGCGACACCCCGCCAGACGTACGAGGAGAACGGTGTGCCGTGCAGCAGGACCAGGGGCGGCGCCCCGTCCTCGCCGAGCGCGGTCCAGCGCACTTCACCGGAGGTACTGCGGTACGTACGGTCCAGACACCACTGAGTCATGACCGTAAGCGTAGACACTCCTTACGGGGGTGTCGAGGGGGCGGGAGGTCCGCGGGACGGAGTGACGGGGTGACGGCGGGCCGGAAACCGGGGAGTACGGCCGAGCCCCCACGCGCCCGGCATGCGCCCCCGCGCCTGCTCGTAGAATCGTTCGCACCATGGTTTACCTCGACCACGCCGCCACCACCCCGATGCTCCCGGAGGCGGTGCAGGCGATGACCGCCCAGCTGACCGTCACCGGCAACGCGTCCTCGTTGCACGCCGCCGGCCGGCGGGCCCGGCGCACCGTCGAGGAGGCGCGGGAATCCCTCGCCTCCGCGCTCGGCGCCCGCCCCAGTGAGGTGGTCTTCACCGCGGGCGGCACCGAAGCCGACAACCTCGCGGTCAAGGGCCTGTACTGGGCCCGCCGGGACGCCGAACCGGCCCGTACCCGCGTCCTCGCCAGCCCCGTCGAGCACCACGCCGTCCTGGACGCCGTGGAATGGCTCGCCGAGCACGAGGGCGCGCGGGTCGAATGGCTGCCCGTCGACGGGTACGGACGGGTGCACGCCGACGCGTTCCGCGCGGCCGTCGCCCGTAACCCCGACGACGTCGCCCTGGCCACCGTCATGTGGGCCAACAACGAGATCGGCACGATCATGCCGGTCCGGGAACTGGCCGACGTGGCGGCGGAGTTCGGCATTCCGCTGCACGCCGACGCGGTCCAGGCGTTCGGGCAGCTGGAGGTCGACTTCGCGGCCTCCGGCCTGGCCGCGATGACCGTCTCCGCGCACAAGATCGGCGGCCCGTACGGCGTCGGCGCGCTGCTGCTGCGACGCGAGTACGCGCCCGTGCCCGTCCTGCACGGCGGCGGTCAGGAGAGGCAGGTGCGCTCCGGCACGCTGGACACCCCCGGCATCGCCGCGTTCGCCGCCGCCGCGCGGTACGCCGTCGGGCACCGCGAGGGGTTCGCCCGCGACATCGGCGCCCTGCGCGACGACCTCGTCAAGGCGGTACGGGCCGCCGCACCGGACGCCGTCCTCGGCGGCGACCCCGACCCGGCGGGCCGCCTGCCCGCCAACGCGCACTTCTCCTTCCCCGGCTGCGAGGGCGACTCCCTGCTCCTCCTCCTGGACGCCCAGGGCATCGCCTGCTCCACCGGCTCCGCCTGCACCGCGGGCGTCGCCCAGCCCAGTCACGTCCTGCTCGCCGCGGGCATGGACGCCGACCTCGCGCGCGGCACGCTGCGCTTCTCCCTCGGCCACACCACCACCGAGGCGGACGTGGCGGCGGTGGCGGAGGCGATCGGTCCGGTGGTGGAACGGGCGCGGAGCGCGGGGCTGAGCTGAGGGCCGGGCCTGAGCTTCGTGGAGGGGCTGGTGCCGGGCTGCGGGATGGGGCCGGGCAGGCCGGATAGGGGCCCAGGTGCGTCAGACCAGGTCGAGCGCGGCCTGGAGCAGCAGCCGCCAGGTCGGTTCGGCGCCGGTGCCGAAGGCCGCGGCGAGGGTGTAGCCGATCGCGGCGTCCTCCCGCAGCGGCGGTGTCACGTCCGGGTGCCAGTCGGCCCAGACGTGCCCGGTGCCGTCCGAGGAGAAGTCCGCGATCCGGCGGCCCTCCTTGACCAGCCGGCTCCCGTTGGGCGAGTCCGGCAGGAGCCGGTACACGGCGCCGCCGTAGATCACCTGGACCCGGTGGGAGCGCCGGGTCAGCCGCCCCTTGCCGGGGGCGAGGTGCGCGGGCCGGCCGTCGACGGTCAGCCGCAGGTACCCGCCGTCGCGGGTGCCGACCGGCACGTGCGCGGCCGCGGGCGCGCCCGCCGAGCGGCGCAGCTCGGCCGTCGCCACCCGGTCGCCCCGCACCGTGAGCAGGACGGTGTCGGCTTTCGGGGCCAGGTCCAGCAGGACCCGCCCGAAGACACGGTCCTCGGCGAGGCCGGGCCCGCTGGTGGTGCCGGCGCCAGGGTTGGTTCCACGGCCATTGTCGGCGCCGGCGCCGGTTCCCGTGCCGGTGCCGGTTCCGGTGCTGCGGTGCGCCGGCCCGGTGGCCGGGGCTCTGTCGTACGCCATGAGTGGTCCGTTCCACGAGGGGCACCGCGCGGCGCCCGGACGCCCCGCGTCACGCCTCCGGCGGGGAGTCGGCGGCGCAGCTCGGCACGCACCAGGTCCAGGTACAGCCTCCAGTTCCAGTGTGCCCCGGGATCGGTGTGATCGGTGCCCGGTACCTCCACATGGCCCACGATGTGCTGCCGGTCGGCGGGGAAGCCGTAGCGGCGGCAGATCCCGGCGGTCAGCCGCGCGGATGATGCGTACATGGCAGGGGTGAAGGACGCCGGGCGGTCCACGAAGCCCTCGTGCTCGATGCCGATGCTGCGCTCGTTGTACGCGCGGTTGCCCGCGTGGAACGCCACGTCCAGCTCGCGGACCGTCTGCGCCACCTGGCCGTCCTTGCGCACCACGTAGTGCGCCGCCGCGCCGTGCAGCGGGCTCTGGAAGACCCGCAGCGCGTCCGTGTAGCCGCCCTGGACGACGTGGACGACGACCCGGTCTATGGAGTAGTCGTCCGGGCGGTCGGCCTGCCGCCAGTTCGCCGGGGCGGCCGGGACCCAGCGCGCGGCGCCGTAGTCCACCGCGCCGTCCGTCCGGGGTTTCCTGCGGCCCGGCAGCCGCCACCACCAGCGCAGCAGGTCGTCGTGGAGCGCGTACGCGGCGCCGCCCGCCAGCACCGTGCCCGCGCCGCCGAGCAGCAGGGCCCGTCTGCTGAAGCCCTGGCCCGCCGTCCGCCCGGATTCCCCCGCGTCTCCCATGCGCTGCACAACGCTTGGGAGGCTGTCGGTGGTTCCGTCTACCCTGGAGGGGTTATGACGACTGACGCTCCCCGCCGCCTCCGCGTGCTCGCCGCCATGTCCGGCGGTGTCGACTCCGCCGTCGCCGCCGCCCGCGCCGCCGAGGCGGGCCACGACGTGACCGGCGTGCACCTCGCGCTCTCCGAGAACCCGAAATCCTTCCGCACCGGGGCCCGGGGCTGCTGCACGATCGAGGACTCGCACGACGCGCGCCGCGCCGCCGACGTCATCGGCATCCCGTTCTACGTGTGGGACCTCGCCGAGCGCTTCCGTGAGGACGTCGTCGAGGACTTCTTCGCCGAGTACGAGGCCGGCCGCACCCCCAACCCCTGCCTGCGCTGCAACGAGAAGATCAAGTTCGCCGCGCTGCTGGACAAGGCGCTCGCCCTCGGCTTCGACGCGGTCTGCACCGGCCACTACGCCACGGTCGTGGAGCACCCGGACGGCAGCCGTGAGCTGCACCGCGCCTCCGACATGGCCAAGGACCAGTCGTACGTCCTCGGGGTGCTCGACGACCAGCAGCTCGCGCACGCCATGTTCCCGCTCGGCGACACCCTCACCACCAAGGCGGAGATCCGCGAGGAGGCCGCCCGGCGCGGTCTGTTCGTCGCCAAGAAGCCGGACAGCCACGACATCTGTTTCATCGCCGACGGCGACACCCAGGCCTTCCTCGCCAAGCGCCTCGGCACGGCCGAGGGCGACATCGTCGACGAGTCCGGCGCGAAGCTCGGCACCCACGAGGGCGCGTACGGCTTCACCATCGGCCAGCGCAAGGGCCTGCGCATCGGCACCCCCGCCCCGGACGGCAAGCCGCGCTACGTCCTGGACATCTCCCCGGTGGACAACACGGTCACCGTCGGCCCGGCCGAGGCCCTGGACGTGACCGCGCTCACCGCCGTCCGCCCCCGCTGGTGCGGCGCCGCGCCGACCGGCCCCGGTACGTACACCGCGCAGCTGCGCGCCCATGGCGGCGAGACCGAGGTCACCGCCGGCCTGGTCGACGGCGAACTGCGCGTCACCTTCGCCGAGCCGGTCCGCGGCGTCGCCCCCGGCCAGGCCATCGTGCTGTACGACGGCACCCGGGTGGTCGGCTCGGCGACGATCGCGACGACGGAGCGGGTGCGCGCGGTCGCATAGCGGACGGGACGCTCACCGCGCGGCTACGCGGCACGCGGCACGCGGCACGCGGCACGCGGTGAGCGTCGCGGGGCGCCGGGTCAGAGCACGCCGTGCACCGACCGCCGGTAGCCGGACCGCCGCTCCTCGATGGCGCTCCAGCGGTCGCCGTAGACGTTCTGGGTGATCCCGGGCTCCGCCAGGAAGTCGTGCGGGAAGCCCAGCGGTACGGCGCTCACCTCGTCCAGCCGCCGCAGCGCCGCCGCGTCCAGCTCGACGTCCACGCTCGCGAGGTTGTCGGCGAGCTGGCTCTCCTTGGTGGCGGCGATGACCGGGACGATGTTCCCGGGCTGCTGCCGCAGCCAGGCCAGCGCCACCTGCGCCGGGCTCCAGCCGCCCTGCTCGGCGATCTCCAGCACCGCCGAGACCGTCGCCTCCTCGTGGTCCGCCGCGCGGCCGTCGTCGCCGACCACGTCCAGCCGCCCGCGCTCGCCGCGCCGGTACTTGCCGGTGAGCTTGCCCGCCGCCAGCGGGGCCCACGCCAGTACGGCCAGGTCGAAGGCGCGCGCCTGGGGCAGCAGCTCGCGCTCCGGAGTGCGCTCCAGCAAGCTGTAGCGCAGCTGCGAGCCCGCGAACGCGGTCCAGCCGCGCAGCTCGGCCAGGGTGTTCGCCTGCGCGATCTCCCAGGCCGGCCAGTCGGACACCCCGACGTACAGCACCTTGCCCGACCGTACGACGTCGTCCAGCGCCCGCATGGTCTCCTCGACGGGTGTGAAGTGGTCCCGCGCGTGCACCCAGAGGACGTCGAGGTGGTCGGTGCGCAGCCGGGCGAGGCTCTGCTCCACCGACCGCACCAGGCTCTTGCGGTGGCTGCCCGCCGCGTTGGGGTCGCCCGCACGGAACGCGCAGGTGTACTTGCTGGCGAGCACGAAGCGGTCCCGGCGGCCTTCGAGGAGCTTGCCGAGGATCTTCTCGGAGCTGCCGTCGGTGTAGTTGTTGGCGGTGTCGATGAAGTTGCCGCCGGCGTCGTCGTACGCGTCGACGATCCGCGCGCTGGTGTCCTCGGGGGCGCCCCAGCCCCAGTCCGTGCCGATGGTCATGGTGCCGAGGCTCAGCTCGCTCACCCGCAGACCGGTCCTGCCGAACAGTGTGTAACGCACGAAGAGATCCCCTTCGGTGGTCGGGTCGTACGTCAGACGCTAAGAGCTGGAGGGCGCTTCAACGCAAGCACCGGGCCGGGCGCTTGCGCGTGGCCTGACAAATGTCACGGCGATGTGGTTACACCCGGGCCTGCCGGGGCGCGGGGGCGCGCGGCGAAGCTGGAAGCGCAAGGACGGACGGGCGCACAGCGACACGGAGGACCCATGAACAGCCAGGCCCCGCACGGCACGACGGCCGCGACCGGCACCGGGACCGGGACCGGTGAGGCGACCGGGTCCGACAAGGCCGCCGGGTCCGGCAAGAAGCTGGAGGGCCCCCGGGCACTGCTCCTGGACGCCGGTGTCCCGATCGCGTCGTACTACGTCCTGACCGGGGCCTTCGGTCTGAGCACCCTCGCCGCGCTGGCCTGGAGCGGCGCCCTGCCCGCCGCGCGCTCCGTGTGGAGCCTGGTCAGGGAGCGCCGCTTCAACGCCATGGCGACGGTGATGACGGTGACCAACGTCATCGGTCTGCTGCTGAGCCTGATGGCGGGCGACGAGCGGCTGATGATGGCCAAGGACAGCGCCGTCAGCAGCACCTTCGGTCTGGCGGTGCTGGTGTCCGCGCTCATCGGACGGCCGATGCTGGCGCCGACGCTCAAGCCGTGGCTGACCCGGGGGACGCGGCCAAGGGCGCCGCGTGGGACCGGCTGACGGCCCGGTCGGCGCGGTTCCGGCGGGTGCAGAGCCGGCACTCCGCCGTGTGGGGCGCCGCCCTGCTGGGCGAGTGCGTGGCGCGGGTGATCGGCGCGTTCACGTTGCCGGTGGACACCATGGTGTGGCTGGGCACGGTGATGCTGGTCGTGGCCATCGTCGTCGCCACCGTGGTCAGCGGGATGGTCGGCATCCAGACGATGGCGCGGATGCTGGCAGCCGAGGCGGCGGACACGGCCACCGCCCCGGCCCGCTCCGTCAGCGCAGCCCCGGCAGGGACCGCAGCTCGGTGATCCGCAGCGCGCGCGCCAGCAGCAGGAAGAGCAGCGTCATGGTCGCCGCCCCGGCGGCCAGGGCCAGCGCCGTGGACCAGAAGGCGTCCCCGGTGGCCCCTGCACAGGCCTGGGCCGCCGCCCAGCCCACCGCCCCGGCGGCCAGCGCGGCACCGGTGAGCTTGCCGTACGTACGGCTCAGCCGGTGCCCGTCCAGCCGCCCTTCCAGGCGGCGGCGCAGCAGGTACGCGCTGGCCAGCAGCCCGACGCCGTACGCAACGGTGTACGCGGCGGCCATGCCGACGACTGCCCACCGGGCCGGCAGCAGCAGGTGGCAGGCGGTGGCGAGCGCGATGTTCACCCCGGAGATGCAGGCGGCCATCAGGAACGGTGTACGGGTGTCCTCGAAGGCGTAGAAGCCGCGCAGCAGCAGCGACTGGGCGGAGAACGGGATCAGGCCCAGCCCGAGGGCCTGGAGCATCTGCCCCAGCGGCACGGCGGATTCGGCACTGGCGGCGCCGTGCGCGTACAGCAACTGTGCCACCTCCGGGCCGAACGCCACGAAGAAGACGGCGGCCGGGACGATGACCGTGCCACTGATCCGCAGCGCGCGGGAGAGATCGTCCCGCAGGTCGTCCAGGCGCCGTTCGGCGACCGCCCGGGTCATCCGCGGCAGTAGCACGGTGATCAGCGAGACAGTGACGATGGACTGCGGCAGGCCCCAGATGTTCTGCGCATACGTGTACGAGGAGAGGCCGACGCCATCCTTGGGCAGTTCCTGGTCGGCGGCGGTCGCGTAGTGGGCCACGATGGTCATCGAGACCAGGTTGGTCAGCACGAACAACAGCGTCCAGCGCGCAGCGTTGGCGCTCTTGCGCAGCCCGGTACCGCGCCAGTCGAAGCGCGGCCGGAAGCGGAAGCCCGCCTCACGCGCGTAGGGGATCAGCGCGAGGGCCTGGAGGGCGATGCCGAGCGTGGTGCCCACGCCGAGCATCCGCACCTGCGCGTCGGTGATGTCCGCCACCGTCTCCGGCACGGTCAGCAGCCCGATGTACGCACCGAACATGGCGATCAGGACGACGTTGTTGAGCACCGGCGTCCACATCATCGCGCCGAACTTCCCGCGCGCGTTGAGCACCTGCCCCATGATGCCGAACACGCCGTAGAAGAAGATCTGCGGCAGCAGGAACCGGGCGAAGACGACGGTCAGTTCGTAGGCGGCGTGGTTCTGAGGCGTGTCCGTCGTGTAGAGGCTCACGATCTCGGGCGCGGCCCACACGGCGAGCAGCGTGCCGACACCGAGGACGGACAGCACGAGCGTGACCAGCCGCTGTTCGTGCGCCCGCCCGCCGTCCGGGTGCTCCGCCCGGGCCCGCACGAGCTGCGGCACGAGCACGGCGTTCAGGGCGCCGCCGATCAGCAGCGTGTACAGGCTCATCGGAACGAGGTTGGCGGTGTTGTACGTGGTGGCCAGCAGTCCCGTACCGAGGGCGCCGGCTTGGAGGACGCCCCGGAACAGGCCGGTCGCGCGGGAGACGACCGTGCCCGCGGCCATCAGGAGGGATGAGCGGCGCAGGCTGCCGGAGGCGGGCCCGTCACCATGCGCCACTCTGTGCGCTCTGTGCTCTCTTTGCCCGTGACCGTCCGGCCCTGCTGTTAATTCCGCCTCGGTCCTTGCCTGCGCGTCGGGACGCGTTTCCTCCACCATGGCCGCAACCTAAACCCAAAGCTTCACGCATCGCGACTTCCGCCCCGGTGGCCCCCGGCGGTCCGCGGGCCCCTAGGCTCGGCGGTAGCGACGGGACGCACAGGGGCCGCCCGGCCGGGTGCGACGCTGTGCGCGTGGTCCCGGTCCACCGGTGGTCCTTCGTCGGCGACGAAGGGAAGAGAAGACATGTCGACAGTTCATGCCGGTGTCGGTACGCCCGGACGGAACTCAGCGGTCTCGCTGGAAGCGCTGCACCAGGAGCTGATCCGGCGCAACCCCGGGGAACCGGAGTTCCACCAGGCCGCCCTCGAAGTGCTGCAGACCCTCGCCCCGGCGCTGGCGGCCCGTCCCGAGTACGCCGAGGCCAGGATCCTGGAGCGGATCTGCGAACCGGAGCGCCAGATCCTCTTCCGCGTGCCGTGGCAGGACGACTCCGGAGCCGTCCACGTCAACCGCGGCTTCCGGGTGGAGTTCAACAGCGCCCTCGGGCCCTACAAGGGCGGGCTGCGCTTCCACCCCTCCGTCAACCTCGGCATCGTCAAGTTCCTCGGCTTCGAACAGATCTTCAAGAACGCCCTCACCGGACTGAACATCGGCGGCGGCAAGGGCGGCAGCGACTTCGACCCGCGCGGCCGCTCGGACGCCGAGGTGATGCGGTTCTGCCAGTCCTTCATGACCGAACTCCACCGCCACCTGGGCGAGCACACCGACGTCCCGGCGGGCGACATCGGCGTCGGCGGCCGGGAGATCGGCTACCTCTTCGGCCAGTACCGGCGGATCACCAACCGCTGGGAGGCCGGGGTGCTGACCGGCAAGGGCCTCGGCTGGGGCGGCTCCACGGTCCGTACGGAGGCCACCGGCTACGGCAATGTGCTCTTCACCGCCGAGATGCTGCGGCAGCGCGGCGAGGACCTGGACGGCCAGCAGGTCGTCGTCTCCGGCTCGGGCAATGTCGCCATCTACAGCATCGAGAAGGCCCAGGCGCTCGGCGCGAACGTGCTGACGTGCTCGGACTCCGGCGGTTACGTGATCGACGAGAAGGGGATCGACCTCGACCTGCTCAAGCAGGTCAAGGAGGCCGAGCGAGGCCGTGTGGAGCACTACGCGGACCGGCGCGGCGCCTCCGCCCGGTACGTGCCGGGCGGCCGGGTCTGGGACGTGGCCTGCGACGTCGCGCTGCCCTCCGCGACCCAGAACGAACTGGACGCCGACGCCGCGCGCGTCCTCGTGCGCAACGGCGTCAAGGCCGTCTCCGAAGGCGCCAACATGCCGACCACCCCCGGCGCGGTGGCCCTCTTCCAGGAGGCGGGCGTGGCCTTCGGACCGGGCAAGGCGGCCAACGCGGGCGGCGTGGCCACCAGCGCCCTGGAGATGCGGCAGAACTCCGGCCGCGAGTCCTGGGACTTCGAGCGCACCGAGGGCGAGCTGGCGGCGATCATGCGGGGCATCCACGACACCTGCTACGAGACCGCGGAACGCCACGGCCTGCCGGGCGACTACGTGACGGGCGCGAACGTCGCGGGCTTCGAGCGGGTGGCGGAGGCGATGCTGGCGCAGGGGCTGATCTGAGGGGCTGATCTGAGGGGCTGATCTGAGGGGCCGCGGTGCGGGGCCGGCCTGAGGGGCCGGTCCCCGGTGCCCTGGTACCGCGCCCGGCCCCGGCCCACCGTCAGTACCGGCTCGTACAGTGGCCGGTATGAACATCTGTGTCTTCTGCTCCGCCGCCGACCTCGACGCCCGCTACACCGGACCCGCCCGCGAGTTCGCCGAGCTGATCGGCAAGGGCGGCCACGCCATGGTGTGGGGCGGCTCGGACAGCGGACTGATGAAGGTCATGGCGGACGGCGTAGAGGCGGCGGGCGGCCGGCTCGTCGGCGTCTCGGTGGACTTCCTCGCGCACAAGGTGCGGCCCGGGGTCGACGACATGGTGGTCACCAAGGACCTCGCCGAGCGCAAGGCCGAGCTGCTGGCGCGCGCCGACGCGATCGTCGTCATGGTCGGCGGCACCGGCACGCTCGACGAGGCCACCGAGATCCTGGAGCTGAAGAAGCACGGCCTGCACACCAAGCCCGTGGTGCTGCTGAACACCGCCGGTTTCTACGACGGCCTCAAGGAACAGTTCCAGCGCATGGAGAAGGAAGGCTTCCTGCCGCTGCCGCTCACGGAGCTGGTCTTCTTCGCGGAGGACGGTGCCGGGGCGCTGGCCTACCTGGAGGAGCAGGCGGGCGTCCAGGGCTGAGACCGGAGCGGCGACGGGGACCGGCGCCGGGGCGGAATGAATCATTCCGCTCCGCGCGGACGCGCCCGCGCCGCCCCGGTCCCCCTCGTTAGGATCGGGCCCATGGGTACGCACTTGATCACGGGCGCAGGATCGGGCATCGGAGCGGCGGTCGCGCGGCGGCTCGCCGACCGCGGCGAGGAACTCTGGCTGCTGGCGCGCGACGCCGGCCGCGCCAAGGAACTGGCCGCGCAGTTCCCCGGCGCCCGCACGGTGGTCGGCGACCTCGCCACCCCCGAGAAGCTGGACTGGGCCTTCGGCAAGCAGCCGCTCCCGGACCGCCTCGACTCCCTGCTGCACATCGCGGGCGTCGTCGAACTGGGCGCCGTCGGCGACCTCGGCCCCAAGGCGTGGCAGCGCACCCTCGCCGCCAACCTGGTCTCGCCCGCCGAGCTGACCCGCCAGTTCCTCCCGCAGCTGCGGACCGCCAAGGGCCACGTCGTCTTCGTCAACTCCGGCGCCGGCCTGCACGCCCACGCCCAGTGGGGCGCCTATGCCGCCAGCAAGCACGGCCTGAAGGCGCTCGCCGACTCGCTGCGCGCCGAGGAGCACGGCAACGGCGTACGGGTGACCTCCATCTACCCGGGCCGCACCGCCACCCCCATGCAGGAGAACGTCTTCCGCCAGGAGGGCCGCGAGTACGACGCCTCCCGGTGGATCGACCCGGAGTCGGTGGCCACGACCCTGCTGACCGCGCTCGACCTCCCGCGTGACGCGGAGATCAACGACCTGACGGTGCGGCCGGGGCGCTGAGCGGCTGCTGACGGGGCCCGGGTCCGGACATTCCAGACCGTCCGGCGATTGCGGACATCGGTGACGGGCCCATGGTCCGACCGTCACCGCGGCCCCGGGCCCGGCGACCCACCCGGCCGCCCGTGGCCGAAGGCGAGACCACTTACCCTCGGACGGTGACCGAGAACAACGCCCCCACCCGCCTCGCCGGCAACGCCGGCACCGGCACGGCCACCGGCATCGGTTCGATGCCCGGCGGCGACGCCCGCGAGGCCGCCCGGACCGTCACCGGCTCGCTGGAGACCTTGCCGTATCTGCCGGAGCTGCCCGCCCGGGGGCCCGGCGCCGACATGATCGGCCGGACCGCCGGGCTCCTCGTCGAGGTGTACGCGCATGTGGAGCCGAGCGGCTGGCGGATCAGCGACCGGCCCGGCCGGGACACCCGGCGCGCCCGTTCTTGGATGGGCGAGGACCTGGACGCGCTGGAGGAGTTCACCCAGGACTACGCGGGTGACCTGAAGGTCTCGGCGGTCGGCCCGTGGACGCTGGCCGCCGCGCTGGAGCTGCGCAACGGCGAGGCGGCCCTCAGCGACCCCGGCGCCTGCCGGGACCTGACGGCGTCGCTGGCCGAGGGCCTGCGCGCGCACCTCGCCGACGTACGGCGGCGGGTGCCCGGCGCACGTCCGGTGCTCCAGCTGGACGAGCCGTCGCTGACCGCCGTCCTCCAGGGCCGGATCAAGTCCGCGAGCGGCTACCGCACGCACCGCGCCGTGGACCGGGCCGTCATCGAGGGCGCGCTGCGCGACCTGGTCGCCGTCGCCGAAGAGGCGGGCGCGCCGGTGGTCGTGCACTCCTGCGCCCCCGACGTCCCGTTCGCCCTGCTGCGGCGCGCCGGCGTGCGCGGCATCTCGTTCGATTTCGGACTGCTCACCGAGCGTGAGGAAGAAGCGATCGGCGAGGCGGTCGAGGGCGGTACGACACTGCTGGCGGGCGTGGTGCCGGGCGTGGACGGCCCATTGTCAGACCCTGCCGGTAGCGTCATGGGTGTCAGGACGCTGTGGCGCAGGCTGGGGCTGGCGCCGGGGGCTCTCGCGGAGTCCGTGGTGGTCACCCCGTCGTGCGGGCTGGCGGGCGCTTCGCCCGCATATGCCCGCTCGGTGCTCACCCACTGCGTCCGGGCCGCGAGATCGCTCGCAGACAACCCTGAGTGACGGCACTCAAGGACCACGGGAGGACGTAACGGTGGCCGGCGAACAGCACACGGCGGGGCACGCGGTGCCCGCGAAGGCGCGGGAAGAGCACGCTCATCTGGCCGAGCAGATCGAGGAGCACCGCTTCCGCTATTACGTGCGGGACGCCCCCGTCGTCAGCGACGCGGAGTTCGACAAGCTGCTGCGGTCCCTGGAGGCGCTGGAGGAGAAGCATCCCGAGCTGCGCACCCCGGACTCGCCGACGCAGAAGGTCGCCGGACAGTACGAGACCGAGTTCACCGAGGTCGCGCACCGCGAGCGGATGCTCTCGCTGGACAACGCCTTCGACGACGAGGAGCTGGCGGCCTGGGCCGAGCGGCTGGCGACGGAGCTGGGCGGCGACCCGAAGAGCGCCGGCTACCACTTCCTGTGCGAGCTGAAGGTCGACGGCCTCGCGGTCAACCTGACGTACGAGAAGGGCCGGCTGACCCGTGCCGCGACCCGTGGCGACGGCCGTACGGGCGAGGACATCACGCCCAACGTCCGCACGATCACCGAGATCCCGGACCGCCTGACGGGCGACCGCGTCCCGGACCTGGTGGAGGTCCGCGGCGAGGTCTACTTCCCGATGGAGAAGTTCCTGGAGCTGAACGAGCGGCTGGTGGCCGACGGCAAGCCGCCGTTCGCCAACCCGCGCAACGCCGCCGCCGGTTCGCTGCGCCAGAAGGACCCCAAGGTCACGGCCACCCGCCCGCTGCACATGGTCGTGCACGGCATCGGCGCCCGCGAGGGCTTCGACATCGACTGCCAGTCGCACGCGTACGACCTGCTGCGCGCATGGGGCCTGCCGACCGCCGACCACAACGAGGTCGTCGACTCCCTGGAGGCCGTGCGCGGCTTCATCAAGCGCTACGGCGACCCGGAGACCCGGCGCACGGCCGTCGCCCACGAGATCGACGGCACCGTGGTCAAGCTGGACGAGATCGCCCTCCAGGGCCGTCTCGGCTCGACCTCGCGCGCGCCGCGCTGGGCGATCGCGTGGAAGTACCCGCCGGAGGAGGTCAACACCAAGCTGGTGGACATCCGCGTCGGCGTCGGCCGTACGGGCCGTGTGACGCCGTACGCGGTCGTCGAGCCGGTCACGGTGGCCGGCTCCGAGGTCGAGTTCGCCACGCTGCACAACCAGGACGTGGTCAAGGCCAAGGGCGTCTACATCGGCGACACCGTCGTGCTGCGCAAGGCGGGCGACGTGATCCCGGAGATCCTGGGCCCGGTGGTGGACCTGCGGGACGGCAGCGAGCGGGAGTTCGTGATGCCCGCCGAGTGCCCCGAGTGCGGTACGGCGCTGCAACCCGCCAAGGAGGGCGACGTCGACCTGCGCTGCCCCAACGCCCGCTCCTGCCCCGCCCAGATCCGTGAGCGGCTGTTCTACCTGGCCGGCCGCAAGTCCCTGGACATCGAGAACTTCGGCTATGTCGCGGCCACGGCGCTCAGCCAGCCCCTGGAGCCGGCCGAGCCGCCGCTGAAGGACGAGGGCGACCTCTTCAGCCTGTCCATCGAGCAACTGCTGCCCATCAAGTCCTACGTGCTCGACCCGGACAGCGGCCTGCCCAAGCGCGACCCGAAGACCGGCGAGGAGAAGGTCGTCACCTTCTTCGCCAACCAGAAGGGTGAGCCGAAGAAGAACGCCCTGGCGATGCTGGAGAACATCCAGGCGGCCAAGGAGCGTCCGCTGGCCCGGATCCTGACCGGCCTGTCGATCCGTCATGTGGGGCCGGTGGCCGCCCAGGCGCTCGCCATGGAATTCCGTTCGCTGGACCGGATCAGGGACGCGAGCGAGGAGGAGCTGGCCGCCGTCGAGGGCGTCGGCGCGACCATCGCCGCCTCGCTCAAGCAGTGGTTCGCCGAGGACTGGCACCGTGAGGTCGTGGAGAAGTGGCGGGCCGCCGGGGTCAGGATGGAAGAGGAATCCTCAGGAGACGAAGGCCCGCGTCCACTTGAAGGCGTCACCGTCGTTGTAACGGGCACACTTCAGTCACACACCAGAGATGGCGCGAAAGAAGCCCTGCAGCGTCTCGGAGCGAAGGTGACCGGTTCCGTTTCGAAGAAGACCGGTTTCGTGGTGGTGGGAGACAATCCTGGTTCGAAGTACGACAAGGCCATGCAGTTGAAGGTGCCTGTGCTAGACGATGACGGCTTCGCGGTGCTGCTGGAGCAGGGTCCCGATGAAGCACGAGCGGTAGCTGTCACTCCGCCTGAGGGCGAGTGAGGAGTCACCTCATCGGCGCATAGCAGATGGTTCCGGATGGCCGGGTCGCATTCGGGCAACCGCTGCCGATCGCTGCCCGCGGCGGCCTTCTGCGGCCTACTGTTGAGGTGTGCGCCTGCCGTGGCGCGGGCACAGCCGGCTGTGAGAGGTATCGGAATGAAACCGACCGACAGCGCCGCTCCGGCGTCGCGGCTCCGCCGGCTCGTCGTGCCCGCGCTGCCCGCGGCCGTCGTGCTGGTGGCGGGCACCGTGCTCGCGGCAGGAGTGATCCGCACGCTCGGCGCCGGCCGGGCCCTGTTCCCGGAAGGCGCCGTCGGCTGGGCCCTGGCGATCCTGACCGGTGTCATCGTGGGCCACCTCGTCGCCCTCGGCCGCGACCGCTGGTGGGGCGGCACGGGCTCGGGCGCGGCGCTGGCCCTCGCCGTCCTGCTGCTCTACGGCTGGGTGCCCGCCGCCCTGGTGAGCGTCGCCGTCGTGCTGCTGGTCGGCGCCGCGCGACGGCACCGCTGGCGTCAGGCCCTGCTGCACGGCGCGGTGGACATCCTCGGGATCGGCGCCGCGGCGCTGGGCCTCGCCGCCTTCCACGTCGTACCGACCGTCGAACACCCGTGGCAGCCCGCGGCCTGGGACCTGTCCGTACTGCCCGACATCCTGGTCGCGGCCGCCGCCTACCTGGTCGTCACCCGCGCCCTGCTCTGGTGCACGATGGCCTCGCGCAGCGGCAGCCTGCCCACCGTCGCCCGGACGGCCCTGGCCCGCCAGGCCCTGGTCGGCGTCGCGCTGATCGGCATCTCGCCGCTGATCGTGGTGGCCGCCGTGCACGCGCCGTTCCTGCTGCCGATGTTCGCCGTACCGCTGATCGCCCTGGACTCCACCCTGTGGATCGCCCGCGCCCGCGCCGAGGAGCAGCTGCGGGACCCGCTCACCGGCCTGCCCAACCGCCAGTGGCTGCTGGAGCGCACCTGGACCGCGCTGGACGACGCCGAGCGCATCGGCGCCCGTTCCGCCCTCGTCCTGATCGACCTGGACCGTTTCCGCTCGGTCAACGACACGCTCGGGCACCTCGCGGGCGACCGGCTGCTGCTCCAGATAGCCGACCGGCTGCGGCACGCGCTGCCGCGCGGCGCCGAGGTCGCCCGGCTCGGCGGCGACGAGTTCGCGGTCCTGCTGCCCACCGCGGACTCCCTGACCAGCGCCCAGCGGGTGGCCCGCAACCTGGTCGCGGCCCTCGGCTCGCCGCTCGACCTGGACGGACTCACCCTCGTACTGGAAGCCAGCGCGGGGGTCGCGGTCTTCCCCGACCACGCCCTGGACGCCGAGGGCCTGCTGCGCCGGGCCGACGTCGCCATGTACCAGGCCAAGCGGGACCGCAGCGGCGTCGAGGTGTACGAGGCCAAGCGGGACGGCAACACTCCCGACCGGCTCGGCCTCCTGGGTGATCTGCGCCGCGCGCTGGACGCCGGCGACGTGGAGCTGCACTACCAGCCCAAGGTCGGCTTCGACGGGCACGTGGCCGGGCTGGAGGCGCTGGTCCGGTGGGTCCATCCGGAGCGCGGCCGGGTACCGCCGGACGAGTTCATCGCCATCGCCGAGTCGTCCGGGCTGATGCCGCGCCTGACGGAGTACGTCCTGGAGACCGCGCTCGCCCAGGTGGCCCGGTGGCGCGCGTCCGGCCTGGAGGTGCCGGTCGCGGTCAACGTCTCGCCGCGCGACGTGCACACCCCGGCTTCGCCGGCGCGGTGGCCGCGCGGCTGGCCCGCCATCAGGTGCCGCCGGGCTCGCTCCAGTTGGAGATAACGGAACACGTCCTGCTGGAGGACCCGCAGCGGGCCGCCGACACGCTGGCCGGGCTGACCGGCCACGGCGTCAAGATGTCCCTGGACGACTTCGGCACCGGCTATTCGTCCCTCGTCCACCTGCGCCGTCTGCCGGTCAGCGAGCTGAAGATCGACCGTTCCTTCGTCGCCCGGCTCGCCGTGGACAACGAGGACGCCGAGATCGTCCGCTGCACCCTGGACCTGGCCCACTCGCTCGGCCTGCTGGTGGTCGCCGAGGGCGTCGAGGACGACGAGACCTGGGAGCGGCTGCGCGACCTGGGCTGCGACGCCGTACAGGGCTGGCTGGTCGCCGCCGCGATGCCGCCGGACGAGACCACCGCCTGGCTGCGGGCCCGCGGCGAGCGCGGCTGGCAGCGCGAGGCGGAGCGCCCCGCCGCCGAACCCCGGCACGAGCGCGCCACGGTGGTCGAGGAAGCCGATCAGCGCGTCGTCTGACCGGCCCGGCAGCCCGGACCCGGCCCGGCAGCCCGGACCCGGCCCGGCAGCCCGGACCCGGCCCGGCAGCCCGGACCCGGCCCGAGCCGCCCGACCCGGCCCGGGGCCGCCCGCGCGGGGCGCCGCCCCACGGCCCCACCGCCGTCGCGGCGCGCCGCCCCACGGACCCCTCCGCCTTCCGGGCGCCTCTCCGCCGGCCTCTCCGGGAATGCGTTTCGAACCCCTGTCGGCTACGCCATAGGATTGGCCCGGACAACACAGCCAAGACACTCACCCTGAGGATCGCTGCATGCCTGGCATCACGCGCGAGGAGGTTGCCCACCTCGCCCGGCTGGCGCGCTTGGAGCTGAAGGACGAAGAGCTCGATCACTTCGCCGGACAGCTCGACGACATCATCGGCGCGGTCGCCCGCGTCTCCGAGGTCGCCGACCAAGACGTACCGCCGACCTCCCACCCGCTGCCCCTGACCAATGTCATGCGCCCGGACGTGGTCCGTCCGTCGCTGACGCCCGAGCAGGCGCTGTCCGGCGCCCCGGCCCAGGAACAGCAGCGTTTCAAGGTGCCGCAGATCCTGGGGGAGGAGTGACCGACATGGCAGATCTGATCAAGCTCACCGCCGCCGAGACCGCGGCGAAGATCGCCGCCGGCGAGGTCACGGCCGTCGAGGTCACCGAGGCGCACCTGGCCCGCATCGAGGCCGTCGACGAGAAGGTGCACGCCTTCCTGCACGTGGACCGCGAGGGCGCCCTCGCCCAGGCCCGTGCGGTGGACGCCAAGCGCGAGCGCGGCGAGAAGCTGGGCCCGCTGGCCGGCGTCCCGCTCGCCCTGAAGGACATCTTCACCACGGAGGGCATTCCCACCACCGCCGGTTCGAAGATCCTCGAAGGCTGGATCCCGCCGTACGACGCGACGCTGACCAAGAGGCTGAAGGCGGCCGACGTCGTCATCCTCGGCAAGACCAACATGGACGAGTTCGCCATGGGGTCCTCCACCGAGAACAGCGCCTACGGCCCGACCGGCAACCCCTGGGACCTCACCCGCATCCCCGGCGGCTCCGGCGGCGGCTCCTCCGCCGCGCTCGCCGCCTACGAGGCCCCGCTCGCCATCGGCACGGACACCGGCGGCTCGATCCGCCAGCCCGCCGCCGTCACCGGCACGGTCGGCGTCAAGCCCACCTACGGCGCGGTCTCCCGCTACGGCATGGTGGCGTTCTCCTCGTCCCTCGACCAGGGCGGGCCCTGCGCCCGTACGGTCCTGGACGCGGCCCTGCTGCACGAGGCCATCGCCGGCCACGACGAGCTGGACTCCACCTCCATCGACGCGCCGGTCCCGCCGGTCGTCGAGGCGGCCCGCAACGGCGACGTCAAGGGCATGCGCGTCGGCGTCGTCAAGGAGTTCTCCGGCGAGGGCTACCAGGCCGGCGTCATGCAGCGCTTCAACGAGTCCGTCGAGCTGCTGCGCGAGCTGGGCGCGGAGATCGTCGAGATCTCCTGCCCGTCCTTCGACCTCGCGCTGTCGGCGTACTACCTGATCGCGCCCTCCGAGTGCTCCTCGAACCTGGCCCGCTTCGACGCCATGCGCTACGGCCTGCGGGTCGGCGACGACGGCACCCGGTCGGCCGAGGACGTCACGGCCCTGACCCGCGAGGCCGGCTTCGGTCCCGAGGTCAAGCGCCGCGTCATGCTCGGCACCTACGCGCTCAGCTCCGGCTACTACGACGCGTACTACGGCTCGGCGCAGAAGGTCCGCACCCTGATCACCCAGGACTTCGAGAAGGCCTTCGAGCAGGTCGACGTGCTGATCTCGCCGACCACGCCCACCACGGCCTTCCCGATCGGCGAGCGCGCCGACGACCCGATGGCGATGTACCTCGCCGACCTGTGCACGATCCCGACGAACCTGGCAGGCAACGCGGCCATGTCGCTGCCCTGCGGCCTGGCCCCCGAGGACGGGCTGCCGGTGGGGCTCCAGATCATCGCCCCTGCCATGGCCGACGACCGGCTCTACAAGGTCGGTGCCGCGGTCGAGGCCGCGTTCACCGCCCGTTGGGGGCACCCGCTGCTTGAGGAGGCACCGTCCCTGTGAGTGGAAAGCTTGCGAAGGCCAAGGGCTTCAAGAAGTCCAAGGCCGGTACGTATCTGTCCATCGGCACCACGCTGTTCGGTGCGGTGAGCATCGTCAAGCAGGCGAAGGCGGCCAAGGGCGAGCAGGACCGGCTCCAGCTCCTGGACGCCGTCGTCTCCGCCGCCGCCATCGCCACCGGAGTCGCGCTGCTGATCCGCGATCTGCGTCGTCTCGGCGACGACGACGTGCTCGCGGGCTGAGCGGGACTGAGAGGTTAGTTTTCCGTGACCGTCACTGAACTGGTGTCGTACGAGGACGCGCTGACCACCTACGACCCTGTGATGGGTCTTGAGGTGCACGTCGAACTCGGCACCGAGACCAAGATGTTCTGCGGGTGCTCGACGTCCCTGGGCGCCGACGCCAACTCGCAGACCTGCCCCACCTGCCTGGGCATGCCCGGCTCGCTCCCGGTCGTCAACGCGGTGGGCGTGGAGTCCGCCGTCAAGATCGGCCTGGCCCTGAACTGCTCGATCGCCGAGTGGTGCCGTTTCGCCCGGAAGAACTACTTCTATCCGGACATGCCGAAGAACTTCCAGACGTCGCAGTACGACGAGCCCATCGCCTTCGACGGGTACCTGGACGTGCAGCTGGAGGACGGCGAGATCTTCCGGGTGGAGATCGAGCGCGCCCACATGGAGGAGGACACCGGCAAGTCGACGCACGTCGGCGGTGCCACCGGCCGTATCCACGGCGCGTCCCACTCCCTCCTCGACTACAACCGCGCCGGCATCCCGCTCATCGAGATCGTCACCAAGCCCATCCAGGGCGCGGGCGAGCGGGCCCCCGAGGTCGCCAAGGCGTACGTCGCCGAGCTGCGCGAGCTGATCAAGGCGCTGGGCGTGTCCGAGGCCCGTATGGAGATGGGCCAGATGCGCTGCGACGTGAACCTGTCGCTGCGCCCGAAGGGCGTCGAGAAGTTCGGCACCCGCTCGGAGACGAAGAACGTCAACTCGCTGCGGTCGGTCGAGCGCGCGGCCCGCTTCGAGATCCAGCGGCACGCGGCCGTGCTGTCCTCCGGCGGCACGATCGTCCAGGAGACCCGCCACTTCCACGAGGAGGACGGCTCCACCACCCCCGGCCGGATCAAGGAGGAGGCGGAGGACTACCGCTACTTCCCCGAGCCCGACCTGGTGCCGGTGGCCCCGTCCCGCGAGTGGGTCGAGGAGCTGCGCAAGGGCCTGCCCGAGCTGCCGCGCGTACGCCGTAACCGGCTGCGCGAGGAGTGGGGCGTCTCCGAGCACGACATGCAGTCGATCCTCAACGCCGGCGCCGTGGACCTGATCGTCGCCACCACCGAGGCCGGCGCGGACTCCGCCGCCGCCCGCAAGTGGTGGATGGGCGAGCTGGCCCGCCGCGCCAACGAGGACGGCGTCGACCTCGCCGCCCTGGCCATCACCCCGGAGCAGGTCGCGCGGGTGGCGGCGCTGGTCGCCGAGGGCTCGCTCAACGACAAGCTGGCCCGCCAGGCCATCGAGGGCGTCCTCGCGGGCGAGGGCGACCCGGACACCGTCGTCGAGAAGCGCGGCCTGAAGGTCGTCTCGGACGAGGGGGCGCTGGGCAAGGCGGTCGACGAGGCCATCGAGTCGAACGCGGCCATCGCGGACAAGATCCGTGGCGGCAAGGTCGCGGCGGCCGGCGCGCTGGTCGGCGCGGTCATGAAGGCCACCCGCGGCCAGGCCGACGCGGCCCGCGTCCGCGAGCTCATTCTTGAGCGGCTTGCCGTGAAAGAATAATTGAGCACAGCCTGGAGAAGCTGGGCGTCGAGGGCTGACACCCGGTTCCGGTACGCGAGGGGCGGCACACCACCGGTGTGCCGCCCTTCCGCATGCCGCGCTACGGCAGGTTGTGCACGTGCGGTCCCACCGCGTTCGACCAGGCGTTGCCGGTCGCCGCGTCCCAGTTGGTGGACCAGGTCATGGCGCCGCGCAGGGACGGGTAGGTCTTGGCGGGCTTGAAGGAGCCGCAGCCGGTGCCCTTGGTGAGGCAGTCCAGCGCGCTGTTGACGACGCTGGGCGACACGTAGCCGCCGCCGGCGGCCCGGGTCGAGGCCGGAACACCGATCCCCACCTGGGACGGGTCGAGGCCGCCTTCGAGCTGGATGCAGGCCAGCGCGGTGAGGAAGTCCACCGTGCCCTGCGAGTAGACCTTGCCGTCACAGCCGAGCATCGAACCGCTGTTGTAGTACTGCATGTTGACGACGGTGAGGATGTCCTTGATGTTCAGCGCGGTCTTGAAGTAACCGCCCTGGGTGGACTGCATGTCGATGGTCTGCGGGGCCATGGTGATGACCAGCTTGCTGCCCGCTTTCTGGGACAGCGAGCGCAGGGCCTGCGACATGTACGTCGGGTTGATGCCGTTCTCAAGGTCGATGTCGACCCCGTTGAAGCCGTACTCCCGCATCAGCGCGTAGGCACTGTTGGCGAAGTTGTTCGCCGAGGCGGTGTCGTTGACGGAGATGGTGCCCTTCTCGCCGCCGACGGACAGGATGACGTTCTTGCCGGCCGCCTGCTTGGCCCTGATGTCGGCCTTGAACTGGGCGACGGTGTAGCCGCCGAGGCCCGCCGAGTCGAGGTTGAAGGTGATCGCGCCGGGCGTGGTGGTGGCGTCGGCGAACGAGACCGCGATGATGTCGTAGTGGTCCGGCACGTCGCTGATCTTCTGCACGGTCGCGCCGTTGTTGAAGTTCTGCCAGTAGCCGGTGACCGCGTGCTTCGGCACGGAGGGGCCGGGGCCGCCGCCGTCCGGGGACGTGGTGGCGGTGACCTCGGTGGACTTGGCGGACTCGCCCGCCGCGTTGGTCGCGGCGACCTGGAAGCGGTACGCGGTGGACGGGCTCAGGCCGGTCACGGTGGCCGACGTGCCGGTGACCGCCTGGACCTTGGTGCCGTCGCGGTAGACGCTGTACCCGGTGGCGTACTTGGCCGGGCTCCAGGAGAGCGCCACGGAGGACGAGGTGACCGCACCGGCGGTCAGCCCGGCGGGCGCGTCGGGAACCGGGTCGCCCGGGTCGCCGTTGCCGCCGCCGTCCGGCCCGAAGACGCTGATGTCGTCCGCGAAGTAGGCGGACTGCCCGTACCAGCCGTGGGTGTAGACGGTGACCGAGGTGGTGGAGGGGCCGGTGGTGAAGGTGGTCTTCAACTGCTGCCAGGTGGTGGCGCCGGGTGCCCAGGTGGACACGTCGGTGGTCCCGGTGCCGCTGGCGCCGAGGTAGACGTACGAGCCCTGGACGTACGCGCTCAGCGTGTACGTGGAACCGGGCTTGACGGCCACGGTCTGCGAGCACCTGGCCTGGTCGGAGCCGGCCGGTGTGGCCTTCAGGGCCGAGGTGCCGCCGTGCACGGGGGAGGTCACGGTGGAACCGGCGCCCGCCGAACACGTCCACCCGGAGAGCCCGGACTCGAACCCGGGGTTCTTGGCGTTGTTGACGTCGGCGGCCTGAGTGGTGGCCTGGGCGGCGCTCCGATCGGCGGCCGGAGAGGCGGTGCGGTCGGCGGTGTGGGGAGCCGCCGAGGCGCCGGTCTGGGGGCCGGCGACGGCCAGGGCGGCAGCGGCCAGCCCGGTGAAGGTGGTGGTGAGCCACCGTCTGTGGCGGGAGCGGGGGTGCGGGACATGAGGGGGTGCGGCATGGCGGTCTCCAAGTCCGGGGCCCGGAAGGGCCGTCCGCCCGGCCCGGAGGCGGGGCAGGCGTAGCGCACAAAATGGTCCAGACCAATGCGGTTGTCAAGAGTTCGTGAAGACTTCCGCGCGCGTTGGTGCGTCGCCGGCAGGGCGCAAACCGTTCTCCGGGACGATGCGCGCCGCCCGCGTGCCCTCCTGAGGGAGGGAGGCGGCACGCGACGTACATCCTTCTCCCTAGGGGGCAGGTGGTCACCGTGGACGATGAACCAGCGCCCGGCGAGCCCAATGGTGGAGAGGTGCGACAACATCAACCACCACAGGAACCAATCGAGTTACGGGGGAGCATCACCATGGGGGAAGTGAAGCGCCGGAGCCTGCTCGCGGGAGCGGTGGCGCTGGGAGGAACGGCCGCGGGACTGGCGGCACCGGGCCTCGCGGCCGCGGCGACCGCACCGGCGGCACCGGCCGTGTCCGGCACACCGGACGCGACCGCCGCCACAGCCGGCCGCCCGCCCGGCACCGGCCTCGTCACCCTCGGCCCCGACGACCCGCGCTACGCCTCCCTGACCCGCCGCGGCTGCAACGGCCGCTTCGTGGGCAAGCCCGACCGCGTCCACGTCGTGAGCACCACCGAACAGGTCGTCGCCGCCGTGCAGCAGGCCGTACGGGACGGCAAGCGCATCGCCGTACGCAGTGGCGGCCACTGCTTCGAGAACTTCGTCGACGACCCGTCCGTCCGCGCCCTGATCGACATTTCACCCATGCGCGCGGTCTACTTCGACGCCGCCCGGCGGGCGTTCGCCGTCGAACCCGGCGCGCTGCTCGGTGAGGTCTACCGCGCACTGTTCCTCGGCTGGGGCGTGTCCATCCCGGCCGGCGCGACCGCCGAGGTCGGCGTCGGCGGGCACGTCCTCGGCGGCGGATACGGCACGCTCTCGCGGCGGTACGGACTGTCCGTGGACCACCTGTACGCCGTCGAGGTCGTCGTCGTGGACCGCGACGGCAGGGCCCGCGCCGTGGTGGCCACCCGCGACCCCGAGGACCCGAACCACGACCTGTGGTGGGCGCACACCGGCGGTGGCGGCGGCAACTTCGGCATCGTCACCCGCTACTGGTTCCGCGACCCGCACGCCAAGGGCGACGACCCCGCCCGGCTCCTGCCCAAGGCCCCCGGGGCCCTGCTCAGCTTCGCCGCGACCTGGAACTGGAAGGACCTCGACGAGCGCGCCTTCACCCGGCTGGTGCGCAACCACGGCACCTGGTACGAGCACAACAGCGGCCCGGACTCCGCGTACACCGATCTGTTCAGCGTCTTCATGCTCAACGCCGGCAACAGCGGCACCATCCTCCTGGTCGGACAACTGGACGCCACCACACCCGACGCCGAGCGGCGGATGCGGGCCTACGTGGACGCCGTCGGGCGCGGCACGGGCGCCCGGCCCACGCTCCAGCACTCCGTCCGGCCGTGGCTGGAGGCAGTGGCCCTCGTACAGGAGAGCGAACCGGCCCGGTTCAAGGTCAAGTCCGCCTACCTCCGCAAGCGGTACACGGACCGGCAGATCGCCGCGCTCCACCGCCACCTGGCGGACCCGGCGGGCAGCGAGGACGCGGTGCCCGAGGGCGTCAACGGCGCGCTGTGGCTGGTCTCGTACGGCGGACGGGTCAACAGCGTCGCACCGGAGGCGACGGCGGTCGCCCAGCGGGACTCGATCCTCAAGGCGGTCTACATGACCGGCTGGGAGGGTGAGGAGGCGGCCGGGGCGAAACCCTTGGCGTGGCTCCAGGGCTTCTACCGCGACGTGTACGCGGACACCGGCGGCGTACCGGTCCCCAACGCCGTGAGCGACGGCTCGTTCATCAACTACCCGGACCGGGACCTGGCCGACCCAAAACTGAACACCTCCGGCGTCCCGTGGCACACCCTGTACTACAAGCACCACTACCCCCGGCTCCAGCGCGTCAAGGCCCGCTGGGACCCGCGCGACGAGTTCCGGCACGCGTTGTCCATCCGGCCGGCGCCGTGACGTGGGCCGCGCGCGCCCGAACCTTCTGCGAGTGTTCGGGCTGACCCGCTCCGGCCGCTCGACCTGTCCAGGGTGAGGGCGGCCGGAGCGGGGGCTCATCGGGGTGCCGGGAGCGGCGGGTGGGCGGCTTGGCCCTCGTTCAGTTCCAGGCGGCGCACGAGGGCCACGTCCTGGAACGTCCGGGCGAACGCCGGGTGTCCAGTACGGCCCGTGTGCGTCATCATCGCCAGGTCGGCCGCCTCCAGGTCGGTGGTCGCCGCCAGCGTCCAGAGGCATCCGCCGGCCAGGCAGCACGACGAAACGGTGACGTCGCTACGTGGGTGTGTGCCGATGGCGTGTTTCACGGCTCGGATCACGCTGCGGGTACTCACGGGCGTACCGCCGGGATGTTGATCGGCAGCCCCATCACACGCGGCTCGTGTGGGTGATTACGGATCTCCAGTGAGCAGTCCACGGCCGCCGAATGGTCCGTACGGCCGTCGGCCGTGCCCTTGCCCGTCCGGTACGCCCGTCGCCAGGCCGCGGCGAGGGCACACACCGCGCAGCCCTCGACCGGCGTCGGTTCGAGTGACGGGGCCCGCAGGGGGAGGACGACCGGCGGTTCCGGGTAGCTGCGGTGCGGCGGGAGGTAGGGGCGGCTCATGGCCGGCTCCCTACCGGGCGCGTCCATGTGCGGGCTCGGGCGCGTTCCTCGGCCGTGGGTCTGCGCGCTTCACCGGTCTGGCTGCCTGCCGCGCACACTGCGTATGCCCCGGTGGTGGGGGCCCAGTTCTGTGCCATGGTCTTCTCGCCGTTCCCTCGGTGCTTCGTAAGGCAATCCTCGCGCCGGGACGGTGTGGCCACCAGCGGCCCCGTGTAGGCCAGGTGTCGGCCAGACTGGCCTCATGCGAAGCGGCATCGGGGCCAACATCCGGCGTGAACGGGACCGTTGTGGGTGGAGTCAGGAACGCTTGGCGCGTGAGATCTGCCGAGGTGCCGGGGTCGTGGGTGACCCGGTCGGCCGCCAAGAGGTCAGCCGTTGGGAGCAGGGGAAGCGCACGCCCCGACAGTGGCTGCCGTTCATCGCCGCGGCCCTCGGAGTGACCGTGGACGCGCTCAAGGAGCCGCAGAAGACCGACGAGCCGCCCTTGCCGGCCCTGACGGACTTCCTGCCCGACGGCGATCCCCTGGCGCCGCTCCGCGCCCGCGAGGGCCGGCGTGTCGGTCTGGGGCAGGTGGGTGACCTGCAAGAGCGCGTGCACGGGCTCCGGCTCGCGGACGACGTGCTGGCCGGGGGCGACCTGATCCGTCCCGCTCTGCGGGAACTCCGCGCCGCCGTACGGGTCTACAGGGAAGGCGCCCACTCCGCAGAGGTGGGACGCGCTCTCCTCGGGCAGATCGGCGAGTTGGCGCAGATCGCGGGCTGGATCGCCAGCGACGCCGGACAGCACGCGGATGCGGAGCGCGTGTACCGGCTCGGGATCAGCGCGGCGATGCAGGCGGACGACCGGACGCTGGCCGGGAACCTCGCTGGATCGCTCGCTTACCAACTGAGCAACACCGGCAGGGAGGCCGAAGGGGTCGGGCTGGCACGGGCGGCCCTCGAAGGAGCAGGGCCCGAGGCGCCCCCGAAAGCCCGCGCGCTGTACCTCGATCGGGTGGCGTGGGCCCACACCAGGGCAGGGGAGGCCCAGCCCGCCATGCGGGCACTCGGGGAGGCCGGTGAAGCACTGGCGGCGGACAGTGCGGGAGCCGAGTCACCCGCGTACCTGTACTGGGTGGACGCCGGGGAACTGCGGGTCATGGAAAGCCGGGTCTACACGGAGCTGCGTCGGCCTTTGCGTGCGGTGCCGGTGCTGCGGGACGTGCTCAACCGGTACGACTCGACGCACACCCGGGAACTCGCCCTGTACCTGTCGTGGCTGGCCGTCGCTCTGGCCGACGCGAACGAACCGGAGGAGGCGGCAGCGACAGCGGAACGGGTGGTCTCGCTGAGCGCGGCCTTGACCAGTGACCGTACGGCTGCGCGGGTGCGGGTCGTGCTGGGCCGGCTGGAGGGCTACCGGGACGTGCCGGAAGTGCGGGCGGTACTCGACGGCGCCGCGTGAGTGCCGAAGGGGCGGGGCGCGTCCCGCCACCGCACGAGCCCACAACCGGAACCGGAACCATCTGTTCTCGAACTTGTCACCCCTACACCTGTCGCCCGCCACCACCCTCCACTACCGTCCCGCTCGCACCAGCCAATGGGCTGTATGGGAACTATTGCCCGACCGCGGGCAGTCGACTGGGAGGTCGAGCGTGGCATCCGAGGTATCTCGCAGACGGGTCATGGGACTTGGCGCGGCAGCGGCAGGCGCGGCTGCTGCCGCGTCCCTGCTGCCGCCGTCCCTTCAGCAGGCGCTGGCCGCCGGACCGGCCGCCGCCGGGCGTGGGCACGGGCACGGCCGGGGTGGCCTCGGAGGCATCAGGCACGTGGTCGTGCTGATGCAGGAGAATCGTTCCTTCGATCATTACTTCGGCATGCTGCGCGGCGTACGCGGCTACGCCGACCGCAACGCCGTCCAGCTGCCCGGCGGCGACCGGAGCGTCTTCGAGCAGCCGGGCGCGCTCGGCATCGGCACCGTCCTGCCCTTCTCCGTACGCGAGGCCGCGGCGGCCCAGAAGAAGGACCTCCAGTACATCGGGGCGCTCAACCACGAGTGGGCCGGCGGCGCCAAGGCGTGGCGCGACGGGTGGATGGACAACTGGGTGACCGCGAAGACGGCCGCCACCATGGCCCACTACGACCGCCAGGACGTACCGCTGCACTACGAGCTGGCCGACACCTTCACCGTCTGCGACGCGTACCACTCCTCGATCCACTCCTCCACCAGCCCCAACCGCAACCACCTGGTCAGCGGCTGGACCGGCTTCGAGCCGGGCTCCAGCAAGCGCGCGGTGGGCAACGACGCCTACGCGGAGGACACTCACACCGGCTACACCTGGCCCACGTACGCCGAGCGCCTGGAGAAGGCCGGGCGCAGCTGGCGCGTCTACCAGGAGTGGGACAACTTCACCGACAACAACCTGGAGTTCTACGCCACCTTCAAGGCCGTCATGAAGAAGGCGCTGGCCAAGGTCGGCGGCGTGCAGAACATGACCGCGTTCTACGGGAAGGTCGCCGCGGCCGGCGAGGCCGAGCGCAAGCGCTTGCAGGGGCTGCTGGACGAGGGGGTACGGGCGCTGAGCGCGGCCGACCGCAGTCTCTTCGAGCGCGCGCTGCGACGCGGCGAGCCGGACTCCACAGCCACCGCCTTCGCCGCCGACGTCGCCGCGGGCACGCTGCCCGAGGTGTCCTACATCGTCCCCTCCGCGGCGGACTCGGAGCACCCTGGCTCGTCCTCGCCGGTCGCCAGCGCCACCATCGTCTACAAGGTGCTCGACGCCCTCGGGAAGAACCCGGACGTGTGGCGGCACACCGCGCTGTTCCTGACGTACGACGAGAACGACGGTTTTTTCGACCACGTACCGCCGCCGGTGCCCCCGCAGGGCACGGACGGCGAGTTCTGGGACGGCAAGCCGACCGGGCTCGGGATGCGCGTACCGATGCTGGTGATCTCGCCCTGGTCGGTGGGCGGCTACGCCTGCTCGCAGGTCTTCGACCACACCTCGATCGTCCGCTTCCTGGAGCGCTGGACGGGCGTGCGGGAGCCCAACATCAGCGCCTGGCGGCGTACCGTCTGCGGTGATCTGACCACCGCCTTCGACTTCTCGCGCGGGCGCAGGCAGCCCGCCGTGGAGCGGCCCGGCGCGATCCCGCCGTTCAGCGGGCGCTGGGCGCCGCGCCCGCCGCGCGAGCAGCGGCTGCCGCGCCAGGAGCCGGGCACCCGGCCCGCGCGCCCGCTGCCGTACCAGCCCGACGCGGACGGCGCGTACGACGCGCAGGCGGGGCGCTTCCGGCTGGCGGTGCGCAACGACGGCCGGGCGAGTGCGCACTTCGCGCTGTACCCGTACGCGGGGGAGTACGGCACGCCGCAGCACCGCGACGTGCTGGGCCGGGCCGACTGGGAGGTGCCCGTCAAGGACGGCGCCTACCGTTTCACCCTTACGGGCCCCAACGGGTTCCGCCGCGAGCACGCGGGCACGGCCGCCGGCGCGGCCGCCGCGGTCCGGATCGGCACCCGCCTGGACGCGCACCGGCGTGAACTGCACCTCACGCTCGTCAACAAGGGACGCGCCGACCTCACCTTCACCCTGAAGCCGCTGGCGTACGGCGACGCCAAGGTGCGCGAGATCAGGGTCCGGGCCGGCAGCACCCGTACCGTCGCGCACTCCGCGGCGGCGGCGCACGGCTGGTACGACCTGGACCTGTCCGTCGCGCAGGACGCCTCCTTCCACCGCCGCTTCATGGGCCACATCGAGAACGGGAAGGAGTCGGTCACCGGCTGAGCCAAGGCGGGCGGAACCGGCCGTCTTCCGGTCGCCTTCGGCTCCGGCCGGGTTCCGCTTCCCGTTCCCTTTGTGGGGAACTCCACAAAAGGGTCAAAGGATCTTTTCCTGCTGTCACTCTGCAAGAGGTACGGGCCCGCCGCCCCTTCGTCGGCAGGCGGTGGTCCCGTGCTTCCCCTCCATTGCGCGTTCGGCACCACGGGTACATCCCGGGAGACATCGGCGCCTGACCCGGGAAGCAGACGAAGAGCTTGATGACCGCACTGACCCGGTGGTGCCTGCGGCGCCGCATCGTCGTGATCGTGCTCTGGCTCGCCGCCTTCGCGGGAGCCACGGCGGCCGCCGGAGTCGCCGGCTCCGCCTACTCCGACCACTACGACGTCCCCGGTACGGAATCGGGGCAGGCCGGAGCCCTGCTGGAGCGGGCCTTCCCGGACCGTTCCGGGGACCGCGACACGATCGTGTGGCACACGGAGACCGGCACCGTACGCGCGGGCGCCGTGCAGAAGGACCTCCAGCAGACCCTCGACAAGATCGCCAAGCTGCCCGGGGTCGCGTCCGTACACAGCCCGTACGGGCCGCAGGGCGCCGGGCAGATCAGCCCGGACGGGCACACCGCCTACGCGGACCTCGCCTTCGACGCGCCCGCCGAGGACCTGGACAAGGCCCAGGTCCAGCGCGTCGTGGACACCGCCAGGGCCGCCGCGGCCGACGGACTCCAGGTGGAGCTGGGCGGCGCCGGCATCGCCGTCACCGAGTCGTCGGACGCCCGGCTCGCCGAACTGATCGGCCTCGGCGCCGCCGCCGTCGTCCTCTTCCTCGCCTTCGGCTCGCTCGCCGCCACGCTCCTGCCGCTCGTCACGGCGGTGGTCGGCGTCGGCGCCGCCGCCGCGGGCATCACCCTGCTCGGCCACGCGATGACGGTGGCCGACTTCGCCCCGATGCTGGGCATGCTCATCGGCCTCGGTGTCGGCATCGACTACGCGCTCTTCATCGTGACCCGGCACCGCAGAGGGCTGAGATCCGGCCTCACCGTCCAGCAGGCCGCCGAGTGCGCGGTCAGCGTGTCGGGGCGCGCGGTGATCTTCGCCGGGGCCACCGTCTGCATCGCCCTGCTCGGCATGCTCGTCCTGCGGCTGGGCTTCCTCAACGGCGTCGCCATCGCCGCCTCACTGACCGTCGTCCTGACCGTCGCGGCCTCCGTCACCCTGCTCCCGGCCCTGCTCGGCGTCATCGGGCCGCGGGCGCTGAGCCGGCGCGAACGGCGGCAGCTGGCCGCCGACGGGCCCCGCCCGGAGCCGCCGGCCGGGTTCGCGGCGTGGTGGTCCGGCTTCGTGGAGCGCCATCCGAAGCTGCTGGGGGCGGCCGCGGCCGTCGTCATGCTGATCCTCGCGCTGCCCACCCTGTCCCTGCACCTGGGCACCTCCGACCAGGGCAACAACCCCGCGACGAGCACCACCCGGCAGGCGTACGACCTGCTCGGCGAGGGCTTCGGGCCGGGCTCCAACGGGCCGCTGACCCTGGTCGGCGACCTCGACGGGGCCAAGGACCGGCTCGCCTTCGACCGGCTGCCGGACGAGCTGCGCGGCACACCGGGCGTGGCGCGGGTGCAGGGGCCGGAGTTCGACGGCAGCGGCAGCACGGGCGTGATCACCGTCGTACCGGACGGCTCCCCGCAGTCCCGGCAGACCTCCGACCTGGTGGAACGGCTGCGCGCCGACGTCCTGCCGAAGGCCGGGGAGGGCACCAGCATGCGGGTCCACGTCGGCGGGGTGACGGCGAGCTACGACGACTTCGCCTCCGTCATCGTCGGCAAGCTGCCGCTGTTCGTCGGCGTCGTCATCGGCCTGGGCTGCGTCCTGCTGCTGCTCGCGTTCCGCAGCATCGGCATACCGCTGAAGGCCGCCGCGATGAACATCGCGGCCGTCGCCTCCTCCTTCGGGATCGTGGTCGCGATCTTCCAGTGGGGGTGGGGGAGCGAACTGCTCGGACTGGGCAGCGCGGGACCGATCGAGCCCTTCCTCCCCGTGATCATGGTCTCGGTGCTCTTCGGACTGTCCATGGACTACCAGGTCTTCCTGGTCAGCCGGATGTACGAGGAATGGCGGCTGACCGGCGACAACCGCCGCGCGGTCCGCGTCGGACTCGCCGAGACCGGCCGGGTCATCAACTCGGCGGCCGTCATCATGATCGCGGTGTTCGCGGCGTTCGTGCTCAGCGGCGACCGCATCATCGCGATGTTCGGCATCGGCCTGGCGGCCGCCGTCGCCCTGGACGCCTTCGTGCTGCGCACCCTGCTGGTGCCCGCCCTGATGCACCTGCTCGGCGGCGCGAACTGGTGGCTGCCGGGGTGGCTGGAGCGGTGGCTGCCGCGGATCAGCATCGAGCCGCCGGCGGAGGCGGAGTCCCGCGTGGGCGCGGGCCCGGCGGCGGGCTCGGGCGCGGAGGGTGTGCCGCCGGTTCCGGTTGCGGTTCCGCTTGCTGTTCCGGGGGCGCGGCGGGGAGACGAGGGGCTGGTACGGAAGTAGCGGCCGGGCGCGCCGCCTCCGTACGCCCCGTAGCCCGCCTCCGTACGCCCCGCACGGCTCTCCCGTCCGCCGGCACGGCCGGTTTCCCCCGCGCCCCGGGGATTCTCATACGTCTCTCAGATGCGGCACCTACGGTCGCGCCCATGGACACCACCAAGACCGAAGAGCGCACCGACGACACGAAGGCCGACGAGGCCAAGGCGGCCACCGGGACGACGGAGGCCGACGGGACGTCCGAGGCCGCCGAGGCGGACGGAAAGAAGCCGTCCGGCGCCGAGGTCGACGCGGACACCCCGCTCGGCGCGGACGCCGACGAGGAGGACGGGGAGGAGGCCGCCGACACCGAGGCGGCGCCCGCCGCCGCGACCGGTTCGGTGGCCTCCGGCGCCGGTTCCGTCGTCGCCGCGGGACTGGGTCTCGCCTCGCTCACCGGCACCTGGGTCGGCACGGTGCTGGCCGAGCGCCAGACGCTGCTCGGCCAGATCAAGCTGCAGACGGGCAAGGCCACCGACCAGATCGCCACCGTCTACGGCGCCCCCTGGCACACCCACGCCCTCGTCAACGCGATCTTCGCGCTGCTCGCCGTCGTCGTCGCGGGCCTGGTCCTCCTGCGGCCCCGCCCGACCTGGATGCGAGCCGTGGCCTGGGGCGGCCTCGCCCTCGGCGTACTGGGCCTGATCGTCTCCGCGGGCATGTACTTCGACCTGTTCGCGAGCATGCCCACCCTCCCCAAGGCCGGCGCCGGAACGCCCGGTTCCTGAGGCTCCGCACGAGGCGGCCGACCGCGTACGCGGCGAGCGGGCCCCGGATCCCGGCAGTACCTATGGCCGTACGCGGCCGCCCGGGGAACTGCCGGTCCGGGGCCCGTCGTGTGGCCCGTCCCGCGGCGGCTCCTGCTCCGGCAGGCGGACGGTGACCTTGCCCGAGGACAGGTCTATCGGCCCCTTGCCCGGGTCGCTGTCGCCGGTGTCGGTGACCACCAGGGTCAGCCGGCGCCGTTCCTCGTCGGTGTGCTTGCGCCCCGGCGCGAACAGCTCCTCCACCAGGTTGAACATCCTGCCCCCTGACGACGCGGACGGCTCCGTACGCCGAGTGTAGGCACCAACGAAGCGAAACGGGCGGGCCTGGCCGTACCTGTACGTACCGGTGCCTGCCTGTACCTGCCTGTGAGCACCGGTGCCTGCCCGCACCGGTTCCTCCCGTCAGCTCACGTCCAGCCGCAGGATCCGGTCGTCGCCCTGCTTCGGCTCGCCGCGCCCGTCGGTGTTGCTGGTGACCAGCCACAGCCCGCCGTCCTGGGCCGTCACGACCGTACGCAGCCGCCCGTGCTCGCCCTGGAGGAACGCCTGCGGCTCCGCCGAGGCCTGCCGCCCGGCGAGCGGGATCCGCCACAGCCGTTCGCCGCGCAGCCCCGCCATCCAGACCGAGCCCTCGGCGATCGCGATGCCGCTCGGCGAGGCGTCCGCCGTCTTCCACTGCGCCACCGGGTCCACGAACCGGGTGTCGCCCCGGCCCTTGCCCTCGACCTCGGGCCAGCCGTAGTTCTTGCCCGGTTCGATCAGGTTCAGTTCGTCCCAGGTGTTCTGGCCGAACTCCGCGGCCCACATGCGGCCCTCGGCGTCCCAGGCCAAGCCCTGCACATTGCGGTGGCCGTAGGTGTACACCACCGAGTCGGCGTCCGGGTTGCCGTGCGCCGGCTCGCCGTCCGGCGTCATGCGCAGGATCTTGCCGCCCAGCGACTTCCGGTCCTGGGCGAGGCCGGTGTCGCCGGTCTCGCCGGTGCCCGCGTACAGCATCTTGTCCGGGCCGAACGCGATCCGGCCGCCGTTGTGGATCTGCCCCTTGGGGATGCCCTTCAGCACCGTGTCGGGGGCGCCCAGTTGACTGCCGGGCTGCTTCTTCGCGTCGTAGTTCAGCCGGGCGATACGGTTGTCGGACTCGGTGGTGAAGTACGCGTACACCTGAGGGGACCGGCCGAACGACGGCGCCACCGCGATCCCCAGCAGCCCGCCCTCGCCGCCCGGCGCGACCCCCGGCACCGTGCCCAGCTCGGTCTTCCGGCCGCCGTCCGCCGCCACCCGGAAGATCTTCCCGGTGTCGCGCGAGGACACCAGCAGGTCACCTCCGGGCAGCGCGGCCACTCCCCAGGGTGAGGTGAGGCCGGTGGTCAGGGTGCTGACGACCTTCGCCGAGCCCTGGGCGGGCGGCGCCGTGACGGACGGGGAGGCCGGGGCGCCGTCCGGGGACGAAGCGCCGGGCGGGGCGGCGGACGAAGCGGCGCGGGAGCCGGCCGGACCGGGGGCGCTCCCGGAGGAGCACCCCGCCGCCAGCAGCAGCGAGGCAGCGGCCAACACGGAGGTCACGGAGCGTCGTTGCACGGCGAAGTCCTCTCGTCGACGGAACCCGCCTTACGACACCACACCGCACTCCTCACGTCAGGCCCCCACTCCGGCCCGGCCGCCCCGGACCCGTCGATCCGGCCCCGCCGTCCCGGACTGCCACCCCATCACGCCCGGCCCGGACCCGCCCGGCCCGGCCCGGAACCGCCACCCCGTCACACCCGGTTCCGGACCCGCCACCGCGCCACGCCCGCCCCCGGAAACGTCACTCCCGTCCCCGACCCGTCACCCGGCCCCCACCGCCCCAACCTCGCAGCTCCGCCCCCGCCGCTAGTCCCACGACCCCCGGGCCGGCGGCAGCGCCGCGATCTCCGCGAGGTCCCGGCGGTCCAGTGTCAGCCCGGCCGCCGCCGCGTTCTCGGCGGCCCAGCGTTCCTTCTTCGTCCCCGGCACGGGCACGACGTGCGGCCCCTGCGCCAGTACCCACGCCAGCGCCACCTGCCCCGGCGTGGCCCCGTGCCGCGCGCCCACCCGGCGCAGTCCGGCCACCACCGGCTGGTTGGCGGCCATCATCTCGGCCGTGAAGCGCGGGTGCCGGGCCCGTATGTCCTCCGGTTCGAAGCCCTGCCCCGGGGTCAGCGTGCCGGTGAGGAAGCCGTTGCCCAGCGGCATGGCCGCGAGGAATCCCACGCCGCGCGTGACGCACCACGGCAGCAGCGTCTCCAGTGCCTCCTTCGACCACACCGACAGCTCGGCCTGCACGCTGCTGACCGGGAACACCTGCTGGATGCGTTCCAGTTGCCGCAGCGTCCCGTCGTACAGCCGCGTGCCCCGGCGGCGCCCGGCGCGCGCGCCTACCGCGCACAGCCCCAGCGACCGCACCTTCCCGGCGGCCACCAGCCCCGCCATCGCGCCCCAGGTCTCCTCGATCGGTACCTCGGGGTCGGTGCGGTGCAGCTGGTACAGGTCGATGCAGTCGGTCTGCAAGCGGCGCAGCGAGGCGTCGCACGCCCGTCTCACGTAGCCGGGCCGCCCGTTGGCGACGATGTGCTGCTCGCCCACCAGGAGTCCGACCTTGGTGGAGACGAAGGCTTCCGCGCGGCGCTCCTTCAGGGCCCGCCCGACCAGCAGTTCGTTGGTGAACGGCCCGTACATGTCGGCGGTGTCGAGCAGGGTGCAGCCCTGGTCGAGCGCGGTGTGCACGGTGCGCAGCGAGGTCTCGCCGTTGCGCTGCGACTCGGTGTATCCCCAGCTCATCGGCATACAGCCGAGTCCGATTGCACCCACTTCGAGCGCTGTAGCCCCGATTGTCCTGCGCTCCACGTGGTCGTGCCTCCATCCCCTCGCCCCCGATCAAGGGCCTGACCAAACTAACGTCTGAGGCCGGAGGGCATCGCATAGCCTCGGGCCATGGCACCTGCAGACCCGCGCACCGCCGCGAACGACGTATGGCTTCCGATCCCCGCCGCCGAGATCGGCGGACTGCCGGACGGCTTCGACTACGTCCATTGGGACGCCGGGCCGGAGTTCCCCGCCGACCCCGCCCGCTGCGCCTTCTACGTGGTCCCGTACATGAAGGATCCGCAGGTGTGCCTACGCCCGCTGACGGAGATGACCGGGCTGCGCGCCGTGCAGACCCTGACCGCCGGCATCGAGCACATGCTGCCCGCCCTGCCCCAGCTGCCGCCGGGGACACACCTGTGCAACGCCCGCGGACTGCACGACGCCAGCACGGCCGAGCTGGCGCTCACCCTGACGCTCGCCTCGCTGCGCGGCATTCCGGAATTCGTCCGGGGCCAGGACGAGGAGCGGTGGCTCGGCGGATTCCGGCCCGCCCTCGCCGACAGGACGGTGCTCATCGTGGGGTACGGATCGATAGGCAGTGCGATCGAGGACCGGCTCACACCCTTCGAGTGCGCGCGGGTGGCGCGCATTGCGCGCACCGCACGTGAGACCGTGCGCGGGCCCGTGCTTCCGCTCGCCGACCTGCCCGCCGAGCTGCCCGCGGCGGACGTCGTGATCATCGCCACGCCGCTCACCGACGCCACCCGCGGCCTGGTCGGGAGCGATTTCCTGGCCCGAATGAAGGACGGTGCGCTGCTGGTGAACGTGGCGCGCGGCGCCGTCGTCAACACGAAGGCGCTTCTGGCCGAACTCGAATCGGGGCGATTGCGGGCGGCCCTGGACGTCACCGATCCGGAACCGCTGCCCGCGGGACATCCGCTGTGGCACGCTCCCGGCGTGCTCGTCACTCCCCACGTCGGAGGCCCCAGCTCTGCCTTCCTGCCCCGCGCGAAGCGCCTCATCAGGGATCAGCTGACACGTTTCGCCTCCGGTGATCCCTTGTGCAACGTCGTGGCTACGGCCGGGTGAAACCTTCCCGGCCCTCTTGCGGGTAGCTCTACGGGGCCGTACGACTGCACTGGGTATCCGCATCCCACCGACAGTCACGCTGCGTAGAGAAGCTATGTCCCTGAGTGACGAAACTGGTGTATCGTCCGAGCGGGGACAGCGCCGGGCAGTGCTGCGGCGCAGCGCGAAAGACCGGAACCGAGGGGGGCGACGGGCGATGTACGGCCGATGGACGACGCACGGGACAGGCACTCCGCAATCCCCCGGGGGACACCTCCGGGTCCATGGGCGCGCCGGGCGCCGTGCGCGCACCGGCCACGACGATGCCGCGCGGTGGGCGGGAGGAGAGGGCGGTGAGCGCCACGGGCGCGGTCCTCGCCCGGCCGCCGGTGCAGACCGGCGGCGCACCGGGTGTGGTCCCGCAGGTCGTGCTCGCGGTCGTCTGCGGCGGTTACGCGGTGGGCGCCGCCCTGGGCTGGGGCTCTCCCGAACTGGCGCTCTTCATGGGCGACTTCGGCCTCAGCGTGGCCGCCTTCGCCGCGGCCGTCTCCTGTTTCCTGTACGCCCGCACGCACCACGGCCGGTTTCGACCCGCCTGGCTGCTGTTCGCCGCCTCCTCCACGATGGCGGGGATCGGCAACGGCGTCTGGGGCTGGTACGAGGTCGTGCTGCGCGCGCCGGTGCCGAGCCCGTCGCTCGCGGACTTCTGCTTCCTGCTCTTCGCGCCACCTGCCATCGTCGGCCTGCTCGTGCTCGCCAAGAGGCCTGTGAGCAAGGCCGGCTGGGTGTGCCTGGGGCTGGACGCCTGGCTGATCGGCGGCTCGCTGCTGACGCTCTCCTGGAGCCTGGCGCTCGCGCACACCGCGCACTTCCAGGGCCAGAGCGTGCCGCAGGGCGCGCTCGCGCTGGCGTACCCGCTGCTGGACATCGTGCTGGTGAGCATGGTGCTCGCCCTGCACTTCAAGCGCTCCTCGGCGCACCGCTCGGCCATCAACACCGCCATCGCGGCGCTGGCCCTGACGGTGCTGTGCGACGCGCTGTTCAGCTCGCCGCTGCTGCGCGAGCACTACCGCTCCGGACAGATCCTGGACGCCGGCTGGTTCGCCGGCTCGATGCTGCTCACGTACGCGCCCTGGGTGGCCCGGCGGCTGCCCGGCGGCGACACCGCGGCGGCGGCTCCCGAGCGCGCCGCCCCCGCACCCCGCCGGCCACGGGCACCCCCGCGGCCACCGCGGCGGCCACCCGGCCCATCGCGGGCTCGCTGGCCGCCCTCACCCCGTACCTGGCCGCCGCCGTCTGCACCCTGGGCATTCTGTACAACGTCCTGGACGGCCGCCGCATCGACCGCGTGGTGCTCTTCACCGGCTGCACGGTCGTCCTCGCCCTCGTCGTGCGCCAGGGCATCATGCTGCTCGACAACATCACCCTCACGCAGGAACTGGCCCAGAAGGAGAACCACTTCCGCTCGCTGGTGCAGGGCTCCAGCGACGTCATCATGATCGCCGCGCCCACCGGGATACTGCGCTACGTCAGCCCCGCCGCCACGGGGGTCTACGGCCGGGACGCGGAGGAGCTGATCGGCTCCGAGCTGGCCTCACTCATCCATCCCGAGGACCTGGGGCGGGTGGTGCACGAGGTGCGCAGATTCCTCGCCGCCCGGCCCGAGGACGAACCGACCACCCGCATCGAGTGCCGCTTCCGCGCGGGCGAACACCGCGCGGGCGGCGAGAAGTGGCTCAACGTCGAGTCCACCGTCAACCGCCACCACGGCGGCCTCATCTTCAACTCCCGCGACGTCACCGAACGCGTCCGCCTCCAGGCACAGTTGCAGCACAACGCCTCGCACGACGCGCTCACCGACCTGCCCAACCGGGCCCTGTTCACCGAGCGGGTCAGCCAGGCGCTGACCGGCCGCCGCGCCACCGATCCGGGCACCGCCGTGCTCTACATCGACCTGGACGGCTTCAAGCAGGTGAACGACACCATCGGCCATCAGGCGGGCGACGAGCTGCTGATCCAGGCCGCCCGCAGACTGGCCGAATCCGTACGGGCCGGAGACACCGCCGCGCGGCTGGGCGGCGACGAGTTCGCCGCGCTGATCATGGGCGACGGCTCCCGCGACCACGCGGCGCGTGAGCACCGCATCCTGGAGGTCGCCGACCGGCTGCGCATCCGGCTCTCCGACCCGTACAAGATCGACGGCCGGGACGTACGGGTCGCCGCCAGCATCGGCGTCGCCTTCGCCGAGCCGGGCATCACCCCCGGCCCCCTTATGCGCAACGCCGACCTGGCGATGTACCGCGCCAAACAGGCCGGCAAGGGCTGCGTCAAGCTGTACGCGCCACAGATGCAGGCCGACGTGGTGCACCGCGCCGAGCTGGCCACCAAGCTGCGCACCGCCCTGCACGACGGCGAGTTCGCGCTGCTCCACCAGCCCGTGGTGGAACTGGCCGGCGGCCGGATCACGGCGGTCGCCGCCCTGGCCCGCTGGCGTTCCGCCCAGGGCATACTCTTCACCCCCGCCGAGTTCCTGCGGGTCGGCGACCGCGGCCGGCTCAAGCAGGACGGCGACCGCAGCGCCGAGCTGGGCCGCTGGCAGCTGGAGGAGGCGGTGCAGCAGGCCGCCGGCCGGCACCGGGCGGGCCACCCGGTCCCGGTGGCCGTCCGGATCTCCGCCCACCGGCTGCTCGACCGGGCGCTGCCGCCCAAGAGCATCGAGGCCCTGCTGTCCCGGCACGGCCTGCCGTCCGGGTCGCTGGTCCTGGAGCTGTCCGACACCGACCCGCGGATACCGCTGGAGGAGCTGGAGCGCCGCCTGGTCGCCCTGCGCCGCCTGGGGGTACGGATCGCCCTGGACGGCTTCGGCAGCGGCGCGGCCGCCATCGGAGCGCTGCGGCGGCTGCCCGTCGACGTGCTGCGGCTGGACCGCGACCTGGTCGACGGGGTGGTGGACTCCGCCCGGCTGCACAAGATCACCTCGGGGCTGCTGCGGATCGCCTCCGACCTCGGCATGCAGTCCGTCGCCGACGGCGTCGACCTGCCCGAGCAGATCGTCGCGCTGCGCTCCATGGGCTGTACGCACGGCCAGGGCATGGCCTTCTCCGGGCCGCTGGACGAGCACCGGCTGCGCCGCGCGCTGACGCAGGGCGGCTATCCGGTGCCGGGCCCGGGGAGCGAGGGCCGGGCGGTGGTGCTCAGCGGTACGGGCCTGCCGGTGCGTCACGTCAAGAAGGGGCGCGAACCGGTGTCACCCGGACGGGTGCTGGGCGAACTGCCCAGGCGATTCGGGCCGGGCGACGGCCGGGACGGGGCGGAGGCCGCGCTGGCCAGGCCTCCGCTGCGCCCAAATAGTGAGACCTCCGTCCCACCCACTTGACACTCCCCTGGCAGCAGGGGGAGGGTCAGTTCCATGCGCACCCGAATTCTCGTACTTGGACAGCGCGTCGGCTGAAGCTGGGTCACTCAAGAAACCCAGCGCTCCGCACCGGCGCGCTCCCCTCGCTTGCCTCACGGCACGAGGGGTTTTTTGTTGCATAACTACCCCCATACCCCGCCAAAACCCTCAGCTTCGAGAAGAGACGCAGATGACCGAGCAGGCCACCGGGGCCCACCATCCGCAGCCGCGGGCCCGTAACTCCGGCGGAGCGACCGCGACCGCCGTGGAGCACGTCACGGGCGCGCAGTCCCTCATCCGTTCGCTCGAAGAGGTCGGGGCCGACACCGTGTTCGGCATTCCGGGGGCGCCATCCTCCCCGCGTACGACCCGATGATGGACTCCTCGAAGGTCCGCCACGTCCTGGTCCGCCACGAGCAGGGCGCCGGCCACGCAGCCACCGGCTACGCGCAGGCCACTGGCAAGGTCGGCGTCTGCATGGCCACCTCCGGACCCGGTGCCACCAACCTCGTCACCCCGATCGCCGACGCCCACATGGACTCCGTCCCGATGGTCGCGATCACCGGTCAGGTCGCCTCCAAGGCGATCGGCACCGACGCCTTCCAGGAGGCGGACATCTGCGGCATCACGATGCCGATCACCAAGCACAACTTCCTGGTCACCGACGCGGCCGAGATCCCCCGCACCATTGCCGAGGCGTTCCACATCGCCTCCACCGGCCGCCCGGGACCGGTCCTGGTGGACATCGCCAAGGACGCCCTCCAGGCGCAGACCACCTTCACCTGGCCGCCGCACACCGACCTGCCCGGCTACCGCCCGGTCACCAAGCCGCACGCCAAGCAGATCCGCGAGGCCGCCCGGCTGATCACCGAGGCCCGCCGTCCGGTCCTGTACGTCGGCGGCGGCGTGATGAAGTCCGGTGCCACCGCCGAACTGAAGGTGCTGGCCGAACTGACCGGTGCGCCCGTCACCACCACCCTGATGGCCCTGGGCTCCTTCCCCGACACCCATCCGCAGCACGTCGGCATGCCCGGGATGCACGGTACGGTCGCCGCCGTCACCGCCCTGCAGAAGTCCGACCTGATCGTCGCGCTCGGTGCCCGCTTCGACGACCGGGTCACCGGCAAGCTGGACTCCTTCGCCCCGTTCGCCAAGGTCGTGCACGCCGACATCGACCCGGCCGAGATCGGCAAGAACCGCGCGGCCGACGTGCCGATCGTCGGCGACGCCCGCGAGGTCATCGCCGACCTGGTCGTGGCCCTCCAGGCCGAGCACGCGGCGGGCCGCACCGGCGACTACACCGCCTGGTGGAAGGATCTCGACCGCTGGCGCGAGACGTACCCGCTGGGCTACGGCCACCCCGACAACGGCAGCCTGGCCCCGCAGCAGGTCGTCCAGCGTCTGGGCGAGCTGGCCCCCGAGGGCACGATCTACGCGGCGGGCGTCGGCCAGCACCAGATGTGGGCCGCCCACTTCATCGACTACGACACTCCGTCCACCTGGCTGAACTCCGGCGGCGCCGGGACGATGGGCTACGCCGTGCCGGCCGCCATGGGCGCCAAGGCCGGGCGGCCGGACCGTACGGTCTGGGCGATCGACGGCGACGGCTGCTTCCAGATGACCAACCAGGAACTGGTCACCTGCGCGCTGAACAACATCCCGATCAAGGTCGCCATCATCAACAACGGCGCCCTCGGCATGGTCCGCCAGTGGCAGGCCCTGTTCTACAACCAGCGCTACTCCAACACCGTCCTGCACAGCGGCCCCAGTGACTGCCTCGCCACCGCGGAGGTGGCCGGCGGCGGCACCCGCGTCCCGGACTTCGTGAAGCTGGCCGAGGCGATGGGCTGCGTCGCGATGCGCTGCGAGGACCCGGCCGAGCTGGACGCGGTCATCGCCAAGGCAAACGCGATCAACGACCGCCCGGTGGTCGTGGACTTCATCGTGCACGAGGACGCCCAGGTCTGGCCGATGGTCGCGGCCGGCACCTCCAACGACGAGGTCATGGCGGCCCGCGGGGTCCGCCCGGACTTCGGCGACAACGAAGACGACTGAGACGCCGGGACGCGAGACACGCGGATAGAAGAGAGAAGACCGACCATGTCCAAGCACACGCTCTCCGTCCTGGTGGAGAACACCCCCGGCATCCTGGCCCGGATCGCCGCCCTGTTCTCCCGCCGCGGATTCAACATCGACTCGCTCGCCGTGGGCGTCACCGAGCACCCCGACATCTCCCGTATCACCATCGTGGTGAGCGTCGAGTCGCTCCCGCTGGAGCAGGTCACCAAGCAGCTCAACAAGCTCGTCAACGTGCTGAAGATCGTCGAGCTGGAGCCCGGCGCCGCGGTCCAGCGGGAACTGGTGCTGGCCAAGGTGCGCGCCGACAACGAGACCCGCTCGCAGATCGTGGAGATCGTCCAGCTCTTCCGCGCCAAGACCGTCGACGTCTCCCCGGACGCGGTGACCATCGAGGCGACCGGCAGCAGCGACAAGCTCGAAGCGATGCTCAAGATGCTGGAGCCGTTCGGCATCAAGGAGTTGGTGCAGTCCGGCACCATCGCCATAGGGCGCGGCGCCCGCTCCATCACGGACCGCTCGCTGCGGGCCCTGGACCGCTCCGCCTGAGCCGTCCGCGCCCTCCCGGGGCCCGCCCGGACCGTATCGCGAGACCCCCGAACCTTTCCTCACGAGCCCGACGTAATGTGTCGGGCAACCAGCTAGATCCAAGGAGATACCCGAAGTGGCCGAGCTGTTCTACGACGACAACGCCGACCTGTCCATCATCCAGGGCCGCAAGGTCGCGGTTCTCGGCTACGGCAGCCAGGGCCACGCCCACGCCCTCTCCCTGCGCGACTCGGGCGTCGACGTCCGGGTGGGTCTGCACGAGGGCTCGAAGTCGAAGGCCAAGGCCGAGGAGCAGGGCCTGCGCGTGGTCAGCCCGGCCGAGGCGGCGGCGGAGGCCGACGTCATCATGATCCTGGTGCCGGACCCGATCCAGGCGAAGGTCTACGAGGAGTCCGTCAAGGACAACCTGAAGGACGGCGACGCGCTGTTCTTCGGCCACGGCCTGAACATCCGCTACGGCTTCATCAAGCCGCCGGAGAACGTCGACGTGTGCATGGTCGCCCCCAAGGGCCCGGGCCACCTGGTGCGCCGCCAGTACGAGGAGGGCCGCGGCGTGCCGTGCATCGCGGCCGTCGAGCAGGACGCCTCCGGCAACGCCTTCGCGCTGGCCCTGTCGTACGCCAAGGGCATCGGCGGCACCCGCGCCGGCGTCATCAAGACCACCTTCACCGAGGAGACCGAGACCGACCTCTTCGGTGAGCAGGCGGTGCTCTGCGGCGGTGCCTCGGCGCTGGTCAAGGCGGGCTTCGAGACCCTGGTCGAGGCCGGCTACCAGCCGGAGATCGCCTACTTCGAGTGCCTGCACGAGCTGAAGCTGATCGTGGACCTCATGTACGAGGGCGGCCTGGAGAAGATGCGCTGGTCGATCTCCGAGACCGCCGAGTGGGGCGACTACGTCACCGGCCCGCGGATCGTCAACGACGCCACCAAGGCCGAGATGAAGAAGGTGCTCGCCGAGATCCAGGACGGCACCTTCGCGAACAACTGGATGGCGGAGTACAACGCCGGCCTGCCCAAGTACAACGAGTACAAGAAGGCCGACGAGGACCACCTGCTGGAGACCACCGGCAAGAAGCTCCGCAAGCTGATGAGCTGGGTCGACGACGAGCAGTGAGCCGTACGGCACGGGGCCGCGGCAGTCGCCGCGGCCCCGTTCGCCGCGTCCGGCGCCCGGCCCCCGCCATGGTGTTGTCCACCGCGTCGCACCACGACCGGGTGATCCTTCCGAAACGGCGGATGAACGGCCGGAAGCCAGCACTACACTGCACACCACAAGCGCGTCAGGCTCACAGCGTCGTGCGTCTTCCACGCGGCTGCCCCCTTCACCGCCTTCGGCCGTCGGGACGGCCGTCCTCCCCGTAGCCATCAGGGGCACGGGTGGGGCCCCCAGGACTAGTGAGGACTGAAGACCACGTGAGCTCGAAACCTGTCGTACTGATCGCCGAGGAACTGTCGCCCGCCACCGTCGACGCCCTCGGTCCGGACTTCGAGATCCGGCACTGCAACGGCGCCGACCGGGCCGAGCTGCTGCCCGCCATCGCCGACGTCGACGCGATCCTCGTGCGCAGCGCGACCAAGGTCGACGCCGAGGCCATCGCCGCCGCCCGCAAGCTCAAGGTCGTCGCCCGGGCCGGTGTCGGCCTGGACAACGTCGACGTCTCCGCCGCCACCAAGGCCGGCGTGATGGTCGTCAACGCGCCGACCTCCAACATCGTCACCGCCGCCGAGCTGGCCTGCGGCCTGCTGCTCGCCACGGCCCGCAACATCCCGCAGGCGAACACCGCGCTGAAGAACGGCGAGTGGAAGCGCAGCAAGTACACCGGCGTCGAGCTGTCCGAGAAGGTCCTCGGCGTGGTCGGCCTCGGCCGGATCGGCGTGCTGGTCGCGCAGCGGATGTCGGCCTTCGGCATGAAGATCGTCGCCTACGACCCGTACGTGCAGCCGGCCCGCGCCGCGCAGATGGGCGTCAAGCTGGTCACCCTCGACGAGCTGCTGGAGGTCGCGGACTTCATCACCGTCCACCTCCCCAAAACCCCCGAGACCCTCGGCCTGATCGGCGACGAGGCGCTGCACAAGGTCAAGCCGACGGTGCGCGTCGTCAACGCCGCGCGCGGCGGCATCGTGGACGAGACCGCGCTGGCCAGCGCCCTCAAGGAGGGCCGGGTGGCCGGCGCGGGCCTGGACGTCTACGCCAGCGAGCCCTGTACCGACTCCCCGCTGTTCGAGTTCGACCAGGTCGTCGCCACCCCGCACCTCGGCGCCTCGACGGGCGAGGCGCAGGAGAAGGCGGGCATCGCGGTCGCCAGGTCGGTGCGCCTGGCGCTGGCCGGCGAGCTGGTGCCGGACGCCGTCAACGTCCAGGGCGGCGTGATCGCCGAGGACGTCAAGCCGGGGCTGCCGCTGGCCGAGCGGCTGGGCCGGATCTTCACCGCGCTGGCGGGCGAGGTGGCGGTCCGCCTGGACGTCGAGGTGTACGGCGAGATCACCCAGCACGACGTCAAGGTGCTGGAACTGTCCGCGCTCAAGGGCGTGTTCCAGGACGTGGTGGCCGAGACCGTCTCGTACGTCAACGCCCCGCTGTTCGCGCAGGAGCGCGGTGTCGAGGTGCGCCTGACCACCAGCAGCGAGTCGGCCGAGCACCGCAACGTGGTCACGGTGCGCGGCACCCTGTCCGGCGGCGACGAGATCTCCATCTCCGGCACCCTGGCGGGCAACAAGAACCAGCAGAAGATCGTCGCGGTCGGTGAGCACTCCATCGACCTGGCGCTCGCCGACCACATGGCCTTCCTGCGCTACGGCGACCGCCCCGGCGTCGTCGGCACGCTGGGCCGGATCCTCGGCGAGGCGGACATCAACATCGCGGGCATGCAGGTCTCGCGGGCCGACGCGGGCGGCGAGGCGCTGGTCGCGCTGACCGTCGACGACACGATCCCGGCGCCGGTGCTCGCCGAGATCGCCGACGAGATCGGCGCCACCTCGGCGCGCGCGGTCAACCTCGCGGACTGAGGTACGGCCGTACCCGTACCCCACCGGGCCCGGGCCCCGCTGCGGCGGGAGCCCGGGCCCGCTGCCGTGCGGGCGGGGGAGCAGTCGGCCCATCACCCGTTCGGCCTAGTGCGGACCGAAGCCGGACGCCCCGCAAACTCGCCGCCGAGCCGGTGTTCCGGGGTTTTCCGACTCGCTGCGCGCCGCGCCGCGGCGCGCAATGGGAACTGCACGTGCCCCCTGCCGGCGCGTGCGGAAGGAGAGCGACGCCATGAACGCACCCCTGGGTGAGAACCTTCAGGACATGGCCGGCAAGAACGTGGTCGACCCGGAGGGCACCAAGGTGGGCTCGGTCCAGCAGATCTACCGGGACGACGCCACCGACGCGCCCGAGTGGATCACCGTGCGCACCGGCCTGTTCGGCATGAAGGAGACCTTCGTACCGCTCGCCGGAGGCCGGCGGGTGGGCGACGAACTGCAGGTTCCGTACACGAAGGAGCAGATCAAGGACGCCCCGCGGATCGACGCGGACGGGCACCTGGAACCGGCCGAGGAGGAACGGCTCTACCGGCACTACGGGATGTCCCGGCCGGGCACCGCACCGACCGGCACGGTCCCGGGCCGGACCACGGCCGCCGGCGCCGGAATGGGCACCGCTGGCGCGGCCGGGATGCGCCCGCCCGAGGAGCGCCGCCGGGAGCGGACCGAGTCCGCGCCGCTGGCCGGCGCGGGGGCCGGGGCGATGGCCATGTCCCGCGGCCGGGACGACGCCGCGCGGTCCAAGGAGCAGAACCCGGAGATGCTCATCTCCGAGGAGCACGTCGAGATCGGCACCGAGGCGCACGAGAGCGGCCACGCCCGGCTGCGCAAGCACGTGACGACCGGCGAGGTGCACCGCTCCGTACCCGTCAGCCACGACGAGGCCCGCATCACGCGCGAGAAGATCAGCGAAGAGGACCGCCGCAAGGGGCGGGGCCGGCAGCCCGAGCTGAGCGACGGTGAGCTGGACGTCACGCTCTACGAGGAGCAGGTCGTCGTCCGCAAGGAGAACGTGCCGGTCGAGCGGATCCGGCTGGAGACCGAGCGGGTCACCGAACAGCAGGAGGTCAACACCGAGGTCCACCGGGAAGAGGTGGAGTTCGACGACGGCAAGGGCACCGGACGGCGCGACCGCCGGGGCCGTGGCCAGGGGCCCGAGCGGGGCCGCGGCGGCCCGGGCACCGACCGGGGCCGGTAGACCGCCGGCCCTCCGGGCGCCGCCGCTTTCGGCAGTCCGCCGCTCCACGGGCCCGGCCCGCCGCAGCCACCGCGCGGCGGGCCGGGTGCCGTACTGCCCTCGGCGGGCCGGGCTCCGAGCGCGCCGGGCTCCGTACCACCGCCGGCGAGCCGGGCTCCGCCCGTACACCATGCGCCTGCCCGGTGCACCCCGTCCGGCACCGCTGCCCGCCGGGCATAGGCTGACCGCATGGGACACCGTGAAGACCTGCTGGAAGGGGCCAAGCGCTGCCTCCTGGAAAAGGGGTACGCGCGCACCACCGCCCGCGACATCGTGGCCGCCTCCGGCACGAACCTGGCGTCCATCGGCTACCACTACGGCTCCAAGGACGTCCTGATGCACCAGGCGCTGGTGGAGTCCGTCGAGGAGTGGGGCGCCGGGCTCGCCGGTCCGGAGGAGGCCGACGGCGGGGAGCCGGCCGGTGATCCCGTGGAGCGCTTCGCGGCCGTGTGGGACCGCATCCTGCGGAGCTTCCTGGAGCAGCGCGACTTCGTGGCCTCCCAGGTCGAGGTGCTCGGCCTGCTGCCCCGCGACCCCGAACTCCGCGCGGCGCTGGCCACGGTCCTGCCGGAGGGCGGCGAAGGGCTGGTCGCGGTCTTCGAGAACGTGCCGGACACCGAGGTGGACGCGGAGTCGGCGCGCGTCGTCGGCTCCTTCTACCAGGCGCTGCTCACCGGCCTGATGGTGCAGTCCCTGGTCTCTCCGGCGGCGCTGCCCTCGGGCGGCGACCTCGTGGAGGCGATGCGGCGGGTGCTCTCCGGAACGGTGCTCCCGGCCACGGCGCACGGACCGGGGGAGGAGCGCGCGGGCGGCGGAACGCCCGCCCCCTGACCGTACCCGAGCCGCCCGCGGGCCTGCTCGCCGAGCTCTGACCGCCCGCTTTTCGACCGCACCCGGGCCGCCCAAGGTCCCGGCCGATGACGGCCCGTACCGGCCAACCGGCCGAGAGCGTTCGGTATTTGACCGACCGGCACTTGTCCGGTCGCGCCGCCGCGCTCTACGCTCGCCGTACGGACCAGGCAGCAGATGCCGCCGGGCCCGGATCTCCCAGACCCAGAGGTCGCCGAGCAGTACGCACCCAAGACCGGCCGGAGATCCGCGCCACGCAGCGAACACGCGCCTCCGGCCCCGCCCTTCCCGGTACCTCTCAGCCAGGGGTCCTCCCGCGCGCCCCCGGCCCGCCAGGAAGGGCGGACAGTGCCAGGCGAGGGGGAAGAGGAGCCCCGTCACCCGGCAGTCGGTCGCCGCCGGTTCCGGTTCTTCTCCCGGCGGCGGCCGCATCCCTCGCGGGTACCTCGTTCTCGCGACGGGTACCGGCCGCAGGGTCTCATCGTCCGTCCGGACCCGCCGTCTGTCCAGTACTCAACAAACCCCTGTTCCCGGACGCCCGGGAACGGCGCGGCCCGTCACCCGGCCCCTGCGCGGCCGTCCGCCCGCCGCGCAGGCCCCGGCAGTGCCGCCGACGCCCCACGGACCCGCAGGTGGCGGACGCCTCACAGCCGTGCCGTCTTCAGCGCCATGTGGAGCAGCAGGCGGTCACCGCCCTCGTCCAGGTCGAGGCCGGTCAGCTTCTCGACGCGGCCGAGCCGGTAGTACAGCGTCTGCCGGTGGATGCCGAGCGCCTGGGCCGCGCGGCCCGCCTGCCCCGCGCAGTCGAGGAACACCTCGGCGGTACGGGCGAGTTCACTGTGCGCGGGGGCCAGCAGCGGCCGTACCGGCGGGTCCGGTTCGACCGACGGCAGACCCGTCAGCAGGCGGTACGCGCCGATGGTGTCCCACTCGGCCACCGGACCCAGCCGGGGCTCGGCGCGCGCGGCCCGCGCCGCGGCCAGTGCCTCGTGCCAGGCGGTCGGCAGACCGGCCAAGTCCCGTACGGGCGTGCCGAGTCCGGCGGCCCCGGGCAGCGTACGGGCATCCACCCCGCCCGGCGCCGGCCCGCCGCCCGCGCGCGGCGAGCGCAGCAGGTGCTCGGCCACCGTATGGGCCGCGGCGAGGGCCGACGGCGAACGCAGCCGTACGAGAGCCGCCAGCGACGGAGCGTCGGCGGTCGCCCGCATCGGCGGAACGGGAGCGGAGCGCCGCCCTCCGGAAGCGGCCGGCGTGCCACTCGGGGCCGCCGGGCCCGGCGCCTCCTCGGCCGCCCCGTTCGCGGCGGGCAGCGTGCAGGCGGCCAGCAGCCCCGGCAGGTTCGGCAGCGGTGCGTGATCGGCCTCCGGCACGTCCCACGGCGTCACCGCGACCACCAGCAGGGGCGCGTCCGCCGCTGACCGCAGCCCGTCGCGCAGCGCGGCCGCCGCGGCGGTGCGCTCCGTGGGACGCGAGACCAGCAGCGTGCGCAGCAGGTCGCCCAGTTCGGCGCCCGCGCGGGCCTCCGCCGCCAGCAGGGCGCCGATGCCGGAGGCCGACTCCATCGCCTGCTCGATACGGGGTCCGGCGGCGCGCCGCCCCCGCCCAGCTCCAGATCGGTCAAGTGGCCGTCGTCCAGCAGCCAGACGTACCCCTGCACGATGCCGCGGTGGCGTACGGGCAGGCAGATCCGGCCCTTGAAGACCCCGGCCGCCGGGTCGGGCGGGATGCGCAGCGCCGTCTTCGCGCGGGCGATGCCGAACGCCTCGAACCAGGCCCGCACCGCCGCCGTCGAGCGGCGCTGGAGGATCGAACGGGTCCGTACGGGGTCCATGACCAGGTCGTCGTCGCCCTCGTGCGCGCCGAAGGCGATCAGGCCGAAGTCGCGGTCCTCCAGGGTCGCCGGGGCGCCGAGGGCGGCCGAGATCTCGTCCACGAGCTGCTGGTAATCGCCCCGCATAGGCCGCGTGACTCCTTTCCGACGGCGCCCCCGAACCGTACGGCCGTTGCCGTCCGTGCGACCACCGGGGAGGGTGGGCCCTCCGGTGCCGTTGTGGTCCCCTCCATTGTCATACATCTGTCTGAGATCCCGGCCACGAAGGCCAGACAGCTGTCGATGGCCGCGAACTGGCGAGATCCTTAAGTTTCAGGTGGCTCATCTCGCCGTCGCGCCCGCCTGCCAGGCGCCCGCCCGGCTTGTCATCTTGAATCGTGGAGGTGCCCCGTGCTGGGTCCCGTGCTTCTCGCAGCAGCCCGCAGCGACAGCATCCGCCGAGTCGTCTCGGCGGCCCCGGTCACCCGTCCGGTCGTCGACCGGTTCGTGGCCGGTGAGCGGCTGGACGCGTCGATGGCCGTCGTGCGGTCCCTGGCGGACCGCGGGATGGAGGTCACCCTCGACCATCTCGGTGAGGACATCACCGACCCGGCCGAGGCGCTGCGCAACCGCGACGCCTACCTCCAGCTGACCGCCGCCCTCAAGGACCTGGGCCTGGGCGGGCGCGCCGAGATGTCGGTCAAGCTCTCCGCCTTCGGACAGGCGCTGCCCGGCGGCCACGAGCTGGCCCTGAAGAACGTCACGCCGGTCGTCGAGGCCGCCGCCGAGGCCGGTACGACAGTCACCCTGGACATGGAGGACCACACCACGGTCGACTCCACCCTGGCGATCCTCGGCGAACTGCGCGCCCGCTTCCCGCAGACCGGCGCGGTCCTGCAGTCCTACCTCTTCCGCACCGAGGACGACTGCCGCGCGCTCGCCGGGGAAGGATCCCGCGTGCGCCTGGTCAAGGGCGCCTACAAGGAACCCGCGACGGTCGCGTTCCAGGACAAGCGGGAGGTCGACAAGGCGTACGTACGCTGCCTGAAGATCCTCATGGCCGGCGAGGGCTACCCGATGGTCGGGTCGCACGACCCGCGCATGGTGGCGATCGGCCAGGAACTGGGCCGCCGTTTCGGCCGCAAGCCCGCCGATTACGAGTTCCAGATGCTGTACGGCATCCGCGAGACCGAGCAGGAACGCCTGGTCACCGAGGGGCACCGGATGCGTGTCTACATCCCGTACGGCACGGACTGGTACGGCTACTTCATGCGCCGCCTCGCCGAGCGCCCCGCCAACCTCGCGTTCTTCCTGCGCTCGCTCGCCACCAAGAGCTGAGCCGGGCGGCCGGCCCCGCGGCCGGACCGCACGCGCCGGGCCGCCGCACGCGGCCCGGCGCCCCACAACTCGACGCACCCGCACACCCCCGACCGAAGGAGACGGCCGACATGGACGCCGTGACCCACGTCCCCGCCCCGTACAACGAGCCGGTGCACGGCTACGCCCCCGGCTCCCCGGAGCGCGCCCGCCTGGAGGCCAAGCTCAAGGAGCTGGCCGGCAACCCGATCGACCTGCCGATGACCATCAACGGCGAGAAGCGGATGGGCGGCGGCGAGCGCTTCGACGTCGTGCAGCCGCACAACCACCAGGCCGTCATCGGCACGTACGCCAACGCCACCCGCCAGGACGCCCAGGACGCGATCGACGCCGCCCTGGCCGCCGCCCCGGCCTGGCGCGCCATGTCCTTCGACGACCGCGCCGCGATCCTGCTCAAGGCCGCCGACCTGCTGTCCGGGCCGTGGCGCGAGACCATCGCCGCCTCCACGATGCTCGGCCAGTCCAAGACCGCCCAGCAGGCCGAGATCGACGCGCCCTGCGAGCTGGTGGACTTCTGGCGCTTCAACGTCCACTTCGCGCGCGAGCTGCTCCAGGAGCAGCCGCCGGTCCAGCCGAACGGCGTCTGGAACCGCCTGGACCACCGCCCGCTGGAGGGCTTCGTCTACGCGATCACGCCCTTCAACTTCACCGCCATCGCCGGCAACCTGCCGACCGCGCCCGCCCTGATGGGCAACGTCGTCGTCTGGAAGCCGTCGCCCACGCAGACCCACTCCGCGATCCTGCTCATGCAGCTCCTGGAGGAGGCCGGCCTGCCCAAGGGCGTCATCAACCTGGTGACCGGTGACGGCAAGGAGGTCTCCGAGGTCGCGCTGCCGCACCCGGAGCTGGCCGGCGTCCACTTCACCGGCTCCACCGCCACCTTCCAGTACCTGTGGAAGGCGGTCGGCGAGAACATCACGAACTACCGCTCGTACCCGCGTCTGGTCGGCGAGACCGGCGGCAAGGACTTCATCGTCGCGCACCCGACCGCGGACCCGGCGATCCTGAAGACGGCCATCACCCGTGGCGCGTTCGAGTACCAGGGCCAGAAGTGTTCGGCCGCCTCCCGCGCCTACATCGCCCGCTCCACCTGGGAGAACGGCTTCAAGGACGACCTGGTGGCGGAGGTCGAGGGCCTCACCATGGGTGACGTCAGCGACCTGTCGAACTTCATCGGCGCCGTCATCGACGACCGCTCCTTCGCCAAGAACAAGGCCGCGATCGACCGCGCCAAGCAGGACCCGACCTGCGAGATCGTCGCGGGCGGCACGTACGACGACTCGGTCGGCTACTTCGTGCGCCCGACCGTGATCGCCTGCTCGGACCCGGAGAACGAGGTCTTCAAGACCGAGTACTTCGGCCCGATCATCGCCGTCCACGTCTACGAGGACGCCGACTTCGACGCGATGCTGGAGCAGATGGAGTCCGCCTCGGCGTACGCCCTGACCGGCGCCGTCCTCGCCAAGGACCGGCAGGTCCTGGTCGCCGCCTCCGAGAAGCTCCGCTTCGCGGCCGGCAACTTCTACCTCAACGACCGCCCCACCGGCTCCATCGTCGGCCAGCAGCCCTTCGGCGGCAGCCGGGCCTCGGGCACCAACGACAAGGCGGGCTCGAAGTTCAACCTGCTCCGCTGGATGTCGCCGCGCGCCATCAAGGAGACGATGGTCGCGCCGACGGACTACCGGTACCCGCACATGGGCTGACCTGGTAGCCCTGTCATGCCGATGGCCCGGCGCTCCCTTGGTGGGGTGCCGGGCCGTCGGCGTGACGTCAGCTTCGGGTGCGCAGCGGTCCGGTGATCGATTCTCCGATGACGAAGTCCTTGGCGGGCCCTTCGGGAATGGTGAGGCTGGTTCCGTAAGGCACGCGGTGCTCGGCGGCGTACCTGGCCTCGTCGGGGCGGGGGTCGCTGAGCATGGTTACGGTGCCCAGCTCGTCGTAGTCGTCGATGATGACGTAGATCGGGATTCCGGCGCGCGCGTAATCACGGCGCTTGCGCACACGATCGCGTGTCCTGTCCCGGTGGCCGGGTGACACCATTTCGGCGACAAGAGCCACGGCAGACGCCTCTACACCGAGACCGTCAGGGGTAACGCATGACGCGATGTCCCTGGGCGCGATGTAAAGATCGGGAATCCACACGGTCAGGCCGTGCATCACGTTCATTTCCTGGAACGAAGCGTGATCGCTGCCGGCTAGATATGCCACGAGGTGCTCCCGTAGCTGATTGATGATCATGCCGTGGCTGGAGCGGCCGGTAGGCGACACCTCGATGAACCCCTCAACGATCTCTGCGTGGAAGCCCTCGGGGAGTTTCATGGCCTTCCATGCCTCCCACAGGACCTCGTCCAGAACAGGCAGGGACATCTGGGCCTCCGATGCAGTCTCGGGCGCCTCACGGGCGAGAACAGTCATGGCGTAGCACCTCCTCCTCAAGTGTGGGCGCGCCCGGCCCCGTGGTACAAGCGACATCGTCACGCTACGCAGCCGTGTCTCCTCGACGGGACCGATCAGCAGATGATCACTCGAACGAGCACCTCAGGCCATCGCCCGTCTCAGATAGTAGGAAGGCCAAGTAATTGTGCAGACAGCACGGCGATGCTGGCTTAGCTTTGTAGGAGCCGAACGTTCCGCTCCATCGAGCGGCGGGGCGGGTGCGGCCCGGTGCGTGTGCGCAGGTGATCCCTGCCGACACCGCGGCCCCCGCGTATGTCGGCCGTTTCCGGAAGGACGCTTCCGTTCATCTTCTCGGGGCTTTGGCATTGGAGGCGCATCATGACCAAGACCGCTGTCCGCAGGATCCGTCACTCCGCCCGCGCGACCGGCGAGGCCGACCGCAAGAACGCCGCCGCGGCGCTCCAGCGGGCGCTCGACCGCCGGGACAACGGCGGCTCGACCGGGCACTGAGCCCGGGGCCGCCCGGGCGGGCGGGGTGCGGCGCGCCGAGCGCGCGGGCACACCCGCCCGTGCCCGTGCTCAGCGGCGCCGCGTGACCTCGAAGCGGTCGATGCTCTCGCCCGACTCGGCGAGGGCCGTCACCTTCATCCGGGGCCGGTGCCCCGGCAGCACCTCGACCGCGATGAAGGAGTAGCCGGTGTAGCGCACCCGCGACCACTGCACGGCTTCCTTGACCTTCACCTTGCCCTCGGCCCAGTGGTACGTGTCCACGTGGTCGAGGTCCTTCACGTGGCCCTCGTAGCTGTCCGGCACCGGGAAGTCGTACAGCGACTTGCCCGCGCCGCCGGCCGTGACGTACACGATGCCCTCGCGCGAGGAGTCCACCGTCTCGCCGATGGGCATCTTCTTGGAGACCCGGCCGCCCTTGATGGCGTCGGTCCGCTCGTAGACATGGTTGTGGCCGTTGACCACCAGGTCCACCTGGTGCCTCTCGAAGAGCGGCAGCCAGGCGTCGCGCACCCCGCCCTCGGAGGCGTGCGAGTTGGTGGTGGAGAAGGCGCAGTGGTGGAAGAAGACGACGATGAAGTCGATGCCCTTGGCGGCGCGCAGCTCGCCCAGCTTCCGGTCCAGCCATTTGGTCTGCCTGCCGCCGGTGACGCCGAGGTTGGCGGGGATCTCGTACGAGACGTCGTTGGCGTCGAGCGCGACGACGGCGACGTTGCCGTAGGTGAAGGAGTAGACGCCGGGCGCCCGCTCGGCGTCCGGGCCGTTGTCCGGCAGGCTCCAGCGGGCGCGCTGGCCGCCGTACCCGTGGGGGAGTACCAGGCCTCCATGTCGTGGTTGCCGGTGGTCACCATCCACGGCACGGTCTTGGCCACCGACTCGGTCTGCGCGAGGAACTGGTCCCACTGGCGCGCGTCGTAGGTGTCGTGCTCGGTGCCGCTGCCGTCCGGGTCGGCGTAGCAGATGTCGCCGGCGTGCAGGTGGAAGGCCGGGTTCTGGCCCAGGATGAGCTGGTCGTTGGCGAGGGCGTGGTAACTGACGCCCTGGTCGCCGAAGGCGGTGAAGACGAACCGTTCGGCGCGGGCCGGGGCGGTGCGGAAGGTGCCGAGGGTGCCGAAGTGGCGGGAGTCGGCGGGGTCGAAGCCGTCGTGGCCGACGCCGTAGTAGTAGGTGGTGCCGGGCCGCAGGCCGTCGAGCGCGGCGTGCAGGTAGTACTGGTCCACCGCGGGCAGTTTCTTGCTCAGCGCGGGCGTGTGCAGGTCCCTCACCTCGGCGTGGATCTTGCGGCTCAGGTCCCAGGGGCGCAGCCCCACGCGCAGGAACGGGCGCTTGACCGCGAACGGCACCTGCCACGAGACGCGCATCTGGTGCCGGGGGTCGGCGCCGAAGGCCAGGTGCCGGCCGAACGGCGCGACCAGCGAACCGTGCACGGCGCCGGTGGCGGGGGAGGAGAGCAGGGTGGGGAGGGGGCGGCGGCCCGGGCGGGCCCCGCCAGCAGCCCGCCGCCCGCGACGGCGCCGGCGGTCGCGGCGGAGGTGCGCAGCAGACCGCGGCGGGTCAGCTTCGTGCGGAGGTACTCGTGCTGCTCGGGCATGCTCATCCGGCCGGCGAGCGGTTCGGGGATGCCCACGCGTGGTGTGTCCATGGAGCGCAACGTCGCACCACTGTCCGACCGGGCGGGGCCCTGCGGGTGAACGGCAGGTGTCCGGCCGTCCACCTGTCCGTATCCCGGACGCCACGTGTCAACCACTGGGACAGAGAGTAGGGTCCAGCCATGTCTCGCAGCATTCGCCTCGCAGTGATCCCCGGTGACGGTATCGGCCAGGAGGTCGTGGCCCAAGGGCTCAAGGTCCTCGGCGCGGCCCTCCCGCAGGACGTCAAGCTGGAAACCAAGGAGTACGACCTCGGCGCCCGGCGATGGCACGCCACCGGCGAGACCCTGCCGGACGCGGAGCTGGAGTCGCTCAAGGAGCACGACGCGATCCTGCTCGGCGCGATCGGCGACCCGTCCGTACCGTCCGGAATCCTGGAGCGCGGCCTGCTGCTCAAGCTGCGCTTCGCCTTCGACCACTACGTCAACCTGCGCCCCTCCAAGCTCTTCCCGAACACCGCGACGCCGCTCGCCGGCCGCCCCGACATCGACTTCGTCGTCGTCCGCGAGGGCACCGAGGGCCCGTACACGGGCAACGGCGGCAGCCTGCGCACCGGCACCCCGCACGAGGTCGCCACCGAGGTCAGCCTGAACACCGCGTACGGCGTGGAGCGGGTGGTCCGGGACGCGTACGAGCGGGCCGACGCACGGCCGCGCAAGAAGCTGACGCTGGTCCACAAGAACAACGTCCTGGTGCACGCCGGCCACATGTGGAAGAAGATCTTCGACAAGGTGGGCGAGGAGTACCCCGAGGTCACCACCGACTACCTGCACGTGGACGCCGCGACGATCTTCTTCGTCACCCAGCCCGAGCGGTTCGACGTGATCGTCACCGACAACCTCTTCGGCGACATCCTCACCGACCTCGCCGCGGCCGTCACCGGCGGCATCGGCCTGGCCGCCTCCGGGAACATCAACCCCACGGGCGCCTTCCCGTCCATGTTCGAGCCGGTGCACGGCTCGGCACCGGACATCGCGGGCACCGGCAAGGCCGACCCCACGGCCACCGTCCTGTCCACCGCCCTCCTCCTGCGGCACCTCGGGTACGACGCCGAGGCGGCCCGCATCGAGGAGGCCGTCGCCGCCGACCTCGCGGAGCGGGCGAGACCCCCGCACCACCGACGAGACCGGCGACGCCCTCGCCGCACGAGTAGCGGGCTGAGGCCCGCCGCTCGCCGCGCGAACACGCGCCGACCGACAGCGCCGGGCCGCACCTGCGCCCGGCGCTGTCGCGTAGGTCCGCGACTGTGCTACCGCCGGGTTGGGTGCGACCATCGACCCCTGGCAGGCGCACACGGATCCGCCTTCGGACCACGGCGTCCCACCCTCGCCGCACCACGGCATTTCCTTCCCCGGTACCTCGGGAGCGATAATCGAACGTGGAGCCGCTGTACGAGGGGAAATACCGGACGTCCTGTACCGACAAGGACTTCGTGAGCGCGGCCCCACAACCTCACCGGTGAAGGACACGCACTCATGACGACGCCCACGATCGAGCTCAAGCCCTCCTCCCACCCGCTCTCCGACGCGGAACGGGAGCGGGCCCTGGCCAGCCCCGGCTTCGGCCGTTACTTCACCGACCACATGGTGACGATCAAGTGGACCGAAGGCCGCGGCTGGCACGACGCCCAGCTGGTGCCGTACGCCCCGCTGTCCATGGACCCGGCCAACATGACGCTGCACTACGCGCAGACGATCTTCGAGGGTCTGAAGGCCTACCGCCAGCCCGACGGCACCGTCGCCACCTTCCGCCCGGACGCCAACGCCCGGCGCTTCCAGGCGTCCGCCCGCCGGCTCGGAATGCCCGAGCTGCCCGTCGAGACGTTCGTCGAGGCCTGCGACGCCCTGGTCAAGCAGGACAAGAACTGGGTGCCGACCAATGGCGAGGAATCGCTCTACCTGCGCCCCTTCATGATCGCGAGCGAGGTCGGGCTGGGCGTCCGGCCCGCCAACGAGTACCTGTTCATCGTGATCGCCTCGCCGGCCGGCGCCTACTTCACCGGTGGCGTCAAGCCGGTCTCCGTCTGGCTCTCCCAGGAGTACGTGCGCGCCGTGCGCGGGGGCACCGGCGCCGCCAAGACCGGCGGCAACTACGCCGCCTCCCTCGTCGCCCAGGCCCAGGCCGCCCAGCACGGCTGCGACCAGGTCGTCTGGCTGGACGCCCTGGAGCGCCGCTGGATCGAGGAGATGGGCGGCATGAACCTGTACTTCGTGTACGGGAACAAGATCGTCACCCCGGAGCTGTCCGGCTCCCTCCTCCCCGGCATCACCCGCGACTCCCTCCTGAAGATCGCCACCGACCTCGGCTACGAGGCCACCGAGGGCCGCATCTCCGTCGAGGACTGGAAGGCCGCCACCGAGGACGGCTCCCTGACCGAGGTCTTCGCCTGCGGCACCGCCGCCGTCATCACCCCCGTCGGCTCCGTCAAGTCCGAGGCCGCCTCCTGGACCGTCGGCGACGGCAAGCCCGGCGAGGTCACCATGAAACTCCGCAAGGCCCTCCTGGACCTCCAGACCGGCGCCACGCCTGACACGCACGGCTGGATGCATCCGCTGGGCTGATCCCGGTACGTGATCACCGAACGGCCGCCCGGCATCTTGCCGGGCGGCCGTTCGGTGTTCGGGGACCGGTTGTTCGGCAGGTGGGGAGTGGTCGTGGGTGATGAGTGTATGTATTTGAGTGCTGCTCAAAAAATTGGTGTTTGTTATTCACCAAGCCGTTGGCAAGGTAGGGCTACATAGTTAGAGTGGCGCACTAAAGCGTGCCGCGTCGAGCTGGCGCCACACCGCGCCGCGCACGAACCGCGGGGCGGCCCGGACAGGGGCCGTCCCGCTTCACCCCGGCCCGCCGTCCCGCCCCGAGTCCGGAGGATCCCGACCATGACCACCCCCGCCGCCGACGGCTTCCGTATGCCTGCCGAGTGGGCTCCGCACGAGCGGACCTGGATGGCCTGGCCCGGGCCCAACGCGACCTTCGGTGAGGACGGTGGCGAGACGCTGGAGCGGGCCCGCCGGGCCTGGGCCGGGGTGGCTCGGGCCGTGCGCCGGTTCGAGCCGGTCACGGTGGTGGCGGGTGCCGGGCAGGCGGGCGGGGCGCGGCAGTTGCTCGGAGCGGACATCGAGGTTGTCGAGCGGCCGTTGGACGACGCGTGGATGCGGGACATCGGGCCGACCTTTCTGACGGACGGGGAGGGCCGGCTGGCCGCCATCGACTGGATCTTCAACGGCTGGGGCGGTCAGGGCTGGGCCCGCTGGGAGCGGGACGCCGGGGTCGGCGGGTACGTGGGCGGGCTGGCCGGGGCGCGTACGTACCGGTCGTCGCTGGTCAACGAGGGCGGCGGGCTGCATGTGGACGGTGCGGGCACGGTGCTGCTGACGGAGACCGTGCAGCTCGATCCCGGACGTAATCCAGGGAGTACGAAGGAGGAGGTCGAGGCGGAGGTGCACGCCGGCCTCGGCACCACGAAGGCGGTCTGGCTGCCGCGTGGACTGACCGCCGATTACGGGCAGTTCGGCACCCGCGGGCACGTGGACATCGTCGCCGCGTTCGCCCGGCCCGGCGTCGTCGTCGCGCACACCCAGCCCGACCCGGCCCACCCCGACCACGAGGTGTGCAAGGAGACCGTCGGGCTGCTGCGCTCCTCGACGGACGCGCGCGGCCGGCCGCTGGAGGTGGTCGAGGTGCCCGCGCCGACCGTCGTCGAGGTGGAGGGTGAGCTGGTGGACTACTCGTACATCAACCACTACCTGTGCAACGGCGGCGTGGTGCTGTGCGCCTTCGGCGACCCGCGCGACGAGGAGGCCGCCGGGATCTTCCGGCGGCTGTTCCCGGAGCGGACGGTGACGCCGGTCGACGCCCGTACGATCTTCGCAGCGGGCGGTGGCATCCACTGCATCACCCAGCAGCAGCCCAAGGTGGGCACAGTGTGACGTTCCCGGAGGTTTCCGTGCCCGGACCGGTCCGACGGCCGCGGCGGCGGCTCACCCAGCCGCGCGAGCAGGTCCTCGCCGCCGCCATGGCCACCATCGCCGAGTCGGGCCTGGACCGGCTGACCATGGCCGGGCTGGGCCGCGAGGTCGGGATGAGCAGCGGGCACATCCTCTACTACTTCGGTACGAAGGACGAGCTGCTGCTCCAGACTCTCCAGTGGAGCGAGGAGCAGCTCGGCGCACGGCGGCGGGCCGCGCTGGCGCAGCGTGTTCCGGCGCGCGAGCGGCTTGATGCGCTGGTGGAGCTGTACCTGCCCGAGGGGCACCGGGACCCGCGCTGGACCCTGTGGCTGGAGGTGTGGAACCGCTCGCAGAGCGCGGACGACGCGACCCGCGAGCGCCAGCTCGACCTGGAACTGGCCTGGCACCGCGATCTGGTGGCGCTGCTGGTCGAAGGCGCCTCGAAGGGTGAGCTGCGGGCCGTGGACGCGGAGCGCTTCGCCACGCGTACGCGCGCGCTGCTGGACGGCTTCAGCACCCACCTCGTCGTCGGGCTGCCGGGCCTGGACCGGCAGCAGGTGCTACGGCACGTGGGGGAGTTCCTGGACGAAGCGCTGCGGCCCGCGGACAAGCCGTGACCGCGGACGGCTGACACCCGGCCCAGGTTGTACGGAAAAGAGCGCATTGACCCTGTCGCCGCTGGTGCGGTTGTATCCCCTGGCGCTCCGACGCAGGGCCGGAGGCGGGTGTTTCCGGGGGAAACATGGGCGAGCGGGCGAACCGCGGCAGACGTGCGTTACCAGGAGCCGTGGCGGCTTCCGTCCTCATCGGGGCGGTGGCGCTGAGCGGTGCCTACGCGTCCCCGGTGGCTGCGGGCGGCCACGGGCCCCGTACCGAGCGGGTGAACACCGCGCCGGACGGTTCGGAAGCGGTCGGCGGCGGTTCGTTCAACGCCGCGATCAGCCCCGACGGCCGGTACGTCGCCTTCGACTCGGAGGCCGACAACCTCGTGCCGGGCGACGACAACGACGGCACCCTCGCGCACGACGTCTTCCTGCGCGACCGCCGCACCGGCACCACCCGCCGCCTCAACGCCCCGCTCGGCCCCGGCAACGCCGACTTCGCCACGATCAGCGCGGACGGCCGCCATGTGGCCTTCAACGCCGAAACGAACGGGACGTACCACGTGTACGTCTACGAGATCCGTACCGGGCGTCTGGAACGCGTCGATCTGGACATGGACGCGGGCTTCACCGGCGGCGAGACGCCCGCGCTCAGCGCCGACGGCCGCTACGTCGCCTACTTGGGCCGGCAGGCCACCGACCCGCCGCCGAACGAGGAGTTCGGCCGGATCTACGTACGCGACCGCAAGACCGGCACGACCCGCCGCGCCAGCAGGGTCCCCGCCAGGGAAGGACGCGGCTACGACTCGCCGCGTATCAGCGCGGACGGCTCCAAGGTGGCCTACCGGGAGCGCAGCCGGCGCGGCGGCGGCCCCGGCGGCGAGCGCGACTGGGCCGACATCCACCTCGCCGACCTGCGCACCGGCGAGCAGCGGCAGATCGACACCACCGCCGACGGCCGGCCCGCGACCTCCGGCTCCACCGACCCGCTGATCAGCGCCGACGGCCGTACCGTCGCCTTCAACTCGTCGGCCAAGAACATCGTGCCGGTGCCCGACGAAGCCCGCTCCTACGTCTTCCTCCGCGACACCCGCACCGGCGCGGTCCGGCGCGTGGACGGCATCAACGGCAACCAGTACGCCACCGCGGACGCGATCGGCCCGGACGGCCGGCGCCTGCTGCTGCACTACTCCGGCGCCGCGTACGGGCTGTACGTCAAGGACCTGCGGACCGGCAAGGACACCCTGGTCAGCCCCGGCACCGACGGCAAGCCCCGGGCGGCGACCGCCGGACCCGACGGGATGACACCGGACGGCCGCAAGGCCGTCTTCGCGTCGCACCTCGACGACCTGGTGGCCGGCGACACCAACCACGAGACCGACGTGTTCCTGCGGCACATCCGCTGAGGGGCAGCGCCGTGCCGTACGCAACCGGGCGCGCAGACGTGTTCGTACGCCGTGCGCCCGCATACCCCGCAGGTAACGAAGCGTGATCGTTGCCCGCTGAACTCTTGCCGCGGCGGGCGGTGTCGGCGACCGTGATCCGTCATGGGACGAGAGCAGTGGAAGAAGATCTGGGTCGGCTCGGCCGGCAACATGGTCGAGTGGTTCGACTGGTTCGTGTACGCCAGTTTCGCGGTGTACTTCGCCGACTCCTTCTTCCCGAAGGGGAACGACACCGCCAACCTCATGAACACCATGGGGATCTTCGCGGTCGGCTTCTTCATGCGGCCGGTGGGCGGCTGGGTGCTCGGCCGGGTCGGTGACCGCAAGGGCCGCAAGGCCGCGCTGACCCTCACCGTCACGCTGATGTCCGCCTCGGCCATCCTCATCGCCGTCGCGCCGACCTACGCGGTGGCCGGGTACGGCGGCGTCGCCGTGCTGCTCGTCGCCCGCATGCTGCAAGGACTCTCGGTCGGCGGCGAGTACGCGGCCAGCGCCACCTACCTCACCGAGGCGTCCGCCCCCGGGCAGCGCGGTTTCGCCTCCAGCTTCCAGTACGTGTCCATGACCGCGGGCCAGCTCCTCGGACTCGGCCTGCAGATCGTCCTCCAGCGCACCATGTCCGAGGACGCCCTGCACAGCTGGGCCTGGCGCATCCCGTTCATCATCGGCGCGCTCGGCGCGGCCATCGTCTTCTACCTGCGGCGCAACATGCTGGAGACGGAGGTGTACGCGCAGGACGACAGCGCGCAGAACGACCCCGAGCGCGGCACGCTCAAGGCGCTGTGGGCGCACCGGCGCGAGGCGTTCCTGGTCATCGCCCTCACCATGGGCGGCACCGTCGCGTACTACACGTACACGACCTACCTCACCAAGTACCTCTCCGGCAGCGCCGGCCTGGACAAGCCGACCGCCTCCCTGGTCAGCTTCTGCGCCCTGTTCGTCTTCATGTGCGTCCAGCCGCTGGCGGGCCGGCTCTCCGACCGCATCGGCCGCCGCCCGCTGCTGATCACCTTCGCGGTCGGCTCCACCTTCCTGACCGTGCCGATCATGACGCTCCTCAAGCACGCCGGCAGCTTCTGGCCCGCCCTCGGCCTGGCGCTGCTCGCCCTGTTCGTCGTCACCGGCTACACCTCGATCAACGCCTGCGTGAAGGCCGAACTCTTCCCCACCGGCATCCGCGCCCTCGGCGTCGCCCTCCCGTACGCCATCGCCAACGCCCTCTTCGGCGGCACCGCCGAATACGTGGCCCTGTGGTTCAAGAAGGGCGGCATCGAATCGGGCTACTACTGGTACGTGGCAGGCTGCGCGGCGGTCTCGTTGATCGTCTACATCACCATGCGCGAGACGAAGACGATCGACCTGAACAGGGTGAAGCGGGCGGATGGAGAGGACGCACCTCTTCCCGCGCGGTCGGCCAACTCAAGCCCGTCCGGCGTTTGAGGACACAGGAACCGTCACCCCTGACGACCCGCAGCCAAACCCAAGCCCGTCCGGCGTTTGAGGACAAGCAGGGACGGCCACCCCAGTGGGCCCGCACTGTGAGACGCCCGGCCACCCCCGGGAACTTATGGCAGGATGCCAGCATGCTCCCGTTCGCCACGATTATTGGCAGCAGGCGCGCCGGTCCGCAGTGACCGCCCGTACCCACCGAGTGCGGCGCGGTCACCGTCGCCCCAGACCCGCGCGCAGACCTCTCGCATCCGCGAGAGGTCTTTTCGTTTCCGGCCCACCTTCCGCCGGAGGCGGAGCGCGCGGGACCATGAGGGGGCGGTGGAACCGGTCATTCCGGTATACCGAGACCCCGACAGGAGCCAGACCAGCCATGACGGACGCACCCGAACCCGAACCGGCGTTGTCCGACGCCTTCCACGTCTTCGACACGACGCTGCGCGACGGAGCACAGCGCGAGGGCATCAACCTGACCGTCACGGACAAGCTGACCATCGCCCGGCACCTGGACGACTTCGGCGTGGGCTTCATCGAGGGCGGCTGGCCCGGCGCCAACCCCCGGGACACCGAGTTCTTCGAGCGGGCCCGTACGGAGATCGGCTTCCGGCACGCCCAGCTGGTCGCCTTCGGCGCCACCCGCAAGGCGGGCGTACGGGTGGAGGACGACCCGCAGGTGGCGGCGCTGCTGGACTCGCAGGCGCCGGTCGTGACGCTGGTCGCCAAGTCGCACGTACGGCACGTGGAGCTGGCGCTGCGCACCACGCCGGAGGAGAACCTCGCGATGGTGCGGGACACCGTCGCCCACCTGCGCGCGCACGGCCGCAGGGTCTTCCTGGACTGCGAGCACTTCTTCGACGGGTACGCCCTCGACCCGGCCTACGCCAAGCAGGTCGTCCGGACCGCGAGCGAGGCCGGCGCCGACGTGGTGGTCCTCTGCGACACCAACGGCGGCATGCTCCCCGCGCAGGTCGCGGCCGTCGTACGGACCGTGCTGGCGGACACCGGGGCGCGCCTGGGCATCCACGCCCAGGACGACACCGGCTGCGCGGTGGCCAACACCCTCGCCGCCGTGGACGCGGGCGCCACACACGTGCAGTGCACCGCGAACGGCTACGGCGAGCGCGTCGGCAACTCCAACCTCTTCCCGGTCGTGGCCGCCCTGGAGCTGAAGTACGGGCGCCGGGTGCTGCCCGAGGGGAAGCTGGCCGAGACCACCCGCATCTCGCACGCCATCGCCGAGGTCGTCAACCTCACGCCCTCCACGCACCAGCCGTACGTCGGTGTCTCCGCGTTCGCGCACAAGGCCGGGCTGCACGCCTCCGCCATCAAGATCGACCCGGACCTGTACCAGCACATCGACCCGGCGCTGGTCGGCAACAGCATGCGGATGCTGGTCTCCGACATGGCGGGGCGCGCCTCCATCGAGCTCAAGGGCAAGGAGCTGGGCTTCGACCTGAGCGGCGACCGGGAGCTGGTCGGCCGGGTCGTGGAGCGGGTCAAGGAGCGCGAGCTGGCGGGGTACACGTACGAGGCCGCCGACGCCTCCTTCGAGCTGCTGCTGCGCGAGGAGGCGGAGGGGCGGCCACTGCGGTACTTCCGGGTGGAGTCGTGGCGGGCGATCGTCGAGGACCGGCCGGACGGCACGCACGCCAACGAGGCGACGGTGAAGCTGTGGGCCAAGGGCGAGCGGCTGGTGGCCACCGCCGAGGGCAACGGTCCGGTGCACGCGCTGGACCGGGCGCTTCGGGTGGCACTGGAGCGGATCTATCCGCAGCTGGCCGGGCTGGAGCTGGTGGACTACAAGGTCCGCATCCTGGAGGGCCGGGTGGGCACCGGTTCGATCACCCGGGTGCTGGTGTCGACCAGCGACGGGCAGGGGGAGTGGTCCACGGTCGGTGTCGCCGAGAACGTCATCGCCGCGTCGTGGCAGGCACTGGACGACGCGTACGCGTACGGGCTGATGCGGGCCGGGGTCGAGCCGCAGGAGTAGCCCGCGGCGCGCGGGGTGACCGCGGCCCCGTACCGGTCCTTGGGGGAGGTCCGGTACGGGGCCGCGGGGTTCACCGGGCCTTCGGCTCAGGCGGCGGCCTTCACCGCGGAGATGTCGAAGGTGAGCTTGACCTTGTCGCTGACCATGACGCCGCCGGTCTCCAGCGCCGCGTTCCAGGTCAGGCCCCAGTCGGAGCGCAGGATCTCGGCGCTGCCCTCGAAGCCGACGCGCTCGGCGCCGTACACGTCGGTGGCCGTGCCCTGGAACTCCAGGTCGATGGTGAGCGGCCGGGTGACGTCCTTGATCGTCAGGTCGCCGGTGATCCGGTAGGTGTCGCCGCCGACGCGCTCGGCGGCGGTGGAGCGGAACGTCATCAGCGGGAAGGTGTCGGCGTCGAAGAAGTCGGCGCCGCGCAGGTGGGCGTCGCGGTCGGCGATGCCGGTGTCGACGGAGGCGATCGTGACGTCCACGGCGGCGGTCGAGCGGGCCGGGTCGGCGCCGTCCAGGTGGAGGGTGCCTTCGTGGGTGCCGAAGGCGCCGCGGACGTTGGTGACCATCGCGTGCCGGACGGTGAAGCCGATCCGGCTGTGCGCCGGGTCGATGGTGTAGTCGCCGGTCAGGGCGGCGAGGGCGGGGTCGGCGTCGAGGACGGCGGCGGGCCGCCGGGCGGTGGTGCGGCCGGTGTCCGCGGCCGTGGCCGTGGCGCGCTTGCGGGTGAACAGAGCCATGGCTCCTCCTCGGAAGTGGGTTGTTAAACCTTCAACGAGATTGAGCGTAGCGCGACCTAGTTCAAGTTTCAACATTTGATTCCCAGGGGAGTGCTACGGGTGCGCCGCGGCGGGCATGCGCTGCACGGCGGACGTGTCATGGGCATTGTCGGAGCGCCGGAGCCCGTGCTAGACCGTCGGACACCGCTGCACCAGACCGCATCCGTACGCACTCGACGTTCACGGAGAGGACGGACCGTGCCGCCTTCCCCCGTCTGGTCCCGCCGGGGCTTCCTCGGCTTCTCCGGAGCGGGCGCGCTCGGCCTGGCGCTGACGCCCGCGCTCACCGGCCCGGCCGCCGCCGCGCACGCCGCCGACCCCGATCCGTACGAGACCCTGCGCCGCCGCTGGCTCCGCATCCAGCTCGGCACCGGCTACGACCCCGCCGCCGAACCGTACGCCGCCCGCCTGAAGGAGACCGGCGAACTGGCCCGCGGCTTCCGCGCGGCCATGCGCCCGGCCGCCGGCTCGCTCTGGCCCGACAGCCACTTCGACCCGCCGGCCGGCATCACCCGCAGCTACAACCGCCTCGCCACCATGGCCCGCGCCCACGCCCAGCCCGGCACCGGCCTGACCGGGGACGCCGCCCTCGCCGCCGACGTCCTCAAGGGCCTGGACCATGTGCACGACACGGTCTACCACGCGGGCACGACGCGCTACGGCAACTGGTGGGAGTGGCAGATCGGCAGTCCCCGCCTCCTCCTGGACACCATCGCGATGCTGTACGAGCAGCTCGGCGCGGACCGGCGGTCCCGGTACCTGGCCGCCGTCGACCACTTCGTCCCGGACGGCATGCTCGGCGACTACACCGGCACCAGCACCGGCGCCAACCGCGTCGACCTGTGCCGCGTCGTCGCGCTGCGCGGCATCCTCGGCCGGGCCCCGGCGAAGATCGCGCTGGCCCGCGACGCGCTGTCCCCGGTCTTCCCGTACGTCACCAAGGGCGACGGCCTGTACGCCGACGGCTCCTTCGTCCAGCACACCTGGGTCGCCTACTCCGGCACCTACGGCTTCGTCCTCCTCGACGGACTCGGCCGCCTCTTCACCCTGCTCGCCGGGACCGACTGGGCCGTCACCGACCCGCAGCGCCAGATCATCTTCGACAGCGTGGAACACGCCTACGCGCCCCTGCTCTACAACGGCCTGATGATGGACAGCGTCAACGGGCGCGCCGTCAGCCGCGGCTACCTGCGGGCCGACGAGCGCCGGGTGATGCGCGGCGACCACTTCCACGGGCACGCCCTGGTCGCCGCCGTCGCCCTCCTGGCGGAGGCGGCGACCGCGCGGGAACGGGAACACTGGCAGGCGATGGCCCGGGGCTGGATCCGGCGTGACACGAGCTACCCGGTGCTCGCCGACCGGCAGTACGAGATCGCCGACCTCGCCCGCCTCAAGGGGCTCGCGGACGACGGCGGCCCGGTCGCGCCGGAGCCGGTCGGCCACCGGCTCTTCCCGGCCATGGACCGGGCCGTGCACCGCCGCCCCGGCTGGGCCGCGGGCCTCGCCATGGCCTCGGACCGCATCGCGTACTACGAGAACGGCAACGGCGAGAACCCGCGCGGCTGGCACACCGGCGCCGGAATGCTCTACTGGTGGGGCCGGGACTTCGCGAACGACCAGTACACGGACGCCTTCTGGCCCACCGTCGATCCGTACCGCCTGCCCGGCACCACCGTGTCCGCCAAGCGGCTGGCCGACAACGAGGGCGGCGGCTGGGGCCTGCCCAAGCCCGCCGCGCGATGGGTGGGCGGCACCACCGACGGCGAGTTCGCCGCGGTCGGGCAGGACGTGCGCGGCCTGTCCTCCACCCTGCGCGCCAAGAAGTCGTGGTTCTTCGCCGCGGACTGCGTGATCTGCCTGGGCGCGGGCATCACCTCCCGCGACGGGGTGCCCGCCGAGACGGTCGTGGACAACCGCAACCTGGGCGCGTCGGGGACGTCCGTGCTGACCGTCGACGGTGTACGGCGGCCCGCCGCGCCCGGCCGCCCGCTCGCCTTCCCGCGCGCCCGCTGGATCCATCTGGCCGGGCACGGCGGGTACGTCTTCCCCCGTCTCCCCGGCGGCGCGGAAACGGTCCCGCACGCGCTGCGCGACACCCGGACGGGCGCGTGGAGCGACATCAACACCGGCGGCTCGCCCGAAACGTTCACCCGCCGCTATCTGACCCTGTGGCTCGACCACGGCACCGACCCGGCGGACGCCACGTACGCGTACCTGCTGATGCCCGGAGCGGGCCCGCGCGCCCTCGCCGCCCGGGCCGCCGACCGCCACTGGCTGACCGTCCTCGCCAACACCGGCGAACGGCAGGCGGTCGCCGTCCCCGCGCTCGGGCTCACCGCCGCCACCTTCTGGCAGGCCGGGTCGGCCGGCGGCCTGACCGTCTCGGCGCCCGCGAGCGTGCTGCTGCGCGAGCGGCCGGCGCGGACCGCGCACGCGGGGCACGGCGGCCGGACGGCGTCACTGTGCGTGGCCGAGCCGCCGCGCACCGGGAAGCCGTTCGAGGTGGTCTGGGACCGTCCGGTCCGCGCGGTGCTCGCCGCCGACCCCTCCGTCACGGTCCTGGCGACCGCTCCGGCGCTCCGGCTGCGCGTCACTCCAGGCACCGCCTGCACCACCCACACCTGTACGGTCGCCCCGCGCTGACCGGCCGTTCCGCCTGGCCACGGCGCCGCCGGCGCGCCGATCGAGGTGCCGCGGCGCCCGGTCAAGCAGCGGACTGCCACAACGCCGCGCGGTCACGTTTTGTCGGGCCCATACATATCGCTGGGCCCCTCCGGCGTGCGTACGGGGGCGGAGGCAGGCCGCGTGCAGGACGCTTCTGTCCTGCCTGCCCACCAAATCGCTTCCGACGTTGTACGAAACCGACATCGGTTCCGGAGGGTCCGGCCACGTACCGTCGATACATGACCACTGTCGAAGATGTGCCCGCCGAGGCGAACGACGCCCGCGGGCGGGTCGCCGAGCTGCACGCCATCCGCGAGCAGGCCCGGCGCGGCCCCAGCGAGCGGGCGACCGAGGCGCAGCACGCCAAGGGCAAGCTCACCGCGCGTGAGCGGATCGAGCTGCTGCTGGACGAGGGTTCCTTCCGGGAGGTGGAGCCGCTGCGGCGGCACCGGGCCACCGGGTTCGGCCTGGAGGCCAAGAAGCCCTACACCGACGGTGTGATCACCGGCTGGGGCACCGTGCACGGCCGGACCGTGTTCGTCTACGCCCACGACTTCCGGATCTTCGGCGGCGCGCTGGGCGAGGCGCACGCCACGAAGATCCACAAGATCATGGACATGGCCATCGCGGCCGGTGCCCCGCTGGTCTCCCTGAACGACGGCGCCGGCGCCCGTATCCAGGAGGGCGTCTCGGCGCTGGCCGGGTACGGCGGCATCTTCCAGCGCAACACCAAGGCGTCCGGCGTCATCCCGCAGATCAGCGTGATGCTCGGCCCGTGCGCGGGCGGCGCGGCCTACAGCCCCGCCCTGACCGACTTCGTGTTCATGGTCCGCGAGACCTCGCAGATGTTCATCACCGGCCCGGACGTGGTGCGCGCGGTCACCGGCGAGGAGATCACCCAGAACGGCCTGGGCGGCGCCGACGTGCACGCCGAGACCTCGGGCGTGTGCCACTTCGCCTACGACGACGAGCAGACCTGCCTCGAAGAGGTCCGTTACCTCATCTCCCTGCTGCCCTCGAACAACCGGGAGAACCCGCCGTCGGTGGCGTGCGAGGACCCCGCCGACCGCTCCGGCGACACACTGCTGGACCTGGTGCCCGCCGACGGCAACCGCCCCTACGACATGCGCGCGGTGATCGAGGAGCTGGTCGACGACGGCGAGTTCCTGGAGGTCCACGAGCGCTGGGCCACCAACATCATCGTGGCGCTGGCCCGGATGGGCGGCGAGGTCGTCGGCCTGGTCGCCAACCAGCCGCAGTCGCTGGCCGGTGTGCTGGACATCGAGGCGTCCGAGAAGGCCGCCCGCTTCGTGCAGATGTGCGACGCGTTCAACATCCCCATCGTCACGCTGCTGGACGTGCCCGGCTTCCTGCCCGGCGTGGACCAGGAGCACGGCGGCATCATCCGGCACGGCGCGAAGCTGCTGTACGCGTACTGCAACGCCACCGTGCCGCGCATCTCGGTGGTGCTGCGCAAGGCGTACGGCGGCGCGTACATCGTCATGGACTCGCAGTCCATCGGCGCGGACCTGACCTACGCCTGGCCCACCAACGAGATCGCGGTGATGGGCGCCGAGGGCGCCGCCAACGTCATCTTCCGCAAGCAGATCGCGGAGGCGGACGACCCCGAGGCGATGCGGGCGCGGATGGTCAAGGAGTACAAGTCCGAGCTGATGCACCCGTACTACGCGGCCGAGCGCGGCCTGGTCGACGACGTGATCGACCCCGCCGAGACCCGCGAGGTGCTCATCCGCTCCCTGGACATGCTCCGCAACAAGCACGCGGACCTGCCCGCACGCAAGCACGGCAACCCGCCCCAGTAGGGCGCGCGAGCCCGCCTCCGCGAGGCGCGCAAGCCCGCCCGGCTCGGCACGACAGCCACCGACCGGCCCCCGACCGGACCTTTCGCAGACCGGAGAAACGACGTGACCACTCCCGTTCAGACCAGCCCCATCCGCGTGGAGAAGGGTGAGGCCAGCGAGGAGGAGCTGGCGGCGCTGACCGCCGTCCTGCTCGCCCGCGCCGCCCACCGCCCGGAGGCCGCCGTGCCGGGCCGCCGCCGCGCCACCGCCGCGCGCTGGCGCCGGCTGGAGCGCCAGCACGGCTTCCGCGGCGCCGGCAGCTGGCAGCGCTGAGCAGCAAGTCACCCGGGCCCGGTACTCGATCCGAGTACCGGGCCCGACTGCTTTCTTCGCGGGTCGTACGCCGTTGCTGCGACGGCCGGAAGAAGGCGTAGGTTCGCACCGACTCCGGGGCCGGGAGCTGTCCAATCCGTGATCCCCGTGCTGACATGCGCTCGTCATTGCGTTCCCCGGCGTCCACCCCGGGCCCCGGGAGCCGATCGCAGGACGACCGGAAGGAAAGCCCATGTTCCGCACACTGGGTGTCGGTGCCGCCGCGGCATCGCTGCTGCTCCTCGCCGGGTCGGCGTCCCCCGCCTCCGCACAGGCCTCGCCCCGGTACGGCGAAGAGGCGCCGCCGACCGGCCAGATCACCATCACGGTCGCCACCGTCAACGGCTCGGGCTGCCGGCCGGGCAGCGCCGCGGTGGCCGTCGCGCCCGACAACACGGCCTTCACCGTGACGTACAGCGAATACCTCGCCCAGGCGGGCAAGGACACCAGACCCACGGACTCCCGCAAGAACTGTCAGATCGCGCTGAACGTCCACGTCCCCCAGGGCTTCACCTACGCGATCGCCAAGGCCGACTACCGCGGCTACGCCCAGCTCGCGCCCGGCGCCGTCGGCCTGGAACAGGCGGGCTACTACTTCCAGGGCAGCTCCGAGACGGCCCGCAAGAGCCACCGCTTCACCGGCCCGTACGACGCCAACTGGCAGTCCTCGGACGAGACCGGGATCGACGCGCTGGTCTACGCCCCCTGTGGCGAGAAGCGTTACTTCAACATCAACACCGAGCTGCGGGTGGACGCCAAGGGCTCCGACCCCAAGCTGACCAGCTACATGGCGATGGACTCCACCGACGGCAGCATCAACACCAAGTACCACTTCGCGTGGAAGCAGTGCCCCAGGTAGCCGCATCGGCGGCGGCCGGTACGGCCAGGGGGTCCGCGTGCACCGGTGCGCGCGGACCCTCCGGCACCTCCGGGTCCTCCGGCCGCTCCGGCACCTTGAGATACAGCGTCAGGACGGCGGAGACGACGTACAGCGCCGCGAAGACGATCACGACCCCGGCCGGGCCGAGCGGGCCGAGGAAGACGCTGACGACGGCGGGCCCGACGAAGGCCGCGCCGCCCGCGCCGAGGTTGAGCAGGGCCATCGCGCCGCCCTTGTTCTCCGGCGCGAGGGCCGGGATCAGGGCCGAGACGGGTACGAATCCGGCCAGCGTGATGCCGTACAGCATGCCCATGACGATCGCCACCGGGTAGTTGCCGCCGACGGCCTTCGGCACGAAGTAGAGGGTCAGCGTGGTGACCGCGCAGCCGAGGCCGCCGAACGAGGCGATGGTCCGCCGCCAGCCGATCCGGTCGCCGATCGCGCCGAAGAGCAGGTTGCACAGCACGTTGGTGCCGTAGATGACGGCCAGCAGGGTCAGCCAGCGGCCCTGCCCGAACCCCAGCTCAGTGCCGAAGAAGGCCGGCAGGAAGACCAGGAAGCCGAACTCCGGCGCCGTGTTGATGACCCGCACGACACAGCCGACGGCGACCTTCGGGTGCGTCCACGCGATGGACAGGCTGGACAGCAGCGACTGCACCGGACGCACCTCCGGCGGCGCCAGCCGGGTGTACCCGGTGCGCTCCCGGACGCCGAGCAGACAGCAGGCCCCGCCCAGGAGGATGATGCCGAGCGCCACCCACAGGGTGCCGAACTGGCCGAACCAGGGGTTGGTGACCCCCGCGACGAGCGAGCCGAGGGTGGGCAGGCCGCCGGTGAAGGCGACGTAGAACCAGCCCACCGCGGTGCCCATCCGGGCCGACGGCGCGGTCGCGGTGATCCACACGAGGAAGCCGAAGGCGAAGAGCGGGTAGCCGAAGCCGCGCAGACCGTAGAAGACCAGCATCAGGGGATAGTTCTGCGGGCCCAGCGCGAAGGCCAGGAAGAGCACGTCGAAGACGACCCACACGGCCAGCCCCAACTGCATCACCCGGCGCGGCCCCCACAGGTCGGACAGGGCGCCGGACAGCCAGGACGCGAGCATGACGGTCACGCCGTACGCGGTGATGACGTACGAGGCGTGCACCTCGGTGCCCGCGCCGTGGTCCGCCATGTACGGGGCGATGAAACCCGACTCGACGCCGTCGCCCACCATGAACAGCAGCACGCCGAGATAGCCGAGGACCAGCGGGCCCGGGATGCCGAGCCGGTCGGGGAGCGGGAGCTTCGGTGGGGCCATGGCCTGCCTCCGTGCGGTGTGGTGCGATGCGGCGGTGCGGGTGTGATGCGGCGGTGCGGCGAGGCGCACCGGCGGCGCGTGTGGTGTGATGCGAGCAGCATGAATCCTGTGAACTTCACATGCAAGATGTGATGCAGGCTTTCCTCAGGCGTCTTTCGCGCACCTTGGGCCGTCATTTACGCCAGAAGGGGTGACGGATATGTGATCCGGGTGTTAAATCCAACAGGGACGAAACAAAGGAGTGAGCCCGATGACCACCACCCCCGCAGCCGGCCCCGGCCACGACCCCGGAACCTTCCGCGAGGACTGGCTGGAGGGCCTGGCCGACGCCTACGCCCGCACGGTGCGCCGGGTCCCGGACACGTTCGGGGTGGTCGGACGGCACGCGCCGCGCCCCGGCAAGGTCGCGGTCGTCATCGGCGGCGGTTCCGGCCACTACCCCGCCTTCGCCGGACTCGTCGGCCCCGGCCTCGCCGACGCGGCGGCCGTCGGCGACGTCTTCGCCAGCCCCAGCGCCGAACAGGTCTACCGCACCGCACGCGCCGCGGACGGCGGCGCCGGTGTCCTCTTCAGCTACGGCAACTACGCCGGGGACGTCATGCACTTCGGCCTCGCCGCGCGCCGTCTGGCCGCCGAAGGCGTCGACGTCCGTACGGTCCTGGTCACCGACGACGTCGCCAGCGGGCCGCCGCCCGTCGCGGGCCGGGAGGCCGACCCGTCCCGCGACCGGCGCGGGGTGGCCGGCGACTTCTTCGTCTTCAAGGTGGCCGGCGCGGCCGCCGAACGCGGCGACGACCTGGCGGCCGTCGCCCGCGCGGCCGAGCACGCCAACGCGATGACCCGCACCTTCGGCGCCGCGTTCGCCGGCTGTACGCTCCCGGGCGCCGGCGAACCGCTGTTCACCGTCGACGCGGGCACCACCGAACTCGGCATGGGCATACACGGCGAACCCGGCCTGCGCACCACCCGCCACCTCACCGCCGCCGAACTCGCCGACGCGCTGGTCGACAACCTCCTCCAGGAGCTTCCCGAGCCGCCCGCCGGGAGTGACGGCCGGGCCGCCGTCCTCCTCAACGGCCTGGGCCGCACCAAGTACGAGGAGATGTTCGTCGTCTACCGGCAGGTCAACCGCCGCCTGCGCGCCGCCGGACTGCGCCCGCACCGCCCGGAGGTCGGCGAGTTCGTCACGTCCTTCGACATGGCGGGCGTCTCTCTGTCCGTCATGCTCCTGGACGACGAACTCGCCGCGCTCTACGACGCGCCCTGCGACACCCCCGCCTTCCGCAGCCTCCCGGGCGAGCACCCGCAGGCCGCCGACCTCCGCCCGTCCGTACCCGCGCAGGCCACCACCGCCGCCACACCGTCGGCCGCCACCAGCACCCCCGCCACCGACCTCCCCGCCACCGCGGCCCTCCAGGCCGCCCTCGACCTGATCGCCGCCCACGAGGACGAACTGGGCCGCCTGGACGCCGTCGCCGGGGACGGCGACCACGGCATCGGCATCGTCCGGGGCCTGCGCGCCGCCGTCGGCGCGGCCCGCGCGGCCGAACCGGGGCCGCCCGCCGCCCCCGCTCGGCCGGCACCGCGCTGCTCGCCGCCGGCCTCGCCCTGGCCGACGCCTCGGGCGGCGCGTCCGGCGCCCTGTACGGCACGCTGCTCGCCGAGACCGGCGCCGTCCTCACCCGCGCCGACGGCTACTCCACCGCCCTGCTCGCGGACGCCGCCGACGCCGCCCAGCGGGCCCTGTCGGAACTGGGCGGCGCCCGGGTCGGGGACAAGACCATGCTCGACGCGCTGGACCCGTTCCGCGCCGAACTCCACGCCCGCGTCGGCGAGCCCCTGCCCGGCGCCTGGAAGGCGGCCGCCCAGTCCGCCACCCGCGCCGCGGCCGCCACCGCCGGCCTCACCCCGTCCCGCGGCCGCGCCGCCCGGATGGGGCCGCTGGGCCACGGCCACCCGGACCCGGGAGCGACCTCGCTGGCGCTGCTGCTCACCGCCACCGCCGTCCACCTGAACCGGTAGCCCGCCCCTCGCAGCGCGAAGCCCCCGCACCGAGAGGTACGGGGGCTTCGCGCGTGGTCGCCGTGGGCCGGGCCGGTCAGCGCAGGCGGGCCATGAGAGCGTGCTCGACCAGGGTGATCAGGGCGCTCTTGGCCTCGCTGCGGTGGCGGGCGTCGGTGGTGATGATCGGTGCGTCGGGTCCGATCTGGAGGGCCTCGCGGACCTCTTCCGGCGTGTAGGGCTGGTGTCCGTCGAAGCCGTTGAGGGCGATGACGAAGGGCAGGCCGCTGTTCTCGAAGTAGTCGACCGCCGGGAAACAGTCGGCGAGACGCCGGGTGTCGACCAGGACGACCGCGCCGATGGCGCCGCGGACCAGGTCGTCCCACATGAACCAGAAGCGGTCCTGTCCGGGCGTACCGAAGAGGTACAGGATCAGGTCCTGGTCCAGGGTGATGCGGCCGAAGTCCATCGCCACGGTCGTCGTGGTCTTGTCCGGCGCGTGCGTGAGGTCGTCGATGCCGGCCGACGCCGAGGTCATCACGGCTTCGGTGCGCAGCGGGTTGATCTCTGAGACGGCCCCGACGAACGTGGTCTTGCCCACGCCGAAGCCGCCCGCCACCACGATCTTCGCGGAGGTGGTGGAGCGGGCTGCACCGCTAGAGCTTGCGAAGTCCACTGAGCACCCTTTCGAGCAGTGTCACATCTGGCTGTCCGCCGGCGGTCTCGTCCCCGCCGGGCTGATGGATGGCGACGAGTCCGGCCTCGGCCAGGTCGGCGACGAGGATTCGGGCGACGCCGAGGGGGATGGAGAGAAGGGCCGAGATCTCGGCCACTGACTTGATCTCGCGGCAGAGGTGGCAGATGCGCTGGTGCTCCGGCAGTTGGCCCTGCAGCCTGGCCGGGTCGGCGGTCGTGCTGACCAGTGCCTCGATGGCGAGCTGGTAGCGCGGCCGGGTCCGGCCTCCGGTCATCGCGTACGGGCGCACGAGCGGGTTGTGCGCGCCCCCGGTGGGACCCGACGGGCCGGGCGCGCGCCGCTGGGACTGCGCCGGCTGGACGCGGGGCGCCCGCGGCCGGTCGTACGGCGACGGCTCGTACGGCTGCCGGGAGTCGTACGGCTGCTGCTGGTAGGGCTGCTGCTGGTAGGGCTGCCGTGACTGCGGCGGCTGGGACGGCCGCTGCTGCCGGCGGCTGGGCGCGGAAGGAAAGTTGAAGCGGTTGTGATGGTGCTCGCCCTGGGGCCCGGACTGCTGTCCGGGACCGTACGGGTATCCGCTCGGGGGCGTTGCCACGTCTCCTCCTTCAACTTGCCATTCTGACGCCGGTCGCGCCACCGCACCCTATGGCGCGGTGGCGGGAAACGCACTGCCTGTCTGCTAGTTGAGAAGGCTGCCCTGCAGTTCCGCGCGCAGGTCGGGCGTCAGCACGGTGCCCGCGCGGTCGACCAGCAGGGCCATCTCGTAACCGACGAGGCCGATGTCGCACTCCGGGTGCGCCAGTACGGCCAGCGACGATCCGTCGGAGACGGACATGATGAAGAGGAAGCCGCGCTCCATCTCCACCACGGTCTGATTGACACTCCCGCCTTCGAAGATGCGGGAGGCGCCGGAGGTCAGCGAGGTGAGGCCGGAGGCCACCGCCGCCAACTGATCGGCTCTGTCCCGAGGGAAGCCCTCGGACATGGCGAGGAGGAGACCGTCCGCGGAGACCACGACCGTGTGGGACACACCGGGGGTGTTGTCCACGAAGTTGGTGATCAACCAGTTCAGGTTCTGCGCCGCCTGGCTCATCGGGCTCACACTAACGCTCCTGATCGTAGGTGCTGCCGGGGCCGAAGCCCTGTTGGTCATTCTGGGGGACCTCCGGGTGGTCCGTGCCCACGTTGCGTCCCTGCTGGACCCCGCGCCGCAGGTTGCTCAGCCGGCCCCGGACGTCCTCCGGAGCGCGGGAGACCTGCGGGCCGCCCTGCGGGCTCTGCTCCGCGGTGCCCTCGACCAGGTTGGCCTTGGGCACCCGCCGGGGCAGACCGGAGGAGGTGACTCCGCCCGCCTTCGGCTCACGCAGCCGCTCCGCCCGCTGCCAGCGCTCGTCGTTGGCCGAGCGCCACTCGGAGTCGTCCGTACCGGGCTCCGGCGCGTTCCCCTGGGGGGCGGCCGCCGGTTCCTCCTGGGCACGGGGCCTGGAGGACGCCTCCTCGAACGGCTGCCACTGCTGCTGCGGAGCCTGCGGCTTGCCGGCGGCTCCGCGGCGCGGAAGGCCGGCGTCGGTCAGCGGCGGTGTGTCGTCCGGAGTGGGGTCCGGTCGGTCGAATGCTACGCGTTCCGGACCGTCCGCGGGAGCGGGCCGCTGATTCCGGTCGGATTCCGGTTGCCCGCCGAAGTAGCCGGTGTGCGCTCCGTTTTCGGGCCCGCCGTCCTGCGGCCGCGACTCGAACGGAGCGTACGACTGCTGGCCGACGCCCTCGCCGTAACCGACTTCGGCAAGTCCCTGGCCCTGCGGCGACGTGTCGCCGTAGGCGCCCTGCGCCGGTTCCGCATATGCCTGGCCCGGGTGGTCCCCGTAACCCGCGCCGGACTGCTGGGCCGGATCCTGGAACTGGGCCGGGTCCTGGAACTGCCCCGGGTTCTGGAACGGACCCGGGTTCTGGAACTGCCCCGGATCCTGGAACTGCCCCGGGTCCTGGAACTGCGCCGGGTCCTGGAACTGCCCCGGGTCCTGGAACAGCGGCGCCGACGGGTCCTGGTACGGGTCCGGCGTCTGCGCGGGGTGGTGCGGGTCCTGCGCCGGGTGGTGCGGCTGTGCGTCCGCGCCGCCGGCCTGCGCCTCCAGCGCCGCCCGGCGCTCCTCGCGCATCAGCGAGCGGTTGACCGGGTCGAGCCGCGAGGCGCCGCCGTGCTGCCCGTGGCTCAGGCCCAGCTCGTCGAAGCCCAGCTCGGCGGCGGACCGGCCGTCGCTCTCGTACGCGCCCTGCTGGTGCTCGGGCACGATGCGGGAGACGGTGAAGTCGTCGTCGTAACCGCCCTCCTCCTCGCCGCCACCGCCGTGCGTGATGGGCTCGGGGAGCATGACGAGGGAGGTGGTGCCGGCCTGCTCGCCGGAGGGGCGCAGCTGGACGCGGATGCCGTGCCGGTCGGCGAGCCGGCCGACCACGAACAGGCCCATCCGCTGGGAGACCGAGGCGTCCACGGTCGGCGGGTTGGCCAGCTTGTGGTTGATGTCCGCGAAGTCCTCGGGGTGAGCCCGATGCCCTTGTCGTGGATCTCGATCATGACGCGGCCGTCCGGCAGCCGGGTGGCGGCGACCCGCACCTTGGTCTGCGGCGAGGAGAACGTGGTGGCGTTCTCCAGCAGCTCGGAGAGCAGGTGCACGAGGTCGGTCACGGCGGTGCCGTGGATGTCGCCGTCCGGCACGCCGGACAGTTCTATCCGCTCGTACGACTCGACCTCGGACGTCGCCGCGCGCAGTACGTCGATCAGCGGCACCGGCTGGTTCCAGCGGCGGCCCGGCTCCTCGCCCGCGAGGATGAGGAGGTTCTCGCCGTTGCGCCGCATACGGGTGGCCAGGTGGTCCATCCGGAAGAGGCTCTCCAGCTGGTCCGGGTCGGCCTCGTTGTTCTCCAGCTCGGTGATCAAGGTGAGCTGACGTTCGATCAGGCCCTGGTTGCGCTGCGAGAGGTTGGTGAAGATCGCGTTGACGTTGCCGCGCAGCAGCGCCTGTTCGGCGGCGAGCCGGACGGCCTCGCGGTGCACCTGGTCGAAGGCGCGGGCGACCTCGCCGATCTCGTCGGTGGTGTGGATCGGGATGGGCTGCACACGGGTGTCGACACGGCCCGGGTCCGTACGGGAGAGCTGGTCGACCAGGGTGGGCAGCCGCTGCTCGGCGATGCTGAAGGCCGCGGTGCGCAGCTGGCGCATGTTGCGGCTCATCCGGCGGGCCATCATGCCGGCCACCAGGAAGGCGACGACCAGCGCGGCGATCACGATCGCGGAGTCGGTGAAGGTGGACTGCCGGGCGTCGGAGGAGATCTGGGCGGCCTCCTCGACGGCCTTGTCCGCGAGGTCCTTCTCGATGGCGCGGTACATGTCGAAGCTGCCGGTGGCCGCGGCGAACCAGGTCTCCGGGGTGATGCCCTGCGCGGCGAGCTGCTGCGGCGAGGCGCCGGAGCCGATGGCGGTGACCATCGCGTCGAAGGACGGCGGCGCCTTGAACTGCCGGCCGGCGGTCTCCGCCTGCTGCCGCGCCTTGGCGGCCGCCTCCTCGCTCTTCTTCTTGAGCGCGGCGGCGTCGTTCTTGAGCCGCTGCACGTCCTCGGGGGTACCGCCGGAGGTGTACTCGCCGATGGCGATGTTCTCCAGGTACTTGTACGAGGCGAACGCGGACAGCTGCTTCTTGTGGTCCTTGCCGCCCTGCGGGGACGCGGGGTCGACCAGCAGGTGCGTACCGATGGAGCGGGTGAGCGACTCGGCGGCCTTGGCCAGCGAGACGGCGTAGACCGTACGGCCGTAGGAGGTGATGTTGCCGGTGCCCAGGCCCAGCTCGTTGGCGAACTCCATCAGCGGGTGCTGGATGGCGACGTAGCCCTCTTCGGTGCGTACGCCGGTCAGCTGCGGCGTGTACGCGGCCTCGCGCAGCTTCGTCAGGCCGGGCTCGACCTTCTGGAAGGCGGCGAGGCGGCGCTTGAGGCCCTCCTTGGCGGGCATCTCCTCGACCGCGGCGTGGAACGCGTCGGCCGCGGTGTCGGTGGCCCCCGGGCCTCGCTCACCGCGGGATCGTCCCGCTTGCCGGCCAGCAGCGGCTCGGCCGTGCGGTCGCGCTCGTCGATGATGGCGTGGCTGTAGGCCGCCGCGGCGCGTACCAGCTTGGCGGTGGCCTCGGCGTCCTGGGCCTCCTGCCAGGTCTCGACGGAGTTGTTCACGCGCAGGCCGCCGAAGACCAGGGCGACGAGTACGGGGATGAGCAGGATCGCGTTGAGGCGGGTGGCCACCCGCCAGTTGCGCGGCGAGAAACGCCCGCCGCTCACGGGGACGGTGGCGGCCGGGCTCTCGGACGTGCCGACGGCCGGTGCCGCGCTGTGCGACGGTGGCGTGAAGTTGCCCCGCCGCGGTTCCTGCGGCTCGGGGCCCGACTTGCTTCGCCTCACTCGACCAACAACCTCTCGGCGCCGGCACCGCACCCTTTTGCGCTGTGCCGTTTTCTTCAGGGCGTTACTACTCCGGAGTTCAGCGAATTTCAGCACGTCAGGACCGTGCGTTCCAAACACTGGGCAAAGGGGTGGCAGCGCGCTGAGCGCGTCAGATAAAAGGGGCGTTAAGGGCGAGGGGCGGCAAAAGGCGGGAGAAATGTGAGCGCAGCGGAGCCGCGTGTGCGCGCCGGGTGTCGGCGGCGGAGGAATTCTCTGTCGAAACGTTATGAACGCGGCCGGCGGCGTGGCCAAGGACACAGATCCACCGGCGCCGCACGGGAACCCCCGCCGGCCTGTGCCTTTCCGGCGCCGCACGGCACCGGAAAGGTCTCTCGTCGCCCCGGACACCTTACTTTCGGGCGGGGCGGCCTGCCGGCGTCACTTCAGGCGGGCCATGAGAGCGTGCTCGACCAGCGTGATGAGGGCGCTCTTGGCTTCGCTGCGGTGGCGGGCGTCGGTGGTGATGATCGGTGCGTCGGGTCCGATCTGGAGGGCCTCGCGGACTTCTTCCGGCGTGTACGGCTGGTGTCCGTCGAAGCCGTTGAGGGCGATGACGAAGGGCAGGCCGCTGTTCTCGAAGTAGTCGACCGCGGCGAAGCAGTCGGCGAGACGCCGGGTGTCGACCAGGACGACCGCGCCGATGGCGCCGCGGACCAGGTCGTCCCACATGAACCAGAAGCGGTCCTGTCCGGGCGTACCGAAGAGGTACAGGATCAGGTCCTGGTCCAGGGTGATGCGGCCGAAGTCCATCGCCACCGTGGTGGTGGTCTTGTCCTGGACGTGGCTCAGGTCGTCGATCCCCGCCGAGGCGGAGGTCATCACGGCCTCCGTACGCAGCGGGTTGATCTCCGAGACGGCTCCGACGAACGTGGTCTTGCCCACGCCGAAGCCGCCCGCCACCACGATCTTCGCCGAGGTGGTGGATCTGCCGCCCTGAGCGGCGGCCGCGGCGCCGTCAGAGCTTGCGAAGTCCACTGAGCACCCTTTCCAGCAGCGTCACGTCGGGCGTACCGCCGGCCTCGCCACTGCCGCCCGGCTGGTGGATCGCCACCATGCCGGCCTCCGCCAGGTCCGCGACCAGGATCCGGGCCACGCCCAGCGGGATGTGCAGCAGCGCCGAGATCTCGGCGACCGACTTCACCTCGCGGGTCAGATGGCAGATGCGCTGGTGCTCCGGCAGCAGGCCGGGCAGCTGGGACGGGTCGGCGGTCGTGCTGACCAGTGCCTCGATGGCGAGCTGGTAGCGCGGCCGGGTCCGTCCCCCGGTCATGGCGTACGGGCGGACCAGCGGCTGGTCACCTTCGCCCCCGTACGGCGCTTGGCTGTAGGCGCCGTACGGGCCGGGCGAGGCAGGTGGCGGGGTCATGGGGTCCTCCGGACGGGACAACTGACTGTCGTCGGGTTGGGCCGGTGGGGGTGCGGCACGGTGGTCGGTGGGTCGGGTCGTGACGTTCGGCGGGACTCAGTGCAGCAGGCTGCCCTGGAGTTCGGCGCGCAGGTCGGGCGTCAGCACGGTGCCCGCGCGGTCGACCAGCAGGGCCATCTCGTAACCGACGAGGCCGATGTCGCACTCCGGGTGCGCCAGTACGGCCAGCGACGATCCGTCGGAGACGGACATGATGAAGAGGAAGCCGCGCTCCATCTCCACCACGGTCTGGTTGACCACGCCGCCCTCGAAGATGCGGGACGCACCGGAGGTCAGCGAGGTCAGCCCCGAGGCCACCGCCGCCAACTGGTCGGCGCGGTCGCGGGGAAAGCCGTCGGACATGGCGAGGAGCAGTCCGTCCGCGGAGACCACCACCGTGTGGGACACACCAGGGGTGTTGTCCACGAAGTTGGTGATCAACCAGTTCAGATTCTGCGCCGCCTGGCTCATCGGACTCAACTAACGCTCCTGCTGGTGAGTGGGGTCGACAATGCCGTGGTTGCCGGTGGAGGCGTTCTCCTCGGCCCGGTAACGGCCTTGCTGGATACCCCGACGAAGATTGGTCAGACGGCCGCGCACGTCGTCGGGCGCACGCGAGACCTGCGGACCGGTCTGGTGGGACTGCTGCTGCGCGGTGCCGGCGACCAGGTTGGCGCGCGGCACCCGGCGGGGCAGGCCGGAGGTGGTGACGCCGCCCGCGGCGGGCTGGCGGATCTGCTCCGCCTGCCGCCAGCGCTCGTCGTTGGGCGAGGCACGCCACTGGCCCTGCTGGCCCGGCCCGCGGTCGTCGTCGGAGGCGCCGCCCAGGAGGCCGGGGCCGGACGCGCCGGCGGACGCGCCGCCCGCCGCCGCGCCGGGCTCGCGGCGCGGCAGCGGCGGCGCCTCGGAGTGCTCGGCCGACGGGGCCGTGGGCTCGTCGGTGGCCTGCTGCGGCACCGAGGCCGCACCGGACGCCGGGTGGTTGAACCAGTTGGACTCGATGGTGTCGAAGATCGGCGTACGGCCGTCACCGGGACCGGCGGGCGAACCGCCGCCGAGCAGGTCACCGGAGCCGCCGTCCTGGCGCTGCCGCTCCTGCGGCGGCACCGCGAACTCGCCGGTGCCCTGCTGCGACCCGTCCCGCAGGTCGGCGGGGAGGGCGAACTCGCCGGTGGTGCCGGCACCCTGCTGCGACGCGCCGCCGAAGGCATTGCCGCCCTCGAAGGCACCGCCGCCCTCGAAGACGCTGCCCGCGGCCGCGTCCTGGCCGTTGGCCCCGTACGCGGTGTCGCCGTACTCGCCGAAGCCGCCGTGCCCGGTGTCCGGGCGGGCGAACTGCCCGGTCTCGCCGGGACCCTGCGGCGACTCGCCGCGCAGGTCGGCGGGCAGCTCGTACTGACCGGTCGCCTGGTCGTCGCGCTGCGGCGCGCCCGAACCGAAGGCGTCCGGGCGGGCGAACTCGCCGGTGTCGCCGGGGCCGCGGCCGGTCCGGCCGCCGTCCGCGCCGGGCGGCGGGGCGTCGAAGTCGGGACGGGCGAACTCCGCCGTGTCACCGGGGCCGCCGGCCGCCGGGCGGGCGAAGCCGCCGGTGGTCTCCGGCTCCTCGTGGCCGCGCGGGCGGTCCTGCTCCTGGCGGGGCGTCATCGGCCAGTCGTCCGAGGCGCCGCGCTCACGGCGGGCACCCCAGCTCGTGGTGTTCGGCTGCGACGGGCCGCCGGTGGCGTCCGCGCCGCCGGTCAGCTCACCGGCCGGGCCGCGCTGCGGCAGCTCCGCGCGCTCGTCACGGCGGGGCGCGCCCGTCGGGGGAGCGACCGTCGGCATCTGCGAGGTGTCACCGGCACCGGCGCCCGTGTTCGCACCGGCCGACGCGCCACGGGTCGGCAGCGCCGGACGCCCGTCGCTCAGCTGACCGGTGTTCGGGGTGCTCCTGGAGGGCCCGGCGGACGGGTTGCCCGTACGGCCGGCCGGCGCGCCGAACGCACCGGCACCCGGACCGCCCGGACCGCCGCGGCCCGGCAGCGCCGGACGCACGCCGCCCGCGCCGACCTGGCCGCGCGGCTGGAGACCGGCGAGGCGGTTGGCGGAGGCGTTCGGGGTGTGGGGCGCGGGGGCGCCTTCGACGGCACCGGCACCCGGCCCGCCCTTGCCGCCCGGCTGCGGCTTCTTGCCGCCCTGGGCGACGTCGACCGGCAGCATGACCAGTGCTGTCGTACCGCCCGAGTCGGACGGCCGCAGCTGGATGCGGATGCCGTGCCGCAGCGACAGGCGGCCGACCACGAACAGACCCATGCGGCGGGAGACCGAGACGTCCACCGTAGGCGGGCTGGCCAGCCGCTCGTTGATCGCGGACAGGTCCTCGGGGGACAGGCCGATACCGGTGTCGTGGATCTCGACCAGCACGCGGCCGTCGGGCAGCGCGTGACCGGTGACCTTGACCTTGGTCTGCGGGGAGGAGAACGAGGTCGCGTTCTCCAGCAGCTCGGCGAGCAGGTGCACGAGGTCGTTGACGACCCGGCCGGCGACCTCGGTCTGCGGTACGGCGCTCAGTTCGATGCGCTCGTACTGCTCCACCTCGGACGCGGCGGCGCGCAGCACGTCGACCAGCGGGACCGGGCGCGTCCAGCGGCGGCCCGGCTCCTCGCCCGCGAGGACGAGGAGGTTCTCACCGTTACGGCGCATACGGGTCGCGAGGTGGTCCAGCTTGAACAGCGAGGACAGCTGGTCCGGGTCGGCCTCGCGGGACTCCAGTTCGGAGATGAGCGAGAGCTGGCGCTGGATGAGGCCCTGGCTGCGGCGCGAGAGGTTGGTGAACATCGCGTTGACGTTGCCCCGCAGCAGCGCCTGCTCGGACGCCAGGCGGACGGCTTCGCGGTGCACGTCGTCGAAGGCCGCGGCCACCTTGCCGATCTCGTCCCGGCTGTGCACGCCGACGGACTCCACGGAGGTGTCCACGTCCTGCGGGTCCGCCTCGGACAGCTGCTTGACCAGCTCGGGCAGGCGCTCCTGGGAGACCTTCTGCGCGGTGTCCTGAAGACGGCGCAGCGAGCGCACCATGGACCGGGACACGACGAACGCGCCGACCAGCGAGATGCCGAGGACCAGCAGGATCAGCGCACCGCTGAGGATCGCCTCCTGGGTCGCCTCGTTGCGCAGCTCGCGGGACTTCTGCTCCATCTGCGAGAGCAGCGAGCTCTCGATACGGCCCATCTCGTCGATCTTGACGGTGTCCGTGTCGTACCAGTCGAGGTACTTGTAGTCCTCGCTGTGGATACCGCCGTCGCTGGCGAAGGCGCGGTGCGCGAAGGCGACGGCCGCCTTGATGTCGTCGTTGTTGCCGTCCAGACCCTTGGTGAGGTCGGTGGCGCCGGTGTAGATCTGCGAGAAGCGGTCGCGGGCCGCCTTCTCGTTGTCCTCGGCGGTACGGCCGGCCAGCCGGTCGTTGGAGGACAGCTGCGGGCTGCCCTTGTGCGCGAGGCCGGCACTGACCAGCGCGCGCTGCATCGACGCGTATTCCTTGGCGGAGGAGAACGCCGCGAGCGCACGGGTGCTGCGGATCATCTCCGGGTTGCTGGTCGCCTGCGCCATGTCCTGGGACAGCGCGAGCAGCGAGGTGATCAGCTGGTTGTAGCTGCTGACCGTACGGGCGGCGTTGTCGCCGTCCTTGTACGCGTTGTTGCGGATCTCGTTGAGGGTGTTCAGCTGGCGCCCGATGTCCAGCAGGGTCGCCTGCACGCCGGCCATCGTCGGGTCGTCGCGCTGGACGTCACCGGTGGCCTTGTTGAACGCCTGCTTGGCCCGGTCGGTCGACTCACGCGGGGCGACGACGCTGGCGTCGTCCTTGACGTTGCCGGTACCGGCGATCGGACCCGCCGACTTGTCCCGCTCCGTCTGGAGGGCGTCGGCCAGCTCGGTGGCCTGCCGCGTCATCTCGGTGAGCAGCTGCATCTTGTCGAGCTGGTCGATGTTCTCCAGCGACGTGTTGATGCGCATGCCGCCCAGCGTGGTCGCGGCGATGACGGGGAGCGCCAGCAGGGAGACCAGACGGGTGCTGATGCGCCAGTTGCGCATGGCTATTCGCGCGCCGGTGCCGCTCGGCTCCTTGGCGCCCTTCGACGGCTTGGGCGAGGCGCCGTCGGCGGAGTCACCCCGGCCGCCGGGCCGGGGCCCTGGCCATGCTGGGGCGAGGCGGCGCGGTCGCTTCCGCCGCGCAGCTCCGGGTCCGCCGCAGCTTCCCCTTGGCCCTGGCGGGCCTGGGGAGACCCGTCCCTCTTGAAACGTCCCTGCACTAGCGTCGCAACCTCTGGACCAGGCGTCCCTCCGCGTGAACGGCGGGACGGTTGTCGAGTCGTAGGGGACCGCGGCCCCCGTGTGGCGGTCGTGAGTGACCGGCGAGCTGCCCTCTCTGGCCGAGAGAGCGGCACCACCGCGCGGCGCTTTGCTGCGCCCCCTGCGCGCCGTCCGGCTGAAACCTGCGGCGGTCCGTGGAATTCCAGCACAGTGCCGGATCTCCAACAAGGGCGGTGCCGTCCCCTGTGACACGCGTGACGCAATGTACGGAACACGTCACAACACGTAGAGAGTGACGCTGTCGATAACGGACTAATGCCCGCGAGTCGCTCGCGGGCACCTCCTGTCCCAGGTGCGGTGATCGGGAGCGGAACATGGGCTTCAATCCAGCAATGTCCGTTTCGCCCCTGGATGTTGATCATGAGAAATGCGGCATTTGTCACACACTTCGTGAGCAAACTCACAGGCCGCGTGTCGACTTTCCCGGAGTCGCGCAGGGAATAGCGCGCATAGCCTGACGCTTTACACAGTTGCCCGAAACGACAAGGCCGCAACCCTCCGGACGCGGGGCGGCGGCCTTGCTCCCCGACCCCACGCGAGGCATGAAGCAGTGAAGACCACGATGATGTTCCGCAACATAGCCAACCCGCGGCGCACCACCCTCGCCCACCTCAAGGACGCCGACGACCTCCAGGGCGCCGCGGCCGAGGCCCCGGAGCACGCCGTCGAGCTGCCCACCCAGACCGCCAACCCCCGCCGCACCGTCCTCATGGACGCCCCCGCGCCGCAGACCGTCCCCGCGCAGGCCGCCGCCGCGCAGACCGTGCCCGCCCAGGACACGGCCGTCTGACCCCGGGGCAAGCGGGCCCGCCGCGCCCCCGCGATAGCCTGGAGTGTCAACTCCGGCCAGTGATCTATGAGGGGCAGCGGCAACCCGTGCGCATCGCCAGATTCTCCATCGACGGCAACGTCGGCTTCGGCGTCCTCGACGGCGACGACATCGACGTCATCAAGGGACACCCCTTCGCGGAATTCGAGCGCTCGGGTCACAAGGTCCCCCTCGACAAGGTCCGCCTGCTGCCCCCGGTCCTGCCCAACAAGGTCGTCGCGGTCGGCCGCAACTACGCCGAACACGCGCGCGAGCTGGGCAACGAGGTCCCGGACGTGCCGGTCACCTTCTTCAAGCCCTCCACCTCGGTGGTCGGCCCCGGCGACCCCGTCGTGTACCCCTCCTTCTCCCAGGAGGTGCACCACGAGGCGGAGCTCGCCGTCGTCATCGGCCGCATGTGCCGCGAGGTCCCCCGCGAGCGCGCCAAGGACGTGATCCTCGGCTACACCTGCGCCAACGACATCACCGCGCGCGACGTGCAGAAGCGCGAGGCGCAGTGGGCGCGGGCCAAGGGCTTCGACACCTCCTGCCCGCTCGGCCCCTGGGTCGAGACGGAGCTGGACCCCGGCGACCTGACCATCATGTGCACCGTCAACGGCGAACAGCGCCAGCTCGGCCGCACCAGCGAGATGGTCCGCTCCGTCGAGGACCTGATCGTGCACATCACCGAGGCGATGACGCTGCTCCCCGGCGACGTCGTCCTCACGGGCACCCCGGCCGGGGTCGGCCCCCTCCAGGACGGCGACGAGGTCGCCGTCCACATCGAAGGCATCGGCACTCTCACCAACAAGGTGATCAAGCGTGGCTAACGCGACCCCCGTCCGCGTCCGTTTCTGTCCCTCCCCGACCGGCAACCCCCACGTGGGCCTGGTCCGCACCGCCCTGTTCAACTGGGCCTACGCCCGCCACACGCAGGGCACCATGGTCTTCCGCATCGAGGACACCGACGCGGCCCGCGACTCCGAGGAGTCCTACAACCAGCTGCTCGACTCGATGCGCTGGCTGGGCCTGGACTGGGACGAGGGCCCCGAGACCGGCGGCCCCCACGCGCCGTACCGGCAGTCGCAGCGCATGGACCTCTACAAGGAGATCGCGCAGAAACTGCTGGACGCCGGCCACGCGTACAAGTGCTACTGCTCCACCGAGGAGCTGGACGCCCGCCGCGAGGCCGCCCGCGCCGCCGGCAAGCCCTCCGGGTACGACGGCAAGTGCCGCGCCCTGACGGCCGACGAGATCACCGCGTACGAGGCCGAGGGCCGCGAGCCGATCGTCCGCTTCCGGATGCCGGACGAGCCGATCACCTTCACGGACCTGGTCCGCGGCGAGCTGACCTTCACCCCGGAGAACGTCCCGGACTACGGCATCCTCCGTGCCAACGGTGCCCCCTCTACACGCTCGTCAACCCCGTCGACGACGCCCTGATGGAGATCACCCACGTCCTGCGCGGCGAGGACCTGCTCTCCTCCACGCCCCGCCAGGTGGCCCTCTACAAGGCCCTGATCGAACTGGGCGTCGCCAAGTACGTCCCCCACTTCGGTCACCTCCCCTACGTCATGGGCGAGGGCAACAAGAAGCTCTCCAAGCGCGACCCGCAGGCATCCCTGAACCTGTACCGCGAGCGAGGCTTCCTCCCCGAGGGCCTCCTGAACTACCTCTCCCTCCTCGGCTGGTCCTTCTCCGCCGACCAGGACGTCTTCAGCATCGACGAGATGGTCGCGGCCTTCGACATCGCCGACGTCAACGCCAACCCGGCCCGCTTCGACCTGAAGAAGGCCGAGGCGATCAACGCCGACCACATCCGCCGCCTGGACGTGAAGGCCTTCGCCGAGGCCTGCCGCCCCTGGCTCCAGGCCCCCCACGCCAACTGGGACCCGGCCGACTTCGACGAGGCGGCCTGGCAGGCCATCGCGCCGCACGCGCAGACCCGCCTCACGGTCCTCTCCGACATCACCGCCAACGTCGACTTCCTCTTCCGCAAGGAGCCGGTCGAGGACGAGGCGTCCTGGACCAAGGCGATGAAGGGCGACCCGGTGGCCCTGCTCACCACGGCCCGCGAGAAGCTGACCGGCGCCGACTGGTCCAGCCCCGACTCCCTCAAGGAGGCCGTCCTGGCCGCCGGCGAGGCCCACGGCCTCAAGCTCGGCAAGGCCCAGGCCCCGGTCCGCGTGGCCGTCACGGGCCGCACGGTCGGCCTGCCCCTGTTCGAGTCCCTGGAAATCCTGGGCAAGGAGCGGACGCTGGCGCGCATCGACGCGGCACTGGCGAAGCTGGGCGCGTAACGCGAAGGTTTCATGTCGTACGCCGAAGGGGCGGCCACCGGGTGACGGTGGTCGCCCCTTCGTGCTTCATGGGTGGCTGCCGACCTCGATGAGACGGTTCTCGGCGTCGTACGCGTTGCCCTCGGCGTCCCGGAAGACCATGCCTTCCGTGTCCCCTCCGCCAGGCGCTTGGCCATCTGCTCCACCTGATCCAGGTAGCCGGGCGTCGCGCACGCGCAAGCGAAGGGGAACCACTTGTCGACCACCCGGTCCAGCTCCGCACGGTCGAATTCCGCCGCCGCGCTGAGCCAGTCCTGCTCGAAGCACTGGAGCCAGTCCGGGCGCCGCTGCAACGCCGTACGGATCGCGTCCGGAGTCCGCTCGCAGGCGTCCCGATCCACTTCGGTCTCTCTGTCCATGGCCGACGCCCTCACGCCCCCGGCCATACGACGCTCCCGAGACTCCCCGGCCGCATCGACACGAACCGGGCCGCGCGTTCCGGCGCCGCCACCGACATCCGGAAGCCGCTGTCCACGGCGGCGACATCCGCCCGCCCGTCCTCGTAGGCGAGCCCCCAGGCGGCGACCCGAGCGTCCCGGAACCCGCCGATGCCGTACTCCTCGACGACGGCGAAGAGGCGGGGCGCGGTGGCGTCGACCAGCTCCTGGACCTCTTGGGCGAAGCCGTTGGGTGGGTCGGGGAGGGGCTGGGGTGGGGATACGGTGGCCATGTGAAGTCTCCTAGCTGTTAGCGGAGTTGGCGTCTGGTATAGCTATATCTGAAAGCGCATAGGTCTATGCGGAATCGGCGGAAGGTATCCGTATTTCACTCGTGTGAGGGATAGAGGAGAGCGATCTGTGGCTGCAACTGGACCGCCCACGCTGCGACAGCGTCGGCTGGGGATCGAACTGCGTCGACTGCGTGAACGAGCGGGCGTGAGTTCGACGGACGCCGCTGCAATGATCGGTATCCAGCAAGCACGCATGAGCATGATCGAGGCTGGTCGGCATGGAGTTAGCGCCGACCGTGTGCGTGCGATGGCGCGTGGCTACTCCTGCGACGACGGTGATTTGGTCGAGGCTTTGGTGTCCATGACGGGGCGCCGTGAGCGGGGCTGGTGGGACGAGTACCGGGAGCTACTGCCCGCATCTGTTGTCGAAGTGGCGGAGTTCGAACACCACGCTTCCGCGATCCGTGTGGCAGTGGTCGCGTCGATGCCGGGGCTTCTACAGACTTCCGAGCACGCGCGGGCCATGTTCCGGCGCCGTGTACCCACGCTCCGCCCTCATGAAGTAGAGCATCGGGCGACCTTCCGCATGAAGCGACAGGCGGTTCTGTACGACGATCCGCCGAAGCCGTACACCGCTGTGATCCACGAGGCGGCACTGAGACTGGAGTATGCCGGTGCCGACATCTCTCGACAGCAACTTCTCTACCTGGTCGAGATGAGTGAGCGGCCCAATGTGTCCGTCCTGGTCATCCCCTTCGGCGCGAACGACTTCCCCGCCGTCGGGCAGCCGATCACCTACGCGGCTGGCCCAATCCCGCAGCTCAGCACGGTCGCTCTGGATGCGGACCACGGCTGCGAACACCTCACCGCGGAGGCGCAACTTGAGCGCTACCGCGCAGTGTTGGACCGAATGGAAGAGGTCGCGCTTCCGCAAGGGAAGAGTCGCGACTTCATTCGCCGAATCGCCAAGAACATCTGAGAAGGGCAGAGACATGTACGCATGGCAGAAGTCATCGTTCAGTACCGACGCCGTCAACTGTGTCAACATCGCCGCCGCCCCCGACGGCACCGTGCGCCTCCGGGAGAGTGACGACCCGCTAGTGATCTTGTCGGCCACCCGCGACGGGCTGGCCGCGTTTCTCGCGGCGGTCAAGGAGAGCGGCGTGGGCGAACTGTGAGGGGGTGAGGCCCGACATGTTTCGGCTGGCCTGGCAGAAGTCCTCGTACAGCAACGCGGCGGTGAATTGCGTGAACATCGCCGCCGCGCCCGACGGCATCCTCCATCTCCGAGAGAGCGACGCCCCGGCGGTGACCCTCTCGACCACTCGCGAGGGGCTGGCCGGGTTCGTGGCGGCACTGAAGGGGAGGCTAGGTACGACATGAGCTGTCTGACCTGGCGGAAATCGTCCTTCAGCGGAGAAGCCGCCAACTGCATATACATCGCCGTCGCCCCTGACGGCACCGTCCGTCTCCGGGAGAGCGACGCCCCGGAGGTGAGCCTGACGGTCACCCGCGATGGGCTGGCTGCATTCATGACGGTGAGCAAGGGGAGCGGTGGCGCGAGTCGTGACGAAGTGAGGCCCAGCATGTCCCGTCTGGCCTGGCAGAAGTCCTCGTACAGCAACGCGGCGGTGAATTGCGTGAACATCGCCGCCGCGCCCGACGGCACCGTGCGCCTTCGGGAAAGCGATGACCCGGACGTGATTCTGTCGGCCACCCGTGGTGGGCTGGCCGCGTTGCTGGCGGTGCTCAAGGGGAGCGGTGGGGAAGGAACGCTGTAGCCAGGGTTTGTCGCTGACCAAGCGAGACCGGTCCACTCCTGGCATCCGCCTTGGCTGATGTGAGGTGCGGCCCGGTCCGGGTCAGCGTGTGGATCGCCGCTTGGCCACGTATCGGGCGACTCGTCTGGCGCCTATGACTACCGGTGCCGCGGCGATCCCTCCGACTAGCCCCCACAAGATGCAAGCTGCCCAGGAGAGATGGCTCGCCTGGAGGCCGAGGAAGACTCCCATGGCGGCCAACAGTGCAAGCGAGACGGTCCGCTCGGCGCCGGTGTGACGATTCTTCAAGTCATCTGTCATGGCAGTACTCCTCACAAGCCGTGTCGTTGGCGCTTGGAAGGGCGACAGCGTCGCCTGTCAGTCGAACAGGCCGCCGACGACTCCAGCGACGGCTCCGCCCAGACCTCCTGCGACAGCCCCGGGCATGCATCCAGCTCCTCCTCCGGCGACGGCGCCACCCACGCACCCGCTGGCAAGTCCCGTGGCGGTGCCCTAGGCGGCGTCGTCCAGCCACTTGGGGTCGACGACGACGGGGAATGCTGTGGAGTCCGTGGTCCATACCGACTGGACGAGGGTGTTGCCGTCGACGCAGTAGCTGGTGGGTACGGGGTTGCCGTTGGCGTCCTTGGCCCAGGGAGTGGTGAAACCGCCGAGGAAGGTGCCGTTCTCGGCGATGGCGACGACCGCGCCGTTGTCGAGCTCGACGAGGCGGGCGCCGGTGGGCAGGCCGATGTCGTAGCGCTGTTCGCGCGGGGCGGTGGCGTCCTTGAGGACGGCCAGGGCGCGGATGCCGCCGTCGGTCGTAGGCTGGACGGCAAGGTCGGTGGCCCAGGCTGCGTCGGGGTAGACGGTGGTGTTCTTGCCTGCCCTGGCGCCGGTGACGTTGTTGGTGCCGGGAAGGGCGATGGATACGGCGTCACCCGTCGCGGTGCCGGCCTCGGCATCCCGGTGGAACGCTGGGGGATCTTGGTGCCCGGGGCCGGAGCCAGGGCGATGTCGTTGGTACCGGTGGCCTTTTCGACCACGGCCGCGGTCTGCTCGGCCGGGGAGGGGATGTCACCGGCGAAGGCGGTGGAGGCGGCTCCGAGTGTGAGTGCGGCCGCGCTGATGGTGGCGGCGAAGGTGCTGGCTATGCGCTGGCGGTGATTCATGGAGACCCTTCGTAGGCATATACGCCTGCCCCCGGCGCCGTTGGTTGCATATGCCAGGGGTAGGCGCCTTTGAACTTGGCACATGCGAGGGCCGGGCAACAGGTTGCATAATGCGATTACCCCGGGAATCACGACTTTGGTCCCGGGCCTCGTGAGCCGAACGGCTGGGCATTTCATCGATAAGACCCAAGCGATTGGCGTGATAGCCGGGGCTTTGGTCCCGGTCTTGCGAGCCGGCCCGGCAGTGCCCGTTGCTGACAGGCCGCAGAGATAGCGGGGCGGAGCTGCCCCCCCGAGCCCCGCCGCCCTGCACCTGCTGCTGGACACCGAAGACCCGCGCCTGCCGCTGATCACGGCGGGTGAGGCGCGGGCCGCGGTGGCGCTGCTGGCGCACTACGGGCGGGGCGGCGACGAGGCGGCGGCCCTGGCCCGCGCGTGGTCGGCGAACGTGGCGCGGCGGCTCGCGGCGGAGGGGCTGTAGCCGCGGCGGGTTCCCGGCGCCGGGAACCCGCGGCAGGCGTCAGGCTGCTGGGGTCACGTCTGTGCTGAGCCGGTCGGCGAGCCAGTCCAGGCCCTTGGAGGTGAAGAAGGTCTGTTCCGTCCACCGGGAGCAGGGTGACAGCGTGCCATGGCCTTGACGTGAGCAGGGCGAAAACTCGGGCACCCGCGTGGCCTGCCCGGGTACCGTCGGTTCCATGACCATCGAGGCCGTCCTCTGGGACGTGGACGACACCCTCTTCGACTACACCGGCTCCGATCGGGTGGGGGCATTGCGCCACATCGAAGCCGAGGGGCTGCTCGGCGGGTACCCGGACGCCGAGTGTGCGCTCGGGCGGTGGCGGGAGTGCATGGAGGTTGCCTTCGCGCGCTTCCTCTCGGGGAAACTCGGGTTCCTGGAGCACCGTAGGGAGCGGGCTCGGGCCTTTCTCGGGGAGGCGTTGAGTGATGACGAGGCCGATGCCTGGTTCGGGCGGTACGTCGCGCTGTACGAGGCGGCCTGGACGCTGTTTCCGGACTCCGTGCAGGCGCTGACGGACCTGGCGCCGCTGGCCCGGCAGGGTGTGCTGTCGAACTCGTCCGTCCGCAATCAGGAGCGGAAGCTGCGGGCGCTCGGCATACGTGAGCATTTCGAGGTGGTGCTGTGCGCCGACGAGGTGGGGCACGCGAAGCCGGCGGCCGAGGCGTTCCGGGCGGCTTGTGATGCTCTGGGGCTGGCGCCCGAGCGGGTCGTCTATGTGGGGGACAAGCTGGACGTGGACGCGATCGGCGCGCGCGACGCCGGGCTGGGTGCCGTGTGGGTGGACCGGGCCGGTGCGGCGGGGGAGGTGCCGGAGGAGGACGTGCCGGACGGGGTGACGCGGGTCGGCGGGCTCGCCGAGCTGCCCGGGCTGGTGCGCGGCCTTATCGGTTTTGGAGCGTCGTCCACCTTCGGGTAATGTTCTTTCTGCGCCGCCCGGGCGGGCCGAAAAAGCCGGACCGGGAAGCGCAAGCCGAACAAGACCCCTGGCGGGGGTTGCGTTCCGGTGGGCTATGGTGTAATTGGCAGCACGACTGATTCTGGTTCAGTTAGTCTAGGTTCGAGTCCTGGTAGCCCAGCAAGAGACCTCCCGAGGTCTCTTGATCATGCAGTATCAGGCCCCCGTTGTGTAGCGGCCTAGCACGCCGCCCTCTCAAGGCGGTAGCGCCGGTTCGAATCCGGTCGGGGGTACAGATCCTTTCTCACCGTCATCTTCGGGTCGCTCCCGGATGTGACGACGCAAGGATCGCTAGGGCCCCCGTTGTGTAGCGGCCTAGCACGCCGCCCTCTCAAGGCGGTAGCGCCGGTTCGAATCCGGTCGGGGGTACTGGTCTAAACCACCATGGGCTATGGTGTAATTGGCAGCACGAGTGATTCTGGTTCATTTAGTCTAGGTTCGAGTCCTGGTAGCCCAGCGCGAAATCGCAGGTCAACTGCGGTTATGCAGTGCAAGCCCCCGTTGTGTAGCGGCCTAGCACGCCGCCCTCTCAAGGCGGTAGCGCCGGTTCGAATCCGGTCGGGGGTACGCGACGAAGAGGCCCTTCCCCGCTGGGGAAGGGCCTCTTTGTATGGTGGGCCCCCGCAGGGCCCGGTGTCACGAGGCGTCGCCCCTGAAGCGGCGGTGTGACTCCTCCGCCTCCGCCAGCCGCCGCAGGCTCAGCAGGACCGGTTCGAGCAGGACGGTCAGCGCCACCGCGGCCTCCACCTGCTCGGCCGGTGTCTCGTACTCCTCCACCAAATCCAGGTCGGCGACGGCCAGTTGGCCCGCGATCCGGGCGTACGGCAGCACGTTCTCCGCGGTGTGCGGATAGCCGAGCCGGGCGAGCGCGGCCAGGGCGTTCACCAGCATCCCGTACGCGGGGGAGACCGGCCCCACCTCCAGCCCGTACTGCCAGTCCAGGCGGCGCATCAGCTCGTCGGCCGTCCGGCGGGCCGCGGTGGTCTCCGGGGCCTCCTTCGCCGGGCCGGGAGGGTGGGGGAGGGCCCACACGGCCGCGCCGAGGCGCATGTGGTGGTCCAGCGAGTCGTCCTCGACGGCGGCCAGCACCTCGCGCGCGGTGGCCACCGGCATCTTCCCGACCTGGACCAGCGCCCGCACCAGGCGCAGCCGGCGCAGGTGGGCGTCGCCGTACTCGGCGGTGGTGGCGGTGATCCGCTCGCCGGGCGGGAGTAGCCGCTCCCGCAGGTAGTACTTGATCGTGGCGGTGGGGACCCCGCTGCGTTCGCTCAGTTCCGACAGTCGCACCGCTTGCGCCTTTCCTTGGGGAGTGTCACTATCCAAGCATGGATAGTGACGCTATCCAAAGAGTCGAGAGGCAGGGGGACCGTCATGGGGGACAAGGTCGTATCGGGACGCATGGTGGCGGACACCGACGGGGAGGTGGTCGTCTTCCTGGTCGGTATGCGCATCAACAAGCTCCGGGCCGTGCGCAGTTGGCTGCCCGTGCTGCGCGCGATGCCGCGCATGGTCAGGGAGTTGGTGCGCGAGCCGGGCGCCGGGATGCTCGGCTACCGGATGCTGAACGGCGGGCCGCGCGTCTTCACCTTCGTCCAATACTGGGAGTCGCGCGAGAAGTTGTACGCCTACGCCTCCGACCCGGACATGCGGCACCGCCCCGCGTGGACGGCGTTCAACCGCCGCGCGCGGAGCGGCGAAGGGGCGGTGGGGATCTGGCACGAGACGTACGTCGTACCGGCGGGCGCGTACAGCACGATCTACAGTTCGATGCCGCTGAACGGGCTCGGTGCCGCATACGGTGTCGCCGCGCCGGGCCGGCGCGGGTCGCTCAGTGCGCCCGTGAGCGGCGTGTAGGCACGCCTCGGTGTGGCTGACCGGCCGGTGCGGGCGTCGGCGGCCGCACCGGCCGGTCGGTGTTCTAGCAGGTCAACGGGGCAGGGGAGTGGCCCGGCGGGTCAGCCCGTGCGGCGCAGCGCCTCGCTGAGCCGGGCCGCCGCGTCGATGACCGCCTGGGCGTGCATCCGGCCCGGGTGGCGGGTCAGCCGCTCGATCGGTCCGGAGACCGAGACGGCGGCGACCACGCGGTTCGAGGGGCCGCGTACGGGGGCGGAGACCGAGGCGACGCCGGGCTCCCGCTCGCCGATCGACTGCGCCCAGCCCCGGCGCCGTACGCCGGACAGCGCGGTGGCCGTGAAGCGGGCGCCCTGGAGGCCGCGGTGCAGGCGCTCCGGCTCCTCCCAGGCCATCAGGATCTGGGCGGCCGAGCCGGCCTTCATGGGGAGCGTGGAGCCGACCGGGACGGTGTCCCGCAGTCCGGACAGCCGTTCCGCCGCGGCCACGCAGATGCGCATGTCGCCCTGGCGCCGGTAGAGCTGCGCGCTCTCGCCCGTCACGTCGCGCAGGTGCGTGAGCACCGGTCCGGCCGTGGCCAGCAGGCGGTCCTCGCCGGCCGCGGCGGCCAGTTCCGACAGCCGCGGGCCGAGGATGAACCGGCCCTGCATGTCCCTCGCCACCATCCGGTGGTGTTCCAGTGCCACGGCCAGCCGGTGTGCCGTGGGTCGTGCGAGCCCGGTCGCCGTGACCAGCCCGGCGAGGGTGGCCGGACCGGACTCCAGAGCGCTCAGTACCAGAGCTGCCTTGTCGAGAACGCCGACGCCGCTAGAGTTGTCCATGCAACGATACTCGCGTCTCACAGTGTGAAACGCAAGTTCAATTTTCCTGGGAAGCCGCCAATCTGTAGTCGCGGCCCCCGACCAGGGCCCGGCACGGCGTCCGGATTCGGGGGAGAGGCGCCGCGTACACAGTCGAGTTGGGCCGGCAATGCGGCCGGCCGGAGGGAAAGCGATGGCACGGACACTCGCGGAGAAGGTCTGGGACGACCACGTCGTCCGGCGCGCCGAAGGCGAGCCCGACCTCCTCTTCATCGACCTGCACCTGCTCCACGAGGTGACCAGCCCGCAGGCGTTCGACGGCCTGCGCAAGGCCGGACGGCCGGTGCGGCGCACCGACCTCACCATCGCCACCGAGGACCACAACACCCCCACCCTCGACATCGACAAGCCCATCGCCGACCCCGTCTCGCGCACCCAGCTGGAGACGCTGCGCAAGAACTGCGCGGAGTTCGGCGTCAGGCTGCACCCGCTCGGCGACGTCGAACAGGGAGTCGTCCACGTAGTGGGACCGCAGTTGGGACTGACCCAGCCGGGCACCACCGTGGTCTGCGGCGACAGCCACACCTCGACCCACGGCGCCTTCGGCGCGCTGGCCTTCGGCATCGGCACCAGCCAGGTCGAACACGTGCTGGCCACCCAGACGCTGCCGATGGCGCCCTTCAGGACCATGGCCGTCACCGTCGAGGGCGAACTGCCCGACGGCGTCACCGCCAAGGACCTGATCCTCGCCGTCATCGCCCGGATCGGCACCGGCGGCGGCCAGGGGTACGTCATCGAGTACCGCGGCGAGGCCATCGAGAAGCTCTCGATGGAGGCCCGGATGACCATCTGCAACATGTCCATCGAGGCGGGCGCCCGGGCCGGCATGATCGCCCCCGACGAGACCACCTTCGCCTACCTCCAGGGCCGCGACCACGCGCCCCAGGGGGCCGACTGGGACGCCGCCGTCGCGTACTGGAAGACCCTGCGCACCGACGACGACGCGGTCTTCGACCACGAGGTCGTCGTGGACGCCTCCGAGCTGGCCCCGTTCGTCACCTGGGGCACCAACCCGGGCCAGGGCGCACCCCTTTCGGCGGCCGTCCCCGACCCCGCTTCGTACGAAGACGCATCGGAGCGCTTCGCCGCCGAAAAGGCCCTGGAATACATGGGGTTGACGGCCGGTCAGCCGCTGCGCGACATCCGTGTGGACACCGTCTTCGTAGGTTCCTGCACCAACGGACGCATCGAGGACCTGCGCTCCGCCGCCGAGGTCGTACGGGGCCGCCGGGTCGCCGACGGCGTACGGATGCTCGTCGTACCGGGCTCGGTGCGGGTCTCCCTCCAGGCGGTCTCGGAGGGCCTCGACAAGGTCTTCACCCAGGCCGGTGCCGAGTGGCGGCACGCCGGCTGCTCGATGTGTCTCGGGATGAACCCGGACCAGCTGGCGCCCGGCGAGCGTTCCGCCTCGACCTCCAACCGCAACTTCGAGGGGCGGCAGGGCAAGGGCGGCCGCACCCACCTGGTCTCACCCCAGGTCGCCGCCGCAACGGCGGTTCTCGGCCATCTGGCATCGCCGGCCGACCTGTCCGACGCCGACGCCGACGCACGCACGCCCGCGGGAGTCTGAAACCACCATGGAAGCTTTCACCACGCACACCGGCCGGGCCGTACCGCTGCGCCGCGGCAACGTCGACACCGACCAGATCATCCCGGCCCACTGGCTCAAGAAGGTCACCCGCGACGGCTTCGAGGACGGGCTCTTCGAGGCCTGGCGCAAGGATCCGGGGTTCGTGCTGAACCAGGAGACGTACCGGGGAGCGACCGTCCTGGTCGCCGGGCCCGACTTCGGCACCGGCTCCTCGCGTGAGCACGCGGTGTGGGCCCTGCAGAACTACGGCTTCAAAGCCGTCATCTCCTCGCGTTTCGCCGACATCTTCCGGGGCAACTCGCTGAAGAACGGACTGCTGACCGTCGTGCTCCCGCAGGAGACCGTCGAGGCGCTGCAGAAGCTCGCCGAGACCGACCCCGCGGCCGAGGTCACCGTCGACCTCGTCGGCCGGCAGGTCCGGGCGCCGGGCATCACCGCAGGGTTCGAGCTGGACGAGAACGCGCGTTGGCGGCTGCTGGAGGGACTGGACGACATCAGCCTCACTCTTCGGGAGGAGGAGGCCATCGCCGGGTACGAGGCGAACAGGCCGTCGTTCAAGCCGCGTACGGTAGTAGTCTGACCTCGGGTTTTTTGGCTCAAAGCCTTATTGCGTACGATGCGCCCCTTGCTAGTTGGCAGGGGGCGCATCGGCGTGTGAAGGCTGCCGTTGAGGCCCCGTGAAGCGACAACTCGCCGCAGATGGCACAATTAGCGCATGGAACGCGACGACCAACTCGAGCTCTACGGTCTCGTCGCCGACCGACTCAAGGACGCACACACACGCGTGCGGACACTGCAAGTCCCGGAGGGCGTACGCATGGCGCTGACCCGGAAGCTGCTCGTCATCACGGCGGCGGCGAAACACGATCTGGCGGACGCGGCAAGGCGTCTGGAGTGGTTCATGAACGACCTCGACGAGGGTCGCTTTCCCGTAGACGTGCACGCCGATGGAACTCCGTGAAGGTCGAGTTCGTTGCGGCACAAGGGTGATTAGCCCGTTTCGTGTTTGATTTGCGGTATATATCTGCCTAACGTGCGAAAAGGCTTGAACACTTTCGTTCCAGCAATGTCTCCGAAGGGGAAGACGTGAACAAGGCGCAGCTCGTAGAAGCCATTGCCGACAAGCTCGGCGGCCGTCAGAACGCCGCGGACGCGGTGGACGCGGTACTGGACGCAATCGTCCGTGCAGTTGTCTCCGGCGACCGCGTATCGGTCACCGGATTCGGTTCGTTCGAGAAGGTGGACCGTCCGGCCCGCTACGCCCGCAACCCGCAGACGGGTGAGCGGGTCCGGGTCAAGAAGACCTCGGTGCCCCGTTTCCGCGCCGGTCAGGGCTTCAAGGACCTGGTCAGCGGCTCGAAGAAGCTCCCGAAGAACGACGTGGCCGTGAAGAAGGCACCCAAGGGCAGCCTCTCGGGCGGTTCTTCCACCCGTACGACGGCCAAGGCCGCCACCAAGAAGGCCACCGCCAAGAAGACCACGGCGAAGAAGACCACGGCCACCGCCGCCAAGAAGGCCACGCCGGCGAAGAAGACCACCGCCACGGCGAAGAAGGCCACGGCCACCGCCGCCAAGAAGGCCACCCCGGCGGCGAAGAAGGCCACCGCCACCACGGCGAAGAAGTCGGCGGCCAAGAAGACCACGGCCACCGCCGCCAAGAAGGCCACCCCGGCCAAGAAGGCCACCACCACCGCCAAGAAGGCGACGGCCAAGAAGACCGCGCCCGCCACCAAGGCGACGGCCAAGAAGGCCCCGGCCAAGAAGACCACGGCCCGCAAGACCACCGCCAAGAAGACCACCGCCCGCAAGCGGTAATTCAGCAGCGGCGACGCCACGCGTCGGGCCGGACTCCCCTCGGGGAGCCCGGCCCGCGGTGTGTCCCGGACCGCCCGCCCCCGGTGTGCGGCGCGGATCCTGACGCCGTGTGCCGCCCCGGACGCGGTGTGCGGCGCGGCCCGGACGCCGTGTGCCGTCTAGGCTGGTCACCATGCAGGCCACCGCGTACACCTACGACGCCCAGACCCGCTCCGGCAGCGTGCTGCTCGACGACGGCACCCCGCTGCCCTTCGACGCGGCGGCCTTCGACGCGGGCGGCCTGCGGCTGCTGCGGCCCGGTCAGCGGGTCCGTATCGACGTCGAGGGCGAGGCCGGTGACGGCAAGGAGAAGGACGGGCGCCGTATCGTTCTCGTCACCCTCCAGACGTTCTGAGACCTTCCGCCACCGCACGGGCCCGTATCCGCGGCACACAGCGGGCGGTGTACCGCCCCACACCCAGCTCCAGCGCGGCCCGCAGATCCTCCCCGGTGTCCACGTCCCGGCGTACGGATTCGGTGTCCGGCAGCACGATCTCCCGCGCCCCCGATTCGCGGTGACGCGCCCGGGACGGCCCCCGAAAGCGGGTGCCAATTCCACTCCCGGCGCCGCGCACAGCAGTGTCGTCCCGATTTCCGCCGCATCCGCGAGAAATGCCCGGGGAAATGCCGAGGCCGCCGACAGTACCCGCCCCAGTTCCGCGGGGCGCAACGCCGGGAGATCCGCGTTCAGTGCCGCCACGGCCGCGGCGGCGCGCCGCCGGCGCACCAGGCCCGCTCCGTACGCGAGTGCCGCGTTCAGGCCGCGGCCCGGCACGTCGGCGACGACGCGCGCTCCGAGGGCCGCCAACCGCTCCCCGGCCACCGGATCGTCCGTGACAACCGCCACATCCACGACGTCTTCGCAGGCCAGCGCGGCCGTCACGGTGTCCAGCGCGAACGCCAGTGCCAACTGGGGCCGGAGCTCCTCCCCCGCCGCCCGGGACAGCCTGCTCTTCGCCCGTACCAGGGGTTTCAGCGGTACGACCAGGCTCCATCCCACGTCCGCTCCGTCTCTTCGCATCGCCCTCATTCTCACCCGGCGTCACCGCCATCCGTGAGCGGCGGGGTTACGGTGTTCTCGACATAGCGGGTACCTGGGGCGACACTTGTGCGGCTGCCGGGTCGCAGCAGCTCAGCAGATCCCACAAGGAGGGTGTCCCAGTGTCCCGCCGCAGAATCGGCTTCTGGTACCGCTTGGCCGCGGTCATCTGCAAACCGCCGCTCCTGGTTCTGTTCAAGCGGGACTGGCAGGGAATGGAGCACATTCCCGCCGACGGCGGATTCATCACCGCGGTCAACCACAACTCGTATCTGGACCCGCTGTCGTATGCGCACTACCAGTACAACACCGGGCGGGTCCCGCGATTCCTCGCCAAGTCCGGGCTCTTCAAGGGCGGCTTCGTCGGCCTCATGATGCGCGGCACCGGCCAGATCCCCGTCTACCGGGAATCCGCCGACGCCGCGGTGGCCTTCCGCGCCGCCGTGGCCGCCATCAACAAGGGCGAATGCGTCGCCTTCTACCCCGAGGGCACCCTCACCCGCGACCCCGACATGTGGCCCATGCAGGGCAAGACCGGGGCCGCCCGGGTGGCGTTGCTCACCAAGGCACCGGTCATCCCGGTGGCGCAGTGGGGCGCCAACGAGGTCATGCCGCCGTACGCCAGGGAGAAGAAGCTGCGGCTCTTCCCGCGCAAGACCCTGCGGGTCAAGGCGGGCCCGGCGGTCGACCTGAGCGAGTTCTACGGCAAGGAGCCGACCGCCGAGGTGCTGCGCGAGGTGACCGACAAGGTCATGGCCGCGGTCACCGCGATCCTCGCCGAGGTACGGGACGAGCCGGCGCCGGCCGAACCGTACGACCACCGCAAGGACGCCGTCCGGCGCAGCCGGGCCCGCCGGGAGCAGCAGGCCGCCGAGCGGGCGCGGAAACTGGACGAGCAGGGCGTGAAACTGGACGACCAGGCACCGAAGACACAGGAGGATGAAGGCAAGTGACGCGCTGCGCCGTCTACGGCACGGGGTCCTGGGGCACCGCATTCGCGATGGTGCTCGGCGACGCGGGCTGCGAGGTGACGATGTGGGGCCGCAGAGCGGGCCTGGTCGACGCCGTCAACACCGGCCGGACCAACCCCGACTACCTGCCGGACGTCCGGCTGCCGGAGACCGTACGGGCCACCACCGACCCCGCGGAAGCCGCGCACGGCGCCGATTTCACCGTCCTGGCCATCCCCTCGCAGACGCTGCGCGAGAACCTCGCCGCCTGGGCGCCGCTGCTGCCCGCCGACACGGTCCTGGTCTCCCTGATGAAGGGCGTCGAACTGGGCACCGCCAAGCGGATGAGCGAGGTCGTCGAAGAGGTCGCCAAGGCCCCCGCCGAGCGGGTCGCGGTGCTGACCGGCCCCAACCTCGCCAAGGAGATCGCCGCCCGGCAGCCCGCCGCCGCGGTCGTCGCCTGCGCGGACGAGGCCGTGGCCCGGCGCCTCCAGGCCGCCTGCCACACCCCGTACTTCCGCCCGTACACCAACACCGACGTGGTCGGCGCCGAGCTGGGCGGCGCGGTCAAGAACGTCATCGCGCTGGCGGTCGGCATGGCCGGCGGCATGGGCCTGGGCGACAACGCCAAGGCGTCGCTGATCACCCGCGGCCTCGCCGAAACCACCCGGCTGGGCCTGGCGATGGGCGCCGACGCGCACACCTTCGCCGGCCTCGCCGGCATGGGCGACCTGGTCGCCACCTGCTCCTCGCCGCTCTCCCGCAACAACACCTTCGGCGCCAACCTCGGCCGCGGCATGACGCTGGAGGAGACCATCGCGGTCACCAAGCAGACCGCGGAGGGCGTCAAGTCCTGCGAGTCGGTACTGGATCTCGCCCGCCGGCACGGCGTCGACATGCCGATCACCGAGACGGTCGTGGACATCGTCCACGAGGGCAAACCGCCGCTGGTGGCCCTCAAGGAACTGATGTCGCGCAGCGCCAAGCCCGAGCGGCACTGAGGCCCCGGGCGCGCTGTCCCGGGACCGGCCCCGGTCCCGTCCCCGCTCGCCCGCGGGACCTGCGGCGACTCCCGGGGCCGCGGCACTGACTCCTCCTGGGGCAGCAGGTACGCTCAACGCGATATGAGCAGCGAGACCCCTTCCCAGAAGCCCCGCGTCGCCGTCGTGTTCGGCGGGCGCAGCTCCGAGCACGCCATCTCCGTGGTCACCGCGGGCGCCGTGCTGGCCGCCATCGACCGCGAGAAGTACGACGTGCTGCCCATCGGCATCACGACCGACGGACGGTGGGTGCTGACCGCCGACGCCCCGGAGCGGATGGCCATCACGGACCGGAAGCTGCCGGACGTGGCGGAGCTGAGCGAATCGGCCGAGGGCGCCGTCGTCCTGCCGGTGGACCCGACCAGCCGCGAGGTCGTCTACAGCGAGCCCGGCACGGTGCCCAAGGCACTCGGCGAGGTCGACGTCGTCTTCCCCGTGCTGCACGGCCCGTACGGTGAGGACGGCACCCTCCAGGGCCTCCTGGAACTGTCCGGCGTGCCCTACGTGGGCTCCGGTGTGCTCGCCTCGGCGGTCGGCCAGGACAAGGACTACATGAAGCGGGTGTTCACCTCCTTCGGGCTGCCGGTCGGCCCGTACGAGGTCGTCCGCCCCCGCGAGTGGGAGCAGGACCCCGCGGCGGCCCGCGAGAAGATCGTGGACTTCGCCGGGGAACACGGCTGGCCGCTGTTCGTGAAGCCCGCCCGCGCCGGCTCCTCCATGGGCATCACCAAGGTGGACGACGTCTCCGGCCTCGACGCGGCCGTCGAGGAGGCCCGCCGCCACGACCCCAAGATCATCGTGGAGTCGCTGCTGACCGGCCGGGAGATCGAGTGCGGCGTCCTGGAGTTCGAGGACGGCCCGCGCGCCAGCGTCCCCGCCGAGATCCCCCGGTCTCCGACCACTCCTTCTACGACTTCGAGGCCAAGTACATCGACTCGGCCGCCGGCCTGGTGCCCGCGCCGCTCACCGCGGAGCAGACCGCACGCGTCCGGGAGCTGGCCGTGGCGGCCTTCGAGGCGGCCTCCTGCGAGGGACTGGTACGCGCCGACTTCTTCCTCCAGGAGAACGGCGAGTTCGTGATCAACGAGATCAACACGCTGCCCGGCTTCACGCCCATCTCGATGTACCCGCGGATGTGGCAGGAGAGCGGCGTCGGCTACCCGGAGCTGGTCGACCGGCTGATCCAGGCGGCACTGCGGCGCTCCACCGGCCTGCGCTGACCCCCGGACCGTGCCCGGCCGGTGTCCTCAGACCCCGGCCGGCACCGTCGTACGGACGGCGGCCGAGAGGTCGGTGAGCACATCGACCTCCGGGGCGTACTTCCCCGGCACGAGCACCTCGACGTACGTCTTGCGCAGCACGGTCGTGAAGCGGTATCCGTCGTCCTGCTTCTCGAAGAGCCAGTCGACACCGTTGACTTCCGCCGCGTCCGCGCCGGGGTTGTAATGTTCACTCCCGGGCGTCAGCACGGCGGGCTTGCGTACCCCGCAGCGCAACCGGACGGCGGGATCGCCCCAGACGGCGGTGAAGTCCGAGACCGGGTCGGCGGTGCCCCGCTCCAGCCCGTCCACGGTCCGCGGCAACTCCTTCTGGAGCGCCCGGCACTGCCGCGCGGAGTCGCCCTCGGGCGCGGGGGCGGCGACGGGGACCGAGGACGAGCAGCCCACCGCGGCGAAGGCCACGGTGAGCAGGGCCGGAACCAGCAGCCGGCGCGACGAGGAGATCACCCGGCCGAGCATACGGGGGAGCTAGAGATGGACCACCGGGCAGGTCAGGGTGCGGGTGATGCCGTCCACCTGCTGAACCTTGGCGACCACCATGCGGCCGAGTTCGTCGACCGTGTCGGCCTGGGCCCGCACGATCACGTCGTACGGGCCGGTGACGTCCTCGGCCTGCAGCACGCCGGGGATCTTGGCGATCACTTCCGCCACGGCCGACGCCTTGCCCACCTCGGTCTGGATCAGGATGTACGCCTGTACCACGGGACCTCCAGGGCGGCTTCGAGGATCATGTGGGAAGAAGGGACGCCACGGTACCGCGTCGGCGCGCGCGCCGGGGAGACCCGGGCGGGGAACGCGACGCGCGGCGCGGGGACCGGCCGCCCCGGGGGAGCGGGAACCGGACCCGCGGTGACGGAGTACGGATCGGCAGCGCAGTACGGATCGTCCGTACGCATCGGAAGGGCAGCAGCATGAAGGGCACCGTGGGCGAGCTGGGAGAGTTCGGGCTGATCAGGGAGCTGACCTCCCGGCTCACCGCCACCCCGGCCGTACGGATCGGTCCGGGCGACGACGCCGCGGTGGTCACCGCGCCCGACCGCAGGGTCGTGGCCAGCACCGACGTACTCCTCGAAGGGCGGCACTTCCGCCGCGACTGGTCCACCGCCTACGACGTGGGCCGCAAGGCCGCCGCGCAGAACCTGGCCGACATCGCCGCCATGGGCGCGGTGCCCACCGCCATCCTGCTCGGCCTGGTCGTGCCCGCCGAACTGCCCGCGACCTGGGCGACCGAGCTGATGGACGGGCTGCGCGACGAGTGTCAGGTGGCGGGCGCCGCCGTGGTCGGCGGCGACGTCGTACGCGGTGACACCATCACCGTCGCCATCACCGCACTGGGTGACCTGCGCAACCAGGAACCGGTCACCCGATCCGGTGCCCAGCCGGGCGACGTCGTCGCCGTCACCGGCTGGCTGGGCTGGTCGGCGGCCGGCTACGCGGTCCTCACCCGCGGCTTCCGCTCGCCGCGCGCCTTCGTGGAGGCGCACCGCCGCCCCGAGCCCCCGTACCACGCGGGTCCCGCCGCGGCCGGTCTCGGCGCCACCGCCATGACGGACGTCAGCGACGGCCTGGTCGCCGACCTGGGCCACATCGCCGAGGCCAGCAAGGTCCGTATCGACCTGCGCTCGGGCCAGATCGACATCCCCTCGCAGATGTCCGACATCGGTACGGCGGTCGGCGTGGACCCGATGCAGTGGGTGCTCAACGGGGGCGAGGACCACGCCATCGTGGCGACCTTCCCGCCGGACGTGAAGCTGCCCGCCCGCTGGAAGGTGATCGGCGAGGTGCTGAACCCGTCGGCGCTGCCGCAGGTGACGGTGGACGGGGCACCGTGGTCCAGCGCGGGCTGGGACCACTTCGGCGAGGACGGGGACGGCGAGCAGCCGGGGGCCTGAGGGACCGCGGAGCGCCCGGGAGGAACCGGGGGACCGGTTCGCGCCTGAGGGGCCACAGGGCCGACGCGCGCCCGGGAAGGAACCGCGGGACCCGTCCGCGCCCCGGGGACCGCGGCCAGGCCCCGCACGGCGCCCCGGTAGATTCGCCGGTATGCGCACACCTCCATGCGTCCTGACCGTCGCCGGGTCCGACTCCGGCGGCGGCGCGGGCATCCAGGCCGACCTGAAGACGATGCTGGCGCTCGGCACGCACGGCATGAGCGTGCTGACCGCCGTCACCGCGCAGAACTCACTCGGTGTGCAGGGCGCGTGGGAACTGCCCGCCGAAGCCGTACGGGCCCAGTTCCGCAGCGTCGTCGACGACATCGGCGTCCAGGCCGTCAAGACCGGGATGCTGTCCTCACCCGAACTGGTCGAGACCGTCGCCGCCCTGCTCGCCGGGGTGTCCGCGCCGGTCGTCGTCGACCCGGTCGGCGTCTCCAAGCACGGCGACGCGCTGCTGGCCGCCTCCGCGCTGGACGCCGTCCGCACCAAGCTGCTGCCGACGGCCACCCTCGCCACCCCCAACCTCGACGAAGTGGCACAGCTCACAGGCGTACGGGTACGGGACGAGGCGGATCTGCCGCGCGCCGCCGCCGCCGTCCTCGGTTTTGGGCCGCGCTGGGCGCTGATCAAGGGCGGCCACCTGGCGGGCGACGCCGTCGACCTGCTCACCGACGGCACCGAGGAGCACTGGCTGCGCGCCCCGCGGCACGACAACCGGCACACCCACGGCACCGGCTGCACCCTCGCCAGCGCCGTCGCCGCCCGGCTCGCCCTGGGGGACACGGTCCCGGAGGCCGTGGCGGCGGCCAAGGAGTACGTCACCGGCGCCATCGCGGGCGGCTTCCGCCTGGGGGCGGGGATCGGGCCGGTGGACCATGGGTGGCGGATGCGGGGCTAGGTGTGTTGTCCCGGGACGTTGGTGACAGGCGACGCGCCCGGCGCCCGCCACCAGGGTGTACCGGGCTCCGGGTACGGCAAAAGCCGGCCCACCGAGGTGGACCGGCTTTCAGGCAACCGGCGGGGCTGCGCTTCGACTAGGACGTCAGCGCGAGACCTTGCCGGCCTTGATGCACGAGGTGCAGACGTTGAGCCGCTTCGGCGTGCGCCCGATGACCGCGCGCACCGTCTGGATGTTGGGGTTCCAACGACGGTTGGTACGGCGGTGCGAGTGGGAAACGCTCTTGCCGAAGCCCGGCCCCTTGCCGCAGACGTCGCAGTTGGCAGCCACGGGTCACTCCAAAGACTTCAGATGCACTTACGGTGAATCCCGACGAGCGGAGTGCATTGAACCGACCCGATTCGCCAGGAGAGGAATGGCCCGATTCGCATCGGGCAACCGGAGCAGCATACAACGACCGCTCCCGTAGAACGAAACTACCATGAGCGCCCCGGCCCCCGCCCCGGCCGCCGGGTCCCCGCGCCACTACTGTGCGGTGGATCGCATGACCGAGCCGAGCCCGCCGAGGGCCGCTGGCCGAGGAGGACGAACGGTGCCGCACCCGCTCGACGCCGATGCGGTACGTACCTGGTGCGCCCTCGCGCTCCAGGCCCTGGGCCGCGAACGCGAGCGGATCGACGCGATCAACGTCTACCCCGTGGCCGACGGCGACACCGGCACCAACCTGTACCTGACCGTGGAGTCCGCGGCCCGCGCGGTCGAGGCCGCCTTCGACGGGCACGGCGCCTCGGGCACCGCGCCGGGCCTGGCCGACGCCGTCGGCGCCATGGCGCACGGGGCGCTGATCGGCGCCCGCGGCAACTCCGGCACGATCCTTGCGCAGCTGCTGCGGGGCATGGCAGAGATTCTGGGGTCCGGGTCCGGGTCCGGGGCCGGGTCCGGGGCCGAGGCCGGATCCGGGGGCGAGGCTGGGCCCGGGGGCGAGGCTGGGCCCGGCGGCCCGGCGGCCGTGCTGAAGCGGGCCCTGCGGCGGGCGGCCGAATCGACGTACGAGGCGGTGGCGCACCCCGTCGAGGGCACGGTCCTCACGGTCGCCACCATGGCCGCGCAGGCGGCGGAGCGGGCCGACGGGACCCCGGCGGCGGTCGCCCGGGCCGCGTACGAAGGGGCGCGAGCCGCCCTGGAGGCGACACCGGGGCAGCTGGCGGTACTGGGCCGGGCGGGCGTCGTGGACGCGGGCGGCTGCGGCCTGGTCGCCCTGCTGGGCGCGCTGGCCGGGGCGCTGTCCGGAGAGGTGCCGACGGCGGCGATCGCCGTACGGCCGGACGCGCCCGTGCCGGTGGCCGGCGGCTGCCCGGCGGCGGACGGGGACGGACCGGCCCCCGAGGAGACGTGCCGCGAGGGCACGGCCCCGGTCGGCCCCCACGGCGACGACGCCGACCCGGACGGGCCCGCCTTCGAAGTGCTCTACCTCCTGGAGGCCGACGACCCCGCCGTGGCCCGGCTGCGCACACGGCTGGACGCCCTCGGCGACTCCCTGGTGGTCGTCGGCGGCGACGGCCTGTGGAACGTGCACGTCCACGTGGACGACGCGGGCGCCGCCGTCGAGGCGGGCATCGAGGCGGGCCGCCCGTACCGCATCCGCATCACCCACTTCGGGACGCCGGACGGCGGCGGCCGGGGCGCCCGCCGCCGCGCGCCCGAGCCCGCGGCGCGCGCCGTGGTGGCCGTGGTGCCGGGCGACGGGCTCGCCGGCCTGTGCGCCGAGGCGGGCGCGACGGCGGTGACCGTACGCCCCGGGGAGCCGCCCGCCAGCGGCGAGCTGGTGCAGGCCATCCGGCAGGCGAACGCCCGCGAGGTGATGCTGCTGCCCAACGACCCCGAACTGCGGCACACGGCGGCGGCAGCGGCCGAGCAGGCCCGTACCGAAGGCGTACGGGTCGCCCTCATCCCCACCCGCGCCGCCGTCCAGGGCATCGCCGCGCTGGCCGTGCACGAGCCCGCCCGCAGCTTCGACGAGGACATGGTGGCCATGACCTCGGCCGCGGGCGCCACCCGCTACGCCGAGCTGGCCGTCGCCGAACGCCAGTCCTGGACGATGGCCGGCGTCTGCCAGGCCGGGGACGTCCTCGGGCTGATCGACGGCGACGTGGTGGTGATCGGCTCCGACCTGGCCGCGACCGCGGTGACCGTACTGGACCGGATGCTCTCCGCGGGCGGGGAAATGGTGACGCTCGTCCTGGGCGCGGATTTCCCCGATTCCCTCGCGGAGCACCTGGAAAGGCACGTACGCGAACGCCACCTGGCCGTGGACACCGTCGTCTACGAAGGCGGGCAGCGCGGCGCGCCCCTTCTCATCGGCGTCGAATAGCGCCCCGGAAGGCGGTGCGGAAATCCGTACCGTCCCGACGGGGGCTCGGCGGAATCCCGGCGGATTCCCGGGGCCTGCCGCCGGTTGTCAGTGGCGTGGTGTGCAATGGTCATCGTGTCCGCGCTCGACGAACCCCTGAAGAAGATTCTCGGTGGCACCACCGCCAAGGTGATGGCCGAGCATCTCGGTCTGCACACGGTCGGCGACCTGCTGCACCACTATCCGCGGAAGTACGCGGAGCGCGGTGAGCTGACCCGGCTCTCCGACCTGCCGCTGGACGAACACGTCACGGTCGTCGCGCGGGTCGCGGACGCCCGCGTCCTGAAGTTCAACAACGGCCGCGGCCAGCGCCTGGAGGTGACCCTCACCGACGGCAGCGGCCGCCTCCAGCTCGTCTTCTTCGGCAAGGGCATCCACAAACCGCACAAGGACCTGCTGCCCGGCCGCCGCGCGATGTTCGCGGGCAAGGTCTCGGTCTTCAACCGCAAGCTGCAACTGGCCCACCCCGAGTACGCGCTGCTGGCAGGCGAGGGCGGCGAGTCCGGCGAGGAGGCCGTGGACGCCTTCGCGGGCCGCCTCATGCCGATCTACCCGGCCTGCCAGCAGATGGCCTCCTGGAAGATCACCAAGGCCGTCGACGCGGTGCTGCCCAGCGCCCGCGAGGCACTCGACCCGCTGCCGGAGGCGCTGCGCGCGGGCCGGGCCCTGCTGCCGCTCCCGGACGCCCTGGAGAAGATCCACCGCCCGCGCACGAAGGCCGACATCGAGGACGCCCGCTCCCGGCTCAAGTGGGACGAGGCCTTCGTCCTCCAGGTCGCCCTCGCCCGCCGCCGCATGGCCGAGACCCAACTCCCCGCCACCCCGCGCCCGTTGACCCCCGGCGGCCTGCTCGACGCCTTCGACGCGAAACTCCCCTTCACCCTCACCGAAGGCCAGCAGAAGGTCAGCCGCGAAATCTTCGACGACCTGGCGACGGACCACCCGATGCACCGGCTTCTTCAGGGGAAGTGGGTTCCGGGAAAACCATGGTGGCCCTGCGCGCCATGCTCGCCGTCGTGGACACCGGCGGGCAGGCGGCGATGCTCGCGCCCACCGAAGTGCTCGCCCAGCAGCACCACCGGTCCATCACCGAGATGATGGGGGAGCTGGCCGAAGGGGCATGCTCGGCGGCGCCGAGCACGGCACGAAGGTGGTGCTGCTGACGGGGTCGATGGGCGCCGCCGCTCGCCGTCAGGCCCTGCTCGACCTCGTTACGGGCGAGGCCGGCATCGTCATCGGCACCCATGCTCTGATCGAGGACAAGGTCCAGTTCCACGACCTGGGCCTGGTCGTCGTGGACGAGCAGCACCGCTTCGGTGTGGAGCAGCGGGACGCGCTGCGCGGCAAGGGCAAGCAGCCGCCGCATCTGCTCGTCATGACGGCCACTCCCATTCCCCGTACGGTCGCGATGACCGTCTTCGGCGACCTGGAGACCTCCGTACTGGACCAGCTCCCCGCCGGGCGCTCGCCGATCGCCAGCCATGTCGTGCCCGCCAAGGACAAGCCGCACTTCCTGGCGCGGGCCTGGGAGCGGGTGCGCGAGGAGGTCGAGTCCGGCCACCAGGCGTACGTGGTCTGCCCCCGCATCGGTGACGAGGAGGAGGCGCCGAAGGGCAAGGGCGCGAAGAAGAAGGAGGGGAGGACACGACGGCGGGCGAGGACAAGCGGCCCCCGCTGGCCGTCCTGGACGTCGCCGCGCAGCTCGCGAAGGGCCCGCTCGCCGGGCTGCGCGCCGAGGTGCTGCACGGCCGGATGCATCCGGACGACAAGGACGCGGTGATGCGCCGGTTCGCGGCCGGCGAGGTGGACGCACTGGTGGCGACCACCGTCATCGAGGTCGGGGTGAACGTGCCCAACGCCACCGCCATGGTGATCATGGACGCGGACCGGTTCGGCGTCTCCCAGCTGCACCAGCTGCGCGGCCGGGTCGGCCGCGGCGCGGCCCCCGGCCTGTGCCTGCTGGTCAGCGAGATGCCCGAGGCCAGCCCCGCGCGGGCCCGGCTCGCCGCGGTGGCAGGCACCCTGGACGGCTTCGAGCTGTCCCGTATCGACCTGGAGCAGCGCCGCGAGGGCGACGTCCTCGGACAGGCCCAGTCCGGTGCCCGTACGTCCCTGCGGATGCTCGCCGTCATCGAGGACGAGCAGGTCATCGAGGCGGCCCGGGAGGAGGCCACCTCGGTGGTCGCCGCCGACCCGGAGCTGACCGGTTATCCGGAGCTGCGCATCGCCCTCCAGGCCCTGCTGGACGCCGAGCGCGAGCAGTATCTCGACAAGGGGTGACCGGGCGGCGGGGCCGGGTGGCGCGGCCCCGTCCCGCCCGACGCCATATCGTGGGGAGCGGTCCGCGCAGGCGGGCCGCCCCACCCGCAGCGCGAAGGACCGAGAACCATGACCCGCGTGATCGCCGGCACGGCCGGCGGCCGGCGCCTGGCCGTGCCCCCGGCAACGGCACCCGCCCGACCTCCGACCGGGCGCGCGAGGGCCTGTTCTCCACCTGGGAGTCGCTGGACGGCCCGCTGACCGGCGCCCGGGTGCTCGACCTGTACGGCGGTTCCGGCGCCGTGGGCCTGGAGGCGCTGTCCCGCGGCGCCGCGCACGTCCTGCTGGTCGAGGCCGACGCCCGCGCCGTCCGCACCATCCGCGACAACGTCCGCACCGTCGGTCTGCCGGGCGCCGAGGTGCGCGCCGGCAAGGCCGAGCAGGTGATCGCCGGGCCGGCTCCGGACGAGCCGTACGACGTGCTCTTCCTCGACCCGCCGTACGCCGTCACCGACAGCGATCTTGAGGAGATCCTGCTCACACTCCACCGGCAGGGCTGGTGCGCCGAGGAGGCACTCGTCACCGTGGAGCGGAGCACCAGAGGCGGTCCGTTCCCCTGGCCTGCCGGGTTCGGGGCCGTCCGGTCCCGGCGCTACGGCGAGGGCACGCTTTGGTACGGTCGCGCCGCTTCGACGTGCGACAACGCGTCATGACCGGACCGGAGAGCGAGGAACCTCAGTTGCGCCGCGCAGTCTGTCCGGGGTCGTTCGACCCCATCACCAACGGGCATCTGGACATCATTGCCCGGGCCTCCAGGCTCTACGACGTCGTGCACGTCACCGTGATGATCAATCAGGCCAAGAAGGGCCTGTTCTCGGTCGACGAGCGGATCGACCTGATCCGCCGGGCCACCGCCGAGTACGGCAACGTCCAGGTCGAGTCCTTCCACGGCCTGCTCGTCGACTTCTGCAAGCAGCGCGACATCCCCGCCATCGTCAAGGGGCTGCGGGCGGTCAGCGACTTCGACTACGAGCTGCAGATGGCCCAGATGAACAACGGTCTCTCCGGCATCGAGACCCTTTTCATCCCCACCAGCCCCACCTACAGCTTCCTCTCCTCCAGCCTGGTCAAGGAGGTCGCGGCCTGGGGCGGCGACGTCTCCCACCTCGTGCCGCCCTTCGTCCTGGAGGAGCTGACCAAGCGGCTCGGTACCGAGTGACGTCCTGACCTTCCGTCAGCAGGTGTCGGCGCGGGGCGCTGTGGACGTACAGTCGTCCCCGTTCCGTCGTACCGACCCGGAGAGTGGCGAGTCCAAGGTGGACGTGCAGAAAAAGCTCGACGAGATCGTCCGGACCGTCGGCAGCGCCCGGTCCATGCCCATGTCGGCCTCGTGCGTGGTCAACCGCGCCGAGCTGCTCGCCATGCTGGAGGAGGTGCGGGCCGCGCTGCCCGGGTCGCTCGCGCAGGCCCAGGAGGTGCTCGGCGACCGTGCGCAGATGGTCGAGGAGGCCCGTGCCGAGGCGGAGCGGATCATCGAGTCCGCCAACGCCCACCGCGGCTCGCTGATCTCCGACACCGAGGTCGCCCGGCAGTCCCAGGCCGAGGCCGACCGCATCCTGGCCGAGGCCCGCCGGGAGGCCGAGGAGGTCCGCGCCGAGGCCGACGACTACGTGGACAGCAAGCTGGCCAACTTCGAGGTCGTCCTCACCAAGACCATCGGCTCGGTCGACCGCGGCCGCGAGAAGCTGCTCGGCCGCGCGCCGGGCGAAGGCGGCCACCAGGACGAGGACGGCGTCCAGGCGCCCGAGCCCAGCGCCGACCCGCAGACGCTCAAGGAGCGGGCCGACCGGTACGTGGACGCCAAGTTCGGCGCCTTCGAGGCCGTACTGACCAAGACCCTGGAGGCCGTCGGCCGCGGCCGGCTCAAGCTCCAGGGCGCCCGTCCGACGGACGAGCTGGGCGGTCTCGCCGCCGCGTCCGACGGCCTCCACCCGGGCCACACCGGCGACGCCGAGTACCTGGCCGGGCTCGCCGAGCTGGCCGGCCCCGTACCGCCGCAGCCGCAGGCCCCGCCGCAGCCCAGCGTGCCGCCCCAGGCGCAGCTCGGAGTGCAGCAGGACTACTACACCGACCACACCGACTACGCCGCCGCGGGCTACCAGCAGCATGACGCCTACGGCTATCAGCAGGCCTCGTACGCGCAGCAGGACCCGTACGGCTACGGCTGGCAGGATCCGCAGGCCCAGCAGCACCAGCACCAGGAGCACCAGCAGTCCTACGACCCGAACGCGGCCTACCTCCAGCAGCCCCAGCCGCCCGGGCAAGACCCGGCGGGCAGGGCAGTACAGCCCGCCGCCCTCGACGAGACCAGTCTCTTCGACACGAGCATGATCGATCTGGACCGGCTGCGGCAGTACGAGGAGGGGCGCCAGTAGCGGATTGGGCCTATCGGGACCGTTCCAGTATCCTGGCTCTTCGGTCGCGTGTACGTTCGCGATCTCTGCTGCCCGGTTGCCTGTCGGCGACGGGGTGGCTCGTACGTCAGCGTAGAAAGCAGGAAGCCATCAACGCCCGCCTCGACCACCGTTCCCCGCTCGTGTTCGACACGCGCGATCTGGGACGCCGTCCCGGCGCGCTGCAGCGGCTCTCCCGCACCGTCGAGGCCCCCGGGACCTCGGCAACGAGGTCATCGGAGTGCCCGTGGGCGCGCCGGTGGAACTCGACTTCCGCCTGGAGTCCGTCATGGACGGGGTGCTTGTCACAGGCACCGGCCGTGCATCGGTCCAGGGGGAGTGCGTAAGGTGTCTGGAGCCGCTGGAGCGCGAGCTCGTAGCGGACTTCCAGGAGATGTTCTCCTACCCCGACGCCGACGCCAGGACCCGCACCGCGGAGCCCGGCGACGACGCCGAGGAAGAGGAGGACACTCTCTTCCTCGAGGACGACATGTTCGACCTCGAACCCGTGCTGCGGGATGCGGTGGTGCTCGCACTGCCGATGCAGCCGGTGTGCCAGGACGACTGCCCGGGCCTGTGCTCCCAGTGCGGAGAGCGGCTCGCGGACGACCCGGACCACCACCACGACGCCGTCGACATCCGTTGGGCGGCACTGCAGGGACTCGCCACCGACCCGGCCGGCGAGAAGGACAACATGGGCGGCGCCGAAGCGGGCGTCGACGAGAAGCAGGAGAAGTAGCCGTGGCTGTTCCGAAGCGGAAGATGTCGCGCAGCAACACGCGCCACCGCCGGTCGCAGTGGAAGGCTGCGGTCCCCACCCTGGTGGCGTGCGAGCGCTGCCACGAGCCGAAGCAGCAGCACATCGCGTGCCCGAGCTGCGGCACCTACAACAAGCGACAGGTCCTCGAGGTCTGATCGGCTGGTGACAGGCTCTATGTCAGACGCCCAGACGTCTCCCCGCAAGCGCGGGGCTGAAACGGCACCGGCGGACACGGCCTCGTCCCACACGCTTCTGGAAGGGCGGCTCGGGTATCACCTTGAGTCCGCCCTTCTGGTGCGTGCGCTGACGCACCGCTCGTACGCGTACGAGAACGGCGGTCTGCCCACCAACGAGCGGCTGGAGTTCCTCGGGGACTCGGTGCTCGGCCTGGTGGTCACGGACACGCTGTACCGCACCCACCCCGACCTGCCCGAAGGCCAGCTGGCCAAGCTGCGGGCCGCGGTGGTCAACTCGCGCGCACTCGCCGAGGTGGGCCGTGGCCTCGACCTCGGCGCCTTCATCCGCCTCGGCCGGGGCGAAGAAGGCACCGGAGGCCGGAACAAGGCCTCCATCCTGGCCGACACCCTGGAAGCGGTGATCGGCGCGGTCTATCTCGACCAGGGCCTCGACGCGGCCGGCGAGCTGGTGCACCGGCTCTTCGACCCGCTCATCGAGAAGTCCGCCGGCCTCGGTGCCGGCCTGGACTGGAAGACCAGCCTCCAGGAACTGACCGCGACCGAAGGTCTCGGTGTCCCGGAGTACCAGGTCAGCGAGACCGGTCCGGACCACGAGAAGACCTTCACTGCTGCTGCCCGCGTCGGTGGTGTCTCGTACGGCACCGGCACCGGCCGCAGCAAGAAGGAAGCCGAGCAGCAGGCGGCCGAGTCCGCCTGGCGGGCGATCCGCGCGGCGGCGGACGAAGCGGCCGAGAAGGCCGTGGACGCGCCGCCTGCCGGGGAGCCCGTGGTTCCCCCGGCAGGGGAGCCTGTGGTTCCCCCGGCAGGGGAGCCTGTGGTTCCCCCGGCAGGGGAGCCGCCCGTCTCCGGCTGAGCCGCAGAGCTCTCACTCCCGGCCGTCCGCCCCTACCGGGGAGGGCGGCCGGGCAGTGCTTTGCGGGGCCGTACCATCCGCGCGAGGCCCGCCCCGCGGGCAGTGCGCACCATCCGTACCGCGTCCCCGCGCGCTCGCGGCGGGCGCCGCATGACGAGGAGAGCCGTGCCCGAGCTGCCCGAGGTCGAGGTCGTACGCCGCGGACTGGAGCGGTGGGTACGGGGCCGTACCGTCGACGCCGTCGAGGTCCTGCACCCGCGGGCCGTCCGCCGGCACACCGCCGGAGCCGTCGACTTCGCGACGCGCCTGCGGGGGCAGCGCATCGGCGAGGCCCGGCGCCGCGGCAAGTACCTCTGGCTCCCGGTCACCGACGGCCTGTCCGTCCTCGCCCACCTGGGCATGAGCGGGCAGCTCCTGGTCCAGCCGCAGGACGCCCCCGACGAGAAGCACCTGCGCGTCCGCTTCACCTTCGACGACGACGCCGGCACCGAGCTGCGCTTCGTCGACCAGCGCACCTTCGGCGGCCTGTCGCTGCACGACGCGGTGCCCGACGACCTCGAAGGGCTCCCCGACGTCATCGCGCACATCGCCCGCGACCCGCTCGACCCGGCCTTCGACGACGCCGCCTTCCACGACGCGCTGCGCCGCCGCCGTACCACCGTCAAGCGCGCGCTGCTGGACCAGTCGCTGATCAGCGGTGTCGGCAACATCTACGCCGACGAGGCGCTGTGGCGCTCCCGCCTGCACTACGACCGCCCGACCGCCACCCTCACCCGCCCCCGCACCACCGAACTCCTCGGCCACATCCGCGACGTGATGAGCGCCGCGCTCGCCGTCGGAGGCACCAGCTTCGACAGCCTCTACGTCAACGTCAACGGCGAGTCCGGCTACTTCGAACGGTCGCTGGACGCGTACGGGCGCGAGGACGAGCCGTGCCGGCGCTGCGGCACGGCCATGCGCCGCCGCCCCTGGATGAACCGCTCCAGCTACTTCTGCCCGCGCTGCCAGCGGCCGCCGCGCCCGTAGGAGCCCGGACCGCGCATCGCGGTCCGGACGGCGCGCGCCGCAGGTCCGTACCGCGGGCGCCGCAGGCCCGCACCACAGGTGCCACAGGTCTGCACGGCGCACGCCCGGCCCGCGCGCTCCGCTTCGCGCGCCCGGGCCCCGGGCGTGCCGCCCGTACGCGGGCACCTGTACACGCCGACCCACCCGCATACGCGTGCTTTCGTGCGGATGGAGATGCGACCCTGTAGCCAGGGGGCCATACCTTCGGAGGTTGGGATCCGATGGCGACGAGTATGCATCTGGTCTGGAGCTCGGCGGCGCCCGACAGCGTCGTGTACGAGACACACGCGATCGAGGTGGTCGAAGAAGGCGGCGTACACGGCGAGGTCGTCAGTGAACGGCACGAGACCCCGGTGCGCAGCCGCGCCCACGCGGAGGAGATCGCCGCCGAGCACGACTACGAGCTCTACCGCGAGGGCGAGGAGTGGGACAGCCTTCCGGAGGAAGCCGAGGCTTGAGCCGACGGCGTCGTCGTCCGGTTCAGAAACCGAAGTCCTGCGTCCACCACGGCCCGCCCCGGCCGAAGTGCGCTCCGACTCCCAAGGTCTTGTACTCGCAGTTCAGTATGTTGGCGCGGTGTCCGGTGCTGTGCATCCAGGTGTTCATCACCGCGCGGGCGTCGGTCTGGCCGCGCGCTATGTTCTCGCCGCCGAGGTTCTCCATGCCCGCGTCCTTGGCCCGGTCCCACGGGCTGCGGCCGTCCGGGTCGGTGTGGTCGAAGAAGCCGCGGCGCGCCATGTCCTCGCTGAAGTCACGGGCCAGGGTGCCCAGTTCGCGGTCGGCGGTCACCGGTGAGCAGCCTGCCTTCGCGCGCTCCTGGTTGACCAGGTCCACCACCTGCGACTCGGCGGCGGAGGGCGAGGTGTCCGGGGCCGCGGAGGCGGTCGGGGTGCTCTTCGCGGGCGCGGGGGTGGGCGCCGTACGGTCCGGCCGCTGCGTACGGTCCCGGTCGGGGGCGGTGTCCGCCGCGGGCGTGGACGGCTGCCGGGGGACCGGGGTGGCCGACGGGGCGGCGGACGACGTGGGGCGCGCCCGGTCCGGGAGGCCGGGCCGGGGCTCGCCGCGGCTGGCCTGTCCGGCGCCCCGGTCCGTGGGCGGCACGGATACCGCGTCGCGGGGCGTCGAGTGCGGCAGGGTGTCGGCGCGCACCCGTTCACCGGAGCCGCCGCTGCCGCCCCAGTCGTACTGGCCGTCGCCGGGCAGCAGGCCCGAGGCGACGGCGACCGCGCCCATCGCCACGGCGGCCGAAGCGCCGAGCAGGCCGGTGCGGACCGGGGCGCCACGGCGTTCGCGGGCGGGGCGCCGGCCGCGATGGCGGCCGGAGTGCGCGGGGCCCGCGTGCGCGTCGGGTGCGGAGGCCGGGGCTCCGGCCTGGTCCGTGGCTCCGGCGGCTTCGGGCGATGCGGGAGCGGAGCGTCGATGGCGGCCCATCCACTGCCTTCCTTCTGTCCACACGAGCGTCAACGTGCCTCACTCGTAAGGGTGAGTCTCGTTTGCCGGGCGACTGTACGCCATGACGTGTGGGGCGGATGTGCCCGCAGGGCAATTGGCCGGTTAACGTGCAGACATGAACGAAGATGTCCGCCTGACCGCCTGGGTGCGCGGCCGGGTCCAAGGGGTCGGCTTCCGGTGGTTCACCCGGGCCAACGCGCTGCGGATCGGCGGCCTCGTGGGTTTCGCCCTCAATCTCGAAGACGGCAGGGTCCAGGTCGTCGCCGAGGGGCCCCGCGAACGGTGCGAGGAGCTTCTGGAGTGGCTGCGCACCGGCGACACGCCCGGACGTGTCGAGGGGGTCGGTGAGATCTGGGACACTCCGCGGGGCGGTTACGACGGGTTCGCGATCCGCTGACCCGGTGCGGCGGGCGGTGTCCGGGAACCGGACGCGGGGCCGGTTCCACGTGTCCCCGTCAGATGCACAGTGCAGTCATGACCTGGTGGTTGCCAACTCGGCCGACCCGTGGAAGGCTGCCGCTGTAAGGATGATCTCCACGCCCCCGAGGCGCTTTTCTGGGGAGTCGGCCCGGCCATGCCGTGGCCGCGAACTCCCGGGCGCCCAAGGATACGGGGCGTGATCGTGTTGACCCTCAAACCTTTTGGTGAGACTCTGGAAGCCCCGCGCACCTTAGCTGTTTGGCATTGAGTTCGCAGGACAATGGCAAGCACCGCGGGTGCGAATCCCTCACGACCCACACCGCTTCGGTCGGTCACTCAGTGTGGAGGACCATCCATCATGGCAAAGGCGCTTCTCGGTTACGTCGGCGGCTCCGACCCCCGAGTCCTCTCCGAGATGCGACGGCTTCAGCAGCGCGTCCAGGACCTTGAATCCGAACTCATCCGGATGCAGGCCGAAAACGACATGCTGTCCGCTGCCGCACGTCACGACGACTCGATGCTCGACAGCATCGGCGTACCCCAGGCGGAGCCCGCGCTCACCTGACCCCGTTCCCCCGGGGCCGGCGGGCTGTTTCGCCAGCCGCTTGAGGCACCGCTAGCAAGATCTTCAAGGGACGCTTCGGCGTCCCTTCGTCGTTTTCCGTCGCTTTTCTCTTCGGCTCCCGGTCGGCCCTCACCGTCTGATGTGCCCTGCACCTTCAGCAACGAAACCGAAATCACACCGCCACGGGGAGCGCGGACGTCGGCGGGACGGCTCCGCGCCCCGCATCCGGGCGGCCGCGCCGGGGCCCCGTGCCGGGGCGGCTCCCCGCGGGGACCGAACGGTAGAGTCCAACGGCGTGCATCTCAAGAGCCTGACACTGCGAGGATTCAAATCCTTCGCCTCCGCCACGACACTGCGTTTCGAACCCGGCATCACCTGTGTCGTGGGCCCCAACGGCTCGGGCAAGTCCAATGTCGTCGACGCCCTCTCCTGGGTCATGGGCGAGCAGGGCGCCAAATCGCTGCGCGGCGGCAAGATGGAAGACGTGATCTTCGCCGGGACGACCGGCCGGCCGCCGCTGGGCCGCGCCGAGGTCTCGCTGACCATCGACAACGCCGACGGCGCCCTGCCCATCGACTACGCCGAGGTCACCATCACGCGGACGATGTTCCGCAACGGCGGCAGCGAGTACCAGCTCAACGGGGACACCTGCCGCCTCCTGGACATCCAGGAGCTGCTCTCCGACTCCGGCATCGGCCGGGAGATGCACGTCATCGTCGGCCAGGGCCAGCTCGACTCCGTCCTGCACGCCGACCCCATGGGGCGCCGCGCCTTCATCGAGGAGGCGGCCGGCGTCCTCAAGCACCGCAAGCGCAAGGAGAAGGCGCTGCGGAAGCTGGAGGCGATGAAGGCGAACCTGGCACGCGTCCAGGACCTCTCCGACGAGCTGCGGCGACAGCTCAAGCCACTGGGCCGGCAGGCCGCCGTCGCCCGCCGGGCCGCCGTCATCCAGGCCGACCTGCGCGACGCCCGGCTGCGGCTGCTCGCCGACGACCTCGTGGCGCTGCGCGCGGCGCTGCGCGCGGAGATCGCGGACGAGGCGGCGCTCAAGCAGCGCAAGGAGACCGCCGAGCAGCGGCTCAAGGAGGCGACGCGGCGCGAGGCCGCCCTGGAGGAAGAGGTACGGACGCTGACGCCACGCCTCCAGCGGGCCCAGCAGACGTACTACGAGCTGTCGCAGCTCGCCGAGCGGGTGCGCGGCACGATCTCGCTGGCCGACGCGCGCGTCAAGAGCGCGACGGCCGCCCCGCCGGAGGAACGGCGCGGCCGCGACCCGGAGGACCTGGAACGGGAGGCGGCCCGGGTCCGCGAGCAGGAGGCCGAGCTGGAAGCCGCGCTGGAGGCGGCGAGCCGGGCGCTGGAGGACACCGTCGAGCACCGGTCCGCACTGGAGCGCCAGTTGGCGGACGAGGAGCGGCGGCTGCGGGACGCCGCGCGCGCCATGGCGGACCGGCGGGAGGGACTGGCCAGGCTGCACGGGCAGGTCACCGCCGCGCGCGGCCGGGCGGCTTCGGCGCAGGCCGAGATCGGTCGGCTGGCCGCGGCCAGGGACGAGGCGCGGCAGCGCGCGGCCCACGCACAGGAGCAGTACGAGACGCTCAAGGCCGAGGTGGACGGGCTGGACGCGGACGACGCCGACCTGGCGCGGCAGCACGAGGCAGCGAAGCAGGACCTGGCCGACGCGGAGGCCGCGCTGAGCGCCGCGCGCGACGCACAGACGGCCGCCGAGCGGCAGCGCGCTGCGGTCTCCGCCCGGCACGAGGCGCTGGCCCTCGGGCTGCGCCGCAAGGACGGGACCGGCGCGCTGCTCGGCGCGGCCGACCGGCTGACCGGCCTGCTCGGCCCGGCCGCCGAACTGCTGACCGTCGCGCCGGGCCACGAGGTGCCGGTGGCGGCGGCACTCGGCGCGGCGGCGGACGCCGTGGCCGTGGCCGGCCCTTCCACGGCTGCCGAAGCGATTCGCCTCCTGCGCAAGGAGGACGCGGGACGGGCCGCGATGGTGCTGGGCGCGGGACCGGGGACGAGCCGGGACGTGGATTCCGGCGGCCTGCCGCTCGCGGCCGAACTGGTCGGCGGGCCGGACGACGTGCTGCGCTCCGTACGGTGGCTGCTGCGCGATGTCGTGGTGGTCGGCTCACTGGAGGACGCCGAGGAACTGGTGGCGTCCCGGCCGGAGCTGACGGCGGTGACCGCCGAAGGTGACGTCCTCGGAGCGCACTTCGCGCAGGGCGGGTCGGCCGGCGCGCCGAGCCTGCTGGAAGTGCAGGCCTCCGTCGACGAAGCCGCGGCCGAGGCCGCCGAACTGGCCGAACGGTGTGCGGAGCTGACCGCCGCTCACGAGGCGGCGCGGGAACGGCGGGACGCGTGCGCGCGACTGGCCGAGGAGGCGGGGGAGCGCCGGAGCGCCGCCGACCGCGAGAAGTCCCGTGTCGCGGGTGACCTGGGCCGCCTCGGCGGCCAGGCGCGCGGCGCCGCCGACGAGGCGGAGCGCTCGGTCGCGGCCGCCGCGAAGGCGGAAGAAGCACTCGAACGGGCGACCGAAGAGGCCGAGGAGCTGGCCGCGCGGCTGGCGGTGGCCGAGGAGGAGCCCGGCGACGAGGAGCCGGACACCTCCGTACGGGACCGGCTGGCCGCGGACGGTGCCAACGCGCGGCAGACGGAGATGGAGGCCCGCCTCCAGGCCCGTACGCACGAGGAGCGGGTCAAGGCCCTCGCGGGCCGGGCCGACGGTCTGGACCGCGCGGCGCGGGCCGAACGCGAGGCACGGACCCGTGCCGAGCAGCGGCGCGCCCGGGCCCGGCACGAGGCGGCGGTGGCGTCCGCGGTGGCCTCCGGGGCGCGGCAGCTGCTGGCACACGTCGAGGTCTCGGTCGTACGCGCCGAGGAGGAGCGGCTGACGGCGGAGCTGGCCAAGCAGGAGCGCGAGCAGGCGCTGGTGGCCGAGCGCAACGCGAGCCGGGAGCTGAAGGGCGAGCTGGACAAGCTGACGGACTCGGTGCACCGCGGAGAGGTGCTGGGCGCCGAGAAGCGGATGCGGATCGAGCAGCTGGAGGCCAAGGCGCTGGAGGAGCTGGGCGTCGAGCCCGCCGCGCTGGCGGCCGAGTACGGCCCCGACCAGCCCGTACCGCCGTCCCCGGCCGCGCTGGGCGAGGAGCTGCCGGCCGACCCGGAGCACCCGCGCAACCGGCCGGTGGCCTACGTACGGGCCGAGCAGGAGCAGCGGCTCAAGGCCGCCGAGCGGGCGTATCAGCAGCTCGGGAAGGTGAACCCGCTGGCGCTGGAGGAGTTCGCCGCGCTGGAGGAGCGGCACCAGTTCCTCAGCGAGCAGCTTGAAGACTTGAAGAAGACCCGGGCCGACCTGCTGCGGGTGGTCAAGGAGGTCGACGAGCGGGTGGAGCAGGTCTTCACCGAGGCCTTCCACGACACCGCCAGGGAGTTCGAGGGCGTCTTCGCGCGGCTCTTCCCGGGTGGTGAGGGGCGGCTGGTGCTGACCGACCCGGACCACATGCTCACCACCGGCCTGGACGTGGAGGCCCGCCCGCCGGGCAAGAAGGTCAAGCGGCTGTCGCTGCTGTCCGGAGGCGAGCGTTCACTGACCGCGGTGGCGCTGCTGGTCTCGATCTTCAAGGCGCGCCCCAGCCCGTTCTACGTGATGGACGAGGTCGAGGCGGCGCTGGACGACACCAATCTGCAGCGGCTGATCGGGATCATGGAGGAGCTGCAGGAGAGCTCCCAGCTGATCGTGATCACGCACCAGAAGCGGACGATGGAGGTCGCCGACGCGCTGTACGGGGTGTCGATGCAGGGCGACGGCGTCTCGAAGGTGATCAGCCAGCGGCTTCGGTGACCGCGCGCGGGGTACCCGGTGTGGCATACATGTGTTCTACGACACCCGAACGGTTCATAACTTGAACGCAAAGAACGCGAAGCTCAGCCGAAACAAATTCATCACGACCTATTGACTTCGGAACTTGAAGGCATAGGGTCTGCAACGTTGCTTTTACCTTCAAGTGGTGGGTACCCCCAACCTATGCGCCACTGGAAGGGCCAGCCCCCTACGCCCGGCAGCGCAGCCGGGCACTGGAGTACACGTTGACCAGCACCGCGCCGCCGACGACTCCGGAAGGCCGCAAGGCCCAGCCGGACCACCTCGGCCACGTCATCTTCATCACCGCGGCTGCCGCGATGGGCGGCTTCCTCTTCGGCTACGACAGTTCCGTGATCAACGGTGCCGTCGAGGCGATCCGCGGCCGCTACGAAGTGGGCTCCGCGGGGCTCGCCCAGGTGATCGCCATCGCGCTGATCGGCTGCGCCATCGGCGCCGCCACGGCCGGCCGGATCGCCGACCGCATCGGCCGGATCCGCGTCATGCAGATCGCCGCGGCGCTCTTCACGGTCAGCGCGGTCGGCTCGGCGCTGCCGTTCGCCCTGTGGGACCTGGCCATGTGGCGCGTCCTGGGCGGCATCGCGATCGGTATGGCGTCGGTCATCGGCCCGGCCTACATCGCCGAGGTCGCGCCGCCCGCGTACCGGGGGCGCCTGGGCTCCTTCCAGCAGGCCGCGATCGTCATCGGCATCGCGATCTCGCAGCTGGTGAACTGGGGCATCCTCAACCTCGCCGGCGGCGACCAGCGCGGCAAGCTGGCGGGCCTGGAGGCCTGGCAGTGGATGCTCGGTGTGATGGTCGTACCGGCCGTGCTCTACGGGCTGCTTTCCTTCGCGATCCCCGAGTCGCCCCGCTTCCTGATCTCCGTCGGCAAGACCGAGAAGGCCAAGGAGGTACTGGCCGAGGTCGAGGGCCGGGGCATCAACCTGGACACCCGCGTCTCGGAGATCAAGGAGGCGATGCGCCGGGAGCACAAGTCCAGCTTCAAGGACCTGCTGGGCGGTAGGTTCGGCTTCCTGCCGATCGTGTGGATCGGCATCGGCCTGTCGGTCTTCCAGCAGCTCGTCGGCATCAACGTGGCGTTCTACTACTCCTCGACGCTGTGGCAGTCCGTCGGCATCAACCCGAGCAGCTCGTTCTTCTACAGCTTCACCACCTCGATCATCAACATCCTCGGCACCGTGATCGCGATGGTCTTCGTGGACCGGATCGGCCGCCGTCCGCTGGCGCTGATCGGTTCCGCCGGTATGGCCGTGGCGCTCGCGCTGGAGGCCTGGGCCTTCGCCTCGAAGACCGCGGACGGCACGCTGCCGACCGCCCAGGGCACGGTCGCCCTGATCGCGGCCCACGCCTTCGTGCTCTTCTTCGCCCTGTCCTGGGGTGTCGTGGTCTGGGTCTTCCTCGGTGAGATGTTCCCGAACAAGATCCGCGCCGCTGCGCTCGGTGTCGCGGCGTGTGCGCAGTGGATCGCCAACTGGGCCATCACTGCCAGCTTCCCGAGCCTTTCCGACTGGAATCTTTCGGGTACGTATGTGATCTACATGATCTTCGCTCTGCTCTCGATCCCCTTCGTGCTGAAATTCGTGAAGGAGACCAAGGGCAAGGCGTTGGAGGAGATGGGCTAACACCCCCCGCCAGCCCTTCTCCTCAGTTGTGGGCAGCTGCCCCGGTCCGTCCGTCGGACCGGGGCAGCTCCTTTATCGCGGACCCGGGCTCGCGGGCGCTTCTTTTCCTCGCGAATGGTTTTCCGTTGAAGCAAGGAAGCGGGCCGGAGTCTCAGCTCCCCTTCAGGTGCGGAACCACGCGCTCCGCGAACAGGTGTACGGAACGCCAGCCTTCGTCCACCGGCATCCCGCCGCACAGCGGATGCAGGATCAGCGACCCCGCCTCCCCCGCCAGCCGCACACACTCCTCGGGCGTCACGATCCGGTAGACCCCCTCCCGCCGCAGCGCCGCCACGTCGTCGGCGGCGGACCGCACGGCCGACTCCGCGCCGGGGGCCTGCCACGAGGCGTACGTACGCGCCTCGTGCAGCAGACACCCGCCGTACTCGGCCCAGGACCGGTCCGGATCCTCGGACACGTGCAGCAGACTCGTACGGGCATCGGGCTGCAGCACCCAGCCCTCGGTCCGGTACTCGGCGCGCCGCGCGTGGTAGTACGCCTCCAGCTCGGGCAGATACGCGCTGGGGAAGAGGGGCAGCCCCAGCCGCGCGGCCCGGCGCGCGGCGGCCCGGGAACTCCCGCCGACGAGCAGGAGCGGATGCGGCTGGGTGTACGGGCGCGGGGTGACCCGCACGGTGCGGCCCCGGTAGCGGAACGGTTCACCCTTCCAGGCGGCGAGCAGCGTCTCCAGCACCTCGTCCTGGAGCTTGCCCCGCCAGTGCCAGTCCCGGCCGTGCGCCGCGTACTCCTCGGGCCGGTAGCCGATGCCCGCCACGGTGACCAGCCGGCCGCCGCTCAGCAGGTCCAGTACGGCGATCTCCTCGGCCAGCCGCAGTGGATCGTGCAGGGGCGTGATCAGCGCGGAGACGGTGACGGTGATCCGCCGGGTGGCGCCCAGGACGGCGCCGGCGAACGCCAGCGGCGCGGGCATCCAGCCGTTGTCCGTGGCGTGGTGCTCCTCGGTCTGGACCGTGGTCAGGCCCCGGTCGTCGGCGAAGGCGGCCATCTCCACGGCCGCCCGGTAGCGCGCGCCGAGCGAGGCGGGGGTGGGGGAGGGGTCGGCGAGGTTGAGGCGCAGGACCGTTACGGGCATGACGAACGTCCCCTTCACCGAGGCGGTGGGCCCGGATGGCGAAGGGGACGCTAGCTGACGTCACATCAGGTGAGAAGGGCGCGGGCGCCGAATCAGCCGACCGGCGCAGGCTCCTCGGCCGGGGCGGCGGCGCCCGCGGGCACCGTCTCCTTCGGCTTCGGCAGCACCGCGAAGACCACCGCGGCGATCACGATCGTGGCCGCCCAGCCCAGGCCGTGCTGGCCCGGCCAGGTGTCCGCCAGCGGCCCGGTGAACCAGGTGACCTTGGTCAGGCACAGGCCCACCACCAGCGCCGCGGCCCAGGCCGTCAGCGCCTGCCAGCAGAAGCCGCCCGCGTACCAGTAGCGGCTGGTGCGGCTGACGTTCATCAGGCTGTCGCCGTCGTAGCGGACCGCCATGTTCCGGCGGCGCGCCATGTCGACGGCGTACACCCCGATCCAGGCGGAGAAGGACACCGCGAGCAGCGTCAGGAAGGTGATGAACTGGCCGATGAAGTCCTTGGCCACCAGCATCATGAACGCGCCGCCGACCAGGCTGATGATCGCGTTGATGCTCACGGCCAGGGCGCGCGGCAGCTTGACGCCCATGGTCTGCGCGGTGAAACCGGCCGAGTACATCGACAGGCTGTTGATCAGGAGCATCCCGACCAGCGCGGTGATCAGGTACGGGACCGCCAGCCAGGTCGGCAGCACCTCGCCGAGGAAGGACATCGGGTCGGTGTTCTGGTTGGCCAGGTCCGGCTTGGAGACGGCCATGATGCCGCCCATCAGCACCATCGGTACGAGCACCAGGGCCGCGCCGGAGATGGTGGTGCCGACGATCTTCTTGCCGGAGGCGGAGTGCGGCAGGTAGCGCGCGAAGTCCGGACCGGTGGGCACCCAGCTGATGCCGCCCGCCGCGATGGTGCCGATGCCGGCGATCATCAGCGCGGTGCTGCCGGCCGACTGGGAGAAGATCTTCCCCCACGGCATCTCGGCGATCAGATAGACCAGCACCATGACGCTGAAGATGCTGAACAGGTACGTCGAGTACTTGTTGCAGAGGTTGAGCGCCTTGCGGCCCAGGCCGCTCACCACGAACGTGGTGGCGACGAAGAGCAGCAGCGTGACGACGGTGAGGACGTTGTTGGCCTCGATGCCGAACAGCAGCTTCAGGACCGTCAGCACGGCGTACGCGCCGCTGACCGCGTTGATCGTCTCCCAGCCGAAGCGGGCCACCCACAGGATCGCGCCCGGGAAGTAGTTGCCCCGCACGCCGAAGGCGGCGCGGGAGAGCATCGCGCCGGGGGCACCGCCCCACTTGCCGGAGACCGACAGCACGCCGACCATGCCGAAGGAGATGACGGAGGCGATGGCGGCCACGATCAGGACCTGCCAGAAGTTCAGCCCGTTGGTGATCACCAGGGAGGCACCCATGGTGAGCAGCAGCACGCTGATGTTGGCGGCGACCCAGGTCGGGAAGAGTTCGCGGACGCGGCCGTGGCGTTCGTGGTCGGGGACGGGCTCGATGCCTCGTTGCTCGACGGCGCCTTCGGTTTCAGGAGCGGACTTGGTGTCCGTGGACGTGGTGCCCATGGTGCAGGTGTCTCCGTGCGGGTTCAGGCAGCGGCTGTGATGCCTGGCGAAGGGGAGGGGGTTGCCAGGACTCTACGCGCGTTGCGCAGCCGAGAGCTATCGTACTTTGATCCAACTTCGGTTCATACGCCTTGTTGTGTCCAACGACGACCACCCGTGGCCCCCGAATTCGTCGGGGCATCCCGCGCGGTCGGCTCAGGCGCAGGTCAGGCGGTGTGTCCGGCGGCCGGGGCCGGCGCTTTCGGCGGCCGCCCGGCGCGTCGGATCCGAGCGGTACGCGTGGCGCGGGGGCGCGGGTGTGAGGCAGTCGGGGGGTGTCGGGCGGCGTGCGTTAGCCGGTGGATCTCATCTCTCACGGTGGTACGCGATGTCCGGACATTTCCTCCACCGGTCCGTGACCGGGCCCACGGCGGGGTGAACCCGGACAGTCGACGTCCAGGTTCGGCGTGTGCGGGCCCGCACGGCGGGGTGTGACCGATACTGGGTGGGTTATGGACATCGTCACCCTCGTTGTAGTCATCGCTGTCATCGCCGTGGTCGTACTCGGCGCGACCAGTGGGCTCGTCATCAGCAGCCGCAGGAAGAAGCAGCTGCCGCCGGCCCCGCCGACCACTCCGTCCGTCACCGCGCCCCCTGCGGAACCGCAGGTGGGCGAGGACGCCGAGACCCCCGCGACGAAACCCGTCGCACCATAGAAGAAGTCGTCCTGCCGCCGGCCGAGGCACCCGTCGAGGCGCCCGTCGAAGAGCCGGCGGCCCCCGCCGCCCCCGAGGTCGAGGTCCCGGAGCCGACCGCCGGCCGGCTCGTGCGGCTGCGCGCCCGGCTCTCCCGCTCCCAGAACTCGCTGGGCAAGGGCCTGCTCACGCTGCTCTCCCGCGAACACCTCGACGAGGACACCTGGGAGGAGATCGAGGACACGCTGCTCACCGCCGACGTGGGCGTCGCGCCCACGCAGGAGCTGGTCGAGCGGCTGCGCGAGCGCGTGAAGGTGCTCGGCACCCGCACCCCCGAGGAGCTGCGCGCGCTGCTGCGCGAAGAGCTGCTCAAGCTGATCGGTACGGACCAGGACCGCGCGGTCGCCACCGACAACGCGGTGGGCAAGGACGGCCAGGAGATCCCCGGCGTCGTCATGGTCGTCGGCGTCAACGGCACCGGCAAGACCACCACCACCGGCAAGCTGGCCCGTGTCCTGGTCGCCGACGGCAAGTCGGTCGTCCTGGGCGCCGCCGACACCTTCCGCGCCGCCGCCGCCGACCAGCTCCAGACCTGGGGCGAGCGGGTCGGCGCCCGTACGGTCCGCGGTCCGGAGGGCGGCGACCCTGCCTCGATCGCCTTCGACGCGGTGAAGGAAGGTATCGCCGAGGGCGCCGACGTGGTCCTCGTCGACACCGCCGGCCGGCTGCACACCAAGACCGGCCTGATGGACGAGCTGGGCAAGGTCAAGCGGGTCGTGGAGAAGCACGGTCCGGTAGGCGAGGTGCTCCTCGTCCTGGACGCCACCACCGGCCAGAACGGTCTGGTGCAGGCCCGCGTGTTCGCGGAGGTCGTGGACATCACCGGTGTCGTACTGACCAAGCTGGACGGCACGGCCAAGGGCGGCATCATCGTCGCGGTCCAGCGTGAGCTGGGCGTGCCGGTCAAGCTCGTCGGCCTCGGCGAGGGCGCGGACGACCTGGCGCCGTTCGAGCCGGAGGCATTCGTGGACGCCCTGATCGGCGACTAGGACGCACCTATGGCCTTATGGGCACAGCCGGTTCGAAGAGCCCCGCAGCGGATGATGCGCTGCGGGGCTTTTGGTGGGGGTGTGGGGGAGGGGAGCGAGTCGGGGTGTGGCGGGGTGGGGGCGTGGCGAGGTGCGTTGGGGGGTGCGGGTGCGGCGAGGTGCGTTGGGGCGTGGCGGGTGCGGCGGGTCGCGTCGGGGTGCGGGTGTGGCGCGGGTCCGTCCGTGCCTACGGTGCTACGGTCACGCGGCCGAGCGGTGGCACACGTACGCGAGGGTGCCCAGCAGCAGCCGGGCCTGCGGCGGCCGGCCGGCCGTGTCCAGGGTGGGCGGCCGCAGCCACCGCATCGGGCCGAGCCCGCCGAGGTCGGACGGCGGGGCCGTGACATGGTCGCCGGGGCCGCGCGGACACAGGTCGAGGGCGGCGTCGTCCCAGCCCATCCGGTAGAGCAGGCCGGGCAGCCCGGCGGCGGCGCCGGGCGCCACGAAGAACAGGGCGCGGCCCGTCGGCGTGGCGACCACCGGACCGAGCGGCAGGCCCATCCGTTCCAGCCGTACCAGTGCGCTGCGCCCCGCCCCTTCCGGCACCTCGAGGATGTCGAAGTGCCGGCCCACCGGGATCAGAACGGCCGCGCCGGGCGTCCTCGCCCAGGCGTCGGCGGCCTCCTCCAGCGTCGCGCCGGCCGCCAGTCCGTCCGCGCGGGGCAGCGGGTGCGCGCCGGGGGAGGCGCAGTCGTCCGCACCGCACGAGCAGACCGTACGTCCGTTCCCACCGCGGGCCGCGCGGGCGCCGGGCACCACGTCCCAGCCCCACAGTCCCGTGTACTCCGCCACCGCCGTGATCTCGGTCGAGCGGGCGCGACGTCGTGAACCGGACCGGATGTCGCGGATGCCGCCGATCGTGAAGCCCATGCCTCCTCCAACGGGTGGTGCGTGCCAGTGGTTACGTGTCGGAGCCCAGTTGTGACGCTCCGTCAGGAGAGGTCGGTGTCCGTGGCGCGTTGTGGTGCGGTGGGTGGTGCGGCACGCGACGCGCGCCTGCGCGCACTCCTTTCCGTCCGTCTCCTCTCGACCTGTGTCAAGTCAATCGCGAGGACCGGTCGGGGAGTTCATTCAAAGGGGTGGCGAATGGTGGCGTTTAGCGGATCGCCCTCGCCGGGGGCGTGATCGTAGGATTACTTTCAGTGCACGACCTGGGGCGGGGCGCCGTGGGCGTGGGTATGCCGGAGGCAACGCACCGGCGGGTGAACCCTTCCGAATCGGGTTGGCTGGATTCCGTGGTCGGGTAGGTCCATCCCGTACCGGTCGCCGCAACAGACGGCATCCTGTGGGAGGTTCAACGGCATCCTGTGGGAGGTTCGCAGGGCGCGGCCGCGACGCACAGCGGCAGGACGGCCGTGCGGAGCGGTGCGGCGGCCCGGTGCGCGAAACGCGCGGTGGCGCGGTACCGAGGCGCGACGGCGACGAAAGCAGTGACGTGGCGGACGCGGTGGACGCAGCGGATATGGCGGACACGGCAGGGAAGCGGCAGAGAAGCGGCAGAACGGGAAGTAACGCGAAGCGACGCGAAGTGCCGAAACCGGAACACCAGCGGAAACGGGCGTACTGGCGCAACCCGTAGGGCCGGCGATCCCGCGGGCCGACCAGACCTCCGGGACAACCAGACCTCCGGGACCGGCGGACGACCGTAGGACGAGCGGCAGCACCGGAACGACAGCACAACCGAACGACTGCGGTACTGGAACGACTGCGGTACCGAGACGCCTGCATCACCGGAACGACAGCAGCACGGGAACGACAGCAGAACCGGAACGACAGCAACACCACGACGTGGACGCCGCGGCGGCAACCGGCCGTAGCGGCCACAGGGCGGCCGGGCACCGGCGGTGCGGCACTCTCCACGTACCGCACCGGACCACCGGCACGGCGGCCGCGGCAAGAACACCGTGCCGGCGCGATGAGGCGCCGGAGCGGTCCGGACCGTATTAGCGGACATATGGAAAAGAAACTCGGAAGCGGCGAAGAGCGGCGATGCGAAGCGACGGCGCGGCGCAGTGAAGCAAGGCAGCAATCGGAATGGGGGCGTTCCAGTGGGCGGCAGTGGCGGCACCGGCGCTGACAAGCGCCCCAACGAACCGTTGGGCTCATGGTTCGTGCGCAGCGGCTGGTCGAAGGGCGAGCTGGCACGACAGGTCAACCGGCGCGCACGCCAGATGGGCGCGCACCACATCAGCACCGACACCTCGCGGGTACGGCGCTGGCTCGACGGCGAGCAGCCGCGCGAGCCCATCCCGCGCATCCTCTCCGAGCTGTTCTCGGAGCGGTTCGGGTGTGTGGTCGGCATCGAGGACCTCGGCCTGCGCTCGGCACACCAGTCCCCGTCCGTCTCCGGCGTCGACCTGCCCTGGGCCGGCCCCCAGACCGTCTCGCTGATCAGCGAGTTCTCGCGCAGCGACCTGATGCTGGCGCGCCGCGGCTTCCTGGGCACCTCCCTGGCGCTGGCCGCCGGGCCCGCCCTCATCGAGCCGATGCAGCGCTGGCTGGTGCCGGTCTCGCCGGGCCAGGTGTCCGCCGCGCAACAGGCCTCCCAGGAACGTTCCCGGCGCTCCAACCGGCTGTCCAGCCCGGAACTGGACCTGCTGGAGTCGACGACCGTGATGTTCCGCCAGTGGGACGCCCAGTGCGGCGGCGGACTGCGCCGCAAGGCGGTGGTCGGCCAGCTCCACGAGGTCACCGACCTGCTGCAGGAACCACAGAGCGAAGAGGTCTCCAAGCGGCTCTTCAAGGTCGCCGCCGAACTGGCCGAGCTGGCCGGGTGGATGAGCTACGACATCGGCCTGCAGCCCACCGCGCAGAAGTACTTCGTGCTCGCCCTGCACGCCTCCAAGGAGGCCGGCGACCGCCCGCTGGGCTCGTACATCCTCTCCAGCATGAGCCGCCAGATGATCCACCTGGACCGCCCGGACGACGCACTGGAACTCATCCACCTCGCGCAGTACGGCAGCCGTGAATCGGCCACGCCCCGTACGCAGGCGATGTTGTATGCGATGGAGGCACGGGCGTACGCGAGCATGGGCCAGCCGAGCAAGGTCAAACGCGCCGTGCGGATGGCCGAGGACACCTTCGGCGACGCGACGCCCGGTGACTCCGAGCCGGACTGGATCCGCTTCTTCTCGGAGGCCGAGCTGAACGCGGAGAACGCCCATTCCTACCGCGACCTCGCCTACGTGGCCGGGCGCAGCCCGACCTACGCCTCCCTCGCCAACCCCGTGATGCAGCGAGCGGTCGAGCTCTTCTCGCAGGACAAGGAGCACCAGCGTTCGTATGCGCTCAACCTGATCGGGATGGCGACGGTGCATCTGCTCCAGAAGGAGCCGGAGCAGTGCGCCGTGCTGGCTCAGCAGGCCATACCGCTGGCGAAGAAGGTCCGCTCGGAGCGGGTCAACACCCGGCTGCGCAAGACCGTGGACACCGCGGCACGGAATTTCGAGAGCGTGGCCGAAGTGATCCAGCTCAGCGACGAACTGGCCCAGCAACTGCCGGAAACCGGCGCGGAGGCCGTCTGACCACACTCCTGGACCGCACCCTCCGCCCGCGCTCTCCACTTGCACTGCTCGACCGCACTCTTCGTCCCCACACATCCCGACCGCACCTTTCGACGGCACAGCCACAGACCCCGGCCGCGGCCCGTCACCCCGTACAGCTCGACTCGGCTCCCCCACGCCAGGTCAAACGGGTGACAGCCGCGGTCGGCTTTGTGGGGGCGGGGCGTTACGGGGCCGGGGCGTTGCGGGCTGGGGCGTCGAGCGGATGGGGCACGAGGTGCGCTGTGGGCGTGGTGCGGGTGTGGCGCGTGGGAACGCTGTGGGTACGGAGCCGCAGGGGCGGGTCAGGCGTGGTCGTTTCGGTGGGTTGCGGGCGGTACCGGGCGTGGCGGGCCGATCCCGGAGTTCATGGGGGCGTAACACTGACGAGGGCTTCGTCACCGTGGGGAAACACCGACGGGTCATGGCCGAAACGGTGCTGCGACAACCTCGTGGCGAAAGTCGGCCCACCCGGAACCACGCCCGCACGGGCCGCATCGACGACAGGAGACGCCGATGCCCCCAGGCATCATGACGCTCGCGGCAGACGCGGCCACCCTGAGTCCGGCCAACACCGGCTTCATGCTGATCTGCACCGCCCTGGTGATGCTCATGACCCCCGCCCTCGCCTTCTTCTACGGGGGCATGGTCCGGGTCAAGAGCGTGCTCAACATGCTGATGATGAGCTTCATCAGCCTGGGGATCGTCACCGTCCTGTGGGTGCTGTACGGCTTCGGGATCGCCTTCGGCCAGGACAGCGGCGGCTTCCTCGGCCGGCCCGGCGACTTCGCCGGGCTCAGCGGCATCGGCCTGACCGAGCTGTGGGGCACCACCTCCATCCCGGTCTACGTCTTCGCGGCCTTCCAGCTGATGTTCGCGGTGATCACCCCCGCTCTGATCAGCGGTGCTCTCGCGGACCGGGTGAAGTTCACGGCGTGGGCGCTGTTCATCGCCCTGTGGGCCACCGTCGTCTACTTCCCCGTCGCGCACTGGGTGTGGGCCGAGGGCGGCTGGCTCTTCGACCTGGGGGTCATCGACTTCGCGGGCGGTACGGCCGTGCACATCAACGCGGGCGCCGCGGCCCTCGGCGTGATCTTCGTCGTCGGCCGTCGCATCGGCTTCAAGAAGGACCCGATGCGGCCGCACAACCTGCCGCTGGTGATGCTCGGCGCCGGACTGCTGTGGTTCGGCTGGTTCGGTTTCAACGCGGGTTCCTGGCTGAACAACGACGACGGCGTGGGCGCCGTCGCCTTCGTCAACACCCAGGTCGCCACGGCCGCCGCGATGCTCGGCTGGCTCGGGTACGAGAAGATCCGGCACGGCTCCTTCACCACCCTGGGCGCGGCCTCCGGCGCCGTGGCAGGGCTGGTCGCGATCACTCCGGCGTGCGGCGCGGTCAGCCCGCTGGGCGCGATCGGGGTGGGCGTCATCGCCGGAGTGCTGTGCGCGATGGCGGTCGGCCTGAAGTACCGGTTCGGATACGACGACTCCCTCGACGTGGTCGGTGTCCACCTCGTCGGCGGCATCGCCGGATCCCTGCTGGTCGGCCTGTTCGCCACCGGCGGCGTACAGAGCGACGCCAAGGGCCTCTTCTACGGAGGCGGCCTCGACCAACTGGGAAAGCAGGCCGTCGGTGTCGTCTCGGTGCTCCTGTACTCCTTGGTGATCTCCTTCCTTCTCGCCAAGATCATCGACGTGCTGATGGGCTTCCGGGTCTCCGAGGACGAGGAGGTCGCGGGCGTCGACCAGGCCGCGCACGCGGAGACGGCGTACGACTTCGGCGGTGCGGGCGGCGGCGTGATGGCCCGTGCGGGAGCGGGGACAGGGGCGGGGGCGGGGGCAGCCTCAGCCTTCGGACCGGCCCTCGGCGGCGGCCCGCCCCCGTCCCCGTCCCGGGGAAAGGGACAGGGGAAGGGCCAAGGGGAGGCCCACGGGAAGGCCCGAGGCGCGAGCCGGGCCACGGACCGGGGCACGGATACGGGAGACAGGGCAGAAGAGGCCCGGGCCACGGACAAGGCCCAGGCCACCGACAAGGAACAGGGTGCGGGCGAGGGGAAGGGCCAGGGCCCGGCCCCGGCTTCCGGTAGCGAGAAGAGGGTGGACGCGTGAAGCTCATCACGGCAGTGATCAAGCCGTACCGGCTCGACGAGGTGAAAGAGGCTCTGCAGTCGTTCGGCGTACACGGCCTGACCGTCACCGAGGCCAGCGGATACGGCAGGCAGCGCGGACACACGGAGGTGTACCGGGGCGCGGAGTACACCGTCGACCTGGTGCCGAAGGTCCGGATCGAGGTCCTGGTGGACGACGCGGACGCCGACGAACTGATCGACATCGTGGTGAAGGCAGCCCGCACCGGCAAGATCGGCGACGGCAAGGTCTGGAGCCTCCCGGTCGAGGAGGCGGTCCGCGTCCGCACAGGCGAACGGGGCCCGGACGCGTTGTAGGTGCGGGTGCGAGTACGGGTGCGAGTACGGGGCCGCGGGTGCGGAACGGGCCGGGCCGGGACGTCCTGGCCGTCGGCTCCGAACACTGACTGCCGGCCCCACCTACCGCGCCCACCCCCGTTCCTGCCCTTGCTCCCACTCTTGCGCCTGTCCCTGGCCCTGCCCCCGTCTTCACCTCTGTCCCTGCCCCCGTTCTCGCCCCTGTTCGTGCCTCTGTCCGTGCCCCCGTTCGTGCAGAGCCGTACCCGCCACCGGTGGAGAAGCGCGAGGGCGGGGCCCTTCGAGATCCGGTACCTGGGGGCCGACATGACCAAGGAGCGCCTGCGTTGACCGAGAGCATGCGGAAGACGGCGGAGGACGGCGACGATTGTGACGCCGGAGCCGGTGCGGCCGGAGCCGGTGCGGCCGGTGCCGGCGGGGCCGGGGCGAGTGCCGCCACGAGCCGGGCAGCGGACGCGACCGCCCTTACGGAAGCGCCGGACAGCCCGCAGCAGCCGCACCCGACCTCCGCTGCCGAAGAGGGCGAAGGCAGCGAAGGCAGCGAAGACAGCTACGCCCCGGCCCGACTGCGGCTTCTGCAGGACACGGGCCAGGAGGGCTCGGCGCGCAGGGCCGCCCTCGCCCGGCTCACCGACAACTGGCTGACCGGTCTGTTCGAACGCGCGACCGGCCACACCGGCTCCGGCGTCGCGCTGGTCGCCGTCGGCGGTTGCGGCCGCGGCGAACTCTCCCCCGCAGTGACCTGGACCTGCTCCTGCTCCATGACGGCAAAGCCGGCGCCCGTACGGTGGCCGAACTCGCCGACCGGCTCTGGTACCCGGTCTGGGACCTGGGCCTCGCCCTGGACCACTCGGTACGGACACCCGCCGAGGCACGCAAAGCCGCTCGCGACGACCTCAAGGTCCAGCTCGGCCTGCTGGACGCCCGCCACCTGGCCGGCGATCCGGAACTGACCGGCGCCCTGCGCGGTACCGCGCTGGCCGACTGGCGCGAGCAGGCCCCCAAACGCCTGCCGGAGCTGCATGAGATCGGCCGCGAACGTGCGGCACGCCAGGGCGAGTTGCAGTACCTCCTGGAGCCCGACCTGAAGGAGGCCCGGGGCGGGCTGCGGGACGCCACCGCGCTGCGGGCGGTCGCCGCCTCCTGGCTGGCCGACGCACCGCGCGAGGGGCTGGAGGCAGCCCGTACCCGCCTGCTGGACGTACGCGACGCACTGCACCTGACGACCGGCCGCACCACCGACCGGCTCTCTCTGCAGGAGCAGGACCAGGTGGCCGAAGCACTCGGTGTACTGGACGCGGACGTACTGCTGCGGCAGGTCTACGAAGCCGCGCGCACCATCTCGTACGCGAGCGATGTCACCTGGCGTGAAGTCGGGCGGGTGTTGCGGTCCCGTTCCGTACGCCCTGTACTCCGAGGGCTGCTGCGGGGCCGTACGGCCGGCGGCGGGTCGGGGCGGGGAGAGCGGTCTCCGCTCGCCGAGGGCGTGGTCGAACTGGACGGTGAAGCCGTCCTGGCGCGGACGGCGCGGCCGGACCGCGACCCGGTGCTTCCCCTGCGTGCCGCTGCCGCCGCCGCGCAGGCCGGACTGCCGCTGTCCCTGCACGCCGTGCGCCGGCTGCGGACGGGCACCGCCACCCGGCCCCTGCCCGTGCCGTGGCCGGCCGAGGCACGCGAACAACTGGTCACGTTGCTGGGCGCGGGCGCACAGACCGTGCCCGTATGGGAGGCGCTGGAAGCGGAAGGGATCGTCACCTGGCTGCTGCCCGACTGGGAGCGGGTGCGCTGTCGTCCACAGCGCAACGCCGTGCACCGCTGGACCGTCGACCGGCACCTGATCGAGACGGCCGTCCGCGCCGCGGCGCTCACCCGCCGCGTGCACCGCCCCGATCTGCTGCTGGTCGCGGCTCTGCTGCACGACATCGGCAAGGGCTGGCCCGGTGACCACTCCGTCGCCGGCGAGACCATCGCCCGGGACATGGCGGCCAGGATCGGCTTCGACGCCCGGGACGTGACGGTGATCGCCACGCTCGTACGGCACCATCTGCTGCTCATCGAGACGGCCACCCGCCGGGACCTGAGCGATCCGGCGACGATCGAGGCGGTCGCGGACACGGTGGGCAGTATCGGCACGCTGGAACTGCTGCACGCCCTCACCGAGGCCGACGCGCTCGCGACCGGCCCCGCGGCCTGGAGCGCGTGGCGCGGATCGCTCGTCGCCGATCTGGTGAAACGCGTCACGGCGCGGCTGGCGGGGAAGCCGCACCGCAAGGGCGCCCGGCGGACGAGCCGACCGCAGAGCAGGAGCGCCTGGCCGTCGAGGCGTGGCGTACCGGTGGCCCAGTACTCACCCTGCACACCCGCGCGGAGGGCCACGGCGAAACGGACCCACCTGCCGGTCCCGCCGCGGGCCTGGGCGCCCAGGCAGCTCCGGAGCCGGAACCAGAACCGGTGGGCGTCGAGCTGCTGATGGCCGTACCGGAACAGCCCGGGGTGCTGCCCGCCGCGGCGGGCGTCCTCGCCATGCACCGCCTGACCGTCCGCGCCGCGGACCTGTGCAGCGTCGATCCCGTCGGCGAGGGACCGGTGCTGCTGCTGCGCTGGCGGGTGGCCGCCGAGTACGGCTCTCTCCCGCAGGCCGTACGGCTCCGGGCGGACCTCGTACGGGCTCTGGACGGTTCGCTGGACGTGCCGGCCCGGCTGGCCGAGCGTGAACAGGCGTACGCGCGTCGCTCGCGCGGGGTGCAGGCCCCGCCGCCCCGGGTGACGGTCGCCCCTGGGACCTCGCAGCTGGCGACCGTGATCGAGGTACGGGCCCAGGACGCCCAGGGACTGCTGCACCGGATCGGCCGCGCGCTGGAGACAGCGCAGGTCACCGTGCGCAGCGCCCATGTGAGCACGCTGGGAGCGAACGCGGTGGATGCGTTCTACGTCACGGACGAGAAGGGAGAACCCCTGGCGGACGCGGCGGCCGTCGAGGTGGCACGGGCGGTGGAGCACGCCTTGCAGTAGCCGCACCGGCCACCTGATCAACAACACGGAGGGCATCGCTGTCGTCCGGAACCCCTCCGCAGACCGAAACGCCCCCGCCGGCCGGAACGCCTCCGCAAGCCGCACCGTCTCCCTAGACGGCACGGGCTCCCCGGATGCCGTGCCTCCGTGAGACGGTGGAAGCGGGATGCGCGAGGGGCGCCTGCGCTGGTTGCGTACCGTGCCGGGAGTCGTACGGGGCCATGCCCCGGAGCCCTTACCCGGCGGGCAGGGACACGTTGCTTGCCCGTGCGGATACCCTAGAAGCCGACTTGACCCTGCCCCCGACCCCGAGGATCGACGACCGCCGTGTTCGATACGCTTTCCGACCGCTTGGCGAGTACTTTCAAAAACCTCCGGGGCAAAGGCCGCTTGAGCGAGGCGGACATCGACGCCACGGCGCGCGAGATCCGGATCGCCCTGCTGGAGGCCGATGTCGCGCTGCCCGTCGTCCGGGCCTTCATCAAGCAGGTCAAGGAGCGGGCGACCGGCATCGAGGTCTCCCAGGCGCTGAACCCCGCCCAGCAGGTCATCAAGATCGTCAACGAGGAGCTCGTCGGCATCCTCGGCGGCGAGACCCGCCGGCTGCGCTTCGCCAAGAACCCGCCGACCGTCATCATGCTGGCCGGTCTCCAGGGTGCCGGTAAGACGACCCTCGCCGGAAAGCTCGGCAACTGGCTCAAGCAGCAGGGCCACGCGCCGCTGCTGGTCGCCTGTGACCTTCAGCGCCCGAACGCCGTCAACCAGCTCTCGGTCGTCGCCGAGCGCGCCGACGTCGCCATCTTCGCGCCGGAGCCGGGCAACGGTGTCGGTGACCCGGTCAAGGTCGCTCAGGACTCGATCGAGTTCGCTCGCTCCAAGCAGCACGACGTGGTCATCGTCGACACCGCCGGCCGCCTCGGCATCGACCAGGAGCTGATGCAGCAGGCCGCGGACATCCGCGACGCGGTCAAGCCGGACGAGGTCCTCTTCGTCGTCGACGCGATGATCGGCCAGGACGCGGTCAACACCGCCGAGGCGTTCCGCGACGGCGTCGGCTTCGACGGCGTGGTCCTCTCCAAGCTGGACGGCGACGCCCGTGGTGGTGCCGCGCTCTCCATCGCGCACGTCACCGGCAAGCAGATCATGTTCGCCTCCAACGGCGAGAAGCTGGACGACTTCGACGCGTTCCACCCGGACCGCATGGCGTCCCGCATCCTGGGCATGGGCGACATGCTCACGCTGATCGAGAAGGCCGAGCAGACCTTCAGCCAGCAAGAGGCCGAGAAGATGGCCTCGAAGCTGGCGAGCAGCAAGGGCAAGGACTTCACGCTCGACGACTTCCTGGCCCAGATGGAGCAGGTCCGCAAGATGGGCTCCATCTCCAAGCTCCTCGGGATGCTGCCCGGTATGGGGCAGATGAAGGAGCAGATCAACAACCTCGACGAGCGCGAGGTCGACCGTACGGCCGCGATCATCAAGTCGATGACGCCGGCCGAGCGCCAGGAGCCGACGATCATCAACGGCTCGCGCCGTGCCCGTATCGCCAAGGGTTCCGGTGTCGATGTCAGTGCGGTCAAGAACCTGGTCGAGCGGTTCTTCGACGCCCGCAAGATGATGTCGAAGATGGCCCAGGGCGGTGGCATGCCGGGAATGCCTGGTATGCCGGGGATGCCGGGCATGGGTGGCGGCGCCAAGAAGAAGAAGCAGCAGAAGCAGGCCAAGGGCAAGCGCAAGAGCGGCAACCCGATGAAGCGGAAGGCCGAGGAAGAGGCAGCTGCCGCCCGCCGCGAGGCCGCCCAGTCCGGCAACCCGCTGGGTCTGCCGCAGGGCGACGACGCGAAGAACTTTGAACTGCCCGACGAGTTCAAGAAGTTCATGGGCTGACGCCCGCCCCGGCCTTCGGGTGGCGCATGCCGCCTCAGAAGCCGTGCGCGGCGCGTAGATGTGTGATCGAGCCCCTGGTCGGAGCCCCGGCCGGGGGCTCGTCCGTGTGGTCATGTCGGTACACCCGCCGATCCGGCTGACGGCCTCAGCAGGGGAGTGCCGCTGCCGAGGGCGGCGGCACCCAGTCCCAGCGCCACGGCCGCCGTGGCCCCCACGTCCGCCAAGGTGCGGGCCACCGGCAGCCGGTCCGGCCGGGTGGCTTCAGGGCGGTGGATCAGCACCGGGACGTACTCCCGCGTGTGACAGGCATGTCCGATCACCGGGTCGTTGCCATGATCACCAGTGACGATCAGGCGGTCGCCGGGGAGGAGAGCAGCGGCAGCAGCGTGCTCAGCCCCGCATCCGTCCGCCGGAGCACGGAGGCGTACCGCGGCGCGTCCTGCTGGTGCCCCGCCAGATCGGTCTCCTGGACATTGCTGACGATCAGCGCCTTGTCCGGAGCCCGGCGGAGGGCGTCGAGAGTGAGCGCGAAGACGTCGGTGGTGCCCACGGCAGGGTGGCGCGCCGCCGTGTCGCAGGCCAGCACCTCCGCGGCCTTGCCCACGAGCGTGACGGGGACACCCGCGTCCGCCACCAGCTCCGGCAGTCGGCGGGCCCGGTCCAACGGCGCGCCGAGGTGCTGCACCGCCAGCCCGCCGTTCCGGTAGAAGCCGCTCGCCGGGGTGTCCAGACCGACCGTGCCGCGGGCGCCTTCCCGTACGAAGGTGTGCAGCGGAGCGTCGGTGTGGCCGCCCACGGCGATCACCCGGGCGACGGGCGCCACCGAGCGCACCACCTGGGCGATGCGGAGAACGTCCGCGAACGGGCCGTCCGCCAAGCAGCCGGAGACGTTCCAGTTGACGCCCGGGTCCGCCTCCAGGTTGTCGTGGACGAGGATCCGCCCGTCCACCACCAGCAGGGGCCTCCCGCAAAGGCTGTCCGCACTGTGTCCGCCCGCCCGCAGGGCCGCAGCGACCTCGTCGAGATGCTCGGCGAGCCGGGCCACCGTCACCCGGCTGCAGTCGGCACCCATCATGGTCTGATGCCCGGCGTACGTGTCGGCCCCCGGATAACCGAGGGCCGCGCGGCCCGCGGCCACCGGCAGGGACGGCTCCCGCGGCAGGCCCGGGTGCGGGTGGGCGAGGCCGAGACCGAGAGCTGCCAGCGTGGGCAGCGGAAGGCGTCGGCCGGTGGCCGCGCGGTGCCGGTCGAGGAGATGGCCGAGCGTGTCGGCGGCGGCGTCGCCGGGGCGCTGGGCGTCCGCGTCGGGCATCGCCCCGATGCCGAAGCCGTCGATGACGACGATGACGACCCTGCTCATGGCCCACCCGTGCCTTTCCCGTCCGCGCCCTCCGGAAGCGGGCGGCCGAGCGCGTCGTGGCGGCCGAGCAGCCGCAGGGAGCCGGCGGCGAGGTCGGCGACGACGGCGACCGTGCTGCGGGTGACGAAGACCTGGGTACGGAACGCGAGGACGGCGGTGTCGCCGGGCCGGGCGTCACCGGGAGCCAGCAATCGGTAGTAGTCGATGTTCTCGGCCGGGGCCCGCTGGACGGCGAGCCGGGCTCCGGTACGGGGAATCAGCGCCGTTTCGCCCCCCGACCTGGCGTAGAAACCGCCGCCGTGCAGAGCGGGCCGGCCGTCCGCGAGGACATGTACGACCTCGGTGACGTAGACGTAGGCGGGCCGTTCCGGCTGACCCCGGTCGACGGCGTGGAGTGGTGTGGTGCCGGTGAGCGCATGGCCGGGCTCGCCGTGCGTGGCACCCAGCTCGGCCAGCAGCGGCAGGGTGGCCGCGCAGGTCACGCCCGGAGCACTCAGCTTCAGGTCCGTGTGCCCGCGTGCGGCCAGCACCGCCCGGGCCTCCCGGACGCGTGCGAAGGTGGCGGTGGGACGCGGCTGCCCGGACCCGGGAACACACTCGACGCAGGGGAACCCGGTGACCCCGGCGACGCGGACCCCGGGCAACTGCTCCACCTCGGCCGCGAACTCCGCCAGCCCACCGAGCGGTACACCGCCCTCCTGCCCCGGATGCACCAGTCCGGGCGCCCCCTCGATCCGTACGAGAATGTCCTGCACCCGGCCCAGCCGGAAGGCCGCCTCCGAGACCGCTCGGGCGTTGGCCCCATCGAAAACGGTCACCGCCTCCGGTCGCCAGGCGAGAACCTCGGGCAGCGCGCGGTGTGGAATCTGCACCAGATGACCCACGTTCCCGAGCCGCGCACCCGCCGCACGCAGGGCGCGGGCCTCCGGCGCGTCGATGGCGGCGAAGCGGGGCAGGTGCCGGGCCACGGCCCGGATCAGCTCGGGGTTACGGCCGACCTGCTTGACCACGGGCCAGAGGCCGAGGCCCCACCGTCTCGCCTCCGCCGCCAGCAGCGCGGCATTGGCCTCGACGGCGTCCAGGTCGATGACATAGGTGTCCGGCTGCACCCTTCCGGTGCGGTGCAGCTCGACGGCGTGGTCGACCAGCTGCGGATTACGTGCGAGGACGGTGTCGAGGAACATCGTGTCAGCCCCCTTCCCCGCGTACGGGAACGCCGGGCGCGGCGCCGGCGGCCCCCAGGTCGCGCAGCGCGCGGCGGAGGATGTCGATGACCAGGTCCGCGCCTGCCCGCATCGGATTGACCCGTACCGTCCAGTCGGCGAGCTCCGGTGCGTCCTCCAGGGTTGAGGTGGACATCCGGTAGACCAGCGGAGCGATCTCGTACCGGGAGTTGGCACCGACCGGGTACGAAGCGGCCCCGTAACGCGCCGCGACCGCCGGCACTGCCTGGGCCACGGGCCGGTCCAGTCCCAGCAGCACACAACGGTCCTGGACATTGGCGATCCGCACCTCCGCGACGCCGGGCACTTCCCCGGCCGCCAGCCGCTCGGCGACTTCCGTACCCGTCCTCGACTGCACCGCCCACATCACCGGGACGTGGCTGAGAGCCCGCAACGCATCGAGTGCCTGGTGCCCCTGCACCTGGCCACCGCCCGAGTAGTTGTCGTCGTGCACCCGCTCCACCACGTCGCGCGCACCGACGACCGCTCCCACCCCTCCGGGCCGTGCAGCTTGAACAACGAGAAGCAGGAGGCGTCGGCGCCCAGTTCCACGCCGCACCTTGGGACGCGGAAGACCGCGTAGTTGTCGTCCACGATGGTGCGCACACCGGTGGCCCGGCAGGCGGCGAGCACCGTGCCGGGGTCGTGGGAGTCCGCCACCCGCTGCCGGGTGTGCTGCACGAAGGCCCACCGGAACCGGCCGGAAGACAGGGCCCGGTCGAGCGCGGCACGGTCCTCGAAGTCCACCTCGACGGTTTGCACCCCCAGCCCGCGCAAGGTGACACCGGTGGTGCGGTAGACCGGCGCACGGTGCACCAGCAGGCGATCACCCGCGCCGACCACGGCGCCGAACGCGGCCCGGATGGCGCCTGTCCCCGCACCCTGCACCAGCGCAGCGGCGGGAGCCCCGAAGAAGTCCGCGAGGACGGCTTCGACCCGCGCGGTGGTGCGCGGACGGCCGAGCCCCGGCACCACCCCCGCGTCCGCCTCGAAGAGCTGACGGCCCTCGAAATGCCGGGCTGCGCACTCCACCAGCCGGAACTGGTTGACCACCGCGTCCTCCACCGAAACCGTCGGCAACGGAAACGTCCTGGGCAGGCGCACACTCATGTCAACACCGCCCACCCTGCCCGGCACTTCCGGTACAGGGAGCCGGTCGGGAAGCCGCCCAAGGATCAGAAGCCGCCCCAGCACCAGTGGCCATCTCAGTACCGGAGGCCGCTCCGCCACCAGAAGTCGCTCCAGTGCCAGGGTCCGATACGGCGACCGGTCGCCCGGCCGGCCGGGCAGCCGTCCCGGGCTCGGCGGCTCCGTCCCTGCCTCCGTCTCCGCCTGTCAGGAAACGCAGGGGATTGCGACGGGTCAGCAGATCGATCAACTCCTCGTCGGCCCCGGCGGCCCGCAACCGCGGCAGGAACGACCGGAACAGGTGTCCGTACCCCTGGCCGCCCGCACCGGCCAGATAGCTGTGCCGGGAGATGTCGCAGCTGAGCAGCGCGCGATCGGCGTACCCGGCCTCCAGCAGCGCGAGCAGTGACCGGAGCCGGGTGGCATCGCTCTGGTAGTGCTCCTTGCCGATGGTGTCGAAGGCCACGTACGCACCCGCCGCCGCCAACTCCCGATGGACCACGGGATCGTCGAGCAGATCCTGATGCCCGATGCTGATCCGGTGCGGCGCCAGGCCGGCCGCGGTCAGCACCTCCAGCTGGGCGGGGCCCCCGATCCCTAGCTGGGCGTGGGTCGCCAACGACAGTCCCGTCGTGACGGCGGCGCGGGCGGCCGCGGTGAGCGTACGGACCTCCGGACCGCTCGGCGCACGGCCATGGCTGCCGACCTCCCCGATGACGCCGGGAAGGACGCCGTCGCCGCCCAGGCCGCCCGTGATCTCTTCGACCAGGATGCCGGCCAGTTCCTCGACGCTCGCGCTTCCCACCTCAGCCGGATGGAACCGCTCGTGGTACCAGCCGGTACCCGCGACCACCGGCACCCCCGACGTCCGGGAGATGCGAGCCAGCGCCGCGAGGTTCCGCCCCATGCCACGGCAGGTCAGCTCGATGACCAGTGCCAGCCCGAACCGCTCCCTGAGATCGGCCAGTTCACGAGCCACCGCCGCGGCGTGGCGGGTCCCCAGGAAGGCCGCGCGGTCGGTGGGCCGAGTGAGATCGAGGGCCAGGTGCTCGTGGGCAAGCACGGGACCCTGCACGGCACTCACGGGCAGCGGCCCGGTGACGGTCCGCACAAGTGAGTTCATCACGCACTGCCTTCCTGGCGTTCCATGCACGCCTGCTCAGCTCTTGACCGGGGTAAAGAGGTGGAGCCAGTGGAGGAGGTTGAGGACGATGCCGGTGACGACGACCGCCGCGGGAGCGGCGGCCATCCGGACCATCACCCGGCCCGCTGCCTCGTTCAGCAGATAGAGCCCGCCGGTTATCAGAATCCCCAGCCCGCCACCCATGGCCTCGGCCGCCAGCAAAGAACCGAAGAGGATGGCCAGTTGCAGGGTGTCGCCGATGGCGGCACGCAGGTGCTCCGAGGAGTCGCGCACCGAAGGCAGCCCGCCCAGCACCTTTCCGATCCAGCTGAGGGCCAGCACCTCACCGGCGAAGATCAACGCCCCGCAGGCCATCGCCAGCCAGGGGTTCGGCAGCAGATACCCGACCGGGTAAGCGAGGGTGAAACCGACGATGCCGTACGCGCCCGAAGCCAGCGCGGTGGTGGCGATCAGCGGAATGAACCCCAGCGCCCGGTAGAAGTCGACCTGCGCGGCTTCCGCGTACTGCCCCTTGGCGATCAGGAAACTGGTCGCCTCCCCACCGCCGAACACGTGCAACTGCGCCAGCAGACAGACACCGGCGCCCAGCACCATGAACAACGGCAGGCGCCGGCGCAACCGGGCCGCACTGGACCCGAACAGCGACACCATCGGATCCACCTCGCCCGACCCCCCACCGGCGACCGGATCACCCGGAGCCCGCCCCTGCGCGGACGCCGCCGCGCCTGCTGCGACACGCTCCGCCCGGCGCCGACGTACGTCCTTGGCCACCGCGAACCCGATGAGGAGAAGCACTCCGACCGCCATGGCTGGCGCCCCCGCGAACACCCCGGGCCACACCTTCATCGTCAACACCACGAGTGCCAGCTCCACCCCACCCGCCACCGCCCCACGCAGCCGCCCGAACTGTCTGGCGATCGCCAGCACCGGGAACAGCGTGAAGAGAAAGAGGATCGGCGTCGCCATCCGCTGCATGGCCGTCAGGAAGTCGACCGGCAGATCGTGCGCAAGAGCGTTGGCCCCGTCCAGCCCGAACACGACCACCGCGCCCCACGCACCGCCGAGCAACGGCGCGAGCCACTTCTTCGGCGCGAGGATGCCCAGCACGTCGGTGGGCAGGAACAGCAGCCAGGGGTTGAGCACCCCGGAGGAGAGCGCCATCGGCGCCCCCAGCCCGAAGACGAACCCGACGGAGAGCCCGAAGGACACCGCCGTGGTGGCGCTCCGGGTCGTACGGCCCTGGACGAAGTCGAGCATGAACGGGCGGACACCGTCGTTGAAGACGGCCAGTGCCAGGTGCGAGATGAATGCGGTCAGCGCGCACAGGGCCACGACGGTCAGTTGCTGAGCGAGCGAGAAGTCGAGACCGGTGCTCGCGGCGGAGACGGTGCTGCTCACGGGGTCACTCCTTTGTGCCCTGGCAGGTCATCGGGTCGTCCGGCCCTCGCAGGCCGGGGGCACCGGGCCGCCGGAGGCAGGCCCGGCACGGTCAGGTGCGGGCGGCGATGGCTCCGGCCAGCGTGGGTGTGACCGCGTCGATCTGGTCCACGGCGAAGCCGAACACCTTCTTGCCCTGGTCCAGCAAGGCATTGATCTCGTCCGCCGAGGGGACCGAGCGGCCGAAGGTGTGACAGACGGCGGAGCCCATCAGCCCGACCAGCACGCCGAGCGACGCCCCGCCCCCGTCTGGCAGGTGCCCAGGAAGTAGTCGGCCCGGCCGGCCCGCAGGCGTGCTGCCGCGTCCATGTCGTTGCTGACCACGACCTCGACGTCGGCCAGCGCCAGCCGCTCCACGGTGTCCGCGACCTCGGACTTGCCGACTCCGCCGGTGAGGATGGTCGTCATGGTGTGTCCCTTCGCAGGAGGGCGAAATGCATCGCCAGGAAGTTGATCTCGGACTCGGGGAGCGGAGAACCGAAGGCCCTCTCGGTCCGTACGGAGACGGCGTGGGCCCGCCGGACGGCCTGGGGGTGGTCGGCCAGCTCCGCCGCCGCCATGTCGTCGGCGCGGAATTCCTCCACCGGTTCGCCGTTCCGCAGCCGGGTCAGCGCCAGCAGCAGATGACTGGTGAGCATCCCCGCGGTCTCCTCGGTGATCACGCACCCGTCGGCGGACAACGCGTCCAGTTCGGCCCGTACGAAATCAGCGATGTCGGACCGCACCTGACCGCTCTCCACGAAAATCCGGATCCGTTGCGCGAGCAGGGCTTCCATGCCCGTCCCCCTGGTCATCAGTAGGAGATTTCGGCGTCTTGCGCATCGATCGGCAGCTGCGGGGGACCACCTGCGAGCAGGCATCCCGATGGATCGTGCGGGCCGACGGAGCCGGCTCACCGCCCCGGCCGACCGTCACGGCCGCCTCAGTAGGAAGGAATGCGCTCCCCTCGCAGCACCTCGTCCTGGAGACCGGTGACGGCTCCCAGGTCGAGTGTTCCGCTCACGGCCGCCAGCGCCTCACTGTCCTCACTGCGGGCTATCAGCGCCGCGCTGGAATTGCGGAGCGACAGATCGCCGGGGATTTCGTCGCCGAGCGGCAGCACCTCCACCTTGTCGCCCAGCTGCCCCTGCACCTCGTCGAGACTCCAGACGGTGGCGTCGGCCCGGTCGTGCGCGAACAGGTCGTGGAGCCGTATGAACGAGCTCTCCAGCCACGTCACGTCCTCGCGGCCGGCGAACGCCCGCTCGGCCAGCGCCCGTTGACCCTCCGACGCGGGATCCACAGCGACCCGCAGGCCGTCGGTGTCGAGCTGGACACCGCGCCGCAGCAGCAGCCCGTGCGCCCCGACGTAGGTGGCCGGGCCCAGATCAGCGATCAGATCGACAGGATGCTGTTCCATCAACCGGTCGGCGGCGAAGCGGGACAGCACCGCCAGGTCGACCTTGCCGTCCAGCAGGGCGGAGACCCGTGAGGCGGCACCGCGCATGAAGGTGATGGCGAAGGGTGCGCCGGCTTCCTCGAAGGCGGTCCGCAGTCCGGTGGCCAGGCCTTCGTGGCGGCGGGAGTGGGGCAGCGGCATCGCGGCGAGGACGGTGCCCAGCCCGGCGAGGCGCCACAGTATGCCGCGGTCCGCGCGCACCAGGAAGGTGCCCAGGTGCCCGCGGGCCACGGTCTCTATCGCGCCCGACTCCTCCAACAGCTGGAGTGCGGCCTGCACCGTCCCGTTGCCGACCCCGAGCTCCGCGGCGAGATCGCGGACCCGGGGGAGTCGCGCGGCGTCGCCCTCGGTCGGCCGGTTGATCAGTAGAGCGGAGAGCCGGCGGGCGGCGTGCCCGTTGCGGGTGAGGAACCGTTCGTCGATGCTGTTCATGGAAATGACAGTAAACAGAATTCTGGATATTGGGTATACCTCGCACGGGTGAATGCCTGGAGCCTCGGTGTTGACGGGCGCTCCCGGCGCGGGCGGGGGAGGGGCGTAACCGGGCCCGGCCGAGCCGACCACAGTCACTCTTTCCGCGTGCCGGTGCCGGCGGTGCCCGGTGGAATGGCGGCCGGCTCCGGCGGTCAAGCCGCCGGAAGAGGCGGAGGGGGCGGGCAGGCCGGAAGGGCCAGGAGGGTCGGAAGGGCTGGAAGGGGCGATGGAACCGGAAGGGCTGGAGTGGCCGGAGGGACCTGAAGGGCCGCAGGTGCCGCAGGGGCCGGAAGGGTCAGAGAATCCGGAAAGGACGCTAGGACGGTGAGCCGGAGCAGCGGAAGACACACGAACCGAAGCAACGGAAAGACGGAAGACAGCGCAGCGGAGGAAGTGTCACGTGCGGGCGATGAGATAACGGAACACGTTCGCCATCCAGACCGTGCCGTCCGGGCGCTGGTGCGGATGCAGCGCCTCGCTCAGTTCCTTCTCCACCTGCGCCTGCTCGGTGACCTCCAACGCCGCGTCGAACAGCCCCGTGGACAACAGCCCGCGCACCGCGCTCGGCAGATTGCCGTAACCGAACGGGCAGGCCACCCGCCCCGACCCGTCGGGCCGCAGCCCCGCGCGGTCGGCCAGGTCCTCCAGGTCGTCCCGGCCGCTGGGCCGCCAGCCGCCCGCCGTGCGCAGCGGGTCCGCCAGCCGCTGGGCCACCCGCAGCACGCTCGCCGTGGCGCACCGCTCCACCGGCCCCCAGCCGCCCAGCACCACCGGACTGCCGCGCTCCGCGAGTCCGGCGGCCGTCACCAGCGAAGCCGTCAGCCCTTCGACGCTGCGGACACAGCCCACCGGGTGGAAGGCCGTCACCAGATTGAACGTGGAGCCGTCCGGAGCGGCCGCCCGCTCGGGACCACCGCACGCCAGCACCGTGGCGCGCGCCGTGTCGTCACGGGTTTCGCGTGAGGAGTCGGGAGTCAGCCGTTCGCGCGCCAGATCCAGCCGTTCCTCGTCCGCGTCCACGCCGCAGACCCACGCTCCGCGGGCCGCGGCGATCAGCAGCGCGAGCCCGGAACCGCACCCCAGGCCCAGCAGCCTGGTGTGGGGACCGACGCCCACCCGGTCGTAGACGGCCTCGTACAGCGGCACCAGCATCCGTTCCTGGATCTCGGCCCAGTCACGGGCGCGTCCACAGGAGTCGGCCGGTGCGGACGGGTCGTGAGAACCGGGAGAGCCGGACTGCCGGAGGTGATGCCGTACGAGCGTGGGTGTCATCGAAAGCGCCCCAATCCGCCGAGAACCCGAAGCTGTCAGTGGTCGTTCTCCCCGTGTCCCGCCCCTGTGTTCGCGTCGTGCGCCCCCGCATTCCAGACAACTCCCCATCCGGCTCGGAGTCCAGGGTTGCGCCGGGGTTGTCTCCCGCGCGCCCCTCGGTGCGCCGGGGTGCAATTTCGTTTGCCGACGCCAGGTGTCGCGCCCATACCATGCGCGCCATGGCAAAGGCCCCCGTTCTCACACCCCAGGCGGACGACTTTCCCCGCTGGTACCAGGATCTGATCAGCAAGGCCGAGCTGGCCGACAACGGGCCGGTGCGCGGCACCATGGTCATCCGACCGTACGGGTACGGGCTCTGGGAACGGATGCAGCGGGAGGTGGACGCGCGCATCAAGGAGACCGGTGCCCAGAACGCCTACTTCCCGCTTCTGATCCCGCAGTCGTACCTGACCAGAGAGGCCGAGCACGTCGAGGGCTTCGCGCCGGAACTGGCGGTGGTCACCCACGGCGGCGGCAAGGAGCTGGAGGAGCCGGCCGTGGTCAGGCCCACCTCCGAGACCATCGTCAACGAGTACTTCTCCAAGTGGGTGCAGAGCTACCGCGATCTCCCCCTGCTCATCAACCAGTGGGCGAATGTCGTCCGCTGGGAGATGCGGCCGCGGGTGTTCCTCCGTACGACGGAATTCCTCTGGCAGGAGGGGCACACCGCGCACGCCACCTATGAGGAAGCCCGCGACTACGCCGCCCGTGTCCACCGGGACGTCTACGCGGACTTCATGGCCGACGTCCTCGCCATCGACGTGGTGGCCGGGCGCAAGACCGCGGCGGAACGGTTCGCCGGCGCCATCAACACCCTGACCCTCGAAGCGATGATGGGTGACGGCAAGGCCCTCCAGATGGCCACCAGCCACGAACTGGGCCAGAACTTCGCGCGCGCCTTCCACACGCAGTACCTCTCCAAGGAAGGCACGCGGGAACTGGTCTGGCAGACCTCCTGGGGCAGCACCACCCGCATGATCGGCGCACTGGTCATGTCGCACGGTGACGACCACGGCCTGCGTATCCCGCCCCGGCTGGCCCAGGTCCAGGCCGTGGTCCTGGCGGTCAAGGGGGACGACACCGTACTGGCCGAGGTCCGGCGGATCGGCGACGCACTGAGGGCGGCGGGGGTACGCGTCCAGGTCGACGACCGTACGGACGTCCCCTTCGGGCGCCGCGCGGTGGACTGGGAGCTGAAGGGCGTGCCGGTCCGGGTCGAGGTCGGTCCGCGTGACCTGGAGAACGGCACCGCGGTGCTCGTCCGCCGTATCCCCGGCGGCAAGGAGCCCGTCCGGCTCGACACGCTCGCCTCCCTGCTCCCCGCGATCCTGGAGGAGGATCAGGCGCTGCTCCTGCGGCAGTCCCGCGAGCGCCGGCAGTCGCGCACTTCGGATGTGATGACGGCCGAGGAGGCCGTCGAGGCCGCGGTCGCGGGCGGCTGGGCCCGCATCCCGTGGGCGGCACTCGGTCCGGAGGGAGAGGCCCGGCTCGCCGAGCAGGCGGTGACCGTACGGTGTCTGGTAGCCGAGGACGGGGCGGTGCCCGGCACGGACGACGCCCCCGGTACGATCGCGGTCGTCGCGCGCGCCTACTGAGCCCCACCGGGCTCCACCGGTGGCACGTCGCGGCCCACGGGCAACGGTTGCCCCGGCGCGTACCCATCTCTTACGCGCCGGGGCGTACGCGCGGGTACGCCCCGGCTTGCCACCCGACGCGCGCCTTCTCCGCAGTTCTGCGCACACGCCGTCCTCGAAACCCATGACCAGAAACTGACCGGTACGTGCAAATTATTTGAGATGCCCCGTAATCGGAACACTGGATGGCCCCGGCTCGTTGTCACGACGTGAGCACGACACCGCCTGTTCTCGCCGCCGAGCTGGCGCTCGCGTGGGCCGACATTCAACGGCACCACCCCGAGCTGCCGGATCTGGCCGCGCCCGAGTCCTTGATCGGAGAGTCCTCGTCCGCCTGTGGGGCCGAGCTCTCCTTCGAACGGCTGCTGCATGAGGCAGTCCACGGCATCGCCGCCGCCCGCGGCGTCCGCGACACCTCACGCGCCGGCCGCTACCACAACCGCCGATTCCTCTCCATCGCCGAGGAGTTGGGCCTCGACCACGTCGACGAGCCGCACCCGAGCAGCGGCTTCTCGCTGGTCACGCTCAACCCCGAGGCCAGAAGGCGTTACCGCCCCACCATCGAGCGGCTCGCCAGAGCCCTCAAGGCGCACTCCGTCGCGACCACGGCCGACAGCGCCCGCAGCTTCCGAGGTCCGGCCGCCCGGCACGGCTCCTCCGGTGGCGGCGTGCGCGTCAAGGCCGTCTGCGACTGCGGGCGCAATGTCCGGGTCGTCCCGTCCGTGCTGGCCCAGGCTCCCATCGTCTGCGGCGGCTGCGGCAAGCCCTTCCGGATCCCCGAGGTGGCTGCGGTCGGCTGACCTGGAGTGGTGTGGCACAATGGTCAGCTGTACTCGACAGTCGCACAGGACCCCTCTCTCCTCCGGCTGGCGCGTCCATCGGGCAACACGAGTACCGCAACCCCACGCGGCATCCCGTTGTGCCCAACCACGTCAAGACCAGGAGACACCACTCCCGTGGCAGTCAAGATCAAGCTGAAGCGTCTGGGCAAGATCCGCGCGCCTCACTACCGCATCATCATCGCCGACTCCCGCACCCGCCGTGACGGCCGGGCGATCGAGGAGATCGGTCTGTACCACCCGGTGCAGAACCCGTCGCGTATCGAGGTCGACTCCGAGCGTGTCCAGTACTGGCTGGGTGTCGGCGCGCAGCCGACCGAGCCCGTCATGGCCATCCTCAAGGTCACCGGCGACTGGCAGAAGTTCAAGGGCCTGCCCGCCCCGGCGCCGATGAAGGTCGCGGAGCCGAAGGCTGACAAGAGCGCCCTGTTCGAGGCTCTGGCCAAGGACGGCGACGAGCCGAAGGGTGAGGCGATCACCCCGAAGGCGAAGAAGGCTGACAAGAAGGCGGACGAGGCCGAGGCCGAGTCCACCTCCGAGTCGACCGAGTCCTGATCATGCTCGAGGAGGCCCTCGAGCACCTCGTCAAGGGCATCGTCGACAACCCCGACGACGTGCAGGTCGCCTCGCGCACCCTGCGCCGCGGGCGCGTTCTGGAGGTCCGGGTCCACCCGGACGACCTCGGAAAGGTGATCGGCCGCAACGGCCGCACCGCGCGTGCCCTGCGGACGGTCGTAGGCGCCATCGGCGGCCGCGGTATCCGGGTCGACCTCGTCGACGTGGACCAGGTCCGCTGAGCAGAACCGGGATACCGGGGCACTCCCCGGACCAGGCAGTACCGGCACGGGCCGGGGAGGGCTACGGCTCACCCCGGCCCGTTGTCGTAGGCATCTGCGACGATGCACGTATGACCGTTACCACCGATTGACGAATTCACGAGGCGAGGACCGCCACCGCGGCGAGCGGCGGGCGGCCGGCCGCGAAGAGGGGCACTGTGCAGCTGGTAGTCGCGCGGATCGGCCGCGCCCACGGCATCAAGGGCGAGGTCACCGTCGAGGTGCGTACCGACGAGCCGGAGCTGCGGCTCGCGCCCGGCGCCGTACTGGCCACGGACCCGCCCGCAACCGGCCCGCTGACCATCGAGACCGGCCGGGTGCACAGCGGGCGCCTGCTGCTGCGTTTCGAGGGCGTACGGGACCGTACGGGCGCCGAGGCGCTGCGGAACACGCTGCTGATCGCGGAGATCGACCCCGAAGAGGTCCCCGAGGACCCCGAGGAGTTCTACGACCACCAGCTCGTCGACCTCGACGTGGTCACCCGCGACGGCACCGAGGTCGGCCGGATCGCCGAGATCTCCCACCTGCCCTACCAGGACCTGCTGATCGTCCGCCGCCCGGACGGCAGCGAGATCATGATCCCGTTCGTCTCCGAGATCGTTCCGGAGATCGACCTGGCGGAGCAGAGGGCTGTCGTCGACCCCCCGCCCGGCCTGCTCGACGACAGCCAGGCCGAGGTGGCCTCGGCCCGCGACGCGTCCGAGGAGCCCGCGGCCCCGAAGGCTCCGGGTGCCGACTCGGTCCGTGACGCCGGCGAGGACGTGTGATGCGGCTCGACGTCGTCACGATCTTCCCCGAGTACCTGGAACCGCTGAACGTCTCCCTGGTCGGCAAGGCCCGCGCCCGCGGCCAGCTGGACGTCCGCATCCACGACCTGCGGGAATGGACCCACGACAAGCACAACACCGTCGACGACACGCCGTACGGCGGCGGCCCCGGCATGGTCATGAAACCCGAGCCGTGGGGCGAGGCGCTGGACTCGGTCATCGACTCCCAGGACGGCGACCCGGTCATCGTCGTCCCCACGCCGAGCGGCAAGCCCTTCACCCAGCAGCTCGCCGTGGAGCTCTCCGAGAAGCCCTGGCTGGTGTTCACACCGGCCCGCTACGAGGGCATCGACCGCCGCGTCATCGAGGAGTACGGAGACCGCGTGGACGTCCGCGAGGTCTCCATCGGCGACTACGTCCTGGCCGGCGGCGAGGCCCCCGTCCTGGTGATGGTCGAAGCCATCGCCCGGCTGCTGCCCGGCGTACTGGGCAACTCGGCCTCCCACCAGGACGACTCCTTCGCCCCCGGCGCCATGGCGGACCTCCTGGAAGGCCCCGTCTACACGAAGCCTCCCGAGTGGCGCGGCCGCGGCATCCCGGAGGTGCTGCTCAGCGGCCACCACGGCAAGATCGCCCGCTGGCGCCGGGACGAAGCGTTCCGCCGTACCGACCGCAACCGCCCCGACCTCATCGAGCGCGCCGACCCGGCCGCCTTCGACAAGAAGGACCGCGAGACCCTCTCGATCCTCGGGTGGGCCGAGGGAACGAGCGGTCGATTTGGGCGTACGAGCGACGGCGTGGAAGAATAGGCCGCTGCTGTGTGCGTCCGGCGCGCGCCCCTGCCACAGGGGGAACGACGCCCGCCCGACGGAACGGCAACCTCAACGCAATTCTCCAGTTCCGTTGATGACCTGTGGCATCAACGAAGAAAGCAGTGGGTCATGAACCTTCTCGACTCCGTCGACTCCGCATCGCTGCGCAGCGACGTCCCGGCCTTCCGTCCGGGTGACACCGTCAACGTCCACGTGCGCGTCATCGAGGGCAACCGCTCCCGTGTGCAGCAGTTCAAGGGCGTCGTCATCCGCCGCCAGGGCGCGGGCGTCCGCGAGACCTTCACGGTCCGCAAGGTCAGCTTCTCCGTCGGCGTCGAGCGCACCTTCCCCGTGCACACCCCGATCGTCGAGAAGATCGAGCTGGTGACCCGCGGTGACGTGCGTCGCGCCAAGCTGTACTACCTCCGTGAGCTGCGCGGCAAGGCCGCGAAGATCAAGGAGAAGCGCGACAACTGAACAGACGTCCGGCGTCCTGGACCGGCCGGATAGGCTCAGGGTCCGATGGACACCGACGCACAGTTTTCGGAGCGCGACCGCTCTCCCGCCCCCGAACCGGGGCCGGAGCAGGGGTCGCGCTCCGCGTGTTTTTCCGCGCGCGCCTCCTCCGTGACGGAGAAGGGGGCCGCGCTCCCCGGGCCCGAGGAGCGGGCGGAGCGGGGCGTACGGCCCTCGGGACGTACGGAGGGGGCTACGGCCGCGGATGATCGGCCGGAGAGGGGCAGGGGCCCGCGAGGGCGCTCTGAGGGGGCGTCGGCTCGGAGAGGCGGTCAGGGCGGGGTACGGGCCCACGGGACCGTAGCGCGCTGCCTCAGGACGTACCGCTCCAGAAGGCGCCGCTCCAGGATGCGCTGCCCCTGGAGGGAGCATCGCCACGGCGGCCGTCCCGGATCCGGCGGTTCGGGTCCTGGCTGGGAGCGGGTGTGTCCGCCCTGTGGCACCGGCCCGTCCTGCTGCTCTCGCTCTGTGTGGCTTTTGTCCTGCTGCTGAGCGCCTTCGTCGTACAGCCCTTCCTGATCCCCAGCTCCTCCATGGAGAACACCCTGCGGATCGGCGACCGGGTGCTGGTCAACAAGCTGGCGTACCGCTTCGGCGGCGAACCGCGCCGGGGCGACGTGATCGTCTTCGACGGCACCGGGTCGTTTCTGCAGAGCGAACCCGACGAGAACCCGGTGACGGGACTGATCAGGGGGACGGGCGCGGCGCTGGGGCTGGCCGAGCCCGCGGCCACCGACTACATCAAGCGCGTGATCGGCGTCGGCGGGGACCGGGTGACCTGCTGCGACAAACGGGGGCGGATCAAGGTGAACGGCGAGCCGGTGGACGAGGACTACCTGTTCCCGGGGGACGAGCCGTCCTCCGACGCGTTCGACATCGTGGTGCCGGAGGGAAAGCTGTGGGTCATGGGAGACCACCGCGGCAGATCACGTGACTCACGGGACCACCTGGGCGAACCGGGAGGTGGCACCGTCCCGGCCGGCAAGGTGATCGGCCGCGCCGACTGGATCGCCTGGCCGGTGGGCCACTGGACGGCCCTGCACCGCCCGCACGCCTTCGACGGCATATCAGGTGCGGCAGGCAGCCATGGGTAGCCGGGGGCGGCCCAGGCACGGGCATCAGGGGGCCGCGGGCGCGGATGAGACGGATGGGGAAGAGGGCTACGGGGGCGGCTCGCGCGGGTCGGCTTCATTCGGGGCCGAGCACGGAACCGATTACGGCGCCGAGCACGGAACCGATTACAGGTCCGATTTCGGATCCGACTTCGGGACCGGTCACAGAGCCGACTCGTACGCGGGGCGCAGCGGCAGTCCGTACGAAAGCGCAGGGCGCGGGGACGGACCGTACGGTGAAGGAACCGCGACCGGCGGCAGCGCGCGCCGGCACGCGAACGACCAGAGCCGCCACTGGAGGACGGGCCGCACGACGGCGCCAGGCGCGCCGCATCAAACGGCGCAGGCGTCGCTCCTACCTCAAAGAGATACCGATCCTCATCGGTGTGGCCCTGGCCATCGCGCTGGTGCTCAAGACCTTTCTCGTCCAGGCCTTCGTGATCCCCTCCGGCTCCATGGAAGAGACCATCCGGATCGGCGACCGGGTCCTGGTCGACAAGCTCACCCCTGGTTCGGCTCGGAACCCGAACGCGGTGACGTGGTCGTCTTCAAGGACCCCGGGGGTGGCTGAAGGACGAGCAGGTCACCTCCGCCGACGACCCGGTCGTGGTCAAGCAGATCAAGGAGTTCATGACCTTCATCGGTCTGCTTCCGTCGGCCGACGAACAGGATCTGATCAAGCGAGTGGTGGGCGTCGGGGGCGACACCGTCAAGTGCTGTGACAAGCAAGGGCATGTCACGGTCAACGGAACCCCCTGAACGAGCCGTACCTGCACCCGGGCGACGCGCCCTCGCAGTTCAAATTCGAGGTCAAGGTTCCGGACGGCCGGATCTTCGTGCTGGGCGACCACCGCTCCAATTCGGCGGACTCCCGGTACCACCTGGACGAGCCGTACCGTGGGACGATCTCGGTGGACAACGTGGTCGGCCGGGCCGTGGTCATCGCCTGGCCGGTGGGCCACTGGCGCCGTCTGGAGGAGCCTGACACCTACGCGACCGTGCGCGACGCGCCGGGCGCGAGGGCGACGGCGGGGCGGGCTCCGCATAGTGTGTCCTCCGACGGTTTGTCCGAACTCCCGACCCCTGCGGAACTCCCGCTCGTTATGGGAGTGGTGGGCCTGCACCGGCTATCGGGCAGGCAGTGGCGTGGAGTAAGGAGTGGATGTGGGGGACTTGGCGGTCGGCGCGCGGTCCGGAACCGGAGAGCCCGAAGAACCGGCGGGAAACGGTGAGTCCTCACAGCCCGCCGCGTCCGGCGTGCCGGGAGGACCGGCGGACCCGGCGCGGGCGACGGATCCGGGGCAGCCGGCCGGTCCCGGGCGGCCGACGGGCCCCGGAGTGCCGTTGGACAAGGAACAGCCGGTGGGCGAGGAGGAGAGCGGCAGCGTGAAGAAGGGCAAGAAGCCGCGTGCCTTCTGGAAAGAGCTGCCGATCCTCATCGGGATCGCGCTGATCCTCGCGCTGATCATCAAGACGTTCCTGGTGCAGGCGTTCTCCATTCCGTCCGACTCGATGCAGGACACCCTGCAGCGCGGGGACCGGGTGCTGGTGGACAAGCTCACCCCGTGGTTCGGCTCCGAACCGGAACGTGGCGAGGTTGTCGTCTTCCACGACCCGGGCGGCTGGCTGAACGAGGTGCCCACCCCCGAGCCCAACGCGATCCAGCAGGTCCTCAGCTTCATCGGCCTGATGCCGTCGGCCGAGGAGAAGGACCTGATCAAGCGGGTCATCGCCGTCGGGGGTGACACCGTGGAGTGCCAGGGTGCCGGACCGGTCAAGGTCAACGGCACGGCCCTGAAGGAGGACTCGTACCTCTACCCGGGCAACACGCCGTGCGGCGACAAGCCGTTCGGGCCGATCAAGGTGCCGGAGGACAGCATCTGGGTCATGGGTGACCACCGGCAGGACTCCCTCGACTCGCGCTACCACACGAACCTCAAGGGCAACGGCACGGTCGAGGTCAAGCAGGTCGTGGGGCGCGCCTTCACGGTCGCCTGGCCGATCAACCGCTGGTCGTGGCTGTCGGTGCCGGACACCTTCGACCAGCCCGCGTTGAACAAGGCCATGGCGGCGACGCCGGCGGCGCTCGGTCTCGCGGGTGCGGTGCCGATCGTGCTGTGGCGGCGGCGCAGGCGGGCCGCGCGGGTGGCGCGGCCGGTGGAGCAGGCGTCCGACTGAGCGGGTGATCGCACCGGGCCGTGCGCCGGGGGGCGGCCCGGGGCGTGCGTCCCTTGTGCGTCCCGGTGGGGGAGAGGCCACGCCGTCCCGGATGCGCCCTGGCGAGCGCCCGGTGCGTATGTCCCGAGGTTGTCCCGGCTCATGGTGCTGACTGGGCAACGTACCCCCGGGTAGGGTGCCGTCCCAGATCTTCGAAGCGGGTCGTTCGCGGGGCGGGAGCGCTGGGATGAGCAGCAGCAAGGCACGTACGGGCGACGGCCGCGGCCGGACGACGGGCAGTGTGCTGTCCGGTCTGGTGGTGGCCGTCGGCTGTGTGCTGTTCCTGGGCGGCTTCGTCTGGGGAGCACTGACCTACCGCCCCTACACGGTGCCGACCGACTCGATGGCCCCGACGATCGGGGTGGGGGACCGGGTGCTGGCCGAGCAGGTGGACGGCTCCGAGGTGCGGCGTGGGGACGTCGTGGTCTTCCGGGACGCGGTGTGGGGCGATGTGCCGATGATCAAGCGGGTCGTCGGGGTGGGGGGCGACACGGTCGCCTGCTGCAGCAAGGACGGCCGGCTGACGATTAATGGCAAGCCCGTCGACGAACCGTATCTGCACGCCACAGGCCCGGCCTCACCGACCGGCTTCAGTTCCAAGGTGCCGGTGGGCCAGCTCTTCCTCCTCGGTGATCACCGCAACGATTCCCTGGACTCCCGTACGCACCTCAAGGACGCCGGCCACGGCTCCGTGTCGCGCACCGCCGTGGACGCGCGGGTGGACGCCAGAGCATGGCCGGTCGGCAGCATGGGTGTGGTGGAACGGCCGGGAAGTTTCGCGGCGATGCCCGGCGGCACGTCACAGCCCGGGCCGGTACGCGTCATCGTCGTCGCAGTCGTCGTCGGGGCCGTGATGATCCTGGGCGGTGCGGCGTACGGGCCGCTGGCGCGGCGGGGGAGGCGCAGGAATGGCTGACGTGACAGGTGTCGACGCGGAGGAAGCCGAAGCGGCGAGTAATGGCAGGGTGCCTGAGGGGCCTGAGGCACCTCACGCGGTCGGAGGGCTGCCGGTGGAGGCGCGCCAGGTCGCACGGGTGGTGCTGCTCGCCCCGGACGACCGGGTCCTTCTGCTGCATGGCTACGAACCGAGCGATCCGACCCGCACCTGGTGGTTCACGCCGGGTGGCGGCCTGGAGGGCGAGGAGACCCGCGAGGAGGCCGCACACAGGGAGCTGGCCGAGGAGACGGGCATCGCCGACGTACAGCTGGGGCCCCTGCTGTGGAAGCGGCGCTGCTCCTTCACCTTCGACGGCAGGCGCTGGGAGCAGGACGAGTGGTACTACCTGGCTCGTACCGACCGGACTGCAACCGAGATGTCGGGGCAGACGGATCTTGAGCGACGCAGCGTATCGGGACTGAGGTGGTGGACCTTGGAAGATCTTTCCGCGTCGCATGAGACGGTGTATCCGACGGGATTCGTCGAGCTGCTGGGCAGGCTGCTCGACGAAGGACCCCTGACGCGCCGGTGCTGCTGGCTACCGAGAGCGTCTGACGCACAATAGGGGGACGCACGGCTGAAGGGGATCTGCCATGAGCGCCGAGGACCTCGAAAAGTACGAGACCGAGATGGAGCTGAAGCTCTACCGGGAGTACCGCGATGTCGTCGGGCTGTTCAAGTACGTGATCGAGACCGAGCGTCGCTTCTACCTCACGAACGATTACGAGATGCAGGTGCACTCCGTGCAGGGCGAGGTCTTCTTCGAGGTTTCGATGGCTGATGCGTGGGTCTGGGACATGTACCGGCCGGCTCGTTTCGTGAAGCAGGTGCGCGTGTTGACGTTCAAGGACGTGAACATCGAGGAGCTGAACAAGAGCGACCTGGATCTTCCGGGGAGCTGAGGCCGCCGGACCGGTCGGGTTGGGGCGCGCTGGGCCTGGTGCCTACCCGCAGGGTGTGGGAATGCCGGAGTGTCACTGGGCCGAGTGACGAAGTTGTCCACAACCGCTCGGTAGTCCACCAAGATCCAACAGTTCGTGGCTGAAGCGTCACAGTCGGTGCCGGAGGTGGTGCCGAGTGAACGCCACGAACGAGAGAAATCGCCGACCTGACCGGCGCGAGGGAAACTCACAGGAGCGACCCTGCGAGGAAAACCGTCAGAGGCGCCCGAGCGAGAAAAGCTCTCCGCAACATCCGCGTGAGAAACGTGCTCAGTCGGCGGTGGATGCAGGCGGCCCGTTGCCACCTGAGGACACGCCGCAGGGGCTGGATGGCGTACCGCGGGAGCTGTGCGATGGTGGGCCGCGAGTCCGAAGGAGCCGGAGGACGACAAGCTTCGGAGACGTCCCGCCCGGTGCCCGTACCGTCCCCCGGGCCGGCTCCCGACGGTCCCGCCCCCGCCGTCCCCGACATCCCATCGGGTCGGCCGCCGCTCTCCATGACCTGCCCGCGACCAGCGCCCGTCGGGCGCTCGGACGCTATGGGGAAAACCTGGCGGCACGACACCTGACCACTGTCGGCATGCGCATCCTGGACCGAAACTGGCGCTGTCAGGAGGGCGAGGTCGACATCGTGGCAGCCGACGGTGACGCCCTGGTGCTCTGCGAGGTCAAGGCCCGCCGTGCGGGCGCGTACGAACATCCCATGGCAGCGGTACGGCCGGAGAAGGCCGCCCGCCTGCTGCGCCTGGCGGAACGCTGGCTGGAGGAACACGGAGGTCCACCGCCCGGCGGAGTGCGCATCGACGTGGTGGGAGTGCTGCTGCCTTCGCGTGGCGCACCGCTCCTGGAGCATGTGCGGGGAGTGACCTGACATGGGATTCGCCCGTACGTGCTCGGTCGCGCTGGTCGGAGTCGAAGGCGTGGTCGTGGAGGTCCAGGCGGACCTGGAGCCGGGGGTAGCGGCCTTCGCGCTCGTCGGACTGCCGGACAAGAGTCTGATCGAATCGCGGGACAGAGTACGGGCCGCCGTCGTGAACTCAGGCGGTGAGTGGCCGCAGAAGAAGCTCACCGTCGGCCTCAGCCCGGCTTCCGTCCCCAAGGGCGGCAGCGGTTTCGACCTCGCCGTGGCCTGCGCGGTCCTCGGCGCGGCGGAACGGATCGATCCACGCGAACTGGCCGACCTCGTCATGATCGGTGAGTTGGGGCTGGACGGCCGTGTACGACCGGTGCGCGGGATTCTTCCGGCCGTGCTGGCGGCGGCGGACGCCGGATACCGCCAGGTGGTCGTACCGGAGAGGACCGTGGCCGAGGCGTCGCTCGTCCCGGGGGTCTCCGTCCTCGGCGTACGAAGCCTCAGGCAGCTGATCGCGGTGCTCACCGACGAGCCGGTGCCGGAAGAGGAGGAAGACCACGCGACCGCCGAGGGGCGGCCGGATTCGCTGCTGGCGGGGCTGGCCGTACCCGGTACCGGGTACGGTGCGGAGCGTATGAGCGGCGAACGACTGCCCGACCTGTCGGATGTCGCCGGTCAATACAGCGCACGTAGAGCTCTGGAGGTGGCGGCAGCCGGTATTGGTAACCGCGGCTAACAGAACCTGCCCAATAGCAATGACTCACCGACCTCGAAAGAGGTCTTCGTCCGGTTCCCAGTCTGCATCGATGGTGGGTTCGTCCGGGTCGTCGGGGAGGAATTCGGGATCCGGTTCCCAGTCCGATGCGTCGAGTAGGACGATCTCGGAACTGAGGTCGCCCAACTCCCAGAACTCCTCGTTTTCGACATCGAGGCCGCATGCCGAGCATGCGAACATGTGCGCGTCCAAGACCAGTATGTGCTCGTCCTCAGTCTCCTCGATGTGAGCGCCACCCATGAGCCAGCCTGTCGAGCGGCAGGCGGGGCAAGGCCGCTCAACGGCGTGTTCCGCATAGCGAGGCGGCCGACGTGTGATCGCGGCAAGCACGAGTTCGCTTTGCGACGGCCTCAAGTGTCCGTATCGCTGTTCAAAGACGCCCCGCGCCTTGACCAGCTTGCTTTCCAACTGGATGCGTGCGTCCTTGACGCGCTCCTCGATCAGCCTGTCGTGCAGCGGCTTGTAGCTCCACCAATAGGGCGCCGGGTCGATCTTCAGCTCTGTGAGCAACGCGTCGACTAGCCGGAGGCAGGTGGTGAAGACAGTCCGAACCTCGGCGACGTCATGGATGCCACTGTGCGCGACGCCATTGCGCGCGTTTGCGACCGGACGGAGGGCCCGCTGGTCTATCGGAATCCGGTTGCCGAGGATCTTGCGCACTCGGTCATGAGCTTCGGCGAGGCCGATTGTCTTCGCCCGGCTCACGGGCACGGACGCATGCCTGCCATGGCCCGTAGCGTGGAGCAGCGAGTCGAAGTCCTTGGCCTCGACTATGAGCGCCGGGTGCAGGCTCGCGAGGTATGCCTTTAGGAGGTGCTCAGCGGCGATCCCGGCGTGGTGAACTGCAAAATCGTACGATTTGGGGCCCTGTGAGAATGCCCTGAGCGCCGCAGACATCCACTTTTTCGACGATTTCTTAAGCTGTTCGACATCCATGTGAGGACCCTAGGACGGGCAGGGCACCGGTAGGGCCTCGTTTTTCGCTCAACTCTGCAGGTGCGACCGACCGGAGACCTCTGCTGCGTAGCGAGCCCACTGTCCGCCCGACTGGGTCCAGGCGGTGGCCGTCTCCGGGCTGATCCCCAGGAGTTCCGTGAGGACTGCGGCCGGCAGTTGAGTGGAGAGCCCCATCAGGGCGGAGGCGCGGCCCGGCCGTGAGTAGATGCCCAGCCGCTTCAGCCGGGTTCCCAGGTGGTAGTTGCTGAGGTGCTGGCCGGCGAAGGCGCCGGGGAACAGCCAGGGCGAGTCCGCCGTGGCGCCGATGGTGATGTGCCCACGACGCCGGGCGAGGAGCTGCCGGGCGAGCTTGTCCAGTGGTTCAGGAAGCAGCAGGGGTTTGTCGCCCAGTATCAGTGAGGTCTGCGGGCCTTCGACGGTCACCGAGGTGATGGGCAGTTGCGAGACCACGGTGAGGGGCTGGGCATAGAGCAGGACGAGGAGCCCGGCGAACCGGTCTTCGATGGCGATGCTGTCGTCGTGCATGAGGCGCCGGCTGAGGGCCCAGCGTTCGTCCTCGGCCGTCGGCCGGACGTGGCTCAGCTTTTCCCGGGACGGGATGTGAAGCCCTTTGCCGATGTGCCGGTTGCGGCGGCACCACTCGACGAAGCCACGGGCGTTGTAGCGGGTCGTGGTCCCGCTGGCTATCCACTCGTCCAGGTGACTTCTGGTGCACGTTCCCAGTTCGGTGCCGTGCTCCCTGAGCCAGACGAGCAGGGCGACGGCGGCGCGGATGCTGGCCCGGACCGCGTGGGCCTGGGTTGAGGTGACCGGGCGGTTTCGGGCCTCGCGCCGCAGACGTCGCAGGTGATGCCAGGTCGCGAAGCGTCGGACGAGCTGGCGTTCGGTCTCGTCGGTGAGGACTGCGGTGGCCTGGGTGATCCAGCGTTCCAGGGTGGCGAACCGTTCGTCGCGTGCGGGCAGGACGCCGCCGGTGACCAGGGCGGCCCGCAGGAAGGCGACGGACTTGTTGGGCAGGAGGGCGTCCAGGCCCTCGTGGGTGAGCGGGCAGGTGCCGTCGGCGAGTGCGGTGAGGATCGTGCGGGCACTGGGCTGGGCGAGCCAGATCAGCCCTGCCTTCGCCTCGCCGGCGACGAGGACGGCGTGGACCGGTTCGAGGCCGGGGCGCAGGGCGCCGTCGTGCGAGAGGGCGTCGCGCAGGTGCTGGTCGTGCACGCAGGCGTGGCAGCGGCCGTAGCTGTGCAGATGTTCGACCGTCCCGCAGAGCCGGCAGGCGTTGAAGGAGATCGGGTTCGTCTTCCAGCAGGATTCGCACAGATGGCCGCCCTCGGTGCGGGCCGCGGCGTACTTGTCCTGGCCGCAGCCGGCGCACCGGCGGCGGGTGCGTGAGCAGACGTCGCAGCGCGGCATCCCGGTCGAGGCCCGGTAGCAGCGGCGCGGCCCTTGCCGCAGAACGCGCAGATGTGCTGACGCGGCCGGTAACACGCCTTGCAGAGCGGCCCGTCCTTGGTGCGGCGGCCGACCGGGCGGATGCGGTCACAGAGAACGCAGGTGATCAGGTGATGTGCCTCGTAGCGCATGCAGCCCGAGCACAACGGCGTCCCGTCCTCGCGGCGCTGGGCGACGATGCGGTCATGACCGCAGCGGCCGCAGGTCTCTGAACTCGCCTTGCGGTAGCAGGGCAGGCAGCAGCGCAGGCCGTCCAGCACGTGGGTGAGCGGCCGGACGTCGCCGCAGCCGTGGCAGGCCGGAGCGGACACGGCGACCCCGGCGGCGGTGAGCGAGCTGATCAGCCGGGCGGCCCGCGCGGATGCCTTGGCGCCCTCGCCGGTTAGCAGGCCCGGGGTGTCCTCGATCTCCCAGAGCAGCCGGAACATCAGGTGGAGCTGGCCGTCGGGGGTGACGGACTCGACGGCCCGGCGCACGGCCGCGGGCTCGGCGTCCGGGACGATGGCGGTGATGGCCTGGCAGGTCAGGGCGATGGGATCGCCCTCCGGCATGCGCCAGCAGTTGCCGCAGATCGCCTCGCCGGTGCGGGTGCGGCGGTAGATGCGGGCGGGCCGGGAGCATTCGACGCAGCTCAGCGACTTCGCCCGTGCGTTGCTGGAGCACGGGCTGCAGATGCGCTGGCCGTCGGTCCGCAGGCCGGTCAGCTTCTTCTGGCTGCCGCAGTCGGCGCACTTGGGCAGGACGGCTCGGCGGGAGCCGTGCGCGAGCAGAGCCCGGACGAAGTCACCGATCACTGGCGCCCCTTCGGGGCGGCCGGAGACCAGCAGGTCCGCATCGTCGGTCAGCGCGCGGGCCAGGCGGCGGCGCTTGGCCTGGGAAGGAGCCGCACCGGCGATCGCCTGGCGTACGGTTTCTGCGTCCAGGTCCGGCTCGACGCCGGCCATGACGGCGACGATGGTGTCGTCCGGGTCGGGCAGCGGGCCAAGGGGTGCTGAGGTCATTTCTCCAGACCGGTGATGCGTGCCCGCTTCGGGCGGAACGTGCCGATGCCGGCTTCGGTGCCGTCGGCCGTGCGCTTGGGACGGGCGGCCTTGGCGGCGGCGGTCGGCCGGATGAGGTCGTCCATGGGGCAGCCGAAGATGTCGAGCAGGGCCATCAGCACGTTGAGGCTGAGCCTTTCCGGCTTCTCCGTGACCAGCCGGTAGACCTGGCTGGTGGACAGCTTGACCCCGCGCTCGGCCAGCAGCGGCTGCAGGGCCGCGGTAGTGAACATGCCCTGCTCGGCCATGATCTCGCGCAGCCGCCAGGTGTAGTCCAGCTTGGCCGTCATCCGGTTCCTCCCAAGTCCGCGTCCCGTTTGAAGGCGTGGTTCAGGGCCTTCCGCATCATTGTGTTCATGAAGTCGCCGCTGACCGCCGTATAGATCGCGGTCGTGCTCGCATAGCGATGTCCGACCTGGTCCTGTACGAACTTCGGATCGACACCGTCCTCGATCTGGTGGGTGACGTGGCTGTGCCGCAGCGAGTGCGGGGTCAGCTCCGGCGGCAGGCCGATCGCATCCCGGTAGGCGGTGAAGCGGTCGTTGACCTCGCGCGGCTGCAGACGCCCCTGCCGTTCGGTCAGCCACAGGGCCGGATGCTCCGGGACGCCGAACCGCGGCCGGATGTTGACGACGTAGTCCTCGACGGCCTCCACCGCCCAGGGCATCACGCTGGCGACGTTCCGCCGCCGCGGCGGCGAGCCCTTGGTCGCCTTGCCCCAGCGGACCTGCAATATCCCGTACCGGCCCAGCTCGGGCGCGGCGGCGTTGCGGTGAAAGTCGGCCAGGTCCAGCCGGCAGCCCTCGGTGCGGCGCAGGCCCCAGCCGTAGAGCACCTTGAACAAGGTCGCGTCGCGGTAGGCGGCAAGGGCGCCCTTGCGGCGGCTGCGGGCCGTGACGTCGATCCGGTCGTCGCAGTAGTCGAAGAACTTCTGCAGTTCCTCGCGGGTGAACGGGCGCCTTTCGCCCCGGCCCTCGTAATCGGTCAGGTGCTGGACGGTGTTCCACTCGTGGCAGATCTGCACCGGATGCGTGCCGAACCGCTTCTCGCACTCGGCCGCCCACTCGTAGGCCGGGCTGATCAGGAAGTCGCAGAACAGCCGCACGGTCAGCTGGTAGCCCCGCAGCGTCGAGTGGGCCAGCCCCTTCTCGCTGATCAGGGACACCATCCACTCGTCCATGTGCGCGGCCGTCCAGTTCCACGGGTACTCGCCCGCGAACAGCGCGAACCGGCGCAGCTGCCCGTCACGGCCACGGACCGTCTTCGCGTCCAGACGACGACCGCCCCGCTGCTGCTTGGCGAACCCGCTCAGCATCGCCTCGAAGACCGCGTCCTCGGGATGCAGCAGAGCAACCCCGTCCACCAGCTCCAGCCGGGCCGCCCCCTCGATGGGGCGTCGTACGTCGTGCGACACCTTGAAACCTTCCCGTTGAGTGCACGAATCTTGCATTGAACGGGAAGTCTCTAGCAAACCCGCAGGTCACAGGCTTGGTGTACGGTGGCGGGGCGATCGAGCGTTCCCCGAGATCAGCGGCTTGCCGCCCCTCCGGATCGTGCATCAGATGCAATACCGCGCGGTTACGTCACCACATCTTCTTCCTGGGTCCTCCAGGAGCTGGCAAGACCCTCCTGGCCGAACGCCTGCCCGGGCTGCTTCCCCGTCTTTCGCCCAAGGAGTCCTTGGAGGTGACGGCGGTGCATTCGGTGGCCGGTGCCCTGCCGCCGGGGCAGCCACTGGTGGATCGCCCACCGTACTGCGCGCCTCACCACAGTGCGACGATGGCCTCGCTGGTGGGCGGCGGCAGTGGCCTGCCCCGGCCGGGAGCCGTGTCACTTGCGCACCACGGTGTCCTGTTCATCGACGAAGCAGCTGAATGCAACGCCCGTGTGCTGGACGCGCTGCGGCAGCCGCTGGAGTCGGGGTACGTCGTGGTCGCGCGAGCTGCCGGGATGATGCGGATGCCGGCGAAGTTCCTGCTGGCCCTGGCTGCCAATCCTTGCCCTTGTGGTCGCCACGGCACACTCGGAGGCGGCTGCGAATGCCGCCCATCCACCATCCAGCGCTACCGCGCCCGGCTGTCGGGGCCGCTGATGGACCGTATCGACCTGCGGGTGGCGGTGGAGCCCGTCGCACGTTCCGAATTGCTCTCGCTCACCCAGAGCGCCGAAACCACCGCTGAAGTGGCCGAACGCGTACGAGCCGCCCGCGACCGCGCCGCAGCCCGGCTCGCGGATACGCCATGGAGCACCAACAGCGAGGTCCCGGGCCACGAATTGCGTACCCGCTGGCAAGTCGCCCCGGGCGCGATGGCGCAGGCAGAACACGATCTCGAAACCGGCCTCCTGACGGCCCGCGGCATGGATCGCGTACTCCGGGTCGCCTGGACCTCGGCCGACCTCGCCGGTCACGACCGCCCGACGGCCGAAGACATCAACTGGGCTCTGGAACTGCGTACGGGCATCAGGCGGGGGGTGCCGTTGGCGGCGGGGGTGAGGTGAGTGAGGTGAGGAGAGGGCTGGGCTGTCGCGGAGGGGGAGGGACAGGCCTGAGGCGGAGAGGAACGGTTCGACTCAGGGGCATGACCTGACGCGTTCGCGGGGTCTGTGAATAGGGGGCGAATGCCGGTGGCCCGGGCCGGGGCGGAGCAAGGCGCATAGGAGGTGGTGGACCGTGGCTTGGCTGGAGCTGTGGCACGGGGGCCAGTAGGGCGCAGCAGGACTGGGCTTGCGGCGTGCCCCCTTGGCCGGGCTGATGGGCTGGCCGACTGCCCCTGAGATAGGCGTTCCGTGGCACCGGTGCGGCGCCGCCGACGCAACCGCACCGCTCGGCCCTGAGGCGGTGCGTAGGGAAGGGCTGCGCGCGACAGGGTGGGCGCGGTGGCGCGACGACAGGGGCGGCCGATGACTGGCAGTCGGCAGTCGGCAGTCGGCAGTCGGGGCAGTCGGCGGGCGGCGGCCAGCGGTCGGGTGGCGGGAGCGTGGCGGTGCGGTGCGTAGGCGTGATGGCCATGGCGCGGTGGCGCGGGTGGTGCGGCGGCGTCGGCGGTGCGGCAGGCGTGGCGGTGCGTTGGTGTGGGGGTGGGCGGTGGTGTGTGGGCGTGAGGGGGAGGCGAGGCGATGGGGACGCTCGCAGCGGAAGCGTGACAGGTAGGAGGTGCGGGGCGGGTGGGCGGGGGAGGGGACGGGGAGCAAGACGTACGAGCACAGGTCGGCCGCCTACGAACGGGCCCCGACCAAGCACCGAACCACATCTCGGCCCCAGCCATACCTCGGGCGAGTGAGAACGCACGTGACCTGAGCGTAGGGCCGAACGGATGAAGGCAGGCGGCAGGCAGCTGGCGGCGGGACTTGGCCGCGGTCGGCGGCCAGGCAGACCGAGGTGTGGCGACCCAGTTGCCACTTTCGGCTACACGGCGCTGCTCGGCTGCCGAGGAAGCACGAAACGGAGCAGGAGAAAGGGAGAGGTACATGTGGGGGACTGAGGATCGTTCTACAGCAAGCGCCAGGGAGCCGGCGCATGAGTGAAGTGGGGGAGGAGGAGAGGGCGGCACGCGCGGCATTGACGCGGATCGCTGAGCCCGGTGACGAAGTGGTGGGCCGGTGGCTGCGGCAGACGACGCCGGTACACCTGGTGCAGTCCCTGTTGGGCGAGCGGGACATGCCGTCAGGGGTGACGAAAGAGAAGTTCAAGGGTATGCGACTGCGAGCGGCTCGGACGGATGCCGGCAGAGCTGCCGCAGATCTGGCGGCCATCAGTGCGCTCGGTGGCCGGTTCGTCTGCCCAGGAGACGACGAGTGGCCGCAGCAGTTGAACGATTTGGGGGATGGCAGACCCATCGGCCTGTGGGTACGCGGGTCCGCCAACTTGCGACTCTGGGCCTTACGGTCCGTCGCGGTCGTCGGCGCTCGGGCCTGTACGGAGTACGGTGCTCACTTGGCGGCCACCCTCAGCGCAGGCCTGGCCGACCGCGGCTGGACGGTGGTGTCCGGAGCTGCATACGGAGTGGACGGCGCGGCTCATCGAGGCGCCCTGGCGGCACAGGGAGCCTCGGTCGCGGTATTGGCCTCCGGCGTCGACTACGCCTACCCGCGGGGGCACACCGAGTTGATCCGGCGCCTTGCGGAACAGGGACTGGTCATCGCCGAGTTGCCACCGGGAGATCATCCGACGCGCAGTCGCTTCATCCTGCGAAACCGAGTCATCGCGGCCCTCACCCGGGGGACCGTTGTCGTAGAGGCCGAACTGCGCAGCGGATCGTTGGTCACTGCTCGGCGGGCGACAGAGCTGGGCAGGTTCACCATGGGGATGCCGGGGCCGGTCACCAGTGGGCTGTCGGCGGGCGTGCACCAACTGCTGCGGGGCGAAGCCGTAGTGGTCACCGAAGCCGCCGAAGTCATCGAGCTGGTCGGCAGCATCGGCGACCTTGCTCCCGCGCAGCGTGGGCCGACCCTGGCGCACGATCTTCTTGATCCGGTGGCCTCCCGGGTGCTTGAAGCGGTTCCCGCACGAGGTGGAGCGGACTCGCGGCGGCTGGCGCAGGACTCGGGCACGGCAGAGGAAGTCGCGCAGGGCAAGCTCTTCGAGCTGCAGTCGCTGGGATTCGTTCAAAGGTGTGGAGCTGTCTGGGAGTTGGCGCGGAGTTCAGGGGCTGCCGCAGGGTCCCAGGGAGGTGGCGCTTGACCTGTGGCGAACGGGTGAAAAGGTGAGAAGAATGACCGCAAGGTGTGGATTCGGTGTCTTTCTGCTGGTGGGGGTCCTGTCGTCGCTGGACGGCGACGAGCGCATCGGTTGTCGCCGCGGCGGTCAGTGGTGAATCCGCGTGCGGGGGAGCGTGCGCCGGGCGCCCGTAACGACACTTCCATCCCCCTGCGAGTGGAATTGGCGCCGCCCTCTGTAACCCGGGGGTGCGGGCAGCGGAACGTATCTGCGCACTCCCGGGCGACCCTTCATCGCGCATCGCGACACTGCAGTCACGCTACGCTCACGAGTAATTCAACCTCACGCACGTGTTCCCCAGTGTTTCGGCAGAACGGCTCAAGGCAACGAATGCCCCAGCACACCTCCGGGTCCGACCGCGCGGCCGCGCCCCCGCCGCGCGCGGTAGCGTGCGCCCCGCCGCGCCCACCTCGCTGGAGGAGCTGTGGCGCGCCTACAAGATCTCGGGCGACGGACGGCTGCGGGAGCAGCTGATCCTGCACTACTCGCCCCTGGTGAAGTATGTCGCCGGCCGGGTCAGTGTCGGCCTGCCGCCCAACGTCGAGCAGGCCGACTTCGTCTCTTCCGGAGTCTTCGGGCTCATCGACGCCATCGAGAAGTTCGACCCCGAGCGGTCGATCAAGTTCGAGACGTACGCCATCACCCGTATCCGGGGGGCGATGATCGACGAACTGCGGGCACTGGACTGGATCCCGCGGTCGGTACGGCAGAAAGCCAGGGCGGTCGAGCGGGCGTACGCCACGCTGGAGGCCCAGCTGCGGCGCTCCCCGTCCGAAGCGGAGGTGGCCTCGGAAATGGGCATCGCCTTGGAGGAACTTCACGGGGTATTCAGCCAGCTGTCCCTGGCCAATGTCGTCGCCCTGGAGGAGCTGCTGCACGTCGGCGGCGAGGGTGGTGATCGGCTGAGCCTGATGGACACCCTGGAGGACACGGCTGCCGACAATCCCGTCGAGGTAGCCGAGGACCGCGAGCTGCGGCGACTGCTCGCAAGGGCCATCAACACGCTTCCCGAGCGGGAGAAGACCGTCGTGACGCTCTACTACTACGAAGGCCTCACGCTCGCCGAGATCGGCAACGTACTCGGGGTCACCGAGAGCCGCGTCAGCCAGATCCACACCAAGTCCGTACTCCAGCTCCGCGCCAAACTGGCTGATGTGGGGCGGTGAGCCGGGGTGGAGCGTGGGAGCCGGCGCCCCCGCCCAGTGGGTCGCGTCCTACCGTGTCGTGTCGGGAGGGGAGCGAGGGCAACTCGTTGTCGGAAGCTGGACAGAAGGTGGTCGGGGCTGGTCGGAACAAGAAGCAGTCGGAGCTTCACTGGAAGCACCGATGCGTGTGCGAGCGGGGCCGGGATGGCGAAGCCGCTGTGCCGGCGTCTCCCTTCGCTCGGCTCTGTGTTTTGGCCTTCGCTCGGGGCCCTTCGCCTGCGCTTTCACTGTTGCGCGCCCGGGTCTCCGAACTTCTGGCTCACTTTCCGCTTCGCCCCTCCTCCCTCCCCCCGCCCTCCCTCCCCCCTGCCCCCCCCACTCCACCTCCGGCTCGGCTCCTGCCTCGGGCTCCGCTCCCGCCTCCGGCTCCGCTCCGCTCCTCTCCCCCTCGGCCGGGCCACTCCACCGCTGCTCCCAGCGCAGCCTGCTCTTCGACGGCGCTCGTGTTTGGAGGGCCGCCCTGGAGCTCACCTCTAGGCGCACGGCTCATGCCGCCCCCGCGGCCGTCTCCTCGCCATTGACGGTGCCCGCGCCTGTCGGCGGTGCCCGCGCCTGGCTGTCGCGCTCGACCCATGGACTGCCTGGGGTGACCCAGGATCGACTGGGATCGAACCGGAGTAGCCCTCAGGCACTGACCCCGCGGTCGGCCAGCGCGCCCTGCCCCGCCGAGGGCCCGCCGCAGACAACCAGCCCTGGCAAGTGCCCGCTCCCCCGACGCACTCCCTACCGGCCCACGACCACCAGCGTCCCCTGCGCAGCAGCGCGCATCCCAGCGCCCGCGGCCCAGTCCCAGACCCATGTCGGCCCGCGCTTCCGCGCTTGCTCGCCGCTCGGCAGAGTGTGTGAGGTCGGCTCATGGTGGCTGCCCTGGCTCATCTCCCTCCTTAGCTGAATCTCTGCCCCCGCCCTGCCCCTGGTCTTCTCCCGCCACGGTTTGCCTGCTGTCGGTGGTTCTCCGTGTGTTGGCCTGCGCGGTTTCCCCTTTCGTCAGTCTCGGTCGGTGTCGTTCTCCCGGGTGTCGGTGTGGACACATCGTGATGCGGAGTGCCGTGTCCGGCGTGCCATCCGTAGAGTGGTGACGTGCCCAGGATTCGAGCGGCCTCTGTGGCCGAGCACCGGACGATGCAGCGTGGCGCCCTTCTGGACGCCGCCCGCACCCTGCTGTCCGAAGGCGGGACCGAGGCGTTGACCTTCCCCGCCCTCGCTGAGCGAACGGGGCTCGCACGCTCCTCCGTCTACGAGTACTTCCGTTCCCGCGCGGCTGTCGTCGAAGAGCTCTGCGCTGTCGACTTCCCCGTATGGGCGGCTGAGGTCGAGGCGGCGATGGAGCGGGTCGAGACACCCGAGGCCAAGATCGAGGCGTACGTGCGGCAACAGCTCGCGCTGGTCGGCGACCGTCGCCACCGGGCCGTCGTCGCGATCTCGGCAGGTGAGCTGGACGCCGGAGCGCGGGAGAAGATCCGTGCCGCGCACGGCGGACTGATCGCGATGATCGTGGAGGCCTTGGCCGGTCTCGGTCACGAGCAGCCGCGTCTTGCCGCCATGCTGCTGCAAGGGATCGTCGACGCCGCTGTCCGTCGCATCGAGCTCGGGGCTGCGGAAGAGCCGACGCAGATCACAGAAGCCGCGGTCGCCATGGTCCTGGGTGGGGTCAGAGGCTGATCGGTCGGTCCTCCCTTCACGAGGTCGTGGATGGTGCGGGGCGTGGGGCGTGGGGGTTCGGCGCTGGCATTGGGCGGAGCTTGAAAACACGATGGGCGGGTCGGTGGAGTGGCGGGGCGCGCTTTCGTATCCCGCTTATCCGGCCTGCATGAGGGGATCTCGTGCGCCGAGGTTGACGCGGGCGCGGCGGATCACGGTGCCTTGGTTCGCTCCTCGGCTCGGGCACGTTGATGACCGGCAGGAGCCGTGAAGGGCCGGGGTTCAGCATGGCTGGGGGAGTAGGGACAGCGGGTCCAAGTAGGTCTTGTCGCGGAGCAGGCCCCAGTGCAGGCACGCGGCAGAGCAGTGGAACGGGCCTGGGCCGAGCTTGGCCACTGCCTGACCTGCGGTGACGTGGTCACCTTTGCGGACGGTCGGGTGGACCGGTTCGTAGGTGGTGCGTAGTGGCGGGTGGCCGGATTCAGCCACCTCGATCGACAGGACGCCCCGGCCTGCCACCTTGCCGGCGAAGAGCACGCGTCCAGGAGCGGCGGCTCGTACCGTCGCGTCCTCGGCCGCGAGGAGATCCACCCCCCGATGGCCGGGCGCCCAGGGGGCGGGTGGAGGCTCCCAGCCGCGCGCGACAGTGGGCCGCGCGCCGGTTGCTCCAGTGACGGGCCAAGCTCGTTCGCCGGTGGTCGGCGATGCGGGGCGGCTCGGATCCGGGCCGGTCGAGCGGCCCGGTGCCGGTGTCGGATGGCGCTCCGAAGGCTCCGAAGGCTTCGAAGGTTCTGAAGGCTCTGTGGGACGGGGAGGAACGTCGCCGGCGAACGCCACACCGACCGTGGCAACTCCGGCCGACAGTACGGCCGATGCGGTGCCCGCCGCGCAGAGGGCCAGGAGGCGGGCGGCTGGGGGAGCGGTGCGCCGGGCGTGCGCCACCCGCCCGTTTCCGGTGCCCCCAGCGACCCCGGTGCCCTCAGTGACCCCGGTGCCCCCATTGACTCCGGCGCCCCCGGTGACCCGAGCGTTCCTGCTGTTCTCGGCGCCCTGAGGACCCCCGACGCCCTCAGCACTTCCGTCATCTCCGGCGTCCCCAGAACCCCCGTCGCCTCCGTCACCCCCGCAGTTTCTGATACCTCCGGCGCCCCCGGTGACAGCCGAGCCCGCCGGACGGCCAGACCCAGGCCAGCCCGCCGGACGGCCAGACCCAGGCCCTACCCATGAACGGCGTGTCCTGGTAGTGGGAACAGCACGTACGCCGCGCGCCGACCGCCGGACGACTGCGGCGCGTACGGTCTCGAAAACGGTTCGTTGTCGCATGTCACGACGGTGCCTCGATCGGCCGTGGCTCGGGGATCTTGAGCTGGATCGGTGGACTACCGGCGGGTTGTGTACAACCGCATCACCCGTGCGATACCTCGTCCGGCACCTCGGTTCCCGCCCGGAGCGCCCACTCCCCACCGCGGACGCTCCCCGAGCCCCCACCTCGCCCCGCCCCCCCGCACCTCACCCCACCCCGGCCTCCGCACCTCACCCCCACACCCACCCCCAACCTGGCCGAAAGGAGCGTGTCGCCCGTCCCTTCGGCGGTCCCGTACACTTCTTGTGGCGATCCGGGTCACCGGGTCGACTTCGCACGCCCCGCCACCAGCGCAACAGTTCCCATTCGGGCAGCACGGTGGACGCGCCCCTCGGTCCTCGGAAGGCCCCGCAAGGGTTCCTTCCCCGGCAGAGCGCGCCGGGGCGTCAGGCACCGCGGCCGCCCGGCCGCAGTGGAACCGAGTAACACGAGGAGTACGGCCATGGCCGTCGTCACGATGCGGGAGCTGCTGGAGAGCGGCGTCCACTTCGGGCACCAGACCCGCCGTTGGAACCCGAAGATGAAGCGCTTCATCTTCACGGAGCGCAACGGCATCTACATCATCGACCTGCTCCAGTCGCTGTCGTACATCGACCGCGCCTACGAGTTCGTCAAGGAGACCGTCGCCCACGGCGGCTCGGTGATGTTCGTCGGTACCAAGAAGCAGGCCCAGGAGGCCATTGCCGAGCAGGCGACCCGCGTGGGCATGCCCTACGTGAACCAGCGCTGGCTCGGCGGCATGCTGACCAACTTCTCGACCGTCTACAAGCGCCTGCAGCGCCTGAAGGAGCTCGAGCAGATCGACTTCGAGGATGTGGCCGCCTCCGGCCTCACCAAGAAGGAGCTGCTGGTCCTCTCCCGCGAGAAGGCCAAGCTGGAGAAGACCCTCGGCGGTATCCGCGAGATGCAGAAGGTGCCCAGCGCCGTCTGGATCGTGGACACCAAGAAGGAGCACATCGCCGTCGGCGAGGCGCGCAAGCTCAACATCCCGGTCGTGGCGATCCTCGACACGAACTGCGACCCGGACGAGGTCGACTACAAGATCCCGGGTAACGACGACGCGATCCGCTCCGTCACCCTGCTCACCCGCGTGATCGCCGACGCCGTCGCCGAGGGCCTCATCGCCCGCTCCGGCGTCGCCACCGGCGACCAGAAGCCGGGCGAGAAGGCCGGCGAGCCGCTCGCCGAGTGGGAGCGCGACCTGCTCGAGGGCGAGAAGAAGGCCGACGACGCCAAGGCCGACGAGGCCAAGGCCGAGGACGAGCCCGCCGAGGCCCCGGCTGCTGAGGCCCCGGCTGCCGAGGCCCCCGCCGTCGAGGCGCCTGCCGCCGAGGCCGAGAAGCCGGCCGCCGAGCAGGCCTGACGCCGCACGACCGGTTGACGACGGCGGGGGAGAGTGCCACGAGCGCTCCCCCCGCCGTCCACCCGTAGATCTTTCGACTGTCGAGATTTCGAGAAGAGATTCACAGACCATGGCGAACTACACCGCCGCGGACGTCAAGAAGCTCCGCGAGCTGACCGGCGCCGGCATGATGGACTGCAAGAAGGCCCTGGACGAGGCCGAGGGCAGCGTCGACAAGGCCGTGGAGATCCTCCGCGTCAAGGGCCAGAAGGGCGTCGCCAAGCGCGAGAGCCGTTCGGCCGAGAACGGCGCCGTCGTCTCCCTCATCTCCGAGGACAAGACCTCCGGCGTCCTGCTCGAGCTGAAGTGCGAGACGGACTTCGTCGCCAAGGGCGAGAAGTTCCTGGCCGTCGCCAACGCGCTGGCCGCGCACGTCGCCGCCACCTCCCCGGCCGACCTCCAGGCGCTGCTCGCCTCCGAGATCGAGGCCGGCAAGACCGTCCAGGCGTACGTCGACGAGGCCAACGCCACGCTCGGCGAGAAGATCGTCCTGGACCGCTTCGCGCAGTTCTCCGGCGGCTACGTGGCCGCTTACATGCACCGCACCATGCCCGACCTCCCGCCGCAGGTCGGCGTCCTGGTCGAGCTGGACAAGGAGAACGCCGAGACCGCCAAGGACGTCGCGCAGCACATCGCCGCGTTCGCGCCGAAGTACCTCACCCGTGAGGACGTCCCGGCCGACGTCGTCGAGAACGAGCGTCGCGTGGCCGAGGCCACCTCGCGCGAGGAGGGCAAGCCCGAGGCCGCCCTCCCGAAGATCGTCGAGGGTCGCGTCAACGGCTTCTTCAAGGAGAACACGCTGCTCGCGCAGCCCTTCGCGAAGGACAACAAGAAGTCCGTCGAGAAGGTCCTGAACGAGGCCGGTGTCTCGCTGAAGCGCTTCGCGCGCATCCGCGTCGGCGCCTGAGCCAAGCCGTGGGCCTTGTCGCCAAGGCCAGCGAATGACCTGCGGCCCCGCTAGGGTCGTACGCAGTCGGCCGCATACCGGCCGGCCGCAGATGTGACGAGGAGGCCATTGCCGTACAGGGATCTGAACCAGACCCCCGGCAATGGCCTTCTTCGTATGTGCACGAGGAGAGCGTGATGAATCAGGGTGCCGACGGCGCGGACACAGCCCACAAAGCCGACAGTGACGGGAAGGGACGCTTCCTGCTGAAGCTGTCGGGCGAAGCGTTCGCCGGCGGCGGCGGACTGGGTGTCGACCCCGATGTCGTGCACGCCATCGCCCGCGAGATCGCAGCAGTGGTCCGCGACGGCTACGAGATCGCCATCGTGATCGGCGGCGGCAACTTCTTCCGCGGCGCCGAGCTGCAGCAGCGCGGCATGGACCGCGCCCGCTCGGACTACATGGGCATGCTCGGTACGGTCATGAACTGCCTGGCCCTCCAGGACTTCCTGGAGAAGGAGGGCATCGACTGCCGCGTACAGACCGCCATCACCATGGGACAGGTCGCGGAGCCGTACATTCCGCTGCGCGCCGTCCGGCACATGGAGAAGGGCCGCGTGGTCATCTTCGGAGCGGGCATGGGCATGCCGTACTTCTCCACCGACACCACCGCGGCGCAGCGCGCCCTGGAGGTCGGCGCCGAGGCCATGCTGATGGGCAAGAACGGGGTGGACGGGGTCTACGACGCCGACCCCAAGAAGTTCCCGGACGCGGTGAAGTTCGACGCCCTGGAATATGGCGAGGTCATCACCCGCGACCTCAAGGTCGCCGACGCCACCGCCATCACGCTCTGCCGTGACAACAAGCTTCCGATCCTCGTCTTCGAGCTGCTCGCCGAGGGCAACATCGCGCGCGCGGTGAAGGGTGAGAAGATCGGCACGCTCGTCAGCGATCAGGGCACCCGGGCCTGACGGCCCCAACTGCCGTAGTGCCGTACGGGCAGGGCTCCGTACGGGCGGCAACCCCGGGCCGTGGATGACCTCGGCACGGGGATGGACAATGGCCTGCCGGTCGGACACCGTGCAGGAGAAGACGCGCGGCAGGGGCGAGGCTCTGCTTCTTACCGAAAAGACCAGGAGCAAGTGGTGATCGAAGAGATCCTCCTCGAGGCCGAGGAGAAGATGGAGAAGGCCGTCGTGGTCGCCAAGGAGGACTTCGCCGCGATTCGCACCGGGCGTGCGCACCCGGCGATGTTCAACAAGATCGTGGCGGACTACTACGGTGCCATGACGCCGATCAACCAGCTGGCGTCGTTCTCGGTGCCCGAACCGCGGATGGCCGTGGTGACCCCGTTCGACAAGAGCGCGCTGCGCAACATCGAGCAGGCCATCCGGGACTCCGACCTGGGCGTCAACCCGAGCAATGACGGCCACATCATTCGTGTGAACTTCCCGGAGCTCACCGAGGAGCGCCGCCGGGAGTTCATCAAGGTCGCCAAGAACAAGGCCGAGGACTCGAAGATCTCGATCCGCAGCGTTCGGCGCAAGGCCAAGGAAACCCTCGACAAGCTCGTCAAGGACAAGGAGTCCGGCGAGGACGAGGTGCGCCGGGCGGAGAAGGAGCTCGACGACACCACCGCGAAGTACGTCGCGCAGGTGGACGAGCTCCTCAAGCACAAGGAATCCGAGCTCCTCGAGGTCTGATGAACGAGTCATCCTGGGGGGCCCCGCCTGGCGTCGGCCGAGCCGGTCAATGGGGACCACCCGACCAGGGACCCGTCGGTACGGCGGGTCCCGCGCACGACTGGGGCGCGGCGGCGCAGACTCGCCCCATGCCCATCGTGCCCGACACAGGCGGACACCAGGACGACGACCGGAATCCTTCGGACGACGACCGGGACCACCGGGACGACCTGGGGGCCGCTCGGCCGAGCGGCCCCCTGTTCCGCGACGAACAGCCGCAGGAGCCCATGCCCACCTCCATGCCGGGGCCCGACAGCTCACCGCAACCCCCAAGCCGCAGAAGAAGAGCGCGGGACGCAACCTCCGGGCCGCCATAGGGGTCGGCGTCGGCCTCGGCGCGGTCATCCTCTTCTCGCTCTTCGTCTACAAGCCGCTGTTCGTGGGCGTGATAGTCATCGCGGTGGTCGTGGGCCTGTGGGAACTGACCTCGCGGCTGGCGGAGCGCAAGGACGTCAAGGTCCCGCTGGTGCCGCTCGCGCTCGGCGGTACGGCGATGGTGGTCGCCGGCTACGTACGCGGCGCCGAGGGCGCCTGGGTGGCGATGGCGCTCACCGCGCTCGCCGCCCTCGTGTGGCGTATGACGGAGGCCCCCGAGAACTACCTCAGGGACGTCACGGCCGGCGTCTTCGCGGCGTTCTACGTGCCGTTCCTGGCGACATTCGTGGCGATGATGCTCGCCGCCGACGACGGACCGCAGCGCGTCCTGACGTTCCTGCTGCTGACCGTCGTCAGCGACACGGGCGCGTACGCGGTCGGCTGGCGCTTCGGCAAGAACAAGCTCGCCCCGCGCATCAGCCCCGGCAAGACCCGCGAGGGACTGCTGGGCGCGGTGCTGTTCGCCATGGTCGCGGGCGCGCTGAGCATGGAGCTGATCATCACCGACGGCGCCTGGTGGCAGGGCCTGCTCCTGGGCATCGCCGTCGCGGCCAGCGCGACCCTCGGCGATCTCGGCGAGTCCATGATCAAGCGGGACCTCGGCATCAAGGACATGGGCACCCTGCTGCCCGGCCACGGCGGCATCATGGACCGCCTGGACTCCCTCCTGCCGACCGCCCCGATCGTCTGGCTGCTGTACGTGATCTTCGTCGGATCTGGTTGACCAGCGGTTTTCCGTACGTGCGAGGGGCCCGCCACACCATGTGGCGGGCCCCTCGCACGTCGGGTGCGTGCCCCCAAGGCGCGTCGGCGGTCGGGTGCCGACGGCGAACTGCCCAACCGGTGTGATCCGGGTCACCTGATAGGTACCCTCCGGCATGGGCCTGCCTTCGCTGCACGCACTGCTTGAGATAGAACGACTGGCTGAAACCTTGAAACGGGATCTTCTTGATACGGAATGGCTGCTGCCATCCGCGATGAGGGAAGAGATATTGGCTTCGCTCGGAGGGATCCGAGGTCGCCTCTCCGGTTAAGAAGCACAACTGCACGCTCTCAAGTCGCTCAACTTCCGGCTGATTGATCGCGCAGTCCATCCGTATGCAGCTGGGCGTTTGGCGCCGTTGGGTGTTCGGGGCGACGTGGTTCTGGTTTTCGCCGTGGTTGGCGATGGAGGCCGGGGAGCCGGAAATCGAGCGGGGGGCCATCTTCAGAAGATCCCGTGCAGCTGCTCAAGTTGGGCTGGACGAGTTGAAGAGCCGTCTCATGAAGGTCGAGCGAGTATTCGAGTTGGCTCAATTGGATGTCCGCCAAGGCGGAGGTAAACGTCAAGGAGACTGAAGCAGTATCCAGTCTGCTTTCCGTTCTGAGTGAGGCGCAGCCCACGTGTATCCAGATCGGCTCGGTATTCCTGGTGAAGTACGGGGGTGAGGGAAATCAGGTGATAGTTGTGAGAAGCCTGACTCAGCTTGAGATGCACGCTCTCTCGCGATATGCGGAAATTCAGACCCGTCCGGAGGAAGCTCTGGGTGCGCTCGCCACCGCCATCTCGGCCATGACTGATGCGGGCGACGATGGCGATGACGGTGGCGATGACGGTGGCGATGCGATGCCCCGGAGGGCTGTCTGAGAAAGCCGCCGCGACCGTGGGTTCCACACGATCAGGCCGGCACCCCTCAGCGACCGTCACCAACCACCACGATCGACGGCACACTCGTGGAGCAGGTCACAGCAACGCGTCTGCGACACTGGAAGAACCATGCCTAAGCCCGGAGAACTGGCAGTGATCCGGCAGTAACCGGCCCCCCTACCTGCGCGTTTGGCGTCGGCAGGGGGCCGGTTTCGGGTTACTGGGCCGTCTCTGGGCCGTCAGGCTCGCGTTGATCGGGCTGGAACGCCCGGTCAACAGCCTTCCTCGTACGCTCCTGACTCGATGGCATGAGGTGCGCGTACACACGCAGCGTCAGAGCCGGGTCAGTGTGCCCGAGGTACTGACTGACGGCCTTGATGCTCTCCCCAGCCTCCAACAGCAGCGAGGCGTAGAAGTGCCGCAGCGCGTGCATACCGTGCGCGCGTGCCGATGCGTACTTGCCGTTCTCTCCGGCGTCCGGGATAAGGCCGGCCACCGCAAGCGCGGGCTTCCACTCCTGGATGTTGAAGTTGCTCCGCCAGACGACCCCGCCCGCGGTGTTCGTGAACAGGAGGCGGGCCGTCACCTGCGGACCGTCCGGCTTCCGCCATGGGAGTGTGATCTCCACCGGCTTAAAGGCGTCCATGTGGACGCGTATCGCCTCAGCCACCGAGGACGGCAGTGGCACGTCCCGCTCCTTGCCGCACTTCGGCGGGGCGAACACGGCCTTTCCTCGGATGAGCTTTACCTGTCGTACCACGCGCAGGACACCACCCTCGAAGTCGAGTGCGTCCTCAGCCAGCCCGACGACTTCGCCTTGCCGAAGCCCACACCCGGCTCCGGTATCCACCATCGTCCGGTACCGCTTTGGAAGCGCCGCGCGGACGGCGTGAACCTGTGTGGGCAGCCACGGCACAACGCGCCGCCGCTCGCTCGCCGGCGGGCGGACGGACTTTGCAGAGCACGGATTCCGCGGCAACAGACCGTCATCCACGGCAGCGCTCAGCACAGCTCGAACATCGCCGTAGATGTTCCGCGCGTACGCGCCACTTACGGCGGGGTTTGCCTCCAGAGCGCTGACCAGTCCACGAATGTGCTCAGGACGGAACGAGTCGAGCGGGCGCGAGCCAAGGACTGGGAAGGCATGCAGGCGCAACCGCTGTTCGGCGACGATCTGACTGGACACGTCGGCGGTGTGAGTCCTGAGCCACTTCTCGGCGTAGCTCTTGAAGGTGATTCGAGCTGCGCGAGGGTCGATGTAGTGGCCGCGCGACATGTCGGAAGCGGTGTCGGTGAGCCACTGCTCCGCTAGGCGCTTCTGCCGGTCGGGGAAGCTCTTCGACTTTTCGGTGCCGTCGGGGCCGATGTACCGGGCACGGTAGCGGAGGCCTACGCCGTAACGGTCGGTCTTGGTCCGAACGGGCTTGCCGTCAGGCCCTTTCTCGGTCTTGAACCAGCGGTCTTGGATGTGGCCTGCCATATAGCGAGGTCCCTTCCAGAGATGCAGCAGGGCGCGGCCTGATGGCCGCGCCCTGCGCTCGATCGTTGTTCGATTGTCGTTACGTCAGGCGGCGTCGGCGTCCGCGCGCATTTGCTGCTCAGCCCAGCGATGCACGGCGGACGGGTCGTAGCGGATGTACTTGCCGACGCGGAAGCCGGGTGGCCCGCACCGCTTCTTGCGCCACTCGTAGACGGTTTCTTTGGGCACGCAGAACAGTTCGGCCACGTCGTCAGGGGTGAGGTAGCGGTCCGGGAGCCCACCCCGGAGCGCATCTGCCGGAGGTGCCATGCGGCTTCTCTCCTTTGCGGGCAAGTGGGAGCGCTGCCCTCTCTCTCTCTTGTTAGGTCCGCTACGTCCGCTACATCCGCTACACCCCAGGTCAAAGCCATGATTTTTGTAGCGGATTGGTGGCGTGTAGCGGATAGGTCCCGCTACGCGGTGCGGGAGAGGACCGGCGGGGGCGTTGCGTTTGTATCCGCTACAGGCGCCGTATCCGCTACATCGATCATGCCGTTGACGTGCTGTGTAGCGGATGTAGCGGATGTAGCGGATAGCCCAGGGGGCGGGGGGCAGTACCGCATCCAGGCGTCGGCGAGATCTTCCGCGTAGTAGCCCCTGGGGGTGCCGGAGGTAGTGCGGATGGGCCGGGGCCGGATCGGCGTGTTGGCGCCGGTCACGTACTCCTTGAGCATCTTGGCCAAGCTGCGGGGGTGAGGCGCCGGCCGTCCATGTCTCCCCAGGGCGAGTCCTCCAAGCTGTGGAGGATTTCGAGGATGGCGGCGGTGGGCATCCGGTCGGCTCCGCAGAACACCTTGTCCCGCAGGTCGATCAAAAGCTGGACGCCCAAGGATGCCGGGTCGCCGTCCTTGGCCGCGGCGACCAGTTCCACACAGGCCGCACGGGCGCGCGCCGGCCAGGCGCCACCGGCGGCTTCAGCCACGGCCAGCAGCGGTTCCCACACGTCCGCGGGCCGGTCGGAGATACCTTCGGGGAGTTCTGGCCAGGCGTCGGTCACTTGCGCGCGCACTTGGTCGGCCCATGTGGCGAGCTGGTCGCGCAGGGCGTGACCCTCTTTTCCGTTGATCCGCTGTCGGTAGGGCTCGACGTGCTCGTTGGGTGCCCGCTTACGCATCCGGATGATGACGGAACGGGTCAGGATCGTGTCCGGCAGCGACCCAAGCCCTGCCATGGCGACCGCGCAGAACGACGGGAAGGGCGCGGCGCTCTGGTTCGAGCCCTCACCGACGCACCGCAGGGAACTCGCGCCCCTGCGATAGCCGGAGTTCAAGAAACCGCGCAGTTCCTCGTTGCCCCCGGCTTTGGGACTGAAGATGGTGTCGATCTCATCGAAGAGGATGGTGGGGCGGCCCTCCTCAGCAGTAACCACGCGGAAGAGAGCGTTGGCGGAGGCGTTGACCGTTGCCAGCGGGCGCGGAGTCAAAGCTTCCACGATCTCCAGGGCCCGACTCTTGCCGCTGCCGGGTTCGGGGGAGAGGAACGCCAGGCGGGCGGTGTTGTCGCCGCAGTCGACGAGGTGGGCGTGAGCGTCCCACAGGGTCACGGCCACGTAGGCGGCTTCCCTGGGGAAGATGTTGAAGCGGCGGTGGAAGCGCTCGACTTCGTCCAGGAGTGCCGCACCGTCGATCGGGCTCGGTGCGTGCTGTGCGGGATCGTTCATGAGACAGTCCTGTTCTCGGCGTCCGGCCGCAGAGCTGGGCGAAGAGCTGCGTGGACGGCCTGACGGCCGACGCCCTTCGGGCCGCGGGCAACCGCCGGAGCTGTGCAGCGGCCAGCGGCGTACGGGCGGACGGGGTACGGGAGGATGCTCTTAAGGGGCTGGGGGCGGGCGGTCATGCGGCCGTCCCGCCGTTGTGGCTGATCGACCAGTTCAGCGCATTGGTGACGGCGGGCCGGCACTCGCGCTCATTCAAACCGGCCGCCTCCCCTGCCCCATTAAGAGCCTCCTCCACCGCGGCGCGGGGGAGGTCGCCGGAGGCCACCAGCCGCCCCAGGGCCCGCGCGGCGCGGACCAGGGTCCGGTTGCGGGTGCCCTCGGGGGCATGACGAACGTTGTCCGTCTCGTTGCGCAGCGCCGCCTGCGCGTACGCACTCGCCCGGCCCGGGGAGGGCAGGGCGACGGGGCCGCGGGCGCGGGGCGGGGGCGTGAGCGCTTCGAGCAGCCACGCGGGCAGGTCGGCCACGGGCGCATCGCCCACGACGTGGTAGTCCCCGGTCGCGGTGGTGCTCCCGGCGGCGACCACGTAGCCACCCCAGGCCCGGGTGTCGATGAGCGGGCCCAGCTTGCCAGCGGTGTTGTGCAGCCGTACGCCGTCCGGCGCGGCGAAGTACAGGTGCTGCCCGCCGCGTGCGCTCCGCACCGTGTAGGTGGTCGGCCAGGGCTGTCCGGCGCGCTCGCAGAGCGCCAAGAAGCAGTTCGCGCCGTCAGGCGCGTCCTTCTCGTCCTTGTCCTTCGGCATGTCCAGGTCCACCACGAGCAGCCCGGCCGGGCCGGTGGCGATGCCGACGTTGTACGGGGCGTGGGCCCACGCGCGCTCGATGCGGGCCGGGTCGGTGGTGGCACGCTGCTCCCACTTGCGGTGCCCGCTGGCGCATTCGCCGGTACGGGGGCAGCGCTCTTCCCCGTGCAGCGCCGGAGTCTTCGCGCCGGGCCGTAGCGGGTGAACGTGCCAGCCGCGATCGGCGGCGGCCAGTGCCGCGGCGAGCAGCGCCACCTGCGGGAGGTCGATGGTCAGGGGCGCGCTCATGCGGCCCTCACCTCCGCTGCGGCTTCGCCGGCGGCCACGATCACGCGGGCCGGGACGTCGCCGGGGAAGTCGAAGGTGAACCGGTCGCCCCGCCCCCGTGCCGGACCGGACAGGGAGGAGTCACCGCAGTCGTTCGTGGCGGCCCACGAGGCGCCGCCCTTCACCAGCAGGCCGTGCCGCTTCTCCGTCCAGCCGCGGACGAGCAGCATGCGGCGGACATCAAGGCGTTCGCTCATGCCGCCACCGCCAGTCCCGCGTGGACGCTGGCGAGGAAGGCGCGGCCGACCCATTCGGTGTAGGCCGGGGGCAGGGCTTCGCGCAGACGGAAGTGGTCGGTGGACCAGTCAATGCCCTTGGCCCGGCGGATCTCGTCCACGGTGGCCTTACCGCCGCCGGACCCGTACGCGGCCACGTACGGGCCGTCGAAGTACCGGCCGTGCCGCCATCCGCGCACTTTGCCGCGGTGGCGGGGGTGCGGCGGCTGTTCGGCACTCCAGCCGCCCAGCTCGAAGTAGCGGTGCATCAGGACCGCGAGCCCGAAGGATTCGCCGCACAGCCGCACGTCCTTGCGCACCGAGGACCCGGGTACGTTCTCGATCGCGTACGGCACACCGACTGCGTCCAGCGCGGCCCGGGTCGGGGCGATCAGCCGGGGGTGGACGCGGCCCCCGGCGGCATTGCGGGCGGCATTGCTGCCCTTGGTCGGGGCTCCTTCGCCCTGACAGGGCGGGGAGGCGTGGATGAAGTCGAACTCCGCACCGTGCGCGCGGATGTACTCGACCGCATCCCCCTGCACGAACGCGTCGCCGGCATAGTCGGGTTGGGGGACGATGTCGACGCCGGTGACGTGGAAGCTGGCGCGCTGATAGCCGTGGGCCGCGCCACCGATGCAGCAGTACGCATCCAGCAGCCGCGGCCGCAACGGCCGGGCAACGTCTCGCCGGACGGGGGCAGGTTGAGTCATGCTGGTGGTCTCCAGTCCTTAGGGATTGGTTGTGGAAACCAGGGCGGCCGCACTTCTCGCCAAAGACACGCGGTCGCCCTGGGCACAGCTAGAACGCCGGTTCGTCGCCCGGCCCCGCGGGGGAGCCCGCGGTGTTCCACGGGCCGCTGGCCGGGGCGGTGCCGGTGGTGCGCTTTTTGTCGATCGTGACGGTGGTGAAGCGCAGGGAGGCGCCGATTTCGTCGACTTCGACGGCGAGCATGGAGCGGTTTTCGCCCTGCTCGGTCTGCCAGTTGTGCTGGCGGATGCGGCCGGAGAGCACCACATGAGAGCCCTTGCCCAGCGACTCGGCCACGTGCTCGGCCAGGGCGCGCCAGGCGGCGCAGCGGAAGAACGTGGACGTGCCGTCCTTCCACTGGTTGGCTTCACGGTCGAAGGTGCGCGGGGTGGAGGCGATGGTGAACTTGGCCAGGGCCTGGCCGCTGTTCGTGTACTTCAGTTCCGGGTCGGCGGTCAGGTTGCCGATGATGGTGATCGGGGTTTCTCCGAACGACATGAGTTTGCTCCTTCGTTGCTCAGGCGCGCGCAGAGGCCGCGGTGGTGAGGGCGGTCAGCCGCTGGTGGCGGTGGGCGGCGGTGTCGGCGAGCAGGCGGGCGGGGTGGTCGCTGAAGTCGTGCAGGGCGACCATGGCGCTCAGGATCACGTCGCACAGTTCGGCGGCCACGTCGCCGGTGCTGTGGCTGGTGCCCTTGCGGGGGTTCTGGCCGCATACGCCGATGTACGCCTGCGCGGCTTCCCCGGCCTCCTCGGTGACCTTGAGCAGGCGCAGGGCGGTCTCCTCCGGGCCGCGGCCGTTGCAGTCGTCCAGCCACGCCTTGACCGCGCGGATGTGCGCCCACGGTTCGGCCATGTCGGCGCTGCCGGGCTGGTGGTCGGCGGTGAGGTAGACGCGGGTGCGGGCCGGGTCGGCGGCCGGCTTCTGCCGCAGGGTGCGGATGTCGAAGGCGGCGGGCAGCGCGTTGACGATCTGCTCGGTGTCGGCGCTGTCGCAGATCAGACGGATCTCGAACACGGTTCTCCTCAGTGGGTGTTGATGGTGCCGTTGGCGCGGCCGAAGAGGCCGTTGGCGGTGATGTTCTGGGTGATGTGGGCGGGCGCCGCGCGGCGGCGGATCGCGCGCACGAGGGAGCAGGCGGCGATGCCGCCGGCGGCGATGACGGCGACGGCGGCCCACAGGGCGTGGCTCACGGCGATGACTCCCGGTGCGGCGTAGGAGATGCCGACGCCGGCGGCGGCGACGCCGAAACCGGTGGTCGGCGCGAGCAGCGCAATCGTTTTGGCCCACGTGGGCACCGGTTGCGCCGAGCCCGCGGAGGGGGCGGGCGATGCGGGGGCGGGCTGGACGTAGGCCAGGGCGCGGGTACCTCCGGGCAGGGTGACCAGCTCCACGCCGGGCGGAATCTCGGTTGCGGGCAGCGGCGGGTAGGCCAGGTGCACGGCGGGCTCGTACGGCGCGGGCGCGGCGGTGATCCGGTAGGGGTCGGGCACGGGGTCCTCCTTCACGGGAGGTGCGGGCGCCGGTCAGCCGGCCAGTTGCATGAGCGCGCCGGCGACGGTTTCGCACAGGTTGTGGATGGGCCGGTACGCGCCGGTGCCAGCGGCGAAGAAGCCGCACAGGAACACCACGATGGCGGCGCCGGGGCCGACGTAGCGGGCACGCAGCAGCACGAGGGTGAGGATGGCGAAGAGCACGGCGGCGGAGACGGTGAGGGCCATGAGGCTCCTGTCACGGTCGAAGGCGGATGCCGGGCGCCCGCCGGACGGCTCCGGCGGGGGAGCGCGCGGCGGTTACGGTGCGTGCTTGTTTGCGCTTGTTGTCGCTTGTAGCGACAACAAGGAAAGAGGGGGTCACAGGCCCCTCAGGAGGCGCAGGAGGGGTGTGTGCTTGTTGTCGCTACAAGCGACAACAAGCACAAAGAGTGACCATCAGGCGGAGGGGGGACGGTCGGAGACGTAGCTGCGATGGACGTAGTACGTCTGCGTTCCGCTGCCCATCTGGAAGACCTCTGCGGCGGCGGCCCACAGGCGCAGCCATCCGGAGATGGTGGTGCGGTGGGTGCTGTAGCCCATGGCCTTCAGGTCGGCTTCCATGCGGGAGGGGCCGGTACCGTCCGGGCCCGCGTCCAGCACCAGCCGCATTGCCACATCCTGCGCGGACGGTTGCGGCCCTGCCGCTGTCGGCTTCGCCTGCTCCGGTGGCTGCGGCGGTTCCGGCTGCGGTGCCGGGGCCGGGTCGCTGTGCGTCGGGGCGGGCGGTTCCTGAGGAGTCTCTGGCGGCGTCGGTGGGCCCTGCGGCCGGTCGGTGTTGTTGACCACCAGCCGTAGCCGTCCGTCCGGCGGGGGGCCCGGGGTGTCCGGCTGCTTCTCCGGTGCGGCGGGTGTGGTCGTGTCGCCGCGGCGGGGGAAGAGCCGGTTCCATTCCGGGCTGCCGGGCCGGATGCCCGCTCCCGGACCGCCCGGCACCGCTCCCGACGTCGGGGCCGGGCCGCCTTGCGGTGCGGCGGTGGGCACGGGCACGACGGGCACGCCGGTGTAGGGCCGGGTGACCGCGTGCAGCCGCTCCCCCTCGTACAGGCGCGGCAGCACCCGCGCCCACCGCGAGGGGTAGAAACGGCCGTGCGGCACCTCGCATGAGATCTTGTCCAGAACGGGGCGGCGCGCGCTGACGGCCGCGGCGACGCGGTCCATGGCTTCGGGGGTGAGTTCGAACGCCTTGAACGGCCGCGGTTTGGTGTCGTTGTAGGCGTTGAAGCCGCAGCCGGGCCACGGTGCGTCGCTGGGGTCCACCCTCTGGTATCCGGAGAACAGATACGACAGCTCTTCCGGGTCGGTGACGAACATCCCCCAGCGCCACTTCGCGCGCTTCTTGACCGGCACCGGAATGGAGTCGGTGGTGGCCCGCAGCGAGGAGACCAGCACCCGCACCCGCACCGCCCGGCCGGTGTTCATGACGGTCTCGATCATGCCTTTGACGTCGCGGGGCAGATCGGCCGTCTCGTCCACCACGATGATGACGGCGGGGATGTCCGGGCGGGCAGGCAGCTTGGTGTCGTTGGCCTGGCGCATCACCTGCTGATAGCGGCGCTTGCGCATCTCGATGACCTGGATGGCCATGGTGAGCATCGCGCGCGCTTCGTCCAGGGTGGGCGCGGTCCAGTCGATGACCGGCCGCTCGTGGGTGCCGTCGATGGCCCACGAAGTGAGCCACGGCAGCGACAGACCGGCGCCGGTGGTGTCGATGTGCCACACCAGCGCATCCACGGTGCGCACCAGTTGGGCGTTGACGCCGTTGAGGGTGTTGGTCTTGCCCGACCCGGTGTCGCCGATGCCCAGCCCGCACTGGAAGGCCAGCGAACCCTGGGCATAGGTGCCGTCCTTGTGCAGCCCAATGGCGAAAGGGGTATCGATGCTGGTCGAGGACAGGTCGGCGGGGAAGGGGATGTTCTGCTCGATGACGTTGACGGTGGCCACGCGGAGGATGGCGGTGCCCTTGCGGCGCCCGCCGGCCACCTCCACCCCGCATCCCTCCGGTAGCCGCAGGTCCGAGCCCAGCGCCTCCTCGAAGCGCTTGAGCTGGGACCAGGTGGCGCCGCCGGGCAGCTCCGCTTCGACGGTGTAGCCGGTGTTGGCCGCCCACGGCTGGATCGCCACGATGCGGCACTCCTCCAGCTTGGCGATGCGGGCCAGGCGCTGCTTCCACTGCTCGCCCCACGCGTCGTGCCGCTCCTGGCGCGCGGCCTCCTGCGCGTTCCAGGCGGCCTTGCGGCGGCGCAGCTTCTCCGCTCCCTCGTGGCGGCCGACGGCGTTCCAGGTCAGGCGGCCGAAGGCGGCGCCGCCGGCGAGCGCGGCCAGGCACGGCCAGGACCAGGGCGGGCCGCCCGCGGCGGCCCACCACGACCACGTACCCGCGCCGGCCCACAGACCGGCGCGGTAGGTGAGGGTGGCGGGCAGGTGTCCGCTGCGGGCCCCGGCCAGCACGCTGCCCAGCGCTCCGGCCGCCGCGATCCCCGCATCCCACAGCGGATCGACGCCGGTGACGTAGGTCAGGGAGGCTGCGGCGAGCGCGGATGTAGCAGCCGTGGCGGTGGCGGTGTTCAGGGTGTGGCGGCCCTGCCAGTCCAGCTCAGGCACGCTGCCCCCTCCATCGCGCGGGGTGTTCCACATCTGCTCGTTGGTGCGGGGGTTCTCGGTGTGGTCGATCTCCTCGCAGTGCAGCCGCCGGAATGCCGGCTGAAGTTCCATGGCGGCGCTGACGGCCTTGCGCAGTCCGTGCACCACGTCCGAGACCATCTCGGCGATGCACGGATCGACCGGGTAGCACTCGGCGGAGCGGGTGGCCAGGTAGGTCACGGCCTGCGCCAGGTGCTCCAGCCCGACCGGCACGCCCTCGTACTCCGCGCCGACGACCATGGCGGGGTTGGTGGCCGCGTCCGCGTACGCTTCCGGCGACCACTGCTCGTAGACGCCGCTGACCTCTTCGGCGGCGGTGGCCAGCACGGACGGCTTGGCCCACAGGGCGCCGTCGCCGTCGATGCCGCCGACGTTCCACCAGTGCTCGTTCACCCGGGGGTTTTCCAGGCGCATGATGTCCAGGTCGTGGACCTGGCGGAAGGTGGGTTCGAGTTCGTCGGCGTAGGCGGCGGTGGCCTCCAGCACCTGCGCGACCTGCGCCACGCCGTCGGCCATGGCCGGGTCCATCGGGTAGTAGACGGCGGAGTTCTCCGCCAGCGCCATGACCGCGCCGTTGATGTTGCGGATGGCGTCCGGCAGGCCCTTGTACTCGGCCGCCACGGCCGCCATCGCGGGCGCATCGTAGGCCGCGTAGGTGTTGGCGACTTCTTCGGCGGAGGTGGCGAAGACACTCACGTGCCCACCCCTTTCAACTGTGGTTTCGGTGGCAGCCGGCGCGCCGGTACCGGCGCTGGGGTCGTCGCAGACGTGGCCCACGTGCGCGCGGTTGCCGGTGATCGGCGCTGCCATGTCGGAGAGCTGGGCGTCCAGGCGGCGCCGGGAGGCGTCCGCCATGCCCTTCCAGACCTTGCGGAAGACCCGGCCGGGCCAGGTCATGCCGTGGTTGGTGAAGCGGAAGCGCTTGTTGAGCGCGGCGGGGATGTTGGCGGCGGCGCCGACGAACAGCGCGGCGGGCATCACCGCGAGCGCCGCCACGGTCGCGAAGAACACGGCAGCGGCCAGCCGCAGCAGATGCCGCAGCTTCGCCAGGTTGCGGCGCCGCCAGATGTGTGTGGCCTGCCAGGCGCGCGTCAGCTTGGTCTTGGCCCAGGTCCCGGCCCGGCCGCGCCACTGCCGCAGCCGGTCTCGCAGACGCTGACCCCAGCGCCACAGCCACGCCCCGGCCCGCTGCCGGGCGCGCGAAAGGCGGCCCTGCGCGGCCTTGAGCGTCTGCCGACCTGACCCGAGCCAGCGGCCGCTACCCGCCGTACGGTCCTTGCGCCCCCGCCGTGACCAGCGATCGGCCAAGCGGGAGGCCAGCCCGGAGCCCAGACCGCCGCGGTACTTGCTCCTACCGGACGCGCCGGGGCCGTGGCGCCCGGCGCCCCGGCCGCCTCCGAAGCGGTCCCCGGCGCCGGACCGTCCGCGTCCCTTGCCTAGCCCAGAACCCCAGCCCGCGCCCCGACCCCCGCCGCCGGCACCAGCTCCGGAGCCGGAACGGCCCCTGCGGCCAGTGCCTTTGCCCAGGCTGAGCGGCGACGCGCCGGAGGAACGGTGACCGGCCGCGGTCTCGAAGCGGCCTGACCGGCCCTTCCCGCGGCCGCCCGAACCTGCGGTGCCCGTGCCGGTGTTCACGCCGGAGGTTCCGCGGCCGGTGCCGCGCCGCCCCCACAAGCCACGTGCCAGGCCTCCGGCCGCTGCACCGGAGCCCGTACGGCTCCCGCCGCGCGTGTGCCCGCCGGTCTGGTCGGCGGCAGACTTCCTGCGGCCGAAGAAGCCGCGCCCGCCGCCACCGCCCGCACCGGAGCGGCCCCCTGCTGACCGGCGGCCGGGCCCGCCACCGGCTGTTCCGCCACCGCCGGCGGAACGCCGGGTACCCGCGGGCCCGCCGCGGCTGCCCCGGCTGCTCCCCCGCCGGCCGCACCGGCACCGCCGGTGCCGGGCCGGGCCCGGCCCTCGCCGCGGCGGGAAGCCCCGGCGGAAGCGCCCGCACTACCGGTACGGCCGGCGCGGGTGGTGGTGGCCGCTTGCGCCCGGCGCTGTTCGGCGGTGCGGGCGGAGCGCACCGCGGCCAGGCCCAGCGCGCCGACACCGGCCGCGGCCACGGCGCCCGCCGCGATGGCGGCGACCGGGCCCGCAGCTTGGAGGGTGCTGCACACGCCGACGGTGGACAGGTTGACCGCATTGGCCAGCAGCGGCACAGCCGGCAGGCCCGCAGGCTGCAGCTCAGCCTCGTCCTCGTCCTCTTCGCCGGTGTCTTCCTCGGCCGGGTCCGGGGCCGGGGCGGGTTCGGCGTCCGGGCCGGGGGCGGGCAGGTCCAGCGTCGGCCGCGGTTCGGGGGCAGGTGCGGGCGGATTCGGCCCCGTGGGGGTGGAGATTTCCTCGACCGGTTCGGCCGGCGTGATGATTTCCGGCATGCTGAGAGGGCTCCTCTCGAAGGGGTAGGACGCCCCCGGCCAGGCCCTGAGAAAGCGGGCCGGGGGCGACCGTTTTAGTTGTGGTCGGCGTCGCGCAGGTACGCAGCCAGCACGACCTTGGCCGTTGCCACCGCGGCGTACGCGGTCATCGCCGCGTAGTCCCCGGCGTCTTCGCAGCTCACGGCCTGGCGCAGGTGCTCATCGGCTTCGAGCACCAGGTCATCGGGCGCGGTGCGGATCTGCCGCAGCGACGGCCGCGGCATAAAGATCTGCTTGAGCACGGACATGGGCGCCCTTCCGGTCAGAGGTGATGCGGGTGGTCGGCGGCGATCTCCTGCCAGCGCCGGTTTTCCACCGCGTCCACGTGGCGGACCTGCACCGTGAAGGAGCAGCCCTCCCTGCGGCAGCGGTGCACGGTGGTCGAGAGCGCATCGGCGATGCGCAGCACCAGCGTGAACGCGGTCACGAACAGGGCGCCTCCGCAGGCCACGAGCATCGTCAGAGGCACGTTGTAGGAGGCCAGCCGCCAGCCGATCGCCACGGCGTAGAACGTGCCGACGACAACCGCGACGGGCAGAGCCAGGCGTCGGCGCTTCATGAGCCCTCCAGGTCGTGCAGATCGTTGCGGTCGAGACTGAAGAAGGTCACGTTGCAGCGGGCCAGCTCCGGCCTGTCGTGAGTGACCTTGGCGTAGATGCGGCTGAAGGCTTCCTCCCGCGTGCATCCGGGCCGCGGGGTGAACGTGCCGGTCTGCGTGGCCATGGCATAGCCAGGACTTTCGACCGTCAGAATGAAGAAGTGGGTTCCGGTTCCCTCCGTGCAGCTCAAGAGGGCGCCTCCTTCCCCGTCAGCGGGCCGGACTGTCCGGCCGCCGACGGCCCCGGCATGGAGTCCGGGACCGCGGGCGGCCGTCAGGCAGCGGCCACGGTGGGGTAGGGCAGGTAGCCAGAGAGCCGAACGGGCACGCCATCGAACGCGGTGTAGGCGCGCAAGGAGTGGAAGGTGTTCAGCTCGTGGTGCTCGATGCCGGCGGGGTCGATGTCCAGCACGGCGCGCCAGGCTTCGAAGTCCGCGGCGCAGGTGTGCAGGTCGATGTGGATGCCCACTTCGATGCCGCCGGGCCCACACACCGTGCTCACGGCGAAGTGGTCGGCGGGCAGGGCGGGGAAGGCGTCGGCCAGCGCCGCCAGCGCACGGATGGCGCGGGCTGACGCGGCCACGGTCAGACCAGGATGGTCTGTCACGTTGGTACTCCCATCACTTAGGAAGAGTGCAGGTCAGGCGGCGTGCCGGTCGTCCGGGTAGGCGCAGGGCACGCACATGCCGAGGGAGCGGGGGATGCAGTAGCCGGCGTCCTGCCGGCACTGCGGGCAGGTGCGGCGCGCGCGCATCGCGGCGGCCAGCGCCGCATGGCGGCCCGGCGTCATGGGCCGGACCGGCTTGGCACGCTTGATCTCGTAGAGGTAGGCGATCGAGACGCCGGAGCCGTAGCGGCACTGGCGCATCACCTGCGCCGCTACCGGCTGCCCGCCGGGCCGTAGCCCGCGAGCACGCAGTTGGCGGCGGGCAGCCAGCCCGGACGGGGCGTAGCGCCAGGGGTAGGTCGGTACGCCCCATCGGGTGCCGGCCGGGTCCCAGCACTTGCCGAACGCCGCGGACATCACGCGGCGCCGGCGACGGTCGGCTGCGGCGCGGCTTTCAGCTCGCGGTAGCGGGCGGAGACCCAGCCCACCGACCAGCCGGTACGGTCAGCCGCTTCGCGGACGGTCAGCCCGTCGGCCAGGCTCTGCCGGACGGCTTTGAGCGCTGCGTCCTCGGAGAGCTTGTCTGTGTTCACGGGCTTCAGCTCGGTGTTCACGGCGCCGTTCACGACCGGCGTGGCCGCGGCCGGCGCCGCCGCGTGAACAGCGGCGGCCGGATGTTCACGGGCCGACTCTGCCGTCCGGTCCGCGGTGTTCACGGGCGCCGGAGCAGCCGTGTTCACGGCCTCCGCCGCGGTGTTCATGGTGATCTTTGCGGCCTGCGCATCGGCCGCGTGCGAGCGCTCCCGTAGGAGGCGTTCCCGCTCAAGGCGTTCACGCTGTTCACGCTCGACGTGAGCCTGTTCACGGGCCTGGAGGGCCGCCTGTTCGCGGCGCTGTTCCTCCCGTTCCCGCTGCTCACGGGCCAGGCGTTCCGTGCGTTCCTCCTCGCGGATGCGGGCCGCTTCCTGGCGGTCGGCTTCGGCCTGGCGCTCCTGGCTGGCCAGACGTTCACGCTCTTGCCGCGCGGCATGTTCACGGGCGTCGCGCTGTTCGGCGGCCTCGTGTTCACGGCGTTCACGCTCCAGCCGCTCCGCCTGTTCACGCTCCTCACGTGCCAAGCGTTCACGGCGCTCGCGTTCACGCTCCCGCTCCTCGCGGGCCAAGCGTTCACGCTCCTGGCACGCGGTCTGTTCACGCTCCTGGCGCTCGCGCTGTTCACGCTCGATGCGCGCCATCGCCGCGGCGATGGCGCGCCGGTAGGCCAACGCGGCTTCGGCATTCACGATCAGCAGCAGCGGCGCCGGGATGTGCACGCCGACGCCGACCAGATCGCCGCGCAGGGCGGCATCGCCGACGTTGAGCACAAGGGTCAACAGCCCGGTCAGCCACCGCAGCAGGAACGGCCACACGGACCGACGCGGGGTGGAGCCGTCCCGGGCGGCCTGCGCGTGCAGGCGGGCCAGGGCGGCATCCAGGCGTACGACGATGACCACCGCCGAATCCACCACCAGCGGCAGGATCGGCGCGGTCCACACCCAGCCGGGCGCGGTGTGGCTGGCCATCAGCGGGGTGACCGTCAAGACGCTGTAGACGATCGCGCCGATGGTGATGGTCCACGACCCGATCGTCAGCGTCCGGTCCGCCGCCTCAACATCGGCCGTGCTGGTCATCTTCGAGGGCCTCATGCCGCCCCCACCACATGCTCCGACGCCTGCACCATGGTCACGGCTTCCACCCGCCATGGGACCTCGGCGGCTGGCCGGTCCGATGCGGGGCACCAGCCGGCGGGCGCTGCGCCGCCGGCCTCTGCGTGCTGTTCGGCCGACTCCTGGGTGGCGTGCAGGCTGTGCGGCTCGCCGTACCGGCGCAGCAGGTACAGCCACGGCGGCGCCGTGCGGACGGCGTCAAGCTGCTGCTCCAGCTCGCCGATGCGGCGCTGCTGTCGGGCCATGACCAGCAGCGCGGTGGAGAACAACTGTCGTAGCTGCGCAGCTTGCCCGCGCACTTCCTCGGCCTGCACGATCGCCGTGTGCGCGACGCCGATAAGGGCCTTGCGCTCTTCGATCAGCTCTCGGCTGGCGGCCAGCCGGGCCGCCCACTGCGCGGCCGCTTCCTCTTGGGCCTGCGCGACCAGGTCAGAGGCGTCATCGACTTCGGCGTGCAGCGCGGCCAGGCGGCCCGCCGTCACAATACGGATCACGATGCGGTCCCTTCCAGGGCGGTGCCGCGCCGGCCGTCCCGGCGCCCGTTGACCGTGCGGTGAGCCGGGGCCGGACCGGCGGCGGCGAGCCAGCCGCCGCCGCTGCGCTTGGCCTCGTACATGGCCTCATCCGCCAGCCGCAGCGCCAGCGGCAGGGCCACGGCGGGCAGGTCAGCGGTGAGGCAAGCGCCGATCGAGGCGCCCACCGTCAGGTCATCACGGCCGCGGTGGCGGAACGGGGCGGTGATGGAGCCGTGCAGGCCGCGCAGCAGCCACGGCAGCGCAACGGTCTCCGGCAGCGGCACCACGGCGGCGAACTCGTCTCCGCCCAACCGGCCCGCCGACGCGCCCGGGTGCGACTCCAGGACCTCCATCAGGCTCGCGCCGGTCGCCCGGATCGCCGCATCGCCCGCATCGTGGCCGAACTGGTCGTTGAGCCGCTTGAGCCCGTCCAGGTCGATCAGCAGGACGGCGCACGGCCCGGCCTTCAAGACGTGCGGGGCGCACTGCTCGAAGCCGGCCCGCGTCAGCAGGCCCGTCAGCGGATCATGACGGGCCTGCTCCAGCTCCGCGGACAGCCGCCGGATCAGCGCCGACTGGTAGCGGCCGGCCTGCACCGCGCTCCTGGCGAAGTTCAGCAGCCAGGACACGTCCGGGTCGTGCTGCGCGCGCTCCCGGAACCTCTCCAGGGCCGAGACCGTCATGACACGCCCCCGATCACGTCGGTGCGGGTGTAGTCGAGGGCGGTGTCCAGGACGTGCCGCTGTTCGGCAAGCTGCCCGGCGCGGTAGGCGCGGGGGTGAAGGCGCCGCCACAGGCGGTGGCGCAGCGTGGCGCGCGGTCGGCGCGTCATCAGGCACCTCCCGCGATAAGCAGAGCGGCCGGGAACAGGCCGAAGACCAGGTGCATGGACTGATCGACCAGCGGCATCCCGCCGCGCCGTACGAAGCCGCCGGCCCCGGTGCGGCACATCCAGGCCCGCACCGGCCACCTGCGGTCGATCAACGAGTGCGTGAGGTGAATCCAGACCACGGCGGCCGTCACGCTCCACACGGGGAGGGACAGGTGGACCACGGTGGCCAGGAGGCCCAGCGTCAGCAGTTCGGCGACGCTGTGCGTGGCGGCGTGCAGCTGGTTCGCGCCCCACCCGGTGTGCCGGACCGGCTTGCCGTCGGCGCCCTGTTCCGTCCAGCCGGCCTTGCGGGCCGACATGCGGTCGCTTTGGGTCAGGTAGTCGGCGGCGTGGTGCGCGGTGAACAGCGCGATGTAGGCCGCGGCGAATTCGGCGGCGGCCATCACGCCACCTCCGGCACGGGCTCGCCCGGCCGGTTGGCCAGGGCCAGGCGGGCGGCGATCAGCTTGCGGCGGGCGCGCCGGATGCGGCGGATGGTCACCTCCGGTACCGGGGTGTCCAGCGCCGCGATCCGCGCGTCCAGCAGCTCAACCTCCGCCACCAGCACCGGCATCTCGGTTTCGATCGCGGCCAGGTCGGCGGCGCTCGGCTCCTGGGCGACCAGGTCCGCAGCCATGGCGTGGTCAGGGGTGGGAATCTTCATGACAGGCGTTCCTCTCGAAGGAAACGGCAGCGCCCCGGCCAGGCCCTGAGAAAGCGGGCCGGGGCGGACATCGGTTGTGTGCAGGCCGTTCTTCAGCACGAGCAACCGCGGCACCACTCCGCCCGGCGTCGCCCGAAGGCGGCCGGGCAGAGAGGACCGCGAGCACTGGTGCTCGACCGCGCGGAGATGTGTGGTGCGCGGTGGTGACGCGATGGGCATCGCTGAAAGCGCTGGTCAGGCGCGGACAGCGCCTAGATGGTTCGTCGGTGGCTCATCAGGGCTCCTCTGTTCGAAGGAACCTCGGGTGATCGGTGACCGTCGGACACCGCCGGCTGGAAGGCCGGGGCGTAACGGCCCGCGCCCACTCCCGGAGAGGTCAGTGGGCGGCGCTCCTTTTCTCACCCCGGGGAGGAAGTGGCCCCGGGCCGCCCAAGTGCAGGGGACGGCTCCTGTTGCCCGGATCGCTCCGAGCGGCCTCCCGGGCCGTGCCAGGGCCGGAGGCGGCCTCCCGCGCCCGCAACTGCTGGGCCGGAGGCGGTCCCCATCGACCACCCGTGTGCAGGTGACTGGGGACAGCACGCTGTTGAGTTCTCAAGGAAGACCCGCTTCCTTTGGGCCCGTCTCACGGGGCCCTCCGGGCGGAGTTCGTGCAGGTCGAGCAGCGCCCTTCTGCCTCTTCGTAGCTGAGGCGTTCAGGCCGATGCGATACATGTAATACCTGTCTCGCATCTCCGTCAAGGGCCCGGCCGGAGCTAGGCCTTGATGGGTGGTCGTCGCCCTCGTTCGGCGACATGTCTCAGCTTGGTCGCGAAGCCGGGGACGTTGGACTCCGTGCATGTACGACCTGCCCCCGACTCGCTAGGGTCGAAGTCGTCCCAGGGCGTCCCAGACGGGAGAAGTCGTATGGCGAACGAGCGGATCCGCGGGGCGATTGTGGCGAGTGGACTCAAGTTGGAGCAGGTGGCCGAGCGCTTGGGGGTCTCGCCGAAAACTGTTGAGCGTTGGATCTCCGAACCAAGACGTAAGCCGTACAGGCGTTTCCAGTACGCCCTGGCTTCGATGGTTCAGTGCGAAGTCTCATATCTCTGGCCGGATGAACGCACTTCCGAAGAAGTTACCGAGTCGAGTAGTTCAGAGCTGGTAAGGCTTTATCCTCACCGATCTGTCGTCCCGCAAGACGCATGGGTAAAGCTGTATTCCAACGCGCAAACGCATTTTGATCTGTTGGTTTACTCAGGATTCTGGCTCACGGAGGATTCCCGATTTCATCGGCTCGTGCGCGAGAAGTCAGCGGCCGGCGTGCCGATTCGATTCATGCTCGGAGCCCCAGCTAGCCAGGCCGTATCCATTCGCGGTGAAGATGAAGGGATCGGGGCGGCGATGGCGGGAAAGATTCGCAATGCGCTGGTGAATTATGCCCCGTTATTCAGGCTTCCAGGTGTGGAGTTTAGGCTTCACGACACAACGCTCTACAATTCGATCTATCGCGCTGATGATGAACTGCTAGCGAACGGGCATGTGTACGGAGTAGGTGCCTATATGGCTCCCGTGCTGCACTTGCAGCGTGTCCCCGGCGGGGAACTGTTCGGTACATACGCAGAAAGTCTAGAACGCGTCTGGGAAAGCGCCCGGCGCATAACGTCACCTACTGAATGTGAAGGTGTCTGATGAGTCGCATTGATTATTTCCGCGACCCTGCCGCCCCGAAGGCCAACTCGGTGGTTCCCTCCGTGACCGCCGTGGTCAGAGATGAGCAGGGGAACCTGCTGCTCATCCACAAGACCGATAATGGCCTGTGGGCACTTCCGGGTGGTGGCCATGACGCCGGTGAAAGTATTTCGCAGACGGTTGTGCGAGAAGTCGAAGAAGAGACTGGCATAAAGGTAGTTGTGTTGAGTATCGTGGGGATCTACACCGATCCTCAACACGTCATGAAGTACGATGATGGCGAGGTTCGACAGCAATTCTCTATTTGCTTCCGCGCCCGCCCGGTTGGCGGCGCCCTCCGGACCAGTGAAGAATCCAAAGAGGTCCGTTGGGTTTCGCCAACGGACCTCGAAACTCTGACTATTCACCCGTCGATGCGCCTGCGGATCTCTCATGGACTGGACGCCGCACGCAAGGTGCCTTACATAGGGTGACTCGGCGTTTCTTCGGTGCTCAATCGCTCCTCAACGCGTCGAACGGCGGCATGAATATTGGGGGCGGCGCGTTGAATGAAGCGACCAACGATTGTGTCCGGCCCGTACCGACCGACAATCTCGGCGACTCGCGCTTGAGAAGTGGTCGGGCGTCCGTCCGGAGTGGTCGTCATGTCGCAATAGAGTAGGGCGTCTACGAGGTGAGGGCGCTCCAAGTCGAACTCGCTTGCCAGCTCTTCGCGTAGCCCTCTCTCCTCGGCTTCGAGCAAGGCGCAAGAGTGGTGTGCGACCAAGCGAACAACTCGCTCGCTCATGTCTGTGTGCTCCCGCAGATAGCGGGCGCCATCGAGCGGATGAAATCCCGTGAACGCGATCTCAGGCGAGTAACCGACATCGTGCAGTACGGCTGCGGCTTCCAGTACGGGAGCCTCGCTTCCGAGTATCAGGCGGAGCGAGCGCGCCCGCTCGGCAACTCCGAGAGAGTGCTGCCAGCGCCGGGGCAGAGGTTCGGACAGGAGCGCTTCAGCGAGGCCGTAGGCCCGCTCTGTGAGATCCATGCTGTCCAAGCTACGAGGTCCCCTCTTTGGGAGGGAGGGCGCGCACCCGCCGCCGGCGCCCCGGGCCCATCTCTACGAGGCCCGCTCCCTCCAACTGTGCGATGGCGGTCCGCACGGCGGTGCGGGACATTCCGAACTGCTCGCCCAGCTCCTTCTCCGAAGGGAAGGGGGCGCCTGGCGTGACATCTTCGGCGCGAAGAAGATCCGTCATGCGCTCTACCAGCGGTCGACGATCACGTGTGCCCGCCACATACCAGCCGACACCCTGCACGGACTCAATCACGCCTTCATTCCTCAAGACGCTCAGGGCGCGACCCACGGTAGTTCGGCCTACACCGTACGTGCGCATGAGTTCTGCCTCAGACGGCAAGCTCTCAGTAATCTTGCCCTTTTTGATCTTCTGGCGCAGAGACTCGGTGATTTGCAGGTACGTACCTCGCGGAGAGGTCTGTGGCACGTGACGTTCCCTTCGCCGACGGCATGGCGGTCGCCCCTCCCAGCTTCGCACGCCCGGGAGCGCGGGCGGTGGGAAAATGGCGCCTCTCCCGCCCGCCTGCGCTGGGGGCTGCTGCCTCGCTGACCTGGGCTTCCTGCGATCGATCCGGGCCGTCTGTGGGCCGTGCAAGGACAACCAGCAACCCCCAATGACACCCACCAACCACCACGACGGCACGCTCGTGGGGCAGGTCACAGAGGCGCGTCTGCGACACTGGAAGAACCATGCCTAAGCCCGGAGAACTCACTTTCGTCGCGCCGCGCGGAGCCAAGAAGCCCCCGCGGCACCTTGCCGATCTCACCCCCGCCGAGCGGCGTGAAGCCGTGGCCGCGGTCGGTGAGAAGCCGTTTCGTGCCAAGCAGCTGTCGCAGCACTACTTCGCGCGGTATGCGCACGACCCGGCGGAGTGGACCGACATTCCGGCCGCGGCGCGGGGAAGCTGGCGTCGGAGCTGCTGCCCGAGCTGATGAGTGTGGTGCGGCACATCTCCTGTGACGACGACACCACCCGCAAGACCCTGTGGAAGCTGCACGACGGGACCCTCGTGGAGTCCGTGCTGATGCGCTACCCGGACCGGGTCACGATGTGCATCTCGTCGCAGGCCGGGTGCGGTATGAACTGTCCGTTCTGCGCCACGGGGCAGGCCGGGCTGGACCGGAACCTCTCCACCGCCGAGATCGTTCATCAGATCGTCGACGGTATGCGGGCACTGCGGGACGGTGAGGTGCCGGGTGGGCCGGCCCGGTTGTCCAACATCGTCTTCATGGGCATGGGCGAGCCGCTGGCGAACTACAACCGGGTCGTGGGCGCGATCCGGCGGCTGACCGACCCCGAGCCCGACGGGGTGGGGCTGTCGCAGCGGGGCATCACGGTGTCCACGGTCGGTCTCGTGCCGGCGATGCTGCGCTTCGCGGACGAGGGGCTGAAGTGCCGGCTCGCGGTGTCGCTGCACGCGCCGGACGACGAGCTGCGCGACACGCTCGTGCCGGTCAACACGCGCTGGAACGTGCGTGAGGTGCTGGACGCGGCGTGGGAGTACGCGGAGAAGTCCGGTCGACGGATTTCGATCGAGTACGCGCTGATCCGGGACATCAACGACCAGGCTTGGCGGGGCGACCTGCTGGGCCGGCTGCTCAAGGGCAAGCGGGTTCATGTCAATCTCATTCCGTTGAACCCGACGCCCGGTTCGAAGTGGACCGCCTCCCGTCCCGAGGACGAGAAGGCGTTCGTGGAGGCCATCGCCGCGCACGGCGTGCCGGTGACGGTCCGCGACACGCGCGGGCAGGAGATCGACGGCGCCTGCGGGCAGCTCGCCGCCTCGGAGCGCTGACCGCCCGCTGGTACGGTGTGATCGAACAAATGCACATTCCGACAGGGGAGCGCCACAGCGCTGAGAGTGCGGCAGTGTCACGGACCTAGCGTCACGGACACCGAGGTGCCGCAGACCCTTGAACCTCGCCCGGGTCATTCCGGGTAGGAAGTTCGGTCGTCACTCATGCTGTTGCGCCCCGTCCGGCCTCCTTCGCGGAGCGCCGGGCGGGGCCGCGTCTCTTCCTGGCCAGCCAGGAGGAATTCAGTGAGCACCACCAGAAGGATCACCGTCACGGCGCTGGCCGTCGCGGCCGGCATGACGGCGCTCGCCGCGTGCGGCTCGGGCGGCAGCGGCAGCAAGGACCCGAAGAGCGTCACACTCGTCAGCCATGACTCCTTCAACGTCTCGAAATCCGTGCTGGCGGAGTTCACCGAGCAGACCGGCTACAAGGTCGACGTGCTCAAGGGCGGGGACGCGGGCAAGGCCGTCAACCAGGCGATCCTGTCGAAGGGGAACCCTCAGGGTGATGTCTTCTTCGGTATCGACAACACGCTGCTGTCGCGGGGGCTGAAGGAAGGGATCTTCACTCCGTACCAGGCCAAGGGGCTGGAGAGCGTGTCCGACGAGCTCCAGCTCGACAAGGCGGAGCACCGGGTGACGCCGGTGGACTACGGCGACACCTGCGTCAACTACGACCGGGCCTACTTCGCCGAGCACAAGATCGCGCCGCCGAAGACCTTCGACGACCTGCTCAAGCCCGAGTACAAGGGGCTGCTGGTCACCGAGAACTCCGCCACGTCCTCGCCGGGGCTCGCCTTCCAGCTCGGCACCATCGCCGAGTACGGCGAATCCGGCTGGCAGGAGTACTGGAAGAAGCTCAAGGCCAACGGCGTCGAGGTCGTGGACGGCTGGGAGCAGGCGTACAACGAGCGGTTCTCGGGGTCGGCGGCCGGCCAGGGCAAGGGGGACAAGCCCCTGGTGGTGTCGTACGCGTCGAGCCCGCCGGTGGAGGTGCTGGGCAAGAAGCCGGAGCCCAAGGAGGCCCCCACCGGTGTCGCGACCGGCACCTGCTTCCGGCAGATCGAGTTCGCGGGCCTGCTCAAGGGCGCCAAGAACGAGAAGGGCGGCAAGGCGCTGCTGGACTTCCTGCTGAGCAAGCAGTTCCAGGAGGACGTGCCGCTCCAGATGTTCGTCAACCCGGCGCGTGAGGACGCGAAGGTGCCGGAGCTGTTCACCAAGTACGGCGAGAAGATCGACAAGCCGCAGACGGTGGCTCCGGAGACGATCACCAAGAACCGCGAACAGTGGATCAAGCAGTGGTCCTCGCTCGTTCTGAAGTAACCGGCCGTCAGGGGCGGGCGCGCCGCGCGCGGGGAACGGCCACCCGGCTCGCCCTGATGGCGCTGCCGCTCGCCTTCTTCGCGCTGTTCTTCGCCTACCCGGTCGCCGCGATCGTCGGGCGCGGCCTGAAGGACGGCGGACAGTGGCAGCTGGGCCGTGCCGGGGAGGTGCTCACCGACCCGGACGTCCTGCACGTCCTGTGGTTCACCGCCTGGCAGGCAGCGGCCTCGACCGGGCTCACGCTGCTGATCGCGCTCCCCGGCGCGTATGTCTTCGCGCGCTTCGAATTCCCCGGAAAGAAGCTGCTGCGGTCCGTGGTCGCGGTGCCGTTCGTCCTGCCGACGGTGGTCGTCGGGTCGGCGTTCCTGGCGCTGGTCGGGCGCGGCGGGGTGCTGGACGACCTGTGGGGCGTACGGCTGGACACCTCGGTGTGGGCGATCCTGCTGGCGCACGTCTTCTTCAACTACGCCGTGGTCGTACGGACCGTGTCCGGCCTCTGGGGGCAGCTCGACCCGCGGCAGGAAGAAGCGGCCCGGGTGCTCGGGGCGTCCCGCTGGGGCGCCTGGCGGCGGGTGACGCTGCCCGCCCTGGGGCCGGCCGTCGCGGCCGCCGCACTGATGGTCTTCCTCTTCACCTTCACCTCCTTCGGTGTGGTGCAGATCCTCGGCGGGCCGACGTTCTCCACACTGGAAGTGGAGATCTACCGGCAGACCGCCGATTTCCTGGACCTGCCGACCGCTGCCGTTCTCACGTTGCTCCAGTTCGCCGCCGTGCTGGCGCTGCTGGCCCTGCACGCCTGGACCGTACGGCGGCGGGAGGCCGCCCTCACGCTCGTCGACCCGGCGCAGACAGTGCGGCGGCCGCGTGGCGCCGGACAGTGGGCGCTCCTGTGGGGGACGCTCGTCGTGATCGCGCTGCTGCTGGTGGTGCCGCTGGCGGTGCTGATCGAACGGTCCTTCGCCGGGCCGGACGGCTACGGGTTCACGTTCTACCGGGCGTTGCAATCCGCTGCCTCCATGGACAGCACCTTTGCCGTCGCCCCCTTGAACGCCCTGTGGAACTCGCTCGCCTACGGGGCCGCCGCCACGCTGATCGCCCTGGTGGTGGGCGGGCTGGCCGCTGCCGCGCTGACGAAGCGGGGCGGCCGGTTGGTGCGAGGGTTCGATGCGTTGCTGATGCTGCCCCTCGGGGTTTCGGCCGTGACCGTCGGCTTCGGCTTTCTGATCACTCTCGACGAGCCGCCGCTCGATCTGCGGTCCTCGTGGTGGCTGGTGCCACTGGCGCAGGCGCTGGTCGGAGTGCCCTTCGTCGTACGGACCATGCTGCCCGTGCTGCGCGCGGTGGACGAGCGGCTGCGGGAAGCGGCCGCGGTGCTGGGAGCCTCGCCCTGGCGGGTGTGGCGCGAGGTCGACCTGCCGCTGGTGCGACGGGCCCTGCTGGTCGCCGCGGGCTTCGCCTTCGCCGTGTCGCTGGGCGAGTTCGGCGCGACGGTCTTCATCGCGCGGCCGGACAACCCGACGCTGCCGGTGGCCGTCGCACGGCTGCTGGGACGCGCCGGAGAACTCAACTACGGACAGGCGATGGCGCTGTCCACGATCTTGATGGTGGTGTGCGCGGGCGCGCTGCTGGCGCTGGAGCGCATCCGTACCGATCAGGCCGGAGAGTTTTAGATGGCGGAACACGCGGACACGGCGGACGAGGCACTGCTGCGGCTGGACGACGTCACCGTCCGCTTCCGTACCGGGCAGCCGCCGGCGCTGGACGCGGTCGGTCTGAGCGTCGCCGCGCAGGAGATCGTGTGCGTACTGGGGCCCAGCGGCAGCGGCAAGTCCACGCTGCTGCGGGTCGTGGCGGGACTGCAAGCCGCCGACGCGGGGCGCGTCTTCCTGGAAGGACGGGACCAGTCGGGCGTGCCCACACACCGCCGTGGCGTCGGGCTGATGTTCCAGGACCACCAGCTCTTCCCGCAGCGCGACGTCGGCGGGAACGTGGCCTTCGGCCTGCGCATGCGCGGCGCCTCGCGTGCCGAACAGGAGCGTACGGTGGCCGAACTCCTGGACCTGGTCGGCCTGCCGGGGGCCCAGCGGCGCGCTGTGGCGGCGCTGTCCGGTGGCGAACAACAGCGGGTGGCGCTGGCCCGCGCCCTCGCGCCGCGGCCACGGCTGCTGATGCTGGACGAGCCGCTCGGCCAGCTCGACCGCGGCCTGCGGGAGCGCCTGGTCGTCGAGCTGCGGAGAGTCTTCGGCGAGCTGGGGACGACCGTACTGGCCGTGACGCACGACCAGGGTGAGGCCTTCGCGCTGGCCGACCGGGTGGTGGTCATGCAGGAGGGGCGGATCGCGCAGAGCGGTACTCCGCTGGAGGTCTGGCAGCGTCCCGCCACCGAGTTCGTCGCCCGCTTCCTGGGCTTCGACAACGTCGTGGAGGCGACCGTGCGGGGCGGGGCCGCCGACACCCCGTGGGGCAAGGTCCCCGTACCGGACGGCACGCCGGACGGCCCGTGCCGCCTGCTGGTGCGTCCGGCCGGGGTGGGGATCACGGCTGCCGCGGACGGACTGCCGTGCATGGTAGCGGCCCGTACCTTCCGCGGTACCCATGTCGCCCTGCTCCTCCAGCCGGACACCGGACCGCAGGTGGAGGCGGCCTGCGCGCTGCGGGACGCTCCGCAGGACGGCGAGTCGGTGGGCGTCACCTTCGCGGCCGAGGACGTCGTGGTCCTGAACCGCTGAGGGACGCCCACCGTGGGGGCGCGTGCCCGTGCCCGCGCTACGAGAAGTGCTACGGGGCTACGAGGAGCTGGTGCGGCTGCCCGTCGTGGTCCGTGCGTCGCCCCCGGCCGACGGCCCGTCCAGCGTCTTCGCTTCCTCCGCGGGGGCCGGTACGGCCGCCGGTCCGCTAGCCGTACCGGTCGCGCCGCCGTCCTCCGGTTCGCCGAACCAGGCGACCGCGACGGCACCGGCCACCGCCACGACGAAGCCGAGCACCGCCATCCAGGCGAAGCCGGGCCGGGAGGAGTCACCGAGCCACAGCACCCCGAGGATGCCCGGCACCACCGTCTCACCCACCACCAGCGCCGCCGTGGCGCCGTTGACCGAACCGATCTGGAGGGCCACCGTGTGCAGATACATACCGCCGATACCGGCGACCAGAATGGCGTAGAGCGCCGGGTCCGCCAGGAGCGTGGGCAGGTGGAACGGGTCGACGCCGTTCAGTACGCGCACCCCGACACCGAGCGCGCCGAAGCCCAGGCCGGACAGCAGGCCGGCGAGGATCGCGGCGCGGCTGCCGAGCAGCCGGACGACCAGCGTGCCACCGCCGATCAGCGCGACCGAGGCGATCAGCAGCCACCAGTGGGTGGTCGTCGACGCGTCACCGCCGCCCTCCGGCCCGGCAGCGGTGGCCAGCAGGACCAGCGCCGAGCAGACCACGGCGATGGAGGCCCACTCGGGGCGGTTCAGCCGGATGCCGAGCAGCTTGATGCTGAGGACGGCGGTGATCACGAGGTTGGCGCTGATGACGGTCTGCGAGAGGAAGAGCGGCAGCAGCCGGGCGGCCAGCGCGCCGAGGCCGAAGCCCACGAAGTCCAGCACCGTGCCGACCATGAACTCCCAGGTCACGGCCGCCTTGGCGGTGGAGGAGAGACTGGGCCCGCCGTGTGCGGTGACGCCGGTGGTGGACGCGGCGGCCGCCTCCCGGCGCGCGGACTTGCGTGATCCCACCGCTTGCAGGACCGACCCCGTGCCGTAGCAGGCCGAGGCCGCTACCGCCGTCAGAAGACCGATGAGCACCAAGAACTCCGTTTCGCGCACTGCCTGGTTTTACCTGTGCATTACCTGACTAGCGAGACGTGGTTTCGGGGGCGTGAGTTGCCTCGGACGGTCGGGCAGATGCCGCTGGGCCGGGACCGGGGGCTCCGCCGAGGCGGGCCAGTGCTTCCGTGGCCTCTTCCACCGAGTCGACCAGAGCGATCTTGTCGGACATGGCGCGTTCCGCGGCGAGCGCCTGCAACAGGGGCCAGGCGGGCAGCCGCTCGGTCCAGTGGGCACGGTCGACGAGCACCATCGGGGTCGGTTCGCCCCGCGACCCGTAGTAGTTCGGGGTCGCGTTGTCGAAGATCTCCTGCACGGTGCCCGCCGCGCCGGGCAGGAAGATCACTCCGGCGTTGGAGCGCGCCAGGAGGCCGTCCTCGCGGACCGCGTTGACGAAGTACTTGGCGATGTGGGCCGCGAAGGCGTTCGGCGGCTCGTGCCCGTAGAACCAGGTGGGGATGCCGACCGAGTCGCCGCCGTCCGGCCAGCGGTCCCGTACCTCGAAGGCGGCCCGCGCCCAGTCCGTCACCGAGGGGCCGAACCGCGGCACCTTGGCGAGGAGAGCGAGGCTCTCGGCCAGCATGGTGTCCTCGAAGGGGGCAGCGTAGGCGCCGAGGTTCGCGGCCTCCATCGCGCCCGGACCGCCGCCCGTGGCGACCGTCAGACCGGTCCGGGCGAGCCGGCGCCCCAGCCGGGCCGCGCCTTCGTACGCGTCGGAACCGCGCTCCAGCGCGTGCCCGCCCATGATGCCGACGACACGGGCGCCGGTGAGGTGCTCGTCCAGGGCGTCCGAGACGGCGTCGTCGTGGATGCCGCGCAGCATCGAGGCGAAGATGTCGCCGTCCGACATGGTCCGCTGGTACCAGTCGTAGGCCAGGGCGTCGGGGGTCGCCGCGTAGCCGGCGTCGGTGGCGAGGGCTTCGAAGAGTTCGCCGGGCGAGTAGAGGCTGCCGCGGTACGGGTCGAACGGCAGATTCGGTATCGGCGGGAAGACCAGAGCGCCGTCCGCCCGCACGCTCGCGGCAGCCTCCGGTGCCATCCGGCAGCCGAGGAAGACGGCGTCCGAGGCCGGCGTGCCGAGCAGGGCGGCCGTGCGGCCGGTCAGGTCGAGGGACTGGACACGGTAGCCGCGCAGACTGCCCGAGGCCAGCACCCGGTCGAATGCGGCGAGCGTCTCGATCTCGCGGTCGTCGCGGCGGTGCGGCGACCGCTCGACGGGGCGATGGGGCGTGGGGGACTCGGAGTTCGGCTGCACGCCCGACATCGTAGGCGGGCGGCGCCGGGGCCCGGCGGTGAGGGCCGGGACGGCGGGCGACGCGGTGGGGAGCGCTTGGGCCCGGCGGCGCGGGCCGGGACGGCGGGTGGCGCGGTGGCAGGTCAGCGGTCAGGGAAGCAGGGGCAGAGCGGCGAGTTCCGCGATGGCCCAGGTCAAGGGGGCCAGGACGGCAAGAAGGGCCAGGACGCGGAGGGCGGCGGCGCGGTGCAGGAGGGAGCGGGGCGTACCGAGGCGGCGCAGGGCGGCGGTGGTGTGCGTACGGGCCCAGCGGGCTTCCAGGGCCGCCGTGAGGGCGCTCGCGGTGACGCAGGCCAGGACGAGGGCCGCGCCCAGCCCGGTGAGGGGGCCGAGCGGCCGGGCGGGGGCGGCTTCGTACACCCGCACCGCCGCGTACGTGCCGGAGGCGACCGCGCAGAGCACGCCGAGCGGACGGCCGATGCGCCGGGACTCCTCCTGGAGGACCCGGCCCGCGAGGAGGCGGACGGCGCCCGGGCGGCCGGCGGCGAGCAGCCGGCCGGACAGCTGCGTCAGACCGGGGCCCGCCAGGACCAGGCCGAGGGTGGACAGCGCCCAGCCCGCCAGGACACCCGGCGGGCTGCCGACGAGGCGTTCGGGCAACGGGAGGAGCGCGTCGGCGTCGGCGGCGCCCCGGCTGACGTAGGTCTCCAGGGCGAGGCCGGCCGCCGTCAGGGTGATCCCCCACGGGAGCGCGGCGGGCATGGCGGAACGCGAACTGTTGGTCTCCATGGCCGTGAGGGGCTCGCCGGTTCCGGCGGCCGCCCGGGCGCCGCGCCGGCCGCCGCGGGCGTCCTTGCGGGGGCGCAGGACGACCGCGGTCGTGCCCGACGCGATCAGGGGGACGACGGCGAGCAGCAGCAACGCGCCGGCCGGCGGGAGGGCGTGGCCTGCGCCGAGGAGCCGGGTGGCGGAATCGGTGGCGGGCGCGCCGCCCAGATCGCCACGGAGCGCCAGGAACACGAGCAGCGCGCAGAAGCTGCCCAGGACACAGGAGACGGCGGTGGAGGTGGCGGCGATCAGGGTCAGCCGGGCAGGCCCCAATCCGGCGGCGGACATGCCCCGTTGAGGCCGGGTCGCGGGGTCGGTACGGGCCGCGGACACGGCGAGCTGGGTGGTGGCCGCGACCGGGACGGCACACCAGAGCAGGCGTACGAAGGCGTCCGCGGCCGACGCCGGGTGGGCGGCGGCATGACCGAGGACGGCCAGCAGGAGAAAGCCGGTGCCCGCGGAGGCGGCGGCCACGAGCAGGCGGCGCAGCAGGACGAGGGGGTGGGCCCCGAGGGTCAGACGGAGAGCGAGCACTCTGCCCTGCTTTCCTTCTCGGGGGCGGGGGCCTTGGGGCCGACGCGACGGCCGTCGAGGAGCGCCACGGTGCGGTCGGCGAGGGTCTCGGCCTCGGGCTCGTGGGTGGCGAGGACGACCGTGATGTCGTGCGAGCGGGCAGCCGTGGTGATGGCGCGCAGGACCTGGGCGGCGTCGGCGCGGTGCAGCGGCGCGGTGGGCTCGTCGGCGAACAGGACCCGCGGCGCGCAGGCCAGGGCGCGGGCGACGGCGATGCGCTGGCGCTGGGACTGGTCGAGGCGGCCGGGGCGTTGGCGGGCGCAGCGGCCCACGTCGAGGCGGTCCAGCCACTCGCCGGCGGTCTGCTTGGCTTCGCGGTGACCGACGCCGCGCAGCAGCAGGGGGAGGGCGGCGTTCTCCCAGGCGGACAGTTCGGGGACGAGGTGCGGTTCGGTGTCCACCCAGCCGAACCGGTCCAGGCGCAGCCGTTCACGGCTGAGCGGGGAGAGCGTGTGCACAGGTGAACTGTTGAACCAGATCTCGCCGCTGTCCGGGGCAAGTTGGCCGGAAAGGCACCGCAGGAGAGTCGTCTTGCCGCAGCCGCGCGGACCGGTGACGGCGAGGATCTCGCCCTCGCGGACACCGAGGGAAACCCCGGTGAGCGCGGGGAGCCGGCGTATGTGTGGTGCAGGCCGCGCGCCCAGAGAACGTCGTTGTCAGGTGGGGCCACCATCTGCGCACCTCATGCTCGTCGCGTCCGATCGTTCCCCCAACCGGGTGAACGACCATGGAGGGTATCGGTCACTGGCACGGTAAGGAGTGGCGACCCTCGGTATTCGGCGCTCGCCGCGCACCACGGCCCAGGTTCACTCAAATGGCCGCTTATATGAAGAACCTGGGCGAAGGGCTAATGGGGAGGGGCCGCGGGAGATGCGGGGTGCGCAGGGGGAAGGGGCGGCCGGCGCCCGGAGCCCGCGCTCGCCCGGGGGCCGCGCCTGCTCGGAGGGCGTACGGGACCGTGAGTCCGGGGCCGTGCGCGCATCGCGGGCGGGCGCGCGAGCCTGCTGAGCGGGCACGCACGTACCGGCAGGTGGGCGGGTGGACGCGACAAGCCCGGAGACCCGGACCGGACCGCGGGCCCGGGGCGAGGTTGCGGCCTTTCTTCGCACGCTCCTCGGCCCCGGGCCCGCGCCCGCCGTTCCGCACGTGTCAGAGCTTCGCCCACGCCTCCGTCAGCGTGCCGCGCAGGATCTGCTCGATCTCGTCGAAGACCGGCTGGTCGGCGATGAGCGGCGGGGCGAGCTGGACGACCGGGTCGCCGCGGTCGTCGGCACGGCAGTACAGACCGTTCTCGAAGAGGGCCTTGGAGAGGAAGCCGTACAGTACGCGCTCGGTCTCCTCGTCGTTGAACGATTCCTTCGTGGTCTTGTCCTTGACGAGTTCGATGCCGTAGAAGAACCCGTTGCCGCGGACGTCACCGACGATGGGCAGGTCGTGGAGCCTCTTCAGGGTCGAGAAGAAGGCGTCCTCCTTGTCCAGCACGTGCTGGTTGAGGCCCTCGCGCTCGAAGATGTCGAGGTTGGCGCAGGCGACGGCGGCGGAGACCGGGTGGCCGCCGAAGGTGTAGCCGTGCAGGAAGGTGTTGTCGCCCTTGTAGAACGGTTCGGCCAGCCGGTCGGAGATGATGCAGGCGCCGATGGGGGAGTAGCCCGAGGTCATGCCCTTGGCGCAGGTGATCATGTCCGGTACGTAGTCGAACTTGTCGCAGGCGAACATCGTGCCGAGGCGGCCGAAGGCGCAGATGACCTCGTCGGAGACGAGCAGCACGTCGTGCCGGTCGCAGATCTCGCGGACCCGCTGGAAGTAGCCGGGCGGGGGCGGGAAGCAGCCGCCCGCGTTCTGCACCGGTTCCAGGAAGACGGCGGCGACGGTGTCCGGGCCCTCGAAGAGGATCTGCTGCTCGATCTGGTCGGCGGCCCAGCGGCCGAACGCCTCCGGGTCGTCGCCGAAGAGCGGCGCCCGGTAGATGTTGGTGTTCGGGACCTTGTGCGCGCCGGGGACCAGCGGCTCGAACGGGGCCTTGAGGCCCGGCAGTCCGGTGATGGACAGGGCGCCCTGCGGGGTGCCGTGGTAGGCCACCGCGCGCGATATGACCTTGTGCTTGGCGGGCTTGCCGGTGAGCTTGAAGTACTGCTTGGCCAGCTTCCACGCGGTCTCGACGGCCTCGCCGCCGCCGGTGGTGAAGAAGACCTTGTTCAGGTCGCCGGGCGCGTAGTGGGCCAGCCGCTCGGCCAGCTCGACGGCCTTGGGGTGGGCGTACGACCAGATGGGGAAGAAGGCCAGTTCCTGGGCCTGCTTGAGCGCGGTCTCGGCGAGTTCGGCGCGGCCGTGGCCGGCCTGGACGACGAAGAGGCCGGCCAGACCGTCGATGTAGCGCTTGCCCTTGTCGTCGTAGATGTTCGTGCCCTCGCCGCGCACGATCGTCGGCACGGGGGCGTTCTCGTACGACGACATGCGGGTGAAGTGCATCCACAGGTGGTCGTAGGCCGTCTTCGAGAGGTCAGCGGTCATGGCTATCTGGTTCCCCAGGTGTAGGTCTGCTTACGGAGCTTGAGGTAGACGAAGCTCTCGGTCGTCCGGACGCCGGGCAGCGTGCGGATCCGCTTGTTGATCATTTCCAGCAGGTGGTCGTCGTCCTCGCAGACGATCTCGATGAGGAGATCGAAGGAGCCCGCGGTCATGACGACGTACTCGACCTCTTCCATGGCCGTCAGGGCGTCGGCCACCGGGTCGAGGTCGCCTTCGACGTTGATCCCGACCATCGCCTGCCGCCGGAAGCCGACCGTGAGGGGGTCGGTGACCGCGACGATCTGCATCACGCCTTGGTCGAGCAGTTTCTGTACGCGTTGCCGCACCGCCGCCTCGGACAGGCCGACGGCCTTGCCGATCGCGGCGTACGGACGACGGCCGTCCTCCTGGAGCTGCTCGATGATCGCCAGGGAGACGGAGTCGATCGACTGGGTGCCGTTTCTGTCACGAGTGGCCACATCCCTCACTCTGCACGAGCCTCGTCAGTCCCGCAACCCCGATGCGATGAAATCAGTTGTCTGTGGATCCCGACGCCACTGATTTCGTCGTTCACCCTTGACGGGTATGTCGAAAACGTTGACTTCCTGGCTAGGGTGGGCATCTCAAGCACTGGACACCTGACTAGGAGGGGTCGCTCGTGACCACCGAACTGCGTCGGCTGCGCAACTACATCGACGGGGAGTTCCGGGACGCCGCCGACGGGCGGACCACGGAGGTGGTCGACCCGGCCACGGGTGAGGCGTACGCCACCGCTCCGCTGTCCGCCGCCGCGGACGTCGACGCCGCGATGGCCGCCGCCGAGGCCGCGTTCCCCGCCTGGCGCGACCTGGTGCCCGCCGAGCGCCAGAAGGTCCTGCTCAAGATCGCCGACCGCTTCGAGGAGCGGGCCGAGGAACTGATCGCCGCCGAGTCGGAGAACTGCGGCAAGCCCGTCGCGCTCGTCCGCTCGGAGGAGATCCCTCCGATGGTGGACCAGATCCGCTTCTTCGCGGGCGCCGCCCGGATGCTGGAGGGCCGCGCCGCGGGCGAGTACATGGACGGTCTGACGTCCATCGTCCGCCGTGAGCCGGTCGGCGTCTGCGCGCAGGTCGCGCCGTGGAACTACCCCATGATGATGGCGGTGTGGAAGTTCGCCCCGGCGCTGGCCGCGGGCAACACCGTCGTCCTCAAGCCCTCCGACACCACGCCCGCCTCGACCGTGCTGATCGCCGAGATCATCGGCGGCGTGCTGGACGAGCTGGGCCACTCCCGCGGCGTCTTCAACGTCATCTGCGGCGACCGTGACACCGGCCGTCTGATGGTCGAGCACAAGACCCCGGCGATGGCCTCGATCACCGGTTCCGTACGGGCCGGTATGCAGGTCGCCGAGTCCGCGGCCAAGGACCTCAAGCGGGTCCACCTGGAGCTGGGCGGCAAGGCGCCGGTCGTGGTCTTCGAGGACACCGACATCGCCAAGGCGGTCGCGGGCATCTCGGAGGCCGGCTACTTCAACGCGGGCCAGGACTGCACGGCCGCGACCCGGGTGCTCGTCCACGAGTCCATCCACGACGAGTTCGTGACCGCGCTCGCCAAGGCCGCCGCCGACACCAAGACCGGCGCGGTGGACGACGAGGACGTGTTCTACGGGCCGCTGAACAACGCCAACCAGCTGGCGCAGGTCAAGCGCTTCATCGACGGCCTGCCCGCGCACGCCAAGATCGAGGCGGGCGGCCACCAGGTCGGCGAGAAGGGCTACTTCTACGCCCCGACCGTCGTCTCCGGCCTGAAGCAGGACGATGAGATCGTCCAGCAGGAGGTCTTCGGCCCGGTCATCACCGTCCAGTCCTTCCGGGACGAGGACCAGGCCGTCGAGTGGTCGAACGGTGTGGAGTACGCGCTGGCCTCGTCGGTGTGGACCAAGGACCACGCGCGGGCCATGCGGATGTCCAAGAAGCTGGACTTCGGCTGCGTGTGGATCAACACCCACATCCCGCTGGTCGCCGAGATGCCGCACGGCGGGTTCAAGAAGTCCGGTTACGGCAAGGACCTCTCGGGCTACGGCTTCGAGGACTACACGCGCGTCAAGCACGTGATGACGTCGCTGAACGGCTGAGTCCGTCCGCCGGGCGGCACACCGCGCTGTGCCGCCCGTCACTCCGTCGTGGGCAGCGCCCCGGCAGGCGACGTTCTGTCGCTTGCCCCCGCCGCCCACGGCGCGTGAGAGTGCTCGCCATGGCTGAACTATCGCGGCGTTCGCTGCTTCGGGGCACGGTCGGTACGGGAGCGGCCGGGGCGCTGGCCGCGCTGGTGGCCGGGTGCGGAGTGCCCGCCGCGTACGTCGCCCCCGGCGACCGCGCGGCCCCCGACCGCTCGGCCCGCGACCGGCGCCTGACCTTCGCCAACTGGCCGCTCTACATCGACGTGGACGAGCGCGACCAGCGGCGGCGGCCGACGCTGGAGGTGTTCGAGCAGCACACCGGCGTCTCGGTGACATACACCGAGGAGATCAACGACAACGACGAGTTCTTCGGCAAGATCAGCCCCGCCCTGATGAACCGCCGGCCGACCGGCCGCGACCTGATCGTCATCAGCGACTGGATGTGCGGCCGCTTCGTACGCCTCGGCTGGGTGCAGGAGATGGACCGCTCCCGGCAGCCCAACGTCGCGCGCCACCTCGACCCGCTGCTGCGCACCCCGCACTTCGACCCCGGGCGCAAGCACAGCGTCCCCTGGCAGTCGGGCATCACCGGCATCGCGTACAACCGCAAGAAGCTCGGCCGGGAGATCCAGCACACCGCCGACCTGTGGAAGGACGACCTGCGCGGGCGGGTGACGCTGCTGTCCGGTCTGGACGAGTCCTTCGCGATGCTCATGCAGGGCGACGGCGTCGACATCACGCGCTGGACGGAGACCGACTTCCACCGGATGACGGAACGCATCCGCCGCCTCGTGGACAAGAAACACATCCGGCGCTTCACCGGCAACGACTACATCAAGGACCTGGCCTCGGGGGACGTGCTCGCGGCGCAGGCGTACTCGGGCGACGTCGCACAGCTCAAACAGGACAACCCGGACATCGAGTTCGTGGTGCCGCAGGAGGGCGCCGAACTGTGGGCGGAGAGCCTGATGATCCCCGGCCGCGCCGAGCACAAACGCAACGCGGAACAGCTGATCGACTTCTACTACCGGCCGGAGATCGCCGCCGAACTGGCCGTCTGGGTCAACTACGTCTGCCCGGTGCCGGCCGCGCGGGACGTCCTCGCCTCCTCCAAGGACGAGGAACGCGCCGCACTGGCCGAGGACCCGCTGGTCTTCCCGGAAGGCGCCCTGCGCAAGCGACTGGCCATCGCCCGCGACATCACCTCCAAGGAACGCCCGGCGTTCGCGAAGGAGTGGAATGGGATCGTGGGGCTTTGAGGCGGTGGGGGCGTTGTGCGGAACCACTGATAGCCCGTCAGTTCCCGTCTGTAACGCGGCCGTACGATGCGACGCTTATAAGAACGAGGCCGCTTCTGCGGTGGCGTTTATATAAGATCGAGTCGGAGTCCACCGAGCCCGGAGGCTGAATGGCTGTCCTTCCTGTCGCTGTACCCGAGCCTGATGGCTGTCGCGCGCAGCTTGCTGCTCTCGGCACCAAGCTGGAGTACCTGCATCCGGCCTTGCGGGCCGGAGAGATCGCCCGCCGGTCCGCGACGCGGAACCACCCGGCGAATACCGCCGGCACCAGGGCGTATCAGGAACACGTCCGGATCATTCGTGAGATGCACATCCAGCACGAGGGATGGAAACGGCTTCTGCACGACCATCTGGAACTGGTCTGCAACCCTGACAGGACGGTTGCCTTCGGTGTCATGAGCGGTGACGGGGCGACGGGTGAGCGGGCGTGCCTGCCCCGGAACGTGCGCCGTCGTGGCGCGGCCACGAAACGGGTCGCCGAGGACAACGCCGCGCAGCTGGAGCTGTTCTCGCTGTGCCGTCGGAACGAGGTCGTCCTGAGTTCTGAGGAGGCCGACCACCTTCAGGTCTGGTTCCTCGTGTCGCGCCGCATCGCGGTCGGTGACAAAGTCCACGTCCACAACGAACTGTCACTGCCCGGCGAGGTCGTCGACGGTTACGTCTCGGAGTGGAAGCGGCGCATCCTTCTGCCGGTCCTCGAAATGGACGGAATCGAACCGCCGCACGAAGATGGGGGTGGCGAGATCGACATCCCGGTGCCGTTCCGCTGAGAGCCCGTCCCGGTGCGGCACTGTTCTCACAGTGCCGCACCCTGCACCACCGACCCTACGAGGCAGTCCACCATGGTGACCCCATCACGCATCACGCTGGCCCGGAAGCGCCGGGGACTGACCCTCGCAGATCTCTCCGTCCGTGCCGGAGTGTCCCTGCAGAGCCTGTCGAACTATGAGACAGGCCGTACGGCACCCCGGCCGTCCACCGTCCGGCGGCTCGCCGGCGCGCTCGATTTTCCCGAGCAGTTCTTCAGCGGGCCGGACATCGACGAACTGCCGGCGGAGGGCATCTCCTGGCGCGCCCGTACCAAGACACCGCCCCGTGTCCTGGACTCCGCCCGTGCCGCCGGCACGCTCGCGGCACAGCTGTACGAGTGGATCGACGAGCGTTTTCGTCTGCCCGAGCCTGATCTGCCCTCGCTCGGCAAGCCGGACCCCGAGACGGCCGCGGAGATGGTGCGCACCCGCTGGGAGCTGGGCAATGCTCCGGCGCCGAACATGGTGCACCTGCTCGAGGCGCACGGTGTCCGGGTTTTCTCGCTGCCGCCGGACTCGTTGGAGGTGGATGCGTTCGCGGTGTGGCGGGGCAGAGTTCCGTTCGTCTTCCTGAACGTGATGAAGACCGTCGAACGTGGCAGATTCGACGCCGCCCACGAGCTGGGACATCTGGTCATGCACGGCAGCGGTGAACGCCTGTGCACCGGCCCAGGGGCTGAACGGCAGGCGAACGACTTTGCCAGCGCATTCCTCATGCCGGCCGCCGGCGTGCTCGGTCACATGCCGGCGGGTGCCCGCGTCGATCAGGTCCTGGAGGGCAAGCGGATCTGGAAAGTCTCGGCCATGGCGCTGACGTACCGTATGCGCGACCTGGGGCTTCTCACCGACTGGCAGTATCGCTCGACCTGCGCGGAACTGAGCGCACGTGGATATCGCACCGACGAACCGCAAGGTCTGAAGAAGCGGGAGACGTCGCAGATCCTGACCAAGGTCTTCCAAGGGCTCTGGTCCAAGGGCATTCGCCTCGGCGATGTGGCCGATCAGCTCGGAGTCGGAGCGGACGAGATGGCGGAAATGCTGTTCGGGCTGAGTGTGGCGACCGTGGAGGGCGAGGGAGAAAGAGCTGGCGATCCCCGGGCCAAGAGCGCTCTGAGCCTCGTGCGTTGAAGACGGCGTCACGGTTCGTGCCCCTGTGCCGGAGCGACGACAAGGGCTCCTGTCGTACGTGCGTTCAACGGGATGTGCCCTGCACGACCGCTTCCTCCAGGGTCGCTCGCAGTCGCTCGTACGTGGGGGCGAGTTGTCGCAGGACTGCTTCCAGCGCTTGGTTGTCGCCGGAGGCGGCGGGGTACTGCAAACTGCCGAGGATGCGGGACTGTTCGGCCAGTAGGGCGGCTGGGGTGGTCAGGCCCAGAGGGCTCAGGCATGCCGCTGCGTCGTGGAGGCGGCGGACGCCGACCTGGACGGCGAAGGAAGCGAGCAGGTCGCGGGTTTCGGAGGGCAGGCCGCCCTCGGCGACCTGGTCTGCGAGGGCTTCGAGCGCGGCGGCTCCGCCCAGCGTTCCCGGCGGGACCGGCAGGTCGTCGCGGCCGGCCAGCCACCGTACGGCGCCGGGTAGGGACTGTCGGAGGGCGTCCGCCGGGTCTACGGTCCGCTCTTGGGCGAAGGCGGAGCGCATCACGTAGGTGTCGTCGGTGTACGGCACCGTCTCCGCGCGCCAGGCGGCGGCGAACGCCGGGGTGGGGAGGGTCGCGTAGGGGTGGCCGTGCGGGTCGTGGAGGAGGACGGTGTTGTTCTCGACCGCGAGGACGACCACGTAGTGGTCGGCGCCGATCGCGGTGCCGGAGCCGTGCTGGTACCGGAGCAGACCCATCTCCAGCGGGCCGGCCAGGACGGGGCCTTCCGCGCAGGCGGCGCGCAGGCGGGTCAGTGCCTCGTCCTCGGTACCGCCCGCCTCGCGTACGCAGTGCAGGCCGAGCGCCGATACGGCGGCGTCCAGACCGCGCTCCGGGTCCCAGCCGTACGGGTCGAACAGGGGCATGGTGCCGCCGATGAGCTGGACGCCGAACGGGGAGCCGGTGAGGGTTTCGATGACGGCGGTCGGCGGGGCGGCGTCGGGGCCGAGCATCATCGCCAGGGAATTGCTGTAGCAGTACGGGCCGGAGCCGATGTAGGTGAGCATGGCAGTCCTCGGTGAGGGGCGGGAGGGGGCGTTCCTCAGTGGACTGCTTGACACCGTGAGAAGGTCAAGAGGGTGTGCATGTGGCCGGGTGGGGGCGGGATTTGGGGCCGTGGCAGACTCGGCGGTCATGTCGGAGATCACGCAGGACATGAGCCCCGCTGTCACGTTCGGACTGCTCGCTGCCTGGGCGCTGCACGACGCGGAGGAGGTGGCCTTCGGGCCACGGTGGATACGGGAGCACCTGCCGGAGCTGCGGGAACGGTTTTCCGGGGCGCCGGAGCGGCTCTGGACTGTGCTGGAGGGTGTCGATCAGCGGGAGTTCACGGTCGCGGTGGGCGCCGTGGCGGTGATCGTGGCCGCCGCCTCGGCGCGCGGGCACCGCACCGGCGGCCGGTCGGCCTTCTTCCAGGGTGCGGTGGACGGGTTCGGGCTGCACGGCCTGGTCCACCTCGCGCAGGCCGTGGCCGTACGCGGTTACACGCCCGGCTCGGTCACCTCACCGCTGATCGTCATCCCGTACGCCGTGTGGGCACGCGGCAGGCTGCGGCGCGCGGGGCGCCTCCGGCCCACGGACGCGCGCGGAGTGGTGAGCGGGCTGGCCCTGGCCGGAGCGGCCACGGCGCTGTCCCACTTCGTGGCGCGGCGGCTGGTGAAGCGCTGAGCCGACGGGCCGGGGGCCGGACCCGTACGCGTCAGAGCGCGGCGCGTACGGCGGCCACCCGGTTGGTCGTGACGGCGTCGACGCCCGCGCGCTGGAGGCGGCGCGCGGCGCGGGGCGTGTCGGTGGTCCAGGCGGCACACAGGTAGCCGTCGCCGTGGGCCCGTTCGACCAGGTCAGGGGTGATGAGGCCGAAGTGGTAGTTCAGCCAGCGGGGGCGGACGCGGGCCAGCAGTTCGGGGCGGGGCGGGGCCGTACGGGACCAGGACAGGGCCAGTTCGGCGGCCGGATCGGCAGCGCGGACGGCCAGCATGGACAGGCCGCCGCCGCAGTAGTACGCGCGGTCGGCGGCGCCGGACTCGTGGACCTCGCCGACGGCGGACTTCGCGGCCGCCGGGTCCGGGAGGTCGATCAGGGCGCGGGCGGACGGGTACTCGGCGGTGAGGGCGAGGGCGGCGCGCAGTGTGGGCACACCGCCCGCCGTGACCTCGTCCACCTGGGCGTACGTCAGCGAGGAGAGCCGGCGGTCGTGGCCCCACAGGCGTTCCAGCGTCGGGTCGTGCAGCAGGACCGGCACCCGGTCGGCGGTCAGCCGTACGTCGATCTCGACCGCGTCGGCGCCCGCTGCGAGCGCGGCGCCGAGCGAGGCGAGGGTGTTCTCGCGGTGGTCGTACGGGGCGCCGCGGTGACCGATGACCGCGACCCGCCGCCCGGTGGCGGACGCCGGTGCGGCCGGACGGGCCGACAGCGCCCGCGGCGAGGCCGGGGCGTGGCGTCCGGCCCTCACCGCGGCCACGTCGCGGTGTAGTCGTCGATCTCCGCGGCCAGCGCCGCCTTGGCGGCGACGTCCATGAACGACGCCTCGACGGCGTTCTTGGCCAGGGCGGCGACCCCGGCGGCGTCGAGGTCCAGCAGGCGCGCGGCGACCCCGTACTCCAGGCACAGATCGGTGCCGAACATCGGCGGGTCGTCGCTGTTGATCGTCACCAGCACCCCCGCGTCGGCCATCTCCTTGAGCGGGTGCTCGTCGAGGGTGCGCACGGCGCGGGTGGCGATGTTCGAGGTCGGGCAGACCTCCAGCGGGATGCGGTGCTCGGCGAGGTGGGCCAGCAGCTTCGGGTCCTGGACGGAACTGGTGCCGTGCCCGATCCGCTCGGCGCGCAGGTCGGTCAGCGCGTCCCAGACGGTCTGCGGGCCGGTGGTCTCGCCGGCGTGCGGGACCGAGCGCAGGCCCGCGGCGATGGCGCGGTCGAAGTACGGCTTGAACTGCGGGCGCGGCACGCCGATCTCCGGGCCGCCGAGCCCGAACGAGACCAGGCCCTCCGGCCGCAGGTCGCAGGCGATCCGCGTGGTCTCCTCGGCCGCGTCCAGTCCGGCTTCGCCGGGGATGTCGAAGCACCAGCGCAGCACCACGCCCAGCTCGGTCTCCGCCGCCCGCCGCGCGTCCTCGATGGCCTCGACGAACGCCTCGTCGGGGATGCCGCGACGGGTGGAGCTGTACGGGGTGACGGTCAGCTCGGCGTAGCGGATGTTCTGCCGCGCCATGTCACGGGCGACCTCGTACGTCAGCAGCCGGACGTCCGTGGCGTCCCGGATGAGGTCCACGACGGAGAGGTAGACCTGGATGAAGTGGGCGAAGTCGCGGAAGGTGAAGTAGTCGGTGAGCGCCTCGGGGTCGGTGGGGACCGCGGAGTCCGGGTGGCGGGCGGCCAGCTCGGCGACGATGCGGGGGGACGCCGATCCGACGTGGTGGACGTGCAGCTCCGCCTTGGGCAGTCCGGCGATGAAGGCGTCGAGATCGGACAACGGTTCCTCCTGGTCGAGGGGCGAGCTGGGCGTGCTGCGGACGGTGGCCATCGTATGCGGGCCCCGGCCGCCCGAACGGCGCAGGTCTTGGCGGAACGGAGCAGGTCTTAGCATGGGCGGACCGTGACCGTGGGGGGAATGTGGGGATGTCGATGTCCGACCGTGAGCAGCCCGAGCCGCACGACCCGTGGGCGCCGCCGGAGAACCGGAGCCCGCGGCCCGCGCCGCCGGTGAGCGCTTCGGGTACTGCGGGCGGGGCGGGCACTGCGGGCGGGGCGAGTGCTTCGGGCGCCGCGGACGGGCCCGCTGCGTCCGGGGGCCCGAACGGTTCCGACGTGCTGAGCAAGCCGGTGGCTCCGGGCGGCCGGTACGACGTTCCGCCGCCGCCACCCGCGCCGGGGACGGTGGGTGCGGACACGCCTCCCGGTCCCTCCGGTTCCGGAGTGCCGCCCATATCCGGCGCCGGGGCGGACGGGCAGCAGCCCGAAGCCCCGGACGGCACCACCCAGCTTCCCTACGGCGCTGCCCAGCCCCCTTACGGCCCCTCCGGCCCGGGCGTTGCGCCGTACCCCGGCGGCAACCCGGGGCAGCACCTGCCGTCCGGCTACCAGCCGTACTGGGCGCCTGCCGGGCCGAGCAACGGTTACGGCACGGCCGCTCTCGTCCTCGGGATCGTCGGTGCCACCCTCTGCTTCACGATCGTGTTCGGCGTCCTCCTCGGTGTGCTCGCGATCATTTTCGGCGCTCTCGGACGCGGGAAGGTGTCCAGGGGCGAGGCGGACAACGGCGGGAGCGCGCTGGCCGGGATGGTGCTGGGCGGTGTGGCGCTGCTGCTGAGCGGGGTCATGCTCTGCTGGGTCGTGATGGCGTACGCCACCGACCCGGGCGACGACGACCCGTGGTACCCCGGCTACTACGGTGACAGCTCCGGCGGCTCGACCTCCGGCGGCGGCTCCGGCGGCGGCTCCTCCGGCGGCTCCGGTGCCGACGACGACGGTCCGGACACGTACCAAGCCGCGCCCGCCCCCGGCCCGCGCACCTTCGAGGCCGTGTCCGCCGACCCGACCGCGGTCCCCGCCCTGTCGGCGCACCCCCGCGGCCGGCTCGTCGTCTCCGCCTAGTCCTTCGCGGACGCCACCCCCGTCCCCGTCCCTGTCCCTGTCCCCGCTCCTGTCACCGTCGCCTTCTCCGCTTCCGCGGCCAGCCGCTGGCGCGCCTCCATCAAGGCGAAGCCGAGCAGGTTGAGGCCGCGCCAGCGTGCCGGGTCCGGTGCGCGCTCGTCGTCGGCGGCCAGGCCGATGCCCCATATCCGGTCCATCGGGCTGGCCTCGACGAGGACGCGGGAGCCGGTGCCGAGCAGGTAGTCGCGCAGGGCGGGGTCCTGGCCGAACTTGTGGACGTTGCCCTCGACCACGAACCCGAAGCGGTGCCGCTCCCACTCCGCGGGGTCGAAGCCGCGCACCGAGCGGCCGGCGTCCTTCGCCTGCTTCGGGTGGGTGGCGGACACCGCCCGCCGCTCCGCCTCGGGGTCGCCGAACAGCCGGGCCTTGCAGGCCATCATCCAGTGCTCGGCGGTGGCGTACCGCACGCCGTCGACCGTGAACGGAGCGGGCCACCACTGGCTGAAGCAACTCGCGCCGAGCTGCCCGTCGCGGCGTGGCGCGTGGCCCCAGAAGAAGATGTATGTGTGCCGCTTTCCCGCGGCCGTCCCGGCGGTCAACTCCGCCACCGACCGCGGCCCGTCGGCCCCGGCAGGGGCCGCCCCCACCGGGCCCGCCCCGATCTCCACGGTGCCGGCCCCGGTCTCCGCCGCGCCTGCCCCGCCCTGTCCCACTGCCTCGTTCATCCCCGTACCCCCGTGCCGTCGTGCATCATGCCGGGATTCTGTCAGCGGGCACTGACAACGTGTCGGGGTGCCCCACGATGGAAATCGCAGAATCCGTCGCGTAACCAAAAGGCAACAACGGAATCACTTGTTGAGGCCCTGCCCCTCTGTCAAGATCAGCCATCAATTCCGGAAAGAGCTACGCCTGGGTGTGCCGCCGAGCGGCCCCGGCGCCCGGCGGAGGAGAGCACCATGGTTCAGCGATTCGACGTGCACGAACGTTTCGCCGAGGGCGCGCAGTACTTCGCCGGCGAGCTCCGGGACGGCAGTTCCGGCCGCGGCCAGCAGGTGGTCGATCCGGCCACCGGCGAGCAGGTGTTCAGCTACCGGCTGGCCTCGACGGCGGACGTGGACACGGCCGTACGGGCCGCGGCGGACGCCTTCCCCGGCTGGGCGGGCGCGACCCCGGGCGAGCGCTCGGACGCCCTGCACCGCTTCGCCGCCGTCCTGGGCGAGTGGGCCGGCGAGCTGGCGTACGCCGAGTCGCTGCAGTGCGGCAAGCCGGTCAAGCTCAGCGAGGAGTTCGACGTACCGGGCTCGGTCGACAACGCGGCTTTCTTCGCGGGCGCCGCGCGGCACCTGGAGGGCAGGTCGGCGGGGGAGTACAGCCCCGACCACACCTCCGTGGTCCGCCGCGAGCCCATCGGCGTCGTCGGCTCGATCGCGCCGTGGAACTACCCGCTCCAGATGGCGGCCTGGAAGGTGCTGCCGGCCATCGCCGCGGGCAACACGATCGTCCTGAAGCCCGCCGAGATCACGCCGCTGACCTCCCTGATGTTCGCGCAGGCGGCCACCGAGGCGGGCATCCCGGACGGCGTGCTCAACATCGTCTCCGGCGCTGGCCGGGAGGCCGGCGAGCACCTGGTCGCCCACCCCGACGTCGCCATGACCTCCTTCACCGGCTCGACGGCGGTCGGCAAGCGGGTCGCCGAGATCGCCACGAGCACCGTCAAACGGCTGCACCTCGAACTCGGCGGCAAGGCGCCCTTCGTGGTCTTCGACGACGCCGACCTGGAGGCGGCGGTGCACGGCGCGGTGGCCGGCGCCCTGATCAACTCCGGTCAGGACTGCACCGCCGCCACCCGCGCCTACGTACAGCGCCCGCTGTACGACGCGTTCGTCGGCGGCGTCGCCGACCTGATGGCGACCGTACGGCTCGGCGACCCGTTCGACCCCGCCACCGATCTCGGCCCGCTCGTCTCGCACACCCAGCGCGACCGGGTCGCCGGTCTCGTCGAGCGCGCCCGGTCCTACGCCACCGTCGTCACCGGCGGCGAGGCGCCCCAGGGCGACCTGGCCAAGGGCGCGTACTACCGGCCCACGCTCCTCACGGGCGCCGCGCAGGACAGCGAGGCCGTACAGCAGGAGATCTTCGGCCCGGTGCTGGTCGTACTGCCCTTCGACAGCGACGACGAGGGCATCGCGCTCGCCAACGACACCCCGTACGGCCTGGCGGCCTCCGCCTGGAGCCGGGACGTGTACCGCACCGGCCGCGCCACCCGCGAGATCAAGGCGGGCTGCGTCTGGGTCAACGACCACATCCCGATCGTCAGCGAGATGCCGCACGGCGGCTACCGGGCCAGTGGCTTCGGCAAGGACATGTCCGCGTACTCCTTCGAGGACTACACGCAGGTCAAGCACGTCATGTACGACAACACCGGGGCCGCGAGGAAGGACTGGCACCGGACCGTCTTCGGGGACCGCGCCTGACGCGGAACGGCCATCGTCACCGGCTGACCACCGGGCTCATCAGGAAAGGGCACCGCGCATGGAGGACAGTCAGCAGCCCGGGAGCCTGTCGCCGCCCGAACTCGCCGCCGTACGGCGCAGCCTCACCGACGGCCGGATGGCCATGACCCGGCGGTCGCTGCTGCGCGCGTCCGGGGCGGGGGCGCTCGCGCTCGGCGGTCTCGGCGCGCTGTCGGCCTGCGGCATCCCGCCAGCGGGCCGTACGGACGCCGGACGGTCCGTGGACCACTCCGGGCAGGAGAAACGTGTCGTCTTCTCCAACTGGACGGAGTACCTGGACGTCGGCGACGACGGCAGCCGCCGGCCGACCCTGGACGCCTTCACCCGCCGTACCGGGATCACGGTGAAGTACACCGAGGACATCAACGACAACGACGAGTTCTTCGGCAAGGTCCAGGCACAGCTCGCCGCCGGTCAGGACACCGGCCGGGACCTGATCGTGCTGACGGACTGGATGTGCGCGCGGATGATCTCGCTGGGCTGGATCCAGCGGTTGGACCAGGGGAATCTTCCGCACGCGTCCGACCGCCTCGCGCGGCAGTTCCGCGCTCCGGACTGGGACCCCGGCCGGGCCCATTCCTATCCCTGGACGGGCATTCCGGCGGTCATCGCGTACAACGCGAAGGCCACCGAGGGGCGCACGGTCGATTCCGTCAGCCAATTGCTCGACGATCCTCAGCTCAAGGGGCGGGTCGGATTCCTCTCGGAGATGCGGGACAGCGTCGGACTGACGCTCCTGGACATGGGAAAGCGGCCCGAGGACTGCACGGCCGACGATTTCGACGCGGCCGTCGCCCGGCTGCAGAAGGGCGTGGACGGCAAGCAGATCCGCCGTTTCACCGGCAACGACTACATCAACGACCTCAGCAAGGGCGATCTCGCCGCCTGCGTGGCCTGGGCCGGGGACGTCGTCCAGTTGCAGCAGGACAACCCGGACATCAAGTACGCCGTGCCGAAGGCCGGATACATGACGTCGACCGACAATCTGATGGTGCCGAACCGGGCCCGGCACAAGAAGAACGCCGAGCGTCTCATCGACTACTGCTACGAGCCGAAGGTGGCGGCGCGGATCGCGGCGTACATCAATTACGTGTGCCCGGTCGACGGGGTACGCGAGGAACTGGCGAAGATCGACCGGGACCTGGCGGACAATCCGCTGATCCTCCCGGACCGGGAGATGGCCGCCAGGTCGCATTCCTTCCGGGCCCTGAATGCCGGGGAGAGCAAGGAATTCGCCCAGAAATTCGCCGATCTGACGGGTGCCTGAGAAGGCTCCGAGCCCGGCCCGCCTCCTGAACAGGACCCGGCACCGCCCCGGTGCCTGGAAAGGCGACGGACCGGCCCGCCCGGGTCCGCCTCCGGACCGCCCCAGCCCCGCCCTCCGACCCACGGGACCACCCATGACACAGACCTCCGGTGGCGACGTCCGCCTCTCCGGGATCAGCAAGACGTACGGCTCCTTCACCGCCGTCCACCCGCTCGACCTGACGGTCCCGGCGGGCTCCTTCTTCGCGCTGCTGGGCGCCTCCGGCTGCGGCAAGACCACCACCCTGCGCATGATCGCGGGCCTGGAGGACCCGTCCGCCGGCACCGTCGAGCTGGACGGCCGGGACATCACCGCGCTGCCCCCGTACAAGCGCCCGGTCAACACCGTCTTCCAGAACTACGCGCTCTTCCCGCACCTGGACATCTTCGAGAACATCGCGTTCGGCCTGCGCCGCCGCGGCATCAAATCCGTGAAGAAACAGGTCGAGGAGATGCTCGACCTGGTCGAACTCGGTCCGATGGCGCGCCGTAGCCCCAAGCAGCTCTCCGGCGGCCAGCAGCAGCGCGTCGCGGTGGCCCGCGCTCTGATCAACCACCCGCAGGTGCTCCTCCTGGACGAGCCGCTCGGCGCCCTCGACCTCAAGCTGCGCCGCCAGATGCAGCTCGAACTCAAACGCATCCAGACCGAGGTCGGCATCACCTTCGTGCACGTCACCCACGACCAGGAGGAGGCCATGACCATGGCCGACACGGTCGCGGTGATGAACGGCGGCCGGGTCGAGCAGCTCGGCGCCCCCGCCGACCTGTACGAGAACCCCGGCACCACCTTCGTCGCCAACTTCCTGGGCACCTCCAACCTCATCGAGGCCGAGGTGGTGACGGCCGGCGGCGACGACCTGCTGCTCACCGCGGGCGGCAGCAAGCTGCGGCTGCCCGCCGGACGATGTCGCACCGCGGCCCGTACCGGCGGCACGGTCCTCGCGGGCGTACGGCCGGAGAAGATCAGCCTCGCGCACGCCGACGACGCCGGCACGATCGCCGACGGCCGTAACCGGCTGACCGGCCGCATCGCCCACGCCGGGTTCCTCGGCGTCAGCACGCAGTACGTCGTCGAGACCCCGGGCGCCGGGCGCCTCGCCGTCTACGAGCAGAACGTGGAACGCGACGCGCGCCTGGCGCCCGGCGCCGAGGTCGTCCTCCACTGGAACCCCGCGCACACCTTCGGCCTGGACGCCTCCCAGGACATCGGGGCCGACGCGGACACCGGCGAGGAGACGGCATGACGACGACCACCGAGGCGCCACCACCCGCCTCCGCGGACGCGCCCGAGGCCCGGGCACGCGGCACGCGCAAGCGGCTCGTCCCGTACTGGCTGCTGCTCCCCGGCATCCTGTGGCTGGTCGTCTTCTTCGCCGCCCCGCTCGTCTACCAGGCGTCCACGTCGGTGCAGACCGGCTCCCTCGAAGAGGGCTTCGAGGTCACCTGGCACTTCGCCGCCTACTGGGACGCGCTCGGCGCGTACTGGCCGCAGTTCCTGCGCTCGGTCGGCTACGCGGCCACCGCGACCGTGCTCTGCCTGGTCCTGGGCTACCCGCTCGCGTACCTCATCGCCTTCAAAGCGGGCCGCTGGCGCAACGTGGTGATGGTCCTGGTCATCGCCCCGTTCTTCACCAGCTTCCTGATCCGCACGCTGGCCTGGAAGACGATCCTGGCGGACGGCGGCCCGGTGGTCGGCGTACTGAACTCGCTGCACGTCCTGGACGTGACCAGCTGGCTCGGGCTGACCGAGGGGCAGCGGGTGCTGGCCACGCCGCTGGCGGTGGTCTGCGGCCTGACGTACAACTTCCTGCCGTTCATGGTGCTGCCGCTCTACACCTCGCTGGAGCGCATCGACCCCCGGCTGCACGAGGCCGCCGGCGACCTGTACGCGCGCCCGGTCACCACCTTCCGCCGGGTGACGTTCCCGCTGTCCATGCCGGGGGTGGTGGCCGGCACGCTGCTGACCTTCATCCCCGCGGCGGGCGACTACATCAACGCCGAACTGCTCGGTTCCACCGACCAGAAGATGATCGGCAACGTCATCCAGTCGCAGTTCCTGCGCGTCCTGGACTACCCGACCGCCGCCGCGCTCTCCTTCATCCTCATGGCGGCCATCCTCGCCATGGTCACGCTCTACATCCGCAAGTCCGGGACGGAGGACCTGGTCTGATGGCCGTGCTCCGGTGGCTGCGCCGCCACCTCGTCGTACTCGCGGGCCTCGGCACGCTCGGGTACCTGATCCTGCCCAACCTCGTCGTCCTGGTCTTCTCGTTCAACAAGCCCAACGGCCGCTTCAACTACGCGTGGCAGCGCTTCTCGGCGGACGCCTGGGCCGATCCGTGCGGCGTCGCGGACCTGTGCGGGTCGCTGGGCCTGAGCCTGCGGATCGCGCTCTGGGCGACGCTCGGCGCGACCGTACTGGGCACCATGATCGCCTTCGCGCTGGCCCGCTACCGCTTCCGGGCCCGGCCCGCCGTCAACACCCTGATCTTCCTGCCGATGGCGATGCCCGAGGTGGTGATGGCCGCCTCGCTGGCCACCCTCTTCCTCAACATGGGCATCCGCTTCGGTTTCTGGACGATCCTGATCGCGCACATCATGTTCTGCCTGAGTTTTGTCGTCACGGCGGTCAAGGCCCGCGTCATGAGCATGGACCCGCGCCTGGAACAGGCGGCCCAGGACCTCTACGCGTCCCCCGCTCAGACGTTCCTGCGCGTGACGCTGCCGATCGCCGCCCCCGGCATCGCGGCGGGCGCGCTGCTCTCCTTCGCGCTGTCCTTCGACGACTTCATCATCACCAACTTCAACGCCGGCTCCACCGTGACGTTCCCCATGTTCGTCTGGGGATCGGCGCAGCGTGGCACACCCGTTCAGATCAACGTCATCGGAACGGCGATGTTCCTCATCGCCGTGCTCTGCGTCCTGGGAGGGCAACTGCTCTCCGGGCGCCGGAAGAGGAGCTGAGAACCATGGCACGAGCTGCCATGACCACCCCCGCCCATGCCCTCGCGGACGCCGCACCGGTCTCCTTCTGGCTGGACGACGCGGACCGTCCCGCCGCCCTGCCCGCCCTCGTCGGCGACGAGCGCACCGACCTGCTCGTCGTCGGCGGCGGCTACTCCGGACTGTGGACCGCGCTGATCGCCAAGGAGCGCGACCCCGGACGCGACGTCGTCCTCGTGGAGGGCCAGGAGGTCGGCTGGGCCGCGTCCGGCCGCAACGGAGGCTTCTGCGCCGCCTCCCTGACCCACGGCCTCGGCAACGGCCTGGACCGCTGGCCGGACGAGCTGACGAAGCTGGAGGAACTGGGCGCCCGCAACCTCGACGCCATCGAGGGCACCGTCGCCCGCCACGGCATCGACTGCGCCTTCGAACGCACCGGCGAGATCGACATCGCCACCGAACCCCACCAGGTCGCCGAGCTGAAGGAAGGCGCCGAACAGGCCGCGCGACTGGGCCTGCCCGGGGTGGAATTCCTCGACCGCGAGGCGCTGCGCGAGCACGTCGTCTCGCCGACGTTCCTGGCCGGCCTCTGGAACCGTACAGGCGTCGCCATGCTCAACCCGGCCCGCCTCGCCTGGGGGCTGAAGAAGGCCTGCCTGGACCTCGGCGTGCGGATCTACGAGCACACGCCCGCCACCGCCCTCGCCGCCGACGGCGTGGGCATGGCCGCCCGCACCCCGTACGGCCGGGTCTTCGCGCGCCGGATCGCCCTCGGCACCAACGTCTTCCCGTCCCTGGTGCGCCGCGTCCGCCCGTACGTCGTGCCCGTCTACGACCACGTGCTGATGACCGAGCCGCTCTCCGCCGAACAGCAGGCGGCGATCGGCTGGCAGGGCCGCCAGGGCCTGTCCGACAGCAACCACCACTTCCACTACTTCCGCCGTACCGCCGACCACCGCATCCTGTGGGGCGGCTACGACGCCGTCTACCGCTTCAACGCGTCGGTCCGGGCCGAATACGACCACCGCCCCGCCACGTACGAGAAGCTGGCCCGGCACTTCTTCCAGTGCTTCCCCCAGCTGGAGGGCCTGCGCTTCACCCACACCTGGGGCGGTGCCATCGACACCTGCTCGCGCTTCTCCGCCTTCTTCGGCACCGCGCACGCCGGGCGGGTCGCCTACGCCGCCGGGTACACCGGCCTGGGCGTGGGCGCCACCCGCTTCGGGGCCGAGGTGATGCTCGACCTCCTGGCGGGGGAGCGGACCGAACGCACCGAGCTGGAGATGGTCCGCAGGAAGCCGTTGCCGTTCCCGCCGGAGCCGCTGCGCTGGGCCGGGATCGGGCTGACGCAGTGGTCGATGACGCGGGCCGACACCCACGGCGGCCGGCGCAACCTGTGGCTGCGCGCGATGGACAAGGCCGGGCTGGGCTTCGACAGCTGAGGGGCCGGGGGGCCTTGGCAGGTCCCGGGGCCGGATGGGGTTCGCATGGGCCCCCGGCGCGTTCCGTACCCGGCCGGCGTCCGGGGCCCGCCGCCCGCCCCTCCTGCGCGCCGGTACACCACTCCGCGCCCCCGCCTGCTCCCGTCTTCCGCGAAAAACCCCGGCAAACCCGTGTAAGGATGCCGCCTCCGCCGCCTCTCACCGGGCGGACAGCGGTCCGAGGGGACCGCGGAAGCGAGGAGACATGGACGCCGCGGGGGCGAAGAACGCAGTGGAGTGGCTGGTGACGGCGGCAGCGGACCCGGACGCCTGCCGGTGGGAATGGGAGCGCAACCCCCTCGGGGTCGCCCTGCTCCCGGCCGGCCGGCTCTGGGACGTGCTGATCGTGCCCGGCGCCCTGGGGCGCCCGACCCTGGACGTACTGACCCGCGTACTGGAGCTGCCGGGGCCGGTCCTCGCGGACTTCGGGGACACCCGTACGGGATTCTTCGTGCCGCCGGGCACCGCGGCGCGCTGGCTCGGCACGGGCGTGCGCGGCGCGGGCGACGGCAGCTGGATCGTGGTGCCGTACCCGGGGCGGGCGACCGGCGGGGTGCGCTGGCTGGTCGTCCCGGACGGTACCGGCCGGCTCACCGAACCGGTCGTGCTCGAACTGGCGATGCACGAGGCCGCCGCACGGCTCGCCGGTGACCGGTGAGAAAACCGGCGCGGCAGCACCGTGAGACAGGACACAGCCGCGCTTTCCCCGGCGCGGCGTTGAGTCGTCCGGCCCCCGCATCCGTGGTCCCGGGTGGGACGTCCGACAGGGCTCCCCGGCGGGCCGGGCGCGTGGGGCGCCCGCCGTCGTAGTCAGGTGCCGCATCTCAGGGGGGAATCATGCGCACGTCGGAGTACGTTCTCGGAAGGCTGGGCGTCGAACCGGCGACGGAATCGGTCTACCGCGCCCTGCTGGCCCACCCGCACGCCTCGGCGGCGGAATTGGCCGCCCGTACGGGAATGACCGGGCAGGAGGCCGAGCGGGCCCTCGGCCGGCTGGCCGGTCTCGCCCTGGCGCACCCTTCCACGGAACGCCCCGGGCGGCTCTACGCGGTGAGCCCGCGCCTGGGCATGGACATTCTGCTCGCCCGGCAGCAGGCCGAACTCGCCGCGCAGCAGCAGCGCGTGGAGGAAAGCCGGGCGGCCGCCGCCCGGCTCGTCTCCGAATTCGCCACGCACCAGCATTCCGTCGCCGACCACGGGGTGTTCCGCGTGATGGGAGCCGACCGGATCAGCGACCACGTACGGGAAATCGGCACCCTCGCCGAGGAGGAATTGCAGGTGTTCGCCGCCGGGCAGCCGTACCCGTCGTCCGCCGCGTCCCCGCGCCTGCACGAGGACCTGCTCGCGCGCGGCATCCGGATACGCACCGTCTGCCTCGACAGCGCACGCAACGATCCGGACGCCGTGGCCCACGCCGAACGGCTGGCGGCGGCCGGCGCCGAGGTCCGTACCGCCGCCGTACTCCCCACCCGCATGGTCGTCGTCGACCACCGTTCCGCGCTCGTCTTCACGGCCGGCGAGGGCGCCACGGAGGCCGCCGTCGCCGTACGGGTGCCGGGCGTCGTGGCCGCGCTGAGCACGCTGTTCGACGCCGTGTGGGCAGCGGCGGAACGGCTGGGCCCACCGCCGTCCCGCCGCGCGGCGGACGGCTTCACCCGGCAGCACCTCGCCGCGCTGCAACTGCTCGCCGAGGGCCACACGGACGCCACGGTCGCCCGGCGGCTGGGCGTCTCGGCCCGGACGGCACGCCGGATCGCCACCGACGCCATGACGGGGATGAAGGCGCGCAGCCGGTTCCAGGCCGGGGTGCTCGCCGCCCAGCTGGGCTATCTGCCGGCGTCGTCCCCCGAGGCGCGGCGCACCGCGTGAAGCGGAAAGGCCGGCCGGTGGCAGCGCACCGGCCGGTTTTCCCTGTCCGTCGCCGCGGGGCCCGGCCGTGGACCGAAAGGGACACGGCCGGTTCGGTCCACCGGCCGCCCCTTTTCCCGTACGACGGCCGGTCCGACACTCCCGCTCATGAAGGCTCTGGTGTTGTCCGGCGGGACGGGAACCCGGCTCCGCCCATTCACGTACTCGATGCCCAAGCAATTGATCCCGATTGCGGGCAAGCCGGTTCTGCGGCACGTCCTGGAAAACATCCGGGACTGCGGGATCACCGACATCGGCATCGCCCTGTGCGCCCGGGACCGGCACATCGCGGCGGCTTTCGGCGACGGCGCGGATCTCGGCGTACGACTCACGTATCTGCGCCAGGAACAGCCCCTGGGGCTGGCGCACTGCGTGGCCCTCGGCCGGGAATTCCTCGGCGCGGAGGATGTCGTGCTGTACCTCGGCGACACCGTGCTGCCCGACGGGGTCGGCACGCTCGCCGCGAAATTCGCCGCCCGCCGTCCGGCCGCGCAGCCGGCGGTCCAGACGGTGCCCGATCCGCGCCGGTCCGGCGTCGCCGAACCGGCGCGGACGGCGCGGTGGTGCGGCTGACGGAGAAGCCGCAGCGGCCGCGCAGCGACCTCGCGCTGGTCGGCGTCTACTTCTTCACCGCCGCGGTGCACCGCGCGGTGGCCGCGACCGGGCCGGGGCCGTGCGGCGAACGGGAGATCACCGACGCCGTGCAGCGGCTGATCACCGCGGGCGCTCGCCAGTTACGCGGCCACGGCCAAGAGCTGCACGGTGACCACCTACTGCGGCCTCGGCCCGCGCCTGGTCCCGTACGTCTGCGACTCCAACCCGGCCAAACAGGGCAGGCTGACCCCCGGCGCCCGCATCCCGGTCCGCCCGCCCGGCGCCTTCAATGCGGCCTGCCCGGACTACGCCCTGCTGTTCGCGTAGAACCACGCGGCGGAGATCATGGCCAGGGAGCGGGCGTTCCGGGCGGCGGGCGGGCGCTGGACCTGTACGTCCCCGGGGTGCGCGTGGTGTGAGGCCGCGGGCCCGCACGGAGTGCTTCCGGCGTCCAGGCGCCCCGAGTCTCCGTCGGCCAGGGCGCTTTTCCTCTCCTTTACACTGATGGCATGTACAGGGAATCTTCGAAACTCAACACTTCGGTCGGTCTGCTGACCGCCGGTCTCGTGCTGCTCGTATTGAGTTTCGTGCTCCCCTCCGGGTTCGTGCGGGGCGTCGCCTGCGGTGCCGGTGTCGTGATGGCTTTGGTGGCGGCGGCTCGCATGGGGCGCGGCGCGGAGCGCGCACAGCGGCAACCGGAGAATTCCGGGCCGTGACGCAATGCGCGCAAGGGCTGTCGATAGCGCACGGGGCCCCTGCGACGTGTAGCGCGTGAGCCAGGTGGGGCGGCACGAAGGCAACTGCTCGTCGTGCCAATCAGTTGACCAGGTCTTCCTGAGAAGCCACAGCCAGAGCGGCTGCTATCGGATCAGTGAGCCTTTTCAGCGTTGCCGCTCCAGGGTGAGGACAGCCCTGGCGATTGACGTCATTCGATTCGGGCTGCAGCGGGCGTGACGGAAGATCCTCCAGGTCTTCAGCCGGGCGACACCACGCTCGACCGGGACTCTTGTGCGGGCGAGCGCGTGATTGACGGTCTTCTGGGTCAGGGTGAGCTCTTGGCGGGGTCGTCGTTTGACCGCCGTGGTCAGCCAGGGGCCGGCTCCTTGGTAGGCGAGGTCGGCCACGAGTGGGACGCCCTGGCGTCCGCAGATCCTGATGATCCGGTGGGTGCGGGCGGCGGTGAGGTCATGGGTTCGGCCCGGCAGAGCGGGCGAGAGCCACAGCAGCCGTCCCGCCGGATCCGTGACCACCTGCACGTTCACTCCGTGACGCCGGTGCCTGGCCGAGTAGTCCGCCTGGCCGTCGCCGACGCGGTCGCACTCGACAAGAGTCCCGTCGAGCAGGGCGAAGCCGGGATCGCTCTCCCGCAGGACCTTGAGCAGGCCCGGCGCACGGACGGCGAGCAGAGTGATGACGGCGCCGACGTAGGCGTGAGCGGTCCCGACGGAGATGCCGAAACCGGCCGAGAGCTGGGCAAGCGTGTCGTGGCGGCGCAGGTACACCAGACCGATCAGGGCACGCTGGTGCGGCGGGAGCTTGCACCGGCGGTCACCTTCGCGGGTGACGATGAGCATCGTGACCCACTCGACCACGGCGTGCGGCAAGTCGAGTGCGGCAGGATAAGGAACCAACGAGGCACCTGCGCTGTTGAGTCGAGACGTCGAACACCTCCCTCACGGCACAGGTGCCTCGTGCGTTGCGCACCTCCTCGCCCTCACCCGATCAGTGGGCAAACTGAAAAGGCTCAGTCATGGTGGCAAGTCCCCCTTGCTCACGCATTTTTGATCGCTGTTTCGTGAACAATGGCGACCGTCAAGACTCGGAGTGGACTCGCCGAGTGTCCGAGTGTCATCTTGCGGTCGGGGTGGGGGCGCGTCCCGGCTCTGCCAGCTTCTCAAGCCGCGGCACGAGGGCGGCGGGGGAGGGCAGGGCCGCCGTCTCGGCGCGGATCTCGGCTGCCACGGCCAGCATCTTGTCGTCCGCGAGCAGGCGGCGCAGCAGCGCGGCGTCCACCGGGTCCGGGGTGCTGACCAGGGCGGCGCCCCGCGCCCGCAGGATCCGCGTCACCTCGAAGTCGTCCGCGCCGCCCGGCAGCACCAGGTGGCGGACGCCCGCGCCGAGCCCGGCCAGGGTGGTGCCGTTGCCGCCGTGGTGGATCATCGCGGTGCAGACCTCCCGCAGCGCGGTCAGCGGCAGTCGGCCTTCGGCCCGTACGTTGGCGGGCAGTTCGCCCAGCGCGGCGGGGTCGGCGTCGCCGAGCGCCAGGACGAACTAGGCGTCCACCGCTCCCGCCGCCCGCAGCTCGCCGACGCCGTTCAGCTGCGGGCGCAGGGTGCCGAGGGTGACCGCGACGGGCGGGCGGGCGGGCGGGCGTTCCAGCAGCCAGGGCGGCAGCACCGCGCCGGTGGTGCAGGGGAGCGTCCGCATGGGCCAGCCGCCCAGGTCGTACGTGGCGATGCTGGGCGGGCGGGTGTCGACCGTCGCGGCGATCGGGGGCCGTCCCGCCAGGCCGTGGCGCCGGTACGCGGCGGCCCGCCACGGACCGAACCGGTCGCTGATCTGCCGGAAGCGGTGGCAGCTGACGGTGTGCTCGACCGCCGGTACCCCGAGCGCGGCGGCCACCAGCGGTCCGGCGCCCTGGAGTTCGGTGTGCAGGACGAGGCCGGGCCGCCAGGACCGGGCTACCTCGACCGTCCGGTCCACGGTGGCCTCGGAGGTCCGGGCGAAAGGTCGCTGTCGCCGCGCCCGGGCCGACCGGTCCGGCGCGCCGCCATCCGGAGAGGAACCATGACGTCCCAAGCCGTCCACGCGTCCGGTCCGACCACCGACGACGCCCCTGACGACACCCGGCCCTGGACGACGGCCGCAGCCGGCCCCTTCGGCGTGCTGATCACCGCGACCGGGCCGGACACCCCGGTCACCGCCGTCCCCGTGCCGTGGCTACGCGAGCTGACCCGGCGTCACCACTAAGTCGGGCTCCGGGGATTCACCGCTCCGGCCGACGCCACGGCACTCGACGCCTACGCGTGCACCTGGGGCGAGGTGATGGAGTGGCCGTTCGGCGCGGTCTTCGACGTACGCGCCCACCAGGACCCCGAGGACCACGTCTTCGACACCGGATTCATGCCGCTGCACTGGGACGGGATGTACGTCGACTTCGTGCCCGAGTTCCAGGTCTTCCACTGCGTCGCGGCGCCCGGTGCGGCCGAAGGCGGCGGCACGCTCTTCCGCGACACCACCCGCGTCCTCGCCGACGCGGACCCCGAGACCCTGGAGCGCTGGCGCGGACTGACCCTGCGCTACCGCAACGCCAAGGTCTCCCACTACGGCGGCCTCGTCGTCTCGCCCCTGATCGAACCGCACCCCGACGCCGGATTCCCGGTCATGCGGTTCCTCGAACCGGTGCCGGACGGCGAGCACATCATCAACCAGCCGGACGTGAGCGTCGAGGGGCTGGAGGGCGAGGCGGCCGCCGCCGAACTGGCCGCCGTCCGCGATGCCGCGTACGACCCCCGGCACGTGTACGTGCACGCCTGGCAGCAGGACGACATCGTCATCGCCGACAACTACACCCTGCTGCACACCCGCGTGCCCTACCGCCGTGGACTGCCGCGCCACCTGCGCCGCGTCCACGTCCTGGGCGACCCCCGCTGCCCAGCCACATCCACGACCGCCGAGGCGCCACCGGGGCCGAGACCGGGGCCGACACCCAGCGAGGGACCGCATGACCGTGACCTGCGAGCAGCAGTCCGAGCCCGAGGAGCAGGCGGAGGACAAGGGCGATGCCGCGTACGCGGCCCGCACGGAGCAGTACTGCGCCCGGATCCTGGACCTGCTGCTGCCACACCACCGGCCCGCCGGCGGACACGCGGGACGACGGGGGCGATGGCGCCGACGGAGCCGAGGGACGCAGCCACGACAGTCACCGGCCCGGGCAGTGCTTCGCCGAACAGCTCGCCCAGATCCGCGGCTTCGTCGCCCGCCGCGAACCGGTGCTGCTGACCCTGCCGGCGTTCCCCTGCAAGTCGCCCGACCCCGCCAAGGTCGCCGGCCACCTCCCCGACCTCGGCGAACTGCTCTCGCTGCGCTTCCTGGACGACCTGTGCGCCGCGATCGACGCGGTCTACCCGCCCGGCGCCCGGCTGCTGATCTGCTCGGACGGCCATGTCTTCGGCGACCTCATACGGGTGCCGGACGCGCACATCGACGCGTACGGCAAGGCGCTGCGCGACATGATCGACGCCAACGGCCTGCGGCACATCGACACCTTCGGCCTCGACCAGGTCTACGACGGCCACACCTACGACGAGAAGCGCGTGCTGCTGGAGAAGGACTACGCGCAGAGCGTGGAGGAGCTGCGGGCCGAGGTGCGGGCGGGCGGACCGGCGCTCAGCCACTACCGCGGCACCATCCGTTTCCTGGTCGAGGACACCGCGGAGTGGACCGGATCCAAGGCCCAGTTGCAGCGCGAATGCCGCGGCCGCGCGTACGGCCTCCTGCGGCGCATCCGGGCGTGGGGCGAGCTGATGGCCCACCCCTACCGGCAGACCGTACGGCTCTCCACCCACCCGCAGGCCTGCGGCTCGGCGAAGTTCGGGATCGCGCTGCTGGAGGCGGCCGACAACTGGCTCACGCCCTGGCACGCCGTCGTCGTGCGGACCGGCACCGACCGCTTCCGGCTGATGAAGCGGCGCGAGGCGGAGCGGGTGGGCATCCCGGCGGGCCCGAGCTGGCGCCCGAGCCACTACATCGCGTCGGAACTGCTCGGCGCGGCGGGCTGACCGTCGCGCCCGGAGTGCGGGCGGTCCGCCCACCGTCCGCACACCGCCGCGCAGACCGCGAGCAGCACCCCGGCCAGGCACCAACTGGCCAGCACGTCCAGCGGCCAGTGATAGGCGCGGCGCACCAGGCCGATGCCGACCGCCAGGTCGAGCAGTCCGACGGCGGCCGCGAGTGCCGGGCCGTGCGTCCGTCCGGGGCGTGCGGCCCATGGGGCGGCGAGCAGCAGGGCCACCGCCCCGTACGCGACGGCCGCCGTCGCCCCGTGCCCGGACGGGAAGAATCCGGCGTGCGCGCCGCCCGCCATCTCCGGCGGACCCGGCCGGGCCAGCCACGTCTTCACCGGCACCACCAGCGCGGGCACCACGGCCATCGTCACCAGCGAGGCCAGCGGCGGGAGCCACCAGCGCGCGGCGGCCGCCCGCCGTCCGCGCCAGGCCGCGTACAGCGCCGCGAGTGCCAGCACCGGCAGCGCGACGACCGTGTTGCCGAGGTCGGCGAAGAACTCCGCCAGGGCGTCGGGTACCGGGCTGTGCGCGACGGCGCGGCCGAATCGTTCGTCCAGCGCGCGCAGCGGACCGTCGAAGGCCACCTGCCAGGTGAGGAACGCGAAGAGCGCGGCGCACAGGACGCCGACCCACAGGAGGGGCCGGAAGAAGAAGGTCGGCCGCCTCGGAACAGGGGGTGGTTCCGAGGCGGCCGCGCTGACCGGAGCGCCGCGCGCCCCGGGGGGTCTGGGGCGGGCGGCCGTCCGATCGGTGAGGATCCCCGGGGCGCTGGGCCCCGGACCCGTGCGCGAGGGCACGGCCTGGCCGCAGCTGGGGAAGCGTCGGCCGGGCGTCGCCCACAGTCCCCAGTGGGCGGGGTGTTTCTCTCATCTGCAGAAACCGTACGGCAGGGAGCCGGGGCCGGACAGCCAGATCACCTGCCCGCCATGGGCCCCGCACACATTCTTCACGACCCGCCGCCGGTTACCTCAGGTCACACCGTCGCGAGCGCACTCTCGATGATGTCCAGGCCCTCGTTCAGCAGGTCCTCGCCGATGACCAGCGGCGGCAGGAAGCGCAGCACGTTGCCGTACGTGCCGGTGGTCAGCACCAGCAGGCCCTGCTGGTGGCAGGCGGCCGCCAGCGCCGCGGTCGCCTTCGGGTCCGGCTCCTTGGAACCGGACTCCACCAGCTCGATGGCGATCATCGCGCCCCGGCCGCGGACCTCGCCGATGATGTCGTGCTTCTCCGCCATCGCCGCCAGGCGCGGCTTCATGATCTCGCCGATCCGCCGGGCCTTGGCGTTCAGGTCCAGCTCACGCATGGTCTCGATGGAACCGAGCGCCGCCGCGCAGGCCACCGGGTTGCCGCCGTAGGTGCCGCCAAGGCCGCCCGCGTGCGCCGCGTCCATCATCTCGGCGCGGCCGGTGACGGCGGCCAGCGGCAGGCCGCCCGCGATGCCCTTGGCGGTCGTGATCAGGTCCGGGACGATGTTCTCGTCCTCGCACGCGAACCACTGGCCGGTACGGCAGAAGCCGGACTGGATCTCGTCCGCGACGAAGACGATGCCGTTCTCCTTCGCGAACTGGGCGATGGCGGGCAGGAAGCCCTTGGCCGGCTCGATGAAGCCGCCCTCGCCGAGCACCGGCTCGATGATGATCGCGGCCACGTTCTCCGCGCCGATCTGCTTGGTGATCTGCGAGATCGCCTGGTCGGCGGCCTCCTTCGCGCAGTTCTCCGGGCCGGTCAGCCAGCGGTAGGGGTAGGCCAGCGGCACCCGGTAGACCTCGGGCGCGAACGGGCCGAAGCCGTGCTTGTACGGCATGTTCTTCGCGGTCAGCGCCATCGTCAGGTTCGTCCGGCCGTGGTAGCCGTGGTCGAAGACGACGACCGCCTGGCGCTTGGTGTGGGCGCGGGCGATCTTGACGGCGTTCTCCACGGCCTCGGCGCCGGAGTTGAACAGCGCGGACTTCTTCGCGTGGTCGCCCGGCGTCAGCTCGGCGAGCTGCTCGCAGACCTCCACGTACGGCTCGTACGGCGTGACCATCACACAGGTGTGGGTGAAGTCCGCGAGCTGCGCGGTGGCGCGGCGCACCACGGCCTCCGCGCTGTTGCCGACCGAGGTCACGGCGATGCCGGAGCCGAAGTCGATGAAGGAGTTGCCGTCGACGTCCTCCAGGATGCCGCCGCCCGCGCGCTTGGCGAAGACGGGCAGCACCGCCCCTACACCGCCGGCCACCGTGGCCTGCTTGCGGGCCCACAGCTCCTGGGACTTGGGGCCGGGGATCGCGGTGACGACGCGACGCTCCTGGGGGAGGGCGGGGCCTCCGGACAGTTCGGTCATGGCAGTCTCCTGGGGGTGGAACGGGACGTACTGAAAGACGTACTGAAGGGGTTGTGCTCGCAGGCTAGGGGAGGAACGGGGCGTCGGCATGTTCCGTTCGGGAGAAGTGCGCGTGTTGCGTTGTCCGCACCGGACATAGCGGCGCGCCGCGGCCAGTAGATTGAGCGGCGGCAACGCGCGGGAACAGCAGGGCGCGCGGGCGGAACCGTTTCCGTCCCGCGCCCGGACGTCTCAAGGGGGACGAGGGGCACCGGATGGACACCGAGGGCACGCAGCACGACGCACCGCACACCCGCACCGACCACCCCGTACCCCGCCCCACGGCGCCGCCGGTCCCGTCCGCACCACCGGCCCCGAGAGTCCCGCCGGTGCCGCCGGCCCCGCCCGGCGCCCCCGAGGACGGCACGTTCCTGCGCTGGCTGCGTGCCCCCCGACGGGCCGGCGCGCCCGGCATCTGGACGTACGGACACGTCCCCCGGCCCGCGGAGAGCCCCGACCGGGTGCCCATCCGGCAGCTCGTCACCGGCGCGCTGATCTCGTTCCTGTGCGGCTGGCTGCTGTGGTCACTGCTCTGGAACGGCTACCTCGGCCCGTACTGGATCTACCCGCTGCTGCTCCTGACGCCCGACTCCTGGCGCTCGGCCGGCGGCGACAAGATGATCTTCGTCTGGCTCACGTACTTCTACTACGCGCTCTTCCTCGCCCTCCTCGCCGTCGTCTTCGGACGCCTCGGCCGCTGGCCCGAACTGGGACGGCGCTGCCTCGGCCCCGTACTGCGCCGCGCCCGGGCACGCCGCCCCGACGCCGTACCGGAGCCGCGGGAGGACCGCGCCCAGTGGCCCGACCTGCGCGCGGGCGGCGCGCCCGACGCCGCCGACAAGCTCGCCGCCGAGGGCCTCGCCGGACGCATGAACGACGTCGACGTGGCACGCATCGAACGCGCCTGGCACTCGGTGCGCTCCGGCAAGAACTCCCTCGCCTCCTTCACCGACACCGTCCTGCGCCACGGCGCCGCCGCCTGCCCCCACCCCTCCGGCCGGCGCGACCTGCCCGCCCGCACGGCCCACCACGACCTGCTCGCCCACCAGGTGCGCATCGGCACCGCCACCGACCACCCGCGCAACCCCCACCAGCACCGCGGCACGGGCTTCGCCCTCGACCCGGCGCTGCTCGGCACCTCCCTGCTGGCCGTCGGCCCGCCCGGCTGCGGCAAGACCACCCGCGTGGTGCGGCCCGTCGTGGAGGCCATGTGCCTCCAGGCGCTGGCCGGACGGAGCGCGGTGGTCGCCGTCGGCGCGGCCGGCTCCGCCCTCGGCCCGGACGAGGCCTTCGACGTGATCGTCCGGATCGGCGCCCCCGAACCCGACTGCGACCTCGACCTGTACGGCGGCACCACCGACCCCGACGAAGCGGCCGGCATCCTCGCCGAAGCGCTCGTCGGCGACCTCGCCGCCACCCTGCCCGGGGGCGACAGCCGGCGCGCCGCGACCGCGCTCGGCCAGCTGCTCGGCCCGTACCGCGCCGCACACGGCCGCTTCCCGTCCGTACCCGAACTCCGCGAACTCCTCGACGGCTCGGACACGGCGCTCGCCGCGTTGCGGACCGCCCTGAAGACCACCGAGTCGCACCCGCAACTGCGCGAACTCGACGCCCGCGCACGACAGTCCGGCCGCCCCGGCGACATCGGCGACCTCCTCGCCGACCGCGTCGCCCTCCTCGACCGCCCGGCCTTCGCACCGTACTTCCGCCCCGAGGGCGGCGACCACCAGCTGTCCCTGCGTGCCCTCGACCGCCCGCTGCGCGTCCGCGTCGACCTGCCCGAACGCGGCCACGCGGAGGCGTCGCGCATCCTGGCCCGGCTGGTGCTCGCCCAGTTCACCGAGTGCGCGGCCGCCCGCGGCGACCGCTCGCTCTTCGCCTGCCTGGTCCTGGACGACGCGGCGCACACCGTCACCGCCGAATCCCTGCGCGGCCTGCAACGGCTGCGCGCCGCCAACGCGGGCGTCCTGATGACCCTGCGCTCCCTCGACGACGTCCCCGAGGCGCTGCGCAGCGCGCTGCTGGGCGCGGTGGGCTGCCGGATGGCGTTCGCGGGTGTGACGACCTGGGACGGGGCGCGGTTCGCGGAGGTCTGGGGCAAGGAGTGGGTCGAGACGCGGGACGTGACCGACCGCCAGATCATCGCCGAGGGCGCCGCGATGAAGGCGTTCCACCTCTTCCGTCACCTGGTCACCGGCAAGGCCGCCACCGCCAAGGCCGTCACCGTCCGCACCGTCGAACGCGAACGCTGGTCCGCCTCCGACCTGGCCAACTCCGTCCCCCCGGGGCACGGGGTGCTGTCGGTGACGTCGGTGCGGGGGAGCATGCGCCGCCGGTTTTGGTGGATCTTCGGGGGTGAGGAGGGCCCCGAAGGCCCGGTTTCCGGCGGGGACGGCCGGGCCGGCCGACAGCGGTCAGCCGACGGCCGGGCCGGGTGAGCTGTGGCCCGCCGAGGGTTCCGCTTGCGGGTGATATGCGGCTTTGTTGCCGGTGGACCCGTCGAAGTCGCCGCGGTCGGCCGTCTCGCCGAGCCGCGCCAGGGCGGCTGCTCGCCGATCGGCCTCGCCCGGAGCGACTTCGGCCGGGAAGTCCCGCACCACCCCCGTCGCCGTGACCTCCACCAGCTGCCCCGGGTAGCCGAGTACGGTCACACCCACGAGCGTGGACGTGTGCGGGCCGGTGGACAGGGCCGAGGCGCGGATCTCGTCCCAGACCGCGGAGAGGTCCTCCGGAGCACTGCCGACCACGTACACGGTGCTGGCGATCACCTGGTCCAGGCCGCTGCCGGCCGCCTCCAGCTGGGCGGCGAGGTTGGCGAGGACCTGACGGGTCTGGGCCGGGCGGTCGTCCGGGCCGACGAGGGTGCCGTCCGCGTCCAGAGGGACGGCGCCCGCGGAGAAGACCAGGCGTTCGCCCGCCTCGACGACGGCGGCGTGCGAGTAGCGCGGGGGCGGGAACAGGCCGGGCACGGTCGTGAAGCGGGCCATGAGAACTCCTCCGAAGCGAGCGGATGCCGGCGTGCTGCCGAACCGGTCGGTGCCGATCAGCTCACGGCCGGGCCCGGCGCGTCCACCCGATTTCCCGGCTGCCGCGGGCGTCGCGCTGCAGGGACGGCACCCACCCGTACGGCTGCATCCCCGGACGATCCCACCCCCGCACCCCTCCACTGAGGCAGAATCGGCACCGACCGTTCATACGGGACGGCACAGCGCCGGCCCGCCGACCGTACGCCCGCCCGCCGACGCCCCCGAAGGTCCCATGCCGCACACCCTCGCCTCCCTGGCCCACCACTCCGCGCTCAAGCTGACGGTGCTCGCGGGCGGGGACCGGCTGGACACCCCGGTGCGCTGGGCGCACGCCAGCGAGCTGATCGACCCGGTGCCGTACATGGAAGGCGGCGAGCTGCTGCTCATCACCGCCCTCAAGCTGGACGCCGAGGACCCGGAGACGGCCCGCCGGTACGTGCGGCGCGTCGCGGGCGCCGGTGTCGTCGGACTCGGCTTCGCGGTCGGCGTCAACTACGAGGACGTGCCGCAGGCGCTGGTCACCGCCGCCGCCGAGGCGGAGCTGCCGCTGCTGGGCGTGCCCCGCAGCACCCCGTTCATCGCCATCAGCAAGGCCGTCTCCGCCGCGGTCGCCGCCGACCAGTACCGCGCCGTGACCGAGGGCTTCGAGGCGCAGCGCGAGCTGACCCGGGCCGCCCTCGGCACCGAGGGCCCGGCCGAGCTGCTGGCCCGGCTCGCCGCACACCTCAAGGGCTGGGCCGCGCTGTACGACGCGTCCGGCACGGTGGTCGCCGCGGCCCCCGACTGGGCCGCCCGCCGCGCCGCCCGGCTCGGCGGTGACGTCGGGCGGCTGCGCGAGCGCCCGGCCCCCGCCAGCTCCGTCGTCAGCGACGCAGAGGGCGACGACCGGGTCGAGCTCCAGTCCCTCGGCACCGGCCGCCGGGCCCGCGGCGTCCTCGCGGTCGGCACGGGCGCGCCACTGGGCACCGCCGAACGCTTCGCCGTGCACTCCGCCGTCGCCCTCCTGACCCTGACCACCGAGCGCTCCCGCGCCCTCCAGGAGGCCGAGCAGCGGCTCGGCGCCGCGGTGCTGCGGATGCTGCTGGCCGGTGAGCCGGACCACGCGCGGGCGGTCGCCGGCCGGCTGTACGGCGGGCTCCTGGACGCGCCCTTCCGGGTCGTGGTCGCCGAGCCGGTCGCCGCCGGCGGCGCGGAGCCCGGCGAGGCGCCGCCCTCCCTGGACGCGCTCGCCGACGCCATGGAGTCGGCGGCGGCCCGTACCGGCGAGGCGGTGCTGGCCGTACCGGAGGGCGCCCGGCTGGTCGTGCTGGCCGCCGACGGCGGGGCCGCCGTGGAGGCGTGCGCCGAGCACGCCGCCGTGGCCGAGGCCCGGTACGGCGGGCAGCCGCTGCCGCGCGGACGGGCGGCGCGGGCCGAGGCGGGGCGGTCCGGCGCACAGCTGGCCGTCGGCCTGTCCGCGCCGTCCGGGCCGCGGGACGCCGCGCACGCCCACCGCCAGGCCGAACAGGCCCTGTCGGTCGCCCGCCGCCGCGGCCGGGTGCTCGTCGAGCACGAGGACGTGGCGGCCGGTTCGGTGCTGCCGCTGCTGGCCGACGACGCCGTACGGGCCTTCGCCGACGGCCTGCTGCGCGCCCTGCGCGAGCACGACGCCACCGGTCGCGGGGACCTCGTCGCCTCGCTGCGCGCCTGGCTGTCCCGGCACGGCCAGTGGGACGCGGCCGCCGCCGACCTGGGCGTGCACCGGCACACCCTGCGCTACCGGATGCGGCGGGTGGAGGAGATCCTCGGCCGCTCGCTGGACGACCCGGACGTACGGATGGAGCTGTGGCTGGCGCTGAAGGCGACGGCGGCGGTCGCGGAGCCGTACGGGGGCGGCCCGGGGAGCCGCAGGCGTAGGGCCCGGACCGGACGGGGAGACGGGCCGGTCGTGGTGGCCCGTGCCACGTCCCGTACGCCGATGCGGGCGTCCCGCGCCTCCCCCGTACGCCAATGCGGCGGGCCGCACCGTACGACTACTCCGCGCCGGACAAACGCCGCGGACGCACCTCGCCCCTACGGTGGTCCCAGGCCCGCGAGGGCCGTCCGTACCACCCCCACTTCGGAAGGGCCGGGACCCCTGTGACTTCTCCCACCGCCTTTTGGCTCGCCGGTCGCCAGGCCACCGGCGAGGACACCTTCGACGTCACCTCCCCCTGGGACGGCCGTCTCGTCGGCACGGTGAGCGTTCCCACCGAGGCCCAGACCGAGGAGGCCGTCGCGGCCTCCGTCGCCGTGCAGGAAGCGTTCGCCGCCACCCCCGCCCATGTGCGGGCCGCGGCGCTGGACCATGTGCAGCGGCGTCTGGTGGAGCGCACCGAGGAGATCGCCCGGCTCATCTCCGCCGAGAACGGCAAGCCCATGAAGTGGGCCCGTGGCGAACTGGGCCGTGCCGTCTCCGTCTTCCGGTTCGCGGCCGAGGAGGCCCGCCGCTTCAACGGCGGCGAGGCGCAGCGCCTGGACACCGACGCGGGCGGCGCCGGCCGGCTCGCCCTGACCCGCCGCTTCCCGCGCGGCACGGTGCTGGGCATCGCGCCCTTCAACTTCCCGCTCAACCTCTGCGCCCACAAGATCGCCCCGGCGATCGCGGCGGGCGTGCCGATCATCCTCAAGCCGGCCCCGGCCACCCCGCTGTCCGGTCTGATCCTGGGCGAGCTGCTGGCCGAGACCGACCTGCCGGCCGGCTCCTGGTCGATCCTGCCGGTGACCAACGACCGGATGCCGGCGCTGGTGCAGGACGAGCGGCTGCCGGTGATCTCCTTCACCGGGTCCGAGAAGGTCGGTTACGCGATCATGGACTCGGTGCCGCGCAAGCACTGCACCCTCGAACTGGGCGGCAACGGCGCGGCGGTGGTCCTGGCGGACTACGCCTCCGAGTCCGACCTGGACTGGGCGGCGCAGCGCATCGCCACCTTCTCCAACTACCAGGGCGGCCAGTCCTGCATCTCCGTGCAGCGGGTGATCGCCGACGCGTCGGTCTACGACCGGCTGGTCCCGAAGATCGTCGCGGCCGTCAACGCGCAGGTCACCGGTGACCCGTCGGACGACGCGACCGAGGTCGGTCCGCTGGTCAGCGAGGACGCCGCCCAGCGTGTCGAGGCGTGGGTGGACGAGGCCGTCGGCGCCGGCGCGAAGCTGCTCGCGGGCGGCAAGCGGGACGGCGCCTCGTACGCGCCGACCGTGCTGGAGGACGTGCCCGCCGGCGCGACCCTGGCCTGCGAGGAGGTCTTCGGCCCGGTCCTGAGCTTGACGAAGGTGGACGGCGAGGAAGCGGCGTTCGCCGCTGTCAACAACTCCAAGTACGGCCTCCAGGCGGGCGTGTTCACGCACGATGTGCAGACCGCGTTCCGGGCGCACCGGGCGCTGGAGGTCGGCGGCGTGATCGTCGGCGACGTGCCGTCCTACCGCGCTGACCAGATGCCGTACGGCGGCGCCAAGCAGTCCGGTGTGGGCCGCGAGGGTGTGCGCTTCGCGATGGAGGACTACACCTACGAGCGGGTGCTCGTGCTGACCGGTCTGGACCTGTAACCGGTCTGACCTGTAACCGGTCTGACCTGTAACCGGTCTGACCTGTAGTCGGTCCGGGCCCGTGGCCGGTCTGGACCTGTGACCGGCCTGGAGCTGTAGGACCGGACCGCCGCCGGTACGGACGTGCCGGCCGGACCGACGAGCAACGCGCTCCGGCACCCTGTCCCGGAGCGCGTTGCCTCCCCGTTCCCCCGTGCGGCGGTGCTGTTCTTCCCCCGTGCCCCCGCACTCTTGTGGTGGTACGGCGACCGTACGCGCCCGCCGCGCGCCGGGGCGTCCCGTCAGAGGTGGAAAACCGGGTGTGACTTCCGCGGTACCGGCGGCCCGGACGTACGACTTCCGCAGTACCCGCACGGCCTCCTCCGGGCCGACGACCCGCCGTACGCGCCGCGTTACGCTGCGGGCGTGCGCATGGGCGGGGTGGCCGGGGAGGTGCGACGGCGGGTGCGGAGGGTCCCGCCGCTGACCCTCGACGCGGGCATCGCGGCCGGCTTCGCGACCGTCTCGCTGCTGCTCGGCCACGACAACGTGCCCGCCGGCTGGGAGCGCCTGGACGGCCTCGGCTCCGCGCTGACCTGCCTGATCAACCTGCTGGTCGTGGCCCGCAGGCAGGCCCCCGTCACGGTGTGCCTGACCGTCTTCCTGCTGTGGTCCGGCTACATCGCGCTGGACTACTGGCCCGTCGTCAACAGCCTCGCCGGCCTGATGGCCCTCTACACCGTCGCCGCCCACCGCCCGCCGCGCGTCGCCGCGGGCTGCTCCGTACTGCTGGCCGTGATCTGGAACTCCGCCGGCCTGACGGGCGAGGAGAGCTCGTGGGCCACCACGCTCGGCCAGAGCGTGCTGTACCCGGTGATCCTGTGCTGGTTCGGCAACGTCGCCCGTACCTCCGCCGAACGCAACGTCCGGCTCGCCGAGATGGCCGGGCAGCTCCGCCGCGAGCAGGAGGAGAACGCCCGGCGCGCCGTCGCCGAGGAACGGGTGCGCATCGCCCGCGAACTGCACGACGTGGTCGCCCACCACATGTCCGTGATCTCCGTACAGGCCGGGCTGGCCGGGTACGTCTTCACCTCCGACCCGGAGACCGCCCGCCGCGCCCTGGGCACCATCGCCGGGACGAGCGGCGAGGCCCTGGAGGAGATGCGGCGGCTGCTCGCCGTACTGCGGGTGGACCCGCGGGAGATGGCGGGCGGACCGGCCGCCGCGGACCGCCGGGGGACGGGCGAGGGCGAGACGGCCGACGCCTACGAACCGGCGCCCGGCCTCGACCGGATCGGCGCGGTCGTGGCACGGGTACGGGCCGCCGGGCTGCCGGCCGTCCTGCGGACGACGGGGGAGCCGCGGCCGTACCCGCCGGGGCTGGAACAGTGTGCCTACCGTGTCGTCCAGGAGGCTCTGACCAACGCCCTCAAGCACGCCGGGGCCGCCCGCGTCGAGGTGCGGATCGATCACGGGGCCGACCGCCTCACGGTCGAGGTGCGCGACGACGGCGGCGCACACGAAGCCCCCGGCACTTCCGGCACTCCTAGTACTCCTGGCGCGTCCGGAACTCCTGATACTTCCGGCGCACCCGGAACCCCCGGCGCTTCCGGCGCACCCGCCCCGCGCATCCCGCCGCGCGGAGCCCCGGCCCCGCCGCCTGCACCGTCGACATCCGGCCAACTCTCCACCGGACACGGGTTGATAGGGATGCGCGAGCGGGCCAGGATTTACGGCGGCAGCCTGCGCGCCGGTCCGGTTCCGGGCGGCGGCTTCCAGGTGCTGCTCACCCTGCCCGTCCATCCCGCGGCGGGCCCGGCACCGCCGCGGAAAGGGACGACAGAGCATGATCAGGGTGCTGGTGGCCGATGACCAGGTCCTCATCCGGGCCGGTGTGGCCGCCCTGCTGCGGGCCGCGCCCGACGTCGAGGTGGTCGGCGAGGCGTCGGACGGCGAGGAGGCGGTCCGGCTGGCCGCCGAGCACCGCCCCGACGTGATCCTCATGGACATCCGGATGCCCGGGGTCAGCGGCATCACGGCCACCGAACGCATCCTGCGGGCCGCGGCCGGGTCCGGCGAGCCCGCCCCGCACGTCGTGGTGCTCACCACCTTCGACCTGGACGAATACGTGTACGCCGCGCTGCGCGCCGGAGCCAGCGGCTTCCTCCTCAAGGACACGCCGCCGCAGCGGCTGCTCACGGCCATCGCCACCGTCGCGGGCGGCGACATGCTCTTCGCGCCGAGCGTGACCCGCCGGCTGGTCGAGGCGTACGCCCAGCGGCTGGACGAGCCCGCCCAGGAGGCCGCCGACGGGCCGGAGACCCTTCAGGCGCTCACCGCCCGCGAACGGGAGGTGCTGCGGCACACCGCCAAGGGGCTGTCCAACCCGGAGATCGCGGCCCGCCTGGTGATCAGCGAGGCCACCGTGAAGACCCATCTGAACCGGACGATGGCCAAGCTGGGGCTGTGCAGCCGGGCCCAGGCGGTGGTGCTGGCGTACGAGACGGGACTGGTCACGCCGGGCGCCCGCTGAGGGCCGGGACGGCCCGCCCGGCACCGGGCACCGGCCGTCACCCGCTCCGCCCGCTTCCGGGCGGCCGGGCCGGACCCGGCGTCCACCGTCCCGCCCGCCTCCGGACGGGCGGAATCCGGACGGCGGTGCTCACCCGTCCGCCCGCGTCCGTGCCGCGAAGTCTGGTGCAAGTCGAACGGAACGGGTAGAGACTCACAAGTAGCACTGACCGGTAGCCGGACGGCGACGGGACGCCGTACGCCTGCCCGCGTGGCACGGCACCGTACGGAACACCGGATTCCGTGCCTGCCGGCCGCACGGCCCCCGGTGGACCGCCGACCCACTCCGAGACCCGACTCCGCGGCGAGGTGAGCCCCTCATGACCGCTCCATCCACCCGCAATGTGTCCGAGCGCGAGGCCCGGCAGGTCGCCGAGGCCGCCCGGGAGCAGGACTGGCGCAAGCCCAGCTTCGCCAAGGAACTGTTCCTGGGCCGCTTCCGGCTCGACCTCATCCATCCGCACCCCACCCCCGCCGACGAGGACGCCCAACGCGGTGAGGAGTTCCTCGCCAAGCTCCGCGACTTCTGCGAGACGAAGGTCGACGGCGCCCGGATCGAGCGCGAGGCGCAGATCCCGGACGAGACCATCGACGGTCTCAAGGAGATCGGCGCGCTCGGCATGAAGATCGACACGAAGTACGGCGGCCTGGGCCTCACCCAGGTCTACTACAACAAGGCGCTCGCCCTCGCCGGCTCCGCCAACCCGGCCATCGGCGCGCTGCTCTCCGCGCATCAGTCGATCGGCGTACCGCAGCCGCTGAAACAGTTCGGCACGCAGGAGCAGAAGGACGTCTTCCTGCCGCGCTGCGCCCGTACGGACATCTCCGCGTTCCTGCTCACCGAGCCGGACGTGGGCTCCGACCCGGCCCGGCTGGCGACCACCGCGGTACCGGAGGGCGAGGACTACGTCCTCGACGGCGTGAAGCTGTGGACCACCAACGGCGTCGTCGCCGACCTCCTGGTCGTCATGGCGCGCGTCCCGAAGAGCGAGGGCCACAAGGGCGGCATCACCGCCTTCGTCGTCGAGGCCGCCGCCGAGGGCGTCACCGTCGAGCACCGCAACGCCTTCATGGGCCTGCGCGGCATCGAGAACGGCGTCACCCGCTTCCACCGCGTACGGGTGCCCGCCGCGAACCGCATCGGGCCCGAGGGCGCCGGCCTGAAGATCGCGCTGACCACGCTCAACACCGGCCGCCTCTCGCTGCCCGCCATGTGCGTCGGCGCCGGCAAGTGGTGTCTGAAGATCGCCCGTGAGTGGTCGGCCGCCCGCGAGCAGTGGGGCAAGCCGATCGCGAAGCACGAGGCGGTCGGCGCCAAGATCTCCTTCATCGCGGCCACCACCTTCGCCCTGGAGGCCGTCGTCGACCTCGCCTCCCAGATGGCCGACGAGGACCGCAACGACATCCGCATCGAAGCCGCGCTGGCCAAGCTGTACGGCTCCGAGATGGGCTGTCTGATGGCCGACGAACTCGTTCAGATCCGCGGCGGCCGCGGCTTCGAGACCGCCGCCTCGCTCGCCGCCCGCGGGGAGCGCGCCGTGCCCGCCGAGCAGATCCTGCGCGACCTGCGCATCAACCGGATCTTCGAGGGCTCCACCGAGATCATGCACCTGCTGATCGCCCGTGAGGCGGTGGACGCGCACCTGTCCGTGGCCGGTGACCTCATCGACCCCGAGAAGTCCCTGGGCGACAAGGGCCGGGCCGCCGCCAAGGCCGGCACGTTCTACGCCCGGTGGCTGCCCAAGCTGGTCGCGGGCCCCGGCCAGCTGCCGCGTACGTACGCGGAGTTCGGCGACCTCGCCGGGCACCTGCGGTACGTGGAGCGCGCCGCCCGCAAGCTGGCCCGGTCCACCTTCTACGCCATGTCGCGCTGGCAGGGCCGGATGGAGACCAAGCAGGGCTTCCTCGGCCGGATCGTCGACATCGGCGCCGAACTCTTCGCCATGAGCGCGGCCGTCGTACGGGCCGAGCACCTGCGCGTCACCGACGACCACGGCCGCGAGGCGCACCAGCTCGCCGACGCGTTCTGCCGGCAGGCCCGCATCCGCGTCGACGAACTCTTCGGCCGGCTGTGGACCAACACCGACGACCTGGACCGCAAGGTCGTCTCCGGCGTACTGACCGGCACCTACGCCTGGCTGGAGGAAGGCGTCGTGGACCCGAGCGGCGACGGCCCGTGGATCGCCGACGCGACCCCCGGCCCGGCCACGAAGGAAAACGTGCACCGCCCGATCCGCTGAGCTGACCCGCACGCGGCGCGCTTCGCCAGGGCTTCTAGAGAAACTGCCAGGTGAAGCGCGCCGCCGCGAAGTTCCGGGCGGCCAGGTCCGCCCGGGTGACGAGCCAGTACAGGGTGCCCTGATGGACCCAGTCCATCCCGGCCCGATGGTCGGTGTCGATCTGGGCGAGCAGCACCCAGTCGTCCAGGTCCTCGTCCTCGCCGAGGCCGTCGAGGTCCACCCCGCCCTGGATGGATATGGGGTGGCCGCCTATGCGGTGCCACACCTTGGGCACGAGGTCGCCCAGGGCGTCGTCGAAGGCGTCCAGCCACTCCGGAAGGTCGTCGCCGGGTGACGCACCCACCAGATCCTCCCGCCAGAAGTCCTCGTGATCCGGCCACGTCGTCTCCGGCTCCGCCGACAGCCGGGCCCGGCGGTACGGCTCTTCGAGGCCGCCGGGAACCCGGCGCTCGGCGACGGGCGTGCCCTCGGGCACGTACACGACGCGGGCACCCCGCTGCCCGTCCGGGCCGAGGCCGGGCACGCCGTCGCCCTGCCCCGGGCCGTAGGACACGAAGAACAGCAGGGTGCCGTCCTTCGGCAGCGGTATGTCCAGCTCCGCGCCGGGCAGCCCGGCCAGCGCCGACAGTGACAGCGAGGCGACGAACGTCAACGGCCCGTTCCCCTCCCACACCGGCCACGGCACGTCGTCCGGCAGCTCCGGACGGCCGCCCAGATACCCGACGGGCGGGCCGGCGAGCGGGGCGCGGCGGTCGTCCGGCCGCGTCAGGCGCACCGCCGGACGGAGCAGCGCCCTCCAGCGCTCCGCCACGTCCGGCGGAAGGTGCTCGGCGGCCAGACGCTCCGGCGGGGACATCGTTCGTTCCATGTCCGTACGGTCGCACGCGCCACTGACAATCCCCTGCGGCTCACCGCCCCGCCCGGACCGGCAACAATGGTCCCCATGACGGACACCCTCGCTGACCCGCATCTGCGCTTCACCCCCGCCCCGCTCACCGGCGGCGGCGACGGGCCGCGCGACATCGTGATCCTCGGCTCGACCGGCTCCATCGGCACCCAGGCCGTCGACCTGGTGGTGCGCAACCCCGACCGCTTCCGGGTGACCGCGCTGTCCGCGGCCGGCGGCCGGGTGGAGCTGCTGGCCGAGCAGGCGCACCTGCTGCGGGTCCGTACGGTGGCGGTGGCCCGCGAGGACGTGGTGCCGGCGCTGCGCGAGGCGCTGTCCGCCCGCTACGGGGCGGGGGAGCCGCTGCCGGAGATCCTCGCCGGGCCCGACGCGGCCACCGAGCTGGCCGCGTCCGACTGCCACACCGTCCTCAACGGCATCACGGGCTCCATCGGCCTCGCGCCCACCCTCGCCGCCCTGAAGGCGGGCCGCGTGCTGGCGCTCGCCAACAAGGAGTCGCTGATCGTCGGCGGCCCGCTGGTCAAGGCCGCGGCCCGCCCCGGCCAGATCGTGCCCGTCGACTCCGAGCACTCCGCCCTCTTCCAGGGTCTGCTGGGCGGCCCCCGCACGGAGGTGCGCAAGCTCGTCGTCACCGCCTCCGGCGGGCCGTTCCGGGGCCGTACGAAGCGGGAACTGGTGTCCGTCACGCCGGAGCAGGCGCTCGCCCACCCCACCTGGGCGATGGGCCCGGTCGTCACGATCAACTCGGCGACCCTGGTCAACAAGGGCCTGGAGGTCATCGAGGCGCATCTGCTGTTCGACGTGCCGTTCGAGCGCATCGAGGTCGTCGTCCATCCGCAGTCCTACATCCACTCGATGGTGGAGTTCACGGACGGCTCCACCCTGGCCCAGGCCAGCCCGCCCGACATGCGGATGGCCATCGCGCTGGGCATCGGCTGGCCGGAGCGCGTCCCGGACGCGGCCCCCGGCATCGACTGGACCAGGGCCCACCGGTGGGACTTCCTGCCGCTGGACACCGAGGCGTTCCCGTCCGTGCCGCTGGCCTGCCACGTCGGCGACCTGGGCGGCACCGCGCCGGCCGTCTTCAATGCCGCCAACGAGGAATGCGTCGACGCTTTCTTGAAGGGCGGGCTGCCGTTCACAGGAATTGTCGATACGGTCGCCGAGGTGGTCGCGGAGCACGGTACGCCGGCCCGGGGAACCTCCCTGACGGTCGCGGACGTCTTGCAGGCGGAAACCTGGGCGCGCGCCCGCGCCCGTGAGCTGGCCGCCCGAGCGGCCCGTACGACATCGGAGGCTCGCGCATGACGACATGGATGACCGTTCTGGGCATAGTCGTCTTCGTCGTCGGCCTGCTCTTCTCGATCGCCTGGCACGAGCTCGGACACCTGTCCACGGCCAAGATGTTCGGCATCCGGGTGCCGCAGTACATGGTGGGCTTCGGGCCGACGCTCTTCTCGCGCCGCAAGGGCGACACCGAGTACGGCATCAAGGCCATACCGCTCGGCGGCTACATCCGCATGATCGGCATGTTCCCGCCGGGGGAGGACGGTGCCATAAGCGCCCGGTCCACCTCGCCCTGGCGCGGCATGATCGAGGACGCCCGGTCGGCCGCCTTCGAGGAGCTCCAGCCGGGCGACGAGAAGCGGCTCTTCTACACGCGCAAGCCCTGGAAGCGCGTCATCGTGATGTTCGCCGGCCCGTTCATGAACCTGATCCTCGCGGTCGTGATCTTCATGAGCGTGCTGATGGGCTTCGGCATCAACACCCAGACCACCCAGGTCGGCTCGGTCTCGGACTGCGTGATAGCGGCCTCCGCCCAGACCGACAAGTGCACGAAGGGCGCAAGGACTCCCCGGCCAAGGCCGCGGGCCTGCGCGCCGGTGACAAGATCGTGGACTTCGACGGCAAGCCCGTACCGGACTGGGCCACCCTCCAGCAGAGCATCCGGGACACCACCGGCCCGGCGACGATCACTGTCGAGCGGGACGGCAGGCGGCAGCAGCTGCACGCGAACCTGATCGAGAACAAGGTCGCCAAGACCGACGGCAACGGCGCGTACGTGCCGGGCGAGTACGTCACCGCGGGCTTCCTCGGCTTCACCCCGGCCACCGGCATCGTCCCGCAGTCCTTCGGCCAGTCCGTGGACCGCATGGGCAGCATGGTCGAACAGGGCATCCAGTCGCTGGTCCACCTGCCCGCCAAGGTCCCCGATCTGTGGGACGCCGCCTTCAACGGCGGCGAGCGCAAGCAGGACTCCCCGATGGGCGTGGTCGGCGCGGCCCGGGTCGGCGGCGAGGTGTTCTCGCTGGACATCCCGCCGGAGCAGCGGGTGGCGACCATGCTCTTCCTGGTCGCCGGCTTCAACCTGTCGCTCTTCCTGTTCAACATGCTCCCGCTGCTTCCCCTGGACGGCGGGCACATCGCGGGCGCGCTGTGGGAGTCGGTCCGCCGGGCCTTCGCGCGGGTCTTCCGCCGCCCCGACCCCGGCCCCTTCGACGTGGCCAAGCTCATGCCGGTCGCCTACGTGGTCGCCGGGATCTTCATCTGCTTCACGCTGCTGGTGCTGGTGGCGGACGTGGTGAATCCGGTGAAGCTGACGTAGGTACCGGAGCGCTGCCCCGCATGCCCGCGGGGCAAACCGCGCACATGGGTGCTCCTCCGCCCCCCGACGGGGGGCAGGAGGGGATCGATGTGCCCACGGCAACCGTCGTGCCGTAATCTCGAAGACCGGAGCCCGCCGATCTCGGGACCTAGATCCACACCTTGGGGTTGCTCGCCAGATGACTGCCATTTCACTGGGAATGCCGGACGTACCGACCAAGCTGGCCGACCGCCGGGTCAGCCGCAAGATCCAGGTCGGACCGGTCGCCGTGGGCGGGGACGCACCGGTCTCGGTGCAGTCGATGACGACCACGCGCACCTCCGACATCGGCGCCACGCTCCAGCAGATCGCCGAGCTGACCGCCTCCGGCTGCCAGATCGTCCGGGTCGCCTGCCCGACCCAGGACGACGCCGACGCGCTGCCGGTCATCGCCCGCAAGTCGCAGATCCCGGTCATCGCCGACATCCACTTCCAGCCGAAGTACGTGTTCGCCGCGATCGACGCCGGCTGCGCCGCGGTGCGGGTGAACCCGGGCAACATCAAGCAGTTCGACGACAAGGTCAAGGAGATCGCCAAGGCGGCGAACGACGCCGGCACCCCGATCCGGATCGGCGTGAACGCCGGTTCGCTCGACCGCCGTCTGCTCCAGAAGTACGGCAAGGCCACGCCCGAGGCGCTGGTCGAGTCCGCCCTGTGGGAGGCGTCCCTCTTCGAGGAGCACGGCTTCCGGGACATCAAGATCTCGGTCAAGCACAACGACCCGGTCGTCATGGTCAACGCGTACCGCCAGCTCGCCGCCCAGAGCGACTACCCGCTGCACCTGGGCGTGACCGAGGCCGGTCCGGCGTTCCAGGGCACGATCAAGTCGGCGGTGGCCTTCGGGGCGCTGCTGAGCGAGGGCATCGGCGACACGATCCGCGTCTCCCTGTCCGCGCCGCCCGCCGAGGAGGTCAAGGTCGGCCTCCAGATCCTGGAGTCGCTGAACCTGCGCCCGCGCCGCCTGGAGATCGTCTCCTGCCCGTCCTGCGGCCGTGCCCAGGTGGACGTCTACAAGCTCGCCGACGAGGTGACCGCGGGCCTGGAGGGCATGGAGGTGCCGCTGCGCGTCGCGGTCATGGGCTGCGTCGTCAACGGCCCGGGCGAGGCCCGCGAGGCCGACCTGGGGGTCGCCTCCGGCAACGGCAAGGGCCAGATCTTCGTCAAGGGCGAGGTCATCAAGACGGTGCCCGAGTCGAAGATCGTCGAAACCCTCATCGAGGAGGCGATGAAGATCGCCGAGCAGATGGAGAAGGACGGCGTGGCCTCCGGCGAGCCCACCATCGCCGTCGCCGGCTGACACCCCCGTAGAGCCCCGGCGCCCCGCGCGCCCCACGAGCCCCGCCCCCGGACCACACCGGTGGCGGGGCTCGTGCGTGAACCGTGCCAGGTGCGGTACCCGCAGCGGATCCGCTGCCCGGCCGCCGGGGAGGTAAAGTTCCAGGACTTGCAGTTGCCTGGCCTCCCAGGCCCGTAAAGGTGAGGCTTTCCGACACGTGCTGACGACCACGACCACCAAGGTTCTGGAGCCCGGGGAGCTCGACGCCGCACTGGCCGTCCTGGACCGCGACCCCGTCGCCAACGCCTTCGTCGCCGCCCGCGTCCAGGTCGCCGGGCTCGACCCCTGGCGGCTCGGCGGCGAGATGTGGGGCTGGTACGCGGACGGCCGCCTGGAGTCGCTGTGCTACGCGGGCGCCAACCTCGTCCCCGTCTGCGCCACCCCCGAAGCGGTACGCGGCTTCGCCGAGCGGGCCCGCCGCCAGGGACGCCGCTGCTCCTCCATCGTCGGCCCGGCCGGGCCCACCGCCGAGCTGTGGTCCCTCCTGGAGCCCGCCTGGGGCCCCGCCCGCGAGATCCGCGCCAACCAGCCGCTGATGGCCACGTCCTCCTTCGCCACCGAGGTCGAGCCCGACCCGTACGTACGGCGCGTCGGCAAGCACGAGATGGACCTGATCATGCCCGCGTGCGTGGCGATGTTCACCGAGGAGGTCGGCATCTCGCCGCTGGCCGGCGACGGCGGACTGCTCTACCAGGCGCGCGTCGCCGAGCTGGTCGGCGCCGGGCGGTCCTTCGCCCGCGTCGACGACGGCAAGGTGGTCTTCAAGGCCGAGATCGGCGCCGCCACCCAGCGGGCCTGCCAGATCCAGGGCGTCTGGGTCGCCCCCGAGTTCCGCGGCAAGGGCCTCTCGGAGACCGGCATGGCGGCCGTGCTGCGCCACGCGCTCACCGAGGTCGCGCCCATCGCCTCGCTGTACGTGAACGACTTCAACACGGCGGCGCGGGCCGCGTACCGGCGGGTGGGCTTCGAGGAGACCGGCGCCTTCATGAGCGTGCTGTTCTGAGCCACCGGTCTGTTCCGAGCCACCGGTCCGGGCGTGCTGGTCCGAGCCACCGGCGGCCCGCCGCCCGTACAGGTCCGCCGGCCGATCGTCTTACGGCCCGGTGCCTTGTACGCTCCCGACCATGGATGACGTCGCGGTCGGCCCCCTGGATCTCGCCGTCCGTGTGGACGACGCGCTCGCCGTGCAGGCACTGGCGTTCGGACTGACCGACGACGAGATCGGCGTCCGCCGCCACATCGTCCTGCGGCACCTGACCAGCCCCGGAGCCCGCGCCCTCGGCGCCACCACGCCCGCCGGGCGCCTGGTCGGCTTCGTCTACGGGATGCCCAACAGTCGTACGCACTGGTGGTCCACGGTCGTCGAGCCGTACCTGCGCCACCAGGAACGGGACCACTGGCTCGACGACTCCTTCGTGATCACCGAGCTGCACGTGCTGCCCGCCTTCCAGAACCGGCGCATCGGCCGCGAACTGATCACCCGCATCACCGACGCCGCGGCCGAACCCCGCAGCATCCTGTCCGCCATCGACACCGACAGCCCCGCCCGCGGCCTGTACCGCTCCCTGGGCTACCAGGACCTGGCCCGCCGCGTACTGTTCCCGAGCGCCCCGCTGCCGTACGCGGTGATGGGCGCCTCCCTGCCCCTCAAACGCTGACCGGCGGCGACCGGGCGAGGGGCGGATCCCATTTCCGTGGGGCGTGTCCCTACGGATAACCTCGCGGAAGTCACCTTTCTTACGCAGGAGAATCACCATGGCCCAGGTCCAGCGCATGTCCCGGTTGATGATCAAGACGCTGCGCGACGACCCGGCCGACGCCGAGACCGCCAGCCACAAGCTGCTCGTGCGCGCCGGCTACGTCCGCCGCACCTCCGCCGGCATCTGGACCTGGCTGCCGCTGGGCAAGAAGGTGCTGGAGAACGTGTCGCGCGTCATCCGCGAGGAGATGGACGCGATCGGCGCGCAGGAGGTGCTGCTGCCGGCCCTGCTGCCCAAGGAGCCCTACGAGGCCACCGGCCGCTGGGAGGAGTACGGCGACCAGCTGTTCCGGCTCAAGGACCGCAAGGGCGCCGACTACCTCCTCGGGCCGACCCATGAGGAGATCTTCACCCTCATGGTCAAGGACCAGTGCACGTCCTACAAGGACCTGCCGGTGATGCTGTACCAGATCCAGACCAAGTACCGCGACGAGGCGCGCCCGCGCTCCGGCGTGCTGCGCGGCCGTGAGTTCCAGATGAAGGACTCGTACAGCTTCGACACCACCGACGAGGGTCTGGCCGAGTCGTACCGCTTGCACCGCGAGGCCTACCAGAAGATCTTCCAGCGGCTGGGCCTGGACTACCGCATCGTCTCCGCCGTCTCCGGCGCCATGGGCGGCTCCGCCTCCGAGGAGTTCCTGGCCCCCGCGGCGGCCGGTGAGGACACCTTCGTGGACTGCCCGGCCTGCGACTACGCGGCCAACACCGAGGCCGTCACGGTCACCGTCCCGGCGGTGGACGGCACCGGGCACGGCCCCGTCGAGGAGCTGGACACCCCCGACACCCCGACCATCGAGACGCTGGCCGACCACCTCGGCGTGCCGGCCTCCGCCACGCTGAAGAACCTGCTGGTCAAGGTCGACGGCGAGATCGTCGCGGTGGGCGTGCCCGGCGACCGCGAGGTGGACCTCGGCAAGCTCGGCGAGCACCTGGCCCCGGCCACGGTCGAACTGGTCGCCGCCGAGGACTTCACCGGCCGCGAGGACCTGGTGCGCGGCTACGTCGGCCCGCAGGGTCTGGCCGGCAAGTCCTTCAAGTACCTCGCCGACCCGCGGGTCGCCCCCGGCACCGCCTGGATCACCGGCGCCAACAAGGACGGCAAGCACGCGCGCAACGTCGTCGCGGGCCGTGACTTCGAGGTCGACGAGTACCTGGACGTCGTCGTGGTCGAGCCGGGCGACCCCTGCCCCCAGTGCGGCGCGGGCCTGCGCATCGACCGCGCGATCGAGATCGGCCACATCTTCCAGCTGGGCCGCAAGTACGCGGACGCCTTCCAGCTGGACGTGCTCGGCCAGAACGGCAAGCCCGCGCGCGTCACGATGGGCTCGTACGGCATCGGCGTCTCGCGCGCCGTCGCGGCCCTCGCCGAGCAGACCCACGACGAGTCCGGCCTGTGCTGGCCGCGCGAGATCGCCCCGGCCGACGTGCACGTGGTCGCCGCGGGCAAGGCCAAGCAGACCGAGCTGGCCCTGGAGGTCGGCGACAAGCTGGGCGCCGCGGGCCTGCGCGTCCTGGTGGACGACCGGGCGGGCGTCTCGCCGGGCGTGAAGTTCACCGACGCGGAGCTGCTGGGCATCCCGAAGATCCTGGTCGCGGGCCGCCGCGCCGGCGAGGGCGTCGTCGAGCTGAAGGACCGCCGTACGGGCGAGCGCGAGGAGCTGACGGTCGAGGAGGCCGTGGCCCGGCTGAGCGCCTGACACCGGCTTCCAGGGGCTGGGCGGGACCGGGGAACCGGTTCCGCCCAGCCCCTGTCCGTCTGCACGGCAGGGGCGTCCCTACAGCCAGGTGGCGAACTCCAGCAGCAGCTCACCGCGCTGCACGTCGCCGCCCGGCGTCGTCATCTCACGGATTCCCGAGTCCACCGCCCGGTACAGCGTCCAGCTGCGCAGCCGGTCGCGGTCCACGTCCAGGGACTCCGCCAGCTTGGCCACCCGGCGTCGCGCCGCCGAGGCCGCCCCGGAGCCGGCCGCCAGGTCCTCGAAGCGGTCCAGCACCAGCCAGGCCAGGTCGTACGCCCGCTCGCCGACCACCGGCGACGGGCCGACCGCCAGCCACGGCGTCCGTTCCCCGGCCAGCACCTTGCCCTGCCGGAACGCGCCGTGCAGCAGGACGCTCTCGGGGGCGTCGGCGGGCAGTGCGCGGCGCAGCTCCAGGCTCTCCTCCAGCAGCGGCCCCGCGGCCGGGGTCGCCGCCCCGAGCGTCCGCAGCTCGTCGACGGCCTCCTCCGCACGGCCCGCCAGGGACGCGAAGGGATGGCCGTCGGCCGGCGTCACCCACAGCCGCCGTACCGTGCCCGCCGCCTCCAGCAGCGCCTTCGCCTCCGGCAGCGAGCGCAGGGACACCGCGCCCTGCAAACGCTCCAGGAGCAGCGCACCGCTCTCCGCGTCGGCGCGCAGCAACTGTGCCGCGCCCCAGCCCTCCCACTGCGCCAGCGCCGCGCCCTCGTGCGCCGGCGCACGGCCGGGGGCCGGGAACTTCAGCGCGGCCGGTGTGCCGTCGGCCTGCCGCACGTACACCAGCAGGCTGCTGCGGCCACCCGGCTCGTGCACCCGCTCCGGCGTCAACTCCCAGGCGTCCAGGCGCTGTCGCACCATGGCGGGCAGCGCCGCCAGCCAGGCACCGGCCGGACCGTCCGGATCGCCGCCGAGCGCGCTCACCAGCCGTTGCGGCGGTTCGATGGGTGCCGTAGCCATGCCTGTGCTGTCCCTTTCGGTGGACGTTCGGTGACCTCCCGGTGCGGGCGGTCGTCAGTGCCGGTCCGCGGCGGCGCCGGACGCCGTCCCGGACGAGGGGCCCGACGGGCTGTCGGTCGGGGTGCCGGTCGGGGTGCCGGCGTCCCCGGCCCGTTCCGCGAGCCCAGGGAAGGCTACGCCGCTGCCGCGCCAGCGCACCGCACGCACCGCGGCCTCCCGCAGCGCCCCGGCCGCGTCTCGGCGCCGCGTCCCGGCGCCGTCGCGCACGAGATCCGCGTACACGGCCGCCACGCGGTCCTCCAGCTCCGCGGCCAGCCGGGCGGCGGCGGCCGCGTCCGGCACCGGGAACGGCAGCCCGTAGGCGGCCGCGGCGGCCCGCGGGGTGCCGCCCAGGTCCCGTACGCCGCGCCGCAGCTCGTCCCGGCGCGCGCGGTGCGCGTCGTACCCCTCGCGCGCTTCCTTGCGCCGGTCGTCGCCGATCCGGCCGCCGACCACGCCGTAGCCGTAGACGGCCGCGTGCTCGGCCGCCAGCGCGGCCTGGAGCGCCCGCAGCTCGGCGCCGCGCGCGTCGTCCTCCGCCGCGTCCGTACGCGCCGCCCTGGATGTCAGCATCCCTGTGCCCCTTCCGTGACCGGGCCCCGGCCCAACCGCTGTCCCGTCGTACGTGCGGCCGCCGCCGCGGCGGGCCTCACGCGCCGTCCTCCGTGAGCAGGTACGCGTGCGCCGCGCCCGCGGCCGCGACCGACGCCAGCAGCCTGGCCAGCTCCGGTGCCGCGCTCACCAGGGCCGTGGCGCGGGCGTCCGCGGTACGGCGTTCCGCCGCCGCGAGGTCCGTACGCGCCTGCTTCTCGTCGGGCGGGACGGCGGGGGCGGACGGGGCGGGGGAGCCGGGGTGAGGGGGCGTGGCGGCCGAGGCGCCCGTACCGGGGTGGGTGGTCGGGCCGCCGGGCGCGGGGAGGCCCCGAAGGCCGCCGCGTGCCGGGCCACTTCGGCCCGCAGCGGCCGCAGCCGTTCGCCGAGCCCGGGGTGGGCGGCGAGCGTCGCGTCGTACCGGGCGAGCAGCGCGGAACTGTCCCGCGCGGCCTGCGAGCGCAGCCGCGCGTCGGCCGCCGCGTCCGCGTCCTCGCGGCCGCCGCCCGGCCCGGAATCCTCCGAGCAGCCGGCGAGCAGCAGTGCCGTCCCGCCGAGCACGGAGCCGGCCAGCAAGGTCCTCCTGCGCGTGAGCGCGACGTTGTGCACGTATGACTTCCCGGGGTCTTCGGTGGGGGCGGCCGTGGTGATCACCGCAGGCGAGCGTATCCGTGACCGGCCACCGAATCGTCAGTACCCCGCCGGAACAGCTAGGCTTTGACCCGACACGCGACCTTCCCACAACAGCACACGCGGCCGAGGAGTCACCCGGATGAGCACCACCCAGAGCGAGAGGCTGCGCGGACTGCTTGAACCGCTCGTCGCCGCGCGAGACCTGGATCTGGAAGAGATCGAGGTGACACCGGCCGGAAAGCGGCGTGTGCTGAGGATCGTGGTCGACTCCGACGACGGCGTGCAGCTGGACGAGTGCGCCGAGCTGAGCCGCGAGGCGTCGCAGGCGCTCGACGACTCCGACGTGATGGGCGGCGCCCCGTACACGCTGGAGGTCACCTCCCCGGAGCCGACCGCCCGCTGACCGAGCCGCGGCACTACCGCCGCGCCGTCGGCCGCCTCGTCCGGGCCCAACTCCACGAGGGCGGCGAACTGGTGGCGCGCATCACCGCCATGGACGACGAGGGCCTGGACCTCGAAGTGCCGGGTGTGAAGGGGCGCAAGCCCACCGCCCGCCGGGTCGCCTTCGCCGAGATCGCCAAGGCGCGCGTGGAGATCGAGTTCAACCGTAAGCAGGACAAGGGGCGCGACGACCGCGCCGAGCAGAACGACGAGAGCCAGGAGGAGGCGTAGCCGTGGACATCGACATGAGTGCCCTGCGGGGTTTGGTGCGGGAGAAGGAGATTTCGTTCGACCTGCTGGTCGCGGCCATCGAGTCGGCCCTCCTCATCGCGTACCACCGCACCGAGGAAGCCGCCGCCACGCGCGGGTGGAGCTGGACCGCAACACCGGCCATGTGACGGTGTGGGCCAAGGAGGACCCGGCCGACCTCGAAGAGGGCGCCGAGCCGCGTGAGTTCGACGACACCCCGTCGGGCTTCGGCCGGATCGCGGCGACCACCGCCAAGCAGGTCATCCTCCAGCGGCTGCGGGACGCCGAGGAGGAGATCACCTTCGGCGAGTACGCCGGCCGGGAGGGCGACGTCGTGATGGGCGTCGTCCAGCAGGGCCGGGACCCGAAGAACGTCCTGGTCGACATCGGCAAGCTGGAGGCCATCCTGCCCGCGCAGGAGCAGGTCCCCGGCGAGGAGTACGCGCACGGCACCCGGCTGCGTTCGTACGTCGTCCGGGTGGTCAAGGGCGTGCGCGGCCCGTCCGTGACGCTCTCGCGCACCCACCCCAATCTGGTGAAGAAGCTGTTCGCCATGGAGGTGCCGGAGATCGCCGACGGTTCGGTGGAGATCTCCGCCATCGCCCGTGAGGCGGGTCACCGCACCAAGATCGCCGTACGGTCCACCCGCTCCGGACTGAACGCCAAGGGCGCCTGCATCGGCCCGATGGGCGGCCGGGTGCGCGCGGTCATGGCCGAGCTGCACGGCGAGAAGATCGACATCGTCGACTGGTCGGACGACCCGGCCGAGCTGGTGGCGCACGCGCTGTCGCCCGCCCGGGTCAGCAAGGTCGAGGTCGTCGACCTCGCGGCCCGCTCCGCCCGGGTGACCGTGCCCGACTACCAGCTGTCGCTGGCCATCGGCAAGGAAGGGCAGAACGCCCGGCTCGCCGCCCGGCTCACCGGCTGGCGGATCGACATCCGCCCGGACACCGAGCAGGGCGCGGACCAGGAGTGATCCCGAGCCGCCGCCGGGCGCGGGGCAGACCCGCGCCCGGCGGCGGTCCGGTCTGGACAGGGGTGCGGCCGCAGCCGGAAAATCGGTGGCGGCCCATCGGAATTTTGCGAGACCGTTCGGGCATTACCCCGTAGGGGTGAGGTCGGCGCGGGGAGGTAGACTTAAGCAGTGTCTGGCCGGACGCATGCCCGCGTATGCCCTGAGCGCACCTGTGTGGGGTGCCGGGAGCGAGCGGCCAAGGACGATCTGTTGCGGATCGTGGCGATCGAGGGTGAGTGTGTCCCCGATCCTCGCGGTACGCTGCCCGGCCGGGGTGCTTACCTGCACCCGACCCGGGACTGTCTCGATCTGGCGGTCCGCCGCCGGGTCTTCCCCCGGGCCTTCCGGGGCCAGGGACCGTTCGACGCGACGGCCTTGCGCCGGTTCGTCGAACGGACGCACGTTGATCAAGCCGCACCGGTTGGTCAGGCAACACCGTAAGAAAGCACAGCGCACGGAAAACCGTGCGGTCAGGTACCTCGCGAGTCGGAAGTAGGTCGAGATTGCGATGAGCACTCGATGAGTACGCGATGAGTACGCCCATGAAGTAGCGACGGTCCGGTGGACACCCCGGACCTAGAAGGAGCGAAGTGGCTAAGGTCCGGGTATACGAACTCGCCAAGGAGTTCGGAGTGGAGAGCAAGGCCGTGATGGCCAAGCTCCAAGAACTTGGTGAATTCGTCCGTTCGGCGTCCTCGACCATCGAGGCGCCGGTTGTTCGAAAGCTGACCGACGCTTTCCAGGCTGGCAGCGGCAACGGCCGTGCCGCCGGCAAGCCCGCAGCGCCGCGCAAGAGCGCGCCTGCGAAGCCGTCCGCGCCGTCCCCGGCGCAGGGCGCACGTCCGGGTGCCCCCAAGCCGGGTGCCCCCAAGCCGGGCCCCGCGGCTCCGGCGCCGGCCGCCCCCGAGGCACCGGCCGCCCCCGAGGCGCCCCAGTCCCAGGCCCCGGCGGCTCCCGCCGAGGCCCCGAAGTCGGCCCCGGCCCCGGGTCCGCGTCCCACGCCGGGCCCCAAGGCCCCGGCGCCCAAGCCCGCTCCGGCCGCGCCCGCGCAGCCCGAGTTCCAGGCTCCGCCGTCGGCCCCGGCTCCCAAGCCGGCCGCCACCCCCGGCCCGCGTCCGGCCCGCCCGCAGCAGGGCGGCCAGGGTGGTCAGGGCCGCGGCAACGCACCCCGTCCCGGCGGCGACCGCCAGGGCGGCGCCCCGCGTCCCGGCGGCAACCGTCCGTCCGGCCCGCGTCCGGGCAACAACCCCTTCACGTCCGGTGGCTCCACCGGCATGGCCCGTCCGCAGGCCCCCCGTCCCGGTGGCGCGCCGCGCCCCGGCGGTCAGGGTGCCCCCGGCGGCCCGCGCCCGCAGGGCGGCGGCCAGGGTGGCCAGGGCGGTCCCCGTCCGCAGGCTCCCGGCGGCAACCGTCCGTCCCCGGGCGGCATGCCCCGTCCGCAGGGTGCCGGCCCGGGTGGCCCGCGTCCCGGCGGCGGTAACCGTCCCAACCCCGGCATGATGCCGAAGAGCCCGGCCGCCGGCCCGCGTCCGGGTCCCGGTGGCGGCGGCGGTCGCGGTCCCGGTGGCGCAGGTCGCCCCGGTGGCGGCGGTCGTCCCGGTGGCGGCGGCGGTTTCGCCGGCCGTCCCGGTGGCGGCGGTGGCGGTCGTCCGGGTGGCGGCGGCGGTTTCGCCGGCCGTCCCGGTGGCGGCGGTCCCGGTGGTGGCGGCGGCTTCGGCGGTCGTCCCGGTTTCGCCGGTCGTCCGGGTGGTCCCGGTGGCCGTGGCGGCACGCAGGGCGCCTTCGGCCGTCCCGGCGGTCCCGCGCGCCGTGGCCGCAAGTCGAAGCGGCAGAGGCGTCAGGAGTACGAGGCCATGCAGGCCCCGTCGGTGGGCGGCGTCATGCTGCCCCGTGGCAACGGTGCGACGGTTCGCCTGTCGCGCGGTGCCTCGCTGACGGACTTCGCCGAGAAGATCAACGCCAACCCGGCGTCGCTCGTCCAGGTCATGCTGAACCTGGGTGAGATGGTCACCGCGACGCAGTCCGTCTCCGACGAGACGCTGAACCTCCTCGGTGAGGAGATGAACTACGTCGTAGAGATCGTCTCCCCGGAGGAGGAGGACCGCGAGCTCCTGGAGTCGTTCGACATCGACTTCGGCGAGAACGAGGGCGGCGAGGAGATGCTCGTCGCGCGTCCGCCGGTGGTGACCGTCATGGGTCACGTCGACCACGGCAAGACGCGCCTGCTGGACGCGATCCGCAAGACGAACGTCATCGCGGGCGAGGCCGGCGGCATCACCCAGCACATCGGTGCCTACCAGGTCGCGACCGAGGTCAACGACGAAGAGCGTCGCATCACCTTCATCGACACCCCGGGTCACGAGGCGTTCACCGCCATGCGTGCCCGTGGTGCCAAGTCGACCGACATCGCGATCCTCGTGGTGGCGGCCAACGACGGTGTGATGCCGCAGACGATCGAGGCCCTTAACCACGCCAAGGCGGCCGACGTGCCGATCGTGGTCGCGGTCAACAAGATCGACGTCGAGGGCGCGGACCCGACCAAGGTGCGCGGCCAGCTCACCGAGTACGGCCTGGTGGCAGAGGAGTACGGCGGCGACACGATGTTCGTCGACATCTCCGCGCGCCAGGGCCTGAACATCGAGGAGCTGCTGGAGGCCGTGGTCCTGACCGCGGACGCCTCGCTCGACCTGCGGGCCAACGCCGAGCAGGACGCGCAGGGCATCGCGATCGAGGCCCACCTCGACCGCGGCCGCGGCGCCGTGGCGACCGTCCTGGTCCAGCGCGGCACGCTGCGCGTCGGTGACACGATGGTGGCCGGCGACGCGTACGGCCGCGTCCGGGCGATGCTCGACGACAAGGGCCAGAACGTGCAGGAAGCGGGTCCCTCGACCCCCGTCCTGGTGCTGGGTCTGACCAACGTCCCGGGTGCCGGCGACAACTTCCTGGTCGTCGACGAGGACCGCACGGCCCGCCAGATCGCCGAGAAGCGCGCCGCCCGTGAGCGCAACGCCGCGTTCGCCAAGCGCACCCGCCGGGTGTCGCTGGAGGACTTGGACAAGGTGCTCAAGGCCGGCGAGGTCCAGCAGCTCAACCTCATCATCAAGGGCGACGCGTCCGGTTCGGTCGAGGCCCTGGAGTCCTCGCTGCTCCAGCTCGACGTCGGCGAAGAGGTCGACATCCGGGTCCTGCACCGCGGCGTCGGTGCGGTCACGGAGTCCGACATCAACCTGGCGTCCGGCTCCGACGCGATCGTGATCGGCTTCAACGTCCGCGCCGAAGGCCGCGCGACGCAGATGGCCGAGCGCGAGGGCGTGGACGTGCGCTACTACTCGGTCATCTACCAGGCGATCGAGGAGATCGAGGCGGCCCTCAAGGGCATGCTCAAGCCGGAGTACGAAGAGGTCGAGCTCGGCACGGCGGAGATCCGCGAGGTCTTCAAGTCGTCCAAGCTGGGCAACATCGCGGGTGTTCTCATCCGTTCCGGCGAGGTCAAGCGCAACACCAAGGCCCGCCTGGTCCGCGACGGCAAGGTCATCGCGGAGAACCTCAACATCGAGGGTCTGCGCCGCTTCAAGGACGACGTCACCGAGATCCGCGAAGGCTTCGAGGGCGGTATCAACCTCGGCAACTTCAACGACATCAAGGTCGACGACGTCATCGCGACGTACGAGATGCGGGAGAAGCCGCGCGGCTGATCACGCTCTCACCTCCGGGGCCGGTCGGCGGAAGAAAAATTCCGTCGATCGGCTCCGGCCGTTGCATGTACGGTTCGAACAGTTCGTACATCTGCATCTAGTGCCCCACGGGTGGCCTTACCCGCACCACATGTACGTAGGGACGCTGTCCTTCGACCTCCTCCTCGGCGACGTACGGTCGCTGAAGGAGAAGCGCTCCGTCGTCCGCCCGATCGTCGCCGAACTGCACCGCACGTACGCGGTCAGCGTGGCGGAGGTCGGCGAGCAGGATCTCCACCGCAGAGCCACCATCGGACTCGCGGTGGTGTCCGGGGACACGGGGCACCTCACAGACGTACTGGACCGCTGCGAGCGCCTGGTCGCCGCACGGCCCGAAGTGGAGCTGCTGTCGGTACGACGGCGGATCCACGGCGATCATGACGACTGAGCGGGTCGTCGGCGCCACACGCACCATGGTGAAAGACACAGAAGGAGACGGACCAGTGGCCGACAATGCGCGGGCGAAGAAGCTGGCGGACCTCATCCGGGAGGTGGTCGCCCAGAAGCTGCAGCGCGGCATCAAGGACCCGCGGCTCGGCAGCCACGTGACCATCACGGACACCCGGGTCACCGGCGACCTGCGGGAGGCGACGGTCTTCTACACGGTCTACGGCGACGACGAGGAGCGGGCCGGCGCGGCCGCCGGGCTGGAGAGTGCCAAGGGCATCCTGCGCTCCGAGGTCGGCAAGGCGGCGGGCGTGAAGTTCACGCCGACCCTGACCTTCGTCGCGGACGCGCTGCCGGAGAACGCCAAGACGATCGAGGACCTGCTCGACAAGGCACGGGCCTCGGACGCCAAGGTGCGCGAGGTGTCCTCGGGCGCCGCGTACGCGGGCGAGGCCGACCCGTACCGCAAGCCGGGCGACGAGGACGAGGACACCCCGCAGTAATGAAGCGCGAGAACACCGGCGCGAAGCGTGTCGAGCGCACCCGCGCCAAGCAGGGGCGCCGGACGGCCTGGTCATCGTCGACAAGCCGGCCGGCTTCACCTCGCACGACGTGGTGGCCAAGATGCGCGGCATGGCCCGCACCCGCCGCGTCGGGCACGCCGGCACGCTCGACCCGATGGCGACGGGCGTGCTCGTGCTGGGCATCGAGCGCGCCACCAAGCTGCTCGGCCACCTCGCGCTGACCGAGAAGGAGTACGTCGGCACGATCCGGCTGGGCCAGACGTCGGTCACCGACGACGCCGAGGGCGAGATCACCGCGTCCAAGGCCGCGCACGGCCTGGACCGGGCGGCCGTCGACGCGGGCGTGGCGGAGCTGTCCGGCGCGATCATGCAGGTGCCGTCCAAGGTCAGCGCCATCAAGATCGACGGCAAGCGGTCCTACGCACGGGTGCGCAAGGGCGAGGACGTGGAGATACCGGCCCGCCCGGTGACCGTCTCCTCCTTCGTCGTCCACTCCGTCGAGGAGGCCGAAGCGGAGGACGGCACGCCCGTCACCGACCTGCTGGTCTCGGTGGAGTGCTCCTCCGGTACGTACATCCGGGCGCTCGCCCGCGACCTGGGGAGGCCCTCGGCGTCGGCGGCCACCTGACCGCCCTGCGGCGTACCCGGGTGGGCCCGTACAAGCTCGACCGGGCCCGCACGCTGGAACAGCTCCAGACGGCCGTGGACGACGAGGCGGGCGGCGGCCTGCCGGTCATGCCGATCGGCGAGGCGGCGGCCGCGGCCTTCCCGCGCTGGGATGTCACGCTCGACCAGGCCCGGCTGCTCACCAACGGTGTGCGCATCCCGATGCCGCGGTTCGACGAGGAGGGCGACGGCCCGGCGCGGCCCGCCGCGGCGTTCGCGCCGGACGGGACGTTCCTGGCGCTGCTGGAGAACCAGGGCGGCCGGGCGAAGAGCCTGGCGGTCTTCGCGGAGTGACGCAGGACCGCTGCTCCGGGCTGCGGCTCGGGGTCGCGGGGCAGGACGACGGGCGGTGCCGTTTCTGACGGGGCCGCCCGTCGTCGTACCCGCCGCGCCCGGTGACCCTCCATGGCTCCGGCGGCCCGTCGGGGCGCGGACGGTGGCGGTGCGCTCCGGCGTACGGGTGACATGCGCGGGCCGGGACGGCGGAACGCGCGCCCGGGGGTGCCGCACTCCACAGAAGCGAGGTGACCCTTCCCGCGAAGCGATGCGCGAGGCATGGCAGTCTTAGACCTGCGTAAGGCCGAGGGTGCCCGGATCCGACCGGGTTCTTCCCGGCGCAGTGACGGACGAGAGTTCTGGCGAGGAGCGGGCACAGTGCAGCGCTGGCGTGGCTTGGAGGACATCCCCGAGGGCTGGGGACGCAGCGTCGTCACCATCGGCTCCTACGACGGCGTGCACCGCGGGCACCAGCTGATCATCGGGAAGACGGTGGCGCGCGCACGGGAGCTGGGCGTACCGGCCGTGGTGGTCACCTTCGACCCGCACCCCAGCGAGGTCGTACGGCCCGGCACCCACCCGCCGCTGCTGGCGCCGCACGAGCGGCGCGCGGAACTGATGGCGGGCCTCGGCGTGGACGCCGTGCTGATCCTGCCGTTCACCACCGACTTCTCGAAGCTGGCCCCGGCCGACTTCGTGGTCAAGGTCCTGGTCGACAAGCTGCACGCGCGGCTGGTCGTCGAGGGGCCGAACTTCCGCTTCGGGCACAAGGCGGCGGGCACCGTCGAGACGCTCACCGAGCTGGGCGGCACCTACGACTACGCGGTCGAGGTCGTCGACCTCTTCGAGCGCGGGACGGCGGGCGGCGGCGAGCCGTTCTCCTCCACGCTGACCCGGCGGCTGGTCGCCGAGGGCGACGTCGCGGGCGCGCGGGAGGTCCTGGGGCGGCCGCACCGGGTCGAGGGCGTCGTGGTGCGCGGCGCCCAGCGCGGCCGGGAGCTGGGCTTCCCGACGGCGAACGTGGAGACGCTGCCGCACACCGCCATCCCGGCGGACGGGGTGTACGCGGGCTGGCTGCACGCGGACGGCGAGAAGATGCCGGCCGCCATCTCGGTCGGCACCAACCCGCAGTTCGACGGCACCGCGCGGACCGTCGAGGCACACGCCATCGACCGCGTCGGCCTGGAACTGTACGGCCTGCACGCCGCGGTGGACTTCTACGCGTACCTGCGCGGCATGGAGAAGTTCGAGACGCTCGACGGGCTGCTGGAGCGGATGGCGGTCGACGTGAAGGAGACCCGCGAGCTGATCGGGGCGGCCGAGGCCGAAGCCGGTAGCTGACGGCCGCTCACGGGCCCGCACTGCGGGCCCCGCGACAACGTGACTGGGCCCGGCACTCGGAGGAGTGCCGGGCCCAGTCGTGTGCCGTGGTGCTACTGCACGCGCCGTGGTGCTACTGCGGCGGGGGCTGCTGGGTCCACCCCGGCTGGAGGCCGGGCTGTCCGGGCGCCTGCGGCGCGTCCGGAGGCTGCTGCCAGCCCTGGGGCGGCTGCCCCTGCTGCTGGGGCTGCTGGGTCCAGCCGCCCTGCTGCGGCGGGTATCCGACGGGCTGCTGACCCGGTGCCTCCTGGCCCGGCTGCTGCGGGTACGCCTGCTGGCCGTAATGCTGCTGCCCGTACTGCTGCTGGGCGTTCGGGTCGCCCGGCTGCATCTGCTGCGGGGCGGCGGGGTCCTGCCAAGCGCCCTGCGCCTGCTGGGTCCGGGAGAAGTCCTCGGCCACCAGCGCGGACAGGTGGAAGTACGCCTCGCGGGTCTTGGGCCGCATCATGTCCAGGTCGACCTCGGCGCCGGCGGCCAGATGCTCGTCGAACGGGACCACGACCACACCGCGGCACCGCGTCTCGAAGTGCGACACGATGTCGTCGATCTTGATCATCTTGCCGGTCTCGCGGACCCCGGAGATCACCGTGATACCCCGCTGCACGAGGTCGGCGTAGCCGTGCGCGGACAGCCAGTCCAGCGTGGTGCTGGCGCTGGACGCACCGTCCACCGACGGCGTGGAGATGATGATCAGCTGGTCGGCGAGGTCGAGCACACCGCGCATCGCGCTGTAGAGCAGGCCCGTACCCGAGTCGGTGAGGATGATCGGATACTGCTTGCCGAGCACGTCGATCGCGCGCCGGTAGTCGTCGTCGTTGAACGTCGTCGAGACGGCCGGGTCCACGTCGTTGGCGAGGATCTCCAGACCGGACGGCGCCTGCGAGGTGAACCGGCGGATGTCCATGTAGCTGTGCAGCTGCGGAATCGCCTGCACCAGGTCACGGATGGTCGCGCCGGTCTCGCGGCGCACCCGGCGGCCGAGCGTGCCGGCGTCCGGGTTCGCGTCGATCGCCAGGATCTTGTCCTGCCGCTCGGAGGCGAGCGTGGCACCCAGCGCGGTCGTCGTCGTGGTCTTGCCGACACCGCCCTTGAGGCTGATGACCGCGATCCGGTAGCAGGACATCACCGGCGTACGGATCAGCTCCAGCTTGCGCTGACGCTCCTGCTCCTCCTTCTTCGCGCCCAGCTTGAAGCGTGAGGGCTGCGCGTTGGCGCCCGGCTTCTTCTTCTTGGGCTGGTTGCGGAGCAGCCGGTCGGAGGTCAGCTCGACGGCGGCGCTGTAGCCCAGGGGCGCGCCGGGGGCGGCCCGCTGCTGTTGCTGCTGCTGACCCGGCTGCGAGTACTGCGCGTAGTTGGCGGCGGCGTTCGGGTCGGCGCCCTGGACCGGGGTGGGGCCTGCGGCTGCTGCGGGGCCTGCGGCTGCTGCGGGGCCTGCGGCTGCGCCTGCGGGGGCTGTTGAGCCTGCGGGTGCTGCGGGTGCTGGCTCTGAGGCTGCTGGGCGTGGGGCTGCTGGGCCTGCGGCGGGACCTGGTGCTGGCCGTACCCGGGGTACTGCTGTTGCTGCTGCGCGGGCGCGGCCTGCGGGTAGCCCTGGGCGGCCTGCGGGTAGCCGTAGGCGCCCTGCTGCTGCGGATAGCCGTACGCGGCCTGCTGCTGTGCCTGCTGCTGAGGCTGCGCCTGTTGCGCCTGCTGGGGCATCTGCTGCTGAGGCTGGGCCTGCTGCGGATACCCGTAACCGCTCTGCGCCGCGGCGGCGTTGGGGTCGGCCGGCTGCTGCTGCGGTGCGGGGACGCCCTGCTGGGGCTGCTGGTGCGGGTACCCGTAGGCGGGCTGCGGGTAGCCGTAAGCGGCCTGCGGCTGGCCCTGTTGGGGAGCCTGCTGCTGGGGGTGGGGCTGCTGGGCCTGCTGGGGGTACTGCTGCGGGTAGCCGGGCTGCTGGTACGGCTGCTGCTGCGGCGGCTGTTGCGCGTACTGCTGCTGCTCGGGCTGCGGTTGGGGCTGAGCCTGCTGCTGGTACGGCTGCTGGGCCTGTGCTTGGGCTTGAGCCTGGGCTTCCCGCGGGTCCGCAGGCTGGTACTCAGGAGGCAGTGGCGGGAGGTGCGCAGGCGCACCTGCCTGCTGCCCGGCGGCGGCACCCCAAGGCGCGCCCTGCGGGGGAGTGCCCTGCTGCTGCGGCACCTGCTGCTGCATCTGCTGCGGAACTGCCTGCTGCTGGGGCGGCAGTTCCTGAGGCGGCAGTTCCTGGGGCAGGCCCTGCTGCGGAGCTTCCTGCGGCACGTCCTGCTGCGGAGCTTCCTGCTGGGCGGCCTCCGGCTGCTGCTGCGCCTCCGGAGCGGGCTGCTGCTGTACGGGCGCCTGCGGCGCGGCGACGGGTGCTTCGGCCTCCGGCGCGGGCTGCGCCAGGGGAGGCGGGGCCGGTGCCTCGGCCGCGGCGGGAGCGCCGGACCGGTCCACCTCTTCGGCCCGCTGCTCGTCGGCGGCCGGCGCGGCCTCCACCGGGGCGGGCACGGGGGCCGGTTCGGGCTCCGGATCGTCGGCCCACAGGGACGCCGACGGGTCGACACCGCTGCCGGCCCGTACGGTCCCGGACGCGGCCGCCGCTGGCGCGGCGTCGGACTCCGCGGCCTCGGCGGGCGGTTCCGGCACGGCCTCGGCGACGGGCGCGGGCGGCGTCACGGGAGCCGTCGGCTCCGGTGCGGGCGTGACGGGAGCCGGGGCGGGAGTGACGGCGGTCGGCGCAGGAGTGACGGGAGCCGGTGCGGCCGGCGGCGCGGTGGACGCGGGTGCCGGTGCGATGTCGGGAGCGCCCGCGTCGGGGCGCAGCGTCGGAAACCCGGGAGGGGCGGCGGGCGGTGTCGCATCGCCCTGCGGCGCGCCCTGCGGGGCATCTTGGGCCGGGCCGCCCTGCGGACCGGGCTGCTGGGCGGTCTGCGGACCGGCCTGGCCGGGGCCCGGCTGCGCGGACCCGCTCAGCGGCGCGCCGGTGGGCGGCGTGGAGGGCGTGGCGGCGGGAGGTGCGGCCGGTGCGGCCGCGGCCGTACCGCCGCCGCTGGTGTCGTTGCTGGCGTACCAGGCCGGAGCCGCGAAATCGATCTTGAATTCACCCGTCAGATCGAACTCGGACTGGTCGTCGTCAGGATCGTTCCCGTCCGGACGGAAAGCCTCCTGCTCCCTCACTGTGCCTCCTGGTGTACTGAAACGCACCTGAACGGCAGGACCGGATACAGGCGGATCGATCGGATGTAGCGGACGTCGGACCACACCACCCCGGGCAGCGCCAACACTAACTGTCTCCATCCCCGTATCGGCAGCCGTCGGTGTGCTCCTGCGGCTCTCCAATACAGCCTAATCAACAGTCGGCCACGAACGGCAGTCGACGGCATCTCGTCTTGGCAACCCGGGGGCGCACCCACGGGCGTACCCGCGGCCGCACTCGCGCGGGCCCGCGGGCACCCTCAAGAGGTACCCGCGAAGACCCGCGCCGTACGGAACGCGCCGCATGTGACGCGCCGTACGAACCGCTCCGTCAGTCCATGCGCCGCGCGCCGCCGAGCAGATTCGTCTCCGCGTCGGTCGGCTGCGTCATCACGAACTGGTGGCTGTCCCGCGTGCACCAGAGCATCGCGTTGTCGCTGAGCGTCGGCAGCACGCCGCCGATCTGCGCCGGGAGCCGCATGATGCGCGTCACGACCTCGGCCTCCTCGGGCGACAGCCGCTGCAGGCAGACCAGGTCGGCGCGGGCCAGCAGCTGCGGCGACCGCGGGCCCAGGAAGGGCAGCACGGTCAGTACGGACTGCCAGGGCCCGGGCGCCAGCTGGTTGCGCGGCGGCCGCGCGCCCATGTCCCGTACGACCAGGACCGGGCTGGAGACCGAAGCGCCCTGCGGGGCGATCTGCCGTACGTCGTGGACCGAGACGCACTGCTGCCCGCCGCCCGCGGCCTGCGCCATCTGTGCCCAGGCCGGCGGCCGGGCGGTCTCGACCGCGACGCGCGCGCCGGTGGCGACCGTACGCAGCGACAGCACCTGCGCCAGCCACATGCTGCCCACCAGCACCACTTCGAGCGGGCTGGGCCGCAGCAGGCTCAGTACCGCGGGCTGGTTCTGCGGGTCGATGCCGATGACGACGCCGTCCTCGGCGACCGGCAGGGTCAGCGAGCCGAGCGACTCCGGCGGCAGGACGTGCGGGCTGCGCCGCGGGCCGCGCAGCCCGAAGCCCGGCTGCGGGCGCGGTCCGCCGGCCGCCGCCTGCCGCTCGTCGGGACGGGGCTCGTGCGAGAGCCGCCGCCCGCCGCCCGTCGGGGCGCCGCCGATGGGGGATTGCGCCAGCCGTCGCTGCTCGGGGTGGCGCGGGGCTGGTAGGTGGGCGTCGCCATCAGCGGGTACCTCCGAGGGGAAGCGTGGCCAGGAGACCGGGGAGCTGCTCACGGTCCAGCCGTACGAGGCCGACCTTCACCGAGCCGGAGCGGCGCTCCAACTCGCCCTGCGCGGCGCTCAGTTCGTTCTCGCTGCGGGTCGAGAGGCGGACGTAGCCGGAGATGGCGGGGGCCCGGCCGCCGCCGTGCGAGGCGGTCAGCGCGAAGGTGCTGGCCATGGCCGGGGTGCTGCTCAGCAGCTGGACGATGCCCGCCAGCGGCGTGCCGCCCTGGCCCAGCTGGGGCCAGCGGCCGATCCAGTACGTGGTGTGCCAGCGGTCGTCGCAGCGCATCGCGCGGACCGTCTCCTGGGTGCGGCGCGCGGCGCGGCCGTCGCGGCCCATGGCGCCGTTCGCGGCCCGCGGGCTGACGCACACCGCGGTGCCCACCGCGGCCACCACCTCGCGCTCGGCGAGCACCTTGGCCCGTACGCCGTGCGCGGAGAGGCGGCTGACGAGCTGGTCGGCGGCGCGCAGCAGGGACCGCTTGGCGCCGTCGAGGCCGCCGCCGCGTGCCTCGATGGCCTCCGCGCACAGCTCCGGGTCCAGCTTCAGCGCGATCCAGGTGAGCTGGAGCGCGGGCGTCTTGGTCTGCGCCTGGAGCGGCGCGTAGGAGCGGGCGGCGACGGCCTGCTCGGGCAGGTGCGGGGCCGGGGCCGGCTGGGTGTACTGCACGAACTGCACCGATTCGAGGTGGATGTCCTCCACGTCCAGCGCGGTGTGCAGCACGTCCATCGGCAGCGGACGGCCGCCGCTCGCCGGGCGCAGCGGCTCGTCGCGGCCCTCCAGCTGGACGACGGCGGTCAGGAACGTGCCGTCCCCGACGAAGCCGACCGCCCGCTGGTCGGAGTCGGTGTACTCGTACGTCCGCAGCGCCGGGTCGCACTCCACCAGCGGCGCGAAGGCCGGGTCGACGCCGCCGGAGCCCGCGGCCGAACCGCTCCGCTTGGCCCGGCGCTTCATCGCCCGCACCGTCGTGATCCACTCCGGCAGCGGGATGCGCCGGCGGCGGCCGAGGGCGAAGACGACGAGTACGGCCGCCAGGACCGCCGCGACGGTCAGGGCCACGGGGTGGATCGCCCACCCGACCAGCACCAGCGCCGCGGCGATTTCGATGATCGCGAGCTGTTGGACGCGGACGCCGCCGATGCTGCCGGCCTGCGCGCGCAGCCAGGGTGCCACCGGTCCGGCCGGCCGGTCCGCGGTTCCGCGACCCTGATTTCCTCCATTGCCCGGAGCTATACCGTTTTGGCCCGCATTTCCCGCGTAATGCGGCGCAACGGAAGGCTGTTGCTGTTGCTGCCGCCCATTGCGGCGTCGAGCCCTGGTGGCGCTGGACATCCCCGGCCTGCTCCTCTACTGGTGGTGTGGCTCCGAGCATTGTGCCTCTGAGCGGTATGTCTTCCCGGCCTCAGTACCGTCGTCGAGACTGGTGCGCCGGAAGGTGGCACCCGTACCGTACGGGTCGATCGACACACGGCATAGTAGAGGGCGCTGCGGCCCGAGTGCCGGGGGCGGTCCACGGTGGATCCGACAGGCGGGGAGAGAAAGCAACAATGGCATCACGTCGGGACGAGCTGAATGCGTATTCGTTCGCTCGAAAGCGGACGACTGCGGCATTTCTGAAGCCGCTGCCGAACGGCTCGATCGAGAGCGCGCCGCGGCCGCTCAAGGCGGTGCTCCCGAGCATCCTGCTCGGCCTGGTGGTGACCGTGGGCTTCGGCGCCTGCGGCATCCTCAAGCCGGTCGCCCCGAAGGGCTGGGACACGCCGGCGCAAAACGTCATCGTCGGCGACAAGTCCACCACCCGGTATGTCGTACTGAACAGCAAGGGCGAAAACGGCAGCAATCAGAAACTTCTCCACCCGATCCTCAACCTGGCCTCCGCCAAACTCCTTCTCGACCCGAAGAAGTTTCAGGTCGTAAAGGTGAAGGAAGAGGAACTCGACGGAAAGATTCCGCACGGCCCGGCCATCGGAATCCCGTACGCCCCCGACCGGCTGCCCACCGAGAAGGAGGCCGGCACCCCCAAGGTCTGGGCGGTGTGCGACCGTCCCGGCAGCGGCGAGAACAGCAAGTCCCAGCAGGCCGTGTTCGTCCTCGGCGGCAAGGACAAGGCCAAGGTGCTCGACCACGGCAAACTGGACCTGCACCAGGCGCTGTACGTCCAGGATCCGGACGGCGTGAAGTACCTGGTCGACGAGAACGGCGTGGCCTTCACGTTCGACGCCCTCGGCGGCAAGGCCCCTCGCCGGCCGTCAAGGAGCAACAGGACGACAAGCTGCGCCAGGTCATCTTCGGCGACGCGCAGCCGCAGCAGGTGACCTCCGAATGGATGAACACCCTCATCAAGAGCCAGATGCCGCTCACCATGCCCCGGGTGGAGAAGGCGGGCACCCGGGCGGACATCGAAGGTGTACCGAGCAACTACAGCGTCATCGGCAACGTCCTCCAGGCCGGTGACAGCCAGAAGTACGTGGTGACCGCCGACGGTCTGGAGAAGGTCTCGAACTTCCAGGCCAAGCTGCTGCTGGAGGGGCCGAACGCCACCGCCGTCAAGAAGGGCGGCGAGAAGATGGACGTCATCAAGGTGTCCACCGACAGCATCACCCCCAAGCGTGACGACAAGGACCAGGTCGTCCAGTTCATGGGCAACTTCCCCGGCACGGCCCTGTGGCCCTCCGAGGCCGTCACCATGGCGAACGCCGCCGCGACGCGGCGCAGCTCCGGCATCGGCGACTCGGGCAAGGGCGCCGACGTGGCCTGCAGCGTCTACCACGGCACCAGCACGGAGTACGCGAACGGCGCGGGCAAGGCGCTCGGCTTCAACGGCGCCGTGCCAAAAATGACCACCTGGGTCGGCAAGGACTACCCGGCCGCCATCGCCTCCGGCTCGGCCTCCTACGTGACGCCCGGCAGCGGCCTGCTGTACCAGCAGGTGACGGCGAATGCCAAGGAGGGCACGCTCTTCCTGGTGACCGACACCGGTCTGCGCTATTCGGTGCCGCGCAGCAACGACAGCGCCACCAAGGCGGGCAATGCGGAGAAGGCGCGCGATCAGGCGCAGATCCACCTCGGATACGAGAGCGTGCGCCCGCCGACAGTCGACAAGGCGTGGTCGCAGCTGCTGTCGGAAGGGCCGCAGCTGGATGTCGATAGCGCCAAGAAGCCGCAGAGCTCCTGACCGCCGCGCCCGCACGACTCCTTCACAACCGAAGGAGCCGCTTCACCTGCCCGGTTGACCGAAACAAAGGCATCTGTCCGTTTCCATCGAATTGGCATTCTCGATCGGCCAGTTGCCATTGTTGTGATCCCGTCACAACCGCCCACCCGCTGTTGGGAACAGGGGTATGGAGTGGTTAAAGTGACGGAAGGCGTCAACAGACGATGCCGACCGGGGGCTCACTTCACGTCAGTCCCCCGGCACGACGTACGAGTCTCATGGGGGACGTTGACTTATGGCTGGTCAGCAGTTCACAACCACTGAGGAGGAGATGGTCGCATTCAGCGGCCGTATCTCCTCCGTCAACCAGTCGATCCAGGGTGAGATCACTCGCCTGAACGGGGTCGTCGAGGGCATCACGTCCGGGTGGAAGGGCGCTGCCGCCACCTCGTACCACCAGCTGCAGACCCAGGTGAATGATGACGCCAAGCGCCTGAACCAGCTGCTGAACGAGATCAAGGAAGCGATCGACTCGACCACGAAGAACTACGTGGCCTCGGAAGAAGAGCAGCAGCAGCAGATGTCCCACGTCTCCGCGCAGGCTTCGCCCTTCGGATGACGGGACCGCGCCGCACACCGCGGCGCGCCCACTTCGCCGCAGCACGCACCGGCCCACCGCCCCGGCGGACCGTGGGCCGGCCTGCTGCGGCATGTGAATCGATCTCAGCTCAACTCCCCGAGGAGACTTCATGTCCGGCCAGATCCTCGTCAATTTCGCGACGATCTCCCAGGCCGCCTCCGACGTGCGCGGAACGGCCAACAACATCCGTACCCAGCTTGACGACCTCGAGTCGGGTGTCAAGAAGATCGCCGCCAGCTGGGAAGGTGCCGCGCAGGAGGGCTACCAGGCCCGCCAGCGCGAGTGGGACCAGCGCGCCGCTTCCCTGCACTCGACCCTGGAAGCCATCGCCAAGGCCCTGGACCAGGCCGCTCAGAACTACCAGAGCACCGAGTCCAAGAACGCCAGCATCTGGGGCGGCTGACCCGTCACCGTCCACCGACGGAACGGACACGGCACAACGGCTGAGCAGCCACGAAGGCTCGCACAGTGGTGAATGAGGGCGGGCGCGCTGCACCAGTGCGCCCGCCCTCACGCAGTCCACACCCTCCCCCACCGCCCTCCCCGGTTCCTCCCCTTCACCTTCACCTTCCCGAATCCGCCACACACGGAGAGCAGACACCTCGTGGGATCTCGCGCCAATGGTCACCGAGCCGGCCACCGCCGACGCGCGGCGGTAGCACTGGCCGGTGCGGCCTCGGCCGTCGCCCTGTCCTGCGCGACGGCAGCGCCGGCGATCGCGGACCCGAACGTGCCCCTGAACAGTGGCCAGTGCACGTTCGGCACCGACGACATCAAAGAGACCCCGTGGTCGCTGCAGCGCCTGCTCACCCGGCAGATGTGGGCCTACGGAGGAGGAACGGGCGTCAAGGTCGCCGTCATCGACACCGGCGTCGACTCCGGCAACGAGCAGCTGCGCGGCGCGATCAGCGGCGGCAAGAGCTATGTCGAGAAGGGCAAGCCCACCGAGGACCAGGTCGGCCACGGCACCAAGGTCGCGGGCATCATCGCGGCCCGCACGAAGGCCGGCTCCGGCTTCTACGGCCTCGCCCCCAAGGCGACCATCATTCCTTTCCAGCAGACGGACAAGGAAAAGGGCGGTACGGCCGCCAGTCTCGCCAAGGCGATAGACGACGCGGTCGCCGCGGGCGCCGACATCATCAACATCTCCCAGGGCACCAACGCGAACCGCGCCCTCCTCGGCGGCCTGCAGGCCGCGGTCACCCGGGCCGAGGCCAAGGACGTCCTGATCGTCGCCTCGGCGGGCAACGGCGGCGCGAGCGGCGCCGAGCAGAGCATGTACCCGGCCGCCTTCGAGAACTCCAACGTGCTGGCCGTCGCCGCCTCCGACCGCAACAACGAGCGCGCCCCCTTCTCCCAGGCCGGCGCCTTCGTCGACATCGCCGCCCCCGGCGTGGACATGGTCTCCACCGTCCCCAACGGCGGCAACTGCGTCGACCAGGGCACCAGCTTCGCCGCCCCCTACGCCGCCGGCGCCGCGGCCCTCCTGATCGGCCGCAACAAGGCCGAGCACCAGCAGTGGAAGCCGCGCGAGGTCATCTGGCATCTGGAGAAGACCGCCGAACGCGTCCGCAAGGACCGGGACCACAACATCGGCTGGGGCGTCGTCGACCCCGTAGCGGCCCTCAACGACAAGACCAAGCCGACCGGCGAACCCCAGCCGGACACCGACTCCGGCGGCGCCGACAACGGTGCCAACATCCAGCCGGCCGCCCTGACCATCGGCGAATCCGCCGAGGAACGCCAGGCCCGCATCGCCATCTACATCATCGGCGGCGGCGCTCTGGCCGTCGCCACGGTCGTCGGCACCTCGATCGCCTTGCGCGACTGGCGCCGCAAGAACACCTTGAACACACGGGGAGGACATTAATGGGCAGCAGCGACGAGTACTACGTCGATCTCGAAGCGCTGGACACCGTGGGGCGCAAGCTCAACGGAGTGCTCAGGGCCATGACGGAGGCCAAGAGCAAGGCAGGACACAGCACTTTCCTGCCGGCCGGGACGCTGGGCACCGGATTCCGGGAGGAGGAGGAGCTTCGGCGGGCGCACGACGAGATGAAGTCGTACATGGACGACCAAATTTTGAAGAAGCTCGCCGACCTCGTCGACGACCTGAGTCAGAAGACAGCCAAGACGAAGGACGCCTACCACGACCGTGAGTACGACGTTCACAACGCGCTGAACCCCGGGGGTAAGTGACCATGTCGGAAAGCAATGGTGGCGTCACCACCGACAAGGGATGCTTCTACGCCAAGCACGAGACCAAGTTCTATGAGCGCAACATGGACGAGCTCAAGGCCATGGTGGCGCACGCCAATCCCGGCAAGGTCAAAGAGATCGCCGTCAACTGGAAGTGGATCCACGACACTCTCGTGGGTGAAGACGGGCGGGGCGGTCTGAGGAAGGAGTTCGACGACGCCGTCAAGGAAGTCCTCGAACACTGGGGCGGCCAGGCCGCCGAGGGATTCCGACAGCGCGCGAACACGATCAGCCAGAACATCGGCAACTCGGCCCCGTACGCGTCCAACATGCACAACGTCATGGATGGCGTCGGACACACGCTGGACGAGTACAAAAAAGATCGACGCCATGGAGAAGCCCTCCGGTACGGACAGCAATCTCGACGCCGCGGGCAACTACGCACTCAAAGTGGTGACCTTCGGTTCGAGGGGCGGACGCGACGACTCGAAGGCTATCCACGACCTCCAGCAGGGCAAGGACACCACGGACGTCCTCAACGGCAACTCGGGAGAGCTGTCGGAGGGCAAGGAACGCCAGCTTCAGACAGCCATCATGATGGAGTACCTGGGGTCGGCGTACCGGTCCAACGCTGCGGCCATCGGGAAGCCCCAGCGCGGTGGTGTCGGGGAGAACGATGTGCCGAGGCAGAACGACACGCCTCCGCCGCCTCCCTTCGTCCCGCTGCCCGACGGAGTCGTCAACCGCCCGAAGCCGTCCGCCCCGAAGGGATCCGTTCCCTCTCCGAAGGGGCCGGGATACACCTCACCCGGTGATCTGGAAGCTCCGCGTCAGCGAGGAATCTCCGGTGGTGTCGGCACCACGACTCCGCCCAAGACGTCGACTCTTCCGCATGTGGGGACCGGCCTCAACAGTCTCCCCGGCGGCGGCTCCGGCGGTGGAGGACTCACCGGCGGGGGTGGCGGTGGCCTCACCGGTGGTGGCGGCCTGAGCGGCGTCGGTGGAGGCGGCGGTCACATCAGCGGTGGCGGCTCCGGAGCGACGGGCATCCCGGGCGGCGGCATGCCCGGTGGCACGATGGCCGGCCGGTCGGGTACGGGCGGCGGTGGCGCCGCTGGTGCCGGATCCCGCAGCGGACGTGCCGGTGCACCCGGCATGGGAGGCGCGGCTGGCGGCGCCGGTGGCGGAGCCAAGGGCGCCGCAGCCGGACGCGGAGGGGCGCTGGCCCGGCAGAAGGGCGGCGTCGTCGGCGGTACCGGTGGCAAGACCGGCGCCGGCGGACAGGGTGGTTCGGGCCTGCACCGCAGCCGTGGCGGTACGCAGTCCGGCACCGGCGGCGGCCGTCGTCCGATGGGCATGGCCGGTGGTATGCCCGGCGCACACGGCGGCAAGGGCAAGGAGAACGGTCCGAACGGCGAGCGTCCCGATTACCTCGTGGAAGATGAGGAGACCTGGACGCCCGAGCGTAATGTGGCGCCCAAGGTCATCGAGTAGGGCCGATCTGGCCCAGTAGCCGGCGGAACCAAGACGGGGCCCGCAGTCCTTGGGCTGTGGGCCCCGTCCTGCATAGGAGAGGTGTACGGCATGAGCTTCACGCGAACGCTGCGTGCGGTGAGCGGCGCGGCGGTGGTGGGAGCGCTGCTCTTCGGTACCGCGCCGGTTGCTGCGGCAGACCAGGTCAGAGACGATCAGTGGGCACTCGGCTACCTGAGTGCGAGCAAGGCGTGGTCACAGTCCACAGGAAAAGGCGTCACCGTCGCTGTCATCGACAACGGCGTGAACGGGAGCCATCCGGATCTGACAGGCAACGTGCTCCCTGGAAAGAACTTTTCCAGTGGGGACCCGGCTGATCGCGAAACCCGGAACAACCACGGCACGGGTATGGCCTCAGTCATCGCCGGCCACGGGCACGGGAGTGGCGGCAGCCAAGGAGTCAAGGGCCTGGCCCCCGACGCGAAGATCCTGCCCATCAAGACTTGGGACTCGGACGGCAATACCCTTTCCAACAGCATGGCTGAGCCGTTGCGGTATGCGGTAGACCAGGGCGCCAAAGTGGTGAACATGTCGTTCGCCGGCGTGGGGTCGCTCCGGGACGACGAGAAGCAGGCAGTCGCTTACGCGGCCTCCAAGGATGTTCTGCTGATTGCGGGTTCGGGTAACAGCGGGTCGAGCTACAGCTACTACCCGGCTGCAGAGCCGGGCGTGCTGGCTGTCGGAGCGGTGAATCAGGAAGGGAAGGTATGGGAGAACTCGAATTACGGGCCGCACCTTCTTCTGAGTGCTCCAGGTAAAGGAATTCGTTCGGCAGCTGCCAGTCAGCCGTATCAGTACACCCGTGGAACGTCTGACGCAACTGCTTACGTGTCCGGCGCCGCAGCGCTCATCCGGGCGAAGTTCCCGGACCTGACCGCAGGACAGGTGGCGAATCGCCTCACCAAGACTGCGCAGTTCCCGTCTGCGGCTTCGGGAACGGCTCCGGATGCGTACTACGGGTACGGAATCATCCGTCCCTATGACGCTCTCACCAAGGACATCCCCGCCGGGCCGAAGAACGGCCCCCTCAAGGCGCCCACAGCCCAGGGTCAGGAGCAGCCTTCCAACAGCAATGCGGAAGAGGACCGCCGCTGGGAAGAAGAAAAAGACAACAGCAACACCAAGGCAGCCTTCGGTATTGCGGCCTTCTCGCTCATTGTCTTGGCGATCATCACCACGATCGTCGTCCTGGTGAAGAAGAGGAAGAAGAAGCGTAACGGCCCTCCCCCGGCGGCGGTTACGGTGGCCCTGGCGGTCCGGGTTACTACCCCCGCAGCCTGGCCCCTACCAGCAGCCCGGCCCCTATCAGCAGCAGGGCCCGTACCAGCAGTCCGGTCCCTATCAGCAGTCCGGCGCTCCCGGCGGCTATCCGCCGCCGGCGCCGCCCAACCAGCCTCCGGGCCAGTAGAAGACATGTGAGCTTGGGCAGGCTCCGTCGCCGGATACTTCTTCGCGGGAGCCTTTCCCTACGGGTCCCACAGTCCTCGGGCTGTGGGACCCGTCTTGTTTCAGGAGAGGTGTACGGCATGAGCTTCACGCGGACGTTGCGTGCGGTGAGCGGCGCGGTCTTGGCAGGGGCGCTGGTACTCGGCACCGCGCCGGCCGCTTCGGCGGATTACATCAGGGACGGGCAGTGGGCGCTGGGTGCGTTCGGCGCGGATGATATTCGCCAGCATTCCACGGGTAAGAATGTAATTGTTGCGGTGCTCGACTCAGGGGTCAACGGCAACCACCCCGACCTCAAGGGAAACGTTCTCTCAGGAAAGAGCTTCGCGGTCAACGGCGGCCCTGCCAACCAAGAGGCGGTGGAGGACCACGGGACCGCCATGGCCGCGCTGATTGCCGGCCATGGGCACGGGCCCGGCCGCGCGGACGGCATCATGGGGCTGGCCCCGGACGCCAAGATTCTGCCGATCCGTACGAAGGATTACGACGACAGTTTCCACGGCAACGGCTTCGCGGCGCCGCTACGGTATGCGGTCGATCACGGGGCAAAGGTCGTGAACATGTCCTTCGTGCAGGCGCGTGTCGATGGCGAGGAAAAGGCCGCGATCGCTTACGCCCTGGGAAAGGACGTACTGCTGGTCGCCGGTATGGGCAACGACGGTGACGCGACGCCCCAATACCCCGCTGCCGCTCCAGGAGTTCTGGCGGTCGGAGCTGTGGCGAAAGACGGGAATGTCTGGAAGAACTCGAGTTACGGCTCGCACGTCCGCCTCCTCGCCCCCGGCGAGGGCATCTATTCGGCTGGCCTCGGTTCCAAGTACCGTCAAGCGGACGGAACCTCCGACGCCACGGCCTACGTGTCCGCCGCGGCCGCGCTCGTCCGTTCCAAGTTTCCGGATCTCACCGCCGGTCAGGTCGCCAATCGGCTGACGAGGACCGCGATCACCCCCGACGGCAAGTCGGACATCGGCACGCCGAGCCCGAAGTACGGCTACGGCACCGTCCGCCCGTTCCGTGCGCTGACCCAGGACATTCCGGCCGGATCCAAGTACGGACCGCTCAAGGCTCCGGAAGTCGAGGAATCGAGGTCCGAGGAGACGGGCGGTGCCACAGCCGGGGACGCCGGTGTGCAGGAGGCGTCCGGCAGCAGTGGGATCGGTATTCCTCCGATCGTCATCCTCGGCCTGGTGCTGGTTCTGTTCGTGGCGGCTCTGGTGGTCGTCATCGTCGTGGTGCGGCGCAAGAAGAACAACGGCGGCCCGCCGCCTGGTGGTCCCGGTGGTTTCGGAGGGCCCGGCGGTCATGTCGGCTTTCCGCCGCACCAGGCCGGGCCGTATCAGCAGCAGCCAAGTTCGTATGGACAGCAGCCCAGCTCGTATGGACAGCAGCCGAATCCGTACGGGCAGCAGCCCGGCCCTTACGGTTCCTACCCGCCGGTTCCGCCTGCCCAGCCGCCGGGGCAGTAGCCGCGTCGGGTATGAGGAGGAGGGGCCCGCTGCTCGTTGCGGGCTCCTCTTTGCGTAGGGGAGGGCTCGGTGGCCGGGCCGTCAGCGGCGTGCACGTTGTTCGCCCGGATGAGTGGTGATTGATATTGACGTGGATGTGCGCTGTTTGTGCCGGTTGTTGGGCTGGGCCTGGCCGATTTTTGCGGGTGGCTGTGCGGGGATGGCTGGGTGGCGCTGAGGGGTGGGGGCGTGGCATCGCTCCGGAGGGGCTTGGCCGTGGCGCGGTAAAGGTTTCTTCGGATTGTCATGGCGGTGGGGTGGCGGGGGAGCGGGGGGTATTGGCTCGGGCGTGCGAAGGGGGCGGGGCGGAGAGGCGTTCGCCGGCGGTCGTTTGCCGGTCTTGCGGTGGAGTGGAAGGCTCACGGCACTTCATCGGGCGGGCAATGATTTCGCCGCCTCTTTCGCTGGTTGATTGTTCGAGTGGGGGCTGTGTGATGGACAGGGCATTCGATGTCGTTGCGGACGGGATCAGGTGTCAGGGCCGAGAGTTCGTCCGTATCGGGACGGAGTTCGGGAGCGCTTCGAAGCGGCTGCGGGACACGTTGCAGGGGCTGGGGGCGCCGTGGCGGGGCGCTGAGTTCGCGGAGGCGTTCGCCATGGTGTACGAGCCGGTCCGGGACGGCATGTTCGCGTCCATGGATGCGCTCGGAAAGCGGATGGAGGGAATGGGGGAGAACCTTCAGGAAATGGCGAGGAGGTATGAGGCGGCTGAGAGGGAGGGCGTGCAGCTCGTCGGGCAGGTGTCGTGCTCGTACCCGACGTCTCGGGGACTGTGACGTTGGCGGGCGTCGGGGAAGGAGGCGGCCGTGGCGCTGACGCTGCCCGGTGAGGTCGTATGGGTGCTCGATCTGCTCGGGTACCAGTGGCCCGAGGCGGACGAGGACAAGCTCATGGAGTGCGGGCGGACCTGGCTGGAGTTCGCGGCGCAGGTCGGGCGGGCCGACGGGGAGGGCGGATGCGCCGTACGGGAGGTCGCCGGCGGCAATTCGGGCGAGGCGGTGCGTCGCTTCATGGGCGAGTGGGAGGACTTCTCGGGCGGCCCGGGCTCGTACCTGACCGACGCGCGGATCGCGGCGCAGGTGATCGGTGTCGCGTTCGAGGTGGCGGCGGCCGCGGTATTCGCAGCGAAGGCCGAAGTCGTCGCGCAGCTCGTGGTGCTGGCCGTCGAACTCATCGCGGCGCAGGCCGCCGCGCCTTTCACCTTCGGGCTTTCGGAGATCGGGGCGCTGGGGGTGACGCAGGCCACCCGTCTCGTGGTGCGCCGGCTCCTGGACGCGCTGAAACGGGAGGTCGTCGAAGCGGTGACCAAGGCGATGGCGGACGCCGCGGAAAAGGGCGTCAGGGAGATCGCATCCGACTTCGTGAAGCATCAGGTCAAGGACTTCGCGACGGATTATGCGAGGAAGGCCGTACGGGACATCGTGGTCGATCCCGCGAAGGAGAAGGCCGTCGGCATCGTGACGGGGGCGGGGCAGAACATCGCCCAGCAGGGGATCGAAAGCCATTTCGGCGCCCGCGCCGGCGTCGATTTGGGCGACACGGTGGATGGTGCCAAGGAGGAGTTCGCGAAGCAGTTCGGCACGGTGCGGGACGGTGAGTTCGAAGCCGGTGAGTACGTCGCCGGCACGCCGAGTGGCCCGGGGGAGAGGGAGGGCGGCTTGGCCGGTCTCCTCGACCCCGCGACCCATCGTGACCGGCTGCTCGACGGCGCTACGGAAGCGGGGACCAACGCCGTGGCGGCGAGGACGAGGGAGGCTGTTCAGCGGGGGAGGGGAGCTGGGGGAGATGAGGGAGCAGAAGGAGGGGGCGGTGGTGGGAATGGTGGTGAGGGGCGGTCCGCTGCCGCGGAGGATATTCGCGCTGTTTTCGGCTGAGGCTTCCTGAAGGCTGAGGGCTCAATACAAGGGCGAGTGGTGCCAGAGGGCGAGTGGCGCAAAGGGCGAACGGGAGCAAGGGCGAGCGGAGGCAAAGGACGAGCGGCGCTCATGGGCGATGCGGCGCCCACGCCGCGCACGCCCTCCCGCCACCCCCAACCCTCGCACCCACTCCCCGCCTGCCCTGCCCCCTCACCCGAACACAGACTGCACCGAATCCCTCGCCCCGTCGGTGACGCCCTGGTGGCGGGTCGCGGCGCCGCCCGTGCGGTTGTCCACGTGTTTCTGGGCCGCGTCGAGGCCGCGGTTGGTGAGGTCTGCCCGGGCGTGGTCCACGTACGTCTGGGGATCGGCCAGGCTCTGGGCGCCTTCCTTGAGCCCGTCGACGTATGCGCCGGCCTTTTCCTTGCCGATGTCGGCGGTCTCGCCCCAGTCCATGCCGTTGCGGGCACCGAAATGGTTCTCGATTCCCTGCTGGGCGATGTTCTGCCCCATTTCCGTGGCGGCCTCGGTGGCCTTCCCTTGCCTTCTTCGACGACCTTGTCCTGGACGGTCTCCTTGACCGTGTCCTTGACCGTCTTCTTGGCGTAGTCCAGGGCCAGCTGCCGGGATTCCTTGGACACCGCCTTCTTGGCCAGCTTCTTGATGGCGTCCATCGTCGCGTGTTCCATGGCCTTGGTGACGGCCTGGACGACTTCTTGTTTGATCTTGTTCAGAATCTCGCGGACGGCGACGCGGGTGATTTGTGTGGCGCCCGCCGCACCCGCTTCGGACAATCCGAAGGTGAAGGGAGCGGTCGCCTGCGCGGCGATCAGTTCGACCGCGAGGACGACGAGCTGCGCGATGATGGCGATCTTGCCGGTGAGTACGGCGACGGCGGCCGCGTCGAAAGCCAGGGCGATGGTCTCGGCGGCGATCTGCGCGTCCCGCAGATAGTGGTCGGAGCCGGCGCTGCCGGAGAAGGCGCCCCATTCCTCGGTGAATCCGTCGACGGCTTCACCCGTGTTCGCCCCGAACACCTCGTTCGCCGCCGACGAGCCCTTCGAGGCCGCCTGTTCGACTTGCGCGGCGAAGGTGCGCCAGGTCTCGGCGCACTTGAAGAGCGCGTCCTCGTCGGCCTGCGGCCAGTCGTACCCGAGGAGTCCGAGGACCCAGGCGACCTCGCTCGGCAGTGTCAGTGACACAGTGATCGTCCCCCGTGCGGTTACAGCCGTGTGCGGCTGGAGTGATCGTGCTTACGGCCGTGGGCACTGCCATGCGTACGGCCATGCGTGCGGCCGTGCTCATGGCCGCACGGTCCGCGGTGTTCTTCAGACGGCGGGGCGGGGAACCGAACTGACGACGTGGACGCCCTCTTCGTCGGAGGCCGTGTAGGTACGCGCCATGCCCTGGAGTTTGTCGCCGATGTCCTCGATGCGTTCGCCCAGCGAATCCATGGAGGTGAACATGCCGTCGCGGATCGGGGTGTAGACGACATCGAAGGCCGCGCCGAAGTCGGCGTCCTCCCAGGGCTTTCCGAGGCCCTCCAGGTCGTCCTTGAGTTTCTTGGCGGCCTTGCTGAACTCCGTGCCGATGTTCACGAACGCATGACCCTGTGTGCGCAGCACCTCAGGATCCACGTCGAATGCCTGGTCCGCCATCACGACCCCCGTCATTGCCCTGTCATTCGCGCCCGGCGTGTTTGTCTACCGACAAGCCCGGCGTGACCACTTTATGTGTTCTTAACGCGGGCATGTCAAGGCGGTCCCGCGCGGGCGGGTGCCTGGCAGGCGACCTGCGCGCCACAGGGGACAGCGACTGCGAAAAGGGTTTCAACAGGGCGCCGTAGGGCGCTCGTTGAAGCGTATGTGAGCGTGGAATCCACTCGAATGCGGCTCGAATTCGGGGGGATTGACCGTGCTGCGGTGTTGGCGACGACCGGAATGTGAGACGGGAGGGGAGTGGTGCGGACGGGGAAAGAGATGGTTAAGTCTTGGTACCTGCCCGGTCAAGTGGCCGCGCGCCCCGGGTGGCGTGCGTGCGTGTGCCGTACGGCTGCCGAGCAGGCCGGCACTGTCCTCCACAGCAACGCGGTCCTTCCATGCCAACGCAGCCCTTCTTCCGCAGGCGCTCGTCGTCCCCGCGCACGCGCTCGTCGACCCGGTTGCCGTCCATGGCGGGCAGGGTCGTAGGCGCCGGTCTGGTCCTCGCCGGGCTCTTCTTCGGCGGGATGACCGCCAAGGACATGGGCTACCCGAACGGCCACAAGGGGAACGCGGGCACGCTCACCGTCCAGGACTGCCGTACGCAGTTCGACCGCGTCGGCTCGTCCCGCCACCGGCACGCGCGGCCCGTCGTCACCTGTACCGGCACCTTCCGCGACGACCGGGGCGGTGCCACGGTCGCGGTCGCGACGGTGGAGACCGGTGCCAAGTTCGAGCCGGGCAAGCAGCTGGCGGTCCAGAAGACGGACCACAAGTTCGTCATGATCGACGAGCAGTGGATCTGGCAGAGCCCGGCCATCGTCTGCGTCTCGGCGTGCGCGCTCGTGGCCGGAGCGTTCTGCCTGCTCACCGGCTTCGGCGTACGGCGTGGCCCGGGGTTCCGGGACGCCTGGCGCCGGGTGCCCGGCGGGACGGTGGTCCGCGCCGTACTGGCCGGGGCCGGCGGTCTGGCCGCCCTCGGCGCGGGTGCGGCACTGCTCGTCGGCGGCATCGTCTGATGCCGCCGACGACAGCGCGCAGTGCGCCCCTCGCGTCTATCGCTCGCTCAGCCGGGCCCTGGTGACGGTGACCAGCCGCCGTCACGCCGCCCGTTACGTGGTCGGGCGGGCCGTCGGCCTCGTCCTGGTGGCGCTGGGGGTGACGGTCTGCGTGATCTCGGTCCGGGAGGCGGCCCTCGCCGCCGGATACACCGGCGCCCACGGGACGTACACCGTCGAGGAGTGCCGGGAGCGCTACACGGCCGGCGGCAGCGGCCGGCACGGCAGCCGGACGATCAGCTGTACGGGCACGTTCCGGGCCGATGGGGACGTCGACGGTGCCCGCGCGGTCAATCCCTTCGGGGCGTTCCACCCCGACACGGTGTATCCGCCGGGCAGCCGGGTCCCCGTACAGAGCGGTGACGGCGGCACGTACGTGGCCGCCGGCCGGGAGCAGGTGTGGGGCCGGGCCACCGGGGTGTCCGTGTCCCTGCCGATGCTCGCGGCGGGCACTTTCTGCCTGCTCACCGGCTTCGGCGCCCGCCGGGGACGGCCGTTCGGCGACAGCTGGGACGGACTGCCCGGCGGGGTGGTGCTGCGCCCGCTGCTGCTGTCCGCCACCGGGGTGGGCATCCTTGGTGCAGCCGTCTTTCTCTTTTTGCAGCATTACGGGTGACGCTGCGGACCGCCTGGCCGGCCGGGCGGGTGCGTGCGGGCCGTAGGCTCGGCACATCGCGGAAGCACGTACACCTCGGCACGTCGTGGAAGCTCGTACACCCCGTACGCGCGGCATGACCGGCATACCGACGCGTGCATCGTTCGTCCTGCACCTTCGCACGCCCCTGGAAAGGATCGCTGACCATGGCAGCACAGTCGGAACACACCAGGTCAGGCGCGTCCCATGCCTCCAGTGCGGACGACGCGCCGGGTGTGGGGGACGGGGTGAAGCGCGGCCTGGGGCGGCTGATCGGGGTGGGCGTTCTCCTGGCCGCGCTGCTGCTGATCGCGATCGGCGTCTACGTGGGCCCGTACTCGGTGTGGGTGGACGGCAGCCCCGGCAAGATCACCGTGGAGGCGTGCGCCACGGACTACCACTACGCGAACAAGCAGCACTCGGGGAACCGTACGCGGGACATCCAGTGCTACGGCACGTTCCGGTCGGACGACGGCCGGACCAAGGACCTGAACGCCAGCGTCGACTCCTGGCACCGGTTCAAGGAGGGCGACCTGATCGAGGTACGCCAGGTCGGCCGCTCCAGCTACGTCCAGCACAGCTGGAACCGGCTGGCCAACGGCGTGCTGTGCCTCTGCGGCGGACTGGTCGTCCTCGTCCTGGGCGTGCTCTGCACGGTGACCGGTTACCGCTTCCGGAACGCCCCGACCTTCGACGACGCATGGCGTTCGGTCGGTCCCGGCGTGCTGCGGACGCTGATGGTCGGGCTGATGGCCGCGGGGCTGATCGGCGCGGTGCTGTCCGGCGCGGTGCTCTTCTTCACTTAGCCGGGAGCCGGGAGCCGGGAGCCGGGAGCCGGGAGCCGGGAGCCGGGCGAGCCGGAATCGAGGGCCGGGGAGGCGAACGCAGCCGTACGGGCCCGAACAGCCGTCCCGTACCATTCCCGCTCATGGACGCACCCGCCGATGCCGCCGATGCCGACGAACAGCCCCTGCCCGCCCGCCGCGTCAACCTGACGCCGCGTCAGGCCCGGCAGGTACGGATCGTTCTGGCCTCCGTGCTGATGGCCGCGATGGCGGCCGTACTCGTGATCCGCCTCGCGAGTCGTACGTCGGTCCTGGTCGTAGGGGTGTACGGGGCGGCGCTGATCCTGTGCGGGGTCGTGATCGAGCTGAGCCGCAACGGACGTACGCGGCTGGGCACCTGGCTGCTCGGGCTGGGCCTGGCGGCGGCCCTCGCCGCCGACTGGCTGCTGCTCCCCTGAGGGGGCCCGCCACGCCCCACGCGCCCCCGAACACCTCCACACGCCCCCCAACACCCCCACGCGCCCGGTAGAGCTCAGCCCGTCAGAACAGCCCGTGCCACATCTGCTCGACGACCAGGGACCACCAGTTCTTGTCGCTGTCCAGGGACCACGCGTCGATCGCGACCAGCTGCTCCTGGAAGGCGGCGACCGCAGCCCCCGCCGCCCGCGGGTCCATGCCCCGCATCCGCTGCCGGGTGGTCGTCAGCAGGGCCAGGGACCGCAGGAACGCCGCGAGGGAGGCGTTGACGAACCGGCCGCCGCCCGAGGAGGGCTGGACCGCCCACACCGCGCCGATCAGCGCCCGGCTCTCCTCCGGCGCCGTGCACTGGACGGTGACCAGGTAGGCGCCGTCCGTCCCGATGCGGACATGGCCCGCCAGGTTGCCGAGCGTCGCTTCGGAGGCCGCCGTGCCGATCGCGCGCAGATGCGTGGCCGCGTCCGTGAACAGGCCGCCGGCCGGCGCCCGGCCCGCCTGGTCGGCGGTGAAGAAGTACGGGACCTCCGCGGGCAGTCCGGCCCAGGTCAGCGTCTTCTTGGCGGCCTCGGGCAGCTGGGTGCCCGCGATGTCGTCCGCGTCCGGGCGGAACACTCCTTGCGGACCGAACACCTCGGCGAGCTGCTTGCCGAGCGCCACGTCCCGCACCGGCTCGGCCGGCGGCACGCTGTCGGGCGACGGGACCGGCAGCCGGTGGGGTCGCGGCGGCGGCTGCTGTCCCGAGAGCTGGTGCATCATCTCGACGTGCCGCAGCAGACCGGCGACGCCCGCGGCGCGCTCCTCGGGCGTCGCGCCGTACCCCTCGGTGCAGGAGAAGCGGGCGTTGGGGAAGGCGCGGAAGACGAAGTCGCCGGTGTAGCCGCCCGGGAACAGCGCGGGGCGGAGGTCGGTGTGGACCGCGCGTACGTCCTCGCCGCGGACGCCGATGCGCCGCAGCTCGTCGAAGAGCTGGTACTCGGCGGGCGGCAGACCGGGGCGCGACACGCGCACCAGGTTCGTCTCCGTGCCGCTGGACGGGTCGTCGTACGTGGCGACGGCGGTGTTGCCGGGGCCGGTGACCGGCGGCTCGCCGGACGCCGCCGCGGACGTACCGCTGTCCGTGCCGCTGCCCGCATCGGCGTGCGCGCCCTCGCCCGTACCGCTGTCCGCGCCGTGCTTCCGCCGGTACATCCGGACGACCTCCTCGACCGGCACGGAAGGCCAGACCGTCAGCTCGCCGTCGGCCCGGTCGACGACGCCACAGGCGTTGCCCACCTCCGCCGGCGGGCGTCGGCGGCCGGTGGCCGGATCCACCTCGGGCGGCGGCGGAACCGCCCACACCACCCAGCCGAGGTCGAACTCCTCCATACCGATCTGGCGCGGCGGGCCCTGGTGCCCCTCGGGGTTAAGCCAGCGGTCGGCGGTGGCCTGGGCCTGCGCCTGGGTGATCACGTGCGGTCTCCTTCGCGGCCGTGCGGACCGGCAGGGGTGTCGGCAGGGGGAGCAGGGGCGGGTACGGGGGCGGAGCGGGGCGCCGAGACCGGTACGGAGGCGGGCCGGGGCGCGGGCAGCGGTATCCGCAACGCCTTGACGCCGCGCTCCGTGGCGACGACCAGGACGCCCTCGGGCGAGAGGTCGGCGCCCGTGAAGGGGACGTCGCTGACGAGGGCGGCCACCACCTCCGTACGCTGCCGGTCCCAGACCCGGACGTAGTCCGCGCCCCGGCTGAGCGTGAGCGGCGCCGCTGCCCGTACATCCTCCGAAGGGCGCAGGACCTGCGCCGGATCGGCATCGACGAGCCCAGGGCTCAGCAGCTGATGGACGAGCACGGCGTGCCCGCCGGCTTCCTCGGGGCCTGATGCGGCCCCGGATTCGGCGGCCCCGGACAAGGCACCGGTCCCGGGGGCGGGGCCGGATTGGGGCCCGGCCGCGGCCCCGGCGAGGGCGGTACGCGAGCCAGGGGTGCCTTCGGGGACTACGATCGCGGCGACCGGCAGCGGGGCGAGGGACGGGTCCGTGCCGGTCGGTGACGGGCCCGTGCCGGTCGGTGCCGTATCGGCCGCGCCCTCGGCGGCGGGAGACCGCGGCAGACTGCCGACCGTCACGCCCGTGACCCCGGGCAGCGGCACACTCCACAGCGTGCGCCACGGCAGGCCGAGGCCGAGTGCGTGCACCGCGTCCGCGTACGGGCCGAGGCCGTCCTCGACGAAGGCCGTCTCCAGGAGCGCCGCACGCATGACGACGGACGCCTGGGACCGGGTGAGCAGCGGCGCCGTCCGCAGGTACGTACGGGCGGGGGCGCCCAGGGTCTCGTACGGCACGGCCTCGATCGCCGTACGCAGCGCGACCGGGTCGGCATGGGCGAACAGACCCGGGTCCGTGAGCAGTTGCGGGAGCAGGCCGGCGGCCAGTGTGTGCGCTGCGAGATGGTCGCGGACATACGGGTCGGCGCGGGACCAGTCCTGCTGCGGCACCGCGTCCAGGAGTGCCATGGCGATACGTGTCTGCGCGTCGCGAAGGTCGGCCAGTCCGGCGCGCACCGCGTCCGCGACGCCGGGATGCACGAGACGCAGCAGCTTACGGCCACCGCCGTCGGCATCCCCGGCCGCTTCGACGAACGGCCCCGCCAGCAGCATCCCGTCCGCGATCTCCCGGGTCAGGTCGCGCCCGGCGACGGCGGACGCCAGCGGCCCCCACAGCCCGAGCGGCAGTCCGTCCCCTTCGGCGAGCGCCAGCGGCGCCAGCATCAGCCGCAGCGTCCGCGGGTCGGCGCCCAGCCGCCGCGCGTGCAGGTCCAGCGCCTCACCCACGCTGGCCGGCAGCTGCGACCCGTCGGCCGGGTCGAAGCCCTCCGGGCGCATCAGGACACACCGCACGGCGAGCTGCGCGGTCAGCCGGCTGCCGTCGGCGCGCTCCGCGACGGCCTCGGCGAGCGCCCGGCGCGCCCCGGGGTCTTCGGTGTACGGCAGGACCGGGGCGCCGGCCTCCGGGGAGAGCGCCGCCTCCACCTGGTGGACCAGCCCCTCGGGGTCGGCCCAGCGCGGCTCGTCGAGGTCGATGATCTGCCCATGGCCGGACGGCAGCGCCGCGATCACCTCGGCGGCCAGCGCCCGCGGCACGTCGGCGAGCAACTGGACCGTGCCGGTCTCCGCGAGCGGCTTCAGCACGTCCCGGACGAGACGCGCGGGCTCGTCGGCGGCGCGCACCGGTCCCGCCCGGTCGACGTCCGGCACGACGACCGTCACCGGACCGGCAGCCGCGGCGAGTCCGGGGACGATGTCCGCGCTGCGGGTGGCGGCCAGGCCGAAGTGGTCGGCGAGGGTCCACAGGAGCTGCCCGGCGGTACGGCCCTCGGGAGCGGGTACGGCGGGGGCGGGCAGGTCGGGCGGTACGGTCGTCGGATCGAGGTCGTCCAGCGGCAGGCGCTTGCGGTGCTCCGGGTCGCACAGCATGAGGAAGCCGGCCACCAGGTGCGAACGCCCGCTGCCGGGGCTCCCGGTGAGTACGACGACCCGGGGTGCGCCGGGCCACTGCATCCGCCATGCGGCGAGCGCGCGCAGGACGGCGGTGCGGCCGCCGATGTACGGATGCGGCGTATAACCCCCGTACCGCTGCGCTCCTCGCCCGAGGTGCGCGTGAATTCCTCGTCCCCCATGGACCCTTCGCCCTTCACCGTCGCGGATCGCCGTGTGTGCGTGCCGGCCGGACCGCGTTGCTGACCGTGCTGTTCCCGATGCCCGCGCGCCGTGAGCGCCGCCCGCCCGCACTCCCGCGCTGCCCGTACTCCGTTCCTCGCCTGCCGCCCTTCGCCCTTCGTCCTCCGCCCCGCGCCTACCGCCTTCCGTTCGCCGCCCCGCGCCTTCCGCTCTCCGCCTTCTGCCTTCCGGCTTCCTCGACTTCTGGCTGATCCTACGATCCGGCACTGACACCGGTACCGCTGCCCGAAGAAGCCCAGGTCAGCAAGGTCAGCCCGCGGGCGGCGGCCCGAAGCCGCCCTGCGGCGGCGGATATCCGCCGGGTGCCGGGAAGCCGCCCGGCGCCTGATACCCAGGAGGCGCCTGGTACCCCGGAGCACCGGGAACCGGCCCGTAAGCAGGTGCCCCCACAGGCCCGGGCGTGTAGAACCCCGGCGCCCCGGGCCCAGGAACCGCGAACCCCGGCACCCCCGGCCCGGGCACCCCGGAAATCCCGGTACCGGCATCCCCGGCATCCCCGGCACCCCCGGCTGAACCGGCAACCCGGGCCGCCCCATCAGCACCAGCACCAACACCGAACCGACCAGCTCCACCAGCATCTGCACCCGGCCCAGCAGCGCGCCGCCCGGCGCGACGTCGCCCAGCTCGAAGAGCGTTCCGGTACGGAGGGAGCCGACCAGGGCCAGGAAGGCGACCGGCAGCAGGACCAGCGCCGTCCCGAGGGCGAAGCCGCGGGCGGAGACCCGGCGGGTGGCGGCCAGGATCGCGCCGACCGCGTACAGCGGCAGGAAAGTGAGCCAGGCCCAGCCGGGTGCCATGCCGAGCATGGCCCGCAGCACGCCGCGGCCGGTGAACAGGATCTCCAGCGACGCGCCGGGCCCGCTGTCGAGGGACTGCCCCAGCGCGTAGCAGATCCAGCTCACCCAAAGGAGTGTGAGCGCGCCCAGCACGATCGCGGACACGGCGCCCGCGGGGCCGCCGGGGCGTACCGGAGGCAGGCCGGGCGCCGAGCCGGGGCGCGGCCAGGCCCGGATGCCGGCGGGCAGGACGACGGCGGCGACGAGGGCCAGCGGCACCAGTGCGCCCGCGGAGACGAGGACCGCCGTGAGGGTGGAGTCGTCGATGTCGCCCGCGCCGAGGAACCAGCGGTTGGTCGAGGTGTGGCTGCCGGTGCTGACGACGGCCTGCACCCGTAGGGAGAGCGTCAGCGCCGTCGCCACCGCGAGCAGGCCGCCGGCCGGCCGCCTCCCGGCGAACGCGGTGCCCACGGCGGCGCCTTGCAGCAGGGCCAGGCCCAGCTCGTACGGAGTCGTGACCGGAAAGGCGGCCATCGGGGCGCCGCCGAAAACGGCGGATGCGCCTCCCGTCCACACATCCCACACCGTGCCGGGCCCGAGGGACACGAGATCATGGCCGAGCCAGTACAGGGTGTGCAGGAGGAAAAGCAGGCACAAGGCGCCTGCCGCGATCCGCGCGCCCTTACTGAGCACCCGAATATGTGGCATTTTGCTCCGCTCTCTCCCGCGTGCGCTTCTCCGGCACGCGATCGCGCACGATAGTAATGCCGGTCAAGTTCCCATCAAGCGCAGGCAAGTACAGGCGAGCGCAGACAAGCGCAGCCAAGTACAGACAAGAACGGGCATGCGCCGTCAAAGGGTGGTCACGTACCGGCGAATACGATCAAACGCCGGACGGGAGAGCGGGCCAGCGAGATAACAGGGGGCCGGGCCAGACCCCGATAGGCACGGCACCGAAGACGCCCAAGGCCAATCCCATAGGGCGAACAGTGCCCAGGGCCCGGCCGTCAGCACCCCGACCCGCAGGCCCGATCCGCAGCCTCGGTCCTCAGTCCCGGTGGCTCGACCCGCCCCGGCCGCCCCGCCGCGGCCCGGTGACGATGGACCCCGAAGGCCCGTCCCGCTCGGCGCGCTCCTGGTCCTCCTTCGCCTCCTGCTGCGCCTGCCACTTCGCGAACTGCTCGCGGGACGCCTCCCGCTCGGCCTGCGTCTGGTTCTCCGCGGCCCGCCGCATCTCGTTCATCCGGTCGCCGATGGCACCCATGTACTCCTCGGACTGGATGGCGTCCTTCATGCCGATCCGCCCGGAAAGCACCTCCTGGGCCATCTCCTGGAGCTTTCCGCCCACCTTGGGATTGGTGGCCAGTGTCTGCAGGGCCTTGCGCAGCCGGTGCGCCTGTTCCGGATCCTGGGCGACGTCCATCAGGTCCGCGTCCTGGATCTGTCGCTCATGGCCCGCGCCGTACGTACCGCTCATGTCTTCTGCCCCCGGTGAACTCGGTGGTACAGCAACCGCGTGTGCTGCACCGGCGTCATGAGTCTAATGACGGATCGGAAGCGTGCTCAAGGAGGCTTGTTGGCATTGCGGGATATTGGTCCCTTTTCCCTCCCCGTTCTGCCGTCCCGCCGCTTCGGACGCGCGGGTCGGGCCCTATACGGGTGTGCTAGACCTGGGGACTTGTCCAGCGGGCCGTCGCCGCTTTCGGGCCGCGTCATTCGCGCCGCGCCAATCAATTCGGGGAGAAAAGATGTCGGACGAGGTCCGGATCAGTACCGAGGAGCTGCACAAGCTCGGTACCAAGTTCGAGATATCCGCGGACGACCTGGGCCGTCAGCTGACCGCTTTCAGACGGCGCAGTGACGCCGCGGCGCTGTGCGACGGGTTCGGCTCACGCGAGGCGGCCGGACCGTACCTGGAGCTGTACGAACAGGCCGAGCGCGCCCTGGAGCAGCTGCGGGAGCGGCTGACGGAGGTCGCCGGCGGCCTCCGGGAGACCGCGGTGTTGACGGACACGGCCGAGGAAGAACTCGTCAAGGCGATCCGGGGTGTCCAGTGACCGAGCAGCGCAACCCCCACGCCCTGCACGAGGCGGCGGCCGGCTGGCGGGACATGGGAAGGCACCTGGACGGCCTGGTGCGCGACCTGGACCGGCAGGTGGGCAAGGCCGCTGCCGCCAACTGGCACGGCCCCGCGGGTGAGGCGTTCGCGGCGGAGTGGCACCAGCTCAAGCGGTCCGTCGACGAGACCCTGCCGGCCTTCGAACTCGCCGCCGCCGACCTGGAGAACGCCGCCTCCCAGGACAATGGGGCGCACGCGGGCGCGGGCTCCGGCGCGCACGACACCGCACCGGACGCCTCCCAGGACGACGGTTCGCAGTCGTCCGGCTCCCAGTCGTCCGGTACGCAGACCGCGTACGGCTTCATGGCCCTGGGCCAGCTCGCCACGTCGCTGGGCGGCGCCTTCCGCGGCAAGGGCGGCAAGGGCGGCGGCCGGAGGCAGCGGCCTCCGCTGACCGCGCGGTGGGAGACGTCCGGCGCGCCTCAGGGGCCCGACCCCTTCGGGCCGCCGCAGGCCGGACCGAAGGGCGCAGGGGGCGGCGCGGGCGTGGCCAAGGGCGCACGTACGGGAGGGGCCGCCGGAGACGCCTCCGAGGCGACCCCCGGGACACCGGACGCCAAGAAGCCGTCCGGCGCCCAGGACCGGCCCAGCAACGCCACCGAAAACAAGGATAATAAGGACAACAAGAGCAACAAGAACAAAACCGCCGAGACCGTCAGAACCCCCGAGGGCACCAAGGCCAAGAAGGACCGTCACCCCAAGGACACCGAGGCCGGAGACCCCAAGCCCCCGCCCCCCGACGTCCGCCGCCACGGCGCCTTCGGCTGAGCCCGAGCCCAGCCGACCGACCGGCCGACCAGCCCACCAGCCGATCGGCCGACCGACCGGCCCCCCTCACCCCCCTCACCCACCCGGATCACCCACCCAGTTACCCCCCCCCAGAAAAGCGCCAAGGCGCCCCTCCCAAGGGAGAGGCGCCCCACCGCTTTCATCCGGCCCGTCCGGCGCCACCGCGGCGCCGGACCGCCCGTCAGCCGCTGTGCGCCGGCAGCCACCCGGTCTGCACCAGCTGCGCACCGCGCTTGCGCGTGATGAAGTGCGCACGTCCCGGCGTCAGGCTGGTCGCCTTGATGTTGCCCATCAGCGGACCCTCGCCCGGGTCGCCCGACAGGATCAGACCCTGGGCGCCGAGTTCCTTCGTCCGCTGCATCACGGGCTCGAAGGAGGACCGTCCGGCACCCGAGGAGCTGCGCGCCAGGATCAGGCGCAGGCCCAGGTCACGGGCGAACGGCAGGTACTCCAGCAGCGGCTGGAGCGGGTTGCCGCTGCTGGTCGCCACCAGGTCGTAGTCGTCCACGATCACGAATGCGTCCGGCAGGTCGTACCAGCTGCGGTTGCGCAGCTGCTCCGGCGTGACGTCCGGGCCCGGCATCCGGCGGCCCAGCGAACCCGCCAGCCCGGTGATGACCTCCTGCAACTGCGGCCCCGCGGCACAGTACTTGTACATGTGGCTCTCGGGGATCTCGCCGAGCAGCGCGCGCCGGTAGTCGGAGACGACCATGAGGGCCTTGTCCGACGGGTAGCGCTCCGCGATCTGCTTGGCGATCAGACGCAGCAGCGAGGACTTGCCGGACTCGCTCTCGCCGTAGATGACCAGCAGCGGGTCGGTCTCGAAGTCGATGAACGCCGGCGACAGCGTGGTCTCGTCGACACCGATCGCGATGCCGTGCTCCGGGTAGTCGCTGCCCTTGGGCAGGTCGCTCGCCGGGAGCAGCGTCGGCAGCATCCGCACCTTCGGGGCGGGCTCGCCCTGCCAGTGCTCCTTGACGGTGGCCACCAGGTGCGCCATGCCGTCGCTGAGGCTCTCCGCCTCCTGGACACCGTCGATCCGCGGCAGCGCCGCCAGGTAGTCCAGCTTCTCGGGGGACAGGCCCCGGCCCGGGCGGCCCATCGGCACGTTCTCCGCGCGTTTGCGGTCGAACTCCGACTCCATCGGGTCGCCGAGCCGCAGCTCGACACGGTTCAGGAGCTGGTCGCGCAGGGCGGGCCGCACCTCGGTGTAGCGGGAGGCGCCGAGGATCAGGTGGACGCCGAAGCCGAGACCGCGGCTGGCGATGTCCAGTATGACCGGGTCGAGCTGCTCGTAGTCGGTCTTGAACGTGCCCCAGCCGTCGATGACGAGGAAGACATCGCCCCACTTCTGGTCCGGGAACGCGCCGGCGGCGCGCCGCTGGCGGTAGGTGCCCATGGAGTCGATGGAGTTGGAGCGGAAGAACTCCTCGCGCTCGTTGAGGATGCCGACGACCTCGGCGACCGTACGGCGGACCTTCTCCGCGTCCAGCCGGGAGGCGACGCCGCCGACGTGCGGCAGCTGCTCCAGGGCCAGCATGCCGCCGCCACCGAAGTCGAGGCAGTAGAACTGCACCTCGGACGGGGTGTGGGTGAGCGCGAAGCCCGCCATGGCGGAGCGGATCAGCGTCGACTTGCCGGACTGCGGACCGCCGACGACCAGGCCGTGGCCGGCGCCCGCGGAGAAGTCCAGGTACATCACGTCGCGCCGCTGCTCGAACGGCTTGTCCACGAGCGCGACCGGCACGACCAGCTTGCCGAGCGCCGTGTACTCCGGGGCGTGCACGCCCCGCTCGGGCGTGACCGCGAGCGCCGGGAGCAGCTGGTTGACGGTGGGCGACTCGTCCAGCGGCGGCAGCCACACCTGGTGCGCCGGCGGGCCCTGGCCCTGCATCCGCTGGACGATCACGTCCAGGACGGTGTCGGCCAGTGCGTCGTCCTGCTGCTGGGTGAGCGCCGGCTCCTCGGCGATGATCTCCTCGACGATCGGCGCCAGCACCGGCGACGCCGTGAACGGCACCGGCATCCTGTTCGTACGGCTGCCACCACCGCCGGCGCCGGCGCCGGGACCGCGGTACGGGCCCGACACGTACGCGGCCTTGAACTGCACCATCGTCTCGGTGTCGTACTTCAGGATGCCGGAACCCGGCACGTTGGGCAGGTGGTACGCGTCCGGCACACCGATCGCCGTACGGGACTCGGCGGCGGAGAACGTCCGCAGACCCAGCCGGTAGGACAGGAAGGTGTCCAGACCGCGCAGCTTGCCCTCTTCGAGGCGCTGCGAGGCGAGCAGCATGTGCACACCCATCGAACGGCCGATCCGGCCGATCTGGATGAACATGTCGATGAAGTCCGGCTTGGCGGTCAGCAGCTCGGAGAACTCGTCGAGCACCATCACCAGCGAGGGCAGCGGGTCCAGCGGGGCGCCGGCGGCCCGTGCCTTCTCGTAGTCGGTGATGTTGGCGTAGTTGCCCGCCGAACGCAGCAGCTCCTGACGGCGCTGCAGCTCACCGGTGATCGAGTCGCGCATGCGGTCGATCAGGCTGACGTCGTCGGCCAGGTTGGTGATGACCGCGGCGACGTGCGGCATGTCGGACATGCCGGTGAAGGTGGCGCCGCCCTTGAAGTCCGCGAGGATGAAGTTGAGCGTTTCCGAGGAGTGGGTGACTGCGAGGGCGAGCACCAGGGTGCGCAGCACCTCGGACTTGCCGGAACCGGTCGCGCCGACGCACAGGCCGTGCGGGCCCATGCCCTCCTGGGAGGCCTCCTTGATGTCGAGCATGACGGGCTGGCCGTCTTTGTCGACACCGATCGGTACGCGCAGCCGCTCGTGCAGCGTGCGCGGACGCCAGGTGCGCGAGACGTCCACCGAACCGGCGTCGCCGATGTTCATCAGGTCCGTGAAGTCCAGGTTGGACAGCAGCGGCTCCTCGCCGTCGGCGCCCGAACCGGCCCGCAGCGGCGCCAGCAGACGGGCCAGCGACTCCGCCTCGGAGACCGACAGGGTGTCCACAGTGCCGTTGTAGACCGCGCCGCCCGCCGACTCCAGCACCAGCTTGCCCGGCCACACCTGCACGGCCAGTCCGCCCCGGATCTCGTCCAGGTCGCCCGGGACGACCTCCAGGATCGTCACGCCCTGGAGGCCCTCGGCCCCGGCGATCACCGAGTCCATCGGCACCTCGCCGGCGTCCAGCACGACCACCACGTGCGGGGTGTCGGTGACCGGCGTGCCCTGCGGGTTGAAGCGGCCGCGGCCCTCCAGCTCCTCGGCGAGCAGCTCCTCGATCTCGCCCAGGTCACCGACGACCAGCCGGCGGGTGCCGGCGCCGTCGGTGGTCTTGTCCTGGACGTGCGGCAGCCACTTGGTCCACTCCCACTCGGCCTGCGCGCCCGGCGCCGCCACCACGGCGACGACCAGGTCCTCCGGCGAGTGCAGGGTGCACAGCTGCGCGAGGATGGCGCGCGCCGACCCGTACACGGTGTCGGGGTCGCCCGAGACCGTCAGGTGGTAGAAGGCGCGCAGCGAGACCGCGAGCGGCAGCTGGTCCAGGTGACCGTGCTTGTCGAGGAACTCCTTCATCGCGTGCGCGGTGAGCGGTTCCAGTTCGTCGACCGGCGCGGTCTCCGGCGCCTTCAGGGAGTGGCCAGCTGCTGCGGGCCCAGACCCATCCGTACTTGCGCGAAGTCGGGGTCGGACGGGCGGCGTTCCCACACCCGTTTGCCTTCGGCGACGACCGCCCACAATTGCCCCGGATCGGGGTGGAGGAAAAGCTGCGCGTCACGCTGTTTGCGCGCGGTGCGCCGTACTTCCTTTCGCTTCTGCGCCAGGTATTTGAGGTAATCCTGACGCTCCTGGAGCATTTGCCCGGAAGGCCCTTGGCGGGCCTTGACGATCTGGACAATAGCCATCGCGAGGGTGGAAACCACCATCACGCCGCCCATGATCTTCATGAACGGCTGGGTGCCCATGAACAGGAAACCCGCCGAACCCGCCATGCCCATCATCGGCATGAGGTTCATCAGCATGTTGTCCTCGCCTTCGCGAGGCAGCTCCGGCGGAGCTTCGAGCGTCAACTCCTCACCGGTGATATCAGGTGGAAGCGCGCGGGGCGGGCGCTTGACGATGACAACGCTCACCGAGGCATCAGTCCTTCATGCATCTCGCAGTCTCGGACCGCCCCCGTTGGTTCGACGGTCCCCCGGACCAAGTCCATGGCCCGACGCAGGCGTTGATCCTACTGTTAACGGTCAAGTGCCGGGGCGGGTGGGGCGGCGGCCTAATTGGGGGGTACGCTGACGCCTCGCGAGCGCGCCCAAGGCCCCGTAACGACGTCCCTATATATAAGGCACGGTGGCGGCGCCCCTATATATAAGGCACGCACGCGACAAACTGCCCAACGGATAGGGGGAACCGCCAGGTGAGCACGACTACAGGCACCGGCTTCTGCCGGGTCACAGTCGCCGCGCCGGACGCACGGATCGACGTGGCACTGCCGGAGGATGTCGCACTCGTCGATATTTATCCGGAGATCCTGCGACTCTCCGGCCAGTCCCAGGCGGAGGGCGCCCCCACCGGATACCACCTGGTGCGCCGGGACGGCACCGTCCTGGACGCCGGCCAGTCCCTCGCCCAGCAGCGCATCCTCGACGGTGACCTGCTCCTGCTGCGCCCGTTCGCCGAATCGCTGCCGCTGCCGGTCTTCGACGACGTCTCGGACGCCGTCGCCTCCGCGGTCAAGCGCAACCGCAACCGGTGGAGCGACGACCTGATGAACATCGTCGGCCTCACCGCCGGCGTGCTCCTGCTCGTCATGATGGCGTTCGCCCTGTGGTTCTCGAACCCGGCCGACCGCGACATGCACCGCCTGCCCGGCATCATCGCCGGCGTCACCGGCGTCGTCCTGGTCGCCCTGTCCGGCGTACGGGCCCGGGTCTACGACGACCACGCCTCGTCCATCGCCCTGGGCCTGGCGTCGCTGCCGCACCTGTTGATCGCCGGTTCCGGGATCATGCCGGTGGCCGACGGCGAGGGCCCCGGCCGGCTGCAGTTCCTGGTCGGCTGCGTGACCGTACTGATCGCGTCCGTACTGCTGGTGGTCCTGCTGCCGCGCGGCGACGCGCCCTTCGTGGCCGCCGCCTTCCTGGCCACCATCGGTACCCTCGCGGTCTTCGCCGCCATCCTCACCGAGGCCGAGCCGCGCGAGGTCGCCGCGGTCACCGCCGTCGTCGCCATCGCGGTGGTCGCCTGGCTGCCCGGCCTGTCCTCGCGCTTCGCCCGGCTGCCCATCGGCTACAAGTCGCCCGACCAGATCGCCGCCGGTCCGCACAACGACGGCGAGCCGGGCGCGGCGACCGAGTCCGTCGACTTCGTCAAGATCGGCAACCAGGCCAAGCGCGGCCACGAGCTCCTGCTCGGCCTGGTCGCCGGCTGCTCCGCGCTGGTCGTCGGCGCCGCCGGCGTCGTCCTCGGCTTCTCCGACAACAGCTGGGCGCAGCTGCTGGCGCTGGCCGCCGGCATCACGATCATGCTGCGGGCCCGGCTCTTCGACTACACCGCGCAGGTCGCCTGCCTGACGATCGCCGGCATCCTGACGGTCGTCCTGCTCATCCTGGGCATCGCGCTGCACCCGCCGGTCGACGTCATCGCCGACCTGGTGCGCTTCGGCGACTCCGGCCCGCTCAACATCCGTACGGTCTGGTTCTCCAGCAGCATCGCGGCCGGCGCCGCCATCCTGGTCGGTGTGGGCCTGGTCGTCCCGCGCAAGGGCGTCACCCCTTCTGGGGCCGCGTCTTCGACATCTTCGACGGCGTCGTCCTGCTGTCCCTGGTGCCGCTGTGCCTGGCGGTACTGGACGTGTACGGCACCGTACGCGGCCTGACCGGTTCCTCGTAGGGGCCACGAGGCAGGGGCCACGAAGCAGGGGCCACGAAAAGCTCCTCGTACGGGTGACCCGCCCGCGACATGGGTCACCCGTCCGCACGGCCCCCGACCACCCGGTCGGGGGCCGTCTTTCAGCTGGTACTCTGGGTGACGGCCTTCGCTGAGTCATCCAAGATCCCCTGTGAAGCAAATCCAGGGGCGCTCGCGGGCCCGATGGATTCCTAGAGGAGTACGCGTGTCGCTCGACGCCGCCACGAAGAAGCAGATCATGGCCGAGTTCGCCACCAAGGAGGGCGACACCGGCTCCCCGAGGTCCAGGTCGCGATGCTGTCCCGCCGCATCTCGGACCTGACCGAGCACCTCAAGGTCCACAAGCACGACCACCACTCGCGCCGTGGTCTGCTGCTCCTGGTCGGCCAGCGTCGCCGCCTGCTGCAGTACCTGGCGAAGAAGGACATCACGCGCTTCCGTGCGCTGGTCGAGCGCCTGGGCATCCGCCGCGGTGCGGCGGGCGCCAAGTAGGACGACGTGAAGGGAGCGGTTCCCACACCCGGGGGCCGCTCCCTTTGCCGTACGTACCGGACGTTCGGTCCACTGCCTGGTGGACCGGAGCTTTGTAGTCTGGTCCCATAACGCCATAGCGAAGAGGTGGAGCGCCTTTCAGCCGCCGGTCCTCGGTAGTGGCCCCCGGACGGCGCGCGGACGATCCGCGCGACCCCGTGTCCGGGTGCTTCGATCGAAGACCGGCCCGCAACTCCGGCGCTCCACCGACGAAGGTCCACCGCCACACGGGCGGTGGACGCAGACGAGGAGATATCCCTGGTGGAGAACGAGACCCACTACGCCGAAGCCGTCATCGACAACGGCTCCTTCGGCACCCGCACCATCCGCTTCGAGACGGGCCGCCTGGCCAAGCAGGCCGCCGGCTCCGCCGTCGCGTACCTGGACGACGACACCATGGTGCTGTCGGCCACCAGCGCGTCCAAGACGCCCAAGGACCAGCTCGACTTCTTCCCCCTGACGGTGGACGTCGAAGAGCGCATGTACGCCGCCGGCAAGATCCCCGGCTCCTTCTTCCGCCGTGAGGGCCGGCCCTCCGAGGACGCGGTCCTCACCTGCCGCCTGATCGACCGGCCGCTGCGCCCCTCCTTCAAGAAGGGCCTGCGCAACGAGATCCAGATCGTCGAGACGATCATGGCGCTCAACCCCGACCACCTCTACGACGTGGTCGCGATCAACGCCGCCTCCTGCTCCACGCAGCTGGCCGGCCTGCCCTTCTCCGGCCCGATCGGCGGCACCCGTGTCGCCCTGATCGACGGCCAGTGGGTCGCCTTCCCGACCCACACCGAGCTGGAGAACGCGGTCTTCGACATGGTCGTGGCCGGCCGCGTCCTCCCGGACGGCGACGTCGCGATCATGATGGTCGAGGCCGAGGCCACCGAGAAGACCATCCAGCTGGTCAAGGACGGCGCCGAGGCCCCCACCGAGGAGGTCGTCGCCGCCGGTCTGGAGGCCGCCAAGCCCTTCATCAAGGCGCTGTGCAAGGCCCAGTCGGACCTGGCCGCCAAGGCCGCGAAGCCGGTCGGCGAGTTCCCGGTCTTCCTCGACTTCCAGGACGACGTCCTGGAGGCGCTGACCGCCGCCGTCAAGAGCGAGCTGTCCCAGGCGCTGACCATCGCGGGCAAGCAGGACCGCGAGGCCGAGCTGGACCGCGTCAAGGCCGTGGCCGCCGAGAAGCTGCTGCCGCAGTTCGAGGGCCGCGAGAAGGAGATCTCCGCCGCCTACCGCGCGCTGACCAAGTCCCTCGTGCGCGAGCGCGTGATCAAGGACAAGGTCCGCATCGACGGCCGTGGCGTCACGGACATCCGTACGCTCGCCGCCGAGGTCGAGGCGATCCCGCGGGTGCACGGCTCGGCGCTGTTCGAGCGTGGCGAGACCCAGATCCTGGGCGTCACCACCCTGAACATGCTCCGCATGGAGCAGCAGCTGGACACCCTCTCCCCGGTGACCCGCAAGCGCTACATGCACAACTACAACTTCCCGCCGTACTCGGTCGGCGAGACCGGCCGCGTGGGCTCGCCCAAGCGCCGCGAGATCGGCCACGGCGCGCTCGCCGAGCGCGCCATCGTGCCGGTGCTGCCGACGCGCGAGGAGTTCCCCTACGCGATCCGCCAGGTCTCCGAGGCGCTGGGCTCCAACGGCTCGACCTCGATGGGCTCGGTCTGCGCCTCCACGATGTCGCTGCTGAACGCCGGTGTGCCCCTGAAGGCCCCGGTCGCCGGCATCGCCATGGGCCTGATCTCCCAGGAGATCGACGGCAAGACGCACTACGTCGCCCTCACCGACATCCTCGGTGCGGAGGACGCGTTCGGCGACATGGACTTCAAGGTCGCCGGTACGAAGCAGTTCGTCACCGCCCTGCAGCTGGACACCAAGCTGGACGGCATCCCGGCGTCCGTGCTGGCCGCGGCCCTCAAGCAGGCCCGCGACGCCCGTCTGCACATCCTGGACGTGATGAACGAGGCGATCGACGTTCCGGACGAGATGTCCCCGAACGCGCCGCGCATCATCACCGTCAAGATCCCGGTGGACAAGATCGGTGAGGTCATCGGCCCCAAGGGCAAGATGATCAACCAGATCCAGGAGGACACCGGCGCCGACATCACGATCGAGGACGACGGCACCATCTACATCGGTGCCGCCGACGGCCCGGCCGCCGAGGCCGCCCGCGCCACGATCAACGGCATCGCCAACCCGACCATGCCGGAGGTCGGCGAGCGCTACCTGGGTACGGTCGTCAAGACCACCACCTTCGGCGCGTTCGTCTCCCTGCTCCCGGGCAAGGACGGTCTGCTGCACATCTCGCAGATCCGCAAGCTGGCCGGCGGCAAGCGCGTCGAGAACGTCGAGGACGTGCTCGCCGTGGGCAGCAAGGTCCAGGTGGAGATCGCCGAGATCGACCAGCGCGGCAAGCTGTCGCTGGCCCCGGTCATCGAGGGCGAAGACAACGACGAGGCGAAGGACGACGCCGCCAAGTGACGTCCCGTAGCTCACGGACGACGGCCCGCACCTCTTCGGAGGGGCGGGCCGTCGCCCGTACCCAAACGCTTCTCAAGGGCACCAACGGCGCCGGCACGGTCCGCAAGACGGTCCTGCCCGGCGGCCTGCGCGTGGTCACCGAGACCCTGCCCTCCGTCCGGTCCGTCACCTTCGGGATCTGGGCCAACGTCGGCTCCCGTGACGAGACCCCGTCGCTGAACGGCGCCACCCACTACCTGGAGCACCTGCTCTTCAAGGGCACCAGGAAGCGCAGCGCGCTCGACATCTCCGCCGCGATCGACGAGGTCGGCGGCGAGATGAACGCCTTCACGGCGAAGGAGTACACCTGCTACTACGCGCGGGTGCTGGACACCGACCTGCCGCTCGCCATCGACGTGGTCTGCGACATGCTGACCGGCTCGCTCATCGAGCCCGCCGACGTCGACGCCGAGCGCGGCGTGATCCTCGAAGAGATCGCGATGACCGAGGACGACCCGGGCGACTGCGTGCACGACCTGTTCGCGCACACCATGCTCGGTGACACCCCCTCGGCCGCCCGGTCCTGGGCTCCGTCGACACGGTCAACGCCCTCACCCCCGAGCGCATCCGCCGCTTCTACAAGAAGCACTACGACCCGACCCGCCTGGTCGTCGCCGCCGCCGGCAACGTCGACCACGCCAAGGTCGTCCGGATGGTCCGCGCCGCCTTCGAGAAGGCCGGAGCCCTCGACCGTACGGACGCCGTGCCGATGGCCCCGCGCGACGGCTCCCGCACCATCCGTACGGCGGGCCAGGTGGAACTGCTCAACCGCAGGTCCGAGCAGGCCCACGTGATCCTCGGCGTCCCGGGCCTGGCCCGGACCGACGACCGCCGCTGGGCCATGGGGGTCCTGAACACGGCCCTCGGCGGTGGCATGAGCTCCCGCCTCTTCCAGGAGGTACGGGAGAAGCGCGGCCTGGCCTACAGCGTGTACTCGTACACCTCCGGCTACGCGGACTGCGGTCTGTTCGGCGTGTACGCGGGCTGCCGCCCCAACCAGGTCGACGACGTCCTGAAGATCTGCCGCGACCAGCTCGACCAGGTCGCCGCCGAGGGCCTGACGGACGACGAGATCCGCCGCGCGATCGGGCAGCTGCGCGGTTCGACCGTGCTCGGCCTGGAGGACACCGGCGCGCTGATGAACCGCATCGGTAAGAGCGAGCTGTGCTGGGGCGCCCAGATGTCGGTCGACGACATGCTGGCCCGGATAGCGGCGGTCACCCCGGACGAGGTACGGGAACTGGCCCGCGATGTACTGGGACAGAGCCCGTCGCTGTCCGTCATCGGCCCGCTGAAGGACCGGCAGGTGGACCGGCTGCACGACGCGGTCGCCTGACCTTCCACATCAGGCGTACCAGAGGTACCAGGCGTACCAGGGGTACTGGGAAAGAGAGAGCGGGAAACGATGAGCAAGCTGCGCGTGGCGGTCATCGGCGCCAAGGGCCGCATCGGCTCCGAGGCCGTACGGGCCGTCGAGGCCGCCGAGGACATGGAACTGGTCGCGGCCCTGGGCCGGGGCGACGGGCTGGAGACGCTGACCGAGGCCGGCGCCCAGGTCGCGGTCGAGCTGACGCACCCCGACGCCGTCATGGCGAACCTGGAGTTCTGCGTCCGCAACGGCATCCACGGCGTCGTCGGCACCACCGGCTGGACCGACGAGCGCCTCGCGCAGCTGCGCACCTGGCTGGACGCGTCGCCCCGTACGGGCGTGCTCATCGCCCCGAACTTCTCCATCGGCGCGGTGCTGACCATGCGGTTCGCGCAGCAGGCGGCCCGGTTCTTCGAGTCGGCCGAGGTCATCGAGCTGCACCACCCGAACAAGGCGGACGCGCCCTCGGGCACCGCGGCCCGCACGGCCAAGCTGATCGCCGAGGCCCGCGCCGCGGCAGACTGCCCGCCGCAGCCGGACGCCACGAGCAGCGCGCTGGACGGCGCCCGCGGCGCGGACGTGGACGGCATCCCCGTCCACTCCGTACGGCTGCGCGGCCTCCTGGCCCACCAGGAGGTGCTGCTCGGCGGAGTGGGGGAGACCCTCACCATCCGCCACGACTCGCTCCACCACAGCAGCTTCATGCCGGGCATCCTGCTCGGCGCGCGCCGCGTGGTGGCCACTCCCGGCCTGACCATGGGCCTGGAGAACTTCCTCGACCTGGACTGACGGGGTTCGCGCGTGCGTGCAAAGATCACCTACTGCGTCCTCGCGGCGATCCTGGTCGTCTACTTCGTCCTCGTCGGCAGCCGCGGCCTCCTGCTCATCGAGCAGGGCACCGTGCTGACCGTCGCGTTCGGCGTCGCCGTCCTGATCCTGCCGTTCATCGGACTGTGGTTCCTCTGGCACACCACCCAGTTCGCCCGCAAGGCCGGCCGCCTCGCACGCGAGCTGGAGGCCGAGGGCGGGCTGCCGGTCGACGAGCTGAAGCGCACCCCGGGCGGCCGTATCGACCGGGACTCCGCCGACGAGGTCTTCGACCGGCGGCGTGCCGAGACCGAACAGGCGCCGGACGACTGGCGGGCCTGGTTCCGGCTGGCGGTCGCCTACCACGACGCCCGGGACACCCCGCGGGCCCGTAAGGCGATGCAGCGGGCCATCGCCCTGCACGAGGGCAAGCCCGTACGGGTTTGAACGACGCGGGTGCCCGTACGGGCCTGAACGACGCGGTGCCCGTACGGCCTGAGCCGTACGGGCACCGTTGTTCACCGGGGCCGGTTCCGACCAGGAGCCGGTCCCGGCCCGCTGCTACCGGCGGTACTTCCCGGCCCGTGGCTACCGGCAGTATTCCGCCGCCCACGCCTCCAGCACGTCCGCGGCCAGCTCGAACGCCTCGGGGCGCGCCAGGAAGTCCCCGTTGTGGTCCGTGACGAGCGTCCGCAGCGTGGCGCCGCCCTGCCGTTCGACGACCAGCGCCTGGCCCTGGACCGTCCGCGGCAGACCCAGCCAGCGCACCGGCCGCTGGGTCGTGCGGACGGCGGCGACCTCGCTCCAGCGCAGCGTCGTCGTCCGCAACAGCTCCACCTGCCGCAGGCCGTGGGCGCTCACCCAGACCCCCACCCGCAGGAAGCGCAACGCGAGCGCGATGATCAGCACCGCGACACCGGCGCAGACGGCAGCGGCGGGCAGCGTCCCCGTGGCCACGATGATCACCGCGGACAGCAGGACGAAAGAGGCCAGGAGCAGAAGCACGGCGGCCGCCCCCACGCGCCCGGGACCCGGACGGTAGGGACGGCGCCAGCGGTCCGGCCCCGCATGGGGCAGCGGTGCTTCGACCGCCTGACCGGCCTGGTCGTCGAGAGCGCGGTCGGCCGTCAGGAAGGTCAGGGGCACGGCGGATCCTCACTCCAGGCACGCAGATGAAGGCTGTGACCGGTGAGGTTATCGAGACTTACGTGCCGGAACCACTCCGTGCCGGGCGGCACGCGCGACGACTGTGCGCGGACCGCCCGGCCGGATCAGCGGCCGTGCGCCGCCTCGGACTGGTGCGTGCCGACACCGCCGGTCTCCTGCTGGAGCGCCGGAACGCCGAGCAGCAGGGCGCCGGCGAGACCGCCGACGACCGTCAGGCCGATCAGGGACCGGCCCGCGAGCTGGGCACGACTGACGCGTTCTCGGGGCGGGGGCGCGACATTGCTGCGGAACCGGTCGGCCTCGGCGACGAAGGCGAACGGCACTGGCTCTCGCCGGCGGAACATGAGCGGGCTCTCCTTGGAACCTCGAAGTGGGCACTGTCACAGGGTTAGACGTCTGTCGCGCCCGTTTGGTGCCCGTTTTCTGCAAGTTCTGTGAAAAATATCAACCACAGGACGAGCCGGGCGGGACAGAGTCCGATTTTGTACGGTACGCGGCTTCCTGCCGTATTTCCGGGACTGTCGGTGGCGGGCCGTAGGCTGGGGCGCGCCACGTGGAATGAACGGAAGGAACCGTCGGTGTCCCCTACCCCCGCCGAGAGCATCGAAAGCTCCGAAGGCACAGCCCCCAGCTTCCGCAACGAAGTGACGGTCGAGCTGGTCAAGCACAGCGCCGCGGACAGTGACGTGCTGTGGGCGGCCCGTGTCTCCACCGCCGGCGAGCAGTCGCTGGAGGAGCTGCAGAAGGACCCGGAGCGCTCCAAGGGCCTGATCAACTACCTGATGCGGGACCGCCACGGCAGCCCCTTCGAGCACAACTCGATGACCTTCTTCATCAGCGCGCCGATCTTCGTCTTCCGCGAGTTCATGCGGCACCGCGTCGGCTGGTCCTACAACGAGGAGTCCGGCCGCTACCGTCAGCTCGAACCGGTCTTCTACGTGCCCGGCGCGTCCCGCAAGCTGGTCCAGCAGGGCCGCCCCGGCAAGTACGAGTTCGTCGAGGGCACCCCCGAGCAGCACGCGCTCGCCGGCAAGGTCATGGAGGACTCCTACCGGCAGGCGTACGAGGCGTACCAGGAGATGCTGGCCGCCGGTGTCGCCCGCGAGGTGGCCCGCGCGGTCCTGCCGGTCGGCCTGTTCTCCTCGATGTACGCGACCTGCAACGCCCGTTCGCTGATGCACTTCCTCGGCCTGCGCACGCAGCACGAGCTCGCGGCCGTGCCGTCCTTCCCGCAGCGCGAGATCGAGATGGTCGGCGAGCAGATGGAGGCCCACTGGGCCCGCCTGATGCCCCTCACCCACGCCGCCTTCAACGCCAACGGCCGTATCGCCCCGTAAGGCTCCCGTCCCGCGGGCGACCCGCCGGACCGCTGTGCGGACCGGCCGTCGCCCGCCGGGGCCGTACCGGACCGCACAGACGTGCCCGGTGTCCGTATTGCGGCATTTTGAGAAGTTCATCTACGCTGAAGAAACGGACCCGGCACTGCTTGAACCCCCGAGCAAGCAGTGCCGGAGTCCACATCCCGGCTCCCCAGGGGCGCGACCCGAGGTGAGCTACGAGTAGCGTGGTGCCCATGGCTCCGACTTCCACACCGCAGACCCCCTTCGGGCGGGTGCTGACCGCCATGGTCACGCCGTTCACGGCGGATGGCGCTCTCGACCTCGACGGTGCGCAGCAGCTCGCCGCGCACCTGGTGGACTCCGGCAACGACGGTCTCATCGTCAACGGCACCACCGGTGAGTCACCGACCACCAGCGATGCGGAGAAAGCCCAGCTGGTCCGGGCCGTGGTGGGCGCGGTCGGAGACCGGGCCTTCGTCGTCGCCGGAGCCGGCACCAACGACACGGACCACAGCCTGCAGCTGGCCCGCGCCGCGCGCGACGCCGGAGCCCACGGCCTGCTCGCTGTCACGCCGTACTACAGCAAGCCCCCGCAGGAAGGTCTCTTCCGGCATTTCACCGCCATCGCGGACGCCACCGACCTGCCGGTGATGCTCTACGACATTCCCGGCCGCAGCGGCGTGCCGATCAACACCGAGACCATGGTGCGGCTCGCCGAGCACCCGCGGATCGTCGCCAACAAGGACGCCAAGGGCGACCTCGGCCGCGCCAGCTGGGCCATCGCCCGCTCGAACCTCGCGTGGTACAGCGGCGACGACATGCTCAACCTTCCGCTGCTGTCCGTCGGCGCCGTCGGCTTCGTCTCGGTCGTCGGCCATGTCGTCACGCCCGAGCTGCGCGCCCTGCTCGACGCCCACCTGCACGGTGACGTCACCAAGGCCACCGAGATCCACCAGAAGCTGCTGCCCGTCTTCACCGGCATGTTCCGCACCCAGGGCGTCATCACGACCAAGGCCGCGCTCGGGCTCCAGGGCCTGCCCGCCGGGCCGCTGCGCCTGCCGCTGGTGGAACTGTCCGCGGACGAGACCGAACAGCTCAAGCGCGATCTCGCCGCCGGCGGGGTACAGCTGTAACCACAGACTTCACAACTGAACACGGAAAACAACCGCCAAACCGCAAGTGCACGAATGTCATGCGCGCCACGTGTGCCTCACGGCGACGTGGCGTGTGTGGTGAGGAGAGTCTTTTGAGTCATCCGCATCCCGAGCTCGGCGCGCCGCCGAAGCTCCCCAAGGGCGGCCTGCGCGTCACCCCCTCGGCGGCCTGGGTGAGATCGGCCGCAACATGACGGTCTTCGAATACGGCGGCCGGCTCCTGATCGTCGACTGCGGAGTGCTTTTCCCGGAGGAGGAGCAGCCCGGAATCGACCTGATCCTGCCGGACTTCTCGTCCATCAGGGATCGCCTCGACGACATCGACGGCATCGTGCTCACGCACGGCCACGAGGACCACATCGGCGGTGTCCCCTACCTCCTGCGCGAGAAGCCGGACATTCCGCTGATCGGCTCCAAGCTGACCCTCGCCCTGATCGAGGCGAA